>NZ_CAKAKB010000006.1 GCF_916618755.1 Actinotalea sp. Marseille-Q4924 | reverse complement strand
GTCCGGGGCGCCCCACCCTGACGCCGTGCCGGTCTGCCCCCGGCACCCCGACCGTGTCTCGTACGTGCGCTGCCAGCGGTGCGGGCGACCGGCGTGCCCGGAGTGCCAGCGCCAGGCCGCCGTCGGCGTGCACTGCGTCGACTGCGTGCGGGAGGCCGCGCGGACGGCACCGGTGGCCCGCACGGCGTTCGGCGCTCCCCTGCGCGAGGGTCGGCCCGTCGTCACGCTGACGATCGTCGCCCTGTGCGTGGTGAGCTTCGTGCTGCAGCTCGGCGTCCTCGGCGTGGGTGGCGGCGCATGGACCCAGCGGTGGATCTTCTCGCCGGCCGCGGGTGCGTTCGAGCCCTGGCGGTTCCTCACGGCCGGCTTCCTGCACAGCACCGGGATGCTCCTGCACATCGGCTTCAACATGTATGCGCTGTGGTTGCTCGGCCCGATGCTGGAGCGGGCGCTGGGGCGGTGGCGCTTCCTCGCGCTCTACCTGCTGTCCACGCTCGGCGGCACGGTCATGTTCACGCTGCTCGCGTCGGACGTCGTCGACTTCCGCACCGGTGTGGTGGGCGCCTCCGGAGCGGTGTTCGGGCTGTTCGGGGCGCTGCTGCCGGTGCTGCGGCGGCTGCGTCAGGACGCCCGCGGCATCATCGTGCTCGTCGCGATCAACGGCGTGCTCGGGTTCGTGGTGCCCGGCATCGCGTGGGAGGCGCACCTCGGCGGGTTCCTCGTCGGCCTGGGCCTCGGTGCGGCGTTCGCGTACGCGCCCCGGCGTCACCGCGCCGTCGTCGGCGTGGCGGCTCCTGTCCTCGCCCTGGCCCTGCTGGTGCTCGCCGTCAGCGGCCGCTACCTCGGGGTGTACGGCACGGTGCCGTTCCTCTGACGAGCGCGCACGTCCCCTGGTGACCCGCCCGCACACAGGTCCGCGCCGGCCTCCAGGGCCACGTCGACCTCTTCGTCCCCACAGTTCCCCACACCTGTGAACGACACCGATGTAGTTCTCCACAGGTTTGTGCACCGCTGGGGACAATCACATCGGTGTGACTTCCGTCGACAGCCGTTCGGGCGGGCGTCAGCGCCAGCGCAGCGTCAGGCCGAAGCCAGCGAACAGCAGGACGAACCCGATCGCGAGGTTCCAGTTGCCGATCTCCGGCACGGGGAAGCGCGTCTGCGAGACGTACGTGACGACGATCCAGATCAGGCCGAGGATCATCAGCGTGAGCATGGTGGGTACCAGCCACGGCGGGTTGCCCTCGACCTTCGCGGGTGCGGGGGCCGCGGGGGTGGTCGCCTTCTTGCGCGGCGGCTTCGACTCGGGCACGACGTCTCCTCAGGGGGTCCCGGGGCACCAGGGGCACCCGTCGTTCGTCGTCTAGCGTAGTGGTGTGCGCGCACCGACCGTGTGCACGCCGACGGCAGGCAGGAGGCACCTGTGCCCGAGCATCGCGACCACGCAGCGCACCGCGCGCCGCGGTGGCCGACGCTGCGCGGCGCGATCGGGGTGGCGCTCGTCCTCGCCCTCGCCGGTTACCTCTTCGCCGCCAACGCGCAGCTGTCGCGCGTCGGGAACGGCCGCGAGGTGCAGGACCTGCCCAGCCTGGTGGAGGCCGAGAGCGTCCGCACCGAGGCGCTCGCCGCGGAGGTCCGGGCGCTGCAGTCGGAGATCGACGAGCTCACCGACCTCGTCACCGCCGACGTGCCCGAGGCCGACCCCGAGGCCGAGCTCGTGCGGATCGCTGCCGGCCGCGTCCCGGTCACCGGACCGGGCGTCACTGTCTCGCTCACCGACGCGACGTCGAGCGGCACCCGGCCCGCGGGGGTGTCCAACAACGACCTCGTCGTCCACCAGCAGGACCTGCAGGCGGTCATCAACGCGCTGTGGTCCGGCGGTGCGGAGGCGATGGGCCTGCAGGACCAGCGAGTCATCTCCACGTCGGCGTTCCTGTGCGTCGGCAACGTCCTCCTGCTGCACGACAACGTGTACTCCCCGCCCTACACGGTGACGGCCATCGGCGACCCGGACGAGCTCGTCGACGCGCTCTACGACTCCGAGGCGATCCAGCGCTACCTGGACTACGTCGAGGCGTACGGCCTGGGCTGGGAGGTCACCGTGACCGAGTCCGCCGAGCTGCCGGCGTACGACGGCGCCATGGAGCTGCGCTACGCGTCGGTGCCGGGCAGCGAGGACGGCACCGAGGGCGGCAGCACGGACGGCAGTACGGACGGCAGCGCGGTCGAGGAGACCGCGGTGGTCGGCTCATGACCACGGCAGCCCGGTCGCCCGGGGCGGCCGACCTCCCCACCCTGACGAGCCGCCGCGCCCTGCGCCGCGCCGCCGCCCGGAGATGTCGTGCTCACGGCGCGAGGGTGGTCGGCGTGGTGGGCGAGCTCCTCATCACGCTGGGTGCGCTCCTCGCGCTCTTCGTCGTCTGGCAGCTCTTCTGGACCGACGTGGTCGCGGAGCGCGCGCAGGACCAGGTCGTGCAGGAGCTCGGCTGGGCGCGGACCGCCGACGACGCCCCCGGGGGCGGCGGTCAGGAGCCCGCCCCGGCGGTCCCGGCGGCCCCGGCACCGGAGGAGGCGCCCGCCGAGACCCCGGAGCGGCGGGACGCGGCGCCGGTGCTCGCCGAGCAGCCGCACGCGACGACCTTCGCGACGCTCGCCGTCCCGCGCTGGGGGCCGGACTACGTCCAGCCGATCAGCGAGGGCGTCACGCGGCGTGACGTCCTCGACGTCCTCGGCATCGGGCACTACCCCGGCACGGCCATGCCGGGAGAGGTCGGCAACTTCGCGGTCGCGGCGCACCGCGTGACCTACGGCAAGCCGTTCAACCGCGTGGCCGAGCTCCAGGTCGGCGACCCCCTCGTCGTCCAGACGCAGGACGCCTGGTACGTCTACCGCGTCTCGTCCACGCAGATCGTGCTGCCGCAGGAGGTGGACGTCATCGCCCCCGTGCCGGACCAGCCGGACGCCGAGCCCACGCAGGCGATGATCACCCTGACGACGTGCCACCCGATGTTCTCCGCGCGGGAGCGGTTCATCGTGCACGGCGAGCTGGACTACTGGATGCCGACGGATGCCGGGACGCCGGTCGAGCTCACCGGGGAAGGTTCGTGATGTACGGATGGTTGTGGCGGGTGATGCCCGGACCGGCCTGGTTCAGGGCGATCCTCATGCTGCTGCTCGCGGCCGCCGTCGTGGCCGTGTGCTTCCTGTGGCTGTTCCCCGCGATCGCGCCCTTCATGCCCTTCAACGACATCACGGTGGATGAGACATGACCCGGATCCTCGTCGTCGACAACTACGACTCGTTCGTCTACACGATCGTCGGCTACCTCGACCAGCTCGGTGCCGAGACCGTCGTCGTCCGCAACGACGCGGTGCCGTCGCGCCAGGAGCGGTCGGAGTACGACGGCGTCCTCATCTCCCCCGGGCCCGGTACCCCGCGTGCCGCGGGCGCGAGCATGGACGTCATCCGGGACTGCGCCGACGACGGGACCCCGATGCTGGGCGTCTGCCTCGGTCACCAGGCCCTCGGTGAGGTGTTCGGCGCGACCGTGACCCACGCGCCCGAGCTCATGCACGGCAAGACGAGCCTCGTCCAGCACGACGGCACGGGCGTCCTGGCCGGACTGACGACGCCGTTCACCGCGACGCGGTACCACTCGCTCGCGGTCGTCGACGGCACCGTGCCGGGCGAGCTGGTCGTCACGGCGCGCACCGCCGCGACGGACGGCACGACGACCGGCGTGATCATGGGCCTGCAGCACCGGGACCTGCCGCTGCACGGGGTCCAGTTCCACCCGGAGTCGGTGCTCACCGAGGGCGGTCACCGGCTGCTGGCGAACTGGCTGGAGCTGTGCGGGCTCGAGGGCGCGGTCGCCGCGTCCGAGGGCATGGCGCCGCTCGTGCGCGAGGGCGCCGGCTCGCACTGAGGACGCGCCGGACGGTGCGGGGGCATCGGTCCCGGACGTCGGCGGCGCCCGCGGGGATCAGTCCCCGCCGCCGCCGCCCTCGCCGCCGCCGCCGCCACCTTCGCCGTTGTTGCCGCCGCCCTCGCCCTCCGCGGGGCCGGACGAGACGACGAGGTCGACCGTGCTGCCCTCGGGGATCTGCGACCCGGCGGTGGGGCTGGTCCGGATGACGCGACCCGCCTCCACCTCCTCCGACGCCTCCTGCGTCTGCGCGCCGAGGTTGAGCGCCGTCGCGTTGAGGCGCTGCTCCGCGGTCTCCACCGTGAGGTTGAAGAGCTCCGGGACGGCGACGTTCTGGGGCTGCGGCTCGGTGGCGATGACGAGCTCCACCTCGCTGCGCTGCGGCACGGGCCCGGGCGTCCGGCTCTGCCGCACCACGGTGCCGGCGGGCTGGTCGCTCTCCTCCTGCGTGATGACCGGGGTGAGGCCGAGGTCCACCAGGGCCTGACGTGCCGTGGCCTCGTCGACGCCCGTGAGGTCGGGCAGCTCCACCTGACCGGAGGACAGCTGGAGGACGACCGGGTCCGAGGGGGCGATGCTCTCGCCGGCGCCGGGCGTCGTCCCGACGACGCGGCCCTCGGCGATGCTCGGGTGGTCCACGGTCTCGGTCGTGACGTTGGTGATCCCGAGGTCCGCGAGCTCGGCGCGCGCCTGCTCCTGCGTGAAGTTCTCCAGCACGGGGATCTGCACGGCGTCCGGCCCGTTGGAGATCGAGACCCGCACGGCCTCGCCCGGGTCGAGCATGGTGCCGGCCGGCGGATCCGTCTCGACGACGGCGTCCACGGGGACGTCCGCACTGGCGACCTCGAGGGGCTCGAAGACGAGCCCGAGGCCCTCGATCTCCGCCCGCGCCTCCTCGGCGGTGGCGCCGACGACGTCCGGCACCTCCACCTGGGTGAGCGGCTCCTCGCCGTCCCCGAGGGTCAGCACGAGGATGATCCCGAGGGCCGCGAGAACGGCCACGGCGATGAGCGTCCACAGCAGCCCACGGCGTCGCGGCTCGTCGTCGTCGCGGTCGCCCGGCGGCACGATCGGCTGCTGGCCGGTCTGGACCTGCGACCACGAGGACTGCGGCGGGACCGCCGCGGGTGCGGCGGCGCCCATGAGCCGGGTCTGCTGGCCGGCGCCCGCGGCGCCCATGACCTGCGTCTCGCCACCGCCGCCCGGTCGCATGACCTGGGTGGCGTTGCCGTCGTACGCCTGGGCCGCACCCGCGGCGGCCAGCCCCGCTGCCGCGGCCGCGGCGCCGATCGCCCCGACCGGCGGCGCGTCGACGTGACCGCCGCGCAGCGAGGACTCGAGGTCGGCGCGGAAGTCCCCGGCGGTCGGGTAGCGGTCGTCACGGTCCTTGGCCAGTGCCTTGACGGTGATGCGGTCCAGCGACTCGGGCACGTCCGAGGCGAACGTGCTCGGGGGCTGGGCCTCTTCGCGCGCGTGCTGGTAGGCGACCGCGACCGGCGAGTCCCCGATGAACGGCGGCCGGCCCGTGAGCAGCTCGAAGAGCAGGCAGCCGGTGGAGTAGAGGTCCGAGCGGGCGTCGACGGCCTCGCCGCGCGCCTGCTCCGGGGAGAGGTACTGCGCGGTGCCGATGACGGCCTGGGTCTGGGTCATGGTGCCCGCGGCGTCGGCCATCGCGCGCGCGATGCCGAAGTCCATGACCTTGACCGCGCCCGTGGGCGTCAGCATGACGTTGGCCGGCTTGATGTCGCGGTGGACGATCCCGGCGTGGTGGGAGTACTCGAGCGCCGACAGCACGCCGACGGTGATCTCGACGGCTTCCTCGATGGGGACCGCGGAGCCGTCGCGCAGGATGTCGCGGACGGTGTGGCCCTCGACGTACTCCATGACGATGAAGGGCACGTGGTGGACGGTGCCGGCGTGGTCGGTGTGCACGTCCTCGCCGGTGTCGTACACGGCGACGATCGCGGGGTGGTTGAGGGACGCGGCGGCCTGAGCCTCGCGGCGGAACCGCGCCTGGAAGGACGGGTCGCGCGCGAGGTCGGAGCGCAGGATCTTGATCGCGACGGTGCGGCCGAGGCGCGTGTCGTGGCCGATGTGGACCTCGGCCATGCCGCCGCGCCCGATGAGCTCGCCGACCTCGTACCGGCCGCCCAGCATCCGGGGTGCGTCGTCCACCACTACAGGTCCCTCGCTGTCGTCGTCGTCCCCGGTGCTCCGGGGACCCACTGGATCATCCCATCCTGGCTCTCCAGGACCGGGGAGGCGGGGTGCGAACCGCTCGCCCTGGACGGACCCCACACGCTATCCGCGAAGGCGGCGCCCAGAAGCGCGAAGACCACCATGAGGACGAGCGCGACGAAGGGGTGCGACACCGGCCCCCACCGACGTCCGGTGGTCGTGGAGACCCGGCCGGGTTCCTCCGCGGGAGCGGTGGGGTGGTCAGGGACCTCCGCCGCCCGGGTCGGCGGCGCGGTGCTCGTCGCGTGCTGCGCCGGCGTCGGGACGGCGGGGACGACGACGGCGGCCTCGGTGGACGGCGGCGGAGCGGCGGGATGCGCGGGCGGCACCGTGGGTGGCGCGGCCGTGGGTGGCGACCCGGCGGAGGGTGCCGACCCAGCCGTGGGTGGTGACCCGGCGGTGGGTGACGACGCGGCGGAGGGTGCCGACGCGGCAGTGGGTGGTGACGCGACGGGGGCCGGCGGAGCGACGGGCGTCGGCGTGACCGGGGCCGCCGGCGTGGGCCTGCTCGGCGGCACCGCGGGAGCATCCGCGGCGTCCGCCACGTCGACGGGCCGCGCGTGCCGGCCCTGGGCGACCGGCACGCCGTCGGACGGGGTCTTGTCGAGCATGTCGTCCAGGTGCCGCGCCAGCGACGCGGCCGACCGCGGGCGGGCCTGCGGGTCCTTGGCGAGCATGCGCATGACGACGTCGGCGAGCACCGGGTCGATGGACGCGGGCAGCGGCGGGACGGCGGTGTTGACGTGCGCGATCGCGATGTCGACGGCCGTGGACCCCGTGAACGGCCGGTGCCCCACGAGCGCCTCGTAGGCGACGATCCCGAGCGAGTACATGTCCGACGCGGGCGTCGCCGCCCGCCCCATCGCCTGCTCGGGCGAGAGGTACTGCGCGGTGCCCATGACCATCCCGGACGCGGTCATCGGCACCTGGTTGATCGCCGTGGATATCCCGAAGTCGGTGATCTTCACCTGGCCCGTGCGCGCCACGAGGATGTTGCCCGGCTTGACGTCGCGGTGCACCACGCCGGCGACGTGGGCGGCGTGCAGCGCCCGCGCCGTCTGGGCGAGGATCGGCAGGAGCCGGCGGGTCGACAGGACGGGCTGGCGGTCCAGGAGGTCGGACATGGGCTCGCCGAGGATGAGCTCCATGACGAGGAACGCCGAGCCGTCCTGCTCGCCGTAGTCGTACAGCGCCGCGATGTTGGGGTGGGACAGCTGCGCGCTGTTGCGGGCCTCGGTCCGGAACCGCTCGAGGAAGCCGGCGTCCCCGGCGAACTCCTCGCGCAGCACCTTGACGGCCACGTCGCGCCCGAGTGCCGTGTCGTGCGCGGCCCACACCTCACCCATGCCGCCGACGGCGATGCGTGTCCCGAGGCGGTAGCGGTCGCCCAGGGCGATCCCCTCGGTCGGCTTCACCGGCAGGCGCCGTCGTCGCGGGTGTGCGTGGTGCGCGCGCTCGGACCGGTCACTGGAGCGCCGCCTCGATCACGGCCCGCGCGATCGGTGCGGCGACCGCCCCGCCGGTGGCCTCGCTGCCCAGCGAGCCACCGTTCTCGACGACGACCGCGACGGCGATGCGCGGGTCGTCGGCGGGCGCGAAGGCGGTGAACCACGCGTGCGCGTCCTGCTCGTTGCCGGTCTGGGCGGTGCCGGACTTGCCCGCGACGCGGACGCCGGGGATCTGGGCGGTCCGTCCGGTGCCGTCGTCGACCACGCCCAGCATCATCTGGGTGAGCAGCTCGGCGGTCTCCGCGGAGATGCTGCGGCCCATCTCCTCGGGCTCGGTCTCGTCGACGACCTCCAGGTCGGCGCTGCGGACGGCCGCCACCGAGTACGGGCGCATGAGGACGCCGTCGTTCGCGACGGCAGCCGAGATCATCGCCACCTGCAACGGGGTCACACGCACCTCGTACTGCCCGATCGCAGAGAGAGCGGTCTGCGGGGCGTCCGGTTCGGCCGGGAAGGAGCTCTCCGTCACTCTCATCGGCACGGAGAGCTCCTCCGAGAAGCCGAACGCCTGCGCCTGCTCGCGCAGGGCCTCCGCGCCGACGTCGAGGCCGAGCTGACCGAACGCCGTGTTGCAGGAGATCCGCAGCGCGTCGGCGAGCGTCTGGGTGCCCGTCGGCGAGCACGCGGAGCCGCCGAAGTTCGGCAGGGTCGTGCTCGTCAGCGGCAGGTCGAGCTCCACGGGGGCCGGGATCTCGGTCGCCGGGTCCAGCCCGCTCTCCAGGGCCGCGGCCGCCGTCACGATCTTGAACACGGAGCCCGGCGGGTAGAGGTCGCCGCGGAGCGCCCGGTTCATCAACGGCTTGCCGGGGTCGGAGCTGAGGGCCTCCCAGGCCGCGGTCACAGCCGCCTGGTCGTGCGGGGCGAGGACGGCCGGGTCGTAGGTCGGCTTCGACACGAGCGCGAGGATCGCCCCGGTGCGGGGGTCCAGCGCCACGACGGCGCCCCGCTGGTCGCCCAGGGCGTCGGACGCCGCCTGCTGCAGGGCGGGCACGACTGTCGTCTCCACGACGGCGCCCTGCGGCTGGCGGCCGGTGACGAGGTCCTGCACGCGGCGCAGGAAGAGCGAGTCGGCGGAGCCGTTGAGCTCGGTGTTCATGGCGCGCTCGAGCTCGGAGCGGCCGTAGACCACGGAGTAGTACCCGGTGAGGTGCCCGTAGAGGGCGCCGTTCGTGTAGACGCGCTGGTAGCCGAAGACGTCGTCGACCGGGACCGACGACGCGATCGCCTCGCCGCCCACGACGATCGGGCCCCGCGGCGTGCCGAACTCCCGGTAGAGGGTCCGCACGTTGCGCTGGTCGGCGTTGAGGTCCGGCGCCGTGACGAACTGCACCCACGTGCTGCCGAGCATGAGCGCCAGGAACATCACGACGACGACGGACGCGAGCCGGCGCAGGGGCGTGTTCACCGCAGCTCCCTCACGTCGATCCGCTCGGTCTCCTGGTCCGGTCCGTCCCCGCCGCCCTCCGCCGGTCCGCCGCGACGACCGCGACGCCACCCGGCACGCGGGGCGTCGTCGGCCCCTGCGACGGGCGGGAGCGCCCCGGGCTCGGCGGCGGCCTCACGGGTGGGGCGGCGGGCGCTGTCGGAGATGCGGAGCAGGAGCGCCACGATGACCCAGTTGGCGAGCAGCGACGACCCGCCGTACGCCAGGAACGGCATGGTCAGCCCGGTGAGCGGGATGATCCGCGTCACCCCGCCGACGACGACGAAGCACTGGAACGCGACGACGAACGACAGGCCGCCCGCGAGCAGCTTGCCGAACCCGTCCCGGACGCCGATCGCCGTGCGCAGGCCGCGCTGGGCGAGCACGAGGTAGGCCAGGAGGATCGCCAGCAGCCCGGTGAGGCCGAGCTCCTCGCCGAGCGAGGCGACGATGAAGTCGGACTCGGCGAACGGCACGAGGTCCGGGCGACCCTCGCCCCAGCCGGTCCCCAGGAGCCCGCCGTTGGCCATGCCGAACAGCCCGCGGACGAGCTGTCCGGAGCCGCCCGGGGAGGCGTTGAAGACGTCGTCGTCGAAGGCGTTGAGCCAGGCCGCGAAGCGCTGCTCGACGTGGGAGAACACGTTCGCGGCGAGGACCGCGCCGCCGGCGAACAGGCCGAGGCCGATGACGACCCAGCTGAGCCGCTCGGTGGCGAGGTAGAGCATCGCGACGAAGAGGCCGAAGAAGAGCAGCGAGGTGCCGAGGTCGCGCTGGAGGACGAGGACGGCCAGCGACGCCGCCCAGGCGAGCAGGATCGGTCCGAGGTCGCGCGGCCGGGGCAGCTGCAGGCCGAGCACCTTGGGCCCGGCGAGTGCGAGGGTGTCCCGCGTCGTGACGAGGTAGCCGGCGAAGAACGTGGCGAGCACGATCTTGCCGATCTCGGCCGGCTGGAAGGAGAACCCGGCGACGCGGATCCAGATCTGCGCCCCGTTGATCTCGGTGCCGAGCCCCGGGACGAGCGGCAGCACGATGAGCACCAGGCCGACGACCATCGCCGTGTAGGTGTAGCGACGCAGCGTGCGGTGGTCGCGCAGGACCACGAGCACGACCGCGGCCAGGATCACCGCGAGCGCCGTCCAGGCCAGCTGGCGGGCGGCGAAGTCCGTCTCCCGCCCGCGCAGCGCGTAGGCGATGTCGAGCCGGTAGATCATCGCCAGCCCGATGCCGTTGAGCGCGACGACGATCGGCAGGAGGACCGGGTCCGCGTACGGCGCGCGCCAGCGCAGCACCACGTGCAGGCCGACCGACAGGCCGACGAGCCCGACCGCGTACCCGGTGATGCCCGCAGGCACGGTGCCCTGCGTCGCGAGGCCGACGAGGGCGTAGGCACCCACGCCCAGCAGGAGCGCCGGCACGAGGAGGAGCAGCTCGAGGTGCCGACCGGGGCGTGCCCGGTACGGGATCACCGTCGCCATGCGCCCACCCCCCGACGGTGCTCGTCGGTGCGGGCCGTCATGCGCCCGGGTCCGGCTCGAGCGAGGCGGCGCGCTCGCGGGCTTGGCGCAGGTCGTCGGCGGGGATGGTCTGGTCGAGCCGGTCCTGGACGAACCCGGGCAGGTCCTCCACCTCGATGTCCGTCGTCTCCAGGACGGTGGACAGCTCGAAGCCCGCCACGCTCTGCGGGATGCCCTGGTAGATCGCCACCCGGTCGCCGTCCACACCCACGTAGTACTGCTGCTGGGTCCAGCGGTAGCCGAACCACGCAGCCGCCGCGACGGCGCCGAGCACGAGGAGCGCCACCGCGAGGACCGCGAGCCGACGACGCACCGGGGACGGGTCCGCCTCCTCCTCGTCCTCGCGGACGGGACGGACCGGGGCCGGGGAGGCGCCGTCGTCGGCGGGCCGGTTGCGGGCCTGGGCGGACATCTGGGCAGCACGCGCTGCAGCGCCGTCACCGCCGACGGTCGGGCGCTTGCGGTCCTTCGCGGCCGCGCCGACGACGGCGGACGCGGTGGAGGGCGCGGCGCCGTCGGGCAGGCCGTCGACCTCGACGACGTCGCCGACGACCACCGTGATGTTGTCCGGGCCTCCTCCGCGCAGCGCCAGCCGGACCAGCTGGTCCGCGCACGCCTCGACGTCGCTGTACTCCAGGAGCGTGCTCGCCAGCGTCTCGGCGGAGACCACCCCGGACAACCCGTCGGAGCACAGCAGCCAGCGGTCCCCGGGGCGCGCCTCGCGCACGGACATGTCCGGGGCGATCTCCATGTCGAAGTCGCCGAGGACGCGCAGGAGCACGGAGCGCTGCGGGTGGTGCTCGGCCTCCTCCGCGGTGATCTTCCCGGTGTTGACGAGGTGCTGGACGAAGGTGTGGTCGCTGGTGACCTGCGCGAGCCGGCCGTCCCGCAGGAGGTAGGCGCGGGAGTCACCGATGTGCGCCATCGCGAGCTTGTTGCCCGAGCGCAGGAGCGCGGTGACGGTCGTGCCCAGGCCGGCGAGCTCAGGCTCGGCGTCGGCGCGGGCGAGGAGCTCCTGGTGCGCCGTCGAGAGGGCCCGGGTCAGCTCGGCGAGGGCGTCGTCGGGGCCGTGCGCCTCGTCGTCGAGCGGTGCGAGGTGGGCGACGGCGAGGGAGGAGGCCACGTCACCGCCGGCGTGCCCGCCCATGCCGTCCGCGACGACGAGGAGGTGGGGACCCGCGTAGCCCGAGTCGTCGTTCTTCGCACGCACCAGTCCCACGTCGGACCGGGCGGCGTACCGCAGGGCGATGGACACGCGGGACTACCTCTGCAGCTCGAGGGTGCTCTGCCCCACCCGGATCTGCGAGCCGGGACGGACGGGCGTCGGTGCGTCGACCCGCCGACGGTCCACGAAGGTGCCGTTGGTGGAGCCGAGGTCCTCGACGAACCACTGCCCTGCCTCGGGGTACACGCGGGCGTGGCGGGAGGAGGAGTAGTCGTCGTCGAGGACGAGCGTGCACGACGGCGCCCGGCCGATGAGGATCGCCGAGGTGGCCAGGGGCAGCGTCGTGCCGCGCAGCGGGCCCTCGGTCACGACGAGACGACGGGGGCTCGCGTCGCGGCGCGGGATCGGCGGGCGCGGCTCGCCCTGCCGGCCGTCCGGCTGACCGGCGCCGGGCGGGGCGGCGGCGGGTGCGGCGAGGGGGTTCTGCTCGCGGCGCAGGCGCCGGACGATGCGGGTGCCGTAGAGGTCGCGGCGGAGCACCCCGATGGCGGCCAGGACGAACAGCCACAGCAGCACGAGGTACCCCAGCCGCAGCAGGGTGATCGTCAGCTCGCTCACCCGGTGGTCACCCGTCCTCGGGGTCGTCGTCCACGCCGGTCCAGAACAGGATCCGCGTGCGACCGATGGTGATGGTGTTGCCGTCGACGAGCGTCGCTGCGGGGACCTGGTGGCCCTCGACGAACGTCCCGTTGGTCGAGCCGAGGTCCGTCGCGACGACGCCGTCGGGCGTGACGCGGATCTCCAGGTGCTTCCGGGAGATGCCGGGGTCGTCGACGATGATGTCCGCCTCGCTCCCCCGGCCGATCACCGTGATCGGACCGGTGAGCAGGTAGCGCTGGCCGTCGATGTCCACGAGGGGGTGGCGCATCGAGGCGGCCACCGTGGTCGCGGGCGCGACGGCGCCGCGGACTGTGGCGCTGCGGACCTGGAAGCGGCCCTCCTCGAGGGTGTCGTCCTCGACGAACGCGACGGTGACGGGGCCGACGAACGCGTAGCGCTGGTGCGTCGCGTGCTCGGTGACGCTGGCCGCGAGCTCGTCCGCGAGGGGCTCGGCGCCCCAGGCCAGGACCTTCTCGTGGTCCTGCGGGGACAGCTCGATCGTGAAGTCGTTCGGCACCACGGTGCGGTCCCGGCCGACGACGGCGGCGCGGTCGTCCACCTCGCGCCGCAGGGCGCTGGCGAGCTCCACGGGCTTGACCTCGCTGCGGAACGCCTTGGCGAACGCGGTGCTGACGACGCGCTCGACGCCCTTCTCGAACCGGTCGAGGACTCCCATGCCACCTCCTTCCCGTCTGGGGGACTTCCCGTGATCGGGACGGACCCGCACAGGTCCCAGGTGATGGTATCCGCCGGTCCGAGGTCCCGCCGGGACGTGCGCGGGTGAGGCGGTGGTGCTGCCGCTGTGGCGGCACTCCGGCGTTCGGAACGGCCCTGCGACGCGTGCTAACCTCGTCCGTCGCGGGCAAGTGGCGAAATGGCAGACGCGCTGGCTTCAGGTGCCAGTGTCCGAAAGGACGTGGGGGTTCAAGTCCCCCCTTGCCCACCAGAACAAGAGCCGGTGACCACCAGGTCACCGGCTCTCGTCGTCTCTCGGGTCGCTCCCGTCAGCCCTCCTCGGCGCTCCTCAGGCGTGGGTCGCCATGTGCGTGGGCGCTGTGGGATCCGCCGGCCCGATCCGGAACGGCCGCATCATCTCGTTGTCCTCGTGCTCGACGATGTGGCAGTGCCAGACGTACTGGCCCGCCCGCTCGAACTGCAGGCGCACCCTCGTCACCTCGCCCGGGTAGGCCGTGACGGTGTCCTTCCAGCCGTCCTCGTTGGGCTCCGGCGGGCGGGGTGTGTCGACGGCCTCGACGTGCCTCGTCTCCTCATCGAACGTGATCGGCTGCCGGTCGACGACCTGGAACAGCGCCTCGTGGATGTGGATGGGGTGGGCGTCGGCGGTCGTGTTGTAGATCTCCCACATCTCGGCGACACCGACGGCGGGGTTCTCCGTGACGACGTCGGCCCACGCGCGGGTCGTCCACGTGTTGCCCGTCACGGTCGCCAGGACTGCTGCGATGGGGGTGTCGGGGTAGTCCATGGACATCTCTTCCACCAGGGCGAGCGACCGCGTCACGACTGGAACGACCGATGCGATCGCCGGCAGCTGGAGGAACTGGACCGGCGTGCTGGCATCGGCGGTGAGCGCCGGCACGACGTCGAGGCGCAGCACGCGACCGGTGGACAGCGGGTCCGCCTCGTCGAAGTCCACGCCCGGCACACCGCCGCCGAACGGCTCGTCGGGGCCGACGTTCAGGAGCTCGTACGAGCCGGTCGGGACGTTCGTCAGGTCGAGGACGACGTCGGCGCGCTCGGCGGGCGCCAGGAGCAGCCGCCCACCGGTCGCCGTGAGGTCGACCGGCACCGCGAGGAAGCCACCCTCCGTGCCGATCTGCGACACCTGGGCACCCGGGATCCCCGAGAAGTCGAGGATGAGGAAGCGGGAGTTGCATCCGTTGAGCAGGCGCAGTCTGTACCTGCGCTGCTCGAACGTGTGGAACGGCCACGTCCGGCCGTTGACCATGATGGACGTGCCGAAGAACTCGGGGTTCCAGATGGGTGGGACGTCGCTCTCGGGGAGGTACTTCTCCTTGATCTCTTTGTCGAAGTACGCGCGGGTGTCCGGGTAGAAGAGCTCCCCGTCGTTCGTGAAGGTGCGGTCCTGGATCGCCAGCGGGATCTCGTAGTACGTCTTCTTGGCGGGGTCGAAGCCGTCGCCGTCCTGGGGCGCCGGTCCCGGCAGCACGGCGGGCAGCCCCGTCCGGCTGTCGAGGACGGCCTTGTCCCCGTCCGGCCCCCCACGGACGATGTAGAAGCCCGCAGGACCGGCGTAGACGTTGGTCCGGGTCATGCCCAGGGTGTGGTCGTGGTACCAGAGCGTCCCGGCGCGCTGGGAGTTCGGGTACTGCGCGATCACGGAGCCTGCCGGCCACGTGATCCCCAAGGCGGCGGCTGCCTTCGCCTTGAAGTAGTCGTACCAGGTCCCGACCTCGGCGTACCCGGCGGGCACACCGGCGTCCGCGGGCAGGTACCAGGCCTCCGGGTATCCGTCGCTCTCGTCCCCGACGCCGGCTGCGCCGTGCACGTGTGTGACCGCGGGCACCGGTCCGTCGTACGGGCCCGGGGTCGCCTCGAAGCTCGGACGGCTGTCCCGACCCATGGTTCCGCCGGCCGGGTTGGCCCAGTGCAGTGTGGGATCCACCGGGAGAAGGTGCGGCAGGTAGTGCCCGTCGTCGCCGACGAGCTCGTTGCGCCACCGGATGCGGACCGGCCGGCCGCTCTTCGTCTCGATCGTCGCGCTTGGCGCGTGGAAGACGGTGGCGGCGCGCCTGCCGACGGCCGTCGCGGGGCCGTAGCCCCACACGGTGGTCGCCCCGTTCTCGGGAGGCAAGATCTGCTGCACGTTCTGGCGCAGGGCGATGTCGTAGAGGTCGGCGTTCCGGCCGCCCTTGAGCCGTAGCGTGCCGGCGAGGGGCATGGCCGGCGGGATGACCAGGGGGGCTGCCCACTTGCGGATGCCCTGGCTGGGCAGGATGTCGAAGTCCTCGTCTTCGAGCGTGGCCTCGACCGCATAGGACGTCCCGCCGATCGAGCCGACGAACCAGAGCCCGAATCCGGCGCCGCCCGCCTTGAGCACGGTGCGCCGGGTGGGCGCGACGTCAGAGAATCGAGCGATCGTGCCGGGAGCGTCCATGACTCCTCCTTGAGTCACGAGCCAGTGATCCACTGACGGTAGGTCCCGGTAGAACCGGCAAAAAAGGGACCTTTCGCCCACGTTCATCCGAACGGCCGCGGGGAATTCGGGTGAGGGCGTCCTCGCTCAGGTCCACGCACGCGCCGAGCGTGCAGCCCAGTACGCCGCGGGCACCTCAGTTGCGGCGAGCGCCTCGGCGACGACGTCCTGCCGCAAGTCCAGCCGGGCCCCCGCGACGTGCGACGCGAGGTGCTCGACCGTCGCCGCGCCGGACAGCACCCGCCACACCCAGGGCTGGGCGAGCGCGACGGCGACGCACAGCTGGTCGACCGGGACGCCCGCCTCCTGGGCGAGGCCGACGACGTGACGCACGCCCGGGGCGTCGTCGGCGGTGCCGGGAGCCAGGCGGCCGTTGGCGACGGCCTCCTTGACGACGACCTGGGCTCCGCGGTCGGCAGCCTCGGCGGCCAGGGGACCCACCGACGGCTCCAGCGGGTTCCACGTCACCTGGAAGGCGGTGAAGAGCGGCGCCCCGCCGACGACGACGTCCAGGGCCGCCCGTACCGCGTCCGCCTGCTGGGGTCCGGACGTGGAGATGCCGACGCGGATCCCGCGGTCGCGCACGCGCGCCAGCTCCCGGTGCAGCGCGGGGTCGGTGAGCGCGCCGGTGTCGAGCGTCGCGGAGTGGACGAGGTACCGGCCGAGGTGGGCGCCGAGCAGCCGGTCGGTCTGCGGCCACTGCTCGTGGAACGCCGCGACGGAGTGGTCCTTGACCTCGTGGACGTCGGCGTCCAGCCGCCACCCGCCCACGTACCGGTAGCCCCACTTGGACCCGACCTCGACGTCACAGAGGTCCCGAGCGGCGAGCCAGGTCGAGACGAACTCCTCCGCACGGCCGTAGGAGCGGGCGACGTCGACGTACCGGATCCCGGCGTGGACGGCGGCGTCGAGCAGACCGTGCGTGTGGCGCTCCAGGTCCTCGGGTGCGCGGCCGCGGCCGAGGTCCGCCGACCGGCCCGGTGTGATGTACGCGGGGCGACCGACGGCGGCGAGGCCGAGCCCGAGGCGCAGGACGTCCGGCTGAGCGGGGGCCGAGGAGGTGCTGTGCGGCATGCGTCGATCATCCACCGACGCGCGATCACGGCGACCCGGTCGTAGCGTCGCTGGAGGGCGCCGCACGACCGGGCGCCCCAGCGACCGAACGGCCGCGCCGACCGGGGACGACCCCGGTCGCGGACCCAGCGAGAGGACCGCAGACATGGGAGCCGACGGCGAGACCGGTGCCTTCACGGGCACCCCCGACGCGCACTACAACCTCATCTGGTTCACCGAGGCGTGCCTGAGCAACGCCCTGCGCCTCGAGACCTACATCGGCGACGCGGAGCGGGACGGCGACACGGAGCTCGTCGACCTCTTCCGCAAGGCGCAGGCGGACAGCCGCAAGGGCGCCGACCTCGGCAAGAGGCTGCTCGCCCAGCGTCTCTCGGGCTCGGGCGGGTGACGGGCGCCTCGACCGACCGCCGACCGCTGACCGCACGACCGCCGGGCGACGTCCGGCAGGAGAGGAGCAGCCGATGACCGCGGAGATCGACGACGGCCTGTGGGAGGACTTCCACCGGGTGGTCAACATGACCTCGCGCGAGCTGCGCGACTGGCTCGCGACCGACCAGGCGGGTGAGGGGACGGACGGCCTGCCCGACCAGGCCGGCTCGGAACGCTCGCGCGGCGTCCTGGAGGTGCTCGGCAAGCGCCGCACGGACCTCACCCACGACGACGTCGCGATCATGCGGTCCGTCGTGGAGGAGGTGTCGGCGGAGCGGGGGCCCGACTTCGAGCCCACGGCCGGCGAGACCGGCTGGCGGCACCGCCTCATGTCGCTCGGCCACGACCCGCTCAAGCCCGAGGCGTCGAACGCGCAGAGCCGCTGACGACGACGGCGCCCGGCGTGGGCCTGCGGGAGGGCCACGGCCACCTCTACGGTCGTGACGTGATCACCGCCCGCAGGCCCGCGCCGTGACCGGCGTCCTCGACGTCCTGGCGTCCTCGCCGCTGCTGGCGATCGTCCTCGTCATGGCGCTCGGGACGGCGCTCGGCGCGGTGCCCTTCGGGCCCGTGCGCTTCGGTCCGGCGGGCGCGCTGTTCGTGGGGCTGGCCGTCGGCGCGCTGGACCCGCGGCTGGGCGAAGGGCTCGCGCTCGTCCAGACGCTGGGGCTCGCGCTCTTCGTCTACACGGTGGGGCTCGCGGCCGGGAACACGTTCTTCCGCGACCTGCGGCGCCAGCTCCCGCTCATGGCCGTCGGCGTCGGCGCGATCCTCGTGGCCGGCGCCACGGCGTTCGGGCTCGGCAGCATGGCGGGCCTCGGCGGCCCCCTCACCGCGGGCACCTTCACCGGCGCCATGACGTCGACGCCGGCGCTCGCGGCCGCCGTGGCCGCGGCGGGGAGCCAGGAGCCCGCGGTCGGGTACTCGCTCGCCTACCCCGTCGGCGTGACCGTGGCGATCCTCGTCGTCGCGGCGACCGTGCAGCGGCAGTGGCCGGGGTCGCGGGACCCGCAGCCCGCGGCCGGCCTCGGTCTGGTCGCCCTCACCGCCGAGGTCCGGCGCACGACCACGCTCGACGACGTGCCGGGCGTTCGGGACCAGCGGGTCCGGATGTCCTACCTGGCGCGGGGCAGCCGGACGCGCGTCATCGCGCCGCACGAGGAGCTGCACGCGGGTGACCAGGTCGTCGTCGTCGGGCCGCAGACCGCTGTGGACGAGGCCGTCGCCCATCTCGGGGTCCGGGTCGACGAGCACCTCGCCGACGACCGCACCGCGGTCGAGAACCAGCGGTTCGTGGTCTCCGACCGGCGCATCGCGGGCCGCACCGTCGCCGACCTGGACATGCCGGGACGGTTCGACGGCGTCATCACCCGCGTCCGCCGGGGTGACCTCGACCTCCTCGCGCGGGACGACCTCACGCTCGAGGTCGGCGACCGGGTGCTCGCCGTCGTGCCGCGGGAGCGGCTGCCCGAGGTCCAGGACTTCTTCGGTGACTCGGAGCGCCGGGTCTCGGAGATCGACCCGGTGCCGGTGGGCGGCGGTCTCGCTCTGGGTCTGCTGCTGGGCCTCCTGACCCTGCCGTTGCCCGGCGGAGCGGGGTTCTCCCTCGGCTCCGCCGCCGGCCCCCTGCTCGTCGGCATGGTGCTGGGACGGGTCGAGCGGACCGGACCGTTCGTCTGGCGGATGTCCCTGGCGGCGAACCTCACGATCCGCCAGATCGGGCTGCTGCTCTTCCTCGCTGCCGTGGGCCTCGCGTCCGGCCAGGCCTTCGCCGAGCAGGCGCTGACGGCCGCCGGTCTGCGCGTGGTGCTCGTGGGCGTCGTCGTCGTCGGTCTGTCCTCGGTGCTGTTCGTGCTCGGGGCGCGGCTCGTCGGGGTGAGCGCGCCGCGGGCCGCTGGGGGGCTCGCCGGGTTCGTGGGGCAGCCCGCGGTCCTCGCCTATGCGGGGTCGCGCGTGGTCGACGAGCGCGTCGAGGCGGGCTACGCGGCCCTGTTCGCGCTCGGGATCATCGTGAAGATCCTGCTCGTGCAGGTGCTCGTCGCCGTGTGACCTGCGGAGGGGCGTCTACTGCCCCGTCGCCTCGTGCTCCGCCGGCGGGCGCGGCTGCGAGGGTGCCTGCGCCGACTGCCCGCGGGCCCGCGCCTTGGCCGCGCGGACGCCCTCGGGGGTGTGCACGTCGGCCGCCGTCAGCGGCACCCACCGGGACGCGAGCCGCCCCTCGATGGCCGGCATCGTCGTGTACTCGAGGTCGTCCAGCGGCAGTCGGTGCGGCTCGAAGGGCCCGTGCCGGCGGTAGTAGTCCATGACCTCGTTGGCCTGCGCGCGGGCGCGGTCGAACGACGTGTCCGCGAACATGTCGCGCGGTCCGACGAGCTCCCCCTTCGTCATCTGGAAGCCCAGGCACACCACGCGCGGCGGTCCGTCGAAGCGGGTCGGGTGTGCGTCGTCGAGGCTCACCGGCATGAGCGGGGCGTGGTGGGACCCGCGCATGCACCCGGCCACGGTGTAGGGGAACGCGAAGGGCTCGAGGACCTCGCCGACCGCCGGCAGCCCGGACTGGGCGCGCACGATCATGACCGGGTCGTCCTTGCCGACGTACTTCCCGGCGATGAGCGAGAGCCGCTGGGTGCTCGTCGCCGCGGCGACGATGCCCTGGGCCACCGACCGGACCGAGTGCACGACGTACCGGGACGGTGCGCCGATGTACATGAGCAGGTCGTACATCTCCGCGGGGCACGTGAGCTCGATGCACGTGTTCTCGTAGAGGTCGTAGACCTCGAAGACGAAGCCCTGGTGCATGGCCGCGTCGATGACGAGGCCCGCCGACGTGAAGGGGTCGGCGAACATCTTGAACAGCGGGTAGTTCCAGGCGCCCGGCTCGGTCTTGTCCGCGAGGAAGCACAGGATCGGCTCGCTGCGTCGCTCGTGGCCGAGCTCCAGCTCCGCGTACCCGGGCCCCATGCCGCGGAGGTTGCCCGAGAAGGCGTCGGAGAGCAGGTCCTGCCCGCCGCCGTAGAGGCCGAGCTCCTCGGCGACCTGGGTCGTCTTGAGGAAGACGTCCCACGCGAAGCTGTGGATCCGCTGCGCGTCGGCGCCCTGCCGGTGGCTCATGATCAGGGCGAGGTCGTCACCGCACGCGGCGACGTGGCCGTCGTCGAGCAGCCCCGTCTCGATGGCGTGCCGCAGCTCGCGGGCGGCCACCGCCTCCTGATCGGGGTGGACGGACGAGTGACCCACCCAGCCACCGGTGTCGGCCTTGATGATGGAGAGCGTCCGCATCGTGCCCACCTCCGCGCGTCGTCGGGCGGCCCTCTCCACCGTCCGCCGGGGCCGTGGGGAGGTCGAGGGACGAAGGTCCCTTGCCCCGAGGATCCGAGCACGCCCGGGCGGACCGCAGGGGTCGTTGCGGCGGCTCGGCCCCTGCGCCGATCAGGCCGAGCCGCGCAGGACCACGTGCGTCTCGAGGAGCGTCCCGCCCGGCTCGGGGGCCTCGCCGCGGAGCTGGGCCAGGACGGACTCCGCCGCGCGCTCGCCGAGGAGCCGGGCCGGCTGGTGGACCGTCGTCAGCTGGGGGTGGGTGCGGCGGGCCCACGAGGAGTCGTCGAAGCCCACGACGCCGACGTCCTCCGGCACCCGCCGACCCCGTGCCCGCAGGGCGTCGAGCGCGCCGGCGGCGACGGCGTCCGAGGCCGCGAAGACGCCGTCGACGTCCGGGTCGCGGTCGAGGAGCTCCTCCATCGCCGTGCGTCCGGCGGTGTACTCGTACAGCGGTCGGTCGACGACGAGCCGCTCGTCGAACCGGTCCCCGAGGGCGTCGCGGAACCCGGCGAGGCGGTCGGCGCCGGAGTCGCGGTCCAGCGCCACCGCGATCATGCCGATCCGCCGGCGCCCGGTCCCGACGAGGTGCTCCGTGATCGCCGCCGCGGCGCCCCGGTTGTCGATGCCCACCCACGGCACCTGGACGTCGGCCGGCGGCCGGCCGACCAGCGTCGCCGGGATGCTCAGGCGCCCGATCGCCCCGAGGAGGGAGTCGTTCTGGCGGGCGGAGACGACGACGGCGCCGTCGACGAAGCCGCCGCTGAGGTAGCGGGCGACCCGGCTGCTGTCCCGCTCGGAGTCGATGACGAGGCTGACCATCTGGTGGTCGGCGCCTGAGAGCACCCGGTTGGCACCGAGCAGGATCGCGCCGATGTTCGGGTCCTCGAGGAAGAGCTCGTGCGGCTCGTGGACGATGAAGCCGACCGCCTGGGCGCGCTGGAGCGCCAGGTTGCGAGCAGCGGTGTTCGGCACGTACCCGACCTTCGCCACCGCGGCCTCGATGGCCTCTCTGGCCTGCGCCGACACGTAGGGCTCACCGTTGAGGACCCGGGAGACCGTGCCGCGCGAGACGCCGGCCTCGAGCGCGACGTCACGGATCGTCGCGCGCCGGGGGCGTCCCGTGGTGGACATGCCCGGATGCTAGCCGGACGCACGACGGCGCCCGGGGACCTCCGTCGCACACGGCCGTCTCGGCGACCTCTCCTCTCGTGACGCGACGGCTGCGGGCGCCAGTCCCACGCGCCGTGATCTCCCCGCGACCTCGCCGTGACCCTTCTGTGATCGGTTTTGGGCGGCATTGGTCGGATGTGTTGACACGTCGCAATCGCCGCCCTACGTTCTGTGCACGGTCACAGAACATCATCCGCCTCCGTTCGGCGTGCTGTCTGTGAACGGTCACAGAAACGTCAGAGCCGACGTCCCGGTAGTGCAGCAGCGCCGGCGGCTCTCGAGCGAAGGAGCGCGATGAGCACCCCCGGACGCGACGCCGCACGCGAGGCCGCCACAGGCGCGGTCCCGCCCGGCAGCCGCGCGGGAGCACGTCCGCGCTGGGCGCCGGAGCGCTTCGCGTTCGGGTGCGACTACAACCCCGAGCAGTGGGACCCGTCGGTGTGGCAGGAGGACGTCGTCCTCATGTGCGAGGCCGGGGTCGACCTCGTCGCGGTCAACGTCTTCGGCTGGTCGGACGTCGAGCCCGAGCCCGGCCGCTTCGACTTCAGCCGCCTGGACGCCGTCGTCGACCTGCTGCACACGCACGGCATCGGCGTGAACCTGGGCACCGGCACGTCCTCACCACCGCCGTGGCTGTCGACCCTGCACCCGGAGATCCTGCCCGTCATGGCGGACGGCACCACGCGCTGGCCGGGCGGCCGCCAGGCGTACTGCCCGAGCTCGCCGGTGTTCCGGGAGCGGTCGCGGGCGCTCGTCGAGCAGGTGGCGCAGCGCTACGGCGCGCACCCCGGCGTCCGCCTGTGGCACGTGTCCAACGAGCTGGGCTGCCACAACTCGCTCTGCTACTGCGACGTGACGGCGGAGGCCTTCCGGGCCTGGCTAAGTGCCCGCTACGGCACGGTGGACGCGCTCAACGCGGCCTGGGGCACGTCGTTCTGGAGCCAGCGCTACGGCGCGTTCGAGCAGGTCCTGCCCCCGCGGGCCACGGTCTCGAGCCGCAACCCGTCGCAGGTGCTCGACTTCCACCGCTTCAGCTCCGACGAGCTGCTGGACCTCTACCGCGGCGAGGCGGAGATCATCCGCAGCCACAGCGACATCCCGGTGACCACGAACTTCATGGTCACGGCGCACCAGCGGGACATGGACTACTTCGCGTGGGCGCCGGACATGGACGTCGTCGCGAACGACCACTACCTCGACCACCGCCTGCCTGACCCGCTCGCCGAGCTCGCGTTCGCGGCGGACACGACGCGGGGCATCGCAGGCGGCCGGCCGTGGCTGCTCATGGAGCACTCCACGAGCGCCGTGAACTGGCAGCCGGTCAACGTCGCCAAGTCGCCCGGCGAGATGCTCCGCGTCTCCCTCGCGCACGTCGCGCGCGGCGCCGACGCCCTCTGCTTCTTCCAGTGGCGCGCCTCGGCCCAGGGCGCGGAGAAGTTCCACTCGGCCCTGCTGCCGCACGCCGGGACGTCGTCGCGCACGTGGCAGGAGGTGCTCGAGCTGAGCCGGACGCTCGACGCGCTCCAGGAGGTCGTCGGGAGCACCGTGCGCAGCGACGTCGCCCTCGTCTTCTCCTACGAGTCGTGGTGGGCGGCCGACGGCGAGAACCGCCCGTCCGCCGACGTCCGGTACCTCGAGCAGGTCCACGCCATGTACGGGGCGCTGCGGGCCGCCGGGCTCGCCGTCGACGTCGTCCCGCCGGGCGCGGCGCCGGAGGTCCTGGCGCGGTACCGGATGCTCGTGGTGCCCGAGCTGTACCTCGTGCGCGACACCGAGGCGGCCGCGATCGAGCAGTACGTGGCCGACGGCGGGCACGCGCTCGTCACCTTCTTCAGCGGCATCGTCGACGAGGACGACCGGGTGCGCCTCGGGGGCTACCCCGGCGCGTTCCGCGACATGCTCGGCGTGGTCAGCGACGAGTTCCACCCGCTGCTCCCCGGCCGGACGGTCACCCTCGACACGGGCGCCACCGCGTCCCTGTGGACCGAGCAGCTGCGCGTGGTGACGGCGAAGGCCGTCGCCCACCACGTCGACGGGCCGCTGCCCGGGGTCCCCGCCATCACCCGCAACGAGCACGGTCACGGCACCGGTTGGTACGTCGCGACCGCGCTCGACCTCGACCACGCGACCGAGCTGGTGCGCGAGGTCGCGGCCCACGCCGGCATCCAGCCGATGCCGGGCGCGGGTCCTCAGGTCGAGGTGGTCCGCCGCGCGCACGACGGCGGCGCGTCCTACCTCTTCGTCATCAACCACAGCGACGACGTCGTCGAGGTGCCGGTGCCCGGTCACGAGCTGACCCGGGGCGAGCGCGCCGAGACGGTGCGGGTGCCCGCGGGCGCCGTGCGCGTCGTCAGGGAGGACGAGACGCGATGACCACCACCGCGTTGGACGCGCCGTCGACGACGGCGCCCCGCCGGACGAACCGCACGAAGGTCGGCCACAAGTCCGCGATCGCGGTCTTCGTCGCACCGTTCGGCCTGCTCTTCGCGCTCTTCTACCTGCTGCCCATCGGGTACGCGGTGTGGCAGTCGACGCGCGTGGTGGAGCGCGACGGCACCTTCGGCCCGCCGACGGAGGTGTTCGGCGGGCTCGCCCAGTACCAGAACGTCATCGCCGACGAGGCGTTCTGGGAGTCCGTCGGACGGGTGCTGCTCTTCGGCGTCGTGCAGGTGCCGATCATGCTCGGGCTCGCGCTCGTCTTCGCGCTCCTGCTCGACTCGCCGCTCGTGCGCGGGCGGCGCTTCTTCCGCCTGGCGTTCTTCGCTCCCTACGCGGTGCCGGGCGTCATCGCGGCGATCATGTGGGGCTTCCTGTACTCGCCGAACCTCTCCCCGTTCCGGCCGCTGACGGCGGAGATCAACTTCCTGTCGGCCGACCTCGTGCTCTGGGCCATCGCCAACGTCGTGACCTGGGTCTACGTCGGCTACAACATGCTGATCATCTACTCGTCGCTCCTGGCGATCCCGACGGAGGTGTACGAGGCGGCCCGGCTCGACGGGGCGTCGCAGTTCCGGATCGCCTGGTCGATCAAGATCCCGCTGGTCATGCCGGCGATCATCCTCACCGCGATCTTCTCGATCATCGGCACGCTGCAGCTGCTGGCGGAGCCCCAGGTCTTCCGGACCTTCACGTCTTCGGTGACCAGCGACTACACGCCGAACCTCCTCGTCTACACGACGGCCTCGGTGCCCAACCCCAGCCTCGCGGCCGCCTTCTCGGTGGTCCTCGCGCTCGCCACGTTCATCCTGTCCTTCACCTTCCTCAAGGTGACCCAGCGGAAGGCGTTCCAGTGAGCACCCCTGTCGTCACGCCGACCACCGACGGCGACCGGACGCCGCCGTCGGCCCGTGCCGCGGTCCGGACGCGGGACGGCCGCCCGGGGCCACCGTCGACCGGCCCGCGCGAGAGCATCCTGTCCCGCACGGGCGCGATGCTCGTCATGGGCGTCTTCACGCTCTACTTCCTCACCCCGATCTGGTGGCTGCTGGTCGCGTCGACCAAGAGCCGCGGGGACCTCACCAGCACGAACGCCCTGTGGTTCTCGGACGTCCAGCTCGGGCAGAACCTCGCCGCCGTCTTCGACTACCAGGGCGGCATCCTCCTGAAGTGGCTCGGCAACAGCGTGGTCTACGCCGGTGGGGGCGCGCTCGTGGCGACGCTGCTGGCGGGCATGTGCGGCTACGCGATCGCCAAGTACCGGTTCCCCGGGCGCGAGCTCCTGTTCAACGTCGTCCTCGGTGGTGTGCTGGTGCCGGCGACCGCGCTGGCGCTGCCGCTGTTCCTCATCTTCAGCGAGGCGAACGCCACCAACACGTTCTGGTCGGTGTTCCTGCCGAGCATCGTCAGCCCGTTCGGCGTCTACCTCACGCGGATCTTCGCCGCGGCCTCCGTGCCGGACGAGCTGCTCGAGGCCGCGCGGCTGGACGGCTCGGGTGAGGTGCGGACGTTCTTCACCGTCTCGGTGCGGCTCATGTTCCCCGCGCTCGTCACCGTCTTCCTCTTCCAGTTCGTCGCGATCTGGAACAACTTCTTCCTGCCGCTGATCATGCTGCGGGACTCCGAGCTCTTCCCCGTGACGCTCGGTCTGTACAACTGGAACTCCGTCGTCAACCAGGTGCCGGAGCTGCGGCTCTACGTGCTCGTCGGGGCGCTCGTCTCGATTGTGCCGCTGATCGGGCTCTTCCTGCTCCTGCAGCGCTTCTGGCGCACCGGCCTCGGCACGGGGGCAATCAAGTGACGGCCCGCGCACGACCTGCGCCCCGGGCGCCCGTCTCGAACCGCTGAGCGCACACCGGCGACGCGTCCCTCGCCCGCCCGCATCGGGCGACATCTGGCAGCACCACCTCAGCACCACCGCAGCACCATCCCGTGACACCCCGTCACCACCCAGCACGACCCTGCACCACCTCTGGACCGATCACCCCGACCGGAAGAAGGAATCGATGCGCACCACCACACGAGCGGTCAGCGTGGCCCTGCTCGCACCCCTGCTGCTCGCCGCCTGCTCCGACGCAGGCAGCGACGACGGCGCGGCGGCCGGGGGCGGCGGCGGCGACGCCGGCGCCTGCGAGCCGGCCGGCGAGCCGGTCACCCTCACCTACACCTCCTGGATCCCCGGGATCGAGGACGTCGTCGCCATCTGGAACGAGGCGAACCCCGACATCCAGGTCGAGGTGCAGACCGGTCCGAACGGCAACGGCGGCACCTACGCGAACTTCTTCAACCAGCTCGAGGCCGGCAACCCGCCCGACCTGGGTCAGATCGAGTTCGACGCCCTGCCGAACTTCCGCGTGCAGGACGGCCTGGAGAACCTCGCCGTCTGCGAGGACGTCGCCGCCGCCGGCGACCAGTTCATCGACTGGACGTGGAGCCAGGTCGGTCTCGGCGAGGAGGACGCGGCCTACGCGATCCCGCAGGACACGGGCCCCATGGCCATGTTCTACCGCGCCGACCTCTTCGAGCAGGCCGGCATCGAGATCCCCACGACGTGGGAGGAGTACGCGGCGGCCGCCGAGAAGGTGCGCGAGGCCGGCGGCTACATCACCAACTTCTCGACCGGTGACATCAACCAGTTCGCCGGCTTCGTGTGGCAGGCGGACGGCTCGTGGTTCAACAACACCGGTGAGGAGTGGGAGGTCTCGCTGACCTCCGACGAGTCCGTGCAGGTGGCCGACTACTGGCAGGACCTCATCGACCGCGACCTCGTCTCGTCGCTGCCGGGCTGGACCACCGAGTGGGACAACGCCTACAACACGGGCCAGGCGTGGACGTGGATCTCCGCCGTGTGGGGCGCCAACTCGATCATGAGCGGTGCGCCGGAGACGGCCGGTCAGTGGCGCGTCGCGCCGGCCCCGCAGTGGGACGGCGTCGACGGCGGCGGCAACTGGGGCGGTTCGACCACGGCCGTCTTCAAGGGCACGGAGAACCTGTACGAGGCCTCGCAGTTCGCGCTGTGGCTGAACACGTCCGAGGAGGCGCTCAACGCGCTCATCGAGGCGGCGAACCTGTACCCGGCCACGAAGGCGGGCATCGAGCTGCCGGCGCTGTCCGAGGGCGTCGAGTTCTACGGCGGCCAGGAGATCTACGAGGTGTTCCGCGAGGCGGGCGCCAAGGTCTCGCCGGACTTCGTCTGGGGCCCGACGATGACGCAGGTCTACAACGACGTGTCCGACGGCTTCTCGGCCGCCGTGTCCGGCCAGGGCACGCTGGGCGAGGCGCTCGAGTCGGGCCAGGAGTCGACGATCGCCGCCCTCCAGGCGCAGTCGATCCCGGTCGCGGAGTGATCTGACGGTCCCGTCTGCTGCTGACGCGGCAGGCGGGGCCGGCAGCGGCCCGGCGCGAGTCCCCCTCGTGCCGGGCCGCTGCTGCATGCTCCTCCAGACGCGGAGTGGCGGTCCGCCACCCGCAGCGCGCCCGGGAGATGCTCGGACCGGTCCGAGCGACACCGGCCGCAGCGCCCCATGGCCAGCGTCCTCACCCAGCCGTCCCCGCCCTCCCGCCGTCGAGGAGCCGACCCGTGATCTTCCATCTCCGTGCCGCGGGCACCAGCGTCCTGCTCGACGCGCGCGGGACGGCCGTGCCCGCCGTCGTCCACTGGGGCGCGGACCTGGGTGATCTCGACGACGCGACGGTCGAGCGGCTCGTCGACGCCCAGGTGCCCGCCGTCCCGCCGAGCGCGATCGACGTCCCCTTCCGGCTCAGCCTGATACCGACCCTGCACGAGGGGTGGACCGGCCGGCCCGGCATCAGCGGGTACGTGGTGGAACCTGCCGCACCGGCGTCGTCGGGCGCGGCCTCACCGACCGCCCGCCACCCTCTGCCGCCCCTGCGCCTGGGCGCGGCGCAGGTGGTCGAGCCCGCCTCGGGCTCGGGAGTCCCAGCAGGGTCCGCCGTCCGCCTGGAGCTGGCGGCCGACGGCGACCTCCGGGTCGTCACCGACGTCGAGCTCACGGGGGAGGGCGTGCTCCGCCTCCGGCACACCTGGACGAACGCGGGCGACGCCGTCGTCGAGGTCGGGTCCCTGGACGCCGTGCTGCCGGTGCCCGACCGCGCAGCGGAGGTGCTGGACCTGTCGGGGACCTGGGCGCACGAGCGCCGGCCCCAACGGCGCGCCGTCGGCGACGGGGTGTGGAGCAGGGAGGGCCGGCACGGGCGGCCGGGGCACGACCACGCCTACCTCGTCGTCGCGGGGACGCCCGGCTTCGGGTTCCGGTCCGGCGAGGTGTGGGCGATGCACGTGGCGTGGAGCGGGGACACCCGCCACGGGGTCGAGCGCTCGACGCTCGGCCGTACGGTGCTGGCCGGCGGTGAGCTGCTGGCGCCGGGCGAGCTGGCACTGGGGCCGGGGGAGTCGTGGACGACGCCGTGGGTCGTGGCCGTGTGGTCACCCGAGGGGCTCGACGGGTTGTCGGCGCGCCTGCACGCGTGGGTGCGGTCGACGTCCCCGGTGCCGTCGGAGCGGCCGGTCACGCTCAACACGTGGGAGGCGGTGTACTTCGACCACGACCTGGAGCGGCTCGGGGCGCTCGCCGACGTCGCCGCGCGGGTCGGGGTCGAGCGGTTCGTCCTGGACGACGGCTGGTTCCGGGGGCGGGTCGACGACCGGCGGGCGCTGGGGGACTGGTTCGTCGACGAGCAGCGGTGGCCGGACGGTCTCCACCCCCTCGCCGAGCGCGTGACGGGGCTGGGGATGCAGCTCGGGCTGTGGGTGGAGCCGGAGATGGTGAGCCCGGACTCCGACGTCGCGCGGGCGCACCCGGAGTGGCTGCTGTCGGGCGGGGTGACCTGGCGCCACCAGCACGTGCTGGACCTGCGCCAGGACGACGCCCGGGACTTCGTGCTCGAGCGGCTCGACGCGCTGCTGACCGAGTACCCCGTCGCGTACGTGAAGTGGGACCATAACCGGGACCTGCTGACGGAGGGTGCCCACGGTCAGACCGTGGCGCTGTACGGCGTGCTGGACGAGCTGCGCCGACGGCACCCCGGGGTGGAGATCGAGTCCTGCGCGTCGGGCGGGGCACGGGTCGACCTGGGGATCCTGGAGCGGGTCGACCGGTTCTGGACGTCGGACGTCAACGACCCCCTGGAGCGCCAGGCCGTGCAGCGGTGGAGCACCCTCCTGCTGCCCCCGGAGTACCTGGGGAGCCACGTCGGTCCGTCGCCGGCGCACACGACCGGCCGGCAGAGCGACCTCGGCTTCCGGCTCGTCACCGCACTGTTCCTCAGCGCAGGGCTGGAGTGGGACCTCACCCGCGCGTCCACGGCGGAGCTGGAGCACGTGCGCCGCTGGATCGGCGAGTACCGGGAGCTGCGAGGGCTGCTGCACGGCGGCACGGTCGTCCGTGTGGACGCGACCGACCCGGCGACCGAGGTCCACGGCGTCGTCGCGGAGGACCGGACGGAGGCGGTGTTCGCGCACGTCGCGCTGACGGCGCCCCGTTCGGCGCTCCCCGCGCCGGTGCGGTTCCCGGGTCTCGACCCGGAGCTGCGGTACGTCGTCCGGGTGCTCCCGATCGGTGACCCACCGCGGACGCTCGAACCCCGACCGCCGGCCTGGTTGCAGGGCGACGGCTGGCTCGGTGGCGAGGGCACGCTGCTCGACGACGAGGACCTGGTGCTCACCGGGCGCGTGCTCGGGGAGGTCGGCCTTCCGGGCGCGCTGCTGCTGCCCGGGCAGGCGATGGTGTTCCACCTCGGGGCGTGCTGAGGCGCGGTCGTTCGTGCTGCGCGCGCCATCGTTGGGCGCCCTCAGAACGGCGGTTCGCCGTTGCGGGCGGTGCCGGGGGGCTCCGCCGTGTCGCCGGGGCGCAGTGGGTTGCCTGTGTTGCGGCCGGCTGGGTCGTCATCGACCGTCGCCGTTTCGTCGCTGGGTGTGCCCGTCCCGAGTCTGTGTCTCGGTCTGCCCGTGCGGGGTGGTTCCGGTGCGGTCGATCCGGTGTCGCTGGGTCGGGTATCGCTCCGTGCGGTGTGGGTCGGTCTCGTCTCGCTGGGTGGGCTCTGGCTCGGTCGGTTCTGGTCGGGTCGGACCTCGCTCGGCGCAGCGACGGGGTTGCGGGTGTACGGCTTACCGGTCGGTGAGGTCCACGTCGTGACTCCGGTCGCGGGGTCGCGGTGGGGTGTCCATCCGGCGTGGGTCTTGAGCTGGTGGTGGTGGCGGCACAGGGCGGCGAGGTTGGACCGTCGGGTCTGCCCGGCCGCGTCGCGGGTGTCGTCGAAGGCGATGGTGTGGTCCAGGTCGCAGGTGTGGGCGGGGGTGCGGCAGCCGGGGAAGGTGCAGGTGACGTCGCGGCGATGATCGCCTCACGCAGGGCGTCCGGGGGGCGGTAGCGGCTGCCGGGTTGTTCCAGGGCCTCCCCGGTGGCGGGGTCGGTGCGTTGGAAGTGCCAGGTCGCCTCCGCGGCCAGGTGGCGGGCCAGGGAGGGCAGGACCGGCCCGTACCGGTCCAGCCATGCCGGGGTCCAGGTCGCCCCGGCCAGCGCGTCCGCGGTGACGGTGATCGCGAGCTTGACCGGGCGGCGCCGGCGCCGCCGTGAGGACCGCACACCGGCACCGGTACCGGCACCCCCGCCCGCGCCCGCGCCCGCGCTGTCGCGTGCGTCGGCGCCCGGGCCGCCGCGGCCGGTGAGCAGCGCGCCCAGGTCGTCGGTCGTACCGTCCAGGACCGAACCCAGGACGTCGACGAGGGCGTCCGCGCGGCGCGCGTCCACACCGCGGGGGTCCTCCGGGGCGGCGGTGGTGGCGACGGTGTCCAGGGCGTGCATGACCCGCACCGCGTCCCCCGCCGGCAGGTACGCCCGCAGCGTGGCCATGCAGTCCGGCGCGGGTTCGAGCACCACGCACCGGTCCCGCACCGCTTGGTGGTGGCGGTGCTCGGCGGCGTCGGGGTCCACCTGCAGCACCGCCCGTCGGGCGGCGGCACCGACCTGGGGTGCGGTCAGCTCGTGCGCCCGGTCCAGCACCTCGGTGTGCACCGCCCGGGCCTCCTGGCCGGTCAGGGACCCGGTCTCGCGCAGCAGCACGTCCGCCTTGCGCACCGACACCACCCCGAGCGCCAACGCGTCGTGGACCTCCGGGGCGTGACCGAGCTCCACGGCCCGGTCCAGCAGGACCTGCGCGGCCCGCCCCGACGCGGCCAGGGTCCCGGCGACCTCGTCCCGCAGGCCCTTGACCGCCCACGTGGACCCCACCGCCCGGCGGTGCAGCTCCTGCAGCACCCTGGCCTGACCGGCCACCACCCACCCGGCCAGCCGGTCCCACGCCGCGACCACCTCCAGCAGGTCCTCGCTGGGGGCGTCGGCGACCGCGACCTCCTGCACCATCCCGGCCAGCCCCGGACCGGGGACCGCAGCCGCGAACCGGGCCGCGTGGGGGTGGTTCAACGCCCACCGCACCGCCACGTCCTGCGCCGGGATCGACCGGCCCGCCCGCGACCGCGCGATCGCCAGCGCCGCGGCGACGTCGTCCTGCGCCGTCCGCTCCACCACCACGCCATCGAACATGTGTACGACACTAGAACGAGGCACCGACACGGACGGGACCAAGGACCGCGATGCTGTGGAGGAAGCCCCGCAACCCATGGCCCTTCATCGTTCGAAGCCCATGGCGCCAGGCGAGGTCGCGGACTCGGGTGATTCGAGAGGCGCATCACGTCGCCTCGTTCCTCGTCACCCTCCGCCTGTCGCTGCCCCCTCGTCGACGACCGACGCCCCGAGCCGCTCGACCTCCGCCGCCACCCCACGCGGCCACCGGCCGAACGGCTCCGCCTCCACGCGCCGCCGCTTCCCCGACCCCACGACCCGCCACACGCCGACGGCACGGCCGTCGTGGAGGACGGTGGGCCGGAACACGCCGTTCCCCCCGGGGACGATCCGGTCCGCGTGCTCGGGCGCCACGGTCACGGACCGGTCGGCATAGCCGAGCACGATCTCGTCGAAGCCCGGCAGAAGCATGGTCCGACGCGCGTCCTCACGGTGCGCCGGGAAGGCGTCGAGCAGCTCCGGCGCGACGTGCAGCACTCGACCGTCCAGCTCGAGCGTCGACAGCTGCTCCGCCACGGACGCCAGCCCACGTCGCACGTGGCCGAGCGGCAGGCCGGTCCAGCGCGCCAGGTCCTGGACGCTCGACGGACCGTGGCCCTGCGCGTAGCGGAGCGCGATCTCCGCGAGCGCCTCCTCCTCGTCCAAGTCCCGCCCGAGGACACGCGGGTCCCGGACCCACTCCGCCGTGAGGACGAACACCTGCTCACCGGCGCGGAACGGCCCGAGGCACACGACGCCGGTCTGGGCGAGGAAGGCGAGCAGGTGGTAGCCGGCGCCCTGCGCCGTCGGCAGACCGGCGTCCGTCCACAGCGCCAGCACCTCCTGGCGGCTCAGGCCTGCACCACCGGTGAGCGCCGCCGTGAGCACGACCCCGGCCTTCTCGACGTGCTCGTCCGTGAGTCCCAGCTGACCCCGTCGCTGCGCCGCAGCGGCACGGGGCCGTCCGGCCATGAGCGGCACCATCCAGAGCGCGTCCCGCGAGTCGACGAGATGGAGCGTCCCGCGCATCGGCCACGTGCGCACGACCTCGCCGCCGTCCACAGCCCGGACGACGTCCGCGACGGTGCTGCCCGTCCGCAGGGCCACCGACCGCAGTGCTCCGGGCAGGTCCTGGCTCTGCACGGCGGTGAGGTGGGCCACCGCCTCGCGCGGCGTGCCGGCGCGCGGTCCGGCCAGGCGCTGGGCGACCAGCCTCAGGAGGGCGACGTCGTGCGCCGTCGTCGGCGGTGGGCGGTCGGGCATCTCCCCAGTGAAGCAGCGCGGTCCGACACGGTCCGCGACGACATCCGGGCGGCGACCGGAGGAGAGCCGCCTCACCACGCACGACGGAATGCCGGGCGCGCCGCCGCGGTTCGACCGTGACATGAGCGCTGTGATCTCCGTGGACGTCTGGTCCGACGTCGTGTGCCCCTGGTGCTACATCGGCAAGCGTCGCTTCGAGCGGGGCGTCGAGCGCTACCGCGAGCAGGGCGGCGACCTCGAGGTCGAGGTCACGTACCACTCGTTCCTGCTCTCGCCGGACACGCCCGAGGACTTCGGCGGCACCGTCGCGGACTTCCTCGCCCGCCACAAGGGCATGCCGGCCGACCAGGTGGAGCGCATGCTCGTCCAGGTCACCGACATCGCCGCCGCCGAGGGGCTGAGCTACGACTTCGACGCTGCCCAGCACACGACGACGCTCCGGGCGCACGAGCTGCTGCACCTCGCTGCCGCGCACGGCCTGCAGGGCGCGATGGTCGAGCGGCTGTTCCGCGCGTACTTCGTGGAGGGTCGCCACGTCGGTCGCGCCGAGGAGCTGACGGAGCTCGCCGCCGAGGTCGGCCTCGACCCGGACGAGGTCCGTGCCGCCCTGGCGGACCGCCGCTACGCGGACGCGGTCGAGCAGGACTTCGCCCAGGCGCGCGCCTACGGCATCTCCGGCGTGCCGTTCTACGTCCTCGACGGGCGCTACGGCGTGTCCGGTGCGCAGGACGCGGAGGTCTTCGCCCAGGCCCTCGCCCAGGTCACGGCGGACCGGCAGGGTGCGGGCACGGGTGGAGCGCGGGCATGAGCGAGGGAGCGGACGCCGTGATCGACGTCGACGCCTGGCCGACGACGCCTCCGGACGAGGCCGAGTCACCGGCGCCGCGCTTCCAGCTGCTCGGCGGCGACGGGCCGGGGTGCGTGGGCGACGTCTGCGCCGTCCCGGGCACCGTCACTCCGCAGCGCTGACCGACCGCGACGCCGGCCGGCAGCCGCTCCGTCTCTCGATCGACGGCGCGTGTCGGCGCCGTGTGGTCGAATCGGCCTGAACGGCAGCCCGCGGCCACCCCGCACCGCCACCCGAACGACGACGCGCAGGAGCGAACCATGCAGCACCGGTACCTCGGCAACAGCGGCCTGAAGATCTCCGAGATCACCTACGGGAACTGGCTCACGCACGGCTCCCAGGTGGAGAACGAGACGGCCGTCGAGTGCGTCCGCGCGGCGCTCGAGGCCGGGATCAGCACGTTCGACACCGCGGACGTCTACGCGAACACGGTCGCGGAGGAGGTGCTCGGCGACGCCCTCCGGGGGGAGCGTCGGGAGTCGCTCGAGATCTTCACCAAGGTCTACTGGCCGACGGGCCCGAAGGGCCCCAACGACACCGGGCTGTCCCGCAAGCACATCATGGAGTCGGTCCACGGCTCCCTGCGCCGACTGGGCACCGACTGGGCACCGACTACGTCGACCTGTACCAGGCCCACCGGTACGACGTCGAGACGCCGCTCGAGGAGACGATGCAGGCGTTCGCCGACGTCGTCCGGCAGGGCAAGGCCTTGTACATCGGCGTGAGCGAGTGGACGGCGGACCAGATCCGGGCCGGGCACGCGCTGGCGCAGGAGCTGGGCATCCAGCTCATCTCGAACCAGCCGCAGTACTCGATGCTGTGGCGCGTCATCGAGGCAGAGGTGGTGCCGGCGTCCGAGGAGGTCGGCGTGTCGCAGATCGTGTGGTCGCCCGTGGCCCAGGGCGTGCTGACCGGCAAGTACCAGCCCGGGCAGTCGGTGCCCGAGGGGAGCCGCGCCGCCGACGAGAAGGGCGGCGCGGACATGATCAAGCGGTTCATGAACGACGAGGTGCTGACAGGGGTCCAGGCCCTCAAGCCGATCGCCGACGACCTGGGCATCACGATGGCGCAGCTGGCGATCGCCTGGGTGCTCCAGAACCCGAACGTCGCGTCGGCGATCATCGGCGCGTCCCGGCCCGAGCAGGTGCGCGACAACGTGCGCGCGTCGGGCATCGAGCTCGACGAGTACGTCATGGCGGCGATCGACGACGCGGTCGGGCACCTCGCCGAGCGCGACCCGGGAAAGACGCAGGTGCCGCCGACCCGCGTCGCCTGAGGCCACGGCGGAGCCGACGGGCACGCCCCGACTGCGCCGTCGTCGCGGGGCGGTTTCGGTCGGGGCCGCGCGCGCAGTCCTACCGGATCAGCGCGAGCAGGCTCGACGGCAGCAACCGGTCCGTCACCTCGAGGGCGGCGCGGTGGAGCGCCTCCTGATGGCGTAGCTCGAGGACGACGGACGCAAGCTCGGCGTCCTCCTCGGTCGGCCCTGCGGTCGCGCTGGAACCCGAGGCGCGACCGAGGTCCTCGACGAGCTCGTCCACCGCCGCGAGGACCGCGGACGCCCTGCGGTGCCCACGATCGAGCGTGCCGGAGCGGGGCGAGGTGCCCACGGCCGCCTCAGGGCCGGAGCGACGCGGGGTGCTCACCGCCGCCTCACCGGGTCCGGTCGAGCACGTGAGCGCTGCCGTCGGCGGGGCCGTCCGTCGCGTCGTCGGTCGCGTCGTCCGTGCCCACCGCGTCCTCCAGGGCCGTGAGCGCCTCCTGGACGGAGCGGTGCGACGTCGTGAGCAGCCCACTGTTGGTCTCGCGCAGGGCTCGGATCTCCTCGACCAGCCCGACGACGGCGCGCCGGTGGTCGTGGAGGAGGTCGTCCCACGGTGCGGGTGCCGCCTCCGCGAGGTCGGCCAGGCTGCAGTCCGGATCCAGGTCGAGCGCCAGAGCAGCGTCCTGCACCTCGACGGCTACGCCGAGCTCCGCGCCCCGCACCTTCTCGAGGACGCTCTCGATCTCGTCGGTCGTGTACTCGAGCCACTGCGTGCGCCCGTCGACGAGGACGAGGCGTTGCTCGTCGAGCTTGAACAGCAGCAGCTCGAGGAGCCGGCGCTCGCGCCACAGCGCGGCGGACAGCTCGTTCAACGCCATCGACGATCCCCCTCGTCCTGGACCGGGCCCTCGACCTTCCCGGTCACGAGGACTCATCGGACGCGCGCAGCGGCATGTGATGGGTTCGCAGCTGTGCCTGGGGCGTCGTGCCTGTCCACCACGTGGTCCGAACGGGGTACAGCGGCGATTGTGATAAAGATCACGTCAAGTTCCCGACCCATCCGTTGTGTCCGTATTCAAAATCGGACGGTTCCAGACAACCGCGGACAAGGTCGCTGAACTGCACCGATGTCATTCGATCGGGTGAGCGCCGCTAGGCAGCATTCACCCTCTGCTGCGCCTCAAGCGGGGGCTCATCCACCCCGAAAACCGGTCCATGGCTCCCACGGCAGCGACCCAGCACCCGACGAACGTTCTCGTGACCGAGAACCTCGCGCTCGTCGGCTACCACGTGAACGCGATGCTCGCCCGCGTGCCGAGCTACGTCTCGCGGAGCGACCTCGTCTCGGCCGGCCACCTCGCTCTCGTCCGCGCCGCCCGCTCCTTCGACGAGTCGACCGGGGTCCCCTTCGCCCGGTACGCGGCGCTGCGCATCCGGGGCGCGCTGGTGGACGAGCTGCGCTCGATGGACTGGGTCTCCCGCGGCGCTCGGCAGCGGGCGCGGCGTATCACCACCCTCACGGACGAGCTCACCGGCACCCTGGGGCGGACGCCGTCGCGGAACGAGCTCGCCGAGGCCATGGGAGTCGCCGTCGAGGAGGTCGACGTGGCGCGCGGTGCCGCGGAGACGCGGGTCCTCTCGATCGAGGGGTTCGACGGCTCCATCGCCGACACCGTCGCGACGACGACCATGGGTCCGGAGGAGAGCCTCCTCGTGAACGAGCGCCTGCAGTTCCTCGGTGCCGGTGTGGCCGCCCTGCCCGAGCGGCTCCGTTACGTCGTCGAGCAGCTCTTCTTCCACGACCGGCCCGTCTCGGACCTGGCGGACGAGCTGGGCGTGACGCAGTCGCGCATCAGCCAGCTCCGCACCGAGGCGCTCGGACTCCTCAAGGACGGCATCAACGCCAGCCTCGACCCTGAGCTCGTGCCCGTCGCGGACCGTCCCGCCGGCGTCGCGGAGCGTCGTCGTCGGGCGTACTTCGCGCAGGTGGCCGCGCGCGCGGTGTCGTCGACCACGGTCACGACGGTCGCGCACGTGCCGACGCAGCGCTCGCCGCAGCACGACGCGCTCGTCGCGCCCGCGGCGCGGCAGCACGTCGCGGTCTGAACGCCGCTCGACGTCGAGCCCGCCCTCGTCCCCTCCGGGCGACCGCCCTCACGCTCAGAGCGAGCTCCTCCGAGGCGCACGCACCGCCGCCACCGGGCCGCCCGAGCGGGTGAACTCGCTCCACCGGGGCGGGCACGGGCGCAGAACCTCTTCACACCCCGACCCGGGCACCCGATCAGGAGGGTGCCTGCGCGTACCGCGCGGCATCGGTCGGTGAGGAGCAGCTCATGCGTCTCGGGGTGTCCCCATGAGCACGGTCGTCATGCTGCCGACCGTCCCGCGGTCGGCGTCGCGTCCCGCCGCCGGGAGCCACGCAGCCGCGGCGAGGGTCATGACCGTCGCCGAGGTCGTCCGACGCGCCATCACGTCCCTGGAGGCCGCGGCCGTGCCGGAGCGCGTCCCGCCGACCCCGCTGACCCCACTGACGGGGTCCCCCGCACGCACCGCACCGTCCGACGCGGACGGCGGCCCCGCCGGCCTCGCGGACGTCCTGGACCTCACCCCGCTCCTGGCCGCCAGGAGACGCATGACCTTCGAGCGCTGACGAGGCGCGAGCAGGGGTCGTCCGTCCCCTCGGAGGGGGTGGGACGGGCGACCACGACGGCGGTGCACCGGGCCGGGTGCACCGCCGTCGTCATGCGGGCATCGCCGCCTCGACGGGGGCCGGCGGCGCTAGCGTCCCCGTCATGACCGCACGCCGCTTCGCCCAGGTCGACGTCTTCACGGCCGCACCGCTGCTGGGCAACCCCGTCGCCGTCGTCCTCGACGCGCAGGGCCTGACGACCGAGCAGATGCAGCGCTTCACCGACTGGACCAACCTCTCCGAGGCCACGTTCCTCGTGCCCCCGACGCATCCCGACGCCGACTACGCCGTCCGCATCTTCACCGCGGGCCGCGAGCTCCCGTTCGCCGGACACCCGACGCTCGGCACGTGCCACGCGTGGCTCGCGGCGGGCGGGACGCCCCGCGGCGACGTCGTCGTCCAGGAGTGCGGCGCCGGGCTGGTGCCCGTGCGTCGCGGCGACGACGGCGTCCTGGCGTTCGCGGCGCCCGGTCGGCGGCGCACCGGTCCGCTCGACGAGGACGACGTCCGGGCGATCGCCGAGGGTCTCGGACTCGCGCGCGGCGACGTCGTCGACCACGCCTGGTGCGACAACGGCCCGCCCTGGCAGACCGTCCTCCTGCGCTCCGCCGACGACGTCCTGGCCGTGCGACCCCGGGCGGACGTGCTGGGGGAGCGGTTCGTGGGCGTCGTCGGGCCCCACGCAGGCGGCGACGTCGCGCTCGAGGTGCGCGGGTTCTTCCCCAGGCCCGGCGGGTTCGCCGAGGACCCGGTGACCGGCTCGCTCAACGCCGCCGTCGGGCAGTGGCTCATCGAGGCGGGGCGTGTGCCGGAGCGGTACGTCGCCGCGCAGGGCACCGCACTGGGACGCGCCGGCAGGGTCGCGGTGGAGCGCGTCGGCGGCCAGGTGTGGGTGGGCGGCGGCACCGTGACGGTGCTGGAGGGAACCGCGGCCATCGGCTGAGCATCCGGCTCGGGGCCGCTGAGGGAGTCCCCCGACAGGGCCACCGTCGCACGGCCCGGGTGAGCGGTTGCCGTGGTGATCTTCCCGGCGCAGCATGGCAGCACCCGACACCAGGAGGCCCCAGATGCTGCCAGGACGTGCTCAGTCGTACTGGATCCGCTCGGCGCCGGGGACGCCGTACCCGTCCCTGCCCGGGGACCTCACGGTGGACGTCGTCGTCGTGGGGGGTGGCATCGCCGGCATCTGCACCGCGTGGGAGCTGACGCGGGCCGGCCGGAGCGTCGCCGTCCCCGAGGCGGACCGGATCGTCGAGAGCGTCACCGGCCACACGACGGCGAAGCTGTCCGCGCAGCACACGCTCATCTACGACCACATCCGCCGCTCGGCCGGCGAGCAGGCGGCGCGCGACTACGGACGCTCCCAGCTCGACGCCGTGCAGCACGTGTGGGACGTTGCCGCGGAGCTCGGCATCGACTGCGAGCTGGAGCGTGTGCCCGCATACACGTACCTGGAGTCCGCGGACGAGCTCGAGCAGCTCGCCGACGAGGTCGAGGCGGCCCGCTACGCCGGTCTCCCGGCCTCGTACGTCACGACGACCGACCTGCCCTACGACGTCGCCGGTGCCGTCCGCGTCGAGGACCAGGCGCAGTTCCACCCGCGCAAGTACCTCCTGGGGCTCGCGGAGGACGTCGTCCGGCGGGGCGGGCGCATCTTCGAGCGCACGCGCGCCGTCGGGCTCGACGAGGGTGAGCCCTGCCGCGTCACCACCGAGGACGGCGCGACGGTCACCGCCGAGCACGTCGTCGTCGCGACGCACTACCCGGTGTACGACCGCGCGATGCTCTTCGCCCGGCTCACGCCCCGCCGCGAGCTCGTCGTCGCCGCGACGATCCCGGAGGCGGACGACCCGCGCGGCATCTACATCACCGAGGAGCAGAACACCCGCTCCGTGCGCACCGCCCCGTACGACGACGGACGACGCCTCCTCATCGTCACCGGCGAGCACTTCAACCCCAGCGAGTCCGGCGTCGAGGACCGGTGGGAACGGCTCGCCGCGTGGACGACCGAGCGCTTCCCCCGCGCCGAGATCGTGCACCGCTGGGCGACGCAGGACATCACGTCGACGGACAAGGTGCCGTTCGTCGGGCCCTTCCACCCGGGGTCCGACCACGTCCACGTGGCGACCGGGTTCGGCGGCTGGGGGATGAGCACCGGGGTCATGAGCGGGCGCCTGCTGGCGTCCCAGATCGGCGGCGACCCGCTGCTCTGGGCCGACCTGTACGACCCGCGACGCCTGCACCCGCGGGACGCTCCGGCGATGGCGAAGCTGCAGGTGAACGTCGCCAAGCACTTCATCGGGGACCGGCTCAAGCGGTCCGACGTCGCCTCGCCGGAGGAGCTGCAGCCGGGGTCGGGTGCGGTCCTCCGCGTCGAGGGTGAGCGCTGCGCCGTCTACCGCGACGACGCCGGCGACCTGCACGCCGTGTCCGCCCGATGCACCCACCTGGGCTGCCTCGTCGGGTTCAACGACGCCGAGCGGGCGTGGGAGTGCCCCTGCCACGGCTCGCGGTTCGGCATCGACGGCGAGGTGCTCCAGGGCCCGGCGAACCGTCCGCTGGAGCGCAAGGTGCTCGGCGACGCGCCGACCAGCGGGTGAAAACCATGGTCCGAAAGGGTGATGTCGATCTTTGACCTGCTGACAACACTCAAGTCACGGGTGGAGAGTTCCGTTGTCAGCGACAAGGCAAACCCGTCGAAAGGCGGGGACGCAAAGCCACGGGACCACCAGGGTCAGCCGGGCTGCCGAACGGAAGCAGGTCATCATGGGTGATTTCGCCGTCGCCAACGCCGGTGCCTCCACCGCTCGCGAGGACGTCACCGCGGCAGTGCCGCCGCAGCTCGTGGCCCGGTGGGCCGCCATCGCCGGGGAGCGGGCGCTCCTCGGCTTCCTGCCCAACCAGGTCAGGACCGCCTGACACCCTCAGCACACGAGAGCCCGGCGCCCCGAGGGGTGCGCCGGGCTCTGTGCTGTCCGGGTGCGCGTCGGTCCGTGCGTGCCGCCCGTCCCGGGCAGGCACCTCCGCGCTACTGGTAGCTGACGAAGTCCGGCACCGGCTGCACCCCGCCGTACGTCTGCTCCGGCGTCAGCATCGGCAGGTCCTCGTCGACGAAGTTCTTCCAGCCCCACCACAGCCCCTCGGGCGCCGTCCTCCGCAGGGCGCTCCACGTGTCCTGCTTCGCCGGCTGGGAGCCCTGCCCGTCCACGTGGACCATGAGGGCGAGCTCCTCGTGCGACATGTCGAGCCGCTCCCGCTCCTGCACCATCGACAGCCGGAACTGGTGCAGGACCAGCAGCTTCTGGGGCAGCGCGTTGTCCCGGGTGAGCTGGGCGAGCCAGTCCGCGACGGTGTTGACCTCGTCGATCCCGACGGAACCGATCTGGCGCAGGTGCACCTGGTCCGGCGCGAGGCGCCACTCCGGGTCGAGCGCGAGCCCGACGTTCGGGTACCGCAGCAGCGGCTCGTACATCTTCGCCTGGGTGAGGAAGTCCGTGCGCCCCGGCTGCAGGTCGATGACGACGTAGACGCCGGCGTCCCGTGCCGCCTCGACCCACGGCACGAACGACTCCACGGGCAGCTCGCGCGAGTAGTTGCCGTCGGGTGTCGCCTCGGCCGCCGCGACCGTCGCGATGATCTCGAAGGCGGGGACGACGACGTCCGGCGTGAGGGCCTGGTACTGCGCGGCGAGCTGCTGGGCACGAGCGATGCTGCCCGGCAGGTCCTGCTCGCCGAGCATGCCGAGCGCGGACGTCCCCGGCGTGCCGTACAGCGCCACCATGCGCCGACCCGGGAACAGCACCTGGCCGCCGCCGGGCAGCTCGACCCCGGTCGCCGCGGTCCGGACCTTCCACGCCAGCTCCTCGGGCGTCCCGAAGGCCGGTCCGAGGGCCACCACGGTCTGCGGCGCGGCGGCCGCGACGGCCTGCACCGTCGCGCTCGTCGCACGAGGGTCGCCGCTGGGCACGGCGACGACGGCGAGCCCCGCCGCACGGGCCGTCGCCGTGGGGGCGAGGTCCTGCGTCCCGCCCGTGACCAGCAGCGTCGCCGCCTCCGGCGCCTCGGGCAGCTCGGTGAGGGGCCATGCCTCCGCCGGGGCGTCGTCGGTGGACTCCTCGCTGCCCTCGTCCTCGGGCGCCTCGTCCTCCTCGCTCGAGGGGGAGGGCGCGGGCGAGGTCCCAGGCGTCGCGCCGGGTGTCGCCCCGGGAGCCTCGGTGCCCGACCCGGTGGTCTCGTCCTCGGCGCCGGGCGCCGGGGGCGCCGCGCCCTCGAGCGCCAGCAGCGCGGGCGCCGCGCGGTCCAGTCCCGCGACCGACGTCGCCTCGCCCCCGGCTGCGACGGGCGTCGCCGCGCCGAGCTCCGTCCCGAGCAGCTCGGCGAGGGCGGCGTCGTCCTGCGGGGCGGCCACGACGACGACGTCCTCCGTGGCGTCGACCGTCACCTCACCGACGGTGAGGACGGCCAGGACCTCCAGGCGGTCCAGCTCGGCCGCGGTGGCGTCCGTGGGCGGGGCGCTCTCGTCGGACGCGTCCGGCGAGGGGGTCGGCGCGGGCGAGGCGGCGTCCCCGGACCCGTCCTCGGTGCCCTCGCCGGCCTCGGCCGCGGCGCCGTCGTCGGCAGCGTCCAGCAGGAGGGGCGCGCCGAGCGCGACGGCCGCGGACGCCGCCCGGAGCTGCGCCGCGACGTCGTCGGCCGGAGCGACGACGGCGACCGGCGCGGAGGCGAAGAGCGTCTCGCTGGTGCGCAGGGCGGCGGCGACCGGGTCGGCGGCGTCGAGGACGGTCGTCGCGTCCGGCGGCACGCTCACCTCGCCCTGGTGGACGGTCGGCGGCTCGGGCGTCGGGGTCGGCGTGGCGGTCGGCAGCGACTCGCGCTCGCCGTCGGGCGCGACGACGGAGCAACCAGCAAGGGCGAGCGCGACCACGGCGACGAGGGCGGTCCGGGTGGGACGAGGCATGCGGTCCTGGGTCCTGTGCGGGGGCAGACGGGCGCGCCGGACGTCAGCGGCCCGGACGACCCGACCATACGGGGGGCACCTGGGGAGCGCACCGTGGCGAAAACTCTTGGCAGACGGCCGACGGCGGCTTACCGTCGTGCCACACGGGAAAGGAGGTGGTCCGACGGTGCATACATCCAGGACGCGTGAGGTGACTGTCCGCTAGTCGCCCGAGAACATCGGACGGAGTGCTTCCGGTCCCGACCCGCCTCGAGCGGCGAGCGAGACCCAGGCAGTCGCCGGAGCCCGTGGGGGTCGTGACTCGTCCATCGCGACACCCTGGTCCCAGACCAGGAGCCCACGGGTTTTCTCCTGCCCGCCGGCGCCCCCCGCCCGCCCCACCCCGCGTCTGATCCGCCACCGTGCGTCCGATCCGCACGGTGCGACATGCGGATCGGACGCAGAGATGCGGCCTGGAGGGGTTGGGGTCGGCCGGCGCCGCGAGAGGTCCGCCCGTGCCGGCCGTCCGCGACAATGGGCACGTGAGCCGCCCCTACCGCGTCATGACCGTCTGCACCGGCAACATCTGCCGCTCCCCGATGGCCGAGGTGGTCCTTCGGGACCGGTTCGAGCGTGCGGGCCTCGGCGACGCCGTCGTCGTCGACTCGACCGGGGTGAGCGACGAGGAGCACGGCAACCCCATCGACCACCGCGCCCAGGTGGCCCTGCGCGCCGGCGGCTACGACGTGCCGCGTCGCCGCGCCCGGCAGGTGACGGCGGTCGACCTCGCCGCGCACGACCTCGTGCTCGCGATGACGGCGAGCCACGCCCGCGCACTGCGCCGGATCGCGCACGAGGAGCCGGGCGTGACGGAGCGCATCCGCATGTACCGCTCCTTCGACCCGGCCGCACCGACCGACGGGCCCGAGCACGCCCTCGACGTCGACGACCCGTGGTACGGCGACCAGGCCGGCTTCGAGACGACGCTCGCGGAGGTCGAGGCGGCCGCGGACGGCATCGTCGAGCACGTCCGTCGTGCGCTCGCGGACCGCGCGGCGGGAACAACCGGACCGTCCTGAGCGTCGAGTCAGTGGGATGCTCGTGCCTCGCCAGCCCGGCGACCACCGACCGAGGAGGACCCGATGCGCTGCCCCGTCGACAGCGTCGAGCTCGTCATGACCGACCGCCAGGGCATCGAGATCGACTACTGCCCGACGTGCCGCGGTGTGTGGCTCGACCGCGGAGAGCTCGACAAGATCATCGAACGGTCCACGGCCCCGGTCGCGGCGCAGTCGGCGCTCGACGCGGCCACGGGCGAGTACCGGCCCGACCACCACGACCCGCGCTTCCAACCGCGCTTCGGTGACGTCCGCCCGGACCCGGGGTACGGCAGCGGGTACGACCCGCGTCGCGACCCGCGGTCCGGGGACCCGCGGTACGGCGGTGACCGGGACCAGCGCGGCTACGACCCGCGCCAGGGCGGGTACGACCCCCGCTACGACAAGCGGCGCAAGAAGAAGGCCTTCCTCGAGGACCTGTTCGACTTCTGACGGCACCCCGGGGCGGTGCGCCGGGCGCACCCGGCACCATGGGGCCATGAGGATCGCCCGACGTTCGCAGGTGCCACCGTTCGCCGTCATGGAGGTCCTCGCGGCGGCCAACGCCCGCGCGGTCGCCGGCGAGTCCGTCATCAGCCTGTGCGCCGGTCAGCCGGCGTCGGGCGCACCGTCCGCCGTCCGCGCCGCGGCCATGGGTCTCCTCGCCGACGGCGACCTGGGCTACACCGAGGCGATCGGCACCCCGGCGCTCCGTGCGGCCCTCGCCCGGCACTACGGCCGCTGGTACGACGTCGACCTGGACCCGGCGCGCGTCGTGGTCACGACCGGGTCCTCGGGAGCCTTCCTGCTCGCGTTCCTGGCGGCGTTCGAGCCGGGGGACCGCGTCGCGCTGGCCCGCCCCGGCTACCCGGCGTACCGCAACATCCTCACGTCGCTGGGCGTCGATGTGGTCGACCTGGACTGCGGTCCCGCGACCGGCTTCCGCCCGACGACGGCGCAGCTCGCCGCCGCGCACGACGACGCCCCGCTCGCGGGTCTGGTCCTCGCGAGCCCGGCCAACCCCACGGGGACGATGGTCACCGGGGCCGAGCTGGACGCCGTCGTCGGCTGGTGCGCGGACCACGGGGTCCGGCTGGTCAGCGACGAGATCTACCACGGCATCACCTACGGCGACGCGGGGCGCGGGGCGACGGCCGCGGGCCGGGCGGACGAGGGCGCCGTCGTCGTCTCGAGCTTCTCGAAGTACTGGGGGATGACGGGCTGGCGGCTGGGGTGGCTCGTGCTGCCGCCGGACCTCGTGCCGCCGGTCGACGCGCTCGCCGGCAACCTCGCGCTGTGCCCGCCGGCGCTGGCGCAGCACGCGGCGCTCGCGGCGTTCACGGAGGAGTCGTACGCGGAGGCGGACGAGCGGGTCCGCGGGTACGCGGCCGCGCGGGACCTGCTGCTGCGGCGGGTGCCGGCGCTGGGCTGGTCCGTCGCCCCGCCCGACGGTGCGTTCTACCTCTACGCGGACGTCGGGACCGACGACTCCGTCGGCTGGTGCGCGCGGCTGCTGGCCGAGACGGGCGTCGCGCTGACGCCCGGGACGGACTTCGACCCGGTCGACGGCGCCCGGTGGGTGCGGTTGTCCTTCGCGGCGGGGGAGGCGGCGGTGGACGAGGCGCTGGACCGCATCGCCGCCTGGCAGGGCTGAGGCCGGCCCTCTCAGCGTTCGTTCGACACCTGGACGACGACCTTGCCGCGGACCCGGCCCTCCTGGACGTGCGCGAGGGCGGCGGCCGTCTCCTCGAGCGGGAAGGTGCGTTGGAGGGTCGGCCGGACCTGCCCGCGCTCGACGTAGCCGGCGAGCTCCTGGAGGTCCGCTGTGCGGGTTGACGAGACGAACATCCGCACCCGCGGTCCGCGGCGGCCGACGAGCGACGCGAGGCTCGCGCGGATCTGGCGGCCGAGGTTGCCGGTGACGGGGCCGCCGGTCTCGTCACCGACGAGCACGAGGGTGCCCGACGAGCGCAGCGCCTGCCGTAGCCGGGTCACCGGTCGCCCGCCGGCGATGTCGAGGACGGCGTCGAACGACCCGTCGGTCGGCAGGTCCTGCTCGTCGTGGGCGATCACCTCCGTTGCTCCGAGCGCGCGCACGAGGTCCGCCTTGGCGGCGCTGCACACGCCGACGACGTCGCAGCCCATCGCGACCGCGAGCTGCACCGCGTACGAGCCGACCCCTCCGGAGGCGCCGATGACGAGGGCGCGGTGGCCCGGCTGCACCCGCGCGACGTCGCGCAGCGCCTGCAGGGCCGTGAGGCCGGAGACCGGCAGCGCGGCGACCCGGACCGGGTCCACCCCCGTCGGGACCCGCGCGAGCTTGCGGGGGTCGGCGACGGCACGCTCGGCGAACGACGACGTCGCGGCGCCGTAGACCGTGTCGCCGACCGCGAGTCCCGTCACGTCCGGGCCGACGGCCTCGACGATGCCGGCGACCTCCAGCCCGAGGCCCGACTGCCGGGGGCGCCGCAGACCGGTGGCCACCCGCATGACGCTCGGCGTGCCGGTCATCATGTGGACCTGGCCGCGGTCGACGCCCGCAGCGACGACGCGGAGGAGGACCTGGCGACGGCTCGGGGCGGGCGTCGGCACGTCGCGGACCTCCACGACCTCCGGGCCGCCGTACTCCGCTCGGACAGCGGCGCGAATGGTGGGGCCGCGACTGGTCGCGGCTGCCTGCTGGGCGGGCTGACTCGACGACATGGCGACTCCCTGACGCTGTAAGGCTGATGTGGACGGACGCTAGTCTTACGCCGTAAGAGCCGTCAAGCCTTATGGTGTAAGTCGTCAGATCGGCGAGTGGACGACGACGGGAGGCGCCGTGCCCGCAGGCACCCGCACACCGCTCAGCCGCGAGCGCATCGTCGGCGCGGCGATCGCGCTCGCGGACGACAAGGGCGTCGAGGGGCTGACGATGCGCGCCCTGGGCCGGGTGCTCGGCGTCGAGGCGATGTCGCTGTACCACCACGTGCCGAACCGGGACGACGTGCTCGACGGCGTCGTCGACCGTATCTACGCCGAGTTCTACGCGCCCGTGGCCGGGGCGGACTGGAAGGACGAGCTGCGCCGTCGGTCGCACTCGGCGCGGGCGGTGATCCGGCGCCATCCCTGGGTGATCCCGCTGATGAACGCGCGCAGCAGGCCCGGCCGCGGCACGCTCGCGCACCTCGACGCCGTCATCGCCGTGCTGCGCTCCGCCGGCTTCTCCCTCCCCATGACGGCGCACGCGTTCGCGCTCGTGGACGCGCACCTGTACGGCTTCCTGGCGCAGGAGGTCAGCCTCCCGATCAGCCCGGGTCAGGGTGTTCAGGAGATCGCCGACGGCCTCGCGGAGACGACCGACATGGCCGCGCACTTCCCGCACCTGGCTGAGCTCGTCGCCGGTCACGCCCTGCAGCCGGGGTACGACTTCGGTGACGAGTTCGAGTACGGCCTGGAGCTGGTGCTGGAGGGCTTGGAGCGCGACCTGCACACGGACGAGGGCGCTCGGTAGGGCCTGTGCGGCGGGCGTGAGCCCTCGCTCCGTCGGGCGCGAGAACGGCATCTACCCCACGTGGAAACCTGTGGAGCCATGAGGGAACGCGCCGTCCACCGCGAGGTGAACTCTCATCGAGTTGACGCCCGCTTCCCACGTCACAGCCCGATCGGGCTGACTCATCCAGTCGCCCATGCCCTGCAGCAGCACCCCGAGTCGCTCGTCCGGGTCCCGACGAAAGCGCACGTACGCCGCACCGCCCGTCGGCAGCGGGCCGTCTGTCGCCCAGCCGAGGTCAAGGAAGCGTGCGGCGAACCAGGTCAGCACTGCTCCAGCACCCGCGTCGACCTCGACCCAACGCTCGACATAGGCATCGGCGCTTCCGTTGTCGAAGCCGCAGCCGGCGCCCTCGTCGTGCGCGTTCGTCGTCGCCGTTGACGCGCGCTCCGCCGGATGCAGCAATCGCATCTCGGGCGCGCTCAGCAAGTGCGTGCCTGTGACGGGACGCCGGTACCGAACCACCTCGCCGATGCTAGACCGCTTGCAGTTCGGCGTTCCGGAACGGCACCAGGCCGGTCACCCCAGCGCCCGGCCCACCGTCGAGCAGTAAGTCGGAACACTCGAAAGGGGAAGAACACGGCACGGCTATCACATCGGAAGTCGCGGGAGGCGGTGCGGTAGCGTCCCGACCGGTTGTCCAGGACGCCAGGAGGAGCATGAATCTGCCCCGCGGCAGAGATGTCACCATCGACGCCATTCAACTCGGCACGATGGCAGGTACACGAGGCCGTTCACTGGACATCACGGGCGCCGCCACCGTGCGCGACGTCGACTGCAGAGGTCTCCACTGGGAAGAGCTCGCCATCAGGGGTGAGCAGTCGTACTGGCGCTCAGGGATTCGACTCGTGATGGGAAAGCGTGCCCAGCCTGTGTTCATCCGGTGCGACTTCTCCGGACTCCGCACCGCGGGATTCGTCGCCCATGCCGACTTCGCGCAGTCGCTCTTCCGTGATGTGGAGGTGAAGGTGTCGCTCGGGACGCTCCGGTGCACCTTCGTTGGGTGCTCCTTCACGGGCGCCGAAGCCCGAGGTAGCGCGGGGCTCGCCCTCCTGGCCGCGGCGCTGCTCGTGAACGCCGTGTGGCTCCTGGGCCGAGCCCCGCTCGTCGGGGTGTGGGTCGCGCCGGAGGCCGTCGTCGTCCGCGGGTGGCTCCGCACCACGGTGCTCGACCGCGGCCGGCCCGTCGACGTGAGGGCGGCGCGCTACGACGGCGCGCTGGTCCGGGGTCGGTCTGCGCTGCTCTGGTACCTGGTGGTCCACAGTCCGGACCACGAAGAGCGCCGGCTGCGCGTCACGACCACGACGCAGCGGCGCGCACTGCAGCGGTGCCGTCAGCTCGAGGACGTCCTCGCGGCGGGGCAGCCGGCGTGATCGCCAGGGCGAGAACTGGCCACTGTGGGTGCGTCTCGTTCTCATCGGGCTCGTCGGGTTGAGCGGCGGCCTGCTCATCCCCGGAGCGTCTCGCAGAAACCGCGCGGACGGACCACCCGGCCCGGACGCGCGTCGGGACGGTGCGGACACAGCTTCCCTCTGAGGGCCGCTCGGGACGGCGAGTACGCTTGCCCTCCGAGCCACCACAACTGAATCGCTGCTCGAACCGTGACGGGAGAGCTCGCTGCCCACCCAGGCAGCCGGGCGCCGAAGGAGCAACCTCCCCGGGAATCTCTCAGGCCCACGTACCGCCACGGTGAGGCAACTCTGGAAAGCGGGCAGGCGTCCGATGACGTCGCCCCACCGACGGTGCAAGTCGGCGCGCCCCGGGCCCCTGCGACACGCAGACCGGCCATGGCGGACCGGCAAAACTCTCAGGTCGCGGCCCCGCCGCGGATGACAGAGCGGGGAACCCACACCCTCGTCCCGGCGCGCGCCGGGCACAGCCCTGGGGAGTTCCCGTGAACCACAGCCGCACCCCCGCCGCCGACGGCTTCGTCGACCGGCACGTCGGCCCCCGCGCCGCGGACCTCGACCGCATGCTCGAGACCGTCGGCGCCCCGTCCCTGGATGCGCTCGTCGACGAGGCCGTCCCCGCCAGCATCCGGCAGCCCCGGCCGTTGCAGCTGCCGCCTGCGCGCAGCGAGGCCGAGGTGCTCCGCGACCTCCGCGCGCTCGCGGCCCGCAACACCGCCCTCCCGACGATGATCGGCATGGGCTACCACGGCACCGTGACGCCGCCGGTGATCCGCCGCAACGTCCTCGAGAACCCCGCCTGGTACACGGCCTACACGCCGTACCAGCCGGAGATCAGCCAGGGGCGGCTCGAGGCGCTCCTCGTCTTCCAGACCGTCATCGAGGACCTCACGGGCCTGCCCGTCGCCGGCGCGTCCCTGCTCGACGAGGCGACCGCCGTCACGGAGGCCGTCCTGCTCATGCGTCGCGCGGTCAAGGGCAAGCCGGACGGCGCCGTCGTCGTCGACGCGGACTGCCACCCGCAGACGCTCACCGTCGTGCGCGGGCGCGCCGAGGCGCTCGGTCTGCCGCTCGTCGTCGCGGACCTCACCGACGGACTGCCGACCGACCTGCCCGACGACGTCGTCGGCGTCGTCGTGCAGCAGCCGGGCACCTCCGGACGCATCCGCGACCTGCGCGGCATCGTCGAGCAGGCGCACGAGCGCGGCGCCCTCGTCACCGTCGCCGCGGACCTGCTGTCCCTCACCCTCCTGACGAGCCCCGGCGAGCTCGGCGCCGACATCGCCGTCGGCACGGCGCAGCGGTTCGGCGTCCCGCTCTTCTACGGCGGCCCCCACGCCGCGTACATGGCGGTCCGCGGCGGCCTCGAGCGCAGCCTCCCTGGTCGCCTGGTAGGCGTCTCCACCGACGCCGACGGCGCCCCGGCCTACCGCCTCGCCCTGCAGACCCGCGAGCAGCACATCCGCCGCGAGAAGGCCACGAGCAACATCTGCACGGCCCAGGCCCTCCTCGCCGTCGTCGCCGCCATGTACGCCGTCCACCACGGCCCCGACGGCCTGACCCACATCGCCCAGACGGTCCACGCACGCGCCACCACCATCGCCGACGCCCTCCGCGCCGGCGGCCTCACGGTCGTCCACGACGCCTTCTTCGACACGGTCCTGGTCAAGACCGAGGGCCGTGCGGACGAGGCCGTCGCCGCAGCCCTCGACGCCGGCTACACCATCCGCCGCGTCGACGAGCACCACATCAGTCTCACCACCGACGAGACCACGAGCGACAGGGACGTCGAGGCGGTGACGCGAGCGCTGGTCCAAGCCCTCACCGGGGGTGAGGCACCGTCCCCCCGCGCCGGAGCGGACCCGACCACGACCTCGATCCCGGCAGACCTGCGTAGAAGCACGCCGTTCCTCGACCACCCCACCTTCCACCGCCACCGCAGCGAGACCGCCCTCATGCGCTACCTCCGCCGCCTCGCGGACAAGGACCTGGCGCTGGACCGCACGATGATCCCGCTCGGCTCCTGCACGATGAAGCTCAACGCCGCTGTCGAGATGGAGGCGATCTCCTGGCCGGAGTTCGCCAACCTCCACCCGTACGCCCCGGCCGAGCACGCCGAGGGCTACGCCGAGCTCATCGCCCAGCTCGAGCGCTGGCTCGCCGAGATCACGGGCTACGCCGCCGTCAGCGTCCAGCCGAACGCCGGCTCCCAGGGCGAGCTCGCCGGGCTCCTGGCGATCCGCGGCTACCACCGCTCCCGCGGCGACGAGGGCCGCACCGTCTGCCTCATCCCGGCCAGCGCGCACGGCACGAACGCGGCGAGCGCGGTGCTGGCGGGGATGCGCGTCGTCGTCGTCGGCACGGCGCCCGACGGCGAGGTCGACCTGGCGGACCTCAAGGCGAAGCTCGACCAGCACGGCGACACGGTCGCCGCCATCATGATCACCTACCCGTCGACGCACGGCGTCTACGAGGAGCACGTCCGCGAGGTCTGCGCGCTCGTCCACGAGGCGGGCGGGCAGGTCTACATCGACGGCGCGAACCTCAACGCGCTCGTCGGGCTCGCGCAGCCGGGCGACCTCGGCGGCGACGTGTCGCACCTCAACCTGCACAAGACGTTCGCGATCCCGCACGGCGGCGGCGGTCCCGGCGTCGGACCGGTCGCGGTGGCCGAGCACCTCGTGCCGTTCCTCCCGGGGCGCGGGGCGACGCAGGTCTCCGCGGCGCCCTTCGGGTCGGCCGGCGTGCTGCCGATCTCCTGGGCGTACGTCGCGCTGCTTGGTGCCGAGGGCATGCGGCGCTCGACGGAGGTCGCGGTCCTGTCGGCCAACTACGTCGCCACGCGCCTGCGCGAGCACTTCCCGGTGCTCTACACCGGCCCGAACGGCCGGGTCGCGCACGAGTGCATCCTCGACCTGCGTGACATCACCAAGCGCACCGGCGTCACCGCCGAGGACGTCGCCAAGCGCCTCATGGACTACGGCTTCCACGCCCCGACGCTGAGCTTCCCCGTCGCCGGCACGCTGATGGTCGAGCCGACCGAGAGCGAGGACCTCGGTGAGCTCGACCGGTTCTGCGAGGCGATGATCGCGATCCGTGGCGAGATCGACAGGGTCGAGGCGGGGGAGTGGGAGCTCGCGCGCTCCCCGCTGCGCAACGCCCCGCACACCGCGGCCGCCGTCGTCGCGGACGGCTGGGACCTGCCGTACAGCCGCGAGGTCGCCGCGTTCCCGGTCCCGGGACTGCGTGCCGCGAAGTACTGGCCACCGGTGCGTCGGATCGACCAGGCTGCAGGGGACCGCAACCTGGTGTGCGCCTGCCCGCCGATCGAGGAGTACGTGTGAGCGACGAGACGTCCCCCGCGACCGACGACGGCGTCGAGGCCCTGCGGCTGACCCCGCTCGACGCCGAGCACCGCGCTCTCGGCGCGACGATGACCGGCTTCGCCGGGTGGTCGATGCCCCTGCGCTACACCTCGGACCTCACCGAGCACCAGGCGGTGCGCGCGGCCGCGGGGTTGTTCGACCTGTCGCACATGGGTCAGATCAGCGTCACGGGTCCCGAGGCGGGCCGCGCGCTCGACCTGGCGCTGGTCGGGAACATCAGCGGGCTCGCCGTCGGCCGGGCGCGCTACACGATGATCTGCCAGCCGGACGGCGGGATCATCGACGACCTCATCGTCTACCGCACGTGCGAGCAGGAGTTCCTCGTCGTCGCGAACGCGTCCAACGCGACGGTCGTCACGGCGGAGCTGCAGCAGCGCTGCACCGAGCACGGGGTCGACGGCAGCGTCGGCACGGGCACGGAGGACCCGGCGGGCCCCGAGGCGACGACGACGGCGCTCGTCGCCGTCCAAGGTCCGGCGGTGGCCGGGATCGTCGGTGGGCTGGTCGTCGAGGACGACCGCGCCGCGCTGGAGGCCCTGCGCTACTACGCGTGCACGCGGGCTCGGTTCGCCGTCGACGGCGGCACGGTGGAGGCGCTCGTCGCCCGCACGGGGTACACCGGTGAGGACGGCTTCGAGCTGTACGTCGCCGCGGCGGACGCGGTCGCGCTGTGGCGCTCGCTGCTCGCCGCCGGCCGCCCGGAGGGGCTCGTCCCGGCCGGCCTCGCGTGCCGCGACTCGCTGCGCCTCGAGGCGGGGATGCCGCTGTACGGCCACGAGCTGGACCGCACGACGACGCCCCACGACGCCGGCCTCGGCCGCGTGGTCAAGCTGGACAAGACCGACGACGACGGCGCCCCGCTGCCGTTCGTGGGGCGCGAGGCGCTCGCGGCGCGCGGCGGCTCGGAGCCGTCGCGCGTGCTCGTGGGGTTGCAGGGCCTGGGCCGCCGGGCGGCACGGCACGGTCACGAGGTGCGGCGGCCCGGCTCCGAGCACCGCGTGGGCGTGGTGACGTCGGGAGGACCCTCACCCACCCTGGGCCACCCGATCGCGATGGCGTACGTGACACCGGAGGTCAGCGCGGTCGGCACCGAGCTCGCCGTCGACGTGCGCGGCCGGGCCGAACCGGTGCGCGTGGTGGCCCTGCCCTTCTACCGTCGTCCTGACTGACCTCTGCCTGACCTGACCTGCACGAGACCCGCACCGACCGCACTGGAGCCGACGTGAGCGACGCCATCCCCGCCGACCTGCAGTACACCGCCGAGCACGAGTGGGTGGCGCAGGGAACGCCCGTCACCGTGGGCATCACGCGGCACGCCGCGGACGCGCTCGGCGACCTCGTCTACGTCGAGCTGCCGGAGGTCGGCGCCGAGGTGACCGCCGGGTCCGTGTGCGGGGAGGTCGAGTCGACGAAGTCTGTCTCGGAGATCTTCTCGCCGGTCTCGGGCACGATCGCCGAGGTGAACGCGGCCGTCGTCGACGACCCTTCCCTGGTCAACACCGACCCGTACGGCGAGGGGTGGCTCTTCAAGGTCGAGGTCTCCGACGCGAGCGGTCTGCTCTCGGCGGAGGAGTACGGGGCGCTCGTCCAGGCCTGACCTGCCTCGGGGCGCTGCTCCATCCGGGTGAACCGACCTGGAGCGCGACCTGTGTGTGTCGCAACGCGTTGACCTGCGGTTTCGCGTCGCCACGACGCCGCTCTACCGCTCCCTGTCGGTCCGCGCAACGGCTCGCGGGCGATGTCGGGGGTGAAAACCGCGTCATGGCCGAGGCTGCGCGTGCTCTCACCCGGTGTCACCACGAGCACGCACGGCGCGCAGGAGCGCCGTCGCCCCCAGGAGGTCACCATGTCGACTCAGGCGGACGTCACCACGCATCGCCTCGGCGAGCCCCTCACGCGCCGCGAGCGCGTCATCCTGTCCAACCTGGACGAGGACGTCACTCTCGAGGAGATCGCGAGCAAGCTCTTCGTCACCCGCAACACGGTGAAGTCGCAGGTGCGCAGCGTGTACAAGAAGCTCGGCGTCTCCACGCGGGCCGACGCGGTGGCGTGCGCCCGCGCCTTCGGCCTGCGCTGACCTCTTCTCCGACGCGCGCCGGTCAGCCCGGGTGAGGGGCGGCCCCGAGGGGCCGCCCCGTTCGCGGGTACTGTCGGGGCCACGTGGTTCTCCCCCGGGCCCGTGCAGCCCCAGGTCGTTGGCAGGTGAGCGTGGATCGTCCGGCCGTGCCCTCTCCGGCGGACGACCACTGGGCCCCCGAGCGCATCGTCCTCGCCGGCCGCTCCCTGGACCACGCCGGTGTGCTGGTGGTGGAGCGTGACCAGTACGGCGAGGTCCTGACGCAGGAGCCCCTCGAGGGGATGGCGGCCGTCGAGCAGCGCTACCCGCCATGGGCCCGTGGACCCTTCGGGCGGATCGAGCCGCAGCGCCGCCTGCCCCGGCGGCCGGGGGTGTTCGCGCTGGTGCAGGCGGGGGTCGTCCGGTACGTCGGCGGTTCGCCGGACCTCGCTCGGACGTTCTCGCCGAGAGGGCTGGGGGAGATCAGCCGTCGGGACGCGCAGCGCAGCACGGCCGAGGAGGCGTGCCGCCTGAACCGGCTCGTCGTCGCCGAGGCCGGCGTCGGCAGGGTCGTGGACCTCTACGTCCTCGTGCTGGAGCGTCCGGCGTTCCCGGCCGCCCTGCTGGGCGGGGTCCTGCGGGGTGCGAGGAGCGAGGACCCGCACGCCGTCGCCGACGAGCTCGCCACCCGGAGCCGGGGGGACTGGCACAGGGCGCCATGACCGGGGCGGGTCCCACCGTGGCGTCGCCCACGTCGCGGATAGCGGCTCGTCCGACCTGCGAGAATCTGGACATGTCCGAGCGCCCTGCCCCGGTCGTCGTCGTGGCGGCCGCGCTGGTGGACGACCTGGTGGTCCCCCGGCGGCTGCTCGCGGCGCGCCGACGGCGCCCCCTCACGCTCGCCGGCCGGTGGGAGTTCCCGGGCGGCAAGGTCGACGCGGGGGAGACGCCGGAGGAGGCCCTGCACCGCGAGCTCGTCGAGGAGCTCGGGGTGCGCGTCGAGCTGGGTGAGGAGATCGTCGCCCCGGAGCCGGACGGATGGCGCATCACGACCCGTCACGTCATGCGGCTGTGGACGGCGGTGGTCGTCGACGGCTCCCCGGAGCCGCTCGTCGAGCACGACGCCGTGCGGTGGCTCGACCAGGGGGCCTGGCTGGACGTGCCGTGGCTCGACGCCGACGTCCCGATCGTCCACGCCCTCGCCGCGCGCGCCGCCGTGCTGCGGACCGACGACAGGAGCCGCTGATGGTCAAGGACCCGGTGCGGCGGCACGAGCACGCCGTGAGCGAGGAGGCGGTCCGGGAGCGGACCGGTCGCAGCCGCGAGGAGTGGTTCACGGCTCTCGACGAGGCCGGCGCGACGGCGTGGACCCACCCGCGGATCGCACGCTGGCTGGGGGAGGAGCACGGCGTCGACGCCTGGTGGTGCCAGTCGCTCACCGTCGGCTACGAGCAGGCGCGCGGGATGCGGGCGCCGGGGCAGCGCCCGGACGGCACCTTCGAGACCAGCTCGAGCGTGACCGTGCCGGTGGCGGTGGAGAGCGCGTGGGCGTGGTGCACGGAGCCGGAGCGCCGTGACCTCTGGCTCGACGAGCCGATCGAGGTGCGGGGCCAGACGCCCCACAAGACGGTCCGGTGGACCGCCGCCGACGGCCGACGTGTGCTGCTCAGCACCGATGCGCTGCCCGAGGGCACGCGCGGTCCGCGGACACGCGTGGCGGTGACGCACCGTGGCCTGTCGTCGTCGGAGGAGGTCGCGCAGCACAAGGAGCGGTGGGCGGCTCGACTGCGCCGGCTCAAGGAGCTGACCACCGGGGACTGAGCCGGGCAGGCGTCAGCCGGTGACGACAGGGCAGCCCGCCAGGTGGTCGTCGACGAGGCCGCACGCCTGCATGGCCGCGTACGCCGTCGTCGGGCCCACGAACCGGAAGCCCTGCGTCTTCAGGGCCTTCGCGAGTGCTCGCGACTCCGGCGTGGTCGCCGGGACCTCGGCGTAGGTGACCGCACGGGGGTCCCGCACGCGCTGCTCCGGCGCGTGCGACCACAGGAGGTCCGTCAGCGTCTGGCCGGCGTCCCAGAGGCCGAGGACCGCGCGCGCGTTCGCGATGCTCGCGTCGATCTTGGCCCGGTTGCGGATGATGCCCGCGTCGCCGAGGAGGCGCGCGACGTCGTCGTCGTCGAACCGGGCGACGCGCTCCGGGTCGAAGTCCGCGAACGCCGCCCGGAAGGCGGGACGCTTGCGGAGCACGGTGATCCACGCGAGCCCGGACTGGAACGCCTCCAGGCACAGGCGCTCGTACAGCGCCTGGTCCCCGCGGACCGGCACGCCCCACTCCGTGTCGTGGTACTGCTCGTAGAGAGGGTCTCCGTCACCGAAGCAGCGCCCGGCGACGGCGCCGGGTGTGCTCGCGAGCCCGGGCTGGGCCACGGACGATGACGGCGCGGCCGCGAAGGGTGACGAGGCGGATCCGTGCAGCGGCGGGGGCGTGGGCGGCATGTCCCGAGTCTGCTCCGAGGGCCCGACATCGGGGCGGGCGGCGGTCGCGGAGCCTGTGGACGACGTCGCCGGGCCGGGGGCTGTGCTCATCGGCTGCTCATCGGCTGCTCACCGCAGGACGACGACGTCCTCGCGACCGCCGGACGGGATGACGGCCACCACCGCCCGCCCCTGGCGCTGGACGAGCCGGCTCCCGTCGGGCAGCCGCGCGTCCCAGACCTGGCGTCCGGAGGCGAGCTCGAAGGTCGACATCGTCGCCACCCCGTCCCCCTGTCCCGTCAGCGCGATGCGGACGCCGTCGGTGAGGGTCGGCGAGGTCGCACCCTCCACGGTCGGCTGGAGCTCCGTCTCCCACAGCGTCTCGCCCGTGCGGACGTCGACGGCCACCAGACGGTCGCGCTCGGAGAGCACCAACCGCCCGTCCAGCAGTGCGCGCGCCCTGCCCGACGCCGGGCGCTCCCACCGCTCCTCACCCGTCCCGACGTCCACGCCGACCAGCGCGCCGTCGCGCACGAGCACCACGACCGGCGGCTCGGCGTCCCCCACGACGTCGAGCTCGACCGGCGCACCTGTCAGCGTCGCCGTGCGCTCGCCGTCCGGCGCCACCCACACGCCGGTCGTCGAGTCGGTCCAGATGCCGACGCCGTGCCCCGGCAACGTCGCGAAGGGCAGGCGTTCCGGAGCCGGCCCGGATGTCGGCGTCCGCTCGACGAACTGCAGCTCGCGGCCGTCCGCGGCCAGCACGACGGTGGCCTCGGCACCGCGGACGACGACCAGGTCGCCCACCGTGACCAGGCTCGTGGCGGCGCCCACGCCCACCTCGACGGAGAGTGCCGTCCGCCAGACCGACTCGCGCGACCCCACGTCGTAGCGCGTCACGTGCGTCGTCCGGGTCGCGTCGTCGCTCTCGACCAGCAGGAGGTCGTCGCCGACCTGACCGACCGAGACACCGAACCAGGGGGCGTCGTCGTCGACGCCCTCCACGCGGCTCGCCTCGCCGCTCGCTGCATCGACCAAGTGCCAGTCGACGACCGGCTGACCGACGGCGTCGGTCTCGTCCGTCACCCAGAGCGCGCAGAGCAGGACCGACCCGCCGGGCGGGCCGACCGCGGCGTCGCACGACCCCGGCCACGCCTCGGGCGGGCCCTCGACGCGCCAGCGCTCCTCTCCCGTCGCGAGGTCGAGCGCGGCCACCGCGGGTCGGTCGGGAGGGCGTGGGTTCGAGGACGTCACCAGGAGGTCTGCGAGCTGGGTCGCCGCGCCCCCCGCGCCGAGGTCCACCCGCCACGCCTCCTCGGGCGGCTCCGCGAGGGAGTCCACGACGCCGGGGACGTCCGCGTGGCGGTCGAGGCCCGACTGCCGTCCGCGTTCGTCGACGACGGCGTACATGCCCGCCGCCCCGACCACGGCAAGGCCCAGGACGACGGCCCAGGTGCGGCGTGCACCCCAGCCGGGTCCGGAGCCACGCCGCGACGCGCTCGGCCTGACGGCGGTGCCATCGCCCTGCGTATCCTGCTCGCCCTCGAGCTCGACGAAGGTCCCCCTGCTGTCCCCCTGCATCCGCCGAGGCTACCTGCGCGCCGTCGCTGGGAGGCCGTCGTCGTCGGCGCGCGACGCCTCGTGGCCGACCGGGACCGAGAGCAGCCCGTCGCGGACGGCACCGAGGAGCGACACGTCGACGCGCGTGGACGGCATCGTCAGTGCCTCGCGGGCGCGGGCAAGATCATTCGTGTCCGCCATGGCGGACAGGCTACGACGCGGGTGCCGCACGCGGGCAAGACCTCGGCCGGGTGAGTCGCGGGGTGAACTCGGCCCCCGCGTCGATGGGGAACGCCTGCCCCGCCGGCCGGTGCACCCGCTCCCCGTGAGCCGGGGTGCTACCGGCCGAGGGCCGTCCGGATGCGCTTGGCCGACACGGGCTGAGGGGTGCCGAGCTGCTGGGCGAAGAGGCTCACCCGCAGCTCCTCCAGCAACCAGCGCACCTCGGTCAGGCGCTCGTCGCGGGCGGCGTCGGGCGCCGCCGAGCGGGCGGCCTCGACGGCGGCGTCGTACTCGTCCTGGAGCTCGTGGACCTGCCACGCCAGGCCCTCGTCCTTGCCCGGGTTCTCGGCGGCCTTGCGCAGCCGGTGAAGCGCGGCCCGCAGGTAGCGCACCAGGTGGGGCAGGCGCCCGGCGCCGGCATCGGCGACGAAGCCGTCGTGGACGAGCCCCGCGAGCTGGTCCTTGAGGTCGGTGAGGGTGTTGAGCAGCGCGAGGCTCGACGTGCCGCGGATCGCGACGTCGAGGTCGCGGCCCGCCGTCAGCACCGCCGCGGCCTCCCGCGCGACGGCGTAGGTGCGGTCCTCGAGGGCGTCGCGGGCCGCGGTGCGGGCCTTGGCGTAGGTGTCGGCGTCCCGCACGGCGCGCGCCCCCCCGATGGCGCCCTCGAGGATCACCTCGAGCGCCGCGCGCTGCAGGTCGAGCACCAGCGCGTCCGTCGACCGGTACGGGCTCGCGGCCAGCGTCAGCGACTCCGCGGCCGTCCAGCGCGTGGTGATGCGTCCGGTCGCGAGCGCGAGCTCGGCCAGGAGCAGCTCGCGCACCCCCTCGGGGTGGCGACGGCGCTGCTGCGCCTGGTCGGCGAGGACCCGCACCGCGACGGTCGTACGGCCGCCGTTCGGTTCCACCACCAGCGCCGGGTACCCGTGCACCGTCAGGCCGCCGACGGCGGTCGTCACCACGTCGGGCAGGCGCCCGTCGGGCAGCCCGTCCGGCCAGGTCGCCAGGTGCTCCCGCTCCAGGTCCGTCGGAGGAGCGGCCGCCGCCGGCCGGCCGGCCGGCGTCGAGGTCGCCGCTTCGGGAGGGCCGGCTGAGCGTGACGGGGCAGTCTCGGCGCGGGCGGCGTCGTCGGCCGCCCGGGCGTCGCGCTCCGCGACGGCGGCGCGCACGGCGTCCCGGACCGCGGTGCGGACGGCGCTCTGGGACTGCGCGGCGAGGCGGCGCTGCAGGGCGAGCAGGTCGGTGCCCTCGTCGAGGACGACGGCGCCCGAGCCCCGCTCCTCGAAGACCCGGAACGTCATGCGCAGGTGGGCCGGAAGCCGGGCGGTACGCCAGGCGTCGTCGGGCACCTCGACGTCGCGCAGTGCCCGGACGGCGCGCGTGAACGTCTCGGCGAACGACGGCGCCATGTCCGCCGCGCGCACGATGTCCTCCCACGACGGCTCGTTCTCGCGGATCCAGGCGACGACCTCGCGGGCGACGTCCGGCGCGGGCACGAGCTGGACGCGCACGGGCTTGGGCAGGCCGCGGATCGTCTCCGTGACCAGGTCGGTGAGCATCCCCGGGACGAGCCGGTCGAAGCCCTCGGGCCGCACGCGGTTGAGCACCTGGACGGGGACGTGGACGGTGACGCCGTCGGCCTCCGTGCCCGGTTCGAACTGGTACGTCAACGGGAGGCGCAGGTCGCCCTGCTCCCACACCGCCGGGAAGTGGGCGAGGTCGGCAGCGGCACCGGCGGCCTCCTCGGTGACCAGCATGTCCAGGCCGAAGGTCAGCAGGTCGGGCTGCTCCCGCTGCGCGGTCTTCCACCACTGGTCGAAGTGCCGCGCGGAGACGACGTCGGCGGGCACGCGCTCGTCGTAGAAGGCGAAGAGGACGTCGTCGTCCACGACGAGCCCGCGCCGGCGAGCGCGGTGCTCGAGCTGCTCGGCCTCGGCCATCGTGACCTGGTTGTCCCGGAAGAAGCGGTGGTGCGTCGTCCACTCGCCCTGGACGAGCGCGTGGCGGATGAAGAGCTCGCGCGCGTGCTCCGGGTCGACCTTCGCGAAGAGCACCTTGCGCCGCGCGACGATCGGGACGCCGTACAGCAGCACCTTCTCGAGCGCGGTCGCGGCACCCTGCTTGGTCGACCACGCCGGCTCGGAGTAGGTGCGCTTGACCAGGTGGGGGGCGAGCTCCTCGGCCCACTCCGGCTGGATGCGTGCGGCGTCCCGCGCCCAGAGCCGCGAGGTCTCGACGAGCTCACCGGCCATGACCCACGACGGCGGCTTCCGCGACAGCGGCGACCCGGGGAAGATCGCGAACCGCGCCCCGCGGGCTCCCAGGTACTCGTTGCGCGCCTGCGGCTTGCGCCCGGGCCGGTCGCCGCGGCGGTCCTTGCCCGTCGGCCCCCCGACGCGCACCTCGGTGACCTCCTGCATGCCGATGTGCGACAGCAGCCCGGCCAGCAGCGCCTGGTGGATCCGGTCCGCGTCCCACGCGAGGCGCAGCGCGCCGGGGGCGGCCGGGTCGGCGTCGTCGTCGGCCGGGGCGTTGACGCGCGCCGGCGGGCGCACGGTGATGCCGAGCGGCTTGGCCATCTCCTTGAGCTGGGCGACGACGTCCTGCCACTCCCGCATCCGCAGGTAGTTGAGGTACTCGGCCTTGCACAGGCGGCGGAACGCCGACCCGGACAGCTCGCGCTGCTGCTCGCGGACGTAGTTCCACAGGTTGAGGTAGGACAGGAAGTCCGACGTCGGGTCGGCGAAGCGCGCGTGCTGCTGGTCGGCCTGGGCGCGCTGCTCGGCGGGACGCTCCCGCGGGTCCTGGATGGACAGCGCCGCAGCGATGATCATCACCTCGCGGGCGACGTCGCGCCGGCCACCCTCGACGATCATGCGCGCCAGGCGCGGGTCCATGGGGAGGAGGGCGAGGGCGCGGCCGACGTCCGTCAGGCGAGTGCCACCAGCACGGTCGGAGGGCCCCGTGCCACCAGCACGGTCGGACGACTCAGTGCCACCAGCACGGTCGGACGACTCAGTGCCGCCAGCACGGTCGGACGACGCAGTCCCGCCAGCACGGTCGGACGACTCAGTCCCTCCGCCGCGCTCCGGCGGCACCGTCTCCAGCGCGCCGAGCTCGGTGAGGAGCTGGACGCCGTCGCGGATCGCGCGCGTGTCGGGCGGGTCCACGAAGGGGAACGCGGCGACGTCGTCGGGGGTCTGCGCGACGCCGACCGCGACCATCTGCAGGATGACCGACGCCAACGACGTGCGGAGGATCTCCGGCTCGGTGTACTCGGGGCGGGACAGGAAGTCCGCCTCGGAGTACAGGCGGATCGCGACGCCCTCCGCGACGCGGCCGCAGCGCCCGGACCGCTGGTTCGCCGACGCCTGGCTGATCGGCTCGATGGGCAGGCGCTGCACCTTGGTCGCCTTGGACCAGCGGGAGATGCGCGCGGTGCCGGGGTCGACGACGTACCGGATCCCCGGGACCGTCAACGACGTCTCGGCGACGTTCGTGGCCAGCACGACGCGGCGGGTGCTGTGCGCCGCGAACACGCGGTGCTGCTCCGCCGCCGACAGCCGGGAGTACAGCGGCAGCAGCTCGACGGCGCGGGGGTGGCGTGGGTCGGTGACGCGGGGGCCGAGATGGCCGCGCAGGGCGTCCTCGGCGTCGCGGATCTCCCGCTCCCCGGACAGGAAGACGAGGACGTCGCCCGGGCCCTCGCGCTCGAGCTCGTCCACGGCGTCGCAGATCGCGGTCATGAGGTCGCGGTCCTCGTCGGCGCGCGGGGCGCTCCTGGCGCCACCGCCCTTCGCCGCCTTGCATTTGGGGGGCTTGCCCGCCTTGGGGGGCGACGGGGCCTCGAGGTCGCGCAGGACGTCGTCGTCGGAGCCCTCCGGGAGGTCTGGCGACAGGGGCCGGTAGCGGAGCTCCACCGGGTACGTCCGGCCGCTGACCTCGACGACCGGCGCGGGGACGCCGTCGGGGTGCTCGGGCGTCGGCGGGCCGGCGAAGTGCCGGGCGAACCGCTCGGAGTCGATGGTCGCGGACGTGATGATCAGCTTGAGGTCCGGCCGCCGGGGGAGCAGGCGCGTGAGGTACCCGAGGATGAAGTCGATGTTGAGGCTGCGCTCGTGCGCCTCGTCGACGACGATCGTGTCGTAGGCGAGCAGCTGCGGGTCCCGCTGGATCTGCGCGAGCAGGATGCCGTCGGTCATGACCTTGACCAGCGTCTCCTCGCTGGACTGGTCGGTGAACCGGACCTGGTAGCCGACGATCGAGCCCAGGGCACCGGTGCCGCCGGTGACCTCCTCGCTGATCCGCTCGGCGACGCTGCGCGCCGCGATCCGGCGGGGCTGCGTGTGGCCGATCTGCCCGTCCCGGCCGCGACCGAGGTCCAGGAGGATCTTCGGGATCTGGGTGGTCTTGCCCGATCCCGTCTCCCCCGCGACGACGACGACCTGGTGGTCGCGGACGGCCGCGGCGATGTCCGCCCTGCGCGCCGAGACCGGCAGCTCCTCGGGGTAGGTGATGGGCGGGACGACGACGGCGCGACGCTTCTCCGCCCGGCGCTCGCGGCGGGCGTGCTCCCGGGCGGCGTGCTGGGTGGCGCGGCCGACGGCGGCGCGGGCGTCGTCCTGCGGGCCCGTGGGGTCGGCAGGGCGGTCCGGCCGGCGCCGGCCGCGACCGCGTCCGCGCGAGCCGGGACGCCGTCGTCGGTCCTCCGACGACGGTCGCTGCTCCTGCTCGGGCTCACCCACGGACGACCATTCTCACCGACCGGCCGGGGCGTGGCCCGCGGATGCCCGGGAGGACGGTGCTGGGACACTGCCGTCATGCCGCTCGAGCCTCATGACCGCGCGCCCGTCGTCGTCGCGGTGGCCTCCGACGACGCCCACCGGTTCAGCAAGGTCCTGCGCGAGGCGATCACGCTCGTCGAGGGCTGGGGCGTCGAGGGCGACGCGCACGCGGGTGCGACGGTCAAGCACCGGTCACGTGCCGCCCGCGAGCCACAGCTGCCCAACCTGCGCCAGGTCCACCTGCTGCACGCCGAGCTGTTCGACGCGGTCGCCGACGACGGCTACGTCGTCACCCCCGGCGCCATGGGCGAGAACGTCACGACGCTGGGCGTCGACCTCCTGGCGCTGCCGACCGGCACGCTGCTCGAGCTGGGCGAGGACGCCGTCGTCGAGGTCACCGGGCTGCGCAACCCGTGCAGGCAGATCGACGCGCTCGGCAGCGGCCTCATGAGCCGCATGGTGCGGCGCCGGGCCGACGGCAGCCTCGAACGCCGGGCCGGCGTCATGGCCGTGGTGCGCCGCGGCGGCGTCGTCCGGGCCGGCGACGACATCCGCGTGCGCGTGCCCGACGGCGACCGGCACCCGCTCGAGCCGGTCTGACGCCGGCGTCGGACCCGTCCGTCCCCGGTCGGTCCCCACCGTGGAGGACTCCCCGCGTCCGCCGCGGGTAGGTCTCCACGATCGTGCGGCGAGCCAGGGTCAGAGCTCGGCGGCCATCGCGGCGAGCCGCCCGACGGTGTTCATGTTCCGCGCGGTGCCGTGCGCGGCCGCGGGGAGGGCGAGCCGCGACCGGCCCATGCCGACCTCGCCGTACGCGACGTAGATCTCGCGGGCGCCGACGGCGATCTGCTCCGTCGTGCGGTTCCGCGCCGCGGCCACGGCGTCGGCCGCAGGCGGCTCGGGCAGGAAGATGGCCACGGTGCTGCTCCCGGGAGCGTCGGGGAACGGGTTCGCCGCGACCACCGCGGCCATCTCCGCGGCCGTGCGGACGAGCACCCCGACCGGCTTTCCCGCGTACTCCTCGAGTCGGCTGCCCAGCGCGGCGACGACCTCCGCCTCGGTCCGGTCCGCGGTGAGGACGACGTTCCCGCTCGCGATGTACGTGCTCACGTCGCGGAACCCGGCGTGCTCGCACATCGCCCGCAGCTCGACCATCGGGAGCTTGCCGGTGCCGCCCACGTTGACGGCGCGGAGCAGGGCGACGTAGGCGCTCATGGTCCGGACCGTAGGGCCGTGCGCGCGGCGCTGTACAGACGGCCACCGGGCGGGGCCGTCGCGCCGCACCGTGGAGACCTTCCCGCGTCCGGCGCGGGGAAGACGGGTGCTGTTCGCTCTGCGCGCACCCGCTGTCGCCGGCGATCTTCGGGCCGGATGATGGGGACGGCGGGCGCCGGCGCTGGTCGCTCGCTCTCGCGTGACGGCTCAGCGGGTGCCCCGCCGCAGGAACCGGGAGAGGATGACCAACCAGGGTGCACCCGACCCGATCATGACCGTTTCCCGACCGGGCGACCCGGCAGACGACGAGCAAGGGGACCGTGTGAACGGCAACGCGACGACCGTCCACAGCAACGTGGCCCTGCTCTCGCTCGCGGCGGTCACCCCCGAGCGCGTCACGACGTCGGCCGAGCTGGACGACCGCCTGCGCTCGACGCTCGAGCGCCTGCGGCTGCCGAGCGGTCTGCTCGAGCGGATCGCCGGAGTGCACGAGCGCCGCAACTGGGCCGAGGGTCAGTCCTTCGACACGGCCGCGATCGAGGCCGGCGAGAAGGCCCTCGCGGAGGCGGGCGTCGACCGCTCCCGGATCGGCCTCCTCATCAACACCTCGGTGACGCGCCCGCACCTCGAGCCGTCCGTCGCGGTGCGCATGCACCACGGGCTGAGCCTGCCGCCGTCGGCGGTGAACTTCGACATCGCCAACGCCTGCCTGGGGTTCGTCAACGGCATGAGCCTCGCGGCGCAGCTCATCGACGCGGGCCAGATCGACTACGCGGTCGTCATCGACGGCGAGGACGCCGACGAGATCCAGGTCAACACCGTCGACCGGCTCAACCGGCCGGGCGCCACGCGCGCGGACTTCCTGCGCGAGTTCCCGACCCTCACGCTCGGCTCCGGCGCGGTGGCGGCGGTCCTCGGCCGCGCGGACCTGCACCCGTCGGGCCACCGGATCCTCGGTGGCGTGACGCGCGCGGCGACCGAGTTCCACGACCTGTGCGTCGGCAGCGTCACCGGCATGTACACGGACGCGAAGGCGCTGCTCAAGGGCGGGATGAAGCTCGTCATGGCGGCGTGGCAGGAGGCTCGGGAGCGCTTCGACTGGTCCGCGATGGACCGCTACGTCCTGCACCAGGTCTCGGACGTGCACACCAACGCGATCGTCAAGGCGGCGAAGCTGGACCGGTCCAAGGTGCCGCTGACGTACCCGCGCTTCGGCAACGTCGGGCCGGCGTCGATCCCCATCACGCTCGCCCACGAGGCGCCGAACCTCTCCCCGGGCGACCGGGTCCTGCTCATGGGCGTCGGCTCGGGCCTCAACACCGCGATGCTCGAGCTCGCCTGGTGAGTCGGGCGCGGCCCGCCCGACGAGGCCGCCCGACCGCCGTCAGCCCCAGCACGAGGACTCCACGATGACGACGACGTCCCCGCCCGCCGCCGCCACTTCGCCGGCAGCCCTGCCCCCGTCCGGGCTGCCCGGGCTGGACCCGGCCTGGTCGCGGCTCGTCACGGTGCCGGAGTCCCGGCTGCTCGGTGACCTCGGCTGGGGCTCCGAGACACACGCGGAGGCCGACGACGGCGCCGCGCGTCCGGCGCGCACCTGGCACGTCCTGGACACCGGGCCGTGCCTGGCGGAGCTCGGTGCGGAGCCCGTCGGCACGCTCCTGTGCGTCCACGGCAACCCCACGTGGTCCTACCTGTGGCGGGACCTGCTCGAGGCGTCCCTGCGCCAGGCCGCCGAGGGCGGGCCGGCCTGGCGCGTCGTCGCGGTCGACCAGCTCGAGATGGGCTTCTCGGACCGCTCGGGCGAGGTCCGGACGCTGCGCCGACGGGTGCGCGACCTCGGCGACCTCACCGACGCCCTCGGCCTCGACGGACCCGTCGTGACCGTCGGGCACGACTGGGGCGGCGTCGTCTCGCTCGGGTGGGCGGTGGACCACCGCGACGTGGTCTCAGGCGTCGTCCTGCACAACACGGCCGTGCACCACCCCGAGGGCGAGCCGATCCCCGCGCCGCTGCGGCTCGCGCTGCGCGTGCTCGGACCGTCCACCGTGGCCACCCCGGCGTTCCTCGAGACGACCCTCGCCCTGGCGCGCCCGCCGCTGGGGCCGGAGGTCCGCGACGCTTACCGTGCGCCGTACCGGACGGCGGAGCGGCGCGGGGGGATCGGTGGCTTCGTCGCGGACATCCCCGCCACGGCCGAGCACCCGAGCGCCGGCGAGCTCGACCGCATCGCCGAGGGGGTCCGGCGCCTCGACGTCCCGGCGCTGCTGCTGTGGGGGCCGCGCGACCCGGTGTTCGGCGACCGCTACCTCGACGACCTGCTCGACCGGCTCCCCCGCGCCGACGCTCACCGGTTCGAGGGCGCGAGCCACCTCCTGGCCGAGGACGTCGACCACGCGGGCGCGACGCTCACCTGGCTCCGCGACCGGCACGACGCCGTCGTCCGCCCCCAGCCCATGACGTTCGGTGAGCAGCCGATCGGGCAGGCCGAGGGTGAGCCCGTGGGTCGTCCGCCGCACGAGGTGGGCGCCCAGCCGGCGGTGGGCGGGGACCACGTGGACGGCGACGGGTCGCCCGGCGACGTCCAGGCGTCCGGACCCGACCTCGTGGGTCCACGCGCCGACATCGACGCGCTCGCGGGCGTCACCGCCGTCACGGCCGGCGGCTGGTCGGCGCCCGGGCAGCGTCCGCCGCTGTGGGAGCGCCTGGACGACCTCGCCGACAGCACCGCGACCGCGCTCGTGGAGATGGCACCGCCGGGCGGCGGCGGCGCGCCCCGGGTCGTCAGCTGGCGCCTGCTGTCCCGCCGGGTCCGCGAGATCGCGGCGGGCCTGCACGCCGTCGGGGTCCGGCACGGCGACCGCGTGTCGCTGCTCGTCCCGCCCGGCGCCGACCTCACCGCCGTGCTCTACGCGTGCCTGCGGATCGGCGCCGTCGTCGTCGTGGCCGACGCCGGGCTGGGCGTGCGGGGGCTGAGCCGGGCGGTCCGGGGCGCCCAGCCGGACCACGTCATCGGCGCGGCGAAGGGCCTCGGCGCCGCCCGCGCGCTCGGCTGGCCGGGCCGGCGCATCTCCACGACGCCGCTGTCGGCTGCGGCCGCGACGGCGCTCGGCGTCGAGATGTGCCTGGCGGACGTCGTCGACCTCGGCCGGGTCACCGAGCTGCCGCCCGAGCCCGCGCCCGACGACGTCGCGGCCGTCCTCTTCACCTCCGGCTCGACCGGGCCGGCGAAGGGCGTCGTGTACCGGCACGAGCAGCTGGCAGCCGTCCGTGACGTGCTCGCCGCGCAGTACGGCCTCGGTGTCGGGGACGGGCTGGTCGCCGGGTTCGCCCCGTTCGCGCTGCTCGGCCCCGCGCTGGGGTGCCTGTCGGTGACGCCCGACATGGACGTCACCGCCCCCCGGACGCTCACCGCCCGGGCGGTCGCCTCCGCTGTCCGCGCCGCCGGCGGGGACGCCGCCGAGGGCGGTGGGGAGGCCGACGCGGGCAGCGGCGGGCGCGGTGCGGGCGTGACGCTGTTCCTGTCGCCCGCCGCGATCGCCAACGTCGTCGCGACCGCGGACGACCTCGATCCTGCGGGCCGTGAGGCGCTGGGGCGCGTGCGGACGTTCCTGTCGGCGGGCGCGCCGGTGCCGGTGCGGCTGCTCGAGGGCGCCTCCCGGCTCATGCCGCGCGCGACCCCCCACACCCCGTACGGCATGACCGAGGGGCTGCTGCTCACCGACATCACGCTGGACGGCATCCGCGCGGCCGGCGACGGCGGTCCCGCCGGCGGCGTGTGCGTCGGGGCACCGGCGCCGGGCGTGCACGTGCGGATCAGCCCGCTCGACGACGACGGCGCGGCGACCGGGCGGCTGACGACCGCCACGGAGGTGACCGGCGAGGTCGTCGTCGCCGCGCCGCACGTCCGCGACCACTACGACCGGCTCTGGCTCACCGAGCGCGCGAGCCGGGGCGTCCACCCCGACGACGCCGCACCGGACGGCCTGCGCTGGCACCGCACGGGCGACGTCGGGCGGCTCGACGCGCACGGACGCCTCTGGGTCGAGGGCCGGCTCGCGCACGTCGTCGTGACCGCCGACGGCGTCGTCACCCCCGTCGGTCCCGAGCAGCGGGCCGAGGGCGTCGGGGGCGTCGCGCGCGCCGCCGTCGTCGGTGTCGGGCCGCGGGGGACGCAGCAGCTCGTCGTCGTCGCGGAGACCGAGCCGCGTGTGCGGCGCCCCGCACAGGTCGAGCCGGCGCTCGCTGCCGCGGTGCGGGCCGCCGTCGGGCGCCCGGTCGCCGCAGTCCTCGCGGTCGCGCAGCTGCCGACCGACGTGCGGCACAACTCGAAGATCGACCGGGCGCGGCTCGCGGCGTGGGCGGAGGGCGTGCTCGCCGGCGGGCGGGTCGGCGCGCCGTGAGGGTCCTCGTGACCGGGGCGAGCGGGCTGCTCGGCGGCAGCGTCGCGGGCCTGCTGCGGGACGCCGGGCACGACGTGCGGACGTTCCAGCGGCGGCCGAGCGGCGTCGTCGGCGTCGAGGACGTGCTCGGGACGGTGACGGACCGGACCGACGTGGACCGCGCCGTCGCCGGGACCGACGCCGTCGTGCACCTCGCGGCGAAGGTGTCGTTCGCCGGGGACCAGGCCGACTTCCGGCGCGTGAACGTCGACGGGACGCGTCTGGTGGTCGACGCCGCACGCCGGCACGGTGCGGACCGGTTCGTGCACGTGTCCTCCCCGTCCGTGGCGCACACGGGGACGTCGATCGTCGGCGCCGACGCGGAGCCGGCCGACCCGGAGCGCGCCCGCGGCGACTACGCCCGCACGAAGGCGGAGGCCGAGCTGGCGGCGCTCGCGGCCGACGGGCCGGACCTGCAGGTGGTCGCCGTCCGCCCGCACATCGTGTGGGGACCGGGGGACACGCAGCTCGTCGCGCGCGTCGCGGACCGCGCCCGGTCCGGGCGTCTGCCGCTGCTGGGCCACGGCCTCGCGCTCATCGACACGACGTACGTGGACAACGCGGCGTCGGCGATCGTCGCGGGCCTGGACCGGCTGGGCGACGACGGGGACGGATCCGGTGCGGGGGCCGTGCGGGGCCGGGCGTATGTCGTCACCAACGGCGAGCCGCGGACGGTCGCGGAGATGCTGGCCGGGATCTGCGCCGCCGTCGGCGTGCCTGCACCTGCCTGGCGCGTGCCCGCGTCCGTGGCGCGGGCGGCCGGGGGAGCGGTCGAGACCCTGTGGGCGTCCGGCCCGGGTACCCGGCCGGACGCCGACGAGCCGCCGATGACGCGCTTCCTCGCCGAGCAGCTGTCCACGGCCCACTGGTTCGACCAGCGCCGCACGCGTCACGACCTTCGCTGGTCGCCCGCGGTGAGCCTGGACGAGGGTCTCCGCCGCCTCGCCGCCCACCACGCCACGTCCTGACCACCGCCTCGTCCACGCGACGCGGCGGCTCGCCGGTGAATCGCAGGCCCACCGTCAGGCGCGGCGGGCCCGCCTCACCAGCAGGTCGCGGAGGGACAGCGGGCGGCGGCCGGTGACGCGCTCGACGTCGTCGGTCACGCGCGCCATCTCGCCCGCGGCGATCGCCGTGTACGTCGACACCCACGCGTCCACCTGCCACTGCGGGGCGCCGTACGACTGGCGCGAGGCGTACGCCTCCTCCAGCGACTCGTCGACGTACCGCACCTCCCGACCCGTCAGCTCCGTGATCGTCGCGGCGGCCTCCCCGAGCGTGAGCGCCTCCGGTCCGGTGAGCTCGTACGTCCGGTCGACGTGCCGGCGCGGGTCGAGGAGCACGGCCGTGGCGACCCGGGCGACGTCGGCCCGCGCCACCGCAGCGAGGCGGCCGTCCCCGGCCGGGCCTCGCAGGACGCCGTCGTCGCCCGCAAGCTCCGGCAGCAGGTCGAGGTAGAGGTTGTCGCGCAGGAGCGTGGTGCGCAGTCCTGACCGGCGCAGGTGCTCCTCGGTCTCCCAGTGGTCGCGGCCGAGGAGGAACGTCGCGTCCGGCGCCGCCCCGCAGAAGGACGTGTAGACGACGTGCTGCACACCGGCCTCGGCGAGGTCGTCGACGAACGCCCGGTGCTCACCGACCCGGTCCTGGCTCTCGGCGCCCGACACCATGAGGACGACGTCGAGCCCCTCGAGGGCCGGTGCGCAGTCCTCGCCGTACGCCACGCGGCGCACCTCTGCGTCCGGCAGGTCCGGGGCGTTCCACGGCGAGCGGACGAGGAGGCGCTGGGCGATGCCGGCGTCGGCGAGGGCACGGGCGACGAGCCCGCCGACCTGTCCGGTGGCACCCGTCACGCCGACGGTGGGGGAGGACGTCATGGTCCCGAGCCTCGCACGGTCGGCGGGTCGGGCGGAATCACCGGTCAGGGGGTGAGCGCCCCGCCGCGTCGGCACCCACGGCCCGCCCGCGACCGTCTGATCCGCCACCCTGCGTCTGGATCGCACGCTGCGACTGGCGGATCGGACGCAGGGTGGCGGACCGAACGGGCGGGTGGTGGGCAACGGGAGTGGGTTGGGGACGTTCGGACCTCGCGGGACGACGACGGCGCGCGGACGGTGGAGAGTGTGGAGCAGGGCGCACGCCTGCCGGCGCCCGAGGACCGGAAGGGAGACGGCCGTGACCCGCCCCGTCGTCGTCGGTGTCGAGGGCACCGAGTCCAGCCATCACGCCCTCGTCTGGGCAGCGCGCGCCGCCCTGTCCCGGCACGCGCCCCTGCACGTCGTCCACGCGGTCGGCCTGCCCGTCGTGGGCCTGGAGACCTACTGGGACGACTCGGTCGAGCGCTCCGCCAAGGAGCTCGTCGAGCAGGAGGCCGAGCGCGCCCGCGACGCGGGTCCGGGCCTCGACGTCGTCACGGTCGTGGACCAGGAGTCGCCGGGCCGGGCGCTCACGCACCGGTCGAGGGACGCGCAGCTCGTCGTCGTCGGCACGCACCGACTCACCGCGGCGGAGCGGATCTTCTCCGGCTCGCTCGCCTACCAGGTCGCGGCCGGCGCGCACTGCCCGGTGGCGGTCGTCCCGACCCTGCCGGCCGACGTCACCGATCGCGTGGTGGTCGGCGCCGACGGCTCCGCCGACTCCCTCGACGCCATCCGTGCTGCCGCGACGGAGGCGGACCGCGCCGGGCTCTCCCTCCACGTCGTGCACGCGTGGCAGCAGCCGGCCGTATACGTCGACGTCAGCCTGCTCGCCGACTACGACCGCGCCGTCGAGGAGGCCGCGCGCGTGCTGCTGGGCGAGTCGGTCGCCGGGCTCGCGGAGGACTTCCCCGACCTCGTCGTCACGCAGGACCTCGTGCAGGAGCAGCCGGCGACGGCGCTCCTCGACGCCGCCCAGGACGCCCGGCTGCTCGTCGTCGGCAGCCGGGGGCTGCACGGCGTGGCCCGGATGCTGCTCGGGTCGGTGAGCCACGCGGTCGTCCTGCACACCCCCTGCCCGGTGCTGGTGGTCCGGGGCTGAGCCCTGCACGCCCGGTACGGACCGCCCGACGGGTCCAGGAGCACAATGCTCGGGTGAGCGACACGCGCCCCGACCCGTCGTCCGACGCCGCCGGCTCGACGGCACCCGTCCCCGACGGCGAGGCGCGGGCCGTCGCCGCGCTCGACGCGTCGGGCCTGCGGTACCGGCTCGTCCGGCACGGGCGGGTCCGGAGCCTCGCGGAGGCCGCCGCGGCGCGGAAGGTCAGCCCGTCCCAGGTGATCAAGACGATGGTGGTGCGGCGGGGGGAGGACGACTACCTCTTCGTCCTCGTGCCCGGCGACCGGCAGATCTCCTGGCCGCGGCTGCGCGAGGTGCTCCAGGTGTCCCGGCTCTCGATGCCCGACGCCGACGTCGCGCGCGAGGTGACCGGCTTCGAGCGCGGCACCATCACGCCGTTCGGGTCGACGCGTCCCTGGCCGGTCGTCGCCGACGCCCGCGTGGCGGGCCGCGCCGTGTCCATCGGTGCGGGGGCGCACGGCGTGGCCGCGACCCTCGACGGCTCGAAGATGGTGCTCGCCCTCGGCGCCACCGTGGCGGACGTCACGGAGCCCGAGCCGCAGGGCTGAGGCTGCGCTGGCATCCCCGCAGGTGAGGGGCCTCCCGGTGAGCGCGTGTCAGGGCGCGGCCCTACGCTCCTGCGGGCGGTGACCGGAACGACCGGGGCCGCCGGGACGTCTGCACACGTGGACGACCACCCCCGACCGGAGAGGCCTTCGTGACCGACGACGACGCGACGACCACCCTGACCGACCCGTCCGGACCGGCGACCGGAGGTGCCGGCGACGTCGGCGGCATCGACGTGACGGAGGAGTCCGGACGCACCCTCGTGCGGATGTGGGGTGAGGTGGACGCCGCCCTGCGGGACCAGGCCAGCCTCGCCATGGTGGAGTGCGTGCGCCGCGCGCTGCCGGTCACCGTCGACGCCGGCCGCCTGACGTTCATCGACTCCTCGGGCCTCGCCTTCGTGCTGCAGCTGCACAAGGTCGGTCAGGAGGACGGCACGGGGATCGTGCTGCGTGACGCGCCGTCCCTCCTCCTGGACCTGCTCGAGATGATCGGGATGGCGGGCGCGATCCGGCTCGAGACCACCGACGGCGGGCCGGCGGTCCTGGCGCGCTGACGACGCACGACGGGGCCAGCACCGTAAGGTGCTGGCCCCGTCGTCGTTCCGGTGTCAGCCGAGCGTCTCCGGCAGCGGCGGCGGCTCCTGGCCGAGGACGTGCTGGGCGAGGAAGCCCTCGACGACCTGGTACCAGACCTTCGCGTGCTGCGGCGTGAGGATCCAGTGGTTCTCGTCGGGGTACAGCAGGAACCGGTGCGGCGACCGGCCGCGGTCGTCGGCCGGCAGGCCCGAGGAGGACAGCAGCTCGTACCAGAGCCGCAGACCCTCGCCGACCGGCACCCGGTAGTCCTTGTCGCCGTGGATGACGAGCATCGGCGTGACGATGTCCTGCACGAACCGGTGCGGGGAGTACCGCTCGGCCATCTCCGGGCTCATCTCGCGGCCCCAGTAGTACGCCGCGTCCGTCGTCGGCCCGAACTGGTCCAGCGCCCACAGGCTCGCGTGCGTGACGATCGCCCGGAACCGGTCCGTCTGGCCCGCGACCCAGTTCGCCATGTAGCCGCCGAAGGAGCCGCCCATCGCCGCGGTCCGCGTCTCGTCGACGTCGTCCCGGGCCACGGTGGCGTCCGTGATGGCCATGAGGTCCGTGTAGGGCGCGGCACCCCACGCGCCCCAGCCCCGCTGGACGAACTCCTGCCCGTACCCGGTGGACAGCGCGGGGTCCGGCAGCAGGACGGCGTAGCCCTGGGCGACCATCAGCCACGGGTTCCAGCGCCACGACCACGCGTTCCACGACCCGAGCGGCCCGCCGTGGATCCACAGCAGGAACGGTGCGGGCGTCTCCGCGGAGGCGCCGTCCGGCAGCGCGAGCCAGCCGCGGACCTCGGTGCCGTCCTCGGCGGTCGTGCGGACCTCCGTGAGGGTGCCGGGCAGCGTGGGCGGCGGGGTGGGGGCGCGCAGCACCGTGACCGTGCCGCGCCCGCGGTGCTCGTCCGCGACGAGGTGGATCCGCACCGGGTGGGCCGGCGCCAGGTACGACGAGCGCAGCGCGTAGACGACGCTCGCGTCCGGGGCGACCTGCAGGTCCGAGTACGCCGAGTCGTCGTGCGTCAGCTGCTCGACGGTGTCGGACCCGAGGTCGATCGTGAACACCGGGGCGCGGCCGTCCTGGTCCGCGGTGACGACGAGGCCCGAGCCGTCCGGCAGCCACTGGTGGCCGGACACCCAGCGGTCCCAGTCGGCGACGAGCTGCCGCGGCCGGCCGGGCTCGCGGCCCTCGCCTTCCAGGGGGAGCAGGTGGAGCGTGACGCGGGGCGCCTGGTCGGGGGTCGCGAGCGACTCCCGGACGTACGCGACCCCGGTCCCGTCGGGCGAGATGACCGGGCGACCTAGGTCGGCCTCGGGGTCGTCCACGAGGACGGTGCGCTCGGCGGTGTCGAGGTCGAGCCGGACGAGGATGCGTCGCTGCGTGCCGCGGGCCTCGGTGAGGTCCCACGTCGAGACGACGAAGGTGCCGTCGGGGCTGAAGTCGTACTCCGCCTCGCGCAGGGCGCCGCCTGGGCGCGGGGTGAGGTCGGAGACCTTGAGGTGCTCGGTGCTGCGGCTCGCGACCTCGACGGACCGGGCGACGTCGTCGCCGGCGGTGAAGTGCCAGCCCAGCAGGTGCGGCGCCTCGGGACCGAGGTCGTGGTCCCAGTACCGCACGGGGTACCCGTCGTGGAGGATCGCGCTGACCTTGGCGTCCTTGCGCACGGTGCGCAGGCGCTCGTCGTCGGCGCCGTCCTTGGCACCCGGCAGCATCTCGGTCGCGAAGACGACGGCGTAGGACGACCGGGCCGTCTTGACGCCGCTCACGCCGCCGGGCCGGGTCGCGACGATCCGGGCCTCGCCGCCACCCGCGGGCAGCACCCACAAAGCCGGCTTGTCGAGGGGCTTCTCGGAGTCCTCGGTGGCGTCGGCGTCGGGGCGGGAAGACGTGAACAGCAGGTCCCCGTCGGGCGTGAACGCTGCGCCCGACTCGCCCTGGGCGCTCCGTGTGAGGCGGCGGGCCGGCCGGGCGCGGGTCGGGTAGACCTCCCACAGCGCGGTGTGCACCTTGGTCTTGTCGTGGTTGAGCGTCGCGACCTGGGTGACCAGGCGCGAGCCGTCGGGCGAGAGGACGAGGCCGGACATCCGCGGCAGGGCGACGTACTCGTCGAGGTCGTGGAACGCGGTGCGCAGGCCCGCGAAGGCGCCCTGATCGCTCGTTCCTGCGCCGGCGGTGGGCCCGTGCGGCGGCGTGGGCCCGCCGTCGTCGGCTGTGACCAGCCGCAGCCCGTGCTCGTTCTCGGATGCCATCAGACCTCCAGCGTCGCGGGCGCGCGGGCCGTTCCCGCCGCGCCCTCCTCGTGCGTCGTGAGCGTGCTCAGCATGCTCGGGTGTCGGGGGCGCACGACGGCGCACCTTCCCCCCGGGGACGATCGGCCGACGGCGGTCGGGCATGACCTCTCCGTCGGGACCTCACCCGCGATCCTCGCACCGGGGTACCCGACGGCGCTGCGTCACCGGCCGTGTCGGTGCCCTCGGTTAGCGTCGCGGCCATGCGGATCCTGCACACGAGCGACTGGCACCTCGGTCGCACCCTGCACGGGGTCGACATGCTCGAGCACCAGGCCGCGTACCTGGACCACCTCGTCGAGCTGGCCCGCATGGCGGACGCCGACGCGGTGGTCGTGGCCGGGGACGTCTACGACCGTGCGGTCCCGCCGGTGGAGGCCGTCACGCTGCTGTCCGACGCGCTCTCCCGGCTGGCGCGGACGACGACGGTCGTGGTCACCCCGGGCAACCACGACTCGGCCGTGCGGCTCGGGTTCGGCGCCGATCTGCTCCGCAGCGGCGTGCACGTGCGGGCCCGGGTCGCCGACGTCGGCATCCCGGTCGAGCTAGGCGACGACGACGGCCCCGTCCTCGTCCACGCACTGCCGTACCTGGACCCGGACACGACGCGGCACGCGCTCGCCGAGGGCGACCCCACCGTGACCACGGGGGAGCCGCTGCCCCGGTCCCACGAGGCCGTGACGGCGGCGGCCCTGCGGCGGGTGCGGTCGGACCTCGCTCGCCGGTCGACCCGAGGCGGGGGACGCCCGCGGAGCGTCGTCATGGCGCACGCGTTCGTCGTGGGCGGGCAGGCGTCGGACTCGGAGCGGGACATCCGCGTCGGCGGCGTCGACGCGGTGCCGGCCGGCGTCTTCGGGGGCGTCGACTACGTGGCGCTGGGTCACCTGCACGGTCCCCAGCGGATCGGCTTCCCGGTCGGGGTGAACGGCGGTCCGGGTGACGGGGCCGCCGGCGCGGCGGTCGACCCGGTCCTGCAGTACTCCGGCTCGCCGCTGGCGTACTCGTTCTCCGAGCTGCGGCAGCGCAAGGCGACGGTGCTCGTCGACCTCGGACCCGACGGCGTCCGCGGGACCGAGCTGGTCCCCGCGCCCGTGCCGCGGCGGCTCGCCGAGGTGACGGGTCGGCTCGACGACCTGCGCGGGGCCGCGGGAGAGCCGCACCGGGACGACTGGCTGCGCGTCGTGGTCACCGACGACGCCCGGCCCACGGAGCTCTACGCCCGGGTCAAGGCTCGCTTCCCGCACGCGCTCGTCGTCGAGCACCGGCCGGCGGTCGCCGCACAGCGCGCCCGCGCGACGGTCGTGACGAGCGCGAGCGACCCGCTGCAGGTCACCGGCGAGTTCGTCGAGCACGTCACCGGTGCACCGCCGTCGCCGGAGGAGCTCGCCGTGCTGCGCCGTGCCTACGAGGACGTGCTCGCCGGGGACCGGAGCGCCTGATGCACCTGCACACGCTCACGTTCCAGGCGGTCGGCCCCTTCCCCGGCCGGCACACGGTCGACCTCGCCGAGCTCGGCGCCGGGGGCATCTTCCTGCTCGAGGGACCGACGGGTGCCGGCAAGTCGACGCTCATCGACATGATCGTGTTCGCGCTGTACGGCAAGGTCGCCTCGCGCGACGCGAGCGAGGACCGGCTGCGGTCGGGCCACGCGGGCCCCGACGTCGAGACGTTCGTCGACCTCGTCTTCGAGACCTCGTCCGGGGTCTATCGGGTGCGCCGCACGCCGGCCTACCAGCGTCCCAAGCAGCGCGGCGCGGGCACCACCACGCAGCAGGCCGGTGTGCGGCTGTGGCGCCTCGCCTCGCCGGACGCGCCGGACACCGGTGAGCTCCTCTCCGCGCGGCTCGACGAGGCGGGCGCCGAGCTGCAGCGCATCGTCGGGCTGGACCGCGACCAGTTCGTCCAGACGATCGTGCTGCCGCAGGGTGAGTTCGCCGGGTTCCTCCGCGCCAAGCCCGAGGACCGCCGAGGGCTGCTGCAGAAGGTCTTCGGGACGGCGGTGTACGAGCAGCTGCAGGTCCGGCTGGAGCGCATGCGCGCCGAGGTCCACCGTGACGTCGGGGAGGCGCTGGCGCGGGTGCGGCAGTCGACGGCCTCGTTCTGCGGGGCCGCCGGGCTGGACGAGGTCGCCACGGCGCAGCTGACCGACCTCGCGGCCGAGAGCCTCACCACCGCGGACGAGCGACCCCACGTCGAGCGGCGCGCGGCGGAGCACGTCGAGCACCTCGCCGCCGCGTCGGTGGAGGCGGACACCGCCGCCGCTGCCGCGCGCGAGCGGTGCGCCACCGAGCGCGAGGCCCTCGACGCCGCGCGGGCCCTGGCGGCCGCCCTCCGTCGCCGTGAGGTGCTGCGCGCGGAGGAGGCGGACCTCCTGGCGCAGGTCCAGGAGGTCGCCGCGCTCGCGGACCGGGCCGCCGCGGCACGGAAGGCCGGTCAGGTGCTGCCCTACGTCGATGCGCTCACCGAGGCCGACCGGGCCCACGCCGCGGCCCGTGACGTCGAGGCAGCGGCACAGCAGCGCGCGCCGGAGGACCTGCGGGCGACGGTCGCCGCCCAGGACGAGGGCACGAGCGGCGTGGAGCCGCACCTCGTCGCCGCTCGGGACGCGTGCACGGGCACCGTTGCGGTGCTGGAGCGGCTGGTCGAGCTCGAGCGGGGCATCCCGGCGCGGCGGGCCGCGCTGGCCACGGCGACCGGGGCGGTCCAGGCCATCGACGTCGAGCTGCACGCGCTGCACGGTGCTCGTGCCGAGCGGCCGGTCCGCCGCGCGGAGCTCCACGACCAGCTCGTCGTGGCCCGTGGGACGGCCGAGGGGCTGGGCGCGGCCGAGCAGGTCGTCGTCGCCGCCGAGGAGCGCCTGGCCGCCGCCGACGACGTCGCGGCCCGTGGTGTCGAGGTCGAGCGTGCGGCCGGTGGCCTGGCGCGCCTGGCCCAGGCGGCCGCGAGCAGCGTCGCGCACGAGGCGGCGCTGCGTGCCGCCCGGCTCGCCGGCATCGCGGGCGAGCTCGCCGCGGCCCTGCGGCCGGGGGAGCCGTGCGGCGTCTGCGGCGGCACGGACCACCCCGCCCCGGCCGGTCTGGCCGCGGACCACGTCAGCGCCGCCGACGTCGCCGCCGCCGAGGCGGCGCGCGCCACGGCGGAGGGCGCGGTGGCGTCGGGCGCGAGCCGGCTCGCTGCGCTCCGGGAGCAGGTCGAGGCGCGTCGTGCCATGACGGGCGGGCTCGACCAGGCCGCGGCCAAGGCGGCGCTGCTCGAGGCGCAGGACGCGCGGGACCGCGCTCGTGCGGCCGTACGGCGGCGCAAGGAGCTCGACACGGCCCTGGTCCGTCACGACCAGGAGACGCTGTCCCTGGACCAGCGGGTCGCGGACCTGGCGACCCGCCTTGCCGCGGAGCGGGCACGGGTGGAGGGCCTGGAGGCGGCGCTCGCCGCGGACGTGGCCGCCGTGGCGACCGAGCTCGACGGGCACGCCACGGTCGCCGAGCGCGTCGACGAGGTGCGTGACCGCGCCCGTCGCATCGGCGCGTGGCTCGCCGCGTCGTCGGCGGCACGAGCGGCCGCCACGGGCGTCGACCGCTGCACGGCCGAGCTGGCGGCGGCGCTCGGGCGCGCCGGCATGGCGTCCGCGGAGGAGGTCCGTGCCTGCGCCGTCACGGACGTCGTGCTCCAGGGGTGGGTCCGCCGCACCGAGCAGCACGCGCGCGACCTCGACCGGGTCCGGTCGGCGCTCGCCGAGCCCCCGCTGCGGGACCTGGGGGAGGACGTCGTCGTCGACGTGACCGGTGCCGAGGCCCGTCACCGGTCCGCGGACGAGGCCGCGACCCACGCGACCGCCCTCGCCGGCCAGGTGCGGGACCGCGCCCGTGCGGCCGAGGACGCCCTCGAACGGCTGCGGGCGTCGGTCGACGCCGCGGAACGGGTCCGGCGGGAGGCGGTCCCCGTGGTCCGCATGGCCAACCTCGCCGCGGCCTCGGGGTCGGACAACGCCAAGCAGCTCACGCTCGCCACGTACGTCCTCACCCGCCGGTTCGAGGACGTCGTCGCGGCGGCGAACGGGCGGCTCACGGCCATGTCGGCGGGCCGGTTCGAGCTCGCGCGGTCCGAGGAGAAGGAGGCCGTGCGCGCGCGGCGCACCGGGCTGGCCATGAAGGTCGTCGACCACGAGATCGGCGGCGAGCGCGACCCCCGGACCCTGTCCGGCGGGGAGACGTTCTACGTGTCGCTGTGCCTCGCGCTCGGCCTCGCGGACGTCGTGACCGCCGAGGCCGGCGGGACCGAGCTCGGGACCCTCTTCGTCGACGAGGGCTTCGGGACGCTCGACCCCGAGACCCTCGAGGTGGTGCTGGCCGAGCTCGGGCGGCTGCGCGACGGAGGGCGCGTCGTCGGCGTCGTGTCGCACGTCGAGGCGCTCAAGCAGGCCATCGCGGAGCGCGTCGAGGTCCGCCGGCTACCGGGCGGCGGCAGCACCCTGACGGTCAGGGCATGAGCCGTCAGGGCATGGGCCCCGGCGGCCGTGTCACGGGACAGGCGGTCACGGAACCAGGCGGCCACGGGTCCACGCGTGTCACCACGACCAGCCGCGTGACGCCAGCTCCATCTCCTCGCGGAACCGTTCCTGGTCCGACCAGGGGCTCGTCCCGCTCCCCGTGGCGAGCTCACCGTCGTCCTCGTCGAGCTCCACACCTGCGAGCCGGCACGCCTCCGCCAGGAGCGCGTCATAGGCGGCGCGGACCGCCATGAGCCGCCGGGCTCGCGCGAACACCTGCGGGTCGCTCTCCAGGACGCGCAGCTGGTCGGCGAGCATCCCGAGCCGCAGCTGGAGCGACAGCACCTCGAACGGGTCCGGCACAGGCGGCGGGGGCGGCGGCCGGCGGCGACGCCAGGCCTGCCGCGGCCTGTCGAGTGCGCGGGCGAGCCGAGCCCGCAGCCACCGTCCGGCGGACCGCACGACGCGGGACGGCGGGTCCTCGGGCAGGAGCAGGGACCCGATGACGCAGAACACGACCATCGGCAGCAGCACCCACACCAGACCCATCCGAACCCCCGCTGCGCGGGCCTCGTCGTCGAGGCGGTGACTCCAGGCTAGGTCGCTCCGCGCCCCCTGGACAGAGCCCTGGCGGTGCGCGTGCGCCCGGCGAAGCCACGGAGCCACAGCGCGGTCACAGCCGGGGCCACAGCGGGCGCGGGACCCGGTTCACCTCGCCCCGCCGGGGGCGGCTGCCTACTGTGCGTCCCATGGGTGCGCGTGCGGTGATCGGGACCGTGGTCGTCGTCGTGGTGCTCGCCGGGGGCGCCGTGGTCGCCGACGGCATCGCCCGCGACCGGACGGAGGACCGCCTCGCCGCGGACCTCCCGGAGCAGATCCGCGGGCTCGACGCACCCCCGGACGTCACCATCGGCGGCTGGCCGTTCCTCACCCAGGTGCTCGCGGGCGAGCTCGACCAGGTCGACATCGCCGCGGAGGAGGCGGTCCTCGAGGGGCTCACGCTGCAGGACGTCGAGGTCCGGCTCACCGGGGTGTCCACCGACCAGCCGACGACGGCCCGGACGGCCGAGCTGACGGCCGTCGCACCGGTCGACCGCCTCGGCGAGGTCATCGACCTGCCGGTCACGCTCACGGCGCGGGACGGTTCCCTGGTCGCCGAGGGCGACGTCCTCGGGATCCCGCTGGAGATCGTCCTGCTGCCCACCGCCGCGGGACGCGAGATCGCGATCGAGGTCCAGGAGATCAGCGCCGGCGGAGGCTCCTTCGACCTCAGCGGCATCCCGGGGCTCGAGGGTGCGTTCGACGGACTCGCCGTGCCCGTCGACCAGCTGCCGGAGGGGCTTGAGCTCACGGACGTGCGGGTGGAGGGTGACACCGTCGTCCTGGAGGCGGCGGGCGAGGACGTCACGTTCGAGACGCAGGCGGCGAGCGGCTGAGGAGGGGCCATGAGCAGCAGGACGGTGAGTGCGCACCACGGCGCCGACCGTGAGCAGTGGTCGGGCCAGTTCGGGTTCGTGCTGGCGGCGATCGGCTCGGCGGTGGGCCTGGGCAACATCTGGCGGTTCCCGGGGGTCGCCTACGAGAACGGCGGCGGCGCCTTCCTCATCCCGTACCTCGTGGCGCTGCTCACCGCGGGCATCCCGATCCTGCTGCTGGACTACTCGATCGGGCACCGCTTCCGCGGCTCGGCACCCACGTCGTTCCGGCGGATGAGCAGGCCGGCGGAGGGCCTGGGCTGGTTCCAGGTCGGCGTCTCGCTGGTCATCACCCTCTACTACACGGCCGTCATCGCGTGGGCGACGAGCTTCACGGTGTTCGCCGCGACCCAGGCGTGGGGCGACGACCCCGAGGGCTTCTTCTTCGGCGACTTCCTCCAGGTGGCCGACGCGCCCGGGGTGGGTCTCGACGTCGTGCCGGGGGTCCTGATCCCCCTCGTGCTCATCTGGCTGGTCACCATCGCGATCCTCGCGCTCGGCGTCCAGAAGGGTGTGGAGCGCGCGAACGTCGTCTTCATCCCCACGCTCGTCGTCATGTTCGCCGCCATCGTCGTCCGGGCGGTGACCCTCGACGGTGCGGCCGACGGTCTCAACGCCTTCTTCACGCCGGACTGGGGCGCCCTGACCGACCCCGGGGTGTGGATCGCCGCGTACGGCCAGATCTTCTTCTCGCTGTCGATCGCCTTCGGCATCATGATCACGTACTCGTCGTACCTGCGGCGCCGCGCGAACCTCACCTCCACGGGGCTCGTCGTCGGCTTCGGGAACTCCTCCTTCGAGCTCCTCGCCGGCATCGGCGTCTTCAGCGCCCTCGGGTTCATCGCCTTCGAGCAGGGCGTCGCCGTGAGCGAGCTGGAGACGATCCAGGGCGTCGGCCTGGCGTTCGTCGCCTTCCCGCAGATCCTGTCGCTCATGCCGGGCGGGCCCGTCTTCGGCGTCCTCTTCTTCGCCTCGCTGACGCTCGCGGGGCTGACGTCGCTGCTGTCGATCCTCCAGGTCGTCTCCGCCGCCTTCCAGGAGAAGTTCGGCTGGTCCCCGCGGCAGGCGGCGCTCCTCATCGGCGGCGCCGTCGCCGTCGTCTCGATCGTCCTCTTCTCGACGACGACGGCGCTCTACGTCCTCGACGTCACCGACAAGTACATCAACGAGGTGGGCGTCGTCGGGTCGGCGGTGATCATGACGCTCGTCGTCGGGCTCGCACTGCGCCGCCTGCGCGAGCTGCAGACGCACCTCAACGCCCGGCCGGGCGTGCACGTCGGCGGCTGGTGGCGCGTGCTCGTCGGCCTCGGCGTCCCGCTCGTCCTCGGCTACATCTTCGTCACGGGTGTCCGGTCGCTCCTCGGCGAGCCGTACGAGGGGTACCCGTGGGGATTCCTCACCACGATCGGCTGGGGCGCCGTCGGCCTCGCCGTGCTCGTGGCGATCGTCATGACCGTCGTCCCGTGGCGGCACGACGTGGACACCTTCGTCCCGCACGAGCTGCCGCCGCGTGAGCTCTGGGGCAGCAGGTGGTCGCGGGTCCCGGCCCGCCCCGGTGAACCCGTGCAGGGCACGCGCCCCACCCACCCCGAGGAGGGACTGCGATGACCGCGACAGCGATCGTCTTCCTCGTCCTGTCGGCACTCCTCATCTGGGGTGGCCTGGTGGTGAGCGTGGTCCTGCTGCGCCGCGACGGGCGGCTCGTGGAGGAGCTCGACGCGATCGAGCGGGAGGACGCCGGCCGCGGAGGGCCCGGCGACGCACGGAGCGGCTGAACTACAGTCGCCCCCATGGCTACCCCGCACATCGGCGCCGAACCGGGCGACTTCGCTCCCGACGTCCTCATGCCGGGCGACCCCCGTCGCGCGCAGCGCATCGCGGAGACGGTGCTCTCCGACGCGAAGCAGGTCACCGAGGTCCGGGGGATCCTCGGGTACACCGGCACCTTCGACGGTCGCCCGGTGTCCGTGCTCGCCTCGGGCATGGGGATCCCCTCGATCTCGATCTACGCGACCGAGCTGTTCCGGTTCTTCGACGTGCAGCGGATCATCCGCATCGGCACGGCGGGCGGCATGGCGCACCACCTCGACGTCGGCGACGTCGTCATCGCCAGCGCCGCCCACACGGACTCGTCGGTCAGCGCCCACCGGATCCCCGGCATGCACTACAGCCACGCCCCGAGCTTCTCCCTCATGGCAGCTGCTGCGGCCGCGGGCGACGTCGGGCCGGGTCACCCCAGGCCCGCGAAGCCCAAGGACGGCAAGGACCCGAAGGACGGCGCCGCGCGACGTCGTCGGCGAACCCGGGGCGGCCAGGTGTACGTGGGGCCCGTCCTGTCCTCGGACGTCTTCTACGCGAACCGGCCCGCGACCATGGACGCGCTCGTGCAGCACGGCACGCTCGCGGTGGAGATGGAGGCCGCCGGCCTCTACGCCGTCGCCGACCAGGAGCAGCGCGAGGCGCTCGCCATCTGCACGATCTCCGACCTGCTGTTCAAGGACGTCTCCCTCTCGGCCGCCGAGCGGGAGGTCCTCTTCGACCGGTCCGTCGCGCTCGGGCTCGCCGCCTTCGCGGAGGGCTGAGGGTGATCTTCCGGCGCGTGGGCTTGGCATGACCCGCACCGCGCTGCCACCCTCGGGCAGATGAGCTCACCGGCGAGCTGGGAACGGCGCGGGGACCAGGTGCCCGAGAGGGTGCGGGTCGCCGCCGACCTGGTCGACCCCCGGCCCGGCCAGCGGGTCTTGGAGATCGGGTGCGGTGCCGGCGTCCTCACGGACGTCCTGTGCCGGCGCGGCGCGACGGTCGTCGCCATCGACCGTTCGGCGACCGCCGTGGAGAAGGCCCGGCACCGCAACGCGGAGCACCTCGCCGCCGGCTACGTCGAGCTCCACGAGGTGGCGCTCGCGGACCTCCGGTACGACGGCCCCCGCTTCGACGCGATCGTCGGCGTGGACGTCAACAGCTTCTGGACCGGCAGCGCCGAGGAGGAGGTGCTGCGCGTCACGGAGCTCCTCGCACCGGACGGCCAGGTCGTCCTCGTGCACGCACCGCCCACCGGCAGCGGGACGCACCGCGCCGCCTGGCTCGTCCCCGCCGCGCTCCAGGCGGGCGGGCTCGTCACCGAGGTCCAGCACCACGGCGACCTCATCTGCATCACCGCCCGCCGCGGCACCGCCGCCTGAGCCGCGCCCGTCACTCCCCGTCGACGGGCCGCGCCTCGTGGTCCGGGCGGCCGTGCGTGCGGTTCTGCTCCTTGAGCTGCGCCTCGTACACGTGCCGCCGACCGTCCATGAGCCGGTCGCGGGCCTCCTTCTCCCAGTGCCGCCACTTGGACCAGTAGTGGTCGTCGTAGTCCTCCACGATCTGGAACGTCCACCGGTAGCGCAGGACGTTCTGGCCGAAGAGGTCCGCGCGGATCTTCTCCGCGAGCTCGCCGTGACCGGCCCGCTCGAGGGCCTCGATCGCCTCGACGAGGTCGTTGTCGGCGCGGCCGGTCATGCGGTGGACGCCGTAGAGCATCCCGCGCGCCTGCTCCACGACCTCCAGGGCCGCGGTCAGCTTCCCGACCGCCTCGACCGTGGCGTCGTCGACGCCGTCGGGGATGCGGTGCGCCTCGTCGGGGCCGTCGTCGTGGGCGCGGGTCGTGGTGGTGGTGTCGGTCATGGAGCGATCGAACGACGGCGCCGTGGGGTCGGCAACCGGAACCGGAGCGGCAGCCCCCAGCGCCACCTCAGCACCCGGTCATCGCGTACGGCACGTCCCGACGCGGTCACCGCGCCGGGCACGCCGCGGCGCCGCCCGGGATGAGCAGGTCGTGGTCGACGACGGCGACGTACCGGCGGTGGCCGCTGCGGTACTCGATCTCGACGGCCTCGTAGCGGGCGTCCTGGGCCGGGTCGCGGACCTGCGCGCGCCAGGTGAGGTTCGTCGGTGCCTCGTGCACGAGGACGGCGCCGACGAGGGGGTCGCCCTGCGCCCACACGACGTCGGCCGCGCCCGCGTCGGCCGGCGGGTAGCCGGGGACGTCGCCGAGGAGCGTCCGGTCGCCGTCGCCGTCGCGGTCACCGACGAACGGCAGCACGGTGCCCTCACGGACGACGACGTTCTGGGGCCGCACCGCGCGCACGTCGAGCACGACGACGTCGGCGGTCGGCTCGGCCAGGACGCCACCGATGGTCCAGTCCACGGCGGCAGGCGAGCTGCGCGACAGGCACGACCCCCAGCCCCAGCGCTCGCCGCCCAGCAGCGGTTCGTCGTCGTGGAGCGCCCCGAGCTCCCACACGGCGACGGCCCCGCCGACGAGCACGACCGCGGCGACGAGCCGTGCGCGGTCGCGTCGCCGCTCGCCGGGCGGCACGGCCGCCGGCTCAGGTGCCTCGCCGGGCGGGTGGTCCGGTGCCGTGCCGCGCGTGTCGACCGCCATGTGCCCTGTCCGATCCCCCCGGGTGGACGTGCGGTTGCACGTCCACCGCGACGCTACGGGCGCGCGGAAGCACGGCGGATCCACCGGAAGGACGACATGCGCGGGCCTCGGCTCACCCCGGAGAGGCGACGGCGGGGCGCCATCAGTCCCCGGCGAACCACCCGTGGGGCTCGGCGAGACGCGCGGACTCCGCCGGGCCCCATGATCCCGGCGCGTACGGCACCGGGTCGGGGCGGTCCCCGCCCAGCAGCGGCTCGAACGCGCGCCACGCGTGCTCGAGGCCCTCCGGCGTCGTGAAGAGCGAGCGGTCGCCCACGAGCACGTCCTGCAGGAGCGACGCGTAGGCCGCGAGCGGCTCGCCACCCTCGACGTCGCCGAGGTCCAGCCGCGCGGTCCCGGCGACGATGTCCAGGTCCGGTCCGGGCTTCTTGATGCTCGTCGTCACCTCGATGGCACCGTCGCCCTTGAGGGAGAGGCTGATGAGGCCGGGTACGACGCGGTCACCGAAGAGCTGCTCGGGATCGCGGCGCAGGACGAGCGTCACCCGCTGCGCCGACGCCGCCATCCGCTTGCCGGTCCGCAGGAGGAACGGCACACCGCGCCACCGGTTGTTGTCGACCCACAGGCGCGCGGCGATGAAGGTGTCGGTCGTCGAGTCGTCGGCCACGCCCTCGATGTCGCGGTACCCGTCGAACTGGCCGAGGACGACGTCGCCGGTCGGGTCGAGCGGCCGGAAGCACGCGATCGCCGCCTCCCTGGCCTCGACGAGGTTGTCGATGTCCATGCCCTTGGGCGGCTCCATCGCGACCTGCGCGGCGACCTGGAAGAGGTGGCTGACCACCATGTCGAGCGCCGCGCCCGTCGCGTCGTAGAACTCCGCGCGCTGGGCGACGTCGAGCGTCTCGGGCACGTCGATCTGGACCTGCTCGATGTGCCGGGCGTCCCAGACGCTCGCGAACAGCTCGTTGGCGAACCGCAGGACGTGCAGGTTCTGCACGGCCTCCTTGCCGAGGAAGTGGTCGATGCGGAAGACCTGCGACTCCTCCAGCGCCTCGTGCACGACGGCGTCGAGGGTGCGGAACGAGTCGGGGTCCGTCCCGTAGGGCTTCTCGTAGACGACGCGGACGGTGTCGGCGCGCCCGTCGGGGCCGCGGGTCAGGCCGTGCCGGTCGAGGTTCCGTGTGAGCGGCTCGAACGCCGCCGGCGGGATCGCGAGGTAGTGCACGACGACGACCTCGGACACGTCGCCGTCGGCCGCCTCGGCCAGGACGCCGCGCACGTGCTCCAGCGCCTCGGGCAGGGTGCCGGGGTCCTCGTCGCCGACCTCCGAGCAGAACACCGAGTGGCGCGTGAGCGCCGCGACGACCTCGCCGTCCGGGGTGTCCGTCCCGTCCTCGCCGCCGAACTCCGCCAGGGACTCCGCGACGAGCTCGTGGAACTCCGCGTCGGGCATGGTCTCCCGCCCGGTGCCCAGCAGGGCCCAGTGCGCGGGGAGGAGCCTCCGGTGGTGCAGGGTCGCCAGCGCCGGGTACACCGACCGGCGCGCGAGGTCGCCGCGCGCGCCGTGCAGCACGAGGACGAGCGGGTGCTCCGGTGCCTGTGCGGCGGTGGGCTCCTCGGCACCGAGGTCCGTGCCGGCGGACGGGTCGTCGTGGTCGTTCCGGTCGGGCGTGCTCATGGTGCTCGGGCCTCTCCTCGGGTCGACGACGACGCTACGGGAGCGGGGTGATCACCGCTCCCCGGGACCGATGGCCCGTTGCCCGCGCATCGGCGCACGCGGAGGATGGCGTCATGGCACAGCAGGGCGAGACGCCCGCCATCCGCACCACCGGGCTGGTCAAGGACTACGGGCGCACGCGAGCCCTGCACGGCCTGGACCTCGAGGTCCGGGCCGGCGAGGTCTTCGGCTTCCTCGGTCCCAACGGCGCCGGGAAGTCCACGACCATCCGACTCCTGCTGGACCTCCTCCGCCCCACCGCCGGGACGGTCGAGGTGCTCGGCCAGGACCCCACCGTGGGTGGCCCCGCGCTGCGCTCGCGCCTGGGCTACCTGCCCGGCGAGCTCGCGCTGCCGCCTCGCACCACCGCCGGGGAGTACCTGCACCACCTCGCGGCGCTGCGCGGTGGCCGCGGCGCGTCCCGGATCGCCGGGCTCGCCGACCGCTTCGCCCTCGACCTGTCCCGCGACATGCGCGCGCTGTCCAAGGGCAACAAGCAGAAGGTCGGGCTCGTGCAGGCGTTCATGCACGCACCCGAGCTGCTCGTTCTCGACGAGCCGACGAGCGGCCTGGACCCCCTGCTCCAGCACGAGTTCCGCGCCTTGGCCCGCGAGGCCGCCGACGACGGCGCCACGATCTTCCTCTCCTCGCACGTGCTGCAGGAGGTGGAGCAGGTGGCGGGCCGCGTGGCCATCATCCGGGCCGGGGTGGTGGTGGACGTCGACGACGTCGCGACCCTGCGCCGGCGCGCCGGCCAGCACGTGGTGCTGCAGTTCGCCGAGCCCGTCGACGCGGCGGAGCTCGCCGGGGTGCCGGGGCTGACGGACGTCGTCCTCGACGGCACGACCGTCACGTGCCTGCTGCGGGGGGAGCCCACCGAGCTGCTGCGGTTCGCGGCGCGGCACCGCGTGCTGCGCTGGCAGGCGCAGGACCGCGAGCTGGAGGACCTGTTCATGGACTTCTACCGGACCGACCCGGGCGCCGGCCCGCCGGAGGAGCCGGCCGGGGGCCGGGTCGCCGTCCTCCGGCGCGGCGTGCGGGGAGGCGTCCGATGAGCGCGCCGACGACGGCCCACGCCGCCCGACCGACGACGACGGCGCCCGCCGGCACCGTCCTGCGCGGGGTGCTGCACAGCGGGCGTCGGTCGACGCTGCTGTGGACCGTGGCCGTCTGCGCCGTCGGCGCGATGTACACGGCGTTCTACCCGAGCGTCGGCGGGGCGAAGATGGACGTCATGCTCGAGGCGATGCCGCCCGAGCTCATCACCGCGATGGGGTTCGAGAGCATCGCGACGGCCGGCGGCTACGTCCAGTCGACGGTCTACCAGCTGCTCGGCGCGATCCTGGTGCTGGTCTGCGCGATCGGGCTGGGTGCCCGGCTGCTCGCGGGGGCGGAGGAGGACGCCGTCCTGGAGCTGGAGCTGACGGCGCCGGTCTCCCGCACGACCGTCTACGTCGAGCGGCTCGCCTCCTTGTGGCTGGTCGTGCTCGTCCTGGTGGTGGCCCTCACCGCGGTGCTGGTGGCGCTCACGGGTGTCATGGGGATGGACCTGCCGGTGACGAGCCTCGCCGCGGGCAGCCTGGGGCTGTGGCTCTTCGGCGGAGCGCTCGGGACCCTGGCCTACGCGGTCGGAGCCGCCACCGGCCGGCGCGCGTCCGCGGTCGGAGCCGCAGCCGGGGTCGCCGTGCTGTCCTACGTCCTCGCCTACCTCGGCCCCCTGGTCGAGGGCGGCTCGTGGATGGAGCAGCTCTCGCCGTACCACTGGTACGTCGGTGGCGACCCGCTGACCGAGGGGGTCAGCGCGGGCGGCTACGGGCTGCTCGTCGCGCTCGCGGTGGTGGCGGCCGTCGTCGGCGTGATCGCGTTCCGCCGCCGCGACGTCATGGTGTGACGGGCGCCGTGCCCTAGCGTTCGACCACGCGGGCGACGGGGTCCGCGCGGTCGACGGAGGCGTCATGGGTCGCAGGGCACACATGCTGGGGTGGACGCTCGGTGCGGCCGTCGGGGCGGTGCTCGTGGGCGTCGTCGTCGGCGTCGTCGTCGGCCTGGCGTCCGGGGTGGGCGGGCCGCCGCGCGACGGCTGGGAGGACCTGGCCGCGTTCGCCCTCGGGCTCGTCGTCGGGCTGCTGGCCGCCGCGGTGGCGTGGGTCGTGCTCTTCACGCTCGTCCTGCGGCGGTTCGTGCGGGAGGGCCGGCGCCTTCGTGTGTGGCTGTGGTCGCTGCCGGTGCTGGTGGGGCTGCCGCTGGCGGTCTGGCTGCTCCTCGGGCTGAGCGGGGGCGTCGTGGGCGGGGAGCTGACGCGGACCGTGCTGCTCGTGACCGTGGCCGCCGCGCTCGTCGTGCCGCCGGCCGTCATGGTCGTGCGCGAGGGGGGACCGCAGCCGATCTAGGCGGTCGGCCGTCGGGCTCGCTCGCCGTCACACGACGGTGTGAATCCCACGGGTGGAACTCACCCGGGTGGCGGAGAAGATCGAGGTCCGGGCTTCAGTGGGAGCGCGCACAGGCCGATGGGACTGAGGTCAGGACGCGTCGGGACGACGGCGTCACGGGGATCGCGGGAGGTGAACGTGGTGATGGCGACGATCGCTGCGACCCGGAAGCCGCGCACCAGCGCGTCCACCATGGTCGTCCACGGCAGGCACCCGCTGCGCGGCTACGCCGTGACGTGGCGCATCACGCCGTTGACCGCACCGGGTGGCGAGGCGATGTTCGTCGTCGAACGGGCCGACGGCCACCTCACCGGCGACGCGTGGCACCTGGCGGAGAAGCAGTCGTCCCTCATGGGTGTCGACGGCGTCCGCGACCTGGTGCGCCAGGCCCGCGAGCAGCGGCCCTGACGTCCCTCGTCAGGACGTGACCGCGGCGATCGCCGCACCTTCCTGGCCGGCCGGACCGGCGCCCGCGGCGTAACGCTCCAGGGCCGCTGTGTGCAGGTCGATCGCCGGGCCGCTGCCCGGCCGGCCCAGCACCAGCGTGAGGTTGACCATCTGGAGGCGGCGCGCCGCGAAGAGGTCGCGCAGCAGCCCCGCGTCCAGCGCGGGCCACGGTCGGACGGCGGCATACCCGGCGCGGAACGCCGCGCACCGCTCGCCCGTCTCGTCGTCGCGGGACAGGCGCAGCAGCGAGATGGCCAGGTCCTGCTCGACGTGGCCCCACAGGAGGTCCTGGAAGTCGATCGGGACGAGCCGCGGCGCGTCACCGGGTGAGGTGTCCGCGGCGGTGTCCGGCGACGGCTCGGTCGTCAGGACGTTCGTCTGGGTGAGGTCGCCGTGCAGCACCCGCGCCGCGGCCCCCGCCCCGGCCCGGGACTCCCACAGGTCGTCGACGGCGGCCTGGGCCCGGTCGTGCGCGTCCCGCAGCACCGGCGCGAGGCGGCCGGCGGTGTCGAGGAGGTCCGGGACGGCGAAGGCCAACGCGTCCCGTCCGTCCAGGACACCGGGGGGCAGGAGCAGCGCCGTCGGCGCCAGCTCGTGCAGCTGCGCGGCGACGCGGCCCAGGTCCGTGGCCTGCTCGACGCTGCACGGCCTGCGGACGGGGACCCCGGGCACCCACGCCAGCAGCATGCACTCGCGCGCGCCGGGCAGGTCGGGCACCTCGACGGTGACGGAGGCGGCGCCGTCGTCCGTGGGCACGACGCGCGGTGCACGGACGCCCCGGGAGGCGAGGTCGTCCAGGAGCGCACGCTCGGCGTCCGCGGCACCTGGCCGGTGCACCGTCCCGTGCGGCGCGATGCGCAGCGCGAACGGGCCGCCTGGCGCGTCGACGCGGCAGACCGTGTTGTGGGAGGTGCTGATCTCGACGAACGGTGCGTTGGCCCGGCCGTAGGCGTCGAGTGCGGCGCGCGCGGCGGCGTGCAGTCCCCCGGTCATGACCCGAGGGTAGGGGTGCGGCGGGACCGGGCCGTCCGCGGTCGCCGGCGTGGGGTCGTGAGCTGTCGTCGGGGCGGCGCTGCGCCGCGCGGCGTCGTCGGCGGTCAGAGCCGGTCGCCGTACGGGTGGCCGAAGCGCTCGCCGTCCTCCCATGCGGGACCGGACGTGCCGTGGGCCGGGATGCCGCCGGAGCGCTTGAGCAGCGCCGCCATGTGCATGAGGTTCCAGCTCATGAACGTCAGGCTGCGCTGGGTGAAGACGTTCTCCGGGCCGCCGGAGCCCTCGTCGGCGTACGACGGGCCGGGCCCCGCCTCGCCCACCCACCCGCAGTCCGCCTGCGGCGGGATCGTGTACCCGATGTGCTGCAGGGAGTACAGGACGTTCATGCCGGCGTGCTTGTAGCCGTCCTCGTTGCCGGTGACCACGAGCCCGCCGACCTTGCCGTAGTAGATGTACTGGCCGGCGTCGTTGGTCTCGCCGGACAGGGCGTAGAGGCGCTCGATGACGCGCGTCGCCACGCTGGACTTCTCGCCGAGCCACAGCGGGGTGCCGAGGACGAGGATGTCCGCCGCGAGGACGCGCTCGCTCAGCTCGGGCCAGGCGTCGTCGGGGAAGCCCGCCTCGCGCATGTCCGGCTGGACGCCGGGGGCGATCGGGTGGTCGACCGCGCGGAGCTGGTCGACCTCCACGCCCGCCCCCCGCATGATCGCGATCGCGTTGTCCATGAGGGCCTGGGTGTTCGACGTCTGCGGGCTCGGCGTGAGCGTGCAGTTGATGAACAGGGCGCGCAGGTCGGAGTAGTCGGGAGGCGTCGTCATGCTCGCCAGGTGATCATCGCGTCCCGCGCGCCGCAACCCGGGACGGCGGCACGCTCAGCCGCGCCTCATGCGGCCGGCGGGTGGCGGTCGGTGCGAGCCCGCCGCGCCGGGGGATGATCTGCCCGGAGGTGGGTCGGTGGACGGTGCGGAGGGGTCGGTGACCCGGTGGCTCGGTGACCTGTGGCGGGAGGTGACGACGCCGCAGCCCCCGCCGCCCGGTCCCGTGGTGCTGGGCGCCGTCGTCGCCGTGCTCGTGGTCCTGGCGATGCCCCGCCTGTGGCGCGTCGCGCGCCACGCGCTGACGATCGTCCACGAGGCCGCGCACGCAGCGGTCGCGGTGCTCACCGGCCGTCGGCTGCAGGGCATCCGGCTGCACTCGGACACCTCGGGGCTCACCGTCTCCGTCGGCCTGCCCCGCGGCCCCGGGATGGTGGCGACCGCGTTCGCCGGGTACCCCGGGCCGGCGGTGCTGGGGCTCGGCGCCGCGTGGCTGCTCTCCCGCGGGTACGCGGTCGGGGTGCTGTGGGCGCTGCTCGTGGTGCTCGCCCTCGTGCTGCTGCAGATCAGGAACGGGTACGGGCTGTGGGTCGTGCTCGTCAGCGGCGTCGTGCTCGTGCTCCTGACGTCGTGGGCGCCGTCGGCCTGGCAGGTGGCTGCCGCGTACGCCGTCACGGGGTTCCTCCTGCTCGGCGCGCCCCGCGCCGTCCTCGAGCTGCAGGCGGCGCGGCGACGGGAGCGCCGGCGTGGACGGGGCGGGTCGGACGCCGACGTCCTGGCCGGGCTGACCCGGGTGCCCGCGCTGCTGTGGGTGGGGCTGTTCCTCGTCGTCTGCGTGGGCGCCGCGGTGCTCGGTGGCTCGTGGGTGCTGACGGCCGGCGGGGTGCTCGCGGGAGCGTGACGGGGCATCGGCGCCGATCGAGCCGCCCTTCGTGCGCGGTACGAACCGCACCGCGCAGGACCGGTGGGTGCTCGGCACCGGCGGGGTCAGGCCCGGCGCGGGGCGCCCTGCGGAGGCCGGCTCACGTCGCGGAAGACCGACGTCTGGAGGGCCGGCACGCACCTGCTGAGGTCGAGCTCGGCGGCGACGTCGACGTCGTGGGGGTGCCCCGCCGCGATCAGCTCGGCACCCGACGCACAGCTGCGCAGCTGGGCCCCCAGGCCCGCCCGGACCTCCCGGAACGCGGCAGCCGCGGTGCGGGCCTCCGGGGACGCGCTGGTCCACCCCCGCTCGAGCAGTCCGACGACGACCGCCCCTGCACCCCAGAGGTCCTCCACCGCAGGGCGCAGGGTGCCGCCGGGCCAGCGCTCACCGGAGGGGACGACGGCGACCGGGGCGCCGTCCGGACCGTGCTGGGCGGTGATCCACTCGGCGATCGCCGTGGCGTTGCGCAAGGACGCCGCCAGCACGCCGCGGCCGGAGCCGGAGAGGTGGGCGGCGATGGTGGAGCCGTTCGGCGACGGCAGCACGAGCCGCCTGATGCCCCGGGCGGCGCGGAGGCTCGCCGGGGAGAGGCTGACGTCGCCCGGCCCGGCCGATGAGCGGGGGACGGCCAGCACCGCGTCGTGCGCCACCGCGTGGTCGACCCCACCGGCGTCGGACGCGGGGTAGGGGAGCACGTCGATCCCCGCGTCCAGCGCGACCGACACCGTGGTGGTGAAGGAGAGCACGTCCACGACCACGGTCGTCGACGTCCCCGGTGCGATCGCACGGGCGCCGTCCAGGCCCCAGTCCAGCCGGACGAGGAACGGCAGCTGACCGTGGGCGGGGTCCACGGTCACGCGCCGGCGGCGGCCCGCGCGTCGCGCCAGCGGACCCACTGCTCGACCAGGGAGAGGTCGTAGTCGGGGCCGGAGACGCCGATGGTGAAGAGGGTGGCGCCCGCTGCGACGAGGGCGTCGGCGACGGCCTCGGGCGGCTTGCTGACGCCCACGGAACGCTCGATGACGGTCGCGTCGCGACCGACCGCGGCGCCGTGGTCGTCGAGGATGGCGCTCTTGCGCGTGAGGACGTCGACCCCACCGAAGGTGTGCCAGATGTCGGCGTGCTCGGCCACGATCCGCAGCGTCTTGCGCTCGCCACCGCCGCCGATCATCACGGGGATCTGCCGGGTCGGCGCCGGGTTCCCGGCAGCGAGGCGAGCCGTGAGGCGCGGCATGGCCTGGGCGAGGTCGGCGATCCGCGAGCCCGCGGTGCCGAACTCGTACCCGAGCTGGTCGTAGTCCTTCTCGAACCAGCCGGCGCCGATGCCGAGGATCAGCCGGCCGCCGGAGATGTGGTCGACCGTCCGCGCCATGTCCGCCAGCAGCTCGGGGTTGCGGTAGGAGTTGCAGGTCACCAGCGCGCCGATCTCGACGCGGCTCGTCTGCTCCGCCCACGCGCCGAGCATCGTCCAGCACTCGAAGTGCTTGCCGTCCGGGTCGCCGGACAGCGGGAAGAAGTGGTCCCAGTTGAAGATCGCGTCGACGCCCGCGTCCTCCGCGCGCAGCACGGCGTCGCGGATCTGCGTGTACTCGGCGTGCTGGGGCTGGAGCTGGACCGCGATGCGGATGGGATGCGTCATGAGGTGACTGTAGGTCGCGTCAGGCGCACGGCCACGGCGCCCGAGCTCGCGCTCGTGCCGCCTGTGCCTGCTAGGGGACCGGGCGGTCGTTGCGCGGCATGGCCAGCGCCGCGAGCACGAGGGCCCCGGCCACGACGGCGACCGCGGTGAACACCGCCGTGGCGGCGTCCCCGAAGCGCTCGGGTGCGGACACGGCGTCCTGGCCCCGCATGAGGCCGTTCACCAGCGCGCCCAGCATGGCGACGCCGACGGCGCTGCCGATCGCGCGGGCGAACATGTTGGCGCCCGTGACCACGCCGCGCTCGCCCCAGCCGACGCTGGACTGCGCGGCGATGAGGCTCGGGGAGGCGACGAGGCCGAGGCCCAGGCCCATGACGAAGCAGCACACCGCGACCACGACGACCGACGCCGTGCCGGAGGTGACGGCCAGCGTCGTCGCCGCCGTGACGAGGACGGCGATGCCGATGAGCACGGTGCGACGGAAGCCGATGCGCAGGTAGATGCGTCCCGACACCGTCGCGGCGATCGGCCAGCCGATGGTGAGGGAGGCCAGCGCGAGGCCCGAGACGAGAGGCGTCACGCCCAGCAGCGCCTCGAGGTAGGTCGGGACGTAGGTCGTCACGCCCATGAGCACGACGCCGACGCCCATGCCGATGAGCGCGGTCGTGAGCAGCAGGCGCCGACGCAGCACCCACAGCGGCAGGACCGGTTCCGCCGCGCGCCGCTCGACCAGCACGAACGCCGCGAGCATCCCCAGGCCGACCGTGAACGCACCCACGCTCTGCGGTGACGTCCACGCCCAGGCGTTCCCGCCCTCCAGCATCGCGAGGATGAGCAGGCTCATCGACCCGGTGAGCAGCAGGCCGCCCGCCCAGTCGATCCGGTGGCTGCGCCGCTCGACGGTCTCGTCGAGGAAGCGCACCAGCAGCCACGCGGCGGCGACGCACAGCGGGAGGTTGACGAGGAAGATCCAGTGCCAGGTGAGGAACTGGGCGAAGGCGCCGCCGAGCGTCGGGCCGACGACGGCTGAGACGCCCCACACGCTCGCGATGTAGCCCTGGACCTTGGCCCGCTCCGCGACGCTGTAGATGTCGCCGGCGATGGTCACCGCCATGGGCTGGACGGCGCCGGCCCCGAGGCCCTGGATGGCCCGGAACGCGATGAGGGCCGGCATCGACCACGCGACCGCGCAGAGCAGGGACCCGACCGCGAAGAGCCCGATCCCGAGGAGGACGACCGGCTTGCGACCCACCGTGTCCGCCAGCTTGGAGTAGATGGGGACGGACACGGCCTGCGTGAGCAGGTAGATCGAGAACAGCCACGGGAAGCTGGAGAAGCCGCCGAGGTCGGCGACGATCGTCGGGACCGCGGTGGCGAGGATCGTCGAGTCGATGGCGATGAGGCCCGTCGTCACCATGAGGGCGACGAGGATGCGGCCGCGCTCGGACCGGAAGCCGACGGCGGCCGTGCCGTCCTTCGTCGCGCGGTCGGTCGTCACGGTGCTCCTCGTCGGCTGCGGTGGACGTCGGTGCAACCGTGCCTCTCGCACGGGCATTCCGCAGGGCGGGGCCGACGACCCGTGCGTGTGCGGCCACCCGTGGCCCGTGGCGCGGGCGGGCGCGAACGGCGCCGTCAGGACGACAGCGGGTCGCTGCCGTCCCACGGCTCGGCGACCACGCTCCGGACCCACCAGGCGCCTTCCACCCACGCTGTGGTGACCTGCACGAGCTGGAGCCGGTGGTCGACGACCTCGATCTCGAGGGCCTCGGCGGCCGTCGGGTCGCCTGCGCGCACGGCGACGAGCTCGATGCCGGCGACGACCGTGCTGTGCGGTGGGTCCTCGGACGGCCCCCACGACGTGACGGGCCAGAGCGTCGTGGAGATGGTCACCGTGGGGTCCACGGTCGACTGCTGGGCTGCCTCGACCACCGCCGCGCAGTACGTGCACGACTCGAGCGAGAGGGCGCGCACCTGCGCCCCGTCACCGGTGTTGAGGGCGTCGTTCCAGGCGGCGACGAAGAGCGTGGCGGTGAGCTCGGCGCCGACCTGCGAGCCTTCGGCGCGGGCGGCGGCAGCGGCGTCGGTGGCGATCGCCGCCCCGCTGACGTCGTGCCCGTGCCCCAGGGCCGGGTCGACCGCTGCGATCGTGACGAGGTCGGAGAGCTCCCCGGCGTCCGACGGCGTGGTCCCGGGCTGGTGGGCGTCGTCAGCCCGAGGCGCCGCGGCGGCTGTGTCGTCGGTACGGCCCTGACCCGCAGGGTCGGGTGAGCTCGTGACGGGCCCCTCGGTGGTGGGGTCCTGGAGAGGTGCCGAGCAGGCGGCGAGGAGAGGGACGAGGACGGCGGTGAGCGCTGCAGCGGCGCGGAGTCGGATCACCTGGACACCCTGACCAGCGCCGGCCGGCGACCCGCCCCCGGGACCGTCCGGGCTGTGGATGGCGGACGACCCGGAGCACCGCGAGGTCAGCCCGGCGGCGGCGTCGTCGGCAGCGGTTCACGGAGACCCGACGCGCGGCGGATCGGCCGTGCGACCGCGACGCGGATCGCCTCCTCCGTCCCGACGACACGCACGTGCTCCCGCGCCCGCGTCACCGCCGTGTAGAGGAGCTCGCGCGTCAGCAGCGGCGACGTGGCGGGCGGCAGGACGACCGACACGCGTCGGAACTGGCTCCCCTGGCCGCGGTGGACGGTCATGGCGTGGACGACCTGGACCGCCGGCAGCCGGTGCGGTCGGACCAGGCGCGGGGAGTCCGGGTCGCCGAACGCCACGGTGCGCCCCCCGCGGCCGTCGTCGACGACGACGCCCGTGTCGCCGTTCGACAGGCCGGTGTCCCGGTCGTTCGTCGTCACGAGGAGGGGCAGGCCGAGCGGCCACGGCCCCGTGAGGTCCTCCTGCACCGCATCGGCGACCCACCGCTCGGCGCGGTCCGCCCAGGTGCTGACGCCCGCGGGACCGCGGCGGTGCGCGACGAGCAGCCGGTGGGACTCCAGCGCCCGGAGGGCCTCGGCGGCGTCGCCGGCCCGGGCGGCGTCCACGAGCGCCGTGCCCGTGGCGACGACGTCGGCGCGCACGCCGGCCACGTCGTCGTCGGTGAGGTGACCGAGTTCCCCGAGGTGCGCGGACTCGACGAGCTCGACGTCCGTCGCGCCGCCCCGCATCACGGCGAGGGCGGCGTCGCCGTCGCCGCGCCGGATCGCCTCCGCCAGCTCGGCGAGCGCTCCGTGGTAGCGGTGCACCCGGGTGAGCCGGACGACGCCGTTGCGGAGCGCGCGCAGCTCCGCCGGGTCGTCGGGCACGTCGCCCGGCACCACCGCGGCCAGCCGGGTCGGCAGGTCGACGGTGTCGCGGGAACCGGGGTCGTCGTCCGCGGGGGGCCGGGCGACGAGGTCGCCGAGGACGGCCCCGGCCTCCACGGACGCGAGCTGGTCGGGGTCGCCGACGAGCACGAGCCGAGCCTGCGGCCGCAGCGCCTCCAGGAGCCGGGCCATCAGCGGCAGCGACACCATGGACGTCTCGTCCACGACGACGACGTCGTGGGGGAGCCGGTGGGTCCGGTCGTGCCGGAAGCGGGTGGTCGAGCGCCAGCCGAGCAGCCGGTGCACGGTCGTGGCCGCCGGCTCCCCGACGCGCCGCCGGTCGGGCTCGGGCAGACCGCGCACGACGGCGTGAACCGCCTCCTGCAGCCGGGCGGCCGCCTTGCCCGTCGGCGCGGCGAGGGCGATGCGCAGGTCGCCCCCGCCGACCTCCTGGAGGACCGCGAGCAGGGTCGCCACGGTCGTCGTCTTGCCCGTGCCCGGACCGCCGGTGAGCACCGTGACGCGGCTCAGTGCGGCCGTGGCCGCGGCGAGCCGCTGGCGGTCGTCCTGGGCCTCGGGGAACAGGCGGGTCACCGCCGCGCGCACGGCAGCGGGCTCGAGGGCGGCGCCCGACCGCGGGGACGCGTCGTGGACCACCTCCCGTCCCGGACCGGCGCGCAGCCGCTCGTCCAGCGCCGTCCGCACGACCTGCTCGTCGCGCCAGTACCGGTCGAGGTAGAGCCGTCCGGCGACCCACCGCGCGGGGCGGACGTCCGCCAGGTCCTCCACGGGCCCGACCGCGACCAGGCGGCTGGCCTCCAGCGCGGCGGCCCACTCGGTGGGCTCGTACCAGGGCAGGTCCTCGACCGCCTCGTCCGCCTCGGTGGTGGTGAGGACCCCGCGGTCGGCGAGCTCGACGCAGACGGCCCCCTGGCGCAGGGCGCGGACCGCGAGGGCGACGGCGAGCACGACCTTCTCGTCCTGCTCGCCTTTGAGACGCGCGAGGCGTTGCGCGACGTGCACGTCGGCGGTCGTCAGGACGCCCGCGCGGTTGTAGGTGGCGAGCACCCCGGTGGCGAGCACCGCGAGCCGGGCGTCGCCGGCGGGCCGCTCGGAGGTGTCGGTGGTCACGGTCACGGGGTCCTCCCCTCGAGCAGGGCGGAGAGGCCGAGGACGACGGCGGTCGGGGGCCGCCATGCCATGACGCCGCAGGGCTGGCCCTCGACGACCGGGGTGTCGGCCCCGGCCATCCCGCGGACGAACAGGTAGAGCCCCCCGCCGAGGTGCTGGTCCGGGTCGTAGGCGGGCAGCCGCCAGCGCAGGAACCGGTGCAGGGCGGCCGCGTAGAGCAGGAGCTGCAGGGGGTAGTGGGCGTCCATCATGGCCGCCTCGAGCGCGGCCGGACGGAAGTGCCAGAGGGTCAGGTCCTCCTCCGGCCCGGCGAGCCGGTTCGTCTTGTAGTCGACGACGACGTACCGGGTCGGGCCCCCCGCGGTGTCGCGCAGGCGGAGGACGGCGTCGATGCTGCCGGTGAGGTAGCCGCGCACGTACTCGGCGGCGAGGTCCGGGTGCGCGAGCCGGCCCGCGTACGCCGCGAACGGGTCGTCGGGCGGCAGGTGCCGGGACAGCAGAGCCGCGACGTCACGGAGCGTCGCGGCTCGACCCGTCGGGGTGTCACCGCCGGCCAGCGGCAGCTCGAACTCGAGCTCGGGGAGCCGGTCGACCGGGGCGACGTCGCGGAGGCGGCGGTCACCACCGACCGGCCCGAGCGGGCTCTCCAGCACCGTCATGAGGCGCTCGGCGAGCGTGGCGGCGTCGACGCCCAGGCTGCGCCGCAGCGGCGTCTCCTCGCAGCGGCGCAGCACCTCGGCGGCCAGGTCCGGCGCCGCCGTGTCGACGTGCTCGAGGACCTCGTGCACGAGGGTGCCGAACGCGGTGCCCCCGGGCAGGTCCGCCATGGGGGACGGCAGCGCCCGCAGCCCGGGGGCGACCGTGGCGGTGCCGTCGGTCGGGGCGACCGCCGACCCGGCCGGCGTGGGCTCGTCCTGGATCCCGGCCCCCTCAGGCTCGTCCGCGACGACCGGTGCGCCCCCGTAGGCGTGGTGGGCGGCCGCCGTGAGGCCCGAGTACGAGGTCCGCCGCCACGTGCTGTCCAGCGTGCGCGCGAAGCGGGCGACGGCGAGCTCCGGCCGGGTGGCCTCCTGCGCGGTCCACCGGGTCGCCGTCGGTCGGTCGGTCACGACCTCGTGGGCCAGGGTCCCGCCGGACGCGGCAGCCAGGGCGGCGAACCGCTCGGTGACCAGGGCGTCGCGCGGCACCGCGACGGAGGACGGTGGTTCCCCGCCCTCGCTGCGGCCACCCAGCAGCAGGCGCGTGAGTGCCCCGCCGCCGGTGTTCCGGCTGGGCGCCCACCACAGGACGACGTGGCTGCTCGCGCGGGTCAGGGCGACGTAGGCCAGGCGCAGGTCCTCGCCGACGTCCTCGGCCTGGTGGCGCAGCAGCGCGTCGGCGTACCCAGGGCTGCCGACGTCGCCGACGTGCAGCAGCCGGTCGTCGCCCTCGTGGTACTGCAGGATCGCGGGGTTCTTCGGGGTGAAGCGGTCCCAGGCAAAGGGGACGTGCACGACCGGGAACTCCAGCCCCTTGGCGGCGTGCACGGTGACCACCTGTACCGCCTCCGCGTCGGTCTCGAGCCGGCGGCTGCGCTCCTCGGTGTAGTCCTGGTCGGCCTCGGCGATGCGCGCCCGGAGCCACTCGGTCAGCGCGGCGGCGCCGAGCTGCTGGCGCACGGCGGCCTCGTGCAGCACCTGACCGATGTGCCGGACGTCGGTGAGCAGCCGCTCGCCCTCGGGCCGCCCGAGCAGCCGCTCGGTGAGGCCCGCGGCGGTCGCCGCCTCCAGCAGCGCGGCGACCCCGCGCTCGGTGAGCACGTGGGCCCACGCGCGGAGCCGTTCGGCGAGGCGGTCACGGGCGTCGTCGTCGGCGTCCGCGAGGCCGTGGGCGTCCCAGCCGAGGAACGGCGTGAGGGCGGCCGCGGCGCCCCGACCCGCGTGCCCCGGCTGGTCGAGCGCCACCAGGAGTGTCAGCCACTGCTCGGCCGCCGCGGTCCGGAACACGCTGGACAGCCCGGAGACCACCGCCGGGACGCCCGCCGCCGTCAGCGCGTCGCGGACGGCGAGCGCGTCCGCGTTGCGACGGCACAGGACCGCCACGTCGCCCGGCCGCAGCGGCCGCCAGCCGGTCCCGCCGGCCCCGGACGCCGCGCCGTCGGCTCCGTCGACCGGGGTCGTGCCCGGCGGGGTCCCGTCGCGGAGCCGCTCCGTCCGGAGCTGCTGGACGACCTGTGCGGCGACGTCGGCGTACACGAGGGCGCGCACCTCGCCGATGGCCGGCGTGCCCGTCGACGCGCCCAGCGCCGCACGGGTGACCTGGCGCAGCCGGACCGCGGCCGCGCCGTCGTGCCGGCGGCCCGTGTGCTGCGCCTCGACCGGGCGGACCACGATCCGGGGGTCGCCCAGGGCCGTGGTGCCGAGGACGTGGTGCAGCCCGTCGAGGACCGCGGCGTCGCTGCGCCAGTTGCGGCCGAGCGTCGCCGTGTCGTGCGCGTCGCGGCGGGCGGCGAGGTAGGTGACGACGTCCGCGCCCCGGAAGGCGTAGATGGCCTGCTTCGGGTCGCCGATGAGGACGAGCGTGCGGTGCCCGTGGAAGGCGGTGCGCAGGATGTCCCACTGCACGCGGTCGGTGTCCTGGAACTCGTCGACCATGACCACCCGGTACCGGGAGCGGACCCGCTCGACGGCCGCGGGCCCGGTCTGCGGGTCGGTGAGGGCGTCTCGCAGGAGCGTGAGGAGGTCGTCGTAGTCGATGAGGCGCCGGGCGCGCTTGCGTCGCACGACCTCCGCGCGGACCCCGGCGGCGAACCGCAGGCGGTGCTCCGCGACACCGGTCGCCTCGGTCGGGCGCAGGTCGGCGTCGTGGTCGCTCACGGCGGCCCGCGCGACCTCGCGGGCGTCGCTGACGGTGAGGAGGGGCTCCCGGTCGAGGGCGTACCGCTGCAGGTACAGGTCGTCGACGACCTCCTCGCGCAGGTCCGCGATGTCGGGCAGCAGCACCGCGTCGGGGTCCGTGTCACCGGCGATGCCGAGAGTGGCGAGCATCTGCTGGCAGAAGCCGTGCGTCGTGGCGATCGTGGCGCGGTCGAACTCGGCGAGGGCCCGGGTGAGCCGTCGGCGACGGCGGTCGAGCTCCGCGTCGTCGACGTCCGACAGGTGGCGCAGCAGCGCGTCGTCGCTGTGCCGCACGCCCGGGTCCCGCAGCGCGCGCTCGGCGGCGACGAGGCGCTCGCGGACGCGGTCGCGCAGCTCGGACGTCGCGGCGCGGCCGAACGTGACGAGCATGAGCTCGGAGAGCTCCGCCGCGCCCTCCGCGACGTACCGGGTGGCCAGGGCCGCGATCGTGAACGTCTTGCCGGTGCCTGCGCTCGCCTCCAGCACGGTGGTGCGCTCCGGCAGGGGGCCGCAGACGTCGAAGACCCGCGGCTCGGCCGTCGTCGCGAGGGTGTCCACGCCCGCCTCGCGGCTCACAGCGTCTCCGTCCGCTCGTGCTGGAGCAGCGGCTCCCAGACGCGGCGCGCCAGGACGCCGAGCCGGCTGCCCTCCTCGGGCCACCACCCGGCCTCCGTCGGGCTCGGCTCCGCGAGGACGGTCCGCAGGGGCGCGCCGTCACCCCACACCAGACGGTGGTACGCGTCGGACTGCTCGCCGGGCACCATGCGGTCGTCCTTCCACTGCCGGTCCGCGCCGTCCAGCGCCTGGCCGACCTCCTCGTGGGCGTGGCGGCTCCGGGCGTAGGCGCACGTGGCCTTCACGGGCAGGGGCAGGGGCTCGCGGAGCGCGGCGTCGCGGAGGGCGACGAGCTCACCGAGGAGCTCGCGCGCGGTCGGCCCGTCGGGTGCCGTGAGCACCGACACCGCGGCGCGCGCGGACGTCCCCGGACCCCGGCCGATCGTCACGGCCGTCCACGACGCGGCAGGCTCACCGGCCGACAGGGCCAGCAGCTGGACCCAGGCGCGCAGCCGGTGCTTGGCGGCCAACCGCGAGAACACCGTGCGCACGAGGGCGTCGCCCCGCACGCCGGTCACGGTGCCGGTCAGTTCGCGACCGTCGGGGAGGCCCGCCGTGACGTCGACCGTCCGCGCAGCGGCACGGACATGGTGGCTCGTCGCCTCGAGGATGGGCTCCACCTGCTCCCGCATCTGCGTGAGCACCGCCCCGCCCAGCGCCCGGGGTGGTGCCGTCCCCCGGCGCCACTCCGCCTGGACCGCCCGGTCCAGGTCGCCGCCGTCGAGGGCCGCAGCCAGGAGCCGGTCGCCGATCTGCCACTTCTCCAGACCGTCGAGCTCGAGGGGGATGCGGTCGTCGACCTCGTCGACCTCGCCCGGCAGCGTCACGCCGAGGCGCTGCCGCACGAAGGTCCGGACCGGGTGCTCCAGCGCGCGGACGAGGTCCTCGAGGTCCACCGAGCCGGGGTCCCCGGGCGCCGGCAGCGGGGCGCGCAGGAACGGGGGCCGCTCGGGGTCGCCGCGGCGGGCGGTGAGGGCAGCGGCGTGCGTGAGCGCGTCGAAGCTGAACGGCCCGGGAGCACCGAGGGAGCCCGCGGAGAAGTTGCGCTCGTCGACCGTCTGCAGCGGGTGCCGGACGACGACGTGCTCCCGCACCGGCCGCCCGTCCGGCGCAGCGGCCGCGAGGTCGAGCGCGTCGAGCAGCTCGCTGACCGGCACCGCCGGCGGACGGGCGGCACCGGTCCGCTCGTCGGCACCGCTGTGCAGCACGACGAGGTGTTCGCCGGCGGCGGTGACCGCGTCGAGGAAGAGCTGACGGTCCTCCGCGCGCCGGTCGCGCTCACCGACCAGGGGGTCACGGAGGAGCACGTCGTCACCGTCGGCGCTCGAACCGCGCGGGAAGGCGCCGTCGTCCATCCCGAGCAGGCACACCACCCGGTGCGGGACGGCGCGCATCGGCTCCAGCGAGCAGACCGTCAGGGCCCCGGTACGGAAGCCCGTGCGGGTGGGCCGGCCCTGCAGGCGACGTGCGAGGAGTGCCCGGACGTCTCCGAGGCCGAGGGCCGTGGTGGCGTGCTCGGCGGCGGACCGGCGCGCGTCGTCGAGCACGGACCGCGCCTGGACGGTCTGCCACGCGTCGGCGGGGGACACGTCGGCGAGGAGGTCAAGCGCACGGTCGAGCGCGTCGAACCAGTGCGCCGGCGGGTGGGTGCCCGACAGGTCCGCCAGCACCGCGGTGAGCCGGTCGAGCACCTCGGCGAGCCGGCCGGCGAGGTCCACGTCGGTGGAGTCCACGTCGTCCAGGGGCAGCGCCGTCCCGACGTAGCGCTGGTCCTCCTCCGCCATCGCGGCGCCCAGGAGGATCCGGTCCAGGGCTGCGTCCCACGTGCCCTGCGCGACGGCGCCCACGCCGAACCGCCGGCGACGCTCGTGGTCCTCGCCCCACCGGGCACCGGCCTCGGCGGCCCACGAGCGCAGCCGGTCCACGTCGTCGTCGTCGAAGGAGAAGCGCCGGCGGACCGGCTCGCTCGCCGCGAGGTCGAGGACCTGCGAGGCCGTCACCCGGTCGTCCGCCAGCTCGAGCAGCCGGCTGACCAGCGACAGCAGCGGGTTGGTCTGGCGCAGCGACCGGTCCGCGAGGCGGATCCGCAGCGCCCGGCCGGGGTGCACCCAGGCCCCCTCGCCGTCGTCGGAGGGCAGGTCGGAGGGGGCGACGCCGAACGTCGCGGCGACCAGCGGCGCGAAGGTCTCGACGTCCGGGCACAGGACGACGACGTCCCGTGGCTCGAGCGTCGGGTCCGCCGCGAAGAGCCCGAGCAGGGCCTCGCGCAGGACCTCCACCTGGCGGGCGCGCCCGTGGCAGGCGTGGACCTGGACGGACCGGTCGTCCGGCGCGAGGGGATGGGCGGGCGCGCCGGGGTCGTCGTGGTGCAGGGCGTCCTGGAGTGCGCCGAGGAGCGTCGGCGGCGCCGACGGGGCGGCATGGTGCTCCGCACGGACCGCCCACGTCGCGAGCCTCAGCTGCAGCTCCGTCGCGTCCCGGGCCATCGAGGCCAGCAGCGGGTGGGCCGCCGCGCCGGGCAGCGCCGACCGCCGCACCGGATCCGGGGGCAGGGCCGTCACCCGCTCCCACAGCGTCGGCGACGGGTGCGGCAGCCACAGGTGCACGTCGCGGTGCGCCGCGAGCGCCGCCAGGACCTGCAGGTGGTGCTCGGGCAGCCGGGTGGCGCCGAAGAGGGAGATCCGCTCGGGCAGGTCGACGGCGGCGGGGCGCTCCCGTAGCAGGACCAGCGCGTCCTCCAGCGCCTCGGCCGGGCCGGGCGCGCCGACCGCGTCGCGGACGTGGCGCCAGAGGCGGGGCTGCCAGGCCAGGTCGTCCGGGACGGGTGAGCCCGCGCCGTCGTCGTCGGCGCCGGCGGCCCACGCGCGGAGCATGGCGGGGCGCTGCGCCGCGTACCCGGCGAACAGGTGGGCGAGGTGCTGCGCCGCCTGGAGCCGGCGGGCCTGCCGCACCGTGTCGGGCGCCAGGGAGCCCGCCCCGACGAAGCGTCCGAGCGCCCGGCACCACGGCTCGCCGGCGCACGTGTCGATGGCCTCCAGGACCTGCCAGGCGAGGCGGTCGGCGCGCCACGGGTCCGTCTCCGGGTCCACCCCGGTCACGGCGGCCAGCACGTGCGCGACCACGCGCCCGGGGGAGTCGAACGAGACGTTGGCGCAGATCCCCGCCTCGGCGTCGGTGGCGCCCAGGTGGTGGGAGAGACGCTGCGCCAGCCACCGCTCCACGCCGCGGGTGGGCACGGCGACGACCTCGCCCGCGAACGGGTCGGACGGCGGCGTGGACAGCACCGCGGCGAGCGGCGGGACGAGCGCGTCCGCCCGCTCCGAGCGATGCACGTGGAGCACGTCCCACCCCCCTGGTCGTGGCCCGCGACCACCTGCCGGACCCTTCGCACGACACCCTAGGCCGGGCCACCGACACGATCCCGCGTGTGCGCCCTACTCGCCGGTCGACCCGTCGATCGACTCGCGCAGCAGGTCCGCGTGGCCGCAGTGCCGCGCGTACTCCTCGACCATGTGGACGAGGATCCACCGCAGGCTCGGCGTGCGGCCGTCGGACCACGTCCGGGCCGCGAGCCGGTCCGCGCCGCCGTCGGCGAGTGCCTGGGCGACGAGCTCGCGCGACCGGGCGACGGCGGCGCGCCACAGCTCCCGCAGCTGGTCCGGGGTGTCGTCGGCCGCCGAGCTCCACTCCCAGTCCCGGTCCGCCGCCCAGTCGACGGTGTCCCAGGGCGGCGCCGGGTCGTTGCCGTGCAGGGACCGCGAGAACCAGTGGTCCTCCACGTCGGCGAGGTGCTTGAGCATGCCTCCGAGCGACATGGTGGACGGCGGCAGGGTCGCGCGGAGCCCCGCGGCGTCGAGCCCGGCGCACTTCCACTCGAGCGTCGCGCGCAGGAAGTCGAGGAAGCCGAGGAGCGTCTCGACCTCACCGCCTGCCGTGGGCGGCTCGGGCCGGCCCTGCTCGTCGACCACGGCTGGTTCGGTGTCGGTCATGGCGCCAGCATGCCCGGCGCACGTCGCGCGATGGCTGGGGCCCGGTCGGAGGGGTGTCCAGGAGGACGCCGAGCGGTCGTGTCGGTGGCTCGTGGTCGGATCCCGGCATGACGGACGACGACGCCACCTACCGGATCCACATCCAGCTGCTGCGGGTCCGGCCGCCGCTGTGGCGCCGTGTCGAGGTGCCGGGATCGATGACGCTCGACCGGCTGCGGCTCGTCGTGGACACCGTCATGGGCTGGCCCGGCGCCGACGGCGAGTTCCGCGTCGGGGACACGACGCGTGACCCGTGGGCGACGCCGGTGCGTCCCTTCGACGTGCTGGCCGCGGAGATCGCGCAGGACCGGCGGACGTGGTCACGGCTGGGGTTCTCGGGCGCCGAGCTCGAGGTCGTGGAGGAGGACCTCCTGGTCGAGGAGCACCTGCGCGTCCGGGACCTCCTGCCGCACGAGCGGTCGACGCTGCTCTACGCCTACGGGATCGCGTGGGAGCACCGCCTGCGGGTCGAGCGGGTGACTCCCGGAGCGGTCCCGCCCCGGCCCCGGTGCCTGGCGGGTCGGCGTGCCGCACCGCCGCAGTACCTGGTCAACGGCTGGAACTACACCGAGCTGCTCCGCCTCGCCCGACACGTGGCCGAGGGCCACGGCTCCGGGCAGGACGAGGTCGCCCTCGCGGTGCACATGCCCGGCCTCTCGCCGCGGGAGGCGTGGGCCGCGCTGGACGGCTTCGACGTGCTGGAGGCGGACGGGATGCTGCGCGTCCTGCACGAGCAGGGCCGCCTGTGACGGCCCCGCTCGCTGTCGGCCGGGCGCCCGCCGCACCGTCCGGCACCGTGCAGGTCAGCCGACCCTCACCACGACCTTGCCGCGCACGTGCCCGCTCGCGGACAGCTCGTGCGCCGCGGCCGTCTCCTCCATCGGGAAGACCTGCGCGACGTCGGCCCGGAGCCGGCCGGTGTCGACCAGTGCCGCGAGCGCCGCGAGGTCGTCGCTGTCCGGACGCACCCACATGTACGTCCCGCCGACCTTCGTGACGTCGGGGTCCGCCACCGAGCCCACGCGCACGTCGGCCGTCCCGACCTCGGGCGTCGTCGCCACCGCGCCGCCGCCGACGAGGTCCAGGACGACGTCGACGCCGTCCGGGGCGAGCGCACGCACGCGCTCCACGAGCCCGTCGCCGTACGCCACCGGCTCGGCGCCCAGGGCGCGCAGGTGCTCGTGGTTGCGCTCGCTGGCCGTCCCGATGACGCGCGCCCCGAACGCCTGCGCGATCTGCACGGCGAGACCGCCGACCCCGCCGGCCGCGGCGTGCACGAGCACGGTGTCGCCCTCGGTGACCTCCAGGCGGTTGAGCGCCTGGTACGCCGTCAGGCCGGCGAGCGGGATGGCGGCGGCCTCCTCGAAGGACGCCGTCTGCGGCTTGTGGGCGAGGGTGCGCACGGGCGCCGCGACGAGCTCCGCCGTGGTCCCGCCGCCGACGACGTCCTTGCGCACGTAGCCGAAGACCTCGTCGCCGACCTCGAGCTCGGGCACGTCCAGTCCAACCTGCTCGACGACGCCCGCCACGTCCCAGCCCGGGACGACGGGGAAGACCGTGTCCATCAGCCCGTCGAGGTAGCCCTCCCGCACCTTCCAGTCCACCGGGTTCACGGAGGTGGCGCGGACCCGGACGAGCACCGAGTCGGGCCCCACCTTGGGCGTCGGGAGGTCGGTCAGCTGCAGGACGTCGGTCCCGCCGAAGGTCGTGTACGCGATCGCTCTCATACGGGCGGCAACAGGTGAGCCCTCCAGATGTTCCCGTTGCTGCGCGAGAGCCCCTGCGCGTGCAACCGTGGCCCTCGTGCGGGAGCGACCGGGCGGAGGCGGCAAGGCCGGCGACGGCGGCCGCTCCGTGCCCGGGCCCCGGAGGGGCGAGCCCGACCCCGACGGCCCCCTCGACGCGATGCTGCTGCGCGCCTCCGGTCCGGGGGAGGAGGCGTTGGCGTCCCTGGTCCGCCGGGCGCGGCTCGACGAAGCGGTGGACGTCGACCGAGCGACGGCGACGCGGATGGTGGGCCCGGTCGCGTGGCTCGTGGAGCGGGTGGGGGTGGAGGGCGTCCCGCTCACCGCCGCGGGCTACCTGCGGCCGGTGGACGTCGCCGCCGTCGCGCACGAGCTCGACCTGGCCGAGGAGTGGCAGGGCACCCTGACCCGGGAGTCGTCGACGGTGCCGGTCCTCGTGTGGCGGGAGGCGCTGCAGCGGGCCGGCGTCCTGCGCGTGGTCAAGGGGCGGCTGCACGCGACCCGCGCGGCGGCGGCCCTCGCGGACGACCCCGTCGGGCTGTGGTGGTTCCTCGCCCAGCGTCTCCCGGTCGGCACGACCGCCGAGCACGACGCCGGGGTCGTCATGCTGCTGGAGCTCGCCGGGGACGACGCGGCAGCCGACGACGACACCCCGGCGGCACCGGGCCTGGCGGCCGTCGGCCACACCCGCACGGGGGCCGCGATGCACGCGCTGGGGTGGTGCGACCGCGACGGCGGCGTCCTGGGCACGGCGGAGGTCCGGTCCACCGCCGAACGGACCATCGAGATCCTGCACCGGATGGGCGCGTACCTCGACGCCGGGATGCTGGGCCGCCGTGCCGTCCCCACGCCGGAGGGCGTGCTGTTCGCGCGCGCCGCGCTCCAGTCCTGGCGGTAGGCGACCCGGCCGCGCGGGTCACGGCTCGGTGTCGATGGCCGCCGCCGTGCAAGGCTCGCCGACCTGCGCACACGTGAGGGGTAGAAGGCCCGACCGGGCCGGACCGAGCGGGACCAGCGCGGCACCACCGCGCGAGAGGGGTGAGCGCCATGGGCGCGAGGAGACGGGCGGCGCGCGGCGCCGTCGTCGGCGTGGCGGTGCTGGGCCTGGCCGCGTGCGGCGGGACGGTCGACGCGGGCAGCGGCGGCGAGAGCGGCGGGGGCGAGCAGGACGGGCTGGTGCGCGACGTGGAGACCGACACCCCGATGCTGCAGGTGGTCCAGGCGGGCGGGTTCGTCATGCCCGGCTACGACTTCGCGAGCGTCCCGCCGATCACCGTCTACGAGGACGGCCGGGCGATCACCCACGGGCCGCAGATCGAGATCTTCCCCGGTCCGGTGCTGCCGAACCTGCTCGTCGCGGAGCTCACGGACGAGGACCTGGACGCGATCGTCGCGGCCGCGCGGGACGCCGGTCTCCTGACCGAGTCGCCGGACTACGGCCAGCCGCCCGTGGCCGACGCCCCGACGACGTCCGTCACCCTCACCGTCGACGGCGAGACGTACGTGCACGCCGCGAACGCGCTCGGCCTGGGCGACGGCACGGAGCCGCCCATGGACGAGGGGATCGTCGGCGGGGAGGACGGGGCGGACGGCGGGTCGGACGAGATGGGCCAGCCGCAGGAGATCGGCCTCACGCCGGAGCAGGTCGAGGCGCGGACCGCGCTCAACGACTTCCTCGCCGCGGTCTACGACATCGTGCCGACCGGCGAGGGCGAGCCCTACGACGTCACCGCCTTCGCGGTCGCCGGCCGCCCGGCCGACGGCGGCGCAGCGGCCGACCCGGAGCTCGCACCCCAGGTCGTGCCGTGGCCGCTGGAGGAGGTCGCGCTCGCGGACCTGGGCGAGTGCGTCGTCGTCGACGGCGACGCGGCCGCCACCCTGCTGGAGACGCTCGCCGACGCCAACCAGCTCACGCAGTTCGACGAGGCCGGCACGACGTACGAGGTGTGGTTCCGCCCGCTGCTCCCGCACGAGACGGAGTGCCCGGACGGCGCGTGAGATCGGCCCGCGCGGGGGCCGCGGGTGGGCCGGGCACGGCCCGAGCGGACGGGGAGCCGGTGGTGGACCGGCTCCCCGTTCGTGTGCCCGGGGACCGACGACGCCCGGCGGCGCCCACGCGTGCGGCGGACCGGGCGTCAGCCGCCCGCGGTGAGCCCCGCGACGACGGCCCCGGCGATGACGCACACGAACGCCACCCCCATGAGCGTCAGTGCGGCACCGTTCTCGCTCGCCGGGGCGTCGAGGTCCGGCAGGTTCCCGCTGAGGCGGACGAGCGCCACGCTCGCCACGCCGAGCAGCACCGCCGTCACCAGCAGTGACCAGCGCTCGGTGAGCGGCGCGGCGATGAGCGCCGCGACCGCGAGGCCCCCGAACGCGAAGCCGATGACCCGCACGCGCCACTGCCGGAAGCGGCGGAACGAGCCGGGGGCGCCGGGGTCCTGGGTCATGGTGGGCGTCAGCGTAACGACCGCCGCGCCTCCCCCGGGACGTTCGCCCCTCGCGGGCGCCCGCGCCTCGCGCAGGCTGGGAGGAGCGGCGCGGTCGATCGTGGAAGGAGCGGAGATGAGCGTCCTGGTGGTGCACGGGTCCAAGCGCGGAGGGACGCAGGGCCTCGCCGAGCAGATCGCCGCGGAGCTGCACGCCCTTGGCGACGACGTCCGCGTCGAGCCGGCGCGCGGCGTCAAGCGGCTGGAGGACGCGGAGGCCGTCGTCGTCGCCGGCGGGCTGTACGCGGGCCGCTGGCACAAGGACGCCCGGCGCTTCGTGCGCAAGCACGAGCAGGAGCTCGCGGCGGTGCCGGTCTGGCTCGTCGCGTCCGGTCCGCTGGACACGTCGGCCGACGACGGCGCCCTGCCGCCCGTCGAGCACGTGCGCGAGGCGATGGAGCGGGTGCACGCGCGGGGTGAGGTCACGTTCGGCGGGCGGCTGGAGCCGGACGCCACGGGCTTCCCGGCCAGCGCGATGGCCAAGACGAAGGCAGGCGACTGGCGCAACCCCGAGCGGGTCCGGGCGTGGGCGGCGACGGTCCACGGCGACCTGGCGGGACAGGGCGCGGTGCCGGTGCGCTGACCTGCGACCGGCGGGGCGGCCTCGGCCGGCGCGGCCGACCGGGAGGTCGAGCGCTACATCGCGTCGTCGGCCCGGAAGGTGGCGTCGCCGGCGGCTGCCGCGCGGATCGTCGGCTGCCCCGGCACGGGCTCGGTCGGCCCGTGGTCGGCGAACGGCTCCGGCGCCGCCTCGCGGTACGTCCTGGACAGCGCCCGGTACACCGGCGTGCGCAGCGCGAGCAGCGCGGTGACCATCATGATCAGACCGGCGACGAGGAACACCAGCGCGATGCCTCGGGTCTCGCCGACGCCGAGCAGCGGCGCCAGTGCCTCGCCGCCCTCCTCGGACCGGGCGTAGGGGATGATCCACAGCTCGGCGAGCGGCGCGATGAGGAAGGCGGTGATCGGCGCGGCCGCCGTCTCGAAGGCCATCGCGAACCCGAACACCCGGCCCTGGCGCTCCAGCGGCACGACGCGCTGGATGACGGTCTGCTCGGCGGCCTCGCACGCGGGCACGAGGCTCAGGTACAGGAAGATCCCGATGATGTAGAGGGCGGCCCACTCGCGCACCGTGAACAGCGCGCCGAGCAGCCCCATCGCGGCGACGAGCAGCAGCATCGTCCGCATGGGGTTGCTGCCGAGGCCGAACCGGGCGACGGCCGCACCGCCGACGAGGAACCCGGTGGAGGCGAACGCGAAGACCAGGCCCCACACCTCGACGGAGAACATCTCCAGTCCGTAGGGGTCCATGAGCGCCATGTAGACGCCGCCGATGAGGTTGTTGAACGTGGCGAAGATGATCAGCGCGAACAGCCCCTGGGCGGCGCGGATGACGGCGATGGAGCCGCGCAGGTCGATCGCCGCGAGCGCGTTCTCCGCCGGGGCCGCGGCGACGCGGTCCTCGGGGAAGCGGATCGTCAGCAGGTGCAGCAGCGACGCCGCGGTCAGGCCGAGCGCGATGGCGAGCGTCCAGCCCATGCCCAGCATCCCGATCGACAGGCCGCTGAGCACGCTGGTGACGATGAACGCGACGCCCTGCACCGTCCCGACCAGGCCGTTGGCGTTGGCGCGGCGCTCGTCGGGCACGAGGATCGTCACGGTCGTCGACAGCGCGATGTTGCGCATGTGCTCCACGACCGCGCCGGCGAGGATGATCACGGCGAACATCCAGAACCAGGGTCCGCCGAGGTCGGTGAGCACGCGCTCCGGGACGAGCAGGAACACCGCCGCGGCGAACGCGAACGCCAGCAGGGTCAGCAGGCTCGACAGCCGCATGACGGCGAGCTTGCGGTGGTGGTCGACGATCGTGCCGAAGAAGATGCTGCTGAACGAGATGAACAGCATGTAGGCGCCGCCGATGAGGCCGGTCGCCAGGACGTTGCGCGTCTCGAGGTACGCCCAGAACGTCAGCCCCCACCACAGGTAGCTCGTCGTCACGTTCGCGACGGCGGTGTTCGCCAGGATGTGCAGGAACGTGCGCATCGCCGCGGGCGGGGCGATCGGGTCGGTGACGGGGGTGCTCACGGGCGCCTTCTCTCAGCGGCTGAAGCCTTCACACGACGACAGACCTCCGAGGGTGCCGGATCTCATCGGGGCGGCCGACGCCTTTTTCACGGTCCCTGTCCGTCACTCCCGGTGGTCGGGCGTGCAGCAGCCGTCGTCGCAGCCGTCCCCCGCGGCGTCGTCGTCGTGCGCCACGAGGGCGGCGACGGGGGAGCAGCACGGGTCGCCGCGCCACGCCTCGAGTCCCTCCTTGAGCGCGACGGCGGCGATGACCAGGGCCGCGAGGGGGTCCGCCCACGTCCAGCCGAGGGTCGAGTTGAGGACGAGGCCGACCAGCAGGACGCCGGAAAGGTACGCGCACAGGAGCGTCTGGTGGGAGTCGGCGACGGCGGTGTGGGAGCCCAGCTCGCGGCCGGTGCGGCGCTCCCACCACGACAGGCCGGGCATGACGAGGAGGCTCACGGCGGCGAGCACGATGCCGACGGTCGAGTGCTCGGGCTCGGCGGCGCCGAGGAGCGTGCGGACGGCGTCGACGGTGACGATCGCGGCGAGGCCGAAGAACGCGACGGCGATGAACCGCATCGCGCGGTGCTCGCGGGTGCGGGGGTCGGGCGCGGCGAACTGCCACGCGACGGCCGCGGCGGAGAGCACCTCGACGATGGAGTCGAGCCCGAAGCCGATGAGCGCGGCCGACGACGCCATGCGCCCGGCCGTGATCGCGACGACCGCCTCGATCAGGTTGTAGGTGATCGTCGCGCCGACGACCCAGCGGATGCGGCGCTCGAGGACGGCGCGGCGCTCCGCGGTGGGGGCCGTCCCGGACAGCGTGGTCATGAGCTGGTGCACCCCTCGGTCGAGCAGCGGGTCTGGTCAGGTCGTCGAGCCGGATCTGCCCGCCGGGCGCGGGTCTGGTCCGCGGCCTGTCGCGCTTGGTGACCATTCTGCGACGCGGAACGGCGCGCGCGCGCCGGCGTCGACGGCGGCGCGGCGGTCGGTGATCTTCCTCGTCGTCGCTGCCAGACTGGGCGCGCCCCGCGTCGCCGGTGACGCAGCGGGCTCGGACAGGGGGAGTCGTGACCGTCGCCGACGAGTACGCCGTCGTCACCAAGGACCTGCGCAAGACGTACCGCACGGCGCGCGGCACGCGCGTCGCCGTCGACAGCCTGTCGCTGCGCGTCCCGGTCGGCGGCGTCCACGGGTTCCTCGGGCCCAACGGCTCGGGCAAGACGACGACCATCCGCATGCTGCTCGGGCTGGTGCGGGCGGACGCGGGGCGCATCCGGATCTTCGGCCACCACGTGCCCGAGGCGCTGCCGGACGTCGTCGGGCGGGTGGGCGCGATCGTCGAGTCGCCGACGTTCCTGCCGAGCTTCTCCGGCCGGCGCAGCCTCACGCTGCTGGCGGACGCGATCGACGCCCCGGCGGGCCGCGTCGACGAGGTGCTCGAGGCGACGGCGCTGCGCGAGCGGGCCGACGACGCGTTCTCCGCCTACTCCCTCGGCATGAAGCAGCGGCTGGCGATCGCGGCGACGCTCCTGAAGCGGCCGGACCTGCTCATCTTCGACGAGCCGACCAACGGCCTGGACCCCGCCGGCATCCACGAGATCCGCACGACGATGCGCCGGCTCGCGGACGAGGGGCGGACCGTCCTGGTGAGCAGCCACATCCTCGCCGAGGTCGAGCAGGTCGCGGACACGGTCTCGATCGTCGGCCGCGGGCGGCTGCTGGCGTCCGGGACGGTCGCGGAGGTCATCGGGGACCGCGGCGGCGCCGTCCGCGTGGGGGTGCCGGACCCGGCGCGCGCCGCGCAGGTGCTCACCGCTGCGGGGCTCACCGTTCGGCCCGACGGCGACCGGCTGCTCGTCGAGGGCGAGCGGGAGCCGGGACGCATCACGTGGCTGCTCGCGCAGCAGGACCTGTGGGTGCACGAGCTCACGCCGGTCCGCGCCGGGCTGGAGGGCGTGTTCCTCGAGCTGACGCAGGGCGCGTCGCTCGGGGCGCCACCGCCCGACGGCGCCGCTCTGCCCGGGGGTGCCGCGGCGCCGTCGTCGGCGGCTGTGGGAGGTGTGCGGTGAGGCTGCTGGCGGTGGAGATGCGGCGGATCCGGGCGCGCCGGCTCGTCCTGCTGGTGGTGCTGGCGGGGCTCGGGGCGATCGCGCTGGTGCTCGCGGGGACCTGGCAGAGCGCGCGGCCGCTGACGGAGGCGCAGATCACGGACGCGCAGCGGCAGTACGAGTTCGCGCTGGAGGACTGGGAGGCCAACGGCGAGCAGATGGTCGCGGACTGCCTCGAGCAGCAGGAGCGCGAGTCCGAGCTGACGGGCGGGCCGGTGGACTTCGGCTGCGAGCAGATGGGCCCGCCGCGGGAGGAGTGGTTCTTCCCGCAGGCCAACGAGCTGGCGCAGACGTTCGTGCCGCTGCTGTCGTCGACGGCGACGCTGCTCGTGCTGCTGGTCTTCGCGATCGGGGTGACGTCGACGGCGGCGGAGATGAGCTCCGGCTCGATGTCGACGTGGCTGACGTTCGTGCCGCAGCGGATGCGGGTGCTGTTCTCCAAGGTCGGGGCGGCGGTGGTGGTCGGGCTGCCGCTGACGCTGCTGCTGGTGCTCGTGCTCCTCGCCGGGCTGGTCGGGGTGCACGCCGCGAACGACGCCCTCGGCGACCTGACCGGCGAGGTGTGGACCGACGTCGCGTGGACGGTGCTGCGGATCGTGGTGCTCGGCGGGATCGTCGCGGGCGTCGGGGCGGCGCTGGGTGTGCTGCTGCGGCACACGGGCATCGCGCTGGGCGTGGTGCTCGGGTACGCGGTGGTCGTCGAGGCGATCCTCGGCAGCCTCGTCACGCGGCTGCAGCCGTTCCTGCTGCGCACGACGATGACCGGCTGGATCGAGGGCGGGACGTCGTACTGGGTCAACGAGTGCACCGTGACCGACCGCGGGACGGAGTGCATGGGCACCGAGGTGCCGGTGTCGCTGCTGCACAGCTCGGTGGTGCTCGTGGTCGCGGTGGCGGTGGTGCTCGGGGTGACGGCGCTGGTGTTCCGGCGGCGGGACGTCGCCTGAGGGGGTGGCCTGGGGACCGCGGCGGTCGGCGCTGACGGCGGCTTTGGGGTCCGGCCCCTCCCGTTCGGTATGCCGCCCGGGAGGGCCGGACAGCCTGCATGTGTCGGGAGGGGTGGGTGTCTTGCACGGCACCTCGCAATGGTTGATCTCGACTCTGCGGCCGGCGTGAGCACTCGCCTGGCCGGTGAGGAACAGCGTGGATCGCGCGGTGAAAGACCGGCATGGACCGGGACATATGCCGTGCAGGAAGCCCGCTCACCCAGCCGAAGGAGACCTCCCGTGCGCACCTCATCCCTCATCGCCGCCACGGGCGGCGCAGCCCTCCTGCTGGGTGCGGCCGGCCCGGCGGTGGCCGGCGAACAGCCCCTGGTCGATCAGCGGAAGGTGCTCGAGCAGCGGGCCACCTTCTCGTGGGTCGAGGAGGACCACGGCGACACCGTCGGACGCGCCGGCACGGTGCACACCGGCGGGGTCCTCGTCGAGAAGGCGTACGGCAACACGGACCTGTTCGGGTACCTCGTGGACTGGGACTGCGAGCCCGGGGAGGTCCCCACGGCCGAGGGCCCCGGCGGGTGCGTGATGCTCAAGCAGTACGAGATCGCCTCGGCCGGCGCCGTGTTCGAGCTCGACGTCCGGTCCGGGTCGGCCACCCTGACCGGCGAGCTCGCCTTCTTCGACCTGGAGATGGAGGAGGAGCAGTTCCAGCTCCCCGTGGACATCGCGTGGACGAGCGACGGGAAGCCGATCCGCAGCCGGGTGCACCACAGCGACCTGTCGCCGACGTCGAAGGTTCAGGTGCACCAGCAGGGTGTGACGTGGGCCGGGACCGACGCCGCTGGGTCGATCGGTGCGCTTGTGCTCGGCGACGCGCCGGGTGAGGTGATCGAGCACGGCCTGTGGAGCGCCGACAGCCGGTACTTCTTCTGGCAGCGCGGCGGGGACGTGCCGCCGGACGACGGTGGCGGGATGGGGTGAGGCGACGACGACGGCGGCTCGGGCGACCGGGCCGCCGTCGTCGTGCACCGCCCGCGTCAGCCGGCGGGGTCGTAGGAGAGCTCGTAGTTGTCGAAGGTGCCGCTCGCCGGCTCGAACGACCCGTCGGCCGCGGCCGGCTCCACCGGGCCGACCATGACGGCGACCGCAGACGTCTCGCGGGCGGGCAACGTCAGCGACAGCCTGCTCTCCTCCACGCTGACCCAGACGCCAGGACCGGCCGCTTCCATGAGTACGGCGGTGAAGACCTGCTCGGTGCGGTCCTCGCTGTAGGCCATCTCCAGCGACACCTTGGCGCCGCCCTCGGCGATGACGTCGGCGGCGGTCTCCGTTGCCGTCCTGGCGCTGTCGAAGAGGTACAGCTGACCGGCGTCCGTCACCTGTGCGGTGACGTACCAGCCGTCGTCGGGGGTGGTGTAAGGAACACCGATGGCCGGGCCCGCGTAGGAGCCGGTACCCGGGAGGACGTCGACGGTGACCTGCGTGCTGTCCATCGGGCCGACGATCGAGTAGTCGAGCATGTCGCCGACCGAGCTCTCGAGGACCAGCGCGCCGTCTTCGACCGCTGCGCTGCCCATGCCGTCGTCGAACAGCTCGAACGCGACGTCGGTGCCTCCGAAGGTCTCGATGAAGGACCCGTCGTCACCCTCGGGGTCGGTGTTCACGATGAGGCCGCTCCGGCCGAGCAGGGCGATGAGTCCCCCGAGGAGTGCCAGCACGGCGACGCCGGCCACGGCGAGCACGATCATGAGCCGGCCGCGACGGCGCGGCGGACGAGCGGGCGGCTGCTGGGGTGCGGTGTGCCATCCGGGCGGCGGGCCCTGCGTCCACTCGGGAGGTGGCCCGCCCAGCGACTCGCTGGGAGGTGGGCCGGGTACAGGGCCGGGCGGCGCCGGGGAGGGAACAGGGCCCTGGGAAGGGCCGGATCCGCTGTGCCGGTCGGGGATGTGGATGGACATCGCCCTCACCTCCACCTTCAGGCTCCGCCCGGGCGGCAGTACGGGAAGAGACCAACGTCCCTCGACGGGTCACACCCCACTTCTCCCGGGCTGACGCGCTAAGGAGCCTTCAGGGGCCCGACTCGCAGCACGGCGTCGCGAAACGCTCGATGGGTGCTGAAGGCGTCTCTCCCAAGCCGCGCACGAAACTCGGGGAAGACCGCGAGGATCTCGTCACGAGCTCTCATCGCTCACGCCGATCGCCGGCGCCGTTGCCGTTTGCCGTCCCCCATCATCGCTCGCTGCGTCGACAAGGGCACGAGGGGACCGTGGCGGTGCGAGCAGCAGGAGGGGTTCATCCTCGCTTCGGGGCCACGCCGCGCACCGCACCCGGGGGAAACCGTTCCTCAGCTCGAACAAGCTTCTCCTGTGCCGCTCCGCGGAGATCGACCTCGAATACGTCGGCGAGCCGCACCAGGTAGAGCAGCACGTCCGACATCTCCTCGCTTACGCGCGCCCGCCGCTCCGGATCCCGGAAGTGCTCCACAGCCCCATCGGCGGGGATCCACTGCAACAGCTCCGCGAGCTCGCCCACCTCGCCCATCAGCGCGAGCACCAGCGACTTCGGGTCGTGGAACCGCCCCCAGTCGCGCTCCTCGGTGAAGGCGCGCATCCGCGCGGCCAACTCGGCGAGATCACCCGTGCCCTGGTGCTCGGTGTCGGTCACGGGAGCGAGCCTGCGCCCGGTTAGTCTCCGAGAGCAAACGCGGTTCGACGAGCTTCCGCGCCTCCGGGCCGGACATGCCCCCTCCGCACGATCCTTCGTGCTGCCCTGGGGGCGTTCGTGCAGGTTCTTCGGTGGAGCGGTCGCACGCTCGCCACGCTGTGTGACGGTGACGCGACAGAGCTGGAGCGGCGTCTGGCCGAGCACTTCCTGAGCCTCGGGATGGGCGTACCGGGCGCCGGCGAGCGCCGGTCCTGGCGCAACAGCCTGCCCGCCCTCGCCGCCGACCTCCACGACGCCGGCCTCCAGGACGTCGAGGTCATCCCCGAACACCGCCTCCCGCTGAGCAGCAAGCGCGCCGACGCCGTCCTGGCGGGCGTGCATCCGAAGACCGGTCGGCCCTCGTACCTGGTCGTCGAGCTCAAGCAGTGGGCCAGCGCCCACGCCTGGGAGGGCAGCGACACCCTCGTGGACGTCGACGGCGCCCGGTACCGGCCGGCCCTACACCCCTCCGCGCAGGTGGCCGGCTACGCGAGCTATATGCGCGACTTCGTCCGCGCCCTCGACGGGCAGCCGGACGCGATCGTCGGTGCGGCGTACCTGCACAACGCGACGGAGTTCGGCGTCTCCGACCTCCGCGCCATGCCCGCAGCCCAGGACGCCCGCCTCTTCACCGGCGAGCGCCGCGGCCAACTGCACGAGTTCCTCCGCAGCCGGTTCGCTCCCGAACCTGGCGTCGAGGCCGCCGACCTCTTCCTCGGTTCCGCGATCGCCCCGTCCAAGCAGCTGCTCGCCGTGGCGGCGGAGGAGATCCAGCACCGTGAGCAGTTCGTCCTCCTCGACGAGCAGCGGGTCGCCTACGAGATCGTGCTCGCGGCCGTAGAGCAGGCGCGGCAGGCGGACCGCAAGACCATCGTCGTCATCGCCGGCGGCCCGGGCAGCGGCAAGAGTGTCATCGCGCTGTCACTGCTCGGTGAGCTGGCGCGGCAGGGGCACACGGTGCTCCACGCGACCGGCTCGAAGGCGTTCACTTCGACGCTGCGGCAGGTCGCCGGCAAGGGTTCTACCCAGGTGAAGAGCCTGTTCAAGTACTTCAACAGCTTCATGACGGCGGAGAAGAACGGCCTGGAGGTGCTCATCCTCGACGAGGCGCACCGGCTCCGGGAGAAGTCCGTCAACCGGTACACCCGCAAGGAGCTGCGCGAGACAGCGCGCCCGCAGATCGAGGAGCTCATCGACGCCGCGCGCGTCCCGGTCTTCCTCCTCGACGAGAACCAGGTGGTGCGGCCGGGCGAGATGGGCAGCGTCGCCGAGGTCGAGTTGTACGCCCGTGCGCGCAACCTCGACCTTCGGCACGTCGACCTGAGCGCCCAGTACCGCGCCGGCGGGTCCGAGGCGTACATCGCGTGGGTCCTGCGGCTGCTGGGGCTGGCGCCGGGCGGGCCGACGGTGTGGCACGACGAGCCGCACTTCGCCGTCGACGTCGTCGACACCCCGCGGGAGATGGAGGACCGGCTCGCCGGCATGCTCGCCCAGGGCTACGGGGCGCGGATGACGGCGGGCTACTGCTGGCGCTGGAGCGACCCGCGGCCGGACGGGACGCTCGTGCCCGACGTGTCGATCGGCTCGTGGTCGCGGCCGTGGAACCTCAAGAGCGAGCGATCCGTCGGCGGGGCGCCGCCGTCGCAGCTGTGGGCTACCGATCCGGCCGGCTTCGGGCAGGTCGGCTGCGTCTACACGGCGCAGGGCTTCGAGTACGACTGGAACGGCGTCATCTTCGGCGACGACCTCGTGTGGCGCACCGACCGCTGGGTGGCGCGGCGGGAGTTCAACAAGGACCCGGACTTCAGGAACAGGAACGCCGTCGACGACGCGACGTTCGAGCGGCGGATCCGGAACGTCTACAAGGTGCTGCTCACCCGGGGGATGGTAGGGACGCTGCTGTACTCCACGGACCCGGAGACGCGGGAGATGCTCCGGAGGCTCGTGAACCCTCACGGCTGAGCGCGCAGATCTGGTCGCTACGCCGGCGCGTGCGCACCCATTGCTTCACAGCAGTGGAGAGCTGTGTCGGTCCACGACCCGACCGACTGCACCCGCGTGAAGACGACGAACACGCTCGGGCGCCGTCGGTGCTGGGCTAGCGTGGACGACGTTCCGCGGAACGACGGACTTCCGGGAGACCTCTCCCGGACATGACCCCTCCGCACGCTCAGCCGTGCTGCCCAGGGGTCACCCGTGTCGCCGACGACCGATCGCCGTCCCGAGGTCCTCCCGTGACCTCGGTGCTGATCCACGCCACAGGCGTGGCAGTGGCGCAGGGTCGGCGCAACTGGGCCACCACCATCGAAACACCCGTCGACTTCCGCTCCGGTGCGGTCGCCGCCGCGCTCAGCGGCGCCGAACGACGGCGCCTGGAGGAGGTGCACCCCGAAGGGCGAGCGCCGATCTGGGGTGCTCACCGCTACCACTCGGCGAAAATGGCACAGCTGGATCCCGGCGACGTCGTCATCTTCACAGGCAACAGTCGGGTGCTGGCGATCGGTCGGATCGGCTTGCTGACCGACAACCCTTCACTCGCGGACGCCCTCTGGCCCCGGCACCCCGCGCACGGCAGCTACCGGCATGTGTACAGCCTCGAGCCGTTCGCCTTCACCGACATCCCCTACCGCGAGTTCCGGACCCGCGGAGGCTTCGGTGTGGCGGACGACTTCCGAGGACTCCGTCTGATCACCGGCCCGAAGGCCGATCAGCTGCTTGCCGAGTTCGCCGACGAGATTCCGGGTGAGTCGGTCCGCCGATCCGGAACGGGCGTCATCGACATCTCTCATGGCGCTGCCCGCGGAGTGACGGTCGAGACGCCTGGCGATGTCGCCGCCCCGCCCGGGCTGGATGATCTACTCGCACGGCTGGAAGCGATGGGCACGACCGACGCAGCGGGCGCCGCGCGCGCGGTGCGCTTGGAGCAGTCCCTGCTGCGGGACTCCCTTGGAATCGGCGCTGCGGCTTCAGAGATGCCGGCCCAGTGCGGGCTCTGTGGGCGATACCTGCCGCGCGCCCTCCTTGTCGCCGCTCACGTGAAGCCGCGCAGCGAGTGCTCCGAGGAGGAGCGGCTGGACATGCCGCACGTAGCGATGGCCGCGTGCACGCTCGGATGCGATGCGTTGTACGAACGTGGCTATCTCGCGGTCGACGCGACCGGCCGCATCGTCATCGCGCGCGTGGCTGCTGGGGACGCCCACCTCCGGACGGTACTTCGCGGACTCGACCGGCACAGGGCACCGGCGTGGTCACCAGGGAGAGAGCCGTACTTCGAGTGGCATCGGGAGAACCGGTTCCGTGGGCGTACGTCCGTCGGCGTGGATGGGTGAAGTGGCTGTCCTGCGCCGAGGCTCTCGGAAGTCCAGGTCGACGACCGGCTCTTCACTGCCGATTCGGGACCCGATGTGTCTGGTCGGCAGGGGGATCGGCGAATCCGCGGTCAGCGCCGCCCGGCGAGGCCGTCAGGAAGCCGCTTGCTGTGGACCACTGCCAGTTCCCTGTTCGCTCGGGTCAGGCTCGTGTAGAGCAGGCCGTTGCGTCCAAGGTTGATGGGGAAGTCCGCGGGTTCGACGACGACGACCGCGTCGAACTCGAGGCCTCGGGCCGACTCAGGATGCAGTACGCGCACCGCCTGCCCTCCGCGTTCGCAGCGCTGCCCTCGGCACTTCCAGCCCTGATGGGCGAAGCGCTCTCGGGCGCCACGAGGGTCCACGGTGATCACGGCGACCGTTCCAGCGGTGTGACGACCCAGGAGGCTCGTTGCAGTCGTCACGACCTCCTCTTGGAGGACGGTCTGGGCGACGCGGACGACGACCGGTTCCGGACCGTCGGCCTGCAGTGACTCGACGGTCCGCTCATGACGGGGGAGGAGCAGCCCCGCGAATCGCATGATGGGTCCCGTCGAACGGTAGCCGCGTTCGACCACCACGACCGGCGGCTTCCCAGCCTCGTCCAGGCAACCGAGATGGTCTGCGATGTGTGTCCAGGAGTGGAACGCCCAGTCGTTCCGTCGCTGGTTCATATCGCCCAGGACCGTCCAACTCGGCTCTTCGAGAAGGTTGTCGAGAAGTGCCCACTGCAAGGGCAGCACATCCTGCGCCTCGTCCACGATCACGTGGTCGAACCCGCGCAGGTCCGGCGGTGGGCTCAAGGCCCAGGCGCAAGCAGCGAGCAGCCCTTGAAGGACGCGGTAACCGTGCGCCCGATCGTACGCCGGGAGTTGAGTGGTGAGGTAGGACGACCATTCGCGGTCGGACGTGATCACGCCTTGGGTGTCCCCGTTCGTCCGCAACGCTTCGTAGACGGCGGCTGCAGCCTCTCGGCGGCCTGGCGGAAGCACGCCGCGCCGCTGAAGCCGCCGCCGCGCGTCCTGAGCCAGAAGCATGAGGTGGACATCTGCGTCGCGGTAGTCCCGGCAGAGGGGTCCACTCAGCTCTGTGCTGACGCCACGGATGCGCTGGATCAGGTCATCGACGGAAGTGACCTCGACCGAATGAGGGTCCGTGACGAGGCTGCCGAGGAGCCCGCTGACGTGGTCGGCGTACTCGCGCGTCGGTCCGACCAGGAGGAGCTTTCGGACGCGGTTCTCCCGCCGCTCGGTGTCGACAAGGAAGGCTGCACGGTGGATCGCGATGATCGTCTTGCCGGTCCCTGGGTGACCCTGGACGAGCAATGGCTCGTTCCCCGGTCGGGACACCAGGTCGTACTGATCCGGCTGCAGGGTGGACAGCACCGCTTCGAGGCGGCTGGACCGAGGGGCTGCCAGGCGCTCACGCAAGGCCGACTCGGCGCGGAGGTGGGCCCTGGCCGGCGAGGGCGATCGACGTAGTGCAGTCGGTTGCCCCTCACTCACTGGAGCCGGCACGTTGCGACCGACTGCAGGAGTCTTCGAGGCGGTCGCCTCGCTCGAGCGCTGTACCGGCGCATCAGGGGCGGGCCGGGGGAGGGTCACCTTGCGAGGTGCTGCCGGGATGGACAGTTCGCGACGTGAGAACGGATCGGTGACCCCGTCCACCAGCGCCTCTTCGACGACCTGGGCGATGACGCCGTCCCGACGAAGGAAGGTCCGAACAGCCACCGTCGACTCGCAGAGCGCATGGTGATTCGTGCCACGGAAGAAGGCACACGCGACGGGGGCTGCCCAGCTGTAGACGTGGAGTCCGTCCTCCTCCACGTACCGCTCGCCGATGTAGAAGTCACCAGCATCGATCAGGGGATGGACACCACGCAGAGCGACGCGACCGACGAGCTCACCTTGTGCATGCGGCGCGAGGTGCGGGCGACCGGTGCCGGTCCACTGCGTGTTCCGCGGGCCCTGGTACTTGACGGGATGCTGCTTCCGCTCCAGTGCCTTGCGGTAGCGGCTCTCGGCGGCCCGCTCGTCAGCAGCGTCGATCCGGCGTTCCGGGGTCGACTTCACGGCGTCACCTCCAAGGCGCAGACGGCGAGCATCTCGAGCTCGATGGCCGCTCGTTCCTTGTCGTCGAGCTCTGCGAGCAGTTGGTCACGTCGCTGCACGGCGCGTCTCGCCTGGCCGCCGAACAGTCGTTCGGTCGCGGGCCCGCGCCCGCGCGCACGGGCCGTCTCCCGCCTCCGGCGGATCGCATCCATCCTCCGGTCGTACTGGGCCGTGATCGTGAGGCGACGCGCGTCGCGGAGCGCCGCTGATTCTGCGTCCTGACGACGCTGTGTCCGGACCTGCCTGCCGGCGAGCAGGTCGGTCGCGCACCGTGCAGGACGCGACAGGTCCGTCGTGGGGACCGCGCCGTCCGGAGTGCTGAGGGTCCCAGCAGCCAGACCCGCGAGCACGAGGTCCGCTACCCGGTCGCTCACCTCACGGCCTTGAAGATCGACCGCGGTGGCCCACATCTCGTCGCCTCCACCGATCGTCGCTCCGCGTGCCTGCGCCAGGACGACGACGTACCAGCCGGGAGACGTCCCCTCCTGGCCGGCGACCCGGATCTGCGAGTAGCGGGCATGCCGATGGCCCGGGACGTCGGTCGCCGCCAGAACCAGAGGGTGCGTGGCGGTCAGGAGGTCACCGCCGCCGGTGCGGGCGAACTCCTGGTCGAGGACGAGATGGATCTCGGCCTCGTCGCGCAGCTGCGACGCGTAGACGGAGATCTCCGCCCGAGCGCGGCGTCTGTCGCGCCCCAGCTGTTCGACTCGCCCCGCCATGGCGGTGTTGCCTCGGAGCACCATGGACCTGCCGTCCGAGTGGATCGTCACCGGCGGAGCGCCGTCGGTGCGACCCCAGTCGTCCAGAAGGAGGGCCAGTTCCCGCTGTCCGACGTACCGGCCTGTCCGGATGAGGTCGTCCTCGAGGCCGGCGATCTCCACGTCGTTGCTGACCAGCAACGCACTGGAGGCGTCGGTGAGCTCACGGATGCCGGCGCGCTGCGTCTCGACCGCCCTCTCGAACTGCCGGACCTTCATCTCCCGCTGTTCCGGAGTGAGAGTGAAGTCGAAGGCTGCCTGCAGTGCCTTCACCTGCTGATTGATGATCGGTTCGATCTCCCCGATGGAGCGCTTGAAGATCTCGATCCGGTCGAGGACGCGGACGAGGATCCGCTCGTCGATCGTCGCCTCGTTGTAGAAGTTCGCGACGAGGACCTTCTCCTCCTGCTGCCCGATGCGATCGATGCGGCCGATGCGTTGCTCGATCTCCATCGGGTTCCACGGGAGGTCGTAGTTGACGACGGCGGAGCAGAACTCGAAGTCCAGGCCCTCGCTGGCGACACGGTTGGCGAGGACGAGGTCGATCTCTCCGGCACGGAATCGCTTGAGGATCTGGCGCCGCTCCTCGCGCGCGACCCCGCCGTGCATGACCTCGGTCCGGAACCGGTCACCCAGGCGGCCACGCAGGTAGGAGAGAGTGGGCCGGGAGAAGGTGAAGAGCAGAACACGCTTGCGTTGGTGGCTGATGAGGCGGTCAAGGACCGGGGCCAGCCGGTCGAACTTGCTGTCGACATCGGGGTCGAGGGCGGCCGCTGCTTCGAGCAGTTCACGGTGGGGAGCCACGACGGCCGTCTGGTGCTGAGCCGCGGGATCGTCCTCGTCCTGCATCAGCGCGCCGCTGGGCTCCAACACAGCGCGGCGAGCCATGGGCAAGCACGCACTCGCCAGGCGCAACGGCATCTGCATCGCGAAGTACACCGGCATGCCCACGGCATCCGCCCGAGCGTGACACCAGCGGACGTACTCCTCGTAGAAGCGCTCCTCGTCAGGGGTCCATACGACCTTCGTGAGGTCTGGTTCCCGAAGTGTCTTGCGGTCGTCGACTTCCGCCTTGCGGGTTCGGGTGATGACCGCGGAGAGCGTGTTGAGGTCGGCGAGCAGCCTGCGGGCCTCCACGACGTCGGCCGCGAGGAAGGGGGTCCGCGAGATCACCTCTCGTAGGACCGGGACGTCAGGACGGAGAGCCAGGGTCCGCCCGAAGTCACTGGTCGGAAGCCGGTCGAGCAGTGCTACCCGCTCTGCGACCGTCGACGACGGCCGGGAGATGGCCTCGCTGAGCCGGTTCAGGACGGCGTTGGGTTCGAGCCGTCGCTCGAGATCGGCGAGATCGCCGAAGTCCTCCGGGACCAGCAGCTCGAGGAGGTGCAGCAGGTCCTCCTGGCGGAGGTTGATCGGCGTCGCAGTGAGGAACACCAGTGCGTCCGCCCAGTCGGTGAGCTGCTCGCCCAGTGCGTGGCTGCGGGTGTCGGCGTTCCGCATGGAGTGCGCCTCGTCGACGATGACGAGGTCGAACGCCGGCGGCGACTGCGCGAAGTCCTCGAGCCCGTCCCACTTGCGCAGCCTCTCGAGCGAGCAGATGTAGGCGCCGCGGGCGGGTGTGCGGCCGGTCTGGTGCTTCTCGAGCAGTGTGCGGAGGCCGGCGGTATCGAGTTCCGTCAGCTCGAAGCCGAACCGCTCGTCCATCTCCTCCTTCCACTTGCCGAGGAGGGACGACGGGCACACGACCAGGACACGGTCGGCCTCGCGCCGCGCCTCGAGCTCCGTCCAGATGAGCCCCGCCTCGATGGTCTTGCCGAGGCCGACCTCGTCGGCGACGAGGAGGCGGGCCTTCCCGGTCTGCAGCAGCTTGAGGACGGGTTTGAACTGGTACGGCCGGAAGGACGTCCTGGTGGCACGGAACGAGAACAGGGTGTTGGCGAACGTGCCCCTGAGCTTGGCTCGTGTGAGGGTCGCACCGAATCTGTTCACGGAAGCGGGTTCCTCGGTGACCCACACGGTGGGGTCGTCGACGGCCGCGATCGGAGCCAGGCCGGACTCCAGCACCTGACTCATGCGACCGTCCGTACGCACGTCGTACAGCCACGTGCCTTCGGTGAAACGCCGCCGCTGGACGATGGCGTCACGCCCCGCAGGGACGGTCAGGAGCGCCTCGTTCACCGCATACCGCGGCGGCGCGATCGGGTACGCCTGTTCCCACAGGTGTTCGCCCCAGGAGAGGGCGGCGACCAGAGGGTGGTCGTCAGGGAGCGAGCTCGGCGCGGCGGACTGGGTCTGAGCCTCAGGCGTCCCTGCATCGACGACTACGGCGAGCGTGGGGTCGAGCCCGCCGGCGAACCAGTAGGCGCCGTCCGGCAGTGGGCATGAGTCGGGTAGCAAGAGCCGTGCCTCGTCGACGAGGTGGACGACATCCGGAACGGACCGCGCGATCACGAGAAGTCGGTCGAACACCGCTGTCTGCAGCAGTTCGGCGGCCGCCGAGTGCAACGGGAAGTAGCCGAACGTGTCGGTCAGATCGTCGGTGTCGAACGGAAGTGAGCTCACCGTGTGTCCGGGACGTCCTTGTCCGGGCCGGGTCGATCGGTGCCCTGCCCCTGTGTGTCCAGTCTGCGTCGTCCCGAGGTTCGCGGCGACCGCCGATCGAGTATGGATGCGGTCAGGTCCCCGTGACGGGGACGATCGGCCCTCCTCCCTGCCGGCGAACCGAGAAGCCGACCCGGGGCGACGGAGCCGCTGAGCGCGGGAAGGCGAGGGAGAAGAGCGTTGCGATGTCGCCTGCCGGAGCCGGGTCGCGGAGATCCTTCGGCCCTCTGCCCGCACCGATGTCAGCGGCGAAGGTCAGGAGGAACGCTCCACGGTGATCACGGTGCAGCCCGGAGGCGATCGGATCGCCGTCGCTGGGCGGCTGACCGCCCGAGACGATCCGCATGGAGGGTCGTTGTCTGGGAGAGCTTCCCGAGAAGGCCCAGTTGCGCTCCGGACGGCGCTCGCGCTTGAGCACATGGAACGTGTCCTGGTGATCCACGACGTGCCGTTTCGCGACCGCGGCTCCCTCGAGGAGAGGGACGATGACGACCCAGTCCTGGAGCGTCCCCTCGGCCATGGCCTTCCTGTAGAACGTCAGTGTCGGTTGGATGACGTCGTCGTTCTGCCACCGGAACTGCTGGATCACGCTCAGGAGGGCCTCGGCGCCCACGATCCCGTACCGGGCCGCGTAGAGGTTGCGTGAGTCGTTGGCGAACGACCCCGTCTCCTGGGCCGCAGCGAGCAACGGGCCCACCGCCGCGAAGTGGTCCTCGTTCACCTTCGCGTCTCTCGGCGGCTGCTGGAAGAAGTCCCGCACCTGGCCGCCCTCACCCTGGAAGCTGAGGACGGCGTTGTACATCCGGTTCGTCCCGGTGGGCTTCAGCCAGGGCACCGACTGGAAGACCATGGGCGGCACGTCACGTGGCCGCAGCAGCGGGTTCCCCTGAGCGTCCCGGCCCTGGAACGCCCGCAGCTCCCGGCGGAAGTCCTCCTCATCACGGATGATCGCCTCGAACGTGCGGTAGAGGTCCACCGTCGTTCCCCGCGGGGCGGGCACGGACCTGCCGAGATAGAGGCGCACGAGGTCCTTGTACCCGGCGCGGTAGCCGAACCACCGGCCCATCTGCATGAGGGTGTCCGCCGCGGTGGTCCGCCGGGTGTAGTAGGACACCGTGAGTCCTTCGACCGTGAAGCCGCGACTCAGCTTGGCGCCGCCGACCAGGATCTTCCAGACGTCACGAGTGTCGAAGTTCAGGTCCGGCTGGGCGTAGTCGGACTCCTTGTTCCCGTTGACGACCGCGATGGCCGACGAGCCGCTCGAGATCCTGTCCACGGCCGGGCCGATCCATGGCGAGAGCTCCTTGAAGTCGCGCGGAACCGGCAGACCGTCGGCTCGAGCCTCGCTGACCGGCAGGACGTCGTCCCGCCAGAGGTCGTGGAGCCGGCGCAGACCATGGGACTGGCTGTACCCGGCGCGGCGCCACGTCGCCGCTACGGAGCGAGCCAGTTCCTCGTGCTTCTTCTGCTCGACCGCCTCGTGGACGAGCATCGTGTGGTGCCTGAACCGCGACTTCCCCTCGACGTCGTCCCGCCAGAGCTTCACCGCACCGGCCAGCACGTAGGAGTCGATCGCCCGGAGCAGCTCGGCATCGCGCGTCGCGTCGTCGTCGGGATCGGCGGTGAGGTCCCGCACGAACGCCAGCTCGTTCGAGTTCTTCACGGTCCTCGCGTCCTCCGGAGCCAGGTGCAGGTCGTGGAAGTCACGGCCGCCCATGTAGGCCGCCGGCGGCTCGAGGCTGACGATGAAGTCCTTGGGGAAGAGGTCCTCGGAGTCGTCCGGGTCGATGAAGACGTTGGCGAACGGAGTGGCCGTGTAGCCCACGTACTGCGCCCGCTTCAGCTGCCCGAGCAGTTCCGCGATGAGGCTGTTGATCCGTGTCCGCTCCCGGGCCTCCTCCTTCGAGGCACGTTTGTCCCGCAGGGTGTTGACGGACGCCTGGTCAGCCTCGTCGTCGATGATCAGGGTGGGGATCTCGCCCGCGCGGGCGTGGATCCGCGACAGGTCCTTGACCAGATCCTCGAGCGCCTTCTTGTTCTTCTTCACGACGGCGACGCGGACGTCGGTGCCGTGCAGGTTCACGGGGTCGTAGAGCGGCTTCGTCGCGTCGGCCAGCTCGTTGCCGACGCGGAAGTCGAGTGTGGCGATCCCCTGCTTGAGCGCGCGGTAGTCCCACTTCAGTCGAGTGAGCCGGCGGATCTCCGGCGCGCCGACGTCGCGGGGACGGACGCCGTGCTTCACGAATCTGCCGTCCACCCAGTCCCGGTCGCCGTCGCCCGCGTAGTCGACCTCGGCGAGCAGGTCCGTGCTCGCCGGGTCGATGCCGCCGAGGATGTTCTCGACGCCGACCAGCTCCATGTCCAACCGCCGCTGGGTCTGGGCGCGCAGGATCTCGATCGTGCCGGTGAGCACGATCACCAGGCGGTAACCGGCGTCCACGGCCTTGGCGATCACGCCGGTGAAGTTGGCGGTCTTGCCGCTCTGCACGTGCCCGACGACCAGCCCCTTCGACTGGTACGGCTGTGGCCGCGACGGATCGGCGAGCCGCCGCACCACCTCACGCGTGGCGTGGTCCAGACGGTCGACGGCGTAGGCGTCCATCTTCTGCGCGAGCACGCCCTTGTAGGCGTCCCAGTAGAAGGTCCGCTCGTTGGCTCGGTCGTCGGTGTACCAGGGTGTCCAGTCGGCCGGCTCCTCGGCGATGACGACGGTGTCCAGACCGTGGACGGGGAATGCCTCGCCGATCCTGGCGGCGGAGTCGTTGCCGAGGCCGAGGAGCCCGATGACATGGGCACGCCGGGCCGGCGACCCTGCCTGGGTGAGCGCACCGTCCGGTGTGTGTGCCCACGGCTCGTCGTCGACACCGTCCCAACGCGACAGCTGGATGTGGAAGCGGATGCGTACGGGATCGTCGAGGTTCGAAGTCGTGACCATCTCGACGAGTTCGTCCTCGGTGAGGGACTCCTCGGAGCGCCGTAGGTGGAAGTTCGCCAGCTCCAGCAACGGTTCGGGCTCGTACCCCTGCAGGCCGTCCAGCGCGCGGATCACGGCTGCACCGAGCGGGTCAGTCATCGTTGGCGTCCTCGTCGTTCAGGAAGTGGTCCAGTGGCCCGCCGGGCATGCCGGAGTCCCGGTTCGTGACGTCCACCCGGTAGGAGACGTCGCTGACGAGCTCGTGGTGTGGGACGGCGCGGGAGACCCGCGCCGTCGTGATCGCGGGGAAGTCGTCGTCGACGAGGTAGGCGGCAGGAGTCGAACGGGGGATGTACCGGGCGCGGTAGAGCTCGGCGTCGTCGTCGCGCCAGCCCTGGGTGACGAGGTTCTCCAGGAATCGGCCGCTGTGCGCCGGCAGGAGTCCACGGACCTCGTGAATCAGGGCGGGAAGGCTCAGCCCGTCTGCGCCGCCTGCCCGGGTCAGCTGGATGGACAGGAGCCAGAGCGGCCTGCCGGGATTCGGCTCGAGCTGCCCGGTGCCGTGGATGACGTGGGTGCGGCGTTCGGAGGTCGTGGTCTTCACCTCGACGTCGTAATCCGGCGTGGCGAGGTCGTGCTGCTCCGCGAGGGGGCCCAACCACCACTCGACGACATCGGCCTCGTCGAAGGAGCGCAGCAGCGAGCGCAGCACCAGGAGCTCACCGATGAGCCCGATCTCCTTGTCGTGCGTCAACCGGCGGCGGGACTCCAGCAGCGTGCGGAGGTTGCCCACAGCAGCCTCAGCGGCCGCCGCGAAGGACGCCCCGCCTCGCATCGCCTGGACGACCGAGACGACGACCCCGTACGTCTCGTGGCGCATCTCCCGGCAGTCGAGACGCAGCCGGAACCAGGGTCCGTCCTCCATCGACACCTGGTCGACGGCCACCCGCTTCATGCCCAGAAGATCCGGCTCCGCTCCGACGACGGGTGTGAGGAGCTCGTATGTCTGCGCCCCCGGGTCGATGATGAGATCGCAGCGCGGCGCACTGGCGAGCACGTGCGTCGAGGGGATTCCCGCCGAGAAGTACTGGTCGAGGGAGTCCGGCGAGAGCCGAGCGACCGTCGTGTCTTGGTCCGTCATCGCTGTCCTCCGTGCGGTCCGTCGTCAGAACGAGGTCGTCGCGCGTCGTCCTCCTGCACGGCGGCGAGGAGCATGGCGTTCCAGGCCGTCTCCAAACGCTTCTCCCGCGCCCCGGCGATCGCGCCGGCAGCGTGCGGTGCGAGCAGCAGGTGGAGGAGGACCTTGACGACCTGGCCGTCGTCGTTGCGCAGGCCGGTCGTCCCCCCGAGCGCGGCCCGGTACCTCTGGTTGACCCACAGGGTGCGGTTCTCGCGGTCGACACGGACGACCTGGTCGTCGGGCAGGCCCTTCCACCGGATGCTCACCGGCTCGGCGCCCTCGGGATAAGTGGCGTTGTCCTCGATCGCCTCGACCACCCCCGCCGTGAAGCCCTTCCCGGGTTCGGGGACCTCGACCGGGCGGGGGTTGCGCTTTCGCGAGGTCCGGGCACCGGTGCGCACGACCTCGAGGTAGTCGGCGAACGTCGCGCCGTCGTCGAGCCGACCCGACGCCCACGCCTCGGTGAACACGGCGTCGAGCGTGACGCCCGTCTTCTCCGGGTTGATCTGCACGTGTCCGGCGAGGGCCGCGCCGTACTCGACGGCGACGCGGGCGTGCACCAGGTCACGGCTGGGGTTCGTCAGGCCGTTCCACCCGCCGGCCTGCAGCAGCCGGTCCCGCCGGTACACGTAGAGCCCCTGGGACTCCACGGGCGTCCGGCCGCCGAGGAGCCAGGACGGGTGGGTGGGGTCGTGTGGCCAGACGTGCAGCTCGGTCTCGACGATGCCGTCGGGGAGGACGAGTGTCAGCGGCTGAGGGAAACTCGCGGCGCCGCTCCGGGAGTACCCGAACGGGTCGAGAGGCTCGACGGTCCGGGCCACGGTCCCGAGGTCCGGCCAGTGCTCGTCGAGGACGTCGATCCGGACGGTCACCTGCCGGCGCGCGAGGATCCGGTGCAAGGTCAGGCCGAGGTGGGTGCGCAGTCGCTCGATCGCCGACTCGAGCCAGGCCCGCTGCTCCTCAGGGTCGGGCGACTGCAGGAAGCCGCGCACGTCACGCCACTCCACGACGGTGCCGGTCTCCAGCGAGAAGCCTGCGTCCACGGCGGCCAACCGCTCGACGGCGTCCTCGGTGGCGATGGATTTCACGAGTGGTCCGGTGTCCAGGGACTCCCGTTCGAGCAGCCGGCCCACGGCCGGAGCGCCCCACCGGCGTGACCAGACCAGGAGCGTGTCCGCCTGGCTGAGGGACGCCGCCTTGAGGCCGATGCCGAAGTGGCCCAGGTCCTCCTCGCCGTACTCGCGGCGCCGTGCGTACCCCATGGCGTGGTCGACGGCCTCGGTGTCCATGCCCTGGCCGTCGTCGACGAGCAGGAGGCCGACCGCGCGCTCGTCGCGCTGCAGCACCCGGATGAGGACGTTCCGTGCGCCGGCGTCGATGCTGTTGTCGACCAGGTCGGCGACGGCCGTCTGGAGGGAGTGGTGCCGCCCGATCGCGGACGTGATCGAAGGGTCCGGGTCGACCCGTCGGACCTCCACCACGTTCGGGCGTTGCACCATCAGGCGTCCTCGAAGCGGGCCCGCGCCGCGCCGAGTGTGCGGCTGTTCTCGTTGACGGCGCGCACGGTGGCGGCATCGAAGCCCTCGTGGCGCTCGGCCGTGATCTCCAGGCTGATCTCCAGGACCTCCGGCCCGCCGCGCCGCAGTACGTCGACGACCTCCTGCGCGATGACGGCAAGGGCCTGCTCGACATCGCTCTCGGGGTCGATGTCGAACCGACCGGCCCACCGGACGTCCCGGCGCCGCTCGGGCGGGGGAGGGGTCCCCCCACCCGGTCCGGTGCCGCCACCGGGACGGACGCGCCCGCCCGGCTCCCCGTCACCGCCAGGCGGCGTGTCGTCGCCGTCCGGCCTCTCGCGTCGGCGGCGCTCCGCCTCCTTCTCCCGCTCCCGCTGGTCGACGGCCAGGTCCGGCCGGACGAGGAGGGTCGTGTCGGTGACGGCGCCGAAGTCGAGGTCGTACAGCGGCACTGCGAGGCCGCTGAAGACCCCGCTGCTCTCGCCGTAGCCGGTGGCGAGGGCGAACCCGGTCTGCACCCAGGCCGCGTCGTGTAGGACGTCCCGCAGGGTCTCGGTGAGCACACGCTTGTCCCGCAGTCGCGGCATGTACGGGTAGCGCGTGCAGTAGTCCCACAGCTCGCCGACGGAGACGTGCCCACGGTTCCACTTCGCGAGCAGGTGCCCGGTGAGGTCGACGTGCAGCGCGGCCGGCGCGAGTTGTGTTCGGAGGGCGTCCTCGCGGACGAGGCGCGCGCCGGCTCGGACGGCAAGCCGCTTCTCTGAGCCGTCGCACTTGACCTGGCCGACGGTGAGCGGCTGCCGAGGGTCTGTCTGGACACCGTGGAGGGCCCAGATCCACGCGTTGGCGATCTGGTCGTCGATCGTGCGGCTGCTGTCCTCGGTGCGCTTGCGGGCCTGTTCGGCGTTCTGCTGGGTGAGGTCGAGCCGGACGGTGTCGTCCATGATCGAGCGCCACGCGAGGTGGCTGCGGACCGTGGACTCGAGGTCCTTCCAGCGGCCCTCGTCCGCGGCGAGCGCGACGATGCTGTTCGGGCGGATCCGCGGTGCGGTGCCCCGGTGCTGGAGCAGGTCGAGGACGAAACGAGCGGCGCTGCTCTCCTTGTCCTTGCCGTTGTGCCGGTGCTCAGGGCGCAGCAGGACCAGACGTGTCGACTCCTCCTCGGGGACGTCCCCCGTGGTCTGCGGCGCGACGACGACGCCGCTGAACTCGGGGGTCGCTCCGCCGGCGCCCCGTCGAAGGCGGGCGATGACCTCGTCGTGCACCTGGTGCTCGTGGACGTTCCTCGCGCGTTCTGCGGCCATGCGGTTGAGCGACGGCTGGGTGTCGTACCAGTAGCGGTCGCCGTCGTGGAACATGTGGCTGGAACCGTTGACGAGTCCGTCGAGCGCGGAGCCGAGGTTGCCGACGACGTCGCCGGGCATGGTCACGCCCAGGGCGATGCGCTTGCGGTCGACGCCCTTGCGAGCGGTCTCGAGCGTCGGTGCGGAGTCGAGGAACACCGTGCGGGCGACGCGGAGGGTGAGGGCCCGCTTGCCGAGCAGGGGGCGCTCGGCGTCAACGCGCCGGGAGACGGCGTTGGCACCGTCGATGTCGGCCTGGACGATCTCGGCCCACCCGGCGTCGACGTACTGCACCACCTCGCTGCGCACCCCGGACGAGTCGAGCGGGACCGAGCCCGGCAGGATGAGCGGCGACGGGTCACCGCGCTCCCAGAGCTGATGGACGACCGTGCTCATGAGGCGCAGGACGCCGCGAGTGCGCTGGAAGCGTTCGAGCGTGGACCAGTCGCTGTAGAGCCGGTCGAGCAGTTCCGGGTGGATCGGGTAGGCGACCTTGATCCGGTTCTCGTAGTCGCGCTCGGTGACGCCGGAGGGGAACTCGGTGGCGTGCTGCCGGTAGTGGTCGCCGAAGCGCCGAGCGGTCGCGTTGATGACCGCCTGCGCGGCGTTGTCGGGCTCGCTGAAGAGCCGACGGCGCACGATCTCGTAGGACTCGTCGCCGGAGGCGTGCGCCCACTGGTGGGCGACCCGACGCACCACGTTCTCCAGCCGCTGGAGCGCCTCCCGGCCGTGCTGCCCGCCGACCTCGAGGTCCGAGACGTGCGTCTGCTCGTCCTCCGACCCGTCGGCGGCCGGCCGCCGGGCGTCGCTCGCGGGAACGGAGACGAGCAGGAGCATCCCGGGGACGGCGGCGACAGCCTGCGTGAGGGCCTGCGCGAAGGTGAACTGGGTCTCGAAGTCCCCGGCCGGGAGATCCGTCCGTGCGTGGAGCTGACGGGCGTAGGAGACCCACTCGTCGATGAGGACGACGGCGGGGGCGTGCGCAGCCAGCAGGTCACGCAGCGCGGCCCCGGGGTTCGTCGCGTTCCTGTCCGATTCGGCGACGACGGCGTAGCCGTCCGCACCGCCGAGCTGCCACGCGAGCTCTCCCCACAGCGTGCGGACCACGGTGCCGTCCGGCTTGGTGACCGGCTGGCCGGGCGCGATCTCGTTGCCGACGAGCGCGACGCGGCGGACCTCACCGTCGGGCAGCGGGACGTCGTGGAGGAGGTCCTGCACCTCCTGTGGGAAGGCGGTGAGCAGCCGGCCGGAGAGCAGGTGCCAGACGGCAAGCATCGAGTGCGTCTTGCCGCCGCCGAATGTGGTCTGGAGGTTGATGACCGGCTGGGCGCTGGGATCGCCGGCCACGCGTGCGGCCGAGCGGCGGAGGAGGTCCTTGAGGCCTTCGGTGAGGTAGGTGCGACGGAAGAACTCGACCGGTTCGGCGTACTCGTCGGCGGTCGCCGCGGGGTCCATGGCGACGCGGTAGAGGTCGGCCGCGAACTCGGAGGCGGCGAACGTGCCGTTCTGGACATCAGGATGCGGTGGCAGCACCTCGCGCCACGACGGCAGCTCGGCATCCGCGGTGTCCGGGGCGGTGGCGCGGGCGGCGGCGCGGCGGGTCTCGCTCTCGTAGGCGCCGCGCTGCACGTCGAGGCGTCGCCGACGCACCTCGTCCGCCTGCGGCGCTGCGCCGATCGCGCGCATGAGGCGTTCCACCGTGTCGAGCGACCGGTACGCGTCGTCCGTGCTGAAGGACTCGTTGTGGGCCACCCGGTTGCGCACGTCCGCCAGCTCGCCGGCGAGGTTGCGCTCCGCGCGGGAGAGGTCGGCGCTGAAGGGGTAGCCGATGTCGCCGTGGCGCTCGTTGATCGCACGCAGCTGCAGGTGCAGATCGTGCCGGTTGTAGCGCTCCATCGCACGGTTCCGGGCCTCGTCGCGGAGCTGCAGCAGCACGGTCCAGTCGTGGCCCGTGGGCACGTGGCGTGCGAGGACCCGAGCGACGAACGGCTCCAGAACCTCGGCGAGGAGATCGAGCCCCTTCGCCACGTGTTCCTTGTTGCTCAGCGCCATGGTCCGCTGCTCCTTGTAGTCGGTCGATCGGTCACAGTGCGTCCAGGTCCAGGCCGCCCTGCATCCCGCGGGTGTCTACGCGCTGAGCGGCAGCTGAGAGCGGCGCCCACTCGGACGCCAGCGCATTGAAGAGACCTGCGTCTTCCGGATCCTTGTGCTGAGCGAGCTCATAGAGCCGGTATGCGAGCAACTGAACGGCTTCCAGGTTGACCCGCGTGTTGGCTTTCGCCATGAGGCGGGCTGCAGCTTCGGTGCCCTCAGTTGTGACGGCACGTGCCAGGTGGCACGTGACCTCCCAAACTGAGATTCGGTCATCCTTCGCCGGGTCCCATTTACGCGGCAGCTCCGACGGGCGAAGGAGGCGGACCGAGCCTTCACGTGCGGTTAGCACGCCGCCGTGCTCAAGTCGCTTGACGGGAATATTGAGGGCGTTACCCATGCTCTCGGCGATCCCGTAGTCCCCGCGCTTCCAGCCGAACTGCTTGTACCAGCGCAGGCAGAACCGACTGTCCGCATCTAGATCCCCGTCCTGCTCTGCCAACAGTTCATCGAGTGCCTGGTTGACGAGCGAGAGCGCGGACTTAACCGACAGGCTCGAGCCGTCGGACTCGATGACACGTGAGTATCGAGAGTACACGGCCATGCCGGGGCCGATCGTCGCCTGCGCGAGGTCAACGGGAGCGATCGCACCTTGCTGGAGTTCCGTGAGCGCCGCTGGAAGCTCTGCCCTGAGTGCACGAATAAAGTCGCGTCGAGAGATCACCGGCTCGTCAGCATTCCGAGGCCGAAGGACGAGGACGATCGATGAAGCAAGGGCGTTGGCGCCTGAGGCGACCAGGCGTTTGTCCAATTCGGTAAGCAGGGGCCAGGTCGCAGTGATCCGCCACCCCGCTGCAAGCATCGCCTCAAGGATGGTTGCCCAGCCGGTCGAGAGGATATCGCTCGCTTTGCGTTCTTGCTGCTTGAAGGCGTAATACACGGTGATTGGCGTGTCGTTCCCCGCGCTTAGTCGCATGGCGGTAAAAACCTGCCTGAAGCCATCTTCGAAGTGCCGCTCGGCGGAAGCCGAGCCGCCGTGTCTCTGGGGACTTGCAATGAGTTCCTCAAGCTTGGGGGTCAGGACCGTGCCGAACAGGTCTGGATGTGCATCGCGGAGTACCCGTCGCAACCAAACATAGAAGAAGTCCGAGAGATCCGCGTACCCAATATTGCTGTAGTAGGGAGGGTCCGTCGAAACTACGAAGCCGGAGTAATCGCGCGTGCGCGCGTCCGCCTGCACCACCGTCGCTTCGCCAACTGCCCACGACATCGTCAACGGCTTGATCACGTACTTCAACGCGGCATCCAGGGATCCGCTGCTCGCGGCCAGCACATCGCCTCAGAATAGTCCCATACCATCGGAATCGATTGCTGTCCGAAGAGCTGCTGAGAAACCTGTCCCTTACTCTCCCAACGACAGAGGGAGTTCGACCAGTCGGTCAGCCTGGAAATCGCCAAACCAAGGTATGTGAGAACGGCGTCCGCGTAAGCCCTCGCGCCCGTACCGCCGCTCACAAGGGAACCCTCCTCGCTGAGTCCGGCCGAGATGCCGTCCATCAAGATTTCGGTGTGAAGATCGGACGCAATATCGCAAATTGTTGTCAAGGCGATGAGCTGTCTATCGGTAAAGAGGTGACTCCACGAAGTCATGCCGTAGGCCTGTACGCGAAATCCTAGCGCCGCCTCTGGAAGATTTCCCGGGACTCCGCTATTCTTCTTCTGCACCCTGGCCGCTCGCTCGTGCTCTTGAGTTGGAGGTAGATACTCCCGACCTCTCTTGCCTTGCGCCACAACCGCGATCAGCCGGCTGCCAATTCGATCAGCGCGGCCCTCGCTGCGAATGTACTTCAGTTCGATAGAGGAGTCACAGGCCAGGCAGCGAGCGCCCGAACCGCTAACGGTCCCCGGAGCGGTCGCCTGCTGGTTATGGCAAATCGTGTACTCGATAGCCCGTCCCGCTCCCGTGGCAGCGGGAACGACCTTTGGAAGGATCCGAACTTGCTTCCCGGGCTTACTGCTGAGTAGCCATGATTGAACGAGTGGAGCTTCCATGCGACACGCGGGATTCGGGCACTTGACCGTCCGGGCCCATAGCCAAGCGATCACTTCGGCGCTGCTGCCGTCGGGGAGAGTCGCGTTTGGATAGTGTTCGCGCAGTCATACTTTGGCCCGCTCGCGCAGCAGTTCGCCGTATCTCCGGACGTCTTCCGCGAGGCCGGTTGCACCAGGCCACGTGTTCAGGTCCCGACCAGCACTGCTAGGGGAGACCGGAGGGTTGCCGGCGAACCTTGGAGGGATCTCTACCAGTGCGCGCGTGAGAATGGCCGCAACGGGATTGAGATCGCTCGCTTCGACACCAAGGCCAAGGCGTTGCGCTTCGATCGGGATTGCGCCGCCACCGGTGAAGGGGTCGAGGACGGTAGGAGCGGTGCCCATCGACGCCACGATCTCAGCGTGCGCCTCGCGCATCAGTGCTCGGTCGTTGACCGCATCCCACTGAATGAGTCGCCTTATCAGGTCATGCAGGCGCGCACGCTCTCGGCGGACTGAGGCTTCCGTTGGAAATCTATCCGGATTCGAGGATGGATCGTCAACCAGCTGGGCGAAGAGAACGGCGCGCGCAGCCGTGATTGGGCGGCGAGCCCACCAGTGATGAATATGTTGCGGCTTGCCGACTTTTCTAGCCTTTTCCGCCTTGAGCGCACGATTGATGTCCTCCAGGGGCAGGGAGACCTCGATCAGCTTGCGACGCGTCACCTGGGGATTCCTTCCGGCCTGAGCGGGCCTGTGGATTCGTGCTCCGGGGCAGCGTAGGGCGAGGCACCCACACGGTCTTCCACGAGGTCCGTGCTGTCGGCAGCGGAAGACCGCCGACGCAGCGAAGAGCGGGTACAGCGTGCCTCGGCGGTCGTGCGGGCGTAGCCGGCGCAGCGTCGGGCGATGCCGTTTGCGGCCGTCATGGCCTCGGCGGTGGTGTCGACGCACGACGGGCCGTCCGGGAGCACGTCCCAGCCGAACGGTTGCTGGGGTGTCTGGCGCACCCACCTCACGTAGCCCGCGACGTCGTCGGCCGCGTAGCCGACCTCGGCCTCGGGCGGCGCGCCGGCGGTCGCGAGATTGACGACGCGAGCGAGGTCGTTGACGTCGTCGGCGGACACCTCCTCCTCCCGCCCCTCGGGTGCGGCGACCTCGAGGAGTGCCAGGGCGAGCGGCCGGCAGCGGAGGAACGGCCGGTGCAGGTAGGAGTTGGGCAGGTCCTGCCGGACGAAGGCGCGGACGACGGGCCGGTAGTCCGAGCCGTCGCGGAAGAGCTCGCCGCCCCACCACAGGCGGGCGATCGCCTGCTTGTTGACGGCCCCGGTCCAGCGGTCCTCGGTCACGCCCTTGTCGCCGTCCCACCGCCATCGGACGTAGTCCGCGCACTGCAGCGCGAGCCAGAGCCACACCTGGCGGTCCCCGGCCTGGGCCCGGGTGAGCCGTAGCGCCCAGTGCACCCTGGGGGCGAGCCAGCGGTCGCTCTCGGCGCGATCGGCGGACCACCGACCGGCGTCACGATGGTCCGCCCAGTTCGCCATGAGGTCCGCGAAAGCGGCGAGCGGGACGGGCGACCCGTCGCGGTGGGTGACCGGCCCCGCGCCGGCCGGGAGCCAGGCCGGGTCCTCGACGATCCGAGCCCGGTCCTGCGCATCGACCGGCGCCGTGAAGGTATGGAGCACGTCAGGCATTGCGGGCCTCCTCGCTCAGCGAGGCCTGGAAGTCGGGTAGCCCGGCCAGGCGCGCGACGGCACCGTCGATCTCGCTCCAGAGGTTCGCGCGGGCAATGGCCGGGCCGGTGTCGGCCTCGACGATCCGGCGGCACAGCTCGTCGATCCCACTGGTCGATCGCATCACTCCCGCGACGCCCTCGAGGGTCTGACGCAGGAGCTGATCCGCGGGTGTCACGACGCCGTCGTCGTCCGCCTCGAGGTCCGCGGCGGCTGCCCGCACCAGCGCGGTCAGCGTGATCCGGGCGACCTCCGCCCCCATGAGGTCGCGAGCCCGCCGGCGCTCGCCCCGCGCGGTGTCGGCGTGGAGGAGCCGGTGGAGCCCCGGCATGGCGTCGTTGAGGTAGAGCGTCGGTGAGCCCGAGAGGTCCATGACCGCCGGCGCGCCCGGAGAGCGCCTGGCGAGCTCCGGCGCTCCTGGGTCACCGAAGTCGACCCACACCATCGGGAAGGGTGGTGCTCCGACCGGGACCGGTGCGTCACTCGGGTCCACCACGACCGACCAGGGTTCGGACCGTCCGAGGAACCGTACGCGACCGTCGAGGACCGCCGTCAGCTCGGCGGTGACGGTCGCGATGCCTGCGAGCAGGTCCTGCGGCAGCTCGACGCGCGCGCGCCAGGAGCCAGCACCGTCCGGGGAGAGCGGGAGAGGCAGGCGGGTCTGGGCGCGGGGCGCGGAGACGAGGAGGTGAGCGGCGTCGGGACGGGGAGCACCACCCGCGGACGGAGCGGTGGCCACGGCCTCGAGGGCGCAGATCGCCCAGTCGGCCACCAGGTCAGAACGCAGCCGGCGATGATCCGGCATCAGCACGTCGCTGCGGGCGACCCCGTCGAACGTCGGCTCGCGGAGATCCAGCTGCCACGGTTCGCGGAAGGTCGGCCACGGGTAGAGCGGGATCATGCGTCCCGTCCCACCGGTGCGGGCCCGAGGGCACCCAGCACGACCTCGACAGCGGACTCCTCCGCAGGGATCGGCAGCTCTGCCGTGCTGACCCCCCGCACCAGGATTCTCACCACCCGCGCGTTGGCCTTGGCCGGGAGGAAGACGCGGCCATCGGCCGCCCCGCCCTCCCGCGACAGGACCTCCAGTGGTCCGTCCCACGTCACGTGACGGCGGGACCCGTCCAGGCCGACCAGCGCGAGCTCGGGCACGACGGACCAGCCCTCGTCCCGGTTCTGCGCCCTGACGGTGAAGTCGACAACCCACCGCCCCTCCTCCACCCAGCCGGAGTCCATCGCGACGGTGGGCTTCCGCGGCGCGGCGGGTCCGCGACCACCGCCCTCCCCGGGCTGTCCGCGGAGGAACCGCAGATGCTTAAGGACGGACAGGGGAGCGGTGTCCGGTGGCGGTGGCGGCGGTCCGAAGAGGTCCTGCAGTGCGCGGGCGACGTCGAGCTCGATGTCCGTGAGGTTCCGGCGCCACGGCGCCACGTAGACGCCGTTGAGGTTGACCTGGCTGACCTGCTTGCGGCCGCTCCGGGGGATCCAGCGGTCGTGCGGCGGGGGCTCGGCATGGCGCAGGAAGTCGTCGGCGCGGAGGTCCTCGGCGGTCGGCGATTCCGGGTCCTTCGCTCCACCGGCCAGGAGGAAGGCGTGGAACATCGCGCCCTCGACCGGCGGCGGGGTGAGCGTCTCGACGACCATCTCGGGACGGCGGAACAGGCACACCTGGTTCTCCAGGCTGTCCTTGACGTCGTCCGACAGGGTGACGACGAGCTTGGCCGTGTGCTCGAACGCGGGATGGTCGGGCCTCCGGCGACGCGGGACACGGATCGGGACGTCGCGGACGACGACGTCGCCGACCTCCTCGAGCGTCTCCTGCGCGCGCCCTTCGTCGTAGGCGCGGAGGGCGCCCACCAGCTCGGTGAAGGTCTCCTCGGCGTCGACCCGGTCCTGCTGCACGAGCACGCCGTCGTCGACGACGTCGATCCGGACGCTCATCCGACCCCGCGCCAGCGCCGGCCAGAAACTCTCCGCGATGCCCTGGCGGAGCTCCGTCGCGAGTCGGGTCAGGTCGCGTCGACCGTCGAGCGCCGACGTCGGGTCCTCGGGGTCGAAGAAGCCGACGATCAGGGCCGACGTCCCCGGGCGGTCGTCCTCGCGGGTCAGGTGCAGCGCGGCGACGAGCTCGTCGTCGGCCCAGTGCGACCGGACCAGGTCCTCGCCGTCCGGCACGACCCCGAAGTGGCCCCTGCCCTGGTACGGGACGCCGTCGCGGTGGTGGGAGACGCCCTGCTGCACGCCGAAGAGCCGGGTGCGTCCGCGGCCGTTGTCGTCGGCGGTCCTCGACCCGAAGAGGGCCGTCTGGAGCCGCGAGAACCGCCAGTAGACCGCCTTGCCGAGTCCGAAGGAGCCGCCGGCCGCTGCGTCCTTCCCGCTGAAGAGGTCCAGGCGACACAGCTTGACGAAGTCGCGGAAGTCGTCCGGATCGCCGTCGGCGAACTCCGGCCCACCCAGCCCGCGGCAGCCGTAGTCGGCGACGCGCAGGAGGACGAGTGACTCGGCGTGGCGGAGGGACTCCATGCCGTCGATCAGCTGGTTCGCCGAAACGGCGCCGCGGGACGCGGCACGCATGGCGTCGAGGTGGGGCTTGAGGCCCGTCTCCCAGCCCAGCGCGTTCTCGAAGGCGCGCCGGTCGCCGCCGGTGAGGCGGATCAGGGTGTAGACGATCTCGACTGCGCCTCCGGGTAGGGCTGCGTCATTGGAGTTCTGCGCGGTCTCCCGAGCGAGGGACGTCAGGCCGGCGCCGACGGTCCACTGGTTGGCGTTGCCGAAGTTGGCATGAGCAGGGCTCTGCCGCTCGAACTGCCACCGCAACGCCACGTCGTGGATCCCCTCGCCTCACGTCCCCTGCCCTCATCGGCACGGGACATCGAGTCCATGAGGGGATGCTCTCAGCTTCCCTCGGTTCTTGTCCGCTCCCATGCCACCATCACGCGGTCTGCCGCCATCGACGGGTCCTCGTGCTCCCAGATGCGCAGGACCGTCCAGCCGATGGCTGCCAGGTGAGCATCGGTGGACCGGTCCCTCGCGACGTTCCGCTCGAGCTTCGCCGACCACCATGCGGCGTTGCTGACGGGCTGGGTGCCGTGATCCGGGCATGCGTGCCAGAAGCACCCGTCGATGAACACGGCGATGCGGGCGCGCGGGAACAGGACGTCGGCACGGCGACGGGGGAGCCCGGGGAGGGGGTGGTCGACGCGGAAGCGGAGGCCACGCCGATGCAGGTCGTGCCGGAGCAGGACCTCCGGAGCCGTGTCACGGCGGGCCTGACGGGACATGCGAGCGGAGACCGCGGGGGAGTGGGGCACCGGTGCTGTCGCTGCAGGGTCATGGGGCACGGGCGTCGCCACCTCCGGGTTCGAGCCGTCGTCTCAGCCCTCACCATGATCCGCCGGCGTGGTGCCGCGGGCGTGTGGGTGGCCGGACCTATCGTGCGACCTGTGAGCTCCTCCGCCCCAGACCTTGCGCCTGCTGACGGAGACGAGCTCCCCGCGGCGGCGCTGACGGTCCTCGATCTCTTCGCGGGTGCGGGCGGCATCAGCACGGGACTCGGCTTGACGAAGGGCTTCCGCACCGTCGCCGCCGTGGAGATGGACGTCGCCGCTGCGGCCACGTACCAACTGAACCACCCGGACACCGAGGTCTTCGTCGGTCCCATCCAGGACTGGCTCCGGGACGCCGAGGTGCCGCGGGTCGACGTCGTCGTCGGTGGTCCGCCGTGCCAAGGGTTCTCCACCCTCGGGAAGCAGGACGCCGAGGACGTTCGGAACTCCCTGTGGCACGAGTACGCACAGACGATCGTGCGGGCACGACCGAAGTACTTCGTGCTGGAGAACGTCGGTGCCTTTCTGAAGTCGGCGCAGTACGAGCAGCTCGTCGCCGCGACCGAGCCCGGCGGGTTGCTCGAGAAGTACAGCGTCCTGGCCGATGTCCTCAACGCCGCAGACTACGGAGCCCCGCAGGCGCGCAAGAGGGTGGTCCTGATCGGCCATCGCAAGGACCTCGACTTCCCCGGATGGCCGGAGAAGAAGTTCGAGGGCCGCCACCGGACGGTGGGTCAAGCGTTGCGTGGCTTGGCGGCGGAGGTCGACGGGATCGACCTACCGCCTCGAACCGCTCCCGTCGGCAACAAGCGGCTGCCGGGTCCGTTCCGGACGATCGAGCTCCACCTCGGCCGGAACTACTCGAAGCTCTCCTTGGCTCGCTTCGCCCTCATCAAGGAGGGCGGGAACCGCTTCCAGATCGATGACCCGAAGCTGCTGCCTCCGTGCTGGGTGAACCACCGGAGCGGATCGGCCGACGTCATGGGACGCCTCCGATGGGACAAGCCGTCCGTGACGATCCGCACCGAGTTCTTCAAGCCCGAGAAGGGTCGGTACCTCCACCCCGAGGCCGACCGGGCGATCACCCACCTGGAGGCTGCACTCCTGCAGGGATTCCCCCTGGACTACCGATGGGTCGGGTCCAAGGTCGCGATCGCCCGGCAGATCGGGAACGCGGTGCCGATCCCGCTGGCCAAGGCGATCGGCGAGCAACTGCTCAGCGCCCGCTGACCTTCTCCAGGTCGTGCCACCTCGACCGGGCGGCGACGTGGTGTTCCTCGATGAGCTCCGTTCGCGGTCTGAGGCGCTCAGGCACGGTGATGCGGCGACCCTCGAGGGCTTCGAGGGAGGGATGAGCGGCCAGTACGACCGGCGCCACCCTGGAGGTCCAGGTCGACGGCTCGAACGTCACGAGGAGCCGATCGAACAGACGGTGGACGTCTGCGCGGAGAAGCAGGCCGCCGTCGTCCTCGTGCACCGGGCGCTCGGCGTACGTGTACAGGTGTGCCGCGTCGAGGACGGACTCCGGCTGGTCACCGGTGAGGGCGCACGTCGCGCCGAACCGGTCCAGCATCCGCTCGCGGAATCGCTGCTGGCCGACCCGCTGCTTGACGAGCCGCTCGACGTGGCCGGCCGCGAGCGGCGCCTTCCGCATGAGCACCTCCACGTGGAGGAAGGCCTCGACCCCACCGTGGAACTGCAGCAGTGCCAGGGCCTGGGCCACGTCCAGGCGACGGATCGCGTTCTGCTGGTCCGCTCCCGCGTAGACGGGCTCGAGGGCTCGGACCGGTACCGGGGACGGGAACTCGAACCACCAGGACGTGTACGACGCCGAGTACGTCATGACGTCCTTCGGGGTCGGTACGGGCGCCTCGAACGTGTTCTTGCAGTCGTTGCACCGCCATGGGGGCAGCGACCTCGTTCGCCGCTTCACGTCGGCCGAACCGCATTCTGGGCATCGGTCCATGACCTTGACGTCCGGTGCTCGGTCGATCGACTCGACCACGCCGTACCCGTAGACGAGATGGGCGTCGCGGAGGATCAGGATGTCGCCCTCGTGGACGTTGCTGTGATTGACGACGTTCGAGTCGTAGGCGTACCGGCGGCCCGTCTTGTCGCGGTAGAGCTGCGTCGCGTCCTCGGCGTCGCCCTTGGTGAAGCAGCTCCACGCCCGGATCTCCCCTGCCATGGGGTGAGCTCAGCACACGCCATGGCGGTTCGGTAGGGCTGTCAGGCGGCCGCCTGCGTGCGGGTCACCCGCTCGGACGAACCAGTGCCTGGCAAGCGGGGGGCGGACCTTGTCTGACTGCCGCGACCTGCCGATAGGGCAGCGAAGCCGCGTGAACACCGTGGAGGGGTGGCATGAGCACGACCGCAATGGCAGACATCGAGTGGATCCTCGAGCGGAACGACTGGGTCGTTCACGACTTCCAGGGCGTGTTGGTCATGTCCTTCGAGTCCGGCGTACACATCTTCGTGTCCGCGATCGACCTGGCCGGCGTGAGCTTCGTCTGTCTGCGGGCCTCCGTCGGATCGGACCTTCAGCCATCCCCCGCGCTGTACAGGTGGGTCGCCACCCAAGCAGGTGAGTCGATCGTCGGTGCGCTCGACGCCGACGTGACCGAAGACGGCCTCGTCGCCGTGACGCTCCAGTACTTCGTGCCGGTGGACGGGTTCAACGACGACACGGTCGACGTCCTCGTCGGCGCGATGTGCGCTCGTGCTGAAGGTCTCAAGGAGACGGTCACGCAGATGTTCGCGTGAAGGGAGGCCGCCGCGAAAGGTGCCGGGATACGTTCACGACATGCGGGCCGACGATGACGTCCACAACGAGCCGAACGGGCTCCTCGCCGCGCTGGTGACGGCGAGCGTCCTGGCGCAGCCGGAGGTCGCGCTGACCCGTGGCATCGCATGGGTGCTCGGACTGGAGGGAGCGTCGGGCGCTCTCGACCAGCTGGTGCGGGGCGCAGGCCTCGAACCATCCCATGGGACTCGGTGGTTCACCGAGGTGGCGGGTGCCGACGGTGGACGCACGGATCTCGAGTGCCATTGGGGGACGCCGTCACGTGCGCACGTCGTCGTCGAGGCGAAGCTCGGCGACGCGCTCACCTACGCGCAGTTCGGCGGCTACCGGTCCCGACTGCCGGCGGACGGTGGGCTGCTCGTCGCGCTCCTCCCGCAGGCCCGACGCGCCCACGGCGACCGCGTCGTTGCGGAGTACCGGCACGTCCACTGCGACGACCCCGTTCGTCTCGCCGTCTGGACCTACGACGACGTCCTCGGTGCGCTCGAGGCGCAACTACCGGACAGCGGCGACCTCGCCCAGCTGCGGAGCCTCCTCGAGGCGCATGAAGCCCTCGATGTGCCGCCGCTCACTGAGGACGACCTCTGGGACGACGGCCGGATCCGGGACCTCAGGACGGACCCGGTGTGGCGGGTGCTGGACGCCGCCTCGTCCGGGATCTTCGGGCACCGCCTCCCTGCTGGGCGGGCGCCGGGCATGCAGATGCGCCGCTACGTCGCCGTGACGCCTGATGGCGGGGTGTTCGCGGTCGGCGTGGGGCTGACGGAGAAGGACTCGACCGCACCGCGGCCGTGGCCATGGCTCGTGGTCCCGCATGACACGCCGTACGGCCGTGTCATGGCGCAGGCGGTCGCCGCCATGTCGGCCGGGCGCGCCGAGGAGCGACACGACGCAACCTTGGTCCCACTCGAGATGCCCCTCGGCGTTCCGGGCGCTGTCATGGTGCCGGAGGTACGCGCCCGCATCGAGGGCTACGCCGAGGCGGCGCGGGACGCCGTCGTCCGAGCGCAGCAGGCCTGGAGCGAAGACGCGCCGGACCGGTTGCTGCAGTACCTCCCCGCCGTTGCGGGGATCGCACCGATCGCCCCGGCCGACATGGTGGACAGCTCGGACCGGCGCCTGGCGGACATCGAGCACCTCGTGGACCAGTTGGGTCGCAGCGCCACGGCGGGCCGCGTCTCCCAGCGCATCTCGAACGATCCCGACTATCGCGTGGTGCGCTACATGGGTGTGCCGCCGCTCGCAACCTACGTGTCCACGGCGATCGGTGCCCGGACCTCGGACGACGAGCCGCTGCCCTGGGCCTGGCTCCGTGTGCCCCGTGGTGCCCGTACGTGGAGATGGCTTGGGAGGTGTTCGAGCAGATGGCGCCCGGCCGGGTACGTGAGGACCCGAACGGACGCGCGATCCCGATCGACTGGGCTGCTGGCGCAGAAGGTCCGGACCTACTGCGTGCCGCTCTTGCCCAGTTGCAGGACCTGCGGGACCGGATCCGGGCTGCCGTCCTCGCGGCCGAGCGGTGACGCCGCGCCGCCCGCGTGGCGGAACCGTCCGCTAAGTGACCCGCGATAGACAGGAACACGTGCCCCGCCTCCACCCTGAGACGCCGGCGTTCCTCGACGCCGGTGGTGACGCCGAGCGCACGGTCTGGGACCACCTCCGCGACCAGCTCCCCGACGACGCGGCGCTGTTCGCGCGGGTGAATCTCCTCCACGGGTCCCACGAGCGGGAGATCGACCTGCTCGTCGCGTGGCCGGGCGTCGGGCTCGCCGTCGTCGAGGTCAAGGGCGGCCACGTCACGTACCGCGACGGGCAGTGGTGGCAGAGCGGCGGTGCGGACACGCACCCGATCGACCCGGTTCGCCAGGCGCAGGGTGCCCGGCACACGCTCACCACGCTCCTGCGGGAGCGGGGACTCGCGGCGCAGCACGCGCGCGCCGTCCACATGGTCGCGTTCCCGCACAGCCGCGTGCCGCGCGACTTCGCCACCACGGAGGCACCGCGCGCCGTCGTCGTCGACCGGGACGACCTGGGCAGCGTCGCCTTCTGCGTGAAGCGGGCGATCGAGGAGCACGGCGCCGGGCACGGCGTGCCGGACGAGGCTGACGTCGACGCGCTGGTCGACCTGCTGGCCGGCGGGTTCGAGGCCCAGGTCGAGCTGCTCAGCCTCGCGGCGCAGCACGAGGACCGCATCGACCACCTCACCGCCGACCAAGCGCACGTGCTGGACGTGCTGCGCCATATGAACCGCCTGCAGGTCGTCGGCGGGGCGGGCAGCGGCAAGACATTCCTGGCGCTGGAGCAGGCGCGTCGTCGGGCGCGGCAGGGGGAGCGGGTCGCGCTGCTGTGCTACTCCCGTGGCCTCGGCCGGTACCTCGAGCGCGTGACGCAGACCTGGCCCCGCAAGGAGCGGCCGGCCTACGTCGGGCTCTTCCACGACCTGCCGCTGGCGTGGGGAGCCGAGCCGGGCGCCGACGACGACTCCGACTACTGGGAGCGGCGCCTGCCGCTGCGGTTGGCCGAGCTCGCCGACGCTCGGGTGCCCGAGCAGCTGTTCGACACGGTCGTCGTCGACGAGGCCCAGGACTTCGGCGAGCTGTGGTGGCCGTCGCTGCTGCGCTGCCTGCGTGACCCGGACCGCGGTGGGCTGTTCGTGTTCCTCGACGAGGCGCAGCGGGTGTTCGACCGAGACGGGCACGCACCCGTGGACCTCGCGCTGGTCCCGCTGGAGGAGAACCTGCGCTCGACGCGGCAGATCGCGCAGGTATGCGGGGCGTTCGTCGACGGGGTGGTCAAGCCGCGCGGGCCGGTCGGGACGCCGGTGCGGGTGGTGGACGTGCCCGCCGAGGACGCGATCGACGTCGCGGACGTCACCGTCGAGCGGCTCATGGACGAGGGGTGGAACCCCGGGCAGATCGCGCTGCTCACGACCGGGCACAGGCACCCCGCGCAGACGCTGGCAGTCGACATGGTCGGCCACGCCGAGTACTGGGACCGCTTCCTGGCGGAGGAGGACGTCTTCTACGGGCACGTGCTCGGGTTCAAGGGGCTGGAGCGGACGGTGGTCGTGCTGGCCGTCAATGGGTTCCGTGAGGCCGAGCGGGCGCGGAGCCTGCTGTACACGGGGATGTCGCGGGCGCGGCTGCAGCTCATCGTCGTCGGGCCGCGGGCGGAGATCGAGCGGGCGGGGGGAGAGGGCGTGCGGCGGCGGTTGGCGGAGGCGGAGGAGTGGGTGGTGGCGTGATCGCCGATGGGGTCGCTGGCCATCGTCTAGCCCGGGGCCGGCGACGGACTTGCCTGCGTGTCGGCGTCCCGGGCCCGCGGACTGCGAGATGGTGAAGGACGCGTACTACGGCGCGCCGCGTCGTCAGCGTTTCCGAGCGGTGGCTTCCCTGGACAACTCCGGGACCGGCATCGATTCATGTCCGCAGGTCAGAGAGGGGCGCAGGTTAGGACCGTAGATAAGAACACTCGCCCCGGAGTGCGCGCGGACCAAGACGGCCGTGGACGTCCGGCAGTTGCGGCCCTGGTCATCGGAGCGCGATCCGAAGGTAACTGCCTCTTTCCTCTCCCTTCCCCGCTGCCACCCATGTCGCGACCTGGCCGGGTTGGTCACTCCGCACATCAACGTTAGTGCGATTGAGATAGGCGCTGCCTCCGATGCACTTCACGACAACCCCCCAGCCGGGCCATGGTGCGTCTGCGTCGGCCACTCGCATGCCGACGGTCTCGAGCGCTGTGACCAAGGGTGCGACGGAGCCGACGGGCTGTCCTGGGACGGGTGCGTCAGACCCGGTACCGGCAGGCTCCGCCCGGACCGCCGTAGGCCGGTCCGGCGCCGGCGCGGGGCTCACGCGCACCGTCCCACCGAGAGCATCCGGGCCTGGCCAGACTCGGGTTGCCACGGATGCGAGGAAGGCGCATCGTGCATCGATCTCGGACTCGGTCCAGTCTTCGACGGCGGCGACTCCCTTGTTGATCACGAGGGCGCCCTGCTTTGCGAACTCTGGCCGCTTCGCGGCCCACCCCAAGTTCGACACGTCGAGGTTGAACGCCTGCGTGACGAGAGTCAGGTTGCCCAAGCGATCGAGAGCCTGACGACGTTCCAATACTCGTTGCACGGACGCAGCGTCTCCGGCATCTGGATCGACCGGAGTGCCGTCGCCGCCGATCAGCGGCCAGTGCATCGTCCAACTACGTGGCATCACGTGTTCGATCTGCAGGCCATCGAAGCCGATCGCCGCGGGCGGCTCGTGCAGGTCCTCGCTACGTAACTGGTCGTCGATCGCACGGAACAGTGCGCGGATGCGGTACTGCGCGACGGCGTTGTAGAACGGCCGTGTCCGAAACGCCTCGCGAACCTCAACGTCGGAGGGCCAGGCGAGCGCACCGTCCTGAAGCGCATCGACTACCGCATCAGCGACGTTCTTGCCCGCGACGGACGCGTTCTTCGCCGTGCGCAGGACGCGAGCTAGGTGTGTGCCGTATCCACGCGTCTGCCAACCCACGTATGAACGGCGCATCGCCCACGACTCCACTGCGTGGACGGCGCGCACCTCGTCGTCGAGGCTGATCAAATCGGGCGATGCGATGCGCAGCCAGGCGAGGAGGGGCACCGCCGTCGTGATCTCGAACTCGTTTAGCCTGTCGTACGACGTGCGCAGGCGCGGATCGACGGCCTCTGCGCCGTAGATGGCGCGGTACGCCTTGGCGTAATCGCTCAGCTCGCGCAGGACGTGCTCCGTGTCAGGTGCGTCCGACCCGTTAAGGTACTCCCGCGCCTCGCGGTACAGATGGCTCACGTTCGCCTCCTCGCCAGAGACAGCGGTGAGCCAGACCGATAGCAGGACGTCGCGCCGCCCGCGGGCTGCATGGCCACGACCAACGACGGCCTTCCACCAGTCGTCGTCGAAGCCTGCCCAGTAGGTGTCGTAGAGCCGGTCGACGTCTTCGTCGGCAAGCTCGCCGCGGAGGAAGAGCAGGTTCTTCACCAGGTCGATTGGCGCGAGCGGCGTCTGCCGTCCGTTGAGCACCTCGAAGATCACCTGCGCGTCGTCGTTGTCCTCGAGGTCGATGACAACGAGCTTGAACAGGCTCGACAACGCGTCCGCCAGAGCCTGGAGTCGCTCGGGGTCGGGCTCGCCTGCGTCATTGCGCACGCTCTCGCGCACGGCCTCCGCGAAGTAGCGACGTGCTCGCAGATACAGGTGGTCGTTGCTCCCGGCGTAGGCCGGGACCGCGTCACTCATCGCGGCGGGCCACACCTCGCGGTCCCGTCGCCTCGGCCACAGCTTGTGCACCTCCTCGGGCGAGTCCACCACGTCGTCAGGGTTGAAGAGCATGCGGCGGACCGACTTGCGCCTGTCGGACTCGATCTCCTGGAGGACGTCCAGCAGCCCCCGCACAAGGAGCTGGATCGTGGTGAGCCTCTGTTGACCGTCGATCACCGAGCGCAGCGCGACACCGCCAGTAGCGAACGGAAGGCTGGCGCACACGATCGCCCCGAGGAAGTGGGGTGTGACGTTCTGCTCCTTGTTCTTCAAGAGGGCAGAGCTCTCACCCTGGCTCGCGCGCGCATCGATCAGCCTGTCAGCCGTGCTTTCCAGGTCCTCGAACAGGAGCTTCCACTGACCGTCGAGCGTCCACTCGTAGTCGCGCTGAAACGTCGGGATGATGTATCGGCGCTCAGGCTTGAGGATCTCCTGCAACGGGTAGGTCTTGGCGTCCACGGGGCTCCTTGTCATCTGCTGCGATGCTCATGATGCCAGCGGCCCACCCGACGGCGTCTGCGGTCGGAGCCAGTCTGGAGAGTGGCGTCCCGCAGAGTGGTGTGCGACCGGTCCAGTCGGGGTGTCTTCGATGAAGGTGAGGCCAACCGCGTGACCTGGCGGTCGACGCCGCCCCGCTTGGACACGAAGGCTCAACCGCACCCCCTCCCCTGCCGATCCTTCCGCCAGGGAAGGGGGCCACATGCCCGCAGGGGACTCCGCCGGTACCGAGGCGCGCCGGCAGCTCGCGCTCGCTGATGCCCACACGCAAGCCGCCGCCGAGGCCCGCGCCACCGCCGGCCGCTACGCCGTCGCCGAGGTCACCGAGCGCCGCACCGCCCAGGCCCTCGCGCCGCTGAGCGCCGTCGGGCACCACCTCCTCGCCGACCGCGCCTGGCCCGGCAGCCGCCGCGCCCAGGTCGACCTGGTCGTCGTCGGCCCGGGCGGGGTGTTCATCGTCGACACCAAGGCGTGGAAGGACGTCGTCATCCACGCCGGCCGGATCCACCGCGGCCAGGAGGACGTCACCGACGACGTCCTCGCGCTCGCGGACCTGGGCAACCTCGTCGAGGCGGACCTCGCCGAGGTGGGCCTTGCGCCGGGGGAGGTGCGGCCCGTCGTCGTCCTCGCCGGACGGCAGGGGATCGACGAGTCGGTCCACACCGTGCGGATCGTGGGCGAGAAGGACGTGCTGCGGCACATCGCCTCCCACGGCACCCGCCTCACGCCGACGCAGGTCGACGCCGTCCTCGCCCGCGCGCTCGCGCTCTTCCCGCAGGTGGGGGCACCCGCCCCGGTGAGTATCACCGTGCCGGAGCCGGTGCTTCCGGCGCCGCCCGAGCCGGTTCAGGACGCGCTGCTCACCGAGGACGAGGTCCAGTCCGCCCTGATGGAGGGCATCCTCGCCAGCCCCATCGAGGAGTGGATGTCCTTCCTCCACCCCGACCAGGCCAAGCTCGTGCGCCGCAGCTTCAACGGGCCGAGCCGGATCCGCGGCGCGGCGGGCACGGGCAAGACCGTCGTCGGGCTGCACCGCGCCGCCTACCTCGCGCGGACCCGGCCCGGGCGCGTGCTCGTCGCGACGTACGTCCGGACGCTGCCGGCGGTCCTGCGGCAGATGCTGACGCGGATGGCGCCCGACGTCGTCGACCGCGTCCACTTCACCGGCGTCCACGAGCTCGCCCGGACGGTCCTGAGCGCGCGTGGCGTGCACTGCCGCGTCAACGACAAGCAGGTCGACGAGGCCTTCGCCGCCGCGTGGGCCGCCGTCGGCCGCACCGGACCGCTCGGCCAGGGCAAGCGGCTCGACGAGCGCTACTGGCGGGAGGAGGTCGACCACGTCATCAAGGGGCGCGGCATCACCGACCTCACCACCTACCTCGACCTCCTCCGCACCGGCCGCCGGCACCGCCTCGGCGTGGAGCAGCGGCGCGCCGTCTGGGCGCTGTACACCGCGTACGACGCCGAGCTTCGCCGCCGCCACCTGGTCGACTACGCCGACCTGGTCCTCCTCGCCGAGCGCGAGCTGCGGCGTCAGCCGTGGGAGGAGCCGTACACCGCGGTCATCGTGGACGAGGCGCAGGACCTGTCCTGCGCCATGGTGCGGATGCTGCACGCGCTGGTCGGCGACGCGCCCGACGCGCTGACGCTCATCGGCGACGGTCAGCAGTCCATCTACCCCGGCGGCTACACGCTCGCCGAGGTGGGGATCTCGGTCGCCGGCCGCGGCGTCGTCCTCGACGTGAACTACCGCAACACCGCGCAGATCCTCGACTTCGCCTCCCGCCTGGTCGACGGCGATGAGTTCGCCGACATCGAGGGCGTCGTCGGACGCGGCGACGTCCCGCAGGCGGTCTCGCGGACGGGGCCGGAACCGGTCATCGAGCGGTGCCGAAACCCGCTGGAGCGCGACGCGCGGATGCTGGCGCGGGCGCGCGCCGTCGTGCGCGAGGTGGGCACGCGGCCCGGTGACGTCGGGGTGCTGTGCCGCAGCCGGCGCGCCGTCGAGCGAGCGGCCGCGGCGCTCCGGGCCGACGGCGCCCCGGTCGTGCTGCTGACGGAGTACGACGGCGCCCCCACCGACGCCATCAAGGTCGGCACCGTCAAGCGCGCCAAGGGCCTGGAGTTCAAGCACGTCCTGCTGCCGGAGGTGCGCGCGAGCGACCTCGCCGAGGCCGGCCCGCCCGCCGACGACACCCGTCGCGAGCAGTGGGAGCGGGAGCGGCGCGAGCTGTACGTCGCGATGACGCGGGCGCGGGACGGGCTGTGGGTGGGGGTGGTGTGAGATGCACGGACCGTGCCGGGAACCTACGGGAGAGAGCCGCAGGACGAGCACGTCGGTCGGGAAGTGAAGCGCCTAACGGTTACTCGGAGAGAGACAGGTCGAATGAAGAGTGTGATGGGTGACGCGCGACGGGTATGCGATTTCACGTGGCACTCCACTCGGCTTCTTGTCTTGCTGCCGGCGGTCTTGCTGTCGGCGCTCGCGCTCGCTGGGTGCACCGCTGCGGCGCCCCCTGCGCCACCAGCGACGGTCACCGTGACAGCAGAAGCCCCCGCGCCGGCGCCCACCCCCACCACAGAGCCGACGGCCGAGGCGGCCGCTGAAGCGCCCGGGTCCCCAGCCCCGGCGGCAGAGGAGACGCCGCGAGAAGTCGAGCCATTGACGATGCCCGATCTCGTGGGTCAGAACCTCCAGTACGCCCAAGACACCTTGCAGTCCCTTGGCTCGTACGTCATTGATCAAGAGGATGCTTCCGGACTCGACCGGATGCAGGTCAACGACAGCAACTGGGTGGTGTGCTCCCACGAGCCTGTGGCCGGAACGGTCGTGCCGGTCGAAGCCCAGGTCACGGTGTGGGCGGTGAAGATCGGCGAGACATGCCCGTAGCCGTCACACGATGATGCCTGGAACGAGGCCGGAGTCGCTTCAGCCTTCGCCTCGGGCCTACCGCGTCGGGCGGGCGCGCGGGCACATCGGCGACGCCGCCGGGCTGGCCTGTCAGGGACCAAGTCCTCTGGACGCTCACACCGGCTCGTTCGACGCTGAAGGCGACGGAGCCCTCACGCGCGACAGCAGGCGATCACGATGGCGATGCACACCGCCCCCCACGGAGCCCTCACGCAGACGACGCCCAACGGCACACGCTGGTGGTGGGACGGTTACCAGTGGCATCCGCTCGTCCCGTGGCCGCCGCGGGAGCGACGAACGGTCACCCTTGCCGCGTGGTCCCTCGGCCTAGGGATCGCCGAGGTCCTCGGCGGCATGGCGATCATCTTGGCGCTCATCGGTCAGGGGCCGGAACCGACCCAGCCGTACGTCGTCGGTCCGATCGACGCCTGGCTGGGGGCGCTGTGGGTGATGCCGTCCATCGTCCTCGGCTTCGTGGTCCAGGCCCGGCGCCCGCCGACGAGCAACGTCCGCACGTTCGCCGTCATCGGCATCCTCGCCGGTATCGGCACGGCGCTCGTCACGGTGGGGGTGCCGCTCAACCTGATGTGGGTCGCCGCCAACTGAGGCTACGAGCGGCAGCAGCCGCGGCCCGCGCCCGCCGTCAGCGCGTCTCCGGCATAACCGGGGCGTGCCACCGCACGACGCCACCCATCGCCCGCGTCAGCATCCCGGCCGGTGCGAGCGCGATCGCTCGGTCCCGCAGCGCGACGGCCGCGGCGGAGCGCACCATCTGCCCCGTACGCCCGGCGCGCACCGCCGCTCGTGCCACCCGGGTCGCGCGCGGGCGCCGTCGTCGGTCGTACTCGGCCAGCGCGGTGGGCACGTCGTCGTCCGGCGCGACCACGGCGGCCAGCACCGCGGCGTCCTCGAGAGCCTGGTTGGCGCCCTGGCCGAGGTACGGCGGCATCGCGTGCGCCGCGTCGCCCAGGAGCGCGACGGCCCCGCGCGCCCACGGTGCCGGGCCGGGTCGCAGGTGCACGAGCTCGGTCCGGAGCACCGCCACCGGGTCGGTGCCGGGGACGGCGTCCACCACCCCGGCGTACCACCCGTCCACCAGTGCGGAGGCGTCCGCGTGCGCCCCACCCTGGCGTGACGAGCCGATCCGGTCGTCGGTCACGGACACGTACCAGTACACCCGCCCGTCCTCGAGCGGGACGAGCCCCACCTCCGTCCCCGGCCCCCACGACACCTCGGCGTCGCGCAGCGGCGTCGGGCCGCGCGTCACCCCGCGCCACGCCGTGCTGCCGACGGCGACCGGCCCGCGCGCCTCAGGCCACAGGACGGACCGAACCAGCGACCGCACGCCGTCCGCACCCACGAGTAGGTTCGCCGGGAGCGTCGTCGTCGACCCGTCCGCCGAGCAGTAGGTCACCTCCGGGCTGCTCCCGCCGACGACGCCGGTGACCTCGGCGCCGAGCCGGACGACGTCGTCCGGCAGGGCATCGGTGAGGAGCCGGTGAAGCGTCGCCCGGTGCACGCCGCAGCTCGGCGCGTCCGCGGGCATCGCCGCCCGGACGAGGACCCGTCCGCCCCGCGAGCGGAACGTCATGGCCTCCAACGGCCGCACCGTCGCTCGGACGCTCGCACCCACCCCGATCGCGTCGAGCGCGGCCAGCCCGTTCGCCATGAGGGTCAGCCCCGCCCCGACCGGGGCGAACTGCGGCGCACGCTCCAGCACGACGACGTCCCACCCCCGACGCCGCAGCCCGACGGCCGCGGCCAGCCCGCCGATCCCCGCCCCGACGACGACGGCGAGGCCCATCCGGCGTCGGCCCTCAGGCCACGGGGCCGCGGGCGACCGGGCACGACATGCACCGGGGCCCGCCGCGCCCGGACCCGAGCTCCGACCCGGCGATCGCCAGCACCTCGATCCCGGCGTCCGCGAGCCGGGCGTTGGTCTCGGCGTTGCGCTCGTAGGCGACGACGACGCCCGGCGCCAGCGCGAGGGTGTTGTTGCCGTCGTCCCACTGCTCGCGCTCCGCGGTCACGGGGTCCAGCCCCGTCTCGACGACGCGCAGGCGAGTCCCCATCGCCTCACCGGCAGCTTCGAGGAAGGGCACCGGGCCGGCGACGCGCACGCCGCGCCCGTTGCTGCCCGCCTGCCCTGCGGCGCCGTCGTCGGGCGTCAGCGTGTACGCGCTGAGGGTGTCACGCACCGCCGGGTACATGACGACGGCGTCGCGGTCGACCATGGTGCAGACGGTGTCCAGGTGCATCGTGGCCCGGGACTGCTCGATGGGGACGGCGAGCACCGCGCGCGCGAGCCCGTCGGCGAAGAGCGACCGCGCGAAGGACTCCGCCCCCGCCGGCGACGTGCGCTCCCCGACCCCGACGGCGACGACGCCCGGTCCCAGCAGCAGCACGTCCCCGCCCTCGAGCGGCGCCGAGTGCGCGGCGTAGGCCCGCGGCGTGCCGGCGAAGCGCGGGTGGTGCGCGTAGATGAGGTCCAGGACCGCCGACTCCCGCCGCCGCGCCGGCAGGGCCAACGACGTGACGGCGACCCGGTCCCCCACCCACACCGACGAGTCGCGCGTGAAGAGCAGGTTCGGCAGGGGGTCGACGGCGAAGTCGTGGGGATGGTGCATCGCACGGACCAGGGACGCACCCTCGGCGGCGGGCAGCTCCTCGAACGTCAGGCCGCCGACGAGCGCGCCCGCGACGGTCTCCGCGTCCGCCGACGCCAGGTGCGAGGTGAGGGCGTCGGCGAGGTGCAGGCCGACCCGCCGCTCGTCGACGAGGTCGCGGACGGCGCGCTCGCGGGCGGCCGGGTCCGCCAGGGCCTCGACCAGCAGGTCGACGAGGAGCAGCACCTCGACGCCGCGGTCCCGCAGCAGGTCGGCGAAGGCGTCGTGCTCCTCCTGGGCTCGCTCGACCCACGGCAGCCCGTCGAAGAGCAGCTGGTCGTTGGTGCGGGGAGTGAGGCGCTGCAGCTCCGGGCCGGGGCGGTGCAGGAGCACCGTGCTCAGCCGGCCGACCTCGGACGTGACTCCGGTGGGCTTGCCCATGGTCATGGACAGTAGACCCGAGGCCGGGCCGCCGCCCCCGAGCTGGCGTCCCGCTCACGTCAGCACCTCCACGGCTGGCATGCAGTCGGGGGTCGTGGTGGTCAGGCAGGTCTGGTCAACCTAGTCTTGTCTCCATGGCCCAGGTCAACGTGCAGCACGCCAAGACCCATCTCTCCGAACTCCTCCACCGGGTCGAGCGCGGCGAGGAGGTGGTCATCGCGCGGGCCGGACGGCCGGTCGCGCGGCTCGCCCCGATCGACGTGGTCTGGCAGCGCACCTTCGGAACCGTGGCTCTGGAGGTGCCCGACGACTTCGACGCACCCCTGGACGAGGAGGAGCTGGACGCGTGGGAGTGACGTACCTCCTGGACACGCACGTCCTCCTCTGGCTCCTCGCGTCCCCGGACAAGGTCCCGCCGGACGTTCGCGGCACCCTCGCTGCGGGGACGACGACGCTCCTCGCCTCGGCCGTGTCCGCGATGGAGGTCGCGACCAAGGCGCGCTCGGGGCGACTGCCGGGCGCCGACGCCCTCGTTGCCACCTGGACCGCACGGGTGGCCGAGCTGCAGGTCGAGGAGCTGCCGCTCAGGACGGAGCACGCCCTCCTCGCCGGATCGATGCGCTGGGACCACCGAGATCCCTTCGATCGCCTCCTCGTCGCCCAGGCGCTCGTCGACAACCTCACGCTCGCGACGGTCGAAGCGGCCGTGCGCGCGGTCCCCGGTCTCCGGACCCTCTCCTGGTAGCTGACCGCGATGGCGGCGCGGCCGGCAGGTCAGTCGTCGCGATCGACGAGGACCGCGAGCCCGTCGAGCGTCCGAGCCAACCCGAACCGCCATGCGTGAGCGGCGTCCCAGGCGCTGCCCTGGGCCTCGCCGGCCGCGGAACCGATCCGGGCGGCGCGGGGGTAGGCCTCCGCGTCGAGGACGCGCTCGAGCAGTGGTGCGTTCACCGCCCACCAGTCGGCGTCGCTCATGGCGGTGTCCGTGGTGACCCGTGCGGCGTCGTGCGCGGAGCGGCAGTGCGCCTGCACGAACCCCAGCAGGTAGGTCAGGGCGGCGTCGGTGTCGACGTCGGACAGGCCGGTGTCGTCGAAGGCAGCGAGCTCATGCTCGTACTTCGCCATGACGCCGGGGCCGAGGGGCGGGCGGCTCAGCGCCGCGACCTCGGTCAGCCACGGGTGTGCGGTGAGCAGCGCCCGGTTCACCTCGGCGACCGCGGTCAGCCGGTCGCGCCACGGCTCGCCGTCCCACGGCGGGCGCCCCATCCGCAGGTAGCGCGCGTCGACCATGAGGTCGAGCAGCTCCGGTTTGCCGGGCACGTACGTGTAGACGGACATGGGGGAGACGCCGATCCGCTGCGCGACCGCGCGGATCGTGACCGCGGCGAGGCCCTGCTCGTCCGCGAGCTCGAGGGCTGCGTCGACCAGCTGGTCGAGACTGGCCGACCTCGCGGGCCCCCGCCGGCCCGACGCGGCGGCCTCGCCCCACAGCAGCGCGAGCGTGCGGCTGGGTTCGCCCGATCCGGTGCTGCTCGCGGCCATGGCCGCCATGATGCCACGAATCGCTGTACATCGTACGACGTACAGCGTACAGTGTTGCTCCGCCACCGACCCGGCAGGAGATCACCGCATGCGCATCACTGGAACCGCCATCTCGCTCAACGTGCCCGACGTCGCCGCCTCCGCCGCCTGGGCGCAGAAGCACCTCGGCTTCACCGAGGCGATGTCCGCCGACGGATTCGCGTCGCTGAGCCACCCCGACGCCGGCATGAACCTCGTCTACCTGCGCACTGGCCTACCGACGTTCAAGCCCGCCTCGGCCGCCGGCCGCGCGGACGGGCTGCTCGTCGTCTTCACCGTCGAGGACATCGACGCCGACTACGCCCGGCTCCGGGAGGACGGCGTCGACGTCGTGACTCCCATCGAGACCGAACCGTGGGGCGAGCGGTACTTCCAGATGGCCGACCCGAACGGCGTGATCTACCAGCTCGTCCAGTGGGTCACCCCGACGGACCCGCAGTACGCGAGCTGACGACGACGGCGCCCCCCCTCACGCGGGGCGGCAGAGGTCGTGGATCTCGGGCAGCGGGCGGAAGCCCGCGGCGAGGTACGTCGCGACCGCCGCACGGTTGGCGCTCGGCGTGTAGACCATCGCGCTCGACGAGCCCATCTCCTGCAGGGCCGCGGCGGCGGCGATGGTGATCGCCCGGCCGTGACCGCGACCGCGATGGTCCCGGTGGACCCCCATCGGCTCGAGCAGCCCCGGGCGGCCCGGGCCCGCCGACCACACGGTGACCGCGGCGACCGCGGCGCCGTCGTCGTCGTACGCGACGAGGCAGCGCGCGTCCGCGTACGGGAGCCCGGCCGCCATCGCGTGCCAGCGCTCGACGGTGAACGTCGACCGGTCGAACGACGCCAGCTGCACGGCCGCGCGCAGGGCCGCCGCGTCGGGCCCGACGACCTCGATCCGCAGCCCCGGGTCCGGCACGCGGTCGCGCAGCTCTCGCCGCAGGGGCGTCCACGGCTCGCCTGAACTCCATCCGCGGGCGTCCAGCATGTCGTGCACGCGGGTGCTCGCGGGGACGTCGACGCAACCGTCGGCCGCGGGGAGCGCCCCGCGGTCGGGCTCGCTCAGGTCGTCGACCACGCGGCGGGCGAGCTCCTCGTCCTGCTCGGCGTCCGGTGCGATCGCGAGCCGCAGCAGCGCGGGGTTGTCGACCAGGCCGATGGCGAGGACGTCCCCGCCCCGGCGCCAGGTCCGCACCGCCCCCGCTGTCGCCTCGGCGCCGAACCGCCAGAACCAGCCGAGGTCCCCCGGGTGCAGCTGCATCGACGACCCCTCGGACCGCCACGCCCGCAGCACCCCGACGACCTCACCGAGCCCATCGACGTCCGGTACCCCCAGGACGATCGCCATGCCCCGATCTCACCTCACCGCGTCGCCTCCGCGCACGGTGAGGTGAGATCGGCTCGCCCCTGCAGCCCTGCCCCGACCCAAGACCTCAGGGCACGACGACGGCGCGGCCGTCCACCGTCCCGGCGTGCAGCTTCTCGTACCCGCTGATCGCGTCGTCGAGGCTGAACACCTCGGTGTGCACGTCGAGCCTGCCCTCCTTCGCCAGCTCGACCACCTCGTACAGGTCCTCGCGCGTCCCCCAGTACGGCGCCAGGACCGATGCCCCGTACGGCTGGGTCAGCAGGCTGACGTGCGCGACGCCGCTGCCCACGCCGACGATCGTGAGGTCCGACGCGGGCTTGAGGAGCTTGGAGGCCAGGTCGATGGTCGGCTGGGCGCCGACGAAGTCGATGACGACCTCCGCACCGCCGCCGGCGGCCTCCTTGATCGCGTCGAGGTTGTCCATGCTGGAGATGAGCGCCGCGTCCGCCCCGAGGCTGCGCGCGAGGGCCAGCTTCTCCTCCGACACGTCGAGCGCGACGACGCGCGCCGGCGAGACCATCTTGAGGATCTGGATCGCCAGGTGACCCAGCCCACCCACGCCGATGACGACGGCGGTGGCGCCCGGCGTCAGCTTTGGCCAGGAGCGCTTGATCGCGTGGTACGGCGTCAGGCCCGCGTCGGTGAGCGGGACGGCCTTGACCGGGTCGAGGTCACCGATCGGCACGAGGTGCCGCGCGTTGTCGACGATGACGTACTCGGCCAGGCAGCCGGGGGAGCCGAGCCCCGGCGGCATGATGCCGCGCGCCGCGGCGTTCGGGCAGTACTGCTCGCGGCCGGTGACGCAGACCGGGCAGTGCCCGCAGCCCCACGGCCCGTACACCGCGTACGCCCCGCCGATCTCGACGTCGCTGACGCCCGGACCGACCTCCTCGACGATGCCCACACCCTCATGGCCGAGGGTCATGGGCAGAGTGAAGTGCGGGAACGCGGCGATGTTCTCGACCACGAACACGTCGGAGTGGCACCAGCCGGCGGCGGTGACCTTGAGCAGGATCTCGCCCGGCCCGGGAGTGGGCTTGGGGATCTCGACGACGCGCGGGTCCTGGCCCGCCTCGACCAGCTGGACAGCCTTCATGGGGTGCTCCTTCGGTGTGGACGCCGTTGTCCGGCGGGCGTTCGCGGCCCGCTCGATCGATGCTCTCCCGCGGCCGCCGACCGGTGTAGGACGTTCGGACCTGGTCCGGAGCGCGACGAAGCCCCGCCCACCGAGGTGGACGGGGCTCCGGCACTGCGGTCAGCGCATCATCGCGTCACGGCCACGCCGACGGTGGCGCTGACGTCGTCGGCGCCGTCCGGGTCCGCGGTGTCGGATGCGGAGCCGCCGACGGCAGTGACCGTGCCGCCCTTCTTGGCCGACACCTTGCCGGTGACGGTGAGGGTCACCGACTCGCCTGAGGCGAGGGTCGGGACGGTCCATCGGGTGCCGGTGAGCGCCGTGCCGCGGACCGTGATCGAGCCCGCCTCCCCGTCCCCGCTGGCCGAGATCTTCGTGATCCCGCTGGTGGCGAGGACCGCGGAGACGCCCTCGGCCGTGGACGGGCCGTCGTTGGTGACGGTCATCGTGAAGGTCACCGTCGAGCCGGCACGGGCCGTGCTCGGGCCGGTCACCACGGTGCTGACGTCCGCCGACGGCGGCGCGACGACGACCCGGAAGGTGGTGGGTCGGGCCTGGTTGCCGGCGGAGTCGGCCGCCGTGCAGGTCACCGTGGTGGTGCCGACGGCGAAGTGCGAGCCGGAGGCGGGGGAGCAGACCGGGGTGAGCTGTCCGTCGCGTGTGTCGCCGGCCTCCGGGAGGCCGTACGTCACGACGGCACCGCTGCTGTCGGTCGCGGTCGCCGTCGCCCCGTCGTGCCCGGCGATGCGCGGTGCCAGCTGGTCGGTAGGGCGGGCGGCGAGCTTCGACGGGTCGACGATGCCCCAGTACGCCGGGGTGGCCTGCAGGTCGTCGTCGAAGGGCAGCGGCGTCTCCCACGGACGGGCCGCCGGCCAGGTCCGCAGCCAGCTGCGGGCGTTGCTGATCCCCCAGAAGGTCACCGACTCCAGGGAGTCGGAGTGGCTGCGCAGCACGTCGAACAGATCGCGGTAGTAGTAGCCGACCTCGGTGGCGGACTCGGCGGGGTCGGTCATCCCCGCGCGGTGCTGCGGGGTGGTGCCGGCGCTGACGTCGGCGCCGTAGTTCTCCGCGGAGCTGCTGACGTCCAGCTCGGTGATGACCTGCAGCAGCGTGGGGTCGAGGTCCTCCACCGCGGTGAGCGAGTCATCCAGCCACTGGATCGGCCGGGCGAAGTCGACGTGGACCTGGTGCCCCACGCCGTCGATCGGGGCGTCCCGTGCCTGCAGTGCCGCGACCAGGTCGAGGTAGTCCACCCGCTTGGTGGGCATCTCGGTGTTGTAGTCGTTGATGAAGAGCTTCTGCTCCGGGAAGTACGTCTCGGCCAGGCGGAACGCCTCGTCCACGAACTGCTCGCCGAGGACCTGGAACCACCGGCTGTCGCGCATGTCGTGCGGGTTCGGGGTGTCGCCGTCGGCGATCACCTCGTTGACGACGTCCCACGCCCAGATCGGGCTGTCACCGTTCGGGTAGCGGGCGGCGATGTGGTCGGCGATGCCCTTGACGTGCGCCTCCATGCGGGCACGCAGGAGCGCCTGGTCCTCCGGGCTGCTGGTCAGCGGCCGGGTGCCGTCGAGGAAGAACCACGCCGGGGTCTGCGAGTGCCAGAAGAGCACGTGCCCGTAGACGTCGACGTCGTTGGCGTCGGCGTAGTCGAGCAGGCGGTCCAGGTTGGTGAAGCTGAAGCGGCCCTCGGTGGGCTGGACGACCTCCGGCTTGCCGTCGTTCTCGGGCGTGATGGCGTCGTAGTGGCGCAGCAGGAGCTGCGACGGACGTCCCACCGTCTCGCGCTGGTCGATCGCGACCCCGACCCGCTCGATGCCGTCCTCGCCGAGCACGTCCTTGAGGCCGGGGAGGTCCTGGATCGGGGTCTCGACGACGCCCGTGAGCGCGAAGTCGTCGACGAGGAAGCTCACGCCGGCCGTGCCCTCGACGTACAGCTGCGCCTTATCGATCTGGGCGCCGAGCGTGTAGGTGCCCTTGAGCTGCGTCCAGGCGTCGGCCGAGACGACGGCGCTGGCGCCGGCCACGTTGTCGTAGCTGGTGCTCGTGCCGCGGTCCCGCTGGATCGAGACGCGCAGCGAGGCGGGCTGCTGCCCCGCTGCGAGCTTCGCCCACACCGAGACACCCACCGTCTCGCCGACGGCGAGGCCCTTGGTGACGTCGACCGTGGGGCCCTGCCAGGACTGCAGCCGGTTGGTGACGGACAGGCTGGTGGTGCCGCCGTGCGCGTCGCTGGTCGTGGTGGCGACCTGTGCCGCGCCACGCGGGCCCCAGCCCTCCAGGCCGGTCTCGAAGGTCGTCGCGATGTCGCTGCGGGTTCCCGGGACGACCGTGCCGGCGGCCTCGCCGACGATCCGCACGTCGTCGACGTAGAAGCTCTGCGTCGCGTCCGGGCTCTCGAGGTACAGCTCGAGCTGGCTGTTGGTGGTGGCGAACTCGTAGGTGCCGCCCACCTTGGTCCAGGTGGCGTCAGACACGGGGACCTGCCAGGCGACGGTGTCGTACGCGGTGGCGCCACCCGTGGGCGTGCGCGCCACGCTCGCCGTGACGACGTCGGTGCCGGTGCCCGGGGCGAGCTTGACCCACGCCTCGACGGTGTAGGTGCCGGCGGGCATGATCGGCCGGGCGTCCAGCGCCGGGCCGTGCCAGGTGTCGGTCCGACCGGTGACCGCGAGGCTGCGGGTCCCGGTGCGGGCGGTGTCGGTCGTGGTCGCGACGACGGCCGACCCGCGTCCGAACCAGGCCGAGGTGCTCTCCTCGAAGCCGGTCTCGTGGACGGTGCTGGGTGCGGCCGCGGCGGGCGCGCTGACGAGCGCCGCCGGTCCGAGCAGGGCCATGAGGGCGAGCCCGGCAAGAGGGCGTCGGGGCATACAGATCCGCTCCTTCGAGGACGTACGGCGAGGGGGATCAGGCGCGTCAGGGACCGGGACGTGACCTGCAGGGATTCGGGCGGGCGCCGACGAATCGGCCGCGATTCCGCTCGTCATCAGTGCAGCACGACGTATTGGGTCAGGTCAATAAACAAATGCAAGATCTTTCAGGGGACGGAGCCGGGACGGCGCGGCACGAGCGAGGCGTGACCGGCAGCCGTCCGCGTGCGCCCGGGCCGTCCACCGACCCGGGCGCACGCGGAGGCGTGGGCTGCTCAGCCCTCCGTGACCAGGCTCGTCGTCACCGGCGTGGCGTTGGTGAACAGGTCGAGCACCGGGCAGTGGGCGTCGACGGCGGCGTGCAGCTCGGCGTAGCGCTCCGGGGTCTCCGGGCCGGTGAGCCGGACGTCGAGGCGGATCTCCCCGAAGCCGGGGCGCACCGCCTCGTCCAGGCCGAAGAAGCCACGGACGTCGAGGTCCCCGACCGCGCTGACCTGCACGTCGTCGAGCCGGATGCCGAGCCGCGTGGCCCAGAACCGGTACGTCACCACCTGGCAGCCGATGAGGGAGCCGAGGGCGTACTCGACCGGGTTGGTGGCCGAGTCGTCGCCGCCGAGGGACGCCGGCTCGTCGACGACGAACGTGTGCTGACGCGCCTGGACGTCGGTCGCGACGGACCCGGTGGACGCGCCCGTCACCGTGAACTGGACGGCGGCGCGGGTCGGGTCGGCGGCGACGGCCTCGGCGGTCCCCGCGATGACGGCGGTGAGCTGCTCGGTGCGCTCCTCGGCGAGGCGGGTGCTGCTGCTGGTGGTCGTGGTCATGGTGTGCTCCTGAGGTCGATGGGTGCCCGGGTGGGCGTGCATCGACGGGCGTGCGGCGGTGCAGCCCGTCGCGGTGCGGGCACGGCCGGAGCCTCGGCACTCGATCGCTGACGTCGTCAAGCCGTCGGCGGGCGACGGCGTGGCGCAGCGAAACGGTCCGGCGGGAGCCGGTGTGCGAGGGACGGCGCGCGCCCTACGGCATTCGACGCCGGAGCGGGACGCAGGCAGGGCGGGGCGACGTGCTCGCCGGCCCGGTGTGCGTCATGACGCCGATGCAACCGCAGGTGCGCGCCGGCGACAACGGGCGTCCGGCATGTGGAGCCGCGAAGTTGCCGGTCGCAGGCCGTTCGCCCCGGGCTCCCGGAGTTGTCCACAGGTTTCCAGGGCCCTCGGCACGGGGCTCGGTCGGCGTCGGCATGATCGGCGTCGGTCGCGGGCAGGGGGTCGGCGGCTGGCCGCAGGGGGGTGTCGTGGGCGACGTGGGCACGATCGATCCATCGTTGTTCGCGGGTGCCGGCGTTGACCCGGACGCGGTGAGCGCGGCGGCGGTGGAGCTGAGCCGGGGAGCGCGGGCGGTCCGCGATGGTGGGGCGGAGGTCCTGGCGCAGTGGAGGCAGCTGGCCTGGCACTACGAGGCGCCGGAGGCGGACCGCCTCCTGGCTGCGATGGACCCGGTGGAGCGCGAGAGCGACCGGTTCGCGGACCACCTGGAGGCGGTCGCCACGGCGCTGCACCGGTACGCCGACGACGTGCGCCCGGTGCTGGACCTCCGGCGGATGCTGACGATCCAGGCGGAGGGGTTCGTGCAGCGGGTCGCGGCGGATGCCCGGTGGCAGTACGACCAGGGGCTCGTGGACGAGCACATGGGGCTGATGCGGTCGGCGAACGACCTGCAGGTGCAGCTGTGGGACGCCGAGCGGCGGTGCGCGAACGCGATCCGCGCGTCCTACGGCGCTGTGTCGTTCCGCGCGTCGACGGGCTCGGAGGATCCGCGCGGCTACGGGTGGGCGGAGATCCCCGCCGAGGCGGAGATGCCGTGGGGTTCGCCGGTGCGCCGTCGGGACGACTGCGCCAAGGCGGCGTTCGTCCAGGTCAAGCACTTCGTGTGGGACGGCGTGGTCTGGGACGGGGTGATGGGCGGCCTCAAAGGCGTGCTCGCCCTGGTGGGCGTGGGCGACGAGACCGACGGGTCCTGGGGCTGGTCGCACTCCTGGCAGTCGGCTGGGCAGACCTGGAGCGGGCTGACCGTGCTGGCCGGGTACGACGACGGCACCTGGTCCGCCGGCACGGCGGGCGACGCCTGGCTGGGGATGGGCGAGGGCCTGCTGTCGTGGGACACCTGGGAGGACGACCCGGGGCGTGCCGGCGGGGGCGCCGTCTTCAACGTCGCCTCCCTGGTCATGCCGCTCGTAGGGCTGGGAAAGGTGGCGTCCACCCTCGGGACCGCGGGACGTGCGGGCGCCGCAGCACGTTCAGCCGCGGGCATCGTCGAGCCGAGTGATGTCGCCGCCGACGTTGCGTCGGGCGCGGGCTTGGGACCGCCACCTGACCTTCAAGCACGGTTCCTGCTGAGAGGGCCGGACGAGCTCGTCGAGTCGGTGACCACGGTCGACGGCACAACCTTCGGAACAGGACCGAGCGGAATTCCGGCGCCCAACGGTCTGCAAGCCGTAGATGTCACGCCCGTACCTCGCAGGAATCCGCGGTCCTCCGCGAACTTCCTGCCGCCGACGAATGCCCCGGAGCCTCCGCCGATCTTCATCCCACAGGGGTATGAGCTCTGGGTTTCTGGTCCCACTCCCGACTACCCCACGGGATACTGGCGCCTCCGTAACGAGCATGGGCAACCGATCGATCCCGGTGCAGGACGCCCTCCGGCAAACGTCTCCGGCGCAAGAGCCGCCGCGCGCACGCACGTTCCACTCCCACATGATTGGCAGCCCTGAGATGCACGGACTACCCGATGACGCAGACCTCACCTTTCTTGTGGGCAAGACCTTGAACCAGGTCGGCGTCGGTCGCAATGACGTCGGTCTCTACTTCGACGGTCCGAAGACCAGCATCATGATCGAGGCTACGTCGGCGGTCGAGAACGGGTCGGAGGTGACGGCCTCGGACAACAGCTTCGTCATCGCGCCCGCGATGTTCCCTCTGATCGGCCGCACCGTCACAGACATCAGCTGGAACCGATCCGGAATGGTCCGACTCACGTTCGACGACGGCGCCGTTCTAGTCATCGAGGACGACTCCCCGCACTACGAGAGCTATCAGATCGTCCATGGCGACCTTCGCATCACCGTGTGAAGGGAGACAGCCGCCTGCACGTTCCAGTCTGCAGTCCGAGGCGACGGCGAACACTGGTCTACGATGTAGCACATGGACGACACCGTCGGGATCCGCGCTCTCAAGCAGAACGCGTCGTCGGTCGTCGCCCGGACGGCGGCGGGGGAGACGATCACGGTCACTGACCGCGGACGACCCGTCGCGCGCCTCGCGCCCATCCCGCGGTCTCCGCTGGAGGAGATGCTCCAGGCGGGGGAGGCGCGCCCCGCGCGTCGATCTCCGGTCGACCTTGCCCACCCCCGGGACGGCGCGGCGCTCTCGACCGAGCTCGCCGCCATGCGCGAGGCCGAGCGGACCTGAACGGTGGCGCACTACATGGACACGTCGGCGCTGACGAAGCTCGTCGTCGCCGAGCCGGAGTCGCCAGCCCTCCACGGGTGGGCGACGACGCCCGGACGCGTCCTCGTGGGCTCCGATCTCGCGCGAACCGAACTCGTCCGTGCCGTCCGACGGGTCGACGCGACGTTCGCGCTGGCCGCCCGGGCGGTGCTGGATGCGCTCGTCCTCATCCGTGCCACCTCGGCCGTCTTCGAGTCGGCGGCCCGCCTCGACCCGCCTGGGCTGCGCACGCTCGACGTCCTGCACCTGGCGACCGCCCTGAGCCTGGGCGACGACCTCGAGGCGATGGTCACCTACGACGAACGACTGGCACAGGCCTGCGCGCCCTACGGGCTCGCCGTCCTCGCACCGGCCTGAGCCCACCGGCCGGTCCGCCGAGCCGTCGTCAGCCCGGCGTCGCCGCGTCCCACCACGCGAGCGCCCGGAGCGCGTGGAACGTCAGCCACTTCGACGGCTCCCCGGCCGGGGCGTCGACCTCGAACCACACCCGGCCCGGGTGCCGCCGCTCCTGCATCCACGTGCCGTCCGACTGCCGCGCCCGGCGGATGACGTCGACGGCGTCGGCCAGCCGGGGGTCCGGTGCGACGTCGTCGTGCAGCGCCGCCTCGCGGAAGTGGTCCACGGCGTTGAGCGCGCTGTAGAACCACCGGAACGGGTAGACGAACCGGGTCGCCCAGTGCGCGACGACCTCACCGGTCGACTTCCGGTACAGCAGCCGCCGCTCGAGCAGGTACTCCTCGCCGGCGTGTCTCGCCGCACGGAGCCCGCCGTCGGCCCCGGTCGCGCGCTCGTAGTACAGCAACCCCTTGATCGAGTTCAGCGTCGAGTGGAACGACGAGCGCGTGGATCCCTCCACCCACTCGCAGTTCCACCCGCCGTCGGGCATCCGGTGCTCGACGAACCACCGCGCGAGCCGGGACACGTCTACGCCGAGCCACGCGCCGTTGGCGAGCGTGTACGCGTTGATGCAGGCGTCGACCTCCCCGTCCCAGTAGGGCAGGTCGTCGTACTCCCACCGGCTGTTCGCCCCCAGCCGCTCGGCGGTGTCGCCGAGGACGGTGCCGTCGACGCCCCAGTCCCGCAGGGTGTTGAGGGACCACGTCGTCGCGGTCCAGGGCTGGCCGGCGTCGTCGGCGGCCTCGGGGCCGTGGAAGTCGAAGTCACCGGGGAAGTACGCGCCGCCGGCCCACTGCCCGTCCGGGTCCTGGAGGGCGAGGAGCTGCGCGCCCATGCCCTCCGTCGCGACCCGCGCGCGCGTCGCCTCCCACACGTCCGCCGGCGCGCCCGCGAGATCCCGCTCGACCTGCCACCGCAGGGCAGGGTCGCTGTCGAGCAGCCACGCCAGCAGCCCGGGATCGACGACGACGGCGCCCGTGCCTCCCGACCCGTCGGCTGCCGCGCTCACTGGACGGCCCGACGGACGAGGTCGGCGATCCGCTCTTCCTCCGCCGCGCTGATCCCGGTCAACGCGTACGACGTCGGCCACATGGCGCCGTCGTCGTGCCGGGCCTCGTCACTGAAGCCGAGCGTCGCGTACCGGGCCTTGAACTTGGCCGCGTCCTGGAAGAAGCAGACGACCTTGCCGTCCTTGGCGTAGGCGGGCATGCCGTACCAGGTGCGGCAGGTGAGCTCCGGCGCGGCGGCGCGGACGATGGCGTGGACACGCTCGGCGAGCATGCGGTCCGGCTCCGGCATCTCCGCGATCCGCGCCAGGACCTCCGCCTCCTGGTCCTTCCCCTTGCCGCTGCGCGCGGCCCTGACCTCGCGTGCGCGGTCCTTCATCGCGGCGCGCTCCTCGGCCGTGAGCCCTTCCTGCTCGGCGTTGCGCGTGCTGCTGGTGTCGGACTTCGTCGTCCTCGCCATGGTCGGCTCCCCTCCGTGTGGCCCGTGGGCCACCAGGATGCCTCGGCGGAGGGCGACGGCGCCCATTCACGGCATCAGGGCGACCGCCGCTCATCAACCCACCGGGCATCAAGGCCTCGGTCTGCACCTCAGCCCGCAGCACCGGACGTGCTCAGGTCGTCCCAGAGAGGACGACCCCGCCCGCGAGGACGACCCACGGAAGCGCGGTCGCCGCCACACCCGACGGGACGAAGCCCGGTCGGCATCCCCCCTGCTGGTGGCGGTCCCGTTCTCGGTGGCGTGCTGGTGGCGCTCAGGCGCCCCGCACCGTCGATCCGCGCACCACCACGGTGCACTCGACGCGCTCGACGCCGGCCGTGGACCGCCCCTCGATCGCCGCGACCAGCCGCTGCGCCGCCCGCCGCCCGATCGTCTTGAAGTTCATGTCGACGGTGGTGAGCAGGGGGCGGGCGCCGGCGACCATGGGGTCCCAGTTGTCGAAGCCCATGACGGCGACGTCGTCCGGCACGTCGAGGCGCCGGTCGCGCAGGGCGTCGAGGACGCCCCGCGCGATCTGGTCACTGCCGGCGAGGATCGCGTCGACCTCGGCGCCGCCCTCGAGCAGCGAGTCGGTCGCGGCGCGTCCCCACGCCTCGGTCCAGCTGCCGTAGCGGACCGGCCCCACGAGCTCGAGGTTGACGTCGAGCATCGCCTCCCGGGCGCCGGCCGCGCGCTCCCGGGCCGCGGCGTACGTCTCCGGGCCAGTGATGTGGGCGACGCGCGTCCGCCCGAGCGAGATGAGGTGTTGGGTGGCGAGCACGCCGGCGTTGAGGTTGTCCGGGACCACCGACGCGTCGGTGTCGTCGGTCGACGGCGCGTACGCGTAGACCGCCGGGACGGGGAGGGCGTGGCCGAGCGAGGGCCGCGGGTCCGTCGAGCTGCCGACGACGATGAGCCCGTCCACACGCCGGCCCAGCAGCGCCTTGAGGTGGTACTGCTCGCGGATCGCGTCTTCGCGGGCGTCGCACAGCAGGACCGACATCTGCCCGGCGCCGAAAGCGTCTTCGGCACCCATGAGGATCGGCAGGCTGAACCGGCCCTCGAGGTCGTTCGTCAGGAGGCCCACGGTGCCGGTCTGCCCGGCCAGGATCGCCTTGGCGAGGCTGTTCGGGGTGAAGGACAGGCGCTCGGCCGCCTCCACCACGCGGCGCCTCGTGTCCGGGTGGACGTTGTCCCTCCCGTTCAGCGCCTTCGACGCCGTGGCCACGGACACACCCGCCACCTGCGCGACGTCGCGCAGCGTGACCGTGCGCGGCCGCGTCGTGGCGTCCTCCGTGGTGGCCACGGCGTCCCTCCAACACGTTTCGGTGACGAAAACCGAGTCACACCCTAGACCTGTTGACCACGTTCTGACCACGATGCTACGGTGCAGAAACCGGTTTCGGGAACTTTCGGGACCGGCGGTGCGGCGAGGTCGCCGGACCGGCCGACCGCGGGACGTTGCACGCCCCGCGCCCATCTGGATCGACGAGGATCGGAGACGGCGATGACCCCCACGACGCACGGTGCTCGTCCCACGGACGAAGGAGCTCCGTTGAGAGTCACCGACAGCAGCGGTCGCGCCAGCGGCGGCCGCACCGGGCGCCGGCGCGCGCTCGGCCTCACCGCGACCACGATCGCCGCCGCCCTGACGCTCGCCGCGTGCGGCGGGGGTGACGGCGACGGCGACGCCGACGCGGGCACGGATGGCGGGACCGAGGATGTCTCACAGGGCGACGGCACCGTCACCGTGTGGCACTACTTCAGCGACGACAACCAGGTCCGGCTCATGGACGAGTTCGCGGCCAAGTTCGAGAGCGAGCGGGAGGGCGTCACCGTCGAGAACGTCTACGTCCCGTACGACGAGATGAACTCCAAGGTCATCGCCGCAGCCGGCTCCCAGACCGGCCCCGACGTCGTCGTCTTCAACGGCGCCGAGACCGCCACGCTGGCCCTGGCAGGCGCGCTCGCGCCGCTCGACGACTACTGGAGCGGGTACGAGGACGCGGGCGAGTTCCCCGACTCCGTGATCCACCAGGTCGAGGGCCAGACCTACGCGGTCCAGGGCTACGTCAACCTCCTGGGCCTCTGGTACAACGCCGAGATCCTCGAGGAGATCGGCGTCGAGCCCCCCACCACCCTGGATGAGCTCGAGGAAGCCATGGCCGCAGCTGCCGACGCCGGCTACGAGGGCATCACCCTCTCCGGGCTCCCGCAGGGCCAGGGCGAGTGGCAGGCCTACCCGTGGCTGTCCGCCGAGGGCTTCACCTACGAGGACCCCGACGCCGCGGCGCTCGAGGCCGGCCTGGCCCGCGTCCGCGGGTGGGTCGACAACGGTTGGCTGTCGCAGCAGGCCGTCACCTGGGACCAGACCGTCCCGTTCCAGGAGTTCGCCGCGGGAGGCGTCGCCTTCGCCGAGAACGGCAACTGGCAGATGGGCACCGCCGAGTCCGACGCGACGTTCGAGTACGGCGTCGTCCCGCTCCCGCTCGGTGACGACGGCCAGGTCTACCTCGGCGGTGAGGGCCAGGGCATCGGCGCCTACAGCCAGGACCCCGACCTCGCGTGGGAGTACCTCACCGCCACCTATCTCGACGCCGAGGGACAGCTCCTCCCCGTCGAGATCGTCGGCTCGATCCCCTCGCGCAGCGACGCGGCACAGGACGAGATGGTGACCGGCAACGACCTGCTCCAGCCGTTCGCGGAGACGATCGAGAAGTACGGCGCCAACTACCCCTCGCCGGCGATCCCCCCGGAGAGCGTCGGTGACGTCCAGCTCACCGTCGGCCAGGCGTGGAGCGCCGCGCTCGGTGGCCAGCAGTCGCCCGCCGACGCCGCACAGGGCGTCGTGGAGCAGCTGCAGAACCTGGGCTGACGCGCACGGGCGGGCCGGTGCACGCCGGCCCGCCCACCGCGCACGGTCCTCGAGGCTCCGGACCTTCGTCCGGGGGACCGGCGACGACGACTGCCACCCGAGGGGGCGACATGACTTCACAGCTTGCGCCGACCGCCGCTCCGGCGGGCGTCTCGACGGCGAGCCGACGGCGGGGTCGGCGGATGAGCCAGCGGCAGGTGCGCCTGCTCTTCCTGGCGCCGGCCGCGATCTTCCTCGTCCTGTTCAGCCTCTTCCCACTCGTGCAGCTGCTGCGGATGAGCGTCAGCGAGGTCACCGCCCGGACGCTCAACGCTGAGTGGGTGTTCACCGGGCTGGAGAACTTCCGCAGGTCCTTCGACGGCGGGGAGGGGACCGACGCGCTGCTGCGGACGGGCATCTTCGTCCTCGTCGTCACGCTCCTCGGCATGCTGCTGGGCCTGGCGGCCGCGATCGCGCTGCGCACCCGAGGGCGCTGGTCCGCGGCGCTGCTCGCGCTCATGGTCTTCGTCTGGGCCCTGCCTCCGGTCGTCAACGGCTCGGTGTGGAAGTTCCTCCTCGGCGACCGCGGCCTGTTCAACATGATCGTGCTGGAGCTGGGCCTGCGGGACACCCCGATGCCGTTCCTCTACGACCAGTACTGGGCGCTCATGTCCGTGGCGTTCGTGAACTCCTTCGCGGTCATCCCGTTCAACGCGCTGGTCTTCCGTGCCGCGCTCATGAACATCCCGCCCGAGACGTTCGAGGCCGCGGCGCTGGACGGCGCGAACAAGTGGCAGGAGGTGCGGCACGTCATGCTGCCCGCCGTCCGACCGACCACCCTCGTGCTGCTCGTCCTCACGGTGGTCTACGGCTTCCGGAGCTTCGACTTCATCTACGTCATGACCTACGGCGGCCCCGGGACAGCGACCAACACGCTGCCGTTCCTGGGCTACCTCCAGGCCTTCGCCCGGTTCGACTTCGGCCTCGGCGCCGCGACGTCCGTGGCGACCGTGCTGGGTGTGCTCGTGCTGGCCGCCGTCTATGCCCGCAGCATCCGCCGTGAGGAGGCCGAGTCGTGAACTACACGAAGGCCGGCCCGGTCACGACCACGGTCAAGCTGTTGCTGACCCTCATGTACGGCGTGCCGATCCTCTGGATCGTCCTCACCTCGTTCAAGAGCTCGCAGGACGTCTTCAGCACGCAGGCGTCGTTCCTCTTCCGGCCGGTCGTCACCGCCTACGTCGACGCGCTCGACGGCGCCCTTGCCGACGCGCTCCTGAAGTCCGTCCAGATCGCGGCCGGCACGACGGCCCTCGTCCTGCTCATCGCGATCCCCGCGGCGTACGGCCTGGCCCGCACCCGCGGGTGGATCACGACGCTCGGGCTGGGCCTGCTCATCGTGCTGCAGATGATGCCGCAGACCGCCACCGTCATCCCGCTGTTCCAGATCTTCGGCGACTGGCGGCTCCTGGACCGCACGACCGGTGTGATCATCGCGGACGCCGCCCTGCTCACCCCCTTCGCGACCCTCCTGCTGCGCCCGTTCTTCCGGGCGGTCCCGCGCGAGCTCGAGGAGGCGGGTGCGATCGACGGCGCCTCGACGCTGCGGACCTTCTGGTCCGTGGTGCTGCCCGTGGCCCGCAACGGCGCGTTCACCGTCGGGACGCTCGTGTTCCTGCTGGCGTGGGGCGAGTTCCTCTACGCCGTGAACTTCTTCCTCTCACCGGGCAGCTACCCGCTCAGCGCCCTGCTGGCCCAGCAGGTCTCCGCGTTCGGCATCGACTGGCCCGGCCTCATGGCCCTCGCCGTCCTCACGTCGATCCCGATCCTGCTCGTCTTCGCCGCCACCTACCGGCTGCTGCGCGACGGGCTCACCGTCGCGCGGTCAAGTGACCGACGCCGCTCGCCGACCCCCCCGCCCCGTCCGCACCGACCGCACCGCACCGCACCGCACCGCACCAGGAGATCGCCATGCCTGCCGTCCCGACCAGCACCCCCGACAGTACGGACGCCGGTCACAACCACGGCCTGCCCGTGGCGCCGTCGTCGGGGGCCCTGCGACCGCTCGGCCTCGACGACGTCACCCTTGAGCACGGCTTCCTCGCCGACCTCCAGGCCCTCAACGCCGCGGCGATGATCGGCCACTGCGCGACGTGGGTGGAGCGCGCCGGGTGGGTCGACAACTTCGACGCTGCCGTCGAGGGCCGGCTGCCGCAGGACAGGAAGGGCCGGGAGTTCTCCGACTCCGACGTCTACAAGCTCATGGAGGCCATGGCCTGGGAGATCGGGCGGACCGGCGACCAGCACCTCGACGAGCTGTTCCGCTCGTACACCGCGCGGATCGCCCCGGTGCAGGAGCCGGATGGCTACCTCAACACGATGTTCGGCCGGCCCGGCCAGGGCGAGCGGTACAGCGACCTGCAGTGGGGGCACGAGCTGTACTGCTTCGGCCACCTGATCCAGGCCGGCGTCGCCCGCGCGCGGACCACCGGCGCCGACGACGACTTCGTGCGCGTCGCGGTCCGGGCGGCGGACCACGTGTGCGAGGCCTTCGGCCCGGACGGCAACGCCGGCGTGTGCGGTCACCCCGAGATCGAGGTCGCGCTCGTGGAGCTGTACCGCCTCACCGGCGACCAGAGGTACCTGGACCAGGCGCGGCTGTTCGTCGAGCGCCGCGGCCGCGGCGTCCTCGGCGACATCGAGTTCGGCGCGCAGTACTACCAGGACCACCAGCCGGTGCGGGAGCAGACGGTCTTCGACGGCCACGCCGTCCGCGCGCTGTACCTTGCGGCCGGCGCCGCGGACCTGGCGATCGAGGACGGCGACGACCAGCTGCTGGAGACCATCACCCGGCAGACCCTGACGACGCTCGCACGGCGCACGTATCTCACCGGCGGGATGGGCGCGCACCATGAGGGCGAGTCCTTCGGGGCCGACCATGAGCTGCCCCCGGACCGTGCCTACTCCGAGACCTGCGCCGGCGTGGCGTCGGTGATGCTGAACCACCGGCTCCTGCTCGCGACCGGCGAGGCCCGCCACGCAGACGCCGTCGAGCGCACCCTCTACAACGTCGTCGCCACGAGCCCGGCGGAGGACGGCCGCGCGTTCTACTACACGAACACGCTGCACCAGCGGACTCCCGGGCAACCGGCCGACCCCGAGCACGCCAGCCCCCGCGCCGCATCCAGCCTGCGGGCACCGTGGTTCCACGTGTCCTGCTGCCCGACGAACGTCGCGCGCACCGTCGCCTCCCTGGGGGCGTACCTGGCGTCGACCGACGACTCCGGCGTCCAGCTCCACCAGTACGCCGGGTCGACCGTCCGCGCGCACCTCCCCCAGGGCGACGTCGTCCTGCGCGTGGTCACGGACTACCCGGCCGACGGCGTCGTCCGGGTCGAGGTGGTCGAGGCGCCGTCGGCGGCGTGGACGCTGAGCCTGCGCGTGCCCGCGTGGGCCGAGGGGGCGACGCTCGAGGTGGCCGGCGGCCCGGCCGAGACCGTGGCGCCCGGGTACAGGCAGGTGGAGCGCACCTTCGCCGCGGGCGACACCGTGGTGCTCACGCTCCCCATGGCGCCGCGGTGGACGTGGCCCGACCCGCGCGTCGACGCGGTCCGCGGACAGGTCGCCGTCGAGCGCGGGCCGCTGGTGATGTGCGTGGAGTCCGTGGACCTGGGTGACGACGTCGCGGCGGTACGCGTCCGCACGGACCAGGCGCCGCGTGAAGAGGACGGGCGCGTCGTCGTCACCGCCTCGACCGTCGACCTCGCCGACACGCCGTGGCCGTACGGCGTGGAGCCCGATGCCGGCGCGGTGCGGGGGAGCAGCGGCGGGGAGCGGTCGGTGCCGCTCGTGCCGTACCACCATTGGGCGAACCGCGGGCCGTCGACCATGCGGGTGTGGATGCCGACGATCTGACGCTCGATCTGGCGGCGTCACCCGGTGCGCTGCCGAGCACCCTCCTCATCCCGAACGGCCGGAGGAGGGCGCTCGGCGGCCCGTGCGCCGGCGTCGGAGCGCTCGGTGCCGCCGGCTCAGGCGCGCTGCGCGTCCACGGTGTGCTCCGCCTGCCACCGCTCCGCGAAGGACCGCACGCGCGGCACGAGCAGCTCGACCGACGCCTCGGGGTCGTGCACGAACAGCAGGTGCTCGGGGGAGGCCACGACGACCAGCTGCTTCGAGGGCGCCTCGATCCGCGCGAAGACCGCGCGCGTGTAGGCGAGCGGGAACAGCGGGTCCCCGCTCGTGGCGACGACGACGACGGGGCACGTCACCGGCTGCGTCACGTCCTCCTCGAGCATCTCGGCCAGGAAGCGCAGCGGGTACGAGCGGCGCCCGAGCGGGTCGGTCCAGAACTGCTCGGCGGTGGCGGCGTCGCGGGTGACGCGAGCCATCTCCAGGTACATCCCGAACGGCACGGGCAGCCGCGGCGCGACCTGTGCCACCCCACGCAGGGCGGCCCGGAGCGCCGAGTACGCAGGAGCCAATGCTCTGGGGAGGCGCGTCGTGGCGAGCGTCTCCGGCAGCGAGGCGTCGAGCACGTTGTGGGCGACGACGCCGGCCGCGAGGTCCGTGCGGGCGGCGACGGCGATCGCGAGCACACCGCCCTGGCTGGTCCCGAGCAGCACCGGAGGGGCGTCGGGGAAGGTCGAGCGCACCCACGCGAGCGCGTCCAACGCGTTCCCGACGACGGTGGCGAACGTCAGCGGGTGGCGGGTGCGGGGGCTCTTGCCGTGCCCGGCGGCGTGCAGCCCGACGACCGTGAGGCCGCGGCGGTTCAGGCCGTCGAGGAACTCCTCGTAGAACAGGGGATGGGTCATCGTCCCCGGCAGGAAGAGGACGGCGGGGGCACCGGGATCGCCCCGCCAGACGGACAGCACGATCGGCGCCGCGCTCCCGTCGAGCACCACCTCGTCGTAGGCCTCGGGGCGCTGGACGTCGTTGATCAGGCGTTCGTGCGGCGTGCGCATCGCGGTTCCGTCCGTCGTCCGGCGCGCGGCTCGCGCCGTCCTTGACGGCCACGCTGCTGCCGCGTCGGCCCGGCCTCAAGGGCCGGAGGTCCGTGCCGCGCTCGTGCCTGGGTGCGAGAACCCGCGCCGGACGGCGCTCGCCGCGGCGGTCAGCCGAACGGCCCATCACGCGTGCGAGCGGCGGTGCCGACACAGTCGCCATGACCTCCCCGACGACGGCGCCCGCCGGCTGGTATCCCGACGGCGCACTGCCCGGGGTGCTGCGCTGGTTCGACGGCACCTCCTGGACCGAGCACGTGACCCCGGACCAGTCCGCGATGCCCGCGCAGCCATCGGCACGGCCGGACGCCGTGGGCGGGGACCCGGCGCCGTGGCAGCCGCTCGTTCCCCTGGCTGCACAGCCGGCTGTGGCATCGGCCGCCGCACCGGGACCCTGGCAGCAGCAGGGTCCCTGGCAACAGCACGGTGCGTGGCAGCAGCAGGGTCCCTGGCAGCAGCCGGGTGCGTGGGAGCAGCCGGCGCCGTGGCAGTACGCCCAGCCGGCGCCCGCCGACAACGGCCCGTCGACCGCCGTGCACTGGATGCTCCCGGTCGGTCGCTCGTGGCAGTCGGTGGTGGCGGGCTACCTCGGGCTGCTGTCGCTCGGCTTCTGGGTGCTCGGACCGTTCGCGATCGCGTCGGGCGTCTGGGCCCTCGTGCGCGCGCAGGACGGCGGCCATGGTCGCGGCCGGGCGATCACCGGCATCCTCGGCGGCGGGATCGGCTGCGTCATCCTGCTCGCGTTCGCCCTCAACGCCGGAGGCTGAGGCCGCCCAGAGCGTCGCCCGCCCATGACTGGGGAGCTTGTGTTGCGCCATGTGCGACGGATCTTCCCCACAGCGGCAGCGTCGCGGTAGCGGCTGGGGCGCGGGCGCGCACGGCAGCGGGCGCGCTAGGCACCCCGCACCTTCCGGACATACCGTGACGAGATGACCACGGTGGAGGTGTGGGGGAGCGGCCAGCGCGTCGTCCTCGTCCACGGGTCCGTCGCCACGGGGCCCACGGAGTGGCAGGGCCAGCGCGTCCTCGCGGATGCCGGCTACGAGCTCGTCGTCCCCACCCGTCGCGCCTATGCGGAGACGCCGGTGACGCGCGGCGAGGACGTCGTCGGCGATGCCGCCGAGATCGCCGACCTGCTCGGCGACGGCGGACATCTCGTGGGCCACTCCTCCGGCGGGCTCGTCGCGCTGCTCGCCGCCGCTGCCCGGCCGGACGCGGTCCGTTCGCTCGTCGTCGCCGAGCCGCCCGCGTTCTCCCTTGCCGAGCACGAGCCGGCCGTCGCCCGGCTGCGGGCCGACGTCGAGCCGCTGTTCAGCGAGGCGATGAGCGACCGCGCCTTCCTCGAGGAGTTCCTGCCCGCCGTGGGCAGCCCGGTCGACGAGCTGCCGACGACCGTCCTGGAGGAGTGGGAGCGTCTCGTCCCCGCGCTGCGCCGCGGGACGCTCATGTGGGACGTCGTCGTGCCGGTGCAGGCGCTCGCGGACGCGCCCTTCCGGATCGTCGTCGTGTCGGGCGGGCACCATCCCGGGTTCACGGCGATGTGCACGCACCTCGCGCAGGCGGTCGGCGGCGAGCACGTCGTCCGGCCCGGCGCCGGCCACGAGGTCCAGGAGGCGCCCGGCTTCACCGACCTGCTACGCCGCGTCTGGAACGGCCGCCCGACCGACTCGCCGATCTGAGGCGTCACCCGTCCAGCGGTGCGCGCCGCCCGCCCGCCGCACCTCGATCGATCTCACTCACCGGACAGCCCGGCGCGGTCCCAGGCCCGCTGTGCCAGGTTCTCCGCCATGTCCCGCACCCGCCTGCTCTGCCTGCCGCGCGCCGTCGTCGGCATGCGAATGCGCAGCGCCGGGTGGGACATCGCGACCGTCCGCTGACCTCCCCGGGCTCCGCCCGGACCTCGAGGCCCGACGCCGCACCCCTCACCGCACGGCGCTGACCGCCGCCTGCCCGCGTCCCTGGCGCGCCCGGCGGCGTCCGCACGCCCGGTGACCCGTCTCCCCGGCTCCCGTCGACCGACCGACCCCGGCACCTCCGCGCCGACCGGCCCGCACCCCTGCGGCCGACGACGCCCCGCGTGCCCGTCACCGACGAGGACCACCCATGCCCACGCACGACGTCCTGGCGCAGCTGCGCCCGACCCTGGACCGCATCGCCGCCGGCGCCGCCGACCGCGAGCGCACCCGCACCCTGCCGTTCGAGCCCGTCGTGTGGCTCCGCGACGCGGGCTTCGGCGCCCTGCGCGTCCCGACCGAGCTCGGCGGCGCCGGCCTCTCCCTGCCGGAGCTCGTCGAGGTCGTCACCGAGGTCGCCCGCGCGGACTCCAACGTCGCGCACCTGTGGCGTGGCCACTTCGCCGTCGTCGAGCATGCCCTGCTCGGCGACGACCCCGAGCGGCGCCGCCGCTGGGCGAGCGCGGCCGTCGGCGGCGTCGTCGTCGGCAACGCCAGCAGCGAGCAGGGCAACGGCGGCCTGTGGGACACCCGCACCCGGCTGACCCAGGACGAGGACGGCCGCTGGTGGCTGGACGGCATCAAGTACTACTCGACCGGCACGATCTTCGCGGACTGGGTCAACGTCGGGGCGGTGCTGCCCGACGGGACCCGCGCCGGCGTCCTCGTCCCGGTCACCGCCCCCGGCGTGCGGGTCGACGACGACTGGGACGGCTTCGGCCAGCGCCTCACCGGCAGCGGCACGACGCACCTGGACCGCGTGCCCGTCGAGGCGCGGGACATCACGCCGTTCGGTTCCGTGCGGCCGGCGTTCCTCGGCGCGTACTACCAGCTGTACCTGCTGGCGGTGCTGTGCGGGATCGGTCGGGCCGTCGTCGACGACGCCGTCGCGTTCGTCCGCCCGCGCACGCGCACCTTCGGTCGGGGGGACGCCCCGCCGCCGCGGCACGACCCGCTGGTCCAAGGCGTCGTCGGGCGCCTGCGCGCCGCGAGCTTCGCCGCCGACGCCGCCACCGCGGTCGCCGCCGCGCGCCTCGGCGAGCTGCTGGACCGGGGAGCCGTCGCGACCGACGACGACGAGGCCGCCGCCGACGTCGCCGTCTACCAGGCCCAGGTCGTCGTGTGCGACGCAGTGCTCCGCGCCACGACCGAGCTGTTCGAGGTGGGCGGGGCGTCGTCGACCGCCGTCGGCCGCGGGCTCGACCGGCACTGGCGCAACGCCCGCACCATCGCGTGCCACAACCCCGTCGTGGAGAAGGAGCGCCTGCTCGGCGACCACCTGCTCAACGGCACGCCGCCGTCGGCGACGTTCGCGACGCGCGTCCCCGATCGGCTCCCCGAGCCCGCGTCCGTCCCCGCCCTCGTGCGCTGAGGCGCGCCCGCTCGACCCGCCCCACCCCCACAGACCCGCGGAGTTGCCGCTCCGCACGCCCCCGGCCACCGCCGGACGGCACCACCCCCGTGCACCACCGTGCACACCCCGGAAGGAACGACCATGCACCGCACCATCCCCGCCGTGGCCCTGCCCATCACGCTCGCGACCGCCCTCTCCGCGTGCTCCGGCGCGCAGGCCGACACCGGCGACGACGGCCCCGTCACCGTCGGCGTCACCGACGCCAGCAAGGACTACTGGCGCACCTTCGAGCAGCTCGCGGCGGAGGAGGGGATCGAGGTCGAGCTGGTGAACTTCACCGACTACGCCCAGCCGAACCCGATCCTCAGCCAGGGCGAGCTCGACCTCAACCAGTTCCAGCACCTGCTGTACCTGGCGAACTACAACGTCAACGCCGACGACGACCTCGTCCCGGTCGGCTCGACGGCGATCTACCAGCTCGGGCTCTACACGACGAAGGGCTACGCGTCGCCCGAGGACCTGCCCGACGGCGCCGAGATCGCGATCCCCAACGACCCGGTCAACCAGGCGCGCGCGCTGCTCGTCCTGCAGTCGGCGGGGCTGGTCGAGCTCGCCGACGGCGGCAACGCGTTCTCCACGCCCGCGGAGGTGGTCGACGGCTCCCGCGTCACGGTCGTCCCGGTCGACGCCAGCCAGACGGCGGTGCAGGTCAACACGATCGACGCCGCGGTGATCAACAACAACTTCGCCGCGGACGCCGGCATCGACCCGACCACGGCGATCTACTCCGACCTCGAGGACACCCGCACCGCGCGGCCGTACCTCAACCTCTGGGTCGCGCGGGCCGACGACGCCGACAACCCCGTCTACGCGCAGCTCGTCGAGATCTACCAGTCCGAGGAGGTCCTGGCCGGGGTGGAGGCGGAGAACAAGGGCACCGCGGTGACCGAGCAGGTCCCCGCCGAGGAGCTGCGGGCGGACCTGACGGAGCTCGAGCAGCTCGTCCGGGACAGCCAGGGCTGAGGCGCGCGGCGGGGCCGGCACGGCCCGACCGTCACCGGCCCCGCACCCGTCTCCCGCAGCACGCAAGGAAGGAACCACCCGTGGACCCCATGGTCTCCCTGCGCGGCGTCTCCAAGGTCTTCGACGGACCGTCGGGACCCGTCCGCGCCGTCGACGACGTCACGCTCGACGTCGCGCGCGGCGAGGTGTTCGGCGTCATCGGCTACTCCGGCGCCGGCAAGAGCACGCTCGTCCGCCTCATCAACGCCCTCGAGCAGCCGACCGCGGGCGAGGTCGTCGTCGACGGCACGCGCCTGAGCGGCCGGCCGGAGCGCGAGGTGCGCCGGGCTCGTGCCGGCATCGGCTTCATCTTCCAGCAGTTCAACCTGTGGCGGTCCCGGACCGTCGCGGGCAACATCGCCTACCCGCTGCGGGTCGCCGGCTGGCCGAAGCAGGACCGTGAGGTGCGCGTCGCGGAGCTGCTCGACTTCGTGGGCCTGGCCGACAAGGCGCGGCAGTACCCCGAGCAGCTGTCCGGCGGGCAGAAGCAGCGCGTCGGCATTGCCCGTGCGCTGGCCACCTCCCCGAGCCTGCTCCTCGCTGACGAGGCGACGAGCGCGCTCGACCCCGAGACGACGAAGGACGTGCTCGACCTGCTCGCGCGTGTCAACCGCGAGCTGGGCGTGACGATCGTCGTCATCACGCACGAGATGAGCGTCGTGTCCTACCTCTGCGACCGCGTCGCCGTCATGGAGTCCGGGCGGGTCGTCGAGGTCGGCGACGTGTACGACCTCTTCTCCCGACCGCAGGCACCGGTCACGCGCCGCTTCATCGGCACAGCGCTGCACGACCGGCCCCGGCCCGACGTCGTCCTGCGCCTGCGCGACCGGCACCCGGGGCGGCTCGTCACGGTCGGCGTGCAGGACGCCGCCGGGCACGCCCCGCTCACCGACGCCTTCCGCGCGCACGGGGTGGCCGGGAACGTCGTCTTCGGCGGGATCACCGAGGTCGGCGCACGCGCGCTCGGCTCGCTCACCTTCGAGCTGACCGGCGCGGACGACGACGTCGCCGCGCTCCTGGCGGACCTGCGCTCCTGGACCGACGTCACCGAGTACGACGCCGACGGCGCCCCGGTCACCGTCGGAGAGGGCGTCGGCGTCGCAGCAGGGGTGGCGCGATGAGCAGCGGCGGTGTGTCCCTGTGGCCGGTGCTCCTCGACGCGCTCTGGGAGACCCTGTGGATGGTCTCCGCGACGCTGGCGATCGGCGGCCTGGGCGGGCTCGTCCTCGGCGTGGCGCTCTACGTCACCCGGCCCGGCAACCTCATGGCCCACCGGCCCGTGCACGTCGTGCTCAACGCGGTGGTCAACACGGTGCGGCCCATCCCGTTCATCATCTTCATCACCGCGATGCTGCCGCTGACGGTGCAGGTCACGGGCACGAGCTACGGCACCAGGGCCGTGATCTTCCCGCTCGCGCTCATGACGGTGTTCGGCACGTCGCGGATCGTCGAGCAGAACCTCGTGGCGCTCGAGCCGGGCGTGGTGGAGGCGGCGCGGGCGGTCGGCGCCGGACCGTTCCGGATCCTGCTGACCATCGTCATCCCCGAGGCGCTGGGCCCGCTGATCCTGGGCTTCACGTTCCTGTTCGTCGCGATCACCGACATGTCGGCGATGGCCGGCGCGGTCGCGGGCGGCGGCCTCGGGGACTTCGCCCTGCAGTACGGGTACCAGCGGTTCGACTACACCGTCACGTGGCTCACGGTCGCGGTGATCATCGTGGTCGTGCAGCTCGCCCAGCTGCTCGGCAACACCCTGGCGCGGCGCGTGCTGCGCCGGTGAGGCACGGGCGGCGCGTGCTGCGCCGCCGGGACGAGCGAGCGGGCGGCGCCGCGTGCGCCGCCCGCGTCGTCGTCAGCGTCCGCGCTTCGGCCCGCCCGGACGTCCGGTGCCGCCGCGGGGGGCGGGCCGCTGCGCGCCCTGCTGCCGACGGCGCGCCCGCTGCTCCGCGCGCTTCTGCGCCAGGACCTGGCCGCGGCGCCACTTCGGCCGGACGCCGTTCGGTGTCGGCAGGTTGAGCAAGGGCCACAGGGCCGCGATCACGCCGATGACGACGGGGACCGCCGCGGTGATGTACCACTCCTGACCCTCGGTGACGAGGGCGGCCGGCCACACGAGCGCCAGTGCGAGTCCGATGCCGGGCGCTGCGACGAGCGCCGCGCTCTCCTTGCGGCCGCCGCCGCTCCACCAGCGCCGGCCGCTGCGCGGGCGACGCCGCCACCAGAACGCGAGCGCGATGAGCACCACGCCCACCACCGACAGCACCGGTGCCACCATGAGTCCGTCCTCGTCCCGTGTCCGACCGTCACCGCGGAGGGGTGCACCCCTCCGACCCGCAGCGTGCCACGTCCGGGGGGCGTCGTCCGAGGATCCGGGCCGACGTCCCCGCATCGGAGCAGCGCGAGGAGCACGGCGCCCGACCCTGCGCCGGGTGCTGCGCTACCGCGGGCTCGCGGCGGCCGTGTCCGCGGCCCGGCCCTCGCGGCGCCGTCGTCGGCGGGGCTCGTCGACCAGCCACCACGTCACGGCACCCAGGACGAGGGCGGCGACCGCCACGGCGCCCCACGGCGTGAGGTAGCCGGCGAGCGCGTGCGCCAGGACGAAGCAGCCCGCGCCGACGCCGACGACGACCGCCAGCCGCTGCCACATCGTCCGGCGCGCCTCCCGGGCCAGGCACCAGCCGACGCCCGCCAGCACGACGACGGCGCCCGTGGCGGGGTTGTCGGTGATGCGCGCGGCGGCGAAGCCCAGGACGAGGGAGGCGCCGGCGACGACGGCCGTGGGGAGGCGGTGCACCCGCTCAGCCTAGGCACGGGGGCGCCCAGGGGTGGCGGACGTCACGCCTCCTGGGACCCTCGGCCCGCCCGCCTGGCGTCCGACATGCGAGACAATCGGAGGGCCGGTGACCCCGGCGCACGACCCACCACCCGTCACCCCTGGGAGCCCGCGATGTCCACCCTGACCACCCACCACGACCGCCCGTCGCTGCGCGAGGCCGTCCGCTGGTACCGCGAGGCACCCGCCCCGCGCTGGGAGGACGGCGCTGGCAAGAAGGCGACCTTCGCGGGCTACCTGGGCGGCAACGTCGTCGCCTGGATCGCCGTCGGCCTCCTGGGGGCCATGGGCCTCAACGCGCTCGTCGAGGCGCTCGCCGCCGCCCTCTGACGACGCCGGCGCCCCGAGCGCCCGTCGCGCGGTCGAGCACCGCGCCGGCGTGAGCGGAGGAGTCGTCCTGCGGCTCGGACCCTTACGCGGACGCGCGCTCGTCCGCGCCCACCGACCGCCGACGTCGGGCCGGGTGTCCTGACCACCCGGCCCGACGAACGGCACACCCGACCCTTTTCGGCGCCGGCGCGGATCGCTACATTCGGGACGAATCGGTCGCGCTGGCGCTCGACGGGGAGCGCCGCAGGGGAGGGCGACCCGCCTGAAGGGCATCTCCATGGCCATCGACGCCGCCCTGCCGACCCAGCCGTCCGACGCCCCCGACCTCGCCGGTCTGCGGGAGCAGCTCACCGGCCACGTCTGGCAGCCCGGTGAGGACCGCTACGCCGAGCTCGCGACACCCTGGAACGTCGCGGTGCGCACCTCACCGTTGGCCGTGGCGGAGGTCGCGGACGCCGACGACGTCGCGCGAGCCGTCCGCTGGGCGGGCCGGTCCGGCGTGCCGGTGACCGTCCAGTCGACCGGGCACGGCACCGGCTGGGACCTCGCCGGGACCCTGCTGGTCCACACCGGTCGCCTCGACGAGTGCACGGTGCACGCCGAGGGCTGGGCGCGCGTGGGTGCCGGCGTCCGGTGGCACCAGGTCCTCGATGCGGCGGCTCCGCACGGGCTGGCGCCGCTGTGCGGCTCGGCGCCGCACGTCGGCGTCGTCGGCTACACCACGGGCGGCGGGATCGGACCCGCCGCCCGCAGCTTCGGCGCGGCGTCGGACCGGGTGCGGGCGTTCGACGTCGTCACCGGCGACGGCGAGCTGCGCCGGGCCACGGCGACGCAGGAGCCGGACCTGTTCTGGGGCCTGCGCGGGGGCAAGGGGACGCTCGGCGTCGTCACCGCGATCGAGTTCGACCTCGTCCTGCAGCCGGAGATCTACGCCGGGGCGCTGTTCGTCGACGGCGAGCACGCGGACGCCGTCGTGCGCCGCTGGCTCGCCTGGAGCCTCGACCTGCCGATGGCGGCGTCGACGTCCCTCGCGATCCTCAACCTGCCGCCCCTGCCGTCCGTCCCGGAGCCGCTCGCGGGGCGGTGCACCGTCGCGGTGCGGTTCGTGTGGACCGGCGACCCGGACGACGGCGAGCGGACCTTCCGGCCGATGCGCGAGGTCGCGCCCGCGCTCATCGACGCCGTGCAGACGATCCCGTACGCGGCGATCGGGACCGTGCACGCCGACCCGGTCGACCCCATGCCGGTCCGGGACGTCGCGGCGCTGCTGGGGGACCTGCCCGACGCGGCCGCCGACGCGTTGCTCGAGGTCGCGGGCCCGGGGTCCGGCTCGCCGCTGGTCATCGCCGAGCTGCGCCGGCTGGGCGGGGCGCTCGCGGCCGAGCCGGCGGTGCCGTCGGCGCTCGGTCACCGGGACGCCACCTACGCGCTGTACGCCGTCGGGATCGCCGCCCCGCCCGTGGGCGAGGCCGTCGCCGAGCGGCAGGAGCGGCTCGTCGACGCGCTGCGGCCGTGGGCCACGGGAGGGGCGATGCCGACGTTCGTGGTGTCGGGATCCGCGCCGTTCCTGCCGTGGGACGAGGCGACCCGCACGCGCCTGGACGAGCTGGCGCGGCGCTACGACCCCGCGGGGGCGCTGCGGACAGGTCTCGTCTGAGGGCGCGGGTCGGTCCAGGACCGTCTGCGCCGAGCGGTGCGCGTCACGACGGGACAGCGGGTCGACGACGCCACCGGGCCGCTGGTAGACCGGACGCATGGACATCCCCACCGCCCTGGAGTTCGTGCGCGGCAACGGACACGCCGTCCTCGCCACCCGCCGGGCCGACGGCGAGCCGCAGATGTCGCCGGTGCTCGCCGTCGTCGACCAGGAGGGGCGGGTGCTCGTGAGCACCCGCGAGACGGCTGTGAAGACGCACAACCTCCGGCGTCATCCGCGCGCGTCGGTGTGCGTCTTCACCGACCGGTTCTTCGGGCCGTGGGTGCAGCTCGCCGGTCCGGTCGAGATCGTGTCCCTGCCGGACGCGATGGAGCCGCTGGTCGAGTACTACCGGCTGGCCGCCGGCGAGCACGAGGACTGGGACGCGTACCGCGAGGCGATGGAGCACGAGCAGCGCTGCCTGCTCGTGCTCACGCCCGACGAGGCCGGCCCGACGATCAGCGGCTGACCGAGCGCCGGCGCGCTGCCACCACCCGCTCCGCGTGGGCGACCACGTGCTCCAGGCGTGCGGCGTGCGCACCGCGCCAGTACACGCGTCCGCACGCGGTGCACCGGGAGAAGTCCGCGTAGGTGCGACGCGTCCCGGGCTCGAGCTGGGCGGCGACGTCGTCGGCCGATGCCTCGGCCAGCGTGCCGCCGCAGGCGACGCACCGGGTCCACGGGGCCAGGGGTGGGGCGAAGCGGTCGAGGACGTCGGCCGCCTGGTCGTCGACCCGTGTGCCCCGGACGAGCGCGCCGTCCGGCAGCGACCGCCGACGCAGCAGCCCCCGGTCCTGCGTGAGCAGCACGCGACGCTCCTCGGCCGCCCGCGCCGCGAGGGCGTCGTCGGCGGAGTCCGGGCCGTCGGGGTACCACGCGACGTCCAGCCCGAGCAGGCGAAGACGGCGCGCGAGGGTGCCGAGGTGGACGTCGAGGAGGAAACGCGGCGGGTCGGTGGGTCCGCGCTGGGGCCGCGGTCGGGCCGTCACCGCGATGCTGCGCCCGAGCGCGCGGGCCGACGGCGGCACGACCCGACCGTCGAGGAGCAGGGTGCCAACCTCCGTCAGCGGGATCCCGACCGACTCCACGACATGGCCGACCGTGTCGGTCGCGGACGCGGGGATGTCCGGCGTCCCGTTCCGGCGACGGGTGGGGAGGAGGAACCGCAGGTCCGGAGGCACCGCCACGCGGATCGAGGCGCGGGGCGTCGCGTCTCCCGGACGTTCCGGGCCGCGCGGAACCGGTGGATCCAGCGGATGCTGCCCGGTGCTCACGGTCGGCGGGCGCGGATCATGCGGAGGTGCTCGAGCACGTCGTCGGTCGGCACGACGACCTCGTCGGTCGCGGGCCGGGCGTCGGCGCGGTGCAGGCGGTCGTGGAGGCCCTCCATGAGGACGTCGAGCCGGTGCGCGGTCTCCGCCGCCTGTCGGAGCGCGCCGGCCACCTCGGCGGGTGCGTCACCGCGGTACTTGTAGAAGATCTTGTGCTCGAGGGTGGCCCAGAAGTCCATGGCGATCGTCCGCAGCTGCAGCTCGACCGGGACCTGGACGACCGAGCTCGACAGGAAGACCGGGACCTCGACGACGGCGTGCAGGCTCCGGTACCCGCTCGGCTTGGGCTCGAGGACGTAGTCGCGGACGCGGCGGACGGTGAGGTCGGCCTGGCCGCTGAGCATGTCGAAGACCCGGTACACGTCCGAGGTGAAGCTGCACGTGACCCGGACGCCGGCGATGTCCGTGACCTCCGCGCGGATGGCGTCGAACGACGGGTCGATGCCCTTGCGGGCGACCTTGGCGATGAGGGACTCGGGCGTCTTGACGCGTGAGCCCACGTGCTCGATCGGGTTGTAGGCGTGCAGGTGGAGGAATTCCTCGCGCAGGATGCCGATCTTCGTCGTCATCTCCTCGACGGCGAACCGGTAGGTGAGCATGAACCGCGTGAACTCGGTCCGCAGCCGGTTGAGCTCCTCCAGGTGCGGTGACGGTGGGGGGAAGCCGAGGCCGCCGCGGTCTGCGGGCGGTGCTGCGTCGGGGGTCATGCGCGGGCTCCTGGGCGGGTGGCGTCGCGACGTCCTGCACCACCATGCTCGCCCCTCGTCACCGCCGGGGCGAGGGTCCGCTGACCCGGTCGGGCCTCACCAGCCCCAGGTGCCGGTCCCGCCCTTGAACGGGCCGACGACGCGACTCGTCCCCCACCCGCCGTAGAAGTCACCCTGCTGTGCCTGGACGAGCTCGCCGTCGACGGTGCATCGCGTCATCCGTCCGGGGTAGAGCGCGACGTGCCCCGCGAGGTCGGCGTAGCCCGGCGCCGGCGACGGGTACGTCCACGCCGCCTGCTTCGCGACGAGCGGTCGGCCGAGCTCCTCCGTCCCGACGACGTCGAAGTACGTCGCCCGGCCCTTGAACTCGCAGAACGTGGCCGCGCCCTCGACGGGCACCAGCGCGCCGTCGGCGAGGTCGTCGAGAGGGAGGTAGTAGGTGGGCGGGTGGGACGTCTCCAGGACCCGCAGGGCCCGGCGCGTATCCGCGACCACCGTGGTGCCCAGGACGACGACGACGTGCTCGGTGGTCGGCACGACGGCCGGGGGGCGGGGGTAGTCCCACACCGACTCCTGCCCCGGCCCGGGTGGTGTGGCGGTGCGACCGCCCGGTGGTCGCGTGCGCGGACGCCACGCGCTGAACGCCTCGGGTCCCATGCCTGTACTACGGCGGGAGGGGCCTCCGTGGATGCGGGACAGGGGTGCGGCCGCCGGATCCGCCCCCGCGGTCTGCGGCCGCGGCGGCGGCGGCGTCGCCGTCGTCGGCGGTCGGGACCATGGTCCCCCCATTCCCACGCCCTGCGGGCGAGGCTGGGAGGGCCGGGGGCGGGGTGGCTCCCCCGTCCCCTGCCTCCGGCACCTGGTCGGTACAAGGACGTGCCCCGGTCGCCGCGAGCGCCGGGCCAGGACGGAGGCGACATGAAGGCATGGCACTTCACCGGGACGAACGAGCCGTTGGTGCTCGCGGAGATCCCCGAGCCGGAGCCGGGACCGGGTGAGGTCCTGCTCGACATCAAGGCGGCGGGCCTGTGCCACTCGGACGTCGGCGCGATGACCGACGCCGGGTGGATGGCGCTCATCGACTTCACGCCCATCGTCATGGGCCACGAGATCGCCGGCGTGGTGACGAAGGTCGGCGAGGGCGTGACCCGCGCCGCCGTCGGCGACCGTGCGGGCATCTGCCCGACGGCCGGTCACGGGGCGCCCGGCTACCAGCGCGACGGCGGCTTCACGCTCCAGCACGTCGCGCACGAGGACGACCTCGTCCCGATGCCCGACGGCCTGTCGTTCGAGCTGGCCGCGCTCGGGACCGACGCGGGGATGACGTCGTACCACGCCATCGCCGTGCGTGGTGAGGCCGGACCCGGCATGAAGATAGGGGTCATCGGGCTCGGCGGCCTCGGCCAGATCGGCGCCCGTGTCGGGGTGCTCAAGGGCGCGGAGATCCACGTCGCGGAGATCAACGAGGACGTCTGGCCGCTGGCGGAGAAGATCGGCGCGAGAAGCGTCGTGAAGAGCGTCGAGGAGTGGGCGGGCCAGGACTTCGACGTCATCGTCGACTACGCGGGGTTCGGCACCACGACGTCGGGCGCGCTCAAGGCGATCAGGCAGAACGGGCGCGTGGTCCAGGTCGGCATGGGCCGGCTGGAGACGACGCTCGACATCCGCGACGTGATCCTCAAGGAGGCGCAGCTCTGGGGCTCCGTGGGTGGCACCAAGGAGGACATCGCGGCGGTCTACGAGATGCTCGCCGCCGGTGACATCGAGCCGATCATGACGGTCACGGACTTCGAGGGGATCCCCGAGGGCCTGGACAAGCTGCACCACGGCGAGATCCAGGGCCGGCTGGTGGCGAAGGTCGCCGACTGAGGTCCATCCAGGCGGCGGGCGGCGCGTCCGGGGTTCGCGCCGCCCGCCGCCGTGTGCCCGGCTGCGCCCGCCGTACCCCAGAGCCCTGCGTGGAGACTTACCCGCGCGTGGCGCGGCGACTCCTCCGCGCTCACGGCCGGGGTGCGCGGCGTCGCAGGATCGTGGAGCGGTGCCCGTGCCCGTCGCGGGGACGTCTCCGCGGTCACCGGCCTGTCGCCACCGCGCACGTCGGGCCGCAGGGTCGAGGGCTTCCTCGCCACCCGCGGACGCGTAGCGCGTCGGCGACCTGGGCCGCCGTCCGGCACGGCGTCACGCGGACGTGGTGCCACCGGTACCGGAGGGCGATCTCGCCGAGTGCCACGAGCACGGCGTTGTCCCGCCAGGTGTCGGCGACCGTTCGCCCGCCCGGGTGCGCGAGCTCGCCGTCGAGCTCCACCCGCACGCCCATGCCCTCGTACACCGCATCCGCGCGGATGCTCCGGCCGCCCACGGCCTGCGCCAGCTGTCGCGTCGACCGCGGCAGGCGGTGCCGCTGCTCGACGTCACGGTGGTACCGCAGCTCCATGGCCGACTCCGTCCCGGCGGCGACCTCGCCGAGGAGCTCCGTGACGAGCTCGCGGTGACGGGCGCGGGGGCGTCGATGCAGGACGTCGAGGACCTCCTGCGGCCGGACCCCGGCCCGCACCGCGGCGGTCAGGACGCCGACGGCGTCGTCAGCGGAGCGGACCGTGTCGAGCACGTCGACGACGCTCCACCCGCGGCTGGTCACCGGGAGCCCCGCCCGCACCGTGACCTCGAGCTGTCGGCGTCGCCGGATGACGACACCGTGGCCGCCCGTCGCCCGACGGTGCTCAGGGATGGAGACCTCCAGCACCGTCGGGGCGTCCCGCAGGTGCTGATGGACGAACGACGCCGACCGGTGGCTGAGCGCTGCGCCGGCTCCGGCCAGGAGCAGCGCGCCCACCGCGCGGGCCCGCCAGCTCGGCGTTCCGGCATGGGTGAGGTAGACGCCCCTGTGCAGGCGCTGCCACTGCCCCGAGCGCACCCGGCGTTCGACGGCGTCCGCGCCCAGGCCGGCGACCACGCACTGCGCGACGGCCACCACACCGTCCTGCCGCCGGGCGAGGTCGCGGATCGGGGACGGGATGTTCTCCGTGCCACCTCATCCGACCGGCGGAGGACCGCCCTGCCGAAGCGGGTCCGCGTCGGCGGTGGACGCCGCCGGTCACCACCCGTCCTGGGCACGACGGAGGGCTGCCCCGCTCGCCGGCTCACCCGGTCACCGCGGAGGATCCCCCGCGCCGCACGCGGGCAAGATTCCGCGATCCGGCGCGACGCGACGTGCACGGGGCGGTCCTGAGCGATCGCGGAGGATCGGCCGCGGCGGGGACGGTGACCTTTCCGCGCCCCGCTGCGCCGGTGCGCCCCGGGGTGTCAGGCGGGCGTGTGACGATGCGCGGGTGCCGACGCTCGCGACGACGCTGACCCTGAGCGCGCCCACCGACGTCCGGCGCACGGTGTCCCCGCTGCGTCGGGGCTTCCGCGACCCGGCGTTCCAGCAGACCACCGACGGCGCGTTCTGGCGCACCACGCGCGTCCCGTCGGGCCCCGCGACGGTCCGGATCCGTCAGGTCGGGCCGTGCGATGTCGAGGTGGCAGCCTGGGGAGCCGGTGCGGACGATGCGCTCGCCGGCGTGCCCGCGGCGCTGGGCGCCCTCGACGACTGCTCGGGGTTCGACCCCCCGCACGGCCTCGTGCGCGACGCCCACCGCCGGCTCGCGCACGTCCGGATCGGACGCACGGGGCTCGTGCTCGAGGCCCTCGTCCCCGCGATCCTCGAGCAGCGGGTCATCACGAAGACGGCTCACGACGCCTGGCGTCACCTCCTGGTCCGCCACGGCGAGCCCGCGCCCGGCCCCGCGCCGGACGGGATGCGCGTCCCGCCGTCGGCGGACGGGTGGGCGCAGGTGCCGGTGTGGGACTTCCACCGCGCGGGTGTCGACCCGCAGCGCGCCCGCACGGTCCTCGCCGCCGCTCGGGTCGCCGGTCGGCTCCAGGAGGTAGTGGACCGTGAACCGGGTGAGGTGCACCGACGGCTGCTCACGGTGCCCGGGATCGGTCCGTGGACGGTCGCCGAGACGGTGCAGCGCGCGCTCGGCGACCCCGACGCCGTCTCCGTCGGGGACTACCACCTCGCCGGTCAGGTCGGCTGGGCGCTCGCCGGCGAGAAGGTCGACGACGACGGCATGCTCGCCCTCCTCGAGCCCTACCGCGGCCACCGCTACAGGGCGATCCGGTACCTGCTGCTCAGCGGGCTGGCGCGGGTGCCCCGCCGGGGACCGCGGCTGGCCGTGGAGGACCACCGCTCCCGGTAGACGGGCACACCGGGGAGCGTTCGTCGCGCCATGTGCCACGAGTCATCCCCGATCCCGTGGCCGCGGTGCCGCACGGGGCGGACGCGGCGACACGCCCGCAGGGTGACGCGGGCGCCGTCGTCGGGCGATGATCGAAGGGCACGACGACGACGACGGCGCCGGGACGGGCGCGGGACCGTGCGTCGACCGCGGGAGCGGGAGCGGGGAGGCGAGCACGGTGAGGTTCATGCTGCTGATGTCGTACGAGGAGATCCCGGGGGTCCCGCCGATCGAGCAGTGGGACCGCGCCGACATCGCCGCGCACATCGCCTTCCAGCAGCGGCTCGGTCAGGAGCTCGCCGACCGGGGAGAGCTCGTCGGTGGCGAGGGCCTCGCGGCGCCGCAGAGCGCGAAGGTGGTGCGGAGCGACGGCGCGAACCCACCCGTGATCCAGGACTGGCCGTTCGACGACGAGCGCACGCACCTCGCCGGGTACTGGACGGTCGAGGTCGGGACCGAGGAGCGTGCGCTCCAGGTCGCCGGACGGCTCTCCGCCGCACCGGGCCCCCGCGGCAGGCCGCTCCGTCAGCCGATCGAGGTCCGCGCGGTGGTCGGCCCGGGAGCCTGACCGGCGCGGCGTCAGGCCGTCAGTGGTCCGCGGTCAACGGCGTGAGCAGCAGCAGGGGGATGAGGCGGTCGGTGTTGCGCTGGTACTCGGCGTAGTCCGGCCAGACCTCCAGCGCGCGCGGCCACCACTCCTCGCGCTCGGCACCCTCCAGCTCGCGCACGGAGCAGTCGTACCGCTGCGCGCCGTCCTGGACCTCGACGAACGGGCTGGTGAGGAAGTTGCGGTACCACGCCGGGTTGTCGGGCGCCCCGCCCTTGGACGCGACCGCCAGGTACCGCCCGTCGTGCTCGACGCGCATGAGCGGCGTCTTGCGGAGCTTGCCCGACGACGCCCCGACGGACGTGTAGACCACGATCGGCACGCCGCGGAGCAGGTTGCCCTCCGCGCCGTCCGTCGCCTCGTACGTCTCAGCCTGCTCGCGGGCCCAGTCGGACGGGCTCGGCGCGTACTCCCCGGTCAGTGGCATGTCGGCGACAACCGTCGGCGCGGCGCCGTCCATTCCCGGCGCACCCCACCGGACGCCGTCAGCCGACCAGCCCCGACTCGTACGCCGCGATGACGAGCTGTACCCGGTCCCTCCGGCCGAGCTTGCGCAGCACCGCGGCGACGTGCGTCTTGACGGTCTGCTCCGTCACCCACAGCTCCGCCGCGACCTCCGCGTTGGACAGCCCGCGCGCCACCGCGAGCAGCACCTCGTGCTCCCGGGGCGTGAGGGTGCCGAGCCCGTCCACGGGGGCGCGCTCCGGTGTCCGGGTCGCGACGTCGTGCACGAGCCGTCGGGTCACGTTCGGCCCCAGGAGCATCGAGCCGTCGGCGACGGCGCGCACCCCCTCGACGAGACGCTCGGCCGGCACGTCCTTGAGCAGGAACCCGCTCGCCCCCGCCTGGAGGGCGTCGTAGACGTACTCGTCCAGGTCGAACGTCGTCAGGACGAGCACGCGCGTCGCCGGGTGGTCGCGCGTGATGAGCGCCGTCGCCGCGATCCCGTCGAGGACGGGCATGCGCACGTCGACGACGGCGACGTCGGGCGCGTGCTCCGCGACCGCCGCCACCAGCTCGCGGCCGTCCGCGGCCGAGCCGACGACGGCGAGGTCCGGCGCCGCGTCGAGGATCGCCGCGAAGCCGAGCCGCACCACCGGCTGGTCGTCGGCGATGACGACGCGGATCGGGCCGGCCGCCGACCGCTCCGTCCCCGCCTCGTGCACCGTCCCGGCACCGCGAGCCGCCTCCGGGCGGCGCGCCGACCGCTCCGTCCCGGCGCCAGGACCAGCTCCGCGAGCCGCCTCCGCGCCCCCATCCGCCCCGGCGGTCCCGGCGGCCCGGTCGGCACCGCCCGGTGTCACAGGGCACCACCGCCCAGGGGGACCCGGACGTCCACGGTGAGCCGGCCGCCGTCGGCCGTCACCGCGAGGATCCCGCCGAGCGCCTCCGTCCGCTCCCGCATCCCGAGCAGCCCTCGTCCGGGAACGACCGTCGTCGCGGCGGACGGGTTCGACGCGCGCAGCCGAGCGGCGCCGTCGGCGACGCTCACGTCCAGCTCGACGGCGGCACCGGAGGCGTGACGGCGCGCGTTCGTGAGGGCCTCCTGCGCCGCTCGGTACAGCACGTACCCGGGCGCAGGGGGCACGTCCGCGGGCCCGGTCCACGTCAGCCGGGCGTCCTGACCGGCGGACCGGGCCTGCTCCACCAGCCCCGCGATCTCCCCGGCGCCAGGCTGAGGGGCACGCTCGGCGCCCAAGGTGTCCGAGCGCTGCAGGACGACGAGGACCTGACGCAGCTCGTCGAGGGCGCCGCGCGCATCCGTCGCGATGTCCGCCAGGACGCCCCGCGCCACCGGGTCCAGGTCGGGGTGCACGTAGGGCGCGCTCTCGGCGCGGACCGCGACGAGGGAGACATGGTGCGCGACGACGTCGTGCAGGTCCCGGGCCACGCGCGCCCGCTCGGCCGCGACCGACTCCGTCTCCAGCGCCCGGCGGGTGTCCTCGGTCGCGCGGGCGTCCTGCCGGCGCGCGTACCGCACGACTCCGACGGCTCCGACGACGGCGACGACGGCGGTGGCCGCGACCGTCGCGAGAGCGAAGAGCGCCCAGGGGCTGACGTCCGAGGCCGTGCCCGCCGACGCCGCCGGCACGACAGTGGCGCCGATGACGGCGGGGACCTCCAGGAACGCGTGCACCGCCCCGGCGGCCAGGGTCAGCAGCATGGGGACGGGTGCGAGCACCGACCGGTCGTACGCGGCGAAGGCCGCGACCACGACGAGCCCCAGCCACCAGCCCGCCTCGAAGGAGCCCAAGAGCGGCACGAGCGCGAACGGCAGGGCGGCCAGGAGGCTCGCGAGGAGGCGGTGCCGCCGACCGAGCACGACCCCGAGGACCACGCTGACGCGCGCGAGCCAGACGAGCAGCGGGCCGGGTCCGTCGGCGAACCACGCCGCCGCGGGCTCCAGGACCACCTCGACCGGCGTGCGGGCCATCAGGACCGCGACCATGGTGCCGAGCGAGACGGGCCACTGCATGCTGGGCCGGGCGGCGCCGTCGGCCGCGGTGGTGCCGAGCGGTGCCGGTGCTGTGCCGGCGCCCGGGGGTGCGGCGGGTGCGGTGCGCTCGCCGGCCGCACGAGCCGGGCCGTCGCCGCTGCCGGTCACGGATGTCGGGGTCCCCTGCGTCGATGCCATGGCTCGATCCTGGCCGACGGACGCAGCGGGCCACGAGACCCGCAGGGATGGTGCGGTCTCACCCGCGAGAGGGAGATCGCGGTGCCGCGGGCGCCGTCGGCCGCTGCTCCTACTCACTCCAGAGGCACGGTCTCGCGAGCAGCCGTCGGCGGGTTCCCGGGCTCGTCAGGCGAAGCGGCTCGGGTCGCCCGCTCCCTCGCGCACGACCTCCGGGTACCCCTCGGACCAGTCCACGACCGTCGTCGGCTCGGTGCCCGTGTCCCCGCCGTCGAGGACCGCGTCGACGAGGTGGTCCAGCTCCTCCTTGATGAGCCAGCCCTCCGTCATGGGCTCCTCGTGGCCCGGGAGCAGGAGGGTCGAGGACAGCAGCGGCTCACCGAGCTCCCGGACGAGCGCCTGCGTGACGCGGTGGTCCGGGATCCGCACGCCGACGGTCCTCTTCCTCGGGTGGGCGAGGCGGCGCGGGACCTCCTTCGTCGCAGGGAGGATGAACGTGTACGCACCGGGGGTCGCGGCCTTGATCGAGCGGAACGCCGCGTTGTCCAGGTGCACGAACTGCCCGAGCTGGGCGAAGTCGCTGCACACGAGCGTGAAGTGGTGCTTGTCGCCGAGGTGCCGGATCCGCCGGATGCGCTCGGCCGCCGTCGGGCTGTCCAGGCGGGCGCCGAACGCGTAGCAGGAGTCCGTCGGGTAGGCGATGAGGGCGTCGTCCTGCAGCATCGCGACGACCTGGCCGATCGTGCGCGGCTGGGGGTCGTGCGGGTGGACGTCGAAGTACCGGGCCATCCGCCGAGGCTATGCCGTTGATCAGCGACCGGCCACGGATCCCTGGTCGGACGCGGCTGCGGGCGACGGACGCGGGTGAGCGCCGTCGTCGGGACCTTGTGCCCTCGACCGGTGCGGGGCCCCCGTCGCGATGCTGGGAGAGGCGCGACGACGCGCCCCGGACGAGGGTGAGGACCATGACGACCGAGCGACGCCCCACCGCCCACCACCGGACCCCCGAGCTGCGCACCGGACGCTTCACGAACGGCATGGAGTACGGCGTGTGGGGCGACGGGCCGAAGGACCTGCTGTGGATGCCTGGCGGCCCGGGTGGCACCGTCCCGACCGGGGCGATGTACCGCACGATGACGCGGCTCTTCCGCCCCCTGACCGACGACGGCTACCGCATCTGGTGGGTGCTGCGGCGCACGGACATGCCCGAGGGTCACACCGTCGCGGACATGGCGGACGACTACGCCACGGTGATCCGCGAGGACTTCGGCGGACGCGTCGACATCGCGGCGGGGGTCTCCTACGGCGGGATGGTCGGGCAGTACCTCGCGGCCCGGCACCCCGAGACGTTCGGCACCGTCGCACTCGTGGCGGCCGCGTGGAAGGCCAGCGAGTGGGCGATCGACGTCGACCGACAGCTCGCGGAGGCCACGGCGCGCGGCGACGCCCGGGGCGTCGCGGAGGCGATGGCGTCGTACGTCGTGCCGGACGAGCGCCTCGCGCGGCCCCGGCGGCTCCTGGTCCCCGCGATGGCTCGCATGGTGGGTCGCGACGTCGCGGCCGACGACGACGCCCTCGTCGAGTGGCGCGCGGAGGCGGCGTTCGACTCCCGTCCCGTCCTGGGGGAGATCACCGTGCCGGTGCTGCTGCTCGCCGGCGACCGGGACCGCTGCTTCGAGCGGGAGGTGATCGTCGAGACGGCGGCGCTCATCCCGCACTCCACCCTCGTCTGGTACCGAGGTCGGGGCCACATGCGGACCGCGACAGACCCGAGGGTCGGGCGGGACATCCTGCAGTTCGCGCGCGCGAACGAGCGCGCCAGCGCGGCCTGACGCCGGCTCCCGTCACCCGGCCCGGCACCGTGGAGGATCTGCCGCGCCTGGCGCGGTGAGGTCTCCGCGGTGCCGCCGGCGGATGCGCGTCCTACCGGGGTGACGGGGCGGTGGGGGCCCGGCGCTCCGGCGCGCCGACGACGGCCCGGGACGCCTCGAGCGCGGGCGAGGCTCTCGGTGTCGTGCCCGCTCTGCGAACGCGGAACTCACGGGACCGTGGGGACATTCCCGCGTCCGGCGCGGGGATCTCTCCACGCCCTGGCGAGCGCCGCCGGGCAGGGGTGCACATAGGTGCGTGGCTGCAGAGACGTCAGCCGAGGGTGAGGGCTGCGAGGGCAGCGTTGACGATCGAGCCGGGCAGCAGGTCGTGCAGCTCGTACAGGTCGTGCACCGACCCCGATTGCCCGAACGCGTCGACGCCGAGCGGCACGGCGTGCACACCGAGCGCCGACCCGAGCCAGGCCATGGCGTGCGAGGCGGCGTCGTGCACGGTGACCACCGGTGCGCGGTCCGGGAAGGCGGTCCGCAGCGCGCCGGCGACGCTCGGCGCCGTCGCGGTCCGCACGCCCTGCCGCAGCGTCCGCTGCCACGCCGTGTACAGCCGGTCCAGGGACGTGACGTCGACGACGTGCGCAGCAACCCCCTCGCCGGCGAGCTCCTCCGCGGCCGCCAGCACCTCCGGCATGACCGCTCCCGACGCTACGAGGTGCACGACCGGGGCGCTGTCGGTCTTGAGCCGCGGGTGGGCCTCGTGCGCGTCGACGAGCCGGTACGCGCCGGCGAGCACCTGGCGACGCGGTGATCGTCGACTGGTGCGCCCCGCCCTCCGGCGCGAGCGTGATGCCCGACGGCGTCCCGGCGACGACGAACCGCGCGCCGGAGTAGACGGCGTGCACGAACGCGTCGAGCCCGCGCAGCACGAACGGGTCGTACACCGTCCCGACCGCCAGCAGCGGCTGACCGGACAGGTCCCACGCCAGGCCCAGCTGCTCCAGCAGCAGGAAGAGGTTCATCTCCGAGATGCCGAGCTCGATGTGCTGCCCGGTCGGCGTCTCGGTCCATCGCAGCATGCGGTCCTCGGACCAGGACCTCCGCTCCGCCGGCGCGAAGACGCCGGTGCGGTTGATGAACCCGGCGAGGTTGGTCGACGTCGCGACGTCCGGCGCGGTGGTCACGAGCAGCGGCGCGACGGCCTCGTCGCGGCTGAGCTCCACGAGGACCCGCCCGAACACCTCCTGGGTGGAGACGGGCTTCCCGGACCGCGCACCGGTCGCCGTCGGCACGGTGACGCCCGACGACGGCGTCCGCGGCGACCGGGCGAGCGCCTCGCGCCGGGCCGCAGCCAGCACCCCCGCCGCCGACGACGGCTCGAGCCGGTCCCACTCCGTCTCGCGGCTCAGCCCGTGCTCCGTGCGCAGGGCGTCGACCTGTTCGGTGCTCAGCAGCGCGGCGTGGTTGCGGGGGTTGCCGGCGATGGGCAGGCCCCAGCCCTTGACCGTGTACGCCAGGACGACGCTCGGCCGGTCCGTCACCGCGTCGCACTGGGCGAAGGCGTCGAGGAGCGCGGCGAGGTCGTGGCCGCCGAGGTCCGTCACGAGGGGCGCCAGCTCGGCGTCGGGGATGCCGGCGACGAACGTGGCGACCTCCGGCGGGGCGCCGTCGAGGAAGCGCTCGCGCACCACGGCCGGCTCGGGGCCGAACAGCGACTGGTACTGCTCGTTGGGCATCGCGTCGATCCACGCACGCAGGTGCTCCCCGCCGGGACGGGTGTACGCCTCGGCCAGCCGGCGGCCGTACTTGACCTCGACGACGTGCCAGCCGGCCGCCTCGAACTGCCCGCGCCACTGCGCGACCCGGACGCCGGGGACGACCCGGTCCAGCGACTGACGGTTGAGGTCGACGACCCACATCACCTCGCCGAGGCCGGCCGTCGCCGGGTCCGCCACGGCCTCCCAGACGTTGCCCTCGTCGAGCTCCGCGTCGCCGAGCAGGGCGATGAAGCGCGACCGTGGGCGCGGACCGAAGTGCGCGTCGACGTAGCGGCGCACGGCCGCGGCGAACAGCGGCGCCGCGGCGCCGAGGCCCACGGAGCCCGTCGAGAAGTCGACCTCGTCCGGGTCCTTGGTGCGGCTCGGGTAGGACTGCAGGCCGCCGCGCTCGCGCAGGCGCGTGAGGTAGGAGCGGTCCAGGTTGCCCAGCAGGTACTGGATGGCGTGGAACACCGGCGAGGCGTGCGGCTTCACGGCCACCCGGTCGGGGCCGTCGAGGTGGGCGAACCACAGGGCGGTCATGACGGTCACCAGCGACGCGCTCGACGCCTGGTGCCCCCCGACCTTGACGCCGTCGCCGGTGTCGCGGTCGTGGTTGGCCGCGTCGACGATGCGGGTGGCGAGCCACAGGACGCGGCGCTGGACCTCGTCGAGGACCTCGAGGTCCGCGGGCGCCGTCGCGGCGTCGACCGCGCGGGCGAGCGCGGTGACGTCGTCGGGGGCGGTGGTCACCGCGGTCCCTCGACGGCGAGGGCCTGTGCGAGGTCCGCCTGGAGGTCGGCGGGGTCCTCGAGGCCGATGGACAGACGCAGCAGGTCGGCTCCGGGCCGCGCGTCGGCGGGCACGGGACGGTGGGTCAGGGCGGCGGGGTGCTGGACGAGCGAGTCGACCCCGCCGAGGGAGACCGCGTGCGTGAAGAGGCGGACGCGCTCGGCCGTGCGTGAGGCGGCGTCGTACCCGCCCGCGAGCCGGATCGTCACCATCGCACCCGGGCCGCGCAGCTGCCGGCCGAGGAGCCCGGTCGGGTCCGTGCCCGGCAGCCCCGGGTAGAACACCTGCGTGACCGCCGGGTGCTCGGCGAGCCAGCCCGCCATCTTCTCCGCCGACTGCTGCTGCGCGCGGACGCGCACGGGCAGCGTCGGCAGGCCCCGGTGCAGCAGGTACCCGGCGAGCGGGTGCATGATCCCGCCGGTCACGGCCCGCACGCGGCGCAGCGCTGCCGCCCAGGCCGCGTCCGTCGCCACCACGCCGCCGACGGCGTCGCCGTGCCCGCCGAGGTACTTCGTGGCGCTGTGCAGGACGAACGTCGCGCCGTGGTCGGCCGGGTTCTGCAGGACGGGCGTCGCGAAGGTGTTGTCGACGAGCACGGGGCGCCCGGCGGCGGCGCGCACGACGGCGGCGATGTCCACGAGGTCGAGCGTCGGGTTCGCCGGGGTCTCGACGACGACCAGGCACGTGTCCGGGCGGACGGTCGCGGCGACGTCGTCGGCGGAGCAGTAGGTGGTCTCCGTGCCGAGCAGTCCGGAGCCGAGGAGGTGGTCCGTGCCGCCGTAGAGGGGACGGACCGCGACGACGTGCCGGCCTCCGCTCTCGGCCTGAGTGGCGAGCACCGTCGCGGTGACCGCAGCCATGCCCGACGCGAACGCGACGGACTCCTCGGTGTGCTCGAGGGCGGCGAGGCCCGCCTCGAAGCGGGCGACGGTCGGGTTCCAGAGGCGCGCGTAGACATGCCCGCCCGCGGTGGGGTGACCGCCGGTCGCCATGGCCTCGTAGGCCTCGCCACCGGCGTCGACGCTCGGCAGCGGGTTGGTCGTGGAGAGGTCCAGGGGTGGGGCGTGCACGCCGGCCGCGGTGAGGTCGTCGCGTCCGGCGTGGACGGCGAGCGAGTCCAGCGCGAGGCGGGGCGCGGTGCGGTCTGCGGTGCCGGCATCGGTGGCGGCGTTCGGTCCCATCGGTCGATGGTCGCCCGATCCTGCGGCCGCCCTCAAGATGTGACGCAGATCTCGTCGGTGCTGGGCGGTTCACCGCTGGATCCTGCATGATGCCGTGCGTGGAGGAGTCGACGACGACGCAGGATCCGCGGCGAGCCGGCGGGCGCCCAGCGGGTCCGGGCGGCGCCGTCGGCGGTGCGCGCGCACCCGGCGGGGTGCTGGACCGGACGGACCTGCGGCTGCTGGCCGAGCTCGTCGAGAACGGCCGGCTGACGAACGCCGCGCTCGCGGCCCGTGCGGGCATCGCGGAGTCCACCTGCTCGCAGCGCGTCCGGGCCCTGCGCGAGTCGGGGGTGGTGCGGCGGTTCACCGCCGACGTCGACCCGGCCGCCCTCGGCCTGGGCATCCAGGCGGTCGTGAAGGTGCGGCTCGCCACGCACGGGCGCGACCACGTGCTGGCGTTCCACGCGATGGTCCAGCGGATCCCCGGCGTCCTGACGATCTTCCACGTGGCGGGGGAGGACGACTACCTCCTGCACGTGGCGGTCGACACCGCCGCGGCGCTGCGCGACCTCGTGCTCGAGCACCTCAACGTCCACCCGACGGTGCGGCACACCGAGACCCAGCTCGTGTTCGAGGTGCTCCCGGGCGCGGGGATCCTGCCGCGGGCCTGAGCCGGGCCTCGACCCGCCGACCTCAGCGCGCGCCCTCCAGCAGGTCGTCGACGACCACGCACCGGTCGAGCTCGCGGTCGATGGCGTCGCGCTCGGCCGCCGTGACCCACAGGCCGTAGGCGGCCTTGACCGTCGCCTGCGTGAGCACGTACCGGCAGCGGAAGCCGCGGTGCGGCGGGAGCCAGGTCGCGGCGTCGGAGGCGCCCTTGAGCTGGTTGAGGTCGCCGTCGACCGCGAGGAGGTTGGCCGGGTCGTTGGCGAACGCGACGCGCTGCTCGGCCGACCACTGCTGCGCGCCCTTCTGCCACGCGTCGGACAGCGCGACGACGTGATCGACCTGGACGTCCGCGCTGCGCTCGCCGCGCTCGAACGCGAGCTCCTCGTCGCTGAAGGGGTCGAGCAGCCGGCCGGTCAGCACCACGCACCCGCCGGTGGTCGGGTCGGTCGTGACGTCGACGAGGTCCCGGCTGAGGACGTCGTTGCGGGTGTCGCAGCCGTTGCGGTCGACGTCGACCCAGCCGTCGCCGAAGTGCTCGCGCTCGTAGCCCGTCCTCGGCGCCCGGCCCTTGACCGGCAGCACCGCGAGCGCGGCCCGCGCGTCGGCGAGCTCCTGCGCCGTCACGCCGACGACGGTGCCGGTGGGTTCCCGGGCGCCCAGCGGGTCCGGCAGGCCCAGCTCGGCGGCCGTGTCCGTCGCCGTGAGCAGTAGGGCCGCGAGCAGCACCGACGCCACGGTCGCGACCACCGTGACGAGCCGGTTCACCCGGCGTCGGCGGCGCCCGGCCGCGCGGGCGAACGGGTCTCGACGTCGGGTCACGGGCGGAACGGTGCCACAGGGCGCCGACACGGACGCCGGCGCCGTGCCGCGCCTGTGAACGGCCCTGTGGTCCCCCCACGCGGTGCGGGACGGTGGGAGTCTGGAGCCGTGGACACCGTCGTGCACCTGGGCCTCGACCTGGCCTGGAGCCACCGCAACCGGACGGGCGTGGCCGCGCTGGACGCGGAGGGCCGGCTGATCGGGTCGACCTCGGTGCGGACCGACGACGAGATCGCGGCGTTCGTCGACATGCACGCCCGCGGCGCCGTCGTCGTCGCGGGGGTGGACGCACCCCTGGTGGTGCCGAACGCGACCGGGCAGCGCCAGTGCGAGGCGCAGGTGACACGCGAGTTCCGGGCCTTCCATGCCGGCTGCCACCCCGCGAACCGGTCCTGGCCGTGGTTCGACCCCCCGCGGGGCGAGGTGCTCGCGGAGCGGTTCGGCTGGGACGTGGACCCCGCGACACCGCCCGCCCGCGACCGCTCGGTGGCCGTCGAGGTCTACCCGCACCCCGCGATGGTGACGCTGTTCGACCTCGACACCGTCATCCCGTACAAGCAGCGCGGGCCCGCGCGGGACCTGCCCCGGCTGCGTGTGGCGCTGGGGGACCTCCTCGCCCACATGGAGAAGCACTGCGAGGAGCCGCTCGCGCTGGGGGCGTCCCCGCGGTGGGGCCAGCTGCGCCGTGCGGTGGCCACGGCCACCCGCAAGGTCGACCTGCGCGTCGTCGAGGACGAGGTGGACGCGATCTTCTGCGCGTACCTGGCGTGGCGGTGGGCGCAGCAGGACCCGTGGCTGCGGGTCGTCGGCGACGTGCGCGAGGGCTACATCGTCGTCCCGGACCCGCCGCCGCGCTGAGGGCTGCCCGGGACGTTCGGCAGCCGAGGCGTCGCAACGGGGAAGATCCGTGACGCCATGCGCGACGAACCTTCCCCGATACGTCGCGGCGCCCTGACTCAGGCGCGGCGCAGCACCGCGACGAGGAAGTCGGACTCCGGCGTGAACGGGCGCAGGTCCCACGTCGACAGGGCCAGGTCGAGGCGAAGGCCGGCCACCTCGACGTCGGCGAAGAACTGCACGAACGCGTAGCCGCGGCCCGCACCGAAGCCGACCGCGAGCCGGCCCTCCGGCGCCAGGTGCGCACCCAGCCGCCGCAGCACCTCGACCTCCGTACCGGGCGCCAGGAACGTCATGACGTTGCCCGCGCAGACGATCGCGTCGAACGGCTCGGCCACCCCGCGCGCGGGCAGGTCGAGCTCGACGAGGTCCTCGACGAGCCACGTGGGCCCGGGAGCGTCCTGCTCAGCGGCCTCGATGAGCACCGGGTCGACGTCCACGCCGACGACGACGTGCCCGCGCCGGTGCAGCTCGCCGCCGACCCGGCCGGGCCCGCACCCGGCGTCCAGGACGCGGGAGCCGCGGGCCAGCATCGCGTCGACCATCCGCGCCTCGCCGGCGAGGTCCGCCCCGTCGGCCCGCATCCGGCGGAACCGCTCGACGTACCAGTGCGAGTGGCCGGGGTCCGCCTCGATCTTGCGGGTCCAGCGGCTGCGGCGGTCCGGGGCGGGCGTCGTCATGCCGCCGACGCTACCCGCGCCCGCGCAGCGCTACGCCCGCCGCGTCCGCCAGAGCAGGTGGACGAAGTACGGCGTCCCCACCAGCGCCGTGATGAGGCCGACGGGCAGCTGGCCGGGTGCGACCACCGTCCGCCCGATCGTGTCCGCGACGCTCACGAGCACCGCGCCCAGCAGCGTCGCCACCGGCAGCGACCGCCGGTGCGCCGAGCCGACGAGGCGCCGCGCCAGGTGCGGCGCCACGAGGCCCACGAACCCCACCACGCCCACGGCCGACACCGCGGACGCGGTCAGCGCCCCGGCCAGCACGAGCAGGCGCAGCCGTGCACCCCCGAGCGGCACACCGAGGACGCGGGGGGTGTCGTCGTCGAGGGCGAGCAGGTCCAGCGTCCGAGCAGCGGCGAGCGAGGCCGGGAGCGCGACGGCGAGCGCCACCGCAGCGGGCACGCTCTGCTCGAGGGAGCGCCCGTACGTCGACCCGGACAGCCAGGTCAGCGCCGCCGTCGTGCTGTACGGGTTCGTCACCACGACGACGACGGTCGTGATCGCCGCGGCCGCCGCGCTGACCCCCACCCCGACGAGCACCACCCGGTCCGAGCCGAGCCCGCCGCGCCGGGCGAGCGCCCAGACCACGACGAAGGCGATGACCGCCCCGACCGCCGCGGCGGCCGAGATCTCCCACACCCCGGCGGCCGGCGCGACGCCGATGAGCAGCACCGCCCCGACCCCCGCGCCGCCGGTGATGCCGAGCAGGCCGGGCTCGGCCAGCGGGTTCCGTGCGACGGCCTGGACGAGCGTCCCTGCGAGCCCCAGCGCGGCCCCGGCGACGAGTGCGGCCAGCACCCGCGGCACCCGCTGGTCCAGCACGAACGTCACGAGACCACCGGACCGGCCCCGGGCCCAGAGCCCGACGTCGCCGAGCAGCAGGAGCCGGTCGCCGAGCAGCAGCGCCGCCACCACGGCCCCCGCCAGCAGCGCCACGACGACGGCGGCCGTGGTCGCCACCAGCCGCCGGGTCGCCGGCCGGGCGCCCGCGTTCGCCGTGCGGCTGCGGGCGACGTCGTCGCGGAGGCGGGACGCCACCACCACGAGCACGACTGCACCGACCAGCGTCGTCGCCACGCCCGTCGGAATGACCGTCCCGGACGACGCCGGCACGAGGAGGCGCAGGGCGACGTCGGCGGCCAGCACGACCACGCAGCCCACCAGCGCGGCCAGCGGGACGACGGCGCCGTGCGCCGACAGGCCGGGGACGCGCCGGGCGAGCATGCGCGCGAGGACCGGGGCGGCCAGGCCGACGAAGCCGATGGGGCCCGCGACGGTGACCGCCGCGGCCGCGAGGACCACCGCCAGCACGACGACGCCCACGCGCGTGCGCCGCACGTCCAGGCCGAGGGAGCGGGCGGCGTCGTCGCCGAGCGCGAGGACGTCGAGGCGCCGGCCGAGCGCCACGAGCGCGACCACGCCGAGGACGACGACGGGCGCCACCTGCGTGACCGTCCGCAGCCCGGACTGCGCGACCGAGCCGCTGCCCCAGGCGAACAGCCCGGTCGTCTCCTGGGAGTACACGAGCAGCAGCACCATCGTCACCGATGCCAGCGCGATGCTGACCGCCGAGCCGGCGAGCACGAGGCGCGTCGGCCCGGTGGCGCCGGCCCGGGCGACGGCGAGCACGAGGGCCGCCGCCGCCAGGCCGCCCACGAAGGCCAGGAGCCCGCGCACCGGCAGGGGAAGGCTCACCCCGATCACCGCGGCCACGACGACGAGCAGGTAGCCCCCGGCGTTGACGGCGAGCGTGTCCGGCGACGCGAGCGGGTTGCGGGCGACCGACTGGAGCACCGCCCCCGCGGCGCCCAGGGCCGTGCCGACGAGCAGGGCCGCGAGGACGCGGGGCAGCCGGGAGGCGACGAGCACGGCGAGCGCCTCGTCGTCACGGCCGGCGAGCAGCCCGAGCAGGTCCAGCGCGTCGACGTCCGCGGTGCCCAGCGTGAGGTCGACCGCCGCCAGGACCACGACGACCACCCCGACCAGCGCGAACGCGACGCCGCGCGCGGTGCGGGCGCGCGCCGTCGTCGGCGGCCGCGGCACGTCGCCGGGCGGGCCGACGACGGCGGCCGGGGTGGTCGTGGTCATGGTCAGGCGGCGCGGGTCACGCGGTGAGCGCCGCGACGACGGCGTCGATGTACGCCTCGCCCGAGGCCGGGCCGCCGAACAGCCAGATGCCGTCGGGCATGCGGTGCACCGAGTCCGACGTCACGAAGGGCAGCTGCTCCCAGATGGGGTTGCCCTCGAGGCTCTCGCCGAACGGGTCGGGGAACGCGGCGTTGGCGGCGTAGAGGAAGTCGACGTCCTCGAGGGCGGTCAGACCCTCGACGTCGGTCTGCGCCAGCCCGTAGTCCGGGTCGCCCTCGCCCTGCCAGACGTTGTCCAGGCCGAGCTCCTCGAGGATCGCGCCGAAGTACGAGCCGTCGGTGAACATGCGGACGGAGACGACCCCGTTCGTGTCCCAGCCGTCCGCCATGACGACCGGGGCTCCCGCGAGCCCGGCCTCCTCGATCGCGGCGCGGCCCTCCGCCAGCGCGGCGTCGAAGCCCGCGAGCAGCTCGTCCGCGCGGTCCTGCGTGCCGGTGACCTCGCCCAGCAGCTCGACGGTGTCGCGCATGTAGCCGATCGGGTCGGTCGCGTCCGACCCGCGCAGCGCCACGACCGGCACCTGCTCCTCGATCTGCGCGATGACGTCCTCCGGCAGGTCGGTCGTGGTGACGACGAGGTCGGCGTCGAGCGCCGCGATCGCCTCGAGGCTCGGCTCGCCACGGAAGCCGACGTCCGCGACCTCCCCCTCGAGCGGCACGACCGTGTTCCAGGTGCCGTAGCCCTCGACGTCGGCCTGCCCGACCGGCACCACGCCCAGGCTCAGCAGGTTCTCGGTGAGGCCCCACCCGAGCGAGACCACGTCCTGGGCCGGGGCGTCCAGCGTCACCTCACCGCGCTCGTCGGTGACGGTGACCGGTTCGCTGGCGGTCGCCGGCTCGTCGTCGGGCGTCGGGGCGGCCGGGTCCTCGGTCGTGCCGCAGGCGGCGAGCGCCGTCGTCGTCAGGGCGACCAGGCCGACGGCGAGGCGGCGGGGGAGTCGTGCGGGGGTCATGGGTTCCTCTCGGGTGGGGTCGGCGTCGGGCGGTGGGCAGGGCGACGACCGCGGCCGCGGTGGCGGCCTCGGTGAGGGTGGTCGGGGAGCGGGTGGGTCGGCTCAGCGCGGCGCGGCGCGGCGCTGCCGGCCGACGGGGTGGATCCGGACGTGGCCGTGCCCGTCGAGCGAGACCTCGACGGGCAGGCCGTACACCTCGGTGAGCGTCGCGGCGTCGAGCACCTGCTCGGGCGGTCCCTCGCCGACGACGACGCCGCGGTGCAGCAGGACGAGGCGGTCGGCGACGCGCGCCGCGTGCTCGAGGTCGTGCAGCACGACGCCGACGGCGACGCCGTGGTCCTCCGCGAGGTCGCGGACCAGGTCGAGGACCTCGACCTGGTACCGGAGGTCGAGGTGGTTCGTCGGCTCGTCGAGCAGGAGGACGCGCGTGTCCTGGGCGAGGCTGCTCGCGAGCCAGACGCGCTGCAGCTCGCCGCCGGAGAGCTCGTCCGCGGGACGGTCGGCCATGGCGGCGACGCCGGTGACGTCCATGGCCCACGCGACGGCGCGCGGGCCGTCGTCGTCGGTGCCGCGCCACCGGGGTCGGTGCGGGTGGCGCCCGTACTGGACGACCTCGCGCACCGTGACCCCGCCGGGCACCGGGCGGTTCTGCGCGAGGAGCGTGACGCGGCGGGCGAAGGCGCGGGCGTCGAGCGCGCGGGCGTCGCCGTCGGGGAGCGTGACCGCGCCCGCCTCCGGCTCGTGGAGACGGGCGAGGGCACGGAGCACGGTCGACTTGCCGCTGCCGTTCGGCCCGGCGAGCACGGTGACCTCGCCGGCGCGCAGCCGGACGTCCGCCTCGTGCACGACGACGGCGCCGCGCCCGTAGGCCAGCCGGAGGCCGCGGCCGCTCAGCGCGTCGTCGTCGGCGGTCGGCGACGGTGCGGTCGTCGGCAGGGAGTGCAGCAAGGTCACGCGAGGAAGGTAAGGCTTACCTTTGTCGCGAGGCAAGTTCGTCGCAGCCGTACCGGTCCTCGGCGCGACCGGCGCCCTCGGTGCGGCGCGCGCGACGCCGAGGGCGGCAGCGCCCGCGGCAGCTCAGGCCTGGCCGTCCTCGCTCTTGTGGTCGAAGTTCGCGACCCCGAGACGCCAGTAGCCCGTCATCGAGCAGGAGCGCTTGTCCAGGCCGCTGCGGGTGACGTGCCCGCGGATCGCGCGCACGACCGTCGCCTCGGCGGCGGCCCAGAGCCACACCGTCGCGTCGTCGGGGAGCTCGGTCAGCGCGTCGCGGACCGCGTCGGGCAGGAGCGTCGTCGTGCCGGGCTCCGCGGTCCCGCGGTGCAGCCACGTGACCTCGACGCCCGGGTGCTCGGGCACTGGGACCTCGTCCGCCGTGCCGCCCACCTCGGCGAGCACGCGCACGCGCGGCCCGGCGGGCAGCTGCTCGAGCCAGCTCTGCAGCCCGGGGAGGCCCGTCTCGTCGACCGCGAAGACGTAGCGGTCGCGGTCCATCGGCGGAGTCTTCGTCGTCTTCGGACCCAGCAGACCGAGCTGCTGCCCGGGGCGGGCCTGCGCCGCCCAGCGACCGGCCGGGCCGTGCGCGTGGACGGCCATGTCGAGGACCACCTCGCCCGCCCCCGGGTCGAACGTCCGGATGGAGTAGTCGCGGCACGTGGCGCCGTCGGGGGCGACCCAGGCGCCGTCGACCTCGGACGGCAGCAGCGGGGCGTCGTCGGGCCGACCGTCCGGCGGGAACCAGACCTTGGCGTGGTCGGTCGGGCCGTCGGAGCGGAACCCGGCGAGCTCCGGCCCGCCGAGGGCCACCCGACGCATCGACGCGGAGAGGTCCTCGACCCGCAGGACCTCCAGCCGGCGGGCCACCAGCGGCAGCTTCGTGCGGCGGACCGGCGACGCCGGTGCGACGTCGGACGGAGAGGTGGCGGACGAGCCGGTCCCGGCTCCGGCGATGCTGCTCACGGGTGCTCCCGACGACGAGGCGGACGGACAGGCCAGCGTACGTCCGCGTGCCGACGGCAGCCGTCGTCAGGTGTTCACACGGCAGCCATCGGGCCGACACGTCCGCTGCCTACCGTCGGGGGCGACCCTCCGTGGAAGGACCGACATGGACCTCACCGCACCCGCGGGCCAGGCCGCACCCCAGGCCGGCTCCCCGGACGTCCCGCCCGGTCACCGCTTCGCGCACGAGATCGCCTGGCTGACCCGCCTGGGCCTGCTCGACCGCCGCGGTGACCGCACCTTCGCACCGATGCAGCCGGTGGAGCGCGGCCAGCTCGCCCAGGCGCTGTTCCGCTACGCCGGGGCCGACGACGGCGCCCCCGCCCCCGTGGGCATGGTGGCCACCGACGTCTCCGCCACCCACCCGCTCGCGCGCGAGATCGCGTGGGCCGTGCGGCACCGGCTCGTCCTCGTCCACGCGGACGGCAGCTTCCGCCCGTCGCGGCCCGCCCGTCGGCAGGAGCTCGTGCTGGCGCTGCACAGGGCGATCGGCTGCCCGGCGCCCACGGGTGCGCCTCCCTTCCGGGACGTGCAGCAGTGGCACCCGAGCGTCGCGGCGATCGCCTGGGCGGCGGAGGCGGGTGTGGTCCGCGGCATGCCCGACGGCACCTTCCGCCCCTCGCGCCCCGTGACGCGGCAGGCGCTCGCGGTGCTGCTGCAGAGGTTCGACGAGCTGGCCTGAGGCCCGACGCGCCCGAGGTCCCTGCCTCAGGGGTGCGCCGGTCGGGGGTGGGTGCCGCGTCGGGGGCGGCACCCACTCCTTCGTCGTCGCCGCGCGCCCGCGACCCTCCCCACCCTGTCCCGCCGCAACCCCATCCGCCCCTCGCCCGCCCCACCCCTCTACCGGGGAAGGTCGGTTGCGGATAGCGACACGAACGTTCCCCGGTGACGGCGTCACTGGCCCGACGGTGTGCACAGGCGGGACCGGGCAGTGCGCGTGCACCTGCGTGACGGCGCCTTCGCGGGCCCCGTGCGGGCGTCGGGCACCGTGCCGGCATGGGGGTCGACCGGGAGCGCCTGCTGGCCCTCGCGCGCGGCCACGACGGCGTGCTGACGGCGGCACAGCTCGAGTCGGCAGGGATCGACCGCAGCTGGGTGCACCGTCAGGTCCGCGCCGGTCACTGGCAGCGCCTTCACCCCGGCGTCTACGTCACCCACTCCGGCCCGCTGGCGTGGCGGTCGCGGGCGCGCGCCGCGCTGCAGCACGCCGGCACGGACGCCGCCCTCAGCCACCTGTCGGCGGCGTTCCTCCACGGCTGGACGCCGGCACCGGCCGTCCTCGACGTGTCCGTGCCGCACGGGCGTCGAGTCGTGGAGCGGCCGGGACTGAGGATCCACCGGCGCCGGCTCCTCACCGTGGTGCGCGGCAGGCTGACGGTGGTGCCCCGCGGCGACACCGTGATCGATCTCGTCGGGATGGCGCGGTCCGTCGACGACGCTGTCGCCGTGGTCACGGCTGCCGTGCGGAACGGCACCCGGCCGGACGAGGTGCTCGAGGCGGCCGGGCGTCGGTCGAGGGTCCGTCGCCGCGCCCTCCTCCACGAGCTGCTGGACGCCGCTGCCCAGGGCGTCGAGTCCGCGCTCGAGCTGCGCTACCACCGGGACGTGGAGCGGCGGCACGGCCTGCCACGTGCGGCACTGCAGCAGTGGCAGCGGCTCGGTGATCGGTGGGCGCGCGCGGACGCGATCTACGTGGGCACCGGCGTGCGCGTCGAGCTGGACGGTCGTGTGGCGCACGAGGGCCGCGTCGACGACGACGTCTGGCGCGACAACGCGGTGGTGGTCGCGCACAGCGAGCTGACCCTGCGGTACCGCTGGTCGCACGTCGCAGGGGCGCCGTGCGGGACGGCGGCACAGGTCGTGTCGGCGCTCAGGTCGAGAGGCTGGACCGGCACGCCTCGCGCGTGCGGTCCGTCCTGCCCGGTCCGCTGAGGCGCCGATCCCCGAGATCGGGGAAGGATCGTGTCGGATAGCGACACGGATCTTCCCCGATCTCAAGGCAGCAGGGGTCAACGCCGACCCGCACCCACGTCAGCCGACCGGGACCGCCAGGCGTTCGACGAGGTGGGCGGGCACGACGTCGTAGTGGCTGTGCTCCGCGGTGAACGACCCGCGGCCGCCCGTCAACGAGCGCAGGTCCATGACGTACCGCACGAGCTCGGCCTCCGGGACGGTCGCCTCGATCACCGACCGGCCGTCCGGAAGGACGTCCGTGCCGCTGATCCGCCCACGCCGACCCGACAGGTCACCCATGACGTCGCCCTGCAGCTCGCCGGGCACGAGGACCTGCACGTGCGAGACCGGCTCCAGGACCACCGTCCCGGCCCGCGCCAGCGCCTCCTTGAGCCCGATGGACGCCGCGGTGCGGAACGCCATGTCGGAGGAGTCGACCGAGTGGTACTTGCCCTCGTAGCACTCGACGCGGACGTCGACCACGGGGAACCCGTGCAGGCCCCCGGTCTCCATCTGCTCCATGACGCCGCGCTCGACGGCGGGGATGTAGTTGCGCGGGATGGAGCCGCCGACGATCGAGTCGACGAACTCGCTGCCCTCTCCGCGTGCTCTCGGCGAGACCCGCAGCTGCACGACGGCGAACTGCCCGTGCCCGCCCGACTGCTTCTTGATCTTGCCCTCGACGTCGGCGTCGGCGGCGATGGTCTCCCGGTACGCGACCCGCACGGGCGCCGTCGTGACGTTGACGCCGAACTTGCGCGCGAGCTTCTCCAGCGCCACCGCGACGTGCACGTCACCGGTCCCGCGAAGGACCGTCTGGCTGTGCCCGCCGGCCGCGGCGCCGCCCTCCGTCGTGCGCTCCACCCGCAGCGCCGGGTCCTCCGCGCACAGCCGCTGGAGCGCGCCGGAGAGCTTGTCGTCGTCGGACTGGGTGACGGGGGTGAGGGCGAGGCCGTAGAGCGGCGCGCGCGTGGGCGGCGCGGGGACGACGACGGGCGTCGCCTTCCGCGCGAGCGTCGACCCGGTGGGGGAGCCGGCGAGCTTCGCGACGGCGGCGATGTCCCCCGCGACGACGGCGTCCGTGGGCAGGTGCTCCTTGCCGCGCAGGTGGAAGAGGCCGTGCAGGCGCTCCTCCGCGCCGGTCACCGCGTTGACGAGGCGGTCGTCGTTGCGGACGGTCCCGCTCAGCACCTTGAACAGGGAGACCTGACCGACGAACGGGTCGGCCACCGTCCGGAACACGTGCACCAGCGGGTCCCCGGCCGGGTCGGCAGCGACGTCGATCTCGGCTCCGTCGCCGTTCGACCCGACGCGCACGGTCACCGGGCGGGGAGCGGGCCCGATCTCGCAGAGGAAGTCGGCCAGCCGGTCCACACCGACACCGGTCGAGGCGGACCCGAGCACGACCGGGTACTCCGTGCCCTCCAGCACCTCGTGCGCGAGGGTCAGCTCGAGCTCGGAGGCCGTCGGCACGTCACCGGACAGGTACCGCTCCAGCTGCTCGTCGTCGCCGGAGACGATCTCCTCAGTGACCTCGTCGTGCAGGCGGTGCTCCTCCTCCGCGACGTCGTCGGGCATCGGGCCGGTGTGGTGCGTGCCGTCGCCGTCGTACTCGAAGGCCTGGTCGGACAGCACGTCGGCGACGCCGTGCAGCGCCTCCTCCTCGCCGAGCGGCAGCTCCAGCACGACGAAGCCCGAGCCGAACCGCGCGCGCAGCTGCTCCAGCACCCGGTGGAAGTCGGCGCGCGGCTTGTCCTCCTTGGTCACGAAGACCATCCGCGGCACACCGAGCGCCTCGCACCGGTCCCACACGGCCTCGGTGCCGACCTCCACGCCGTCGACCGCGCTGACGACGACGACGGCGAGGTCCGCGACCTGCAGCGCCGCGTCGACCGAGCCGGCGAAGTCCGCGTAGCCCGGGGTGTCGAGCAGGTTGACCTGGTACGTCACGCCGTCGGACGCGGTCCACGGAAAGGGGGCGACCGCCAGGGAGAGCGAGATGCCTCGCTTGATCTCCTCGGGCTCGGTGTCGCACACGGTGCTGCCGTCCTCGATGCGCCCCATCCGCGGGATCGCGCCCGCGCGGTGCAGAAGTGCCTCGACGAGTGTCGTCTTGCCGACACCGCTGTGGCCCACCAGGGCCACGTTGCGGATCCTCGGCGTCGCTGCCTGGTCCATGACGGATCTCCTTCGCTGGAGTGGCCCTTGGCGGCAGGTTAGTCACGGCGGGTGGGCGGGCAACAGGACCAGTGGCCCTCGACGGGGGACCTCCGCGCGTCCGACGACGGCGCCGGGGTCAAGGTCCCTCGAGCGTCACCCGCTCGGCGGCGTGGGCGCTCTTGACCGGCCGCCCAGATCATCGGCCGAGCTCGTCGGTCGGCGCTGGTCAGGCCAGCACAGACCCCGCCCCGCCGGCTCCACCCGCGCCGCGACCGCGCGGCGCCCCGGCCGCCCTACCCGTCCTCGGGGAAGTCCCGTCGCACATGGCGCAACGAAACGTCCCCGATCCTCAGCGGGCTGCGGCGAAAGCGGCATCGTGACCGCGCGGCGGCCCCGCCGCCTACGCGTCATCGGGGAAGTCCTGTCGCACATGGCGCAACGCAACGTCCCCGATCCTCAGCGGGCTGCGGCGAAAGCGGCATCGTGACGGCCGAGGCGCCACTCACCGCCCAATCCTCATCGGGGAGGTTCCGTTGCACATGGCGCAACGAAACTTCCCCGATCCGTGGGGTCGGGGGTCGGGGGTGTGGGGCGGGGGTCGGGGATCGGGGTCGGGGGCATGAGGAGTGGGCGGGACTCCCGGCCCTGGCGCGTGGCGTTGTCGGCGCAGTAGCGTGGGAGCGCTCTCACCCGCTCGACCGGCGTCCGTCACGGACCCGCACCAGGAGCCCCACCATGCGCTACGGCCACTTCGACGACGACGCCCGCGAGTACGTCATCACGACCCCGCGCACGCCGTACCCGTGGATCAACTACCTGGGCTCCGAGCGGTTCTTCTCGCTGGTGTCGCACCAGGCGGGCGGCTACTCCTTCTACCGCGACGCGAAGATGCGGCGACTCACGCGCTACCGCTACAACAACGTGCCCACGGACGTCGGCGGCCGCTACCTCTACGTCCACGACGACGGCGACGTCTGGACGCCGAGCTGGTTGCCGGTCAAGGCCGACCTCGACCACTTCGAGGCGCGCCACGGGCTCGGGTACACGCGCATCACCGGCGAGCGGAACGGCGTCCGCGCCGAGACGCTGCTCTTCGTCCCGCTCGGCGAGGACGCCGAGGTGCAGCGCATCACCGTGACGAACACCTCCGACGCCCCCAAGTCGCTGCGCCTCTTCACGTTCGTCGAGTTCGCGCTCTGGAACGCCCAGGACGACCAGACCAACTACCAGCGCAACCTCTCGATCGGTGAGGTCGAGGTCGAGCCCGACGGGCCGCACGGCAGTGCGATCTACCACCGCACCGAGTACCGCGAGCGCCGCGACCACTACGCGGTGTACGGCATCAACACCCGCGCCGACGGCTTCGACACCGACCGCGAGACGTTCCTCGGCGGCCCGTACCGCGGGCTCGACGACCCGGAGGTGCCGCGGACGGGCCGCTCGGCCGGCTCGGTGGCGAGCGGCTGGTACCCGATCGGCTCGCACGGCCTCACGGTGGACCTCGCTCCCGGGGAGGCGCGCACCGTCGTCGTCGTGCTGGGGTACGTCGAGAACCCGCGCGACGCCAAGTGGGCCGACGACGCCCAGCAGGTCGTGGACAAGGAGCGCGCCCACGCGCTGCTCGGCCGCTTCGCCACGACGGAGCAGGTCGACGCGGCGTTCGCCCGGCTGACCCGGCACTGGGCCGACCTGCTGTCCACCTACACCGTCAGCTCCACCGACGAGAAGCTCGACCGGATGGTCAACGTCTGGAACCAGTACCAGTGCATGGTCACGTTCAACATGAGCCGCTCGGCGTCGTACTTCGAGACGGGCATCGGCCGCGGGATGGGCTTCCGCGACTCCAACCAGGACCTGCTGGGCTTCGTGCACCTCGTCCCGGAGCGGGCGCGGGAGCGGATCCTCGACATCGCCGCGACCCAGCTGCCCGACGGGTCCGCGTACCACCAGTACCAGCCGCTGACGAAGCGCGGGAACGACGACGTCGGCTCGGGCTTCAACGACGACCCGCTGTGGCTCGTCGCGGGCGTTGCCGCCTACCTCAAGGAGACGGGCGACTGGGGGATCCTCGACGAGCAGGTCCCGTTCGACAACGACGACGCCCTGGCCGCACCGCTGTTCGAGCACCTCACCCGGTCGTTCCGGTTCACCCTGGCGCACCGCGGACCGCACGGACTGCCGCTCATCGGCCGCGCCGACTGGAACGACTGCCTCAACCTCAACTGCTTCTCGACGGAGCCAGGGGAGTCGTTCCAGACGACCGAGAACAAGGGCGGCGGCGTCGCGGAGTCGCTCTTCATCGCCGCCCAGCTGGTCCTGTACGGCGCCGACTACGCCGAGATCGCCGAGCGACGCGGGCTCGCCGACGTCGCGCGGGAGGCCCGGGCCGCCGTCGCCGTCATGCGCGCGGCGGTGCTCGCGCACGGCTGGGACGGCCGGTGGTTCCTGCGCGCGTACGACTACAACGGCCGCCCCGTGGGCACGGACGCCCACGAGGAGGGCAAGATCTGGATCGAGCCGCAGGGCTTCGCCGTCATGGCGGGCATCGGCACGCGCGAGGCCGACGGCGCGCCGGGAGGCGAGCCGGCCCCCGACGGCGACCCAGGAGACGTCGCCCCGGCCGACGGCGCCCGAGCGCCCGAGAACGCCGCCGACGGCGCGCGGCGCCCGTCCCGCACCGTGGCGCTCACGGCGCTCGACTCCGTCGCCGAGCATCTGGCGACCCCGCACGGGCTCGTGCTCCAGCACCCCGCCTACACGACCTACCAGGTCCACCTCGGGGAGGTGTCGACGTACCCGCCGGGCTACAAGGAGAACGGCGGCATCTTCTGCCACAACAACCCTTGGGTGATCATCGCCGAGACCGTCGTGGGGCGCGGCGAGCGGGCGTTCGACTACTACCGGCGCATCACGCCCGCCTACCGCGAGGACATCAGCGACGTGCACCGGCTCGAGCCGTACGTCTACGCGCAGATGATCGCGGGCAAGGAGGCCGTGCGGCACGGCGAGGCGAAGAACTCGTGGCTCACCGGGACGGCCGCCTGGACGTTCGTCGCCGCGAGCCAGTACCTGCTCGGTGTGCGCCCGGGCTGGGACGGGCTGGTCGTCGACCCGCAGCTCGGGCCGGACGTCCCCGCGTTCACCGTGCGGCGCGTGCTCCGGGGTGCGACGTACGACATCGAGGTGCGCAACAGCGGCCGCCCCGGCGCCCGTGCCCGGCTGACCGTCGACGGCGAGCCGGTGGCGGGCCAGGTCGTGCCGTTCGCCGCCGCGGGGAGCACGGTGCGGGTCACGGCCGAGGTCTGACGCCCCACGCGGCACCGCGCAGCACGACGGGGTCGGCCGGGATGCCGGCCGACCCCGTTCTGCGTGCGTCGCACGACGCTGTGGACGGTCGCGGAGGTGCACCGTTGCGCACCGGTGCAGCACCACGGTGGCGGGCCGTCTCGCCGGCACAGGGCGTCACGGACCCCGCTCGACCCGGAGGCCGCCGGCCGCTCTCGCGGTCGGAGAAGGAGCCGTGGACAAGGTTACGAATGCATCACGGGACGGGTGAAGGGGACCAAGGTCCCGTTCTGGCCGCCGCGAGGGATCGCGCGATCCGGATCGATGCTGTAGGACTGTGTCCAACGTTTACCGGCACCGGGCGCGCACCGCAGCCCGCCCCCGTGCCGGAGCAGGGGACAGCCCGTGCGACCGCGCGGTCTGCGGCCCCACCGCGCCGTCATGGCGCCGTCGTCCGCCCGTCCACTGAACGACAGGTCCACAGCCCATGCGTCCGAACAGAGCCGTTCCCGCAGTCACCGGCGTCGCCGTCGTCGTCGGCCTCGCGCTGCTCACCCCACCCGCCGTCGCGGCCCCGCCCGACGACGGCTCAACGCCCGGAGGGCGTGGTTCCGCCACGTCCTCCACCACCTACACGAACCCGGTGAGCGAGCCGTTCGCCGACACGTTCGCCGACCCCGCCGTCATCCGCGGGAAGGACGGGTACTGGTACGCCTACGGCACCACGGACCCCCTGTTCGAAGGCGAGGGCCAGCGCCACCTGCTGCCGATCTCCCGCTCCACGGACCTCGTGACCTGGGAGTACGTCGGCGACGCCTTCACCGAGGACACGCTGCCCGACTGGGCCGACACCGAGCGCAACGCCGCGCTGTGGGCCCCGGACATCCGCTACGTCGACGGGGAGTACCGCCTCTACTACGTCGTCACGGAGACGACGGTCACCCCCGAGCACAACGACAACGCCATCGGCGTCGCCACCGCACCGACGCCGGTCGGCCCGTGGACGGACTCCGGGGAGCCGGTCGTCCCGCCGCGCCGCGTCGGGCCGGACAACTTCCTGTGGACGTTCGACCCCTCCCACGTCGTCGACAGCGACGGCACGGAGCACCTCTTCTACGGCTCCTACTACGGCGGCATCTACGTCACCGAGCTCTCCGAGGACGGCACGCGTGCCGTCGGGGCCGCCACGCAGGTCGCCATCGACAACAAGTACGAGGGCGCCTACGTCATCCACCGCGACGGGTACTGGTACCTGTTCGTCTCGTCGGCGAACTGCTGCGCCGGCCCGACCACGGGCTACAGCGTCCACGTCGGCCGGTCGGAGTCGCTGACCGGGCCCTACGTGGACCGCGAGGGCGTCCCGCTGCTGCAGTCGCGCGCCGGCGGCACGCCGGTCCTCGCGCCGAACGGCAACGCCTTCGTCGGCACCGGCCACAACGCCATCGTCACGGACCTGGCGGGCCAGGACTGGAACGTCTACCACGCCATCGACCGCGCCGACCCGTACCTCGACGGCACCGGGGGCATCAACGAGCGCCCGATGCTCATGGACCGCCTCGACTGGATCGACGGGTGGCCGACCACCCGCGCCGGCCTGTGGGCGTCCGACGACGCCCAGCCCGGCCCGGTCACGGGCGGCCGCGCGATGACGTCCTTCGACGACGGGATCACGCGCCCGTTCACGACGACGGGCACGTGGACCACCGCGGACGACGAGCAGGCCGGCACCCACGCGGTCTCGACCTCCGCCGGCACGCTCCTCACCCGGCACGCCCTGCCGTACGACGTGCGTGTCGAGGCGGACGTCCGGCTCGACGACGGCGCCTCGTCCGTCGGGCTCGTCGCGGCAGCGGCACCGCGAGGGGACCAGATCCGCGCGACGGTCGACGCGGCGACGTCGACCCTCGTCGTGGAGGTGCTCGACCGTCGTGGGGCCGTCGTCACCAGCGGCGCCTCGCCGATCCCGGCGGACGTCGATCTCACGGCCTGGACCAGCGCGGTCCTCGAGGTCCGTGACGGTCAGGCGTACGCCGAGCTGAGCCACGCCCGCCTCAACGACCCGTTCGCGAGCGTGACCGTCGACCTGCCCGCCGGCACGCGGTTCGCCGGCAGCGCCGGTGCCCACGCCGGTGGCGCCGGTGCCCACGTCGACAACCTCAGCGCGCTGCCCGCCTCGGAGGTCGCGGTCGACGAGGTCGCCGCTCCGCCGGCGCCGGGTGCGCTGCTCGACGGGGACGAGTTCGAGGGTGACGCCCCCAATGCCGGCTGGACCGCGGTGCGGGACCCGGACGTCACCGTCGCCGACGGCGCACTGCGGTGGGTCGTCGAGAGCACCGACCTCGTCGGCGGCGGGAACAACGCCGGCCTGCTCCTGCGCGACGCGCCGGAGGGTGACTGGGTCGCGGAGACGAAGCTGACCATCGACCTCGGCACCGACACGATCCGCAACTACCAGCAGGGCGGGATCATCGCGTACGTCGACGACGACCGGTTCGCCCGCCTCTCCCACGTCGCGATCTGGAACACGCGACAGACCGAGTTCGGCTACGAGATCCCGTACGCGGACCGGCTCCAGTACGGCGGGACGATCATCGGCCCGCCGTCGGACACGACGTGGCTCCGGCTCACCCGGACGACCGACGCCGCCGGCGAGCAGGAGGTCCAGGCCTCCACGAGCACCGACGGCGAGACGTGGGTGCACGGCGGGGTCTGGACCTTCCCGGCCGACGCCGACATCCGCATCGGGCTGCTCGCCCACGGCAACCAGGGTGGTGACCCGGCGACGGCCGAGTTCGACTACCTCCGGGTCCACGGGACCGCCGGATGACCGGGTCCTGACCCGGTCCTGACCGCGGACGGGGGTCGGGCGGCTGCGCTCCGCCGGCCGACCCCCGTCTCGCACCACAGCCGCCCCTTCCGCACGCCGGGTCGGGGCCGATGCGAGGGTGGAGTCGATGTCCGACTCCACCCTCGCGCCGTGCGCGCTGCTTCCGACGCGGTGGCTCAGCGCGAGGGCGCGCGATCCCCGGGACCGGGCGGGCTCGCGACGACCGTCCCCGGCGTGCTCGCCGACGTCCCCACCGGGATCCCCGGCACCGTCCCCAGCGGGACCGGGCGGCGCAGCCTCAGGCCGCGGACGCCCTGCCCCAGCGCGACGCCGAGCAGGATCACCAGGGCCCCGACGGGCTCGTTCCAGTGCAGGCGCTCGCCGAGGAACGCCACCCCGACGACCGTCGCGACCACCGGCGTGATGTAGGTGACCGTCGCCGCCGTGCCGGGCCCGGCGATCGCGATGACCCGGTAGTTGAGCGCGTAGGCCACACCGGTGCCCAGCGAGCCCAGCGCGACCACGGCCAGCACGACGTCGACCGTGACCGGCCCGCGCGGCGTCACGCCCGTGAGCGCGAGCACCGGGAGCATCAGCGTGCCGGCCACGACCACCTGACCGGTGACCAGGGACAGCGGCCGCTGACCGGAGGACGTGAGGTAGCGGCGGGAGTACGGCAGGGCCAGCCCGTAGCAGGTGATCGCCGCGAGGCACGCCAGGACGCCGAGCCAGCGGCCCTCGCCGAGCCCGCGCCACACCCCGATCACGACGGCGACGCCCGCGAACCCCAGCAGGAGGCCGAGGACCCGCCGCCGGGTCGGCCGCTCCTCGGGATAGGCCGCGAGGATCACCGCGAGCGTCGCCAGGGGCGTCATCGCGTTGATGATGCCTGCGATGACGGAGGAGACGGTCTGCTGCCCGACCGCGAAGAGCAGCCCCGGCGCGGCGTTGAGGAGCAGGCCGACGACGACGAGGTGGCCCCACGTGCGCCGTCCGCGCGGCAGCGGCACCCGCAGCACCAGGCACAGCGCGAGGAGCGTCAGCGCACCGAGCACCTGCCGCGCCGTGGCGACCTGGACCGGAGTCAGGGCACGGAGCCCCACCGCGATGAACGCGAACGAGCAGCCCCAGATGACGGCGGCCGCCAGGTAGCCGGGTACCCACGACCGGGCGCCCGACGGCGCCCCGGCGGCCACCGCCCCGGTGCTCACGACGCGGCCCGCTCGCGTTCGCGGGCGAGCAGGCGCTCCTTGACCGCGAGGCCCCAGCGGTAGCCCCCCATCGACCCGTCCCCACGGATGACGCGGTGGCACGGGACGACGAGCGCGACGGGGTTGCGGGCGCACGCGGACGCCACCGCACGGACCGCCGTCGGCGCGCCGATCTCCGCGGCGACCTCCGTGTACGACCGGGTCTGGCCTGCGGGGATCCGGCGCAGTGCGGCCCACACCCGGGCCTGGAACGCGGTGCCGTGCAGGTCCAGCGGCAGGTCCCGGTCGGGCGACCCGCCCGCGGCGAGGGTCCGCAGCCCGTCCGCGAGCCCGGCGAGGCTGTCGTCGTCGCGCTCGAACGAGGCAGCAGGCAGCTCGGCGCGCACCTGCGCCAGGAGGGCCTCGACGTCGTCCCCGATCCGTACGGCGGTGAGCCCGAGGTCTCCTGCGACGGCGACGACCGTCCCCAGGTCGGTGTCCACCGCGGTCCAGCGCAGCGCCTGGCCGGCGCCGCCGCGCGCGTAGCGCCGTGGCTCCATGCCGAGCGTCGGGCCGGCGGTCTCGTAGAAGGCTCGGGTCGACCCGAAGCCCGCGGCGAACACCGCGTCCGTCACCTGCCCGTGCTCGCGCAGCAGGTCGCGCGCCCGCCCGGTCCGGACCGCGTGCCCGAAGGCCCGCGGCGCCACCCCGACGACGACGGCGAAGTCGCGGGCGAGCTGGCGCGCGGAGACGGCGGTGAGGCCCTCGAGCTCGCCGGCGGTCAACGGACCGCCGGCGGCGACCATCGCGCGGCATGCCACGACGACGCGCTCCCGCCGTGCGTCCGCGACCGTCGCCATCTCGGTGCTCATGGCAGGAGCGTACGGACGGCCGCCGACACGGGCATCCCGCTTCCGGACACCCGTCCGTCAGCGACCAGGGCCCTCCCGCAGGGCCGCCGGGCCGGGGCCGCCCTCGCCCGTGACCAGGGCCCGCAGCACCTCGACCGGCAGCTTCGGCCGGCGGTCGGCGTGCAGGATGCCGTTCGTCTCCTGACCGGTGTCCGTGAGCTGGGTCCAGCAGAAGCCGGTGATCGTCCGGCACTCGCGGACGGCGTCGAGCAGGGCGCCGATGCGGCGGGCGAAGTCGTCCGCGTCCGTGGCGGTCGAGTACCCCCAGGCGTCGTCACGCCCGCCGGCCCAGCTGATCCCGCCGAACTCCGTGAGCATGAGCGGCTGCCCGCGGTCCACGGTGGGCGCCGCGTCGTCGAGCAGCATGCGCCGGCCCGCCGGCCCCACCCCGCGGAGCAGCTCCGCGACGGACTCGGGCGTGCCGTACCGGGCGCGGATGGCGTCGCCGTCGGGGGTGTAGTCGTGCACGGACCAGATGTCCGAGTCGGTGTGCTCCCAGCCGTCGTTGGAGACGACCGGGCGCGTCGGGTCGAGGGCGCGCGTCAGGTGTGCGAGGCCGAGCCCGTAGTGCTGCTGGCGGACGTCGTGCGCGCCGTGCTGCACGCCCCAGCTCTCGTTGAGCGGCACCCACGCGACGACCGACGGGTGCGAGCGGTCCCGGCGGACGAGCTCGAGCCACTCGTGCGTCAACAGCTCCACGGAGCGGGGCGAGTATGCGTAGGCGTTCGCGGTCTCCGCCCAGACGGTCAGGCCGAGCCGGTCGCACCAGTACAGGAAGCGCGGGTCCTCGGCCTTCTGGTGCACGCGCGCGGAGTTGAACCCCAGCTCCTTGATGAGCTCGACCTCGTCGCGCAGCGCGTCGGCGCTCGGTGCCGTGAGCAGCGACTGCGGCCACAGCCCCTGCTCGAGCACGGAGCGCAGGTAGAACGGCCGGTCGTTGAGCAGCAGCCAGCCGTGCGCCACCTCCACGCTGCGCAGGCCGAGGTACGAGGCGACGGCGTCGGTGACGTGCGGGCCGTCGTGGTGGGTCAGGCCGCTGATGTCGGCCTCGAGGTCGTGGGGGGACCCGGTGCCGGTGAGGCCGTCGTCGGCGACGTGCAGGACGACCTCGGCGTCGACCAGGGTCGGCTGCTCGGGGGACCACAGGATCTCCTCGTAGCCCTGCCCGTTGGCCTGGCGCGGCACGTCGACGCGCATCCGCACGTCGCGGTCGAGCACCCGGACCTGCTGCTCCGCGAGCAGCTCGTCACCGAGGTGGAGGCTCACGGCGAGCGTCGTGCAGGCGCGCGGCTCCGCGCTGAGGCGCGCGGTCAGCGTGACGGAGCCGTCCGGGACGTCGACCTCCCACGCCAGGTCCTCCAGGTGCACCTCGGGCACCGCCTCGAGCCAGACGGGCTGCCAGATGCCGGAGGTCCGGTCGTACCAGATGACGTGCGGATCGGGCTTCCAGTCCTGCTTGCCGCGCGGCTTGGCGACGTCGGTCGGGTCGTCCTCGGCGCGCACGACCAGGGCGAGGCCCTCCGGTCCGAGCAGGTCGGTCCACCTCCCGCCGGCCTCGGACCCGGCAGGTGCCTCACCCCGCTCTCGGGCCGCCGACGCGTGCCGCCGCTGCCGCTCCCGCAGGACAGGGGTGAGGTCGACGGAGAAGGGGGTCTGCCCGCCGACGTGGCGTCCGACGTGCTGCCCGGCGAGCCAGACGTCGGCGGTGTGGTCGACGGCGCCGAAGTGGAGCAGCAGCCGTTGCCCCTGGACGTCGACGCCTGCGGCGTCCAGGTCGGACCCCGTGATCCGCCGCCGGTACCAGACGACCGGGTGCGGCCGGGTGTCGCCGATGCCCGAGGCCTCCGACTCGGGCGGGAACGGCACCTGGATGACCTGGTCGAACGGCCCGCCGCCCGCGTCGGACGGCCCGTCCTCACCGGTCCACCACCCCGCGTCGAGGCCCGTGCCCGCGGCGTCGCGGGCGAAGTCCCACGGTCCGCCGAGGTCGGCCCAGTGCCGGCGCAGGAGCTGCGGTCGCGGGTACGAGCCGTCCTGCCGCGTCGCGCGCAGCACACCGGACGCGGGGTGGCCCTCGACGGCGGCGGCGTGGGCGTCGGCGTCCGCGCGGGCGTCGTCCTGGGCTTCCTCTGGCTGCGTCATGACGTGCTCCCTCCTGCGCCGCCGGTGCTCTCACGGACCACGAGGCAGTGGCCGATGACGGCGGTCGGCGGCCCCTCGTCGGTCCGTCGGCCCAGCAGCAGGTCGATGGCGGTCTCGGCGATCGCGCGCTTGTCGGGCGCGACCGTGCTGAGGCTCGGGGTCGAGAAGCGCCCCTCCTCGATGTCGTCGATCCCGATGACGGCGACGTCGTCGGGTGCGGTGAGGCCGTGGTCCCGCAGGGCGCGCAGCGCGCCGAGGGCGAGGAGGTCGTTGAAGCAGAAGACGGCGTCGGGCGGCTCGGGCAGCGCCAGGAGGGTGTGCATGGCCTCCGCGCCGTCGGCCCGGTGGAAGTCGGTGACCGTGCCGACGAGGTCGTCCCGCCACGGGATGCCGGCCTCCGCCAGCGCGTCGCGGTACCCCTCCAGCCGCAGCTGCGCGGTCTCGGCGGGCGTCGCGTCACCCTCGGCACGCTTGGCCCCGATCGCGGCGATGCGCCGCCGCCCGATCTCGGCGAGGTGCCGGGTCGCGGCGGTCGCGGCGGCGCGGTTGTCGATCGCGACGTGGGGCACGGGGGAGTCGGCGTCGACGTGCTCGCCCAGGAGCACGAGCGGCGTGGCGTCGAGACGCCGGCGCAGGTCCTCGGCGCCCAGGGTCAGCGGGCTCATGACGAGGCCGTCCATGAGCGGCATGTCGATGCCGTCGGCGACCGCGCGTTCGGTCTCGACCTGCCCGTCGGTCTGGTTGAGGAGGACCGTGAGGTGCCGGGCCTTGGCGGCGCGGACCAGCTCGGAGGCCAGCTCGGCGAAGTACGGCTGGGTCAGCTCCGGCAGGGCGACGGCGATCATGCCGCTGTTGCCGCGGCGCAGGTGGCGGGCCGCGACGTTGGGCCGGTACTGCAGCGCGGCGAGCGCCTCCTCGACCTTCGAGCGTGTCGCGGGTGTGATGGCGCCCTTGTTGTTGACGACGTTCGAGACCGTCTTGATGGACACGCCGGCACGCTCGGCGACGTCCTGCAGTCGGATCCGAGCCATCGTCGCCTCCTCGTCAGCCCCCGGGTGGGCGGCACTGCGATCCTCGCCGTCCTCGGGCCTCGCCGCACGTGTGTCCGTGCCGCGTCCTCCTCGTCGACCGCCGGACCCCGTGCCCCGGCACCGGCCGTCGCCTGGGCCGGCCACCCCTGGGATGACCTCGTCGTGACCTACTTGTGACCATCCTCCGGTGGCGGGACCTGACCTGCGGGTTGACGCTAGCGAGATCAGGCCGATCGGTACAAGGTTTACCACATGGCCTGTACAAGGTTTACCGCGATGGGGTAGGAACGTCGGTACAAGGTTTACCGAACCGGCGGGACGTCCTGTCGGAGGGGCAAGGCCGCCCCGCCGGGCACGCGCCCGGTCCACCTCGAAGAGGAGCTCAACGATGAGAACCACAGCGCCGCGGCGCGACCGCAAGCGCCGGCTCCTGGCCACAGGGGCCGTGTCGATCACCGCAGCTCTCGCCCTGGCGGCTTGCGGCGGCGGATCCACGCCCGAGGACATCGCCGGGGGCGGCGAGGCTCCCGAGGGTGCCGGGGAGTTCACGGGCGAGTACGACGGCCCGGACGTCGAGCTGTCCTACTGGAACGGCTTCACCGGTGGTGACGGCCCCTTCATGCAGGAGCTCGTCGACCAGTTCAACGAGGAGCACCCGAACATCAACGTGGTGTCCAACACGATCCAGTGGGCAGACTTCTACCAGCGCGTGCCCGCGGCCGTGAACGCCGGCGAGGGCCCGGACGTCGGGGTCATGCACCTCGACCAGCTCGCCACGAACGCCGCCCGCAACGTCATCGTCCCGCTGGACGACCTGACCGAGTCCCTCGAGCTGACGGCCGACGACTTCAGCGAGGAGGTCTGGAACGCCGGCATCTACCAGGACGAGCGCTACGGCATCCCCCTGGACGTCCACTCGCTCGCGATGTACTACAACACCGAGCACTTCGAGGCCGCGGGCATCACCGAGCCGCCCACGGACCAGGAGTCGTTCATGGCGGCGCTCGACGCGCTCCAGGCCGCCGGTTACCAGCAGCCCTTCTGGATGCCCACCCTGTGGCCCGCCCACCTGCAGTACCTGTCGCTGACGTGGCAGAACGGCGGTGACCCGTACGAGGCCGACGGCAGCGCGGCGAACTTCGGCGCGCCGGAGTCCGTGGAGGCGCTCGAGTGGCAGCGCAGCATCGTGGAGGAGGGCTACAGCCCCTCCAACGTCGCCATCGACTCCCAGTACGTCGCGTTCAAGAACGGCGAGACCTCGATCACGTGGGACGGCATCTGGCAGATCAACGACCTCGAGGCCTCGGGCATGGCGTGGGACATGGCGCCGATCCCGCAGATCTTCGACGAGCAGCTGTTCTGGGCCAACTCGCACCAGTTCTTCATGACGAAGCAGGCGACGGCGGACGAGAACAAGTACGCGGCCGCGCAGGTCTTCCTCGCCTGGATGAGCGAGCAGTCCGGCACCTGGGCCCAGGCGGGCATGATCCCGGCGCGCGAGTCCGTGCGTGCCGAGGCCGTGGCCGGCATGCCGCAGGAGCCGATCGCCGAGATGATCGACAACATGCGGTTCCTCCCCGCGGTGCCCGGCATCGGGACCGTGCAGGCGGAGGCGCTCGAGCCGGCCGTCTCCAAGGTCATCCTCGGTGAGGCGGAGGCGCAGGAGGCGCTGGAGCAGGCAGCCGAACGGGCCACCTCCCTCATGGAGGAGAACCTCGAGAGCTTCGGGGGCTGATCGACCATGAGCACGACGCGCGTCGCGGCGCCCGGGGACACGGTGGACTCCGTGCGGAAGGACCAACGGGCGCCGCGACGCGGCGTCGTCAAGCACGGGAAGCTGACCCCCTGGCTCTTCCTGGCGCCCTACCTGCTCCTCTTCGGGGCCTTCGTCATCCTGCCGGTGGTGCTGGGCTTCTGGATCAGCCTGCACCGGTGGGACTACACCCTGCCGGGCAAGCCGTTCGTGGGGCTGGAGAACTACACCGAGCTCTTCGACAGCAGCTCGCTGATCTTCAACACCTTCTGGCAGTCCATGCAGGCCACGGCCATCTTCACCGCCGCCAGCGTGCCGCTCCTCATGGTGCTGCCACTGCTCGTGGCGCTGGTGATGAATCAGAAGTTCCCCGGGCGGAACCTGTTCCGCGCGGTGTACTTCGCGCCCTACGTCCTCGGTGTCGCCGTCGTCGCGGTGCTGTGGCGCTACCTGCTCGACGCGAACATCGGGCTGATCAACTACTACCTGGGCATCCTCGGCCTGCCGGACAGCACCGCCTGGACGACGTCGCTGCCGGCGGCGTGGGTGGCCCTGGTCGGCGTCACGGTGTGGTGGACGCTGGGCTACAACTCGGTCATCTACCTGGCCGCGCTCCAGGACATCCCGCAGGAGCTGTACGAGGCGGCCCGCGTGGACGGCGCCTCACGGTGGCAGCAGTTCTGGAACGTCACGCTCCCGGGCCTGCGTCCGGTCCTGGCGTTCATCCTCATGATCACGATCCTGGCCTCGGCGAACATGTTCGGGCAGTCCTACCTCATCACCCAGGGCGGGCCCGGCCGTGAGACGCGGACGGCGATCTACCAGATCGCCGAGACGGGGCTGCGGAACTTCTCCATGGGCAGTGCCGCGGCGATGAGCTACGTGCTCACGGCGTTCCTCATGGTCCTCAGCGTGGTGGTGTTCTGGCTGTTCCGGGAGAGGAAGACGCGATGACGACGACGACATCCGGCGTCCACGGGGCGACCGACCCGAGCACCATCCCCACGGACTCCGAGAAGGGACGCAAGCAGCTCACGCCGCGCACCGTCCTGCGGTACGTGCTGCTGGTCGTCCTCGGCCTGATCTTCATCAGCCCGCTCATCTTCATGATCGTGACGTCGTTCAAGACGCGCGGGGAGGCGGCGGGCTTCCCTCCGACCTGGATCCCGAACCCCTTCTCGCTCGACGCGTACTCCTCGATCCTCAACTCCAGCGGCACACCCGTGCTGCGCTGGTTCGCCAACAGCCTCATCGCCGCCCTGGCGAACGCGGCGCTCGTGGTGGCGACGGCGGCGATGGCCGCCTACGCCCTCGCCCGCATGCAGTTCCGGGGTCGGGGCATCGTCTTCGGCCTGATCATCGGGACGCTGTTCGTCCCGCCCGTCATCCTCATCATCCCGAACTACCTCATCGTCGGTGAGATGGGCTGGCTCAACACCCTCGCGGCGGTCATCGTGCCGACCGCCGCCTCCGCGTTCGGCGTGTTCTTCCTGCGGCAGTTCTTCCTGTCGATCCCGGAGGAGCTCGAGGAGGCGGCGCGGCTCGACGGCGCGAACCCGCTGCAGATCTTCGTCAAGGTCATCCTGCCGCTGTCCCGGCCGGCGCTCGCGACGCTGGCGCTGCTGGCCCTGCTGACCAACTGGAACGACTTCCTCTGGCCGGTCTACGTCCTGTTCAGCCCGGAGATGCAGACGCTGCCCGCCGGTCTGTCCACGCTGCAGTCCGCCAACGCGGTCCGGTACGACCTGCTCATGGCCGGGGCGGTCATCGCCTCCGTCCCGGTGCTCATCCTCTTCGTGTTCCTCCAGCGCTTCATCATCGAGGGCGTGTCCCGCTCGGGTCTCAAGGGATGAGGGCTGCGACGGCACGCCGTCTCGGGGGTGCGGTCGTCGCGCTGCTGCTGCTCGCGGCGTGCGGCGACGGCGGCACGGAGGAGGCGTCCGGCGACGCGGTGTCGGGGTCCGCGTCGCCGGACGCACCCGAGGAGACCGAGGGAACCGACGACGGCGCCGCGGGCGGGCTGCACGACGTCAACCCGGTGTTCGACGACGACTTCCCGGACCCGGACGTCCTCGAGGTGGACGGCACCTACTACGCCTACGCGACGAACGGGAACAACCGCAACGTGCGGGTCGCCCGCTCCACGGACCTCGTCGAGTGGGAGGAGCTGCCCGACGCCCTGCCGGAGCTGCCCAGCTGGGTGATCCCCGGGAAGACGTGGGCGCCGGAGGTGGCGATGCTCGCCCCCGACCGGTTCGTCATGTACTTCACGGCGACGAACTTCCGTCCGACCTTCCAGTGCATCGGAGTCGCCGTCGCGGACTCCCCCGAGGGGCCGTTCGAGGTCGTCGGCGAGCAGATGCTCGTGTGCCCCGACCAGGAGGGCGGCGCCATCGACGCGGCCACCTTCCAGGACTCCGCGGGCACGTGGCACCTGCTGTGGAAGAACGACGGCAACTGCTGCGGGCTGGACACGTGGCTCTACCGCGCGCCGCTCACCGCGGACGGCACAGCCCTGGCGGGGGAGCCGGTGCGGATGATCCAGCAGGACCTGCCCTGGGAGGGCGACCTCGTCGAGGCCCCCACCCTGGTCGAGCGGGACGGCACCTTCACCCTCCTCTACTCCGCCAACAGCTACGGCGGTGCGGAGTACACGATCGGGTACGCGACCGCGCCGTCGATCGACGGGCCGTGGACGAAGAACCCGGAGCCCCTGTTCAGCTCGGACATGTTCGACGGCCGGTACGTCGGCCCCGGCGGTCAGGACGTCGTCGTGGGCCCGGACGGCGAGGACCACCTCGTCTTCCACTCCTGGTACGGCGGGAACACCTACCGCGCGATGAACCTGCTGCCGCTGGGCTGGGAGGACGGCCGCCCGGTCGTCGCGCCCGACGACGCGGGCTGACCGAACCCGGCGGGCGAGCCGCAGCCGCCGAGGTCCACGAAGCACCCGCACCCACGACGACGGCCCCGCCTCCCACCCGGGAGACGGGGCCGTCGGCCGTCCGGGCGAAGGGCCCGGGTCACCTCAGGACGCGTCGAGGATGTCGACGACGAACACGAGGTCGGAGTTCGCGGGGATCGGGTCGCGCTCCTGGTCGCCGTAGGCGAGCTCGGACGGGATGACCAGGAGGACCTGGCTGCCGACCTTCTGGCCCACGAGGCCCTGGTCCCACCCGGGGATGACCTGGCCGACGCCGATGCCGAACTGCGCCGGCTGCCCGCGCTCCCACGAGGAGTCGAACACGGTGCCGTCGGACAGCAGCGCGCCGTGGTACTGCACGGTGATCGTCTGGCCGGACTCCACGACGGGGCCCTCGCCCTCGATGAGGGTCTGGACGACGAGCTCGGTCGGCTCGGTCGCTCCCTCGACGTCGATGGTCGGGGCGCCGTCCTCGGCGAGCGTGACGGTCGGCAGGCCCTCCTGCGTCGGCTCGACGGGCGTGCCCTCGGCGCGCGTGGGCAGGACGTCGACGACGTCGATGCTCAGCAGGGTGGCGGGAACGTCCTCGCCGCCCTCCTCCTGCGCGGGTCCGCCGGGGACGGCGTACAGCAGGCGCGTCCCGACGTTCTGCCCGGTGAGCGCCGCGTTGAGCTGGGGGAAGCCCGGGTCGCCGAAGGGCAGGCGCTCCGGCGTGCCGTCGGCGTAGGTCGACTGCAGCGTCTCGCCGGCGTCGCCCGACAGGGCCAGCACGTCGACGACCATGATCTGGCCCTCCTCGAGGGGCTCGCCGTCGCCCTCGGCGACGACGTGCGCGGCGGGGGCGGCGATCTCGAACGGCTGGTCGAACGTCAGGGTCGGCTCGGAGCCGAAGTCGCCCTCGACCTGCACCGCGCGCAGGATCTCGAGGTCCTCCTCGGAGCCGGCGGACTGCTCGGCGCCGTCCGCGCCGGCGGTCTCGGCCGGACCCGGCGTCTCGGCGGGCTCGTCCGTGGAGCCGCACGCGGTCAGCAGGAGGGCGGTGGTCACAAGGGTGGCGGCCAGTCGGCGCACAGGCAGGTCCTTCGTCGTCGGTCGTGGTGGGCGGAGGCTCGACCACGAGGCGTCCGCGGTCGCGGACCCGGACGACTCTACGGGCTGGGTCTGGGAGGTACCTGGGCGTCGTGTGAGAGGGGTGTGCAGGGCGGGACCCACCCCCGGACCGCCGCGGACCACGGGCGGACGGTCAGGCGCTCACGCGCTGTGCCGGCTCCCGGCCCCCGCCCGACGCTCGTGGCGCTCGAGCCCCTCGCCGAGCGCGGCGATCATCGCGGCGGCCTCCGCGGGGTCCAGCCGCACCGTCCCGGCGCACCGCCCGTCACGCCACAGGCTGACGACGACGACGTCCGGGTCGTCGTGCCACGTCATCTGGAGGGCCCGGTCCCCGCGGACGTCGGGCAGCGCGACGGAGCGTCCCAGCGGCAGTGCGGCCAGCTCGCCCATGAGTCGACGATCCTCCCCGCGGGGGACCTTGTCCAGGGGCGGGACGGCCGGCGCGGGGCACGGGGACGGGACCTCCGGCGGGCACGGGCCGAGGCGCGTCTGGCACCCTGTCGCGGTGAGCCGTCCGAGCCCGTCCGACCTGCGCCGCTGGCGCCGCCATCTCGCCGACGAGCGTGCCGAGGCCGCGGTGTACCGCGAGCTGGCGAGCCACCGCACCGGTGAGGAGCGCGCGATCCTCCTGGCCCTCGCCGACGCCGAAGGCCGGCACGCCGCCCACTGGGAGCAGCTCCTGGGGGAGCACGTCGGCCCTCCCGGCCGCGGCGACGTCCGGTTCCGCGTCCTCGCGTGGCTCGCGGGGCGGTTCGGGTCCGTGTTCGTGCTCGCGCTCGCGCAGCGCGCCGAGGTCCGTGCGACATACGAGGCGGACAGCGACGCGACGCCGACCATGGCCGCCGACGAGCGCGTCCACGCCGAGGTGGTCCGGGCGCTCGCCGCACGCGGACGGCAGCAGCTCTCCGGCACCTTCCGCGCCGCCGTCTTCGGGGCCAACGACGGCCTCGTGTCGAACCTGGCGCTGGTCATGGGCGTGGCTGCCGCCGGGACGGCGACCTCGACCATCCTCCTCACCGGTCTGGCGGGCCTGCTCGCCGGCGCGCTGTCGATGGGCGCGGGGGAGTACATCTCGGTGCGCTCGCAGCGGGAGCTCCTCGCCGCCTCGACCCCGAGCCCGGCGGCCACCGCCGCACTGCCCCACCTCGACGTGAGCGCCAACGAGCTGAGCCTCGTCTACCGCGCCCGCGGCATGTCCGCGCAGGACGCCGAGCGCCACGCGCGGGAGGTGCTCGCGGACCTCGACGGCCTCGACGCGGACTGGCGGCACGGACGCCGGTCGGCCGACGCGCCGAGCGAGGCACCCCGCCGGTCCGTGGCCGACGACCACGAGATCGTCGGCTCCGACCTCGGCGCCGCCGTGTCCTCCTTCACCTTCTTCGCCAGCGGCGCCGTCGTCCCCGTGCTGCCCTACCTGTTCGGGCTGGACGGGACGACGGCGATCGTCGTCGCGATGGTCGCCGTCGCCGCCGCGCTGCTGCTCACGGGCGCCGTCGTCGGTCTCATCTCGGGCGCGCCGCCCCTGCGGCGGGCGCTGCGCCAGCTCGCCGTCGGCGCCGTCGCGGCCGCCGTCACCTACGCGCTCGGCGCCGTGTTCGGGGCCACCGCCCTCTGACGTCCCGGCGCACCGGGCCCGCGGCGCAGCGTCCGCGAGCCGGCCAGCGTCGCGACGGCGGCGGCCGCCGCGGCCCCCGCCACGACGAGGAAGCCGCCGTGCGCGCCGTCGCGGTCGATGAGCGCGCCGCCGACCGACGCCCCGATCGCCACGCCCACACCGAGCGAGGTGCTCACCCACGTCAGCCCCTCCGTCAGCCGGCCCGGGGGCACGAGCTCCTGGACGAGACCGTTGCCGGTGATGAGGGACGGCGCGATGGCGAAGCCCGTGACGAACATGACCACGGCCAGCGTCAGCAGGCCGTCGACGACGAAGAAGAGGGAGACACCCACCGCGAGCGCGACCACCGACACCGTGAACCGGCGCCACAGGGGACCGCGCCAGTGCCGCACCCCGTAGCCGAGGCCGGACAGCAGCGAGCCGAGCGCGAAGACCGCGAGGACCGCGCCGGCGGCGCTCTTGCGGCCCTGCTCCTCGGCGAACGCGACGGTGGCGACGTCGGTCGCGCCGAAGATCGACCCCATCGCGACGAAGACGAGCACGAGCACCGCCATGCCGGCCGACCGCAGGACGTCCAGGCGTCCACCGCCGACGTCGTGCACCGCCGTCGGCGGCTCGGTGCGCCGTTGGGCGAGGAACGCCAGACCGCCCACGAGCATCGCCAGGACGGGCAGGACGAGGCCGGTCTGGGGCGCGAGCGTCGTCGCGAGGAGCGTCACGACGATCGGCCCGACGACGAAGACCAGCTCGTCCAGCGCCGACTCCAGCGAGTACGCGGTGTGCACCTCGCGCGGGTCGTCGAGCGCGTGGGACCAGCGGGCCCTGACCAGCGCGCCGATGGACCCGGCGCCCGCCCCGGCCAGCGCGGCCGCGAGGAAGAGCAGCAGGACCGGACCTCCGACGGACGCGACGGCGACCAGTGCTGCGAGGCTCGCGGCGGCGAAGGTGATCGCGGGGCGCATGACGCGTGCCTGCCCGTGGCGGTCGACGAGGCGGGCGAGCTGCGGTGCGCACACGGCGTGCGTCACGACGTGGGCAGCGGCCACCTGGCCCGCCAGCGCGTAGGAGCCGTAGAGGCCCTGCACCATGAGCACGATCCCGATCGCCACCATGGACATGGGCAGGCGCGCGACGACGCCGGCCGAGGAGAAGGCGAGGGCCCCGGGGCGCGAGAGGACCGTGCGGTAGGGCTGGAGCACGAGGGGATTCTCTCCCACGCCCGTGCGGCCGGCCGCCCACCGGGAGCAGGGGACGGTTCCGCCGGCCGTCCGGCACGGGCGGGCGACCGTCGCGAGCCCCGCACGGACAGGCTCCTCAACTCGGCCGGGGGACCGGCCGATCATGCGGACGGAGGCGAGCGTCTCCCTCGGTCCCCCGCCTCGTGCGCGACCGTGCGTGCGACGAAGCGGAGACCGGCGCGATGGCGACCCCTGCACCACCGGGGGCGGACCTGGCGGGGCGCGAGCCCTGGCGGCGCTTTGACGCGCCCTCACGCTCCTGGGTGCCGCTCGGCGTGCGACGGTCGCCACGGCCGACGACGCCGCCGCCCGCGGGCGTCACCGTGACGTCGAGCGGGCGACTGCTCGAGCCGGGCGGCGCCCTGTTCCTGCTGCTCACCGGGCTCGTCGTCCTCGGTGTCGCCTCCGCGGCCGTGCACCTGACCCACGACTCCGGTCGGGTCTCCGCCTGGTGGCCCGCCGCGGGCATCGGCCTGCTCGCCTTCCTCGCCTCGCCGCCCCGCCGTCGGTGGGCCGTGCCGGTCGTGGTCTGCGTCGCGACGTTCGCCGCGAACCTGGCGGTGGGGCGCCCCTTGGCGCCGTCGGTCGGCTACGGGTTGAGCAACATGCTCGACGTCGTCGTCACGGGGTGGTGGCTCCTGCGCGGCCGCGGCCGGGCCGCCCTCGAGACCCTGGAGGACGTGGCCCGGTTCCTGGCGGCGACCGCGCTCGGCGTCCTCGCCCTCGGGCTGGGCGTCGGCACGACGGCGGCCGTGACCGGCTACGGCGGCTTCGTCGCCACGGCGGGCGGTGCGATGGCCAGCCACGCCGCGGCCATCGTGCTCATCGTCCCCCTCGCCCTGGTGGCCCGGGACCACGGTGCGCGACGGCCCGCCGTGGAGGTCGTGGCGCAGTCGGGCGCTCTCCTCGTCGCACTCCTGGTCGTCTTCGGCGTGCCCATGGACACACCGCTCGGCTACCTGCTGGTCCCGCCCGTCGTCTGGGGTGCGCTGCGCCTCCCTCCGCGCGTGGTCACGGCGCAGCTGCTCGCGCTCGCGGTCGCCGTCACCACCCTCACCACGGTGGGGTCGGGGCCCTTCGCCGCCTCCGACCCCGCGACGGTGGCGCTGGTCGTCCAGGGGTACCTGCTCACCCTCGCGGTCGTCGCGCTGCCCCTGACCGTCGCCGCCAGCACCCGGCGCCACGTGGTGGCCGGGCTCGTCGCCAGCGAGCGCCTGTTCCGGCAGGGCTTCAGCGAGTCGCTCGTCGGCATGCTCCTCCTGCGGCTCTGCCGGGGTGACGGGACGAGCGACCACGTCGTCGGCGGTCTCGACGTCGTCGAGCTGAACGCGGTCGCGGCGCGGCTGCTGGACGAGCACGAGGAGCGGCTGCTGGGCACGTGCTGGACGTCCAGCCTGGACGACCACGACCGGGCGCTCCTGGCGGAGGTGGTCGAGGCGCTGGTGCGCGGCCGGTCGACCGGCTGGCGCGGGGAGGTCGAGGTGCCGGGTCCGCACGGGTCGCGCTTCCTCGAGCTGGCCCTCTCCCCGCTGAGCGTCGGGGACGGCATGTTCGTCGCCCAGATGATCGACGTGACGGCCCGTCGCGAGGCCGAGGAACGGCTCACGGCCCAGGCGCTCGAGGACGCGCTCACCGGGCTGGCCAACCGGACCCTGCTGCGGGACCGCATCGGCCTGGCGCTCGCACTGCTGCCCCCGGACGGCAGCGAGGCCGCGGAGGGACCCGACGCCGCGGCCCTGCTCTTTTGCGACCTGGACGACTTCAAGCACGTCAACGACTCGGCCGGCCACACGGTGGGCGACGCGGTGCTCGTCGAGGTGGCCCGCCGCCTGCGGAGCGTGCTGCGCGCCGGCGACGTCGCGGCCCGCCCGGGCGGCGACGAGTTCGTGCTCCTGCGGCCGGCAGTCGTGCCGGGCGAGGCGGAGGCGCTCGCCGAGCAGGTCATCGAGCTGCTGTGCCGCCCCGTCGAGGTGGGCGGTCAGACCTTCGTCGTCGGTGTGAGCATCGGTGTCGTGCACGGCCGCCGCGGCTCGACCGCCGAGGACCTCCTCCGCGACGCCGACGCGGCGATGTACGCGGCGAAGGCGAGCGGGAAGCGCCGTGCTGTCGTCTACTCCGACGAGCACCGCGAGAAGGCGCTGCGCTCGGTGCGCGTCGAGGCCGAGCTGCGCCGTGCCCTCGCCCGCGACGAGCTGCGCGTGCACCTGCAGCCCGTCGTCGACGTGCGCACGGGGGCCACGACCGCGGCGGAGGCGCTCGTGCGCTGGCAGCACCCCGAGCGCGGCCTCCTGCCGCCGGGGGAGTGGCTGGACGTGGCGGAGCGGTCCGGCCTCATGCCGGAGCTGGGCGCGTGGGTGCTCGAGCAGGCGTGTGCGGCGGCTACGCGGTGGCCCGCGCCGACCGACACGGCCCGACCGGTCGCCGTCCACGTGAACGTCTCCGCGCGCCAGCTCGAGGCGGACGGCTTCGTCGACACCGTCCGGGAGGCGCTGAGGCGCTCCGGGCTCCCGCCGCAGCGCCTGGTGCTGGAGTTCACCGAGACGCACCTGGACGAGGTCAGCGACGCGCTCCTGGAGGACCTCGTCTCGCTGCGGGAGGAGGGCATCGGTCTGGCCGCCGACGACTACGGCACGGGCTACTCCCCGCTGACCCGCATCATCGAGCTGCCCCTGTCGATGATCAAGATCGACCGTCGGTTCGTGGGGGACATGCTCGAGGACGTGCGGTCCCGGGCCATCGTGACCACGCTCGTGCGGCTCGGCGAGTCGCTCGGCCTGGAGGTCGTGGCCGAGGGCGTGGAGACCCCGGAGCAGGCGCTCGAGCTCGCCGCGCTCGGGTGCGTTGCGGGCCAGGGCTACCTGTGGTCGCGCCCCGTGCCGGTGGAGGAGTTCGCCGCGCGCGCCCTGCCCCGCCCCGTCGGCGCCGGGGCGTGGCGGTGGGCGGGCCATGCCGGTCGCCACGCGCCCGTCGGGCGCGCGGCCGCCGCGACGCCGTCGGCCGTCCTGCCCTGAGGCCGGCTCAGCCGAGCGTGCGGGTGACCAGGTCCTGCGCGGCCTCCTGCACCTCGGCCAGGTGCTCCGCCGACCGGAACGACTCCGCGTACACCTTGTAGACGTCCTCGGTCCCCGACGGGCGCGCGGCGAACCACGCGTTCTCGGTCGTCACCTTGAGCCCACCGATGGCCGCGCCGTTGCCGGGCGCCTCCGTGAGCCGGCCCGTGATGTCCTCGCCCGCGAGGGTCGTGGCCGTCACCTGCTCCGGCCGGAGGGCTCCGAGCGCCTTCTTCTGCTCCCGCGTCGCCGGGGCGTCGACCCGGGCGTACCAGGACTCGCCGTGCCGCTCGACGAGGCGCGCGTGCAGCTGCGACGGCGAGTGGCCCGTCCGGGCGGTGATCTCGGCGGCGAGCAGGGCGAGCAGGATGCCGTCCTTGTCGGTGCTCCACACGGTGCCGTCGTGCCGCAGGAACGACGCTCCCGCCGACTCCTCGCCACCGAAGCCGACGGACCCGTCGAGCAGGCCCGGGACGAACCACTTGAAGCCCACGGGCACCTCGAGCAGGCGACGGCCGTGCGCGGCCGCGACCCGGTCGATGAGGGCCGAGGACACCAGCGTCTTGCCGATCGCCGTGCCGTCGGCCCAGCCGGGCCGCGCTCCCCCGTAGAGGTAGTCGATCGCGACGGCGAGGTAGTGGTTCGGGTTCATGAGGCCCGCGTCGGGCGTGACGATGCCGTGCCGGTCGGCGTCGGCGTCGTTGCCGGTGGCCACGTCGAAGGGCGAGCCGCCGTCGGTGGCCGCCATCGCCTCGACGAGCGAGGCCATCGCCGACGGCGACGAGCAGTCCATCCGGATCTTGCCGTCCCAGTCCAGCGTCATGAAGGCGAAGCGGGGGTCGACCTCCGGGTTGACGACGGTGAGGTCAAGCCCGTGGCGCTCGGCGATCTCGCCCCAGTAGTGCACGGACGCGCCGCCGAGCGGGTCGGCGCCGATCCGTACGCCGCTGGCCCGGATGATCTCGATGTCGAGCACGTTCGGCAGGTCGTCCACGTACGCGGACAGGAAGTCGTGCCGGCGCGTCGTCGGCGCCGCCACGGCCTTCTCGAACGGCACGCGCCGGACCGACCCGACGCCCTGGCGCAGGATCTCGTTGGCGCGCCCGGCGATCCACGACGTCGCGTCGGAGTCCGCCGGCCCGCCGTGCGGCGGGTTGTACTTGAAGCCGCCGTCGCGCGGCGGGTTGTGCGAGGGGGTGACGACGATGCCGTCGGCCAGGCCGGTGCCGGCCTCCGCCGAGCCCGTGGTGGTGCGCACGCCCTGCGCCGTCGTGGCGCCGTTGTGCAGCAGGATCGCGTGGGACACGGCCGGCGTGGGTGTGAACCCGTCCCGCGCGTCGACGTGCACGGTGACCTCGGCGGCGGCCAGGACCTCCAGCGCCGTGCGCCAGGCCGGCTCGGACAGCACGTGCGTGTCCCGCCCGATGAACAGGGGCCCGTCCGTGCCCTGCCCGCGGCGGTACTCCACGATCGCCGCCGTGGTCGCGATGATGTGCGCCTCGTTGAAGGCGCCGTCCAGGCTCGACCCCCGGTGCCCCGACGTCCCGAACACCACCTGCTGGGCAGGGTCCTCCGGGTCGGGCACACGGTCGTAGTAGGCGCCGACCACGGCGTCGGTGTCGATGAGGTCCTCGGGGCGGGCAACGGTTCCGGCGCGCTCGTGCATGGTCATGAGTCAACCACCCGGGCCGTGCACCGCGCACGGCGTCGACTACCCTGCCTGCTCATGGCCAAGCGACCCGCCGTCGAGTTCGTCCTCCGCCCCTTCGAGGGCCTGCCCGGTGAGCCGGACTACGTCGCGATGCGCGAGGTGGTGCCCGCGGCGACGGCCACGGCCCGCACGACGGCGGAGCACGGCGCCCGTCCCGTCGTCGTCACCACGGTCCTGCCGGCCGGCTGGCCGGCGCTGCACCGCGGCGACGGCACGATCATGCTCGCGCTGCAGACCACCGCGGGCTCCGGCGACCTGTCGCGCGACCTCGCCGACATGCTGCTCCTGGCGATGGAGTCGCCCGCCGGGACCCCGGTCACCGCGACCCGTCTGCCGGAGCCGGGCCCGCGCCTGCAGGACGTCCTGGACCTCTCGGTTCCGTTCGAGGTCACCGTCCACGAGGGCTTCGACTACTGGCGCTCCGAGGGCGTGGACCTCACGCCCGAGCTCAGCGCGGTCCTGGACCGGATGAACGAGACGGTCATCCCGACCCAGCGCCTGACGTCCGTCGACGCCGCCTACCGCGCGCAGATGGGCGACAAGGACTTCCTGCGCTGGGCCCAGCCGCACGACGAGCAGGTCTTCCTCGACGCCCTCGCGCGGCTGCACGCCCGCCGCGAGTCCGGCCTCGGCGAGGCCGGTGCGCTCGGCCGCTTCATCGGGGCGTTCCGGTCCTGCGGGATCCTCGTGCCGGTGTGGGACCTCGACCAGGACGCCACCCTGGAGGACCTGGAGACGGCCGTCGCGGCCCTCGGCGAGCGGCTCGACGCGGCCCTGGCGGACGACGCCCCCCTCGACGCGACGCAGCGCCGCGCCCGCGCGGGACTCGTCGCAAGGCAGCTCACGCTCCGCTGAGGGCCGGCCCCGCATGTCGCGCTCGAGTCCGCGGCGGTGTCACCGGGAGAGATGACTTCCGGTTGACCTTGACCTGGCGTGGCGATGACGCGATCGCGGTCGATAGGGTGGCCCCGTGTCCACTCCACGCCGCGCCGACGACGGTCGGCGCACCGGGCCCCGGCAGCGGGTCGCCGTGGTCATCCCCGCGAAGAACGAGTCGCGGCGCATCGCCGCCACCGTCCGCTCGGCCCGCTCCATCCCCCACGTGGACCTCGTCCTCGTCGTCGACGACGGCAGCGAGGACGCCACCCAGCACGTCGCGCGCGACGCGGGGGCCGTCGTCGTGCGCCACTCGCACAACCGCGGCAAGGCGTCCGCGATGGAGACGGGCGCCGCCGTCGTCGCCATGCGGGACGCGCCGGACCGGCCCGCGCGACTGCTGCTCTTCATCGACGGCGACCTGGGCGAGACCGCCGTCAACACCGCCCCCCTCATCCCGCCGGTCCTGGACGGGACGGCCGACGTCTCCATCGCGGTGCTCCCCCCGCAGGCCGGCGCCGGTGGACGCGGCCTCGTCGTCGGCCTCGCGCGCCGGTCGATCCAGGCGATGACCGGCTGGACCCCGACGCAGCCGCTGTCCGGGATGCGCTGCCTCACGCGGGAGGCGTTCGAGGCGGCGACGCCGCTCGCGCACGGCTGGGGCGTCGAGACCGGCATGACGATCGACCTGCTCACCAAGGGCTTCGTCGCGGTCGAGGTGCCGTGCGACCTCAAGCACCGGCCGTCGGGCTCGGACTTCCGCGGGCAGATGCACCGGGCGGCGCAGTACCGCGACGTGCTCCTGGCGGTCAACGCCCGCCGCATGCGGAAGGTGCTCGGCCGGGACGGCTGACGGAGCCGGCGGTCACGGTGTCAGCCGCGTGTCAGCCGCGTGCCGGCAGCGTGTCACCGCGTGCCGGCCGGGCCCGTGCCACCGCGCACGCGCAGCAGCCAGCCCGCGCTCACCGCGACCAGCAGCGGGACCGCCACCGACACGCCCATGGCCGGGATGACGATCCCGGAGTCGTTGACGAGGAACCCGATCCCGAGCGTCACCGCGAGGGCCCACACGACCGGGCGGAGCATCGGCGCCGCCGTCGCCAGCGCGGTGAGCGGCTCCCCGGAGGACAGCCAGCCGTACGCGCCGCCGTCGGGCGCCGACGCCGCCTGGCGCAGCGGCCGCAGGAGCACGACGACGACGAGCGCGATGCCGCCGACGGCGAGCAGCGTCAGCCACGTGCCGCCGAGGTTCGCGACGTTCTGCGCGAGCTTGCGCCCGACCACGTCGCCGAGGCCACCGTCGAGCACCGTGTCGACGAACCGGCCGAGGTGCGTGCGGTCCTCGGGCGGCCGGAGCCAGTCCACGAGGAGGAACGCGAGCATCGCGGCACCGGTGCCTCCCAGCACGACGACGGCGCGCTGCCAGGTGAGGCGGATGCCCGCGGCGGCGAGCGCCAGCACGGCGAAGCCGGGGAGCAGGGCGGGGGGCCCGCCGAAGTCGCTCCCGAGGCCCGGCGTGCCGTTGACGACGGCGGCGACGAGGCCGATCCCAGCGACGACGAGGGCCGCGGTGCGCCGTCGGCCGCTGCGGACCAGCGGGTCCGCCGCGCCCGCGGCGGCGAGCAGGACGGCGGCCGCGAACACGGCGAAGGAGGTGTTGTTGAAGCCGTAGAACCGCGCGCCCACGACCGTCGAGACCCCGAGCGGGGCGGACAGCTGCAGCGTGGCCCCGGTGACGACGTCGGCGACGAGCACGAGCGCCGTCGTGCCGGCGACGACGGCCATCGGCCCGAGCAGGCGGCGGCGCACGGGCGGCAGGAGCGCGACGGCGGTGAGCACGGCGATCCAGAGGACGACGACCCCCGTGACCGCCCAGCCCGGCGAGCCGGTCCGCCACCACGGCACCAGGTTCGCCAGGGTCGCCGCGACCGGCAGGGAGCCGACCGCCACGCCCGCGACCACGAGCCCGCGCAGGACGGGGACGGCGACGGTGGGCCGCGTGGGGGACAGGATCGCCCTGCGGTCCCGCAGCCGGGCGGCGACCCCGGAGGCCCAGGCGAGCGCGCGGCTGTTGAGCCCCACGACGACGACGGCCTGCAGCAGCAGGTTCACGACGATGAGGTAGGTGTAGGTGGACGGCACCACGGGGCGGGACGCGACCTGGTGCACGTCGATGTCGACGACGGCGGCCATGCGGGCCGTGGCGGTGTCCGGCGCGGGAGCCGGCCGGACCGGGCTGCCGACGAGGGCTCCGGACGGCGCCTCGCCCTGCAGGCCGAGCAGGTCCAGGAGCGTGGGGGTCACGTCGGTCGTCTGGAGGATCCCGACCTGGCGGGTGGACCGGGTCGTCAGCAGCGACTCCTCGTACCGAGCCTGGGCGGGCGCCGGGCCGAGCGCGGCGGCGAGCTGCATCCGGGCGACCGTGCCGGAGTCGGACAGCGAGACGACGAGGACGGTGGCGTCCTCCTCGTGCTGCTCGACCGCCCGGAGCACGGCAGCCACCCGGGCGTCGACCGGCTGCACCTGCTGCAGCCGCGTCGGCTCGGTGATGACGTCGGGGCCGGCCGGCTCGTCCCCGGTCGGCTGCGGGTCGGGGACCGTCGCACCAGGGCCCTCGGCGCCCTCGCTGCCGTCGACACCCTCCGGGACGGCGGATCCGCCGTCGGGCTCCCGTCGCGGGACCGTGGCGCGGCCGATGTCCCGCACCGCACCCGCGTCGACGACGACGAGCCGTGACGTCGTCAGCGCCTCCGCCACGGCCGCCGTGAGCTCGCCCGGGTCGGTCGGCAGCCGCTCGTGCGTCCCGACCACGGTGCCGTCGGGCCCGGCGAGGGCGATCGCCGCGCCCGGGCCGAAGCCCGCGGCCGGGATGTCGTGCTCGGCGAGGAGGCCGCCGAGCAGACCGAGGGTCGGGGAGAAGCTGGACGTGTCGGCGGACTCCTCGTAGTCGGCCCAGCCCGGCACGTCGCCGTCGGCCGTGGCCTCGCGCAGCGTCCGGCACTCGCCGAAGCCCTCGCCCGGCAGGTCGCCGGCGCGTGCACCGGCGGACACGGCGAGCCAGCCGTCGGCCGGGCACGAGTACGACCGCAGGCTCCGGGGCGAGACGGTGCCGAGCCCGGCGTGCCGCGACAGCTCCCACAGGGCAGGGGTCGCCAGCGTCCGGACGTCCTCCCACCGCACGCCGGAGGTGCCGACGAGGACGACGGGCCCGGCGTCGTCGGCGTCGTCGGCAGCTGCGGGGGGCGACGTGGCCGCGGTGGCCGGGGCCGCCGGCGCGAGGGGCGCCAGGAGCACGAGCAGCCCGACGGCGACCGCGAGGACGAGCGCACGCAGGCGCCGGTGCCCGCCGTCGCCCATCCCCCGACGACGCGTCCCCGGACGCCGGGCGGCGCGCGGGTGCGGGGTCGGGACGGGCACCCGCCCAGCCTAGGGGCGCACTACGCTCGGGCCGCGGACCCGCCGGAGGGCCCACGGGTCCCCCCGGCGACCCGCACACCACGGACACAGACGTGCGCGACCTGCACCTGCACGCCGGTGCCGAGGACCCACCGCCACCACGCCAGGAGGAACGATGGCCAGCGGCACCCACGGGTCGAGCCGGACCCGGTACGCCTACCTGGGCCCGGCCGGCACGTTCACCGAGGCAGCGCTGCGGCAGATCGCCTCGCCGGAGGAGGCCGAGTTCCTCCCGCAGGTCGACGTCGTCTCCGCGATCGAGGCCGTGCGCGGCGGGGCCGCCGACCACGCCGTCGTCGCGATCGAGAGCTCGGTCGAGGGCTCGGTGACGGCGGTCCTGGACACCCTCGCCACGGGCGACCCGCTCGCGCTCCAGGGCGAGATGATCGTGCCCGTCTCCTTCGTGCTGGCCGTGCGTCCCGGCACCGGGCTGGGCGCGGTGCGCCGCGTCGCCGCCCACCCGCACGCGTGGGCGCAGTGCCGCCGCTGGCTGGCGCAGCACCTGCCGGACGCCGTGCACGTGCCGGCGACGTCCAACACCGCGCCCGCCGCGGCGATGGCCTCCTCCGAGCGCGAGCTCGGGTTCGACGCCGCACTCGTGCCCCCGCCCGCGGTCGAGGTGTACGGGCTCGTCCCGCTCGCCGACGACGTCGCGGACAACCACCACGCCGTGACGCGCTTCGTGCTCGTCGGGCGGCCCGGTCCCGTGCCGCCGCGGACGGGCGCCGACAAGACGACGCTCGTCGTCCACCTGCCCAGCAACCAGGCCGGCGCGCTGCTGGAGATGCTCGAGCAGTTCGCCGCCCGGGGCGTCAACCTGTCGCGCATCGAGTCCCGGCCCCTGGGCGACTCGCTCGGTCGTTACTCCTTCTCCATCGACGCCGAGGGGCACGTCGCCGACGAGCGCGTGGCCGAGGCCCTCATGGGCCTGCACCGCGTGTGCCCGCACGTGCGGTTCCTCGGGTCGTACCCGCGGGTGGACGCGCCCCACGGCGACGTCCGGCCGGGGACCTTCGACGCCGACTTCCTCGCCGCCCGCGCGTGGGTGCAGGCGCTGCGGGAGGGCCGCGCCCACTGACGCTGACGCCAGGTCACGGCGTCCTCAGGCGTCGGCCTCCAGGGGGAGCCGGAGGACGAGCGCCCCGGGCTGGATCCGCGCGTGCAGCTCGAGCGCCTCGCCGATGGTGTCGCCGTCGACCTGGACCGGCTGGGGGTCGCGGGACCGGACGCGGACCTCGCGGGCGTCGGTGTGCTCGATCCTCCCCAGGCCGTCCTGCTCCCGCTTCGGCCGGATCCCGAAGCGCTGCAGCGTGACGTCGCCGGCGACCCGCGCCCACCCGAGCACGCCGGCGCGGGCGTCGATCGAGCCGACGTGCAGGACGCCGTCGTCGACCTCGGCGCCCGGGATGAGGGTGATGCCGCCGGGGAGGCGTCCGACGTTGCCGAAGATGATGCTGCGCAGCCGGACCGCCCGCCACGGCCCGTCGTCGAACGACAGGGCGAGGCGCATGCGGCGTCCGCCGAGGTGCCGCAGGCCGGAGAAGACGTACGCGACCCAGCCCACGCGGGCCTTGAGGTCCTCGTCGGTGTCGCCCATGACGGCGGCGTCGAAGCCGAGCCCCGCCATGACGAGGAAGATGTGGTCGCGCGCGGGCTCGACCGCGTCCGGCGGCGTCTCGGCGGGCTCGACCGCCTCGGGGTCCGCCTCGGCGACGACGTCGTCGACCTGCGACTCGTCGCGCACGATCGTCAGCCAGCCGACGTCGATCGTCCGGTCGGTCCCGGTGAGGGCGATCCTCAGCAGGGCGTCGATGTCGCCGATCGGCAGGTCGAGGTTGCGCGCCAGGAGGTTCCCGGTGCCCTGGGGCAGGATGCCCATCGCGGCGCCCGTGCCGGCGAGCCCCTCGGCCACGGCACGAACGGTCCCGTCCCCGCCGATCGCCACGACGAGCCGGGCGCCCTGCTCGAGCGCCTGGCGGGCCTGGCCGACGCCGGGGTCCTCGGCCGTCGTGTCGAACCACAGCGGCTCGGGCAGGTAGCGGGCGGCGCACGCCTGCACGGCGGCGTCGCGGAGCTCGGGCACGCCGGGCTTGGTCGGGTTGGCGACGAAGGCGACGCGGACGTGGGCGGCGTCGGCGTCCGCGGTCGCGGCGGTCCCCTCCGCCCCCGGTCCCGCGGCGGACGGGCTGAGCTCCAGGCCGTGCCCACGCAGCGCGCGGCGCGTCCTGACGACGAGCACGAGGGCGACGGTCGCCAGGGCGATCGCGAGGCCGGTGACGAGCCATCCCACCCAGGTCATGTCCGAACGGTACGGGTGCCGGGTTCTCAGCACACCCTCAGTCGGCCCCGGACGCCTGTGCGCTGGCCCACACCGAGCCCGGAGGCCTGAGCGCCCGCCCACACCGGGTCGAGCGGCTCGGACCCGGTCGATACCCTCCTGGGGTGATCGACCTGCGCCTCCTGAGGGAGAACCCCGACGCCGTCCGCGCCAGCCAGCGTGTGCGGGGCGACGACCCCGCCCTGGTCGACCAGGTGCTCGAGCTCGACTCCCGGCGCCGCTCCGGTCTCGCGCGCTTCGAGGAGCTCCGGGCGGAGCAGAAGGGGCTCGGCAAGCAGGTCGCTCAGGCGCAGGGAGCCGACAAGCAGGCGCTCCTGGTGCGGGCGAAGGAGCTGGCCGAGGGGGTCAAGGCCGCCCAGGCCGACGCCGACGACGCCGCCGCCCAGCTGGACGACGCCGTCATGCGGATCGCGAACGTCGTCGTCGACGGCGTCCCGGCGGGCGGCGAGGACGACTACGCGGTCCTGCGCCACGTCGGCACGCCGCGGGACCTGGCGGCCGAGTACGGCCCCGCCTTCACGGTGCGCGACCACCTCGACCTGGGGGAGCGGCTCGCGGCCATCGACACCGAGCGCGGCGCGAAGGTCTCCGGCGCGCGCTTCTACTTCCTCACCGGTGTCGGCGCGCGGCTGGAGCTCGCGCTGCTGACCGCCGCGATGGACCGCGCGGTCGCGGCGGGGTTCACCCCGATGATCACGCCCACCCTGGTGCGCCCGGAGGTGATGCGCGGCACTGGGTTCCTCGGTGCGCACGCGGACGAGGTCTACCGGCTCGAGGCGGACGACCTGTACCTCGTCGGCACGTCGGAGGTCGCGCTCGCCGGCTACCACGCGGACGAGGTCCTCGACCTGTCCGGCGGCCCGCGCCGGTACGCGGGGTGGTCGGCCTGCTACCGCCGGGAGGCGGGCTCGCACGGGCGCGACACCCGCGGCATCATCCGCGTCCACCAGTTCCACAAGGTCGAGATGTTCAGCTGGACGACCGTCGAGGACTCCGAGGCCGAGCACGAGCGGCTCCTCGCCTTCGAGGAGGAGATGCTCGCGCTGGCGGAGCTGCCGTACCGCGTCATCGACGTGGCGGCGGGTGACCTCGGCTCGAGCGCGGCCCGCAAGTACGACTGCGAGGCGTGGCTGCCCAGCCAGCAGCGGTGGCTCGAGCTCACCTCGACGTCGAACTGCACCACGTTCCAGGCGCGCCGCCTGGGCGTGCGGGAGCGGACCGACGCGGGGACCCGCGCCGTCGCCACGCTCAACGGCACGCTCGCCACGACGCGCTGGATCGTCGCCCTGCTCGAGAACCACCAGCTCGAGGACGGGTCCGTACGCGTGCCGGAGGGGCTGCGTCCCTACCTCGGCGGGCTCGAGGTCCTCAGCCCGGTGGCCGCATGAGCACCGGTGTCGACGGTCGCGGGCGGGACGGGGCAGGGCCCCGGCTCGTCGCGCTGGACCTGGACGGGACGCTGCTGGACTGGTCGGGGACGCTGCTCGGCGGGATCGCCGAGGCGGTGGCGGAGCTCCGGGACCGGGGCGACCACGTCGTCGTCGCGACGGGCCGGTCCGTGCACTCGGCGCTGCCGTACGCCCAGCAGCTCGGCATGCAGGCCGGCCCTGCGGTGACGTCCAACGGGGCGGTCACGGTCGAGCTCCACCCGGAGGAGCCCGGCTACCGGATCGCGGACCTCGTGACGTTCGACGCGGGCCCGGCCCTGCGGCTCGTCCGTGAGGAGCTGCCGGACGCGCTGTTCGCCGTGGAGGACGTGGGCCGGGGCTTCTTCGTGCACGGCGCGTTCCCCGACGGCGAGATGGACGGCCACGTGACCCCCGTCGGGTTCGACGACCTGTGCGCCGTGCCGGCCACGCGCGTCGTCATCCGCAGCCCCGAGCACACCGACGCGGACTTCCACGCGATGGTCGAGCGGATCGGTCTGCACGAGGTGTCCTACGCGGTGGGCTGGACGGCGTGGCTCGACCTCAGCCCGCAGGGGGTGTCCAAGGCCACCGCGCTGGAGGCGGTGCGCGAGCAGCTCGGCGTGGACCCGTCCCGGACCGTCGCCGTGGGCGACGGGCGCAACGACGTTGAGATGCTGCGGTGGGCCGCCCGGGGTGTCGCGATGGGCCACGCCGACGACGTCACGCGCGCCGCCGCGGACGAGGTCACGGGCTCCTGGGAGGACGGCGGCGCGCTCGCCGTGCTGCACGACCTCCTGACCACCTGACCCTGCCCTCCGGGCAGCCGCCCTCTTACCCGCTGCGCCCCCCACCCACCTCCCGTCCAGCCCGCCACCCTGCGTCTGATCCGCACGGTGCGACATGCGGATCGGACGCGAAGTGGCGGGTAGGACGCGACGGGGGCAGGGCCGACGGGGGCAGCGCGGACGCATCGGCGTCGGGGCGGGGAGGGGCCGCACGGGTGACGGGGTCACCCTGCGGCAGCCGTGGGGAGGGGTCTGTGGTGGACCGCCGGTGGCGCGAGGAGGACAATCCCGCACATGGCGGCAGGCATCGACGACGTCGCCCGCGCCGCCGGCGTGTCGACGGCGACCGTGTCGCGGGCGCTGCGAGGGCTGCCCAACGTCAACGCTGCCACGCGCGACCGGGTCCGGGTGGTGGCCGAGGAGCTCGGGTACGTCGCGTCGCCGTCGGCGGCCAGCCTCGCGTCCGGCAGGACGCGGACGATCGGGCTCATCAGCCCGTTCATCAACCGCTGGTTCTTCTCCAACGTCATCGAGGGCGCGGAGCGGGCGCTGCGCGCCCAGGGCTTCGACGTGCTGCTGTACACCTTCGAGATCGACCGGTCCGCCGGACGGGCGTACCGGGTCGACCCGTCGGTCCTGCGCCGCCGCGTCGACGGCATCCTCGTCGTCGGCCTGCCGCTGGAGGAGGACGAGGTCCGGGCGCTCCAGGGCCTCGGCTACCCGATCGTCTGCGTGGGCTGGGGCGGCTACGGGATCGTGACGGTGCGGCTCGACGACCGGGGGACCGCGCAGGCGGCGACGCGGCACCTGCTCGGGCTGGGCCACCGCCGGATCGCGCACATCTCCGGCGCCCCGGACGACGTCTCGCCGTGGTCGCCCCCGGTCGACCGCGCCGCGGGGTGGCGGGAGGCGATGCGCGAGGCCGGGATCGAGCCGGGCCCGGAGCTCGAGGTGCACGGTCACTTCGACACCGCCGGCGGCCGGGAGTCGCTGCACGAGCTCATGGCGCGGGCCCCTGACGTCACCGCGGTCTTCGCCTCCTCCGACGAGATGGCGATGGGCGCGATCCTCGGGCTGCGCGACCTGGGCCTGCGCGTCCCGGAGGACGTCTCGGTCATCGGGGTCGACGGCCACGACATGGGCGAGCTCGTCGGCCTGACGACCATGGCGCAGGCCGCGGACGAGCAGGGTGCTGCGGCCGCGCGCCTCGTCCTGGACATGATCGGCGGCTACGCCGCGCCCAAGGAGGTCGTCTACCCGACCGAGCTGGTGCAGCGGTCGTCCACGGGGCCGCCCCCGCCCCTGGCCCCGGGCGCACGCCGCGCCCGACCGGTGCGTCGCGCCGGCTGAGTCACCCGGTTGGCCCCGCGTGACGGAATCGTTACCACTTCGTCGCCCGGATGTGGCCGCAACTGCTTGCAGGACCCCCATGAAAGCGCTTGCATTGCCAGCGTGCCCGGGGAAGTGCACGTCACGGACCTCGGGTGGAACCGGGGCGGACATCCGCCCTACGACGACGTGGAGGTTCGTTGATGAGAAGCACGACGCGAGGTCGCGGCGCTGCCGCCGTGGCCGGCGGTCTCGGCCTGGCGCTGGTCCTGGCCGCCTGCACCGCCCCGCCGGAGGACGACGGCGGTGACGCCGGCGGTGGCGGCGACGGTGGCGGGGACGTCTCCGAGGAGTGCCAGGACTACGTCGACACGTACGGGGACCTGAGCGGCACCGAGGTCACGGTCTACACCTCGATCACCGCGCCCGAGGACGAGGCCCACATCCAGTCGTGGGTCCCCTTCGAGGAGTGCACCGGCGCCGACGTGATCTACGAGGGCTCGCGCGAGTTCGAGGCGCAGCTCCCCGTCCGTGTCCAGGCCGGCAACGCGCCTGACATCGCCTACGTCCCGCAGCCCGGTCTGCTGAACACCCTCGTGACGGACTTCCCCGACGCGGTGCAGCCGGTCGGCGAGCTCGCCGAGGCCAACGTCGACGAGTACTACTCCGAGGCGTGGAAGGGCTACGGCACGGTCGACGGCACGTTCTACGGCACCCCGCTGGGCGCCAACGTGAAGTCGTTCGTCTGGTACTCCCCCTCGATGTTCGAGGAGGCCGGCTACGAGATCCCCGAGACGTGGGACGACATGATCGCCCTGTCGGACGAGATCGTCGCCGCCGGCGGCACCCCCTGGTGCGCGGGCATCGGCTCCGGTGACGCCACCGGCTGGCCGGCCACGGACTGGGTCGAGGACGTCATGCTCCGCTCCGCGGGCCCGGACGTCTACGACCAGTGGGTCAACCACGAGATCCCCTTCAACGACCCCGCGGTCGCCGAGGCCATGGAGTACGTCGAGGGCATCCTCAAGAACCCGGAGTACGTCAACGCGGGCTTCGGTGACGTCAGCTCGATCGCGACCACCGAGTTCACCGACGCGGGCTACCCGATCCTGGACGGCGAGTGCTGGATGCACCGCCAGGCGTCCTTCTACCAGGCGCAGTGGCCGGTCTACCAGGAGGACGCGGTCGTGGCCGAGGACGGCGACGTCTTCGCCTTCTACCTGCCGCCGATCGACCCCGAGAACCAGCCAGTCCTCGGTGGCGGCGAGTTCGTGGTCACGTTCTCCGACCGTCCCGAGGTCCAGGCCTTCCAGGCGTACCTGGCCAGCCCGGAGTGGACCAACGCCAAGCTCGAGTCCTCGGGCCCGGGCTGGGTGTCGGCGAACAACTCGCAGGACACCTCCCTCTACGAGTCGCCGATCGACGCCCTGTCGGCCGAGCTGCTCGCGGACGAGAGCCGCACGTTCCGCTTCGACGGCTCGGACCTCATGCCCGGTGCCGTGGGCGCAGGCTCCTTCTGGGCCGAGATGACCGCGTGGCTCGCGACCGACAAGCCGACGCAGGACGTCCTCGACGCCATCGAGGCCTCCTGGCCGTGATGCTGGCGTGAACCGGCCGGGGCCTGCTCCACTAGGAGCGGGCCCCGGCTGGCACGTCGACGTCGACGTCCCGCGCCTCACCGGCCCGTGAGGCGCCGCACACGGAGGTGGCAGTGGACTTCTTCTCCAACATCGGCGCATGGTTCGAGTACCTGACTCGCGGCCTGCGCACCTGGCTCACGGACGCGTCGGACCCGGGGCACAAGCTCGCCCTCATGGTCGTCGCCGTCCTCCTGTTCGTCCTCGTCATGGGCGCGATCCTGCTCGCGGTCGACAGGATCAAGCGCATGCCGACCTGGGCGGTCACCGCGGCGTTCCTCGCCCCGACGCTCATCTTCCTGACGTTCGGCCTGCTGTACCCCGGTCTGCGGACGATGTACGCGTCGTTGTTCAACCGCAACGGCTCGGAGTTCATCGGCCTCGACAACTACGTCACGTCGTTCACCAACCCGGACCTGCAGATCGTCCTGCGCAACACCGCCCTGTGGGTGATCCTCGTCCCGCTGCTGTCGACGCTCTTCGGACTCATCTACGCCGTCCTCGTCGACAGGACCCGCTTCGAGCGCTTCGCCAAGACGCTGATGTTCCTGCCGATGTCCATCTCGCTCGTCGGCGCGTCGGTCATCTGGCGGTTCATGTACGAGTACCGGGCGCTCCTGCCGGACGCCGAGGGCAACCCGACGAACGAGCAGACCGGTCTGCTGAACCAGTTCCTCGTCTGGTTCGGGCTCGAGCCGCAGCAGTTCCTGCTCAACGCCCCGTGGAACAACCTGTTCCTCATCGCCGTCATGATCTGGATCCAGTCCGGCTTCGCGATGACGATCCTCTCCGCCGCCATCAAGGCGATCCCCGACGACATCGTCGAGGCCGCGCGCCTGGACGGTCTCACCGGCGTCAAGATGTTCCGGTACATCACCGTCCCGAGCATCCGCCCTGCGCTCGTCGTCGTCCTGACGACGATCGCCATGGCGACCCTGAAGGTCTTCGACATCGTCCGCACGATGACGGGTGGCAACTTCAACACCTCGGTCGTGGCCAACGAGTTCTACACGCAGAGCTTCCGCGCCGGTAACGCGGGCCTCGGGGCGGCGCTCGCCACGATCCTGTTCATCCTGGTCATCCCGCTGGTCGTCTACAACGTCCGGCAGATGCGACTCGCGGAGGAGATCCGATGACCACGACGCCACCGCCTCCTCAGGCGTTCCAGAAGTCCGAGGAAGGCGAGATCGACGGCGGCAAGGCGCCAGGCCTGGGCCGGCCGAAGGAGCGCAAGCTCTCGCGCACCGAGAAGCGTGCGATCGCGGTCAAGGGGAAGATCAGCTCCCCCTGGGCCTCCGGCATCGCGCTCATCATCGCGCTGCTGTGGACCGTCCCGACGTTCGGCCTCCTGGTCACGTCCTTCCGGCCCGCGAGCGACGTGCGGCAGACGGGCTGGTGGACCTCCCTCGCCAACCCCAACTTCACGATGGAGAACTACCAGGAGGTGCTGTTCGGGGGGGCGAGCTTCTCGAACTACATCATCAACTCGCTCGTCGTGACGATCCCCGCGGTGCTCATCCCGATCAGCCTCGCGCTGCTCGCGGCGTACGCCTTCGCGTGGATCGACTTCCGCGGCCGGGACGTGCTGTTCGTGGCCGTCTTCGCGCTCCAGATCATCCCGATCCAGATCACCCTGATCCCGCTGCTGACGCAGTACGTGGACTGGGGCCTCGCCGGGTCGTACTGGGTCGTGTGGCTCTCGCACACGATCTTCGCGCTGCCGCTCGCGGTGTTCCTCCTGCACAACTTCATGAAGGACATCCCGCCGTCCCTCATCGAGGCCGCCCGCGTCGACGGCGCGGGGCACGTGAAGATCTTCTTCCAGGTGCTCCTGCCCCTGCTCGTCCCGGCGATCGCCGCGTTCGCGATCTTCCAGTTCCTCTGGGTCTGGAACGACCTGCTCGTGGCCCTCGTCTTCGCCGGCGGCACCGCCGACGTCGCGCCGCTGACCGTCCGCCTCGCCGAGCTGGCGGGCAACCGTGGTGAGACGTGGCACCTGCTGTCCTCGGGTGCGTTCGTCACGATCGTCGTCCCGCTGGTCGTGTTCCTCGCGCTCCAGCGGTACTTCGTCCGCGGCCTGCTCGCCGGCTCCGTCAAGGGCTGACCCGCAGGACGCACGGCCACCTCGACGGCGCCCCCGGATCCACCGGTCCGGGGGCGCCGTCGTGTGTCCGATCTGCGTCCGATCCGCCACCCTGCGTCCGATCCGTACCTCTCGACTGGTGGATCGGACGCGAAGTGGCGGAGAGGACGGCGTGATGCGGCGGGAGGGGGGCGGGGCCGGCGTGACCTAGCCTGGCGCGGTGACCGCCGAGCCGCCGACGACGACGCCGGGCACGGCTCCCGGGCGAGCCCTCGCCCGCGTCCCCGCACCGGCGATCTTCGTCGTCTCCGGCCTCACCCAGTACCTGGGCGCCGCGCTCGCCGTCTCGCTGTTCGACCGGATCCCGGCCGCGGCGGTGGCGTGGTTGCGGGTCGTCGTCTCCGCCCTCGTCCTCGTCGCGCTGACGCGTCCGTGGCGCGTCGGCTGGACCCGCCGTCGCCTCGGCGCTGCCACCGCCTTCGGCGTGTGCCTGGCAGCCATGAACATCACCTTCTACGTCGCGATCGAGCACCTTCCGCTGGGGACCGCCGTGGCGATCGAGTTCCTCGGGCCCGTCGCGGTGGCCGCCGTCACGGGCTCGGGCTGGCGCGAGCGCTGGGGCATCGTGCTGGCCTTCGCGGGCGTCGTCCTGCTCGCGGGGGTGACTCTCGAGGTGGGCGGCCCGGGCGTCGTCGTCGGGCTCGTCGCGATCGGTCTGGCCGCCGCGTTCTGGGCGGGCTACATCGTGCTGGGGCGGCGCGTCGCCCTGGGCGGCGCGGGTGTGTCCGGGCTCGCGGTCGCGATGGCGGCCGGCGCACTCGCCACCGGGCCGTTCCTCGTCGCCCCGGCGGCCCCGGTCGTGACGTCGTGGTGGCTCGCGGGCGCCGTCGTCGGGGTGGCGGTGCTCTCCTCGGTCATCCCGTACGGGCTGGAGCAGGTGGTGATGAGACGGGTGGGGGCGGCCGTGTTCGCGATCCTGCTCGCGCTGCTCCCCGCCACGGCGACCGTGGTGGGCGCCGTGGTGCTGGGGCAGGTGCCGGGCCCCCTGGAGGTCGTCGGCCTGGTCCTCGTGTCCGGCGCGATCGCGCTGGCGTCGGCACGCCGGCGTCAGCCCGTGCCGGTGCCCGACCCCACGCCCTGAGGAGCGTCAGCTCACAGGTACTGGCCGGGGTGCCGCTCGTCCTGACGACGCGGCTCGCCGTCCTCGCCCGCCTGCCCCGGCGCCATCCCCATCGCGCCCGGCGGGATCGAGCCGGGCGGCAGGGCGCGGCGCATCTGCGCCAGCTGCGCCTGGGTCGACATCTGCTGCGCCACGAGCGCCGTCTGCAGGCCGTGGAAGAGGCCCTCCAGCCAGCCGACGAGCTGGGCCTGCGCGACCCGGAGCTCCGCGTCCGACGGGCTCTCGTCGTCGGAGAAGGGCAGGGTGATGCGCCGCAGCTCGGCGACGAGCTCGTCGGACAGGCCCTCCTCGAGCTCGTGCAGCGAGCGATCGTGCACCTCCGCCATGCGCGCGCGGGCCGCCTCGTCGAGCGGTGCGTTGCGCACCTCCTCGAGGAGCTGCTTGACCATCGTGCCGATGCGCATGACCTTCGCGGGCGAGCCGGTGAACATGGCCTCGGACGGCGAGCCGGGCCCGTCAGGGTCCTCGACCGTCACGGCGTCCTCGGGCTCCACCACGTCGTCGGCCTCGTCGGGGCGGGCGTCGGCGGGCTGCGGGCTGTCGGGGCTGGACGTCATCCGCCCATTCTGGTCGTCCCGACGTGCGACGTGCGAGGGCGAGCCGCTCACGGTCGCTCAGGGACCAGCACGACCTTGCCGAAGACGGTCCCCGCCCGCAGGAGCTCGTGCGCCCGGCCGGCCTCGGACAGCGGGACCCGCTCCGCCACCACAGGTCGCACGGCGCCCGTCGCCACGAGCGGCCAGAGGCCACGCGCGACGCCGGCGACGACGGCGGCCTTCTCGTCCGCGGGGCGCGACCGCAGCGTCGTGCCGAGCACCCGCGCGCGCTTCGCCAGGAGGAGGCCGAGGTCGAGCTCCGCGCGCCGGCCCTGCTGCAGCCCGATGACGGCCAGCCGGCCCCCCGTCGCAAGGACGTCGAGGTTGCGGCCCAGGTAGGCGGCCCCGACGACGTCCAGGACGACGTCGACGCCACGCCCCCTCGTCGCCCGGCGCGCCGCGTCGACGAAGTCCTCGGTGTGGTGGTCGACGACGACGTCGGCGCCCAGCTCACGGCAGCGCGCCGTCCGCTCGGGGCCGCCGGCCGTCGCCACGACGTGGACGCCCGACGCCTTGGCGGCCTGCACCGTGAAGGACCCGACGCCGCCCGAGCCGCCGTGGACGAGCAGCCACTCCCCGGCGCGCAGGCCCGCGCCGAGCTCCGGCGACCACAGGGTCGACCAGACGGTGCAGGCCGCCTCCGGCAGCGCCGCGGCGTCGACGAGGTCGAGGGCCGGCGGGACGGCGAGCACCTGCGCCGCCGGGACGACGACCTGCTCCGCGTAGCCCCCACCCGCCAGCAGCGCTGCGACCCGGTCGCCGACGACGACGCCGCCCACCCCGGCGCCGACGGCGGTCACGGTCCCCGAGACCTCCAGGCCCGGCCAGTCCGGTGCCCCGGCGGGGGCGGGGTAGCGGCCGGCGACCTGGAGCAGGTCCGCGTTGTTGACGCCGGCGCCCGCCACCTGGACGAGCACCTCACCGGGACCGGGGACCGGCGCCGCACGGTCGGCCAGGGCGAGGCGGCCCTCGCCGTCGTCGTCGATGATCGTGACGAACCTCATGACCGTGAGTCTCGCAGCCGGGTCGACGACCACCACCGGGGTCGGAAACCCGCGACCAGCAACTCCGTCACAATCCTCATGCCTGGGGGCTACCGGGCCGATGTGTTGTGGACGGCGAAGTCGCGTCCTGGCGCCGTCGTCGGCCGGCACCGCGCGCGGTGTGCGCACACCGCGCAGTGAAGGAGACACCATGCTTCGCAGGTTGGGCATCCGCGGGAAGCTCCTCGCGGCCCTGTCCGTGCCCGTCCTCGTCCTCTTCGCGCTCGCGGGGACGATCTCGATGCAGGCGGTCGAGGACGTGAGGGTGGCGCGCACGGTGACCGAGCTGCTGGGTGCGCTCGACCGCGCACGCGAGCTCACGGTGGCGTTGCAGGAGGAGCGCGCGGCGACGATCCCGCTCCTGCTCGCGGACGACGCCTCGCGGCTCGACGCACGAGGCGCCATGAACCAGTCGCGCGCCCAGGTCGACAAGGCCATCTCCGCGGCGGACACCGCGGCGAACAGCATCGACCTGGCCTCCCTGGACCCGGTCGTCGACCGTGCCGTCACCGGCCTGCGGGACCAGCTGGTCGCCCTGGACCAGCTCCGGCGTGCCGTGGACAGCGACGAGATGACCGTCCGCGCCGCCTTCACCGGCTACACGACGGTGGTCGAGCGCGTGACCGCGTTCCCGGAGGTCGTGGCGAACGCGCTGGACGACCGTCCCCTCGCGACCGTGATCACGGCGCAGACGGCGGCGATGCAGCTCGCGGAGGACTACCGCCAGGAGCAGGTCCTCGGCTCGGCGGTCCTCGCCGGCGCTCAGACCCAGACGGACGTCCAGGAGCTCCTGCGCCTGATCCCCGCCACGAACGTGCAGCAGGAGACGGTCACGCTCCTGGTGCAGCAGCTCCAGCTCGGCGACGACGTGCTCGTGCCGCCGCTGCGGGTCGGTCTGCAGAGCTACGGCAGCATCCGTGCCCTCCCGGTCTCGGGAGGCAACACCTTCTTCACCTTCATCACCCCGGACCAGTGGTTCGAGCTGGCGGGCAGCCAGGCGGCCGAGTACGACGCGCTGCTGGGCCAGCTCGACGCCGCCGGGCAGGTGCGGGCCGACGACGTCGAGGCGACGGCGTTCCGCACCGCTGCCCTCACCATCGCCCTGACCGTCCTCGCGGTCGTCATCTCCCTCGCGACCGCGCTGACCATCGCCCGGCAGATCGTCGAGCCGCTGCGACGCCTGACGCTCGCCGCGGGCCAGGTCCGTGACGAGCTGCCGCGCCTGGTCGAGCAGGTGTCCGTCCCCGGGCAGGGCCCGGACCTCGCGCTCGTCCGGATCCCGGTCGACTCCCGCGACGAGGTCGGCCGCCTGGCCGAGGCGTTCAACGAGGTCAACGCCACGACGATCCAGGTCGCCCAGGAGCAGGCCGCCCTGCGCGGCTCGATCGCGGAGATGTTCGTCAACGTCGCCCGCCGCGACCAGGTGCTCCTCAACCGCCAGCTGTCCTTCATCGACGCGCTCGAGCGCTCCGAGGAGGACCCGGCGACCCTCGCCGACCTCTTCCGTCTCGACCACCTCGCCACCCGGATGCGCCGCAACGCCGAGTCGCTCCTCGTCCTCGCGGGGATCGACACGGGGCGCCGGCTGCGCGAGCCGATCCCGGTGTCCGACGTCATCCGCACCGCGTCGTCGGAGATCGAGCACTACGAGCGCATCCACCTCGACCTGCCGGTCGACCCCTCCATGCTCGGCCACGTCGCCCTCCCGGCCGCGCACCTCCTCGCCGAGCTCCTCGAGAACGCGACGGTCTTCTCCGACCCCGGCACCCCCGTCCAGGTGTCGACGGGCATCGACGAGACGCACGTCGTCGTCACCGTCCTGGACCAGGGCCTCGGCATGACCGCCGCCGAGCTCGCCGAGGCGAACGCGAAGATCCGGACGACCTCCGCCAGCGACGTCGTCGGCGCGCAGCGTCTCGGCCTCTTCGTCGTGGGCCGCATCGCCGGTCGGCTCGGTGCGCAGGTCGAGCTGGGCCTCGGGCCGGACGGCACGGGGACGCTCGCCACCGTGCGCATCCCGGTGATCCTCTTCGTCGAGACGGCGTCGATCCCGCTCACCGCGCCGATCACCGCCGCCGAGCGGCCCAGCGAGAGCTTCGCCCCCGTGGAGGAGGCGGCCGTCGTCGTCCACGACACCGCCTTCGCCCCCGTGCCCGAGCACGTGCAGGACGTCAGCCCCGGCAGCCTCGGCTCGGCCGAGAACCCGGCCGAGGAGGTCGACCTCGCCTCGCTCACCGACGGCCGGACCGGTCACGGGCTGCCGCGCCGCCGCTCCCGCGGGGCGGACAGCGAGGCGCCCGCGCCCAGCACCGAGTACCGCGAGCAGGACGACGCCGCCGCCGCGCCGTCGATCCCGCTCGCCCCGCAGGCGGACGCCCTCGCCGGAGCGGCCACGCTGCCGACGGACGAGGGCTGGGCGCCGGCCGTCGTGGAGGCGCAGCCGCTCGTGGCGCGCCGCCGCGCCGACGACGACGAGGCTGCCGCGCCCGCACCGCTCCCGACGCGGGGCGACGCCCTGCCGGTCCGCGAGCCGGCCGCCACGACCGGGGAGCCGGTCGTGGGGGAGGCGGCGACGGAGCTGCCGACGCGGGCCCTGCCGACGCGTGCACCGGGCGGTGCCGGTCTGCCGAGCCGCACGCCGGTCGAGCTCGTGGCCGAGGCGACGCCCGCCGTGCCGGCAGGTCCGCCGGAGAGCCGCGCCGCCATGTTCTCCGGCTTCCGGTCCCGGCGTGCCGAGCTCGCCGCGGCCGCCGTCGACCAGCTGCCGGACCGCGACGACGAGCGTCCGGCCGGGGACGGTGCGGACCGCCTCGCCGCGGCCGCGGCGTTCTTCGGGCGCAACGGCGACGCGGTGGCGGACGAGCCCGAGCCGCTGGTGATCCCGGCCCTCGAGGACGACGACGAGTTCCCGCCGTCCCTGCTCGGCGCGGTCGAGGACCGCCCCGGTGGGCGCCACGCCTACCGGGACGACGAGCTGACCTGGCCGCCCGCGGTCGACGCGGTCGAGGACACGTGGGCCCCAGCCGACGACGCCGCCCCGGAGTGGACCGTGGACACCGGCTGGCAGCAGCCCGTCGCTCCCGCGCCCGCCGCCGAGCAGGACTGGGCCGCTCAGCAGCCCTGGACCCCGCCGCAGCAGGAGTGGGCCGCCCAGCAGGAGTGGGCGCCGCAGCAGGCCTGGACGCCCCCGCAGCAGGACTGGGCGGCGGCCGAGCCCGCCCCGACCGTCGACGAGCACCAGCACGCCGCGCCGGCCCCGTCGTGGGACGCGCAGCCCGTGGCGGCGTCGTGGGACGCGCAGCCTGCAGCGGCGACGTCGTCGTGGGAGGCCGGTGCTCCCGCCGCCGAGGACGGGGCCGCCGACGAGGCGCTCGAGGACGCGGCGTCGTCCGTGTCGCCGTGGTCGCCGGTCACCGGGCCGACACCGGTCGTCCCGGAGCCGGCCGACGCGCCGTGGACCGCCGTGGGCGACCGGGGTGACGAGGTCCTCGACCTCCTCACCGCTGACGCGCCCGCCGCCGCCGCCGCCGACGCCGACGCGACCGTGCTCGGTGCGGCAGCGCCCGCCGCGGCCGGCGGCGCAGCCGTGGCGGCCGGGGCCCCGCCGAAGCGCCGGTGGTGGCCGTTCGGTCGCGCCAAGAGCCGTACCGCACCGGCCCAGCCGGCGTTCGAGCCGGCCCTCGAGCCGGCCCTCGAGCCGGTCGGCACCGCACCGGAGCCGTCCGCCGAGGCACCCGCCTGGCCCGCGACCACGGACGACGTCCCGGCGCCCGTGGCACCCCCGCTCCGTTCGTCGGCGTGGGGTCCGTCGGAGGCCGGTGCGCACGCGCTGCCGCCGGTCGAGCCGGAGGCCCCCGCGGCGCCGTCGGCCACGCCGCGTCTCGGCGCGAGCGCGTTCTTCCCGGCCGTCCACGCGACGCGTGAGGCAGGTGACCTGCTCTTCCCGGAGGAGGTGCCCGCCGACCTCGGCGGCGCGCCGCTCGACGAGGCGGCGCACCAGGGTGGGCAGGACGTCGTGGGGGAGTGGGGTCTGCCGTCGCCGCGGCCGATGCCCCCGCAGCCTGAGCCCGCCGCCGAGCCCGCCGTCGCCCCGGCAGCCTTCGTCGCACCGGCGGAGTCGTGGGCGCCGGAGACGTGGGACGTGCCGGAGGAGCCGCAGTGGCGGCCCACCATGGCGCCGCCCGCCGCACCGGAGCCGGCGGCCGGTGGTGGCGGTGGTGGCCTCGGCCACCGGACGCCCGGAGCGACCCAGCAGTCGTTCACCCCCGCGCCGCTGCCCGCCTTCCAGCCCGCGACCTTCACCCCGGAGCCCACGGGCGTCTCGGGCTTCGACGCCGAGGTGAACTCGGCACTCGCGCAGCGGGCCGACCTCGCCCAGCAGGCGCTGGCCGAGCTGAGCCAGCTGTCGAGCTACCGGCCGCAGACGGTCGCTGGAGGTGCCGGGTCGCTCACGCGTCGGACGCCCTCCGCCGTGCCGGCGGCGCCGGAGATCACGACCCGGCCCGGGGTGCCGCGTCCGGAGCGGGACGCCAACCAGGTGCGATCGCTGCTGTCCAGCTTCCAGTCGGGCACCAGCCGCGGCCGCATGGCGGTCGACGGCACGCAGACCACCGGTACCGGGACCTCCGGCACCGGTCACGAGGAAGGTCCGTCCGAGCGCGAGCAGCTGGCCCCGGTACCGACGGACTCCGACCTGACCCAGCGGAGCACCTCATGGTGACCGCGACACTTCGCCGCCGACAGGCCGGCTACCTCGAGGAGGAGCAGTGACAGCGCTCAGCACGGAAGCCGCCAACTTCGGCTGGCTCCTGGACAACTTCGTCCGCACGGTCCCCGGCACGCTGCACACGCTCGTCGTGTCCGCCGACGGCCTGCTCATGGCGATGTCGGAGAACCTGGACCGCACCAGCGGGGACCAGCTCGCGGCGATCGTCGCCGGCATGTCGAGCCTGACCCGGGGCGCCGCCCGCCAGCTGCGCGCCGGTGACGTCCGGCAGGCGATCGTGGAGATGGACGAGCTGTTCGTCTTCCTCATGAGCGTCTCGAACGGGTCGGTGCTCGCGGTCGTCGCGGACTCCTCCTGCGACGTCGGCCTCATCGGCTACGAGATGGCGATGCTCGTCTCGCGCACGGAGAGCACGCTGACGCCGCAGCTCGTCACCGAGATGCGCGGCGCCCTGCCGGTCGACGGCGCGGTCCGGACCCCGGTGGTCTGAGCCGATGACGACCCAACCAGGCCCCGGGGCGGGGTGGCACGCCGACCCCGACGACGGGAGCGAGTACGAGGCGCGGACGGTGCGGCCCTACGCCGTCACCGGCGGTCGCGTCCGTGCCGCCAACTCCGACCTGCCCCTCGAGGCGCTGGTCGAGGTGCTCCCTGGCGCGGCGTCCTCCCACGGCCTGCCCCCGGAGAAGCGAGCGATCCTCCAGCACGCGGCCCACACGTTCGTGTCGGTCGCCGAGCTCTCGGCGCTCCTGCGCCTGCCCCTCGGCGTCGTCCGGGTCCTCGTGACGGACCTGTCCGACGCCCAGTACATCCGTGTCCACACGTCGACGCCCGTCAGCGTGCACACGGGCCAGTCCCCTGCCCTGTCCCTGAGCGTGCTGGAGAGTGTTCTCAATGGCATTTCAGCCCTCTGACACCGCGGTGTCGAACCGGTCCGACCGCACGACGGTCGGTGCGGGTGTCGCGCCCACGGTCGTCAAGATCGTCGTCGCCGGCGGCTTCGCCGTCGGGAAGACGACCTTCATCGGCTCGATCTCCGACATCGAGCCGCTCAACACCGAGGCGGCCATGACGGAGCACTCCGTCGGGGTCGACGACGCCGGCGGCGTCACCGACCGCAAGACGACCACGACGGTCGCGATGGACTTCGGTCGCATCGCGCTGCCGGGGTCGCTGTGGCTGTACCTCTTCGGCACGCCGGGCCAGGACCGCTTCCTCTTCATGTGGGACGACCTGGTCCGCGGCGCCATCGGTGCGGTCGTGCTCGTCGACACCGAGCGCCTGGACCAGTGCTTCCCGGCTGTCGACTACTTCGAGTCGCGGGGCATCCCGTTCGTCGTGGCGGTGAACTGCTTCGACGGCGTCGCCAAGCACCAGCTGGACGACGTCCGGGAGGCCCTGTCCGTCCCGGCGCACGTGCCGCTGATGTACACCGACGCGCGCAACCGCGCCGCGACCAAGCAGACGCTGATCTCGCTCGTGCAGCTCGCGATGCAGCGGCTCCGCGCGGGCGCGGCCTGAGGGTCTCGCACCGGCGCGGTCCGAGAGCACGGCGCGGGCGCCTGACCGCGTCCCCCGGTGCGCGCGGCGGCGCGGTCCCACCCGGACCGCGCCGCCGTCGTCGTGATCTAGGCTCCGCCGTGGAGGAGCGACCAGGGAGATGCTGACGTACGCGGACGGCTCGGCGTTGAGCCGGGTCCTTGCGGCCGACCCCGAGTCCGCCTCGTGGCTGCGCTGGTACGCCGTCCACGCCGACGACGTCGTGACGTCGCCCCTCGGTCTGACGGAGCTGCGACGGTCGGCGCTCGGCACGGACGCGGTCGCGCGCGCCACGGCGTACGAGCTGGCCGAGCAGGTCACCGTCGTGCGGTTCTTCGACCAGGCGTTCAGGCCGGCGTCGATGGCGTCGGCGGTCCTGGACCCGTTCCGGGCGATGCACCTCGGGATCGTCGTCGCGCACCCGGACATCGGGCGGCTCGCCACCTACGACCCGCTGCTGGCGCGCGTGGCGTCGATCTACGACGTGCGGGTCGTGACCCCCGGCCGGCCCGACGGCTGGTGGGACGGGTAGGGACGACGCACGGGTCACGGGCGGGCGGGTGGCAGCGGCCGACGGCGTGCTGCTCACCCTGGCAGAATGAGCGCCGCTCCACGGTCGCCCCGGCGCCGTGCGCGAGGAGGGCTGGCTGAGCGGCCGAAGGCGACGGTCTTGAAAACCGTTGTGCGGTGACCCCGCACCAAGGGTTCGAATCCCTTGCCCTCCGCAGGACCCGTCGGGGCCAGCCGCCACGTCGTCGACGGCCCGCCCCCGTGCGGCCGAGGGGCTCCCGCCGCCGGGCGGGAGCCCCTCGTGCACGCGCTGCGCGCGCGCCGTCGTCGGTCCGTCTCGGGGTGAGCCGTCAGGTCGTCTCGGCCCGGAAGGCGCCGTCCTCGTCCTGGTGGACGCACCACGTCCGCACGTCCTTGCCGTCCCCGGCGGTCTTCTGGTGGAAGCGCAGCGAGTCGTCGACCAGCGCGCCCTCACCGAGCAGCTCGTGGCGGCCGGTGGGGCCGTCGACGACGAGCCGCGCGGTCCCGTGGAAGTCCGCCATCGCCGTGGGCGGATGTCCGTCGGTCTCGACCACCGTGTAGGCCACGCCGGAGATGATCATCTCTGGTGTCGTGCTGGTCATGTGCGTTCCTGTCCGGATCGCGGCATGCGTGCCGCTGTACCCGCAGCGCGTCGGTGGACCGCTGCTCACCTCAGCATGCGCCCGCACCCGGGGGAAGTCACGCGGGGTCCGTCGGGCGTCCCGCCGTCGTCGAGACGCCCCTGGCCTCTGTGACCGGTCACAGGTACGGTGTGGCATCCGCCGGGTCGTTCTCCCCGGCCTTCGTCGGCAGGGGACTGGGAACGGTCACAGACGACCGCCCCGGCGCTCGCGGCGAGGGCGGCCCGCGCCCACCGACGACGGAGTTGGAGCTCATGAGGTCATCCACGGACCCCCACCGCCCCCGGCGCAGGACCGCACGGACCACCACGGCCACCCTCGGCGCGCTCGCCGTGGCCCTCGCCGGGGCGGTCCTGCCGGCGCAGGCCGCCACGCCGTCGGCCGCGCCGGCCGCCACCGCGCAGGACGAGACGTCGGTCTCGCTCGACCTGTCCGGCACCTGGCGCTTCACGCTCGGGGACGACCCGGCGTTCGCCGACCCGGCCTTCGACGACTCGGCCTGGACCGAGCTCCAGGTCCCCGAGGTCGACGGCGCGCCGCAGTTCGACGGCTACGACGGCTTCGGCTGGTACCGCCTGACGTTCGACCTGCCCGCCGGCGCGGAGGGGGCCAACCTCGTCGCCTCGATGGGCTTCCTCGACGACGTCGACGAGGCCTTCCTCAACGGCGAGCGCATCGGCGGGTCCGGCTCGATGCCGCCCAACGCCCAGAGCCAGTGGTTCGAGCGGCGCCTGTACCCCGTGCCCGCCGACGCGCCCGTCTTCGGCGGCACGAACACGCTGGCCGTGCGCGTCTACGACATGAGCGGCGGCGGCGGCTGGTACCAGGGCCCGGTCGGCCTGTTCTCCAAGGACGCGGTGCGCTCCGAGGTCTACGGCGTCGAGGGCCCGCTCGCGGACGCGGCCACCACGGCCTGGGCGACGGACCTCCTGGACCGGCAGGCCGCGGCGCTCGCCGCGGGTGACGTCGAGGCGTACCTCGCGACGCTGACCCCCGACTACGTCCACGACGGGCGTGACGTCGACCGGCGCGAGCGGGAGCTGCGCACGTGGCTCGAGCAGTCCGGTGGCAGCCTCACGCTGTCCGACACCGGGGTGGAGGTCGTCGAGGCCGCCGACGGCCGGCTCCTCGTCGACACGAACCGGACCATCACCGGCACCCGCGACGGCGCTCCGTACACGTTCGACGAGGCCGGTCAGGAGTTCCTGGTCCTGGACCGGGCGTCGCGCCTCGAGGCCGGCAACCGCTCGCGGTTCTTCCGCGACCACGTCGACTCGGCGCTCGAGGGGCAGCGGCGCGAGTACGCGACCTACCTGCCGCCGTCCTACTACGAGGACACCAACCGCGAGTACCCCGTCGTCTACCTGCTGCACGGGGTGAACGGCGGCAGCCGGGAGTGGGAGCCCCGGAACATGGACGAGCGCCTGGACGAGCTGTTCACGACCGGCGGGCTCGAGGAGTCCGTCGTGATCATGCCGGACGGGGAGTCGCTGTGGTACGTCGACCACCAGGACGGCGTGCCGTGGCGGAGCATGTTCCTCACGGAGATGCTGCCGCAGGTGGAGGCCGAGTACCGCACGTCGGAGGCGCGTGAGCTGCGCGGCCTCACCGGCATCTCCATGGGTGGCTTCGGCGCCTACTCCATCGGCCTGGCGAACCCGGACCTCTTCTCGTCGCTGGCCTCGCACATGGGTGCGCTCAACATCCCGCCGTCGCTGGTCGGCGTGCGTGAGGCGACGCCGACGGCGCCGCCGATCGCCGTCGCGGGCGCGATGACCCCCGAGCAGCTCGCGCGCCACACGTACTTCCTCGACGCGTGCGAGTTCGACGGCTTCCGGTTCGACGACGTCGTGCGTGGGTTCAGCGGGATCCTCACCGCCAAGGGCGTCGCCCACGAGGCCGTCGTCTACCCGGAGGGCATCCACAACGACGACTGCTGGCTGCCGCACGTCGACGACTCCTTCGGGCTGCACACCGCCCAGGTGCGGGCGGCGGTCGAGGCGGACACGACGGCGCCGACGGTGACCGCTGCCGTGGACGGCCGGACGGTCACGCTCACGGGTGAGGACGACCTGGCGCTCGCGGAGCTGGAGTTCGCGGTCAACCGCAACGACGGCACCTTCGAGCCGTACACCGGCCCTCTCGGGGTGCCGGACCGAGCCGCGACGATCCGCGTGCGGGCCGTCGACGTCGCCGGCAACGTCAGCGAGGTGCAGACCGTGAAGGTCCAGCCGTCGCGGGCACGAGGGCGCTGAGGCGCTGACCTCCTCCTCACGTCGGCGGGCGGGTGGTGCTCCGGCACCCCCGCCCGTCGGCGTACCGGGGCCAGGGACGCCCGGAGCGACCGGCCGCGCGCGGCCCGCCGGATTCGACAGGCGCATGATCGGCACCGGTGCCACAGTGACCGGATGACCACCTCGGCCCACGGGTCCGCGTCCCGCGCTGCCCAGCACCCCGCGTTCCGCAAGGGAGCCCGCCTCGGCTACGCCGCCAACGGGCTCGTCAACATCATCATCGGGTGGATCGCCCTGCAGCTGGCGGTCGGCGCGGCCTCGGGTGGCGGACAGGACGCGAGCGCGTCGGGAGCGCTCCGGACGCTCGCCGACCAGCCCTTCGGGCAGTTCCTGCTCTGGTTGGCCTTCGTCGGGTTCGTCCTCCTCGGCCTGTGGAACGTCGTCTCGGCCTTCCTCGGCGGGGAGACGAAGGACCGCGTCAAGGACGCCGCCAGGGGGGTCGTCTACCTCGTGCTCGCCGGCACGACCTTCGGCGTCGTCACCGGCTCGGGCGGCGGTGGCGACGCGAGCAGCACGACGGCGACCGTCATGCAGCAGCCGCTCGGTCGCATCCTCGTCGGCCTGGTCGGCCTCGGGATCGTGGGCGTGGGCCTCTACCAGGTGCACAAGGGCTGGACGAAGCGGTTCCTGCAGGACCTCCGCGAGCGGCCGCCGTCGTGGGTCGTCACGGCCGGGCGCGCCGGCTACGTGGCGCGGGGCGCGGCGTTCGTCGTCGTCGGCGGCCTGCTCGTGTCCGCCGCGGCAGCGAGCGACTCCGCGCAGGCGCAGGGCCTCGACGCCGCCCTGGAGGCGTTCCGTCAGGCGCCCTTCGGGCAGGTGGCCCTCGGGGCCGTGGCGATCGGCTTCGTCGCGTACGGGGTGTACTCCTTCGCCCGGGCGAAGTACGCGCGCCTCTGACGCCGGCACCACCCACCGGTCGCTCGCGTGGGTCACGGGGGCGCTGACTGGACCGACGGTCCCCGGGCACCGCCGTCGACCGTCGCTAGCCTGACCCGCGTGACGACCCGCGAGGACGACCTGGAACCGGTCGAGCTCATCCGCCAGTCCGGCACGATCCTGCGCATGGGCAAGGCGATGCTCGCCTCGGGCACCGGCTCCTACCGCGTCAAGACGGCGATGCAGCAGGTCGCGGCGGCGCTCGGGCTGGACCGTCACCAGGCGCACGTGACCCTGACGGAGATCACGGCGACGTCCCACCGCGGCCCCATCTTCCGCACCGAGGTCGCGGAGGTCCGGGCCATCGGCGTCAACGCGCACCGGCTCGAGCAGCTGACCCACCTGGCGAACGGCCTGCGGCCGGGCGCGACGGTCGAGCAGGTCAACGCCGAGCTGGACCGGATCGAACGGCTACGGCCGCTGTACCCGGCGATCCTCAACGCGCTGTTCGCCGCCGTCGCCTGCGGCGCCTTCGCGTTCCTCAACAACGGCGGGCCGGTCGAGGTGCTCGGCGTCTTCCTCGCCGCGGGGCTCGGGCAGGCCGTGCGGCGGTACTTCCTGCACCGCCACGTCAACCAGTTCGCCGTCACGGGGGTGGCCGCGGCGGTGTCGTGCCTCGTCTACCTGGGGTTCGTCGAGGCGCTCGACGCGCTCGCCGACGGCGCCGGCCGCGGCCACGAGGCGGGCTACATCTCCGCCGTGCTGTTCCTCGTCCCGGGGTTCGCGCTCGTCACCGGCGCGCTGGACCTGGCGAAGTTCGACTTCTCCGCGGGCGTCGCGCGGGAGGTCTACGCCCTCGTCGTGCTGCTCGCCGCCGGCATCTCGGTGTGGGCGGTGTCCTGGGTGACGGGGCTCGTCCCGGACCCGACGGCGGCGCTCGCCATCCCGGCCGCGCTCCAGGTCGTCCTGCGCCTGGTCGCCAGCTTCCTCGGCGTGCTGGGCTTCGCGCTGCTGTTCAACTCGCCGGTCCGCATGGCCATCGCCGCCGCGGGCATCGGGATGGTCGCGAACGTGCTGCGTCTGGAGCTGGCCGACCTCGGCATGGCGATGCAGGCGGCGACGATGATCGCGACGTTCGTCGTCGGCGCCCTCGCCGCGCTGGTGGCCCCGCGCATGCGGCTGCCCCGCATCACGCTCTCCGTCCCCGCCGTGGTGATCATGGTCCCGGGGGCGGCGGTCTACCGGACGTTCGTGAGCCTCAACAACGGCGACGCGGAGGTCGCGGTCACGGCCGGCGTGCAGGCGCTGTTCGTCGTCATCTCCATCGCCATCGGGCTCGCCGCGGCGCGCATCCTCACCGACCGCGCCTGGGGCTTCGAGCGGTAGCCGCGGGCCGCCGGGCGGCCGAGAGCGCGCACGGGCCGGCCGGCGCGCCACGGCGTCGGCGGGCGCGCGCGGCGCCTTTGCTCCGTGGTCGCGGCGCCGGGTACCCTGACCGACGCAAGGCCTGGAGACGTCGCATAGTCAGGTCTAGTGCGCGGCCCTGCTAAGGCCGTGAGGGGTGCAAGCTCCTCCGTGGGTTCAAATCCCACCGTCTCCGCCGCGTCACCGACAGCCCGGACCGTCACGGTCCGGGCTGTCGTGCTGTGGGCCGACGTCACCGTCGCGACTCCTCACCAGGCCGGGGGCGGCATGCCCCGCCTCTTCGGGCCGCAGGTGTGCCGGTACCCCGTGCACGGGCTCCCCGCGCCGTCGTCGTCGGTCGCGGCTACCGTGCCAACGTGAGCGCGCAGACCGACCTCCAGCCGGCCCACGTCGACGCGGCCGCCGACGCCCCGACGACCGCCGAGACGGGCCTCACCACCGTCCCCGTGGAGCTGCCGGGCGTCGCGCCTGCCGACCCGCCCACGGAGCTGCTGCCGGGGCGCCTCTGGCAGGGGGGCTGCCCGGTCGACTTCGACTGGGTGCGCGAGCAGGGCGTCTCGGTGGTCGTCGACATCGCCGACGCCGACACGCACCCGCCCGCCGGTGCCACCGACGGCCTCGCGTACGTCAAGGCGCCGCTCGTCGACGCCGAGGACGTCCCCGACCCCGCCTTCACGCAGCACCTGGCGCGGATGGTCGCCGGTCTCATCGCGCAGGGGCGGACGGTCCTCGTGCACTGCACGTTCGGGCGGAACCGGTCGGGGCTGGTCGCGTCGCTGGTCGTGCGGGAGGTCCTCGGTGTCACCGGCGCCGAGGCGGTCGCGCACGTCCAGGCGCACCGCGCGGGCACCGTCAACAACGAGACCTTCGCCGCGTGGCTCCGCTCGCTGCCGGCGCCGCGCTGACCCGCCCGGCTGTCCGCCTGCACACCCGGGAAGACCCGTTGCGCAGGGTGGCACCGATCCTCCCCGGTGATGCCGTCGCCCGCCGCCGTCAGAGCGGTGTGCGCCACTCGCTGACGGTCGTGGGCAGCCAGTCAAGCGGGCGGCCGTGGCGCCGGTCGTCCCAGAGCCGGAACGCCACGCCGCCGAGCCGCCCGATGCGGTCGAGCACCGCGAAACCGTCCCACCCCCGCACGTCGGCGCCGTACGCCCGGCAGAAGCCGAGGTAGGCGACGTCGTCGAGCTCGCCGGTGACGTGCCGGCGCGCGGCGCTGAAGAGGTCGTACTCCCGCGGGCCCCGCGCGACGAAGTCGATGTCGATGAGCACCGGCCCGTCCGCCGTGCGCAGGACGTTGAGCGGCGACACGTCGCCGTGCAGCACACCGGGGGCGAGGAACGGCCGGAGGTCGGCGACCGCGTCGAGCAGCGCGCGCCGGGCGTCCAGCAGCACGCGGGCGTCGTCGTCGGCCAAGCCGTCGACCTGGGTGACGAGGCGTCGCAGCGGGTCCCACGCGGCGACGTCCGCGTCGGCGTGGTCGTCGTGGAAGCGGCGCAGCAGGGCCCCGGTCTCGGTCCAGTCCACCGGTCGCACGGGCGCCCGCCACGGGGACACGAGCACGACGCCCGACGAGGTCACGACCGGACCGCCCGTCGGCAGCAGCGCCGTCGTCGAGCCGGCCAGCCCGGTGACGATGCGCCCGAGGTGCGCCGGGTCCGTGCCCGGCGGGTAGACCTTCACCGCGTGGTCGCCCAGCCGCAGCACGACCGTCGTGAGGTCGCTGACGACGACGACGGCGTCCGTGGCCGGCAGGTAGGGCATGGCCAGTCGCGCCTCGGCCAGGGCGTCCAGGGCGTCGGCGAGGTGCCAGCCGGCCGTCGGCAGCGGCAGGACCTCCACGCGGTCACCGAGGAGGCGGTGCTCGAGGGCCTCCGCGGACGGCGCGACGACGGCGCCCAGGGCCTCGTCGGGCGGCGTGACGGGTGCGGCGGCCGCGCGCGGCGGCGTCGTCGGCGGCGCGGGCGGGGTCAGGGCGACCGGGGCGGCGGGCCCGGGCAGAGGGAGGGGGAGGTCGAGCGACACGGGAGCTCCGGCGGAGGACGGCCACCACGCGACGTCCTCGGCGATGGCGCCGTGACCGGGTTGGAGGGCAGGAGCGTACGACACCCGGAGGCCCGCTGGCGTTCACCCGTTGGAGGGACACGGTTCTGGCGGCCGACCCGGATTGGGTCCAGCCTCGGGGGCCATGTATCCTCGTCTGCGGCCCTCCGGGGCCCTGCGCCCGTAGCTCAACGGATAGAGCATCTGACTACGGATCAGAAGGTTGGGGGTTCGAGTCCCTCCGGGCGCGCACGTGACGAGAGGCCCTGACCTGCGGCGAGAGCCGGGTCAGGGCCTTCGTCGTCCAGCATCCCTCGTCCTGGCCGGACCGCGGGCTACGGTCGGCCGGTGACGACCGCCCCCGAACCACCACGGCCGTCCGCGACCAGGGCCGGCGCGCCGGTGCCCCTGCGCTCGCGGGTGTCCGCCGCCCTCGCACCCGTCGCGATGATCGGCGGCTGGACCGTCGCCGCCGGGCTCCAGCCGGGCGCCTTCGACTCGGTGCGGGAGACCATCAGCGCGCTCGCAGCCGCTCCGGCGGCGTACCCGGCGGTGATGACGGCCGGGCTGGCCGTGACCGGTGTGTGCCACCTGGTCACGGCGAGCGGGCTGCGTGACGTCCCGCGCCCCGGTCGGCTGCTCCTGGCCCTGGGTGGCGTGGCGACGGCCGCCGTGGCCGCTACCCCGGTCACGTCCTTCCCCCAGGCGCACGGCGCCGCGGCGGGTGTGGGGTTCGTCGCGCTGAGCATCTGGCCGGCGTTCGCGTGGCGCCGGGCGACGTCCGACGGTGAGGGACGCGGCGACCCCCGAGCCGCCCCCGCCTGCCGTCCCGCCCACCCCCGACCCGCGGCCGGCCGTCGTGCGCCCCCGTGTCGCCTGCACCGCCGCCGCCGTCCTCACGGGCCTGCTCGGCTGGTTCCTCCTCGAGCTGCAGCGGGCGACCCCGACCGACGGCGCCCTGACCGGCCTGTCCGAGCGCATCGTCGCCGGCGCGCAGTCGCTCTGGCCGCTGGTCGTCGTCGCCGCGCTGACCGCGGCGCGGCGTCGCCGTGGGGTCGACCCGATGTCCCGCTGACGTTCCGGGAGCCGTCACCCGTCGTTCACCGGGACGGTCACCCGCGGTGCCAGGGTCACGTCGACCGACTGCCACCCGACGGGGGACGACCATGACGACGACGGACGACCGGTCCAGCACGACCGCCCACCACGCTCCCGACGCACCGCGGCGCCGGAGCCTCCTCCCGCTCCTGCCGATGCTCGGCCACACCGCCGGCAAGCGCTCCGCGGTGACGTGCCACCTGAAGTGCGCCGACGCGTGCTTCCACCCGGTGCCGAACACGAGCGACAACCCGACCTTCAAGGAGGTCGCCGACGCCGCACTGACGCGCCGGTCGGTGCTCGTCGGCATGGCCGGCGGTGCTGGTGCGGTGACCATCGCCGCCCACGTCGGTGGGGCGCCGTCGGCCGCCGCAGCGGGGGCGACCAGGGGACGCCTGCCCTTCCAGCCGATCCCGCCGACGGGCGCCGCGGTGGACGACCTCGTCGTCCCGGGCGGCTACGTGTGGGCGCCGCTGGTGCGCTGGGGCGACCCGCTCTTCTCCGAGGCCGACGCCTTCGACCCGGCCACGCTCACCGCGGAGCTGCAGGAGCGCCTGCTCGGCTACAACGTCGACTACCTCGACATCCTCGAGGCGCCGAACGGTCGCAGCGGCGTGCTCGTGACGAACCACGAGTACACGAACGAGGACGTCATGTTCCCGCCCGCGACGAGCCCCGAGCAGCTCGCCGAGCAGCGGCGCATCGGCATGGCGGCGCACGGCATGTCGGTCGTCGAGCTCGCCCGTGGCCGCAAGCGCGAGCCGTGGCAGTACGTCGTCGGCGCGCCGCTGAACCGACGGATCACCGTGAGCACGCCGATGACCTTCAGCGGCCCCGCCGCCGGCTCGCCCCTGCTCCGGACCCAGGACGACCCGACGGGCACCGTCGTGCTCGGCACGCTCAACAACTGCGCCGGCGGCACGACGCCGTGGGGCACCGTCCTGTCCGGCGAGGAGAACTTCCAGGGCTACTTCCGCGCCCCGGCCACACGGGAGAACGCCCGTTACGGGCTCGCGGACCGGCCGACGACGCGCGGCTGGGAAGAGGTCGAGCCCCGCTTCGACGCGCGCACGCCGGGGTACGAGAACGAGCCGAACCGCTTCGGGTGGATCGTCGAGGTGGACCCGTACGACCGACGTCGACGCCGGTCAAGCACACGATGCTCGGGCGGTTCAAGCACGAGGGTGCGACGGTCCGGGTCGCCCCCAGCGGCCACGTCGTGGCGTACATGGGCGACGACGAGCGCTTCGACTACCTCTACAAGTTCGTCTCGCGCGAGACCTACCGCAAGGGCGACCAGCACCGCGAGCACAACAAGCGGCTGCTCTCCGCGGGCAGCCTCTACGTCGCGCGCTTCCGGGGCGACTCCCCGGTCGAGGAGATCACGGGCACGGGTGCCCTCCCGTCCGACGGCGCCTTCGACGGCACGGGGGAGTGGGTCCCGCTGGTGCTCGACGGCGTGAGCCAGGTCCCGGGCTTCACCACGGAGGAGGTGCTCGTCCGCACCCGCCTGGCGGCGGACGCCGTCGGCGCGACCAAGATGGACCGCCCGGAGGACGTCGAGCCGAACCCGCGCACCGGCCGCGTCTACGTGGCGTGCACGAACAACACGGCCCGCGGCACCGGCACGAACGAGGGCGCCACCGAGCCCAACCCCCGCACCCGCAACCGTGACGGTCACGTCGTCGAGCTGACGGAGGCCGCTGACGACCCGACGGCGACGACGTTCGGCTGGCAGATCCTCCTGCTGTGCGGCGACCCGGCCGTCAACGGGTCGACCTACTTCGCCGGCTTCCCGCCGGAGGCGGTCTCCCCGATCTCGTGCCCGGACAACGTGGCGTTCGACGGCGACGGGACGCTGTGGATCTCCACCGACGGCGCCCCGGGGACCATCGGGTACTGCGACGGCCTCTACAAGGTGCCGCTCGAGGGCCCCGAGCGGGGGCGTGTGCAGCAGTTCCTGTCCGTGCCGACGGGTGCGGAGACGTGCGGCCCCGTCATCCGGGAGCAGCAGGACATGGTCTACGTCGCGGTGCAGCACCCCGGCGAGGACGGCCGCTGGGGCGCGCAGCAGTCGCTCTTCCCGGACTACGTGCCGGAGGGCACCGTGACCCCGGACGCGTGGGGCGGCCCGCGGCCGAGCGTCGTCCAGGTCTGGCGGGACTGACCGGACCCTGCCTCCGCCTCTGCCTCTGCAGCACCTCCCGGGCTTGATCTTTCGGCGCCCATCTAATTAGATGAGTACCGAATCAACCGGGAGGTGCTGCCATGTCGGTCGACACGAGGGCCACGTCGCGCGCGCAGGCGATGCCCCGCGACGTCGCGGAGTCCGTCGCCCCGGTCGTCCGCGCGATGGCCGACCCCCTGCGGCTGCAGATCGTCTCCGCCCTCGCGGGCGCCCCCGGGGGTCGGCTCGCGGCCGGTGACGTCGCGTCGCTGACCGAGCTCGCCGCCCCCACCGTCTCCCACCACCTGCGCTCCTTGCGCGAGGCGGGTGTCGTCACGGCCGACCGGCGCGGGACGTGGATCTTCTACTCCCTCGCCCCCGGCATGGACCGCGTCGCGTCATCCCTCCTGGACGCGCTGGCGCGGGCGGCCTCCGCACCGCCACCGGTCGGCGACGTCGAAGAGCCGAGCCGCCTCGACGTCGACGCGGCCCTGTCCCACGCCGTCGAGCGCCTCGTGACCCGCTTCCCGCAGCTCTCGCCCGACGTCGTCCGGCTCGTCGTCCGGGAGTCCGGCGCGGCGCTCGCCAGGACCGCGACGGTCACCACCCACCTGCCCGTCCTCGCGGAGCGCTTCGCGGTCCAGCGCCTCGAGGACCTGCTCGCGGTCGCGGCGGCCGACGACGTCGCGGCCGACGACCGTCCGGACGACGGCGCCTCGCGGACCGACGTCCCGGCCACCCGTCCCCGGGTGCTCTTCGTGTGCACCGCCAACGCAGGCCGGTCCCAGCTCGCCGCCGCGCTCCTGCGCCGGCTCGTCGGGGACGCGGTCGTCGTGCGCTCGGCCGGTTCGCTGCCCGCGGCGCGGATCCACGCGACGGTCGAGCCGCTCCTCGCCGAGCTGCTCGGGCCCGACGCCGAGGAGCCGTTCCCCAAGCCGCTCACCGACGACGCGGTGCGCGCCGCCGACGTCGTCGTCACCATGGGCTGCGGCGACGCGACGCCGGTGCTGCCGGGCAAGCGCTACGAGGACTGGCCCGTCGGGGACCCCGCACTGGCATCCCCCGAGGGTGTGCGCGCCATCCACGACGACCTCGCCGCGCGCGTCGCGGCGCTCGCGGGGGAGCTCGTGCCGCCCGCGGAGGCCCACGGCCGCTGATCGTCCCGACGAACCCCACCACCGATCACCAGGAGGACCCCGTGACCACGACCGACACCCGCCCGTCCGCCCTCTTCGTCTGCATCCACAACGCCGGCCGCTCGCAGATGGCCGCCGGCTTCCTCACCCACCTGTCCGGCGGGCAGGTCGAGGTGCGCTCCGCCGGCTCGATGCCCGCGGACCAGATCAACCCCACGGCGGTCGAGGCGATGCTCGAGCTCGGCATCGACATCCGCGACCAGAGGCCGAAGGTCCTCACCACCGAGGCGGTCCAGGCGTCCGACGTCGTCATCACCATGGGCTGCGGCGACGTGTGCCCGATCTTCCCCGGCAAGCGCTACGAGGACTGGAAGCTCGACGACCCCGCCGGCCAGGGCATCGAGCCGGTGCGCATCATCCGCGACGACATCCACGGGCGGGTGCAGACCCTGCTGTCCGAGCTCGGCGTGGAGCCGGTGACGAGCGTCGCCCCCTGAGGGCCGGGCCCGGAGGTCCCTCGGGGCGGACCCCGTCGACCGCGAGACTGGGAGCGGGCCGGCGCACCGTGCCGCGTCGAGTGAGGCTGCCATGAAGCGAGGGGTCCTGTACGCGAGGCTCTCGGCGAGCCAGCGCGCGGGGGTCGTCGCGGCCGCGGCGTCGGTGCCGGCCGGGCTGGTCCCCCTCCTGCGGCCGCGGTCGGCCCTCGACCAGGGGCTCGTGACGGGGCTGTCGGCAGCCGCCGGCTACGCCCTGACGACCGTCGAGCACGACGTCGTCCTGGTCCTCTCGCGCGGGCTGCGGCGCGTCGCCGGCCGTCGGACCGACACCCCCGGCACGGCGCGCACGACGCTCGCCGTGGACCTGATGACGGTGATGGTCACGAGCGCCGTCCATGCGGTCCTGCCCCGCCGTGACGACGAGTCGACCCTCCGGGCGCTCATCGGGACCGGCGTCGTCCGTGCGCGGTCCGCCGCCCTGGCCGGGGCGCTCGCCGGAGCGCTCGACGCCGTGCCCGTCGGCGGCCCGGGCACGGCGGGTGCCGTGGTCAGCAGGGCGCTGCACACGGTGCCGGCCGTCGTCCTCGCCGGCGGAGGAGCGGCCACGGTGGTGGAGGCGCTGCGTCTGCGGCGCGCCCGGCGGGCCGGCCTGGAGCTCGGCCGGGACCGGGACGCGCCCGTGATGACGTCGCTCGCCTGGGGAGGTGCCGTCGCGACCGGTGCCGTCGGCGTCGCGGCCGCGGAGCGACAGGTCGCGCGGGCGGTCGACCGGCTCCTCGACGGTGTCACGGGCCCCTCGCGGCACGGCCAGGTGGTGAGCCACCTCGCGTCGCTGACGGTCATCGCCGTCGTCCTCGCCGCACTCGGTGCCGAGGTGGGGCGCCGCGCCGAGACCGCCGTGTCGCTGCCCGACGTCGCGCTCGGCGAGCCACCGACCTCCGCGCGCGTCAGCGGAGGGCCCGGCAGCCCGGTCCGGTGGGAGACGCTGACGCGCGAGGCGCGCCGCCACCTGGCGTCCGCCTCCACGGTCGAGTCCCTTCGCGCCGTCATGGGCGGTGAGGTCCAGGAACCGATCCGGGTCTACGTCGGCCTGCGCAGCGCACCGACGGTCGAGCGGCGCGTCGCCCTGGCGGTGGCCGAGCTCGAGCGGACCGGAGCCCTCGACCGCTCCCTGCTGGTCCTGTGCTCGCCGACGGGTGCGGGGTACATCCACTACGCGGCGGCCGCGGCGTGGGAGCACCTCACGCGCGGTGACTGCGCGAGCCTCACGGTGCAGTACGGCGCCCGCCCCTCCCTGCTGTCCCTGCGCCGGGTCGGCGCGGCCCGGGAGCAGAACAGGGCGGTGTGGACGGCCGTCGCGGCGCTCCTGGCCCGCCGCGCCCCTGCGGACCGGCCCCGCGTGGTGACCTTCGGGGAGAGCCTCGGGGCCCTCACCGGCCAGGACGTCTTCCGGCATACCGGGACGCAGGGACTGCGGGCGCTCGGCATCGACCGGGCGTTGTGGCTCGGGACGCCCCTGCCGAGCATCTGGGCGCGCGAGACCGCCGGCCCGGCGCGCCCCGACGTGGGTCCCGGCGAGGTGCTGCGGCTGACCGCCGTCGCGGAGATCGATGCGCTCGACCCGGTCGCCGCGGCCGCCGCGCGGTACGTCCTCCTGTCCCACGACGACGACGCCGTCGCGCTCTTCGCACCCCAGGCGCTGTACCGGCGTCCGTCGTGCCTCGGGGAGCACCGGCCGCCGGCGATCCCGTCGCAGGCCGAGTGGTCGACGCCGATCACGTTCCTCCAGGCGGTGGTCGACCTGAAGAACGCCATGAAGCCCGTGCCCGGCCGGTCCGGTGGCGGCGGGCACGACTACCGGCCCGACATCGCCCGGGCCGTCTGCTTCGCCTTCGGGCTGCCGTGCACCCCCGCGGAGCTCGCCGCCGTCACGGAGGCGTCCGCCCAGGAGGAGCTGGGGCGGACGTCCCGCTGGTCGCGGCCACCCGCCGGTGGGGTCCACCGGCCCGCACGGCTCCCCGGGCTGCCCGTGTCCGCGCGGCCACGCGCGTCCGCGCGGGACGGTCGCGAAAAAGGCGTGCCGCGCGACCGCGCGGAGCCGTACGGTCGGAGTGCGGGCCCGGTCGGGCTCGACCATCGTCCGGACCGAGGGGAGGTGCCGTCATGAGCGTCGTCGTCGTCGCCGTGCCGACCAACCTCTCCTCGCCCCGCGGGACCTGACGCCGCGGGGCCCTTCGAAGGGTCCTCCGTTGTCCTCAGCCGTACCCCGCTCGTCCCGTCCCGCCTCCTCGTCGGTCTCCGCCGCGCCGCTCGACCCGCGCGCGACCGACGCCGCCCCTGCCCCCGACCGAGCCGATCCGCTGGCGGCGCTCGGCTGGGGGACCGCCTGGCGCAACACCTGGGCGGCGCACCGCCCGCCTCCCGGTGCCGTCCCCGCTCGTGTCGCCCGCTCCGGCCGTGGCCGGTGCGACGTCCTCGTGGCCGCCGGCGACGACCTCGCGTCCGTCCCGGCTGCCTGGTCGACGGCGCTCGAGCGCGCCGTCGCCGCCGACCCCGTGCACGTCCCCGCCGCCGGGGACTGGGTCGCGCTCGCGCCCGTCGCCGGTGCCGACTCCTGGTCGGTCCACGAGGTGCTGCCGCGCCGCACGGCGGTCGTACGGGCGCAGGTCGCGCGCGGCTCGTCCCACGGGCAAGTGCTGGCCGCGAACGCCGACGTCGTCGCCGTCGTGGAGGGCATGGCCCCCGACGTCGACCTGGCGCGCATCGAGCGCCTCCTCGCGCTGGCGTGGTCCTCAGGGGCGGAGCCCGTCGTCGTCCTCACCAAGGCGGACCTGCCGGCCGAGCCGGAGGTGCTGGCCGCCGAGGTCGCCGAGATCGCTCCGGGCGCCGTGGTCCTCGCCGTCTCGGCGCTGACCGGAGCCGGCCTGGAGCCGCTGCGCGACCGCCTCCGGGGCGGGGCGACGGTCGCGCTCCTCGGGGCGTCCGGCGCCGGCAAGAGCACCCTGCTCAACGCCCTGGTGGGCGGGGACGTCATGACGACGCGCGACCTGCGGACCGACGGCAAGGGCCGGCACACCACCGTGACGCGTGAGCTGCACCTCGCGGCCGGCGGTGGTGCCGTGCTCGACACCCCCGGGCTGCGGACCATCGGCCTCGCGGGACAGGAGGCGCTCGACGAGGTCTTCGCCGAGATCGAGGACCTCGCCCGGCGGTGCCGCTTCAGCGACTGCGGGCACCGCACCGAGCCGGGGTGCGCCGTGCTGGCGGCCGTCGAGGACGGCACGCTGCCGCAGCGCCGGCTCGACAGCCACCGGAAGCTGCTGCGGGAGCTCGAGCACCAGGCGGCCCGGGTCGACGCCCGGCTGCGCGCGGAGCTCACGGGTCGGGTCAGGGCCCAGCAGCGCGCGTACCGCAAGCAGCAGATCCGCCCGTGAGCCGCCCGGCCGGCGCGTGCGCGGCGCCGGGACCCGGCTCAGACCTGGCCGGGGGCCATGCCGAAGCGCGCGAGCGGCTCGACGAGCTCGCGCTCCTCGTACGACAGGTGCGACAGCAGCACGTCCGTGAGGAGGTCCACGGCCTCGCGCAGCACCGCGGCGCCGTCGTCGTCCGTCACGAAGCGCACGAGCGCCGCGTCGACGTCCTCCAGGACGTGGTGGATGTCGACGTGCTCCGCCTTGAGGCGGTCGACGACCGGCTCCAGCCCCGGCTCGACGCGCCGGAGGTACGGCAGGATGCTCCGGTCCTCGAGCGTGTGGTGGCCGGTGACGGTGCGGCAGTACGTCGCGCAGTAGGCCCCCAGCACCCAGGCGTTCTGCCGCAGCGTCATGGCGTTGACCGCGGACCGTGCCGCGCCGGCATCGAGCCCGCCGTCGAGCACCTGCTCGGCCACGCGCCGCAGCTCGGCGAGCTCCGACCTGAGGTGGTCGTGCACGTCGACGAGGTGCTGCGCGACCGCCCGGCCGGTGGGTGAGTGGGTCGTGCCGGGCGGCGGAGGCGGCGCCGTCGGGCGGTCGTCCTCGCGCCACACCGCGCGGGAGGAGTGCCGCACGCCGTCGTCGGGGGTGGGCGTCACCCCGGCTACGGCCTTCGCCGCCGACGGCGCCGAGCCGCCCGGCGCGTCGGCGGACGACGACGTGGGGCTGCCCGTCCCGTACGCGGACGACGGCCCGCCCGCCTCCACCCGGGCGGTCACCCCGGCGCGCGGGGACGAGCGGAGGGCCTGGGCGAGGGGTGCGGCACCGTCGGAAGGGCCGCTGCTGCTGGGCTCGGCGCTGCCCGCACCGGAGCCGCGGCTCGCGCGTGCGACCGCCACGGCGTCCCGGACGGCGGGGGCGATCTCGCGGCCGAGGAGCGTGAGCGCGCGCGGGTCGTCGCCCATGGCGATGAACCCGGCCACGCCGTGGTCGAGCGCGAGCCGCGTGAGGACCTCGACGTCGAGCTCGGCCGGCGTGACGTTGAGCAGACGCCGGACGGCGCTCGGGTCGCGCCCCGCCTCGAGCGCGGCGGCGTCGATGACCGCGTTGCCGCGGTCGAGGTCGTCGAGGGAGCGCAGGTAGGGCAGCGAGGGGAGCCAGCCGTCGGCGCGCGCGCCGACGAGGCGGAGCATCCGTGGCTTGTACGCGCCGACCCAGACGGGGATCTCGTGTGCGGGCGTCGGGCCGCGCTTGGCCCCGCGGACCCGGTGGTGCGTGCCGTCCACCCGCAGCGGTGCGCGGTCCTCCGTCGCCCAGATCCCGCGGATGATCTCCAGCGCCTCCTCGAGCGCGACGACGGACTCGCCCGGCGTGAGCCTCGCGCCCCCCATCGCCTCGATCGCGTCCCAGAACCCGCCGGCCCCGAGGCCGAGGGCGACCCGCCCGCCGGACAGCAGGTCCAGGCTCGCCGCCGACCGCGCGAGGACGGCGGGCTGCCGCAGCGGCAGGTTGAGCACGTTGCCGGCGAGCTGGACCCGGTCGGTGCGCGCGGCGACCCACGTGAGCAGCGTCCACGTGTCCAGGAAGCCGGCCTGGTACGGGTGGTCCTGGAAGGTGACGAGGTCCAGCCCCGCCTCCTCCGAGGCGACCGCCAGGCCGACGACGGCGTCCGGGTCCTGCGCGCTCGGGGTCACGAAGGACCCGAGCAGCAGGTCGTGGCCGTAGTCGGTCATGGCTCCTCCTCGATCGTCCGAGGGGTGCAGCGCCCGCCGCGGCCGCGGTGTTCCCGGCCCACTGCCTCAGACGACGGCGCCGTCCGTCCGGGCGCCCGCCACCGGCTTCTTCTCCTCCTTGATGCGCGGGCGCGACGGCCACCTGCGCTGCAGCGCGACCGTCAGCGGTACGGCCATGGAGATGGTGGAGGCGGTGCCGACCACGATGCCGAGGACGAGCGCGAGCGCGAAGTCACGCAGCGAGGAGCCACCCAGGAACAGCAGGGCGAGGAGCACGAACAGCGTGCTGGCACCGGTGTTGATCGTGCGCGGGAGCGTCTGCAGCACGGCCGAGCCGGCGAGCCGGTGGAACGGCTCGTCGGGCTTGGCGCGCCACATCTCGCGGATGCGGTCGAACACGACCACGGAGTCGTTGACGGAGTAGCCGATGATCGTCAGCAGCGCCGCGAGGAAGACGCCGTCGAGGGGCTTGCCGAGCCACGCGAACGTCCCGAGGACCACCAGCACGTTGGTGGCCAGGGCCGCGACCGCACCCGTCGAGAACGTCCAGTGGAACCGGATCGCGAGGTACGCCAGCTGGGCGGCCAGGGCGATGCCGAGGGCGATGAGCGCGTTGCGCCGCAGCTCGTCGCCCAGGGTCGGGCCGATGAGCTCGTCGCTGACGACGGTCGCACCGCCGGAGATCTCGCCGATCGCGTCCCGGATCTCCTGCTGCTGCCGGTCGTCGATCGGGCTCGTGCGGACCGCGATGCCGCCGTCGCCCGTCTCCTGCACCACGGCCGCCGGGTATCCGGCGGCGGACACGGCGTCCCGGGCCTCGTCGGCCGAGACCGGCTCGGCCACCTCGTACTGGATGCTCCGCCCGCCGGTGAACTCGACGCCGAGGTCGACGCCGCGGACGGCGAGACCCAGTCCGGTGAGGAGCACCAGGGCGAGCGACCCGGCGAGCCAGGCCCGCGGGTGGTCCAGGAACCTGGGGTCCATCGCGGTGAGGCGCTCGCGCACGCGCCCCAGCGTGTCGATGCCCGTGATCCCGGGCTTGCGCTGGACGGCGCCCATCCGGGCGGCCGACTCCGCCAGCACGCGGGTGATGACGAGCGCGGAGAAGAAGGAGGCGAGCACACCGACGGTCAGCGTGACGCCGAAGCCGCGGACCGGACCGGACGCCAGGAAGAACAGCAGGCCGGCCGAGATGAGGGTCGTGATGTTGGTGTCGGCGATGGCGGGCAGCGCCTTCGCGAACCCCTCGCGGACCGCCATGGGCAGGGAGCGGTTGCGGGTGGCGCGCTCCTCGCGGGCCCGCTCGTACACGAGGACGTTCGCGTCCACCGCCATGCCGACCGCCAGGACGAAGCCCGCGAGGCCGGGCAGGGTGATGGTGGCGCCCAGCCCGATGAGCGCGGCGTAGGCGATGAGGGCGTAGCCGGCCAGGGCGATCACGGCGAGGAGGCCCATGAGCCGGTAGACCACGACGAGGAACACGCCGGTGATCGCGACGCCGAGGAGGATGGCCTGGACGCTCGCGTCGATCGCCGCGGCGCCGAGGCTCGGGCCGACCGTCCGCTGCTCGATGACCTCGACCGGGACGGGCAGGGCGCCACCCTGGATGACGGCCGCGAGCTCGCGGGAGGACTGCTGGTCGAAGCCACCGGTGATGTCCGTCTGCCCGCCGGTGATGCCGGTGCCGCACGGGACGCTCGAGTTGACCTCGGGCGACGTGATGATGCCGCCGTCGAGGACGATCGCCACGCGGCGGGTCGGGTCGCCCAGGGGGGCGCACGCCGCCTCGCCGGTGAGCGACGCCCATGCGCGACCACCCTCGCCGGTGAACTCGACGGTGACGTACCAGCCGCGCCCGGACTGCGTGTCGAGCGTGTTGTTCGCGCCGGTGACCGCCTCACCGGTGAGCTGCGCGGGGCCCAGCCGCAGGGGGATGCCGGAGCTGTCCGCGAGCGTGACCTCCTGCGTCACGTCGACGTCGGGCAGGGGCTCGGCGTCGGTCGGGTCCTCGGCGCCCTCGGCCCCGGCCTCGGGGCTCCCCGCAGGGAGGTTCGCGGGGTCCCCGACCCCGAGCACGGGGTGGAAGGAGAGCTGCGCCGTCCGGCCGATGACCTCGACCGCCTCGGCCGGGTCCTGCAGACCGGGCAGCTCGACGATGATGCGCCGCTCGCCGGAGCGGACGATCGTCGGCTCGGCGACACCGAGGGCGTCGACGCGGCGCCGCAGCACCTCCAGCGCGCGGTCGGTCGACTCCGCGTCGGCGACGACGGTCGGACCGTCCTGCGCCTCGAGGACGATCTGCGTGCCGCCGCGCAGGTCCAGGCCGAGGGTCGGCGACTGCGTCAGGACGACCACCACCGCCCCGACGAGCACGGCGAGCGACAGGAGCGCTCGGACGAGCAGAGGCCGGCCCTGGCCGGACGACGGGGCGAGGCTGGACATGCGGACTCCGGGTGGTGAGAGGGGTGGCGCCGCGTCAGGCTACCCGTGCGCGCTGCCCGCTCCCGAACACCATGGTCCCGACGGGTGCGGCAGGGCCGGCCGTGGGCGCCGGTCCGCTCAGCGCGCGCGGCGCACGGCGACGTCGTGCCGCGTCAGGTGCACGAGGGTCGCGGGACACGTCGGGTCGACGACGAGCTGCGCGAGCAGGCCGTCGAGGATGCAGGTGCAGCGCGTGGCGCTCATGAGGTCTCCGGGGTCCGTCGGAGGGTCGCTCAGCGGGTCGCGCTGCCAGGTGCGGTCGGCGGGGCCGGCGGGGTGGGCCGGCGGTCGTGGCCCGGGTGGGGCTGCCTCCTGTGTCGGTACGTCGCCCGTGCAGCATGAGCGTCCGGACGGTCACGGATCGGAGACGCTGCCGTGACACAGCGACCTGCTGGGCCGACCGGGTGAGGTGCGGGCAAGTCCCGGGATCGGCACCCCCGGCCGGCGCTTGCGTTCCCGTGCCGCGGGGGACGGCCTCCTCGGTCCGCTCACACACCGAGGACCATCATGCGTATCTCCCGCTGCCTGCCCGCGTTCGCCGGCGCCGCCCTGCTCCTGTCCGGCTGCTCCCTGCTCGGCCCGGCCGACGCCGTCCGGGACGGCGAGTCCGGCGAGATCACGGAGGCGGCCGACGCGGACGCGTTCTCCGTGCGCGTGGGCGACTGCCTCACGCTGCTCGGCAGCGAGGCCGAGGGTGCGGCCGAGGTCGACTCCCTCCCCACCGTCCCCTGCACCGAGCCCCACGACAGCGAGGTCTACCTCGCCGAGCAGATCACGGACGCCGAGTACCCGGGCGAGGAGGCCGCGGGGGTCATGGCGGACGAGCTGTGCTACGGCGCCTTCGAGGGGTTCGTCGGGATGGCCTACGAGGAGTCGGCGCTGGACTTCACGACGCTCTTCCCGACGCAGCAGAGCTGGGACGACATGGAGGACCGCGAGATCCTCTGCATCGTCGTCGACGGCGAGGGCGGTGTGACCGGGTCGCTGAAGGGCGTGGCGCGCTGACGCAGTCGCAGCCGCAGCCGCGTCACGGCACGCGGCGCTGCACCCAGTCGCGGACGGCGTCCAGGTAGGCCGTCCGCGCCGGCTCCGGTGACAGCGCGAGGTCGTGCACCCCACCAGGGATGCGGACGACCGTGACGTCCGCCCCCAGGCGCGGCGCACGCTGCCACATGTGCTCCACGGCGAGGACCGAGTCGGTGCGGTCGAGCGCGTCGTGCACGCCCTTGGCCGGTCCGCTCGCGTCCGAGGTGCATACGAGGACCGGCACGTCGATCTCCAGCCCCCGGGCGACGGCCTCGTGCGCGCGGCGGATCGTGCGCAGCCAGCCGGCTCGCGCCCCGAAGCCCTCGTGCGGCTTCCAGGTGAGGTCGTACTCCCACGCGCCGCCGTCCCCGCGCGCCAGCCACTGGCCGTAGGCGGGGCTCAGGCTCCCGACGACGGCGGTCGGCGCCACCCGCGCCACGACCAGGTCGACGAGGTGGGTGGTGACCACGCGGTCCCACCACGGGCGGTTGAGGTCGAGCCAGGGGGAGTTGAGCACGAGCGCGTCCATCGGCCGCTCGCCCCGCCCCCGGCGCCCGTGCGCCCAGAGCGCCGCGACGAGCCCGCCGGTGGAGTGCCCGTTGACGACGACGACGTCGTGCCCGTCCTCCTCGCGGAGGATCCGTGCCGCGCCGTCCAGCTCCTCGGTGTAGTCGGCGAGGCGCGCGGTGTAGTTGGCCAGGCGTCCGTCGCGGATGGACCGTCCGTGGTCCCGCAGGTCGATCGCGTAGAAGTCGTACCCCGCCTCGGCCCAGGCGTCGGCGAGGTGCGTCTGGAAGAAGTAGTCGACGTACCCGTGGACGTAGAGCACCGCCCGCCGGCGCGGCTCGGCACCGGCCGCCGGGGCGCCGTCGTCCGCCGGGGCGCGACGCACGAGGGTCGCGACGGCCCCGTCGCCCTGCCCGTCGGGCCGCAGGGGCAGGGTCCGGGCCTCCCAGCCCTCGCCGAGGACGTCGGGCTGCCAGCTCTCGCGCTCCGGTGCGGCCATGCGCCGATCATGTCAGTGCCGGCCTGAGCCGGCTCGGAGAAAGCAGGGGAGGCACGGCGAGGCACGGACAAGCCGGACAGGCACGGAGAGGCATGGAGGGAGCGGCGACGCAGGGCGCGCCGCCGGCTCAGCCCCGCTGGCGGTCCTTGCGGCGGGCCTTGACCGCGATGACCGGGCACGCCGCCTCGAGCAGGATCCGCTGGGAGTTGCTGCCAAGGAGCAGCTTGCCCACCGGGGTGCGGTGCCGGACGCCGATGACGATGCCCCTGACGTCCATCTCCTCGGCCAGCCCGAGGATCTCGTCGGCCGGGTCCTTGCCGCGCACGAGCTGCCGCAGCGTGTACCGGACGCCCTCGGCGTCGAGCCGTTCGCGGACCGCCTCGAGCTCGGTGTCGGTCGCGAAGGTCGACTCGGGCGGGTCGGACCGTGCCGACACGTTGACCACCAGGAGCTCGTCCCCGTGGTTGTGCGCCTCCTTCACGGAGTGCTCGAGGGCTGCCTCGCCCTCGGGCGTGGGGGTGTAGCCGACGATGATCGTCACGACGCCTCATCTCCTCCTCCCGGGTCTCCGTCGACCCGGCGGCTCGATCATCGCAGGTCAGCGCGCCGACCGGCCACCACCGCCCGTGCTCCCCCGCACCACGAGCGTGAACCCCGCGACGTCGTCGACGGCGGGCTCGACCTCACGACCGCCGATCCGCGCCACGAGGAGGTCGACGGCGCGGGAGGCGATGCCCGCCATGTCCGGCGCGATCGTCGTCAGGGTGGGGACCGAGAAGGCGCCCTCCTCGATGCCGTCGATGCCGACGACGGCGACGTCCTCCGGGCACCTGAGGTCGTGGTCGGCGAGGGCCCGGATCGCACCCAGCGCGAGGAGGTCGTTGAAGCAGAAGAGCGCATCGGGACGGGCGTCCGCGCGCACCAGCTGCACGACGGCGTCGTACCCGTCCTGGCGGGTGAACCACGGCGTGGCGACGACGAGGCGCTCGTCGCGCGCGACGCCGGCGCCGGCCAGCGCCTGGTGGTACCCGTCGAGCCGGAGGTCCGCCATGCGGCTGTCGTGACCCGGCCGCGCGCCGATCGCGGCGACCCGGCGACGTCCCAGGTGGATGAGGTGCGTGGTGGCGTCGCGCGCGGCACGCACGTTGTCGATCGCGATGTGGTCGATGGGCTCGTCGTAGGTGCGTTCGCCCAGCAGCACGACGGGGACCGCCCGGCGGGGGTCGCTGAGGTCCTCCGCCTCCGCGCTCAGGGGGCTGAGGATGAGACCGTCGATGGTGCTCGAGCGCGGTCCGGTGGCGAAGAGCACCTCGCGCTCCCGGTCGCCGTCGGTCTCCTCGATGAGGAGCGTCAGGCCGTGCTGGTGGGCGGCTCGCATCATGTAGCCGGCGAGCTCGGCGAAGTAGGGGACGGACAGGTCCGGCACCGCGAGCGCGATCATCCCGGTCCGGCCGCCGCGCAGGAACCGGGCCGTCATGTTCGGCGTGTACCCGAGGTCGGCGATCGCCTGCTGCACCCGCTCCCGGACGGCGGGGCGGACGTGCGGGAAGTCGTTGACGACGTTGGAGACGGTGCGGACGGAGACGCCGGCGCGCTCCGCGACGTCCTGAAGGCGTGCTGCCATGGCGTCGTTCCTCTCCCAGGGCTTCGTCGAGTCTAGGTCGGGTGTCCCGGCCGTGCCGCCGACAGGGACGGCCCCCGTCCTGCGAGGGGGAGCGCAGGACGGGGGCCGAGGCACCGACCGCACCGGAGGCGGTCCGTGCCGGCCGCGTCGACAGGGGCGACGCGGGGACTGCGCCGTCAGTCGAGCTGGGCGGCGACCTGGGACTGCGCCGCGGCGAGCGCGTCGTCGACGTCGGCGCCGGTCAGCCAGACGGTCTCCAGCGCGCGGGCGAGGGCGTCCTCCGCCCCCTGCCAGCCGTCGACCTGCGGGACGAGGCTCGCGACGTCGGCGGTGGTGGCGTAACCGGCCCGCTGGTCGGCCTGCTGGTACGAGTCGCTCTCGAGCACCGACGTCAGCGGCGACAGGTGCCCCGTGTTGAGCGCCCACGCCTCGTTGTGCTCGAGCATGAACGCGGCGTACTCCAGGGCGGCGCGATAGCGCGCCGGGTCGGCGTCAGGCTGCGCCGGGACCACCCAGGTGTGGGAGTTCGCCCAGACCCCGGGCTCGTCGTACAGGGTCGGGAAGTCGACCGCCTGGTAGTCGAAGCCCGCGGAGCGCGAGTACTCGTTGACGACCCACGTGCCGTTCACCAGCATGCCGACCTCGCCGTTGAGCCACCCCTGCTGGGACGAGTCGTAGGTCTGCGCCGGGTCTGCGGTACCGCTCGAGTAGAGCTCGGCGATGAGGCCCAGCGCCTCGCGACCGGCGTCGGTGTCGACGGTCGCCTCGCCGTCGGCGGAGATGACCGTCTCGCCCTGCTGGGCGACGAGGGTCCAGAACATGCGGAACGGGATGTTGAAGTCGTTCGCCCACGCGATGTACTGCTTCCCGGTCGCCTCCTCGAACTGCCGGGCGTGCTCGACCAGCTCCTCCGGGCTCGTCGGCAGGACGGGCGCGCCGTCGTCGGCGACCAGCCCGGCCTCGGCCATGAGGTCGGTGTTGAGGTGCACGAGGTTGCCGTGCAGGTCGTGCGGGACGCCGTGCACCACGCCGTCGCGGTCGGTCACACCGGCGAGGGCGGGCTCCGTGAGGTCGGCGGCGTCGATGCCCACGGCCTCCAGCCCGTCGTCGAGCGGGAGGAGCAGCCCGCGGCCGGAGTAGTCGGGGATGTTCGCGGCGTGCATGAAGAGGACGTCCGGCGCCGTGTCCGCGGCGAACGCGGAGTTCACCGCGTCGTAGTACACGGACCACTCCGAGCCGGCCTCGCGTGCGACCGTGATGCCCCAGGGGTTCTCGGCGTTGAACTTGTTGTTGAGGATCCGCATCGTCTCGCACTCCGTGGTGCCCACGGCGGGGTCGGTCTCGTCGCCGACCGCGTCCACGCAGTCGCCGAAGAAGTCACCGACCGTGATCGTGAGGCCCTCGAGGTCGTCGTCGGTGACCGCCGCGAGGTCGACCGCCTCGGCTGAGCCGACGGCCGAGCCGCCGCAGGCGCTGAGGGCCAGCGCGGCCACCGACAGCGCGGACCATCGCGCCAGCGGGGAACGGGGGAGGGGACGGGACATGGCGATCTCCTTCGATCCGGGGGGTGGGAGAGGTGGGTCGTGCGGGCTGAGGTGGGCTGTCACTTCTCGCCGCTGCCCAGGGCGATGCCCCGGACGAGGTGGCGCTGGAAGACGAGGAAGACGACGACCAGGGGCAGGCTGCCCAGGACCCCGCGAGCCATGAGGTCGCCGAGGCTGCGGGCGGCCTCGAAGGAGGCCTGCTGCTGGGCCAGCCCGACGGTCAGGGTGTAGAACTGCGGGTTCGTGCCGACGACGAGCGGCCAGAGGTAGTCGTTCCAGGACTGGACGAACGCGAAGATGGCGAGTGCGGCCATGGCGGGCTTGGCCAGCGGCAGCATGATCTGGAAGAACGTGCGCCAGTGGCCGGCGCCGTCGAGCCGGGCGGCCTCCTCCATCTCGGCGGGGACGGCCTTGAAGAACTGGGTCATGATGAAGACGCCCAGCGGGAGGGCGATCCGGGGCATGGAGAGCGCCTGGTAGCTGTTGAGCTGGTCCGTCGTCGCGAACATCAGGTACAGCGGGATGAACATCGCCTCGCGCGGGACCATGAGGCCTGCCAGCGTCAGCACGAACAGGCTCTTCTTGAACCGGAAGTGCAGCCTGCCGAAGGCGTAGCCCGCGAGGGCGGACGTCAGGACGGTGCCCGCGGTCGTGATGCCGGTGACGACGACGCTGTTGAGGAACCAGCGCGGGATCAGCGACGTGCTGAGCTCGCCGACGATGTTGTCGAACGTCAGGCCGAGGGGGACCAGGGTCTGGCTGTTGCGCTGGAGGGCCTCGTTGTCCGAGACGGCGAGGACGGCCATCCAGAGCACCGGCAGCAGCCAGAGCACGACGACGACGCCCACGGTCACGTGGAAGGCGATCCGCGACCCGTGCCGCCGGCGGCGTGGCGCGCTCGCTGCGGGTGCGGTGACGGTGGGGGGCGTGGGCGTGGGCGCGGGGGAGGTCAGGACGGCCATGATCAGGAGTCCTCCGTACGGAGCAGCTTCAGCTGCGCGAGCGAGACGGCGAGGATGATGACGAGGAGCACCAGGGACAGGGCGGAGGCGTAGCCCAGGGCGGAGTCGCGGATCCCGGACTCGTAGACGTGCTGGATGAGCACGAGGGAGGAGTCGCCCGGCCCTCCCCGGGTCATGAGGTACACCTGGCCGAAGATCTGGAACGACGCGATCACCTGGGACACGACGACCAGCACGGTGACGCGCCGGAGCCCGGGAACCGTGATGGCGCGGAAGGACTCCCACCGTCCGGCGCCGTCGAGCGAGGCCGCCTCGTACAGGGACGGGTCGATGTCCTGCAGGCCGGCGAGGAACAGGATCATCGTGAAGCCGACGGTCCACCAGACGGTCGTGAGGATCACCGCGGGCAGCGCCGTCGTCGGCTCGTTGAGGTAGTCGACGGTGCCGAGGCCCAGCCGCTGGGTCGCCCAGGCCACCAGGCCGCGGTCGGGGTTGAGGAGGTAGATCCAGATGAGCGTCACGACCGAGACGGGCAGCACGTACGGCAGGAAGAACGCCGTGCGGTAGAACGCCGAGCTGCGGCCCTTGCGGTTGACCAGCAGCGCCATCGCGAGGCCGCCGACGACGAGCAGCGGTGTGGCGACCACGGTGAACTCGACGGTGTGCTGCAGGGCGGCCCAGAAGCGCGGGTCGTTCCACTGCCCACCCGGACCGGGGTGGATCCCGAGGGCGAGCACCAGGAGGAGCAGCGGGACGGCGGCCGTGACGGCCGCCCGCGTGCCGATGCGTCCGTGCCGAGGGGCCACGGCCAGGCCGGCCACGACGGCGAGCAGGACGAGGCGCCACGAGAGCATCGCGGTGACGGACCAGGTGAGGCCCGTCCCGCCGAGCATCCGGGCGTAGTTGTCCAGGCCGAAGTCCGTCGCGGACTGGGTCAGGAGGTCCCAGTCGAAGAGGCTCATCGCCACGGCCTGGACGACCGGGTAGAGGATGAACACGACGAACAGGAGGAGGAACGGCGCCAGGAAGACGGCGGCGGTCCTCGCGTCCCGGCGGGCGCCGGCGCGGGTCGTGCCGGGCGGGTCCGGCAGCGTGGGGCGCGCCTCGAGGCGCGGGCTGCTCGTCGTCGAGCTGACCATGTCGTCCTCCGGTCGAGGTGGGGTCGTGCCGGTCGGGGTCGGGTGGGAGGCGTCGGGAGGTGCCGGGGCGGTCAGGCGCCGCGGCGCACGGGGGCGAGGCGCAGGACGTTCCACGACAGCGGCGGCAGCGTGGCGTGGAGCACCCCGTCGACCACGCGCGCGCCGTCGGCGCGGCGGGGGCGGACGGCGTCGGGCTGCTCACGGGTGTTGACGCGGCGGGCGTCGCCGTCGGCCGCGAGGGTCACGTGCTCCACGAGGTCCAGACGACCGAGCCCGTGCAGGGCGCCGGTGAGGGAGAGCGGCTCGGTCAGGTCCCGGTTCACGGCGAAGACCGTGACCTCTCCCGTCTCGCCGTCGCGGGTCGCCACGGTGTCCAGGACAGGGACGTCGCCGTAGGGCTCGGCGGCGTAGGTGGGCGAGGAGACGGCGAGGCGCAGCACGTCGCCGCGGGCGAACCGGGCGGCGTGCGCGAAGGGGTGGAAGATCGTCTGGCGCCACGCGGGGCCGCCCGGCTCCGTGCGGATCGGCGCGATGACGTTGGCCAGCTGCGCCTGGCACGCCACGGAGACGCGGTCGGCGTGCCGCAGCAGCGTCATGAGGTACGTGCCGACGACGACGGCTGCGGCGACGTCGTAGGTGTCCTCGATGAGGCGGGGCTCGTCCTCCCACGTCTGCGCCTCCGGGCCGGCGAACGCCCGCTGGAACCACACGTTCCACTCGTCGAAGGACAGCCGGAGCCGCTTGGGACTCCGCTTCTTCGCCGCGACGTGGTCGACGGTCGCGACCACCTCGTCGATGAAGGCGTCCATGTCCAGCGCGGTCGCGAGGAAGCCGGCGAGGTCCTGGTCGTGCTCCTCGTAGTAGGCGTGAAGAGACAGGAGGTCGACCTGCTCGAAGCAGTGGTCGAGGACCGTGGCCTCCCAGCTGCCGAACGTCGCCATGCTGCGCATGGAGCTCCCGCAGGCGACGAGCTCCACGGTCGGGTCGACGAGCCGCATCACCTTGGCGGTCTCGTTGGCCAGCCGGCCGTACTCGTCGGCGGTCTTCGCACCGAGCTGCCAGGGACCGTCCATCTCGTTGCCCAGGCACCACAGCCTGATGCCGAACGGGTCCGGGGAGCCGTGCGCCCGGCGGAGGTCGGACAGCCGGGTGCCGCCGGGGTGGTTGGCGTACTCGAGCAGGTCGGCGGCCTCCTGCGGCCCGCGGGTGCCGAGGTTGACCGCCATCATCGGCTCGACCTGCGCCTTGCGGGCCCAGCCGATGAACTCGTGCAGGCCGAAGGCGTTGCTCTCCACGGAGCGCCAGGCGAGGTCGAGGCGGCTCGGTCGCTGCTCGACCGGGCCGACGCCGTCCTCCCACCGGTAGCCCGAGACGAAGTTGCCGCCCGGGTAGCGCACCAGGGTCACGCCCATCTCGCGGGTCAGCTCCAGCACGTCCTTGCGAAGGCCGGCCTCGTCGGCCTCGGGGTGGCCGGGCTCGTAGATGCCGGTGTAGACGCACCGGCCCATGTGCTCCACGAAGGACCCGAACAGCCGGCGGTCGACGACCCCGATGGTGAAGTCGGCGCTCGCCGTGAATCTGGCCTGCATCGTGAGGGCTCCTTCGCCGGTCCGACGGCCCGGGTCGCTCCGCTGGGGTGGGGGGCCGTGTGATCTTCCTAGCGAAGACTTGCAACGTTGCAAAGGGTCGCCGTGGAATGTCTCAACCACTGAAATCGTCCGATGATCGAGGTCACCCGCCCCGCGGAGGCGGTCCTCGGTGCGTCCCTGCAGGTAAACCGACGGCCCGCTGCCCCTCGCGACGCAGACTTGAGCGGAATAGACTCAACTTCGGACCGGTTGCCCCGAGCAGTCCCCCAAGACGCCCACGGAGGAAGCACACCGATGGACAAGTTCACGACGAAGGCGCAGGAGGCGCTCGCCGCCGCCATCCAGGCCGCGTCCGCCGCCGGTCACCCCCAGATCGAGCCGGTGCACCTCCTCGAGGCGCTGCTCGCCGAGCCGCGCGGCGTCGCCTCCGGCCTGCTGGACGCCGTCGGCGCGGACCGCGGCGCCCTGGGACGCCGGGTCGCCGCCGTGCGCACCTCGCTGCCGTCCGCGTCGGGCGGCTCCGTCACCCAGCCTGCGACGTCCCGGGGGCTGAGCGCCGCCCTGACCGCCGCCGGCACGGAGGCCCGCGCCCTCGGTGACGAGTACGTCTCCACCGAGCACCTGCTCATGGGGCTCGCCGCCGGGTCCTCGCCCGCCGGCGAGGCGCTCCGGGGCGCCGGCGCGACGCGCGACGCCCTCGCCGCCGCGCTGCCCGCCGTCCGCGGCAGCGCCAAGGTCACCAGCCCGGACCCCGAGGGCACCTACAAGGTGCTCGAGAAGTACGGCCGCGACCTCACCGCCGAGGCCCGTGACGGCCGGCTCGACCCCGTCATCGGCCGCGACGGCGAGATCCGGCGCATCGTGCAGGTGCTCTCCCGGCGCACGAAGAACAACCCGGTCCTCATCGGGGAGCCCGGCGTCGGCAAGACCGCCGTCGTCGAGGGGCTCGCCCAGCGGATCGTCGACGGCGACGTGCCGGAGTCCCTGCGCGGGAAGCGCCTCGTCGCGCTCGACCTCGCGGCGATGGTCGCGGGCGCCAAGTACCGGGGCGAGTTCGAGGAGCGGCTCAAGGCCGTGCTCGAGGAGATCAAGCAGTCCGACGGCCAGGTCGTCACGTTCATCGACGAGCTCCACACCGTCGTCGGCGCGGGGGCCGCGGAGGGCTCCATGGACGCCGGCAACATGCTCAAGCCGATGCTCGCGCGCGGGGAGCTGCGCCTCGTCGGCGCCACCACCCTCGACGAGTTCCGCGAGCGGATCGAGAAGGACCCGGCGCTGGAGCGGCGGTTCCAGCAGGTGTTCGTCGGGGAGCCGTCCGTGGAGGACACCGTCACGATCCTGCGCGGCATCGCGCCCAAGTACGAGGCGCACCACCAGGTGACGATCTCCGACGCCGCCCTCGTGGCTGCCGCGACGCTGTCGGACCGCTACATCTCCGGCCGGCAGCTGCCCGACAAGGCGATCGACCTCGTCGACGAGGCCGCGTCCCGGCTGCGGATGGAGATGGACTCCTCGCCCGTCGAGATCGACGAGCTCCAGCGCGCCGTCACCCGCCTGGAGATGGAGGAGACGTACCTGCGCACCGCCGACGACGACGCCTCGCGCGAGCGCCTGGAGAAGCTCCGGGCCGAGCTCGCCGACCGGCGGGAGGCGCTCGCGGGCCTGACCGCCCGGTGGGAGAACGAGAAGGCGGGTCACGACCGGCTGGGCCAGCTGCGCGCGCGCCTGGACGAGCTGCGGATGGCGGCCGACCGCCACCAGCGCGAGGGCGACTACGAGAACGCCTCGCGCCTGCTCTACGGCGAGATCCCGGCGGTGGACAAGGAGATCGCGGAGGCCGAGGCGGCGGAGGCGGAGCGCGCGACGAGCGGCGACCAGGGCGGGGAGCCGCCCATGATCTCGGAGAAGGTCGGGCCCGACGAGATCGCCGAGGTCGTCTCCGCGTGGACCGGCATCCCGACCGGCCGCCTGCTCGAGGGCGAGACCGCCAAGCTCCTGCGCATGGAGGACGTGCTGGGCGAGCGGCTCATCGGCCAGGCCCGCGCGGTGCGGACCGTCTCGGACGCCGTGCGCCGGTCGCGTGCCGGAATCTCCGATCCGGACCGGCCCACGGGGTCCTTCCTCTTCCTCGGCCCGACGGGCGTCGGCAAGACCGAGCTCGCGAAGTCGCTCGCGGACTACCTCTTCGACGACGAGCGGGCCATGGTCCGCATCGACATGTCCGAGTACTCCGAGAAGCACTCGGTCGCGCGGCTCGTCGGCGCGCCCCCCGGATACGTCGGCTACGAGGAGGGCGGCCAGCTCACCGAGGCCGTCCGACGCCGGCCGTACTCCGTCGTGCTCCTGGACGAGGTGGAGAAGGCGCACCCGGAGGTCTTCGACATCCTCCTCCAGGTGCTCGACGACGGTCGCCTCACCGACGGCCAGGGCCGGACGGTCGACTTCCGCAGCACGATCCTCGTCCTCACGTCGAACCTCGGGTCGCACTTCCTCGTCGACCCGACGCTCGACGACGCGGCCAAGCGCGAGGGGGTCATGCAGGCCGTCCGGACGGCGTTCAAGCCGGAGTTCCTCAACCGTCTCGACGACGTCGTCGTCTTCGACGCCCTCACGCTGGAGGAGCTGGGGCGGATCGTGGACCTGCAGGTCGCCCGGCTCGCGCACCGCCTGTCCGAGCGGCGACTCACCCTCGACGTCACGCCCGCCGCACGGGAGTGGCTGGCGATCGAGGGGTACGACCCGGCGTACGGCGCCCGGCCGCTGCGCCGGCTCGTGCAGCGCGAGATCGGCGACCGGCTCGCGCGGATGCTGCTGTCCGGCGAGGCGCACGACGGCGGCACCGTCGTGGTCGACCGGGGCGCGGGCGCCGACGGGACGCCGGCGCTGGAGCTCACCGCCTCCTGACGCCGGGCAGGCTCGGCACGACGTCGGGGCGCCCGACCCGTAGCGTCGAACCATGGACTGGACCCCCTACGACGCCGCCCTCTTCGACCTCGACGGGGTCCTGACCCCGACGGCGGACGTCCACATGCTCGCGTGGGCGGCGATGTTCACCGAGTTCTTCGACCAGCACGGGGTCACGCCGCCGTACTCGGACGAGGACTACTTCCTCCACGTCGACGGCCGCCCGCGGTACGACGGCGTGCGCGCGGTGCTCGTGTCGCGGGGCGTCGCGCTGCCGGAGGGCCTCGCGACGGACGAGCCCGGCGTCGAGACGGTCTGCGGGCTGGGCAACGCCAAGAACGCCATGTTCAACCGCATCCTCGCCGACGAGGGGGTGGCGCCCTACCCGGGCTCGGTGCGGCTGGTGGACGAGCTGCGGGCCCGCGGCACGGGAGTCGCCGTCGTGTCGAGCTCGCGCAACGCCCGCGGCGTGCTCGAGGCGGCGAGGATCGCGGACCGCTTCGCCGTCGTCGTCGACGGCGCCGTGGCGCGGGCCGAGGGCCTCGCGGGCAAGCCCCACCCTGAGACGTTCCGGCGCGCCGCCGAGCTGCTCGGCGCGACGGTGGCACGCTCGGTGGTGATCGAGGACGCGGTGTCCGGCGTCGCCGCCGGGCGCGCGGGTGGCTTCGGCCTCGTCGTCGGGGTGGACCGGGGAGCAGGTGAGCAGGTGCTGCGGGACGCGGGCGCGGACGTCGTCGTCACCGACCTGGCCGAGCTGGTGCCGTCGTGACCCGGCCGGACGGCCCGACAGGTCCGTCGAACGGCCCCGCGGACCGCACCTCGGACGGTGCCTCGCCGCAGCGCCCAGCGAGCGGTCCGATCGGGGGCTACGCCGAGGACCACATGGACGGCCCGCGCCGGGACCCGAGCGGGCCGCTGCGCCACGAGCGCTACCACGAGGACGTCCCCGGGCACCGTCCGGGCGAGCGCGGCGCGCACGCGGGCCGCGGCGCGCACCGCCGCCCCGAGACGGTGCGCCGCGACCCCCTCGCGTACCTGGACCGCACCCGGTTCCCCACCCACCCGTGGCGGCTGACCGAGTCCTTCTTCGACCCTGACGACCACGGCACCGTCGAGACGCTCTTCGCCCTGGGCAACGGGTACATCGGCATGCGCGGCAACCTCGAGGAGGGCCGGGACTTCCACACCCACGGGACGTACGTCAACGGCTTCCACGAGACCTGGCCGATCCGCCACGCGGAGGAGGCCTTCGGGTTCGCCGAGGTCGGTCAGACCGTCGTCAACGTCCCGGACCCCAAGGTCATCCGCCTCTACGTCGACGACGAGCCCCTGCTGCTGTCCGTCGCCGACCTCGTCACCTACGACCGCACGCTCGACCTGCGCGACGGCGTGCTCTACCGGGACATCCTGTGGCGCACGCCGTCGGGCAACCGGGTCCGGGTGCGCTCGCGGCGGATGGTCTCCTTCCGCCAGAGACACCTGGCCCTGATGACCTTCGAGGTGACGGTGCTCGACCGGGAGGTGCCGGTCGTCGTCTCGTCCCGGCTCATCAACCGTCAGGACGGCCTGGACGAGTACCGCACCCGGGCGGGGTCGGCGACGAGCGCGGACCCGCGTCGGGCGACGCAGTTCGACCACCGCGTCCTGCAGCCGGAGGTGCACTGGGGGGACGACACCCGGACGGTGCTGGCGTACCGCTGCACCAACTCGGGCATGACGCTGGGCGTCGCGATCGACCACCACGTCGAGAGCGAGAACGTCGTCGAGCTCCTCACGCAGGTCGAGGAGGACTACGCCAAGCACGTGTACCGGGTGACGGCGCAGCCGGGCGTCCCGGTCGTCATCACCAAGGCGGTGAGCTACCACACGTCGCGCAGCGTGCCCGCGCGCGAGCTGGTCAACCGCTGCCGCCGGACGCTCGACCGCGTCCGCGAGGAGGGGGTGGAGCGGCAGTTCGTGGACCAGCGTGCGTGGCTGGACGAGTACTGGGACCGCTCGGACGTCGTCGTCGAGGGCCAGCCGGCCGTCCAGCAGGCGATCCGCTGGAACCTCTTCCAGATCGCGCAGGCCGCCGCGCGCGCGGAGGGCAACGGCATCGCCGCGAAGGGGCTGACGGGGTCGGGCTACAGCGGCCACTACTTCTGGGACACCGAGGTGTACGTCGTCCCGTACCTCGTCTACACCTCGCCGGTCGTCGCGCGGAACGCGGTCCGGTTCCGCTACACGATGCTCCCGGCGGCCCAGCGGCGCGCGCGCCAGCTCAACGAGGACGGCGCCCTCTTCCCGTGGCGGACGATCAACGGCGAGGAGGCGTCCGCCTACTACGCGGCGGGCACGGCGCAGTACCACATCGACGCCGACGTCGCGTATGCGCTGAGCAGGTACGTGCAGGTCAGCGGGGACGAGGAGTTCCTCGCGCGCGAGGGCATCGACGTGCTGGTGCAGACCGCGCGGATGTGGGTCGACCTCGGCTTCTGGCGTGGCAACGGCAGCGACTCCTTCCACATCTACGGCGTGACGGGTCCCGACGAGTACACGACGGTCGTCAACGACAACCTCTTCACCAACGTCATGGCGCGGTTCAACCTGCGCAAGGCCGCCGAGGCGGTCCGGTCCCTCGAGACCGGGGCGCCGCTCGACCACACCCGGATGGTGACGCGGCTCGGGCTGCGCGAGGAGGAGGTCGGCGACTGGCTGCGCGCGGCCGACGCGATGGCCATCCCCTTCGACGAGCACCTCGGCATCCACCCGCAGGACTCCCAGTTCCACGAGCGCGAGGTGTGGGACCTGGCCGAGACGCCGGCCGACAAGCGTCCCCTGCTGCTGCACTACCACCCGCTGGTCATCTACCGGTTCCAGGTGCTCAAGCAGGCCGACGTCGTCCTGGCGCTCTTCCTGCAGGGCGAGCACTTCACGCCGGAGGAGAAGAAGGCGGACTTCGAGTACTACGACCCGATCACCACGGGCGACTCGAGCCTGTCCGCGGTCGTCCAGTCGATCGTCGCGGCCGAGGTCGGGTACCACGAGCTCGCGCTGCGCTACTTCCTCGACGCGCTCTTCGTCGACCTGGCGGACCTGCACCACAACGCGGCCGACGGCGTGCACGTGGCCTCCGCCGCCGGGACGTGGGCCGCGCTCGTGCACGGCTTCGGCGGGATGCACCACCCCGACGACGTGCTCACGTTCGACCCCCGCCTGCCGGAGGGGTGGACCGGTCTCACCTTCCGCCTGACGGTCCGCGACGCCCGGCTGCGGGTCACCGTCCGCCAGGACTGCGTCGAGCTGGCGCTCGAGACCGGCACCGCCTTGGAGGTCGTGGTCCGCGGCACGCGCGTCACGGTGGGGCGCCAGACCGTCGTCGTCCCGATCGACGGCCAGGGGCCCCGGCTGCCGGGCGCGCCGGACGCGTCGGCGCTGCGTGGCAGCCTCCGCGCCGACGGCACCCTCATCACGGCGTCGATCCCGCACCTGCCCCTGCCGGCGGCCACCGAGGCCGAGGAGTGGGAGGCGCGGTGAGCCGCGGCCCGGCGCGCCGGCCCCTCAGGCGGTCGGCCGGTCCGCGACCTCGGCGAGCAGGTCGTCGAGCTGCTCCTCGCGCACCGGGACGTCGGGGAACCGGGTGAGGCGACGCAGCGGGATGGCGCGGAGCATGGGCCCGTGCTGCGGGTCCTCGAACATCCGCAGCATGGTCGACCCGGCGAGGCGCTCGCGCAGCACCGGCCCCGCGACGGGGTGCTCGAGCCACGCGGACGTCGGCTGCTCCGGGCTGAGGGGCTCCGTCACCCCGTCCCCCGCGAGCTGGACGACGGCGCGACCGCGCAGGTCGCGCGACGACGCCCCGAGCCGCACCTCGAAGGCCCCCGCCTCGACGACCCACCGCTGCATCGGGACGTGCCAGAAGGCGAACGCGCGGGCGTCGAGGTCCACCGTCACCCGGCGGCTCTCCCCGGGCTCGAGCGCGACGCCCGCGAACCCCCGCAGCTCCTGCTCGGGGCGGTGCACGGACGCCTCCGGGTCGGCGACGTAGACCTGCACGGTCTCGCGTCCCACGCGGTCGCCGGCGTTCGTCACGGTGACCTGCACCTGGACCTGCACCCGGGCGTCGTCGTCGGCGGTGTGGGTCGACGCGCCGGGCGCCGCCGGGGTGTCCCGCCGCACGACGACCTCGACGTCGGACCAGGTGAAGCGCGTGTACGTCAGCCCGTGGCCGAACGGGTACGCGACGGGCAGCGCGTGGGCGTCGTACCAGCGGTAGCCGATGAGGAGGCCCTCGCCGTAGCGGACGTGCCCGTGCTCGCCGGGGAACGCGCCGACCGTCGGGGTGTCCGTGGCGCGCAGCGGGATGGTCTCCGCGAGCCGGCCCGACGGCGCCGCGCGGCCCGTGAGCAGGTCCGCGACCGCGCTGCCGCCCGCCTGCCCGAGGAGCCAGCCCTCGAGCACGGCGCGCGCGTGCCGCTGCCACGGGTGCACGGTCACCGCGGCGCCGTTCGACAGGACGACGACGACGTCGCGGTTCACGGCCGCGACCGCGTCGAGGAGCGCGACCTGCTCGGGCGGCAGGTCCATGTGCGCTCGGTCGTACCCCTCGGCCTCGTACGACGGCGGCAGCCCCAGGAACACGACGACGATGCCGGCCTCGCGTGCCACGTCGACCGCCTCCTGGCGCAGCGCCGCCGCGACGTCGGCGTCGTCGTCCGCCGCGGGCTCCAGGACGTACCCGGGGGCGAACGGCACGTCGCCGGACAGCCGCTCGCGCAGCGCGCCCAGCGCGTCCTCGAGGCGCGTCGGGTTCACCTGCGAGCTCCCCGAGCCCTGGTACCGGGGCGTGCGGGCCAGCTCCCCGACGACGGCGACGCGGCTCGCCGGGTCGAGGGGGAGGATGCCGTCCTCGTTCTTGAGCAGCACGGCGGCGGCGACCGCGGCACGGCGCGCGAGATCGTGGTGGGCGTCGAGGTCGGCGCTCCCGCCCTCGGCGAGCGCCGGCTGCGAGCGGTCCACCAGGCGCAGGACCCGCTCGGCGGCGCGGTCGACGTCCGCCTCGTCGAGGGTGCCGGCGCGGACGGCGTCGACGACCTTGCGCGTGCCGTTCCCGCCGGACGACGGCATCTCCAGGTCGAGCCCCGCGGCGACGCCGGCGGGCCGGTCGTCGACGGCGCCCCAGTCGGACACGACGAGGCCCTCGAAGCCCCACTGCTCGCGGAGCACCTCGGTGAGGAGCCAGTGGTTCTGCGACGCGTAGACGCCGTTGACCTTGTTGTAGGCGCACATCACCGTCCAGGGCTGCTCCTGCCGCACCACGCGCTCGAACGCGGGCAGGTAGATCTCGCGGAGCGTCCGGTCGTCGACGTCCGCGGAGATCGTCATGCGCTGGGTCTCCTGGTTGTTCGCGGCGAAGTGCTTGAGCGACGTGCCGACGCCGCGGCCCTGCGTGCCCCGGACGAGGGCGGCCGCGAGCACGCCGGCCAGGAACGGGTCCTCGGAGAGGTACTCGAAGTTCCGGCCGCACAGCGGGCTGCGCTTCATGTTGACGCCCGGGCCCAGCAGCACGGACACGCCCTGCGCGCGGCACTCGTCGGCGATCGCGGCGCCGACGGCCTGCACGAGGTCGGGGTCCCACGTGGAGGCCAGACCGGCGGCGGGCGGGAAGCAGGTCGCCGGGACGGAGTCGCCCAGCCCCATGGTCTCGCTGTCCTCCGGCTCCTTGCGCAGGCCGTGCGGGCCGTCGGCGACCATGACCGCGGGCACCCGCACCGACCCGTCCGTGCGCTGGACCGGCTCCGTCCGCCAGGCGTCGGAGCCGTCCAGGAGCGCGGCCTTCTCCTCCAGCGTCAGGGCGGCGAGGACGGCCGGGACGTCGAGGCGGGTCGGGCGGGGCGTGTCGGTGGTCATGCGGGCTCCCTGGACGACGGACCGCCGCGCGGCGTCGGCTGCCGACGGCGGGAGCACCAGGCTAGACCGGATCCCGACCGAGTGGTAGGCATTCAGCATGGAGAGGAACGGCGGGTACGCACGCGGACGCGCGACGCGGCAGGTCGTGCTGGCGGAGGCGCTCCGGCTCTTCGGCGAGGTCGGCTATCGCTCGGCCACCCTCCGCGAGCTCGCCGCGCGCTGCGGGCTGTCCCACCCGGGGCTGCTGCACCACTTCCCGAGCAAGGCGGCGCTCCTGCAGGCCGTCCTCGAGGAGCGCGACGTCGTCGAGGGCGCCCGGGCCGGCGCGGTCGGTGCCACGGGGGTCGCGCACCTGCGGGCGCTCCTGCGGATCGCGCGCGCCAGCGCCGCGGCACCCGGCCTGGTGGAGCTGTTCGCGGTGCTGTCCGCGGAGGCCGGTGCACCGGATCACCCGGCCCACGACTTCTTCGTCCGGCGCTACGCGCGCCTGCGCGCCGAGCTGACGACGGCGTTCCGCGAGGCGGCCGAGGACGGGCTGCTGCGTCCCGGTGTCGACCCGGTGTCCGCCGCGGTGCTCCTCACCGCCTGCTGGGACGGGCTTCAGGTGCAGTGGCTCCACGACCGGGACTCGGTCGACGTGGCGGCGGGGCTGGAGGCGGCGCTGCGGCTGCTCGTGGACCTCGACGGCTGACGGTCGCGCGGCCGGCGCTCAGGGCAGCCGCACGTCCCCCTCGGTCCAGGAGCCGCGCAGGCCGGGCAGCCACGCGAGGCAGAGCGACGTGCGGTCGCCCTGGCGCCACGACGCCTCGGTCGGTGCCCACACGACCGGCTGGACCCCCGCCTGCTGCTGGGCGGAGTCCATCTCGCAGGCGGCCTCGGCCTCGCGGCGCACCTGAGCGTCCCCCGGCCAGGGACCGTCGGCGTGGCGGTGGGTCGCCAGGACCTCGGCCTCGTGCGGTCGGTCGCACGGGACGAGGGTCGTCCGGCGCACCGTGCCGTCCGGCGGGAGCGTCTGCACGCAGTGCCCGGCGACGAGCTGGCGAGGATGCGCCGAGACGTCGCCCGAGACCGTTCCGAGCGGGCGGGAGTCGGCCCAGGTGCGCGCGCCCACGCCCACGACACCCACGAGGGCCACCACGCCGAGGACCGCCAGCACCCGCACGACCGTCCGGGCGCCGCGGTGTCCCCGGGGAGGGGGAGGCGCGTCGACCGGTGCCGACCAGCCGGGGGCGTAGTACGCGTCCTGCGGGTAGTAGCCCGGCGGCGGCCCGCCGGACGGGGACGTCGTCACACGCCCCACCAGGCGATCGAGGCGAAGAAGCCGAGCAGCAGCAGGACGCCGAGCGTCCCCAGGGAGCCGAGCACGATCCCGGCGACGGCCATGCCGAAGCCCTGGTCGCCGCTGCGCCGGACGCGCCGCATCCCGACGATCCCCAGGACGAGTGCCACCTGCGAGAGCACCAGCGGGAAGACCAGCAGACCGAGGATGCCGAGGACGAGGGAGGCGACGGCCAGCCCGTCCGTCCGCGGCGGGGGTGCCCAGACGGGCGGCGGGCCCCACGCGCCGGTCGGTGCGTCGAGGCGGTACTGCGCTCCCGGGACCGTCGGCGGGGGGCGCAGCAGACTGGTCCCGTCGGTGCGGAAGGGGTCGATCCCGGCATAGGGGTCGGCGGCCGGCGCGGCGGAGGACCCCCAGGTGGAGGTCGTCACCGACGGCGCCGCGGCGCCGGGGCCGAGGGGTGCGCCGGTGCCGGGCGCCCACACGGGGGCCGGCTGTGACGACTGCCAGGGCGGCGGGGGAGGCGCGGCGTCGCCCGCGGGCCCCGGAGGCGGCGGCGGCGCGGTGCCCGGACCCTGCCACGGCGGCACCGGCTCCGGCGTCCACCCTGTCCCCTGCGGCGTGCTCACACGGTCAACGCTAGCGGCAGGGGCACGGCACGATCAGGCATCCGACACGGCGCCGTCGAGCCCGTCCGCACGGCGCCGTCAGGGCTCCGGCACCAGGTCGACCACGACGGGGACGTGGTCCGACGCGCCCTTGCCCTTGCGCTCCTCCCGGTCGATCGAGACGCCGCCGACACGAGCGGTCAGGGCGGGGGACGTCCACGTGAAGTCGATGCGCAGACCCTTGTTCTTCGGGAAGCACAGCTGCTGGTAGTCCCAGTAGGTGTAGGTGTGCTCCGTGGGCACGTGCCGCCGCGACACCTCGGTGTAGCCGGCCTCCTCGAAGGCGAAGAAGGCCCGCCGCTCCGGCTCCGTGACGTGCGTGTGCCCCTCGAACGCCGAGGCGTCGTAGACGTCCGTGTCGTAGGGGATGACGTTCCAGTCCCCGACGAGGGCGATCGGCGCCCGCGGGTCGCCCGTCGCCCCGTCGAGCCAGGAGCGGGCCGCGAGCCGCAGCTGCTCCAGCCACTGCAGCTTGTACGCGTAGTGCGGGTGGCCGGGCTCCCGGCCGTGCGGCACGTACAGGCTCCACACCCGCACCCCACCGCACGTGGCCCCGATCGCGCGGGCCTCGACGACCGGGTCCTCGTCCCCGTACGGGGGCTGCCCGGGGAACCCGACCTCGACGTCGGCCAGACCCACGCGCGAGACGATCGCGACGCCGTTCCACTGGCTCGTCCCCGCGTGGACGACCTCGTACCCGGCTGCCTCGAACACGGAGTACGGGAACTGCTCGTCCCGGCACTTGGTCTCCTGCAGGGCCAGCACGTCCGTCCCGGTCCGCTCCAGCCAGGCCACCGCACGGTCCGCCCGCGCGCGCACCGAGTTGACGTTCCACGTCGCGATCCGCATGGGTCCGGACGCTACCGTCCGGCACCGACACGGCCCGCGGCGTCCGCCCGTAGGCTGGCCGCATGGGTACCGCACTGATCACCGGAGCGAGCGCGGGCCTAGGCCTGGAGTTCGCCTGGCAGCTCGCCACGGCTCGTCACGACCTCGTCCTCGTCGCCCGCGACCGCGAGCGCCTCGAGCGGGTCGCCGGCCAGCTGCACGCCGCCGCCGGCATCCACGTCGAGGTGCTGCCGGCCGACCTGTCCGTGCACGAGGACGTCGAGCGGGTCGCGGAGCGGCTGCGCTCGACGGAGCGCCCGGTCGGCCTGCTCGTCAACAACGCCGGCTTCGGGCTCAGGCAGAAGTTCGTCGGTGGTGACCTCGACGTGCAGGAGCACGGGCTCGAGGTGATGGTGCGCGCGGTGCTGGTCCTCAGCCACGCCGCGGTCAACGCGATGGTCCCCCGCGGGCGCGGTGCGGTGCTCAACGTCTCGTCGGTGTCGGCGTTCGCCACCATGGGCGCGTACTCGGCGCACAAGTCCTGGGTGAAGGTCTTCACCGAGGCGCTCGCCGTCGAGCTCTCCGGCACGGGTGTCACCGCGACGGCGCTGTGCCCCGGCTTCGTCCACACGGAGTTCCACCAGCGCGCGGGCCTGCACCGGGACAACATGCCCGGCATCGCGTGGCTCGACGCCGAGCGGGTCGTGGCCACGGCCCTCGCGGACGTCCGCCGCGGCGCCGTCGTCTCCGTGCCCAGCCTGCGGTACGAGGCCGTCGCGGTCATCGCGCGGCTGCTGCCGCGCTCGGTGATCCGGGCGCTGTCCGGCGAGGGCAAGCTCCTCGCCAAGGTCCGCGAGAACGAGGCGAAGGAACCGCAGACGACGGAGTGAGCGGGCCGCGCTAGCGTGCGGCCATGGACCGACCGAGGGACCTGTCCCGGCACGCGCTCGTCGTCGTCGACGTGCAGCGGGGCTTCGCCGACCCGTCCTGGGGGCGCCGGGACAACCCGGCGTGCGAGGCGAACGTCGAGCGCCTGGTGCGAGCGTGGCGCGAGGCGGGCCGTCCCGTCGTGGCCGTCCGCCACGACTCCGTGTCCCCGGACTCGCCGCTGCGGCCGGGCCAACCCGGCAACGACCTGCTGCCGCTCGTCCCGGCGGAGCCAGACCTCCTCGTCATCAAGACCGTCAACTCCTCCTTCCACGGCACGCCCGACCTCGAGGTGTGGCTCCGGGCGCAGGGGCTCACCGGCGTCGTCGTCTGCGGCATCACGACCAACCACTGCTGCGAGACGACGGCGCGGGTCGCGGGGAACCTCGGCTTCGACACGCTCTTCGTGCTCGACGCGACGCACACGTTCGACCGCGTGGCGCCGGACGGGAGCGTCGTGCCCGCCGAGACGCTCCGCCACGTCACGGCCACCAACCTCGACGGCGAGTTCGCCACGGTCGTCACGACAGACGACGTCGTGGGCGTCGGGTAGACGCGTCGGCCCCGCCCACTAACCTGCGAGCGTGCGCACCGACGACCTGGTCCTCAGCCCCACCCCGCGCGAGCAGCTGCGCGACCTCATCCGCGAGCTCGCCGTCGTCCGCGGCCGCGTGACGCTCTCCTCCGGCAAGGAGGCCGACTACTACGTCGACCTGCGCCGGGTGACGCTGCACCACCGGGCGGCTCCGCTGGTGGGCCACGTGCTGCTCGACGTCCTCGAGGAGCACGCGCTGGGCACGGCGGACGTCGAGGCCGTCGGAGGGCTGACGCTGGGCGCGGACCCCGTGGCCGCCGCGCTGCTGCACGCCGCGGCCGCCCGCGGGCAGGACCTCGACGCGTTCGTCGTCCGCAAGGAGGGCAAGGCGCACGGCCTGCAGCGCCGCATCGAGGGCCCGGACGTGGCCGGACGCCGAGTCGTCGCCGTCGAGGACACCTCCACCACGGGCGGCTCCGTCCTCACCGCCGTCGAGGCGCTGCGCGAGGCGGGCGCGGAGGTGGTCGGCGTCGCCGTGATCGTGGACCGGGGGACCGGTGCCAAGGAGCGCGTGGAGGCGGAGGGCCTGCCCTACGTGTCCGTGTTCGGCCTCGAGGACCTCGGCCTGGCCTGACCGCCCGGGGTCAGCCGGCCAGCAGGACGACGACGAGCGCGGTCGTCGCGACGATCTCCCCGATCCCCACGGCCTTCGGCGTGGCGGTCGGCCACCGCAGCGGGACGACGACGGCGCGGACGGCCAGCAGGGCCAGGAGCACCGCCAGCGTCGGGACCGGCAGCAGCCGCCCCACCGCCGGCACGAGTGCCGCGGTGCCGAGCAGCAGGACGGGCAGCGCGGCGTGGAACAGCACCGAGCTGCGCAGCATGGCGCGGTTGCCGCGCTCGCGGATCATCGTCTTGACGTAGAGGACGGTGCCGGCGAAGTACGCCACGAACGTCGCGGCGAGGGCCCACGCGTGCGCGTCGTCGGCGCCGGGGAACCAGGTCCCGGCCCCCGTGGGCCCCGCAGCGACCGGCACCCCCGCGGCGACGACGACCATGAGCCCCGCGGCGACGACCGTCAGCAGGTCGTTCGCCAGCGACCGCTCGTCCCGGCGTGCCGAGTAGCCGAGGCTGGCCGCGAGCAGCGGGGCGTAGGCGAGGGCCCACGTGAGCAGCGACGGTGCCGTCGCGACCAGCAGCCCCCCGAGGACGACGGTCGCGGCCCCGTAGGCCCGCACCGGTGGCAGCCAGCGCGGGCGGCGTCGGGCCTTGAGCCACAGACCCGCGGCGTTGTACGCGCAGAAGCCGACGAGCCACACGAGCAGCAGCAGGGCGTGCTGCCACCGCGGCCCGGCGACGAGGGCACCGACGACCGGCGGGGCGACGAGCATCGCCCACGCGCCGTGCTGCTGGGGGACCCACCCTGGCCCGCGGCGCCGTCGTCGAGGACCGTCCGACGGGCGGGCCGACGGCCTGCCCGCGGTGAGGTGCGGCGTCGCGGGGCTGCGCATCCGGCGACCGTAGGCACCGGGCGCCCGCGGGCACCCGGGACGAAGGTCCCGGTCCGGGACGGCCGGCCCACCCGGGCGGCTGAGGGCCGCGGCGGCCGGTGGTTCCGGCGGCGATAGGGTCGACCGGGCAGAAGGGAGTCACGGTGCACGAGCTGCGGCTGGCCGGCGTCACCCGCACGTTCGGCGAACGGCGGGCGCTGGACGACGTGACGTTCACCGTGCGACCCGGACGCGTCACGGGGTTCATCGGGGCCAACGGCGCGGGCAAGACGACGGCGATGCGGATCGTCGTCGGGGTGCTGGCGCCGGACTCCGGCACGGTGACCTGGGGCGAGCGTCCCGTGACCCGGGCCGACCGGCGGCGCTTCGGCTACATGCCGGAGGAGCGGGGCCTCTACCCCAAGATGCCGGTCCTCGAGCAGCTCGTGTACCTCGGTCGCGTGCACGGACTGCGCGCCGGGGTGGCGCGCGGCCGCGCCGAGGCGCTGCTGGCGCAGCTGGGCCTCGAGGACCGGGCCGGCGAGCCCCTGCAGACCCTGTCGCTCGGCAACCAGCAGCGCGTGCAGGTCGCGGCGGCGCTCGTGCACGACCCCGTCGCGCTCGTGCTCGACGAGCCGTTCTCCGGGCTGGACCCCCTCGCCGTCGACGCGATGGCCACGCTCCTGCGCGAGCGCTCGGGCACCGGCGTCCCCGTGCTCTTCTCCTCCCACCAGCTCGAGCTCGTGGAGCGGCTCTGCGACGACGTGGTGATCGTCGACCACGGCCGGGTCGTCGCGGCGGGCTCGGCCGACGAGGTCCGCGCCGCGCACACCGCGCGCCGGCTGCGGGTGTGCGTGGAGGTGCCCGGTGGGGCGCCCGGCTCGGTGACCACCGCGGGGCCGGACCTCCTGGCCGGCGTGCCGGGGGTCGTCGCGGTGCGCGCGGAGCGCGGTCGACTGGTCGCCGACCTCACCGAGGACGCGGACGACCAGGACGTCCTGGTGGCCGCCCAGCGCGCGGGCACGGTGCGCGAGTTCGCCCCCGTGGTGCCGACGCTCGCCGAGATCTTCCGGGAGGTCGTCCGATGAGCACGACCCCGGACGCGACCCCCCACGTGAGCCCCGGTCGCGACGACGGCCTCAGCGCGCTGTCGGCCGTCCGGGTCGTCGCCGGCCGGGAGATCCGCGTCAAGCTCCGCGACAAGGCGTTCCTCGTCACGACCGCCTTCCTCCTCCTCCTCGTGGCCGTCGCGACGGTCGTGCCGGTCCTGCTGAGCCAGCAGGTCCCCGTGCTCCGGGTCGCCGTCCAGGGCGACGCCGCCCAGCAGACGGTCGAGCTCGCCGCCGAGCTGGGTCGCCAGGCGCAGCAGGACGACGACGACGTGCCGCCCGTCACCGCGCTCCTCGAGCCCGCCGGCCTGCCGGCCGCCGACCTCGAGCTCGTCGTCCTCGAACCCGAGGCCGACCCCCGGCGGCTCGTCCTCGACGAGGACGTCGCGGCCGCCGTCGTCGGTGACGACCTCGCCGCCCTGCAGGTGCTCGGACGCGAGGGCGTGCCGCCCGAGGTGGACGTGCTCGTCGGCGCCGCCTCCGCGCAGCTGCAGGTCGCCCGCGCCGCCGAGGAGGCCGGGCTCAGCCGCGCGGACGTCATGGCGCTCATCGACCCGACACAGCCGCGGACGACGGTCCTGGACGCGCAGCCGACCGGTTCCGTGCCCCCGGAGCTCCTCGTCCTCGTCTTCGCGTTCCTCTTCTACATCTCGGTCCTGACGTTCGGCATGTCCATCGCGCAGAGCGTCGTGGAGGAGAAGCAGTCCCGGGTCGTGGAGCTGCTCGTCGCGGCCCTGCCGGTGCGCTGGCTGCTGGCCGGCAAGGTCCTCGGCAACACCGTCATGGCGGTGGGCCAGATCGTCGTCATCGTGGGGGCCGGGCTCGTCGGTGCGATGCTCATGGGTCGGGGGGACCTCCTCGGGCAGGTCCTCGCGGCGTCCGGCTGGTTCGTCGTCTTCTTCCTGCTCGGGTTCGTCATGCTCGCGTGCCTGTGGGCGGCCGCCGGGGCGCTGGCGTCCCGCGTGGAGGACCTCAACGCGACGACCGTCGTCATGCAGGTCCTCGTCGTCGTGCCGTTCTTCACCGCGATCTTCGCGATCGAGCCGGGCCCCGTGCAGCGGATCCTGTCCTACGTGCCGTTCACCGCCCCGCTGCTCATGCCGGCGCGCATCGTCCTGGGCAACGCGGACCCGTGGGAGCCGTTCGTCGCGGCGCTGGTGGTGCTCGCGACGGGCGTCGCGTTCGTCGCGCTGGGGGCGCGGCTGTACCGCAACGCGGTCCTGCACACGGCGTCGCGGCTGCCGGCGCGGCAGGCGTGGCGCGGGGTGGGGCGCTGACCGCCGACGACGACGCCCGGCCGGCGCGGGAGGTCGGCGTCGGTCCGTGGCCGGGGGGGTCCGACGCGTGGCCGCGCAGCGGTGCGGGCACCGACGCCCCGCTCGACCCGCGCTACGACCCCGAGCTGCTGGCCCACGGCGACCGCCGCAACGTCGTGGACCGGTACCGGTACTGGACGGTGGAGGCGGTGGTCGCGGACCTCGACACGCGCCGCCACGACTTCCACGTGGCGATCGAGAACTGGGCGCACGACCTCAACATCGGGTCCGTGGTCCGGACCGCGAACGCGTTCCTCGCGGCGCAGGTGCACGTCGTCGGGCGTCGGCGGTGGAACCGGCGCGGGGCGATGGTGACGGACCGGTACCAGCACGTGCGCCACCACCCGGACGTCGCGGCGCTCGCGGGCTGGGCGGCGGGGGCAGGGCTCCCGCTCGTCGGCCTCGACAACGTCGCGGGGTCGGTGCCGCTCGAGGGGTACGCCCTGCCGCGCGCGTGCGTGCTCCTGCTCGGTCAGGAGGGTGCGGGCCTGTCGGACGAGGCCGTCGCGGCGTGCGACGTGGTGCTGCACATCCGCCAGTTCGGCTCGACGCGGTCCATCAACGCGGGCGCGGCGGCGGCCATCGCGATGCACGCGTGGATCACGCAGCACGCCTGACGACCCGCGCACGGAACCCGGTGTCTTGACATCGAGAGGTTCTCGCGGCATCGTTCCCAAGACCTGAATCACCTCTCAGTTTTCGGCGACGACGGCGTCGCCGTACCAGGAAGGTCCGCTCATGCGCGTCACGAAGAGGTCTCTCGCGCTGGCCGTCGTCACGACGACGGCCCTCGCCCTGGGCGCCTGCGCCCCCAGCCCGGACGCCTCGGAGGACCCCGCACCGGGTGCCACCGCCGACGGCGCCGAGCAGTCCGACGACGAGGCGGCGGGCGGGGACCCGATCGACGTCGGCATCATCACGTCCACCACCGGCCCGCTGGCCACCTACGGCGAGGCGTACCTCGCCGGCCTCGAGGCGGGGTTCGACTTCGCCACCGACGGCACGGGCGAGGTCGACGGCCGGCCGCTGAACATCACCATCACCGACGACGGCGGCGACACCGACCGCGCCGTCGCGCAGGCCCGCGACCTCATCGGTCAGGGCTACACGATCCTCGCGGGCACGGCGTCGTCGGGCGTCGCGCTGGCGCTCGCCGAGCAGGCGGCGCAGAACGAGGTCCTCTACATCTCCGGGCCGGCCGCCGCCGACGCCATCAGCGGCGTCAACGAGTACACGTTCCGCTCCGGCCGCCAGTCCCTGCAGGACGTCGCCACCGCCGGCTCGTTCATCGAGCCCGAGGGCAAGAAGGTCGTCGTCTTCGCCCAGGACAACGCGTTCGGCCAGGGCAACCTCGCCGCCGTCCAGGGCGTGCTCGGTGCGCAGGGCGCCGAGGTCAGCAGCGTCCTCGTGCCGGAGGACGTCACGGAGTTCACGCCGTTCGCGGCGCAGGTGCTCCAGGCCCAGCCGGAGATGGTGTTCGTCGCGTGGGCCGGGGCGACGTCGGGCGCGATGTGGCAGGCGCTCGACCAGCAGGGTGTCCTCGACGGCACCACGGTCGTCACCGGCCTCGGTGACGTCGCCACCTACGGGGCCTTCGGGGCCGCGTCGGAGAAGATCGACTTCCTCAACCACTTCTTCGGCGGTGCGGCGGACAACGAGGTCGCCCAGGCGATGGCCGAGCACGTCGAGGGCGCCGGCGGCACCGTCGACCTCTTCACCCCCGACGGCTTCGTCGCCGCGCAGATGATCGTGCGGGCGATCGAGGAGGCGGGCGGCGCGGACGACGTCGACGCCATGCGCACGGCCCTGGAGGGCTGGCAGTTCGACGGACCCAAGGGCTCGTACGAGATCCGCGCGTCCGACCACGCCCTCATCCAGCCCATGTACCAGGTGCGGCTCGTGTCCGACGGCAACGGCGGCTGGACCCCCGAGCTCGTCGCCGAGGTCGCGGGCGAGGACATCGCCCCGCCCGAGGCGAGCTGACGCGGGTGCCGCGCCGGGGTCGCACCCCGGCGCGGCACCCCCTCCACGACGCACCCGCACCCTCCGAACGGGAGAGCCCATGCCCACCCCCTCGTCGTCGGCCGGCGGCACCCGCACCGCGGGCGGCGCGCTCGTCGTCGAGCAGCTGTCGTTCCAGGTCGGCGGCATCCACATCCTCAGCGACGTCGACCTCGACGTCCGCCCCGGCGAGATGATCGGCGTCATCGGGCCGAACGGTGCGGGGAAGACCACGCTGTTCAACATGATCTCCGGCGTGCACCGGGCGACGGCTGGCCGCGTCCTGCTCGACGGCGCGGACATCACCCACGCGCCGATCCACCGGCGCGCGCAGGCCGGGCTGGGCCGCACGTTCCAGACGTCGAGCCTCTTCGCCGGGCTGAGCGTCCTCGAGAACGTCCGCCTCGCCGCGCAGCGCCGCCTCGGAGGGAACCTCTCGTTCCTGCGCTTCCCGCGCCGGGGCGACGAGGCGACGACGACGGCCCTGGGTCACCTCGAGGACGTGGACCTGGCGCACCGTGCGGACGTCCTCGCCGGCGGCCTCTCGCACGGCGACAAGCGCAAGCTGGAGATCGCCGTGCTGCTCGCCATGGAGCCCTCGGTCATCCTGCTCGACGAGCCCATGGCGGGCGTCGCCCGCGCGGACGTCCCCGGCCTGAGCGACGTCATCCGGCGGCTGCACCGCGACCACGCGTGCACCGTCCTCATGGTGGAGCACCACATCGACGTCGTCCTGGGCCTCGTGGAGCGCGTCGCGGTCCTGGACCAGGGCCGCGTGCTCGCGTTCGACGACCCGGCGACGATCATGGCCGACCCGCGCGTGCAGAGCGCCTATCTGGGCACGGCCGCATGAGCGCCGTCCTGGAGGTCCGGAACCTGTCCGCGTCCATCGCCGGCCAGCAGGTCGTCGAGGACGTCTCGTTCACCGTCCCGGCGACCGGGGTCACGGCGGTGCTGGGGCGCAACGGCGTCGGCAAGACCTCCACGATCAAGGCGGTCCTGGGGCTCATCGACCGCACCGGCACCGTCCTGCTCGACGGCGAGCCGATCGACCGCGAGCCGACCCACCGGATCGTCCGGCGCGGCGTCGGCTACGTGCCCGAGGACCGCGAGGTCTTCACGGGGCTCACCGTCGAGGAGAACCTGCGGCTCGCCGTCCGCGACCGCGAGCCGCGGCGGGACCTCGTGGAGGCCCTGTTCCCGGACCTCGTCCGACGCTCGGCGCAGCGCGCGGGGACGTTGTCCGGCGGGCAGCAGCAGATGCTGTCGATGGCCCGCGCCCTGCTCAACCGCAACCGGCTCCTCCTCGTGGACGAGCCGACCAAGGGACTCGCGCCGAAGATCGTCACGGAGCTGGCGGTGGCGCTGGAGGAGGCGGCACGAACCGTGCCGATCCTGCTCGTCGAGCAGAACCTCCAGGTGATCGAGCGCCTGGCGCAGGACGTCGTCGTCATCGACGGCGGGCGGGTCGTGCACGCCGGTCCCGCTGCCGACCTGCTCGGCGACGAGGCGGCCGTCAGGCGCTACCTGGGCGTCCACGCCGAGGAGCCCGGTGCCGCACCCCCGCGCACCCACCGCACCGCCGAGGAGGCCCGCCCGTGAGCATCACCGTCCTGCTGCTCATCACCGGGCTCGGCCTCGGGGCGCTGTACTTCCTCGTCGCGTCGGGCCTGTCCCTCATCTACGGCCTCATGGGCGTCCTCAACTTCGCGCACGGCGCCTTCCTCACCCTCGGGGCCTTCGTCGGGTTCGAGGTCTCGCGGCTCATGGGCGCGACGAGCTGGGGCGGCTTCACCCTGGCCGTCGTCGTCGGGGCGCTCGCCGGCGCGGCGATCGCCGCCCTCAGCGAGCTGCTCCTCATCCGCCCGCTGTACGAGCGGCACATCGAGCAGGTGCTCATCACCGTCGGGCTCGGGCTCGTGACGGTCGCCCTCTACGAGGGCGTGTGGGGCACGGACCCGATCTTCATCTCCGGTCCGGCGTGGCTGGACCGGACCACGGCGGTCCTGGGCGCGAACGTCCCGAACGACCGGTTCCTCGCGATCGGCGCCGCCGTCGCGGTGCTGGTGGGGCTGGTCCTCTTCCTCAAGCACACGCGCTACGGGCTCGTGATCCGGGCCGGCGTGGAGAACCGGTCCATGGTGACCGCCCTCGGGATCGACGTCCGGAAGTCCTTCACCCTCGTCTTCACGATCGGCGGCGCGGCAGCCGGCCTGGGCGGCGTGCTCGCGTCGCAGTACTTCGGGTACGTCTCCGCGCACCTCGGCGGCACGCTGCTCATCTTCGCGTTCATCGTCACCGTCATCGGCGGGCTCGGGTCGCTCACCGGTGCCGCCCTCGCGGCCGTCCTCGTGGCCGTCCCGCAGCAGTTCGCCAACTACTACCTCGGCATCGGGGACCTCATCGCGGTGCTCGCGCTGGCCCTCGTCCTCCTCGTGCGTCCGTCCGGCCTGATGGGAGCGAAGGCGGCATGACCACCCCCATGAGCACGCCCACGAGCACCCCGCCGACGAGCGACTCCCGGCCCGAGGCCGTGCGCGCCGACGGCGGCGCCCCGTCCGACGGCGCGGGGCTCGCCGCCCGCCTGGCCGCCCCGCCGTCGCGCCGACGCGGCGCGGCGCCGTGGGTCGGGGCCGCCGTCGCCGCGGTGGTCCTCGCCTGCCTGCCGCTCTTCAACCTCCACGTGCCCGGGGTGCTGCCCGGCCCCACCTACACGCCGGGCGCGCTCCACCTCATGGCGCTCTGCCTCCTCTACGCCGCGCTCGCGCTGAGCTACCACCTGCTCTACGGCGTCGCCGGCATGCTCAGCTTCGGTCACGCGCTGTACTTCGCCGCCGGGGCCTACGGGCTCGCGGTCGTGCTGCAGCGCACGGACGTGCCGTTGCTCGTCGCGGGCGTGCTGGTCCTCGTGGGTGTCGTGGTGCTGGCGAACCTCGTCGGGGCGATCTCCCTGCGCGTGTCCGGGGTGTCCTTCGCGATGGTGACCCTCGCCTTCGCCCAGGCCGGGAACGTCGTCGCGCGCCGTGACCTCGGCGGCTGGACCGGGGGCGAGGAGGGCGTCGGGCTCCGCACCGCCCACGTCCCGGACTGGCTCGTGGGCGTGGCCGACACCCGCAACGTCTACTGGCTGGCGCTCGCGGTGCTCGTCGTCGTCTACGTCGTCGTGACGTGGTTCCAGCGCTCCCGCGCCGGCCACGTCGTGGAGGCGACCCGCGAGAACGAGCTGCGCGTCCGGGTGATCGGTCAGCAGCCCTACCTCATCCGGCTGCTGACGTTCGCCGTCGCCGGGGCCCTCGCCGCCGTCGTCGGCATGGCGTACCTGCTCCTGCAGTCCCAGGCCGTGCCGACGATCACGTCGGCCGACCTCACGATCACCCTGCTCGTCATGGTGGTGCTCGGTGGGGTCGGGTCGCGCTGGGGCGCCGTCGTCGGGGCCGTCCTCTACACGCTCCTCGACCAGCGGCTCTCGGTCTTCGCGTCGTCCGACCTCGTGGACGGCCTCCCCGCCGTGCTGCACGTGCCGCTGTCCGAGCCGCTCTTCACGCTGGGGACGCTGTTCGTGCTCGTCGTCCTCTTCATGCCGGGTGGCCTGGCGGGCGCCGCCGCCCGCCTGCGACCCGGGCGTGACGGCCGGGGGCGCGCGTGATCCCCCCGACCGTGCCCACGGAGCCCGGCATCGGCGCGGCACGCCACGAGGACCGGTCGGCGGACGGGCTGCACACGCTCGGCCGCTGGGTCTGCGACCGCGCACGCCTCGCTCCCGACCACGCCGCCGTCGTCGAGGACGGCCGGACCACGACCTACGCGGAGCTCGACGCGCGCGCCGAGGCGCTGGCCCGCCGGCTGCAGCGCGCGGGCTACCTCGTCGGCGACCGGGTCGCGACGCTGACCCGGAACAGCACCGACCACGTCGTCCTCTTCATGGCGTGCGCCCGGACCGGCCTCGTGCTCGTCCCGCTGTCCTGGCGGCTCGCGCCGGAGGAGCTGGAGCACCAGCTGCGGCACAGCCGCGCCGTCCTGCTGCTCGCGGAGCGTCCGCTCGTGGCGGCGGCGCAGGACGCCGTGGGGTCGTCGTCCCCCGCGCCCGCGGTGGAGCTCCTCGGGCCGGACGGCGTCGAGCAGCACGTCCCCGGTCCGGTGCGTCTCGAGGCGCCCCCCGACGCCGGCCGGCGGGCTGTCCACGACGACGACGCCCTGCTCCAGATCTACACGTCGGGCACCTCCCGCTCGCCCAAGGGCGTGGTCCTCACGCACGCCAACTGCTTCTGGACGAACCTGTCCCTCAACGGCGTCGCGCCGCTCGGGACCGACGACGTCGTCCTGGCCGTCCTGCCGCAGTTCCACGTCGGCGGCTGGAACGTCCAGCCGCTGCTCGCGTGGTGGACCGGGGCGACCGTCGTCCTCGAGAGCGAGTTCGACGCCGGTCGCGCGCTGGGGCTCCTGGCGCGCCACGGCGTGACGACGCTCATGGGCGTCCCCGCGACGTACCGCCTCATGGCCGACCACCCGGCCTTCGCCGACGCGGACCTCTCGAGCCTGCGCTACGCCGTCGTCGGCGGGGCGCCCATGGAGGAGGACCTGCTGCGGACGTGGCACGGCCGCGGCGTGCGGATCCTGCAGGGCTACGGGCTCACCGAGGCCGGCCCCAACGTGCTGGGGCTCCCGCCGGCGGACGCGGAGAAGCACGTCGGCTCCGTCGGCAAGCCGTACCCGTACGTCGACGTCGCCGTGCGGGACCCGCTGACCGGTCGGCCGCTGCACGGCCCGGCGCGCGGCGAGCTGCTGGTCCGCGGGCCGGCGGTCTTCGCCGAGTACTTCCGGGACCCGGAGAGCACCCGTGCCGCCCGCCGGGACGGCTGGCTGCACACCGGCGACTACGTCGAGCGCGACGCCGAAGGCTGGTTCCGCGTCGTCGACCGGCTCGACGACATGTACATCTCCGGCGGGGAGAACATCTCCCCGGCCCAGGTCGAGGCTGTGCTCACCCAGCACCCCGCGATCGCCGAGGCCGCCGTCGTCGGCGTGCCCGACCCGCGCTGGGGTCAGGTCGGCCACGCCTACGTCGTCCTCGAGCCCGGCGCGTCGGTCACCACCGACGACGTCGTCGCCCACTGCCGCGCACACCTCGCGGCGTTCAAGGCCCCGCGCCACGTCACCGTCGTGGACGCGCTGCCGCGCACCGCCCTGCACAAGCTGCGCCGCTCCGCCCTGACGAGCGACGACGACGGGAGCCTCCGATGACCGCACCGGACACGAACCGCCCTACCGGGGCTCCCCCGGACCCGGACCCGGACCGGCACCCGGACGGGGCCGCCGCGACCGGCTCACGCGCCGCCGCGCCGCGGACGACGAAGGGCACGCGCACCCGTGCCCGCCTCCTGCGGGTGGCCGCGCAGGTCTTCGCCGACCACGGCTACCACGACGCGTCCATCGTCAAGATCACCGAGGCGGCCGAGGTCGGGCAGGGCACGTTCTACCTCTACTTCTCCTCCAAGCAGGAGGTGTTCGAGGAGGTCGTGCGGGACCTGAACTCCCAGGTCCGCCACGCGATGTTCGAGGCGTCGAGCGCCGAGTCGGACCGCATCGCCGCGGAGCGTGCGGGCTTCCGGGCCTTCTTCCGGTTCGCGGCGCAGAACCCGGCGCTGTACCGGATCGTGCGGCAGGCGGAGTTCGTCGCGCCGCAGATGCTGCGCTGGCACTACGAACGGATCGCCGAGGGCTACGTCGACGGCCTGCGGGCCGCCCAGGCCCGCGGCGAGCTGGCCCCCATCGACCCCGAGGTCCTCGCCTGGGCGCTCATGGGCATCGGGGAGATCGTCGGGATGCGCTGGGCGCTGTGGGGCGACGCGGACCCGGCCGAGCCGAACCGGGACGGCGCCGACGACCGGCCCGACGGCGTCCCGCCGCTGATCTTCGAGGCGACCATGCGTCTCATCGAGCGGGCCCTCGCGCCCGAATCCACCGGTCCGGGCGACACCACCCCCGTTCCCGCCACCCAGGAGGAGCAGTCATGACGACCACGCCGCCGGGCGGTCGCGACCTCGCGGGCCGGCGCGCGCTCGTCACGGGCGGGGGAGCGGGCATCGGCGCCGCGTGCGTGCGCGCCCTGGCCGCAGCCGGCGCCGACGTCGTCGTCGCGGACCGGGACGCCGAGGCGGCGGGGGTCGTCGCGCGCGAGGTCGGGGGCGAGGCCTGGGTCGTGGACCTCGACGACACGCGTGCGCTCGACGACCTGCGCCTGGAGGTCGACGTCCTCGTCAACAACGCGGGCCTGCAGAAGGTCAGCCCGATCGAGGACTTCGACCCGGAGGACTTCCGGCGCATCCAGCGCATCATGCTGGAGGCGCCGTTCCTCCTGGTCCGGGCCGCCCTGCCGCACATGTACGCCCGCGGGTGGGGGCGCGTCGTCAACATCTCCTCGGTGCACGGCCTCGTGGCGTCCGCGTACAAGTCCGCGTACGTGGCGGCCAAGCACGGGCTGGAGGGCCTGAGCAAGGTCACGGCGCTGGAGGGTGCTGCGCACGGCGTGACCAGCACCTGCGTCAACCCCGCCTACGTGCGGACCGCGCTCGTGCAGCACCAGCTCGCCGACCAGGCGCGCGTGCACGGCATCACCGAGGAGGAGGTGCTGGAGAAGGTCCTGCTCACGGAGCAGGCCGTCAAGCGCATGGTCGAGCCGGAGGAGGTCGCCTCGCTGGTGCTGTGGCTCGTGGGGCCGGCCGGGGCGATGGCCACCGGCGCCTCGTACACGCTCGACGGCGGGTGGTCGGCCCGATGACCGCGGACCTCACCGCCACCACCACGCACGTCTACCGATCCGTCGACGTGCCCGTCGACGGCGGGCTCCTCCACGCCGGCGTGTGGGAGCCGCTGGGGCCCACCGGGGCCGGGGCCGTCGGCACCGTGCTCGCGATCCACGGCGTCACGGCCCACCACCTGGCCTTCTGCGAGCTGGCCGCCCGGCTGCCGGGCGTCCGCGTCGTCGCGCCGGACCTGCGGGGCCGCGGGCGCAGCAACGTCCTGCCCGGCCCGTACGGCATGCCCCGGCACGCCGACGACGTCGCCGCGCTCGCGGCCGCCCTCGGGGTCCGCCGCGCGGTCGTCGTCGGCCACTCGATGGGCGGCTTCGTGTCCGTGGTGCTGGCCCACCGTCATCCGGTGCTCGTGGAGCGGCTGGTGCTCGTCGACGGCGGCCTCCCGCTGGCCCTGCCGGCGGGCGTGGACCTCGACGCGGCGATGGCCGCGGTCCTCGGACCGGCCGCGCAGCGGCTGTCGATGACGTTCGCGGACCACGAGGCGTACCGGGCGTTCTGGCGGGCGCACCCCGCGTTCACCGCCGACTGGACCGAACGGCTCGGCGCCTACTTCGACCACGACGTCGATCCCGTGCCGGGCGGCCTGCGCCCCGCCGCGCGGATCGAGGCGCTGAGCGAGGACCAGGCGGAGCTCTTCACGGGGGTCTCGCTCCTGCCCGCGCTCGAGGCGCTGGCCGTGCCGACGACGTTCCTGCGGGCGCCCGCGGGGCTGCTCGGTGCCGAGCCGCTCTACGCGCCGGGGCACGTCGCCGGGTGGTCGGAGCGGCTCCCGCGGCTCGAGGTGCACGACGTCCCGGGCGTCAACCACTACACGGTCGTCATGGCACCGCACGGTGCCGCCGCGGTCGCCGACCACGTGCGCCGCCCGGGCGGCGGGGCGGTGGACGACGGCGGCCGGTTCGCTTCCGGCCGCCGGGACGACGAGAATGCCCAGCAGCACCCCGAGCAGCGTCGCTCGGTGGTGCGTCACCCGTCGACGGAGCCGGAGACCCCGCACACCGTCGACCTGACGTCGGAGGTGGACCGGTGACCCGGTTGGACAAGGTCGTCCCGAGCGCCGCGGTCGCGGTCGCGGACGTGCCGGACGGAGCGAGCGTCGCCGTCGGCGGCTTCGGGCTCTGCGGCAACCCCGTGGCGCTCATCACGGCGCTGCTGGAGCAGGGCACGCGCGACCTGCACGTCGTCTCGAACAACTGCGGCGTGGACGACTGGGGGCTGGGCGTCCTGCTCGCCGCCGACCGCATCCGGAGGATCACCGCGTCGTACGTGGGGGAGAACAAGGAGTTCGCGCGCCGCTACCTCGCCGGAGAGCTCGAGGTCGAGCTGACCCCGCAGGGCACGCTCGCCGAGAAGCTGCGCGCCGGGGGGTCCGGGATCGCGGCGTTCTTCACGCAGACGGGCGTGGGGACCCAGGTCGCGGAGGGTGGCCTGCCGCAGCGCTACGACGCCGACGGCGGCGTCGCGCTCGCCTCCGCGCCCAAGGAGGTGCGCACGTTCGTCGTCGACGGCGAGGAGCGGGAGTTCGTGCTCGAGGAGGCGGTCACGACGGACGTCTCCCTCGTCCACGCCGAGGTGGGTGACCGCTACGGCAACCTCGTCTTCCACCGCTCGGCCCGGAACTTCTCGCCCCTGGCCGCGATGGCAGGGCGCCTCTGCATCGCCCAGGTCGAGCAGCTGGTGGAGCCGGGCGCGCTCGACCCGGACGAGGTCCACCTGCCCGGGGTCTTCGTGCACCGGGTGGTCGAGGTCGGCAGCGACATCGAGAAGCGCATCGAGCGACGGACGGTGCGCGCGGGCGCGCCCGGCGGAGAGGGGGCCTGACATGGCGCTGACCAGGGAGGAGATGGCGGCGCGGGCGGCGCTCGAGCTGCCCGACGGCGCGTACGTCAACCTCGGCATCGGCCTGCCGACGCTCGTGCCGAACTACCTGCCCGAGGGCAGGCACGTGATGCTCCAGTCCGAGAACGGCATCCTCGGCGTCGGGCCGTACCCGACCGAGGACGAGGTCGACCCGGACCTCATCAACGCCGGCAAGGAGACCGTCACGGTCCTGCCTGGTGCGGCGTTCTTCGACTCCGCCCTGAGCTTCGGGATGATCCGCGGCGGCAAGATCGACGTCGCCGTGCTGGGCGGCATGGAGGTGTCCGAGCACGGCGACCTCGCCAACTGGATGATCCCGGGGGCGATGGTCAAGGGCCCCGGCGGCGCCATGGACCTCGTCCACGGCGCGCGGCGCGTCGTCGTGCTCATGACCCACAACGCGAAGGACGGGTCGCCGAAGGTCGTGCGCGAGTGCGCGCTGCCGCTGACCGGTCGGGGCGTCGTCGACCGGATCATCACGGACATCGCGGTGCTGGACGTCGGGCCGGACGGGCTGACGCTCGTCGAGACGGCCCCGGGGGTGACGCCGGACGAGGTCGTGGAGCGGACCGGTGCGCCGGTCCGGGTCGAGGGATCGGTCGAGACCGTGGAGGTGACGGCATGAGCAGCTCCACCGGCCCCGAGGGCCGCCGCGACGAGGGCGGCGTCCCCGAGGGCGCGCCGCCCACCGGCTCGATCCCCCTGGTCGACGTCGAGGAGGCGGCGACACCCCACTGGACGCCCACGTCGGCGGCCGGCCCGGACGACGTCGTCGTCGTCGGCGCGGTGCGGACGCCGCAGGGGCGGCTGCGCGGGGCCCTGTCCACGGTCCCGGCCACGCAGCTCGCCGCGACCGCCATCCGCGGGGCGCTGGAGCAGTCCGGCGTGCCCGCCGAGGCGGTCGACGCGGTGATCCTGGGGCAGGTGCTCCAGGCCGGCGCCGGTCAGAACCCGGCCCGCCAGGCGTCGCTCGCGGCGGGCATCGGCATGCGCGCGCACACCACCACGGTGAACAAGGTCTGCCTGTCCGGGCTCACCGCGGTCATCGACGCGGCCCGGCTGCTGCGCTCCGGCGAGGCCGAGGTGGTCGTGGCGGGGGGCATGGAGTCGATGTCCCTCGCGCCCCACCTGCTGCCCGGGTCGCGCACCGGGACCGCCTACGGCGCGATCCAGATGCTCGACCACATGGCCCACGACGGTCTGACCGACGCCTACGAGGGCGAGTCGATGGGCACGTGCACCGACCGCACGACGCAGGAGCGGTACGGCCTCACGCGCGAGCAGCAGGACGAGGTCGCGGCGCTGTCGCACCAGCGTGCGGCCGCGGCGTGGGAGGAGGGACGCTTCAAGGCCTTCGTCGTGCCCGTGACGGTGCCGGGACGCAAGGGCGACACGGTCGTCGACCGCGACGAGGGCATCCGGCCGGAGACGACGGTGGAGACGCTCGCGAGGCTGCGGCCCGCCTTCGTCCCCGACGGCCAGATCACCGCCGGCAACTCCTCGCCGATCTCCGACGGTGCCGCGGCGCTCGTCGTCACGACCCGCCGGCGCGCGGAGGAGTCCGGGTGGACGGTGCTGGCGACCGTGCGGGCCGCGGGCCAGGTGGCCGGGCCGGACACCGCGCTGCACTCGCAGCCGTCGGCGGCGATCCGGACGGCGCTCGAGCGGCAGGGCTGGGACGTGGGCGATCTCGACGTCATCGAGATCAACGAGGCGTTCGGGGCGGTCGTGGCGCAGTCGGCGGCGGACCTGGGCGTGCCCGTGTCGGCCGTGAACACCGACGGCGGTGGCATCGCCCTCGGCCACCCGATCGGCGCGTCCGGGGCCAGGCTCCTCGTGCACGCCGCGCACGCACTCCACGCCCGCGGGGGCGGCCGTGCCGCCGTGGGGCTCTGCGGCGGCGGCGGCCAGGGGGAGGCGCTCCTCCTGGAGCTCTGAGCGGCGCACCACGGATCCGGACGAGGTGCCGGGCGAGCACGTCGTGCGGGCGCGTCCACGGGAGAGAGGTCCCGGCGTGCCCAGGTGCGGTCGTGCCAGGATGGGCGTGGAAAACCCACCCCTCATCGAGCAGGAGTCTTCATGGCCATCGCCACTCCCGAGGTCTACGCCGAGATGATCGACCGCGCGAAGGCGGGCTCCTTCGCCTACCCCGCGGTCAACGTCACCTCCTCGCAGACGCTGACCGCGGCCCTCCAGGGCTTCGCGGAGGCCGAGTCGGACGGCATCATCCAGGTCTCCGTGGGCGGCGCCGAGTACGCCTCGGGCTCCACCGTCAAGGACCGCGTCGCCGGTTCGCTCGCCCTCGCCGCGTACGCCGCCGAGGTCGCCAAGGGCTACCCCGTGACGGTCGCGCTGCACACCGACCACTGCACCAAGAAGAACCTCGACAGCTGGGTCCGCCCGCTGCTGGAGATCGAGGCGCAGCAGGTCAAGGACGGCAAGCTGCCGACCTTCCAGTCCCACATGTTCGACGGCTCGGACATCCCGCTGGACGAGAACCTCGTCATCGCGGCCGAGCTGCTCGAGCTGTCGCAGGCGGCGCGCACGATCCTCGAGATCGAGGTCGGCGTCGTCGGTGGCGAGGAAGACGGCCACGAGGCCGCGATCAACGACAAGCTCTACACGACGGTCGAGGACGGCCTCGCGACGGTCGAGGCGCTCGGTGCCGGCGAAAAGGGTCGCTACCTCACCGCCCTGACCTTCGGCAACGTCCACGGGGTCTACAAGCCCGGTGCGGTCAAGCTGCGCCCCGCGATCCTCAAGGAGATCCAGGACGCGGTCGGCGCGAAGATCGGCAGGACGAACCCGTTCGACCTCGTCTTCCACGGCGGCTCGGGCTCGACCGCCGCGGAGATCGCCGAGGCCGTCGACAACGGCGTCATCAAGATGAACATCGACACCGACACGCAGTACGCGTTCACGCGTCCGGTCGTCGGCCACATGTTCGCCCACTACGACGGCGTCCTGAAGATCGACGGCGAGGTCGGCAACAAGAAGAACTACGACCCGCGCGCGTGGGGCAAGCTCGCCGAGGCGGGCATGGCCCAGCGCATCGTCGAGGCCTGCCAGCAGCTCCGGTCCGCCGGGCACTCGATCGGCTGACGTCCGACGGGCTGACGTCCCGCAGCACGACGACGCCGCCGCACCCCACGGGGTGCGGCGGCGTCGCGCTGTGCCGGTACGTCGCGCTGTGCCGGTCCGGAGAGGGTCGCGCTCAGGCGACGTCGTCGGGCGTGGGCGCGAGCCGTCCACCGCGGCCGGCGGGGCCGATGGTGGGCAGGCCGTGATCGGGCCCGTCGTCGTCGGGGGTCGCGTCGGTGACGACCTCGAGGAGCTCGCCGATGCGCGTGACCTCCAGGAGGAACCGCACCGTCTCGGGCGGGCGGATGACCCGCGTCCGGCTGCCCGTCCGGGTCGCGATCCGGGCGAGGAACGCGATGCCGGACGAGTCCATGAACGTCACGTGCTCGGTGTCGATGTCGATCGGCAGACCCGTCGACTCGGCGTCCGTCGTCGCCTCCTGCAGGTCCGGCCCGAGGTCGGCGTCGATCTCGCCCGACAGGACGATCCGCGTGCGTCCGCCCTGGACGATGACCTGGACCGAGCCCGGCTGGGACTCCGCGACGGGACCCGGACGCGTGCTGTCCACGAGCTCGGGGGCGTCGACGCGCTCGTCCGGCGACTGACCGCTACCTTCCTGCACGGCGCTCCCCTCGTCTTGCGGCCGTCACGAGTCGGGCCACGGCTCACCGCGACCCGTCGTCGCAGGTGGCGTCCAGTCGAACGCTAGACGATCGTAGAGGGTGATGGTCAATCCACTGCCGGACGACCTGGCCGAAGTCCGTGACCGCGCGCTGCGCGCCACGGACGTCTCCTTCGTGCTCACGAGCGCCGGACCGGGCAGCCCCGTCGTGTGGGTCAACGACGCCTTCACCCGCACGACCGGCTGGACCCTCGAGGAGATCGTCGGTCGGCGACCCAGCGTCCTGCACGGCCCGGACACCGACCCGGCCGTGGGTCGCCGGATGGCGGCGGCCGTCGCCGCGGGCCGCACGGCGACCGAGACGATCCTCAACTACCGCAAGGACGGCACGCCGTTCTGGAACCAGGTCTCCCTGTCGCCGGTCGCGGACGACGACGGCGTCGTGCGTCACTGGGTGGGCATCCAGGTCGACGTGACGGAGCGGGTCGAGCACGCCGGGGGGCTGGAGCGCTCGGTGCAGGAGGAGCGCCGCGCCCGCCGCGGCCTCGCCGTGGTGGCGCACGTGTCGCGGCTGCTCGGCGACGTCGACGACCCGCACCTGCTGCGCGAGGTCGCGCGGCTCCTGGAGCACGACGTCGTCGAGCTCGCGGCGTACTTCCTCGACGAGGGCGGGTTGCGCGCCGTCGACGGCATCGCCGCGACCGTCCCCGAGGGCAGGTCCACGCGGCGGCACCGCGACCGCCGCCCCGACGACGACGCGGGCGGTGCGGCCGACGTCGTCCAGCAGCTGCTGGACGGCGCGGTCGAGGGGCCGGTCGAGGTGCGCCTCGACGCCGATGCCGCAGGGGAGACGACCGCATGGCTGGTCGACCAGGTGCGCGAGCGCCTGGGGCGCCGGGACCGGGCGGTCGCCGTGGTCCACGCGATCCCCGGTCGGCGGCGGACGCTCGGCGTCCAGGTCACGGTGCCGCTGGGCGGCCGGGGTCTGGCGGACCTCGACGAGCACGAGCAGCTCGTCCTGCCGCTCGTCGCCCGGCGCATCGGCACGGTCACGGACAACGTCAGGCTCTACGCGCAGGAGCACCGCCTCGCCGAGACGCTGCAGCGGGCCATGCTGCCCCAGCAGGCCGAGGTCAGGGACCTGGACGTCTGGACCTACTACGCACCCAGCTCCGCGCACGCCCAGGTCGGAGGCGACTGGTTCGACGTGCTCGAGCCGGACGCGCAGCACGTGGCGCTCGTCGTGGGCGACGTCGTCGGCCACGACGTCGAGGCGGCAGCCGCGATGGGGCAGCTGCGCTCGGTCGTCCGGTCCTACGTGTTCGGGATGCCCGAGCCCGCAGAGGTCCTGCGCAAGGTCGACCAGCTCGTGGCCGGCATGCAGGTGCCCCGGGCCGCCAGCCTCGTGCTCGTGACCCTCCGGCGCGACGACGAGGGCGGCGGGTGGACGGCGGGGTACTCGAGGGCCGGGCACCTCCCGCCCCTGGTCTCACGTGACGGCGAGGTCATGCGGCTGGACGACGCCGGTGGGCCGATGATCGGGTTCGGCACGGGGGAGCGGACCGCCGGGTCGATCCACCTGCGGCCCGGAGACGTCCTCGTGCTCTACACGGACGGGCTCATCGAGCGGCGCGACCGCCGCATGCGCGACGGCCTCGAGGCGCTGGTCGACGCCGCGGCGCTGTTCGGCCGCCAGGACGCCGCGGGCGTCGGCGAGGACCTGCTCTCGCGCCTCGCGGACAAGCCCGAGGACGACGTCGCCGTCGTCGTCGTGCGCGTGCCGGACCCGGCGGCCGACGGGCAGGACGGGGGAGGTGCGCTGCGTCGTCGGCGGTGGTCCCTGCCGAGCCAGCCGTCGTCGATCGGCCGCGCCCGCCAGGCGGTGCTGCGGACGTGTGCGGCCTGGGGCATCCCCGGGGCGTCGAGCGCGGAGCTCGTGGTGTCGGAGCTCGTCGCGAACGCCGTGCTGCACGGGTGGGGCCACCTCGAGCTGCGGCTGTACGACACGGGGGACGGCCTGCGGATCGAGGTCGAGGACGCCAACCCCACGCCGCCGGTGACGACCGACGGGCACGTGGGTCGCGTCGGCGGGTACGGCATGCGGATCGTCGAGCGGCTCGCCGACTGGGGATGGCGCCCGGCCGGGACCGGCAAGGTCGTGTGGGCGCGGGTGCGGCCGCTGCCGATCACCGCTGCGATGCAGCAGGAGCAGCCCGGGGCCTGAGTCAGAGGCGCTCGTCGCCGGGGTCGTCGCTGACCTGCAGGGCCTCTGCGGTCTCGGCCCGCGCGGCGATCTCCTCCGCCGAGCACCGGTGGTCCTGGTCGATGCGGAACAGGTCCAGGGCGCCGCACACCTCGAGGACGAACAGGTCGCGCTCGTCGCAGCCGCGCAGCACCGTGGCGCCGCCCCGCCGACGGCCGGCGTCGGCGAGGGAGATGAGGAACGCGGCGCCGGTGGAGTCCATGAAGGTCACGGCGCACATGTCCACGACGAGGAGCTGCCGGCGCAGGCCGGTCACCCGCGCCGTCACCTCGGGGAACTGGTCACGGGCGCCGAGGTCGAGGTCGCCGGAGATGACCAGGGTCGCCGTCGCCGACGACATCGCGATCTCGATCATCAACGCCTCCCGCCCTGCTGCGGCGGACCACCCCGTCCCTGGCGGCCCGGCATCCGACTGTACGTGCTGGCTCGGGACCGGTGCATGTCGGGCGGGGCGCGGCCCTCAGGGCATGTCCGTCCCGCGGTGCAGGATGGGCACATGGACAACCTCCTCGGCGGCCCCGCGCCCACCCTGCTCCCGGCCGACCACCCCGACGTGGCCGCGCGTGCCGCCGTGGCGGGCGGCGCCGACCCGCGGGCCGTCGTGCCGGACCACCCCGCGTCGTCCCTGCTGTGGGCGCTGCTGGCCGAGGAGGCCCTCGGGCAGGACCCGGTCGCCGCGTACGCCTACGCCCGCACCGGCTACCACCGGGGCCTGGACGCGCTGCGCCGTGCCGGCTGGCGGGGCGCCGGACCGGTCCCCGTGGACCACGAGGCGAACCAGGGCTTCCTGCGTGCGCTCCTCGCCCTCGCCGAGGCGGCCGCGGCGATCGGCGAGACGGAGGAGGCGGACCGCTGCCGGACGTTCCTGCTCGACAGCGGGACGTCCCCGGACGAGGTGGCAGCCCTCCGGTAGCCTCGGTGCGGCCCTGACTGCCTGAGGAAGAAGGTCGAACCATGCCAGCCGTCGTCGTGCTCGGCGCCCAGTGGGGCGACGAGGGCAAGGGCAAGGCCACCGACCAGCTCGGCTCGCGGGTCGACTACGTCGTCAAGTTCAACGGGGGCAACAACGCCGGGCACACCGTCGTCATCGACGGCGAGAAGTACGCGTTGCACCTGCTCCCCTCCGGGATCCTCTCGCCCGGCGTGACGCCGGTGATCGGCAACGGGGTCGTCATCGACCTCGCGGTGCTGTTCACCGAGCTGGAGGCGCTGGTCGAGCGGGGCGTCGACGTCTCGAAGCTCCTCGTCTCGGCCAACGCGCACCTCATCGCGCCGTACAACCGCACGATCGACAAGGTGACGGAGCGCTTCCTCGGCAAGCGGCGCATCGGCACGACCGGGCGCGGCATCGGCCCGACCTACGCCGACAAGATCAGCCGGGTCGGCGTGCGTGTGCAGGACCTCTTCGACGAGAAGATCCTCGCGCAGAAGGTCGAGGGCGCCCTCGACCAGAAGAACCACCTGCTGGTGAAGGTCTACAACCGGCGTGCGATCACGGTCGAGGAGACGGTCGACGAGCTCCTCTCGTTCGCGGACCGGGTGCGCCCGATGGTGTGCGACACGGGCCTCGTGCTCAACCAGGCGCTCGACGCCGGGAAGACGGTGCTCTTCGAGGCCGGGCAGGCGACGATGCTGGACGTCGACCACGGGACGTACCCGTTCGTCACGTCGTCGTCGGCGACGGCGGGCGGCGCCTGCACGGGCTCCGGCGTCGGGCCGACCCGCATCGACCGCGTCGTCGGCGTCATCAAGGCGTACACGACGCGCGTCGGTGAGGGTCCGTTCCCCACGGAGCTGCTCGACGACACGGGTCAGTGGCTGCGCGAGGCCGGCGGGGAGTACGGGACGACGACGGGCCGGCCGCGCCGGTGCGGCTGGTACGACGCGGTCATCGCGCGTTACGCGACGCGGGTCAACGGGCTCACCGACCTCGTGCTGACCAAGCTCGACACCCTCACGGGCCTGGAGCGCATCCCCGTCTGCGTCGGCTACGACGTCGGCGGGCGGCGCCTGGACGAGATGCCGGAGAACCAGAGCGACTTCCACCACGCCGTGCCGGTCTACGAGGAGCTGGAAGGCTGGTCGGAGGACATCTCGCAGTGCCGTCGCTTCGAGGACCTGCCCGCGGCGGCGCAGCGGTACGTCCTGGCGCTGGAGGAGATGTCCGGGACGCGGATGTCGGCCATCGGTGTCGGTCCGGGTCGCGAGGCGACGATCGTGCGGCACGACCTGCTCACGTGACCGCTGCACATGGGTCGCGGCACGTGAGCGCCCGCACGTGAGCCCCTGCACGTGAGCACCCCCGCGTGGGCGCCGGACCGGGTCGTCGACGAGGAGCTCGCGGCTCATCTGGTGCGGACGCAGTTCCCGGATCTCGCCGGGCTGCCGGTGCGGTGGTTCGCCGCCGGCTGGGACAACGCGGTCTACGCCGTGGGGCCGGACCTGCTGTTCCGGTTCGTGCACCGGTCGGTGGCCGTGCCCCTGGCGGAGCGTGAGCTCATGGTGCTCCGGGTGGTGGACGGCCGGCTCCCGCTGCCCGTCCCGCGGCCGACGTACGTCGGGCGGCCCGTGCCGGAGTTCGACCGGCCGTTCTGGGGTGCCCCGCGGATCCCCGGAACCGAGATCGCGATGTCCGGCCTCCCCGACGGCGCACGGGTCCACGCGGCGCGCGCGCTCGGGGAGTTCCTGCGGGCGCTGCACGCGCCGGAGGTGGCGCAGGACGTCGTCGACGCCGCGCGGGCACAGGGCGTCACCGTGCCGGTCGATCCCAACCGGCGCGGCGAGCCCGTCACCCTGCGCGACAGGGCGGCCGGGCGGCTGGTGCGCCTGGCTCAGGGCACCCTGGAGCGCGAGGGCCTGGATCGCGGCGCCCTGGAGCGCGAGGGCCTGGATCGCGGCGCCCTGGAGCGCGAGGGCCTGGATCGCGGCGCCCTGGACCACGACGGCCTGCTGGCCGTCCTCGACGCAGCCGTCGCGGCGGGGCCGAGCGTCGGGCCGCAGGTCCTGCTCCACGGAGACCTGCACGTGCGGCACGTCCTGGTTGCTGCCGACGGATCGGTGACCGGCGTCATCGACTGGGGCGACACCGGACTGGGCGACCCGGCCATCGACCTCATGATCGGCTACGCCGCATTCGTCGGGGCTGCGCGCGAGGCCTTTCTCACTGCGTACGGTCCCGTCGAGCCGGGCGCGGACGCGCGCGCCCGAGCCGTCGCCGTGAACGGGTGCGCGGCCCTGCTCGAGAGCGCGATCGGAGACGGGGACGCGGTGCTCGCCAAGGAGGCGGCCGTGGCGCTGCACCGGGTGCTCCAGCCCTGACGGGCACGCCGGCGTGACGGTCGTCGATGACGAGCACGGGTGACCGCGGAGCTCGAGCCCTACCCGCGGTCAGAACGGCGCCGGGTCCGGTGGATCGGCTCCGGTCAGCGACGACCGGTCGTCGCCGACGTCACCGTCCCGGCCGGCCCCTTGGTGGCCGGCACCGACGTCACCGCCGCCCTGATCAGCCTCCCGGCGCGCGAGACGTCGGTCCGGCTCGCCCGGCGCTTCGACGGGATCCCGCGTGTACGGCTTCCCGCCCGGGGACGTCCACACGACGACACCCGAGTCGGGGTCACGGCTCGGCGTCCATCGCCCGTGCGTCTTGAGCCGGTGGTGGTGGCGGCAGAGCGCGGTGAGGTTGCTGCGCCGGGTCTGCTCGGCCGCCTCACGCGTGTCGTCGAACGGGACCGTGTGGTCGAGATCGCACACCTGCGCCGAGACGCGGCAGCCGGGGAAGGTGCACGTCACGTCTCTGGCGATGATCGCGGACCGCAGAGCCTCGGGCGGGCGGTACCGGCTGCCGGGCTGCTCCAGCGCCTCACCCGTGGCGGGATCCGTCCGCACGAAGTGCCAGGCGGCCTCATGGGCGAGGCGGCGGGCGAGGCTCGGCAGCACGGGCCCGTACCCGTCGAGGAACCCGGCGGTGCTGGTCGCCCCGGCGAGCGCGTCGGTGCTGATCGTGAGGTTGAGGCGCGGCGTCCGGCGCCTGCGGCGCCCTGGACTGGTGGCCTGCACGCTGACGCCGGCGTCCAGGACCGCCGCGAGGACGTCCACGAGCGCGTCCGCGCGCCGGGCGTCGATCCCACGCGGGTCCTCCGGCGCTGCGGCGGCTGCGACCGCGTCGAGGGCGCGCATCGCGCGGACCGCGTCCGTCGCCGGGAGGTACGCGCGGATCGTCGCCATGCAGTCCGCCGCCGGCTCGAGCACGACGCAGCGCTCCTCGCGCGCCTGTCGGTGTCGTGCCTCCGCGGCGTGCGGGTCCAGCTCCAGCACGGCTCGACGCGCGGCCGCGCCGAGCTGCGGAGCCGTGAGGAGCGGGGCCTGCGCGATCAGCGCGTCGTGGACGCGCCGCGCCTCGGACGCGGGGAGGGAGCCGGTGTCCCGGAGGAGCACGTCGGCCTTCCGGACGGACAGGACGCCCTCCCTCAGGGCGTCGTGCACCTCGGGGGCCGCGGTCAGCTCGCGCGCGCGGTCGCAGAGGATGCCGGCGGCACGGCCCGACACGGCCAGCGTCCCGGCCACGTCCTCCCGGAGCCCCTTCTGCGCCCAGGTCGATGCAGCGACCCGACGCTGCAGCTCCTGGAGCACCCTGGCCTGCTCGGCGGCGACCCAGGCCGCCGTGCGCTCCCAGGCGCCGAGCGCCTCGAGGAGGTCCTCGCTGGGGGCGTCGGCGACGGCGAGGTCCGTCAGTCGCCAGGTCAGCGCCGGGCCCGGGCGAGCGGCTGCCAGGCGCGCGGCTTCCGGGTGCGCCAGCGCCCAGTGCATCGCCAGGTCCTCGGCGACGTGGGACCTGCCCGCGACCGACCGCGCGTAGGCCAGCGCCGCGGCGACGTCGTCGTCCGCGGTGCGCACCTCGCTCGACAGTTCGAACATGTGTTCGATGCTAGTGCCACGGTGTGACACGGGGTCTTCCGGAGCGCACCGGCGCGAGCTGACGCGCCCCCCGACCGGCTCACCTGTGCGCCCGGCTCGACGCCGACAGCATGGGCCCAGGGTCGATCGCGCGCTCCGTCGTCCCGCGGCGTGCCGACGCGGACGGCACTCGCGTTCCAGCGGTCGACCGGGGAAGTCCGCCGTCCTCCGGGTCACCGATGCGTCCGCACGACGAGTCGCTGGGCCACCCAGCCCCGTCCGCACCCCGGGCCTCCTCCCGCCGAGCGCCGCCGCGTCGATAGGCTCACCGCTCGTGAAGATCCTCGTCGTCGGATCCGGTGCCCGCGAGCACGCCATCACCCGAGCCCTCGCGCTGGCGACCGCCGGGGGACATGCCACCGGTCACGCCGCCGGGCACCCAGCCCTGCACGCCACCGACCACACTGCCGCACACACCGCCGCGCCCACCCCCACCGACCACGAGCTCCACGCCGCACCCGGCAACCCCGGCATCGGGCAGCTCGCCACCCTGCACCCCGTCGACCCCGTCGACGGCGCGGCGGTCGCGGACCTCGCCACGCGCCTCGGCGTGGACCTCGTCGTCGTCGGCCCCGAGGCACCGCTCGTCGCGGGGGTCGCCGACGCCGTCCGCGCCGCCGGGGTCCCCTGCTTCGGGCCGAGCGCCGAGGCGGCCGCGCTCGAGGGCTCCAAGGCGTTCGCCAAGGAGGTCATGGCCGCGGCGGGCGTGCCGACCGCCATGGCCCACGTCTGCACGACCGTCGACGAGGTCGCCACGGCGCTCGACGCGTTCGGCGCCCCGCACGTCGTCAAGGACGACGGCCTGGCCGCCGGGAAGGGCGTCGTCGTCACCGACGACCGTGACGCGGCCCTCGAGCACGCCGCCGCCTGCCTGGCCAAGCCGGGCGGTGCCGTCGTCGTCGAGGAGTACCTGGACGGTCCGGAGGTGTCGCTCTTCTGCCTCAGCGACGGGACCACGGTCGTGCCGCTCGCCCCCGCGCAGGACTTCAAGCGCGCACTCGACGGCGACGAGGGACCGAACACCGGCGGCATGGGCGCGTACTCGCCGCTGCCGTGGTCCCCGGACGGGCTGGTCGACGAGGTCGTCGCCCGGGTCGCCCAGCCGACCGTCGACGAGATGCGGCACCGCGGAACGCCGTTCGCCGGCGTCCTGTACTGCGGCCTCGCGCTCACGTCGCGCGGCGTGCGGGTCATCGAGTTCAACGCCCGCTTCGGGGACCCGGAGACGCAGGTGGTGCTCCCTCGCCTGGCGACGCCGCTGGCGGAGGTGCTGCTCGCCGCCGCGCAGGGGCGTCTGGACGACCTCCCGCCGCTGCGCTGGCGCGACGAGGCGGCGGTGACCGTCGTCGTCGCCGCGCACGGGTACCCGGGGTCCGTCCGGGCGGGCGACCCGGTCGACGGCGTCGCGGACGCCGAGGCGGTCCCCGGCGTCCACGTCCTGCATGCGGGCACCGCGACCGACGACGGCGCCCTGGTCTCCTCGGGCGGCCGGGTGCTGTCCGTCGTCGGCGTCGGCGCGGACCTCGCGGCGGCCCGCGCCACGGCGTACGAGGGCGTCGCCCACATCAGCCTGCGCGGCTCCCACCACCGCACCGACATCGCGTCGCGCATGCCCGTGCTCGACGAGGACGCGTCGTGACGACGGCGCCGCAGCTGCCCGGCTGGACGCACACCTACTCCGGCAAGGTCCGGGACCTGTACGTCCCCGAGCCGGGCTCCCCGGCGGCGCAGGCCCACGGCGACGTCGTGCTCGTCGTCGCCAGCGACCGCATCAGCGCGTACGACCACGTCCTCGCGACGCCGATCCCCGGCAAGGGCACGGTCCTCACGCAGCTCAGCCTCTGGTGGTTCGAGCAGCTGGCCGACCTCGTGCCCAACCATGTCGTCACCGCCGAGCCGGGGCCGGCCGGCGTGCCGGACGCCGTCGCCGGCCGCGCGATGGTCTGCCGGCGCCTGGAGATGTTCCCCGTCGAGTGCGTCGCGCGGGGGTACCTCACCGGCTCGGGGCTCGTGGAGTACCGCGCCGGTGGTGCCGTCTGCGGCGTGCCGCTGCCCGGCGGTCTCGAGGACGGGTCACGCCTGCCGGAACCGATCTTCACGCCGGCCACCAAGGCCGCCGTCGGCGAGCACGACGAGAACGTCACCTTCGAGGCGGTCGCCGCGAGGATCGGGGCCGACGACGCCGCCCTCCTGCGCGACCTCACGCTGGCGGTGTACCGACGTGCGGAGGGCCTCGCCCGCGAGCGCGGCGTCATCCTGGCGGACACCAAGCTGGAGTTCGGGCGGACCGCGGCGAAGCGCCTCGGTGCGGAGGACGCCGGCGAGCCCGACGCGCCCGACGCCATCGCCCCCGGCACCGTCGTCCTCGGCGACGAGGTGCTCACGCCGGACTCCTCGCGGTTCTGGCCCGCCGACCAGTGGCGCCCGGGGCGCGCGCAGCCGTCGTTCGACAAGCAGTACGTCCGGGACTGGCTGACGTCCCCGGCCTCGGGCTGGGACCGCGCGGCGGACGCCCCGCCGCCCCCGCTGCCCGACGACGTCGTCACTCGCACCCAGGAGCGCTACCTCGACGCGTTCCGGCGGCTCACCGGCCGCGACCTCACCGTCTGACCGGGGCTGCTCGGCGCCGTACGCTGCGCGCGTGACGAGCACGCTCCCGACCGGCAGCACGCTGCTGCGCCACGCCAGGGTCGTCCCGCTGCCCGACGGGCCCGGCGCGGCCCCCTCCGTCACGGGCACCTCCGGCGACCACCCCGACGGACCGCACGACCCGGTCGACGTGCGCCTCGAGGACGGCGTCGTCGCCGCCGTCTCCGCACCCGGCGAGCGCCTCGACCCCCGGCCGTGGGACGTCGTCGTCGACCTCGACGGGCGGTGGGTCCTGCCCGGCCTGTGGGACCACCACGTCCACATGGGCCAGTGGGCGCTCGCCCGGCAGCGCTTCGACGTGTCCGCGGCGACGTCCGCGCCCGAGGCGGCGGCGCTCCTCGTCGGCCGCCTGCGGGAGCGCGGCGCCGACGACGACTCCCTCCTCATGGCCGTGGGCTTCCGCGACGGCCTGTGGCCCGAGCCGCCGACGGCGTCCGTGCTCGACGACGCGCTCGCCGCGGCCGGTCTGCGGCCCACGCCGGTCGTCGTCGTGTGCGGCGACCTGCACAGCGCGTGGCTGAGCACGGCCGCGCTGCGCCGGTTCGGCGTCGTCGGGCACGACGACGGCGTGCTGCGGGAGGAGGACTGGTTCCCGCTCCTCGCGGCCCTGCAGGAGGTGCCGACGGACCAGCTCGACCGGTGGGTCGGCGACGCGGCCGCCGCGGCCGCCGCCCGGGGGGTCGTCGGGGTCGTCGACCTGGAGATGGCCGACAACGTCTCCGTCTGGGAGCGCCGGGTCGCGGGCGGCATGACGCAGCTGCGCGTCGCCGCGGGCATCTGGCGCGACCACCTCGACCGTGCCGTCGCGCGGGAGCTGGCCACGGGCGACGTCGTCGGCGGGACGCACGGGCTGGTCACGCTGGGGCCGTTCAAGGTGATCAGCGACGGGTCGCTCAACACCCGCACCGCGTACTGCCACGACCCCTACGACGGGCTGCACGGCCCCGACGCCCACGGCATCCTCAACGTGGCCGGTGACGAGCTCGTGCCGCTCATGGCGTACGCGACCCGCCACGACATCCACTGCGCGATCCACGCCATCGGCGACCGTGCGAACGCCCTCGCGCTGGACGCCTTCGAGGCGACGCGGGCCCGCGGCTCGGTGGAGCACGCGCAGCTCCTCGCGGACGACGACGTCGCCCGCTTCGCCCGGCTCGGCGTCGTCGCCTCGGTGCAGCCCGAGCACGCGATGGACGACCGGGACGTCGTCGAGCGCTACTGGGGCGACCGTGCCCAGCGCACCTTCCCGCTGCGGCGGCTGCACGAGGCGGGCGTGCGGCTCGCGTTCGGGTCAGACGCACCGGTGGCGCCGCTGGACCCGTGGCTGGCCGTGTCCGCGGCCGTGGACCGCGCCCGTGACGGCCGGGAGCCGTGGCAGCCCCAGGAGGCGCTGCCCGTCGGGGTCGCGCTCGCGGCGAGCGTCCGGTCGCGCGTCGCCGTCGGGGAGCCCGCGGACCTGGCGGTGCTCGACGCGGACCCGCTGACGACCCGCGGCGCCGCGTTGCGGGCCATGCCCGTCGCGGCGACGCTGCTCGCCGGCCGCTGGACCCACCGCACCTTCTGACGAGCCGGGGCCCGATCGCTGACGACCTGTGACCGTCGACCGGGGCCGGCGGCCGGGAGGGCAGGGCCGGTTTCGCGCGGACCGGTCCCGGGCCGCAGGATGGGCAACCATGAAGGCGACCCTCATCCACGGCGGCTCCGACATCCGCGTCGAGGAGGTGCCGGACCCGGTCCTGTCCGAGCGCACCGACGCCGTCGTCCGCGTCCTCCTCTCCTGCATCTGCGGCAGCGACCTGTGGGGGTACCGGCGTCCCGGCCCGCGTGAGGGCGGGCCTGCGCGCATCGGTCACGAGTTCCTCGGCGTGGTCGAGGAGGTCGGCGCCGACGTCACGACCGTCCGGCCCGGCGACGTCGTCATCGCCCCGTTCACCTGGAGCGACGGCACCTGCGTGCACTGCCGGGCGGGCGTGCACACGTCCTGCGTGCATGGCGGGATCTGGGGGAACGGCACCGACGGCGGCCAGGGCGAGGCCGTCCGGGTGCCGTACGCGGACGGCACCCTCGTGGCCGCGCCCGTCGGCCCCGACGACGAGCGGCTGACCGCGCTGCTGGCGCTCTCCGACGTCATGGGCACGGGGCACCACGCTGCGCTCGCGGCGGGTGTCGGGCCCGGCTCGCACGTCGCGGTGATCGGCGACGGTGCCGTCGGGCTGTGCGGGGTGCTCGCCGCGCACCGCCTCGGCGCGGAGCGCATCGTCCTGCTCGGGCGGCACGAGGACCGCATCGCGATCGGCCGTCGGTTCGGCGCGACCGACGTGGTGCCCGAGCGGGGCGACGACGCCGTCGCGCGCGTCCAGGAGCTCACGGACGGCATCGGCCTGCCGCACGTCATGGAGTGCGTCGGGATGCAGTCGTCCTGGGACACCGCGGTGGCGATCGCGCGGCCCGGCGGCACCGTGGGCTACGTCGGGGTGCCGAACGGGCTCGACGACGGCCTGCCGATCCGCGCGATGTTCAGCAACAACGTCGCCGTCCGCGGCGGTGTCGCGCCCGTGCGCGCCTACCTGCCCGAGCTCCTCGCGGACGTCCTCGCCGGCACGATCGACCCGTCGCCCGTCTTCGACCTCGAGCTGCCGCTGGACGGCGCTCCCGAGGGGTACGCCGCGATGGACGAGCGGCGCGCGATCAAGACCCTGCTGCGCCCGTGATGCCTCTGGCGCCCTCGGCGGACGGCGCGCGCGCGACCATGCGCGCCGTCGTCGTCGAGCGGTTCGGCGGGACCGGGCGCGTGGTCGACGTGCCGGTCCCGGCGTGCCCGGCCGACGGCGTCGTCGTCCGCGTCGAGGCGACGGGGCTGTGCCGCAGCGACTGGCACGCCTGGATGGGGCACGACGACGGCGTGACGCTGCCGCACGTGCCGGGGCACGAGCTGGCCGGGACCGTCGTCGAGGTGGGCCGGGAGGTGCGGTCCTGGCGCGAGGGCGACCGCGTCACCGTCCCGTTCGTGTGCGCGTGCGGGACCTGCGACGCGTGCCGGGCGGGGGAGCAGCAGGTCTGCGAGCGGCAGGAGCAGCCGGGGTTCACGCACGCCGGCTCGTTCGCCGAGCGGGTCGCGCTGCACCACGCCGACGTCAACCTCGTGCGGCTGCCGGACGCGATGTCCGCGGTCACGGCGGCCTCCCTCGGGTGCCGGTTCGCCACGGCGTACCGGGCGCTCATGGTCCACGGGCGGATCCGCGCGAACGACCGCGTCGTCGTGCACGGGTGCGGTGGCGTGGGGCTGTCGGCGGTGATGATCGCCGCGGCCGGCGGGGCGCGCGTCGTGGCGGTGGACGTCTCGGCGGCGGCCCTCGAAGCCGCCCGCGACGCCGGGGCGGAGGACGTCGTGGACGCCACGGGCCTGACGCCCGAGGAGGTCGCGGCGCGCGTCGTCGCGACGACCGACGGCGGTGCGCACGTCTCGGTCGACGCGCTCGGCTCCCGGGCGACCGCCGTCGCGTCGGTGCTCGGCCTGCGGCGACGCGGTCGCCACGTCCAGGTCGGCCTGCTGCTGGCGGGCGACGAGCGCACCCCCCTGCCGATGGACCGCGTCATCGCCTGGGAGCTCGAGCTCTACGGCAGCCACGGCATGGCCGCGCACGAGTACCCGGCGATGCTCGAGGCCGTCGCCGCCGGGGTGCTGCGGCCGGACCGCCTGGTGACGCGGGAGATCGGCCTGGACGAGGTGCCCGCCGCCCTCGCGGCGATGGGCGACGGTGCCGCCGGTGCCGGGATGACCGTCGTCGTCCCCTGACCTGACGCGAGTCCCGGTCCAGTGTCCCGGCGGGACGTCCGTCCCTGGCCGACGACGGCGCGGCCCGCTTGCCTGGGAGCGGAGGTGGTGGCGGTGCCCCGACGCCGACAGGTGCTCGCGCTCGCGGGCGTCGTCGGGGTGGTCCTCCTCCTCGCCGCCTGCGCTCCCGGTGCCAACGACGTCGCCGGGAGCGCCGACCCGACCGGCGCAGGCCCCTACGGCTTCTGGTGGGGTCTGTGGCACGGCGTCATCGCCCCGGTGACGTTCGTCGTCTCCCTGTTCAGCGACACCGTCGGGGTCTACGAGATCCACAACACGGGCGGCTGGTACGACTTCGGCTTCCTCGCGGGGCTGTCGATCACCTTCGGTGGGCCCGGCGGCGCCGCGGCGCGCGGTCGCCGCTGACCCGACCCGATGCTGTGCGGGCGTGAGCCGGCCGACGCTGCTGCGGGGACGCGCCCCACCCGCCGAGGGGTGGGCACCCCGGCTCCCGCGTCGGGCCGGCGGGTAGTCTGGCGCCGCATCCGGGGGGAACGCCGACGCGGGCTGCCCGGGGCGCCTCGTCAGAGTCCGGCCCCGGCTGGACCTCCAGCACAGATCCAGCACAGGAGTCTCCGTGGGACGTGTCGTCGTCGATGTGATGCCGAAGCCCGAGATCCTCGACCCGCAGGGCAAGGCGGTCGCGTCCGCGCTGCCGCGGCTCGGCTTCCACGGGTTCACCGGGGTGCGCCAGGGCAAGAGGTTCGAGCTCGAGGTCGAGGGCCCCGTGACCGACGAGGTCCTCGAGCAGGTGCGCAAGGCCGCCGAGACGCTCCTGTCCAACCCGGTCATCGAGGACGTCGTCCGCGTCGGGCCGGCCGACGAGCACGACGGGGCGCCGGCATGACCGGCGGGACCCCAGCAGCTGCCTCCGCGTCGGGCGACGGCTCGACCCGGCTCGGCGGCGCCCGGGTCGGTGTCGTGACGTTCCCCGGGACGCTCGACGACCGGGACGCGGCGCGCGCCGTCCGGCTGGCCGGCGGCACGGCGGTGCCCCTGTGGCACGCCGACGCCGACCTGCACGGCGTGGACGCCGTCGTCCTGCCCGGCGGCTTCTCCTACGGGGACTACCTGCGCGCGGGCGCCATCAGCCGGTTCGCGCCCGTGATGGGCAGCGTCGTGGACGCCGCGCGCGGGGGGATGCCGGTCCTCGGCATCTGCAACGGGTTCCAGGTCCTCGCCGAGGCGCACCTGCTGCCCGGCGCGATGATCAAGAACGACCACCGGGCGTTCCTCTGCCGCGAGCAGGTCCTCGCCGTCGAGAACGTCGACACGGCGTGGACGCGCGAGTTCGCGCAGGGTGAGCGCATCACCATCCCCCTGAAGAACCAGGACGGCCAGTTCGTCGCCGACGAGCGCACCCTCGACGAGCTCGAGGGGGAGGGCCGCGTGGTCTTCCGCTACCAGGGCTGGAACCCCAACGGCTCCCGCCGGGACATCGCGGGCATCTGCAACGCCGACGGCAACGTCGTCGGCCTCATGCCCCACCCCGAGCACGCCGTCGAGCCAGGCTTCGGCCCCGACGGCCCGCACGGTCCGCGTACGGGCACGGACGGCCTGCGCTTCTTCACCTCCGTCCTGTCGACGCTGGTCCGGCGGTCCGCCGCATGACGGCGGCCGCCACGCCGACCGCGCCGGTCCCGGCTGAGGCTTCCGTCACCCCGCCCGTGCCCGCGTCGTCCCCGGCGACCGGGCGGCTCACCGGGTCCGTCCCGACCCCGCACGGGGAGGCGCGCCTCGTCGCGCCCGGCATCACGATCACCCACATGCCGTGGACGCACCCGACGGCGCAGGCCCTCCGCCTCGAGCAGCAGCAGGAGATCGCCGCGATCTACGACGGCCAGGGCGACGTCTGCCAGCACCTGCCGGACGAGGAGATGCTGGCGACGGTGCTGGTGCACGTCGACGGGCAGGTCGCCGGATGCGCCGCCCTGCGCGACGGCTCGACCTACGGTGCCGGTACCGCCGAGCTCAAGCGGCTGTTCGTCCGGCCCGCGTTCCGTGGGCGCGGGCTGTCGGGCGTCGTCGTCGGCGAGCTCGAGCGGGTCGCGCGGGCTCTCGGGATCGAGCGGATCGTCCTGGAGACGGGGGACCGGCTGACCGCGGCCATCGCCCTGTACTCCTCGCGCGGGTACGACCGGATCCCCAACTACGGTCCGTACGCCGACGAGCCGTCGTCCTTCTGCTTCGCGATCGACCTGCGCGGCGACGCCTGAGCCGTGCAGCACGACCTCACGCTGACGGCGGGTGACGTCACCCTCGTCCCGCTGACCGTCGCCCACGCACCCGGCCTCCACCGGCTCGTCGACGACAGGCTGTGGTTCGGTATGACGTCGCCCACGCCCCGGCACACCGCCGACATGGCGGCGTGGGTCGAGGCGGCGCACGGCACGCCGGCCCGGTACGCCTTCGCCGTCCTCGGGCCCGACGGGGAGGTGCGCGGTGCCACCTCCTACTACGACGTCGACCCGGCGATGGGGCGGTGCGAGGTGGGCAACACGTTCTACGGGCGCGCCTGGTGGGGCGGCGCGACCAACCCGGCCTGCAAGCTGGCTCTCCTGGGCCACGCGTTCGAGGAGTGGGGCGTGCACCGGGTGGCGCTGCGTGCCGACACCCGCAACGCCCGCAGCGTCGCGGCGATGCGCCGCCTCGGCGCCGTGGAGGAGGGCGTGCTCCGCGGTCACCGCGTCGCGGCGGACGGGTCCCGCGGCGACACGGTGTACTTCTCCGTCCTCGCGCCCGAGTGGCCTGTGGTCCGGACGCGGCTGGAGGAGCGGCTCACCGCCACCGGCTGAGGCGTTCGACGACGACGACCGCGATCCTGCGTCAGCGCGGCGGGCCCACCGTGAGGCCGAGGTGACCGGCGAGGGCGGGAGCCAGGTCGAGCAGCTGCTCCTCGGTGATCGTCGCGCCCGCGAGCCCACCGATCCCGTCCACCCGGGACAGGTCGGCGCCGCGCAGGTCGACGTCCCGCAGGGTCGCCCGCGTGACGTCGAGACGGCGCACCGTGCAGCCGCGCAGCACGAGCCGCGTGACGCGTGCTCCGGCCAGGTCCAGCTCCCCGACGACGCACCCGTCGAGCCCGACGTCGGTGAGCTCGGCGTCCCGGAGGTTGACGTAGTCGAGCTTGCCGCCGTGCACCTCGACCCGCGTCAGCTCCGCGCCGAACCACGGCACGGCGCCCAGCCGGCAGTCGCGGACGACGACGTCCTGCCACGTCGAGGCAGGCGCGTGCAGCGTCCCCGCATGCAGCCGGGTGAGGGTGCAGTCGACGAGGCGGGCGTCGTCCAGGTGGACGTCGTCGACGGTGCAGTCCTCGAGGACGCACTCGGTGAACCGGGCGTCCGACGAGTCCTGCCCGCTGAGGTCGAGACCCGCGAACCGCTCGAGGTCGTGGTCCCCGCCGGGCTCGAGCGGTCCGGCGACGTCGGTCAGCTCCATGCGAGGACTCTCCCACCCCTCCACCCCACCGGACATCGGTTCCGCCCGCCCCACCCACCGGCGGCGAGATAGCGGGTCCCGCGCCAGGTAGCGGGCTCTTGCCCGCTGTCTCGCGTGCCACCCGCTATCTCGACGGCGAGAGGGGCGAGGAGGGAGGGCCGGCGATGGGCCGGCAGTCAGGGGAGCGGGGTCACCGTGCCCGTCAGGTGCGGCGTGCCCGTGCGCGGGTTCCACGCCGCGTACGCGAACCCGGCGCCCTCGCGGGCGACGCGCACGGCGACGGTCGACGGCAGCAGGACCGGCTTCGCGAAGGCGACGTCCCACCGGAAGGCGTCCCCGCGTGCCGGCCCGACGGCGGCCAGGGCCCGCGCGGCGGTGTCCATGCCGTGGGCGATCGTCCGGGGGAAGCCGAACGCCTTGGCGGCGAGCCGGTTCGTGTGGATGGGGTTGCGGTCGCCCGACACCGCGGCGTACGTCCGCCCCTCGTCCGCGGCCAGCCGCCACTGGGCGGTCGGGACCGGCGGGACGAACGACGGCCGTTCACCCGACGTGCCAGCACCGGACGCACCTGCACCGGACGCACCTGCACCCGACGCCCCGTCAGCCGTCACGCCGTCACCCGAGGCGCGCCCTCCCGCGACACCCTCATCCGTGCCGGCACCGTCGAGACGGACGCCTTTCGCCAGGTACGTCGAGACGCCCTCCCACGCGCGCTCGCCGTCCACGGACACCTCCGCGACCACGTCCACCATCACTCCCGCCCGGTGGGACCGCAGCGCGCGCACGTGCACCTCGACGTCGAGCGCGTCGCCCAGCCGCAGGGCGCGCCGCTGCTCGACGCGGTTGGCGACGTGCACCATGCCCAGCAGCGGCAGCGGGAACTCCGGGCGCACGAGGAGCGCCGTCGCGACCGGGAAGGCGAGCACGTGCACGAAGCCGGCGGGCAGCACGTCGTCGGCGCGCTCGCCGAGGAGGTGCTGGTACGCCGTGAGGTGGGCCGCGTCCGCCTGGACGCCGCGCACGACGAGCCGCGTGCCGGGGAGGTCGTCGGCCCGGACACCCGACCGCCGGGACGCCGCCGCCCGCACGGACCCGACGACGCCGCGCCCGTACAGCCCGCCGAGCGCCGGGACGGCCGGCAGCTCGACGACCCGCCCCGGCGCGCCGCCCGTCATCGGCCCACCATGTTCTGCCCGCAGACGCGCAGCGTCTCGCCGCTGATCCCGGCCGCCTGCGGCGACGCGAGGAACGCGATGGTCTCCGCGACGTCGACGGGCTGACCACCCTGCTGCAGGGAGTTGAACCGCCGCGCGAGCTCGCGCGTGGCGAACGGGATGCGGGCGGTCATGTCCGTCTCGATGAAGCCCGGCGCGACGGCGTTGATGGTGCCGCCGACCTCCGCGAGGGCCGGCGCGGACGCCGCCACGAACCCCACCACGCCGGCCTTCGACGCCGCGTAGTTCGTCTGCCCGCGGTTGCCCGCGATGCCGCTCGTGGACGCCAGGCACACGACGCGCGAGCCCTCGCCGAGCGCCCCTGCGGCGAGCAGCTCCTCCGTGATCCGCAGCGGTGCACCGACGTTGACCGCGACGACCGGGTCCCACTTCTCGGCGGTCATGTTCGCGAGCAGCTTGTCGCGGGTGATGCCGGCGTTGTGCACCACGACGTCCAGCCGCCCGTGCCGGGAGCGCACGTGCTCCAGGATGCGCGCCGCGGCGTCGTCGGCGGTGATGTCCAGCTGGAGCGCGCTGCCGCGCACCTCGTTCGCGACCTTGGCCAGCGCGTCCCCGGCGGCCGGCACGTCGACGGCGACCACGGTCGCGCCGTCGCGCGCGAGCACCCGGGCGATGGCCGCCCCGATCCCGCGCGCCGCGCCGGTCACCACGGCGACGGTGCCCTCCAGGGGCCGGTCCCAGTCCCCGGGCAGCGCGCCGGCGCCGGACGTCACCTGGACGAGCTGGCCGTCCACGAACGCGGAGCGTCCCGACAGCAGGAAGTGCAGCGCGCCCACCACCGACGGCGCCCCCACCGGCACGCCCTCCGCGACGACGACGCCGTTGCCCGTGGCGCCGCCGCGCAGCTCCTTGGCGACCGAGCGCAGGACGCCGTCGACGCCCTGCCGGGCCGCGGCGACCGCGGGCGAGGCGGCCGACGACGCCGGGCGCGACACCGTGACGACGCGTCCCCCCGGGGTGAGCCGCTTGAGCACGGGACCCAGCGCGAGCAGGGGCGTGCTCAGGGCCTCGGGGCCGCCCACCTCCGTCAGCACCACGACGACGGCGCCGTACCGCTCGTCGCCCGGGGCGTGCCGGCGGACGTCGAGGTCCCAGTCGAGCAGCTGCGCGGCCAGCGCGTCGGCGTCGGAGGACGAGGCGTCGTCGTGCAGGACGAGGACCGGCCCGGGCACCAGGGGGGCCCCCGGCCGGTACCGGCGCAGGACCGCCGGCCGCGGCAGGCCCAGCTGCTTCGCGAGCTTCTTCGTGAACCCGGCGTTGACGAGGTTCAGGTACGTGTCGGTCACGCTGCCTCCATGATCATGGTGATGGCCTGGCCGCCCGCGGCGCACACGGAGATGAGGGCACGCGGCGTGCCGCCGTCGGCCGCCTTGCGCTCGGCGAGGAGCTTCGCGGTCGTCGCCACGATGCGCCCGCCGGTCGCGGCGAACGGGTGGCCGGCGGCGAGCGAGGACCCGGTGACGTTGAGCCGGTCGCGGTCGACGGTGCCGAGCGCGCCCGGCAGGCCGAGCCGGTCACGGCAGAAGTCCTCGTCCGCCCACGCCGCGAGGTTGACGAGCACCGTGGAGGCGAAGGCCTCGTGGATCTCGTAGAGGTCGACGTCACCCAGGCCCAGACCGTTGCGCTCGAGCAGGCGCGCGACGGCGTAGGTGCCGGCCGTGAGGAGCCCGTCCGTGCCGTGCACGAAGTCCACCGCGCCCGCCTCGGCGTCGACGATCGTGGCGAGCGGGGTCAGGCCGCGCTCGGCCGCCCAGTCGTCGCTCGCGAGCAGCACGGTCGAGGCGCCGTCGGACAGGGGCGTGGAGTTGCCGGCCGTCATGGTCGCCGGGGTCTCGAGGGCCTTGCCGAACACCGGCTTGAGCTGCGCGAGCTTCTCGACCGACGTGTCCGCCCGCAGGTTCGCGTCGCGCGTGAGGCGCCGGTACGGCGTGAGCAGGTCGTCGAAGAAGCCGCGGTCGTAGGCGGCGGCGAGGCGGTGGTGGCTGGCCGCGGCCAGCTCGTCCTGCGCCTCGCGGCTGACGCCCCACGCGGCGGTCGTGAGCGCCTGGTGCTCGCCCATCGACAGGCCGGTGCGCGGCTCACCGGTCGTCGGCGCCGACGGCGCGAGGTGCGCCGGACGCAGCCGCGCGACGGCCTTGAGCTTCTGCTGCGGGGTCCTGGCCCGCGCGAGGTCCAGCAGGACCCGGCGCAGGGGCTCGCTGACGGCGATGGGCGCGTCGGAGGCGGAGTCGACACCGCCCGCGATCGCCGACTCCAGCTGGCCGAGCCGGATCTTGTTCGCGAGGCCCACCACCGTCTCCATGCCGGTCGCGCACGCCATCTGCACGTCGTACGCGGGCGTGCTGGGCGCCAGCGCGGAGCCGAGCACCGCCTCGCGCGTGAGGTTGAAGTCGCGCGAGTGCTTGAGGACCGCACCGGCCGCGACGGATCCGACGCGCTCGCCGGCCAGCCCGAACCGGGCCACCAGACCCTCGAGCGCCGCGGTGAGCATGTCCTGGTTCGAGCTGTGCGCGTACGGCCCGCCCGCACGGGCGAAGGGGATCCGGTTGCCCCCGACGACGACGGCGCGGCGTGCGCCCGCCACCCCGTGCCCGCTGCCCCCGGTCGTCTGCGTGCTGCCTGACTGGGTGCCTGACGGGGTGGTGCCTGACTCGCGTGCCGCCATCGCGGACTCCTTCTCGTCGGTGCGTACTCGTCGCTGAGGTCGTGCTGAGCCGAGCGGGGGGCGCCACGCCCCGAGACTGTCTGACACCGACAGTACCTGATACCGTCGGTTTCGTGAGCCCAGTCACAGCGGCGACGACGCCAGGAGAGACGCCGGTCGACGGCCGGTCCGCGCGGTGGGACGTCCACCGTGCCGCCCGCCGCGCCGAGCTGGCTCGCGTCGCGCGCAAGGCCGTGCACCTGCGGGGCCCGGACGTGTCGATGGACGAGATCGCCACCGAGGCGGGGACGTCGAAGTCGGTCGTCTACCGGTACTTCGTCGACAAGAGCGGCCTGCAGGCCGCCGTCGGCGAGGTCGTGCTGGACGACATGCACGCGCGGCTGGACGAGGCCGTCAGCAGCGCGGTGACGCCGCGCGAGGGCCTGCGCTCCATGATCGCCGCCTACCTCGAGATGATCGACGGCTCGCCGAGCGTCTACTGGTTCGTCACACAGCCGGTCGCCGAGGGCTCGTCCGTCACCCTGAACCGCTTCCTCGACGACATCGCGACGCTCATCGCCCGCCCGTTCGTCGCCCTCCTCCGCGGCCGCGGGGGCGCCTCGGTCCTCGAGGGCCAGCCGGCGGACGTCTGGTCGGCGGGCGCGGTCGGCTTCGTCAAGGGCGCCGGCGACTGGTGGCTCGCCCACCGCGACGAGCCCGGTGCGCCCACCGCCGACGAGCTGGCCGAGCGCGTCACCGCGTGGCTCTGGGCCGGCCCGGTCGGCTCCCTGGCCCGTCCCCTCCCTGCCGACACCACCACCGATCCCGCACCTGTCCACCTCGACGACGAGGAGCCGTCATGACGATCCTGAGCGAGAAGCGCCCCATCACCCCCGATGCCGAGCCCGACGTGACGATCGACGTCGCCCACCTGGAGCAGGTGCTGCTCGGACGCTGGGCGGAGATCCGGCGCGAGGCCCGGGGCTTCCTGCGCGACCCGCGGCTGCACCGCGACGAGAGCCTGCCCATGGCGGCGCACCGGGACCGCGTGCTCGAGCAGCTGCGCATCCTCGCCCGGGAGGGCGACGTGCTGCGCGCCTTCCCCTCGCGTCTGGGCGGCTCCGACGACCACGGCGGCAGCCTCGCGCGGTTCGAGGAGGTCGTCACCGCCGACCCGTCACTGCAGATCAAGGCCGGCGTCCAGTGGGGGCTCTTCGCGTCGGCGATCATGCACCTGGGCACGGACGACCACCACGACCGCCTCCTGCCGGGCGCCATGTCCGTCGACGTGCCGGGTGCGTTCGCGATGACCGAGACCGGCCACGGCTCGGACGTCGCGAGCATCGGCACGACGGCGACGTACGACCCGGACACCGAGGAGTTCGTCATCCACACGCCGTTCCGGGCGGCCTGGAAGGACTACCTCGGCAACGCGGCCCTGCACGGCACCGCCGCCGTCGTCTTCGCGCAGCTCATCACGGCGCGCCGCGGGGAGCAGCCCGTCGACCACGGCGTGCACGCCTTCTACGTGCCGATCCGCGACCCGCAGACCGGTGCGTTCCTGCCGGGCGTCGGCGGGGAGGACGACGGCCTGAAGGGCGGCCTCAACGGCATCGACAACGGCCGGCTGCACTTCGACCACGTCCGGGTCCCGCGCCGGGACCTGCTCAACCGCTACGGCGATGTCGCCCCCGACGGCACCTACACCTCGCCCATCGCGAGCCCCGGCCGCCGGTTCTTCACGATGCTCGGCACGCTCGTCCAGGGACGGGTGTCCCTCGACGGCGCCGCGGTCAACGCCGCCAAGATCGGCCTGATCGTCGCGGTCACCTACGGCAACCAGCGCCGCCAGTTCTCGGGCCCCGGCAACGACGAGGTCGTCCTCCTGGACTACGCCGAGCACCAGCGCCGCCTCCTCCCGCGCCTCGCGCACACGTACGCCGCCGCCTTCGCGCACGAGCGCCTCCTCCAGGCGTTCGACGGCGTCTTCTCCGGCGCGTCCGACACGGACGAGGACCGCGAGAACCTCGAGACGATCGCCGCGGCGCTCAAGCCGTCGTCCACGTGGCTGGCGCTCGACGTCCTGCAGGCGAGCCGCGAGGCGTGCGGCGGCCAGGGCTTCATGGCGGAGAACCGCATGACGGGGCTGCGCGCCGACTTGGACGTCTACGTGACGTTCGAGGGCGACAACACCGTCCTGCTCCAGCTCGTCGCCAAGCGGCTCCTCGCGGACTTCGCCGGCCACTTCAAGGACGCGGACGCGGGTGCGATGGCGCGCTACATGGCCGGTCGGGCCGCCGACGCGGCGCTGCACCGGACCCCCCTCGCCCGGGTGGTCCAGACGCTCGCCGACGGCGGCGACGTGCGTCGCTCGGTCGGCCACCTGCGGGACGCGGAGACCCAGCGCGAGCTGCTGACCGACCGCGTCGAGACGATGGTCGAGGAGCTCGCCCAGGCCCTGCGTCCGGCGCAGAAGGCGCCGCGCGACGTCGCGGCGGACATCGTCAACGAGCACCAGCACGCGATGATCGAGGCAGCCCGCGCCCACGCCGACCTGCTGCTGTGGGAGGGCTTCACCGCCGGGGTCGCGAAGGTGCAGGACGAGGGGACCAAGCAGGTCCTCACCTGGCTTCGGGACCTTTTCGGCCTCACGGTCATCGAGCGGAACCTCGCGTGGTACCTCATCCACGGCCGGCTGTCGGCGGGTCGCGCGCGCACGGTGACGTCCTACGTCGAGCGCCTCCTGCGCCGGCTGCGGCCGCACGCGCAGGACCTGGTCGACGCCTTCGGGCTGGCGCCGGAGCACGTCCGTGCCGGGATCGCCACGGGCGTCGAGGCGCAGCGCCAGGACGAGGCGCGGGAGTACTACCGCCGGCTGCGGGCGAGCGGCGACATGCCGGTGCCGGAGAAGTCGCTGCCGAAGGAGCGGCGCGCCTCGGCCTGAGGCGTCACGCCCCAGCTGTCACGCCGACGCGTCGGCCGACGGCGTCGCGAGGACGGCCGCCGCGACGTCGTCGGCCCGGGTCTCCGGGAGCCAGTGGCCCGCGTCCAGGGCGACGGAGCGGTAGGGGCCGACGACGTACCGTCCCGTCGCCTCGACCGCGGCGGGAGCGAAGAACGGGTCGGCGGTGCCGTGGAGGAAGGTCGTCGGCACGCGCACGCGCCCGGCTCCGAAGCCGTCCCTGACCCGCAGGGCGCGGTACCACGCGAGCGCCGCCGTGAGCGCGCCCCAGGTCATCCGGCCGGGACCGCCCGGGAGGGCGGGCTCGCTCATCCGCCGGACGTAGCGGTCCGCGTGCGCGGCGTCGAGGCCGGACCCGCCCAGCATCTGCCGCAGCCGCGCGCCGTCGTCGGCGAGGAGACGCCGCTCGGGCCGACGCGGCAGCTGGAACCCGAGGATGTACGCCGAGCGCCGGGCCTGGCCGCGCCACAGGGCGTCGCGCATCGCGGCCGGGTGCGGCGTGGACAGGACGGTCAGGGCCGACACCCGCGGTGCCCGCCGGCTCGCGACCGCCCACGCGACCGTCCCGCCCCAGTCGTGCCCGACGACGTGCGCGCGTTCCACCCCGGCGGCGTCGAGGACGGCGACGACGTCGTCGACGAGCCGGCGCAGCACGTACGCGCGCAGCTCCGCCGGGCGGGCACCGGGGGAGTAGCCGCGCTGGTCGGGCACGAGGACGCGGTGCCCGGCGGCCGCCAGCAGCGGCGCGACGTCGTCGTACGCCGTGCCGTCCTGCGGGAACCCGTGCAGGAGGAGGACAGGCGGGCCGTCCACGGGGCCGGTGTCGCGGACGTCGAGGGTCAGGCCCTCGCGGGTGACGGTGCGGAGACGGTCGGGCGGGGCCATCCCGGCATCCTGTCCGGCCGCACGCGCTCAGGCCAGCAGGGACGCGTGGAGGTACTCGCGGTGGGTGTCGACCCACGTCGCGTCGCGGCGCCAGACGTCGGCGTGACCCTCGGCCGCCAGGCGCGCCCACGGCTGCGCCCCGGTGCGACGGCCCTCCTCGAGGAGCGCGTGCATGGACCACGTGCGCGGGCCGAGGAGCGAGGCGAGGCGGTGCCGTCCTGCCTCGTTGAGGCCGTACCCGTCCGCGAGCGCGCACAACCGGTCCCCGGCGACCCGCAGCGGCGTGCCTGGGCCGAGCGGCACGAACCCGTGCGCGGCGTACGCCAGGTCCCAGCCGCGCGTGCCGGGGGAGCAGGCGTCCCAGTCGATGACGACCATCCGGTCCTCGGCGAGCACGAGGTTCCACGGGGCGACGTCGTTGTGGACGACGAGGTCCTGCCCGTCGGTGGGGACGGGGCAGTCCCACGCGGCGTCGGACGGCGGCGTCCACCCGTCCAGCGCGTCGTGCAGCGCGCGCAGCAGCCGACCGATCGCCGCGGGGTCGACCGGCGCGACCTGCGGGCCGGCGCCGTGCGCGATCGTCCCGGGGACCCACTCCAGGACGTGGCGACCGTCGTCGTCGACGCCGAGGCTGCGCGGGGCGTGCGGGAAGCCGACCTCCGCGAGGTGCACGAGGAGCGCGTGGACGGCAGGGGTGTGCGGGCCGGCGGGCTTGCGCACGGTGTCACCGACGCGGACGACCCCCACGCCGACGTTGCCGCCGGCGAGGGCCACGGGTCCACGGTCGGCGTCGTCGTCGACCACAGCCGCGGCGGGCGCGCGCGCCGCCCTCACCACAGGCGTTCCACCGGTCCGCTGAACAGCAGCGGCCCGCTGCCGTCCGCCGGCGTGAACCGCTCGGCGTCCCGCTCGCCCGTGAGGACGAGCCCCAGGGCGCCGAGCTCGAAGTCGGTGATGAGGCGCATGAGGTCGTCGCGCTCGTGCCAGACGTTGGGGTCCCCGAAGACGTGGTCCCACACCGCCGGCCCGACCGGGCCGTACAGCAGCGGGCGGCCCGCGCCGTAGACCGTCAGCTCGCCGCGGTGCCGGCCGTTCTGAGCGTCGAGCGTGACGCTGACGTGGACACGGTCGGCGTCACGCAGGTCCCGGCTCTCGCTCTCGCGCACGGGGGTCAGCCTGCCCCGCGGACCGTCCCCGCGTCGAGGGCCGGGCGCGACTCGTCGCCCGGACGGACCGGCCAGGGACGGGCCGGTGTCAGTCCGACGACCCGTCGAGCAGCTCCTGGACGTGGTCGGGGACGTACCGCTGCGTGTCCCGCGGCGGACGGACGTAGCCCTGCGTCGCGGGCCGTTCCGGGATGACGATCTCCTCCCGGTGGACCTCCTCGTACGGCACGGTGGAGACGAGGTGGTGGATCATGTTCAGCCGTGACCGGCGCTTGTCGTCGCTCTCGACGACCCACCACGGGGCCTCGGGGATGTCCGTGTGGACGAGCATCTGGTCCTTGGCGCGGGAGTAGTCCTCCCAGCGGGTGATGGACTCGAGGTCCATGGAGGACAGCTTCCACCGGCGCATCGGGTCCTCCAGGCGGGACCGGAAGCGCTCCTCCTGCACCGCGTCGCTGACGGAGAACCAGTACTTGCGCAGCAGGATGCCGTCCTCGACGAGCATCCGCTCGAAGATCGGGCACTGGTGGAGGAACCGGTGGTACTCGTCCGGCGTGCAGAAGCCCATGACGTACTCGACGCCCGCGCGGTTGTACCAGGACCGGTCGAACAGGACGATCTCGCCGGCGGCGGGGAGCTGGGCCACGTAGCGCTGGAAGTACCACTGGGTGCGCTCGCGGTCGCTCGGCGCGGGCAGCGCCGCGATGCGCGCGACGCGCGGGTTGAGGTACTCGGTGACCCGCTTGATCGTGCTGCCCTTGCCTGCGGCGTCCCGCCCCTCGAAGACCACGACGACCCGCTGCCCCTCGGCGCGGACCCACTCCTGGAGCCGCACCAGCTCCGACTGGAGCCGGTACAGCTCGGCCTCGTAGACCTTCTTCGGGACGCGGGAACGGTCCTTCGCCATGGGCCGAGCCTAGGAGCGACGCCGTGCGGCCGCGAGGGATCGCTCGACGTCCCACGCGTGGTGGTGGGCGTCGTGCGCGACGGCGCCGACGACGGTCGTGGCGTCCAGGCGCCCGCGCCGCGAGTGCTCCAGGACGACGCCCGCGTCCAGGGCCGCCGGCGCGACCGCGGCCCACGCCTGCGCGGCGTGCCCGAGGGTCCACAGGGCCGACGGGAGAGGGACCACGTCGTACCGCTTGACCGCGGCGACGTCGTCGGGCTTGGCGCTGACGTACTCGCGCTCCCAGCCCGCCAGGGCGGCCGCGAACCCCGCACCCCAGCCCAGCAGGTTGTCGGCGACGTGCTGCACGTAGCCGGCGACGCTCCAGCCCAGGTCCGGGTGGCGCTCGGTGCCCTCGGCGCCCTCCACAAGAGCGGTGAAGCGACCGGGGGCGTCGCGGACGAGCGCCACGGCCTCCTCCGGAGGGAGGTCCCAGCGGTAGCCGCAGTCGCGGCAGGGGTCCCCGAAGGCGAGGGGACCCCACGCGGGCCGCGGCGCGGCGCGCTCCGGTGCGCTCATCCGCCGAGCACCTCGCCGAGGTCGAAGCGGACCGGCCGCTCGAGCTGGGCGTACGTGCACGACTCCGGCTCCCGGTCCGGGCGGAACCGGACGAGCTGGGTCGTGTGCCGGAACCGTGGGCCCTCCATGTGGTCGTACCGCACCTCCACGACGCGCTCCGGCCGCAGCGGCACGAACGACAGGTCCTTGCCCGAGTTCCACCTGCTCCCGGCAGCCTCGGTCGGCGTGCGGGTGCCCGACGCCTGGGCCTGCGCCGTCCACGGGTGGTCGGCGGCGTCCGTGACGAGCGGCTGGAGCTCGGCGAACAGCTCCCGGCGGCGCGCCATGGGGAACGAGCTGGTCACCCCGACGGAGGCCAGGCGCCCGTCGTCGTCGTAGAGGCCCAGCAGGAGGGAGCCGACGGCGTCGTCGGCGGACTTGTGCACGCGGTAACCCGCGACGACGCAGTCCGCCGTCCGCTCGTGCTTGATCTTCGCCATGACGCGCTTGTCCGGCTGGTACGTCTGCTCCGGGTCCTTGGCGACGACGCCGTCCAGCCCGGCGCCCTCGAACTGCTCGAACCAGCGCCGCGCCTCGTCCAGGTCCGTGGTGAGGCGCGTGCGGTAGACGCCCGGCCCGTCGCCGGAGACCGCCTGCTCCAGGAGCGCGCGGCGCTCCCGGAACGGCCGGGCGGTGAGGTCCTCGTCGCCGAGGGCGAGGAGGTCGAAGGCGATGAAGACGGCGGGTGTCTGCTCCGCGAGGAGGTTGACCCGCGAGGCCGCCGGGTGGATGCGCTGCAGGAGCGCCTCGAAGTCGAGCCCGGTCGCGTCCGCGTCCGCCACCACGACCTCGCCGTCGACGACGCACCGGTCCGGCAGCTCGCGCAGCGCCGCGGTGACGACCTCGGGGAAGTACCGCGTGATGGGCTTGGTGTTCCGGCTGCCGATCTCCACCTCGTCGCCGTCGCGGAAGACGACGGCGCGGAAGCCGTCCCATTTGGGCTCGTACCAGTGGTCCGCGGGGATCTGCGGCACCGACTTCGCGAGCATCGGCGCGACGGGCGGCATCACCGGCAGGTCCATCCGCACAGTCTGGTCCGCCGACGACGGCGCCGCATCCCTCCTCGCCCCTGTGATGCGCCCCGGAGGTCCGCGCCCTAGCGTCGATGCGTGCCGGCACCAGCCCTCCTCGCCGTCGTCCCCGTCGCGGTCCTCGTCGCCGCGCACCTCCTGGCCACGCGCCTGCGGGGGCTCGCCGGACGGAACGAGGACGCCGTGGTCTCGGCGGCCGGTGGCATCTCGGTGGCGTACGTGTTCCTGCACCTGCTGCCGGAGGTCGCCGCAGGGGCACGGGTCGTGGGGGAGTCCGTCGAGGAGCTCGTCGCCCACGTGCCGCTGCAGGAGCTCGTCGTCTTCCTCGTCGCGCTCGCGGGCTTCACCCTGTTCTACGTCGCGGAGCGGTACGCGGCCCGACGCGGTTCCGCCCGGCACGGGGGCGACGGGGCGTCGTCGTCGGCGTTCGCGGTCCACGTCGCGGCGTTCGCGCTCTACAACGTGGCGGTCGCCTACACGCTGCCGGAGCGGGTGGGGGCCGACCCCGTGAGCGCCGCGGTGTTCACGCTGGCCGTCGCGGTGCACGTGCTCGTCGTCGACCGAGGGCTGGCCGAGCACCATCCCCGGCGGTACGGGCACGTGGGCCGGTTCGTCCTGGCGGGGGCCCTGCTGCTCGGGTGGGCGCTCGCCGCGGTGGCGGCGCCGACCAGCTCGCTGACGGTGAGCCTCATGACGGCGGTCGTCGCCGGCTCGGTGCTCCTGACGGTGTTCCAGGAGGAGCTCCCGCAGGCCCGGGAGAGCCGGACCCGGCCGTTCCTGGTAGGCCTCGGCGCCAACGCCGTCCTGCTGCTCGCGCTCGCCATGCTGGAGCCGGCGGCCGGCGCCTGACGGCGCACCGGCGCCCCGTCCCGCGGCGGCGTCAGTCGGGGTTGCAGCGGGCGGCGAGGGTGGCGAGGAGCCCGACGTCGGGGCGCCACGGCTCGAGGTTCCAGGACTCCTTGTCGGGTGCGCCGAGCGCGTGGCACTCGAGCTGGTCGCGCATCCCGGGCGCCACGGCGCCGGCGCCGAGATCCGTGCGGGCACCGAGGTCCGACCACACCGCCTCGACGCCCGCGGCGCCCGCCGTGCGCACCCAGTCCCGCGGCACGACGACGAGCGACAGCCCGCCCTCGTCACCGCGGTCCTCCCAGGTGGCGGAGACCACGGGCGCGACACCGACGACGACGCTCGCCCGCTCCGTCGCGGCGTCCCCGCGCACCAGGACGCTGACCTCGACGAGGCCGTCCGCGCCGGCACCGACCCGTGCGCCCCGCGGCACCACACCCGCGACGACGGCGCCGTCGGCGCCACGGACCACCGCCGTGCCGTCGGCGAGGACGTCGACCGTGCTGCCGACGGGTCCGGCGACGACGAGCCCCGGGGTGTCACCGGCCGGCGACGTCCCGGCCGCCCCTGCGGGGACGGGAAGCGTCACGGCGCCGTCGTCCGCGGCGGGCGGCTCCGGGGCGTCGTGCCCCGCCGCCACGTGCACGGTGACCTCCCCGAGCGTCACCGCGCGACCGGGCCGGCGGACGTCGTCGGCGGAGGGCGGGGACGAGGGCGCGGGCTCGGGGGACGCGGTACGGGGAGACTCCGTGCGGCCGCCGCCCACGGCCGACGCGTCCGGCGGCGCGGGCGGCCGGCCGGCCTCGTCAGCGGTGCCGCACCCGCCGAGGAGCAGCAGCGCGACGGCCGGGATGGCCGCGCGCAGCGGTCCCGGGACGCCGCGGACGCCTGCGACGTCGCTCCGTCGACCGCTGGTCCCCGTCCGCACGGCCCCATGGTCCCCCGCCACTGCTGCCGGGCGGTGCCCGGCGCTCCGGGCGACGGCGTGAGACGGCGACCGGCCGCCCAGCCCCGCCGAGTACCCTGGCGCCGTTCCGTGGGCCCACCTGGTAGGGGATCGATGAGCACCTCGTCCGACACGTCGCCCGAGCTCCGGAGCGACGTCGAGCACCCGCATCCCGACCCGGTCGACACGCCTGCCGACACCGTCGAGCACGCCGCCGCGACCCCGGAGCTCCAGCTGCCCTGGGCGGAGCTCGGGCTCAAGCAGGACGAGTACGAGCAGGTCGTCGCGCTCCTCGGCCGCCGCCCCACCGCGGCGGAGCTGGCCATGTACTCCGTCATGTGGTCGGAGCACTGCTCGTACAAGTCCTCCAAGGTGCACCTGAGGAAGTTCGGCGAGCGCACCACGGACGAGATGCGCAGGAACCTCCTCGTCGGGATCGGCGAGAACGCGGGCGTCGTCGACATCGGGCAGGGCTGGGCGGTGACCTTCAAGGTCGAGTCGCACAACCACCCGAGCTTCGTCGAGCCGTACCAGGGCGCCGCGACCGGCGTCGGCGGCATCGTCCGCGACATCATCTCGATGGGCGCCCGCCCGGTCGCGGTCATGGACCAGCTGCGGTTCGGCGCCATCGACCACCCGGACACCGCCCGCGTCGTGCACGGCGTCGTCGCCGGCGTCGGCGGGTACGGGAACTCCCTGGGCCTGCCGAACATCGGCGGGGAGGTCGTCTTCGACCCGGCCTACCAGGGCAACCCGCTCGTGAACGCCCTGTGCGTGGGTGCCCTGCGGCACGAGGACATCCACCTCGCCAACGCGTCCGGCGTCGGCAACCAGGTCGTCCTCTTCGGTGCCCGAACGGGCGGCGACGGCATCGGCGGCGCGTCGATCCTCGCGAGCGAGACGTTCGACGACACCAAGCCGTCCAAGCGCCCCAGCGTCCAGGTGGGCGACCCCTTCATGGAGAAGGTGCTCATCGAGTGCTGCCTGGAGCTGTACGCGGCGGGCGTCGTCGAGGGCATCCAGGACCTGGGCGCAGCGGGCATCTCCTGCGCGACGAGCGAGCTGGCCTCCAACGGCGACGGCGGCATGCACGTCGACCTGGAGAAGGTGCTGCTGCGCGACCCGACGCTCACGGCCGGCGAGATCCTCATGTCCGAGTCGCAGGAGCGGATGATGGCGGTCGTCACCCCCGCCAACCTCGACCGCTTCCTGGAGATCACCGGGAAGTGGGACGTCGAGACCGCCGTCATCGGCGAGGTCACCGGCGACGGCCGGCTCACCATCGACCACCACGGCCGCCGCATCGTCGACGTCGACCCGCGCACCGTCGCGCACGAGGGCCCCGTCTACCACCGGCCCTACGCGCGCCCGCAGTGGATGGACGGCCTCAACGCCGACACCATCAGCGGTGAGGGAGGTGCCGCCCGGTACGCCCGGCCCAGCACCCCCGAGGAGCTGCGCGAGACCCTGCTGCGCCTCGTCGGCTCGCCGAACCTGGCCTCCAAGGCGTGGGTCACGGACCAGTACGACCGCTTCGTGCAGGGCAACACGGCGCTCTCCCAGCCCGACGACGCCGGCGTGATCCGGGTCGACGAGGAGTCCGGACTGGGCGTGGCACTGGCCACGGACGCCAACGGCCGGTACGGCAAGCTCGACCCCTACGCGGGCGCCCAGCTGGCCCTGGCCGAGGCCTACCGCAACGTCGCGACGTCCGGGGCGCGACCCCTGGCCGTGACGGACTGCCTCAACTTCGGCTCGCCCGAGGACCCGGACTCGATGTGGCAGCTCGTCCAGGCCATCGAGGGCCTCGCCGACGCCTGCCGCGAGCTCGGCGTCCCCGTCACGGGCGGCAACGTGTCGCTCTACAACGGCACGGGTGAGCCCGGCACGATCGACTCGTCCATCCACCCGACCCCCGTCGTCGGCGTCCTCGGCGTGCTGGACGACGTGCGCCGCGCGACGCCGTCGGGCTGGCGCGCACCCGGCCAGGCGGTCTACCTGCTCGGCACCACCCGCGGTGAGCTCGACGGCTCCGCGTGGGCGGACGTCGTGCACGGGCACCTCGGCGGCACGCCGCCGCAGGTCGACCTCGACGCGGAGCGGCGCCTGGCGACGGTGCTCGTCACGGCGTCCCGCGACGGCCTCGTCGACGCGGCCCACGACCTGTCGGAGGGCGGCCTCGCCCAGGGCCTCGTCGAGGCGAGCCTGCGCTACGGCGTCGGTGCGCGCGTCCGGCTCGACGAGCTGTGCGAGCGAGACGACGTCACCGCCTTCGAGGCGCTGTTCGCCGAGTCGACGGCGCGCGCCCTGGTCGCGGTGCCCCGCAGCGAGGCCCAGCGTCTCGTCGACCTCTGCACGGCTCGGGGCGTCCCGTGCCTGCAGATCGGTGTCACGGACGACGTGGGCGAGACCGCCGACGGTGCCACGACGGCGGGCGCGGCGGGCTCCGGCCCCGTGCTCGCGGTGCGCGACCTCCTCACGGTGACGCTGGAGGAGCTCTCGCACGAGCACCGCGCCACGCTGCCCCGGCACTTCGCCTGAACCCGACCGACCCCGGGCGGCGGGCGGGACCGCCGTCCGCCGTGGGCCCCGACGTCCGCACCCGGGTGCGCCCCGAGGTGCGGCCGACCGCACGCCAGGGGGACGATCGACCCACCGCCAGAACCGGTGGCCGTGCGACGGTACGGCACCCGGCACCGATCGACCCCGGCCGGGCCCGGCCGACAGGAGGACCCATGGTCCAGGCCGCCCTCGAGGCCACGTTCGAGCAGGTCCTGCGCCGCAACCCCGGCGAGCAGGAGTTCCACCAGGCCGTGCGGGAGGTCTTCGACTCCCTCGGCCCGGTGCTGCGCAAGAACCCGCAGTACGCCGAGGCGGCCGTCCTCGAGCGGCTCTGCGAGCCGGAGCGGCAGATCATCTTCCGGGTGCCGTGGGTCGACGACGCCGGCCGCGTCCGGATCAATCGCGGTTTCCGTGTCGAGTACAGCTCCGCCCTGGGCCCGTACAAGGGCGGGCTGCGGTTCCACCCGTCGGTCTACCTCGGCATCGTCAAGTTCCTCGGGTTCGAGCAGATCTTCAAGAACGCGCTGACCGGCATGCCCATCGGCGGCGGCAAGGGCGGCTCCGACTTCGACCCGCGCGGCCGCTCCGACGGCGAGGTGATGCGGTTCTGCCAGTCGTTCATGACCGAGATGTACCGCCACCTCGGCGAGTACACGGACGTGCCGGCCGGGGACATCGGTGTGGGCGCCCGCGAGCTCGGCTTCCTCTTCGGCCAGTACAAGCGGATCACCAACCGCTACGAGTCCGGGGTCCTCACCGGCAAGGGGCTCACGTGGGGCGGTTCGCTCGTGCGGACCGAGGCGACGGGCTACGGCACCGTGATGTTCACCGAGCAGATGCTCCTGACGCGCGGGCTGTCCCTGGAGGGCATGCGCGTCAGCGTGTCCGGCGCCGGCAACGTCGCGATCCACGCGGTGGAGAAGGCGCAGGCGCTCGGCGCTCGCGTCGTGACGTTCTCCGACTCCTCCGGCTACGTCGTGGACGAGGCCGGGGTCGACCTGGAGGCCCTGCGCGAGGTCAAGGAGGTGCGCCGCGGGCGCGCCGAGGACTACGTCGCGCTGCGGCCGGGTGCGACGTTCGTACCCGAGGGCAGCGTCTGGGACGTGCCGGTCGACGTCGCCCTGCCGTGCGCGACCCAGAACGAGCTCACCGGGGACGACGCCAAGACGCTGGTCCTCCACGGCGTCCGTGCCGTCGCCGAGGGCGCCAACATGCCGTGCACCCCCGACGCGGTCGCCCTCTTCCAGGAGGCTGCGGTCCTCTTCGGGCCCGGCAAGGCCGCGAACGCCGGCGGCGTCGCTACGTCCGCGCTCGAGATGCAGCAGAACGCGTCGCGCGACTCGTGGACCTTCGAGCACACCGAGACACGGCTCGCCGAGATCATGGTCGGCATCCACGACCGCTGCGCACGCACGGCGGAGGAGTACGGCTCGCCCGGCGACTACGTCCTCGGTGCGAACATCGCGGGGTTCCAGCGGGTCGCGGACGCGGTGCTCGCCCTGGGCGTCATCTGAGCCGTGCCGCCCCGCCGTCGTACCGATCCTGCCGAGGGCAGGGCTGCCGTCGCGGCGTGGCTCGACGACCCCGACGGCGCCGCGCGCGCGACCGTCCGCACCGCGGTGCGGTTCACGCTGGAGGAGCTCGCGGCGGTCGCCCCGGGCAACGCCGTCGAGGTCCGCGTCCCGCCCGACGGCGCCGTGCAGGCGGTCGCGGGGCCCCGGCACACGCGGGGGACCCCACCGAACGTCGTCGAGACGGACCCGGCCACCTGGCTCGGCCTGGTCACCGGCGGCCTGCCGTGGGCCGACGCGCTCGCCGGCGGCCGTGTCAGCGCCTCCGGGGAGCGTGCGGACCTCTCCGCATGGCTGCCGCTGCAGGCGGCCCGGCGCCGTCGCTGACGGTGCGGTGCCCCGCACGATCGGACGTGCGGCGGAACGCCGCGCGGCCATCTGGCGAACGCCGACGGAAGCCTCGTGGACAACAGTCCTGGCCTCGGCCGAACGGCTTCCCTTTCACCCGGACGACCCTTACGGTCTTGGCGTCCCCGGCGCCTACCTGCGCCGGCGACGCGACCATGACCAATGGAGGTCCGTCCGATGCAGTCCTCTCGGCGCCTGACCAGGCGCCTCGTCCCCCTCACCGCGGCCGGCGCCCTCGCCGGCACGCTCATCGCGGCACCTCCCGCCGTCGCCGACAACCACACCGTCGAGATCGACATCCTCGGCATCAACGACTTCCACGGTCGCATCGAGGCCAACGGTGTCGTCGCGGGCGCCGCCGTGCTGGCCGGCGCCGTCTCCCAGTTCGAGGCCGCCAACCCCAACACGCTCTTCGTGTCCGCCGGCGACAACATCGGGGCGTCCACGTTCACGTCCTTCATCGCCCAGGACGTGCCCACGCTGGACGTCCTGGAGCTCATGGACCTCGACGTCTCCGCGCTCGGCAACCACGAGTTCGACCAGGGCCGCGTGGACCTGGACGACCGCGTCATCCCGTACGTCGATGACACCTTCCCGTACCTCGCAGCCAACGTGTACGACCGCGCGACCGGTGAGCCGGCGTTCGACGAGTTCCACGTCGAGACCGTCGACGGTGTCGACGTGGGCTTCATCGGCGCCGTCACGGAGGACCTCCCGGCGCTCGTGTCCCCGGCCGGCATCGCCTCGCTCGAGACCCGCGCCATCGCGCCGGAGGTCAACCGGGTCGCGGCTGCGCTCTCCGACGGCGACGCCGCCAACGGCGAGGCGGACGTCCTCGTCGTGCTCGTCCACGAGGGCCCCGCGACCGCGTCCGAGGCGGACATCACGGACACCGAGGCCGCCTTCGGCCAGGTCCTCCGCGACCTCAGCCCGGAGGTGGACGCCGTCTTCTCGGGGCACACCCACCGGGTGTTCACCTACGAGCAGACCCGCGACGGGCGGGTCGCCCGCCAGGTCGTGCAGGGTGGCCAGTACGGCGAGGACCTCGCGCACATCGAGCTGACGGTGGACCGGGCGACCGGTGACGTCGTGGCCGCCACGTCGGAGGTTCTCCCGCTGACGGTCGAGGTCCCGGCGCCCACACCGCAGAACCCGAGGGCGACGCGGTTCGACCCGCTGTACCCGGCCGACCCCGAGGTCGCCGCGCGGGTGGCGGCCGCCACCGCGAACGCCGCGGTCCTCGGTGCGGTGGAGCTCGGCTCCATCTCGGACGACATCCGCCGTGCCACGCAGCCCGGCACCGACTCCAGCGGCAACACGATCGTCGCGGAGAACCGCGGCGGCGAGTCCACCCTCGGGAACCTCGTCGCCGACGTGCAGCTGTGGGCCACGCAGGACCTCGGCACGGAGATCGCCTTCATGAACCCCGGCGGCCTGCGCACCGACCTGGTCTACGCCCCCGACGGCGTCGTGACGTACCGCGAGGCGGCGCAGGTGCAGCCGTTCGCGAACACGCTCACGGTCATGACACTCACCGCTGAGCAGGTCGTGGACGTGCTCGAGGAGCAGTGGCAGCCGGACGGCTCCAGCCGCCCGTTCCTCAAGCTCGGCGTCTCGGGCCTCACGTACACCTACGACCCGAGCGCACCGCGCGGTGAGCGCATCACCGAGGTGTGGGCCGGTGAGGAGCCGCTCGACCTGGCGGCGTCGTACCGGATCGTCGCGAACTCCTTCCTCGCGGCGGGTGGGGACAACTTCTTCACCCTCGCCGAGGGCACGCAGCGCGCCGACTCCGGTCGGATCGACCTGCAGGCGTTCGTCGACTACATGGCGGCGTTCGGCTCCGGCGACGCGGCCGTGGCGCCCGACCTCGCCCAGCGGGCCGTCGGCGTCACGCTCGTCGACGCACCGGCCCAGGGCTACGTCCCGGGTGGCACGGCCACCGTGGAGCTGTCGTCGCTGCTGTTCACGGGCGCCAACGGTCAGTCCACGGTCGCCCACCTCTCCGCCGACGGTGTCGAGCTCGCCACCGCGCAGCTGAACGGCGCGGCGGTGCCCGGCAGCGACGCGTCCGGCCGGGCGACGGTGACGTTCACGGTCCCCGAGACGGCCTTCCCGGTGCTGCCGGGCGCCACGCTCGAGGTCGACGTGACCGTCCCGGGCAACGGCACGGCGACGTCGTTCGTCCTCCCCCTCGCGGCCACGGCGGCCTACCTCGACGAGATCCAGGCCCAGCCGCGGACGTTCAGCGCCACGGTCGTCGTCACCAACCCGACGGACACGCCCGCGTGCGGCTGGTCCGTCGTGGTCGAGGTCGACGAGGGTGACCGCATCCTCACGGGTAAGCAGGTCGCGATGGTGAAGCAGGACGGGACGACCGTCACGCTCACCGCGAAGGACCGGTCGGCGAGCCTCGCGCCCGGCGCCTCCGTCCGCATCCCCGTCCAGGGCCAGCACGACGGCGCCCTGGAGCAGCTCGAGGTGACCTCCTTCACCCCGGGAGCCTGCGGCTGATCGTCGTCGCCGCAGCACTCTGAGGAGAGGCCCCCGGCCACGGCCGGGGGCCTCTCCGCGTCCGGGTATCGTCGCGGCGTGAGCAGCACCGCACCCGACGACGGCCCCACGCCGGAGGAGCTCGCGCGCACCGCGACGCCCGCGACGCTGCGCCGGGCCCCGCGGTACCGCGGGTTCGCGTTCGCCGGCGTGCTGGTCGGCGTCCTCGCCGCCGTGGTGGCGGTCGTCGTCTCCGGTCCCGCCCGTGACGGGGCGCCGCTCGACACGGTGTCCGTCGTGCTCCTGCTGGCCGTGGTCCTGGGGGGCTTCGGCGCCCTCCTCGGCACCGCCGTGGCGGTCCTCGTGGACCGTCGCTCGCTGCGCGCGAGCCGCCGCACCGCCGACGACGCCGCGCCGCCGTCGGCCTGATCCCACACCCGAGCGGGCGCGGCCGGCGATCCTGGACGGACGATGGGCGGGCGCCCACGACCCGGTCGCCCGATCGGCGAACGCGGAAGCGTGTGCCACCATGACACAGTGGCGCGCCCAGACGGACGACTGACGCACGAGCTCCTCCCCGGTGAGAAGGGCCCCCAGGACGCCTGCGGCGTCTTCGGTGTCTGGGCCCCGGGCGAGGAGGTCGCCAAGCTCACCTACTTCGGCCTCTACGCCCTGCAGCACCGCGGGCAGGAGTCCGCCGGCATCGCGACGTCCAACGGCGAGCAGCTGCTCGTCTACAAGGACATGGGCCTCGTCTCCCAGGTCTTCGACGAGACGGCCCTCAACGCCCTCACCGGGCACATCGCCATCGGCCACACGCGCTACTCCACGACCGGCGGCTCCACGTGGGAGAACGCGCAGCCGACCCTCGGCGCCACGGCGGCGGGCACGGTCGCGCTCGGCCACAACGGCAACCTCACCAACACGGCCGAGCTCGTCGAGCTCGTCGCCGAGCGGTACGGCCCGCAGCGCCGCGGTGAGCTCGCCCGCGGGAACACGACGGACACCGCCGTCATCACCGCCCTGCTCGCCGGGGACCCGGACCACACGCTCGAGGCGACCGCGCTCGAGGTCCTGCCGCGGCTGCGCGGCGCCTTCTGCCTCGTGTTCATGGACGAGCACACGCTCTACGCGGCGCGGGACCCGCACGGCGTCCGCCCCCTCGTGCTCGGCCGGCTCGAGCGCGGCTGGGTCGTCGCGAGCGAGACGGCGGCGCTGGACATCGTCGGCGCGTCCCTGGTCCGGGAGGTCGAGCCGGGCGAGCTCATCGCGGTCGACGCGGACGGGTTGCGCACGACCCGCTTCGCGGAGCCCACCCCGACCGGGTGCGTCTTCGAGTACGTGTACCTGGCACGCCCGGACACGACGATCGCCGGCCGGTCGGTCCACGCCGCCCGTGTGGAGATGGGCCGCACGCTGGCGCGCGAGCACCCCGTCGAGGCCGACCTGGTCATCCCGGTGCCGGAGTCCGGGACACCGGCGGCGATCGGCTACGCCGCGGAGTCGGGGATCCGCTACGCCCAGGGCCTGACCAAGAACGCCTACGTGGGCCGGACCTTCATCCAGCCGTCGCAGACGCTGCGCCAGCTGGGGATCCGGCTCAAGCTGAACCCCCTGCGCGAGGTGATCCGGGGGCAGCGGCTCGTCGTCGTGGACGACTCGATCGTCCGCGGCAACACCCAGCGGGCGCTCGTGCGGATGCTCCGTGAGGCGGGGGCGGCCGAGGTCCACGTGCGCATCTCGTCCCCGCCCGTGCAGTGGCCCTGCTTCTACGGCATCGACTTCGCGTCCCGCGCCGAGCTCATCGCGACCGGCCTGCGCCCCGAGGAGATCGGCCGGTCCATCGGGGCCGACTCGCTCGGGTACATCTCCATCGACGGCATGGTCGCGGCGACGGAGCGGCCGTCGTCCCAGCTGTGCGCCGCCTGCTTCACGGGCCGCTACCCCATCGAGCTGCCGTCGGCGGACCGGCTGGGGAAGAACCTGCTCGAGCAGAGCGAGCTGCCCCTGGGCGCCCCGGAGGACGGCCTGTCCACGCTCATGACGGCGACCGGTGGCGCCGGCGCGCTGCAGCACCCGTGAGCGGCCGGCACGCGCAGCCCGCCGGCGGCGCGCCGACGGGCGGCGTCACCTACGCCGCTGCCGGCGTCGACACCGAGGCCGGTGACCGCGCCGTCGAGCTCATGAAGGACGCGGTCCGCGCGACCCACGGCCCTGCCGTCCTCGGTGGCGTCGGCGGCTTCGCGGGCCTCTTCGACCTCTCCGTCGTCGCGCAGTACCGCCGTCCCCTGCTCGCCACCTCGACCGACGGCGTGGGCACCAAGGTCGCCATCGCCCAGGCGATGGACGTGCACGACACGATCGGGTTCGACCTCGTCGGCATGGTCGTCGACGACATCGTCGTGGTGGGCGCCGCGCCTCTCTTCATGACCGACTACATCGCGACCGGACGCGTCGTCCCGGAGCGGATGGCCGCCGTCGTCCGCGGCATCGCCGCAGCCTGCTCGGAGACCGGCACGGCGCTCGTGGGCGGGGAGACGGCCGAGCACCCGGGGCTGCTGGGCCCCGACGAGTACGACGTCGCCGGCGCGGCCACGGGCATCGTGGAGGCCGACGACGTCCTGGGTCCCGAGCGGGTCCGCGAGGGCGACGTCGTGCTGGCCATGGCGTCGTCGGGTCTGCACTCCAACGGCTACTCGCTCGTCCGCCGCGTGCTCGAGGTCTCCGGCTGGGGCCTGGAGCGCGACGTCGCCGAGCTCGGCCGCACGGTGGGGGAGGAGCTCCTCGAGCCGACCCGCCTGTACACGCGCCCGTGCCTGGAGCTGGCGCGCGCCGAGGACGTCCACGCGTACAGCCACGTCACCGGCGGCGGCCTCGCGGCGAACCTCGCGCGGGTGCTGCCGACCGGCCTCGTGGCCGAGCTCGACCGCGGCGCGTGGACGGTCCCGCCGGTCTTCGACCTCGTCCGCCGGCTCGGGGACGTCCCGTGGGAGGACCTGGAGCGGACGCTCAACCTGGGCGTCGGCATGGTCGCGGTGCTCGCACCCGACGCGGTCGACCGGGCCCTGGCCATGCTGGGGGAGCGCGGCGTGCCCGCGTGGGTGCTCGGCACCGTCCACGCCGACGACGGCGCTCGGGGCCCGGACGTCGTGCGCGGCACCAAGGGCGTCGACGGGGGAGCCGTCCGCATGCGCGGGGCCTACCGGGTCTGAGGCTGCCTGCGGTCACCGGGGGTACTGGGCTGCCCGCCGGTGCCGCTGCCGGTGCGGCGCCCTCCGGAGCTCCCGGAGGTGCCCGGCCGTGCCGCACGCCCCCGAGCACACGAGTACCGCGGTGCCTGCATGGCACCGCGGTACGTGTCCTACCGAGGAGGGCCGGGACGCTCACGCCGCCGCGGGCGGGTGGGCGGTCCGGCCAGGCCGCGTCATCGCCTGTCGGTACCCCAGTCGGCGTCCTCGTCCGTGTCCCGGTCCTCGACCTCCGAGGTGGCGAGACCACCGCGGGGCGAACCCCCGGTGAGCTCCTGCTCGAGGGCACGGAGGTTGGGCTCGTACGTGGAGTACTTCAGTTCGCGAGCGACCTTGGTCTGCTTCGCCTTCTGACGGCCGCGCCCCATGGCATCGACCCCCTCTAACGTGGAAGCGGGGCGGCATCGTGTCACCACGAGCGGCCCCGAGGAGCTGGTTCTTCGTCGTGCGCTAACGGTACATGGTCCGCGGCAGTTGGAGCGAGCCGCCCGCAGGCCGCCCACAGCCGATCACAGCCGTTGACACCGACAACGCACGGACCGCCCCCTCCATTCCGCGAGCGGAGGGGGCGAGGGACGGCGGCCGGGGCCGGACGGGCGTCAGAGCCGCTTGACGATCTTCCGGACGACGGTGAGCGCCACGAGGGCCCCCGTGCCGAGCAGGATCCAGCCCGTCCTCGTCGCCTCGGGCTCGTCCGGCGCGCGGACCTCCCCGGTCGCGCGGCGCTTGAGGTCGGCGACGGCGATCTTCACCTCGTCAGTGGCCTCCTGCGCGAGGTTCTTGGGGCTCAGCCGGTCGGACAGCTCGTCGACCGTGGTGCGCAGCTCCTCGCGCGTGCGGCTGATCTCCGCCTCGATCTGCTCGCGGGACGTGGTGCTCATGAGCGGAACCCCTCCTTGACGGCCTGCACGTCGAGCTTGACGTTCTGCTGCGCCCGGTCCGGCGTGGGCGGGACCCCCTTCTCGAGGGCCTTCTTGCCGAGCAGCCCGAGGACCGCCGCGATCACGAGGAGCACGAGCGCCACGATGAGCGCCGCGAGCCACGGGGACACCGCGTTGGAGAGCCCGAGGATCGCCGTGGTGATGAGGGCGGCGAAGCCGAAGAAGCCGAGCAGCGCCGCGCCGGCGAGGAGGCCGATCCCGGTGCCGGCGTGCTTCGCCTTGACGGCCAGCTCCCCCTTGGCCAGCTGGATCTCGTTGCGGACGAGTGACGACAGCTTCTCCGACAGCTGGCTCACCAGCTCGCCGATGCTCGGGCGTTCGTCGCGCCCCGGAGTCCTGCGTGTGCTCGGCACCTCACCACGTCCTTCGGGTCCCTCGTCGTGTGGCCAGGGCCGCCCGTCCAGCGGCGTCCCGAGGCTCATCCTGTCCCACAGCCAACAGGCGCGGGGCGACTTCGGCAATTCGTCGCGGCCGCACCGTTGATCTTGCCGGGCCGGGCGGCCGTGCGCGACCCCTGCCGCGAGACGACGACGCCCCACCGGCCGACGGCAGGTGGGGCGGAGGATGCGTGCGGCGGGCGCAGCGCCCGCTGGTGGTCCTGGTGGCCAGACGCGGGTTCGAACCGCGGACCTTTCGATTTTCAGTCGAACGCTCTACCAACTGAGCTATCTGGCCGAGACACCGACGCCCGGTCAGATGACCGGGCGGTGTGCCGAGCGACCCCGACGGGACTTGAACCCGCGACCTCCGCCGTGACAGGGCGGCGCGCTAACCAACTGCGCTACGGGGCCTTGTGGTGGATCACAAGGATACCGGTACTGCGTGTGCTGCTGAGCCGTGCTGCTCGTACCCCCAACGGGATTCGAACCCGTGCTACCGCCGTGAAAGGGCGGGGTCCTAGGCCGCTAGACGATGGGGGCCAACCTTCCGATCGACGCCCGTCACGTTACCGCGCCGTGGACCTCGCACAGCATACGGGTCACGGCGGGGATGTCCAAAGCCGGTCCCGGGACCGCGGAGACGCGCCCGGGAGGCCCGCCGATCAGGGACAATGCTCCGGTGGTCGACATGTCGCGCGAGGCGTTCGAGGACGCGGTCCGTGACGCGCTCGACCAGATCCCGCCCGAGCTGGCCGCGACGATGGACAACGTCGTGGTGCTCGTCGAGGACGACGCCCCCGAGGACGACCCCGAGCTGCTGGGCCTGTACGAGGGTGTCGCGCTCACCGAGCGGGACGGCTGGTGGGCCGCCGGGTCGCTGCCCGACCGGATCACGATCTTCCGCAACCCGACCCTCGCGATCTGCGACTCCGTCGAGGAGGTCGTCGACGAGGTGGCCGTCACGGTGGTCCACGAGGTCGCGCACCACTTCGGCATCGACGACGACCGGCTCCACGAGCTCGGCTGGGGCTGAGCCGGAGCCGTCCCGCGGGTGGCCGTGCCACCGGACAGGAGGAGGAGACGCATGCGGATCGGGATCGTGCTGCTGCCGCAGGACCGCTGGGCCGAGGCGCGGCACCGGTGGCGCCGGGCCGAGGAGTACGGCTTCGACCACGCCTGGACGTACGACCACCTCGCCTGGCAGTCCCTCGTGGACGAGCCGTGGCTGGCGACCGTGCCGCTGCTCGCGGCTGCGGCGGGCGTCACCGAGCGCATCCCGCTGGGCACGTGGGTGTCCCACCCGAACTACCGGCACCCCGTGCCCTTCGCCAAGGACGTCATGGGCCTCGACGACGTGACCGGGGGCCGGTTCCTGCTCGGCCTCGGCGCCGGCGGCACCGGCTGGGACGCCGACGTCCTCGGCGAGCGCCTGAGCGCCCGGCAGCGGACCGACCGCTTCGTCGAGTTCGTCGACCTCATGGACCGGCTCCTCACACGGCCGGTCACCGACTGGACGGGCGAGCACTACACCGCCGTCGGCGCCCGCATGCGCCCGGGGTGCGTGCAGCAGCCCCGCGTGCCGTTCGTCGTCGCCGCCAACGGGCCGCGGGCGATGGCCGTGGCCGCCCGGCACGGCCAGGGCTGGGCGACGTACGGCGGTGTCGTCGACGACGACGGCCTCTCCCCGGCACAGGCGCAGGAGGCCTGGTGGGAGCGCCTCGCCGGGACGGTCGGTCGGTTCGAGGAGGCGCTGGCAGCGGCGGGGCGGGCGCCGGGCTCGATCGACCGCTACCTCAACGTCGACGCCGCCCCGGTGTTCTCGCTGGAGTCCTTCGACGTGCTGCGGGACGGCGTCGAGCGGGCCGCGGCGCTCGGCTTCACCGACGTCGTCGTGCACTGGCCGCGGGCCGAGGGCGTGTACGCGGGGTCGGAGGCCGTGCTCGAGGAGGCCGCCGCGCGCCTGGACGAGCTGCGCGCGATCGGCTGACCCGGCCGGCGGGCCCGCGCCACCGCCGAGGGCGGGCGACGCGCGGCGCCGTCGTCGGCGGTCAGCGGGGGCGGCGGGCCTCCCAGGCTGACGCGGCCATCTCCTCGAGGGAGTGCCGCATGCTCCAGTCGAGGTCGCGCGCGGCGAGCTCCCCGGAGGCGACGATGCGGGCTGGGTCCCCTGGTCGGGGCGGGCCCTCGACCGGCTCGAAGTCGATACCCGTCACCTGGGCCATGGTCGTCATGATCTCCCGGACGGACACGCCGTCGCCGCTGCCGAGGTTGTAGACGCGCTCGAGCGAGCCGCCCTCGGCCAGGACCCGTGCCGCGACGACGTGGGACCGAGCGAGGTCCGCGACGTGGATGTAGTCCCGCACGCACGTGCCGTCGGGGGTGGGGTAGTCCGTGCCGTTGATCCGTGGCGTCCTGTCCTCGAGGAGGGCGTCGATGACCAGCGGGAAGAGGTTGTGCGGGCTGGAGTCGTACAGGTCCGCGCGCCCGGAGCCGACCACGTTGAAGTAGCGCAGCGACGTGTGGCGCAGGGGTCGGTCCGTGCCCGCCGTGGCGGTGGCCTGGTCCCGCAGGAGCCACTCGCCGATGAGCTTGCTCTCGCCGTAGGGCGACTCCGGCGCCGTCGCGGTCGCCTCGGTGACGAGGTCCGTGTCGGGGGTGCCGTAGACCGCGGCGGAGGAGGAGAAGACGACGGCGTCCACGCCGGTGGTCTGCATGGCCTCCAGGACGCGAGCGGTCCCCGTGACGTTCTGCTCGTAGGTGTGCAGCGGTCGCTGGACGCTGACGCCGGCGTACTTGAAGCCGGCGAGGTGGACGACCCCCGTGACGCCGTGCTCGCGCATCGTCGCCTCGAGCGTCGGGCCGTCGAGGATCGAGGTCCGCACCAGGGGCGTCCCGTCGGGGACGAACTCCGCGTGCCCGCTGGAGAGGTCGTCGACGACGACGACGTCCATGCCCTCCTCGAGGAACGCCTGCACCACGTGCGCGCCGATGTACCCGGCGCCTCCGGTCACCATCCAGGTCATGCGATCACCCTATCGCGATCGAACGAGAACGAACAGATGTCAACACGCTCCGAGTGCGGATGTGCACCTCCGCGCCGCGACAGCGGAGAGTTCGCCGCGTGCAACGCGGGCAATCCTCCGCCGTTGGTGCGTTGGTGCGTTGGTGCGGTGGCGCGGACGCAGTTCGGGGTCGTGGCGTGCGTCCGCCGGACGCACCGGTGCCCGGCGACCGTGGCGGTCACCGGGCACCGGTGTCAGGCGTGCGTCGCGCTCCTCATGAGGAGCGAGCCGTCAGGCGCGGCGGCGGCTACGGCCCAGGAGCTGGGCGGCGATGATGACGCCGATGACCGCGAGGACGAGCTGCACGATGAGCGTGAGGATGCTGAAGCCGTCGTCGCTCGGGACGATCCACGCGCCGAGGAAGGCAGCGAGGATGCCGACGATGATCGTGACGATCAGCGAGATGTTCTGCTTGCCGGGCGCGAAGAGCCGACCCAGGGCTCCGATGATGAGCCCGATGATGATGGCACTGATGATGCCGCTGACCTCCATGGCCGTTCCCCTTCCGTGTGATGGGGCCCTGTGAGGGCCTCTGCCGGGGACGCTAGACCCGGGGGAGTGCCGCCGCACGTCGAAACTGGTGGCGCGGCGGCGCCCGAGCCGACGGGGACGATCATCGGGTCGTCGTCGCTGGAGCGGTACGGGCCTCCTTCACCCGGGGTGGGTCCAGCATGTGGAAGTCGCTCGTGAGGCGGCCCGCACGGACAGAGCGCTCTCTCTCGCCATCCGAGACGACCGGCGTCCACGCCTTGCATGCCACGAGCGCCCTTGTGACGGTGGAAGGGCTCGAGAGGCCCGGTCGCTCCCCACGGACCGGGCACACCATCCCGGCACGAAGGAGCAGCATGCTCACCCTGACCGACAACGCCCGGCACGCCGTCCAGGACATCGCGACGCGTGCGGGCCTGCCCGACGACGGCGGTCTGCGGATCGCCAAGTCCCAGCAGGAGTCCGGCAGCTTCGAGCTCTCGCTCGTCCCCGCGCCCGCCGACGGTGACCAGGTCATCGACGCCGAGGGCACCCGGGTGTTCGTGGAGTCCGAGACGTCAGAGGTCCTCGCCGACCAGCAGCTCGACGCATCGGCGTCGCCCGAGGGCGTCGGCTTCATGCTCGCGCCGCAGGGCTGACCACACCCGCCACCGATCGGGCCGGAAGCCGGCCGCACGAGGGCCGCCACGTCTGTGGCGGCCCTCGTCGTGTCGGGAGACCGGCCGCCGGGGCGGGGCGACGTGCGGGCGTCAGCGCGGCCTGCGGGCGTCCGCGCTACTGGGCGTCAGCGCGTCCGGCGGGCGTCCCGGGGCGTCTCGGACTGCGCCGCGTCCGCGACCTCGCCGACGAGCCGCTCGACGACGTCCTCGAACATCGCGACGCCCAGCACCGTCTGCCCGTCGCGGACGACGGCCAGGTGCGCTCCCCGCGCCTGGAGCGCGGTGAGGGCGGTGTCCAGGGGCGTCTCGGCGGAGATGTGCGCGAGGGCCCGGACCCGACCGGGCGGCACCGCGGTGTCCTGCATGCCGTCCGGCACCATGAGCAGGTCCTTGAGGTGGACGTACCCCACGAGGTGCGCGGCGTCGTCGGCGATGGGGAAGCGGGAGAAGCCCGTGCGGACGCAGGCCTCCTCCGCCTGCGCGTACGTCACGCCCACGGGCAGCGTCACCAGGTCGTCCAGCGGCACGGTCACCGCACGGACGGGCTGGTCGCTGAGGGTCAGCGCGCTGGCGAGCAGCTCGCCCTCGCCCTCCTCGATCAGCCCCTCCTCGCGGGACTCGGCGATGAACGCCGCGACCTCGTCGGCGGTGAACGCGGACGCCACCTCGTCCCTCGGCTCCACCCGCAGGGCGCGCAGGACGACGTTCGCGACCCAGTTGAGCGCCACGATCACCGGCTTGAGCACGAGCACGACCCCGTAGAGCACCGGGCCGAGGACCAGTGCCGACCGTTCGGGGCCGGCGATGGCGATGTTCTTCGGCACCATCTCCCCGAGCACCATGTGCAGGAACACGACGACGGCCAGCGCGATGGCGAACGCGATGCCGTGCAGGAGCGCGCCCTCGATGCCGACCGCGGCGAGCGGCACCTCGAGGAGGTGAGCGACCGCCGGCTCGCCGATCGCGCCGAGGCCCAGCGAGCACATCGTGATGCCGAGCTGGGCGCCCGCCATCATGAGGGACACCCGTTCCATGGCCCGCAGCGTCAGGCGCGCCCGCCGTGACCCCTCCGCGGCGCGCGGCTCGATCTGGGTGCGCCGGGCGGCGATGAGCGCGAACTCCGCCCCGACGAAGAACGCGTTGCCGGCCAGCAGCGCGACGGCGATGAGGATCGCCGTGAGGTCACCCATGGTGGTCTCCCTCAGATCCTTCGGGCCGGATCCGCACCGGGGGCCCGCCGGTCCCGCTGTCCTCGTTCAGCGCTGCGGCGTCGGCGTGCAGGGGAGCCCTCACCACGGCGGCGTCGGCGTCGTCGGCGTGGTGGTCCGTCGACGGGTCGTCGCGGTCCGTGTCCCTGGCCTCCTCGTCGTCCCCCGCGGCGAGCACGGTGAGCGTGAGCCGGTCGACGCGCCGCCCGTCCAGCCGGGTCACCTCCAGGCGGACGCGGACGGCGGCGGCGATCCCGTCGTCGTCGCGCTCGTTCTCGTCGCGGGCGTCGAGCACGACCTTGTCGCCGGGCTCGGGGAAGCGCTCGAGCTGCTCGGTGACGAGGCCGCCGAGGGTGTCGGACTCCTCACCCTCCGGCAGGTCGAGCCCGGTGAGCTCCCCGACCTCGTCGGGTCGCAGCAGGCCGGACAGGGACCAGGTGCCGTCGGGCAGACGCCGGTGGCGGTTCACCGGACGGTCCTGCTCGTCCTCGATCTCGCCGACGATCTCCTCGACGAGGTCCTCCAGGGTGATGATCCCGTCGGTGCCGTCGTACTCGTCGACGACGATCGCCATCTGCAGCCCCTCACGCAGCACGTCGAGGACGGCGTCCAGCGGCATCGCCGAGGGCACGGCGGAGATGGGTCGGGCGATCTCGCCTACGGTCGTGGCGGCCCGGCGCTCGGCGGGGACGGCGAGGGCGTGCTTGAAGTGCACCGCGCCGACGACGTGGTCCACGTCCTGCCCGAGGACAGGGAACCGCGCGTGCCCGGTGCGGGCGGCGAGGCGGAACACCTCGTCGACGGGCGCGTCGGCGTCGAGGAACCGGACGCGCGGCCGGGGGGTCATCGCGTCGGCGGCGGTGCGGTCGGAGAGCTCGACGGACCGGGCGACCCGGTGGGCGGCGCCCTCGTCGAGGAGTCCCCGGTCGGCCGACCGGGCGGCGAGGGACCCGAGCTCCTGCGCGGAGCGCGCCGAGGCGAGCTCCTCCTGCGGCTCGACGCCGAACGCTCGGACGACCCGGTTGGCGGTGCCGTTGAGGAACCGGAGCAGCGGCCGGGTCGCCCAGCTGAACCCGCGCTGGGGGCCGGCGACCACGCGACCGACGGCGAGGGGCTCGGTGATCGCCCAGTTCTTCGGCACCAGCTCCCCGAAGACCATCTGGGCGCCGGTCGCGATGGCGAACGCGAGCGCGAAGGAGACGGCGGCGGTGGCACCGTCGTCGAGCCCCGCCGCGCCGACGGGCCCGCGCAGCAGGGTGGCGATCGACGGCTCCGCGATGAAGCCCACGACGAGGCTGGTGACGGTGATGCCGAGCTGTGCGCCCGACAGCTGCGTGGACAGCGAGCGGGTGGCCTTCTGGATGGAGACGGCTCCCGCGTCACCGGACTCCGCCAGGCGAGCCACGGTGGGCCGATCGACGGTCACGAGGGAGAACTCCGCGGCCACGAACAGGGCGTTGGCCGCGATGAGGAGCACGACGAGCAGGACGAGCAGCCACTCGGTGGTCATGCAGCTCCTTCACCGGGGTGGCGGGGGGTGGGCGCCGGATCGGGAGGCTCCGTGTCGGAGGAGCCACCGGGCGCCACGGGTCTGTGGCCGGTCGGGGTCATGTCGCACCACGATACGGGCGCGGGTCCGACCGCTCAGGTCGGAGGGCCGCCGGAACTGTGGACGCCGGTGGTGCCGCGCGGCGCCGTCGTCGGGGTCCTAGCGTGGTGAGCCGGTCGGAGGACGGAGCGCACGATGGACGTCGAGGTGGAGCGGGTCGTACCGCTGCGGTTCGCCGACGGTGCCCCGGTGCGGGCGGCGTCGGCGATCGGCCGGTTCGGGGACGGGTGGCTGGTCGCGCAGGACGACGGCACCCACGCGGCGTGGCTCCGCACGGGTCCGGCCGGGCCGGCGACACCGGTGCGGCTCCTGCCCCCGGTCGAGGGGCACGACGACTTCTTCGAGGCCGACGGGACGAAGGTGCTGAAGCCGGACCTCGAGTCGGCCGTGCACGTGCCGGACGGCCAGGACGGTCCGTGGCTGCTGCTCCTCGGGTCGGGGTCGTCGCCGGCTCGGACGCGGGCCGCCCTGGCACGAGCCGTCGGCGAGGCGGTCACCGTGACGGCGGTCGAGCTTGGCCCCCTCTACGACCGGGTCGCGCACGTGCTGCGGGTCGAGCGGGACCTGCTGAACCTGGAGGGCGCGTGCGTCGTCGGCGACGTGCTGCGGTGGTTCCACCGGGGCGCGCCCGCGGCGGGCGACCCGACCGCGAGCGTCGACCTCGACCTGGCGTCCGTGCTGGCCGCGCTCGCGGGCAGGGCGGCGGTGACGGCGGTCGACGTGCGAGGTCGCCGCGCGTACGACCTGGGGGACGTGGAGGGGGTGGGGCTCGCGGTCACCGACGCGGTGGCGCTTGGTGACGGGCGGGTGCTGGTCAGCGCCGCGGCCGAGGACACGCCGGACCCGCGCGACGACGGCCCGGTGGTCGGGTCCGCGCTCGCGGTGCTCGACGCCGACGGCGCCGTGCTCGCCGAGACGCCGCTCCCGCACGTCGACGGCTGCGTGCCGAAGGTGGAGGGGATGGCGCTCGTCCGGTGCGACGGGGGGCGGGCCCGCGTCCTCGCGACGCTCGACGCGGACGACCCCGCTACGCCGTCGCTCGCCGTGACGTTGGGCGTGCGGTGGTGACGACCACCGCGACGGACGGCGGGCTCGGACCCCTCCGGAGCGGGGAAGCGCGGCGTCAGTCCCCGCGCGCGGTGACGTAGGCCGTCACGCCGTCCGCGAGGGCGTCGGCGAGCCGCTGCTGGACCTCGCGCGTGCGCATGGCCGGTCCCTCGACGGGGTGGTGCATGTTGTGGGTCTCGACGACGACGACGGGGACGTCGGACCAGTTGAGGGTGCCGAGGTCGGAGCGGACGTCGATGCCGTCCACCCCGCGGTAGGTCGACGGCTCGAACCCGGCGTCGACGAGGGCGTCCCTCAGGGCGACTGCCAGGTCCGCGCTGTCGTCGACGACGTCGTCCGTCCACCCCTCCAGCGCGCCGGGGCGGATGACGTGGAAGCCGCGGTCGCGCCCGTCCGCGCCGGCGCCGTCGGCGTGGATCGACACGGTGAGGTCGGCGTCCTGCTCGGCGCCGAAGCGACCCCGGGCATCGACGCACGGCCCCCACCCTGCGTCCGCGTCACGCGTCATCGGCGTGGTGGCGCCGAGCTCTGCGAGCGCGTCGGCGAGGGCCACCGCGACGGCCCAGGTGTGCGCGCTCTCCCGCTCGCCGTCGGCAGCGACGGCGCCCGTGGAGTTGCAGGGCTTCTCCAGGCCACCGCCGGCGTCGACGAGCTCGCGGGTCTCGGGGCTGGTCGCGTTGTCGGCGTTGTGCCCCGGGTCCAGTGCGACGACGACGCCCTCAAGCGGCCTGTCGCTCCTGTCACCGCCCGGGGCGGACGGTGACGGGGCGGGCGTCGACGCGCCGACGGTGGGGGAGGAGCTCGTCGTGGACGTCGTCGGGCTCGGCGTGACGGCGCAGCCCGCGAGCGACAGGGACGCAGTGAGGACGGGGACGAGCGCAGCTCGCGGGAGCGGACGAGCGCCCGACGTTCCCGGCACGACGCACCCCCTCACACGGCTCGACCCAGTGTCCCGGGACCGGTGCTCCACGGCGGGCTCGAGGCCCCTGCTCCGTCCGGGGGACCCGCGGCGGCCGCGGCGTCGATCGCTCATCGGTGGGCCCCGTGGGGCTCGAACCCACAACCTACGGATTAAAAGTCCGCAGCTCTGCCAATTGAGCTAGAGGCCCGGGGGTTCCACTCTTTAGTCCACTGAACCCTGTGCGGAACCCTCGGCGGAACTGTACGCCGGGGCGCCCGGCGAGCTGGGCCTGGACGACTGCCTCCACGGAACCCTCCACGGAACTATGTCGCGGCTGTCCGTTTCCCGTAGCTCGCCGGCTACGACCGGGACAGGACCTCAACGAGCTGGCCCACCGTGGGCGAACCACCGATGCCCTCCGGTGTCCGGTAGAGGCGGCACGACAGCCCGACGGGCGCCCCTGCTTGCGCGAAGGGGTCCTCGCCGTCGACGAGCAACGACGGCGACCCGCGGAAGCCCCACTCCTCGGCCTGCTCCGGGGTCGTCACGAGGACCTTCTCCACTTCGACGGTACGGCCCAGCTTCATGAGGGCCTCACGCAACCGGGCATCGGCGACCTGCCAGTTCGGGCACTCGTCGAAGTACAGCAACTGCAGTTGCATGCCACCCATCCTGCCCCGCCGCCGCACCGCGGCACTCGCCCACCGGGGTCGGTGATCACACCGCAATCAGAGGGCGGGCGACCGGCGCCTACATCGACACCCACCACCGACGCCCGTGCTCCGGGCTGGGCTACCGCACCGCCACCGAGGTCGCCCATGCCTGGGCCGACCCCGACCCGCACATCACAGCGATGTACCCGTGAACCACGACGAGGTCCCGTCACGGGCGAGCGTAGCCGCCCTCATTGCGGCAGATCAGGGTTGCGGCCACCTGGCTCTGAGCGCGTTGCCGTTCTGGTGCCACCGTCCATGGGCGATGTGGGTCACCACCAGTAGTTGTCCTGGGTCGTGTACGGCTCTTCCAGCGCCCCGGCCTCCTCGGGTGTGAGGTGGAGCTCGAGGGCCGCGACGGCGTCGGTCAGGTGGTGTGGCTTGGTGGCACCGACGATCGGGCAGGCGACCACCGGCTTGGCCAGCACCCACGCCAGCGCGACCTGCGCCATGGACGTCCCGCGGTTCGCGGCGACGTGCTCGATGGCGTCCACCACGGCCTTGTCGACGTCCCGGTCGAACGCCTGGGCCACGGCGTCGGTGGAGGAGCGCGCCGTCTGCTCTCCCCATGGCCGTGCGGCGCGGCCCTTGGCCAGCGGTGAGTAGGGGGTGAGCCCGACGCCCTGGTCGAGGCAGAGGGGGATCATGTCCCGCTCCTCCTCCCGGCGCAGGACGTTGTACTGGTCCTGCATCGCGACGAACGGCGTCCACCCCGTCGCCCGCGCGGTGTGCTGCAGCTTGGCGAACTGCCACGCCCACATGGAGGAGGCCCCGAGGTAGCGGACCTTGCCGGCCTTGACGACGTCGTGCAGGGCCTCCATGGTCTCCTCGACCGGCACGGTCTCGTCGAACCGGTGGATGTAGTAGACGTCGACGTAGTCGGTGTCGAGGCGGCGCAGGGACGCGTCGAGCTGCTCGAGGATGGCCTTGCGTGACAGGCCGCTGCCGCCCGGGCCGTCGTGCATCCTCCCGTGGACCTTGGTGGCCAGGACGATGTCCTCGCGGCGGGAGTAGCGCCGGATCGCCCGGCCGACGAACTCCTCCGAGGTGCCGCTCTGGTAGACGTTCGCGGTGTCCCAGAACGTCACGCCCAGCTCGACGGCCTGGCGGAAGAACGGTGCCGCAGCGTCCTCGTCGAGGGTCCACTGGTGGAGGCCCGTGGCGGCCACGCCGTAGCTCATGCACCCGAGGCCGACACGGCTCACTCTGAGACCGGAGCGCCCCAGCGTCGTGTAGTCCATCGCTCGACCTCCGTCGGTTCCGCGTGCGCCCACGCCTCAGCGAATGCCCGTGGCGTCACAGCGTAAGAGCGTTTGGTGCATGCCGCCGGGGGGTCGATGCCGTGGACGAGGACCGCATCCCCGTGATGAGCGCCTCAGAAGGGTGGCGGTGGCAGCGCCATGAGCGGACGTAGCCCCGCATGGACCGACGACGGCAGGTGGTCATACCTCGCAGGCACGGACTGGCGCGTCTCGGGCCGATCGCTCGGCTGCGGCCAGTAGCTGATGCAGGACCCGCGATGGGCGTGACGTCGACCACCGCGGAGCCGCCTGGCAGGCTGCGACCATGCAGGGGCCCTTCCGGCAGTTCGCCCCGACGCGTCTCGCGACCAGGCGCGTCGTGGGTGGGTGGCTGCTGGCTGTGGTCGGGCCGCCGATGCTCACGTGGCTCCTGCTGCAGAACCGCGACGACCTCGGACTCGCGAGCGATCTGATGATGTTCTTCACGCTGGTCGTCGCAACGGCGCTCGTCGGGGGGCTGGTGCCCTCGCTGGTGTGCGCGCTGGCGTCCGCGTCGCTGCTGAACTACTACTTCACCCGACCGACCGGGACGTGGTGGATCTCCGACCCGGAGAACGTCCTCGCTTTGGTGGTCTTCGCTCTGGTGGCGACCGCGGTGGCCTCCGTCGTCGATCTCGCCGAGCGCCGGTCGCGCCAGGCCCGCGAGGCGCAGGCGGAGGCCGCGGTGCTGTCGGAGCTCTCGCGAGCAGTCCTCGCGGGCGAGGCGTCCCGCGACCGGCTCCGGGACGTGCTCCTGAGGCACTTCCGCGAGCAGGGCCGCGCGGCGGTCGCCCTGCCGGAGGCGGCCGATATCGGCGGCGTCGTCCCCCTCGACGGGCCGAGCCTGAGTCCCGCCGACCTGCGCATCGTCGCCGCGTTCGACGCGCAGGCCCGCCTCATCCTGGAGCGGCAGGAGCTGCGCGAGGTCTCCCAGCGGGCCCGGGAGCTGGAGCAGGTCGACGCCCTGCGGACGGCGCTCCTCACCGCCGCGTCTCATGACCTGCGGACGCCGCTCGCGGCCATCCGCGCCGCCGTCGACGTGCTGCACGCCCATGATGTGACGCTCTCGGTCGAGGACCGTGAGGCCATGACGCTGGCCGTGGCTGAGGCGACCGCGCGCCTCGAGCACATCGTGGACGACCTCCTGGACCTGTCGCGGCTGCAGATGGGTGCCGTCGAGCCGCAGCTGCGACCGACGGAGCTCGTCGAGGTCGTCCTTCCCGCGGTCGACGGCCTGCCCGCGGACCGGATCGCCGTGGACCTGCCCGACGACCTGCCGCTGGTGATGACCGACGCGGGACTCCTCGAACGGGTGGTCGCGAACATCGCCGCGAACGCCGTGCGGCACTCCCCACCTGGTCGGCCGGCGCGCGTCGAGGTCCGAGCCGGCGACGACGTCGTCGTCGTGCGCGTCGTGGACCACGGGACCGGGGTGGCTCCCGAGGAACGAGAGCGCATGTTCCAGCCGTTCCAGCGGGTGGGTGCGGAGGCGGCCCGCGGCCCGCACCGCGCCGGCGGGATGGGGCTCGGGCTCGCGGTCGCCCGCGGACTGGCCGATGCGGTCGGTGCGCGCCTGCGGGTCGAGGAGACCCCGGGCGGGGGTCTGACCATGTCGATCGACGTGCCCCGCGACGGGACGGCGTCACCGTGAACGGCCGCCACGTCCTGCTGGTCGACGACGACGCCGCCCTCCTGCGGGTGCTGACCATCACCCTGCGCGCCCACGGCTGGCGGGTGTCGACCGCGACGACGGGCGCAGGCGCACTGCACGCAACCGCTCGGGAGTCCCCGGACGTCGTCGTGCTGGACCTCGGGCTGCCGGACATCGACGGCCTGACGGTCCTGGCCCACCTGCGTCAGACGAGTGAGGTGCCCGTCGTCGTGCTGTCCGCGCGCCGCGGCCGGGAGGACAAGGTCGACACGCTGGACGCCGGTGCCGACGACTACGTGACCAAGCCGTTCGCCGCGGACGAGCTCATGGCCCGCCTGCGGGCCGCCGTCCGCCGCGCGGCCCCGACGGACGAGACCGACCTCTTCGTCGAGTCCGGTGACCTGCGTGTCGACCTGGCGCGGAAGCGCGTGCACCGCGGCGGTCTGGAGGTGCGGCTGACCCCCACGGAGTGGTCGTTCCTGGAGGTCCTCGCCCGGCACCGCGGCGCTGTCGTGCCCCCGCAGGAGATCCTCGCCCAGGTCTGGGGGCCCGCGTACACGACCGAGGTGAACTACCTGCGGGTCTACGCCGCCCAGCTCCGCCGCAAGCTCGAGGACGACTCCTCGCGCCCTGTCCACCTGCTCACCCGCCCGGGCCAGGGCTACCTCTTCGAGTGAGCCGCCTGCAGGGCGGGTCCGGGGTCGGCCTGCGGCGTTAGGAAAACGTCAAGGATGGGCCGTTCGGGACCTCCTGCGGTCCTCCCATGACCCCGCGCGTCCGATAGTCGGAGGTGGAACCGCCGGACATCCGAGCCCGGCCCGTCGTGGGAGCCCCATGCTCGAGTACCACCCGGTCACCGGGGACGTCCGGCGCGATGCACCGGGCGCGTCGGCCCCGGCGGTCGGACCCAGCACCTGGCCTCGTCGCACCGGGACCGGCCGGAGCGCTGCCCGCGAGCGACCGGTCCAGCGGGACATCCGGCGCCGCCCCGGCCGCTTGGTCGTCACCGGGTTCGCCGGCGCCGTCGTGGTCGGGACGCTGCTGCTGCTGCTGCCCGTGTCCAGCGCCGGGCGGCCGGCGACGGTGATCGAGGCTCTGTTCACGGCCACGTCCGCGGTCTGCGTCACCGGGCTCGTCGTGGTGGACACCGGATCGCACTGGAGCGGCTTCGGCCAGGCGGTCATCCTGGGTCTCATCCAGGTCGGCGGGTTCGGGATCATGACCGTCGCCTCGCTGCTCGGACTGGTCATCGCCCGCCGCCTCGGCCTGCAGTCGCGCCTCGTCGCCGCGGCCGCCACACGCTCGGTCGGGCTGGGCGACGTGCGCGCCGTCCTCCTCAACGTGCTGCGCATCACCGTGCTCATCGAGACGACGACCGCCGTGGTCCTCACCGTCCGCTTCGCCACGACCTACGACGAGCCCCTGCCCCGCGCGGTGTGGTTGGGGCTGTTCCACTCCATCTCCGCGTTCAACAACGCCGGGTTCGGGCTCTGGCCGGACAACCTCACGCGCTACGCCACCGACCCGTGGGTCAACCTGCCCGTCATCGCCGCGGTCCTGATCGGCGGCATCGGATTCCCCGTTCTCTTCGAGCTCCGGCGGCACCGACGCTGGTCCCGCTGGAGCCTGCACACCCGGATCACGCTGCTGATGAGCGCCGTGCTCGTCGTCGTCGGGCCGCTCCTCGTCCTCGCCGGGGAGTGGTCCAACCCGCGCACGCTCGGTGCACTGGACGGCCCGGGACGCATCCTCGCCGCGTTCTTCCAGGGGATCATGCCGCGCACCGCAGGGTTCAACACCATCGACACCGGCGAGATGACCAGCGGCACGTGGCTGGCTACTGACGTCCTGATGTTCATCGGTGGCGGCAGCGGCGGCACCGCCGGCGGCATCAAGATGACCACCTTCGCCGTGCTCCTCGTGGTCATCTGGTCCGAGCTGCGCGGCGACCCCGACGTCACGTTCTTCGACCGGCGCATCCCGACACCCGTCCAGCGGCAGGCGCTCTCCGTCGCGCTCCTGAGCGTCGCCGCCGTCATCGTGCCCACCTTGGTCATCACCATGACCTCCCAGCTGCCTGAGGACGAGGTCCTCTTCGAGGTCGTGTCCGCGTTCGCCACGGTCGGGCTCTCGACAGGGATCACCGCGGACCTCCACCCGGCGCACCAGCTGCTGCTGATCGTCCTCATGTTCGCCGGGCGGCTCGGGCCCGTCGCGCTCGGCACCGCGATGGCGCTGCGCGAACGGCAACGGCTGTACCGCCGGCCCGAGGGCGCACCGATCGTCGGGTGAGCCGCAGATCCGATCGGGCACCGCATCGTTGGCTGCGCAGCGGAGTGAACCGCCCCGGGTTCAGTGGAGGCTCTGGTGTGTCCCGCGTTCTGGTGTGTCCTGCGTTCGGTGGAGTGCTAAGCGGTGAACGGCCCGGATTCCCGGCGGATGCCATGCGCGCGCTACCGCGCAACGGTGCGTTCCCGACGTCAGGGAAGCCAGCTCCTGGGGGAACTGGGCGCATGCGTGTCCCGTGTCCCCCGGCGCACCCATGACCCAACACTCACGGGCCCTCGGCGTTACGCCTGGACGGTGAACCCGTTCCGTCGGCGGCCCGATTCCGTTCCGCCTGACGCAGGGTGTGGGTGCTTACGTCAGTGTCGTTCCGCAGGTCTCGACTAAAGGGTGGAACCCCCAGAGGCCCGGGACAAGCAGGGATTCACTGAAACAACCCAAGGGAGAACGCTCGAGACTTCCTACGGGTGCTTGCCACCGTCGCCCAGCGTACGTGCCCGCCAACCCCGCCGGATGTGCGGTGTCCGGGGTCATGCTCCGGCGCCGGGCAGTCAACGGCAGTAGCGACACGCGCCGACGTGTCGGGCGTCCAAGAGTCCAGCATGCTCCAGGACTGCACGCGCGAGCATCTGGGCCGCCTTCACGGCCAGGGTGGCGTTGACCTCGTACTCCGCGCGCTCGCCACCTTCTCGGACGGCGATGACCATGGTGTGTCCGCTGGGGCCGCCGCTCGCGCTGCGCTTCCACTGCATGCCGATGCCTTCGTCGGCGGGAGTCCCAGCCTTCTGTTGGATCCTCCCTCGACCGGCGACGTACTCGTCAAAGTGCTCGAAGAAGTCGCGGATGCGAACCAGCTGAGGATGTGCGCCATCGAAGCGCGCAAGGGCGGGAGAGTCGCGCGGCAGGGTTGCCTTGGCGCCGCGGTAGACGTTGCGGACCGCGTCGATCACGACGAGCGACAGCGCGTCGCGCCCGCCGATCGAACTCGCGGGCTCTGCGTCCACCCACGAGTCCTCGAGGTGCTCGAGCGTCAGCGAAGCCGCGACCATCCACATGTGGGTCCACGCCGCCAGCTCACCGCCGGGCGTGTCGCGGAGCGCCGGTGTCGCTATCACGTCTCCTCGCCCGACGAGGTCTGGCCGGCCTTCTGCAGGGCCACTGCGACAGCCTCGAACTCCGCAAGAGCGGCCGTGAGGTCCTCGACGATCTCGCGGGCGATCACCTCAGGTGCCGGGAGGTTGTCGAGGTCCTCGAGCGACTCGTCCCGTAGCCAGGTGATGTCGAGGTTGGCCTTGTCGCGGGCGACGAGTTCGTCGTAGGTGAAGGCGTGGAATCGCTCGGTCTCGACCCGCTCTGCTCGTGGTCGGCCGGGGGCGTAGCACTGCACGAAGGCGTCGAGTGCCGCTCGCGTGAGCGGGTTCTGCTTGAGCGTGAAGTGCTGGTTGGTGCGCAGGTCATAGACCCATGTGCGGTCGGTCCACGGGCGCTCGGCGGCGGGCTTCTTGTCGAAGAACAGGACGTTGGCCTTGACGCCCTGAGCGTAGAAGATGCCCGTGGGCAGGCGCAGCATTGTGTGCAGGTCGAAGTCCCGCAGGAGCCGCCGGCGGAGGGTTTCGCCGGCCCCTCCCTCGAACAGGACGTTGTCCGGCAAGACGACCGCCGCGCGCCCGTTGATCTCCAAGATGGTCATGATGTGCTGCAGGAAGTTGAGTTGCTTGTTCGAAGTGGTGACCACGAAGTCCTGCCGCTCGATCTCCCTGTCCTCGCGGACCTCGCGTCCGTCCGCGCCGACCATGGTCAGGGACGACTTGCGTCCGAAGGGCGGGTTGGACAGGCAGACGGTCCACCGCCGACCGGGGTCGGCAATCAAGGAGTCCTTCACCTCGATGAGGGAGTCGCCGTTGGGCTGCCCGATGCCATGCAGCAGAAGGTTCATGGCAGCCAGACGAGCGGTTCCGTCGACCAGCTCGACACCATGGACGAATCCGTCACGCAGGTGGTTACGCTGCGAGGGGTCGAGGTCGGCGGCGTCACGGGATGCGTGCTCGTGGGCCGCCAGCAGGAACCCGCCGGTTCCGGCAGCCGGGTCGGTCACGGTGTCCGCCGGGGTGGGATCGACGCAGTGGACCATCGCCTGAATGAGCGGTCGCGGCGTGAAGTACTGTCCGGCTCCGGATTTGATGTCTTCGGCGCCCTTGGAGAGCAGGGACTCGTAGGCGTCGCCCTTGATGTCCACACCCGCCTGCGACCACTGCTCAGCGTCGATGAGGTCGTGGATGAGCCGCTTGAGCTTGGCGGGGTCCTGGATGCGGTTCTGCGCCTTGCGGAAGATCGTGCCGAGCGTGCCTGGCTGCTGCGCGAGGCCAAGCAGGATCCGGGTGTACTCGAACTCGAGCTGGACACCGTCGGCGTCGAGGAGGCGCTGCCAGGAGAACTTGTCGGGGACGATCTTCTCCGGCTTGAGGGGGCGGTGTGCCCGCTCATGGGCCATCTTCAGGAACAGTAGGTAGGTGAGCTGCTCGGTGTACTCCAGCGTGCCGACGCCGTCGTCGCGCAGCACGTTGCAGTACGACCACAGCTTGTCGACCAGGCGGCGTGCGTCGGCCACTGGCTGCTCCTTTGTGTTCACGGTTCAGAAGCAAGGACTCGCTCGTCTCAGAGGGCAAGGATTCGCTCGTCGCGGCGCGGGCGCCGCTCCTGGCCGTCGGGCCACGAGACGGTGTAGCCCAGACTGGTAAGGGTGTCAGCAGCGGACTCGGGATCGTCACGCACCGCTGAGCGGAGCTGCTTCTCCCGCCATGCTGAGCGACCGGTCTGCACGGCCCGCTCCCAACCCGGATTGGTGTCGAGGCCGAACTCGCGAACCACGATCTCGACGACGTCTTCGAGCGACGGACGGAAACGCGGCCCGCCCAGCGGGAAGTGGAAGGAGGCAAGCCGGGGGACGCGGCCGCGGCTGACCGTGGCGGAGCGCGCTCGGCCCCGAAGCCGCCTGCCGGCGCTCGTCAGCGCGAAGACCATCTCGTCGCGATGACCGTGGACGTTGAGGTGTGCGCCGGGCACCTTGCCGTCGGACTCGATGAAGTCGTACCGGAAAAGGGGCTCGTCGGACTGCGACGTGAAGACGGCAAAGGTCGACTCGAGCACCGCCAGGAACTCACCTGCGTGGTCCCAGGAGCAGCGGTACGAGGCCGTAAGCCGTAGCAGGGGCTCCTCGGCTGCGGTCAGCTCGATCCCCGTGGGTGGGTCCTGCTCGATGATCACGAGCGTCGACTCGCCCTCGGTGACGCGTGCGAGGAAGTCAGGGTGTTGCCCGGGGAAGACGCCGGAAAGCAGTGCTCCCAGCTCGTCTGCGAACTCCTCGACCTTAGCGACGAGGCGTTGTGGCGTGGGCTCAGGCACCGGCGAGGAACTCCAGGTCCTCCAGCTCCTTGAGGATCACCGCCTGCTCAGGGGAGAGCTGGTACGTGGCTCCACGCCCACGCAGCTCGTCCAGGTTCAGCCCTGCGCGATCGAGCAGCTCCGCCCGGCGGCGCGCGATGTCGTCCTTGGTCAAGTAGGTGATCTGCGTCATGACCTCTTCCTCTGTCGATCCCGCAGCCATGGTCTCAGCGGGCACCGACACGACGATTGTGGCGCACTCCTGGCGGCCGGGCCCGCACCGTCCTCAGGAGTCGGCGGCGTCGTCGACGACGAGTGCTGATGTCAGCGGGATGCGGGACCGCCAGCGCTGGGGGAGCGCGGCGTAGTTCTGGAGGGTGAGCGTGACGACGTCCTCGCCCGTGAGCAGTCGGAGGCCGCTGCGGGTGCGCTCGATACTCACCGCGTCGCGGCTGTAGGAGCCCAGGGTGACGAACAGGGAGAGCTCGTTCATGCCCTGGCTGCCGATGAGGCGCTGGACGTCCGGCGCCCCGATCGCGCCGGTCTGGTGCTTGCACTGCACCTTGATGAGCGGGGGCTCGACGCCGAGGGGGTCGCGGTGCGCCACGACGTCGACGCCGCCGTCCCGGCTGTACGCCGTAACCCGCGCCTGATAGCCGAGCGAGCGGAGCAGGTCGGCCGTGTACTCCTCGAACTCGGCATGCGTCAGCCGCTTCTGAAGCGTCTCAAGGACGAAGTCGCGGGTGTGTCGCTCGATCCGCGAGGCGCGCGGCTCGTCCGTGGTCTCTGCGTCCGACGACGTCCGGTGCGCCACCTCCTCAACCAGGCGAGTCACGCCCTCGACGGAGTCGTCGGTCGCCTCCAGCACGGCCTGGAACTCGGCGGCGCTGCGGCGGATCCGGAACACGGTGAGGAAGGCACCGAGCTCGTAGAGGGCCGGCTGAGTGAAGACGGTGCGGGATACGCCCACCTTCTTCCACGCCACCGACCGACGATGGCGATGAGTGGGAGCGTAGGCGACGTAGGTGTACGGCCCTGACACGATGCCGATGTTGATCGTGCTGTCCGGCTTGTACGGGGCCACGACGACGTCACCGGGCTGCATCTCGTCGCGGAAGCGGTTCAGCGTGCCCGCCCATGTCGCGATGGCGCCCGGCTTGTCCTCGGGGCGGGAGGCTGCGAGAGCGGCCTTGAGCGTCACGGCCGGGTGGGAGGGCGTTGAGGTCGCCGAGGTCGTCCCAGCCGATGCTGACGAAGCCCTCGTCCAAGAGCTCGGTGGTGAGCGTGTCGTTGTGGACGCCCCAGACGTTGCTCATGCGAACGCCATCTCCTCTGCGCGGTCGAGGTCGGACGAGTGGCCGGTCAGGCGGCCCGAGAACGCCGCGCTCAGCACAGCAGCGCGCAAACGACGCACCCGCGCAGCATTGTCTTCAGCCGAGTCGAGGCACCCTCTCATGCTCCCCTGGAGGGCTTCGAACTCGTCGACGAGTCGGGCCTGGACGCTCCTCTCCGGAATCCAGAGGCGGAAACCGCTGAGTGTGTGCATGTAAACCGCAGCCACGTTCGTGCTTGCGCTCGCGGCCTCCACGATCTGGCGTCGCATGCTCGGCCCTTGGAACCACAAGCCGACAAATGACGGAAGCAAGCGGTCGTCGAATCGGAGCCTCATGATGTTCTCGTTGAAGACCCAGCCCGCGACTCGACGGTCGGCGACGGCGGTCTTCCCCACCAGATCGCCGCTGTTCTTGGAGTTGAAGAGCACATCCCCGTCACGGAGCCCGTAGCGCGCCACGTCCGCGTCAGATGCAGCGACCCGCACGACGTCTCGCAGTTCGAGGGAGCCGGACCGCGAAATGTTGTGCATCTTGAGGTACGGCACGCCCGAGGGTGGCTCGACGAGGTGCGCGCGCGATCGGCTCCACCCGCCCCGCGAACTCACTAAGGCATCTGCGATCGTGATCGACTCGGTGGACGGGAGGCCCGTGGGCAGGGATCGCGCAAGCCACGATTCGCGTAGGCGGCTGACGCGCCTTGAAGCGGCGTCGAGGTAGTTGGCGGCGGCGTCGAGGCGGGAGAGGTGGTCTTCGAGGATGTCGACGATCCGCCCCTGCTCTGACGGTGAGGCAACAGGAACAGGCAGGTTGAGGAAGCGTTGCTTCGTGAGGTTCAGGCCGCTCTCACTGATGCCGGTCTTCATTCGGTCGATCCGGGCCTGCGCGTCCGGCGAAAGCAAGTAGTACTCGAGGTACCTCGGATCGAGAACGTCGGTCTTCGTTTGGAAGCGGTACATCTTGCCGGAGAGCATCAGTCTCGGTCGCGTCGCGCGGACCAGCGTGGGCACTCCGCATCGGGAACGTGGACCTGCACACGTCAGGAGCAAGTCCCCCGTGCGCACCTCGAGTTCCGGCCGCGGATCGAAGTGGGCCGGCAACTCCTTGTTCTCCTGCGCGAGGAACTCACCGGGCTGGATCGCAGTGGTCTTCAGGACACCCCACGCGTCGTCCGGTGCAGGCGTCGCCAGGCACTGTGGGCTCCATCCCTGCTGCAGCTGTCCGCGTTGACCTGTGCCGCTAAGCAGCTCGGACAGGGGAACGTTGCGGATCACGCCGTGAGCTCCTCGTTGAGGTCGTGCAGGAGGGTGGCGGCTTGTTCGCCGAGGTCGCGGATAGCGCCGTCGATGCCACCGCGTTCGGTGAAGGGCGCGGTGTCGAGGTCGTCGTCGGTGATGCCGGCGGAGGAGGCGATGACGTCGGCGATTCGGTCCAGCCACCACCGCTCCGCCTCGGTGTAGGTGACTCCGGCCTGCTCCTGCTGCAGGAGCCACCCGGCGTAGCGCTCCCGGACCCGGACGGCGTACGGGACCAGTTCGCCGTCGACGCCGAGGCTGTACCGGAGCAGGGAGACCAGGTCGGTCAGGCGGGCGTGGTCGTTGTGGCGGACGCGGCCGACGTCGACGGCCTCGTGCGCGGCCCAGACCATGTCCACGGTCCAGTTGTGCGGAGGGCGGGCGATGCGGTCGGCGAGCTCCTTGAGGCTGGCGAAGGGCACGGCCCGCGTCCGGGCCTCGCCGATGACCTGGATGGCGGTGATCTCGGCGCGGTGGTCGTCCAGGTACGCCCGCCAGGACTCGACGATGCCGCGCGCGCGGTCGGGGTCGACCACGCCGTAGGCGTCGATGAGGGCGTCGGCGCCCTCATCGACGACTCGCTCGTGGGTCTGCCGCAGCTCGAGGATCCGGGCCCGGAGCTCGGGGTTGGCGGCCAGCGGCTCGATCGCGGTCTCGACCAGCCCGGCGATGACGTCGTCCCGGTCTTGACCGGGCGCGGCGGCGAGCGCCCTGGCCTGCAGGTCGGGGTCGACGGCGTCGATCAGCCCTCGGATGACGGTACGCAGCGGGACGCCGGCGACGGTGTCGAGCTCCGTGCGTTCGTCCGGGGTGAGCTGCAGCTCCAGAGCGGCCAGGCGGGAGGCGAGGGTGGCGGTCTCGGCCTCGGTGAGGACGAGCTGCCCGGCGCGGTCCAGGAGCTGCTTGAGGGAGACACCCTTCTCCCGGTTCAGGGGCGGTTCGACGAAGTCGCGCTCGGTGACCCCGACGGCATCGACGATGACGAACCGCGTCTTGACCTCCGCGTCGGGGGTCACGGCCTGGAAGTCGGCGGGGGTGATGGTACGTGCGCCGCGGCCCTTCATCTGTTCGAAGTACTGCGCCGAGCGCACGTCCCGCAGGAAGAACACGCACTCCAGCGGCTTGACGTCGGTGCCGGTGGCGATCATGTCCACGGTCACCGCGACCCGCAGGGAGGCGGAGGTCCGGAACGCCTGCAGCTGGCCCTTGGGGTCTTTGGCGGCGTAGGTGATCTTCGCGGCGAAGTCGTTACCCTTGCCGAACACCTCCCGGATCTGGGTGACGACCTCTTCGGCGTGGGCGTCGTCCTTGCAGAAGATCAGCGTCTTGGGGACGCTGAAGCGGCCGGGGAAGATCTCGGTGAACAGCCGGTCCCGGAAGGTCTCGAGGACGAGGCGGATCTGCCCCTGGGCGGTGACGGCCCGGTCCAGCTGAGACGGGGTGTAGTCCAGGTCCTCGTCGAGCGTCTCGTACCGCTTGGCGCGGGTGCGCCGGTCGACCTTCGGCACGACGGTCCCGGCCTCGATGGTGCCGCCCTGTTCGGTCTTCTCGGTGCGGATTCGGTAGATGTCGAAGTCCACGTTGACGCGGTCGGCGACGGACTGGGGGTAGGTGTACTCCGAGACCAGGTTCTGCTGGAAGAAGGCGAACGTCTGCCGGCCCGGGGTTGCGGTGAGCCCGACGATGTGGGCGTCGAAGTACTCCAGCACCGAGCGCCACACCCCGTAGATGGACCGGTGCGCCTCGTCGACGATCACCAGGTCGAACGTTTCCGGTGGCATCGCCGGGTTGTAGTTGACGGTCACCGGGGTGCCGGGAATCCACCCGTCCAGGGCGGGGTCGTCGTAGTCCGGTGCCTCGGCCCCTGACAGGACGCGGTGGACGCGTTGGATGGTGGAGATGACGACGTTGGAGCTGGCGAGCATCCCGGCGCTGGACAGCTTGTCGACGGTGTAGATCTCGGTGAACCGGCGGCCGTCGTCGGGGGTGCGGTAGTTCCCGAACTCCGCCAGGGTCTGGTCGGCGAGGTTGTTGCGGTCGACCAGGAACAGCACGCGGCCGAAGCCGCCGTGCTTGAGGAGCCGGTAGGCGGCGGTGACGGCGGTGTAGGTCTTGCCGGCTCCGGTGGCCATCTGGATGAGCGATCGCGCGAACCGCTGCTCGGCGAGGCAGCTCTCGAGGCCCTGGATGGCGTCGATCTGCGCCGGCCGCAGCGGGTCGGTGTCCAGCGAAGGGAGGTCCTTCACCTTGCCTCGCCATGTCGGGGCGTCCGGCGCGTCGTCGACGCCGCGCAGGACGCGTGCGAGCGAGGCCGGCTGGGGGAAGGCGAAGATCTGGCGGGCGCGGGGGTCGGGGTCGTAGCCGTTGGTGAAGTGCGTCTCGGTGCCGGACGCCTCGAAGACGAACGGCAGGCGCCCGCCGACGGTGACGGCACGCTTGGCATGCGCTTCGGGCAGGCCGGTGGCGTACATCGCGGACTGCCACTCCACGCCGGACAGGGTCGTGCCTTCGGGCTTGGCCTCGATGACCCCGACGACCTGCTTGTCGATGTAGAGGAGGTAGTCGATGCGGCCGTGGCCGGGGGCCATGACGACCTCGCGGACCGCGACGCCGGGGCCGGCGAAGAGGTTGACCTGCCCCTTGTCCTGGACGACCCAGCTGGCGGCCACGAGTTGGGCGTCGATGAGGACCCGGGCGCGCTGCTCGGCCGGCAGCCGCGGTGCGTCCTCCACGAGCATGCTCCTAACCGTAGTGGCGCGACTGCGATGGCCCTCGGCAGACCAGTCAGAGCCTCGAAGGCGTCGCGGTCGTGGCGTCCTCCTCGGCGATGCGTTACATCCGCGACAGCAGTTCAGCCTTCTTGGCCGCGAACTCGTCGTCGGTGAGTACACCGGCATCTCGAAGCGAGGCCAGCTTCATGAGCTGCTCGGCGACATCGGGCTTCTCCGTAGCGGTCGACCCGGTGGACGGGGCGGCCTTGCGCTCCTTTAGCAGGCCCGAGACGAGCGAGAACGCCTGCTCTGTGACTGTGGGCTGGGCTGTGGGCGCGAGTCCTGAGCCTGCGGGCTCCGAGGTATGGGGGACGGGCGGGGCTACTGCCGCTCGGCGGTCCTTGAGCATGACTTCCAGGTGCGCGAACAGCTGATCCGGGAGCTTGAGCAGGGATCGCTTCCCGTCCGCCCAGTCGACGCGCACTGTGTGCGAGGGCCGCAGGTTGGCGTCGATGGCAGCGCCGACCGCCGCTGAGGCACCCTTGCTGATGAAGCGGGGGAGGACCGCGCCGGTGACTGCCTGTCCGACGGCGCTCAACGTGCCCGGCGACTCGGAGGGCACTTCTTCCCACTCGGCCACCTGCTCGTGGTTCAGCTTCCGCCACTTGAGTCCCGATTGGACGACCACGCCATTCCCGATGGGAGTCGTGGTCACCGCCGCATTCAGGAAGTGGCCCGCAATGACGCGCCCGTTCATCGACATGGCGCGACTGTAGTCGTGCGATGGTGCCCGACTCGGGGACAGTTGCCCGATGCAGGGGTGAAGTGATCCCGGGCTGAGCGGACCGTGGTGTCGGCCGGGTGGATCGGACGCAGGTGCCGTATCACCTCCTTCGGGTCTGATGCACGAGTAGGTGACACCTGACCTGTGGTGCCGGAGGGCGCCGCTGGAAGGATGTTGACCGTGCCCAGACCCCATCCGAAGGAGTTCCGCGACGATGTCGTCGCGGTGGCCCGCCGCGGCGATGCCCCGATCGCTCAGATCGCCAAGGACTTCGGCATCTCCGAGTCGTGCCTGCGCAACTGGCTGCAAGCCGCTGATGTCGCCGATGGTCACCGCCCCGGAACGACGCCGAGCGAGTCGACCGAGCTCCGAGAGCTCAAGCGCCGCAACCGGCTGCTGGAGCAGGAGAACGAGGTCCTGCGCCGGGCGGCGGCCTACTCCGCCCAGGCGCACCTGCCGGGAAAATGATCTACCCGCTCGTGACTGAGCTCGCCGCTGACGGGATCCCCGTCACGGTGACGTGCCGGGTCCTCAAGCTCGCCCGCCAGCCCTACTACCGCTGGCTCGCCGCGCCGATCGGTGCCCGCGAGCTCGAGGAGGCCTACCTCGCGAACGTGCTGTTCGACGCCCACCGCGACGACCCGGAGTTCGGCTACCGGCTCCTGGCCGACGAGGCCGGGCGCGCCGGCCAGGTCGCCTGCGACCGGACCGTGTGGCGGATCTGCTCGGGCAACGGCTGGTGGTCGGTGTTCGGCAAGAAGCGCACGAGGAACGGCAAGAAGGCCGGCCCTCCTGCTCACGACGACCTCGTGCTGCGCCGGTTCACGGCCGACGCCTCGAACCGGCTGTGGCTCTGGGACATCACCGAGCACTCCACGAGCGAGGGCAAGCTCTACCTCTGTGCGATCAAGGACGTGTTCTCCAACCGGATCGTGGGGTACTCGATCAGCGACCGCATGACCTCCCAGATCGCGGTGAACGCACTGGTCAGCGCCGTGCAACGTCGCGGCGATGTGGCCGGCTGCGTGGTGCACTCGGACCGCGGCAGCCAATTTCGTAGCCGGAAGGTGGCCCGCGTCCTGGCCGCTCACGACCTCGTCGGGTCGATGGGCCAGGTCGCCTCCGCCGGGGACAACGCCGCCATGGAGTCCTTCTTCTCGCTCCTGCAGAAGAACGTCCTGAACCGGCGCCGCTGGGCCACACGCCAGGACCTGCGGATCGCGGTCATCACCTGGATCGAACGGACCTACCACCGCCGCCGACGCCAAGCCCGCCTCGGCCGTCTGACCCCCATCGAGTACGAGACCATCATGACCACTCAGGTCGCACTCGCCGCCTGAGACCGACTGTCACCTACTCGTGCAGCAGACCCTTCCATGGCCTGCCGGATCAGCGGTACCGACTGCACATGGTGACCGGCCGCGCGAAGGTGCAGCACGGCGTCGGCCAGCGCGTACGTGTGGCAGACAAGCCCGAACACGTGGACGGCGTGGGAGATGTGACCATCGACCCGTACGTCGATCGGTCCGTCGACGGCCTTCCATTCAGCGATGAGATCGTCCAGAAGCGTGACGGTCTCTTCAGCGTTCGGCAGCGGCGGCTCGGCCATGTTGGGGAGGCTACTGCGGTGCTCCGACACCTGGTTGCCCCTCGACCCGCGCCAGAAGTGAGCGGGCCGGGGCACCATTGGCTAAAGGCTGGCCTGCTGTTCGAGCGTGACGACTACTGCGTCATGGTCGGACAGCGGGGCCTCGCCGTGTGCCAGGCACTCCAGGACCACCTCGAGCGGATTCCAGTGCGAGGTCACTGCGATGTGGTCCAGAAGGCGGTTCCCGCACGAGCGGCCGGCGGTGGTGATCTCGAGGTCTGCGAACGCCCGAGCCAGCAAGTCTTGGACAGGTCGGGGAGAGCGCGTGCCGGGGACTGTCTGGTTCAGGTCACCAGCGACCACCAGGGCTCCGCGGAGGGACTCCTGCTTGAGGAGTTCGGGTAGCGGCTCCAAGTACGCGGCGTGGTCCTCCCAGGCGACCCGGTTCCGGCGACCGGTGCGGACGTGCGCGTCGCGCCACGGTATGCACAAGCCCACGACGCGGAGTGGTCCGGAGGCGGTGTCCGTCGTCGCAGCGACATACCGTCCGGCCGGCAGGCCGGGGTGACCAACACTGTCGACGTCACGCCACGGGGTCCGGGAGCACACCGCGACTTTCCGCCGCCCAGGGGAGTGGCCGTAGCCCCAGTCGTCCCCGCCTCGCGCGACATGCAGGTTCAAGCGGCCGAGCAGCGCCTCGTCCACCTCGGTGAGCACCAGCACGTCGGCGTCCCACGCCTCGATCACCGCCAGGGCCTCCGGAACTCGTCGCGTGTTTCGGAGCCACTCGGTGTTCCAGGTCGCAGCGCGGAAGGCTCCGGCACCCACGGTCAGACGGCCCCTTTCGTCGGCCTGTGCGTTCGACAACACGGTGGGTTGCTACTTCCCGGTTCACGGCCCAGTCAGCGACGGCGCGCGAGCTCGCTCTTGTCGACCCAGGTCCACAGGGCTGCGTCCAGCAGGCGTAGGCGACCGCCGTCCAGCCGCACCTCCCGGCCTGGGACACCGTCCCGCAGCCGGTCGACCAGGTCGTCGATCCGCTCGATGACCTCCCGGTTCCCGATCAGAGCCCGGTACACCTGGTAGTCGATCTGGTAGTTGCCTCTGCCCTTCCCCTTGGAGGGGATCAGGCCCAGGTAGGTGCACACGACGCTGTCCCGTACCGGGAACAGGTCGTACCGCTTCCGGGCGCAAAGCTTGGAGGCCGTGACCCATTGGTTCCGGCTCTTCACACCCGGCTCGGAGAGGGCGTCGCGGACCGCGAGGTACAGCCTCTCCATCGCGAGGAAGTCGGTGGGGCCGGCCACCAGCAAGTCCTGGCTCCACCCCGGCCAGGGCCTGGAGGATCGCTGGACGGTGGGTGTTCCCTTCCAGGAGTCGGCGGGTCCCACCGCCAAGGACCTCGACCTTCATGAGAGTCAAGGCGTGCAGGTCGGTCGCGGTGATGTCGTTCGGATCGTTGGGCTGCAGATCTACGAAGGTCGCCCCAGCGAAGTTCCCGGCGAGGTCGTAGTACTGCGCCAGCCGCTCGCTCGCCGGTCGCTTGGTGTCGTCGCTGAGCGCTTTGAGCGCCTGCAGGGTTGCTGCCTCGATGAGGTCGGCGGGAGCCGCCGGCCAGCCGTCGGGGATCTGCTGCCACACCTCGGGGTCGCTCATGAGCGTGATCGTTCCACGAGCACGTCGCCACGGGGCCGCGCGCCGCGCGTCGGGGCCATCTTGATCAGCCCCGGGGCGTCAGCGCCCACTACACTTTCAGTCATGAGTAGGTGTACAGCGCCAGTCTGGGGCCATCGCACGGCGAGTGCGCGCGCGAAGTGCCCTGCATGTGGCGGTCGCGGATCCGGCGGGTACTCCTCGTCCTGGTACTACGACACGCGGCCGACGTCCTCGCCGCGGAGCAGCGGAGGGGGCGGCGCGAGCGGTGGGGGTGCGCCCATCGGCGGCAGAGTGCGGCCGAGTTGGTCCCCGAGCACCTCAACCGTGACCTACACGCCTGCCGAAGTGCGCGCGCTGACTCCTGTCCGCCGAACGGCCGAGTTGCGTGCGCGCGAAGATCCCGACCTCCGCGACGTTTTTCTCTGCCACGCGTGGGATGACCGGCGTGGTGTCGCGACCGAGTTGCACGCCCTGCTCACGGCTGAGGGGGTGTCAGTCTGGTTTAGCGAGAAGGACATCGTGCTCGGCCAACCGTTCATGCGAGAGATCGACAGGGGCCTGGCGAAGTCGCGTACCGGCCTCGTCCTTGTCACCCCTGCACTGCTGGAGCGCGTCGACAGCCGGGGTGTCTCTGACAAGGAGCTCTCCGAGCTCCTCGCACGCGACTTGCTCATCCCTGTCGTTCACGGGACGACCTACGACGAGCTCCGGAAGGTCAGCCCCCTGCTGGCCTCGCGGAACGGGTTGAACACCTCTGACGACTCCATGGCCGTTGTCGCCACCAAGATCGCCGAGCTTGTTGCCGTCGAGGACGAGATGGCTACCGTCTGACGCGGTCGCACCACGGTCGTCCGAGCCCGTGCGTCTGGATCGGCGGACGCCGACCGACCGACACAGCGGCTCCGAGCGAGCGCCCTGGCGAGGCTTTTCCGCACCGGGAGCCAGGAGCTGCACACCAGCAAGGGCATTGCGTCGGGAGGAGTGCTGGCGCCTTGCCGGTTCGTTCGGCATGACGCTTGCGCGGTGAAAGCGTTCCGCGAGCGTGTGGACGCCGTTCTCCCCGACGCCGAGATCGGGTGCTTACGTCGGTGTGGTTCCGCAGGTCTCGACTAAAGGGTGGAACCCCCAGGAGGCCCGGGAGCTCCACGCCTCGGCCACCGAGCGCTGGGCGGAACCCTCGACGGAACTCTACGCGGCGGCCCGGTGCCCGCCGCGGCGGCTGGACGACCTCGCGCCGTCGGAGACCGGACCACGACCGGGCCGCGACCGGACCCCGCCAGGGTGGCGTCAGCACCCCCGAACGGAGGCAGGTCACGGATGGTCGCCTGGGTCTACCCTCAGCGCATGCACGTGTCGGTCCTCGGCACGATGAGGGTCAGCGTCGGGGACGGGACGGTCGAGGTGCCCGGCCGGCGTGAGCGGACCCTGCTCGCGCGGCTGGTCGCGAGCGTGGGTCACATGGTGCCGACGGACGACCTCGTCGACGCGCTCTGGGGGGACGACCCGCCGCGCACGGCCGCCAAGTCCCTCCAGACGGTCGTGCTCCGGCTCCGGGACGCGATCGAGCCGGAGCGCGGCCGCCCCCCGCGGCTGCTCGTCACGGACGGTCCGGGCTACCGGCTGACCCTCGACCCGTCCGCCATCGACGCCGAGCGCTTCCTGCGCCTCGTGACGCAGGCGCGGGAGGCGATGGCGGGGGGACGACCCGCGGCCGCCGCCCGGATGCTGCGCGAGGCCCTGGGCATGTGGCACGGACCCGCGTACGCCGACGTCCGTGGGACGGCGTTCGGCCAGGCGGAGGGCCGTCGGCTCGACGAGGCCCGCCTCACGGCGACCGAGGACCTGTGGGCGGCCGAGATCGACGGCGGAGACCTCCCGGCGGCGGCGCGCGAGCTGGAGCGCTTCGTGGCCGACCATCCGCATCGCGAGCGCGCGTGGGAGCTCCTCATGCTCGCCCAGTACCGGCTGGGGCAGCAGGCGGACGCCCTGCGGACGTACGAGCGCGTGCGCGACGTGCTCGCCGAGGACCTCGGCGTGGACCCCGGAGCGGCGCTCCGCCGGCGCCACCAGCAGGTGCTCACGCAGGACCCTGAGCTGGGCGGCCCCCCGCCCTCCGACGTGGTGCCGCCGCGGCTGCGGGAGCCGGCCACCCCGCTGCGGGGACGGGAGCAGGAGCTCGCCGCCCTCCGGCGGGCGTGGGGCGTGGCCGAGGACGGCGGCAGCGCTCACGTCGTCCTCACCGGACCGCCCGGCGCGGGCACCGGCAGGCTGGTCCAGGCGCTCGCCACCGAGGTGCTCGACCGCGGTGGCCACGTGCGCGAGGCAGGCGCCGGCCCGGCAACGCCGATGGGCGACGGGACGCCCGCGCTCGTCGTGGCTCGCGGCCCCGTCACCGGGCCGCTCGCGCCGGCCACGCTGCTCGTCCAGCTGTGCCGCCCGCACGAGGTCCCCACGTCCGCGGCTCACGTCGTGGAGCTCGGTCCCCTCGGCGCCGACGACGTCGTGGCCATGCTCGCGGACCGGCTCGGCCCGCAGACGGCCCCCGCCGCTGCGGAGCACGTCCTCGAGCGGTCCGGCGGCTGGCCGGGCCGGGTCGAGGCGGCCACCGTGAGCTGGAACCGGGCGCAGGCGGCGGTCTCCGTGCGTGACGCGAGCCTGCGGGCGAGCGCCTCGGCGGCGGAGCTCGCCGACGCGCGGAGCTCCCTGGTCGACGGCGTGCAGACCCTGGCGGAGAGCGGGGCGCCGGGCCACGAGGACGGCGTGTGCCCCTGGCGCGGCCTCGAGGCGTACGCCGTCGACGACGCCCGGTGGTTCTGCGGGCGGGAACGGCTCACCGCCGAGCTGCTGGCGCGGATCGCCGGCAGCCGTGCGCTCGCCGTGGTCGGCCCGTCCGGGAGCGGCAAGTCCTCGGTGATCCGGGCCGGCCTGCTCGCCGGCCTGCGCGAGGACCTCCTCCCGGGGAGCGGGCGCTGGCGGCAGGTCGTCGTGCAGCCCGGCGCGCACCCGATGCGCGCGCTCGCGGAGGCCGCGGTGGGGCAGCCGGGCGTGGCCGTCGAGGACGCGATCGGGAGCCTGTTCAGGTCGCAGGAGGGGCCGGAACGGGTCGTGCTCGTCGTCGACCAGCTCGAGGAGGCCTGGACCGCGTGCCACGACGTCGGGGAGCGGACGGCGTTCCTCGACACCCTGGCCGCACTCCCGGCGGGCGACGCCGGCATCACGCTCGTGGTGGCCGTGCGGGCCGACCTCGTGGGTCAGCTCGCCGAGCACGCCGACATGGCGCGCGTCGTCGGTGACGCCACCGTGCTCGTCGGACCGCCCTCGCCCGAGGAGATCCGGCGGGCGGTCGAGCTCCCGGCCCGTCGTGCCGGACTGGACCTCGAGGTCGGGCTGGCGGACGCCCTCGTCGCCGACGCCGGCCGCGAGCCGGGGCTCCTGCCGCTCCTGTCGACCTCGCTGACGCAGCTGTGGCACATGCGACGTGGCCGGACGCTCACCCTCGCGGCGTACGTCGGGACGGGCGGGCTCAGCGGCGCCATCGCCCACCAGGCCGAGACGGCCATGCAGGCGCTGCCCGAGAACGTGCACCCGCTGGCGCAGACCCTCTTCCTCCGCCTGGCCGGCCCGGGCGAGGGCGACCTGGTGACCCGCCGCCGCGTGCCCCTCAAGGAGCTGCTGGACCTCGGACGTCCCGGCATGGCCGACCTCGTCGACACGCTCGCGCGCGCCCGGCTGCTGACGGTCTCCGACGGGCACGTCGAGGTCTCCCACGAGGCCCTGTTCCGGGAGTGGCCGCGGCTGCGCGCCTGGCTGGAGGACGACACGGCGGGCCGCGCCGTCCAGCGGCGGCTGGCCGTCGCCGCCGGCGAGTGGGACGACGAGCACCGCGACCCGTCCCTCCTGTGGACCGGGACCCGCCTGGCCGCAGGCCTGGAGGTCGCCCAGCACCGGCCCGAGGAGGTCACCGGCGTCGAGCGTGAGTTCCTGGACGCCGCACGCGACCAGCTGGACCGCGACCGGGTCGAGGCGGAGCGGCGGGCGCAGGACGCGCTGAGCCGCAACCGTCGGCTCCGCCTCGTCGTCGTCGGCCTCGCCTGCGTCCTGGTGGTGGCACTGCTGGCCGGTGTGGTGGCCTGGCAGGCGGAGCTGCGGTCGCGCCGCGCCCAGGCCGAGGCCCTCGCGGCGCAGTCCAGGGCCGAGGAGGCCGCGGTGACGGCGACCGCCGGGCGGCTCGCCGCGACGGCGGTGAACGAGGACTACTACGACCGGGCGCTCCTCCTGGCCCTCGAGGCCGTGGACCGCGCCCCCACGCCCGACACCTACGGACCGCTGCTCACCCTGCTCGGCCAGGCGCCGGACCTCCGGACGCAGGTGCGGACCGAGGAGCGCTTCCTCAGGGTGGATGCCGGTGAGGACGGCGGGACGGTGTACGTGGGCGAGAACGCGCCGCGGGTCTGGGCGGTCGATGCGGCGACGGGAGCACGGCTGTGGACCGCCGACCTCCCGGTCCAGGCGCTGGGCCTGGACGCCGGCCCGGGCGGGGTCCTGGTCAGCGGCCCGTCCGACGACGGCTCCGGCGTCGCGCTGCTCGACCCGGCCACCGGTGCGCAGCGGTGGTTCGTCGACGAGCCGGCCCTGCGGGGCGTCCTGGAGCCGGGTGCGGACCCGGTGGTCTCCCCCTTCGTGTCGTGGACCCCGGACGGGCTCGTCCTCGTCGTCACGCCCACGCACCTGGTGTACCTGACCGCGGGCGGCGGCCTGGAGCACGCCGTGCCGCTGCCGCGCCCGCAGTGGCCCGACTTCGTCCACCTCTTCCCGGACGGTCGCGTGAGCATGGCGTCGGAGGACGGCGGCTCCCTCGTCATCGACCCGGCTCACCCCGAGCGGGAGCCCGCCCGGCTCTCGGGCCACGTCTGGCACTCCACCCCGGACGGGCTCCTCCTCGTCGGCGAGGACCTGGCGAGCGCGCAGGACGACGTCGTCTACACCGTCTACGACGCCGCGACGCTGCAGCCGGTCAGTGCGCCGATCGGCGTGGACGCCTCCCGGACCGGGCTGCTGTCCGCGGACGGCGCGACCCTCTACGCGGGCGAGGAGAACGTCGTCGTCGTGGTGGACGTCGCCTCCGGCGAGCGCGTCGGCACGCACCGGGCGCACTCGGGGACCGTCATGGGCCTCGCCCTGGCGGGACCCGACGACGACGTGCTGTGGAGCGCCGGGCGCGACGGTGCGGCCATCGCCTGGGACCTCACCGGGCGCTCCGGCCTGCTCGACGTCCAGCGCGGGGTGGCGTCCGTCGTGAAGGGCCACACCGCCGCGGCCACCGGTGTCGGACTCGCCCAGGCCTTCGACGGTGACGAGCCCGGGTTCGGTGCCCTGCACGTCGTCGACCTGCCGCGGGGGCAGGTCCTGGTCGAGGACCTGCCGCCACCGGCCTCCGCCGAGCCGTTCGTCTGGACCACGGGTGTGTCCCGCGACGGGACGACCGGGGTCGCCGCCTGGGGGACCGGTGACGACCCGTACGCGGCTCCCACGGTGCTCGCGGTGTACGCGCTGCCGTCCGGCTCCCTGCGGACGCAGGTGGACCTGCCGGGTCCGGTGCTCGGCATCGCCGTGAGCGACGACGGGTCGCGCGCCGTCGTCGTCGGGCGTGACGAACGGGCGGTGGTGGACCTCACCACGGGACGCGTCGTCGCCACGCAGCGGAGCGAGGAGCTGGAGCGCTACCCGGACACCGCGGGTCTGGCCGCCCTCTCGCCCGACGGGACGACGGTGCTCGTGGCGACACCCGGTGGTGTCGCCGTCCTCGACAGCTCGACGGCCGAGGAGCTCGCCGCCGCCGCGCTGCCCGGGGAGGACGAGGCGGTGTCGCTGGAGTGGGCGGCGGACGGCCGCACCGTGCTGGTCGGCAGCTCCCAGGGACGGGTGCACGTCCTGGACGCCGGGACGCTCGCACCCCGCTCACCGGCGCGCATCGTCTCGCCGGGATGGGTGCTCGACCTCGCGGTCTCGCCCGCCGGCGACGTCGCCGCCAGCCTGGGGACTGACGGCGACCTCCTGCTGTGGGACGTGGCGACGTGGCAGCCCCTGGGCCGGCCCGTCAGCGACGGCACGATGTGGGGCTGGCTGGGCTTCGACCCCGAGCGCCCCGTGCTGCACAGCTGGAGCGAGCAGGGAGTCGTCGTGCGCGTGTCCACCGCCCCGCGGGACTGGGTCGCCGCCGCGTGCGCCGCCGCCAACCGCGAGCTGACGGACACCGAGCGTCAGATCCACCTGCGGGAAGACGCCCGGGGCGCGAGCCCGCGGTGCGAGGGGACCGGGGCCCGGTCGTAGAGACCGGGTCGCGACCGCGGTGCGACCACCGGGCTGCAGCGTTGCTCCCGACCCCACCGGGCAGGCCGGGGGGAACGACCTCCAGGAGCTGACATGTCCCTCCGCCGAACCACCACCGCCCTCGCCGCCGCCGGGCTCCTCGCCACCGTGGCCGCCCTGCCGGCGCAGGCCTCCGCCCCGGAGCGGACGGTCGAGACGCTCGAGTTCACCCTCGCGGAGCACCCGTACTTCAGCGAGGTGTGCGGGTTCCCGGTGTCGGTCCACGTGTGGGGCGAGTTCCTCGTCCGCACGTGGACCGACGAGGAGGGCGCCGCGGTCCGCGAGCTCCGCCATTTCAAGTTCCGCAGCGAGAGCTCGGCCAACGGCAAGACGGTTCGGGGCGTCACCATGGGTCCGGAGACCGCCGTCTTCCACCCGGACGGCTCGGCCACGGTGCACATCCGCGGCATCGTCACCCGGGTCGTCTCGGGTGAGGGCACCGTCAAGCTCGCGTGGGGGTCGGGTCTGACGCTGTGGCCGGCGGACGGCAGCGAGGACGTGGTCCTCGAGCCGACGGGCGGTCCGGAGGACCTCCAGCCGTTCTGCGACTACCTCGCGCCCTGACGCGCAGCTCGGACAGGGGCGTCCGGGGGTCGGCGTGCAGGAGGCGCCGACCCCCGGGGTCCGCTGAGGCCTGCGATCGACCGGAGGGCGCGGGCGAGGACCTCGTCGGGGGAGCCGCTCACGTCGACGACCACGCCCGGCTCGTCGTCGTCGAGCGGCTCCAGCGCCTCGACCTGGGAGCCCAGGAGGCTCGGCGGCATGTAGTGCCCGACCCGCATCGCCAGCCGCTCGTGGATGAGCGGCGTGGGCGCCCGGAGGTGCACGAAGTGGATCGACGGCGGCCCCGCGGCGAGGACGTCCCGGTACGCCCGACGGAGGGCGGAGCAGGTGATGACCGTGGAGACGCCTTCACGGGCGCGGTCCGCCATCCAGCCGGCGAGCTCACCGAGCCACGGCCAGCGGTCCTCGTCCGTGAGCGGGATGCCGCCACGCATCTTGTCCACGTTGGTCACGGGGTGGAAGTCGTCGGCCTCCGCGAGCAGCAGCCCGGCGGCGCGGGCGACGCCGCGCGCCACGGTCGTCTTGCCGGACCCCGAGACCCCCATGACGACGACGTGCATCGTCCTCGGGGCAGCACCGGGGCGCGCCGTCTCAGCAGCCACGTCGAGCCTCCCTCGTCACGCGCAGGACCGTCCGCTCAGCGGACCGTCGTGTCGCCTTCATCGAGGAGGTCCAGGTCGGCTCGCGTGGGTGCGCCCTCCCAGTCCCCGTGCGTCGAGACGGCGACGGCACCGCAGGTGACGGCCCGCCGCAGCGCGGCGTCCGGGGCGAGGCCGTCGAGGAGCCCGGACAGCAGGCCGGAGCAGAAGGCGTCGCCGGCCCCGACGGGGTCGACCTGCGTCACGGGCAGCGCGTCGGCGTCCACACGGCCGCCCGTGCCGTGGACGGTGGCGCCGCGGGCCCCCCGCTTCACGGCGACGTGCTGGGCACCGTGGTCGAGCAGATGCGCGACGGCGTCCACCTCGCCGCCGCCGGCCACGAGGTCGAGCTCGTCCTCGGACGCGATGACGACCTGCGCGTGCCGGGCCAGCACCGTGAGGACCTCCTTGGCCTCCTCCCGCGACCACAGCCGGCTGCGGTGGTTGACGTCGAGCGAGACCAGCACCCCCGACGACGACGCCGCGTCCGCGACCGCGAGGACCGCGTCACGTGCCGAGCCGGACAGGGCAGGGGTGATGCCGGTGAGGTGCAGGACCCTCGGTCCGTCGTCCAGGGCGGCCAGCGCCTGCCGGGCGTCGAGCGCGGAGCCGGCGGATCCTCGGCGGCGGTACTCCACCCGGGTCCGGTCGGCGGTGCGCTGCTCGAGGAACATGACCCCGGTCGGGCCCGTGCCGTCCACGACCGCGCGCGAGACGTCCACGCCCTCCCCGCGGAGCGCCCGGAGCACCATGTGGCCGAACGGGTCGGCGCCCACCTGCCCCACCCAGGCCGCCCGGTGCCCCAGCCTCGCCAGCCCGATCGCGACGTTGGACTCGGCACCCGCCACGTGGGCGGTGTGCCGGCTGCCCTGACCGAGGGGGCCGTCGCTGCGGAAGCTCACCATCGTCTCGCCGATGGTGAGGACGTCGAGGGTGCTCATGCCGAGGACCCCCGGACCACCTCGAGGTACGCGCGTGCCCGCTCGCGCAGGCGCTCCAGGTCACCGCCGGAGGCGGCGTCCCCGATGAGCGGTCCGCCGACGCCGACGGCGACCGCGCCCGCCTCGAGGTACGGCACGACGTCGTCGATGCCCACACCGCCGACGGCGACGAACGGCGTCGTCGGCAGCGGGTCGCGCAGGCTGCGCAGGTACGCGGGTCCTCCGGCCGAGGCGGGGAAGAGCTTGACCGCGCAGGCACCGCGGTCCATCGCGGCCCATGCCTCCGTCGGCGTCAGCGCCCCGGCGAGGACCGGCAGCCCGAGCTCCAGCGCCGCCTCGATCGACGGCGTCACGGCCGGGGTGACGACGAACTGCGCCCCCGCGTCGGCGGCGTCGGCGGCGGCCTGCGCGGTGAGCACCGTGCCCGCGCCGATCCGGCAGCCCTCCGGGGCCCGGTCCCGGACGCTGCGGATGACGGCGAGCGCGTCCCGGCTCGTCAGCGACACCTCGACGAGCTCCACGCCCTCGTCGAACAGCGTCAGCGCGGCGGTCACCGACGCGTCGGCGTCGCGACCCCGGATGATCGCCAGCACGCGCGCGGCGGTCAGCCGCCCGATCAGGTCCTCGGTCACGGTCACCACTCCGCGAAGGAGCCGTCGGCGTGGCGCCAGACCGGACCGCGCCAGGCGTGGCCCCGGGCGTCGGCCGCGCGCACCGCCGTCTCGTCGATCTCGATGCCGAGACCAGGGCCCGTGAACCGCTCGACGTAGCCGTCGACGAAGGTCAGCGGTGCGGGGTCCACGAGGTAGTCGAGCACCTCGGCGCCGAGGTTGTAGTGGATGCCGATGCTCTGCTCCTGGATGAGGTAGTTGGGCGTCGCGAACCCCACCTGGAGGCAGGCTGCGAGGGCAAGCGGCCCCAGCGGGCAGTGCGGCGCGATCTGCACGTCGTAGACCTCGGCGAGCGCGGCGATCTTGCGCGTCTCCGTGATGCCGCCGGCGTGGGACAGGTCGGGCTGCGCCACGGCGATCCCCGCCTGGAGGACCGGCAGGAACTCCTGGCGGCTGTACAGCCGCTCGCCGGTGGCGACCGGCGTGCTCGTGGACGCGGTGAACTGCGCCATGAGGTGCGAGCTCTCGGGCAGCACGGGCTCCTCGAGGAAGAACGGCCGGAACGGCTCCAGGAGGGGGGCGACGCGTCGGGCGTTCGCGAGCGTGAAGCGTCCGTGGAAGTCCACGGCGACGTCGCCGTGGTGGCCGAGCACCTCCCGAGCAGCCGCGACGCGGGCGACGACGCCGTCGATCTCCGCGACCGTCGCGACGGGCGCCATCCGCCCGCTCGCGTTCATCTTGACGGCGGTGAGCCCCGCCTCGACCTGCGCGGCGATGTGGTCGGCCACCTCCGCGGGCTCGTCGCCGCCGACCCAGCCGTACATGCGGATGCGGTCCCGGACCGGCCCGCCGAGCAGCTGGTGCACCGGGACGCCCCAGGTCTTGCCGGCGATGTCCCACAGCGCCTGGTCGAGCCCCGACACGGCGCTGGCCAGGATCGGGCCGCCCCGGTAGAAGGACCCCTTGGTCATGACCTGCCAGTGGTCCTCGATGCGGAGCGGGTCCCGGCCCACGAGCAGCTCGCTGAGCTGCTGGACGGCGGTGCGGACCGTCTCGGACCTGCCCTCGCAGGTCGCCTCGCCCCAGCCGACGACGCCGCTGTCGGTCTCGATGCGGACGAACAGCCACCGGGGCGCGACGAGGAAGGTCTCCACGCGTGCGATCAGGGTCATGCCTCAGCCCTTCGTGGCACCGGCGGTCAGACCCGACACCACGTACTTCTGCGCGAACAGCGCGAGCACCATGATCGGGACCGTCACGACGGTCGAGGCCGCCATGAGGCCGCCCCAGTCGATGCTCGCGTACCCGACGAAGTCGAAGATGGCCACGGGCAGGGTCTTGGTGTCCGCCCCGGAGAGCACGAGGGCGAACATGAAGTTGTTCCAGGAGAAGATGAACGCGAGGATCCCGGCCGTCGCGATGCCTGGCGTCGACAGCGGCAGGCTGATCCTCTGGAAGGCGCCGATGGGCGTCAGGCCGTCGACGAGCGCCGCCTCCTCCAGCTCCAGCGGCAGGCTGTCGAAGTAGCCCATCATGATGTAGACGATCAGGGGCAGCGCCACGAACATGTGCGACAGGATCAGCACGCCGAAGCCGCCGACCATGCGCAGGTTCGAGAAGACGTAGTACCAGGGCACCAGCAGGGACACGGCGGGGATGACGCGGGCCATGAGCACGACCAGTGCGGAGCGGCGCATCGCGAACCGGCTCATCGAGTACGCGGCCGGCACGCCGATCAGGATGGACAGCGCGGTGGAGGCGAACGCCAGCCACAGGCTGTTGACGATGAACCGGACGTAGTCGGCCTGCTGCAGGACGGTGTCGTAGTTCTCGACGGTCGGCTCGAAGAAGACCGCCTTGCCGACGTCGTAGATGTCGACGTTCGTCTTGAACGACGCCATGACCATCCACACCAGCGGTGCGAGGAGCGTCAGGACGACGACGACGAGCGCGGTGGCCTTGAAGACGCGGTACGGGGCGCTGACACGCATCAGTCGGTCACCTTCCGGCGTGAGGTGAGTGCCCACATGGAGCCGATGATGATGAGGAAGAAGATGATGAGGACGGTCGAGGACAAGCCGTACTCGTTGTAGTCGAAGCTCAGTCCGTAGGCGTAGACGTTGAGCGTCTCGACCTCGTGGAAGGAGCCGCCGCCCTTGCCCTTGGTGGCGTAGAGGATGTCGAACGTCTTGAGGGCGTCGATGCCCCGCAGCAGGATCGCGACGACGACCGTCGGCATCATCAGGGGGAGCGTCACGTAGCGGAACCGCTGCCACGCGTTCGCGCCGTCCATGAGGGCGGCCTCGTTGGGCTCCTCGGACAACGACGTCAGCCCCGCCAGCAGGATGAGCACGACCATCGGCGTCCACTGCCAGATGTCGATGAGCATCGTGGTCGGCAGGGCGGTGGCCCGGCCCGCGAGCCACGGCTGCGGGGAGATCCCCACCCAGCCCAGCATCGTGTTGGCGAGCCCGATGTTCGGGTCGAAGATCAGCCGCCACATCATGCCCACGGCGACCGGGGTGGCGACGAGCGGCAGCAGGATCGCCACGCGGACCCACTTCTCTCCCCGGAACGGCCGCCACAGCAGCAGCGCGATGGCCATGCCGAGGACGACCTCGACGGCGAGCACGACGCCCGTGAACGCGACGGTCCTGCCGACGGCGGGCCAGAAGCGGGCCGTGTCGGTGAGCACCTCGACGTAGTTGCCCAGGCCGATGAACTCCGACTCGGCGCGGACCGAGCCGGACGCGTCGGTGAGGCTCAGGTACATCGTCCACGCCACGGGGAAGACGATGAGGACGGCGACGAACGCCATCGCGGGGGCGGCGAACAGCCACTTGCGGTGCGTGTTCGCCCACCCGCTCACGCGGGGGTGGACGGTCCTCCCGCGCGGCCGCAGGGGACGGGTGAGGGTGGTGGTAGCCAAGGTTCGCTCCTAGGGCACGCGGCGGTGGGTGCACCGGGGGGTCGGCGGGGAGCGCCGAGGGACGACGGCGGGCCCGGGGGGGGGGGGGCCCCCCCCCCCCCCCCCCCCCCCCCCCGCCGTTCGAGGTCCCGGCTAGCTGCGCCAGGTGTCGCTGAGCGTGAGCGTCCCGGTCGAGGGCGACGTGGCCACCCGGTTCACCCCGCTCTCCCAGACGACGGTGCCGTTGCCGTCGACCT
>NZ_CAKAKB010000005.1 GCF_916618755.1 Actinotalea sp. Marseille-Q4924 | reverse complement strand
GGGGTGGGTTCCGGGCTCGGGGGCGGCCCGCAGACGATGGCGTTCTGGGGCTGGTAGCGCCAGGAGTCCGACTCGTCGTGCTTGACCTCGCCCCCGAGCAGCAGGCGGCGCGTGACCGTCACGCGGAACCCGGGGTTGCCGGCGGACTGGGCGATGCAGTCCGGCGAGGTGTTGTAGACGGTCGTCGGCTGGACGACGTCGGACCGACCCGACGTCGAGTGCTGGACCTCCCAGTGGGGGGTGCTCCAGGCCGCGACCCAGAGCCGACCGTCCGCGACCCACGACTGCAGGAGGACGCCGTACGGGGTGTTGTTGCCGATCTTGACGTCGATGACCCCGTCGTACACGGTCGCCTCGCGCCCCTCGGGGTACCGGCTGAAGTAGTACGCGTGCGGACGATGCTCGACGTCCTCCAGGCCCGCGAAGAAGCCCGCGTTGTAGACCGTCGTGCCCATCTGCGACAGCCCGCCGCCCACGCCCTCGGTGAGCACGCCGTCGACGACGACGCCCGCCTCCCGGTACCCGCCGGCGGCGGTAATGGGCGCGAGCGTGTCGGTCAGGGAGAACACCTCGCCGGGACGGATGAGCGCCCCGGTGACCTTGCTCGCGCCGACGCCGAGGTTGTGGGTCCGGTCCGCGTTGTCGGTCAGCGGGGTCGAGAACTCGGCGACCTTCGTCGTGACGCCGAGCGCCTCGAGCTCGGCCGTGGACTGCTCGGGGTCCGTCTGGATCAGCTCCACCTCGACGGTGCGGTCCTCGTCCTGCCCCGTCGCGGCGGCGATGACGCCGGCCGCGAGCGCGTCGGGGTCGATGGAGGAGCCCGCGACACCGGGGACCACGACCGGCACCCCGCCCTCGAAGGCGAACGAGGCGTTGGTCGCGGTGGTGAGCAGGTCCGTGGTGCGGGCGAGGACCGCCTCGGACAGCGCGACGCCGTCCATCTGCAGGTCCAGGTCGCCGTCGTCGGTGGTGACGAACGTCGCCGCGGACGTCAGCACGTCGACGGGCAGCTCGGCGAGCTGACCGCCCACGCTGACGACGACGGGTGCGTCGGCAAGGGGTCGGGCGAGCCGGGTCAGGGCTCGCTGCACCTCGTCGTCGGTGACGTTCGGCTCGACCGGGCGGCTCGGCAGCTCCACGGGGCGGGCCGCGGTGAGCCACTGGTCGGCGAGCACGTCCCGCGCCGCCTCGATCTCGACCTCGGTGCCCTCCGCCGCTGGCGTCGGGCTCGGCTGGCCGTCGACGAAGGACAGGGTGCCGTCGACCGGGGACGTCCCGAGGGAGGCGTCCAGGTCTGCGACGGCCAGCTCGAGGGTGGCCTCGTCGACCCGCGTCACCGGGGTCGCCTCGCCGACGCCTGCCAGGTGCTGCCACAGGCGGGCGGGGGCCAGGCTGAAGCCGGTCAGCCCGTCGACGGTCGCGGGGACGTCCAGCTCAAGGCCGGCGGCGACGGGGTCCAGGCTCGTGCGCTTGTCCTCGACGGCCACGGGGATCGGCTGGGCGGCCACGGGGACGAGGTCGGCCGTCAGCCGCTCCTCCGCCTCCTCGGACGTCAGCCCGCCGATCGCGACGCCGGCGACGGTGGTGCCACGCGGGACCGTGTCCCCCCACGCCCACAGCGCGCCGACGTACGCCGCGGCGAGGACGACGACGATGCCCGCGATGACGGCCAGGGCGCGCGGCCAGGTGCGCCGGTCGGGCTGGTCCGGGAAGGTGTCCATCGGCGAGCCCGTGCCGACCGTGTCCTCCTGGTCGGTCTGCTTCGACATGCTCCTGCCTTCCCCTGCCTGCGCGCGCGTGCGGGCGGAGTCTACGGCGCAGGGCTGACAGCGCTGCGACGCCGCTCCGTGCCCGAGCGGGGTGTGCGCGGCGCGCGGGGGTCGTCGGAGAACCACCGCCGTGGCAGCAGGGCGACCGGCAGGACGGCGAGCGCCCCGAGGTACCAGACGACGCCGACCGGCTGGAGCGCCACGAGGACGTCGCCTCCCGGCCCCGGCCCGCCGAGCAGGCTCACGGCGGCGAACACGCCGAGGGCGAGGGCGAGCATCCCGGTCCACCCGGTCCAGGCCCGGGCGAGCACGCCGGCCGACACCACGCACAGCAGCGCCAGGAGCACTCCCCATGGCGGCTGCGCGCGGTGGACGCTCGTGCCGACGACGCCGACCACGAGGCCGAGCAGCCCCGTCGCGAGGAGGCGGCCGAGCGCCCGGCCCGTCACGAGGGGCACCCCCGCGGTGGGGGCGGGCGGCGCAGCAGGAGGTCCGGCGTCGGGCACGGCGTCAGGCTACCGGCGTCGCCGGCGGCGCGACGCCGTCCGGCCAGCCGACGTCGGCGACACGCCCCCGTGCCAGCACGTACGCCTCCTGGGCCAGGAGCGGCTGCAGGACGTCGTTGCTCAGGGCGTACCGGGCCACGGCGGCACGCCCGCCGGACGCGGGCGCCGGTTCGCGCCCGAGGGCGTGCACCTGCGTGGCGTGGGCCGCGAGGGCGGCCAGGACCTGGTCCAGGACCGGGGCCACGTCCACGACCAGGTCGACCGGACCGGGGACGACGGCGGACGGGCGCTCCGCGTCCTGCGCCACGGTGAGACCGGCGTCCTCGGCGGCGCCGCCGGCGCGCAGCTGGGCGAGCCCCGCCCGCCACGGCCCTTCCGGTACGACCGTCCACAGGACCACGGGGACGTCCCACCCGCCGACATCCCGGCCGGCCTCCGGCCGGCCACCGACTTCCTCGCCCGCGAGCGCCGGCGCGGCGGCCAGGTCGACGGCGCGGTGCAGGACCTCGTGGGCACGGACGTGGTCCGGGTGCCCGTACCCGCCGCCCGGCTCGTACCCGACGACGACGGCGGGGCGCCGGTCCCGGAGGACGGCGGCCAGCCGGGCCGCCGCGTCGTCGAGGTCGACGCGCGCGAACGCGTCCGCGGCGACGTCGTCGGCGGTGGTGGCGCGGCCCGCAGCCGCCCACGCCATCCCGGAGTCGACGAAGCGCCGCCGGTGGGCGACGTCGGACGGATGGACGGCGTCCAGGAAGACGTGGTCGGTGACGCCCAGCGCCGCCAGGGCCACCGCGAGCTCACCCTCCCGGTGCGCCGCCAGCGCCGGGCCGTCGCCCTCCAGGTGCCGCAGGGCCGGCGGGATGACCTCGCCCTGCTCCCCCCGTGTGCACGTGACGACCGTGGTCGGCAGCCCGGCGCCCGCCCACGTCGCCAGGAGCGCGCCGTTGGACAGGGTCTCGTCGTCGGGGTGGGCGTGCACGGCCAGCAGGCCACCGCGCGGAGGCACGTCCTCGTGCTCGTCGGGCGGTCCGTCCGTCACGTCCGCCCCGCCAGCAACGTCTCCACCCGTTCCTCCACCCGCGCCGCTCCTCCCCCGGACGTGCGGCGACGGCGGGCGTCCGGGCGGCCCGCCGTCGTCCTCGTCAGGCCCGCTTGGCGCGGGCGGTGAGGCGGGCGCGGTCGTTCTGGTCCAGGACGACCTTGCGGATCCGGGTGATCTCCGGGGTCACCTCGACGCACTCGTCCTCGCGGGCGAACTCGAGGGACTCCTCGAGCGTGAGCCTGCGCGGCGGCACGAGGTTCTCGAACGTGTCGGCCGTCGAGGACCGCATGTTCGTCAGCTTCTTCTCCTTGGTGATGTTCACGTCCATGTCCTCGTTGCGCGAGTTCTCGCCGACGACCTGGCCCTCGTACACCTCCTGCGTCGGCTCGACGAAGAACGCTCCGCGCTCCTGCAGGTTGATCATCGCGAAGGGCGTCACCTTGCCGGCGCGGTCCGCGACGAGGGACCCCGTCGTGCGCGTCTCGATCGGGCCGGCCCACGGCTCGTACCCGTGCGAGATCGAGGAGGCGATACCGGTCCCCCGCGTCTCGGTGAGGAACTGAGTGCGGAACCCGATGAGGCCCCGCGCCGGGACCATGAACTCCATCCGCACCCAGCCGGTGCCGTGGTTGCTCATCGTCTCCATGCGGCCCTTGCGCTGCGCCAGCAGCTGGGTGACGGAGCCGAGGTACTCCTCGGGCACGTCGATGGTCATGTGCTCCATCGGCTCGTGGGTCTTGCCGTCCACGGTCCGGGTGACGACCTGGGGCTTGCCGACGGTCAGCTCGAATCCTTCGCGACGCATCTGCTCGACGAGGATCGCCAGCGCCAGCTCGCCGCGGCCCTGCACCTCCCAGGCGTCAGGACGCTCGGTCGGCAGGACGCGCAGCGAGACGTTGCCCACGAGCTCGGCGTCGAGGCGGTCCTTGACCTGCCGCGCGGTGACCTTGTGGCCCTTGCCGCCCTTGCCGGCGAGCGGGGACGTGTTGATCCCGATCGTCATCGAGATCGCCGGGTCGTCGACGGTGATGAGCGGCAGGGGGCGCGGGTCCTCGGGGTCGGTGAGCGTCTCGCCGATCGTGATGTCCGAGATCCCCGCGACGGCGACGATGTCGCCCGGACCGGCCTCCTGGGTGGGGACGCGCTCGAGGGCCTTCGTCTCCAGCAGCTCCGTGATGCGCACGTTCTGCAGCGTGCCGTCGGCGCGCGCCCACGCGACGGTCTGCCCCTTGCGGATGGTGCCGTTGAAGACCCGGAGCAGGGCCAGGCGGCCGAGGAACGGCGAGGCGTCGAGGTTCGTCACGTGCGCCTGCAGCGGCGCGCCCTCGTCATAGGTGGGCGCGGGGATCTTCTCGAGGATGGTCGCGAACAGCGGCTCGAGGTCGGGCGAGTCCGGCAGCGAGCCGTCGGCCGGCTGCGCGAGCGAGGCCCGCCCGGCCTTCGCCGCGGCGTAGACGACCGGCACGTCGAGGATCGAGTCGAGGTCGAGGTCCGGCACGTCCTCGTGCAGGTCGCTCGCCAGGCCGAGGAGGAGGTCCGTGGCCTCGTGGACGACCTCCTCGATGCGGGAGTCGGGCCGGTCGACCTTGTTGACGACGAGCACGACCGGCAGCTTCGCCTCGAGTGCCTTGCGCAGGACGAAGCGGGTCTGCGGCAGCGGGCCCTCGCTCGCGTCGACGAGGAGCAGGACGCCGTCGACCATCGACAGGCCGCGCTCGACCTCCCCGCCGAAGTCCGCGTGACCGGGGGTGTCGATGACGTTGATCGTCACGCCGTCGGGCTCTCCCGCGGCCGCCGCCGACGGACCGCGGTACCGCACGGCGGTGTTCTTCGCGAGGATCGTGATGCCCTTCTCACGCTCCAGGTCCCCGGAGTCCATCGCGCGTTCGTCGACGTGGGCGTGGGCGCCGAACGCGCCCGCCTGCCAGAGCATGGCGTCGACCAGCGTGGTCTTGCCGTGGTCGACGTGGGCGACGATCGCGACGTTCCGGAGGTCGGAGCGCACAGGCATGCGGGGACTCGTCTCGTGAGGGGGCGGGGGCGCCGCGCAGGCCCTCCTCGAGGGCCGGGCGCCGCACGATCGTACCCGCAGTCCCCCGCACCCGCGCCGGGGCTGCTGCGGCACAGGCCCGCCGTGGGCGGCCGGTGCTCGCCGGCCGCCCCCGCGGTCCCTCAGACGCCGCCGGCCTGGGGATCGGCCCGCTCGACGTGGCCGGCGCGGCCGCGCGCGAGGCGGTCGGCCTCCTCGGCCTCCTCCTGCTCGATCTCGAAGCGCTGCTGCTCGAGCATCGCGTCGCGCGCCTCGCGGCGCCGCTGCTGCTCCGCCGGGTCCGGCACCGGGACGGCCGCGAGCAGCCGCTGGGTGTACGGGTCCTGCGGCGCGCTGATGATGTCCGGCGTGCGGCCGACCTCGACCAGCTTGCCGTGGTGCATGACGGCGATCCGGTCCGAGAGCATCTCGACGACCGCGAGGTCGTGGGAGATGAACAGGCACGCGAAGCCGTGCTCCCGCTGCAGGTCGGTGAAGAGGTCGAGCACCGTGGCCTGCACCGACACGTCCAGGGCCGACGTCGGCTCGTCCGCCACGAGGAGCTTCGGCTCCAGCGACAGGGCACGGGCGATGCCGACCCGCTGGCGCTGACCGCCGGAGAGCTCGTGCGGGTACCGGTTGCGCATGGACCGCGGGAGCTCGACCTGGTCGAGCAGGCGCTCGACCTCCTTGCTGAGCGCCTCACCCTTGATGCCCTTGTGGAGCATGAGCGGCTCGCCGATCGACTCGCCGATGGGCAGGCGCGGGTTGAGGGAGGAGCCAGGGTCCTGGAAGACGATCCCGATCTGGCTGCGCAGCGGCATGAGGTCCTTGCGGGACGCCCCGACCATGTTCTGGCCGACGATCGACAGCTCGCCGCTCGTCACGGGCAGCAGCCCGACGACGGCGCGGCCGATCGTGGTCTTGCCCGAGCCGGACTCCCCGACGAGGCCGACGACCTCGGCCTGGCGGATCTGCAGGTCCACCCCGTCGACCGCGCGGAACGCGGGGGTCCGTCGTCGGCCGGGGTACTCGATGACCATGTCCTTCGCCTCGAGCACCACCGGGCGGCTCGCGTGCGGGTCGTGCGCGGCGGTCGTGCCCGGTGCCACCGTGGTCTTGGCCGGGGTCGTCGTCGCCGGCGTCGTGGCGGGGGCCCCTGCCGTCGCACCCGCCGCCGTCGCCGTGCCCTGCACCTCGGTCGACCGGCCGAGGTGCGGCACCGCCGCGAGCAGCTTCTGGGTGTACGGGTGCTGCGGCGCGCCGAAGATCTGCTCGGCGGCGCCCTCCTCGACGATCCGGCCGTCCTTCATGACGATGATCCGGTCCGCCATGTCCGCCACCACGCCCATGTCGTGCGTGATGAGGACGATGCCCGAGTTGATGCGTGACCGCAGGTCGCGCATGAGCTTGAGGATCTCCGCCTGCACCGTGACGTCGAGCGCCGTCGTCGGCTCGTCGGCGATGAGGAGCTTCGGGTCGCAGGCGAGCGCCTGGGCGATCATCGCGCGCTGGCGCTGGCCGCCGCTCAGCTGGTGGGGGTAGCTGTGGAACCGCTTCTCCGGGTCCGGCAGCTCGACCAGGCGCAGCAGCTCGACCGCACGGGCCTTGGCGTCGGCGGGGCCGATCTCGAAGTGCGCCCGGAGCGTCTCGACGATCTGGAAGCCCACGGTGAACACCGGGTTGAGCGCGGTCATGGGCTCCTGGAAGATCACGGCGATCTCCCGGCCACGGACCCGCCGCAGCCGGCTCGTCGGCATGCCGATGAGCTCGCGGTCCTCGAGCTTCGCCGACCCGCTCGCGCGCCCGTTGGAGGGGAGCAGCCCGAGCAGCGACATCGACGACTGGGTCTTCCCCGAGCCGGACTCGCCGACGATCGCGAGCACCTCACCGGGGCGGACGTCGTAGGAGATGTCGACGGCGGCGGGGAACCACTGCCCGTCGACGTAGAAGTCGACGCGCAGGTCGCGCACGGAGAGCACGGGCGCGGCGATGGCCGTCCCGGAGTGCGAGGTGTCGGTCGCCACGGTGATCAGGATCCTTCCTGCGAGCGGTCACCCAGGTGCTGGTCCAGCGCCTGGGGTGTCGTGCTCTGGTCTGTCAGGCTGGGACGGTGAGCCCCACGGACGTCTACTCCTCGGCCTACGGCCGCATCCTCACGGTCATGACGGGGCTGGCCGCCGTCGTCGCGGTCGTGGCCGTCGCGGGTGACCTGCCGCTGCGCGACGTCCTCACGACCGTGATGGTCGGTGCCCTGGTGACCCTCGTCGTCTGGGCGACGCTCGGGCGCCCTGCGGTCGAGGTCTCCGACGGCGAGGTCGTCCTGGTCAACGTCACCCGCACGGTGCGCATCCCCTGGCCGCTGCTCGAGAGCGCCCAGGCCCGCTGGTCCCTCGAGGTGCGGACCGTCGACGGGCGCCGCTGGACCGCCTGGGCGGCGCCGCGCTCCAGCGCGACCGGCAGCGCCGTCCGCGCGGCACGGCGCCGGGGCGCCGAGGACGCTCGCCACCGTGCCACCGCCGAGGGCGTGCAGTCGGCCGTCGAGGAGCGCCAGGCCGCGCTGCTCGCCGCGGGCCACCTCGACGGCGCCCGCGGACGCGCCGCCGAGGCGGGCCTCCGCGTGACGTCGACGTGGCACGTCGGCACGATCGCCGCCGTGCTGGTGCTCGCGGCCGGCGCGCTGGCCACCCGGGTGCTCTGAGGGGTCGGGCGTCACGGACGCCGCGGCCGGTCCCCGACGAGGCGCCCGGAGCGGTCGCAGGGTCACAGGCCCGCCTCGTCGCCCCGTCGGCGCGTCGACTCGTCGGCCGCGTCCTGCGACGACGTCGCACTGGTGTCGGCCTGCTGCCGTGCGGCCACGATCCCCGCGCGCGCCATCTTGCGTGCGGACGGGATGCGCTTCTGCCGCGGGTCGAAGGCGTCGCGCAGCCCGTCGCCGATGAAGTTGATGCTCAGCGCGATGATGACGATGAAGAGGCCGGGCCACCAGAAGAGCCACGGCCGCGTCGAGAACGCCGCCTGGTACTCGCTGATGAGCCCACCGAGGGAGATCTCGGGCCGGACGATCCCGAAGCCCAGGTACGACAGCGCCGTCTCGAGCAGGATCGCGGCGCTCATGAGCAGCGTCGTGCTCACGATGATGACGCCGATCGCGTTCGGCAGGATGTGCTTGAAGATGATCCGGGTGCTGCTCGCGCCCGCGACGCGCGCCGCGTCGACGAACTCGCGCTCCCGCAGGGTGAGGAAGTCGCCACGCACCAGACGGGCCAGGCTCGTCCACAGGATGGCGCCGAGCGCCACGGCGAAGAACGTCGAGCTGATCGTGCCGGAGATCTTCCCGATCACCGCTCCGATGACGATCGTCGGGATGGTGATGAACAGGTCGGTGGTCCGCATGAGCAGCGCGTCCGCCCGACCGCGGAAGAAGCCCGCCAGGGAGCCGACCGTCACGCCGATGATCGCGGCGACGACGCCGATGATGGCGACGACCTTGAGGGACGTCTGGGTGCCCCGCATCACCTGGGCGAACATGTCGCGGCCGATCTCGTCCTGGCCGAACGGGTGCTCGCCCAGGGCGAAGCCGGAGCCACCGAGCCAGGTGGGCATGCTCAGCGTCGGGGTGCCGCCGGGGTTGAGCGTGTCCGCGGGCGCCCCGCTGTGCTTCCACCACCCTGGGACCGGCCCGAACCCCATGGAGCTGAACGCGAGCACGATCGTCGCGAGCAGGATGGCCAGACCGATCATCGCGCCCTTGTGGCGGAAGAACCGGCGACGGACGATCTCGCCCTGCGACAGGCCCGCGACGTCCCGGAGCTCGATCTCGTTCTCGAGGCGGTCCTGCGGCTCGCCCTGCTGAGAGGTGCTCATGCTTCCAACCTGATCCGGGGGTCGACCGCGGCGTAGACGATGTCGGCCACGATGTTGGCGGTGATCGCGAGGGCTGCGGTGATGAGGAGGTACGCCATCAGCGGGTCGACCTCCGCGTCCTGCAGCGACCGCACGAAGAGCTGGCCCATGCCGGGACGGGCGAACACGTTCTCGGTGATGACCGCGCCGCCGATGAGCGTGATGATGTCGATCGGCACGATGGTGGCGAGCGGGATGAGGGTGTTGCGGAACCCGTGCCGCACGATGACGACCCGCTCGGGGAGCCCCTTGGCCCGGGCTGTCCGGATGTAGTCCTGCGTCATCACCTCGAGCATGCTCGACCGCGAGTAGCGCGTGTAGGCGGCGAACGCGATGAGGATGAGGGTCAGCGTCGGCAGCACGAGGTGGGTCCACGAGTCGAGGACCTGCACCCAGTAGTTGCCGCCCAGGTTCGGGGTGCGGTCACCGAAGGTCGGGATGGGACGGCCGCGGAGCGCCTGGAAGTACGGCGGCCACACGCTCATGACCTGGTCGACGAAGATCATCGTCGCGATGATGAACGCGGTGATCGCCGCCGACCGGGCGGAGACGCCCCGGTCCGGTCCGCCGAAGAGGACGCCGATCCCGACACCGACGCCGATGCTCAGCAGCCCGAGCCCGGCGATGATCCAGTGGGACTCGAGGATCGCCCGGAAGAAGCCCTGCAGCGGGAAGTAGAGGACGACGCCGAGCGCGACGGTGGTCAGGGAGGCGTAGAGCGCCCGCCGGTTGTGCAGGCCGGCCGAGACCGCGGTCACGGCGAGCGCGGCGGCGCCGCCGAGGACCAGCAGCAGCACCGGCCCGATCCGCGGGTTGAGGTACCAGTCGGTGAGCTGCAGGAAGGCGAGCATGCCGCCGGTGGCCAGGGTGCCGAGGAGGAAGGTCTGCACGCGGCGCCGCGGCGTGCCGCCGACGGCGAGCGACCACACCACACCCGCGAGCAGCGAGAGCACGACGATCACCACCGTCCCGAGCACCGGGTCGCGGAGGAAGTCGTTGAACCCGATGGCGCCCCACTGCTTGAGCAGGACCGCGACCCAGAAGGAGGGCAGCGAGTACAGGAGGAACGACAGGAAGATGATCAGGTAGTCGAACGAGCTGTACTGGCGCAGGGCGCTCACGATGCCGACCGCGACGCCGAGGACCAGGGACAGCAGCGTCGCGGCGGTCACGAGCTCGAGCGTCGAGCCGATCGCGTTGGCGACCAGAGGGCCCACGTCCTGTCCGGACCGCCACGCGACCCCGGGGTCGCCGGTGATGAGGTTGCCGAACCACTGGAAGAAGCGGAGGACGACGTTCGTGTCCAGGTTGAGCTGATCGATGCGCTGGGCGATGAGCAGCTCTTTGTTCGGGTCCGTGCTCTCACGCAGGTCGGCCAGGGGGTCCATGGCCCGGTTCACCAGCAGGAACATCAGGAAGAGGGCCACGAAGAGGGTGGCGAGGCCCGCCAGGGTGCGGCGGGTGAGGAAGGTCAGCACCAGGGTTGTCCTTGTCGTCGACAGGTGACGTCGTCGTCAGCGGGTGATCCTAACCACGGGATCCCGGGGTCGCCGGGTTCCGTGTCCGCGCCCCCGGCGGGACGACGGTACGCCACGCACGACCGAGGGCGCCGGGACCGGCGATCCCAGCGCCCTCGGGTTGGTGCGGTGTCCCCCGGGACGGTCCGGTGGGTGGGACCGCGGTCCCACCCACCGGCCGCCCGGCGGGGTCACGACGGCACGGGTGCCGTCGTTCGGGTCACTCGGCCGCGGCCGCGCTCCCCGGCTCCCAGTTCCAGAAGCCCTGGAAGATGGTCGGCGAGATGGCGATCTTCGAGACGCCGGAGATGTTCTCCGGGTTCCAGGCGGTGACGCCCGGGAACTGGAAGATCGTCACACCGAAGGCGTCCTCGACCAGGAGCGTCTCGATCTCGGCCAGGATCCTGGCCTGCTCCTCCGGGTCGGTCTCCACGTCGAGCTGCGAGAACAGCTCGTCCACCTGGGGGTTGGAGTACCCGTAGAAGTTGTTGCCCTCACCGGTGGCGTAGTTCGCCTTCGACTCCGTCACGGCGGTCGAGGTGGACTGCCAGCCGAACAGCGCGGCGTCGTAGAACGCGGTCGCGTTCGACAGGTCGGTGCCCCAGTCGGTCTGGACCTGGTAGGGCACGACCTCGAAGCCGGCCGGCTCCGCCGACTGGCGGATCAGCTCGTACTCGTTCTGGCGACGCGTGTTGTTCGGGTCGAAGAGCAGACGGACCTGGACCGGCGTGGTCACGCCGGCCTCGGCCAGGAGGGCCTGCGCAGCCGCGACGTCCGGCTCGCCGTACTCGGTCGCCATGCCGTTGGCCTCGACGATCTGGTCGTACGCGGGCGAGCCCGGCACGGTGGTGTACGAGTTGCGGACCTCGGCCTCGGGGTTGAGCGGCTGGATGAGCTGCTCGACGATCTGCTGGCGCGGGATCGTCTTGAGGAACGCCTGGCGGACGGCCTTGGCCTTCTCGGCGTCGCCACCGTAGGTGGCCGGGTCGAACGGGCCGCCGTTGGTGAACTGCAGGTCGACGTGCTCGTACGTGCCCTCGTCGCTCGTCTCGACCTCGACGCCCTCGATGCCCTGGAGGGCTGCGAGCACGTCGGCGGTCGCCTGCGGGCTGATGAGGTCGACCTCACCGTTCTGGAGCGCCTGGACCTGACCCAGCGGGTCGCCGTTCCACCGGATGGTGACGGTCTCGATGCTCGCGGCGTGGTCGCCCTGGTAGTTCTCGTTCGCCTTGAGGGTCATGAACTGCTCCTCGACGAACTCCGTCATGACGTAGGCGCCGTTGGAGAGGTAGAGCGCCGGGTCGTCCGGGAGCGACGTGTAGTTGAAGTCGTTGCTCCACACGCGGGCGATCGGGCTGAGGGTGGTGAAGTCCTCCTCGTTGATCGCGTCGACGAGGGCCTGCGTGGCCTCCTCCGCGTCCTCGATCTCGAGGGCGCGCTGGGCGACGACGTGCGCCGGCACCGCGGGGCCGGTGATGCAGGTCTCCCAGTCGGCGAAGGGCACCGAGTAGACGAAGGTGATCGAGTTGCCGTCGATCTCGGGGGTCTCCTCGATGAGCGCCGCACAGGCGGACACGCCGTCGAAGTACACGCCCGCGTCGAGCGCGTCCTGGTTCAGGACCTCGCCCGTCTCCTCGTCGAGCTCGGGCTCGACGTTGTTGAACTTGCCGTTCTGCGCCGCCCACTCGAGCAGCATGTCCGCGGGGGTCACCGGGACACCGTCGGACCACTGCGCCGTGTCCGCGAAGGTGTAGGTGACGGTCAGCGGGTCCTCGCTGGTGACCTCGTAGGTCCCGAAGGACTCGTCCGGGACGAGCTCGAGGCTCTCGTCGTAGTTGTTGAACGACGAGTTCATCAGGTACTTGATGATCGCGTTCGCGGTCGCGTTACCCGTCGCGCTGTTCGCGTTGTACGAGTAGAACGGCTGGTTCCACGCGATGTTGACGGCCGTGTCGGTGTTGATGCCGGCGTTGTCGTCCGGCGCCTCGCTGGCGTCGCCGCCGCCGTCTTCGCCGCCGTCACCGTTACCGGTGTCGGCGCACGCGGAGAGCAGCAGCGCGCTCGAGGCAACGACCGCGGTGAGCGCGGCCTTGCGTGAGATCCTCAATGTTCCTCCTGACAAGGATGCGGTGCACACCCGGGAACACTGCCGGTGGCCCGAGCGGACCACCATGGCCGCGCCCCGCGGGACATCCACCAATGGATGGCCGGGAGCCTACCCCCGCTCGTTTCGACATCTGGGACACGTCATCACCCAGGTACCGGATCGTTACCAGTTCGATACTGGGTGGTAGTTCTCACTCTATGAGACGTCCGGGCGGGGTGAGGTAGATCACTCCGCGACACCCGTTGTCCGCAGCAGCACTTCTCGACCGTCAGACCGGGATCTGGCGACGATATCCGTTCCAACGCGCCTCTCCGAGACCGCCTAGCACATCGGAACGGTTCGTGCCGAGGGGCGAGATCAGGCAGCCTCCGGGCCCCACGCGGCGGTCCGACCGTCGCCGCCGACGAGCACCACCGCGGGCCCCGTCCCGGGGCGCAGGGTGCCCGCGGAGGGCGCGTCGGCGGCCCACAGCTGGACGCCGTCGTCGAGGTCGAGGACCACCGGGCCCGCCCCGGTGAGCGCGCCGCCGAGGAGCACCCGGCGGGCGTCGAGCACGAACGCCGCGGCCGCCGGAGGGCCGTCCGGCGCGGCAGGCAGCGACCGCCGCCACGACTCCGCGCCGGAGAGCACGTCGACCACCGCGAGCGCGCCCGGCTCGACGAGCACCACGGACCCCCCGACCCTGGCCACCCTGCGCCACGGCTGCGCGGGCCGCTCCCACAGGGTCGTCCCCGACACGACGTCCACGGCGCGCAGCCCCGCCGAGCCCTCCAGCAGCACCACGTCGGGCGCCGAGTCGTCGCGGGGCGCCTCGGCGACCGGATCCCCGTCGAGCGTCGTCACGGTGCCGCGCCGGTCGTGCCAGGTCCCGGTGCCCGGCGCGGTCCACACCCCCGCACCGGTCGTGGCGACGACGACGCGTACCGACCCGCCTCCCGCCGCCTGCTGCGGGGCGACCGTGATCGACCCGTCGACCACGTCGAGCACGACGCCCAGGCGGCCGTCGACGACGACCGAGCCCCGCTCCACCCGGAGGGTCAGCTGGTTCGCCGTGACACGGCCCGGCAGGGCGAACCGCGTGGTCCACACGGTCTCCCAAGGACCGGGGCCGGCGGACGGGCCGCTGCTCCCCGGGGCGCCGGTCGGCACGGTCAGGCGCGACACGGTCAGCCGGTCGCCGTCGCGCCGTGCCACCACGGCGTCGCCGCCCACCACGGCCCAGCCCACCGTCCTGCCGTCCAGCGCCGTCTCCCCCAGCAGTGTGCCGTCGCCCGCGTCGACGGCCAGGAGCCGCCCGGGCACCTCGCCCAGCATCTCGTCGGTGTTCGGCGACCCGAAGCCCGTCCCGAGCACCTCGCAGAGGACGACCCCCGAGGCGGCCTCGCAGTGCGTCACGCCCGTCCGGGACGTCCAGCCGCCGCGCCAGCGCGTCGTGCCCGTCCCCGCCTCGACCGCCCGCACCGACGACGGCGCGGCGCGGTCCTCGAGGAGGACGAGGCCCGCGCCGTGGCCCACGACCCGGTCGCCTGTGCTCCACAGCTCGACCAGCGGCTCACGCAGTGAGCCGGTGAAGCCCTGCACACCCGCCAGCCGCGCGACGTCGTCGTCGTCGCGGTTGTCCGCCCCGGCGGACACCAGGGCACCCACCACGAGGGCCGCCGCGAGCGCCAGCAGCAGGGCGGCGGCCCACCAGCGGGACGCGGTGGCTGCCGGCGGCCGAGGTGCGCGGGCGACGTCGTCGGGCGCGGTAGGGACCGTCTCGTCCGTCAGCTCGACGGGCTCGGGACGACCACTGCCCGCGCTCACCGCCACACGGTACGACCGCGTACCTGTGACGACCCAGGTGCCCGTCACGAGACGTGCCCCGGCCGGGGGCCCCGCGATAGCGTTCCGTGAGGCACGGCCCCCCGGGGGTCGAGGACGAGGAGGCGGTCGCGTGCAGGAAGCCCTGCGGCTCCTCGAGCGGCTGGCGATGGAGGCCGCCGGGATCGGCTTCTACGACTGGGACCTCACCACCGGGCGGCTCACCTGGGACGACCACCTCCTGGCGCTCTTCGGGTACACGCAGGAGACGTTCGACGGCACGATCGACGCCTTCGACGCCCGGGTGCACCCCCAGGACCGGGCCCGCGTCCGCGAGGGCCTGGACGCGGCGATCGCAGCCTCCTCGGACTGGGGCGCGGAGTACCGGATCGTCCTGCCGGGCGACACGGTCCGCTGGGTGACGGCGCGAGGGCGCGCCATCGCCGGCCCGGACGGACGCGCCGCCCACGTGCTCGGTGCCGCGTTCGACACGACGGCGCACGTCGAGGCGGACGCGCGCGTCGTCCGCGTCCTGGAGAGCATGCCGTCGGCCTTCTTCTCCCTCGACGACGACTGGCGCTTCACCTACGTGAACGCCGAGGCCGAGAAGCTCCTCGGCGTGACCCGCGGCGAGCTGGTCGGCGGGTCCGTGTGGACCCTCTTCCCCGCCGCCGTCACGTCGCACTTCGAGCGGGAGTACCGCCGGGCCGTCGAGACCGGTCGCCCCGTCGCCTTCGAGGCGTACTACCCCGCGCCGCTCGACGGCTGGTTCGAGGTCCGTGCCTGGCCCGGTCCCGACGGGCTGTCCGTGTACTTCGTCGACGTCACCGAGCGGCACCGCCAGCAGGAGGAGCTCGCGCGCGCCGCCCGGCGGGCGCAGCTCATCGCCGACGTCACGGCGTCCCTCGTCGAGACGCTCGACGCGGAGGAGGCCGTCGGCCGGCTCGCCCAGCTGACGGTCCCTGCCCTGGCCGACTGGTGCATCGTCACCCTCACCGGCGACGAGGACGAGGCGGTCGACCGACGGCACCTCACCGACATCGGCTGCTGGCACGCGGACCCGGCCCTGCGCGACGCGGTCGAGCGCTACACGGCCCACCGCCTCCAGGCCCTGGCGCCCGGCTCCTACGTCGACCGCGTCATCCAGACCCGGCGGGCCCAGCCGGTCCCGGAGCCGGCCCACGAGGCGATCGCTGCGCTCCTCGCGCCCGGCGAGGCCCGGGACATGCTCGCCGTGCTGCGGCCGGAGCACGCCGTCCTGCTGCCGCTGCGCGCCCGCGGCCGGATCGTGGGGATCCTCAGCCTCTTCCGCGACGTCGAGCACGGACCGTTCACCTCCGAGGACCTCACCACCGCCTGGGAGGTCGCCGGGCGCGCGGGGTTGGCGCTGGACAACGCGCGGCTCTACCGCCAGCAGCGGCTGCTCGCCGAGGCGCTGCAGCGCTCGATGCTCACCGACCCGCCAGAGCCCGACCACGTCGAGATCGCGGTGCGGTACGAGCCCGCCGCCGAGGCGGCGCAGATCGGCGGTGACTGGTACGACGCGTTCCTCCAGCGGGACGGCGGCACCGTCGTCGTCATCGGGGACGTCGTCGGGCACGACATGGCCGCGGCCGCGTCCATGGGGCAGCTCAGGTCGCTGCTGCGCGGCATCGGTGTCGCGACGGGCGCCGGCCCGGCGGACCTGCTGCGCGAGGTCGACGAGGCGATGCGCACCCTCCAGGCGCCGACCCTCGCGACGGCGCTCGTCGCGCGGCTGGAGCAGACCGTCGAGGAGCGCGCCGCGGGCGTCTCGCGGGTCCGCTGGTCGAGCGCGGGTCACCTCCCGCCGCTGCTCGTGACGGCGGACGGCGCGGTGCACGTGCTGCGCGGCGAGCGCTCGGACCTGCTGCTCGGGGTGGACGCCGAGACGGAGCGCCGCGAGTCCGTGGTGACGATCGAGCGGGGCGCGACCCTGCTGCTGCACACCGACGGTCTCGTGGAGCGCCGCGGCGCGGACCTGCTCGAACGCCTCCGCGAGCTCCAGGACACCCTCGGCGATCTCGCGGGGCTGCCGCTGACCGACCTGTGCGACGAGCTCCTCGCCCGGTTGGTGCCGGGCCACCCCGACGACGACGTCGCCCTGGTGGCGGTCCGCCTCCACCCGCAGGACCGCGAGCGCCCCGCCGAGGCCGGCCCGAACGTCGTCCCGCCCGACGTGCCGGAGGACCCCGACGTCCCGGCCGCCGGGCCGGCACCGACCCGCTGACTCCCACCGCGCGCACCGCCCCTACGGCGCCTACCGTGCACGCCATGCCCTCAGCAGCCCGCGCCGTCGACGCCCTCATCCGCGGCTACCAGCGTCACCTGTCCGCGCGCAAGGGCTTCACGTGCGCCCACCTCGTCGCCCACGGCGGCACGTCGTGCTCCGCGGCAGTGCAGCGCATCCTCAGCCAGCGGGGGCTGCTCCGTGGAGCCGTCCCCACCGCGGTGCGCTTCCTGGCGTGCTACCAGGCGGCGGCGCTCCTGCGGGAGTCGAACGTGCAGGGGGTGTGCTGCTGCGGCGGCATCCCCGTCCCGTTCCGCTTCTGAGGACTCACGGCTCGTCGGACCAGGGCACGGGCGTCGTCGTCCCCGACACCCAGTCGCGGCGCAGGACGGCGTACGCCACGGACGCGACCGGGTCGCCGCCCTCGACCGGCCAGCCGTCGCGGTAGTGCGCCTCCTTGACGAACCCGCACCGCACGAACGCCCGGCGCATCGCCACGTTGTCCTCCCGGGTCTGCCCCTCGAACCGGTGCACACGCGGGCGGGTGGCGAACACGTGGGCGGTCACGGCGCGCAGCACCGGCGCGGCGAGCCCCCGACCACGGAAGCGCTCGGCGAGCCGCAGGTCGAACAGCGGCGCGTCGTCGGTGAGGTCCTCGAGCACGACGAGTCCCACGCGTCCCTGGCCCTCGACGTCGACCCAGGAGGCGGCGTGGTCCTCGTCGTCGTACCGGCCGGAGACGATCCAGCGCTCGACGCCGTCCACGGTCGGGCGCGGGACGACGTGGAAGGGGAAGTGGTTCCGGGTGAGCAGCTCGACGAGGGCTGCTCGGTCGGCGCCGCGGACGTCGAGCGGGTGGAGTGAGACGGACATGGTGGGCACCCTCCAGGCGTGCCCCGGTGCGGTCAAGGCGCAGTGCCGGGCGCGGGGTGGTCAGGTACCGCCCGTGCCGGCGTCGGGCGACGTCAGGTCGCGAAACGGAACACGTGCTCCATCCCGGTGAGCTGCAGCAGCTCGTACATCACCTGGGGCACCGCCACCAGGCAGGGGGGCTCCGCGGCCAGGTTCGCCAGCCACGCGAGGCCGCTGATGCCGGTGGAGTCGATGAAGAGGACGGCGGAGCAGTCCACGGTCACCGGCACGCCGTGCCGTGCCGCCTCCTGGAGGGCGTCGAACAGCTCGTCCTTCATCTCGACGTCGATCTCCCCCACGAGGACGACGAGGACGTGGTCGTCGAGGCGGTCGACCGTCACCGAGCCGGCGTCCTCGGGGACGGTCGGTGCGGGGTCCGCGGGCGGGAGGTCGACGCCGGTGGCCGCTGGCAGCTCCATCGCTGTCCCCTTCGGTCGAGTGCAGTGGCTCGACACTACGCGCGCTGATCTTGGCCCGCAGCGTGGGAGGCGGAATCGCTCACCTGGCGAGAACAGGCGTGTCCACGGTGCAGTCGGTGGACGGGGACCGGCCCGCTCGGTGGCCGTCGTGCACCGCCCGGGAGGCGCTCCCGGGTCCGCCGACGGGCCCCGTCAGCCGGCCTCCGCCGCCCGCGCCAGGTCCTCCAGGTCACCGCGCAGCGCCTTCGCGACGGACCGCTGCGCGAGGGGGCCGGTGAGCGCCGAGAGCACCCGCGCGACCCGCGTCGTCGGCCGGGCGCCGAACGTGAGCACGACGTCGGTGCCGCCCCCGGCGGACGGCGCGAACGTGAAGGTGGAGACGTAGTGGGCGCCCGAGCCGTCCGCCTCCACGGTGTAGCTGCGCTGCGGCTCCACGGCCGTCACGGCCATCTCCTCCGTGGCCTCCCGGCCGAACATCGTGCGGGTCTCCCGCCACCGGGTGCCCACGCCGAACGGCCCGGGGGTCAGCACCTCGACGCGCTCGACGCCGCTGAGGACCCGCGGCGCGCCGGCCAGGTCGGTCGCGAGCGCCCACACCCGCTCGGGCGGGGCGGCGACGTGGCGTGCGACCTCGATGTGGTCCATGGGTGCGTCCCTCTCGTCGTTCGGCCGTGCGTGTCCGGAGAGTAGGGCACGCACGGCCTGCCCGGGCCGGGTCCGACAGTCCGACCGTGTCAGGTGGCCGGGCTCGGGGCGTTGCCGGCTGCCGCTCCGTGCCAGGGTCGCGGGTCGGTCCTCAGCAGCGAGTAGAGCAGGACGTCCTGGTTGCGGCCGTCGTTGAAGAACGCGCCTCGTACGGTTCCTTCCAGCACGAAGCCGCACTTCTCCGCGATGCGTCGGGAGGGAGAGTTCTCCGGGACGATGACCAGGTGGATCCGGTGCTCCTTCTTCGTCGCGAAGAGGTAGTCCACGAGCAGCTGGACCGCCTCGGTCACGAACCCGCGTCCGGCGTGCTGGTCGGAGTAGAGCTGGTAGGACAGCTCGAACGCGTCCCAGTACGACACCGGGCGGAAGAACTCGATGTGGCCCGCGATCTCGCCGTCCGGCGACTCGATGACGAGCATCCCCTCGGACTTCTGCCAGAACCCGTGCTTGGCGAACTCGCCACGGAAGTCGGTCTGCGACATGACGCCCAGCGGGAAGAACGCACCGCGGTTGCGGATGTTCGTGTGTGCGTCGTACAGCGCGTCCACGTCCGCCTCACGGACCTGGCGCAGGTTCACGGACGGACCCCCGAGCACGACCCCAGACTAGCCCTCGACGGGGTCACGGTGACCCCGCGGCGAACGACCCGGGGCGGGGCTCCAGCACGCTGCGTCCGGGGTGCGTCTCCGGACCCGGTGGACCTCGGTGATGGAGGAGTCCCCGGTCGGCGCCGGCGCTACACGTTGAAGCGGAACTCCACGACGTCGCCGTCGGCCATGACGTACTCCTTGCCCTCGATGCGCGCCTTGCCCGCCGCGCGGGCAGCCGCGATCGACCCCACCTCGACGAGGTCGTCGAAACCGACCACCTCCGCCTTGATGAATCCCCGCTCGAAGTCGGTGTGGATGACGCCCGCCGCCTGAGGAGCGGTCCAGCCCTTGCGGATCGTCCACGCGCGGGACTCCTTGGGGCCCGCGGTGAGGTACGTCTGCAGGCCGAGGGTCTCGAACCCCACCCTCGCGAGCTGGTCGAGGCCGGACTCCTCCTGACCGGTGGAGGCCAGCATCTCGGCGGCGTCCTCCGGGTCCAGCTCGACGAGCTCGGACTCCAGCTTCGCGTCGAGGAAGATCGCCTCGGCCGGTGCGACGAGCTCTCGCATCCGCGCCCTCATCGCCTCGTCCCCGAGGCCCGCCTCGTCGGTGTTGACGACGTAGATGAACGGCTTGGAGGTGAGCAGCTGCAGCTGCTTCAGCGCCGCGGCGTCCACACCGGCCTTCGCGAGGCGGTCCCGCGCGGCGAAGACGGTGGTGCCCTCGGCGAGCACCTCGTACGCCTGCTGCGCGGCCGCGAGGACGGCCGCGTCGGTCTTCTTGCCGCGGACCTCCTTCTCCAGCCGCGGGATCTGCTTCTCCACCGTCTGCAGGTCGGCGAGGACAAGCTCCGTGTTGATCGTCTCCAGGTCGTCCGCCGGGTCCACCTTGCCCGCGACGTGGTGGACGTCCTCGTCGGTGAAGGCCCGCACCACCTGGCAGATGGCGTCCGCCTCGCGGATGTTGGCGAGGAACTGGTTGCCCATGCCCTCCCCCTCGCTCGCGCCGCGGACGATGCCGGCGATGTCGACGAAGGACACCGTGGCCGGCACGATCCGCTCGCTGTCGAAGATCTCGGCCAGCCGGTCCAGGCGCGGGTCAGGCAGGGACACCACCCCGATGTTCGGCTCGATCGTCGCGAACGGGTAGTTCGCCGCGAGGACGCCCGCGCGGGTCAGCGCGTTGAACAGGGTGGACTTGCCGACGTTGGGCAGTCCGACGATGCCGATGGTTAGAGCCACGGGCGGCAAGTCTACGGGCGTGGCTGCTCAGGCCGTCGCCACGGGCGCCCCGAGCCGATCCGGCACCTCCCGGGCACCGCCTCACGCGTCGTGTCGGTGGGCGGTGGCACGGTGACGTCATGGTCGAGGTGATGCTGCTCCTGGTCGGGCTCGTGCTCGGGTGCGTCGTGGGTTACGTCGTGGCGGTGGCGCGGCGTGCCGCCGGTGACGCGGCGGCGGGCGCCCCGGGGTCGGCCCGTGCGCTCGCCGACGCGCGCGTCGAGCTCGCCGGCCTGCGGGCGGAGCTCGAGGCGGAGCGGCGGGTCGGCACCGAGCGCCTCGACGCCGCACGGGCGGACCACGACCGTCTCGTCGACCAGTTCCGCTCGGTGGCGTCGGAGGTGCTCGAGCGCAGCAACGAGCAGTTCCTCGGCCTGGCGGAGCAGCGACTCGGGGCCACCGAGCGCACCCACGCGGCGACGCTCGCCCAGCGCGAGGAGGCGGTCCGGCAGATGGTCGAGCCGCTCACCAAGGTGCTCGAGGAGGTGCGGACCCAGGTGACCGTCGCCGAGCAGGCGCGGGCCACCGGACACGCGGCGCTCGGCGAGCAGGTGCGGGCCATGCAGCAGACGTCCGAGCAGCTCCGCTCGGAGACGAGCCGTCTGGTGACGGCGCTGCGCGCCTCGCACGTGCGAGGGCGCTGGGGTGAGCTCCAGCTGCGCCGGGTGGTGGAGGCGGCCGGGATGCTGCCCCACGTCGACTTCGTCGAGCAGGCCTCGACCCGCACCGACGACGGGGTGCAGCGGCCGGACATGGTGGTGCGTCTGGCCGGGGGCAAGAACGTCGTCGTCGACGCCAAGGTGCCCTTCCTCGGCTACCTCGAGGCCGTCCAGGCCGACGACGACGCCCAGCGCGCCGCGCGCATGACGGCCCACGCCCGCCACCTGCGCCGTCACGTCGACGACCTGGCGTCGAAGGCGTACTGGGAGCAGTTCTCCCCGGCGCCGGAGTTCGTGGTGCTGTTCGTCCCCGCGGAGCCGTTCCTGCACGCGGCACTCGACGTGGACCCGAGCCTCTACGAGTACGCCATGGAGCGGGACGTCGTCCTGGCCAGCCCGATGACGCTCGTCGCTCTGCTGCGGACGGTGGCGTACGGATGGCGGCAGGAGGCGTTGGCGGAGAACGCCCAGCAGGTCCTCGTCCTCGGCCGGGAGCTGCACAGCCGTCTGGCGACCCTCGGGGGGCACGTGAGCCGGCTCGGTCGGCAGCTCGACGGGGCCGTGCGCTCCTACAACGACGCCGTGGCGTCGCTCGAGTCCCGCGTGCTCGTGAGCGCCCGTCGTCTCGCCGACCTGCAGGTGACCGACGCGGACCTCGAGGCGCCCGCCCAGCTCGACCGCGTGACGCGACAGGTGCAGGCACCGGAGCTCGTCGCGTCCGCCACCGCGCGCGTCGTCGCCATCGACGGCCACGCCGACGCGCACGTCGACGTGCACGGTGAGCCGGACCTCGACGATCGGCGTCAGGCCGCCGAGCGCTGACCCGGTCGAGCCCGTCAGGTCCGGTCCGGCGCGTCGGACCCCTTCGGGCCGTCGGCCGTCAGGCGGGGTCGACCGTCAGCGCGTGACGCCCGCCGCGCTGCGGCCGGGCGGGGGCCTGTCCGGCCGCCTTGAGGTCCGCCCGCAGCTCGCGCGGCAGCGAGAACATCAGGTCCTCGGTCGCGGTGCGGACCTCCTCGACGTCGGCGTACCCGTGCCGCGCGAGCAGGTCCAGGACGTCCCGCACGAGGATCTCCGGCACGGAGGCGCCCGACGTGAGGCCGACGGTGCTGACACCGTCGAACCACGCCGGGTCGATCTCCGAGGCCTGGTCCACGCGGTAGGAGGCGCGCGCCCCCGCGTCCAGCGCCACCTCGACCAGCCGGACGGAGTTGGAGGAGTTCGCGGACCCCACGACGATGACGAGGTCGCACGACGGGGCGAGCTTCTTCACCGCGACCTGGCGGTTCTGGGTGGCGTAGCAGATGTCGTCGCTCGGCGGGTCCTGCAGGCTCGGGAAGCGCTCCCGGAGCCGGCGAACCGTCTCCATCGTCTCGTCGACCGAGAGGGTCGTCTGCGACAGCCAGACGACCTTGTCGGGGTCGCGCACCACGACGTCGTCGACCTCGTCGGGGCTGTTGACGAGCTGCACGTGGTCGGGGGCCTCCCCCATCGTGCCCTCGACCTCCTCGTGCCCCTCGTGGCCGATGAGGAGGATGTCGAAGTCGTCCCGGGCGAACCGGACCGCCTCCTTGTGGACCTTCGTCACCAGCGGGCACGTCGCGTCGATCGTCTGCAGCGAGCGCGCCGCGGCGGCCGCGTGCACGGCGGGCGAGACGCCGTGGGCCGAGAAGACGACACGGGCGCCCTCCGGGACCTCGTCCGTCTCGTCGACGAACACCGCACCCCGCCGGGAGAGCGTCTCCACCACGTACTTGTTGTGCACGATCTCCTTGCGGACGTACACCGGTGCGCCGTAGTGGTCCAGCGCCTTCTCGACCGCGATGACGGCACGGTCGACCCCGGCGCAGTAGCCGCGGGGCGCGGCGAGCAGCACACGCTTGGCAGAGGTGGAGGGGTTCACCGCCTCAGTCTACGGAACGCCCCGCCGGCGACCGCGCCTGCGGGCTCGCTGTGCGCTACGGGCGAAGTCCGGTACCCGGCGGGCCGGCCGACGCCCCGTGCGACCGTCCCCGGCATCCCGCGTCGGTGACAGGTGGCAGGGTGGTCGCCGTGACCGAGCCGACGACGACGCCCCGGCGCCGCCTGCCTCCCCGGGCGCTCGACACCGCCCCGGATGCGCCGTGGCCGGTCCGCCACCTGTCCGCGCGGATCGCCGAGTACGTCCACCGGATGCCGGGCGTCTGGGTCGAGGGCCAGGTCGTGCAGCTCAACCGCCGGCCGGGCACCACCCTGGCGTTCCTGACGCTGCGGGACACGGAGGCGGACGTGTCGCTCCCGGTGTCCGTGCACGTCAAGGTCCTCGACGCCGCCACCGCGCCGGTGCAGGAGGGCGCCCACGTCGTCGTCCACGCCACCCCGCGGTTCTGGGCCAAACGGGGCACGCTGCAGCTCGAGGCGGACGAGATCCGGCCGGTCGGCCTCGGGGAGCTCCTGGCCCGCATCGAGCACCTCAAACGGGTCCTCGCCGCCGAGGGCCTCTTCGACGCCTCCCGCAAGAGGCCGCTGCCGTTCCTCCCGCACGTCGTGGGGCTGGTCTGCGGACGGGAGTCCAAGGCGGAGCACGACGTCGTCGTCAACGCCCGGGCGCGCTGGCCGCAGGTCCGGTTCGAGATCCGTGAGGTCGCCGTGCAGGGCGTCGCGGCCGTGCCCGAGGTGTCGGCCGCCCTGCGCGAGCTCGACGCCGACCCCGCCGTCGAGGTCATCGTCATCGCGCGCGGCGGCGGGTCCGTCGAGGACCTCCTGCCGTTCAGCAACGAGGCCCTCGTGCGCGCCGCCGCGGCGTGCCGGACGCCCCTGGTGAGCGCCATCGGGCACGAGACGGACAGCCCGCTGCTCGACCTCGTCGCGGACCACCGGGCGTCGACGCCCACCGACGCCGGCAAGCGGGTCGTCCCGGACGTCGGCGAGGAGCGGGCGCGGCTCGTCCAGCTGCGGGGTCGGGTCCGGTCGGCCGTCAGCCACCGGCTCCACCGGGAGCGGGACGGGCTGGCCGCGCTGCGGTCCCGCCCCGTGCTCGCCCGTCCCGAGCTGCTCCTGCAGGGTCGCCACGACGACGTCGAACGTCTCCGCGCAGCGGCGTGCCGCGCCCTCGAGGACCGGATCCGGGCAGGGCACGCAGAGGTCTCCCGCCTCGAGGCGCAGGTCCGGGCCCTCTCCCCCGCCGCGACCCTCGAGCGCGGCTACGCCGTCGTGCAGCGGTCCGAGGACGGCGCCGTCGTGCGCACCCCGCAGGACGCCCCGACCGGGACGCCGCTTCGCCTCCGCCTCGCCGCCGGCGAGCTCGGCGCCGCGAGCACCGGCGCACCCGGAGCCCCACCACGGTTTACTGAGCCCCGTGCGGGCCGCCGACGGCCCCCCGCCCAGGAGGAGTGACGTGCCGACCGACACGCCGACGAGCAGGCCCACCACCGGTGCGGAGCAGCCCGTACCCGTCGAGGAGCTCAGCTACGAGCAGGCCCGCGACGAGCTGACCTCCGTCGTGTCCCGCCTGGAGGCCGGTGGCGAGACCCTGGAGGGCTCCCTGGCACTGTGGGAACGGGGCGAGGCGCTCGCCCAGCGGTGCCAGGAGTGGCTCGACGGCGCACGACGGCGCCTCGAGCAGGCTCGCGCGGGCGGTCCCGTCGCGGCGGCGCCCGCCGCCTCGGCCGGACCCCGCACCGCCGACAGCCACGACGACCCGACCGACCCCGAGGACGGCTCATGAGCGACGACCGCACCGACGCAGCACCGCAGCAGGACGCGCCCACCGTGCCGGTTCGCGCCACGACCGTCGCGTCGCCGACGTCCTCGACGCCCACGGCGCCGTCGGACCCTGCGGGCACCCCCACCGCCCCTCCCGCCGAGCCAGGGACCCCGGAGGCCGGCGTGGACGCCCCGCCCAGCGGGGTCGTCAGCACGGGCACCCGCGAGCGGGCGTTCGACTCCGCCTCCGAGCCCGACCTCGGCGAGGTGGCCGTGGCCGGTGACGAGGGGGTGGCCCTCGTCGTGGGCGAGGCCCTCATCGACGTGGTCCGCACGTCCGACGGCGCGGTGGCCGAGCACCCCGGCGGCAGCCCCGCCAACGTCGCGCTCGGGCTGGCGCGCCTCGGACGCGACGCCCACCTGCTGACGTGGTTCGGCGACGACGCGCACGGCGCGCTCCTGCGACGGCACCTGGAGGCCTCCGGTGTCACCGTCGTCGCCGGCAGCGAGACGGCGGACCGCACGTCGGTCGCCGTCGCGCACGTGGACGCCAACGGCGTCGCGACCTACGACTTCGACCTCTCGTGGCACGTCCCGGCGCGGTGGTCGGCCCCGTCCGGAGCGCCGGTGGTCGTGCACACCGGGTCCATCGCTGCGGTCCTCGAGCCCGGCGGCCCGGACGTCGCGCGCATCCTCGAGGCCCTGCGCGGCTCGGCCACGGTGACGTACGACCCGAACCTGAGGCCCTCCCTCATGCCGCCGGCCGAGGTGACCCGCCCGGTCGTCGAGCGGCTCGTGGCCCTCGCGGACGTGGTCAAGGTCAGCGACGAGGACCTCGCCTGGCTCGAGCCCGGGGCCGACCCGACCGAGGTCGCCCTCCGGTGGGCCGCGAGCGGCCCGGCGCTGGTCGTCGTCACGCGCGGCGGCGAGGGCGCGACCGCGGTGACGGTCGACGGACGCGTCATCGACGTGGCGGCACCACGCGTGACCGTCGCCGACACCGTCGGCGCGGGCGACTCGTTCATGGGTGGGCTCATCGACGGCCTGTGGTCCGTCGGCCTGCTCGGCGCCGCCCACCGGGACGCGTTGCGCGAGGCTGACGAGACGGTGCTGAGGTCGGTGCTGACCCGCTGCGCAGAGATCGCCGCCATCACCGTGAGCCGGCCGGGGGCGAACCCGCCCACGTCCGACGAGCTCACCACGCCCCTGTGACGGGGGCTGCCGGACCGCCCGCCGTCCGGGTCACTCCCCGACGGGCACGACCACGTCGACGTCCGCGCCGGGGACCGTGACGCCCAGACCGGCCGCCGCGGCCACACCGGCGAGCGCGACCGTCACGGCCACCACGAGGATCGCCTTGAGGACGACGAGCCGCTGACCTTCGGCCTCGCGGCCGACCCGTGCTGCACGTGCCTGTGCCATCTCGGCCCCCTCGCCGTCGGCGACAACCCACCTGCTCTGTGTGGCCGGTCGACCACTCCTTGCACGTCGCCGGTGAACCGGCGCGGACGGGTCGCGTCCGCTGCGTGCCGACGAGGCATCCGCCTCAGGGGCCCGAGCCTGCACCTTGTCGGTCCAGCTCGTCCAGTGCCAGGAGAACAGTGGACGCCGTCCACGCCAGCGGCGCAACCGCAGCAGGCGAGCCGTCGTGCAGCACCTTCTCGGGAAGCGACCCGCGGTCCGTGCGGTGCCGGTCCAGCCAGTCCAGCCGGTCCTCCGCCAGCTCCACCTCCCCCGACGCGGCCGCCGTCAGCGCCCACATCGCCGTCTCGGGGGTCCAGGAGACGCCGTCGTTCTTCCAGTCCTCGCCCGGGGCGAGGCCGCCAGCAGGCCGGGCCATCCCCGCCGCGGCGTCCCGCCACGCCGAGGTGACCTGGTCGTCGGCGGCCCCGAACGGCGGCATGAGCCACGCGACCGCCGTGTCCTGCGCGCGGCCGCCGAGGCGCCGCGGGTAGTGCGGCGCGAAGTTCCCCTCGACGCCCCGCTCCAGCAGCGCGACGAGGTCGCCGACGGGCGGCTCGCCGAGCGCCGCCAGCACCGGCCCGGCCGCGCGCGCACCGGCCAGCAGCGGTGCGGCCGTGCCGAGCGTCGGGCGGCTCTCGCGCACCTCCCAGTAGTCGGGGAACGCGGGAGGCAGACCGGTGACGGGGTCCACGTGCGCGCGGATCGTCGCCAGCGACCCCGTCACGAGGCCCCGCAGCTCCTCCAGCTGCGCGTCGCGGCCGGGGCCGGCCGCCGCGTACCACTGCGCGACGCCCCACAGCACCCAGCCGTTGCCGTCGAGCTGGGGCGCCCGGGCGTCGGGCGTGCCGCCGGAGCCGTCGGGCAGGTAGCGCGCCTGCAGGACGCCGTCCACCGTGCTGCGCTCGTGCATCCGCGCCAGGTACGTGAGCACCCGGTGGGCGTCGTCGGCGTGACCCGTGCGCGCCAGCGCCGCTGCCGTGAAGGACGCGTCGCGGGGCCACACGTACCGCCAGTAGGGGCTCCCGGCCGCGAGGGCCGCGCCGTCGTCCAGCACCAGCGCGTCGAGGTCGCGCAGCGCCTGCTCCGCCATGTCCCGGTAGCGCTCCGGTCCCGGGACCCGTCCCGCGGCGAGCCAGGCGTCCTGCCGCGCCCGCTGCACGGGGTCGTCGACGACGTCGGCCCCGACCTCCACGAGCCGCGGCACGCCGTCGGCGTCGAGCGCGACCCCGTCGGAGTAGAGGGCGATCCGGGCGTGTGCGGGCTCGGCAGGGCTGCTGGCACCCGTGGCGAGGAACCCGACCGTCAGGAGCGCCGTGCTGCCGACCAGCAGGCGACGACGACGTCGGGCGAGGGGCACCGCTGCACCCTACGCAACCCCGGAGGGCACGGGCCAGGGCCGCACGTCCCTGTCGTCGCCGGCGCGCACGGGGCGTGGCCGGGCCCGGCCGTCGGGCACCGCCGTCGGGCGGCGCCGCCGGCGGAGGTGCGCCACACTGGCCCGCGTGTCGAGCACCCTCACCCCGGCCCAGGCCTGGCGCGCGCTGCGCGACGGCAACGAGCGCTTCCTGCACGGCGCGATGGAGCACCCCTCCCAGGGGCTGGACCGCAGGTCGGCGGTGAGCTCGCTGCAGGAGCCCTTCGCGGTCGTCTTCGGCTGCTCGGACTCCCGGGTCGCCGCCGAGCTCGTCTTCGACCAGGGGCTCGGTGACCTCTTCGTGGTCCGGACCGCGGGCCACGTGGTCGACACCACCGTGCTCGGCTCCATCGAGTACGGGGTGCAGGTGCTCGGCGCACCGCTCGTCGTCGTCCTGGGGCACGACTCGTGCGGGGCGGTCGGTGCCGCCGTGGAGGCCCTGCGCACCGGGGTGATGCCGACCGGGTTCGTCCGCGCGGTCGTGGACCGGGTCATCCCCAGCGTCGTCTCCCTCACCCGCCCACCGGCCGAGGGCTGGGCCGGCGGCGGGTCGCTCACGCCCACCGCGGCGGAGCTCGGCCAGGAGCACGTGGGCGTGACGGTCCGCATGCTGCAGAGCTACTCCGCATACCTGCGCGAGGGCGTCGAGGCGGGCCGTGTGGCCGTCGTCGGCGCCGAGTACGCCCTGGCCGAGGGACGCGTGCGCGTCGTCGAGGTCGCGGGCTCCGTCGAGGACTGAGCCACCGCCGGACCACCCGCGCACCGCTGCCAGAATGGGTCCCATGACCGACAGCGCCGTCACCCCAGCAGCTCCCGACCCCACCACGCCGCCGCCGGGGTACCGCGTCGAGCACGACACCATGGGCGACGTCCTCGTCCCCGAGGACGCGCTGTACCGCGCGCAGACCCAGCGGGCCGTCGAGAACTTCCCGATCTCCGGCACACCCCTGGAGCGCGGGCACATCGAGGCGCTGGCGCGGGTGAAGAAGGCCGCCGCCCGCGCCAACGCCGCGCTCGGCGTGCTGCCGCAGGACCTCGCCGAGGCGATCGCCGCCGCGGCGGACGAGGTGGCCGACGGCGCGCACGACGCGCACTTCCCCGTCGACGTCTTCCAGACCGGCTCGGGCACGTCGTCGAACATGAACATGAACGAGGTGCTCGCCACGCTGGCGTCGCAGCGCCTCGGCAGCCCCGTGCACCCCAACGACCACGTCAACGCCTCGCAGTCCTCCAACGACGTGTTCCCGACGTCGGTGCACGTGGCCGCGACGGCCGGACTGGCACGGGACCTCGTCCCCGCGCTCGAGCACCTCGCCGCGGCCCTCGAGGCCAAGTCCGCCGAGCTCGCCCACGTCGTGAAGTCCGGCCGGACGCACCTCATGGACGCCACGCCGGTGACGCTCGGCCAGGAGTTCGGCGGCTACGCCGCGGCGGTCCGGTACGGCGTCGAGCGGCTCCACGCGGCGCTCCCCCGCGTCGCGGAGGTCCCGCTCGGCGGGACGGCGGTGGGCACCGGGATCAACACCCCGGCCGGCTTCCCCGCCCATGTGATCAACTTCCTGCGGGAGGACACCGGCCTGCCGATCACCGAGGCGCGGGACCACTTCGAGGCGCAGAGCGCCCGGGACGGCCTGGTCGAGCTGTCCGGCGCGCTGCGCACGATCGCCGTGAGCCTGACGAAGATCTGCAACGACCTGCGCTGGATGGGGTCGGGCCCCAACACCGGGCTGGGCGAGATCTTCATCCCGGACCTCCAGCCGGGGTCCTCGATCATGCCCGGAAAGGTCAACCCGGTCGTCCCCGAGGCCGTGCTCATGGTCGCGGCGCGCGTCGTCGGCAACGACGCGACCGTCGCCTGGGCGGGGGCGAGCGGCTCCTTCGAGCTCAACGTGCAGATCCCGGTCATGGCACTCGGCGTGCTGGAGTCCGAGCGGCTGCTCGCCAACGCGGCGCGGCTCCTCGCTGACCGGACGGTCGCCGGCATCACCGCGAACGAGGAGCGGGCGCGCGCGTACGCGGAGTCCTCGCCGTCGATCGTCACGCCGCTCAACCGCGTCATCGGGTACGAGGCTGCGGCGAAGGTGGCCAAGCACGCCGTCAAGACGGGTGTCACGGTCCGCCAGGCCGTGGTGGACCTCGGCTTCGTCGAGCGGGGCGAGGTCACCGAGGCCCAGCTCGACGAGGCCCTCGACGTCCTGTCCATGACGCGGCCGCCCCAGGGGTGACGGCAGGCACGTCGGTCCCGTCGGGCGACGACGGCGTGCGTCCGGTCGCGGACGCGAGGGGACGTCGGTCCCTTCCCCGAGCCACCCGGGCGGACGGACGCTGGAGAGGTCGACGAGAGGACCTGCCATGCCCCCGCACTGCGACTCCCTGGACGGCCCCGTCGTGACCGCTGCGCGGCGCGCGCTGGAGGCCGACGACGTCAACCTCCTCCTGCCCTACGTCCACACCGAGGGCGAGGACGAGGTGCGCGACGTGTTCGCCCTCGTGCGCACCGCCCGGCGCGAGGGCGTCACGGCCCGCGAGGTCGCGGACCGGCTGCTCTTCGAGACGGTGGTCCGGGTGCACCGGGCCGGTGAAGGCGCCCCGTTCACGGGCCTCAAGCCGGCGGGCCTCGACGTCGGCCCCGCCATCCCGCTCGCCGAGCAGGCGCTCGCCGACGGCGACGCCACGGCGCTCGTCGCGCTGCTCACCGAGGAGGTCCGCGCGGAGGCCGAGCGGCGGCTCGGCGTGGCGACCGCCGCGGCCGAGGACGTCCACGACGGCGTCCCGCAGGCCCGTCGCTGGGTCGAGGCGATGCTGAGCCTGCAGGTGTGGGCCCACGGCGTCCACCAGGCGGTGCACGCGGGTGGGCACGGGGACGTGCACGTCGGTGGGCACGGTGAGAACGGTGGCGGGCACACCCACGAGCCCGCCGGGCACGGCCGGGCGGACCGCGGACCTGCGGCGCTCCTGCGCGACCACCCGGAGTGACCGCGGGAGCGAGGCCGGGCACGCGAACGGGGAAGGCCGGTTGCAGCATCCGCAACCGGCCTTCCCCGATCCTGCGTGCGCGTCCGGGGACGCGCGCCGCCTCGCTCAGGCCTCGATGCCCTCCAGCATCTCCGTGACCAGCGCGGCGACCGGCGACCGCTCGGACCGGGTGAGCGTCACGTGCGCGAAGAGCGGGTGGCCCTTGAGCGCCTCGATGACGGCCGCGACGCCGTCGTGCCGCCCCACGCGGAGGTTGTCGCGCTGCGCGACGTCGTGCGTCAGCACCACGCGCGAGTTCTGGCCGATCCGGGACAGCACGGTGAGCAGCACGTTGCGCTCGAGGGACTGCGCCTCGTCGACGATGACGAACGCGTCGTGCAGCGACCGGCCGCGGATGTGGGTGAGCGGCAGGACCTCCAGCAGGTCGCGGGCCATGACCTCCTCGACGACCTCGGGCGCGACGAGCGCGCCGAGCGTGTCGAACACCGCCTGCGCCCAGGGGTTCATCTTCTCGGCCTCGCTGCCCGGCAGGTAGCCGAGCTCCTGGCCGCCCACCGCGTACAGCGGCCGGAACACCATGACCTTGCGGTGCTTGCGCCGCTCGAGGACCGCCTCCAGCCCCGCGCAGAGCGCCAGGGCCGACTTGCCCGTCCCGGCCCGGCCGCCGAGGGAGACGATCCCGATCTCCTCGTCCATGAGCAGGTCGATCGCGATGCGCTGCTCGGCGCTGCGACCGTGGACCCCGAAGACGTCGCGGTCCCCGCGGACGAGCCGGAGCCGCTTGTCCGCGGTCACCCTGGCCAGCGCCGAGCCACGGGTCGACGTGACGACCGCGCCGGTGTGGCACAGCAGCGGACCCGTGTCCTGACCGGTGAGGTCGACGTCGGCCAGGTCGATCTGCTCGGCCGTGAAGAGCTCCGACATCTGCGCGTCCCCGAGCTGCAGGTGCGTCACCCCCGTCCAGCCGGAGTCCACGGCGAGCTCCGCGCGGTACTCCTCCGCGGTCAGCCCCACCGCGGACGCCTTGACCCGCAGCGGCAGGTCCTTGGACACGAGCGTCACCTCGGCGCCCTCGTCAGCGAGGTTCCGGGCGACGGCGAGGATCCGGGTGTCGTTGTCCCCGAGGCGGAAGCCCGCGGGCAGCACCTGCGGATCGACGTGGTTGAGCTCGACGCGCAGCGTGCCGCCCTGGTCGCCGACCGGCACCGCCTCGTCCAGGCGCCCGTGCTGGACGCGCAGCTCGTCGAGCAGTCGCAGGGCGCTCCGGGCGAAGTAGCCGAGCTCGGCGTGGTGCCGCTTGCCCTCGAGCTCGGTGATGACGACGACGGGCAGGACGACGGCGTGCTCGGCGAAGCGGAGCATCGCGCGCGGGTCGGAGAGGAGGACTGACGTGTCGAGCACGAACGTGCGCCGCACCTGCGGGTCCCGGTCCTCGGCGGTCGTACGGCTCGTACCGGCTGTCGTGGCCACGGCAGGCTCCCTCCGGCGCCTCAGCGCCGTTCGCGCCACCTCGCGCCGGTCGTCCGGCGCTCGACGGCTGGGTGGGGGTCGGTCGGCCACGAGGGCCGGGACCGGCCCCCTTCCCGGAGCCTGTGCTCCATGGGGCCTCCCGAGGACGGCGGGATGTCGTCCTGACATCTCGGAACGTACGCCCGCCCTCCGCGCGTCGCGCGCCGTGACACGCCGCACGACACGCCCGGGCGCGGGGGTTCACCCGGACGTCGTACGACGGTCACCCGGCCGACGACGCGCGGGCCGGCCTCAGCGCCCGAGCCGCCGCTCGCGCTGGGCGTAGCTGCGCAGGGCCCGCAGGAAGTCCACGCGCCGGAAGTCCGGCCAGTAGGCCTCGCAGAAGTAGAACTCGGTGTGGACGCTCTGCCACAGCAGGAAGCCGCCGAGCCGCTGCTCCCCCGACGTGCGGATGACGAGGTCCGGGTCCGGCTGACCTCTCGTGTAGAGGTGCTCGGCGATGTGCTCGACGTCGAAGCTCTCGGCCAGGTCCTCCAGCGCGGTGCCGTCGTGCGCGTGCGCCCGGAGCATGGCGCGGACGGCGTCGGCGATCTCACGACGTCCGCCGTACCCGACCGCGATGTTCACGTGCAGCCCCGGCACGTTCGACGTCCGGCGCTCGGCCTCGCGCAGCGTCGCGGCCGCCCCGGGCGGCAGCAGGTCGAGGGCGCCGACCACCTGCAGGCACCACCGACCCCGCGCGGCGAGGTCGCTGACGGCGTCCTGGATGATGCCGAGCAGCTCGCTGAGCTCGTCCGACGCCCGCGACAGGTTGTCGGTGGAGAGCATCCACAGCGTCACGACCTCGACGCCTGCCTCCTCCGACCACTCCAGCAGCTCGACGATCTTGTCCGCTCCGCGACGGTGCCCGTGGGAGGCGGACTCGCCGAGGCTCCGCGCCCACCGCCGGTTGCCGTCGAGGATCACCCCGATGTGCCGCGGGATGGCGTCCTTGGGCAGCGACGCGGCCAGCCGCCGCTCGTACAGCCCGTAGACCGGGTGGGGCAGACGCATGCAGGGGTCCTCCGAGCGTGGTCCGGACGAGCACACGGTAGCGCTCGCGCGGCCGGGCCGACGGCGCGTCGGCGGTCGCAGGCGGTAGAGGTCCGCGGCGCCGCGTGGAGGTGTGGTGAAGACGAACCTACGGTCCAGTAACCTACGCTTGCGTAGGAGAGGCTGACGAGTGGTCCGGCGAGATGGCACGCTGGATCCGAGGCCGCCAGGAGCGTCGGTCCGACGACCGGCACCAGGACCGGAGGGTGACATGAGCGTGCCCACGGGCAGCGTCGGGGACGCGCCCGCCGCGACGCACCACGGCATCAAGCCGCGCCTGCGCGGCTGGGTGCATGCGGGCGTGACGCCGATCGTCGTCGTCGCCTCGGTGGTGCTGGTCGTCATGGCGCCGACCACGGCCGGCAGGGTCACGTCGACGATCTTCGGCGTGAGCGCCGTCCTCCTGTTCGGCACGTCGGCCGTCTACCACCGCGGGACCTGGTCCCCCCGCACGGGCGCCGTGCTGCGACGGCTCGACCACACCAACATCTTCCTCATCATCGCGGGGACGTACACGCCGCTGACGGCGCTGCTCCTGCCGTGGCCGCTCAACCGGAACCTGCTGGTCGTCGTGTGGGCGGGGGCGATCGCCGGCCTGCTGGCGCGCGTCTTCTGGCTGCACGCACCGCGCTGGTTCTACGTTCCGGTGTACGTCGCCCTCGGCTGGGTCGCCGTCTGGTTCCTGCCGGACTACGCGGCATCCGGCGGTGCGGCGATCGCGTGGCTCGTCGGTGTCGGCGGCCTCGCCTACACCGTCGGCGCCGTCGTCTACGGCACGAAGCGGCCGAACCCCAGCCCGCGGTGGTTCGGGTTCCACGAGATCTTCCACGTGCTCACCGTCATCGGGTACGGCTGCCACTACGCCGCCGTGACGATCGCGGTGCACGCCGCCGGCTGACGGCGCCGTCCGCCGCGCGCCCCTCGGCCTGCCGCGAGCGCCACCGCGCCGCACACGACGAGCACCACCACGACGACGACGGCTCAGGCCGGGACCACGCGGTAGCGCCGGTTGCGCAGGGAGGGGTTCTTCTCCCGCACGGCGGCGACGTGCTCCGGACGGAGGTCGGCGACCGCCGCCGGGGCCGTCGGTGAGGCCGCGCCCGACGGGGCGCCGCCGAGCAGCCCGGTGGCCGGCGCCGGCTCGCGCTCGGGGGCACCCGCATCCGCGAGCACCACCCCGAGAGGGTCGACGACCACCGACGCGCCGGTCACCCCGTGCCCCTGCTGGGCCGCCGCGACGACGTACGCGGTGTTCTCGATGGCGCGGGCGCGCAGGAGCGTGAGCCAGTGGTCGGCCTTGTGCTCACCCCACGCCCACGCGGCAGGGACGACGAGGACGTCGGCGCCGGCGTCCACGAGGCGGCGCGCCGCCTCCGGGAAGCGCAGGTCGTAGCAGGTCATGACACCGACGCGCAGGCTCCCGACCTCCACCACGACCGCGTCCGCGTCGGCCGCCCCGGCCTCCAGCCTGTCCGACTCGCGGTGGCCGAAGGCGTCGTAGAGGTGCACCTTGCGGTAGTCGCCGACGACCTCACCACCCGCGACGACGACGACCGCGTTCTGCGCCCGGTCCGGGCGCGAGCCGGGCACGCACGTGCCGGCGACCACGGTGACCCCCGTGCGCGACGACGCCTCGCGCAGCGCGGTCACGAAGGGACCGTCGAGGGGCTCGGCCAGCTCCGGCGGCACGCCGCTCGGGTCGAACAGGGCCGCGTACTCCGGGAGCACGACCAGTGCAGCCCCGTCCTCGGCCGCGCTCTCGACCGCGGCCACCGCGGCGGCGCGGTTGGCGCCGACGTCGCGGCCGCTGCTGAAGGCGACCGCGTGGGCGCGCACGCTCACCGGTCGGCGTCCGGGTCCGTCGTCCCCGGCGTCCGGTCCGCCGGTCGGCTCCCCCGGCCGTCGACCGGCCCCTGCGGGTCCGTCCCGTCCTGCGTCTCGTCCCGGGCGGGTGTCGTCCGGTCCTGCGGCTCGTCCCGCGGGGCGGGGGCAGCCCATGGCGGCGCGGGACGCTCCGTGCCCAGGTTGACCCGCCGCAGCTTCACGACCATGGACAGGAGCAGGCCGATGAGCCCGACCACGACGAGGGCCGTCACGGCGAAGCCGAGCACGCCGGGCGTGACGTCCGTCGGCTCCAGGTCGGGGCGCAGCCCGTCCTCGGCCCCGGCCAGGACGAGCAGCGCCACGACGGCGTCGACGGGGGCTCCGGCCATGACGCCCACGAGCGGGCCCATCAGCGGGCGCCCGCGACGTCGTCGGCGTGGACACCGGCGAACAGGTCGTCCTCGGGGGGCGACGTCGTGGTCGGCACGTGCGAGACGGCGAGCTCGTACTCCTCGACGGGCCAGACCCGCGCCTCGACCTCCCGGGGCACCGCGAAGAAGAACCCCTCCGGGTCGATCTGCGTCGCGTGCGCCCGCAGCGCCTCGTCACGTGCCGTGAACTTCTCGGCGCACGGCACGCGGGTCGTCACCGGGCGCTCCGGCACCTCGCGCATCGCGCGGGACTCGATCCAGTCGCCGAACGGCGACTCCTGCCCCGCCTCGAGGAGCGCCTCGTGGACGGTCCGCATGCGCTGCAGCGAGAAGTCGTGGTTGTAGTACAGCTTCAGGGGCTGCCACGGCTCGCCGCGGCCCCGGTACCGGTCCCTGTCGCCGGCCGCGTGGAAGGCCTCGAACGCGACCTTGTGGCACATGATGTGGTCCGGGTGCGGGTAGCCGCCGCTCGGGTCGTACGTCGTCATGACGTGCGGGCGGAAGGACCGCACGAGCTCCACCAGCGGCGCCGCCGCCTCCTCCAGCGGGACCAGCGCGAAGCATCCCTCCGGCAGCGGCGGCAGCGGGTCACCCTCCGGCAGGCCGGAGTCGACGAAGCCGAGCCAGTGCTGACGGACGCCCAGGGCCACGGCGGCCCGGGCCATCTCGTCGCGGCGGACCGCGGCCAGCTCCTCCGTCGACGTCGGCGGGTCGACGTACCGAGGGTTGAGGACGCTGCCGCGCTCACCGCCGGTGCACGTGACCACGAGCACCTCGACGCCCTCGGCCGCGTAGCGCGCCGTCGTCGCCGCACCCTTGCTCGACTCGTCGTCCGGGTGCGCGTGCACGGCCATGAGCCGCAGACCCCGGCGGGAGCCCGCTGCCGCGACGGCCGCGTCCGGCTCCCCCGCCGTGCGGTCCTCGTGCTGCCCGGCGGACCCCGCTGCGGTCACCGTCCCACCTCTGCTTCCTGTCGTCCTGCGCGTGTGCCGTCCGGTCCCGAAGCGCCGTCGGCGCCTGTGACGTCGGGGACAATGGTCGCACCACCGACCGACACCCGAGGAGACGGCGCCGCCATGGACCAGACACCTCTGCGGCCGCCGCCGGGCCGCTACGGGCCGATCCCGGACGAGCGTCGCCGACGCGCCGGGCGCGCCGCGCTGTGGGTGCTGGGTGCCCTGGGGGTCGCCGGCGCCCTGTGGATCGGTGTCGGCGCCGCCCGGACACCCGTCACGTGGACCGACGTCGGCTTCTCGCTCGACGGCGCGGACCGGGTCGAGGTGGTGTTCGAGGTCGCGCGCACCGACCCGTCGGTGCCGGTGCGGTGCACCGTCCAGGCCCTCAACCAGCAGTACGCCCAGGTGGGCCTGGTCGAGGTCGACGTGCCGCCCGCCACCGCGACGGCGGTGCGGCTCAGCACGACCGTCCGCACGTCCGAGCAGGCGGTCACGGGCATCGTGGACACCTGCGTCGTCGTCGACCGCTGAGACACGAGGGCTACACTGGTCGTTTCCCGCGCCCGAGGGCGTTGCACACGGTGGTGTGACCTGCGCCCGCGTCGCGCCGGGGTCGCCGCGCACACGCGGCACCCGGCCCGGAGGGGCACGGGCCACGACCACCCGGCGCCCGGCGTCGCGTGCTGCGCCTCAGGACGTGACCACGACAGATCCGGGTGGCTCGCGGAGCCCGCGACCGCCCGGAGCGACCAGACACAGCAACGAGGAGTGCACGGCGCCGACCGCGCCGCACGACGAGAAGCTCGAAAGGAGCGACCGTGACCGAGTCCACCACCGTCACCTGGCTGACCCAGGAGGCGCACGACCGCCTGAGCGCCGAGCTCCAGCAGCTCACCACGGTCGGCCGGCGCGACATCGCGGAGAAGATCGAGTCCGCGCGCTCCGAGGGCGACCTCAAGGAGAACGGCGGCTACCACGCTGCGCGGGAGGAGCAGGCGAAGCAGGAGGCGCGCATCCAGCAGCTCCAGCAGATCCTGCGCAACGCCGTGGTCGGTGCTGCCCCGCCCGACGACGGCGTCGTGGAGCCGGGGATGGTCGTCACGGCGTCGGTCGCCGGCGACCGGATGACGTTCCTCATCGGCTCCCGCGAGGTCGCCGACGGCACGGACATCGAGGTGTTCTCCGAGAAGTCGCCGCTCGGTGCCGCGATCATCGGCCGTTCCGCCGGCGAGGAGACGTCGTACGAGGCGCCGAACGGCCGGACCATCCCCGTGGTCATCCACGAGGCGAAGCCCTTCCAGTCCTGACGCGGCCCTCGGCATCGACCGGCCCCGACGCCTCGTGCGGCGGGGCCGGTCGGCGTCCCGGGGGGACCCGGGCTCCCGAGGGACTCAGGCGTCGGTGACGCGGTAGCCCGCCGCGCGGAGCCGCTCGACGACCTCGCCGCTGTGCTGCGGTCCGCGGGTCTCGACCTGCAGCCCGACCTCGACCTCGTCGATCGCCAGGTCCACCCCGGTGCGCACGTGGCCCACGTGGGTGATGTTGCCCCCCGCCGCGGCCACCTCCCCGACCATGGCCGCGAGACGGCCAGGCCGGTCGTCGACGCGCACCCGGAGCTGGAGGTAGCGCCCGGCCGACGCGAGCCCGTGCCGCACGACGCGCAGCAGCAGGAGCGGGTCGATGTTCCCGCCGGACAGGACCACGACCGCCGGGGTCCGCACCGGGTGGCCGGCGAGGATCGAAGCCACCCCGGCCGCGCCGGCCGGCTCGACGACCGTCTTGGAGCGCTCGAGGAGCATGAGCAGCGCCCGGGACAGCTCCTCCTCGGACACGGTCCGCACCGGGACGTGGCGGCCGTGGAGCAGCGCGAACGGGACGTCGCCCGGGCGCCCGACCGCGATGCCGTCGGCCATCGTCGAGTGCAGGGGCACCGTCAGCGGCCGGCCGGCGTCCAGGGACGGCGGGTAGGCGGCCGCCGCGGCGGCCTGCACTCCCACGACCTCGACCTGGGGGTGGTCGTCCCCCAGCGCGGCGACGATCCCCGCGGCGAGGCCTCCGCCGCCGACGGGCACGACGATCGTGCGGACGTCGGGCACCTGCTCGAGGATCTCGCGGCCCACCGTGCCCTGACCGGCGACGACGTCGACGTGGTCGAACGGGTGGACGAGCACCGCACCGGTCAGCTCGGCGTGCTCCCGGGCGTGGGCGAGCGCCTCGTCGACCGAGTCCCCGCCGAGCTCCACGTGCGCCCCGTACTGCTGGGTGGCGGCGACCTTGGGCAGGGCCGCGCCCTGGGGCATGAAGACCGTCGCCCGGACCCCCAGGCGGCCCGCGGCGAGGGCCACGCCCTGGGCATGGTTGCCTGCGCTGGCGGCGACGACCCCACGGGCGCGCTCCTCGTCGGAGAGGCGGGCGAGCCGGACGTACGCGCCCCGGACCTTGTAAGAGCCGGAGTGCTGCAGGTTCTCGCACTTGAGGAGGACGGGACCGCCGGCGAGCGTCGACACCGCTCGGCTGTCCAGCACGGGCGTGCGTCGCGCGACGCCCGCGACGAGCTCCGCCGCGGCCGCGACGTCGTCCGGGCCCACGGGCGGTGTGGTCACCGGACGTCACCGGACCGGGTCGACCCGTCCGACCCGGCGGTCGCCGCCGGGGCCGGCTCGGAGGCCGGTCCGGCCCGACGTCCGGGCACGGTCGCTCCGGCGGCGGTCGCCCCGGTGGTGATGGGGCGCCCCTGGGCGTCCCGGCGCGGGCCACGCCGGGGTCGCCGGGGTTCCGGCGGCGGCCCGCCGAGCCGCGCGAGGCGGGTGTCGAGCCCGTCGGGGTCCCTGCCCAGCCGGGGGAACTTGTCCCTCCCGTGCAGGTAGAGGACGACGGTGTTGATCGTCGCGGCGACGGGGACGGCGAGGAGCGCGCCGAGGATCCCGGCCGTCAGCGAGCCGGCGGTCACCGCCAGCAGCACGGCCACCGGGTGGAGGGAGACGGCGTGGCCCAGGAGCAGGGGCTGCAGGACGTTCCCCTCGAGCTGCTGCACGCCCAGGACGATGAGGAGCATGATCACCGCTGCGCCCGGACCCTGGTCGACGAGCGCCACGAGGACGGCGATCGCGCCCGTGGCGATCGCGCCGACGAAGGGGATGAAGGAGGCGAGGAACACGAGGACCGTGAGCGGGACCACGAGCGGCAGTCCGAGGAGCGCCGCCCCGAGGCCGATGCCGACCGCGTCGACGAACGCGACGAGGATCTGCGCCCGGACGTACGAGGAGAGCGTCACCAGACCGCGCCGGGACGCCTCCCACGTGCGGTGGCGCGCTCCCGCCGGCAGCAGCCGCACGAGCCAGGCCCCGATCATCGGGCCGTCCTTGAGGAAGAACAGCAGCACGAACAGCGAGATGATCATCCCGGCGAGGACGCTGCCGACGGTCGTCGTGACCGCGAGCGCACCCGAGACGAGCGAGTCGCTGTTCGCCTGGAGCTGCGCCTGGGCCTCGTCGATGTAGGCCTCGATCTGCGCGGTGTCGATGCCGAGCGGGCTGTCGGCGAGGTAGACGAGCAGCGCCGAGAACCCCTCCTGCGCCTGGCCGTAGAGCTCGCCGAAGCCCATGACGAGCTGCCGGCCGACGAGCGTGAGCAGGCTCCCCACCACGACGAGCAGCCCGACGACGCACAGGGCCGCGGCGAGCACGCGCGGCATCCGTGCCCACCGGACGAGCCATTCGGCCAGGGGGTTGAGCAGGACGGTGAGCAGCAGGGCGATCGCCACGGGGACCCAGATGACCTTGCCGACCGACAGCCCGAGCAGGACGACGGCCAGCGCGATCGCGATGACGATGAGCCGCCAGGCCCACGCGGCGGCCACCTGGACCGACCGTGGCACGGACTCCAGGACCGGCCGCTCGGGGGCGGCGTCCCCCCCGGGCGCGACCGTCATGCGAGCGCCTGGCCCAGGTCCGCCACGAGGTCCGCCACGTCCTCGATCCCGACCGAGAGCCGGACCAGGTCGTCCGGCACCTCCAGCGGGGAGCCGGCGACCGACGCGTGCGTCATCTGCCCCGGGTGCTCGATGAGCGACTCGACGCCGCCGAGGGACTCCGCCAGCGTGAAGACCCGGGTCCGGTCGCACACCTCGAGCGCCTTGTCGCGGCTGCCGACGCGGAACGACACCATGCCGCCGAAGCCCGACATCTGCCGGGCCGCGAGCTCGTGGCCCACGTGGGAGGCCAGCCCGGGGTAGATGACCTGGTGGACGGCCGCGTGCCCCTCCAGGAAGCGGGCGACCGCGTCGGCGTTGGCGCAGTGCCGGTCCATCCGGACCGCGAGGGTCCGCAGGCCGCGGAGCGTGAGCCACGCGTCGAACGGCCCGGCCACGGCGCCCGAGGCGTTCTGGTGGAAGGCGATGGTCGCCGCGAGGTCGCTGGAGCCGGTCGGCCCCTCCAGGCCCACCGGCAGCTGGGCCCCGTCGCGCACGACCAGCGCTCCACCGACGACGTCGCTGTGGCCGCCGATGTACTTGGTCGTCGAGTGCACGACGACGTCCGCGCCGAGCGCCAGCGGCTGCTGCAGGTACGGCGTCGCGAAGGTGTTGTCGACGACGAGCACCGCACCGGCCGCACCGGCGAGCGCGGCGATGGCCGCGATGTCGCTGACGCCCAGCAGCGGGTTGGTCGGCGTCTCGACCCACACCACCTTCGTCCGGCCCGGCTGGATCGCCGCCGCCACCGCGTCGAGGTCCGCCAGGTCCACCGCGGTGTGCTCCACGCCCCAGGGCGCGAACACCCGTGCGATGAGCCGGTACGAGCCGCCGTAGGCGTCGTCGGGCACGACGAGGTGGTCACCGGGCCGCAGGACGGCGCGCAGCAGCGTGTCCTCGGCCGCGAGCCCGGACGCGAAGGCGAACCCGCGCGACCCCCGCTCGGCGGCCGCGAGGGCCTCCTCGAGCGCCGTGCGCGTCGGGTTCGCCGACCGGGAGTACTCGTACCCGCCGCGCAGGCCACCGACGCCGTCCTGCTTGTAGGTGGAGACCTGGTGGATCGGCGGGACGACGGCGCCCGTGGTCGGGTCGGGGTCCTGCCCGGCGTGGATGGCACGGGTCGCGAACCCGGCGTCGGTCCAGTCGTTCGGCGTCGATGAGGTCACGCGCCCAGGCTAGTTGTCACCGGCGACACGTGGGTCGACGCGCGGCCCGGCGGGGGCCTGCGGCAACTCCGGGGCCCACGGCAGCGGGTGCGTGGCGGACGTCGGGGAACACGGACCCCGCCGTCGGGCGTTGCCCGGGAGACGCGCGAGCGTCGCCCGACGCCGTCTGCAGGAGGGAACCCCGTGTTCGGATCGCTGTTCGGCTCCACGATGCGCACCACCATGGTCACCGCGGAGCGCGCCCTCAAGGGCCGCCCCGAGCCGGTGTACTCCGTGCCGGAGACCCACGCCGTGCTCGGCACGCCGCTGCGCGGCCCGTGGCCCGAGGGCACCCAGGTGCTGCACCTCGCCATGGGCTGCTTCTGGGGGGCGGAGAAGGAGATGTGGCAGCTCCCCGGCGTCGTCACGACCGCCGCCGGCTACCAGGGCGGGTACACCGAGAACCCGACGTACGACGAGGTGTGCTCGGCGCTGACCGGCCACACCGAGACCGTCCTCGTCGCGTACGACCCCGAGCGGCTGCCCACCGCCGAGCTGCTGCGTCACTTCTGGACGCTGCACGACCCGACGCAGGGCTTCCGGCAGGGCAACGACGTCGGGACCCAGTACCGCTCGGCGATCTTCACCACGACCGAGGATCAGGCCGAGCTCGCGCGGACCACCCGCGAGCTCTACGCCCCGGAGCTGCGGCGCAACGGCTACGGGGACATCACCACGGAGATCCGGCCCGTCGAGGACGCGGGCACGTTCTGGTACGCCGAGGACTACCACCAGCAGTACCTGCACAAGGTGCCCAACGGCTACTGCCCCGTCCACGCGACCGGCGTCGCGTGCCCGCTGCCGTCCTGACCGCGCCCGCCGGAACCTCCTGACGCGAGGCGCCGGGAACCCGCTCCCCCGCCCCGAGACGGACGAGATCATCCTCGAGAGGTACGGCCGCGGCGCGTGAGGTTACGCCCGCAGGGGGTCCCCCGGTCCTGCGCCCCTGCCTAGGTTCGAGATGTCGAACCAGAGGAGGGGACACACATGATCGAGGCCCGGGGCCTGACCAAGAGGTACGGCTCGAAGACCGCGGTGGACGACATGACGTTCACGGTCCAGCCGGGGAAGGTGACCGGCTTCCTGGGCCCGAACGGGGCCGGGAAGTCGACCACGATGCGCATGGTCGTCGGCCTGGACCGGCCGACCGCCGGCACGGTGACCGTCAACGGCCGCCGCTACGCCGAGCACCGCGCCCCGCTGCAGGAGGTCGGCGCCCTGCTGGACGCCAAGGCTGTCCACACCGGCCGGACCGCGCAGAACCATCTGCTGGCGATGGCGGCGACGCACGGCATCAGCCGCAGGCGGGTCGACGAGGTCATCGAGATGACGGGCCTAGGTCCGGTCGCCCGCAAACGCGTCGGCGGGTTCTCGCTCGGCATGGGGCAGCGCCTCGGCATCGCCTCGGCGATGCTCGGCGACCCGGCGACGCTCATCCTCGACGAGCCTGTCAACGGCCTGGACCCCGAGGGCGTGCTGTGGGTCCGCAACCTCGTCCGGTACCTGGCCGGCCAGGGCCGGACCGTGTTCCTGTCCAGCCACCTCATGAGCGAGATGGCGGTGACGGCGGACCGCGTCGTCGTCGTCGGACGCGGCCGGCTGCTCGCCGACGCGCCCGTCCAGGAGATCGTCGGCCTCGCCTCCGGCACCACCGTGCGCGTCCGCAGCCCGCAGGCGGGGCCGCTCGAGGAGGTGCTCCGCCGCCAGGGCCTGGCCGTCACCTCCACCGAGCACGGCCTGCTCGAGGTGACCGGCGGTGACGCGGCGAGGATCGGCGACGCCGCCGCCGCGGCCGGGATCGCCCTGCACGAGCTCACGCCCGTCCACGGGTCGCTCGAGGACGCGTACCTCCAGCTCACGGCGGACGAGGTCGAGTACCACGCCGACCCGACCGCGACGGGCCGCACGGCAACCCCCGGCGACCCCACCCACCCCCTCCGGCGCCACCGCGCCGACGACCGAAGGCGCCCTGCGATGACCACGCTCGCCACCACCACCCCGTCCGGGCACGCCCCGACCAGACCCGGGCGCACCGTCGTCCACCCGGTCACGTTCCCGCGCGTCGTCGCGGCCGAGTGGATCAAGTTCCGCACCGTGCGCTCCACCGTCTGGACCGTCCTCGTCACGATCGTGGCGATGGTCGGGATCAACACCCTGGGCGCGTGGGCCATGTCCATGGCGCCCGCGGAGGCGCAGGCGGGCCCGGGCACCGCGAACGTGGTGACGCTGCTCGCCTCCGGGGTCTCCATGGCGCAGCTCGTCGTCGCGGTGCTCGGCGTGCTCACCGTCACCACCGAGTACAGCACCGGCATGGTCCGCTCGACGTTCGCGGCCGTCCCGCGCCGCCTGCCGACGCTCGCCGCGAAGGCGCTCGTGCTCACAGCGGTGACGCTCGTGGTCAGCCTCGTCTCGATGGGCCTGTCCTACGTCACGACGCTCCCGTTCCACGACGCGCTCGGTGCGACCCTCGACCTCTCCGACGGCGAGACCGTCCGCATGGCTCTTGGCCTGCCGCTGTACCTCGTCGCCGTCGCGCTCCTGGCCCTCGGCTTCGGGGCCCTGCTGCGCAGCTCCGCCGGTGCCATCGCGACGGTCGTCGGCCTGCTGCTCGTCATCGAGAACGTCTTCATGCTCGTGCCCTTGCGCCTGTTCGAGGTCATCAGCCCGTTCCTGCCCGCGACCGCGGGCGCCCGGATCATGTACGACGGCTCGATGCTGGCCATGCTCGACACCATGAACGAGGGCGGTGCGGTCCTCACGCCCTGGCAGGGCTACGGCGTCATGCTCGCGTGGGTCGTGGTGCTGCTGGGCGGCGCCGCCGTCCTCCTGCGCCGGCGCGACGCCTGACGGGCACCTCGCCGGGCACCCGCCTGGGAGAGTGAGGGCATGAGCACCACCGGTGACGCGAGCGGGCCGACGACGGCGCCCGCCGCGTCGCCGGTGGTGGCAGCCCCCGCGCCAGGCACCCTCTTCACGCTCCAGGGCGCGCAGCGCGCCGGCTGGCTCCGCCGCTTCTTCCTGGGGCACCCGGGCGCGATGGACGCGGTCGTCGTCGCGTGGTTCACCGTGCCCAGCCTGCTGGCGGCGGCCTTCGACCCCACGCCCGGCCGGCCGGTCGCGCTCACCGTCGTCCTCGTGCTCGCCGGCGGCGCGGTGCTCGCGGCGCGGCGGCGGGCGCCTGCCGCCGTCGCGATCGCCCTCGCGCTGCTCGGGTCGCTCACGATGGTCCTGACCGACGCCCTCACGGGGTTCGACCTCGCCCTGGCCCTGGGGCTCTACGCCGTCGCCTCCCTGCGGCCGGGCCGGGTCGCGTGGCCCGTCGCCGGGGCGGGCGTCGGCATCATGGCGATCACGATCCTCGCGATCGGGGACCGGGAGGTGCTCGTCCCGGGTGCTCCGCTCTCGCCGCAGGGTCGCGTGGCGGAGGTGACGGGGATCCTCGTCTTCGCGCTCGCCGCGATGGCCATCGGCACGAGCGTCCGCAACCGTCGGGTCCACCTCGCGGACCTGGTCGAGCGGGCCAACGCCGTGGCGCGGGAGCGGGACCGGCAGGCGCAGCTCGCGCTCGCCGGTGAGCGCACCCGGATCGCCCGCGAGATGCACGACGTCGTCGCGCACAGCCTGTCCGTGATGATCGCCCTCGCCGACGGCGCGTCCGCCGCCCTGGAGCGCTCGCCCGACCGGTCCCGCGCCGCGCTGGACGAGCTGTCGGAGACGGGGCGGTCGGCACTGGCGGACATGCGGCGCATCCTCGGGGTGCTCAAGGACGTCGACGCGCCGCTCGAGCCGCAGCCGGGCGCCGTCGACCTCGGCGCTCTCGTCGAGCGGTTCCGGACCGCGGGCCTCCCGGTGCGGACGACGGGTCTCGGCACGCCGCTGCCGCCCGACGCCGGCCTCCAGCTCGCCGTGTTCCGCATCGTCCAGGAGTCGCTCACCAACGCCCTGCGTCACGCCCCGGGCACCGACCGGGTGGACGTGTCGCTGTGCCGCGAGGAGGGGGACGTCGTGGTGGAGGTGATCGACGCCGGCCCCGCCGTTGCGTCCGACGCGTCCCGCGCCGACACGGGAGGGGCCGGGCAGGGCCTCATCGGCATGCGCGAGCGGGCGGCGGTGTACGGCGGGCGGGTCGAGGCCGGCCCGCACGGTGCGGGGTGGCGCGTCCGCGCCTGCCTGCCGTGGGACGGCGCGAGCCGCGCCAGCACGACGACGGGTCCGGGGGTACCGACGGGGACGGGGACGGGGACGGGGACATGACGACGCAGCCCGGGGCACCGATCCGTGTGCTCCTCGTCGACGACCAGGCCCTCCTGCGGATGGGCTTCGCGCTGGTCCTCGACGCCGAGGAGGACCTCCAGGTGGTCGGCGAGGCCGGCGACGGGCGTGCGGCCCTCGCGCAGGTGGCGGCGCTGCGCCCCGACGTCGTCCTCATGGACGTCCGGATGCCGGGGATGAACGGCATCGACGCGACCGAGCGCATCGTCGCCGAGCACCCCGGCGTGCGCGTCCTCATCCTCACGACGTTCGACCTCGACGAGTACGCGTTCGCCGCGCTGCGGGCCGGCGCGTCCGGGTTCCTGCTCAAGGACGCCCGCCCTGCCGAGCTCGTCGCGGCGATCCGCGCGGTGGCCTCCGGGGACGCGGTGGTCTCGCCGAGGGTGACGCGCCGGATGCTGGAGATGTTCGCGGACCGGCTGCCGGCGTCGGCGGAGCCGGGCAGCGCGGCGGGTCCCGACCCGCGCCTGTCGGGCCTCACACCGCGCGAGCTCGAGGTGCTGCGCGCCGTCGCCGAGGGACTGTCCAACGCCGAGATCGCCGCGCGCTTCTTCCTCTCGGAGGCCACAGTGAAGACGCACGTCGGCCGCATCCTGGCCAAGCTGGGCGTGCGCGACCGGGTCCAGGCGGTGGTCCTGGCGTACGAGACCGGACTGGCGGGTGGCGCATGAACGAGGACGCGGCGAGAGCCGAGGCACCCGGCCCGGCCGGGAGGAACTGGGCGGGGAACCTCGCCTACCGCGCGCAGCAGCTCCACGAGCCGCGCTCGCTCGAGGAGCTGCGTGACGTCGTCGTGCGCGAGCCGCGGCTGCGTGCCCTCGGCAGCCGGCACTCGTTCACCGATGTGGCGGACGGCGACGCCCTCGTCAGCCTGGACCGGATGCCCGGCGACATCGAGGTCGACGCCGACGCCGGCACCGTGCGGCTACCGGCCGGGACGCGGTACGGCACGCTCGCGGCGGCTCTGCACGAGCGCGGCTGGGCGGTCCACAACCTCGCGTCCCTGCCGCACATCTCCGTCGCCGGCGCGGTGGCCACGGGGACGCACGGCTCGGGCGACCGCAGCGGGACGCTCGCGACCGCGGTCCGCGGCCTGGAGCTCGTGACCGCCGACGGCGAGGTCGTCGGCGTCGGCGCGGCGCAGGCGGCAGGTGACGGAGCGGTGGCGCGGCAGCTCCCCGACGTCGACCTGGACGCCGCCGTGGTCGGGCTCGGGGCTCTGGGCGTCGTCACCGCGGTGACGCTCGCGATCGAGCCGACGTTCGACGTGGCGCAGGAGGTCTACCCGGGCGTGCCGTGGGACGACGCGCTCGCCGACCTCGACGCGGTCACCGGCAGCGCCGACAGCGTCAGCCTCTTCACCGACTGGCGCTCCGGCGCGATCGGGCAGGTGTGGCGCAAGAGTCGTGTGGTGGCGGGCTGGGAGCCGCGCACGAGCCTGCTCGGTGTGCCCCGGTCGACGGTCGAGCTGCACCCGCTGGAGGACGTGGACCCGCGCAGCACCACCGCGCAGCTCGGCGTGCCGGGACCGTGGCACGAGCGCCTGTCGCACTTCCGCATGGAGCACACCCCCAGCCACGGGCAGGAGCTGCAGACCGAGTACCTCGTCCCGCGGGAGCACGCCGTCGACGCGATCGGGGCGCTGCGCCGGCTCGGTCCCCGGCTGGCCGGCGCCCTGCTCGTGTCCGAGGTCCGCACCATGGCGGGCGACCAGCAGTGGCTCAGCGGCGCGTACGGGGGCCCGACCGTGGGGTTCCACTTCACCTGGCGTCTGGACGTCGACGCGGTCGCTGCGCTGCTGCCGCACGTCGAGGAGGCCCTCGGTCCCTTCTCCCCGCGACCGCACTGGGCGAAGCTCTTCACCGTCTCCGGCGCGGGCTCCCCGACCGCGCTGCGCGCCGCGTACCCACGGTTCGACGACTTCCGCGCGCTGGCGGCGAGGCTGGACCCGCAGGGCCGCTTCCACAACGCGTTCCTCGAGCGGCACGGCCTGGTGGGGTGACGCAGCGGCCCGGTCCAACACGGGGGGACCGGGCCGCTGCGGGCACGCCGGGCGCGCGCCCCAGGAGCGCGCGTCGGTGGCGCAGGAGGTCAGTGGCGCGTGCCGACGACGTCCACGACGAAGACCAGGGTGTCCGAGCCACCGATCCCCGCGGCAGGCATGCCACGCTCCCCGTAGCCGAGGTGCGGCGGGATCGACAGGAGGACGCGGGAGCCGACCTGCTGGCCGACCAGGCCCTCGTCCCAGCCGGCGATGACCTGGCCGACACCGATGCCGAACGAGATGGACGAGCCCCGGTCGTAGCTGTTGTCGAACATCCGGCCGCCCCACACCTGGCCGTAGTAGTTGACCTCGATGTCGTCCCCGGCCTCCACCGTGTCGCCCGAGCCCTGGTGCAGGACGTGGACGGCGAGGTCGTGCGGTGCCGGGGTGTCGGGGAAGGTCAGGACGGGCTTGTCCCCGAAGGAGCCGGACGCGGTGGGCAGGTTCTCGGGCATGGGTCGCCTCTCGTGTCGGTTCGCCGCGCGGTCGAGCCGCGGCCGTCGTCCATCGTGCCCCATCCGGGGCGGGAGGACCTGGGCAGGTGCGCGCGCGTCAGAGCCGCTCGGCGAACCAGCGCAGCTGCCGCGCGAGCTGGTGCTGCTGGCCCCCCTCGTGCTCGTTGAACGGGTACTCGACCATCTCGGCGGTCGGCCGCGTGCCGCCGCGCTCCGCCGTCAGCTCTCCGTAGTGGTTGTGCGCCGCGTAGACCGTGGACGGCGGGCACGTGCGGTCCCGCAGCGCGACGGAGAACAGCGCGGGCGCCGTCGCGCGACGGGCCAGGTGCAGGGCGTCGAGGTGGTCGAAGGTCCGCAGCACGGTCTCGACCCGGTCACGGTGCACCGACAGGTAGGTCGCGAGCTCCTGGTACGGGAACGCGTCGGTGACGTCGAGCGCCCGTCGGACGTGGCACAGGAAGGGCACGTCGGGCATCACCGCGACCAGGTCGGGCACGAGCCCGGCGACCGCGAGCGCGATGCCGCCGCCCTGGCTGATCCCCTTGACCGCCACCCGCGACGCGTCGACGCCGTCCAGCGCCCGGGCCGCCTCGACGGCGCGCACCCCGTCCGTGAACAGGCGCCGGTAGTAGTGGTCGCGAGGGTCCTCGACGCCGCGGGTCATGACGCCCGGCGTGGCGTTGCCCGCGCCCACCGGGTCCGCCGTCGCGCCGCCCGAGCCCCAGCCGCTGCCCTGGCCGCGGGTGTCCATGACGAGGTGCGCGTACCCGGCGGCGGCCCAGAGCGTGTGCTCGTGCGGCAGGCCCCGGCCCCCGCCGTAGCCGAGGTACTCGACGACGGCGGGCAGGTCCCCCGTCGCTCCGGCAGGGCGTGTGAGCCACGCCTTGATGGGGTGCCCGCCGAACCCCGCGAACGTCACGTCCCGCACCTCGACCAGCGGCAGGCCGACGTCGACGCGGTCGGCGACGAGCGCCAGGTCGTGCGAGCGTGCCTCGGCCAGCGTCCCCGCCCAGAAGTCGTCGAGGCCGTCGGGCTCTGTCAGCGGCGCGCGATAACGGCGGAGCTCCTCGACGGGCAGGTCGATCAGGGGCACGGCATCTCCTCACGGACGGTCGCCACGGTCCCGAGGCGACTCGCCTCCGGCAGCGGAAATCGTTCTACCACGCACCGCCCACCAGCGCGTGGGCCGCCTGCTCCCTCTCCCCCACCGCGAGACAGCGGGTGCGACGCGAGACAGCGGGTTCCGACCCGCTGCCTGGAGGAGAACCCGCTAGCTCGCCATGGGCGGCGCGGCGCGGCGGACCGACGCTCCGGACCGGGTCACGGGGTGAGGTCGGCGAGGAGGTCGGCGCGGCCGACGACGGTCACCGGGTTGCCGTCGGCGGTGACGACGACGGCGACGGCATCGCTCAGCGCCGCCCGCAACGACGTGAGGCTCTGGCCGTGCCCGACGAGGGGCAGGGCCGGCTCCAGGTGGTCGGCGACCGGGTCGGACGGTGCGCCGCCGTCGGCGAGGAGACGGAGCAGGCCACGCTCGCTGACCGAGCCCGCCACCTCGCCGAGCCTCACCGGCACCGGCGCGGTGACCACCGGCACCGCGGGCAGCCCCTGCTCCCGGAGCGCCGCGACGGCGTCGCCGACCGACTGGTCGGCGCGCACGTGCGGGAAGACGCCGGCGCGGCGCGCGACGACGGCCTCGGCGACGGCGCGGACGGACGGACCGGCGCCGGCGTCCTGCCCGGCACCGACCTCCTCCGCCAGGAAGCCGTGCTCCTGCATCCAACGATCGGAGAAGATCTTGGACATGTAGCCGCGACCGCCGTCGGGGAGGAGCACCACGATCGTCGCGCGCGCGGCGGCCTCGGGGTCCTCCTGCTGGAGCCGTTCCGCGAGGCGCAGCGCGGCGACGACGGCCATCCCGCACGAGCCACCCACGAGCAGCCCCTCCTCCCGCGCGAGGCGGCGCGTCATGGCGAACGACTCGGCGTCGGTGACGGCGATGATCTCGTCAGGCACGGTGGGGTCGTACGCCCCGGGCCAGAAGTCCTCGCCGACCCCCTCCACGAGGTACGGGCGGCCGTCACCGCCGGAGTACACCGAGCCGGCCGGGTCGGCGCCCACGACGCGCACGGGGCCGCCTGCGTCGGCGGGACGGTCGGCGCTGACCTCCTTGAGGTAGCGGCCGGTCCCGGTGATGGTGCCGCCGGTCCCGACGCCGACGACGACGTGGGTCACGGTGCCGTCGGTGTCGCCCCAGATCTCGGGCCCCGTCGACTCGTAGTGGCTCGCCGGGCCGTTGACGTTGAAGTACTGGTTGGGCTTCCAGCCGCCGGGGATCTCGCGCGCCAGCCGGTCGGAGACCGAGTAGTACGAGCGCGGGTCCTCGGGGTGGACCGCCGTCGGCGTGACGACGACCTCGGCGCCGTAGGCCGCAAGGACGTCACGCTTGTCCTGGGACACCTTGTCCGGGCAGACGAAGACGCAGCGGTAGCCCTTGCGCTGGGCGACGAGCGCCAGGCCGACGCCGGTGTTGCCGCTCGTGGGCTCGACGATCGTGCCGCCGGGGCGCAGCTCGCCGGACGCCTCCGCCGCCTCGATCATCTTCAGCGCGATGCGGTCCTTCACGGAGCCGCCGGGGTTGAGGTACTCCACCTTGGCCAGCACGGTCGCCGCGAGCCCCTGGGTCACGGACGTCAGCTGGACCAGGGGCGTGCCGCCCACGAGCTCGGAGATGTGCTGGGCGTACGTCACGGCGCGGGCTCCTCGGGGCAGGGGTGGTCTGCGGCGCCCACTCTAGGCAACGGGACGCACGTACCGCGTCGTCCGGTGCGGCCACCGGCCCGTGACGCAGGACCGCCCCGGTGCACGAGGCACCGGGGCGGTCCGGGTGGGAGGTTGGCTGCCGACGTCAGTCGCTGCCGCGCAGGATCGCGAGCAGGCGCAGGAACTCGACGTAGAGCCAGACCAGCGTGACCATGAGACCGAACGCCGCGGTCCAGGCGAACTTCGCCGGGGCGCCCTGCTCGACACCGCGCTTGATCGCGTCGAAGTCGACGATGAGCGAGAAGGCCGCGAGGCCGACCGCGAAGAGGCCGATGAGGATGCCGAACGGGCCCTCGCGCAGGCCGAAGCCGTCGAGGACGCCGAACATGACCAGGCCGAAGTTCACCAGCGAGAAGACGAGGTAGCCGGACATCGCGATGATGAGCCAGCGCGTGAACTTCGGCGTCACGCGGATCTTCCCGGAGCGGAAGAGCACCAGCGAGGCGGCGAAGGTCGACGCGGTCGCGAGCACGGCCTGCAGGACGATGCCCTGCCACTGGGCCTCGAACATGTAGCTGATGCCGCCGAGGAAGACTCCCTGCGCCGCGGCGTAGGCGATGATCAGCGGCGGGCTGGGGTTCTTCTTGAACGCGTTGACCAGGCCGAGGACCAGGCCGACGATCATCCCGATGAAGAAGAGCCCCGGCGCCAGCATCCAGGTCAGGGCGCCCGTCACCAGGAGCACCGCGAACAGGCCCGCCGTCTTGACGATGACGTCGTCGTACGTCAGGCGGCCGGTGTCACGCGTGGTGGCCGACGGCGAGCCGTACATCTGCTCGAGCTCGGCCGGGCTGTACTGCGGTTCGCCGTACGGGTTCCGCTGCGGCTGACCGTACGGGGCCTGGGCAGCCCCCCGGCCGCGACGCTCGCCGAAGACGGCGTTGTTGCTCAGGACTGGGTTGGACACGGAACCTCCTGGTCGCGGCGGCCTCCGCCCGCGGGTTTGCGGGCGGACACTTGTCGCTGGCCGTTCACTACATCCTAGGGAACGCGACGGGCCCCGCCGGAGTTCCCGCGCGCGGCGAGAGGTGGCGCACAGTCTGGCGGGCGTGGCGTGGCGTGCCCCCGGCGGGGATCGAACCCGCACTGGACCGGGTTTAAGCCGGCTGCCTCTGCCGGTTGGGCTACGGGGGCGACGCGCAGGCCATCCTGCCAGGGGCGCCGTCGTCGGCCCGACCGGCCGGACGCCTCAGACGGTCGCGGGTGCCGTCGCGCCCCGGGACTTGTCCGCGGGCTGGGGCGTCGCCTTCGGCCGCGGCGCCGAGGCCTCGCGGAACTCGGCGCGCGGGTCGTGCAGGCGGCCCAGCGCCACCATCTCGCGGCGGAAGAACATCGCGAGTGTCCAGTCGAGCACGATCCGGACCTTGCGGTTCATCGTCGGCATCTGGGCCATGTGGTAAGTCCGGTGCATGAACCAGGCGGGCCAGCCGCGCAGCCTGACGCCGTAGACCTGCGCGACGCCCTTGCCGAGGCCGAGGGACGCGACGGTGCCGACGTGCTTGTGCTTGTAGGGCTCGACGGGCGCGCTGCGCAGCGCCCGCGCCAGGTTGTCGCCCAGGTGCCGCGCCTGACGCACGGCGTGCTGCGCGCTCGGCGAGCAGAGCATGCCGGGGTTGGCGAGGTCCGGGACGGCGGCGCAGTCGCCGGCGGTCCAGGCACCCTCGACGACCGTGCCGTCCTCGTGCGCGACCTGGAGGGTCGGCAGGGCGATGAGCCGGCCCGTCGCGTCGAGCGGCAGGTCGGAGTCCTGCAGCACGGGGTTGGCACGGACGCCTGCGGTCCACACGATGGTCGCGGAGTCCAGCTCGAGCCCGGTCGACGTGACGACGTGCCCGCCCACGCACGAGCTGAGGAACGTGGACAGGTGCACCTCGATGTGCCGCTTGCGCAGCTGCTCCAGCGCGTACCCGCCCATCTCCTCCCCGAGCTCGGGCAGGATCCGGGTGGAACCCTCGATCATGACGAAGCGCAGGTCGTCGATCGACAGCGAGTCGTAGTACCGGACGACGTCGCGGGCCATGTCCTCGACCTCGGCGATCGCCTCGATGCCTGCGAAGCCGCCGCCGACGAAGGTGAACGTCAGCAGGCGACGGCGCAGGTCGGGGTCCCACGTGGAGGCGGCCAGGTCGATCTTGCTGAGCACGTGGTTGCGCAGCGCGATGGCCTCCTCCACCTGCTTGAAGCCGATCGCCTCCTCCGCCAGGCCCGGGATGGGGAGCGTGCGGGCCACGGAGCCGAGCGCGACGACGAGGTGGTCGTAGGTGATCTCGTACGCCTCGCCCTCGTCCGGCTGGAGGCGGACCGTGCGGTCGGCGTGCCGGATCTGCGTGACGCGTGCCGTGAGGCTGTCGACGCCGTCGAGCTCACGCCGGTGCGCGACGACGACGTGCCGCGGCTCGAGCGAGCCGGCCGCCGCCTCCGGCAGGAAGGGCTGGTAGGTCATGTAGGGCCGGGGGTCGACGACGACGATCGCCGCGTCGCGCCGACCGAGCCGTCGGCGCAGGCGCAGCGCCGTGTAGAAGCCGACGTACCCGCCGCCGAGGACGACGATGCGGGGCACCTTGCGCGGACGGGGGGCGCCGGAGGGCAGCACGGCGTCGGTCGTGGAGGCCATAGGTCCCAGGATGCGCTCTTGTGAAACACTTCACAAGCGTTTCTCACGGCTCGGACCGTGAGTCGGGCCACAGTCGTCCCATGTCTCGCGCACCTCTCGCCGGTCTCCGACCCGGCGCTCCACCTGCAGCCGGCCCGGGCCCGCCACGGCAGCGACACACCGTGGAGGGTCACCCGCGCGAGACGCGGTGAGCTCTCCACACAAGGTGGGCGCTCGAGGCAGAGGGGGTCAGGTCTCCGCGGAGGGCTCCGGGTGCCGCGCGAGACGGACCGCGGTCGAGATCGCCTCATCGAGCATCCCCTCCGTCAGGCGGCCCGTCTGCGTGTTCTGCTGCGACACGTGGTAGCTGCCCACCAGGTGCACCACGACGCCGTCGGGCCGGCGCAGCGGGGCGTGCGCGCCGTGGGCGAAGACGGGCGCGGGCCGCGGGACCTCCCAGCCGAACGAGCGGGCGGCGCCGAGCATCGAACGCCAGCCGAACGCCCCGAGGACGAGCACCGCGCGGACGGTGCCCGCCGTCAGCTCGACCTCGCGCCGGAACCACCCCGCGCAGGTGTCCCGCTCCACCGGCAGCGGCGCGTTGTCGGGCGGGGCGCAGCGCACGGCGGGCACCATGCGGACGTCCGTGAGCGTGAGGCCGTCCGCGGCGTCCACGGACTCCGCCTGGGACGCGAGCCCCGCACGGTGCAGCGCCGCGAAGATCCAGTCCCCCGACCGGTCCCCCGTGAACAGCCGGCCGGTGCGGTTCGCGCCGTGCGCGGCCGGCGCCAGCCCCACGACGAGCAGGCGCGCGGCCGGGTCACCGAAGCCCGGCGCGGGGCGCCCCCAGTACGGCTGGTCCCGGAACGCCCGACGCCTGACGACGGCGACCTCCTCGCGCCACGCGACGAGGCGTGGGCACGCCCGGCACACCGACGACGCCTCGTCGAGCGCCGTGAGGTCGGGCGCCGCGTCCGCGAGCGCGGCGACGCCGTCAGCCGTCGTGGCGACCGGCGTCGAGGGGTGGGCCGGGTCCCCCGGCCAGCCCGTGCCCGGGGGGACCGGGGAGGGGAACCCCGCGCCGGTCCGCGGGTGCGGCAGGAGGCGCGGGTCCGGCAGGGAGGTGGGTGGCATCCCCCGATGATGCCCGGGTCAGACGCGGTCGGCCGACCGCTCCGCCGCGCTCCACGTGATGCCGTCGAGGATGTCGTGCTCGGAGGTCACCACCGTCCGCAGGTTCCCGCCGGACCGGGCCACCTCGGTCCGGACGCGCGCGACGACCGCCGACCACACGAGCGCCCCCGCCCCGATGACGTCGACGCGGCCGGGGTGCATGAACGGCAGGCGCTCCCGCTTGGCCCGGCTCATCGTGAGCAGCTCGCGGCAGGACGTCAGCACCCGGTCCACCGGCAGCAGGGAGCCGTCGATGACCTGAGGGTCGTAGGCGTCCAGGTCGAGCGCGTGCGCGGTCACGGTGGTGACGGTGCCCGCCAGCCCGACGAGCGTGGCGGCGCGACCGAGGGGGACGTCCCGCGCCGCCGCGTCCAGCGCCGCCTCGATGTCCGCGCTGGCCGCCGCGACCTGCTCGGGTGTCGGTGGGTCGCCGGCCAGGTGGCGCTCGGTCATCCGCACGCAGCCGACGTCCATCGAGTGCGCGGCGACGACCGACGTGGTCCCGAGCACGAGCTCCGTCGAGCCGCCGCCGAGGTCGACCACGAGGAACGGCCCGAGGTGCCTGCCGGCGAGGACGCCGGTCGCCCCGCGGAAGGACAGCTCCGCCTCCTCGTGCCCGCTGATCACCTCGGGCTCGACACCCAGCGCGTCCAGGACGCCGTCGACGAAGTCCTGGCGGTTCTCCGCGTCCCGCGAGGCCGACGTCGCGACGAAGCGGACGTGCTCGACGCCGAGCTCCTCGCAGCGGCGCGCGTAGCGTCGGCTCGCGTCGAGCGTGCGCTCCAGCGCCTCGGGCGCGATGCGGCCGGTCCGGTCCACGCCCTGCCCCAGCCGGACGACCTCCATCGTCCGCTCCAGGTCGGTCAACGTCCCGGCCCCGAGGTCGACGTCCGCGACCAGCAGACGGATGGAGTTGGTCCCGCAGTCGATGCCCGCAACACGCGTCATGGCCGCAAGCGTGCCACCCGTCGAGCGCCGGGGTCGCGCCCGCTCAGCAGCCGCACACGACGCCGACGACGATGCCGCGTCAACAGGTGCAGACGTCCGGCCGCCAGTGCTCCGCCAGCAGGGCCAGCGCCTCGTCACCGAGCGGGTTGACGCCGGGACCGGCGGCGAGCGCGTGCCCGACCAGCACGTGCAGGCACTTGACCCGGCCCGGCATGCCGCCGGCGCTGATGCCGGCGATCTCCGGCACCTCGCCGAGCTCCGCGCGGCTGCGCAGGTAGTGCTCGTGCGCCCGCCGGTACGCGTCGGCCAGCTCCGGGTCGTCCTCGAGCCGCTGCGTCATCTCCCTCATCACCCCCGACGCCTCGAGCGTGGAGACCGCCGCCACCGCCCGCGGATGGGTGAGGTAGTACGTCGTGGGGAAGGGCGTGCCGTCCGGGAGCCGGGGAGCGGTGCGCACGACCGTCGGCCGGCCGCACACGCACCGGGCCGCGATGCCGACGACGCCGCGCGGGGGCCGGCCCAGCTGGGCGGTCAGCGTGGCGACGTCCGCCTCGGTGACCACCTCGGTCGCGCCGGGCCCGGTCCTGCCCGAGGCGCCGGTGCCCGGCTCCTCGGCGACCGCCGGGGAGGCCGGAGCCGCGGCGTCGTCGTCGGCCGTGGCGCCGCGGGGACCGGGCAGGTCCCGGTGCCCGCTCACCCCTCGCCGTCCGGGACCGGCAGCTCGCCCGCGACCTCGACGGAGTCCCAGATGGTCGCGTACCAGGGTGTACCGGAGCCCCCGACGGGCAGCGCGGGTCCCGTCTCGGCGGACGCCGTGCCCTCGACGACGGGCGTCTCGACCACGACCTCCGGGTCGATGACGCGGTACGGGGTCTCCCCCGGCATGACGTACGACAGCCGTGACCGCGCCTGGGCCTCCACGTAGGCCGGGTCCTCCCAGCGGTCCAGCTCGGCGCGCAGGTCCTCCTGGCGCTGCTGGGCGGCGACGAGATCCTGCTCGAGGGCGTCGAGCTCGGCCTGCTGCCCGAGGTAGGCGCGCACGGAGGGGAAGAGCAGCGTGAACGCCACGAGCCCGACGACGCCCAGGACCATCGCCCGGACGGACAGCAGGCGGGCCAGCCGGACCGGGCGGGCCTCCGCCGTCGCGCCCGTGGCGCGCACCGGGCGGGCGGGTGGCGCGGGTCGCGGCCCGGACGGGGCACGCTCCGCGGTCGGTCGGGGCGCCGGCCGGGCGCCCCCGCCGGAGGCGGCCGGGCCGGAGGTGGGGCGCACGGGTCGCCGGGTCCCAGCGCTGGCGCCCGAGGGGCGCACCGGAGCGGGAGGACGGCGGGACATGCCCTCGATTGTGCCCGCTCCGGAGGGGCGGGACCGTCAGGCGGCCGGGCGCGTTGCCCCGCCGAGGTCACCCGGACGCGGGCAGGGCCCGACCGTGGGACGGTCGGGCCCTGCCGGTGCGCCGCGGGGCGGCGCTGGTGGTGCGTCTCAGCCGCGGCGCGGGAAGGCGCCGGCGCCCGCGTAGACCGCGGCGTCGTCCAGCTCCTCCTCGATGCGCAGCAGCTGGTTGTACTTGTTGATGCGCTCGCCGCGCGCGGGGGCACCGGTCTTGATCTGGCCGGCGTTGGTGGCGACCGCCAGGTCCGCGATGGTGACGTCCTCGGTCTCGCCCGAACGGTGCGACACCATGGCGGTGAAGCCGGCGCGCTGCGCCATCGTCACGGCGTCCAGGGTCTCGGTCAGCGTGCCGATCTGGTTGAGCTTGACCAGCAGCGAGTTCGCGGCCTTGAGCTGGATGCCCTTGGCCAGGCGCTCCGGGTTGGTGACGAACAGGTCGTCGCCGACGATCTGGACGCGGTCCCCGACCTTGGCGACGAGCTCGGTCCAGCTGTCCCACTCGTCCTCGGACAGCGGGTCCTCGACGGAGACCAGCGGGTAGTCCGCCACGAGCTTCTCGTAGAAGGCGATCATGTCGGCCGGCGACGTCGCCTTGCCCTCGAACTGGTACGCGCCGTCCTTGAAGAACTCGGTGGCGGCGACGTCCAGGGCGAGGGCGACGTCGGTGCCCGGCGTGAACCCGGCCTGCTCGATCGCGACGAGGATGAGGTCCAGCGCGTCGCGGTTGCTCGGCAGGTTCGGGGCGAAGCCGCCCTCGTCGCCGAGGCCGGTCGCGAGCCCCTTGCTCTTCAGGACGGACTTGAGGGAGTGGTAGACCTCCGCGCCGGTGCGCAGCGCCTCGCGGTAGGTCGGCGCACCGATCGGCGCGACCATGAACTCCTGGATGTCGACGTTGGAGTCCGCGTGGGACCCGCCGTTGAGGATGTTCATCATCGGCACGGGCAGCACGTGCGCGTTGGGGCCGCCGACGTAGCGGAACAGCGGCAGGTCGGCGGAGTCCGCCGCGGCCTTGGCCACCGCGAGGGAGACGCCGAGGATCGCGTTCGCGCCCAGCTTGCCCTTGTTGGGCGTGCCGTCCAGGTCCTTGAGGGCCTGGTCGACGAGACGCTGCTCGCTCGCCTCGAACCCGATGAGCTCCGGCGCGATGTCGTCCATGACGGCGTTGACCGCGTCCTGGACACCCTTGCCGAGGTAGCGGCCCTTGTCGCCGTCACGACGCTCGACGGCCTCGAACGCACCGGTCGACGCGCCCGAGGGCACACCGGCGCGGGCGATCGTGCCGTCGTCGAGGGCGACCTCGACCTCCACGGTGGGGTTGCCGCGCGAGTCGAGGATCTCGCGGGCGCCTACGGCCTCGATTGTGGCCACGGAAGCTCCTTCGTACGGACTGGTGGGGATCTTCTCCGGGCTGGTCCTGGTTCCGCGGACCAGCGGCGAGGCGGACGGACCGACCTGCCGCCGGTCGTCGTCAACCGGCCGCGGTCCACAGTAGTGCGGATCCCGCCGCACCGGGCGGGACGTTCATGGGACCCGCCCGATCTCGTGCGGGCGGCGTCAGACGTGTGCGGGCTGCGTCTGCAGGGCCGTGATGATCGCCTCGACCTGGTCCTTCGCGTCGCCGAAGAGCATCGCCGTGTTCTCGCGGAAGAACAGCGGGTTCTGCACCCCCGCGTAGCCCGTCGCCATCGACCGCTTGAAGACGACCACCTGCTTCGCCTTCCACACCTCCAGCACCGGCATGCCGGCGATCGGCGACCCCGGGTCCTCCAGCGCCGCAGGGTTGACGGTGTCGTTCGCGCCGATGACGAGCACGACGTCGGTCTGCGCCAGGTCGTCGTTGATCTCGTCCATCTCCAGCACGATGTCGTACGGCACCTTCGCCTCGGCGAGCAGCACGTTCATGTGCCCGGGCAGACGACCGGCGACCGGGTGGACGCCGAACCGCACCTGGATGCCCTGCGCCCGCAGCCGCGTCACGAGGTCGGCGACCGGGTACTGCGCCTTGGCCACCGCCATCCCGTAGCCGGGCGTGATGACGACCGACCGTGCGTCCGTGAGCATCTGCGCGACCTCCGGGGCGAGCACCGCCCGGTGCTCCCCCTGCTCGCCGTCGGCCGCCACGGTCCCGCCCTCGACGCCGAAGCCCCCGAGGATGACGCTGATGAACGAGCGGTTCATCGCGCGGCACATGAGGTACGACAGGATCGCGCCGGAGGAGCCCACGAGCGCGCCGGTGACGATGAGCAGGTCGTTGCCGAGCATGAAGCCCGCCGCGGCCGCCGCCCAGCCCGAGTACGAGTTGAGCATCGACACGACGACGGGCATGTCGCCGCCGCCGATCGCCGCCACGAGGTGCCAGCCGAGCACGAGCGCGATCGCCGTCATCGCGACGAGCGGGACGAGCGCGTTCTGTACGACGAACCACGCCATGAGGCCGAGGGAGACGACGACGGCGGCCAGGTTGAGCAGGTTGCGTCCGGGCAGGACGAGCGGCGCCGAGCTGAGCCGTCCCGCCAGCTTGAGGTAGGCGACGATCGACCCGGTGAACGTCACGGCGCCGATGAACACCCCGAGGAACACCTCGACCTGGTGGACGGCGTCGGCCTCCTCGGTGAGGTAGGAGTTGAAGCCGACGAGCACCGCGGCGAGACCGACGAAGCTGTGCAGGATCGCGATGAGCTCGGGCATCTGCGTCATCTCGACGCTGCGGACCCGCCAGATCCCGACGGTGGCCCCGATCGCGAAGACGAGCGCGATGAGCAGGAGCGTCACGAGCACGGGCCGCTCGCTGGTCTCGGCGGCGAGGAGCACCGTCGCGCCGAGCGCGAGGCCCATGCCCACCATGCCGAGGACGTTGCCGCGACGCGCCGTCGCCTGCCCGGACAGGCCGGCGAGGCTCGCGATGAACAGCAGCGCCGCGACGACGTACACGGCCTGCGCGAGGGAGGTGAGCACGTCAGTCGCCCTTCCGGAACATGCCGAGCATCCGGTACGTGACCAGGAACCCGCCGAAGATGTTGATGCTGGCCACGGCCGCGGCGACGAAGGCGATCGAGGAGACGACGAGGTTCTCCGAGCCGATCTGCAGGAGCGCGCCGACGAGGATGATCCCGGAGATCGCGTTCGTCTGGGCCATGAGCGGCGTGTGGAGCGCGTGCGTGACGTTGAAGATCACGTAGTAGCCGACGACGACCGCGAGCGCGAACACCACGAGGTGCTGACGGGTCTCCTCCGGCGCGAACGTGAGGGCGAGGGCCAGGGCCACGGCGCCGAGCCCGGTGAGCGCGGTGCGGCGGGTCCGGCGGCGTGCCGCCTGGGCGGCTGCCGTCGCCCGTGCCTCGGCGGCCAGCCGCTCCGCCTCGACGGGGTCGACGGCGGGCTGGGCCGCCATCGCCGCCGAGACCTGCACCGGCGGCGGTGGCCACAGCACCTCGCCCGCCCGCGTCACGGTCATGCCGCGCTGCACGGGGTCCTCGAGGTCGAGGGTCAGCTCGCCGTCCTTCTCCGGCGTGAGGAGGGTCAGCAGGTTGACGACGTTGGTACCGAACAGCTGCGAGGTGTGCCGCGGCATGCGGCTCGTGAGGTCGGTGTAGCCGAGCACCACGACGCCGTTGTCGGTGACGACGCGCTTCCCCGGCACCGTGAGCTCGCAGTTGCCGCCGCCGGACGCGGCGAGGTCGACGACGACGCTGCCGGGTCGCATCGCAGCGACCATCTCGGCCGTGATCGTGGTCGGCGCCTGCCCGCGGACCAGGGCCGTCGTGACGACGACGTCGGCGCGTGCCGTCTCCTCCGCGTACATGCGGCGGGTCAGGAGCTCCTGCTCCTCGGTCAGCGCGGCGGCGTAGCCGTCGGCGGACACCTGCTGCTGGGCCGCCTCCGCGCGCACGGGCTGGCCGCCCATCGACGCGATCTGCTCGCCGACCTCGGGCCGCACGTCGAACGCCCGGACCTGCGCGCCGAGGCTGGCCGCGGCGCCGATGGCCGCCAGCCCGGCGACGCCGGCGCCGATGACGAAGACGTTCGCGGGCGCCGTCTTCCCGGCGGCGGTGACCTGGCCGGTGAACATGCCGCCGTACTCCTCGGCGGCCTCGATGACCGCGCGGTACCCGGCGACGTTGGACAGCGTGCTGAGCACGTCGAGCGCCTGCGCGCGGGAGATGCGGGGCACGGCGTCGAGCGCCAGGGCTGTCGCACCACGTTCGGCCAGCGTGCCGACGACTCCCGGCGACCCGGCCGGCCCGAGCATGGCGACGAGCGTCTGGCCCGGCATGAGCCGGGCGAGGCGATCGTGCGGCGGGGTGTTGACCGTGGTGACGACGTCGGCCGCCCACGCCTCCTCGGCGCCGACGACGGCGGCCCCGGCGTCGGCGTACGCCTGGTCGGGGAAGGACGCGGCGACGCCGGCGCCCGCCTCGACGAGCACCTCGTAGCCGAGCTTGCGCAGCTGGGCGACCGTCGCGGGCGTCGCGGCGACCAGCCGCTCGCCGGGACGCGGCTCCCGGGGGACGCCGACTCTCATCGCCTCATCGCCTGCCTTCCTCGACTGCACGGCCGGGGGCAGCCGCCACCGACGCGACCTTAGAACCGGCGGTCGCCGGGATCCAGGACGTTGGGCTCACGCGCCGGTCGCACGGACGCGGTCCTCGAGCTCACGGACCGTCCCCCGGAGCACCTGCTCGGCGTCGACACCGGCGGCGTCGGCCTCGACCACCAGCGCGAGCAGCCGGGCGCCGAGGTCCGCCGCGGCGTCGTCGGGCGCGGTGTCGGGCGCGTCCCGCGCGGTGCGGTCGGGGACCGGCAGGCCGGCCCGCCGGAGGCGGCCCAGCACCTTCTGCGCGCGGGCGAGCGCGGGCAGCGCGGGCGGGATCCCGTCGACCGCCGACGCCCGGCTCTTCTCCGTCTGCTTGATGGCGTCCCAGTTGCGGTGGACCTCCGCGGCGCCCGCGACCGTCACGTCACCGAAGACGTGCGGGTGCCGCCGACGGAGCTTGGCCGCGATGCCGCGGGCGACGTCGTCGATGTCGAAGGGGTCGTCCGGGTGGTCCTGCGCGACGCGTGCGTGGAAGACCACCTGCAGGAGCAGGTCGCCGAGCTCCTCGCGCAGCCCCGCGCGGTCGCCGGTCTCGACCGCCTCGACGACCTCGGCGACCTCCTCCACCGCGTAGGGGACGAGCGACTCGTGCGTCTGCTCGGCGTCCCACGGGCAGCCGCCCGGCGAGCGGAGGCGGTCCATGACCGCGACGAGATCCGCGATCCCACCGCCCGCCTCAGGGTCCGCGCCGGCGGACGGCTCGGCGGGCGGCACGGCAGGCCCGTCGGCCGTCGGCCCGGCGTCTGCCACGGACTCGCGCACGAGGGTCAGCGCGCGTCGATCCAGGGCCGCTCCGGGGCGACGATGCCGCCCGGAGCGGTCAGGTCGAAGCTCCCGTAGCGCGGGCTGAGCTCGACGTCGGCGTTCGTCAGCTCCTCCTCGAAGGACGCGAACACCTCGGCGGCGTCGGGCGACTGCGTGAGCTTCTGCTGCGCGAGCGTGGAGCGCAGCACTGTGAGGCTGCCGTCCCCGAGCTCCGGCGTCTCCGCGAGACCCGCCTGCGCGGCGAGCTGCTCGGCGAGCTGGACGGCCTCGGCCTCGGACACCCCGGCACCGGCCGCCGCGGCGGCGTCCAGGAGGAACGGCGCGGCGATGAGGTTGATGAGCACCTGCTGCGTCGGGATGCCCTGGGGGATGAGCGTCCCGAGCTCGGCGGTCGCCTCCTGGAGCGTCGCCTCCGTGATCGTCCGCCCGTCGACGACCGCAGCGGTGCCGGGCGTCTGCGCGCAGCCGGTCAGCAGCGCCGCGCCCACCGCGAGGGCGGCGACGGTGCGGGCGGCACGGCGCCGCGTGCGGCTCCACGTCGGCGTGGTCAGGCTCACCGGGGTACCTCCAGGGTCGAAGCGTCGCCAGCATCGTAGGCCCAGCGCAGGTCGGCGCGGCCGACCGGCCCTGTCACCGGGCGTCCGTCGTCGTCGGCTGGGCGACGTGGGCCGCCGCGCCGATCGATCCCTGGAGCACGCCGTCGACCAGGTCCCGCGCCCAGGCGAGGAGCTCCCCGCCGGCGAGGGCCTTCCCGCCGATGCGGCCCGTCGTCGGGAACGGCACGAGGATCGTGCGGATCGCCGGCTTCTGGATGGAGCCGGGGTACAGCCGCCGCAGCCGCAGCTGCGCCGACTCGGGCAGCTCGACGGGCGCGAAGCGGATGAACTTGCCCTGCGCGGTGACGTCCGTGAGTCCGGTGTCGCGGGCGAGGTTGCGGAACGCGGCCACCTCGAAGAGGTTGTCGACCGGCTCGGGCAGCAGCCCGTACCGGTCGACGAGCTCGGCGCGCACGGCGTCGAGCCGCTCGGCCGTCGTGGCGTCGGCGATCTTGCGGTACGCCTCCAGGCGCAGGCGCTCGTGCCCGATGTACTCGTGCGGCACGTGCGCGTCCACGGGCAGCTCGAGGGTGACCTCGGCCGGGCGGGTGTCCGGCTCGCCGCGGAAGGCCGCGACGGCCTCCCCCACCATGCGGACGTAGAGGTCGAAGCCCACGCCGGCGATGTGCCCGGACTGCTCGCCTCCGAGCAGGTTGCCCGCGCCGCGGATCTCCAGGTCCTTCATGGCCACCTGCATGCCGGAGCCCAGGTCGGTGTTCGCGGCGATCGTGGCGAGGCGGTCGTGCGCGGTCTCGGTGAGCGGCCGCTCGGGCGGGTACATGAAGTACGCGTACGCCCGCTCCCGACCGCGGCCGACGCGTCCGCGCAGCTGGTGCAGCTGGGACAGGCCCATGCGGTCGGCACGGTCGAGGATGAGCGTGTTGGCGTTGGAGATGTCCAGGCCCGTCTCGACGATCGTCGTGCAGACGAGGACGTCGAACCGCTTCTCCCAGAAGTCGACGATGACCTGCTCGAGCTGGTGCTCCCCCATCTTCCCGTGCGCGGTCGCGATCCGGGCCTCGGGGACGAGCTCGGCCAGCCGCGCCGCCGTCCGCTCGATGCTGTCGACCTTGTTGTGCACGAAGAAGACCTGGCCCTCGCGCAGCAGCTCGCGGCGGATCGCGGCGGTGATCTGCTTCTCGTCGTACGGCCCGACGAACGTGAGGACGGGGTGTCGCTCCTCCGGCGGCGTCGCCAGCGTGGACATCTCCCGGATGCCCGTGACGGCCATCTCGAGCGTCCGCGGGATCGGCGTGGCGCTCATCGCCAGCACGTCGACGTCGGTGCGCAGCTGCTTGAGCGTCTCCTTGTGCTCGACGCCGAACCGCTGCTCCTCGTCGATGACCACCAGGCCGAGGTCCTTGAACCTGACCTGCCCGGTGATGAGGCGGTGCGTGCCGATGACGACGTCGACCGTGCCGTCCGAGATGCCCTCGACGACCTCCTTCGCCTCCTTGTCGGACTGGAAGCGGGACAGCGCCCGGACCGTCACGGGGAACTGGGCGTACCGCTCGGAGAAGGTGTCGAGGTGCTGCTGGACGAGGAGCGTCGTCGGGACCAGGACGGCGACCTGCTTGCCGTCCTGGACGGCCTTGAACGCGGCGCGGACGGCGATCTCCGTCTTGCCGTAGCCGACGTCGCCGCAGACGAGCCGGTCCATCGGCACGGACTTCTCCATGTCCGCCTTGACCTCGTCGATCGTGGCGAGCTGGTCGGGGGTCTCGACGTGGGCGAACGCGTCCTCGAGCTCGGCCTGCCACGGGGTGTCCGTGCTGAACGCGTGCCCGGAGGTCGCCATGCGGGCGGAGTACAGGCGGATGAGCTCCGACGCGATCTCCTTGACGGCCTTGCGCGCGCGGCCCTTCGTCCTCGCCCAGTCCGAGCCGCCCATCTTGTTGAGCGTCGGGGACTCCCCGCCGGTGTACTTGGTCACCTGGTCGAGCTGGTCGGTCGGGACGTACAGGCGGTCGCCGGGCTGCCCGCGCTTGCTCGACGCGTACTCGATGACCATGTACTCGCGCGTGCCCTTGGCAGCGCCGGTCCCGACGGTCCGCCGGACCAGCTCGACGAACCGGCCGACGCCGTGCTGCTCGTGCACCACGAAGTCCCCCGGGCGCAGGGCGAGCGGGTCGACGACGTTGCGGCGCCGCGACGGCATCGACCGCATGTCCTTGGTGGACGTCCCCGCACGCCCGGTGAGGTCGGACTCGCTGAAGACGGCGAGCCGGAGCGCCGGCGCGACGAAGCCCCGGCCGCCCGGCGCGGGCGTGACGACGACGACGCCCTCCTCCGGCGCCTCCGCCACCTCGCCCACCCGGCGGGCGGGGACCTCCATGGCCGTCAGCTGCTCGACCATGCGCTGGGCCGGGCCGTGGCCCTCGGTCGTCATGACGAGACGCCAGCCCTCGCGCTGCAGGGTGCGCAGGTCCGCGACCGCCGCCGGCACGTCGCCGCGGTAGCCGCGCACGTCCCGGGCACCGACGACGACGGTGGTCCCCTCGTCGCCGTCGACGACGGCCGCGCGCGGGGCGCCGTCCTGGAGCGCGGCGGTGCTGGGGCCGTCCTGGCCCGCCGCGGCGGGAAGGAGGTCGTCCTGCGCCGCCGCTGCCTCGAGCGAGAAGGCGCTGAAGGACCACCAGCCGAGGCCGCGCGCCAGGGCGTCCTCGCGCGTGTCGGCGTACTCGACGAACGACGCCGCCCGGAGGTCGATCGGGGTACTGCCGCCCGCAGCCGCCGCGGTCCACGCGGCATCCAGGAACTCCTGGCTCGTGGCGAGCAGGTCGTGCGCCCGACGGCGGACCCGCTCCGGGTCGGCGACGGTGACGAGCGACCCGGCGGGCAGCAGCCCCAGGACCGGCACCATGCGCTCGACGAGGACGGGCGCGAGGGACTCCATGCCCTCCACGGCGATGCCGTGCGCGAGCTTCTCGAGCATCTCGGCGGCGCCGGGGAGCTGCTGCGCGAGGGCGGCGGCGCGGCCCCGGACGGTGTCGGTCAGGAGGATCTCGCGGCACGGCGGCGCCCACAGACCCTCGGTGGCGACCTCGAGGCTGCGCTGGTCGGCGACCGCGAACCAGCGGATCTCCTCGATCTCGTCGCCCCAGAACTCGATGCGCAGCGGGTGGTCGTCCGTCGGCGGGAAGACGTCGAGGATGCCGCCGCGAACGGCGAACTCGCCGCGCCGCTCGACCATGTCGACACGCGTGTAGGCGGCAGCGCTGAGTCGCTCGGCGACGTCCTGCAGGTCGGCGCGCTCGCCCGTGCGCAACGAGACGGGCTCGAGCTCGCCGAGACCCTCGACGACGGGCTGGAGCAGCGCGCGCACCGGGACCGCGAGGACGCGGATGGCGCCCGCCTGGCCGCCGTCGGCCACAGGGTGCGCCAGCCGGCGGAAGACGGCGAGACGGCGTGCCACGGTGTCGCTGCGCGGCGAGAGCCGCTCGTGCGGGAGCGTCTCCCACGCGGGCAGCACCGCGACGTCGTCGGCGGGGAGGAAGCAGCGCAGCGCGGCGGCCAGGTCGTCGGCGTCACGGGTCGTGGCGGTGACGACCACCGTGACGGGCGGCGTGGAGGTGCCGATCGCCGTCGACCCGTCGAGCGCAGCCGCGACGGCAGCCAGGAGCGGGGGCCGGGTGCCGGCGGGCGCGACGACGTCGACGGTCTCCTCCCGCGCGGCGGGGCTCGCCGCGGCCAGCTCGCGCAGGCGCGCGGCGGCCGGGTCGGCGAGGAGGAGGGGCAGCAGACCGGTGAGGTTCATGGGTCCTGTCAGAGGCCGGGGGCAGCACGACGGGCCCCGGCCGAGGATCGGACGGGGTGTGGGGCAAGTCTACGTGCGCACGGACGGAGGCCCCCGGTGCGTCACGCACCGGGGGCCTCCACTCATCCTGTCCTCACACCGACGCCCTCAGGGGCGACCGGTGCGGGCGGTCACTCCTCCACTCGGCCACGGAGCCGGCCGACGACCAGGGCGATGCCGCCCAGGCCCATCAGGCCCGCAGCCCCGGCCAGCAGCCACGGAGTGGTGTCGTCGACGCCGGTCTGCGCCAGCATCGTCGGCCGCTGCGGTCCGCGGATCGTCGGCGAGACGATCACGGCCGGGCGGGCAGGCGTGGTGACGACCGGCTTGACCACCGGGGTCACGATGACCGGCTTCTGCGGCTGGTCCTCGGCGCAGTCGACGACGATGGTGGTCTCGAACACCGCGTAGGTGTCGGTGTCCTCGATGTCGACGCCGATCGCCTCGACGACGACGTCATACGTGGCGGCGTCCTCGAAGAGCAGCTCGACGGTCTCCATCTCACCGGCCGCGAGCTCGATCTCGTCGACCTCGTCCTCGTCCACCCAGATCACGAACGTGACGGCTGTGGTGGAGTCGGAGTTGTCGAGGGTGATGTCGACGGCCCCGAAGAGCTCGTCGTCCTCCTCGACGCAGATCGGCGTGGTGATGGTCACGATCGGCCCGAAGACACCACCGACGACGCCGCAGGACAGGTTGGAGATCTCGACGGTGAAGACGGCGTTGCCGTCCTCGTCCAGCATCCAGCCCGTGCCGAGCGTCGTGAACTGGTAGCCCTCGTCGAGCATGGCGGTGACCGTGTACTCGCCGGGCGCCAGGTCGGTGAGGTCGGTGACGACCTCCCCGTCCATGGTCACGACGTAGGTCACGCCGTCCTCGTCGCCGACGGTGATGGACCCACCGACGGGCTCCGTCTCGCCGGGCACGCACACGGCGTCCACGACCGACACGGACGGGGTGACGCCCAGGAGGCCGGGCTCGCACGGGAGATCGGTGATCATCACGTGGAAGACGGCGTTGCCGTCCTCGTCCAGCGTCCAGCCGGCACCGAGCTCGCCGAACTCGTAGCCGTCCTCGAGCATGGCCGTCACGACGTAGTGGCCCGGCTCCAGGTCGGTCAGGTCGGTGACCTCCTCACCGTCCAGGGTCACGACGTAGGTCACGCCGTCCTCGTCGCCGAGGGTGATGGACCCACCGATGAGCTGGAACTCACCAGGCACGCACACGGTGTCCTCGACCATCACGGACGGGGTCACCTCGTCGGGGACGACGACCCCGCCGGTGTCGCACTCGTTCTCCAGCAGGGACAGGTCGCCCTGGGCGTCGACCGTGAGGGTCTCACCGTGCTTCACGTAGGTGAAGGAGTCGAAGATGTCGTCCTCGTGGTCGATGTGGCCGGCCTGGAAGAACGCGGCGACGCTGACCTCGATGAAGACGTACGGGTTCGTCTCGGAGCCCGTCGCGTGGCACAGCGGGACCTTGACGACCGTGTCGGTGTCGCACGCGACGTCGGTGAACGTGAACTCCCACTCGGTGTCCACGCCGTCGGCGAAGACGTCGGCCTCGTTGACGAGGACGGCCGTCACGGTGACGACCATGCCGTCGCGGGTCATCTCGTACGTCACGTACTCGGTGTCCTCGGGGAGGATCACCTCGTCGTCGGCGGTGCCGCACTCGTCGACGAACTCGGGCACCTCGGGTGTCACCACGACGGGCACGTAGTCGCACGGCAGGTCGGTGAAGGTGTGGGTCCAGCTCGTCACGGCGCCCACGGCCAACGTGTAGCCGGCCGCTGCCGTGGCGGTGACCGTCACGGTCAGCCCGTCCCACGTCTCGGTGTAGACGACGCCGGCGGTGGTCGGCAGGACGACGTCGTCGTCCTCGGTGCCGCAGAGCTCCACGAACTGCGGGATGCCCGGGGTGACGACGGTCGGCTGGGTGACCGGCACGTAACGGACGGAGACGTGGCTCAGGGCCTGGGCCTTGCCGTTGTCGTTGAGCACGGTCGAGGTGACGGAGGTGACCGCGCCGAGGTAGACGACCTCGGTGGAGGCCTTGTAGCAGACCTCGGCGACGACGTAGCCGTCCATCGCGGGCACGGAGAACGTCTCGCCGTTCAGGCCGTCGTACTTGAACCAGCCGCCAACGCCCTCGACGAAGGTGTCAGGACAGACCCCGCCGTTGTCGTTGCCGGAGTTGCCGGGATCGGCAGGCTTGACCGCGGGCTTGGCCATCGCGGCAGCAGCCTCACCGGAGGTTTCCTGTGCGGCGGGGGCTGGGGCGGGCTGCGCTGCCTCCTGCACTGCAGGCGGCGCCTCCTCGGCTGCGGGAGGTGCTTCCTCGACCGCCGGAGGGGCCTCGGTCACCGCGGGGGCTTCCTCCACCACCGGTGCCGGCTCGACGGCCACGACGCCGTCGGTGGACTGCTCGTCGGTACCCACGGTCGCGACCGCGGGACCTGCGAGAGCGAGGGCCATGAGCCCCGCTGTCGCTACTGCCAGTACTCGTCTCATCGCGTTCCCCCACCCAGATCTGCCGGACCCTCGGCCGGTCGGCCGGTGGTCGGGCGAACGGGTCCCGGTAGGTGTCCGGGTGCCGCCCGTGGAGCCAGGTGTCGTCCCCACCATCTGCTGCGATGGTGATGTGCGCCCGGACACCTCCGCGCCCCCGTGCGCGTCGATCTCCGCCCGCCCTCGAACGGCCAGCCCATCTCCGACGATCCCGACCCGTACTGGGCGGGATGCCCGATATCGACGCTATTCCGCGGTATACACACCTGCACCCTGAATGAGGAGATTCACCCGATCAGGCGCTTGCGCCAAGATCGTTCCTTGTGCGGACGCATACCGACGCGCCGCTGCAGCGGTCTGCTGGTAGGACGCCGGAGGGGCGGGCCGCGACTGCGACCCGCCCCTCCGTACACACCTCACTCAGCTGCGCGCTGACCGTCGGGACCACGCGATGCCCAGGGCACCCATGAGAGCCAGGGCGGCCGCCGTGGCGCCGGCCGCCAGGACACCCTCGGCGCCGGTGGCGGCGAGCTGGGGCGTGGGGCGCCGCGGCGGCACGACCACCGCAGCCGGCTTTGCGGGCACCACGGGCTTCGACACGGTCGAGGGAGCCACGTAGCACGGCTTGCTCGCGTCGGTCGACTGGAAGCCGGTCGCCGCAAGCACCGTGACCGTGTAGGACACAGTCGCCTTGCCGCCGACGAACACGAACCCGTCCTTCGCCGTCGCCGTCACCGTGTGCGTGCCGGCGCCCAGGACCCGCGGTCCGGCCCACGTGAAGGACGCGCCGTCCACCAGCGTGAGCGAACCCGGCGCCGAGCAGGTCGGGCCGACCGGAGCCGGCGCAGCGGGCACCGGGATCTCGACCGTGCCCGGCTGGCAGGGGACGTCCGTGAACTCGAACACCCACTCCGTGATCGCACCGTCGGCCAGCACGTAGCCCTCCGCGGCGGCCGCGGTCACCGTCACCGTGCTGCCCTCACGCACCTCGGTGTAGACCACACCGGTCGTCGTCGGCAGCGTCACGT
>NZ_CAKAKB010000004.1 GCF_916618755.1 Actinotalea sp. Marseille-Q4924 | reverse complement strand
TCGGTGTAGACCACACCGGTCGTCGTCGGCAGCGTCACGTCGTCGTCCTCGGTCCCGCACAGGTCCACCTTCTGCGGCACCTCCGGCGTCACGACCACCGGCACCGGCTGGCAGGGGACGTCCGTGAACGCGAACACCCACTCCGTGATCGCACCGTCGGCCAGCACGTAGCCCTCCGCGGCGGCCGCGGTCACCGTCACCGTGCTGCCCTCACGCACCTCGGTGTAGACCACACCGGTCGTCGTCGGCAGCGTCACGTCGTCATCCTCGGTCCCGCACAGGTCCACCTTCTGCGGCACCTCCGGCGTCACGACCACCTTCGGGATCGGGATCTGGTGCACCACGTAGTGGCTCACGGAGTCCTTGACCGAGTGATCGATGGTGACCTGAGCGGCGGGAGGCTCGACCAGGACGATCTGGACGGCACCGTCGCCGCTGCCGGCCTTCACGCAGTACTTGTCGATGAGGAAACCGGCGTCCGCGTTCACCGTGACGGTCGCCGGGTCGCCGTTCGTGCTGATCATCTGACCCCAGCCGCCGGCGCCCTCCGTGACGACGTCCTTGCAGGTCTGGTCGACGTCCGACGACGCAGCGGCGGCACCCCCCACCATCAGCAGCGCTGCAGTCATCAGCAGCGCGAGCAGCTTGCGCATGTGGCTCTCCCTGTTCCCGTGGCCGCGCAGACCAACCGCGCGAATCATCCAAACCGGACATTACGGCATAGATGATCTCGATTGGGGGACAGGGGGACGAAAGGCCCGGTTTTCACCCGGAGGGACGGTCGACGAGCAGGACGTCGCGCGGACAGCGGTCCGCACAGCACGGCCGGAGGGGGGGCGCACGGCGCCGTCGGACGCCGTGCCGGGAGTCAGCTCGGGCTGTGGAACCGCTGCTGTGCGGCTTCCAACCCCTCGAGCACGACCATCTCCACGGCGTCCGCCGCGGCGTCGACGAGCCACGGGAGGTCCTTGCGCTCCACCGTGGAGAAGTCCTTGAGCACGAAGTCCGCCGGGTCCATCCGACCGGGCGGGCGGCCGACGCCGACGCGCACCCGCACGTAGTCCTTGCTGCCGACGGCGGAGGTGATGCTCCGCAGGCCGTTGTGGCCGCCCTCGCCTCCCCCGCGCTTGAGCTTCACCTGGGCGAAGGGGATGTCCAGCTCGTCGTGCACCACGACGAGCCGCTCGACCGGGACGCCGAGATACGACGACAGGCTGGCGACGGGCCCGCCGGACACGTTCATGTACGACGTCGGCTTCGCCAGCAGCACGCGGGGCCCGGGCACCCCGCCGGGCAGCACGCCCAGCCGGACGTCCGCGACCTGTGCGCGGCTGCGGTGGGAGCCGAAGGCGACGCCCGCACGCCGGCCGAGCTCGTCGAGCACCATCTGTCCCACGTTGTGCCGGTTGCCGGCGTAGGAGGGCCCGGGGTTGCCCAGCCCGACGACGAGCCACGGGTCGGTCATCACGGTCCTCCGCGTTTCAGGGTGGGGGTGCGACGACGCCCGGCCCCCTGGGGGACCGGGCGTCGCGCACCGTCATGTCCGAGCCGGTCGGACGGGGGCTCAGGCCTCCTCGGCCGACTCCGCCTCGGTGGAGCCCTCTGCAGCGGTCTCGCCCTCGGCGCCAGGCTCCTCCGCCGTCTCCTCGCCCTCCGTCGGCTCCTCCTCGAGGCGCTCCGCCGCCACCACGACGACGGCGGCGTCGGGGTCACCCAGGAGCGTCACGCCGGACGGCAGCGAGACGTCGCCGGCGGTGATGCTGCTGCCCGCCTCCAGGCCCTCGATCGAGACCTCGACGGACTCGGGGATGTGCGTGGCCTCGGCCTCCACCTGCAGCGTCTGCGCCTCGACGAGCGTGACGGTGCCGGGGACGGCCTCGCCGGTGACGTGGACGGGGATGTCGACGGTCACCTTCTCGCCGGCGCGGACCGCGAGGAGGTCGACGTGCTCGATGACCGGCTTGATCGGGTCGCGCTGGATGTCCTTCGCGATCGCCAGCTGGGCCTTGCCGTCGAGCTCGATGGAGAGCAGGGCGTTGGCGTGCTTGAGCGCGAGCATCGTCTCGTGGCCCGGCAGCGTGATGTGCACCGGCGCCTCACCGTGGCCGTAGATGACGGCGGGGACCTGGTGGGCGCGGCGGATGCGTCGTGCGGCACCCTTGCCGAACTCGGTTCGGGTGGTGGCGACGAGCTTGATCTCGGACACGGTGACTCCTGGCATCTCGTTCGGTGGTGGCTCTCGGACCGGGGTGGGGGCCCGGTGGGCGGCCTCGGCGCGGGACGCAGGACGGACGCGCAGGACGGCCGCCGCGTCGAATCACGGAGCCGGGGCCAGGTTCTCAGGCAGTGCCCCCATGGGCCCTGCCGGGATCCGGCCGTCCGACGTCCCTCGCCGAGGCACGGCTGCCGATCCTACCGCACGGACGAGCGCTGATCAGGTCCCTCAGGAGGCCCCGTCGAACAGCGACGTGACCGAGCCGTCGTCGAACACCTCGCGGATCGCACGGGCCAGCAGCGGGGCGATCGACAGCACCGTGAGCTTCTCGAAGTGCCGGTCCTCGCTGATCGGGAGGGTGTCCGTGACGACGATCTCCCGGGCGCCGCACTCCTGCAGGCGCTGGCCGGCGGGGTGCGACAGGACGCCGTGGGTGGCCGCCACGATGACGTCCTTCGCACCGGCGGCGCGCAGGACGCGGACGGCCTCGGCGATCGTCCCCCCGGTGTCGATGAGGTCGTCGGTGAGGATGCAGGTGCGTCCCTCCACCTCGCCGACCACCCGGTTCGCCACGGACCGGTTCGGGGCGGTGATGTCCCGGGTCTTGTGGATGAACGCCAGGGGGCAGCCGCCGAGCTTCGCGGCCCACTGCTCGGCGACCCGGATCCGGCCCGCGTCCGGCGAGACCACGGCCACGTTGCTGAGGTCCACACGCGTGCGCACGTAGTCCACCAGCAGCGGCATGGCCCACAGGTGGTCGACCGGCCCGTCGAAGAAGCCCTGCGTCTGCGCGGCGTGCAGGTCCACGCTCATGAGGCGGTCGGCGCCCGCCGTCTTGAACAGGTCCGCGATGAGCCGCGCCGAGATCGGCTCGCGACCCCGGTGCTTCTTGTCCTGCCGGGAGTACCCGTAGAACGGCAGCACCACGGTGATCGTCTTGGCGGACGCCCGCTTGAGCGCGTCCACCATGAGCAGCTGCTCCATGATCCACTGGTTGATCGGGGCCGTGTGGCTCTGCAGCACGAAGGCGTCGGTGCCCCGCACGCTCTCGCTGAACCGGACGTAGATCTCCCCGTTGGCGAAGTCGTACGCCGTGGTCGGCAGCAGCTCCACCCCCAGCGCGTTCGCGACGTCCTCCGCCAGCTCGGGATGCGCACGCCCCGACATGAGGACGAGGCGCTTCTCACCGTCGCTCGAGGTGATCCCGGTCATCTGCAGCAGGCCTTCTCTCTTCGGCGGGGGGTGCGGGAGGGTCCGGTCCGTCGTCGCGGCGGGCCGGCCCTCAGTCGTCCTGGCGCCCGGCACGGGCTCGCTCCGCCCGTGCCTGGGGGGACAGCACGACGTCGTCGTGGTCCCCGTCCAGCGCGGCCGCGGCGGCGGCAGCGGACGGCGTGCCCTCGCGGCGCCGCAGCACCCAGCCGTCGATGGTGCGCTGCGGGGCGGTGTTGATGCCCAGCGAGCCCGGCGGGACGTCCTGGCGGATGACGGAACCGGCGCCGGTGTAGGCGCCGTCGCCGATCCGGACCGGCGCCACGATCGCGTTGTCCGAGCCGATGCGCACGTGGTCCCCGACGACGCTGCGCGACTTGGCGACGCCGTCGTAGTTGACGAAGATCGTGCCGGCGCCGACGTTGCTGTGCTCCCCGATCGTCGCGTCCCCCACGTAGGACAGGTGCGGCACCTTGGAGTGCGCACCGATCTGCGCGTTCTTCGTCTCGACGTACGCACCGATCTTGCCGTCCGCGCCGAGGTCCGTCCCGGGCCGCAGGAACGAGAAGGGCCCGACGACGGCGCCCGCGCCGATCCGCGAGCCGGAGCCGTGCGTCCGGACCACCTGCGCCCCGGCGCCGACGTGCACGTCGGTGAGCGTCGTGTCCGGGCCGACGACGGCGTCGCGCGCGACGGTGGTGCTTCCCAGCAGCTGCGTCCCCGGCAGGACCGTGACGTCCGGCTCGAGCTCGACCTCGACGTCGATCCACGTGGTGGCGGGGTCCACGACCGTCACGCCCGAGACCATCCACTCGTGCACGATCCGGCGGTTCATCTCCGCGCGGAGCACCGACATCTGGGCGCGGTCGTTCGCGCCCTCGACGAGCCACGGGTCGTCGACGCGCACGGCGCGCACCGCACCGCCGTCGGCCCGCGCGATGGCGAGGACGTCGGTGAGGTAGACCTCGCCCTGGGCGTTGTCACGACCCAGTCGGCCGAGCGCTCCGCGCAGCACGGCGCCGTCGAAGACGTAGACCGAGGAGTTGATCTCGCGGATCTGACGCTGGGCGTCGTCCGCGTCCTTGTGCTCGACGATCCCCGTCACCTCGCCGCTCGCCGCGTCGCGCACCACGCGGCCGTACCCGGTCGCGTCCTCGACCTCGGTCGTGAGCACGGTCACCGCGTTGCCGTCCGCGACGTGGGCGGCGAGGAGCTCGGCGAGCGTGCCCCCGTCGAGCAGGGGGATGTCGCCGGCGAGCACGACCACCGGACCGTCCAGCCCTGCGTCCCGAGCGCCGTCCTCCCCGCTGCCGCCACCGACGGCGCGCGCGTGCGCTGCCGCCTCGAGGGCACTCAGCCCGCACTGCACCGCCCGGCCCGTCCCGGGGACGTCGTCCTGGTCCGCGACGAGCACCTCGGGGTCCACCTCGACGGCGTGGGCCGCGACGCGGTCGCGCTCGTGCCGCACGACGACGGCGAGCAGCAGGGGCTCCAGGGAGCGCGCCGCGACGAGCGCGTGGCCGAGCATCGTGCGGCCGGCGAGCGTGTGGAGGACCTTCGGGGTGGCGGACCGCATGCGCGTGCCCTCGCCTGCGGCGAGCACGACGACGGCGGCGGGGCGTGGGGTGGTCACTCGGTCTCCCGTCGGATCTGCCGTTCCGCGGGGCCCTGTGTCTGCGCCCGCCGGCGATGGTCCTGGCGTGGCGCCACTCTACCGCCGCGCCCTGGTCCCGGACGCCGGACCGGACGTCGGGAGCGCACGTCGGGAGCGCACGTCGGGACCGGCCGTCGGGCCACGTGCCCCGGCGTCAGACGGTGGCCGTGGCGACCGCCGCCGTCCTGGGTCGAGGCCGGAGCCGGGCGACCAGGTCCGTGACGTCGCCCCGCGAGGGCAGCCACGCGACGGCGGCCGCGGTGCGCGGGTTCGAGCCGTACACCAGCAGCGTGAGGAACAGGCCGTACACGGGCAGGTGCCCGATGACCTCGGTCGTGCCGAAGAGCAGCAGGGTCGCGTTGAACGGCACCATCGCCACCAGCGTCGCCACCTGGGGCATCGCACCGGACAGCACGAGCAGGCCGAACAGCAGCTCCGCGCCGCCGGCGACCACCACGAAGGTGTCCACCGGGACCTGGAGTCCGACGAGGGCGAAGACGTCGAGCTCCGGGTAGGCCTGCAGGGTGTTGCGGGCCATCTCCGGGTTGGTGAACTTCTCGCTGAACGCGAGCGTCACGAGCGTCACCGCGACGAGGGACTTGAGCAGCAGCACCGCGACCCGCAGGCGCTCCGGGCTCGGGTCGACGCGGCCGAACGTCGCGTCCGACGGCGGCACGACCGCGAGGAAGGCCGCGATCCCGAGGATCGCCGCGTTCTCGAGCACCGCGACCGGGCCGGCGGCCAGCAGCGCGACGGGACCCAGCAGGGCCACGCCGACGGCCGCCGCCCGCAGCCGTACGCCCGTCACGAGCCAGATGCCGATGACCGCCTCGACGACGCCGGCGAGGGCCCCGCCCGGCACCTCCTCGAGCGGCACGGCCGGGCTGAGGAACGACCCGGTCACCGCGAGGGCGAGCAGCGCGACACCGAGGTGCACCGCGAGCAGCCGGGGGACGAACGGCGCGAGACGGCCGAGCGGCGCGAGGAAGGGGAGCTCGGGGCGCGGCAGTCGTGCGGCGACGAGCCGCCACGCCACCGCCAGGACCACGACGGCGAGTGTCGCGCCGAGGGCGAGCGGTGTGCCGAAGAACCCCCAGTCACCGCCGTCGGCGAGCTCGGCGAACCACCGCTCGTGCGCGGACGCCGGAGCGGCCACGAGGGTGAGCCCGCCGGCCAGGGCGAGGGTGGCACCGAGGCGCCGGGCGGTCGTGCCGAGCCGGGCAGGCGCGGGAGGAGGCGAGGTCATCGTGGGGTCCCAGGGGTCGTCGTGAGGCACCCGTCGCGGGGGTGCGTCTCCGAACAGTAGAAACGGTCGGGACCGTGAGAACGGGACCTCGGTCCCACCGGGCGCGTGCGGGTCGTGCCTGGTCGTGACGTCCTGCCGCGTCCCGACCCGGCGCCTCGCGGGGCGGGCCCTTCGTGGTGCCTCGTCGCGCTCCGCCCCCAGGATTCGAACCTGGACCGCAAGGCTCCAAAGGCCTGCGTGCTGCCGTTACACCAGGGCGGACCGGCAGCCTGGTGTGGGCGTCCGGACGGTGCCCCATCCTGCCAGCCAGTCGCCGGCCCGGGGCCGTGGCCGCCGACCGCTCCCGGCTCGCCCGCGGCGGCCCCCTCAGCGGCCGCGGCCGGCCGGCACGGCATGATGGGGACGTGGCTTCCTCGAGCAAGCGGCCGGCGCGTCCCCGGATGACCGGCACGCAGCGGCGCGAGCAGCTGCTCGACGTGAGCCGGCAGCTGTTCGCGGAGAAGGGCTTCGAGGGCACCAGCGTCGAGGAGATCGCCGCGCGGGCGCAGGTCTCCAAGCCGGTCGTGTACGAGCACTTCGGCGGCAAGGAAGGCATGTACGCCGTCGTCGTCGACCGGGAGATCCAGGCGCTCACCGGAGCCCTGACCACGGCGCTGGAGGCCGGCGGCCACCCGCAGGAGCTGGTCGAGCGGACCGCCCTCGCGCTGCTCACCTACATCGAGACGTCCACCGACGGCTTCCGCATCCTGACCCGCGACTCCCCCGTCGCGCAGTCCACCGGCACCTTCTCCAGCCTCATCGGGGACGTGGCGATGCAGGTCGAGCACCTCCTCGCCGCGCAGTTCACCAAGCGCGGGCTGGACCCGCGCACCGCTCCGCTGTACGCCCAGATGCTCGTGGGCATGGTCGCGCTGACCGGCCAGTACTGGCTCGACGCGCGCAAGCCGGGCAAGCAGGAGGTGGCCGCCCACCTGGTGAACCTGGCGTGGCACGGGCTGGCCGACCTGCAGCGCAAGCCGACGCTGCTGCAGCAGGACGCGACGTGACGGACGAGGTCGACCGCATCGTCGAGGCGTGGCGCCGCGAGCGCCCCGACCTCGACGTGGCCCCGCTGCAGGTGCTCTCGCGGGTGAGCCGTCTCGCGCGTCACCTGGACCTCGCGCGTCGCACCGCCTTCGACCGGCACGACCTCGAGCTGTGGGAGTTCGACGTGCTGTCGGCGCTGCGTCGCGCGGGCGATCCGTACCAGCTCTCCCCGGGCACGCTCGTCCAGCAGACGCTCGTGACGAGCGGCACCATGACCAACCGGATCGACCGGCTCGCGGCCCGCGGGCTGGTCGAGCGGCTCCCCGCACCGGGCGACCGCCGCGGCGTGCTGGTCCGGCTGACGGTCGCGGGTCTGCGCCGGGTCGACGCCGCCCTGGAGGACCTCCTGCGCACCGAGCGCGACCTGCTCGCCGAGCTTCCGGAGCCGGACCGTAGCACGCTCGCGGACCTGCTGCGCGTGCTCGTCGCCCCGTTCGACGCCTGAGCCGTCAGCCGCGGTCGAGGCTGCCTACCCGGCGACGTCGGCGGCCGTGAGCCACTCCTCCTCGAGCAGCTCCCGCTCCGCGGCGAGAGCGCGCGCCTCGGTGTCGAGCTCCAGGACCGCGGCGTGGTCCGTGGCGACCGCGGCCATCCGCGCGTGGAGCCGCTCCTCCGCCTCGGCGATGCGCTGCAGCCGTCGCTCGATGCGCGCGATCTCCTTGCGGGCGACGCGGACGTCCGCCTGGCTGGGCGCGGCGGCGCCGTCGTCGGTGTCCGGAGCGGCGTCAGATGCCCCGGCCGGCGCCGACGCCGCGCGGCGCAGCTGGAGGTACTGGTCGACCCCGCCGGGCAGGTCGCGCAGACGGCCGTCGCCGAGCAGCGCCCACTGCCGGTCGCAGACGCGCTCGAGGAGGTACCGGTCGTGGGAGACGACCACCAGCGTCCCCGGCCACCCGTCGAGGAGGTCCTCGACCACGGCGAGGGTGTCCGTGTCGAGGTCGTTCGTCGGCTCGTCGAGCAGCAGCACGTTCGGCTCCCCGACGAGCAGCCGCAGGAGCTGCAGCCGGCGCCGCTCCCCGCCGGACAGGTCCCGCACCAGCGTCTGGGCGCGTTCGCGCGCGAAGCCCAGCCGCTCCACGAGCTGGGACGCCGTGAGCTCCTTGCCCGAGACCTGCAGCGTCCGGCGCTCGCGCTCGACGACCTCGACGGCGCGCAGGTCGCCCAGCTCGTCCAGCTCCGTGACGTCCTGGCTCAGCGTCGCGACGACGACGGTCTTGCCCCTGCGCACGCGCCCGGATCGCGGACGGACCTCCCCGGTGAGCAGCCGCAGGAGCGTCGTCTTGCCCGAGCCGTTGACACCCACCAGGCCGTACCGGTCGCCGGGCCCCAGGCGCCACGTGACGTCCTCGAGCAGGACCCGTTCGTCGGTCCCGTCCGGCGTCGGCACGGCCACCGTGACGTCCTCGACGTCGAGGACCTGCTTGCCCAGGCGCGCCGTGGCCATCCGGGCCAGCTCGAGGCTGTCCCGCGGCGGCGGCTCGTCGGCGACGAGCGCGGCGGCGGCGTCGAGCCGGAAGCGGGGCTTGCTCGTGCGGGCCGGTGCCCCGCGCCGCAGCCACGCCAGCTCCTTGCGCAGCAGGTTGTCGCGCTTGTCGGCGGTGACCGCCGCCTGGCGGGCACGCTCCGCGCGGGCCAGGACGTACGCGGCGTAGCCACCCTCGTAGGGCAGGACCGTGCCGCCGCGGGTGTCCCCGTGCCGGCTGCCGGTGACCTCCCACATGCGCGTGCACACCGCGTCGAGGAACCAGCGGTCGTGCGTCACGACGACGAGCGCGCCCGTGCCGCCACCGAACCGCTCCGTGAGGTGCTCGGCGAGCCAGGCGACCCCCTCGACGTCGAGGTGGTTCGTGGGCTCGTCGAGCAGCAGCACGTCGTGGTCGTCGACGAGCAGGGCGGCGAGGGCGACGCGGCGCCGCTGCCCGCCGGACAGCGTACCGACGTCCGCGTCGAGGTCGAGGTCGGCGAGCAGCCCCGCGTGGACGGCACGGATGCGGGAGTCGCGGGCCCACTCGTGGGTCTCCCCCGCACCGTGCACGATCTGGCGGATCGTCGTGCCGCTCGGCAGCTCGTCGCGCTGGTCCAGCAGGCCGACGCGCAGGCCGCCGCTGTGCGTGACGCGGCCGGAGTCCGGGTCCAGGACGCGCGACAGGAGCCGCAGGAGCGTCGACTTCCCGGCGCCGTTCGGACCGACGACGCCGACCCGGAGGCCGTCGTCGAGCCCGAGACTGACGTCCTCCAGGAGCGTCCGCGTGCCGACCGTCAGGGAGACCGAGTCCAGGCCCAGCAGGTGCGCCATCAGCCGCGGTCCCCCACGTGGGGCACGCCGGCCCGCTCACCGACGACGACCCGAGCGCCCGGCACCGGGCCGGACGCCGTCAGCACGCCGTCCGCGACGCCCGCCGCCGTGATCGCCGCCGCGATCGCGACGGCGTGCTGGCGCGACCGTGCCAGCGCGGCGACCGTGGGCCCGGACCCGCTGACGACGACGCCCAGCGCGCCGGCGTCCTCCGCGACCGCGAGGGTCTCGGCGAGGTGCGGCGCGAGCTCCAGGGCCGCGGGCTGCAGGTCGTTGCTCAGGGCTGCGCCGACGGCGTCGGGGTCACCGCTGCCCAGCGCCTGGAGCAGCGCCCGGTCCGGCACGGGATCGCCGACCCCGCCGACGACGTCGTCGAACGTGCGGAAGACCTCGGGGGTGCTCAGCCCGTGGTCCTGCAGGGCGAGCGTCCAGTGGTACTCCCCGCGGCTGAGGGCGGGCGTGAGGAGGTCCCCGCGTCCCCTGCCGACGGCGGTGTGCCCCAGCAGCGCGAACGGCACGTCCGCGCCGAGGGTCGCCGCGAGCTCCGACAGCTCCTCCCGCGCCAGGCCCGTGCGCCACAGGGTGTCGCAGGCCAGCAGCGCCGCGGCGGCGTCGGCGGACCCGCCCGCCATCCCCCCGGCCACGGGGACGCCCTTGCGGACGTGCAGGTGGACGCCGTCGTCGATGCCCACGTGCTCGGCGAGGCGCCGGGCGGCACGCAGCGCGAGGTTGGAGTCGTCGGTGGGTACGCGGTCGGCGTGCAGGCCGTCGACCGTCAGGCTGAAGCGCTCGGCGGCCGTGGCCGTGACCTCCTCGATCAGGGACACGGCCTGGAACACGGTCGCCAGCGGGTGGTAGCCGTCGCGCGTCGCCCGCCCGACCGCGAGAGCCAGGTTGATCTTCCCCGGGGCGCGGACGTGCACCTCGCGGGGGACGGGTGGCCGGCTCACGGGACAACCCTGCCACGGCGGGGAGCACGCTTCGAACGGTCGCGCACGACCCCCGGGCCTCGCCCCTCAGGACGCGAGCGCCTCGGCGATCCGGGCGAACTGCACGACGTCGAGCCGCTCCCCGCGCGTGGCCGGGTCGATGCCGGCGGCACGCAGGGCGCGCTCGGCCGCGTCGCCGGAGCCGGCGAGCCCGGCGAGCGCCGCGCGCAGCGTCTTGCGGCGCTGCGCGAACGCGGTGTCGACGACGGTGAAGACCGCCTCCCGGGAGGCCGTCGTCGTCGGGGGGTCGCGCCGCTCCAGGGCGACCAGCGCCGAGTCGACGCGCGGGACGGGCCAGAAGACGGCGCGACCGATCGAGCCCGCCCGCCGGGCGTCGGCGTACCAGGCCGCCTTCGCCGAGGGGATGCCGTACGTCCGGGAGCCGGGGGGTGCGGCGAGCCGGTCGGCGACCTCCGCCTGGACCATGACGAGGACCCGCTCCAGGGAGTCGAAGCGCTCCAGGAACGACAGCAGGACGGGGACGGCGACGTTGTAGGGCAGGTTGGCGACGAGCGCGGTGGGCGGCGGCCCGGGCAGCGTGGTGACGGTCATCGCGTCGGCGGCGAGGACCTCGAGCCGGTCGACGGCCTCGGGGAGCCGCTCGGCCACCGTGAGCGGCAGCTGCCGTGCGAGGGCGGGGTCGATCTCGACCGCGACCACGTGGGCGCCCGCCTCGAGGAGCCCGAGCGTGAGGGAGCCGAGCCCCGGCCCGATCTCGACGACACGCTCGCCCTCACGGACCTGTGCGATCCGCACGATCTTGCGGACCGTGCCCGCGTCCACGACGAAGTTCTGCCCCCACGTCTTCGTGGGGCGGATGCCGAGACGCCCTGCCAGGTCGCGGATCGAGGCCGGACCGAGCAGGGCGTCTGTCATGCGGACGAGCCTAGGGCCACCCGGCCGCGGACCGCCGGGGCGGTCCGGGCCGGGTGGCCCGAGGTCGTGCGGTGCTGCGGCGTGCTGCGGTGGAGCGCTCCGCTCAGCGCAGGCCGAGCTTACTCGAGCAGTGCGGCCACTGGCCCCAGCCCGAGCGGGCCTGCAGGATCTGCGCCCGCTGGGTCTGCTCGGCGGGCGAGGCCTCGCTCGGCAGGCCGGAGCCGCCCACGGACTGCCACGTCGACAGCGAGAACTGGTACAGGCCGTAGTACAGCCCGTTGCTCGAGACGATCGTGGGGTTGCCGCCGGACTCGCACTGGGCCAGGGCGGCCCAGACGTCGCCGCCCACGGTGGACGGTGCGGGGGCCGGGGCGGGGGCCGCCGAGGACGAGCCGGACGACGCGCGGGCGGGCGCCGGTGCCGGTGCCGGTGCGGGCGCCGGCTTGGGCGCCGGTCGCTCCTTGGTCCCGCGTCGGACGACCTCGGTCACCGGCTCCCGGGTCACGCCGTCGCTGAGCAGCATGCGCGACTCCTCGACGCCGTCGACGAGCACGACGCGGTGGACGGCCGTCTGCTCACCGGGCACGCCGGCGACCGCCGTCTCGGACTGACCGCGGAACAGCTCGTCGGTCTCCTCGACGACCTTCTCGAACGGCACCTCGGTGACGGTGGCCTGCTCCTCGGCGACGACGCGCTGGACCGTCACGGTCAGGCGCGAGCCCGCGTCACCCGGCACGTGGTGCACCTGGACGCGGTCCAGGGGGCCGAGCTCCACGCCCAGCCCGGCCAGGACGTCGGCGAGCCCGACGGAGGCGTCGGGCACCTCGTGCGTCTGCCCGTCCACGACGACGTCCACGGGACCGTCGGCGTCGAGCCGCACGCCCAGGTCGGTGCGCTCGGCGGACCGCGAGGCGACCAGCCGGACGTCGCCACCGCGCGCGGCGAGCGTCCCGAGGGCCTCGTCGGCGTCGAGGGCGGTGACCCACACGTGCGTCTCCTGCCCGTCGACGAGCGCGACCACCTGGCGGGCGCGCCGCACGACGATCTCGTCACCGCTGGACAGGGCGGCGCCCGGCTGGGGGGCGACGACGTCGCGAGGGCCGAGCTCGAGGTCGTGGGCGTCGAGCACCCCGCCGACGCTGCCGGCGAAGGTGGAGACGGTGGTCGTGGCGCCGTCGATGTCGAGCGTGACGGTCTTGTGGGCGCCGGCGACGGCGACGGTCCCGCCCGTGAGGGCGAGGGCGGCGGCGAGGCCGCCGATGAGGAGGGGCCTGCGGGCCCGGGAGCGCGGCGCGGTGGCGGCGTGCTCGGTCGTGTCGGTCGTGGGGGCGGTCTGCGGCCTGCGGGTGAGCGCGCGGCGGAGGGAGGAGAAGGGCACTGGTGTCCAGACGTCGGTCGTCCCGGGCACAGAGATGGGTGCGCCGTCGTGGCGCCCGGCGGCGTCCGCCCGAAGGCGCTCGCCGACGGTTCCGGTCCCTGATCCGGCCGTCATCCCGGCCGCGGGGCCGGTCGTGCGGTCGTCGCCGGTGTGGCGGGGGCTCACGAGCCGGCGGACCAATATCAAACGAGGTCCGTCCCGGCCAGCGGCGACACGGCACCGTAACCGATCTGTGATCCAGCGCCAAGAGTCGTGTGGCACGTCACATCGCGCATCGCCGCAGGTCACCGGGCATGTAGCGGCATGAGGAGGGTCATGGGACGGTCAAGTGCGCAGGCGGGGCGCGCGGTCGAGCGTCGCTCGGACGGCCCAGCGGCCGCCTCCGGAGCCGGGACCGGTCAGTACCAGTTCCGCGCCTTCGAGTGCGCCCAGGCCGCGCACGGGGTGCCGTACCGGCCCGAGATGTACCCCAGGCCCCAGGTGATCTGGGTCGCGGGGTTGGTCTGCCAGTCCGCGCCGGCGGTGGCCATCTTCGACCCCGGGAGCGCCTGCGGGATCCCGTACGCGCTGCTGGACGGGTTGTCCGCGTTGACGCGCCAGTTGCTCTCCTTGGTCCACAGCGCGTCCAGGCAGGACCACTGGTCCTCGCCCCAGCCGCGCGCCAGGACCATCTCGCGACCGATCGCCCGGGCCGTGCCCGGGTCCACCGCTGCGGAGGCCGGGACGTCCGGCACCGGGGCCGCGGGCCGCGCAGGGGGCGCGGTCGGCGCCGGACGGGTCCCGACCCGGACGACGTGGGCCACCGGCTCGGAGACGGCCGTCTCGACGAGGACCTTGCGGTCGACCTCGACGCCGTCCACGAGGTACGCCTCGTAGGCGACGGTGCGGACCCCCTCCTGCCCCTGCGTCACGACGACCTCGCTGCCCTCCAGCAGCTCGGGGTCGTCCTCGCGCACCGTCTCGAACGGCAGCGTCGTCGTCTCCGTGCGCATCTCCGCCACGACGCGCGTGACGGCGACCTCCAGGCCGTCGACCGCCTCGGCGTCCAGCGCCACCGACACGCGGTCGTGCGGCCCGAGGACCACGCCGGCCTCGATCATCGCGTCGCGGACCGTGGTGGCGGTCGTCTCGAGGGCCTGCGTCGCGCCGTCCACGGTGAGGTGGACCGTCCTCGTCCCGTCGACCGGGTCGCGCTCCACGGCGGACGCGCGCGACGCCGCGGACGCCGCGTCGCGCAGACCGAGCTCCGCGGCGACGTCGGCCGGGCTCGCCACACCGCCGGGCAGGCCCGCGTCCGGCGCGACCGTCGTCTGCACCGCCGCGAACGCGGCCGTGCCGCCGACCACGAGAGCGAGCACCGTGGCCTGCGCGGTCGACCGCGCGGTCCGCAGGACCCCGCTCCGACGCCGGTCCCGGCGCCGCAGCTCCCGGCGAGTGGCACCGGCAGGGCTCTGGGGCACAGGGGCTTCCGTCCGTCGGGGGCAAGCGGCAGGCACTCAGGCGGTCCTGGTGCGGCCCGTCCCGCGGGGAGGGCCGGGTCGACGGTAACGGAAAGGACACGACGGCGGGTAGTCGGAGGTCCCGACCTCACCCGGACGCCCGCTCACCACGGGCCGTAGAGGTCCTCGGCGGTCGACCACAGCGTCCGGCACAGGTGCTCCAGGTCCACGTCGAGCTCCGCGGCGAGGCGACGGGTCGTGGCGGCCGTCAGGTAGGGCGCGTTCGGCCGGCCGCGGTGGGGGTGCGGCGTCAGGTAGGGCGCGTCCGTCTCGACCTGGAGGAGCCCGAGCGGCACCTCGCGCAGCGCCTCGCGCAGCCCGGTCGCCGCGCCGAAGGTGACGGTGCCCGCGAAGGAGAGGTACCACCCCTGCTCGACGCAGAGCCGGGCCATCGCCGCGTCGCCGGAGAAGCAGTGGAACACCGTCCGGTCCGGGGCGCCGTCGGCGAGCAGGACCTCGACGACGTCCGCGTGCGCGTCACGGTCGTGGATCTGCAGCGCGAGGCCGAGCTCCTTGGCCAGGGCGATGTGCGCACGGAAGGCCTCGCGCTGCACGCGCCGCCCCTCCTCCCCCGCCCGGAAGAAGTCCAGCCCCGTCTCCCCGACGACACGGATGCGGTCGTTGCCCGCGGCGATCGCCGCGATCTCGGCCATCGCGTCGTCGAGCGGCACGGCGTGGTGCTCGCGCGGGTCGGGCTGCAGGCCGTCCGGCGCGACCTCGCGCACGCCGGCGTGCAGCGGCACCTCGTTGGGGTGCAGGGCCACCCCGCCCAGGAGCGCCGGCTCCTGGCGCACCACGGCGTCCGTCCACCGCGCGGCGGGCAGGTCGCAGCCGATCTGCACCATCCGCGTCACGCCGACGAGGACGGCTCGCTCCACCTGCTCCGCGAGCGTGGGCGGGAGGGAGCCGCCGCCGAACCCGCCGGCGCCGGGCGCCGGGTGGTCCAGGTGGGTGTGGTCGTCGACGACCGGGTGCGGCAGCGGCTCCGGCAGCGGGGGCCAGGACCGGTCACGCGAGCCGGCCACGTCAGACCTCCTCGTCGCGCAGGCGGGCCAGCTCCTCCTCCACCACGGAGTCGTCCAGCTTGGTGAAGATCGGCGTCGGCCTCGCGACGGGGGCACCGACCGGCACGTCGGTGAACGCCCACGGCGGCGTGGTCGAGTACTCGCCGGTGATGACCGGGTACGGCCGGCCGTCGTCCAGGTCGGTGACCTCCTCCACGCGCGGCATCGGCATGAAGTCCCCGTCCCCGCCGAGCGTGCGGTGCACCGCGTTCGCCGAGTGCGGCAGGAACGGCGCGAGGAGGGTGTTGCAGCACCACACCGCCTGGGCGGTCGTGTGCAGGATCGTGGCGAGCCGCTCGCGCTCGTCCTCGCCCTTGAGCTTGAACGGCGCGGTGTCGGTCACGTACTTGTTCACCTCGCCGACGACGCGCATCGCCTCGCCCACCGCCTGCCGCTGGCGGTGCCGGCCGATGAGCCCCCCGACGGTGTCGAAGCCGGCGCGCACGGTGGCCAGCAGCGCGTCGTCGGCCTCGGTCCGCGGCCCCGGGGCGGGGATCTCGCCGAAGCTCTTGGCGATCATCGACGCGGTGCGGTTGACGAGGTTGCCCCAGCCGGCGACGAGCTCGCCGTTCGTGCGGGTGACGAACTCGCGCCAGGTGAAGTCGGAGTCGGAGTTCTCCGGGCCGGCGGCGCAGATGAAGTAGCGCAGCGCGTCGACCTGGTACCGCTCCAGGACGTCGCGCAGGTAGATGACGACGCCGCGCGAGGAGGAGAACTGCTTGCCCTCCATGGTGAGGAACTCCGAGGACACGACCTCGGTCGGGAGGTTCAGCTCCCCGTACGCGCCGGGCTCACCGCCCCGCTCCCCCCGACCGGCGTAGCCGAGCAGCTCGGCGGGCCAGATCTGGGAGTGGAAGGTGATGTTGTCCTTGCCCATGAAGTAGTAGGACAAGGCCTGCGGGTCGTTCCACCACTCGCGCCACCGCTCCGGCTCGCCGAGGCGCCGCGCCCACTCGATCGACGCGGACAGGTACCCGATCACGGCGTCGAACCAGACGTACAGGCGCTTGGCCGGCTGGTCCTCCCAGCCCTCGAGCGGCACGGGGATGCCCCAGTCGATGTCCCGGGTCATCGCGCGGGGCTTGATGTCCTGCAGGATGTTGCGGCTGAACCGGATGACGTTGGGCCGCCACGTGCCCGAGGCCTCCCGATCGTCCAGCCATGCCCCGAGGGCGTCCGCCAGCGCCGGCAGGTCGAGGAAGAAGTGCTGGGTCTCGATGAACTGCGGGGTCTCGCCGTTGATCCGGCTGCGCGGCTCGAGGAGCTCGGTCGGGTCGAGCTGGTTGCCGCAGTTGTCGCACTGGTCGCCGCGCGCCTCCGTGTAGCCGCAGATCGGGCACGTCCCCTCGATGTAGCGGTCCGGCAGGGTCCGGCCGGTCGACGGCGAGATGGCGCCCCGGGTGGTCCGCTCGACCATGTACCCGTTGGCGTGGACCTGCCGGAACAGCTCCTGGGCGACCGCGTAGTGGTTCGCCGTCGTGGTGCGGGTGAAGAGGTCGTAGGAGCAGCCCAGCGCCGCGAGCTCCTCGACGATGATGCGGTTGCTCCGGTCCGCGAGCTCGCGCGCGGTCGTCCCCTCCTTGTCCGCCTGGACGAGGATCGGGGTGCCGTGCTCGTCGGTGCCCGAGACCATGAGCACCCGGTGGCCCGCCATGCGCATGTACCGGCTGAAGACGTCGGAGGGGACGCCGAAGCCGGCGACGTGTCCGAGGTGGCGGGGGCCGTTGGCGTACGGCCACGCGACCGCCGAGAGGATGTGGGCCATGGGCACCGATCCTAGTGAGCGGGCAGGTCGACGCTGACCCGGAGGTCCCGCCGACAGCGCCTGGTCACGGTGGCAGCAGCCGCACCAACCGGTCGTCGCCCTCGCGCGGCTCGCCGCGTCCGTCCGTGTTGTTCGTCAGCACCCACAGGGCGCCGTCCGGACCGACGGCGACGTGCCGCAGCCGCCCGAGCTCGCCCACGAGGTGCGCGACGGGCTCCCCCGCGACGCCGCCGTCGGCCCACGGCACCTCCCACAGCCGCGCACCGCGCAGCGCCGCGACGTAGACGGCGTCCGCCGTCACGGCGATGCCGCTCGGGGACGCGACGTCCGTCGTCCAGGTGACGAGCGGGTCGACGAAGTCCGGGGCGCCGCCGGACCCCTCGACCTCCGGCCACCCGTAGTTGCCGCCCGGGCGGATCGCGTTGAGCTCGTCGAGGCGGTTCTGCCCGAACTCGCTCGCGACGAGGGTCCCGTCCTCGTGCCAGGCCAGCCCCTGGACGTTGCGGTGCCCCAGGCTGAGGACGGGGCTGCCGGGGAACGGGTTGCCCGGCGCCGGCTCGCCGTCGGCGGTCACGCGCAGGATCTTCCCGGCGAGGGAGCCCGGGTCCTGGCTCGCGCCGCTCGTCTGGGCGTCGCCGGTCGCGACGTGGAGGTGGCCGTCGGGGCCGAACACGATCCGCCCGCCGTTGTGGGTGCCCTCCGCCGGGATGCCGGTGAGCACGGGCACGAGCGGGCCGAGCGTGCCCGCGTCCGGGTCGAGCGCGGTCCGCACGACCTCGTTGCCGTCGGCCGTGGTCCGGTACAGGTACACGGGCAGGGAGCCTGCGGGCAGGTCGGAGGGCTCGCCCGCTCCGGCGTCGCCGGGCGGTACCGCGATGCCGAGCAGGCCGCCCTCACCGCCGGTGGCCGTACCGGAGACGAGCTCGTCGGCGCCCGGTCCGGTGAGGGTCACGACCCCGGAGTCGCGGAGCAGGAGCACCTGCGCGGGGTCGCGCAGGGTCACGAGCGCCGCGCCGCCGGGCAGGAAGGCGAGGTCCCACGGCGTCGTGAGGCCGGTGAGGACGTCCTGCGGCGAGTCGGTCGCTGCCGGCAGCGCCGGCCCCGGGACGGACACGCCCGACGACGACGACTCGGGTGCGGGCGCGGTGGACGACCGCGTCCCCGACGGGGTGGCGTCCGCGACGGTCGGCACCCGCTCGGGCTGCTGCGCACCGCACCCGGCCAGCACGAGCGCCACGACGACGCCGGCCGCCCGCCGCGCACCCGCCCGACGCTGCTCCTCGCCTGCCACCCGCCGACCCCCTCGTCCGTGCCGCCGAACCCGTCCTGGGTGCAACACGACACCTCGCAGCGACCTTCCCACCCGACCCGTCGCCCGCAGTGGGGAGGATCCGTTGCGGATGCTGCAACGGATCCTCCCCAGACCACTGGGCGGGCTGCTGCGTCCGGCGACCTAACCTGGTCCCATGAGCGAGACCACGGGACACCCGGACGGCGACGCGGCGGCCCGGCGACGCGCGCTCCTGGTCGTCGACGTCCAGCCCACGTTCTGCGAGGGCGGGGCGCTGGGCGTCAAGGGCGGGAACGCGGTCGCCCGCGGGGTCGCCGAGTTCGCCGCCGCACGGCGGGGCGACTACGACCTGGTCGCCACCACGCAGGACTGGCACATCGACCCGGGCGACCACTTCAGCGACGATCCCGACTTCGTCGACACGTGGCCGCCGCACGGCGTGGCCGGGACCGCGGAGGCCGAGCTGCACCCGGCGCTGGCGGACCTCCACCCGGACGTGAGCGTGCGCAAGGGCCAGTACGCCGCGGCGTACTCGGGCTTCGAGGGGATCGACGAGGGCGGGCACGCGCTGGCCGACGTCCTGCGCGAGGCCGGCGTGACGGACGTGGACGTCGTCGGGATTGCGGAGTCGCACTGCGTGCTGGCGACGGCGCTGGACGCCGTCCGCCTCGGGATGCGCACACGCGTGCTCACCGACCTCACGGTGCCGGTCACGCCGGAGCAGGGCGCCGCCGCCCGCGAGCGCATGGCGGCCGAGGGCATCGAGCTCGTCCCCTCGACGTCCCTCTGACGGCCCCCGCCGGCGGGACGCCCGCGACCGGCGCGGAGGGCACCGCCCGGCCCGGCGCGGAGGACCGCCCGCGACCTGCACGGGTGACCGTCCGCAGTGCGTCGTGGGCAGCGTGTGCCGCTCAGCGGGCGCGCGCCGCGAGGGCCGCCGCGTAGAGGTCCCGCTTCGACACCCCGGTGGCCTGGGCGACCTCGGCGACGACGTCCTTGAGCCTCTCCCCGGCGTCGGAGCGGGACACGACCTCGGGGGCGAGGTCCGCGACGTCGGGCGGCCCCTCGGCCGACGCCCCGCCGACGACGACGCACACCTCCCCGCGGACGTCCCGGTCCGCCGCCCACGCGGCGAGCCCGCCGAGGCTGTCCCGGACGACCTCCTCGTAGGTCTTCGTCAGCTCCCGGCAGACGGCCGCGGGACGGTCCGCCCCGAGCACCTCCGCCATGGACGCGAGCGTCTCCGCGAGCCGGTGCGGGGCCTCGAAGAAGACGGTCGTGCGAGGGTCACGGGCCAGCGTGGCCAGGACGCGCCGTCGGTCGCCGGGACGGCGCGGGAGGAAGCCCTCGAAGCAGAAGCGGTCGGTCGGCAGACCCGACACGGCCAGCGCGGTGAGGACCGCGCTCGGGCCCGGGGCGGCGGTCACCGGCAGGCCCGCGGCGACGGCCGCCCGCACGAGCGTGAAGCCGGGGTCGGAGACGGTCGGCATCCCGGCGTCGGAGACGACGAGCACCGTGCCCCCGCCGCGGACGACGTCGAGGAGCTCCTCGGCCCGCGCCGCCTCGTTGTGCTCGTGGTGGCTGACCACGCGTCCGGTGGTGCGCACGTCGAGCCGCTGGAGGAGACCGGCGAGCCGGCGTGTGTCCTCCGCGGCGACGACGTCGGCGGTCGCCAGCAGCCGGCGCAGCCGCGGTGAGGCGTCCTCGGGGTCACCGATCGGCGTCGCGGCGAGCACGACCCGCCCGGTCCCCGGTCCCATGGCGGCCAGGCTACGCGGCGTGCGCCCGGCGCCCGACCCGCCCCCGCGTGCCCGGCGCCCGACCCGCCCCCGCGTGCCCGGCGCCCGACCCGCCCCCGCCTAGCATGACCGCGTGACGACCACGCGGGGGGACGCCGGCGCCCGCACCGGGGCACACGTCCGGGGGACGCCCGCCGTGGCGGCCCGCGCGTCCAGCAGCACCCTCGGCTGGGTGGTGACCCTCGCCGTGACCGCCGTCGGCGCCGGGCTGCGCCTGCCCGCGCTGGACCGCCCGCCGACCCTCGTCTTCGACGAGACGTACTACGTCAAGGACGCGTGGACCCTCGTCAGCCTCGGGTACGAGGCGCAGTGGCCGGGGGACAAGGACGAGGTGGACGCGGCCTTCGCGTCGGGCGACGTCGACGCGTACTCCACCGAGCCCTCCTACGTCGTCCACCCGCCGGTCGCCAAGCTGCTGATCGGCCTGGGCATGCGACTGGTCGGCGCGGACACGGCGGTGGGATGGCGGATCGCGGCCGCCCTCACCGGGGTGCTCGCCGTGCTCCTCGTCACCCGGGTCGGGATGCGCCTGCTGGGGTCCGTGTGGGCCGGTGGTCTGGCGGGGCTGCTCCTGGCGCTCGACGGGTCGGCGATCGTCCACTCCCGCACGTCCTTGCTCGACGGGTTCCTCATGGTGCTCGTGCTCGGCGCGTTCGCCGCGCTGCTCGTGGACCGCGACGTCGCACGGGCGCGCCTCCGGCGCCTCACCGCACCACCGCGCGCACCCTCCCGGTGGGGGCCTTCGCTCGGCCCGCGGCCGTGGCGCCTGCTCGCCGGGGTCCTGCTGGGCCTGGCGGTCGGCACGAAGTGGTCCGCCCTCACCTTCGTGGCCGTGCTCGGCCTCCTCACCGTCGGCTGGGACGCCGCCGCCCGGCACGCCGCGGGCGCCCGGCGCCCGGTCCTGGGTGCCCTGGCGCGGGACGCCGCACCGGCCCTCGTCTCGACGGTGGGGGTGGGCGCGGTCGCGTACCTGGCGTCGTGGACGTCCTGGTTCCGCTCCCCCGGCGCCTACGGGCGCCAGTGGGCCGCCGCGCACCCCGGCGAGGGCGTCACCTGGCTGCCGGAGGCGATGCGGTCCCTCGTGAAGTACCACCAGGACATGTGGGGGTTCCACACCACGCTGACCGCCGAGCACTCCTACGCCGCGCACCCCGCGGGCTGGCTGCTGCAGCTGCGGCCGACCAGCTTCTTCTACCAGGCACCCGAGCCGGCGCAGGCCCTGTGCGGCGCGGAGCGGTGCTCGCAGGCGGTCACCTCGCTGGGCAACCCCCTCCTGTGGTGGCTCGCGACGGCCGCCGTCGTCGTGTGCCTGTGGTGGGTGGTACGCCGACGCGACCCGGTCGCGGTGGCCTGCCTCGTCGGTCTGGTCGCGGGCTGGCTGCCGTGGTTCGCGTACTCCGAGCGGACGATCTTCACGTTCTACGCCGTCGTGCTGCTGCCGTGGCTGGTGCTGTCCTTGACCTACGTCGCCCAGCGCGTGCTGCGGTGGGGGGCGCGCAGCCCGGACCGGCTGCCGGCGACCCGGGTCGTGGTGGGCGCCGCGCTCCTCGCGGTCGTCGCCGTCTCGCTGTGGTTCCTGCCGCTCTGGACGGGGGAGGTCATCCCGTTCCGGGTGTGGCAGATGCACATGTGGCTGCCCGGCTGGGTGTGACCCCGGGGAGCCCGGCCGCTCAGGCCCGTCACAGGGCTCGGTCCACCGCAACCGGGACGGGCAGGCCGTCGTCGCGCCACCGGGAGCTCTCGAGGGCGACGCGCTCGACGAACGACGCCCAGCCGGGAGCACCGGAACCGCTCCAGGCCAGCTCCGCCACCGCTGCGAGGTCCGGCAGCAGCGCGAGGAACAGCCCCTCGCGCGTCCCGCCGTGCGCGCCGCCGACGAGGGCCTCCACTCCCAGCACCGCACCTGCGGGAAGCCCGGCCGCCTCCACCGCGCCGACGGGGTCGGCGCCGTACCGCTCGCGCAGCGTCACGGTGGCCACACCCAGGTCGAGCTCCGGTGGCGACAGGACGAGCGCCGCCCCGTCCGCGACGGCGGGCGCCAGCGCGGGATCGGTCACGTCGCCGACCTGCAGCAGGTGACCCGGGTGCCGCGCGCTGCTGAGCGCGGTGGCGGCGCACTGCCACGCCATGACGACGGCCCCCGCCGCCACGACGTCGTCGGCGCCTCGTCCGACCCGGTCGCCGCACCGGTGCGCCGGGGGGCCGTCCGCCGCACCACCGACACGCCCGCCCACGTGGACGACGTGGGCCCGGGTCGTCGCGGCCACCCGGCCGAGGACCTCCGTGAGCCGGTCGTCGTCGAGGCGTCCGCCCGCCACGTCGATCTCGGGGACGACGGCGATCTGGCGGGCGGCCGCGTAGGCCTGGAGCTCGGCGAAGCCGCTCGCCACCGCTCCGCCCTCCTCGAGCACGTCGGGGACCCACGCGACGCCGTCCGCGACGCGCACGTGCAGCACGTTCATCCGCAGGGTCGCCAGGACGTTGACGATCGCCTTGGCGTCGGCGAGGGCGAGCGGGTGCTCGGAGACGTCGACCTGCAGCCCCCGCCAGGCCAGGCGGGGGTGGTCCACGACCGTCACGCACGGGACGGAGGGCCACGGCGCGGTGCTGTGGTCGACCAGCTGGACGAGTGTCGCGGCGCCGCGGACGAGCCCGGCGGCGGTCGCCGCGAGGACCTCGACGCGGTCCGTGGTGACGCCGATGCGGTACGCCTCGCGCGCCAGCTCCGGTGGCAGGGCGGTGGGGATGCCCAGCGTGGGCAGCAGCCGGCGGATCACCTCCGGCGTGGCGTCCGGCTCCGCCATGAGCCGCAGGACGACGCTGCCCGGCGTGCCGTCGTCGGTGTGGACCACCGCGACGGGGAAGTCGCCCAACCGCCCCACCCGCCCGGCCACGAGCACGGCGACGGCGACCGCGTCGGGCTCCTCGTCGACGACGATGCGCACACCGGGGCTCACCGCGAACGGCGGGCCGCCGTCGGATCGTGCGGAGACCGGCGCGGGCAGGATCCCGAGCACGTCCATGGCTCTCCCGTCGGCTGCGCCCCCGCGCGAACGCCCAGCGTACGGCGGGTGGGCCGGCACGACAGCCGCCGCCCGGGGGACGTCGCCCCATCGTCGGTACGGGCCGGGAGGTGCCGTCGACCGCGCCCGGCGCGGACGACGAAGGCGGGACGACCTGGTGGTCGTCCCGCCTTCTGCGGTGGAGCTGAGGGGATTCGAACCCCTGACCTTCTCATTGCGAACGAGACGCGCTACCAACTGCGCCACAGCCCCGCGAGCGGGTCCAAGGTTAGCACTGCTCCGGGCCGCTCCTGCACCTCGGCGCGACCGGCGCGGGCACCCGCGGCACGGCGCCTACTCGCCGGACGCGCGGCGCCGGGCGAGGATCGCGTCGAGGTCCAGGGACGTGGCGGGGTCCGCGTCGGGGCGGGCGGGCGGCGTCGTGGACGCGGCCGCGACCCCGTCGCTCGCAGGCGCGTCGCCGGACTCACGACCGGCGGCGGACGACGACGCGGCGAGGTGCTCGTCGGCGGGCAGCGGGGCGGGCTCCCGGCGCGGCGCCGAGGGCTTGAGCGTGTAGGACGGCGGCGGCACGGGCACGGGCGACCACGCGGAGGTGCGCTGCGGCACCGTGCGGGGACGAGCCGCGGCGTCGTCGTCGACCGCCGCGGTCGCCTCGACGGTCGCGTCGGGCTCCGAGCGCTGCGTCGGGACGGCGACGGGTTCGTGCTGCACGACGGGAGCGGCGGCCGGGGCGGGACCGGCGGCCCGCTGCAGGGGCACACGGGCGAGGACCTCGGTGCGCGCGTCCGACGGGTGGACGGACCGGCCGACGGTGCGCGCACCCTCACCGGCACCGGGCAGCGCGACCCGCGACGACGCGCCTGCCGCCCACTGCTCGTCGGCACGGACCCCTGCGCGCACCGCGGCGCGGCCGAGGCCCAGGACGGCGACCAGCCCGAGGCTCGGGACGACCCCGAGCAGCACCGTCGCGCCGGTGGCGGCGACGACGGACCAGCCGATGACCCCGGCCACGAGCAGCACCCCGGTGAGCAGGGCGCGACGACGGGCCGCGGCACGGCGCCGGGCCAGGTGGGCGACGCGCTGGGCGCGCTCGGCGGCGGTGCGCCGTGCAGCGTCGGCGACGACGCGGTCGGTGGTGCCGTGCGGCCGGTCCATGTGACCGCCTCCTGGTCGTCTGGCGGGGTGCAGTCGCACCCCTGAGGTCCTGTGGGTCCCGGCTGTCGGTGCCGTGTCGGGTGCCGTGCCGAGCGCCGTGCCCGGCGACGTGATCGGCACCGCACCGCTCCGCCGGCCCGCGGCATGCGCGACGCGCAGGACCCGCAGGTGCTCCGAGAAGCGGTCGTCCGCCCGCGACTCCAGGAGCTGCTGGCGGTACCGGGACCGGTGCGGCACCAGGTACGCGATCCAGAGCGCGGCCACCGCGACGAGCACGATGCCGGCCTGGTTCACGTCACGACGGTAGGCGCAGCACGCGGGCCGCCCGGGGACCGGGCGCGGCGTGTCGGGAGGCGCCGCGCGTCGTCGTCGTCAGCGGGCGAGGAGCCCGGCGCGACGCAGACGCTCGACGAGGCCGCCCGGGACCTCCTCGGCCGTCACGGCGAAGGTGCGGTGGTCGCACCAGGCGCCCTGGATGTGCAGGAAGCGCTCCCGGACCCCCTCGTCGCGCAGGCCGAGCTTCTCCACCACGCGCAGGCTCGCCGCGTTCTCCGGCCGGATGTTGATCTCGACCCGGTGCAGCCCCACGGGCCCGAAGCAGTGGTCGACGGCGAGCGCCACCGCCGTCGGCGTGATGCCCCGCCCGGCGACGTGCTCGCTCACCCAGTACCCGATGCTCGAGGAGCACAGCGAGCCGCGGACCACGGTCGCGACGGTGAGCTGGCCGACGAGCTCCCCGCGGTACTCGACGGCGAACGGCAGCGAGGACCCGCTGCGCGCCTGCTGGTTCAGCGTCCGCACGAACTGCCCGAAGGTCGGCGGGGGCCCGGGGGCCGGCTCGGGCGACGTCGCCTCCCAGCGCTCGAGCCATGCGGCGTTGCGGACCCGCAGGGTCAGCCACGTCCGGGAGTCGGCACGCCGCAGGGGACGCAGGACGACGTCGCCCTCGCGCAGCACCGCCGGCCACCCGCGGGCCATCAGCCGTCCAGGACCAGGCAGGCGAGGGTGTCCCCCGCGCGGACGGCCGTCGTGTCCTCCCCGACGACGGCGAGCGCGTTGGCCCTCGCCAGGTCCCCGAGCGAGGCAGCGCCCGGGTCGCCGACGGGCGTGACGGTGTACCCGTCCAGCGGTCCTCCGGCGAGCGTCGCGGGCACGAACTGGCGGCGTCCGGCCGGCGACGCCCACGGCCGGGTCACCGCGGCACGCACCGACGGCCGGAACAGGTCGGTGTGCCCGGCCATGGCGCGCAGTGCGGGCCGCAGGAAGACCTCGTGCGCGACCAGCGCGGACACCGGGCGGCCGGGCAGGGCGACCACGGGGACGCCGTCGACCGTGCCGAACCCGAGGCGCCCCCCGGGTGTCATGGCGACCTGGTCGAGGCGGACCGTGCCGAGCGGCGCGAGGACGTCCGCCACCGTGTCCCACGGCCCGGCGCTGAGCCCGCCGGTCAGCACGAGGAGGTCCGCGCGCACCAGCTGGTCCTCGATCACCTCGCGCAGCACGGCCCGGTCGTCCGGCACCGGACCCACGCGGACGGCGCTCGCGCCGGCGTCCTGGACCGCGGCGGCGAGCGCGTGGGCGTCGGCGTCGTGCGTCGAACCGGGCGGCCGGGCGCGCCCGGGCTCGACGAGCTCGTCCCCCACGGTGACGACGACGACGCGCGGCCGGGGATGGACGCGCACCCGGCCCAGGCCGCCCGCAGCGGCCGCGGCCAGGTGCCGCGACGCGACGCGGCTCCCCCGGCGGACGACGACGGCGCCGGCGGCCAGGTCGGACCCGGCGCGCAGCACGTTCTCGTGCGGCCGAGCCCCACCGCGGACGACGACGCGGGCCCGCCCGCGGTCGGTCCGGTCCAACGGCACGACGGCGTCGGCGCCCACGGGCAGCGGCGCGCCGGAGGCCAGGAGCGCCGCACTGCGCTCGACGAGACGACCGGGCGTCACCGCCGAGACGGCCACGTCCTCGAGCACCGACAGCGTGACGTCCGGCTGCACCGCCGCGCCCGCGGGAGGCACGAGGTCCACCGTGCGCACGGCGTACCCGTCGCAGGCGGCGACGTCACGTGCGGGCACGTCCGCGGCGACGGTGACGTCCTGCGCCAGCACGCACCCGGGGGCGTCGGCGAGGACCACGTCGAGCGGCGCGACGGGCTGCGCCGCGGCGAGGACGGCGGCGAGCTGGTCGTGGACGGATCTCATGAGGCGCCCATCATGGCAGCGGGTCGTGGTGCCCCGCCGCTCCACCAGCACGACCTTCGCTGGCGCGCCGCTGGTACTGCTTCGACGGTTTCTTTGCGATGATGTGACCATGAGCAGCGTCGCCCAGCCGTACCCGGGCAGGACGGGCCTCGACGTGACGGAGGCGAAGGACGAGCTCCGGCGAGCGATCCGCGCGGAGCGTGACAAGCGCACCCCGAGGATGCTCGCCCGGGCGGCGGACGACTTCGCGCAGGTCATCGGCGACATGCCCCAGCTGCGCGGCGTCAGCTGCGTCGCCGCCTATGTCTCCCGCCCCAAGGAGCCCGGGACCATCGCGCTCATCGAACGGCTCGCCCAGCGCGGCGTCGAGGTCCTCCTGCCGGTGCTCGGCGCCGGCCTGCAGCGCGACTGGGCCTGGTACACCGCGACCGACGACTTTGCGGTGCGCGCCCCCGGACGCCCGCCCGAGCCCGCCGGCCCCACGCTCGGGGCCGACGCGCTCGCGGAGGCGCAGGTCATCGTGGTCCCCGCGCTGGCCGTGGACACCACGGGAGCGAGGCTCGGCCAGGGCGGCGGCTGGTACGACCGGGTGCTGGCGCACGCGAACCCCACGACTCCGACGGTCTCGATGGTCTTCCCCGAGGAGCTCTACGACGCCGAGGTGCGCCCGCTGCCCCAGCAGGAGCACGACCGGCTCATCGACCTCGTCGCCACGACCGCCGGGTGGCAGGAGCTCCGCGGGGTCTGAGCCGCAGGCGTCGGGCCGCTCGGCCGCGCTCCCCCGGGTTCCTGCGGCCGCCCGCTCTTCCCGCGCCGCGCCGCCTCAGCCGGGCCGCAGCGTCAGCTCGTGCCCGGAGGCCTCCTCCACCGCGGCGGGGGAGAACGGCCAGGCGAACGACTCGCCGTCGGCCCAGGCGCCGAGCTGGTTCGCGTAGTGGACGCTGCCCGGGTGCCCCGAGGTGCCGGTCATGGTCACCCAGGTGGACGCGTCCAGGTCCCCGAGGTCGACGACCATCCTGATCACCGGGGCCGCCGTCACCGCGAAGCTCCCGGTCGAGGCGTCCCAGGCGGTCGCGTTCACGATGGAGGAGCCGCCGGACACGCTCTGCGGGCTCGGGTTCATGAGGCGGCGCACCGGTTCGGGCACGTCCCGACCGCCGAGGACGGGATGCTGCGGCGCCGCGACGTGCACCGAGCCCCACCGCCACTCGTCGGCGTTCTTGCCCTGGTCCACCGTGAGCCGGAGGCGGGCGCTCTCCAGCGCACGCGACAGGATCTCGTCCCGCGTCTCCACCACGTTGACGGTGCGGCGGTCGTCCCACCAGGCGTTGGAGGGGTCGTCCAGCAGGTCCTCGACGACGGCGAGCCAGCGGCTCCCGCCGTCGGGCCACTGGCTCTCCGGCAGGTCGTCCCAGAACGTCAGCTCGAGCAGCGTGGACCAGACCGCGGAGAAGTAGGCGGCGGCCGCCGAGTCGGGGTCGTTCCGGCGGTCCCAGCCCCGCAGGAGGTTGACGCCGTCCCGCGTGAAGTCGTCCGCGACCGGCGTCCCGAGCAGGGGCGGGACGAGTGCCTGGGCGTACGGGTTGAGGGTGTCGAGCTGGATCCGCGTGCTCAGCGCGACGTCGACCGGGGTGCCGTCCGCGATCGCCTTCTCGAGGAGCTCGCGGATGCGCTGCGCACGGTAGCCGCGGTCCCAGTCGGTGGTGAGGAAGGGCCCCTCCCCCGCCGGTGTCACGGCCTGGTTCGCCGCAACCAGGAAGCCCTGGGCGGGGTCGACGACGGCCGGCATGTCCTCCGGCGCGACCCACCCCTGCCAGTCGTAGCGGGAGTCCCAGCCCGGACGCGGCCACGAGCCGTCCGACGGGACCGGACCGTCGGTCACGCGTGCCCGCACCGGGATACGGCCCGGCGCCTGGTAGCCGATCCGGCCGTCCGTGGTCGCGAAGACGATGTTCTGGGCGGGGACCTCGAAGAGCGCGGCGGCCGCGGCGATGCCGGCCGCGTCCTGCGCCGTCGCGAAGGCGAAGACGGCGTCCGCCGTCCTGCCCGGCTGCAACGCGGTCCAGCCGAGGGAGACCTCAGTCGAGCGGCGCACGCCGTCCGCGGTCGGGGAGGACGACGCCCGGCCCACCTCCGTGAGCACGTCCGAGACGATGGGGCCGTGCGCCGTGGAGCGGATCTCGATCTCGACCGGGTCACCGCCGTTGACCTCGATCACCTCGGTGCGCACGTCGAGGGGGACCTGCACGCCGTCCCGCAGCCACGTGCCGTCCTGGCGGTCGGTGCGCTCGAGGAAGAAGTCGGTGACGTCCGCCCCCATGTTGGTGATGCCCCACGCCAGCCGGGCGTTGTGGCCGATGATGACGCCCGGGAAGCCGGCGAAGGAGAAGCCCGCGACCTCGAAGGGGCAGCCCTCCCCGACCTGCCGGCAGTGGAGGCCCACCTGCGTGAACACACCCGGTGCGGAGATCGACAGGTGGGGGTCGTTCGCCAGCAGGGGTGCACCGCTCGCCGTGTGCTCGCCGGAGACGACCCACGAGTTGGAGCCGATGCCGTCACCCTCGCCGACCAGGACGGGCACCGCCGCCAGGGCTTCCTCCACCCGCTCCAGGGCGCGACGCAGCTGCGGGGACAGCAGCACGCTGTCGGCGTCGGTGGCGGCCGTCTGCTCGACCGGGGCATCGGTCGCGAGGACGGGCAGGTTGCTCTCGTAGGGGTAGGGCGGGAACAGCTCGTCGACACGGGCGACGTCGCGCACCGTGCCGTAGGTGAGGGCGCGGGCCAGCTCGCTGCTGTAGTTGCTGCGCAGGTCCCAGGCCATCGCCTTGAGCCAGGCGAGGGAGTCCACCGGGTCCCAGGGCTTCGGCTCCTCGAGCTCGACCTGGGTGGACAGGACCGCGTACTCGACCCCGAGCGAGTCCAGCGGGCGGTCGGCGATGTACGCGTTGACGCCCTCGGCGTACGCCTCGAGGTGCGCGCGGGTGTCCGGCTGGAGGAGCTCCCACTCCTGCTCCGCCACGTGCCTCCACCCCAGGGTCCGGATGACCTTGTCGGCCGCCAGCGCCGACGGGTCCTCCCCCACGAGCTCGGAGAGGCGACCGGCGGTGACGTGGCGCCGGTAGTCCATCTCGAAGAACCGGTCCTGCGCGTGGACGAAGCCCTGGGCGAGGAAGAGGTCGTGGGCGGAGTCGGCATAGATCTGCGGGACGCCCCGCGCGTCGCGGAGCACGGTCACCTCCGACTCCAGGCCCGCGACGTCCAGCGTGCCGCTGTGCTGCGGCAGCGGGCGCCGCACCACGGTCGCTCCCACGGCGACCACGGCGACCAGCGCCACCACGACGATCGCGACGAGCGCGACGAGAGCGGTCCGCACAGCACGTCGACGAGGCACGGCCCGAGGGTACCCGCGAGGACCGAGGCCCCGGGCTGGGCGCCGGCGCCCTCGCGCCGTACCATTGGCACTCGGAAGGGTGGAGTGCCAGCGCGACCGGGACGGCGCCGTCGTCGCGCGCGGGTCGCCCGCCCAGGACGAGACCGTGGAGGACACCTTGCCCACCTACAGCTACGCCTGCACCGCGTGCGACCACCGCTTCGACGCGCGGCAGTCCTTCTCCGACGACGCCCTGACCGAGTGCCCGCAGTGCTCCGGCCGCCTGCGCAAGCTGTTCAACGCGGTGGGCGTCGTGTTCAAGGGCTCGGGCTTCTACCGCACCGACTCGCGGTCCTCGTCCACCGCGACCCCGTCGGGCGGCTCCTCGGACGGGTCGTCCGGCGCGTCGTCGTCGGGCGGCTCCTCCGGTTCCTCCGGTGACTCCTCCTCCGGCGCGTCGGGGGGATCCACCAGCGGGTCGTCGACGGGCGGGACCTCTTCCGGCGGGACGTCGTCCTCCAGCTCCTCGAGCGCGGAGGCGCCCGCGGCAGCCGGCTGAGACGCGCGCCGGCCTTCCCCCTCCACAGACCGGCCGGTGCGCACCCCGTCCCCCGACGGCACAGCTCCGCCCCGGGCGCGCCGTCCCGGACGGCGCGCCGGCCTCGGTGGACGCGCTGACGGGTCGCGAGGCCCTGGTCGACCTCCCGGCGGGTCTCCCGCTCGTCGAGGGCGTGCTGGCCGGGGAGCGCTTCGCGGTGGCGGCGCCGGCGGGCACCGTGGTCGTCGCCGTGCGTCTCGCCGACCCCGCCGTCACGGGGCTGCTGCGTCCGGGCGACCGCGTCGACCTCGTCACCGCGGCCCCCGCCGACGGCGGCGCGCCGGGCGTGGCGGCCGACGTCGTCGCGCGCGGGGCTCTCGTGCTGGACCGGACGACGGTGACGGACACGACCGGGCCGCTGGGGCTGACCGGACCCGGCAACGCCGGCGCCGTCCTCACGGTGGTGGCGGTGCCGCCCGACGAAGGCCGCCGCCTCGCCGCCGTGGTCGGCTGGACGGACGTCGGTGCCGTCCTGGTCGGCTGACGGTCGCGCGGGGATCGGGCGGTGCGGTGCCGAGCACAGGCGAGCGTCCGGGCGTCGCGAGTCCGGGCCGCCCGCACGCACTACCGTCGATCCGGCCGACCGGCGGACCGGCCGGCACCGCGATCACGAGAGGGAGCACGATGCTGCAGGGCTTCAAGGACTTCATCATGCGGGGCAACGTCATCGAGCTCGCCGTCGCGGTCGTCATCGGCACGGCGTTCACCGCGCTGGTCAACTCGGTCGTCGAGGGCCTCATCGACCCGCTCATCGCGGCGCTCGGCGGCGGCGGGGACCTCTCCGACACGTGGACGGTCGGGGTGGGCAACGGTGCCGAGATCTCGTTCGGGCTCGTCGTCGGCGCGATCCTCAACTTCCTCGTCATCGCCGCCGTCGTGTACTTCCTCGTCGTCATGCCGATGAACACGCTCGCGAAGCGCCGCAAGGCGGGAGTGGAGCCCGAGCCGCCGGCGCCGGCCGAGGACGTGCTCCTGCTGCAGGAGATCCGGGACCTGCTCGCCGCCCGCCGCGACGTCTGAGAGCCGGCCACCACCACGGCGGTCGGTGAGCTCGCGGGACGCCGCTCCCGTGCTTCACCAGTGCGGGGGCACCTCCCGGAGGATCCGCTCGTCGTCGTCCCCGCCGGGCCGGTCGCCCCAGCCCTCGTCGGTGTCGTCGGGGCTGCGTCCGAGCCCCGCGGGCGCCGGAGCCGCCGTCGTCCCGGGCGGGGCGGTGCCGCCGGTGGCCCGTCGGTGGCCGCGTCGCCGTGGCACCGCACCGGAGGCCCCGGAGGCATCCGCCCGTGGCGCGTGCCGCGGTGGGGTGTCAGGCCGCTCGTCGCTCACGACACCATCGTCCCCTGAACCGTCCGGATCCCCGTGGGCAGGCCGGACGGACGGCCTCGCGGCTCGACCACTCAGCGGCTGCGCCGCACCGCGGCCTCGACCACGGCGTCGAGCCGCGCCCCCCGACGCGGCACGCCCAGCTCCGCGCGGAGGGCGGCGGCGAGCTCGTCGTCGTCCCGGGTCCGCCCGTCGGCCCGGATCCACGCCACGAGGTCGTCGAGCTGGTCGTCCGTGTAGGCGTTGACCGCCAGCCCCCGTTCGACCATCGGTCGCGGCCCGCGCGGCGTCGGCACGGCGGTCACCATCGCCACGCCGGTGTCGACGCCGCCGCCGGCGTCCGGCGCACTGTCGGCGTCGGTACCGGCAGGTGCCCCGTCGTCCTCACGCGGCTCGTCGTCGTCGGCGGCAGCGTCCTCCACCACGCGCGCGGGCGGCTGGACGACGGGCCGGGCGGCGCGCACGAGCACCCGGCGCCGAGCGGCCTCGGCCACCGCCTGCGCGATCGCCTCCGCCTCACCGGTGGGGTCGAGGAAGACCGCCGCGGACCACACCTGCGCCACCGTCCAGCCCAGGCGCTCGAGCCGCTCGGCCACCTGGCGGTCCCGCGCGCGGACGCTCGGCTCGCCGACGTAGGCGTCGTCGTCGGTGAGGACGGCCACGAGCCACTCGTCGGGGACGTCCGGGTGCCCCACGACGAGCGGCAGGCGAGCCCCTCCCGGCACACCGTGGTGCAGGTCCACGGGGAGACCCATGCGCCACAGGCGCTCGGCGAGGTCGAGCACGAGGCGGTCCGGCTCCGCGCCGCCGTCGGGCGCCGTCCGGCCCGGCTGCGCCGGGGCCGCCGTGCGCTCGGCGGCGAGCCGCAGCAGGTCCCGCAGCGCGAGGGCACCGGGCGCCCGCAGCCGGTCCTCGTCCAGGTCGTCGGCGCCGAAGCAGCTCACGACCGTCAACCGGTGCCGCGTCGCCCCCAGCGCCTCGAGCAGCCGCGCCTCGCCGCCGGCGTCGCTGAGCGCACCGAAGCGGTGCAGGACCCGGCCGTGCGGTGTGCGGCCGAAGCCCACCGAGAGGACGACGGCGTCGCGCGACAGCCCCTGGGTGGCGCCGACCTCCACGACGACGAACGGCTCGGCCCGGTCGGCCCGGAAGTAGCGCTCGAGCGCCGGGTTCTCGCGGACCTCCGCCATAACGGCGTCCCGCACGCGGGTCGCGTGGACCGGCGAGGCGGTCACGACGGCGAGGGACTCCTCGGGACGGGTGAGGGCGTGCTCGGTGACGAGCTCGAGGACGTGGTCCACCTCGGCCTGCGTCGACTCGACCGCGCCATGGGCGTTGGGCATCCCGACGCCCTCGACGACGTCCAGCCGCAGGAGCGCCTGGGTCGCGGGCAGCGGCGTGGCGGTGAGCAGCCCGGCGTAGCCGTGGTCGGCGAGGAAGGCCGTGAGGTGGGGGTCGCGACGCGACGCGTCCGCGTGCAGGGACAGCGTGGGCAGCACCTCTGCCAGCGTCGGCAGCGCCGTGCCGCTCGCGGACCGCGTGTCCCCCACGACGAGCACCTGGCGACCGCGGGCCAGAGCCGGGACGACGGCCTCGATGGGCAGGTGACCGGCCGCGTCGAGCACGACCAGGTCCTCGGTCCGCTGCGACGGCAGCAGCTGCGGCACGAGCATCGGCGACGCGACGAGGCACGGGCGCAGGTGGCGCACCACCCGCGGGTAGCGCTCGACCGCGGTGCGCAGACCGCTGAAGCGGTGCTCGACGAGCTCGGCGAACAGGCCCTGCGCCTCCTCGTCGGCCCCGCGCAGGCGCGTGCGCAGGAGCTCGCGCGCCTCGGCGAGCCCGAGGAGCGCGCGGTCGCGCAGGTGACGGCGGTCCAGGGCGCGGAACTCCGCGACGAGGCGCGCCAGGGCGGTGCCGTCGTAGCCGGCGAGCGCAGGGTCCTGGCGGAGGATCTCCTCGAACACGGTCGTCCACCACGCCAGGTCGAGCTCCGCGGCGACCCCGCCGGGGCCGACCTGCCGGTCCTCGAGGTCCTGCACCAGCGCGCCGAGACCCTGCCGGCCGAGGTTGCGCAGCAGCGCGGTGCGCTCGGGCAGCACCTCCAGGGCGACCTGGTCCTGCCGCAGGCGCTGCAGCCGCCCGGCCAGACCGGCCCACGGGAGGTTCTCGAGCCGCGCGTCGCCGCTCAGGCCGAGCGTCGCGCTCAGCGCGTCGAGGTGCTGGACCAGCTCGGCGTTCTCGTCCTCGATCTCGGCCAGGCCCCCGGGGACCCTCGGCCAGCCGCCCGCCGGGCAGTGCGCCTGCCAGACCTCCCGCTGCTGCTGCACGTGGGCCAGCGCGCCGTGCAGGTCCTCCACGGGGCGGCCCGGGCGCAGCAGGTCCTTCGCCTGCTTGCGCAGCCGGCGGCGCACCATGCCGCTCATCTCGATGCCGCGCTCGGCGCGCCACGCGGACGTCGCGGTCGCGGCGACCAGGTCGGCGGCGGACCGCTCGAACACGATGGGCTGGAACACGTCGAGCGCCCGGCGCACCTCCGCCAGCATGGTCAGCTGCTCGGACCACTGGGCGGGGCTCTGCGCCGCCACGAGACCCGTGGCCTCCGCGACGCGCTCCGCCTCCCCGGTGACGCGCGGCAGGACGGTGTCGAGGAGCTCCTCGACGCGCCGCAGCGCCTCACGGGCACGGTCGGGGGTCACGAGGTCGGCGCCGTACCAGGCGCTCCTGCGCGTCGCGGCGGTGAAGGCGCCGAGGGCGGCCACGCGGACCAGGTCGGCGGCGGCCTGGGCGCGTCGCTCGGGGGTGAGGGACTCCGCCACGGCGGCGCTGAGCCGGACGGTCGTCTGCGGGCCCGGCCGCGCCGACGTGAGCCGGGCGAGGGACTGCAGCGCGTCGTACGCGGAGGCCTCCCAGGGGCGGCGGGTGCGGTGCAGGCCCTCGATGTAGCCGGCGAGCCGCCGGCGCCGGTCGAGCAGCTCGCGCTGGACGACGGCGACCTGCTCCGTGGGCACCGCGACCGGCTGCACCGTCATGGCCGCCAGGAGCCGCGAGGCCGCCTGCTGGCGCCACCCGGAGTCCGGTGCGACGTCGAGCACGAGCTCGTCGAGGCCCAGGGCGGTGAGGCGCTCCACCAGCGCGTGGCCGGCCCGGCGGTGACCGGCGACGTACAGCACCGTGCGGCCCGTCGCCGCGGCGTCGGCGACGACGGCGGCGAGCGTGCCCGCGACGTCGCTGCCGGGGGGCGCGTCGAGGAGGAGGTGGTGGCCGGCAGCGAGGGCGTCCAGCACGCGCACCTGGGCGGGGTCGAGGTCTCCGACCCCGCGCTCCTGCTCCAGCGGCCGGTCACCGGCCAGCGGCTCGGGCAGCGGGTGCGCCAGCGCGGCGCGCGCGTCGGCGTCCTCGGCCAGGGCCCGGAGCACCTCGTGACCGGCGGCGCTCTCGCGCAGCGTCTCCAGGTCCCCGACGAGCACCTGCTCCGGGTGCACGAACGTGCCGATGAGGAGCCGCTCGTCGAGGCTGAAGTCCTCGAGGACCGCCCCGCCGAGGGAGCGGAGCCGGTCCAGCGCCGCGCGCGGGTCGAACCCGCCCTCCGCGAACGTGCCCCGCGCCAGGGCGTACGGGTCCAGGAGCGCACCCCGGCTGCGCAGCGCCGTGGCCAGCAGCGGGTTGACCTCCAACGACGGCTCGAGGGTCAGGTCGAAGTCGCTCTCGCCCCGCCCCCGGGCGCGCACGGCCACCGGCCGCAGCAGCACCGGTGCCCGCACGGTCCGGGTGCGCGGCGCCTCCTCCGCCCCGGTGTCGGCCCGCGGGCCGCCGGCCGGGGCGCGGGTGGCCGTGGCGAGCGCGGCGACGTCGTCGGCCGGGCCGTCCGCACCGTCGTCGTCCTGGTCCGCCGCCACGGGCTCGGTCCAGCGGGCGACGCCGATCGCGAGGAAGGCCGAGGCGAGACCGTAGCGCTGGGCGTGGTCGTCGGCCCGGGCGACGACGGCGCGCGCGCTGCGCCGGGCGCCGACCAGCACCCCGCCGTCACGCAGCAGGTTCGACAGCCGGGTCTCCCGTCCGGCGAAGAGCTGGGCGATGCCGGAGGGGTGGGCCTTGGACAGGTCCAGTCGAGCGTCCCCGAGGCGGTCCACGTCGAGCAGCGCCGAGTCCCCGGCACGCGCGGCGAGGTCGTCACGCCACCGGTCCATCGTGGCGGCGACGAGCTGCTCGGGGGTGGTAGCGGTGCCCTCGGGCTCACGGCCCCCCGAGCCGTCGAATCCCGAGTCGTCACGACGCGCGGGAAGAGTCACGGCGCCACGCTAACGGGCGTCGGTGGCCGCGGGGCGGTGCCGCGCCGGGGCGCCGTCGGCGGGGTGCGGAGGGCGCCGCGCGCCCTCGCCCGGACATGAAGACGGTCCGCACCGCGCAGGGGGCAGGCGATGCGGACCGTCACGAGAAGTATGCCTCTCGCCGCGATTGCGCGTCAAACGTCGATCACTGCGTTTCCCACCGAAACGGTTGATCCTCGGGAGTCACAGACGGGATACAGGAGCCTATCGGGCTGCTTGCGACGAAATCCGTAGAAGCGGGGGCTGCTGGCCGTGCGTCGCGCAAGCGCTCCCACCCCATTCCGACGAGATGCGTTGATGGGACTCGGAGGCCCATCGTCGGCGGTCATGACTCGTCCCGACAGGGGCCCGTGACGGGACGCCCGGGCCGGGCGATGATGGGGCGTGCTCACCGGTCCGCTCACCAGGGTGCGCCGGTTCCTCCCGCCGCCGCCCGCCGCCGGCACGCCCGCCGACCCCGGCCTGTTCGGGCCGGGCAGCGCGGCATGGCGCGTCGGGCGGGAGCGCGCGCTCCTCCTCGCCGGCCCCGCCGCCCTGCTCCTGCAGGTCGCGCACCCGCTCGTAGGTGCGGGCGTCGCCGCGCACAGCGACTTCACGGACGACCCGCTGCGCCGCCTGCGTGGGACGCTCGACGCGGTCCTCACGGTCACGTTCGGCGACGTGCAGCAGGCCCACGACGCAGCCCGCCAGGTGGGCCGCCGGCACGTGCCCGTGCGGGGCGTCCTGGCCAGCGGTACCGGGTCGTTCCCGGCCGGCACGGGCTACGCCGCTCAGGACGGCGCCCTCGCCCAGTGGGTGTGGGCGACGCTCGCCTGGTCGGCGCTCCGCGCGACCGACGCCGTCGTCCGTGCCGTGCCGTCGTCGGAGCGGGACGACTACGTGGCGGACATGCGTCGCTTCGGCCGCCTCTTCGGCGTGCCCCCGGACGCGCCCGACGACGCCGCGTCCCTCGAGGCGTACGTCCAGGACCAGCTCGACCGGACCCTCGTCGTGGGCGAGACCGCCCGCGCGCTCTCACGACGCATCCTGCGGCCCGAGCCGCCGCTGCTGCCGCGCCCGCTGCGACCGGTGCCGACGCTGCTCGCCGCGGCACTGCTGCCCGAGGACCTCCGGGACGCCTACGGGCTGCCGTGGCGACGCCGCGAGCGCCTGGCCTGGGCGGCGCTGCGCCGTGCCCTGCGCGCCGCGGCCCCCGTGCTCCCCCGCGGCGCGCGCGAGTGGCCGCACGCACGCGTCGCCCGGGAGCGCGTCGGCCAGGTCACCGCATCGGGTACCAGCGAGCGCCGAACCGGCGCGTGACGCGGCTGGTCTCGACGTCGACGAGCGCGTCGACCCGCTCCACCACGGCACGGCCCACGCCCGCAGCCGTGACGTCGTCGGCCGCCTCGTAGCGGACGGTCAGCCGGGGCCGCCCTCGGACGACCTCGAGCGCGGTCGCCTCGACCGGCGTGTGGGCCCGGGCCGCCGCCGCGGCGGCGGGCAGGACGTCCGCCGGGTCGACACCCTGGTGGAGCATCCCGACGATCATCCGGACGCGGTACGACGGCACCGGGCGACCGTACGCCTCAGCGCACGACCAGCCACAGCCCGGCGACGGCCGTCGCCGCGAGCGCCACGACCCGGAAGACCTCGACGGACATGCCCCGGACGAGACGCCGGCCGAGCAGGGCACCGGCGACCGCTCCGGGAGCGATGACCGCGCTGACGAGCAGCGACTCGGCGGTGATGAGGCCCAGCCCCACGCTGAACGGCACCTTGAGCAGGTTCACCGCCGCGAAGAACCACGCGACGGACCCCAGGAACCCCAGCACCCCGACGCGCATGCGCAGGAGGTAGAGCGTCATCATCGGCCCGCCGGCGTTGGCCACCATGGTCGACAGGCCCGCGCCCGCGCCGAGCAGGAGGGCGACCGGTCCGCCCGCGGCCGCCGGGGCGTCGTCGTCGGCCGTCCCGCGGCGTCGCACCAGCGCCCCTCCCACGCTCAGCAGCAGGACGGCCCCGATGACCCGCGTGACGACGGTCGGGTCCGCGAACCGGACCAGCGCCCATCCCGCCGCCAGGCCGACGACGACGCTGGGCAGCAGGCGCAGCAGCAGACCCCACTCCGCATGCCGCCCGTACAGGGCGATGGCGAACACGTCCCCGACGATGAGCACGGGCAGGGCGACACCGGTCGAGGGCACCGCGGGCAGCACCGTCGCGAGCAGCGCCACCCCGAAGGCGCCCACCGCGGGCACGGCCGTCTTGGAGACCCCGAAGACGAACGCCGCGACCAGGCCGACGACGACCACCAGGACCGAGAGCTCCACGGTGCGGACCGTACCCCGGCCGCCGCTGGCACCGTCCGGGTGCGCGGCATAGCCTCCGGCGCAGCGACGAGGAGGGGGACGCCAATGCCGGAGGCGCTCAGCCTGTCGACGGTCCGGACGTACCGGTACCTGCGGCTGTCGGTCGTGGCGCTGGCGCTGCTGCTGGCCACGTCCCTGGTCCTGGAGGTGGCGCGCACCGGCGGGCCGCTCCTCGGCTCGATCAGCGCGTACTACTACTCGCCCGTCCGCGCGGTGCTCGTGGGCTCGCTCGTGGCGATCGGCCTGGCCCTCGTGGCCATCGCGGGTCGGCCCGGCGCGGAGGACACGCTGCTCAACCTCGCGGGGATGCTCGTGCCCGTCGTGGCGTTCGTGCCCACCCCCGTGGCGGCGGACGTCGCCGGTGGCTGCCCGCCGGGCGCCGGGCGGTGCGTCCCCGCGAACCTCGTGCCGGCGGTGGAGAACAACGTGGCGGCGCTCCTGGTCGTCGGCGCCGTCGGCATCGTGGCGGCGGGCTGGATGGCGCTGGCCGACGGCCGTGCGAGCACCGCGACCCGGTGGGGCCTGACGACGGCGGTCGTGGTCTGGGCCGCGTTCGGGGCCTGGTTCCTCCTGTGGCCGCGGGAGGGCTTCCTCGCCGCCGCCCACTACGCAGCCGCGGTGCCGTTCTTCGGCCTCGTGGCGGCGGTCGCCGTCCTCGACGCCGTGCGCGTCCGACGGCGGGCCCGCGTGCGCGTGCTCAGCCCGCGCCAGTTCTCCGGCGCCTACGCGGTGGTCGCGGTCGGCATGGTCGGCACGATCGCGGTGGCCGGGGCCGTCGCCGGCGCCGAGGCGCTCACGTCGTTCGTCGCCGTCGACGGCTGGGTGTTCGTCGTGGAGGCGGTGCTGCTCGTGCTGTTCACCGTGTTCTGGGCGCTGCAGACGGCCGAGAACTGGGAGGACGGCGTCCCGGACCCCGTCCGGTGACGGGCGGGCTCAGAGCCAGCCGTTGTGCCGGAAGGCCCGGTACAGCGTGAAGCAGATGACACCGATGACGCCGAGCACGACGAAGTACCCGTACCGCGACTCGAGCTCGGGCATGTGCTCGAAGTTCATCCCGTAGATGCCCGCCACCGCGGTCGGGACGAGCGCGATCGCCGCCCACGCGGAGATCTTGCGCATGTCCTCGTTCTGCCGCAGGGCGATCTTGCTCTGGGCGGTCGCCACGCGTGCGGTGTTGGCCTGCAGGACGTCCGTCAGCAGCCGGTCGATCGCCTCGAGCTGGTCCGTGGCTCGCAGCACGTGGTCGTGGATGTCGCGGAAGTGGTGGGCGGTCGAGTCGGGGACGTGGCCGACGGCGGCCGTGGCGAGCCGCTCGAACGGCCAGGCCAGCGGGACGACGGCGCGCCGGAACTCGGCCACCTCGCGCTTGAGCTTGTAGATGCGCTCCGCGTGGTCGTCCTCCCCGGCGCCGAAGACCTCCTCCTCGATCTCGTCGACGTCGGCGCCGATCGCCTCCAGCACGCGCTCGTACCCGTCGACCACGAGGTCTGCCGCCCGGTACAGCACCAGCGACGGCCCGAAGTCGGTGAGGAGCGGATGGGCCCCGCCGTCGAGCTCGGCCCGCACCGCCGTGAGCACGTCGCTGTGCCCGTGTCGCACGGTGATGACGAAGTGCGGCCCGAGGAAGATCGCGACCTCGCTGACCTCGACGACCTCCTCGGAGTCGATGTAGCGCACCGGCTTGAGGACGGCGAACAGGACCTCGCCGTAGGCCTCGAGCTTGGGCCGCTGGTGCGCCCGCACGGCGTCCTCGACGGCGAGGGGCGGGAGGTCGAACTGCACGGCGACGTCGGCGATGTCCTGGTGCGTGGGCTGCTGCAGCCCGATCCACACGAATCCCTCGGTTGCTGCGGCCGCGGCGGCCGCCTCGCTCAGCGGGATCCGGCCGCCGCGGCGGACGCCGTGCTCGTAGACGCCGCAGTCGCCGATCGTGCCGACCGGACGGTCGTCGTGGGAGAGGTCGCGCTGGGCCGTCGCGCGCGGGGACGACTCGCCCCTGCGCGGCTGCGGCGCGCCGTCGTCGTCGTGAGCCACGTCGCTTCCTCCTCCCCTGGCGGGCGGCGCGGCAGCCGCCCCTCCCGCACTGTAGGCGCGAGGCCGCCGCGGAGGAGGCCGATGCGGGGACGCCCGCGCGTCCGGTCAGGCGCCGGTCGCGCCCAGCAGGGCGATGATCATGCGTGTCCTCCGTGCGTGGTGGGGGCGGGGTGGTCGGGCGGTGCGCCGCCCGGCCCGACCGGCGCCCAGGCACGACGCTCGCGCCGGACGAACGAAGCGACGTCGACGGGGTCACGCCCGAGGACCGTCCGGACGTCGTCGGTGGTGCCGGCGGCCAGACCGAGCCGTGCGGTCGTGTAGATGCCGGCCGTCACCACCGTCATGGGCCACGGCAGGCCGAGGGTGCGGCGGGCGTGGCGCACCCACCCGGGCACGCCGGGACGCGTGTACCGGACCTCGACCCCGAGCTCGCCGGTGAGGACCGCCGCCACCTCCTCGTAGGTGAGCGCCTCGGGGCCCGTCACCGTCCAGGCCCGGTCACGGTGGGCGGCCGGTTCCGCCAGGGCGCGGGCGCTCACCGCCGCGACGTCGAGGGCGTCGACGAAGGCGGTGCGCCCGCCGCCGGCCGGGACGGGCAGGACCCGCCGGTCGCGGACGTCGGCGAGGTGGGTTGTCAGGAGGTTCTGGCAGAAGAACGACGGGCGGACGAAGGTCCACGTCATCCCCGACCGACGGAGCCATGCCTCGACCGCGGCGTGCGGCACCACCGGGATCCGGTCGGCGCCCTGCAGCGAGAGGAGGACGACGTGCCCCACGCCCGCCTCCCGCGCGGCGGCCACGGCCGGCAGCAGGTCCCGGCGCACGTCGGAGACGGCGGGGGGCCGCAGGAGGAACATCGTGCGGACGCCCGCGAAGGCACCGGGCCACGTCGCCGGCTCGGTGAGGTCGAACGCGACCGCCTCCGCGGCCCCCGCCACCGCCTGGCCGGACCGTCGGACGGCCGCGCGCGCCGGCACACCGAGCGCCCGCAGCTCGGCGAGCACGGCGGAGCCGACGGTGCCGGTCGCGCCGAGCACGAGGACGGGTGGTTCCACGGGGACCTCCTTGACGTGTGTACGATACACATGTGAAAGACCGCCTCGTCCGGGACCCCGCGTTCGGGACGCTCGACGCGGCTCTTCTCGCGCTCCGCCGGTTCTGGAGCGCGCCGGACGCCGTCGCCGACGTGCCGCCCGGCGCCGGATCGGCCGGCGCCGGACCTCCACCGCGGCACGTCGAGTCGTCGACCCTGCTCGTCGCGGAGGCGCTGCGGTCCGCCCGCGCCGCCGGGCGTGAGGCGACCGTCGCCGACGTCGCCGAGGCGCTCGACGTCGCGCCGTCCACAGCGAGCCGCCTCGTCGACCGGGCGATCGGTGCGGGCGTGGTCGTGAAGGCGCCGTCCGCGAGGAACCGGCGACGCGTGCGCCTGGACCTCACCGACGACGGCGCCGCGCTCGCGGGCCGGGCGCTGGCCTTCCGTGCGCATCGCCTCGGTGCGCTGCTGGAGGGCTGGTCACCGGCGGACCGGGAGCACCTCGCGCGCCTGCTGGCGCGGTTCGCCGCGGAGGTGAGAGCCGAGCGCCTCACGGCAGGGACGGCGCACGACGACGCCTCCGGGCTCGTCTGAGTCGCGCGACGGCGGCCCGGTCGCGCGCGCGATCAGGTGACCCGACCGTCGCTGAGCCCGACCACCCGGTCGGCCACGGCGAGGACCCGGTCGTCGTGCGTGCTGACGAGGACCGCGGAGCCCCGCACGGCGGCGCCGCCGATCGCTGCCAGCACCCGGTCGACGTGCTCGTCGTCCTGGCTGCCCGTCGGCTCGTCCAGGACCAGCAGGGTCGGGTCCAGCGACCTCGCCCGCGCGATCGCCGTCCGCTGCTGCTCGCCCATGGAGGTCTCGCCGACGTACCGGTGGCCCAGGCCGTCGAGCGCCAGCTCGGCGAGCAGGCTCTGCACCGAGGGAAGCCCTGCCCCGCCGTCGTGGGCGGCGTCCGCGGCGGCGCCGCGCAGGGCCCGGGGCAGGGCGACCGACTCCGCGACGGTGAGCTCGGGCACGAGACCGAGCCGTTGCGGGACGACGGCGATCGCGGCCCAGTCGTGCAGGCCCGTGGGTCCCTGCCCAGCGACGGTGACCGTGCCCGACGACGGGTCCTCGAACCCCGCGACGACGTGGCACAGGGTCGACTTGCCGGACCCGGACGGCCCCGACAGGCAGACGACCTCACCCGCCGCCACGGTGAGCGACACGCCGTCCAGCACGGTGACGACGGCCGGGCCGGAGCGGTAGCGCACCGTCACGGCGTCCGCGACGAGGACGACATCCCGGGCGACCGGGCGCACGTGGGCGCCGCTCACGGCGTGCCGTCCGGGCGTCGCAGGACCACGCCGTCCTCGGTGACGTCGAGCAGCGCCCGGCCGTCCGGGAAGTGCAGCAGGGCGTCGGGCGGCAGCTGGACCCGGCCGGTGGAGTCGATCGTCGCGAGGTGGTGGCCGCGCAGCACCTGCTCGGAGGACAGGACGCCGTGGCGCAGCCGGAGCACCCGGTCGGCGACGCGGAGCGCCCGCTCGTCGTGGGTGCTCAGCACGACCGTGCTGCCGCGGTCGGCGGCCCCGGCGAGCGCCGCGAGGACGGCGTCGGTGTTGTCGTGGTCCAGCTCGGCGGTGGGCTCGTCGGCGACCACGACGTCCGGGGTGCCCAGCAGGGCGAGGGCGACCGCGAGGCGCTGCTGCTCCCCGCCGGACAGCGTGGCGGGGCGGCTCCCGGCGCGGTGCTCGAGCCCCACGGTGCGGAGCACGGCCATGGCGTCCAGCGCCCTGCCCGACGACCTCCGGCCCGGAGCCGCGGCGCCGTCGTCGGCGCGCAGGACGGCCACCTGGTGCACGTGCTCCGCGGCGGTGAGGTGCGGGAACAGGCCGCGGGAGGAGCGCTGCTCGACGAACGACACGTGCCGACGACGCAGGCGCCGCACGCCGCGCCGTCGCAGCGAGCCGACGTCGTTCCCCAGCAGCACGAGCCGGCCGGCGCTGGGCAGGTCCTGCAGCGCCAGCATCCGCAGCAGGCTCGACTTGCCCGAGCCGGACGGCCCGGCGATCGCGGTCACGGCGCCGGCGCGGAACGTCACGTCGACACCGCGCAGCGCATGGGCCTCACCCGTCCCGGACCGGTACACGCGCACGAGGCCCTCGCAGACGACGGTCACCTGGCCGCTCTCGGGAACCGCCGGCGCCGGGACCGCCTCAGTCCTCACCGCGCAGCACCTCCCCCACCGGTACGGCCGCGGACCGCCGTCGCGCGACCGTCGTCACCAGGACGGTCGCGGCCGCGAGCGCGACCACGAGGACGACGACGTCCCCCCACGTCACGATCGGCCGGACGAGCGGCGCGAGGCGCGGCGCCGGGTCGACGAGCGGGGGGCCGGCGACGGCGATCCCGCCGACGGTCAGCAGCGCGGCCAGCCCCGCGAGGCCGAGCGCCCACACCACCTCGCGGGCTCGGGCCTGTCGCAGGCGTGCCGCCGGCATGCCCATGCGCCGCAGCATGACCTCCCCCAGTCGGTCCCGGTCCGCGGCGCGCACGCCGTGCAGCACCATCGCGACGAGGGCCAGCAGCGCAGCGCACGCGCCGAGGGCGACGAGGTAGTCCAGCGGCCAGGACGCCCCGCGCAGGCCGGGGGTCTGCTCGGCCTCGGTCCGCGTCTGCACCGGCGCGCTCACCTCGCGTGCGGCGAGGAAGTCGGTCACCTCCGCGACAGGCCGCGTCGACCACAGCTCGGTGTCGAGGACCGTGGGCGGGGAGATCGGTGGACGCTCCACGGACGGGTGCACGGCCCCGGGGATCGTGCTGAGGAAGCTGGTGGCGTCGACGACGAGCGCCCGCCCCGTGACGCCGGGGAACGCCGCGACGCGGGCGACCGGCCGGTAGCGGAAGCTCCACTCGTCGGCGCCGCTGACGGTGCCGGGGTCCGCCGACCACGCCGGGCCGACGAGGACGACGGGCAGCTCGGGGCTGCTCGTCGCCCTGCCGGTCCGCGCCTCCGCCTGGACCGGCCCGTCGACCAGGAGGGCGAGCGCGTCGCGACCGGGCTGGAGCGCCCCGGAGGCACCCCAGAGGGCGTGCTCCGCGAAGGTCGCGGCGTCGACGACGAGCAGGTCGAGCTGGCCGAACCGCGGCGGGACGGTGACGGCGGCCCGCCAGACGAAGGTGCTGCCGTCGAGCTCGGGCACGGGCGGCGCCAGGATCTCCGCGGTGTCGGGATCACCCACCTCCGGCGGGGCGTCCGGCAGCGGGGCCGGGAGGTCCGCCGCCTCCCACGGACCGGCGATGTCGGCGCGCGTCTCGGCGCCGGCGACGACGGCGACCTTGTCGTCGACGCCCCGGTCGACGCCCCGGTCGGCCGCCACGGACCACACCGCCAGCGACGTCCCGACCGCGACCACGACCACGGTCGCCGTCGCCTCGCGCGGCGACCGGCGCACCCGGCGCGTGGCGAGCCAGCCGGCCGTCCCGAGCCGGTCCCGACCCGTCCCCCGCCACGGCGGGCGCACGCGCACGGCCGCGAGCAGAAGACCCGCGACGGTGGTCGCGACGAGGACGGGGAACGCTACCGCGAGGATCCCCGGCGACCGGGCCGCGCCCGAGTCCGCGAGCCCGACACCCGTGACGACCGACGCCGTGAGGAGGAGCACCTGCCAGGGGACCCCGCGGCGCCGTCGGCCGAAGCCCGGTGCTGCCGTGCGCGTCATGGCGGCAGCCGTCATGGCAGCGCTGAGGCCGACCGCGACGAGGGCGACCGCGAGCGCCGTGGCCGACCAGGCCAGGGTGACGGCGAGGGCGTCGGGACCCACGTCCGGGGACGGCCCGATGAGCGGCACCCCCAGCCGGCTGACGACGGCGCCCAGGGCCGTGCCGAGCAGGAGCGGCGGCACGGCCTCGAGGGTCGCCAGGCCGACGACGGACACCGGGCGCAGCCCCACGCTGGTGGCCAGGCCGTACTCGTGGCGGCGTCCGGCGTGGAGGAGCACCGCGCCGCCGGCGACGGCCAGCACGCCCAAGGCCACCCCGGCCCACGCGGTCGAGCGGACCTGGTCCTGCGCGACGCGCGTCGTCACCTCGGCGCGGTCGACGATCTCCCGCAGGCCGGTCGCGAGCTGCGCGTCGGTCTCCTGGGGCAGGGCGCCCTCGGAGATGAGCTGGATCCTGCCGCCCTCCCGGAAGGCCTGCCGGCTCAGCTCCGTCACGGCGGCGGCGGCCCGCCGCACCTCGTCCGCTGTGGGGCGGGTCGGCAGGCGGAGGTCGGCCACCCACATCGGCTGCTCCCCGGAGGCCAGCACGAGCCGGTCGAAGGACTCGCGGTCCACGAGGAGGAGTGCCGAGCGGCCCCTGCCGTCACCGGCTGTGGGCAGGTCGCGCGGGGTCGTGACGAAGGCGTCCTCGTCCACCACCGCCGGGAGGACGGAGTCCTCGGCGGTCGGGAAGACCCCGACCACCTCGACCGTGGCGGGGGGCAGCGGCTCCGGCTCCGAGCCGTCCTCCGGGGGCACCGCCTGCGGCGCGGGGTCGGTGACGCTCGAGCCGACGCGCATCTGGACCGCGGCGAGGACCGTGTCCCCCACCTCCACGCCGAGCTCCGCGGCGACGTCCTCCGCGATCCAGGCGCCGGGCCGGGCGGGGACGCCCAGCGCCTCGGCGAGCGCCTCGACCGCGCCGTCACGGTGGTGCAGCGTCGCGCGGACCTGGGCGTCCCCCGCCCGCACGAAGGAGGTGACGACGCGCGGGCTCAGCCGTTCGGCGGAGCCGAAGGTGGACACGACGGGCGTCGTGAGGACGGGCACGTCGTCCAGGAGCTCACGCGCCTGCTCGTCCAGGCGCTCCGGCAGCACGCCCGGGATGATGACGCGCACGTTCGGGCTGTTGCGGCCGACGTCGTCGGGGTCGACGGCGCTGATCTCCGCGTCGAAGGCGCCGGCCGCGACCGATCGCTCGAACAGCGGGATCGAGACGACGGCCGCCACGAGGAGTGCTGTCGCCGCGGCGAGCGTCCAGAACCAGGCGGCGGTCCGGAGCAGCCTCCCCGGCGCGGCCCGCCAGAGCGGGGGCAGGCCGGGGAGTGGTCGCGCTCCCAGTCGGCCCGGCGCCATCGGCCCCCCTCATGCCTGGATCTCGACCGCACTGTAGCGATCAAGCCCCCTCGCTGGACGATCCGGACCCGTCTCACCGGGCGGAGCAGCCCGCACGGTGGTGGGGTCGACGTGGCACACCGTCACGTCCGCGAGGAGGACCCCATGCAGTACCGCACGCTCGGCCGCAGCGGCACCGTCGTCTCCACCCACACGCTCGGCACCATGACCTTCGGCGCGGAGGCGGACGAGGAGACGTCCGGTGCGATCCTCACGGCCTTCGTCGAGGCGGGCGGCACGTGCGTCGACAGCGCCGACGTCTACAGCACCGGCGTCTCCGAGGAGATCATCGGCCGCTGGCTCGCCGCCCACCCGACCGACGCGGAGCAGCTGGTCCTCGCCACGAAGGGCCGGTTCCCCATGGGTGCCGGCCCGAACGACCTGGGGCTGTCGCGCCGTCACCTGCGGACGGCGCTCGACGCGTCGCTGCGGCGCCTCGGCGTGGAGCACGTCGACCTGTACCAGCTCCACGCCTGGGACGCGCACACCCCGGTGGAGGAGACGCTGCGCTTCCTCGACGACGCGGTCGCCGCCGGCAAGATCGGCTACTACGGCTTCTCGAACTTCCTCGGCTGGCAGCTCACCAAGGCGGTCCACGTCGCGCGGGCGCACGGCTGGGCGGCGCCGGTGACCCTGCAGCCGCAGTACAACCTCCTCGTCCGCGACATCGAGCACGAGGTGGTGCCGGCGGCGTTGGACGCGGGGATGGGGCTGCTGCCGTGGTCCCCGCTGGCCGGTGGGTGGCTGAGCGGCAAGTACGAGCGCGACGTGGACCCGACCGGCGCGACGCGGCTCGGCGAGAACCCGGCGCGGGGCATGGAGGCGTGGGCGGCGCGCAACGCCGACGAGCGGACCTGGGCGGTGCTGGACGTCGTCCGGGAGGTCGCGGACGCGCACGAGGCGTCCATGTCGCAGGTCGCGCTGGCCTGGCTCGCCGCCCAGCCGGCGGTGACGTCGGTGATCCTCGGCGCGCGGACGGTCGAGCAGCTCACGGACAACCTCGGCGCCGCGGACCTGGAGCTCGCCCCGGAGGAGCTGCGGCGCCTGACGGAGGTCAGCGCCCCGCGGGTGGACGACTACCCCTACGGGACGGCGGGGGTTCAGCAGCGGGACCGCAAGCTCACCGGTGGTCGCTGACGGCGTCCCGCGGGCGCGCCGTCGTCGTCCCGCGACGACGCGCCCGCCACTCCCCCCACGCACCCGTGGACCACAGGGCCCACACCACGAGCAGCGGCTGGAACAGGAGCCGGACCGCGCGGGCCGCGTCGCTGTCCAGCCCGAACCCGTCGGTGCGGGTCACGAGCTGCGAGACGTTGCCTGGGAAGATCGCCACGAAGAACGCCGCCACGACCCACCCGACGACCCACCGGTGACGCCGTGGCGCCGCCAGCAGGGCCAGCCCGAGCGCGATCTCGACCCACCCCGACACCACGACGACGGCGTCCGGGTCCGCCGGGAACCACGGCGGCACCTGGGCCTGGAACTCCTCGCGCGCGACCGTCAGGTGGGTCGTCCCGGCGAACGCGAGGGCGCCACCGAGGGCTGTGCGGGCGAGGGAGCGGAGACTGATCACCGCCCCACTCTGCCCCACGGCCCTGGTGCGCCGGTCAGAGCAGGGGCGCCCCGCGGCCGACGGTGAGCGGCTCACCGACGGCCCGCGCGCCGTCGGCCGTCTCGACGTACCGGTGCGCGACGACGACGCTGGGCTGACCCGGCTCGGACGCCTGGACGAACAGCGCGTCCTCGCGCCGGCCCTCGCTCGTGAGGTAGCCGTCCCACGCCACGGCGGCGCGCACGGCTCCCGAGCCCCGCACCTGGTGCCGGGCGTGCTCGACCGCCGCGCCCAGCTCACCGGCGAACCGGTGCAGCGAGCGTCCCTCGGCGGTCTCCAGGAGCGTGAACGGGATGAGCGGCCCGCCCTCGGGCACCACCGAGCGGACGGCGTGCGCGAGCGCGAAGGAGGCGAGCTCGTGCACCTGCGGCGACGGCTCACCGGTCGGCGGGGGCGGGGCGCTCGTCGCGTCGTACGGCTCCGCGCCACGCGCGTCCCCGTCACGCCCGGCCCGCCGTCGGAAGATGCTCACGCAGGACTGTCGACCGGGACCGGGACGTCCTGAGCGACCGGGGCGATCCGATGTCGGTGGGCGGGTCTACCGTCGTTCTCGTGCACGAGACCACTGACGAGCTCGTCGAGCTCCAGGCCCTGCTCGACGCGTCCCTCTCCCGCTCCACGGGCCACCTGAGGTCGATCGTGGCGAGCCGCACGATCACCGCGGCGCAGCTGACCGCGGTGCTGACCGGCATGTGCACCCTTGCCCTCTCGACCGTCACGGCGAGCGGGGAGCCGCGGATCAGCGGCGCGGACGGCCACTTCTGGCACGGCCGGTGGGTCTTCGGCACCGCCCGCTCGGCGGCGAAGGCGGGGCATCTCGCCGCACGGCCGGCGGCCAGCGTGGCCCACCTGCGCGGCGAGGACCTGGGCGTCTTCGCCCACGGCCGGGTGGAGGAGCTCAACCCCCTCGGCGCCGACCCCGCGACCGACTGGGCGGAGGTGCGGACGTACCTGCAGGAGCTCTACGGCGGGGACGCCTTCGACTGGGACACCGACGTCGTCTACTACCGCCTGCAGCCGCACTGGATGACCGTCTACGCCCCCGACCTGGAGGCGCTGCTGCGCTGAGGCGGCAGGGCCGGGTGCGGCGGCCGCGTCAGGTCCCGGCGAACCACGCCGCGAGGTCGAACCGGTGGCCGGCCGGGACGCGCGCGTCGACGGCGCGGACGATCGCGTCCGCACCGGCGAAGTCGCGCGGGTCCACGGTGATGAAGCAACCACCCCGGCCGATGAGCTCGCGGGCCGCGCCGTCGACGCCCACCCCGACGATCTCCTCGACCCGGATGCTGTGGACGTCACCGTCCTCGTCGCGGCACTCCACGACGTCGCCGTCGAAGCCCAGCGCCACGCCCCGCGGCGCCTTGGCGCGGAACCGGCGTCGCAGGGGCGTCGTCGTCATGACGTCCGAGGCGGCGCAGCTCGTCCCGTCGGGCAGGTGCGTCTCCGGCTCGACGCCGCGCGGCACCATGAGCAGTGCGGTGGCCGACGCGTCGCGCATCATCGCGGCGACCTCGGCGGGGCGGAGCGCCTCGGCCCGGGCCCGTGCCTCGGCGAACGTGAGCGGCGGCAGCCCGCTGAGGAGCCGCTCCGCCTCCATCTCCAGGTCCCCGACCTCGTCCGGGTCGCTGTCCGCGACGTCCCACCACTCGAGCATCTCCTCGAGCTCGTCGGCGGTCACGCCCGTGCGGACGCGGTGGTCCAGCTCCCGGGCCATCGCCTCTGCGACGGTCTTCGCCGCGCCGGGGCCGCTCTTGGCAGCGAGCTGGACGAGCAGGGTGCCGGTGCCGGGCAGCCGGATGACCTCGGGGACGATCCCGTACACCTCGCCGTTGCCGTGCCTGAGGTCCTCCTCCAGCCGGTGCCCCATGGCGCCAGCGACGGCGCGCGCGGCGACGCCGTCGGGCACGACGAAGGACACGACGGGGTCCTGGACGTCGAAGGTGACGACGCCCGGGCGGCTGATGTCGGTGAAGGTCCGCGGCGGCGCCTCGCCCTCGGGCAGCGTCAGGTCGAGGCCGTCCGGCATCGGCCCGACGACGGCGAGCACCGCATTCCCCCGGACGAACCACCGGCGCGCGTGCTCCAGGACGACGTCCGGGTCCGTCGCCAGCGGGCCGGACCCCCAGAACATGGACAGTCCCGGCCCCTCGTGCCCGTAGCGCGACTTGAGCATCGCGTCGTGCGGTCCGTACCCGGGCTCGCCCGCCTCGGCCTGCAGCACCTTCGCCTCGTGCTCGAGCCGGTCCAGCGGCAGCGCGCGGATGCCGGCCGCGACCTCCTCGAGGAAGCGGCCGACCTGCTCCGTGCGGCCCGTCGCCCAGAAGCCCGTCCGGTGCATGATCACGGACGCGTTCGCCTCGAACCGGCCCCGCGTCGTGCCGTGCATGACGAGGTGCTCGACGGTGTGCGTGACGCCGCGGGACGCGAACGTCTCGTCTGCCCAGCCGGCGCCGACGTACAGCGCCGCCTTGGTCAGTCCCGGCCTGTCCATGTGCAGGGTGGGGATCCCGCAGATCTCGCCCACCCTCGTCCCCACCCCTGCTGTCATGGCAGCACCGTAGGTCCGCGTCCGGACGATGCGACCGGGCGTCACCCGAATGCTCCACGCAGCGCGGCCACGGCGGCCCCGCTGCCCGCGCGGTCAGTCCTCGATCGCCTCGACGCCGTCCGCCTCGAGCTGCTCGAGGTGGTCCCGCATCGCCTGGAGCACCCCCGGTGGGTGGCCCTGCCAGTCCTCGACCTCGCCCACCACCCGCACCGCGTCCCGCGTGCGGTACGACCGCGTCGGGTTGCCGGGGAACCGCTTGTCCGTGAGGTTCGGGTCGTTCTCGAGAGGTCCGGTGGGCTCCACGCGGTAGATGCGGCCACGCCCGGCGCCGACGGCGAGCTCGGCTCCCCAGGTCGCCGCGTCCAGCGTCGCCGTGAGGTAGACGAACCTGGCCGTCCGCCGCGTCCCGTAGTTCGACGCCCGGCCCGGCTCGAGGACGTCGCCCACGCGCAGGTCGGCCTTCGTGCCGTGGAAGAACGGTCCGTCGTCCTCGACGGCGGTCGGCGTCTCGTCCGTGGTGCGCTCCGCCTCCATGCGCTCCCCCTCCGGGCCGCTCCGGGCTGATGGGTCTGCACGCCGGCGGCTCTCGGACCGTCTCGCGTCGTCGGCGTCCGCTCCTCACCGTGGCAGAACGGGCCGCGGACGACCAGAGCGTTCGCGTGTGCCACGGTGAAGGCCCCCCACAGGGCGCGCCCGGTGCGGCGCGCCGTCCCGGAGCCATACCCGGAGGTCCAGGATGACGACGCCGACCCGCGTGCTCGTCGTCGACGCGGCGAACGTCGTCGGCGCCCGGCCCGACGGCTGGTGGAAGGACCGGGTGGGAGCGGCCGAACGGCTGCTGCTCGGGCTCGTCGACGCGGCCGAGGCCCCGGGTGCCGACCCGGAGCTCGCCGGGAGCCGGCTCGTCGTCGTCCTCGAGGGGCGTGCGATCGACGCCGTCGCGCCCGAGCGCGATCGCCTCGAGGTGGTCCGTGCGCCCCGCGACGGGGACGCCACGATCGTCGACGTCGTCGCGGCACGGCCCGACGACGACGTCCTCGTGGTCACCTCGGACCGGGCGCTCCGTGAGCGCGTCGAGGCCCGCGGCGCCCGGACGCGCGGGGCCGGCTGGCTCCGCGACGCCGTGGAGGCCCCGTCCGGCTGACGGGCGACGGGCCCGTCCGACGCCACCCGTCCGGCGCTCCCGCGCGGATGATCATCGCGATAGCCTGATCGGACCGGAGCGCGAGGACGAGGGGGACACCGTGAGCGAGCAGCCGGAGAGGACCTTCAAGGCCATGTCGTGGCCCGGGGCGGGGGGCAACGCGGGCGATGCGTCCATCGCCGTGTCCGCACCGGTCGGTGCGGTCAGCCGCAGGGACCGCGAGCGCGCGGCGCGGACGGCGCTGCGGACGGAGGGCCCGTCGCGCGTCGTGCTGCACGCGGAGCTCCCCGGGTCCGTCCTCCTGCAGCACCGGTCCGACGACGGCGGGTGGGTGACCCTCTCGACGACGGCTGCCGCGCGCGACGGGCGCACCGCGATCGAGCTGCCCGACGCCACGTCGCCCCGGTCGTTCCGCGTCGTGTTCTCGCCCAGGAACCCGAACATCTCCGCGTGGGTCTCGGAGCCGATCGCCGGCTGAGCTGGTCGGACCGACCCGCGTCAGCGCCGGCGCAGCAGGACGACGCCGTCGTCGAGGGTGGTCTGCTCGCCGTCCGGCGTCGTCGCGGCGCGCGTGCGGGTCTCGCTCAGCACGGTGGTCCACGTGCCCGGGTCCAGGTCGAGCGTCGCGACCTCGTCGTCCGGCGTCAGGAAGGTGTGCTCGTGCTGGTGCGTGGACCACGGCGGCGCGGCCGCGTGCGAGACGATCAGCAGGTGGCCACCCGGGGCGACGCGGTCGGCGGCCCGCCGGAGGATGTCGGTGCGGGACAGGGCCACCGGCGAGTGCAGGAAGCTCGCCGTCACCAGGTCGAAGCGCTCGTCCGCCGACCACGCGTCGAGATCCGTCGCGACGAAGCGGATGCGCTCCGGTGGGACCCGGGCGGCCCGCGCCGCTGCCGTGGAGCGCCGGATCGCCGTGGGCGAGATGTCCAGGCCGGTGGCGGTCCAGCCGTGCCCGGCCAGCCAGATGGCGTCGGCGCCCTCCCCGCACCCCAGGTCGAGCGCGCGGCCCGGTTCCAGGCCTGCCACGACGTCGACGACCGTGCTGTTCGGCCTGCCGGACCAGACCCGGTCCGACCCGGCGTACCGCTCCTCCCAGAAGGTCGCCGGGGCGACGTCGGCCGCCGCGGCGTCGAACTCCTCGGTGACGAGAGCCATGTTCACGGTCCCGCCGGTCATCGCCCCGGCTCCGACGACCATCGGCACGTTCGCGCCGGGCGTGACCACGTTGCCGACGGCCCAGACCCGCGGGTGGCTCGTGCGCCCCGTCGGGTCCACCTCGATGGCGCTGCCCAGTGGGCCCTCGGCACGCGCCAGGCCCAGGTCGGCGAGGAACGCGTCGTGCGGCCGCAGCCGCGCGGCGGTGAAGACGGCGTCGATCGGGACGTCGCCGTCGGCGGTGCGGACCGCGGCGATCCCGTCGCCCTCCCCGACCACCTCGACGACGGACGAGGCGACCACCTCGACGCCGCGCGACCGCAGACGCCGCTCGACCTCAGGCTCGACGCCGCCGACCGCCGCCGTGAACACCGTCACGCGGTCGCTCCACTGCCGCACCAGCTCCGCCTGGTGCAGGCCGAGCGGTGAGGTGACCAGGACACCCAGCCGCCGGTCCTGCACCTCCCACCCGTGGCAGTAGGGGCAGTGCAGGACGCTCGTGCCCCAGCGCTCCGCGAGCCCGGGGACGTCCGGCAGCTCGTCGGTGAGGCCGGTGGCGACGACGAGCGCCCGCGCGTGGTGCTCCGTGCCGTCGGCACACCGGACCGCGACCGCGTCCGCCACGTCCGCGACGTGCTCCACGACGGCGGTGCGGACCTCCACCCCGTAGCGCGCGACCTCCTCGCGACCCCGGGCCACCAGCTCGGCCGGGTCCAGCCCGTCGTGCCCGAGGACGCCGTGCATGTGCGCGGCGAACCGGTTGCGCGGGCTCCCGCCGTCCAGCACGAGCACGCGCCGTCGCGCCCGCCCCAGCATGAGCGCCGTGCTCAGTCCCGCCGCACCGCCACCGACGACCACCACGTCCCACGTCTCGATCTCCATGGCCCGAGCCTCCCCGGCGAGTCGTGAATGTGCAAGACTCCTTGCTGAATCGGCAAGCGGGACGGTGGGGTCGTGGTGGACGAGCTGAGGCACGTGGGTCCGCGGCTGCGCGCGGCCCGGCAGTCGCGGGGGTGGACGCTCGACGACCTGGCCTCCCGCGCGGGGATGTCCGCGAGCACCCTGTCCCGCCTGGAGGCCGGCAAGCGGCAGGCGAGCCTGGAGCTCCTGCTGCCCCTGACGAGGCAGCTGGGGATCCGCATCGACGACCTCGTCGGGCTCCAGGCGCCGGACCCCCGCGTCCGCCGGCCCGTGGTCCACCGCGACGGGATGGAGATCGCGCCGCTCGCACCCGAGGGCTCGGCGATCCACACCTACCGGATCACCTACCCCCCGGTCGCGACCCTGCCGGAGCTGCGCGTGCACGACGGCTACGAGTGGCTCTACGTCCTCTCCGGCCGGCTGCGGCTGCGGCTGGGCGACCAGGACCTGACCCTCACCCGCGGCGAGGCAGCGGAGTTCGACACGCGCGTCCCCCACGCGCTCTCGGCCGCAGGCCCGCGGCCGGCGCAGGTCATCAGCATCTTCGACGCGTCCGGCGCGCGGATGCACACGCACACCCAGCAGCCCTAGGCGTCCGCGGTCAGGCCGCCTCGTCCCGGCGCCGGGCCAGCTGGAGCATGGCCAGGTAGTGCTTGCGCACCGACCGCGACGGCCGGTCGGCGACGAGCCGCCGGATGCCCGTGAACAGCGCCTCGCGCTGCGAGGCAGGCGCCGCGATGTGCCCGGAGTAGGTGGACAGGAGCGCGAGGTACTCCTCCGCCGCGTAGTCGCAGCCCCACACGTGCCGGTGCACGACGGGCTCGGTGAAGAACCCGCTCGCCGCGATCGCCGCGACGTCGGGCGCCGGGACCGCCTCGGGCGGGCCCGGCCCGCCCTGGCCGTCGCCCATCCCGACCTCCTCGTACAGGTGCTGGACCTCCTGGAAGAACGGGTCGCCGTCGGCGGCGGGCGCCACGTGCTCGGTCGCGATGATCGCGAGGTGACCCCCGGGCCGGAGGAGCTCCGCGGCACGGCGGTACGCCACCGCCGGGTCGAGCCAGTGCCAGGACGTCGCGGCGACGACCAGGTCGAACGGCGCGCGCTCCCCCGGCTCCCACGTCTCGAACGGGGCGACGACGACCTCGACGTCGCCCCACCCGGCCAGCGCCCGCCGCGCCACGGCCGCCAGGGCAGGGCCCGGCTCGAGGGCCACGACGGCCCAGCCCTGCTCGAGCAGGCCGCGTGTCGCCTTGCCCGTGCCGGCGCCGATCTCCAGCACCCGCGCCGGGCGACCGCGCAGGTCCGAGCCGGACGCGAGGTCGGTGAAGACGCCCTGGGGGTAGCTGGGCCGGACCCGCTCGTACAGCTCGGCGGCCGTGTCGAACGTGCGCGCCAGGCCGGCGTACGGCTCCGGCGTCACGTGCTCTCCGGCGTGCTCTCCGGCGCGCGCCCCGCCGCCCTCCGGTCCAGGAAGACGGCCTCGGCGGCATGGTCCGCGAGCGCGGTGCCGGCAGAGCCGTAGAGGTGGAACACCGCGTCGGCCCCGTGCTTGCGGAGCTCGGCGACGTCGTCGTCGTACCGCGCGACGGCGGCGACCCTGCCGGTGAACCCGGCCGCCTGCAGGCGGGCCAGCGCGATGAGGTTGGCGCTGTGGAAGGGCATCGCCAGGACGACGACCTGCACCTGACCGGCCCGCTTCACACGGGTCCAGAACTCGACGTCGGTGGCGTCCGCGCGGAGCACCTCGAACCCCTGGCCGCTCAGCTCCGCGACGCGCGTCTGGTCGTGCTCGACGCCCACCACGGACAGGCCGTACCCGTCCCGCAGGTGCGTGTACGTGGCAGCGCCGATCCGACCGAGCCCGAGCACGAGGGCGTCGGAGTGGCCGACGTCGACGAGGCGGTCGTCCGGGTGCAGCTGCGCGGTGCTGTGGTGCGGCAGCAGCCGCACCATCCGCGTCGCCAGCTCCACGCCGCGGCGGTTGATGAGGGCGGAGACGGCGAAGCTGTACGCGACGGCGAGGGAGACGACCACCACCCACTGCTCGTCGAGCAGCCCGGCGGTCGCCCCGACCGCGGCCACGATGATCCCGAACTCCGAGAAGTTGGCCAGGACCAGGCCGGCGAGGAAGGCCGTGCGCCGGCGCAGCCGCATCGCCCACAGCAGCACCGCGTAGAACGCGACCTGGAAGGGCAGCACGACCAGCAGCGCGGCCGCGAGCAGCAGCTCCTCCAGGCCCGGACGCCCGTGGAGCCCGATCTGCAGGAAGAACGCGACGAGCATGAGGTCCTTGAACGTCATCAACGACCGGGACAGCTCCGACGCGCTGGGGTGCTTCGCCAGCAGCACGCCCATGAACAGCGCGCCCAGCTCGCCGTGAACACCGACCGCCTCGAACAGTCCCCACCCGAGCGCGACGGCGACCGTCACCCCGAAGAGCGCCTGCAGCTCGCCGTGGCCGATCCGGTCCCAGATGCGGTGCAGCGGCCATGCGGCCGGCAGGAGCAGGACCAGGGCGAACGCCCACGGGGACGGCACCTCGCCGCCGGCGAACGCCATGAAGAAGACCGCGACGACGTCCTGCAGCACGAGCAGGCCGACGGCGATGCGCCCGTACAGCGACGTCGCGTCGGAGCGGTCCTCGAGGACCTTGACCACGAAGACGGTCGAGGAGAAGGACAGGGCGAACCCCACGAGCGCGAGCCCGCCCACCGACTCACCGGCGACCAGCGCCGGACCCACCACCCCGAGCAGGCCGAGGAACCCCATGCCGACGGCGGTCGACAGCACCAGGTGGAGGCTGGTCGTCAGCCAGATCTCCCGGCGCAGCAGCGTCCGCGCGTCGAACTTCAGGCCGATCGCGAAGAGCAGGAGCACCACGCCGAGATCGGCGATCTGCTCGAGCCCGGCCGGTTCGGGCGCACCGAGGGCGCCCAGGGCGAACCCCGCCACGAGGTAGCCCACCAGCGGCGGGAGGCGTACGGCCGTGGCGACGAGGCCACCGACGACGGCGGCCGCGAGGTACAGGCCCAGCTCCATGCGGCCTCCTGCCCGGTGCTGGGGACATTGTCGCGGGCGCTCCGGCCCCGAGGGAACCTTTCGCTCCGCGCAGTCCTGCGCCAGGGTGGGCCTCGGCCCGCAGGCGGGTCATCGCGGCGATCGACGAGGAGACGTCATGGGGGCGACCTTCACCCGGGCCGACGACCTGCGGGGCGCGCGGTTCGAGGACGTGGACCTGCGCGGTGCACGGTTCGTCCGGTCCGACCTGTCCGGGGTGGTCATGCGCGGGGCCGACGTCGCCGGGGCGGACATCGACGCGCCGTGGCTCACCGGCGAGGAGGCCGCCCTGCTCGTCAACGGTGTCGACGTCGCCCCGTTCGTCGACGCCGAGCTCGACCGCCGGTTCCCCGGTCGCTCGCAGCGCCGTGCCCCCGACCCGGCCGGCCTCCGCGCCGCCTGGGCGGCGCTGGAGAGCACCTGGGCGGCGACGCTGGACCGCGTCGCCGCCATGCCGCCGGGCACCCCGGACGTCTCCGTCGACGGCGAGTGGTCCTTCGCCCAGACCCTGCGCCACCTCGTCATGGCGACCGACACCTGGCTGCGCCGCGCGGTCCTCGAGGTCGACCAGCCGTTCCACCCGATCGGTCAGCCGAACGAGGAGTACGGGACCGACGGCCACGACATGTCGGTGTTCTCGCACAGCACGCCGACGTACGCCGAGGTGCTGGAGGTGCGGGCGGAGCGGCTCGCGATGGTGCGGGACCTCCTGGCGACGGTCACGCGCGAGGACCTGGCGGCACCGCGCCGCAACCCCTGGGCACCGGACCACTCCGTGACCGTGCTGGGCTGCCTGCACACGATCCTCGAGGAGGAGTGGGAGCACCACCGGTACGCGGTCCGCGACCTCGACGCGATCGCCGCGCAGCCGTGAGCGACCGGGCGCAGCCCTGAGCTACCGGCCGCGCACCAGCAGGTGCTGTCGGAAGAAGGCGGCGAGCTCCGCCGTCGCGTCCAGCGGGAACACCCCCGCGACGTACTGGTCCGGCCGCACGACGACGACGGACCCGCCCCGGTCGACCCCCCGCAGCTCGAAGATGTCCTCGTCGGGGTGGACGGCGAACACCTTCTCGTGGTCGACCAGCTCGAACGGCCCGGTCCGCGGCAGGAACAGACGGGGCACCTGCGCCAGGTCGACGTCCGCGTGCCGCTGCTGGAGCACCGCCTTGACGTCGAGCACGCTGTCCCGCTGCGCGCCCTCCGGGGTGTGCGCCTGCACGGGCGAGTCCGGCGAGCCGGCCATCCACTCTGCCCACCGCACCAACGCGGAGCCGGGCGCCGGGGCGCCGTCGTCGGCGAAGGCGTAGACGCGCCAGCGGCCGTCCGCGCGGTGCTGGTGGCCCAGGTGCAGGGGGTTGGCGTCCGCGACGCGGACCACCGGCACGGACTTGAAACGCTTGCCGACCGGGAAGCCGGTGGCGAGGCCCTGGTGCGTCGGCTCGGCGACGACCATCGAGGGCGCGTACTGCGTCATGAAGCCGAAGAGGAACTCGGTGGTGCGCACGTAGAACGCGGCGAGCTCGGCGGGGTCGACCTCCCCCGGCTTCTTCGCCATGAGGGTCGACCACTGCTTGTCGAAGTCGATGAGGGCCTGCGCCACGACCTGTCGCTCGGCGGAGTACGTCGCGAGCAGGCTCTCCGGGCTGCGGCCGGACAGGACGTAGCCGAGCTTCCACGCCAGGTTGAAGCCGTCCTGCATGGAGACGTTCATGCCCTGGCCCGCCTTGGCGCTGTGGGTGTGGCAGGCGTCGCCGGCGATGAAGACCCGGGGTGTCCGCGTACCGACCTCCTCGGGCAGCACGTCGTCGAACCGGTCGGTGATCCGGTGCCCGACCTCGTAGACGCTGTGCCAGGCGACGTCGCGGACGTCCAGCGAGTAGGGGTGCAGGATCGCGTCGGCCCGGGCGACGATCTGGTCGATCGTCGTGGCGCGGATCGCGTGGTGGTCCTCCGGCGTCACCTCGCCGAGGTCGACGTACATCCGGAACAGGTGCCCGCCCTCGCGCGGGATGAGCAGGATGTTCCCCCGCTCGGCCGAGATGGCGCACTTGAGGCGGATGTCGGGGAAGTCGGTGACCGCGAGGACGTCCATGACGCCCCAGGCGTGCAGCGCCGACGTCCCCTCCATCGTGCAGCCGATCGACGCCCGCACGGCGCTCCGGGCGCCGTCGGCCCCGAGCACGTACCTCGCCCGCACGACCTTCTCCTGCCCGGCCGCCTCCCCCGCGGTGCGGACGAGCGTGACGGTGACGGGGTGGTCGGGGTCGTCGGTGCGCTCGAGACCGCGGAACTCGTAGCCGTAGTCCGGCCTCATGCGGCTCGGCGAGTGGGCCATGAACTCGGCGAAGTAGTCGAGCACCCGGGCCTGGTTGACGATGAGGTGCGGGAACTCGCTGATTCCGGCCGGGTCGTCCGGCGGCCGCTCGCCGCGGACGATCCGCGAGGGGTCCGCCGGGTCAGGGTGCCAGAAGCACATCTCGGTGATGCGGTACGCCTCCTCGGCGATCCGTCCCGCGAAGCCGAACGCCTGGAACGTCTCGACGCTGCGCGCCTGGATGCCGTCCGCCTGCCCGATCGCAAGGCGGGCGTCCCGCCGCTCGACGACGCGCGTGTGGATGTCGGGGAACTGCGACAGCTGTGCGGCGGCGATCATGCCGGCCGGCCCCGTCCCGACGACGAGGACGTCGACCTCGTCGGGGAGCTCCTCCGGCCGGTCCAGGCCGATGCCCGCGGCGGGCTGGACGCGCGGGTCGCCGGAGACGTAGCCGTGGTGGTGGAACTGCATGGCAACCGACTTCCTGACGCCGCTGTCGAGGTGGACGGATCGTATATGATGCCCACCTCAGGGGCAACGAGGCCCCTGGTCGCCCGCAGGTGGAGGCCCGCCCCATGCCGACGGTCTCAGCACACGTCGCCGTCACGCTCGCCGCCCACGTCGACCACGTCGTCGGTGTCATGGGCAACGGCAACGCGTACTTCCTCGACGCCCTCGAGCGCCAGACCGCCGCCCGCTTCACGGCGGTCCGGCACGAGGCGGGCGCCGTCGTCGCCGCCGACACCTTCCACCGCGCCTCCGGGCGTCTCGCCGCCGCGACCACGACGTACGGGGCCGGCTTCACGAACACCCTCACCGCGCTCGCCGAGGCGGTCCAGGCGCACGTGCCGCTCGTCCTCGTGGTGGGCGACGAGCCGACCTCCGGGCCCCGGCCCTGGGACGTCGACCAGATCGCCATGGCGTCTGCCGTCGGGGCCCGCACCTACACGGTGGGCCGCGCGGACGCGGCCGCCACGACCGTCATCGCCGTCGAGCACGCGCTGACCTACCGCGTCCCCACGGTCCTCGCCATCCCGTACGACGTCGCGACCCTCGACGCCGGACCCGTCCCGGAGACGACCGCACCCCACCTGCCGGCGCCGCTCGCCCCGCGCGGGCCGTTCGCCGACGGCGTCGTGCGGGACGTCGCGCGCGCCCTCGCCTCCGCACGCCGGCCCCTGCTGCTGGCCGGTCGCGGCGCGTGGGTGGCCGACGCGGGCAAGGTGCTCGGTGCGCTCGCCGACGCGACCGGCGCCCTCACCGCGACGACGGCGCTCGGGCGCGGGGTGTTCCCGCGGGCGGAGTTCGACCTCGGTGTCGCCGGCGGGTTCGGCGCCGACGGCGCGATGGCGCTCGTGCGGGAGGCCGACGTCGCCGTCGTCCTCGGCGCGTCGCTCAACCCGTTCACCATGCGGTTCGGCGAGCTGTTCGCACCCGGCACGCGGGTCTTCCAGGTCGACGTCGCCCCGGCCGCGACGCACCCGCACGTGGCCGGGTACGTCCGCGGGGACGCCGCGGTGGTGGCGGAGGCCGTGCTCCACGAGCTCGGCAGGGTGCGCGAGGCCGAGCGCGAGGCCGATGCCTCCGGCCGCGCGGCGCTCCGCGGCTGGCGCGAGTCCGTGGACGTCGCGGCGGTGCTGCGGCGGGACGAGGGCGACGGCATCGCACCGGACGGGCGCCTCGACCCACGCTCGGCGGCGGCGCGGCTCGCGGCGCTGCTGCCGCAGGACCGGGTCGTCGTCTCCGACGGCGGCCACTTCCTCGGCTGGTCGAACATGTACTGGCCGGTCGCCTCACCGGACCGCATGGTCATGGTGGGCACGGCGTTCCAGGCCATCGGGCTCGGCTTCCCCAGCGTCGTGGGTGCGGCCCTCGCCCGGCCCGAGGCGACGGTGGTGCTGACGACCGGCGACGGCGGGGGGCTCATGGCGCTGTCGGACCTGGAGTCGGCGGTCCGGGTCGCCGGTGGCCGCGGGCTGGCGGTGGTCTGGAACGACGGGGCCTACGGCGCGGAGATCCACAACTACGGGCGCAAGGGCCTGGCCCGCGAGCCGATGCTCATCCCCGACGTCGACTTCGCGGGGCTGGCAGCGGCGCTGGGCGCGCAGGGCGTCGTCGTCCGCACGGTCGAGGACCTCGACGTGCTCGCGGCGTGGGTGGCCCGGCCGGCCGCCGAGCGCCCCTTCCTGCTGCTGGACCTGCGCATCTCGGGCGCCGTCGTCGCCCCGTACTGGGAGGAGATCGCCGGCACGAACCCCTGACCACCCACCCTTCCCGCTATCCGGAGCCGCCGAGGTAGCGGACGTGCGCCGATACAGCGGGTGGGGAGCCGCTGTCTCGGCGGCGACCCGCTGTCTCGCGTGAGGCCGGCGGGAGGACGGGCCCCGACGCCTCGGCGGGCGGGGTCGTATACGATCCGAGGGATCCAGGAGCGAGGGAGCTCATGAGTCACGACACCAGCACCGGTGCGGACGCCGCGCGCGCGGCAGACCCCGCCGACGACGGCGCCCTCGCCGCCGCGGACGAGCGGTTCGCGGCCCTCCCCCAGCGACCCGGCAAGGTCGTCGCCGTCCACCTGTCCTACGCCTCGCGCGCGGACCAGCGCGGCCGCCGGCCGGCTCACCCGTCGTACTTCCTCAAGCCCTCCAGCTCCGTCGCGGCGAGCGGCGGCACCGTCGAGCGACCCGCGGGCACCGAGCTGCTCGCGTTCGAGGGCGAGGTCGCGCTGGTCATCGGCACGGCCGCCCGCCGCGTCCCGCTCGACCGCGCGTGGGACCACGTCGCCTGGGTCACCGCGGCGAACGACCTCGGCCTGTACGACCTGCGCGCGAACGACCGCGGCTCGAACGTGCGGTCCAAGGGCGGCGACGGGTTCACGCCTCTCGGCCCCGCCCTGCTCGACGCCCGCGCGCTCGCCCCCGACGCCCTCCGCGTGCGCACCTGGGTCAACGGCGAGCTGCGGCAGGAGGGCACGACCGACGGGCTGATCTTCCCGCTCGCCCAGCTCGTCTCCGACCTCTCCCAGCACCTCACCCTCGAGCCCGGCGACGTCGTCCTCACCGGCACGCCGGCCGGCTCGAGCGTGCTCGCCCCGGGCGACGTCGTCGAGGTCGAGGTCGACGCCCCGGCGGCGCCGGGGGCGCCCAGCACGGGCCGGCTCGTCACGACGGTCACCCAGGGCGAGCACCCGTTCGACGGCGACCTGGGCTCGCTGCCCGCCGCCGACGACGTCCAGCGCGCCGAGGCGTGGGGGTCGCGCGAGGCGGCGGGGCTCGACCCGGAGCCGGCGTCGGACGCCGCGCCGGGACCCGACCCGGGGCGCGCGCCGTTCCGCCTCACACCCGACCTGCGCGACAAGCTCATGCGTGCGCCGACCGCCGGCCTCAGCGCGCAGCTGCGCAGGCACGGCCTCGACGACGTGACGATCGACGGCGTCCGGCCGATGCACCCGAGCACCAAGCTCGTCGGCACCGCCCGCACGCTCCGCTTCGTGCCGCACCGGAAGGACCTGTTCGCCTCCCACGGGGGCGGCTACAACGCCCAGAAGCGCGCGTTCGACGCCGTCGGCGAGGGCGAGGTGATCGTCATCGAGGCCCGCGGCGAGGAGGGCTCCGGCACGCTGGGCGACATCCTCGCGCTGCGCGCCCACGCCCGTGGCGCTGCGGGCATCGTCACCGACGGAGGCGTGCGGGACCACGACGCGGTCGCCGAGGTCGGCATCCCCGTCTACTCCCGCGGCGCCCACCCCGCGGTGCTCGGCCGCCGGCACGTGCCGTGGGACGCGGACCTGACCATCGCCTGCGGCGGGACGACGGTGCAGCCCGGCGACGTCGTCGTCGGCGACCGCGACGGCGTCGTCGTCATCCCGCCGGGCCTGGTCGAGGAGGTCGTCGACGCGGCCCTCGCCCAGGAGGACGAGGACGCGTGGATCGCCGAGCAGGTCGCGGCCGGGCACCCCGTCGACGGCCTGTTCCCCATGAACGCGCAGTGGCGCGAGCAGTACGAGGCGTGGCGGGCGCAGCGATGAGCGCCCGCGCCGGGGAGAGGCGGCCACCGACGACGGCGCCCGTCGCCACCTCCGCGGCGGCGAGCAAGTCCCAGCGCGCCTACGACTGGCTCGCCGAGCGCATCGCGAGCCGCGAGTACGCGCCCGGCTACCGGCTCGTCCTCGCCGCGATCGCGGCGGAGCTCGGGATGAGCGTCGTGCCGGTGCGCGAGGCGATCCGGCGGCTCGAGGCCGAGGGCCTGGTGACGTTCGAGCGCAACGTCGGCGCGCACGTCGCGATGATCGACGACTCGCAGTACCGGCAGAGCATGGAGACCCTCGCCGTCCTCGAGGGCGCGGCGACGGCGCTCGCGGCCCGGCGCCTCACCGCGTCCGACCTGCGCCGCGCGCGGGAGGTCAACGACCGGCTGGTGGCGACGCTGGACGACTTCGACCCCCACGCCTTCACGGCGCTCAACCAGGAGTTCCACGCGGTCCTCTTCGCCTCCTGCCCGAACCCCCGCCTCCTCGAGCTCGTCACGGCGGAGTGGTCCCGCCTCGGGCGGCTGCGGGACTCGACGTTCAGCTTCGTGCCCGGCCGCGCGCAGGAGTCGGTGCGCGAGCACGAGGGCATCGTCGCCCTCATCGAGGCCGGCGCTGCCTTGGCCGACATCGAGCGGGCCGCCCGGGAGCACCGCTCCGCGACCCTCACCGCCTACCTGCACCACGAGCACCCCACGGCCCTCACCGGAGGAAGCCCATGAGCGAGACCCGCACCGAGCCGGCGACGGCCCACGCCCCCGCCGACCTGCCCGACCGCGTCCGGCACTACATCGACGGCGAGCACGTCGACTCCGCCGACGGCGCCACCTTCGAGGTGCTCGACCCGACGACGAACGAGACGTACGTCCACGCGGCCGCCGGGAAGCAGGCCGACGTCGACCGGGCGGTGGCGGCCGCGAGGCGCGCCTTCGAGGACGGGCCGTGGCCGCGGATGCTCGCCCGCGAGCGCTCGCGCGTGCTGCACCGCATCGCGGACATCGTCGAGTCGCGCGACGCCCGCCTCGCCGAGCTGGAGAGCTTCGACTCCGGCCTGCCCATCACGCAGGCCCTCGGACAGGCGCGCCGCGCCGCCGAGAACTTCCGGTTCTTCGCCGACCTCGTCGTCGCCCAGGCCGACGACGCGTACAAGGTGCCCGGCCGGCAGATCAACTACGTCAACCGCAAGCCGATCGGCGTCGCGGGCCTCATCACCCCGTGGAACACGCCGTTCATGCTCGAGTCGTGGAAGCTCGGTCCGGCGCTGGCGACGGGCAACACCGTCGTGCTCAAGCCGGCGGAGTTCACGCCGCTGTCGGCATCGCTGTGGGCGGGCATCTTCGAGGAGGCGGGCCTGCCACGCGGGGTGTTCAACCTCGTCAACGGCCTGGGCGAGGAGGCCGGCGACGCGCTCGTCAAGCACCCGGACGTCCCGCTGATCTCCTTCACCGGCGAGAGCAGCACCGGACAGCTGATCTTCGCCAACGCCGCCCCGCACCTCAAGGGCCTGTCGATGGAGCTCGGCGGCAAGTCGCCCGCCGTCGTCTTCGCGGACGCGGACCTGGACGCCGCGATCGATGCGACGATCTTCGGGGTGTTCTCGCTCAACGGCGAGCGGTGCACGGCCGGCAGCCGGATCCTCGTCCAGCGCGAGGTGTACGAGGAGTTCGTGGAGCGCTACGCGGCCCAGGCCCGGCGCGTCGTCGTCGGCCCGCCGCACGAGGCGACCACCGAGGTGGGTGCGCTGGTGCACCCGGAGCACTACGACAAGGTCATGCGCTACGTCGAGATCGGCAAGGGCGAGGGGCGCCTGGTCGCCGGCGGCGGGCGGCCCGACGGCTTCCCGACCGGCAACTACGTCGCGCCGACCGTGTTCGCCGACGTCGCCGCGGATGCCCGCATCTTCCAGGAGGAGATCTTCGGGCCGGTCGTCGCGATCACCCCGTTCGACACCGACGAGGAGGCGCTGGCCCTGGCAAACGGCGTGAGGTACGGCCTCGCCGCGTACGTGTGGACGAACGACCTGCGGCGCGCCCACACCTTCTCCCAGGCCGTCGAGGCCGGGATGGTGTGGCTGAACAGCAACAACGTCCGCGACCTGCGCACGCCGTTCGGCGGCGTCAAGGCGTCGGGGCTCGGGCACGAGGGCGGCTACCGGTCGATCGACTTCTACACGCACCAGCAGGCGGTGCACGTGACGCTGGGCGAGGCGCACCACCCCACCTTTGGCAAGACAGGTCCCCGGTCGCCCGCCAGTGCCGACCAGGTCGCTGCCACGGCCGACGAGTGAGAGGGCACCAGCGATGACCGACCTCACGCCCGACGGCGGCCGCATCCCCACCCCGGCCGCCCCGCCGCCGGACATCGTCCGCTGCGCGTCCATGGAGCTCGTCGTCACGGACCTGGCCGCCTCCCGCGACTTCTACGTCGACGTGCTCGGCCTGGTCGTCACCGAGGAGGACGAGCACACCGTCTACCTGCGCACGCTCGAGGAGTTCATCCACCACAACCTCGTGCTGCGCCGGGGTCCCGTCGCCGCGGCCGCCGCGTTCTCCTACCGCGTGCGCACGCCGGAGGACCTGGACAAGGCCGTGGCCTTCTACTCCGAGCTGGGCTGCCGCGTCGAGCGTCGCGCGCAGGGGTTCGTGCGGGGCCTCGGCGACACGGTGCGCGTGGAGGACCCCCTGGGGTTCCCGTACGAGTTCTTCCACGACGTCCAGCACGTCGAGCGCCTCGCGTGGCGCTACGACCTGCACACGCCGGGCGCGCTGGTGCGGCTGGACCACTTCAACCAGGTGACCCCCGACGTCCCGCGGGCGGTCGCGTTCATGGAGACCCTCGGCTTCCGGGTCACCGAGGACATCCAGGACGCCGAGGGCACCACCTACGCCGCGTGGATGCGCCGCAAGCCCACCGTGCACGACACCGCCATGACCGGCGGCGACGGGCCCCGCATGCACCACATCGCGTTCGCGACGCACGAGAAGCACAACATCATCGCGATCTGCGACAAGCTCGGCGCCCTGCGCCTGTCGGACCGGATCGAGCGCGGGCCGGGGCGGCACGGCGTCTCCAACGCGTTCTACCTGTACCTGCGCGACCCGGACGGGCACCGCGTGGAGATCTACACGCAGGACTACTGGACCGGCGACCCGGACAACCCCGTCGTGACGTGGGACGTGCACGACAACCAGCGCCGCGACTGGTGGGGCAACCCCGTCGTGCCGTCCTGGTACACCGAGGCGTCGCTGGTCCTCGACCTCGACGGCGACCCGCAGCCGGTCGTCGCGCGCACCGACACCAGCGAGATGGCGGTGACGATCGGCGCCGACGGGTTCTCCTACACCCGCCCCGCGGACGAGCCCGACGCCCTGCCGTCGTGGAAGCAGGGCGAGTACAAGCTGGGCCACCAGCTGTGAACGCGAGGATCCGGCCGTGACCCCCCGCACGCTGTCCGCCGACGACGTCGCCGCGGTCGCCGACGAGCTCGCCGCCGCCGAGCGCGACCGCACCATGGTCCCGCTGCTCACCGTGCGCCACCCCGGGATGACGGTCGACGACGCCTACGCGGTCCAGGGCGAGTGGCGCCGTCGGGCGATCGGCGCGGGCCGCCGGCCGGTGGGCCGCAAGATCGGGCTGACGTCGAAGGTCATGCAGGCCGCGACCGGCATCGACGAGCCGGACTACGGCGCGATCTTCGAGGACATGGTGTTCCCCAGCGGCGCGGAGATCGAGCACGGACGGTTCTCGAACGTCCGCATCGAGGTCGAGCTCGCGTTCCGGCTCGCCGAGCCCGTCGGCCCGGGCGCGACCGACGACGACGTCCTGCGCGCGACCGAGTACGTCGTCCCGGCGCTGGAGATCCTCTCCTCCCGCATCGAGATGGCCGGCCGCACGATCGTCGACACGATCAGCGACAACGCCGCGATGGGAGGCATGGTGGTCGGCGACACCCGCGTGCGGCCGGGCGACGTCGACCTGCCGTGGGTGTGCGCCGTGCTGCGTCGCAACGGCACGATCGAGGAGTCGGGCGTCGCTGCGGCGGTGCTCGACCACCCGGCCCGGGGCGTCGCGTGGCTGGCGGACAAGCTCGCCCAGCACGGCGAACGGCTCGAGGCCGGAGAGCTCGTCCTGGCCGGCTCCTTCACCCGACCCGTCTGGGTCCACCCTGGGGACACCGTGCTGGCCGACTTCCGAGAGCAGGGGACCGTCTCATGCCGCTTCGTCTGACCCCGACGTTCCGCCACGCGCTCCAGGCGCAGCAGGAGGCGCCCGACGGCGGCCGACCGCTCGTCGGGATGTGGGTGTGCTCGGGCAGCCCGCTGGTGGCGGAGATCTGCGCCGGAGCGGGACTGGACTGGCTGCTCGTCGACATGGAGCACTCCCCCAACGGGCTGGAGTCCGTCCTCGCGCAGCTGCAGGCCGTGGCCGCCTACCCCGTGACGCCCGTCGTGCGGGTGCCGATCGGCGACGTCGTCGTCCTCAAGCAGGTGCTGGACCTGGGCGCGCAGAACGTCCTCGTGCCGATGGTGTCCTCCGCCGACGACGCGCGCGCCGCCGTCCAGGCCGTGCGCTACCCGCCGCACGGTCGCCGCGGCGTCGGCTCGGTGCTCGCCCGCTCGGCGCGGTGGAACCGGGTCGACGGGTACCTCGCGGAGGCGGCGGACCACGTGTCGCTGCTGGTGCAGGTCGAGACGGCCGAGGGCGTGGAGAACGCCGCCGAGATCGCGGCGGTCGACGGCGTGGACGGCGTCTTCGTGGGCCCGGCCGACCTGTCGGCGTCGATGGGCCTGCTCGGGCAGCAGCGCCACCCCGACGTCGTAGCCGCCGTCCGCCGGACGTTCGACGCCGTGCGGGCGGCCGGCACGCCGGTCGGCGTCAACGCGTTCGAGCCGGCCGTGGCGCGGGAGTACCTGGAGGCCGGCGCGTCGTTCGTGGCCGTGGGCGCCGACGTCGCGCTGCTGGCGCGCGGCTCCGAGGCCCTCGCCGCGGACTGGTCGGGCTACCGTCGAGGTGGCGAGGAGGCCCCGGCCGTCACAGCCCCATGACCCCCGGCGCCGCCCACAGCACCCAGGCGAGCCCGACGGCTGCCGCGGCCGTCCACCGCACCGCTCGTCGCCCCGTCCACGCGATGAGCGCGACCGGGGCGGCGAGGACGACGCCGGCGACCAGCAGGAGAGCCACGGCGATCAGCCGGTAGTCCGTCACCGGCCCGAACCCGCCGCCCGAGCAGCCGCTGATGCCGCACGCGAGGACCCCGGCCGCGACCGTCAGGGCCAGGGCGCCGAGGAGCGCGACCGGCACGGCCCACAGCAGGTGCACCCGCCCCAGCGGCACCCCGCCGCGCCCCTGCGGACCCACCGGCGACGCCTCGTGCTGTCGTGCGCGCACCACTGCCCCCTGGGTGTCGGACCACCCCGACGCTCCCACGGGGCCGACGGGCACCGCGTGGTCCGCCCGGGTGTCGTCACCGCACGCGGCCGTCGACGACGCCCTCTTTCGAGTGATATGCCCGACCACAGCCCTTGTGACCATGACGGGGCCAGGACGAGCATGGGGCCCGTTCACGTCGGCGAGGGGACACGGCCGGACCCTCCCCGCCACGAGTGCCGCACGTCACCGGAGTGGGCCGCCCGCGGGCTGCCCTCCTCCCACGCGGACTGGCCCCGCTGCCTCGCAGCCCGGCGCCCCGCCTCGTCACCCAGCGTCGTGTCACGAGGAGCCACACCCATGAGAAGACCCCGCGCACTTGCCCTGCCCCTGGCGCTCGCGCTGCCCCTGCTGGGAGCCGCGCCCGCGCTCGCCGACGTCACCGTCCCGGAGGACTGCGCCGTCCCGCCCTTCATCGACCTCAGTCAGTACAACGTCATCATCGGCACCGACGGTCGCGACCGGCTGATCGGCACCGAGGGCGACGACTTCATCTGCGGTCTCCTCGGGGACGACCTCATCCGCGGCGGCGGCGGGGACGACATCATCCTCGGCGACACGACGACGTTCTTCGGCAACGTCCGCGCACCGGGCGGGGACGACCACATCGACGGCGGTGCCGGCAACGACGAGATCCTCCCCGGGCCGGGTGACGACCACGTCGCGGGCGGCCCCGGCAACGACTTCCTCGCGCTGGCGGTCGGCAACGACGTCGGCCACGGCGGGGCGGGCGACGACGAGATCATCGGCGGGTTCGGCAACGACGTCATCCTCGGTCAGGACGGGGACGACCTGCTCGCCGGCGGCCCCGGTGACGACCAGATCAACGGCGGACGCGGCGACGACACCATGGCCGGTGAGCTGCCGCCGGGTGCCGGCGGACCACCGCCCGGCGTCCCGCTCCCCGAGGCGAGCAGCCACGACAGGTGCATCGGTGCGGAAGGCACCGACTCCGCAGAGGACTGCGACGTCGTCGCGTCCGCGGAGATGACCGGCTGACCGCTGGCACCGCGGTGCGACGGGCCGGGTGCTCGGCTCCCGGCCCGTCGCCCGCCGTCTCCTCTGCGACAGCCGACCTCGAGGTCTAGCGTCACGGGGATGAGCCCCCTCAAGGTCCTGTTCGTCGGCGGCACCGGCATCATCAGCTCCGCGTGCTCTGCCCTGGCGGTCGAGCGCGGCCTCGACCTGTACGTCCTGAACCGCGGCACGACGTCGTCCCGGCCGCTCCCCGAGGGCGCGACGGTGCTCCACGGCGACGTCCGCGACCCGGCGTCCGCTCGGGACGCCCTGGGCGACCACACGTTCGACGCCGTCGTCGACTGGGTCGCCTTCACCCCCGACCACGTGCGCGCGGACCTCGACCTCTTCCGTGGACGCACGCGTCAGTACGTGTTCATCTCCTCGGCATCGGCGTACCAGACGCCGGCCGAGCGCCTGCCGATCACCGAGTCCACTCCCCTGCGGAACCCGTTCTGGCAGTACTCCCGCGACAAGATCGCCTGCGAGGACCTGCTCGTGCAGGCGTACCGCGAGGAGGGGTTCCCGGCGACGATCGTGCGCCCGTCGCACACGTACGACCGGACCCTCGTCCCGTTCGACGCGGGCTGGACGGTCGTGGAGCGGATGCGCCAGGGCAAGCCGGTCGTCGTGCACGGGGACGGGTCCTCGCTGTGGACGCTCACCCACCACACGGACTTCGCCCGCGGCCTCGTGCCCCTGCTGGGCGACCCGCGCACGCTCGGCGAGGCCTTCACGATCACCGGCGACGACGTCCTCACCTGGGACCAGATCGCCCGCGCCCTGGCGGACGCGGCCGGCGTCGACGACCTGCGGATCGTCCACGTCCCGTCCGACGTCATCGCCGCCGAGGACCCGGAGTGGGGCGCCAGCCTGCTCGGCGACAAGACCCACTCGTCGGTCTTCGACACGACCAAGCTGCGCACCCTGGTACCGGACTTCGCGACGACGGTCCGCTTCGAGCAGGGCGCCCGCGAGATGGTCGAGTGGCACGACGCGGACCCGGCGCGGCGCGTGGTGGACGAGCGCACGGACGCGCTCATGGACCGGCTGGTCGAGCGGTTCGCGGTGCGCTGACGCGCGCCCCGCCGGTCAGCGCTGGGTCAGCGCTGGGTCACCGCTGGATGAAGCGGGATCAGTGCGAGGTCACGGGGTCCGGCGTGGCGTCCGGCGCCTTCGAGCCGAGCTTCCCGCCGACGAGACCGCCGACCGCGGCGGCCACGAGCGGCAGCAGCAGGCCGAGGACGGCCCAGCGTGCGCCGGTCCGGGCGGAGTCGATGGCGCTCTGGATGTCGACGTCGGGCGCACCGGCGGACTGCTGGATCCGCGCGGTCTGGCCCAGGACGTCCGCGAGGCTGCCGAACAGCGCGCCGCCCCCGAAGAGGGTGAGGAACACGATGGCGACGATGCCCAGGGCCCACAGGACGATGCCGTGGAACAGCCCGCCCCTGCCCTCGCGCCACACGCTGGTGGCACCGGCGGTGATGCCGCCGAGGAAGAACGCCACCAGGGCGATGACCGCGCTGATGATGCCTCCCGAGGCCTCGGAGCCCTCGCCGAGGCCGAGCGCACCGAGGGAGAAGAAGACGAGCTGGAGGAGGAGGAACACGGCGATGGTCACGACAAGGCCGGCCCAGACGGCACCCCAGCTCACCAGCTCCTGACGCCGCGTGGGCTGCGTGAACCGGTCCCGGTGGTCGTGGTCGACGACGTGGACGTCGTGGGCCGGTGTCGCGCCGTGGACGCCGTCGTCGACCCGGGTCTGCCCGGGCGTGCGGTCCGTGACGGGTCCGCGGGCGGTGCTGCTGTTCTCGTGAGCCAAGATGCTGTCCCCTTCTTCTGCCCGAGAGAGCCTCGGACGTCGGCAGTGCGAGCCCTGACCGTGCGTGCCACGAGCACGTCCCGCAACTCAGGGAGCACGTCGCCGCCGCCGTTGAGCACACAGAGGGCTCGAGATCCCGGCGCCGATGTCGAGAACCGCCGCGCGGCTGCGTCCCTGGTTCGAGCGCGGCCAGAATGGGCCGCACCACCACGAGGAGACGGACCGATGGCCAAGTACCTGCTGCTCAAGCACTACCGCGGCAACCCGGCGGCCCTGAACGACGTGCCGATGGACCAGTGGACCCCCGAGGAGGTCACGGCCCACATCCAGTACATGGACGACTTCGCCGACCGGCTCCGCGAGACCGGCGAGTTCGTCGACGGCCAGGCCCTGGCACCGGACGGCCTGTGGGTGCGGTACGACGGTGACGGACGTCCGCCGGTCACCGACGGCCCGTTCGCCGAGACCAAGGACCTCATCGCCGGCTGGATGATCATCGACGTCGAGTCGCAGGAGCGGGCCGTCGAGCTCGCGGGCGAGCTGTCGGCCGCACCCGGCGCCGGCGGCCGGCCGATCCACGAGTGGCTCGAGCTGCGTCCCTTCCTGTCGATGCCGGCCACCATCACCGAGTGAGCCGGCGATGAGCACCCCCGTGGACGAGGTCCTGCTGCGGACCCTCGCGCCACGGGTGCTCGGGGTGCTCGTCCGCCGCGGAGCCGACTTCGCGGCGGCCGAGGACGCCGTCCAGGATGCGCTCGTCGAGGCGGTCCGCGCGTGGCCTGCCGATCCCCCGCGCGACGCGCAGGCGTGGCTCATCACCGTGGCGTGGCGCCGGTTCCTCGACGCGACGCGCTCGGAGGCGTCCCGCCGCCGTCGGGAGGCTGCCGTGGACGCCGAGCCGGCGGCGGGGCCGGCACCCTCCGCGGACGACACCCTGCACCTGTACTTCCTGTGCGCGCACCCGTCGCTCACGCCCGCCTCCGCGGTGGCGCTGACGCTGCGCGCCGTCGGCGGTCTCACCACCCGGCAGATCGCGGCGGCGTACCTCGTGCCCGAGGCCACCATGGCCCAGCGCATCAGCCGCGCCAAGCGCACGGTCGCCGGCGTGCGGTTAGACCAGCCGGGCGACGTCGCGACCGTCCTGCGCGTCCTGTACCTGGTGTTCAACGAGGGCTACTCCGGCGACGTCGACCTGGCGGCCGAGGCGATCCGGCTCACCCGCCAGCTGGCCGCCGTCGTCGACCACCCGGAGGTGAGCGGGCTGCTCGCGCTCATGCTGCTGCACCACGCGCGGCGGGCCGCCCGCACGACCCCCGACGGCGCCCTCGTGCCGCTCGCGGAGCAGGACCGCAGCAGATGGGACACGCCGCTGATCAGGGAGGGCGTCGACCTGCTGCAGGCGGCCCTCTCCCGGGACCGCCTCGGGGAGTACCAGGCGCAGGCCGCGATCGCGGCCCTGCACGCGGACGCCCCCACCGCGGCGGAGACGGACTGGCTGCAGGTCGTCGAGTGGTACGACGAGCTGCTGCGCCTCACCGACAGCCCGGTGGTCAGGCTCAACCGCGCGGTCGCCGTCGGAGAGGCCGACGGTCCGCATGCCGGCCTCGCCGCGCTCGCCGACGTCGACCCGTCGCTGCCCCGGCACACCGCTGCCTCGGCGTACCTGCGCGAGCGGGCCGGCGACGTGGTGGTGGCGGCCGGCCTGTACGCGGAGGCGGCGCGGACGGCGGCCAGCACCGCGGAGCGCGACCACCTGCTGCATCAGGCGGCGCGGCTCCACGCCGGGCCACGCTGACGCTCCCCGAGCCGTCCCTACACGAAGTCCGTACCCTCGACGGGTGGACCTGGTCGACCGGCACAACATCAGCGTCTCCGGCGTGCCCGGGGCGCAGCCGGTCGTCTTCGCGCACGGGTTCGGCTGCGACCAGAACATGTGGCGGCACGTCGCCCCGCACTTCGAGGACGCGTTCCGGGTCGTGGCGTTCGACCACGTCGGCGCGGGGGGTTCCGACCCCTCCGCGTACGACCCGGTCCGGCACGGCTCGCTGCACGGCTACGCCGAGGACGTCCTGGCGATCCTCCACGGGCTGGACCTCGCGGACGTCGTCTTCGTGGGCCACTCCGTCTCGGCGATGATCGGGGTGCTCGCCGCCGCCGCGGAGCCCGACCGCTTCGACAAGCTCGTCCTCGTCAGCCCGTCACCGCGGTACACCGACGCCGACGACGGCTACACCGGCGGCTTCACCGAGGCCGACATCACCGAGCTGCTCGACTCCCTCGACAGCAACTACCTCGGCTGGTCCAGCGCCATCGCCCCGGTGATCATGGGCAATCCCGACCGTCCGGAGCTGGGCGCGGAGCTGACCGCGAGCTTCTGCCGGACCGACCCGGACATCGCCCGCCGGTTCGCCCACGTGACGTTCCTCTCGGACAACCGCGCCGACCTGCCTCACGTCACCGTGCCGACGCTCGTCCTGCAGTGCACCGACGACGTCATCGCGCCCGTCGCCGTCGGCGAGTACGTCCGCGACGCGATCCCCGGTGCCGAGCTCGTGCTGCTCGACGTGACCGGCCACTGCCCCAACCTCAGCGCACCCGAGGCGACGACGGCTGCGATCGCCGCCTTCGTGCGGGACTGAGCGCCCGTGCCGACCCCGCAGCGCGAGCGCGCCGACGCCGCCTTCCACGAGGCGCTCCTCCAGGACGACCCGGAGCTGCTCTACGACCGCGCGCCGTGCGGGTACCTGTCGACCACGCCGGACGGCGTCGTCGTGCGCGTCAACGAGACGTTCCTCGCGTGGACCGGCCACCGGCGCGAGGACCTCGTCGGCCGACGGCGGTTCATCGACCTGCTGCCGGTCGGCGGCCGGATCTACCACGAGACGCACTACGCGCCGACGCTGCACATGCAGGGGACCGCGCGCGAGATCGCGTTGGAGGTGGTGTGCGCGGACGGTCGCCGGCTGCCCGTCCTCGTCAACTCCGTGCTCGACCGCGACGCCGACGGAGCGCCGCTCGTCATCCGGACCGCCGTCTTCGACGCGACCGAGCGCCGCCGGTACGAGCAGGAGGTCCTCGCCGCCAAGCGCCGCGCGGAGGAGTCCGAGGAGCGGGCGCTCCAGCTCGCGCAGACCCTCCAGCAGACGCTCATCCCGCCCACGCCCCCGCACATCCCCGGCCTCGACCTCGCCGCCGCGTACCGGCCGGCGGGCGACGGCCGGTACGTCGGCGGGGACTTCTACGACGTCTTCCAGGTCTCGACCGACGACTGGGTCATCGCTCTCGGCGACGTCCAGGGCAAGGGCGCAGAGGCGGCTGCCGTCACCGCGCTCGCGCGCTACACGGTGCGCGCCGCGTCGGTGGACCACGACTCCCCCAGCCAGGTGCTGCACACGCTGGACCAGGTGCTCCACCACGCCGAGACGGACCGCTTCTGCACCGTGGTGGTCGTGCGGCTGCGGCGGGCCGACGACCGCTGGTGTGCGACGGTCGCGTGCGGCGGGCACCCCCTGCCCCTGCTGCGTCGGCGCGGGCAGCCACCGGTCGCCGTCGGTGAGCACGGCGCCCTCCTCGGCGCGCTGCCGGGCGCCACGTTCACCGACACCGAGGTCACGCTCAGCCCCGGCGACGCCCTCGTGCTCTTCACGGACGGCGTCACCGAGGGCCGGCGCCGCGGGCACTTCTACGGGAGCTCGCGCCTGGTGTCGGTCGTCGACGAGCACCGCGGCAGCGCCGCGGAGGTGACAGATGCGATCCTCGCGGACGTCATGTCCTACCAGTCGGGCAACGCGCGCGACGACATCGCCGTGGTCACCGTCGCGGTGGAGTGACCTGCGGCGACGCCGTCGCGGCACGAGTCCCCGCCGGGAGCCCCGGCCTCCGCTCGTGACGCCGCCAGACGCTCGCGGCGACCACCTCCGCGACGCCGACGGCGAAGAACGCCCACTGCACCGGTGAGGTCCAGCCGATGAGCGGCAGCTGGAGCGTCACCCACGCGGCGAGCGTCGCGCCGACGGCCAGCCCGGCCTCGGCGGCCCAGCGATGGCGCCGCACGCCGAGGACGAACGCGGCGGCCTGCGGCAGGGCGACGAACGCGCCGAGGGCGACCGCGGGGAGGACGCGGCCCTGCACGAGCGGCCACGCGTCGTTCAGCTGGTCGACCAGCACGTCGAAGGTGCCGGACAGGAAGCCCTGCACGCCGGCGGCGGCGCCCACGGCGGTGAGCGCCTCGAGGACCAGCGTCGTCACGCGTGCGGACCGCGTCGGGGTCACCTGGACCGCATCACTGCTCATACGGTCAGGCTGGCACCGGCGGCCTGCGGCGCCAGGGACGAAGGACCGCTCCTCACCGCTCGGAGGACCCGGGGCCACCCGCGCCGTCGCGCCAGACGACGTACTGCGGCGGGAACACGCCGCGGGGCGCGTAGTGCGCCCACATCACCCGGTCCAGGAACAGCTCGACGAGCGCCGTGTCCTCCGCCGGGACGAACGGGCACGCGGCCGTGGCCGCCGCCCGCAGCTCCTCCTCGCCCCGGACGACGCCCCGGCCGACGATCATCAGCTCGTCGTCGACGTCCTCAGAGCCGGTCGAGTGCAGCGCGTAGCGGCCGTCGCGCTCGAGGTCCCGGAGCTTCGGTGAGGGGCCGATGAAGGCGAACATCGACCCGGCCGCCCAGACCGGCATGACCGGGTGGATGCGGGGCGCGCCGTCGGGGCCGACGGTGGCGAGGTAGCCGAAGCCCGTGCCGGGGACCGTGAGCAGGCCCTTCGCCGTGGCGGCGAGGTCGGGATCGCCTCGGGAGAGCTCACCCCAGGTGGCCATGCCGCCATCGTGGCAGCGAGGTGCGTCGCCGGCGTGGGACCGCCGTCCCCAGGTGGTGGCGATCGCGCCGGGACATCGGCGTAGCGTGACGGGATGAGCAGCGGCGAGGTGTTCCCGATCCTCCACGTCGACGCGATCGAGCCCGTTCTCGCGTTCTACCGCGACACCTTCGCGGCCGAGGTCAGCTACCGGTTCCCGGACGACGGTGTCCCGGAGTACCTGACGCTCCGGATCGGACGGTCGAGCGTGGCTCTGGCGCTGGGGACCTCGCCGACGATGTACGGAGAGGTCCCGCTCCCGGCGAGCGGCCACGCCGTCGACCTGTGCATCTACGTCCCGGACCTCGACGCCGCGGTGGTCGCGGCGCCCCGAGCCCGTGGAGAGGTGACGGTGCCACCGACCGACACCCCGTGGGGCGAGCGGGTCGCGTACCTGCGGGACCCGCAGGGCACGATGCTCCTGGTGATCCAGGACGACGGTGAGGCCCACCGCGGAGAGGTCGGCGAGGGCTAGCGTTGCGGGTGTGAACCCCACGGAGCTCTGGGACTTCGTCGAGACGGCCCGCGACGAGGTGGAGGACCCCACCGACACCGACGCCGTGGTGGAGGCGCTCGCGGCACAGCTCGCCGAGCGTGGTCCCGAGGACGTCCTCGCGTTCGACGCCGCGCTGAGCCACCTGCTCGCCGACTCCTACACGACCGACCTGTGGGCGGCGGCGTACCTCGTCAACGGCGGGGCGTCCGACGACGGCTTCGACTACTTCCGCGGGTGGCTGGTCGCGCAGGGCCGGGACACGTTCGAGTCGGCGGTCGGTGAGCCGGACAGCCTCGCCGACGTCCCCGCCGTGCGCGCCGCGATGGCCGCGGGCGAGGAGCTGGAGAGCGAGGCGATGCTCGCCGTGGCGTGGGACGTCTACGAGTCGCTGACGGGCGACGAGCTCCCCGACACGGATCGCGCCGCCCTGCCTCAGCTCGAGGCCATGTGGGACTTCGACGACGAGCACGAGATGCGCGTCCGCCTGCCCCGCCTCGCGGCCCTCGCCTACGACGAGGACTGACGCGGCGCAGGACGACGGGGCGCGGTGACCGGCGTCCGTCGCCCGGGTCGACGCCGCATCGCACTCACCGTCCCGCGGACGGGACCGGCTGGGCCCGTCCGAGCCTGTCGCCGGCCGAGCGCCCCGGAGAGGACGGCCAGGCCGGCCGCGACGAGGACGTGCCAGACCGCGTGGCCGAACCACCACCGGGTCGCGGGGTCGCACAACGGCCACCCCGGGCTCGACAGGATCTCGATCAGCCCTCCGGTCGCCAGCAGGACCAGCGTCCACAGGATCGGCGGCCGCAGCAGCGGCCGCCGCCCGGCCCTGACGAGGCTGATCACCACCGCGATCACAGCCACGCCGCCCTGCGCCATGTCCCCGGCCGTCGGCCAGAGGTGGATGACGGGCGCGAGCGCCGCCGTCGGCAGGGCCCACCACCACCACGACCGTGCCCGTCCGGAGAGGTCGGCCACGGCGTCGGCGGCGATGAGCACGAGGGCACCGAGGAGCGGGAGGTCGTGGGCCAGGTCGGCCCAGATCGGGTTGGGCCCGTGCTGGACGACCGAGCCCAGGCCGATCCCCGCCACCAGGGCGGCGTACGCGGTGGACGGCGGCTCGACGAGTCCCCCCTCGCCCGGGACCCCCAGGCGCCGTCGTCGCCGGCGAGCCAGCACGACGATCACGACGCCGGCGACCACGAACGCCAGGCTCGACCAGGTCGAGACGGGCTCACGCAGGAACCCCTCGGCGAGCGGTTCGCAGCCGGGCCCCACCTCGCCCACCGGGGCCGGCACCGTTCCCACGCTCCGACCATAGGGACGCCGCGGACCTCCGGGCAGGGACGAAGGACCGGCGGCCCGTCACGGCGAGGCGCCGGCCGCCCGGCGGCTCCTCAGTCCCGCGGGCGGAACGCGAGGCCGGTGCGCCAGAGGCGCTGGACCGGCTCACGGGGATCGGGGACGCCAAACGATCCGGCCGCGCCTCTTGCATTCGGCGACTCGTTGAACTTATTCTTCCGTCGAAGCGCTTCGACACCGCTCAAGGACGAAGTTCCGACATGCCAACCATCGACGACGTGGCTCGCGCTGCGGGCGTGTCGATCTCCACGGTGTCGTACGCGCTCTCGGGGAAGCGGGCCATCACCGAGGAGACACGGCAGCGCGTGCTGGCGGCGGCGGCGCAGCTGGGTTACGCCCCCAGGGCGGCAGCGCGCGCGCTGGCCGCTCGGCGCACGCAGGTCATCGCCGTGACGACCCCCCTGCATCCCGACACGGACCACAGCGCGCACATGGCGTTCGCGATGGCCGTGACCACGGCGGCCCGTGACCAGGGCTACGACACCCTCCTCCTCGTCCAGGACGACGCCCTCGAAGGGATGCGCCGGTCCGCCGCGACGTCGCTCGCAGACGGCATCGTGGTGCTCGACGTCGCCGCTCACGACGAGCGCGCCGAGCTGGCCCGGTCGCTGGACTGCCCCGTCGTGTTCATCGGCCTGCCCCTCGACACCACCGGGCTGTCCTGCGTGGACCTGGACTTCCGCGCCGCAGCCGTCGACGCGATCGACCGGCTGCACGCCGGCGGCCACCGCAGCATCGGCCTGATCTCGCAGACGCAGGAGGTCATCGCCCGCGAGGCGAACTACCCGCTCCGGATCGAGCAGGCGTTCATCGAGCGCGCGGAGGAGCTCGGGATCCGGCACACCGTCGTCCACCCGGACCCGGCGGCACCGGACGGCGTCGTGGAGGAGCTCCTCGACCGCCACCCCGACCTCACGGCCATCGTCCTCAGCACCGTGCAGGAGACCGCGGCGTCACTGCCCGCCGTCCTCGCCGCCCGCGGCCTGCGCGTCCCCGAAGATGTCTCGGTGGTCGCGGTCGGGATGACCCCCGACCCCAGCCGAGCACCCCTGCCGTTCGACGCCTGGCCGCTCGACCCGGCGCTGACCTGCCCGGTCGCCGTCGACATGCTCGTCGGCCTCATCGAAGGCACCGCTGCCCCCGGCGGCGTCACGCTCGTCCCCGCGTCGCACCGGCCGCACGGTTCGACGGCCCCGGCACCACCGCCCCGCCGGATCACGTGACGCCCCGCACTCCGCTGCCCGTCCCCCACACCCACTGTCGAAGCGCTTCGACGATTCACACGCACGACCCAGCCGGCCCACGGGCCATCTACAAGGAGGTAGGACCATGAAGTACCGCAAGCACGGGATGACGGCGATCGCCGCCGTCGGCGCCCTCTCCCTCGCGGCGTGCTCGTCCGGCGGCTCCGGGCAGTCGGGCACCGCTGCCGAGGCGTCCGGGGACAACGACTTCGCCGGTGAGACCCTCACCGTCCTGGTGTACGAGAACGACGAGTCCGCGATGGGCCAGGCGTGGCGCGCGGCCGCCGAGACGTTCGAGGAGGAGACAGGCGCCACGGTCGACTACCAGATCACGGCCTTCGAGGACCTCAGCGACACCGCCAGCCAGCTGTTCGTCTCCTCCGACGCACCGGACCTGTCCGAGTACAACAAGGGCAACGGGACAGCAGGAGCGCTGTCCTCGCTCGGTGTGCTGCAGAGCCTGGACGGCTTCTACGAGTCCTACGGCTGGGGCGACAAGCTGGCCGAGTCGCTGCAGACCACGACGATGTACGCGGAGAACGGCGTCATGGGCTCCGGCACGCACTACGGCGTCCCGAACTACGGCGAGTTCGTCTTCCTGTACTACAACCAGGACATGCTCGACGAGTACGGCGTCGAGGTCCCGACGTCGATGGACGAGCTCGAGTCCGCGATGCAGACGTTCGTCGACGAGGGCGTCACGCCGCTGGCGACGTCGGCGCAGGAGTACCCCGCGGGACAGCTGTGGTACCAGCTCACGCTCAACGAGGCCGACCGTGAGTTCGTCGACGCGTACCAGCTCTACGACGCCCCCGTCGACTTCGCCGCCGACCCTGTCGACCAGGGCACCCAGGCCATCGCCGACTGGGTCGAGCAGGGCTTCATCGCCCCGACCTCGACCGGCATGACGGCTGAGGACGCCGGGCTCGCCTTCATCAACGGGGAGTCGCCGTTCTTCTACTCCGGCTCCTGGTGGTACGGGCGCTTCCTGGCTGACATCACGGACTTCACCTTCGGCGTCACGGACTTCCCGGGGTCCACGCTGGTCCCGGGCAGCTCGGGGAACCTCTGGGTGATCCCCACCGTGACCGACGAGGTGCACACGCAGATGGCGGCGTACTTCATCGACATCACGATGCGCCCCGAGGTCCAGGCGATCCTCGGCAACGCCGGCGGCCTGCCGGTCGCCGCCGACCCGGAGGACATCACGGACCCCGACGCGCAGGCGCTCATCGAGCTGTTCAACACCGTCCTCGAGCGCGACGGCCTCGCCTTCTACCCCGACTGGCCGACCTCGACGTTCTACGACGACCTCAACGCCGGGATGCAGGGCCTCATCAACGGCTCCCTCACCGTCGAGGAGACGGAGAGCCAGCTCCAGTCCGACTACGACACCGGTACCGAGCAGTACCGCTGAGCCAACGGCGCCCGGGCCCCCAGGGCCCGGGCACCCTCGGACGGAGACCGCACACATGAGCGCCTGGACACGTGCCGCACGCACCCGGACCCCGGAGGACCTCCCCCGCATCCCCACGGGGAACGGGCGGTCCATCGGCTACTGGGTCTACTTCATCCCCGGGATCCTGCTGACGCTGACGATCGTCGTCTACCCGATCCTCTACAACGTCTCGCTGAGCTTCATGTCCTGGCGCGGCGGGTTCACGACACCGGAGTTCGTCGGTCTGGCGAACTGGGCCGACCTCATGGGGGACGCCGCGTTCTGGATGTCGTTCCGCAACATCTTCTTCATGATCATCGCGATGGTCGTGGTGCCGACGCTGGTCGGCCTCCTGCTCGCCGCGATCCTGTTCGACGTCATCGGCCGGCGCTTCTCCGGCAAGGCGGCCAGCTTCCTCCGGGCGACGTACTACCTGCCCCAGGTCATCCCGATCGCGGTGGCCGGTGTCCTCTTCGGCTGGGTCCTCTACCCGAGCTCCAGCGGCGTGCTCAACCAGTTCCTCACCGCGATCACCGGCCAGGAGACCGCGATCAACTGGGTGGGCGGCACCGGAGCGACCGCACTGTTCTCGATCATGCTCCTCATGGTCTGGGTCCAGATCGGCTACCCGGTCGTGATCTTCATGGCCGCCCTCCAGCGCGTCGACCCCGAGCTGTACGAGGCCGCGGAGCTCGACGGAGCCGGCTGGTTCCGGCGCTTCCAGGCGATCACCCGCCCGATGATCCGGCCGGAGATCTTCGTCGTCACCCTGACGACGACGATCGCGGCGCTCAAGGTCTTCGGCCCGGTGTTCATCCTCACCCAGGGCGGCCCGAACAAGGCGACCTACGTGCCGTCCTACTACGCCTACATCCAGTTCTTCGGCAACGGCACCGACAAGGGCTACGCAGCGGCGATCGCCACCTCGGTGACCGTCGTCGTCTCCGTCGTCGCCGTGCTGTTCCTGCGCGCTCAGCGCCGGGCCGAGCAGAGAGAAGCGTGACCCGTGGCGACCGTCGACATCCCCGCCCGCACCTCCACCGAGCGCGCCCCAGCGCCCGCCGTCCCGCGACGCCGTCGTCCGCACAGCGTCGGTGAGTGGCTGCTCGTGGCCCTGGCCGTCGTGCTCGCGCTGGTCATCACGTTCCCGCTGATCATGCTGCTGCTCAACGCGTTCAAGTCGCCGCAGGACTACGCCACATCCGGCCCGCTGGACTTCCCGCGGTCGTTCTACACCGACGGCGTCGTGAACTTCTGGGTGACGAAGAACTTCCCGCGGGCGCTGTGGAACTCGGTCTTCATCGCCGGGATGGTCGCGCTGCTGGCAGTCGTGATCTCGGTGCTCAACGCGTTCGCGATCGGCATCGGCCGGGTGCGGGGGCGCACGTGGCTCACCTTGCTGTTCCTCATGGCGAACCTTCTGCCGCAGGAGATGCTCGTCTACCCGCTGTTCACGATGTACGACAGGGCGCACCTGCTGTCGAACCCCTGGTCGGTGATCATCACGTTCACCGTCATCCAGGGCGCCTTCGGCACGTACCTGCTCGCGAGCATGTACGGGACCTTCCCCAAGGAGATCCTCGAGGCGGCGGCGCTGGACGGCGCGAGCCGGTGGCGCACCCTGCGCTCGGTGATCGGGCCCATCTCCCGGCCGACGCTGAGCGTGCTCATGGTGTTCTTCTTCATCTGGACATGGAACGAGTTCCTGCTCCCGCTGTCGTTCCTGAACCAGCCGGCCTCGCAGACGGTCCCGCTCGTCCTGGAGCAGCTGTCCGGCGAGCGGCAGACCGACGTCACCACCCTCATCTCGGCGACGCTCCTCTGCGTCATCCCGACGATCGTCTTCTTCCTCATCTTCCAGCGCACCCTCACGCGCGGCATCACGGCAGGAGCAGTGAAGTGAAGTTCACCGACGGGTTCTGGGCCCTGCGACCGGGCGTGACGGCGGCCTACGCCCGGGAGGCCTACGACGTCGCCGCCGACGACGACCGGCTGGTGATCACCGCCCCCACGCGGCCGATACGGTCGCGGGGGAACGTCCTCAACCTGCCGGTGCTGACGGTCACGCTGACCGCACCCGCGGAGGGCGTGATCAAGGTCCGCGTCGAGCACCACACCGGGGGCCGCCCGCGGCGCGGTTTCGAGCTCGACGAGCCCGCCGACGCCGGCCGGGTCGCGACCACTGCCGACGGCGCCTCGCTGACGTCGGGCGCACTGCGCGCGGAGATCCGGGACGGGGAGCCGTGGGACCTCTCGTTCTGGCACGAAGGGACGCGGCTGACCGGCTCCGGTCCCAAGTCGATCGGCTACCTGACCCTGGCCGAGCACTCCACCGTGAGCGCCGAGCCCGCGGGGCTGACGGGTGTGACGTCGACCGGACTGGCCGCCCCGGGCGCCTACCTGCACGGCCAGCTCGACCTCGCCGTCGGCGAGACCGTCTACGGCCTCGGCGAACGGTTCGGCCCGCTGGTGAAGAACGGCCAGACCGTCGACATCTGGAACGCGGACGGCGGCACCAGCTCGGAGATGGCCTACAAGAACGTGCCGTTCTACCTCACCAGCCGCGGCTACGGGGTGCTCGTCAACCACCCCGAGCACGTCTCCTTCGAGGTCGGGTCCGAGTCCGTCGAGCGCGTGCAGTTCTCCGTCCCCGGCGAGGCGCTGGAGTACCTCGTGATCGACGGGCCCACCCCGAAGGAGGTGATCGACCGGTACACCCGGATGACCGGCCGGCCGGCCGCCGTTCCCGCCTGGTCCTACGGGTTGTGGCTGTCGACCTCCTTCACCACGGACTACGACGAGGCCACCGTCAACGCGTTCGTCGACGGGATGCGTGAGCGGGGCATCCCGCTGAGCGTCTTCCACTTCGACTGCTTCTGGATGCGCGAGTTCAGCTGGACCGACCTGGAGTGGGACGCCCGCGTGTTCCCCGACCCGGAGGGGATGCTCAAGCGCCTGCACGAGGAGCGAGACCTGCGGGTGTGCGCCTGGGTCAATCCCTACATCGCCCAGCGATCAGGGCTGTTCGCCGAGGCCGCCGAGCAGGGGTATCTCGTGCGCCGGCCCGACGGCTCGGTGTGGCAGTGGGACATGTGGGTCGCGGGGATGGGCCTGGTCGACTTCACCAACCCCGAGGCCGTCCGCTGGTTCCAGGACCGGCTCCGCCGCCTCCTCGCACAGGGGGTGGACGCCTTGAAGACGGACTTCGGCGAGCGGATCCCCACCGACGTCGTGTGGCACGACGGCACCGACCCGCGGGTGATGCACAACCTGTACACCCAGCTGTACAACAGGGCCGTCTTCGAGGTGCTCCGGGAGGTCAAGGGCGAGGGCGAGGCGGTGCTGTTCGCGCGCTCCGCCACCGCCGGCGGCCAGCAGTTCCCGGTCCACTGGGGGGGCGACAACACCTCGACCTTCGCCTCGATGGCCGAGACCCTGCGCGGCGGCCTGTCGCTGGCCGCGTCGGGCTTCGGCTACTGGAGCCACGACATCGGCGGCTTCGAGGGCACACCCGACCCGGCCGTGTACAAGCGCTGGACCGCCTTCGGCCTGCTCTCGAGCCACTCCCGGCTGCACGGCTCGGACAGCTACCGGGTCCCGTGGGCCTTCGACGACGAGGCCGTGGCCGTCACCCGGCAGTTCGCGCGGCTGAAGAACTCCCTCATGCCGTACCTGTACTCAGTCGGCGCCGACGCCGCCCGCACCGGCGTCTCCGTCGCCCGGCCCATGCTGTTCGAGTTCCCCGACGACCCAGCCGTGACGCACCTGGACCGCCAGTACATGCTCGGTCCCGACCTGCTGGTCGCCCCGGTGATGTCCGCGGACGGCACGGTCGACGTGTACCTGCCCGCAGGCACGTGGACGCACCTGCTCACCGGGGACAAGGTCACCGGCCAGCGATGGGTCCGCGAGACCCACGGCTTCGACTCGTTGCCGCTGTACGTCCGCGAGGGCGCGGTGCTTCCCCGCGGCGCCCGCGAGGACCGACCCGACTACGACTACCTCGACGGCCTCACGCTGGAGGTGTACGCCGGCGATGGGGAGACGCGAGCCGAGGTCGACGTGGTGAACCCCGACGGGCTCCGCGTCACGTTCGAGGTTTCAGGCTCCGGTCAGCAGGTCGCCATTGCGGCGACCGGAAGGACTGCCCGGGTCCGGGTGCGCTGAGACCGCTGGTCAGGGTCTCCTCGTGAGGTGGACCGACTGCTGCGCGCGGGCTCGTACCGGGCCTCGAGCCGGGTCACCAGGCGCGTCCGCCCGGGTTCCTCCGCCGTCAGCAGCCACGCCCATGCAGCAGCGAGCACCCGGTGAGGACCACTGCCCCTTTCCATCGCGGGGGAACTTGGCCATGCTCGGAGGGTGACCGGACCGCCCGGGGGAGGCGTCATGACTCACAACGGACGCAGGGGCATGCCAGAGAAGCGCACCGCGCCTGACCTCGCCGCCCTCCTGGCACACGGCGACGCCTTCCGCGAGGAACTTCGAGCCGCGGCCCCCGTTCACGACCACGTCGCGGACGACCTCGTGGGGCTCGCGGACGAGCTCGACGACATCCTCTTCCGGCTCGCCGGCCTCGTGACGCGTCGACGCCAGCCATGATCCGGCGGCTCGGCACCGGGCTGAGACAGCTCTGGGATCGGTTCGTCGGGACGGCCCCCGTGAAGGAGGCCGACGAGCCGGCGGCAGGAGCGACGGCGCCGTCTCCTCTGGAGGCCGGCATCGCCCACAACCGAGCCCAGCTCGAGAAGATGCGTGAGCACCTCAGGACGTACGGCTCGGCCGTCGGGGCGCTGGCCACGGCCGTCCTGGCGGGCGTGGGTTGGGCGACCTTGAAGGACATCGCACCGGTGCCGGAAGGCCGGGAGTGGCTCATCGTCGTCGCCGGGGTGGCCGCTCTCGCCGCGCTGGGCGGCGCCGTCCTTCTCGTGGGCCTCTTCTTCGCGGCGCAGCGCCGGATCGTCTTCGACACCGACACCATCCCCGACGCGCGCACCCCCTGGGACGCGACGCGGAAGGAGGCGGGGAGGTCCAACGACCTCACGCACCGGGAGGCCCGTGCCGCCCGGGCTCCGCTCGACGACCTCGCCGACGAGGAGCTCGCAGCCGACGTCGCCGCTGTGGAGGGGCGGCAGTACCGGCTCGCCCGGACGGCGCGACGGTACGCCGCGCAGGCTGCGACGCTCGAGGCCGGCTCGTCGGAGCGCGCCCGGGCGACCGCGCGAGCCGAGCAGCTGCAGGCCGAGGCCGACCGGCTCGCGGACGCGCACCGTGCCGCGGCGGTCCAGGCCGCCGTCCGTGTCCTGGAGACGCGTCAGCGTCAGGTGTTCGACGGCCGGCAGTCTCGGATCCTGAGCCTCGTCGTCGTGGCGGGGATCGTCGGGCTCTTCGTGGTGGCCGACTACAGCCGCGGGGCGCGTGCCCTGGACGCCGCGCAGCTGGCTTGTGCCGACAAGCTCGTCGCGCTGGCGGGCGCAGAGCTGGCGGGCTACTCGTGCGACGCGCGGGGACGGCTCGTCGCACCGGCCTCGCTCGTGGCGGGCGACGGGTCGGCGGCCGACGAGGAGGAGCCGACGGCCGACGTCGGCATGCTCGAGCGGCTGGCCGCGTGCGAGGACGCGGTCGCCCGACCCGCGTCGACAGCGGACCGTGTCGAGGGATGGGAGGAGCGGGCAGCGATGGCCATCTCCCTCTGCGCCGGGTTGCCGGTTCAGGCGGCGGACGACGCCACAGCCGCGGGGGAACCAGACGAGGACGATTCGGGCGACGGATGACACCTCCGCCGTGCCGGTGTGACCTCGGGCTGTGAAGCCGCTCGGCGTGACGCGAGGGCGCTGCTAGCGTCCCGGACGTGCCCGCTGACGAGTACCTGGAGCTCAACCGCACGAACTGGGACAGCCGTGCGGTGATCCATGCGCAGGGCTACGACATCGACCGGCTGCTGGCCGACCCGGACGCGCTGTCGGCCGTCGTCGCGTTCGACCGCCCGCGGCTCGGGGACATCACCGGGCTGGACGGCGTCCACCTGCAGTGCCACATCGGTACCGACACCCTGAGCCTCGCCCGACTCGGCGCTCGTATGACGGGCGTCGACCTGTCAGGCGCGTCGCTCCACGAGGCGCGCAGCCTGGCGCAGCGCGCGGGCGTGGACATCGAGTACGTCCAGTCCGACGTCTACGCCGCGCCGACCGCGCTCGACGGCCGCCGCTTCGACCTCGTCTACACCGGGATCGGCGCCATCTGCTGGCTGCCTGACATCCGGCGCTGGGCGCAGACCGTCGCCGACCTGCTGCGCCCCGGCGGCCGGCTGTTCATCCGCGACGGCCACCCCGTGCTGAACGCGGCCCTGGCGATGACGGTCGGCGCCGAGCACCCGGACCGCGAGCAGCAGCCATGGATCACCGGCCCGGGAGGGACGACCGTCGCGCTCGAGCTGTCCTACTTCGAGCGGCCGGAGCCGCTGGTCTGGAGCGACGAGTACACCTACGCCGGCACCGACAAGGTCGCGCAGCCCCGCTCGATGGAGTGGAACCACGGCATCGGCGAGATCGTCACCGCGGTGCTCGACGCGGGCCTGGAGCTCACGTCGCTGACCGAGCACGACAGCGTCCCCTGGGACGCGCTCCCGGGCTTCATGGTCCTCGACGAGGACGTCGACGAGTACCGCCTGCGCGACCGGCCCGAGCGCCTCCCGGCGACCTTCACGCTGACCGCCCGGCGCCGCTGACCGCGCCGGCCGCACCACCGACCGCCACCGACTAGCGGGGCCCTCCCACCCCGGCCCTTGGTCCGTCGCGGACCCCGGGACCCGCGAGCACACTGGCAGGCGCGGTGCGGTCCGGCCTGCGGGAGGTGACTCGGTGGCTGAGGCACTGGTGCACGTCGCCGGGTTCCGGATGGACTTCGGCGCGGTCACGGTGGTCCGCGACCTCTCCTTCGACGTCCGCGCCGGGGAGACGTTCGGCTTCCTCGGCAGCAACGGGTCGGGCAAGACGACGACGCTGCGGGCCCTGCTCGGCATCTACCGGCCCACGGCCGGCGTGCTCCACGTCGGCGGGGCGGAGTTCAGCCCGGAGCGCGGTGTGCGGCTGGGGTACCTGCCCGAGGAGCGCGGCCTGTACAAGCGCGAGCCCGTGCTCGACGTCATGACCTACTTCGGGCGCCTCAAGGGCATGGACCGCGCCGCCGCCCGGTCGTGGTCCCGCGGTTACCTGGAACGGGTGGGCCTGGCGGACAAGGCCGCGGTACGCGTCGACCGCCTGTCGAGCGGGCAGCAGCAGAAGGTCCAGCTCGGCGTGACGATCATGCGGTCACCGGAGCTCCTGGTCCTCGACGAGCCCACGCAGGGCTTCGACCCGGTCAACCGCCGCCTCCTCCTCGACCTCATCGACGAGCAGCGACGCGCCGGCGCGACCGTCGTCATGGTGACCCACCAGATGAAGGAGGTCGAGCAGCTCTGCGACCGGATCGTGCTGCTCAAGGACGGGGTGGCCGCGGCGTACGGCACCGTCGCTGAGGTCCAGGAGCAGTACGGCTCCCCCGCGCTCCGGGTCCGCTACGCCGGGTCGCTGCTACCCAGCCCCTGGTACGACGTCGTCGCGCGACCGGCTCCTCCCGGAGCCGCGGCCGGCGAGCACGTCGCCGACCTCGCCCTGCGGGACGGGGTGGACACGGCAGCGGTCGTGCGGGCGCTCGTCGAGCAGGGGGTGCAGGTGCGCGCGGCAACCCCGGTCCGGACCTCGCTCGAGGACGTCTTCCTGCGCGTGTACGGCGAGGTGGGTTCCCGATGAGACGGCACAACCTCGGCACGGTGGTCGGCTTCGAGGTCCTGCGAGTGCTCCGGAGGCGGTTCTTCTGGCTGGCCTCCCTCGGCGTCCCGCTGCTGGTCGTCGCCGTGCTCGCACTGGTGGTGATGAGCAACGAGCGGCTCGAGGAGGAGGTCCCCGGGCAACCGGAAGCGTTCTCGTTCACCTTCACCGACGCCTCCGGCCTGGTCGACGACGAGCTCGCTGCGGACTTCGGCGGGACGCGTGTCCCCGACGACGACGCGGCGATCCGGGACGTGCGAGACGGCCGCGTCGAGGCGCACGTCGTCGTCCCCGCCGACCCGACCACCACGGCCGTGGAGGTGCACGGCGTCGACGCCGGTCCCCTCGCGAACGACCGCTACGCCGCCGTCGCCCGCAGCCTGCTCGGAACGGCCGCGCAGGACCGGATCGGCTCCCCGGAGCTCGTCGCGCTCGCCCGCGGGGACATCACCGTCACGGCGCAGACCTACGACGACGCCGGGCAGACCGTCCCCGGCTTCGAGGCCGCAGTGCTGCCCCTGTCCTTCCTGCTCCTCTTCTTCCTCAGCGTGATCATGCTCGGGAACCAGATGCTCACCAGCACGCTGGAGGAGAAGGAGAACCGCGTCACCGAGATGATCCTCACCACCATGAACCCGACGACGCTCATCGTCGGCAAGATCGTGTCGGTGTTCCTGCTGGGCCTGGTGCAGCTCGGCATCCTCCTCGTGCCCGGCGTGGTGGCGTTCGTCTTCTTCCGGGAGAACCTCGACCTCCCGGACCTCGACCTGTCCGGCCTGGTGGTCGACCCGCGGACGCTGACCGTCGCGTTCCTGCTCTTCGCCGGCGGGTTCGTGCTGTTCACGGGCTCGCTCGTCGCGATCGGCGCCTCCGTGCCCACCGTCAAGGAGGCCGGCAACTGGTTCGCCCCGCTGGCGATCCTGGTGTTCCTGCCGCTGTACGTCGTCGGGCTGGTCATCAGCGAGCCGGAGTCGTTCGTCGTGCAGGTGTTCACGTACTTCCCGTACACAGCGCCGTCGACCGCCCTGCTCCGCAACGCGCTGGGCACGCTCAGCGGGTGGGAGGCGACGATCGTCGTCGTCGAGCTCTTCGTGCTCGGCGTCCTCGCGCTCCGGCTGGCCGTGCGCCTGTTCCGCTACGGCTCGATCCAGTACTCGACCCGGCTTCCCGTGCGCACCGTCCTGGGCAACCGGGGGTGACCAGATGACAGCGTCAGGACCCCCGGACGGAATCGCTGAGCCCTGCCTTTCGATCGCTCGCACGACGGCGTGAGTGACGGCCCGGGCGAAGGCACGCGACGACGACGTCAAAGCCCTGGACCGGCCGGCCTGTCTGAGCTCTCAGTCGCTCAGCCAAGCGCTTTCCTTGGACCACACCGACACCGTCGACGAGCCGCCCACCGTTCTCGACCTCTCCCCACCAGACGATCACGGGCTGGACCCAGAGCTTGGTGCCACACCGCTGAGCGATTCGCTCGCTCAATGCTGCCGCCTCCGCCTTAGCGCGCCGCACCTTGCCGTGGATGTCCTGATAGACGTCCTCGTCGTACCTGTGCCGCGCGAGGAGACGTCCGTCGGGACCGGCCTCCAGCCGGTAAGCCGACCACTTGGAGTTCAGGCAGAACACGCCGTTCGGACCGATGACGACGTGGTCGAAGTTCGCGGAACCGTTGGCCAGGTCGTGGAGTACGACCCATCCCTCCCTCTCCAGGTGGCCCAGCTGTTTGGCCGTCTCCTCCTCCCCGAAGGCGCCCTCTTCCCAGGACGCGATACCCACCGGTGGGCTCTGACGCACCGCGAAGAACGTCGCGGTGAGTGCTCCTGCAAAGGCGGCGGTGGACCAGGAGTGATCGCCAGGGAAGAGTCGCATCAGCCACCAGAAGATCAGCCAGACGACGACGGCGACCAGTACCCAGAACTTTCGGTTCCGGCGCAGCCAGGCGCGCCGCATCTCCGTGTACTTCTCTCGGGCCCGGGAGCCTGCCCGCCGACGGTTGCGTCTGGCTGCGAGCCGGTCTCCAACGGTAGTGAGCATGCCAATCTCATCGTCTGCCCAACACAGGGTCTTGAGGAACCTCTGCCGGCCGCGGCCTCGTCCGGATCCGCTGCAGGTTCGCGCTGAAGGCCCGGCCTGTCCCCCTTCGTCGTCGTACCTGAGCGTGGGACAGGCGTGACGCCACGCCGGGGGGACCCTGTTGGGACATCGTGTCGTCTGGCGTCACTAGGGTGATGACTCATGGCGTCAGTGCGGACCGTGAACGAGTCGACCGTCGAGCAGGCCTGGAATGAAGCCCGACTCATTCCGACCTCCGGCATCAACGGCGCAGAGGAGCAGGAGCGTCGCGCCACATCCGCACTTCTCGCCGTGATGACGTCAGTCAAGGAGTTCGGCAGGTCACTGACCAAGCCGTTCGGCGCGCCGGCCGGCTCCGTCGACACCTACATCGAGGTTCCCTTCGTCCTAGGCGAGAAGAGGCTCTATCCGGACGGGCTGATCCGCGTTAGCCGCGGGCAGCGAACCTGGACGGCTCTCGTCGAGGTCAAGACCGGCAACAACGCACTCGTCGCCGAGCAGCTGGAGAACTACCTCGATATCGCGCGCGAGAGGAGCTACGACGCCGTCCTCACGATCTCCAACGAGATCCCCGCGGTCGATGGCCAGCACCCCACCAAGGTGGACAAGCGCAAGACCCGTAAGGTCGCGCTGCACCATCTCTCCTGGACCCAGGTGCTCTCAGAAGCCGTGATGCAGAAGGAGTTCCGGGGAGTCGCAGACCCGGACCAGGCGTGGATCCTCGGCGAGCTCATCCGATATCTGGAGCACCCAAAGTCCGGTGCTATGGAGTTCGAGGACATGAGCGACTCCTGGGTCACCGTCCGCGAGTCCGTCCGCAGCGCGACCTTGCGCAACGGGGACAAGGGCGTCGCCGAGGTGGCCTCGCGCTTCGACGCGTTGCTCCGCTTCGCCAGTCTGAACCTGGGTCGGCAACTGGGAGCCGAGGTCACTCCAGCTCTTTCACGGAAGGAGCTTGCTGAGCCCGCACTGCGCACGCAGTCGCTCATCGCATCGCTGTGTCATGACGGCCGCCTCGAGGGCTCGATCAAGATTCCTTCCACGGTCGGGCCTATGGTGCTCACTGCCGACCTCCGCGCTGGAACGGTCACGTGCCACGTCGACATCGACGCTCCGAAGGAGGGGCGTGCGACGACGAGGGTCAACTGGCTGATCCGGCAGCTCAAGAACGCGCCTGACGTGCTCAGGGTTGAGGCGTTTGCGGCCCACAGTCGCGGGTCCGGCACGGCCGAGCTCTTGCGAGACGTCCGGGAAGACCCAGGGTCGCTCGTCGCCGATCCGGCGCGAGAGATCCGGATGTTCCGGGTCGCGCTGACCAGCCCGATGGGAACGAAGCGTGGGCGGGGCCGAGGCTCGTTCATCGACTCGGTCCTCGACGCGATCGACACCTTCTATGCGCACGTCATGCAGAACCTCAAGGCGTGGTCTGCCGCACCACCGCGGATGCGTTCGGACGCCGAGGCGACAGCGCAACAGGAGTCCGTTGCTCCCGCTCTCATCTCCACCGCCCTTTCATCGCAGGACGGTGCGGAGGCAGCATCGGTCGCCGATCGTCGGGACGCTCAGGCGTCGGAGTAGGGACTGGGCCGAGCTCGGGCATGACGAGCCTGCGGGGACTCTCACGAAGCCGGCGCTGGCGTCGTCGCAGATCACAGGTAGACGAGAGTCGGACCCCTTAACGCCGATGGCGCGTGGACCCTGTGGGCCCACGCGCCATCGTCGCGTCAACGCGGTGAGGTCACCGGTTCAGCTTGTTCAGACCCGGGGGCGTCCGCGGGGACTTGCCGGGGGTCGCCTCCTTGAGGCTCTCGAGCAGCGCGTAGTACGACGGCTTCTTCTCGAACTCCTCGGTCATGATCGTGGCGTAGCCCTCGGGGAAGACCCCCGGGACCCAGGAGCGCGCGTCGTCGAAGCCCCAGACGGTGTAGCTGGTGCAGGCCGCGACGTTGATGCAGGCCTGCAGCATCTTGTCGAAACGCTCCGCCTGGAGGGCGATCTGCTCGGCCGTCGGCTCGCCGTCCTCGCCGAGCGGCATGCGGACGTCGGCCTCGGTGACGGCCACCTTCAGGCCGAGGGCCGCGAACCGCTCGAAGTTCGCCTGGATCGAGTCGTCGAAGCCGTACTGCAGGCTCAGGTGACCCTGGGCGCCCATGCCGTGCAGGGGCACGCCGTCGGCGAGCAGCTCCTGCGCCAGCGCGTAGTAGGCGTTGGTCTTGTTGTTGATGCCCTCGGCGTTGTAGTCGTTGAGGAAGAGCACCGCCTCGGGGTCCGCCTCGTGCGCCCAGCGGAACACGTCACCGATGAGGGCGACCGGGTCCTCGGCGCATGCCTTCAGGAACGGGTTGGCCTCGGTGCGCAGGCGCACACCACCGTTGTCCCAGTCGTCCTGGAAGATCTCGTTGGCGACGTCCCACTCGTAGATCTCGCCGGCGTAGCGGCCGACGACGGTGCGGACGTGCTCCTCGAGGACGTCGCGCGCCTCCTCACAGGTCCAGGTGGCGCTGGCGTCGATGACCCACTGCGGGTTCTGGCTGTGCCAGAGCAGCGTGTGGCCCCGGACCTCCTGGTTGTTGGCCTGGGCGAACGCGACGACGGCGTCCGCGCCCGAGAAGTCGTACACGCCGGGCTCCGGGTGGATCTCGGCCCACTTCATGTCGTTCTCGGGCGTGATCGAGTTGAACTCGGCCGCGAGGATGCGCTGGAACTCGGTGGGGTTCTTGCGGTCGTAGTCCAGGAGCTCGTTCTGCCCCCAGACGGCACTGCCGATCTTGAGGTCGCGCGGGGCCTCGGAGCGCAGCGTCTCCTCCGGCTGGGCGCCCTGAGCCGCGGGCACCGTCAGGGCGACAGCCGTGATCGCCGTCGCGGCGACGGCGGCGACGCGCCTCATGGTCGTGGGATGGGACATCGTTGTTCCTCTCCGATCACAGGTTCGGCGGCATTAGGTCAGCCGCCGAACTAATCCGGTGTGAGCAAGGTAACGATGTCGATAACGATTTCGCAAGACGTCGAACGGAATGACCTTCGTCTCTTGCGCAGCCACGGCGCGGGTGCTCGAGGGCGGGCAGCTGTCATCCGGGCCTCGCGCCCGCAAACGATCACGCGCCTCGCACCAGGGCGGACTTGAGCGCAGCGGTCAGCCGGTCTCGGTACTGCTCCGCGGTCCACCCCTGCTCGACGACAAGGGCGTCCCACATGGCCGGCAGCGTGAACGCGTAGAGCAGCGCCGCCGCCGACTCGACGTCCCAGTCGGCCGCGAGGCCTCCCTCCGCGGCGAGTCGTTCGACCAGATGCCGAGAGCCTGCGCGTCGTCGGCCCATCCGGTCTGCCCATGCCGCCTCGGCATCAGGGTCCGTCCGCCGGGCTGCCTCGAGGATGCGCGCGACGGGCGCAATCCCCTCGTGCGCCACAGCGAGCATGCCGAGCAGCCGCTCGATGCCGTCGACGGCTGACGGCGCCGCGAACACCTCGCGCCCGCGCTCCTCGAGGCCCAGCGAGCGGTCCATGTGGTCCACCAGGGCGACCAGGAGGCCGGTTCGATCGCCGACGTGCAGGTACACCGCTTGGCGGGAGACACCTGCTCGCCGCGCGACCGCACCCATGGACGCCTCGGCGCCTTCTTCGACGAGTCGCCACGCGGCTTCGAGGATCCTCGCCCGGGTGGCGGGGTCGCCGTAGTCGCCACGTGTCGCGGTGACCCGCCGGGATGACTCGTCCGTCGACTTGGTTGACACGTCGTCAAGCGTAAGCGCAGACTGCACTTGACATCCTGTCAACCGCGTCTGAGGAGCCGTGATGGATGAGGTCAAGCGTGACGAGGCCGCCATGGCGACGTACGTCGGGGCAGAGCGTGACCTCCTCGACGCGCACCACGTCCGTGGCGAGGTGCGCGACCTCCAGACCGCCGGCGGACCGGTGCACATGATCGACACGGGCGGTGACGGGCCCCCTGTTGTGCTCGTCAGCGGCGGCGGCGCGACCGGCGCCACCTGGGGTCCTCTCCTCGCTCATCTCCACGGCTACCGCGCGATCGCCGTCGACAGGCCCGGGTTCGGGCTCACGCCACCTGCCGACCTCGGCACGACTCCCCTGGGAGACGTCGCCGTCCGCTTCTTGGATGACGTCCTGGACGCCCTCCAGCTGCGCTCCGCGGTGCTTCTCGGGAACTCCATGGGCTCGTGGTGGATCACTCGATATGCACTGGCTCGCCCCGACCGCGTCCACGGCATGGTCCACGTCGGCTGCCCCGCCCTGCTCCTCACCACATCAGCACCGCTGCCCATGCGGGTCATGGGCGTCCGTGGTCTGGGGCGGCTTCTGCTCGCGATGCAGCGACCGTCGCCGAAGAACGCCCGCATGCAGCTGCGGATGTCCGGAGACCCCCTCGGCGAGACGGCGGCGGACCGGGCGATGGTGGAGGTACTGGTCGCGATGCAACGCCTGCCGTACTGCCGCAGCGCGTGGCTAGACCTCCTGCACGCGACGGTCGGCCCCCGCGGCGCGCGCCGCGGGATGTCGATAACCCCCGACGACCTGCGGACGATCCGCACGCCGACGCTCTTCGTCTGGGGCGAGCGGGACGCCTTCGGTGCGCCCGCGGTCGGCGGGCGAGCCGTCCAACTCATGCCGACGGCGACCATCGCCACGGTGCCGTACGGGCACGCGCCGTGGGTGTCCGACGCGGCGGCGGTCGCGACGCCCATCCGCGGCTGGCTTGCCGCGCGCGCCTCACCCTCGGTCGTGGCCGACGGTTGAGCCGTCCCGACACCCGCCCGGCCGCCGTGGAGTCGAGGTTGTCGACGCGCATCGTGAAACGGCTCGCCCGATGACCGATAACTTCATCGTCCCGACGGCACAGTGGGGCAAGCCCCGGTACGGCCCGGCGTCCGCCCCCGGGGCCTACCGCTCTCCGGGATCCCGGTCCGGTGTCCCCGACGACGAGTCGAGCCGAGCGGTCGCGGGGGGTGCGGTCGACTCCCTGACCACGAGCGTGGTCGAGAGCTGGACGTGGTGGGAGTCGACGCCCTCCCCGCGGGCCAGCTGCAGGAGGGTGCGCAGGGCGACCCGTCCCATCTCGACGATCGGCTGCCGCACGGTGGTGAGCGCGGGTGCCGACGTGGCCGCCGCGGAGCTGTCGTCGAAGCCGACGACGGACAGGTCCTGCGGGACGCGCAGCCCGTGGCGCTGGGCCGCGGACAGCACCCCGAGCGCGATGGAGTCCGACGCCGCGAAGACCGCCGTCGGCCGGTCCGGCAGAGCGAGGAGGTCGTCGGCCATCTCGACGCCGGCCTCGAAGGTGTGGGCACGCGAGCGCACCAGGGCGTCGTCGACCTCTCCCCCACCCGACCGCATGGCGCTGAGGTAGCCCTGCAGGCGTTCGGCCGAGGGCTGGAAGCCCTGCCGCCCTCCCGCGAACGCGATCCGGCGGTGCCCGAGGCTCAGCAGGTGCCGCGTGGCCTGCACACCGCCGGAGAAGTTCGTCGAGCCCACCGAGACGGTCGAGTCATCCAGCGGGTTGGCCGGGTCCACGTGCACGGCGGCGACGCCGGACGTCCCCAGCAGGCGGTGCTGCTCGGCCGTGAGCTCCGCCGTGACCACGATGACGCCGGTCCGGTCCCGAGCCGCCTGCCTGCGGACCCAGGCCGACGACAGCGGCACCGCGCCGCTCCCGGGCAGGTCGAGCACGTCCACGAGCACCTCGACGTCGTGATCCCGCGCCGAGGTGAGGACGCCCTCGAGCACGCGCATGGCGTAGATGTCCGAGAGCGTCCGGAAGACGACGACGGCGGTGCGCGGCGTGGCACCCGGACGAGGCCCGGTCGTGGGTGCGTAGCCCAGCTGGTCGATCGCCGCCTCGACGCGACGACGCGTCTCGGGCGAGATGTTCGGCCGGCCGTTGAGCACCTTCGACGCGGTGGACGTCGAGACGCCGGCCGCGGCGGCGACCTGCTCGAGCGTGGGGCGGCGCGTGCGGACCGGCGACATGGAGGCACTCTAGCGAAACATTTTCCTGAGCAGGCGTGCAGGGCGTCGCGCCCTCGTCGGTCGCACAGGACTTCCCATCGCCGGGGACGCCGCCTAGGGTCGCCACAGCAGCACGTCGCAGTGGAAACATTTTCCCCACAGCAGACGCCCGGAGGACGACGTCGTCTCCGTCCCGGCCCCGATCGAAGGACACTCCCGTGACCACGTTCCACGTCGCCGTCACCGGCTCCGACCGGGCCGACGGAACCCAGGACGCCCCCTTCCGGACGATCAACCGGGCCGCCCGCGCGGCGATGCCCGGCGACACCGTGCAGGTCCACGAGGGCACCTACCGCGAGTGGGTCCGACCCGTCCGTGGCGGCATCGGCGACGACCGCCGGATCACCTTCGAGGCCGCGCCGGGTGAGCACGTCGCGATCAAGGGCTCCGAGATCGTCACCGGCTGGGTGCGCGAGGAGGGCACGGTCTGGCGGGCCGACGTGCCGAACACCCTCTTCGGGGACTTCAACCCGTTCGCCGAGACCGTCGTCGGCGACTGGCTGCACCCCGGGCCGGGGGGCGTCCTCGCCCACCGCGGCGACGTCTACCTCAACGGGCGCTCGTTCTACGAGGTGCACGACCGCGCCGACCTGCACGAGCCCGAGCGCCGCACCCGCACGCGCTACTCCTGGACCGCTCTGGACACGGAGCTCGTCGACCCGGACCAGACCGTCCACGTCTGGCACGCCGAGGTGTCCGACGACGTCACGACGATCCGGGCGAACTTCCACGACGCCGACCCGAACGCCGAGCTCGTCGAGATCAACGTGCGCCCCGCCGTCTTCTACCCCGAGCGCAGCCACCTCGACTACATCACCGTCCGCGGCTTCGAGCTGGCCCAGGCCGCGACGCCGTGGACGCCGCCGACCGCCGACCAGCCGGGCCTCGTCGGCCCGAACTGGGCCAAGGGCTGGGTCATCGAGGACAACCTCGTCCGCGACGCGAAGTGCTCCGGCGTCTCGCTCGGGAAGAACGCCGCGAGCGGCGACAACTTCGGGTACGAGCGGGGCGACAAGCCGGGCTACCAGTACCAGATCGAGGCCGTCTTCACCGCCTCCCACCAGGGCTGGGACCGCGAGCACGTCGGCTCGCACGTCGTGCGCCGCAACGAGATCCGCGACTGCGGGCAGAACGGCGTCGTCGGCCACCTGGGCGCCGTGTTCTCCACCATCGAGGACAACCACATCCACCACATCGGCACGAAGCACGAGTTCTACGGCTACGAGATCGGCGCCATCAAGCTGCACGCCCCGCTCGACGTCGAGATCGTCCACAACCGCATCCACGACACCACGCTCGGCATCTGGCTCGACTGGCAGGTCCAGGGCACCCGCATCAGCCGGAACGTGCTGTACCGCAACATCCGCGACCTGTTCATCGAGGTCAGCCACGGCCCGGCCACGGTCGACCACAACGTGCTCGCCTCCCCCATCGCGATCGAGCTGTTCAGCCAGGGCAACGCGTTCGTCAACAACCTGGTGCTGGGGGCGGTGCGGATGCAGGCCGTGCTGGACCGCGCGACGCCGTACCACGTGCCGCACTCGACGCAGGTGGCGGGCTACGCGTTCATCTACGCCGGCGACGACCGGTACGTCGGCAACCTCTTCGTCGGTGCCCCCAGGGGCGTGTACGGACCGGACGCGCCGATCGTGCTGGAGGAGTTCCCGCCGGAGTCCTTCGGGACGCACACGTACGAGGGCTTCCCGGCGTCGTGGGAGGAGTACCAGCAGCGGGTCGGGGTGTTCGGCGGCGCGGGCGACCACGCCCGGTTCCACCTCGAGCGGCAGCCGGCCTACGTGCGCTCGAACGCCTACGCGGACGGTGCGCGGCCGGTCTCGCACGAGACGGACGCGCTCACGGTGGCGGGCGCCGCCGTCGTCCGGGTGGTCGACGAGGGTGACGAGGTGTTCCTCGAGACCGAGCTCCCCGGGGCCCTCACCGCGCCGGTGACCGGCGTGACCACGGGCGCCGACCTGGGCCACGTGCGGATCGCCGGGGCCGGGTTCGAGAGCCGCGACGGCTCCCCCGTCGTCGCCGACGTCGACCTGGTCGGGGCCCGCAAGGAGCTCGGTAGCAGCTACCCGGCGGGCCCCCTCGCCTCGCTCGACGACGGCGCCACGCGCGTCCGGGTCTGGTGAGCGCCATGACCAAGGACGGCGCGGCCGTCTTCCTCGCACCCGCCGTCACCGCGTTCGACGCCGACGGCGACCTCGACCGCGACGGCAACGTCGCGGTGTGGGACCACATCCTCGGCGGCGGGGTCGACGGGATCGTCCTCATGGGCAGCACCGGGGAGTTCTTCGCGATGCGGCCCGAGCAGAAGCGCGAGCTCATCGACCTCGCCGTCGAGCACGTCCCCGAGCGCGGGGAGCTCATCGTCGGCACGGCCTCCATGCGGGTCGACGAGACCGTCGAGCTGAGCAGGTACGCGCTCGACGCCGGCGCCCACGCCGTCATGGTGATCACCCCGTACTACTTCGCGCTCGACGACGCGGGCATCGAGGCGTACGTCGACGCGGTCGCGCAGCAGGTCGACGGCGACGTCTACCTGTACAACTTCCCGGCCCGCACGGGGTACGACCTGAGCCCGGAGGTGACGCGCCGACTCCTGCGCCGGCACCCGAACATCGTCGGCTATAAGGACACCGTCACCGAGGTCGGCCACACCCGCCGGCTCCTCACCGAGCTCCTGCCGGAGTTCCCCGACTTCCGGGTGCTCGCGGGCTTCGACGAGAACCTCCACCACGCCGTCACCTCCGGCGGGGCCGGCGCGATCGGCGGGCTCGCCAACCTCTACCCGGAGATCTGCGCGGCCTACGCGCGCGCGGTGAACGACGGCGACGCCCGGGCGATCGCCGCCCAGCAGCGCCGGGTCGACAGGCTCATGGGCCTCTACACGCTCGGGACCCCGTTCTTCCCGTTGCTCAAGGAGGGGATGATCCGGCGCGGCGTCCGTCTGCAGGGCCACTCCACTCCCCCGCACCTGCCCCCGACGCCCGAGCAGGCGGACGCCCTGGCCGCGCTCATGGCCGCCGTCGAGGCGATGTAGCGATGTCCTGGACGTCGCTCCTGGAGCCGCACGACGACATCTACACCGTGCGCACGCAGGCCCCCGGGCCCGAGGGCCGCCTGCCGCTGACCGCCGACCTGCTGCGGGACTCACCGAGCGGCACCGTCTTCGGCATGACGCAGAACGCCGGCATGGGGTGGCCGCGGGCGAACATGCTGGGACCGCAAGTCATGATCGTTTCGACGGCGGGCGGTCTCCGGACCGACGACGGCGTCCCGGTCGCCCTCGGCCTGCACTCCGGCCACTTCGAGCTCGTCGACCAGGTGAGGGCCGCGGCGGAGGTCATCGCGGAGGCCGGCGGGCTGCCGTTCGCCACCTACGTCAGCGACCAGTGTGACGGCCGGTCCCAGGGCACCCCCGGCATGTTCGACTCCCTGCCCTACCGCAACGACGCTGCCGTCGTGATGCGGCGTCTCATCCGGTCGCTGCCCACGCGTTCCGCCGTCATGGGCGTCGCCACCTGCGACAAGGGACTGCCCGCCACGATGATGGCGCTCGCGTCCCAGCACGACCTCCCCACGATCCTGGTGCCCGGCGGCGTCACCCTGCCGCCCGCTCAGGGCGAGGACCTCGCTCGCGTGCAGACCCTCGGCGCCCGGTTCGCCAACGACGAGCTCTCCCTCGAGGACGCCGCCGAGCTGGGCTGCCGCGCCTGCGCCTCGCCCGGCGGCGGCTGCCACTTCCTCGGCACCGCGGGCACCGCCCAGGTGGTCGCCGAGGCCCTCGGGCTGGCGCTGCCGCACTCCGCGCTGGCGCCGTCGGGCGAACCGGTGTGGCAGGAGGTGGCGCGGCAGTCGGCGCGCGCCGTGCTCCGGCAGCGCGAGCTCGCGCTGACCACGAAGGACGTCCTCACGGACCAGGCCGTCGAGAACGCCATGGCCGTCCACGCCGCCATCGGCGGCTCGACGAATCTCCTGCTGCACCTCCCGGCGATCGCCCACGCCGCCGGACTACGGACCCCGACCGTCGATGACTGGGTGCGCGTCAACAAGGCCGTGCCGCGCATCGTCAGCGTGCTGCCCAACGGGCCCGTCCATCACCCCACCGTCCGCATGTTCCTGGCCGGCGGCGCCCCCGAGGTGATGCTGCACCTGCGGGACCTCGGCGTCCTGCACCTCGACGCCCTGACGGCGACCGGCGAGACCCTCGGCACCGTCCTGGACTGGTGGAAGACGTCGGAGCGGCGGGCCCGCATGAAGCAGGCCCTCCTGGACCAGCAGGGCATCGAGGCGGACGACGTCATCATGAGCCCGGCTGCCGCGCGCCGCCGCGGGCTGACGCCGACGGCGACCTTCCCGATCGGCAACCTCGCGCCCGAGGGGTCGGTCATCAAGTCCACGGCCATCGACCCGTCGCGGATCGGCGACGACGGCGTCTTCCACCACGTCGGCCCGGCCCGGGTCTTCACCTCCGAGGCCGCCGCCATGGCTGCGATCAAGACCCGCGCGGTGGCCCCCGGCGACGTCATGGTCATCATGGGTGGTGGGCCGCTGGGCACCGGGATGGAGGAGACCTACCAGGTCACGTCGGCGCTGAAGTACCTCAGCTACGGCAGGGAGATCTCGCTCATCACGGACGCCCGGTTCTCCGGCGTCTCCACCGGCGCCTGCATCGGGCACGTCGGCCCCGAGGCGCTCGCGGGCGGCCCGATCAGCAAGCTGCGCGACGGCGACGTCGTCGAGATCCGGGTGGACGTCGTCGGCCTGGAAGGCACGATCGACTACGTCGGGGACGCGACGGCTCGCGTGACGCCCGAGGAGGGCGCCCGGGTCCTCGCCGCCCGCCCACCGCACCCGGACCTGGCACCGCACCCGCAGATCCCGGACGACACCCGCCTCTGGGCCGCCCTCCAGGAGGCCAGCGGCGGGACGTGGAACGGGTGCGTCTACGACACGGACCGCATCGTCGCGGTGCTGCGCGCGGGGCTCGAGGCGCTGGGCGCCGACGGCGGATGAGCGCCACGCCGACGAGCTTCCGGTCCGACGACGGCGTGTGGATCGCCTACCGGTGCTGGGGTGCCGACGACGGGATTCCTGTGGTCCTGCACCACGGCTTCGGCGCCGGCGCCGACCTGGACTGGGTGGGCATCGGCGTCGTCGGTGCGCTGACCGCCGCCGGCCGCCGCGTGGTCGCGCTGGACGCGCGCGGGCACGGGGGGTCGGACAAGCCGCACGACCCGGCCCGCTATGGCGAACCGCGCATGGCGCAGGACGTCGTCGCGCTGCTCGACGTCCTCGACGCGCCGGACGTGGACCTCGTCGGCTACTCCATGGGGGCCGTGGTCGCGCTGCTCACCGCTGCCCGCGATCGTCGTGTCCGGCGGCTCGTCGTCGGCGGCATCGGCGTCGCGGCCCTGGAGCTCGGCGGCGTGGACACCAGGGCACTGGACCCGGACGCGTTGACGCACGCCCTGCTGACGGACGACCCGGCGAGCATCAGCGACGCCGGTGCCGCCGCCTTCCGCGGCCTCGCCGACTCCACCGGCGCGGACCGGCTCGCTCTGGCGGCCCAGGCGTCGGCCGTGCACCGGGGACAGATCCCGTTCGCGGAGATCACCGTCCCGACGCTCGTGCTCGCCGGCCGGGACGACCCGCTCGCCCCCCGACCTGAGACCCTGGCGGCGGCCCTGCCGGCCGGCTCTCTGCGCCTCGTCGACGGCGACCACGGGGCGGCGTTGCACGACGCCGGGTTCCGCGAGGCGATCGTCGCGTTCGTCGGTGACGACGCCGCCTGACCGTGGCCGTCGGGTGGTGCGGCTCCGCCGGCTGGCGCCGGCATCGGCAAGACCGACGGCGACCAGGTCGAGGTCCACCTCACGCAACGGTTGACGTGAGCGCCGGCGTGGCGTCAGAACGCACGCGCCACGCCCCGACGCGCCGTCGGACACCGGTCGGTCCGGTGCTCAGCCGACGACCTCGACAGCCAGCGCATCGGTGAGCAGTGCGACCAGCGCCTCGAGCTGCACGTCCGTCGACGACGACGCGTCCTCCTCCGCCGCCCCGTCCAGCGCCCGCGCGGCGAGCCCGGACTTGGCGTCGATGAGCTCCGCGATCTTGGAGTCGATGGTCTGCGCGGCGATGATCCGCCACGCGGTGACCGGCTCGTCCTGGCCGATCCGGTGGATCCGGTCGATCGCCTGGGTCTGCTCCGCGTCGGTCCAGGACAGCTCGGCCAGCACGAGGTTGGATGCGACCTGCAGGTTCAACCCGACGCCGGCGGCCAGTAGGGAGCACACCACGATCGACACGTCGGGGTCGTTCGTGAACGCGGCGACGTTCTTCTCGCGCGCCTTGGGCGTCTGGTCGCCGCGGATCGAGGCGTACTTGATGCCGCGGTCGGCGAAGGTCTGCTCGGCCTGGTCCATGACGTCGACGTGCTTGGCGAAGAACACGACCTTGCCGACGTTCCGGGACAGCTGCGCGGTGTAGTCGGCGGCCAGCCCGGCCTTGGCCTGGCCGATCCGGCGGACCATGGTGAAGACGTTCTCGCCCTTGGCCTTCGAGCTGGAGTCCTTGAGCTCGGCGGCCGCGACGCGCCGGGCGAGCTCGAGGTCGATGCCCTCCACGGCGCCGCCGTCGGGCCGTGCGGCCAGAGCAGCGCGGTAGCGGTCGACCAGGCGACGGGTGAGCGCCAGCTCGGACGCGCGGATCGAGCGCCCGACGGCGCCCTCCAGCTCGACGGGCAGGTCCGCCACCCGGCGGGCGGGGATGTCCGCCGCGACGTCGACCTTGCGGCGGCGCACGATGCCCATGTCGATGACGGCGGCGCGCGCGGCGGAGTAGAAGCCGCGGTCGGCAGGGGTCAGACCGGTCTCCTCCAGGGCCGTCATGAGCTTGCCCTGCGGCTTCTCGTTGTCGATCCAGCCGAGGAACTGCCAGATCGCCCGGAAGTCCTCGATGTCGTTGATCAGCGGGGTGCCGGTCAGCGCCATCATGAGCGGCCGGGCGGTGCGCTCGCGGATCCGGTCGGACAGCGCCAGGACGTGCTGGGAGCGCTGGGAGCCCCGGTTCTTGATGAAGTGCGCCTCGTCGACGACCATCCCGCGGAACCCGAGATCGCCGAGCCAGCCGACGTGCCGGTCGAGGATGTCGTAGTTGACGATGACGACGTCCGCGAAGGCGTCCACCTCGTCGCCGTCCCCGTGGACGACGGTTGCGCGGCGCAGCGGCGTCCACAGCTCCACCTCGTGCGCCCAGTTCGTCTTGACCACGTTGGGCGCCACGACCAGGAGCGGGAAGGCGTCGGCCGCCTGGGCGGCGAGGAGTGCCTGGGCGGTCTTGCCCAGCCCGGGCTCGTCGGCGAGCAGGAAGGTGCGGTGGCCCTGCCGAGTGGCCGCGACGACCTTGGCCTGGTGCGGCATGAGCGCCCTGCCGTGGCCTACGGCCACGGAGCCCGCCTCGGGGAGCGCCATGCAGGACGCGGCGCCCGGAGTGGACTCCTCGAAGGACCGGAAGAGCGGTTCGAGCAGCTCCCACCCGGCGAGGCGGCGGGGCTTCGCGGCGAGCCGCTCGGCCGCCGCCTCGAAGTCCGGGGCGAGGAACGGGTTCGCCCGCTGCCGCTGGATCACCGACTGCGGCACCACGCGCTTCTCGGTCCCCGGCGCCGGCGTCGTGGGCGCGACCGGCTCGGGCTCGACCTCCTCGGGCGCATCGAGACCGCCCGCGCGCATCACGGTCGCCTTGTACGCCCGCGCGGTGTCGGAGACGCGGGCGTCGTCGGCGAGCAGGGTGAGCAGCGAGGTGTCCCGGGCGGCGATCCTGGCCAGCAGCGTCGCGACCCCGTCGAGCCGCTTGAGCTCCTGGTCCCGCTTGGCCGCGGTGAGGGACGTGTCGGCCTTGACCCGGGCGCGCTCCTCGCGGACGAGCAGTGCGACGACCTGGAACTTCGTGCGGACCGCCGGGCGCGTGGGCGGCCGCTGCACGGCGCCGTCGACCTCGTGGGCCAGGCCCGCGAGCACGGGGATGATCCCCTTCTCGCTGGGGCGCGTGGGGCGGCGACGCTCGGCGCCGGAGTCCGTCCGCGCGCGACCGGACCGGCGCTGGCCTGCTCGTGCCACATGCCCTCCTTCGAAGCGTCCACACCGCGACGACGTCGCGACGCGCCGCACCACGGCCGCCCGGACGGGGTGGGCGTCGGACACCCACCCAGGCCGCAGGAAGCGGAGGCCACGGCGCTCGGGGGGAGCGCTGGACCGCCGTGCACCGTCCACGCCCACGAGGTGCGCCACATCGGCTGCGACCCCGGTCGCGTGCTCGCTACGTCTGCTCGCCGAGCGTCAGGTCGGCAGCAGCCCCGCCCTGCCGGGCCTACCGGCGTGCGAGGTCGGGACAACTGTACGTGGCGGAGGCGACTCCCGTGTGACGAAGGCGCCCGGAACGACCGAGCCCCGCCGTGCACCAGGCACGGCGGGGCTCGGTCAGTGTCGAACGGTCACAACCGCGGCATGAGCCCCGGGGGGACCACCTCGACGATCGTCGCGGCGGTCGACGTCTCGGTGCCGTCGCTCACCTGCACCGCGACCGGGTAGATGCCCGGCGGCCGGTTGGCGTGGAAGGTCGCCGTCGGGCCGGTGGCGTCGTCGAACGCGCCGTCACCGTCGAGGTCCCAGGCGAAGGTGAGCTCGTCGCCGTCGGCGTCCACTGACTTCGAGGCGTCGAGCACCACACGGGCGCCCGGCTTGACCACGTACGGACCACCCGCGTTGGCCACCGGGGCCTCGTTGCTCGCCAACGACAGGCCGACGACCACGGGGTCGTGGTCGCTCGACCGGTACGGGGTCGGCTCGTAGAGCGGGAGCGCGGACGACTCCCGCTCGAAGGACGCCTCGCCCGTGTCCCGCACGGTGTCGTTGTAGTCGAACAGCGGCACCTCGTCGGCGTTGACCTTCCAGCCGCCGGCGCCGGTCACCTGCGCCGCGAGCGACTCGGTGGCCAGGGCGTGGTCGAGGTGACCGAGCAGACCGTCGAACAGGTAGCCGTAGGACTCCAGGCCTTCGTACGTCTCGAGCAGGTCGACGTAGCCGGCTGCCTCGAGCGTGCTGATCGGACGCTCCATCGAGTAGGAGTTCAGGTCGCCGATGACGAGGAAGTCGGGGTCGCCGCTCCCGGTCGGGTCGGTGGCCAGATAGTCCGCCAGCGCCGCCGCGGCCTGCGTGCGGGTCAGGTCGCAGTTGCCGGACCCGTCCTGGGGCGAGTCGTCGCCCGCCCCGCAACCCGAGCCCTTGGACTTGAGGTGGTTCACCGCGACGGTGAACCGCTCACCGGTGGCGACCTCGTCGAACGTCTGGATCAGGGCCGGCCGGTTGCGGTCGGTGTCGAACCGGGCGTCGTCCTCCTCGGTCAGCAGGGCGAAGTCACCCACCGGGGTGACCGTGGCCGGCTTGTAGAGGAAGGCCTGCTTGATGGCGTCGGTGCCGATCGTGCCCGTCTCGATGTAGGCGTAGGTGCCCGGCGCGGTGGCGGCGTTGAGCGCGTCAACGATCTGCTGCGTGGCCGCACCCTCGTCGTTCTGGATCTCGATGAGGCCGAAGACGTCCGCGTCGATGGTCTTCAACGCGGCGACGATCTTTGCGAGCTGGCGCTCCCGCTCCAGCTCGGAGTCCGCGCCGCGGCAGTCGTCGGTACCGGTCGGCCCGCACGTGCCCGTGTCGTCGGAGGAAGTCGTGTCCACCGTGGCGAAGTAGTTCAGCACGTTGAAGCTGGCGACCTGCAGGCGGCCGCCGACGTCGTCGGGCGTGGCCGGTCGCGGGTTGACGGACTCGAAGGTGTAGTCGACGCCGGGCACGGGGCGCAGCTTCCAGGCGCCGAACGAGTACTCCATGACACCGGTCAGACCGGTGATGGTGTCGCCGCCGCGGAAGTAGTTCTCCGTGCTCAGACCGGGGGTCGGGTAGTAGTACGGCTCGTTGTTGAGCGGGCCGCTCGTGGCGTCGTTCTGGTCGTTGCTGTCGTCGTCGAGGACGATCCGGTGCTTGGCCAGCTCGGCCTGGAACGCCTGGTAGCCCTCGACGCTCGGGGTGTTGGTCTGCGTGTACTGGTAGCCACGCTCGTCCGCCGTGAGCACGATCTCGCCGAACCGCGCGAGGTTGAAGTACTCGCTGACGACCAGGGTGGTCGACACGGTCGTGATCATGCCCTCGACCGCCTCGAAGGTGGCGGCGTCCCGCGTGGAGGTGCTCGCCGGCAGCGTGACGACGGCGGCCGTCGGCAGCGGCTGGCCGGAGGCGACGACGTCGACCGAACCGCCGGTGGCGTTCACTCGCGTGCTGGTGAAGTCCTCCTCCACCGTGCCGACGACGGTCACGAGGTCACCCGCGGCCAGGCCGGTCGGGCACGCGGAGCGGCAGAAGACGTACACACCCTCCGAGGTCGCCGGGTCGGCGTCGGCGTCGGCGTCCTCCTCCTGCACGAAGAAGCCGTCGAGCACGTCGCGGCTGGTGATGAGCGAGGTGACGACCGCCTCGACCTGGACCTCCTGGTCCACGAGAGGCGAGGCGCTCCCGGAGCCCTGGACGTCCGAGACGAGCGACGTCGCGAGCGGCGCGGAGACCGTGACCGTGACGGTGCAGAGGGCCTGCGCGTCGTCGTCCGACGTGGCCGTGATCTGCACCTCGTAGATGCCGGCGGCCGTGGTGTCGGCCACCGTGAGCGTCGCGGTGGCGGCCTCGCCCACGCCGGTGGGGGCTGTCGAGCCCTCGAGCGTGATGCCGTCCACCACGGCGGACGTGATCGCCAGGCTGTCGATGCCGCTGTCGGCGTCGGACGCCGAGACCGTGCTGCTCCCTGCCTCGCCGGCGGTGACCTCGAGCGCAGCCTCACAGCTCAAGGCCGGCGGGAGCGGGTCGCCCGAGGCGACGAAGACCTGGTCGTTGTTCGCGGCGCCGGGGGTCTCGGCCGCCGAGGCTGCCCAGGTGAAGTCACCGTAGGAGTCGCCGGTGCCCGTGAGCTGGAGGGACTCCCCCACCGGGCCCGAGCCACCTTCGATCACCCCGATGTCCGTGCTGGTCTGGCCCGTGGCAGCGCCGCTCGTCGCGGCGAAGACGCCCTCGTAGGAGAGGAACTGGACCAGAGCGCCGGAGCCGTCGACGAGGGCCACGCCGTCGGGCGCCCCGTTCTGGAGGCCCACGGCCGCAACGCTCCGGAAGCCGAACCCGGACCCGGTGTCGTCCCCGAGCGCGCCCGAGAGCGGCAGGGTGCCGTAGGCGGCACCGCCGTTGCCGTTGTAGAGGACGACCGACCAGCCGGTCAGGTCTGTCCCCGCCGGGCCGGCGACCTCGACGAACTCGTTGACGTCGGTGCTCGCGTTGTCGTAGTGCAGCTCGTTGATGAACACGGGGGTGTCGGGCGCGACGGCCGCGGCCGGCAGCGCGACGAGGGCGCTGGCGACCATGGCCAGCGGCGCAGCGACGGCGACAGCGGATCTCGCTGCGGCACGCGCTGAGTGACGAGACGGTGTGGGTCGAGCGGTCACAGAGTTCCTCCAGGTCGAGCCGTGCGGCCCCAAGACGGCAGCTCGCTCCGTTGCGGGCAGCCCCGAGGTCGTGGCAGAAGGAAGCGCCGCCGACCTGGAACGCGGGACGTCGTCGTCCCGGTGCGCCAGCCCGAGGGCATCTTCCCGGTCGGAGACTATCCGCTCGACCCGACCCCTCCTAGAGCCATCAGGAGCCGGCTGCACCCGGGTCGTGCACGGCCCGTTCCGACGTGCCACGAGCCGCTCCCGCCCACCCGCGCGACGCGCGGGCGCCTACCCGCCCCGCAGTGCGCGCTGCGAGCGTTGCGACGGGATCGGTGCGCCGCGAGCTGCGACGCCGAGCAGCTCCTGGAGCGAGCGGGTCGGCTCGATCCCGACCTCGGCGAGCATGACCGATCGGTAGAGCCCGTACTGGTCGAGCGCCTCCGCGACGTTGCCCTCGCTGAGGTGGATCGTGATGACGGCGCGGTGGGCGCTCTCACGCAACGGTTCGAGCTGCACGGCGGCGAGGGCCGCATGCATCGCGGCGCCGGCGAGGCCGCGGCTCAGCAGTGCATGGGCCGTCAGCTCGAGCGCGTGCAGCCGGAGCTGGCGGTCGCGCTCACGCTCGGCGAGCACCCACTCCTCGTACCACCCCGGGAGCAGCTCCAGAGCATGCAGGTGGGACATGAGCGAGTCCGTGGGGACGGCGGCGACGTCCCGGATCACACTCAGCGCGAGGGCCTGCGTCAGGTGGAGGTCGACCTCCGCCGTCGCGGGCAGCGCCACGACCTCGCCGGCGTGGACCAGGAGGTCGGGGCAGAGCCGCCTGACCTGCCAGATGGAGGTGCGCAGGTTGGCCTGCGCCCGGCCCTCAGGAAGGTCGGGCCACAGCTCCCCGGCGAGCGCGGACCGGGGCACGCGTCCGACGAGCGCCACGCGGGCCAGGAGATGCTGCGACGTCGGGGGCAGGACGACCTCGTGCTCCCCGCACCACACCTGGAACCCACCCAGGAGGTGCACCAGGATCTTCCCCACCGGCGACGTCGCCATGTCGGTCGACGGCCTCCCCCCCTGCGCATGCCGATGAGCCGTGGCAGCCCGACCGAGGAGGAGTCGCGACCTCGGCGGGCTGAGCTCTCGCGACGCCGGAGAGCCGCAGGAGCGAGGGACTGACCCCGGATGTCGGCCTGCTGTGTCCGACGTGACTGCTCGTGGCGCCGGGGTGTGGCCCCGCGGCGGACCCCGTCCGCCCGCCCATTGTTCACCCGCCAGGGACGGCGTGACAAGACGTGACAGGCCACCGTGACGCGCCTGTCGGCAGCCCCGCACCGACGCGACCGAGACGCGATGCAGACGGCCTCGCGACGGCCCGTCGACGGTGGGTGCGCGTCTGCGCGACGGCGCCGCGACGGGCCCGTGACGGCGCCCGGAATACGTTCACGAACGGCGGCCGGCACACGGGCCGGTCGAGCTCTGGAGGGACAGGCCATGAACCCTGACGCGGGCCTCGGCGCACTCGACGGCGACGGCCGCGCGGCGTGGGGCCGGCCCGGCGAGACGTGGCCGGTCTCCGGCGGCGGTCACGTGGGCCAGGAAGGCGCCGCGCTCGAGTGGCTGGAGGCCGCCTGGTCCGGCGACGGCGCGTCCACCGCGTGGACGACGGAGGGCGAGGCCGCGGGGGCATGGCTCGGCGCGTCGGAGGCCGCCGAGGCGGTCGAGGGAGCCGATCTCGACGAGGCGGAGATCTGGCCCGCGCTCGCAGCGATCATCCCCGCCGTGATCAGCGCCGCCCCGGCCGTCATCGACGCGGTCAAGCAGCTCACCAGCCCGAAGCCGCCGCCGGCACCACCTCGCCCGGCGCCGGCGCCGCCCCGACCGCCCGCGCCTGCTCGTCCTGCACCGACGACCGGGCCCGTGCCCTCCTCCCCGGCCCCGCGGCAGACCGCAGCCCCCGCCCCGCTCCTGCACCCGCGCCACGTCCGACTGCGCCCACCCCTGGCGCGGGCGGTCCGTCCTCGTCGGGCGCCGCCGACACCGTCGAGCTTCTGCGACGCCTCGCCGACCTCCTCCCGCAGCTCACGACGCTGCTCGCCGGGCCGACCGCACGGGAGTGGATCGCGTCGGCCGGGACCGAAGCGGCGTCGGAGGGCACAGACGTCCCGGAGGGACTCACCGGGCGCGTCCCCGCCCCGTTGGCGAGCAGCGCCCCTGCTGGCCGCCCGCGCCTCAGCCATGCGCGCGCCGGCGCCGAGCACGGCACCACCGAGGACACGCCCACCGAGCACGCGTCAGGCGAGGGCTCGGAGCGGGACTACGGCGACGCCGCGGCGTCGTCCGGGACGCAGGAGGAGCGGGGGCCGCCGGCCGTCGAACGCTCCCCGGCGGACGCTCCCCCTGAGGCGACCGCCGTCACCGACCTCGTGCCGCTGCCGGACCGCTCGACGATCAACGTCGGGGTGAGTCCCTGCCCCACAAGCCTGCTCGTCTCCCGGTTCGGACGACCCCGTGACCTCGTGACCGCCCAGTGCCAGGCCATCACCTCGTCGTTCTGGGAGGGACGGATGGCGACCGGCGAGGTCGGGACGTTCCGGGTCCGCGGGCACCACCGGGCTGTCGCCCTTCTCGGGGAGGCCTTCACGGCGCTCCGGGCCACCGACCCGGACCTTCACGACCGCGTCGGGTCCTCGGGGATGCTCTGCGTCCGCCATGTCCGCGGCCGCCTCGGCGTGCTCAGCAACCACGCCCTCGGCCTGGCGCTGGACGTCACGATCGACGGCCGCACCGACATCCGCGGCGACGACCAGGTGCAGCGAGGTCTGCTCCGCCTGCACGAGGTGCTCGCCCCGTTCGGCGTCTTCTGGGGGGCGGGCGTGCGACCTGAGGACGCCATCCACTTCGAGGTCGGTGCCGAGGTCGTGCACCGGTGGCTGGAGGAGGGGACCTTCTGATGACCATGGACCGCGAGGCGATCCTGCAGGTGATGGCCCGACGCGCGGGGCTCACCGAGAGCCAGGTCGACGCGTTGCGTCGGCGCGACTACGCAGCCCTGCTGCTCGAGGAGCCCCCGGGCGTGCCCGACCCCGCGACCGTCCCACGGGGGGCCGGCCCGCGGTACCCCTGGGACGACGCCGGGGTGCTGGTCCAGGAGGAGCAGCCGTCCCAGGCGGACCTTCAGGTCGCGCTCGAACGCATGTCCCGCCGTCTGGCGCTCGTCCGCCACCAGCGTGACGCCGGCCTGCAGCTCCTGAGGCAGGTGGCGACCCGCCTCGGCTGCTGCCCGGACTGCTGGGGCACCGAGTCCGCGTGCCCCACCTGCGGCGGTCTCGGCTCCCCGGGGTACTTCGCACCTGACGCCCACCTCGTCGACTGGCTCGGCCCGGCGCTCGACCGGGCCACGGCACACGCTGACGCGTCGACGCCGCCGTCGGCGCTGAGCCCGGGGGCCGCCGAGGCGGACCACGGCCCCTCCGCGCCCGACGACGCCCACGGACCGACCCGGCCGGCGCCCGTCCCCGTGCGACGACCGACCACCGCACACACCGACGGGTGGGCATGAGCCCGACCCCGTTCGCACGCACGAACCGAGGGAGAGAGAGATGACGACACTGGACGACCTGCTCGACGAGTCGGCGCTGGACGACTTCGACGAGTCCGAGAACCTGCCGGACTGGGACGAGGGTGCCGAGTTCATCCCCGGTCTCGGTGCCCTGGTCCCGCAGCTGGGCTTCCTCGACCCCATCGGGGCGGGGATCAAGGCGGTGGGCAACGCGCTCAAGCCACCGACGCGCCCCCCGGCACCCCGGGTCTCGGTCCCTGCCGCACAGGGGACCAACACCGCGACCGTGCAGACCCCGCGCGGCCAGGCGTCCGTGCAGCTGCAGACGCCTGTCGTGCACAAGGACGAGTTCAACGCCGCCGTCGGTCGGCTGCAGGCGGCGATCAACGCGGACTCCGCGCGGATCAACACCCTGCAGAAGGACCTGCAGACGCTGGGGGCACGGGTGGGCACCGTGGTCGGGGAGACCCAGGCGGCCGTGGCCAAGAACCGCACCGAGCAGCAGGCCGCGACGCGCAAGCTGCGGCTGGAGACCCAGGCCGCGGTCCGCAAGCTGCGCGCCGATCAGCAGCAGGCGCAGACCATGAGCATGGTGATGAGCCTGATGATGCAGCAGCTCGGCAAGGACGAGGACGGCGACTCGAACAGCATGATGCTGCCGCTGATGTTCATGATGATGCCGCAGTCCGGCGGGAGCAGCAGCGGGCCCGACATGTCGATGATGATGATGATGCTCGCGATGTCGGGAGGGCTTTGAGATGAACCTCCTGCCGATCATCGCCCTCGCGGCGCTGCCCAAGCACCGACGCAGCACGGTGTTCCCCATCGCCCTCCCGGCCCTGGCCGGCCTCCCGGTCGCTCAGGCCGGGGCGCTCGCCGTCATCACGGCCGACAGCGTGGCGCGCCGCGAGCGCACCGCCGCTCAGACCGAGGCCACGACGGCGGTGACCTCGGTCCTCACCACGGCCGTCGAGAAAGGGGCCACGCTCACGGCCGAGGACGTCGAGCACATCCCGATCGCACGACGGGCCGTCGCGACGAACCCGGCCATCCTCCGCCCCGTGGGCGCCGGCCTCTCCGCCGAGGACCTCGACCGCGTCAAGGAGGTCTTCGAGGAGCTCCTCGCCCAGCGGGCCGACGACGGCGCCCGTGCGTCCGGTGGGGCCGCCCGGTCCAGCGGTGGGAGCGGGAAGCCCGCCGACGGCGGGTCCGCCCCCACCACCGGCAAGGGCTGACCCGGGCGTCCGGGCCCGCCCTGCTCACCGGGACCCACCATGCCCGTCGACCTGGACCCGCACCTCCTCCAGCTCCAGCTGGAGGAGGCCGAGCGGCACCCCGACCCGGCCACGCCCCGGCGGGTCGGGGTGATCGCCCGGGTCAGCGGGCCCGAGGTGGAGGTCCCCGGCCTGGAGGTGGTGGTGCGTGCCGGGACGGTCGTCACGGGTCGGATGGATCTTGACGCCGTCGCCGAGGTCCGGCGGCACCGCGACGTGCTGAGCCTCAAGCGCACGCACCACTACCTGCCGGCCGACGCCGCCCACGTGGCGGCGCCGGACGCGTCGGCCGGCACCTCCCCGTCCTCGCCGCCGACGCCGCCGGCGCCGCCGTCGCTGCCGTGGACCGGGCGTGGCGTCGTCGTCGGGCTGCTCGACTGGGGTTTCGACGTCGCCCACGCCGACCTCGTCACGGCGGACGGGCGGACCCGCTTCCTGTCCCTGTGGGACCAGCGCGGGGGCCGCACCCCGCTGAGCCCCGAGCCGTACGGCTACGGCCGAGAGCTCGACGCCGCCACGATCGACCGCGCGCTCGCGACCGCCGACCCGTACGCCGCTCTGCGGTACGACCCGGCGGAGGTGGACCCGCTCGGTCGCGGCACCCACGGGACCCACACCCTGGCGATCGCGTGCGGCGCCGGACGGGCACCGGGGTCCACGCCCGGCCTCGCCCGCGATGCCGACATCGTGGCCGTCCACCTGCGCGGCGACGACACCAATCCCGACGACACCCTGGGGGACTCGGTGCGCATCCTCGAGGGCGTCGACTACGTGTTCCGGCGGGCCGGCGACCGGCCGGTGGTGCTGAACCTGAGCCTGGGGCGGTGCGGCGGCCCGCACGACCGGTCGCCGCTGCTGGTCCGGGCGATCGACGAGATGCTCGAGACGCCGGGGCGGCAGGTGGTCTGCTCGGCCGGCAACTACTTCAGCACCGGTCAGCACGCCAGCGCACAGCTCACCGACGGCGCACCGGTCGAGTGGGAGTGGGTCGTCGAGCCGCCCCTGGTGGACAACGCCGAGCTCGAGATCTGGTACCCGGCGGCGGACCAGCTCATCGTCGAGCTGGTGGCACCGGACGGCGCCGTCGTCCTCGAGCTGCCTCCCGGGGAGGAGCGGGTGGTGCGCGACGGCGGCGCCGTCGTCGTCTCCGCGTTCCACCGGCGCGGGGACCCGGGCAACGGCGACAGCGTCGTCGACCTCTTCCTCTGGCCGGGCGCGCCGGCCGGGCGGTGGCGCGTCCGGCTGGTGCCCCGCCACGTCGAGAAGGGTGAGGTGCACGGCTGGGTCGAACGTGCCTACCGGGGGCGCCAGAGCCGCTTCGCGGTCCCCGATCCACTGTTCACCACGAACACGATCTGCAACGGGCGTCGGACGATCGCGGTCGCCGCCTACGACCACCGGGCACCCGTGCCGTTGCCGGGACCGTTCAGCAGCGCGGGCCCCGCACGGGACCTGCATCCCAAGCCGGACCTGGCGGCGCCGGGGGTCGCGATCACCGCAGCCCGCTCGTCGTCCCCGCTCAACGGCCGCCGGGAGCGCGACGGTCTCACCACGATGTCGGGGACGAGCATGGCCGCGCCGCACGTCACCGCCGCCGTCGCGGTGCTCTTCGAGGCCGCCGGTCGGCCGCTCACCTCCCAGGAAGTGGGCGACCTGCTGCGGACGACGGCGCGTCCCGTCCCCGCCGGCCCGGAGCGGGTTGGTCCCGGCGTCCTCGACGTCGACGCCGCGCTGCGCCGGCTCACCGCTCCGCCCCTGCCCACCACCCTCCGCACGAGGTGAACGACCATGAATGACTTCTTCTCCCCCGGCTCCGACGACGAGGCCGTCGCCTGGCTCACCGAGCAGGAGGCGGCGCCCTCCGCCACCCGCACGCTGTCGACAGAAGCCGCCGTGGCGGCGCTCGAGGCGGTGCCCCCGTTGCTGGAGGCGCTGCCGGTGCTCCTCAGCGCCCTCGGCACCCGGCCGGCCCAGGGATGGGAGGCCGCCGGCGCCTGGGAGAGCGGCGAGGCCCTCGAGGAGGCCGGGGACGCGCCGGAGTCCTCGGCCGAGATGTGGGAGTACCTCGAGCCGGGGTGGGACGGCGGGGCGGAACCGGAGGCCGGCTTCATCGCCCTCGCAGGTGTCCTCATCCCTGCGGCCGAGCTCGGCCTCGGGCTCTTCCAGACGCTGCAGCAGCACGCGCTCAGCGGGGCGTTCTCCGTCACGTCCACGGCGGCGAGCTACATCCACAACCCGAGCCCGACCGGGCTCACCATCCAGCGACGCACCTTCCGCTTCCCGATCACCGCTCATCACCCCCGGTACGGGATCGGGACGCAGACGTTCTGGTTCGACGTCGAGCTGGAGTACGACGGGTTCAACATCCGCCGGGTGTCGGTGACCGAGGACCGTGGCAGCTCGAGCACCCTCGTCTCCTCGGACTTCACCATCACCTTCACGCCGTCGTGGCGCTCCGCCAACAACGAGCCCGTCGCAGCGATCTCGTACACGATCAGCGGCCGCTGGGACCCGATCGGCCGCGGGGACGAGAGCTTCCGCGGCAGCTTCGTCATCGACGCGGCAGGGAACCTCACGGGACTGCAGGTGACGTCGTCGCAGGGCTGGGTGCGCAGCGGGCAGGTCACCCACCGGGGTGGCGGTCCGGTGCCGCGGCCGACGAGAGCGGTGCACGTCACCACAGTCCACTTCGACCCGGCAGGGAGCGCGACCCTCACCCAGGACAAGATCCGCCACGTGCACGGCTGGTACACGCGGCTGCCGGCGGCCGTGCAGGCGGAGGTACGGCGCGGGACCCAGCCGATCCGGCTGACCGGTCGCGCCTCGACCACCGGGACGGTCCAGCACAACCAGGCGCTGGCGCGGCGCCGCGCGGAGGCGGTGGAGCGGATCCTCCGCGACCTGGCAGGGCCGTCAGCCCAGCTCACGGTCCTGGTCCACGGCGAGCTCGAGGCGCGCACCGCCGACTCCCAGGAGACGCCGGACGAGCGGCGGGTCGACCTCGAGTGCGAGTACCAGGTCTACCAGCTGTGACCGGTCCGGGCCCGGCCGGCCGACGTGCCGGCAGCCCGGCCGTCATGGTGCGCGGGTCCTCACCCACCCCGTGCGATCGCGCAGGTAGCGTCGCCACGTGACGCAATCTGCCAGTGCCGTACGGAGTGATCGTCGTCCGTCCGCGCCGGTTCTGCGGCTCTGCCTCGTGGTGGGCGGACTCACGTGGATCCCGGCGCGCTGGGGCGTCATGACGACGTGGGACACCACGTGGCTCGGTATGGGTTACGTCGGGTGGAACCGGCTGATGGTGGTCCCGCTCACCCTGCTCGTCGCTGGTTGCCTGCTGGCGACCCGGACCCGGTCACGGCGGCGGACTCGGGTCAGCTGGGGAACCGTGACCGTGGGGTTCGTCGCTGCCTTGCTCGGCGTCCTGGTCGAGTTCGTCGTCGGAGGCGGGCTCCGCGGAGGACCGCCACTGCTCGCGATGGCGGGATGGGGGCTGTACCTGGCCGGGACGACCATCGCGGGTCTTGGCGCCTGCGTCGCCGCAGTGCTTGAGGGCTTGGACAGGGCCGGCCCACGACGCGCGGCCCGCGCCCTCTCGCTCGGCCTGGCCGGCGTCAGCATGCTCGCGTGGCCCGTCCTCATGATCACGGGGTCAGACGAAGCTGCCGTCGTCGATCAGCTGATCGTCGGTGCGGCCTGGGCGCTCGTCGGTCTCGCAGCGGCCGCACGGAGCGAGCCCGCTCGACGCGGCGGCGCGCGAGCCATTCCTGTCCAGCCGAGCTCGGATCGGGTGACGGGTCCTTGATCCCGCAGACCAGCGGCGCGGCCCGCGACGGGCCGGCTCAGGAGCCCAGTGCGTCCAGGGCCACCCGGGCGGCTGCAGCGATGAGCGCCGCGTCGGACTCGGCGTCCACCTCGCCCTTGTCGCTGAGGACCGCGAGGACGATGGGAGGGCGGCCGGGTGGGGTGATGACGGCGATGTCGTTGCGCGTGCCGTAGCCGCCGCTGCCGGTCTTGTCCCCGACCAGCCAGCCCTCGGGGACGCCGGCGCGGATGAGCGCGTCGCCGGTCGTGTTGCCCTGCAGCCAGCCGTTCAGCACCTGACGGTCCGTCGCGCTCAGGGCGTCGTCGACGGCGAAGGCTCGGAGGCTGGCGGCCAGGGCCCTCGGCGTGCTGGTGTCCCGGTCGTCTCCGGGCACCGCCTCGTTGAGGGCGGGCTCGGTCCGAGCCGGGAGGGTCACGTCGTCGCCCACGGCCCGGAGGGCTCGGCCCAGGGCCTCGGGTCCGCCGAGGTCGTCCAGCAGGAGGTTCGCTGCCGTGTTGTCGCTGAAGCGGACGGCCGCATCGGCGAGCTCTCGTCGGGTCATGCCCTCGCCGACACGGTTCTCGGTCACCGGGGAGTACGTCACCAGGTCGGAGGACGTGAAGGGGATCACCTCGTCGAGCTCCTCGTCCGTCGTGCTGTCCAGGACCGCGGCAGCCAGCAGCGCCTTGACCGTCGATGCGTAGGCGAACCGCTCGTCGGCCCTGTGCTCCACCCGGCGTCCGGAGCCGGTGTCCACCGCGACGACGCCCAGGCGGGCGTCGAAGGACGCCTCCAGGTCAGCGAGAGCGGGCACGTCGACGACCGTCTCGGCAGGCGCCTCGGAGGTCGCTTCAGGAGCGGAGCCTCCTCGTGCGCCGCCGCGGTGAGCCGAACCCGTCGGGGGTGCCGACGACGAACCCGGCGCGGCGCCGTCGGAGGTCGCGACGGAGCCGCTAGCGACGGAGCCCGCGTCGTCGGGCGACGCACACCCGGAACCGGTCAGCACGAGGAGTGCGACGACGATCGTGAGTCCGAGGAACCTGGGCGGGCGCACCTGCATGGTCATCGCCACTCGCCACGGGCGAACGGTCCGCACGGGCCGAAGACGAGCTCGGCGAAGCGCCGGCCCATGTCGAGATGCGTCTGCGCGTCCGGGTGCAGCCCGTCGGGCAGCGGTCGGAGCTCGGCGTCGGCCGCGCCGTAGAGGTCGGTCCCGTGGACGAGGTGCAGGTTCGGGTCGTCGGCCGAGCGCTGCGCCACCACCGCCGCCAGCTGCTCGCGGATGACGCGAAGGGTGAGGCGGCCGCGGAGCACGTCGGCGGGGTCGCCGGTGGCGCGGAACACCACCTGACCGTCGACGAGGGTGGGCGCAGCCGGACCGGGCGTGTCCTCGTGGGTCGGGCACCAGGTGGGGGTGAGGACGACCAGCGGCGTGGTGGGGTGCCCGTCCCGGACGGTGTCGAGGAAGCCGTGGACGGCGGGGACGAACGCCCGCAGCCGCATCACGTCGGTGTTCACCACGTTGATCCCGACGGCGATGCCGATCAGGTCGGCGGCCTGGTCGCGCATGGTCCGCGCGAGGAACGGATCGAGCAGCGCGCTCCCGCCCAGGCCCAGGTTCACGAGCTCGACCTCGCCGGCCGACGCTGCCACCGCGGGCCATGTGGTGCTAGGGCTGGCGGCTCCGGAGCCCTGGCTCAGCGAGCTGCCGTGGTGCAGCCAGACCGGGCGCCGTCGATCAGGGGCCGGCGAGACGGGCGCGTCCGCGCGCAGCGCGAGCACCTCGGTGGCCTCGTCGTGGGGCAGCCACAGCTCCAGCTCCTTGTCGCCAGCAGGGAGTCCGGCGAAGCGGATCGTGCCGACCGGGCCGTCCACGTGCTCGACCGTGCCCGTGGCCATGTCGATGCGCACGGCCGCTCCCCCGTCGACAGCCGACCGGGCGGTCAGCTCGCCGTCGACGAACAGGTCGTAGACGCCGTCGGGACGGGGCGGCATCCCGACGTACTCCCGTCGGGTGCGCAGCGCGTCGATCTCGACCACCGTGGCCGCGGTGCGGAGGGCGAGCCGCACGCCGGACGGCTGCGACGCGGCCATGAGCAGCTGGGGGTCGGGGAACTGCTGACGGACCCAGCGTGGCAGCCGGTGCGGCATGACCCCGCGCCCGCTCCGGTCCAGGTCCATGGCCCCGCGGAACAGGGCGTCGGTGAGGTCGACGGTCGGCAGCGGGGTGGTCATGGGCCCTCCAACAGCGGCTGGTCGGGGTCACGCTCCGCGTGCGGCGGCCAGGCACGGAGCAGGGTGTCGAGGGCGACCAGGGTGCGTCGCCACGACACCGCGGGCTCCGGTGTGGTGTGGTCGAAGGAGCCGGCGGCCTCCAGGTCGATGAACCCTCGGAGCATGCTGCCGATCAGGCGGACGGCGTGGGTCTGATCCTCACCGGCCAGGTCGTAGCCGCGGAGGATCGCGCGCGTCATGGCGGCGATGCGAGGGCCTGCGCTGCGCGCAGCGGTGACGGGGTCGAGCGATGTCTGCATGGCCGCCCAGCGGCCGGGGTGGGCGCGGGCGTAGTCGCGGTAGACGTCGGCGTAGGCCACGAGCGCGTCGGTGCCGGCACGGCCCGCAAGGGCCTCGGACACCAGGTCGGCGAGCTCCTCGAGCGCGAGCAGAGCGACACGGGCGCGGAGGTCGCCAGTGCCGCCGACGTGGGCGTAGAGGCTCGCCGGTTGCACGCCGACCCGGCGGGCGACCGCCGAGACGGTGAGCTGGTCGAAGCCGACCTCGTCGGCGAGCTCCGCGCCCACCTCTGCGAGCCGCTCCCCGGTCAGACCTTGGCGTGCCATGACGCCATGGTGCTCTACCTACAGGGTGTAGGCCAAATTCGATGGCATGCAGTTACGAGGCGGTCGAGGGGGTCGTGAGGACCTCCGCGCCCTCCTCGGTGATCGCGATCGTGTGCTCGGTATGAGCGGTCCGGCAGCCGGTCGCGCTGCGAAGCGTCCATCCGTCGGCGTCGGTGACCAGCTCGTCGGTGTCGGCCATCACCCACGGCTCCAGGGCGAGCATCAGCCCCGGCCTCAGCGTGTAGCCGCGCCCGGGCCGGCCGGAGTTGGGCACGTGGGGGTCCTGGTGCATCGTCGATCCGATGCCGTGCCCACCGAACTCGTTGTTCACGGCGTAGCCGGCCTCGGTGAGTGCGGTGCCGATGGCGTGCGAGAGGTCGCCGATGCGGGCTCCGGGTCGGGCGGCGGCGATCCCGGCGGCCAGGGCGCGCTCGGTGGCCGCGATCAGCGCCGCGCTCTCCGCATCGACGGCGTCGCCGACGACGAAGCTGATGGCGGCGTCGGCCGCCACGCCGTTGCGGACGACCGCGAGGTCGAGCGAGAGCAGGTCGCCATCAGCGAGCCGCTGGTCACGAGGCCGTCCGTGCAGCACCGCGTCGTTGACGCCGGTGCAGATGTAGTGGCCGAAGGGTCCGCGACCGAAGCCGGACGGCACGTAGTCCACGTAGCAGGAGCGCGCGCCGGCCTCGCGGATCATGCGCCCGGCCCAGCGGTCGATGTCCAGCAGGTTCGTGCCGGGCGCGCAGCGCTGCCTCAGTGTCTGAAGGATGTCCGCCACCAAGGCGCCGGTGCCGGCGGCCTCGGCCACCCTCGCCGCCGTCAGGATCTCGATCAAGGTCAGTCGTCCTCGCCGCTCTTCCAGAGGGAATACTATACCGGGTTTACTATACCGGTACTATCATCCGAGCATGGTTCGGTTGCCGTTGACGCCTGCTGAGGTCGCCCGAGGTCGACGCCTCGGCATGCTCCTGCGTCGAGCACGGGGCGACAGGTCGATGGTGGACGTCGCGTTTTCCGCCCAGGTGTCACCCGAAACTCTCCGCAAGATCGAGTCGGGCCGGATCGCCACCCCGGCGTTCGCCACCGTCGCATCGGTCGCCGCAGCCCTCGGCCTCTCGCTCGACGGGGTCTGGGCGGAGATCACTCACGTGTCCGGCTCCGATGCGGACGACTCCCGCGACTCCCTCGCCGGGCGGCCGGCCCCGCGCTAGTGCCGGCTGCCCAGCCGGACGGGTCAGCGAAGCACTCCATCAGCCATCGGCCCCTTGCCGTCGGATGCTCGCCCACGATGACTCCGGTCTGGGCAGCCGGGCGGGCCGCTCGTCAACGGACTGGCTCCGACCACGTTCGGTCGGCCGGAGGCGCAGGAGGCAAATCAGAGCGAAGACGCTGCCTGTGAGCTTCGCCGGACCCGGCTTGCGACACCCGCTTTAGGAGTTCGATCTTGGTCGAGCCACAACGCGCTGACCTGCGGAACTACATGCGGGTAGTTCGCGTGGTGACCCCGTTCCGGCGTGCGTGCTGACCACGCGCTGACCACGCCAGGCCCGGTCCGCGTCCAGATGAGCGGAGATGCTGTGGTACTTCCGGGAGGCGGCTGCTCCATCCACTGAAGTACCCGAGCGGGGGCGCAGGAGACGGCTGGACGGTGCTGTCGACGACCCAGCCGGTGCCGTCAGTCGCGCCCGGCCTCCCAGGCAGCCCGACAACCGCCGTCCGGCCGAAGGTCATCGCGCGCCACCCACCACCGCCGCCGCCTGCCCGCACGCCTCATGCAGCATCGCGAGGAACCGGTCTCGGTCCGCGTGTGTCACGACGCGCACGTTCGGCTCGTTACCCGTCACCCCGAGGTGGTCCACGACCGTCGCGCCCGACGTGTGCTGGCCGCGCGTCTCCACAACGACGTACCGGTCCGCCGCCTCTGTCGCGACGCCCGGCTCGATCGCCACGGCCATGGTCACGGGGTCGGGCATGTCGATGCCGTCGACGTTCGTGACCTCGCGGCAGAACTCCCACAGCTGCCGCTGGATCACCATGGCGAACTCCCCGAGCGGCCCTCGCGCCGCGAGCGCGTCGGAGTCGGCGGAGCTCAGCACCGCGTCCTGGCGGGAAGCGTCCCAGCCGACCATCTCCAGCGGCATCCCGGACCGGAACACGATGTCCGCCGCCTCCGGGTCCACGTACGCGTTGAACTCCGCGGCCGGCGTGACGTTCCCCAGCCCGTCCGCCGCGCCGATCATCATGACCACGCGCTTGTACAGCCCCGCGATGTCGGGCGCCTTGCGCAGCGCGAGGGCGAGATTCGTCAGCGGCCCCAACGTCACGAGCGTCAGCTCACCGGGGTGCTGCCGCGCCATCTCGATGAGCACGTCCACGCCGTGACCCTCTGCGGGCTCACGGCCCGTCAGGGCCAGTCCCACGTCGCCCATGCCGTCCTGGCCGTGCACCTCGTGCGCGAACACGTGCTCACGTACCAGGGGCCGGTCCGCCCCCACGTGGACGGGCACGTCCGCCCCGCAGAGCTGCACCGTGTACAGCGCGTTCTGCACGCCCATCTCCATCGGGACGTTGCCCGCCACCACCGTGATCGCCCGGACGTCGACCCGAGGGTCGGTCAGGGCGAGTACGAGCGCGACGGCGTCGTCGGACGCGGTGTCGGTGTCGATGACCATGGGGATCATGCGGGCCTCCTGTGCTGGGACGGGGTGGGGACTCTTGGGAAGTCGTCGGTCGGGCGGTCCGCGGACCGGGGAGGGCGCGCGCCCATCCGGCCGACGGCGTCGCGCGCCAGCCGGGCGCCCGCCTCCCCGGCCACGAGGCCACCGGGGTCGCTCGACACCCACGCTCCGACGAAGCCGGCGCAGAACGCGTCGCCCGCACCGGTGCTGTCCACCGTCTGCACCGGCTCGGGCGCGACCGTGCCCAGCACCAGCCCCCCGGCGGCGACGACGGCGCCGTGGGCGCCGCAGGTCACGGCCACCAGGCCGTAGGACCGGCTCAGCGCGACGGCGGCCTCCTCGGCCGTGTCGGCGCCCGTGAGCACGCGGGCCTCGTCGGAGTTCGGGAAGCACAGCGCCGACCCGGCGGTCCACGCCAGGAAGCTCGCGGCGCCGACCTCCCGCAGGAACGACGCCGAGCTCGGGTCCACCGAGACCGGCACGCCCGCCTCCCGCGCCCGCGCCAGCAGGGCGACAGCCGTACTGCGCACCCCGGGCTCGACCAACGAGTACCCCGACAGGTGCAGCAGCGCCGCACCCTCCACGAGCCCGGCCGGCACGTCCTGGGGCAGCAGCCCCAGGTTCGCGCCGCGGTCGGTGAACATGGTCCGGGCGCCGTCGTCGTCGAGCAGGATGATGATCCGCCCGGTCTCCTGCTCGGCGTCCCCGACGAGCAGCGCGTCGACGCCGAACGCCTGCAGCGCCGCGGTGTGCCGCTCGACGTCGGCCGCCCCGACCCGCCCCACGAACGTCACCGGCACCCCGGTGGTGGCCAGCCAGCACGCCATGTTCGCGGCCGACCCGCCCTCGCGGCGCACGATCTGGGCTCGCGTGTCCGAGTCGTGCGTCACCGGGCCCTCCGGCCGGACGACGACGTCGTCGATCACGTCGCCGACGACGACCACGCGCCCGCCGCGCCCGCCGGACCGGTCGCTCACGCCGACCGCCCAGCCCACGCCCGGGCGATCTCGGCGCCCAGGCGGATGTTGTTCACGGCGATGTCGACGTTCACCTCCAGGCTCGCGCCGTGGGTGTGCTCGACCATCCACGCCAGCAGGAAGGGCGTCGCCTCCTTACCGTGGATCCCGCGCCGGTCGGACTCCGCGAGCCCCTCGGCGAGCACCCGGTCGTGCAGCTCGCGGTCCAGCTCCTTCTCCACCGGCAGCGGGTTCGCGACGAGCACGGCGCTGGACAGGCCCAGGGCGTCGTTCGCCGCCATGATCGCGGCGATCTCCTCCGCGGAGTCGACCTGCCAGTCGATCTCGTGACCGGAGTCGGCGAGGTAGAACCCCGGGTAGCGCCGGGTCCGGTAGCCGACGACGGTGACGCCGAGCGTCTCGAGGCGCTCCAGCGTCGCCGGGATGTCGAGGATCGACTTGGCCCCCGCGGAGACGACGGTCATGGGCAGCCGGCCGACCATCGTCAGGTCCGCGGATTCGTCGTAGGTCTGCGACGCCCCGCGGTGCACGCCGCCGAGCCCGCCGGTGGAGAACACCCGCAGCCCCGCGCGGTGCGCGAGCAGCGCGGTCGCCGCGACCGTCGTCGCCCCCGTTGCGCGGGCGACCATCGCCGGCCCGAGGTCGCGGCTGGACACCTTCACGACCGACTCGTCACCCGCGATGCGCTCGACCTGCGCGTCGTCCAGGCCGACGTGCGGCACGCCGTCGATCACGGCGATCGTCGCGGGCGTCACGCCGGCGTCGACGAGCGTCCGCTCGAACAACCGCGCGACCTCGAGGTTCCGCGGTCGCGGGAAGCCGTGGGAGATGATCGTCGACTCCAGCGCGACGACGGGCCGGTTCTCGGCCAGGGCGTCGGCGACGGCCTCGGACACGACGACAGGGCTGGTCATCATTTCTCCTCGCAGGGGACGGGCGCGACCGGGGCGGTCGCGGCAGTTGCGACAGGGTCGTCGGCTGGGGTCGGGACGGGGACGGACGGCGGCCCTGCACGGCCGAGGTCCGGTGCTGCGGCCGACGACGCCGGCCGCCGGTCCCGCGGCCAGGTGACCGCGAGCATGACGAACGCGGCGGTCAGCAGGACGGCGGCGACGGCGACGTACGCCGTCCGGAGCCCGATGCCGTCGGCCAGCACCCCCAGTCCTAGCGGCGCCACGATCAGCGCGACGGCCGAGAGCAGGGACCCGCGCGCGACCGCGGCGTCGGCCCGCACGGGATCCGCCTCGATGACGTAGGCGACGGCGCCGGCGTAGAGGTTCGCCGCCGAGAGGCCCGCGAGCACGCCCGTCAGCACCGCCGCCACGGGCGTGGTCACGAGCGTCAGGGCCACCGTGGCGACGACGGCGAGCACGAGCGAGCCCAGCAGCAGGAGGCCCGGCCGCAGCACCCCGAGCAGGCGGCTGCCCGCGACCCGGCCCACCAGCACGGCGAGCCACATGGCCCCCGTCGCACGCGCGGCGTCGGCCGTGCTCAGCCCCGCCACGGTCGTCAGGTGGGTGGCGAGCCAGAAGAGGAAGCCCCACTCGACGACGACGCAGAGCAGCATCGTCACCGGGGTGAGCCGCGCGCGGCCGGTCGCGTGGCCGGTCCCGGCGGGGACGGCGACCGCGCCGTCGGTCGCCGAGCGCCGTACACCCAGCCACACCAGCGGCACCACGACCAGCGCGAGGAGCGCGGCGGGGATGACCGCGAACCCGCGCCAGCCGAGCACCCCGGCCGCCACGACCGGCAGCAGCGCCGCGGCGACGACCCCGCCGACGCTGTAGGAGACGTTGAGCTCGCCGATCATCCGCGCACCCTGCCGGCGCCCGTGCAGCACCATGAGCAGCACTTGACCGGCGATGAGCGTGCTCGTCAGGCCGATCCCCACGAAGAGCATCGCCGCGGCGCTGAGCACCGGCGTCGGCGCGACCGCGAGCAGCACCGCCCCGACCGCGCACAGGGCCGCCCCCGCAACGAGCACCCGACCGCGGCCGATCCGCCGGCGGGCCGGCTCCGCGAGCGCGGACGCGACCAGCCCGCCGGTGGCCAGCCCGGTGATGTGCAGCGACTCCATCGTGTGCGTCATGGGCATGTCTTGGCCCAGGTAGGGGAGGAGCGCGCCGAGGCCGCCCTGGATCATCGCGCCGCCGAGGACCGAGGCGGACAGCCCGACGGTCAGGGCGTCCCACCGGGTCACGCGGGACGGGCGCGCGGCGGGCCGTGCGGCTTCCCGACCGCCCCCGGGTGCGCCCTCCGTCATCGCAGGGTCGCGCCCGCGTCGAGGACCATCTCGGTGCCGGTCAGGTAGCGGGCCTCGTCCGAGCACAGCCACCGGACCGCGTGCGCGACGTCGACCGTCTCCATCCGGTGGATCGGCATGGGCAGGGCGAGCGCCCCGTCGACGCCCTTCGCCGTCGCCTGCCAGTGCTCGGCCGCGGGGTTCTGGGTCATCTCCGTGCCCGTGCCGCCGGGGTGCACCATGTTGACCCGCACGCTGTCCCCTGCGAGCTCCAGCGCGAGGCTCTTGAGCAGCCCGACCAGGCCGCTCTTCGCGGCGGCGTAGTGGCCGATGGTCGGCAGCGGCTTGACGGCGGCGGTCGACCCCATGAAGACGATGGACCCGCCCCGCCCGCCGGCCAGGATCGCCGGGACGGCGGCCCTGACCGTGCGCCACGTGCCCGTGAGGACGACGTCGATCATCGTCTCCCACTGCTCGCTCGTCGCTTGCCACGTGGACTCCGGCCAGCTCGCGATGCCCGCGTTCGCCACCACGTGGTCCAGCCGGCCGAACTCGTCGACGGCGGTGCGCACCGCCCGGTCGAGGTCCGCGTCACGGCGGACGTCGGCGTGCACGGCGACCGCGCGACCGCCGGCCGCCTCGATCGCGGCGACCGTGGCCGTCAGGTCGTCGTCCGTCGCGAGCCCGTACGTCACGCCATCGACCTGCCGGGCGACGTCGCTGACGACCACGGCGGCGCCCGCCTCGGCGAGCGTCTCCGCCACCGCGCGGCCGATCCCGCGGGCGGCGCCGGTGACCAGGGCGACCTGGCCGGTGAGGTCGATCATGCGTGCTCCTGGGAGGAGGAGGCGGGTCCGGCGGCCGACGCGGCGGGGGCCGGGGGCCCGTCGACCGGCGTCACCGGCAGCGCCGCGTCGCCGGCGGCGACGAGCAGGTCCACCACCTCGTCCGCGAAGGCTGGGTCGGTGCGCAGGACGGGCTGGCATCTCGCGCCCTCCTGCTCCGGGTAGCCCATGTACATCCCGCGCAGGTCGCACACCGTCTGCCCGCGAGTGCGCCCCTCGGTCGAGACGTAGGCGCGCACCAGCGGCGCGACCTCGGGGACGAGCGTCCCGGCGGCGACGGCGACCGCGAGCGCGTCGTGCATGCAGCTGCGCCGCTCGCCGAACGACGCGGCCGCGAAGTATCCGATGTAGTGGTCGAGGATTCCCGCGACGTACCGGCCCAGCGTCCCGCCGGCGGCCAGCCGCGCGCGGTGGCCGTCGTCGAGCGTCGTCAGCATCGTGACGTCGAGGCCCACCATGGTGACGGTCCAGGCGGCCTGGAACACGGCGGCCGCGGCGTCCGGGTCGCACCAGATGTTCGCCTCGGCGACCTCGGTGACGTTCCCCGGGGCCAGGGCCGCCCCGCCCATGATCGTGATGCCGCGGACCAGCGACGGCAGCTCCGGGCACAGGCCGAGCGCGAGCGCGACGTTCGTCAGCGGGCCGACGGCCACGATCTCGACCTCGCCGGGGTGGGCCCCCGCGAGCCGGACCATCTGCTCGGCGGCAGACCCGGCCACCGGCTCTCCGACGACGCGACCGGTACCCGCGTTGCCCTGACCGTCGTCGCCGTGAACGTGGTACGCGAAGACGGCGTCCGTCTGCAGCAGCGGCCGGTCCGCACCGCGCGCGACCGGGACGTCCGGGCGCCCGGCCAGGTGGACGGTGTGCAGGCAGTTGCGGGTGGCCGTCTCCAGGTCGACGTTGCCCCACACGGACCCGACGCCCAGCAGGTCGACCGCCGGGTGCAGGGCGGCGTACAGGATCGCCAGGGTGTCGTCGACGCCGGTGTCGCAGTCCAGGACCATCTTCACCGGCGCGGGGTGGGTCGCGACGCTCGCGGCGGCACGTTCGTGCGGCGTCGCCGCGCCGCCCGGGCTCACCGCAGGCTCCGGTCCAGCTCGACGACCCGCGAGACGAGCAGCTCGCCAAACGCCGCGGCGTCGACCTCGAGGGCGACGTCGGCGGTCGGGGAGTGCTTCGCGACGTCGTCGAGGTCCACGACCGTCATCCCGCGCGTCAGCGCCCCGGTGTACTCGACGTCGACGTACGCCGGGCGCGTGGTCACCAGGTCCGGGCGGACGACGACGGCGACGGCGAGCGAGTCGTGCTGCGCCGTGAGCTCCGTCCCCACCGTCTCGAGGTAGAACCGCGTGTAGTGGTCCACCATGCCGAGCACGGCCCGCGCGACCGGCCCGGCGTCGTCGGTCCGTAGAGCGTCCCAGTCGCCCGGCGCGGTCGTCGCCTGGTGCGTGACGTCGAGCCCGACCATGGTGATCGGCACCCCCGCGGCGAAGACGCGTGCGGCCGCCTCCGGGTCGAACCAGATGTTGAACTCCGCGGCCGGGGTCATGTTGCCCAGCACCCGCGCGCCGCCGCCCATGAGCACGATGCGCTCGAGGCGGGCGGCCACGTCGGGCCGGGCGGCCACCAGCGCCGCGACGTTGGTCAGCGGACCGAGCGCGACGAGCGTCACCGGCCGGTCGGACCCCTCGATGACGTCGACCAGCATCTCCACGGCGCCGCGGGCGTCGGCGCCGCGCGGAGCGGGCTCCAGCCGCACGCCGCCAAGCCCGTCGGCACCGTGCGTCGCCTCGTCCGGCCGCGAGTCCCGCCGGACCAGCGGGACGTCGGCGCCCGCGCCCACCAGGATGTCGTCGCGGCCCAGCAGGTGCAGCAGCCGCAGCGCGTTCTCGGTGGTGTTCCCCAGCCCCGTGTTCCCGCCGACCGTCGTCAGCGCGAGGACCTCCAGCTCCGGGGAGGCCAGCGCGAGCATGATCGCCAGAGCGTCGTCGATACCCGGGTCGGTGTCGATGACGATGCGCGTGGGTGTGCTCACAGGTCCTCCGGGCGGGGTTCGGGTCAGGCCGGTCAGGTCAGGTCGGGCCAGGTCTGGAGTCGCGGTCGCTCGGACCTCACGCGCCGAGCGCGCGCAGGAAGCTCTCGTGGAACCGGTCGACGTCGAGCTCGTCGACCAGCCGGACGACGCCCGGCTCGCGCGGGTCCGTCGGGTCGGGGTCGAAGTTGCGCAGATCCGCGACCAGCTGGCCGCGCGACAGCTCCCCGCGCAGCTCGACGCCCGCCCGCGCGAGGCGGTAGGTCGCCATGCCCGGCTCCAGCGCCAGCGCCATCGCCAGCGGGTCGTGCAGCACGCAGGTCCGCTCGCCGATGATGGGCGCGTACACGCCCAGGTAGTGCTGGAACACCGCGGCGATCAGCCGGGCGCGCGGGTCCTGCGACGTCTCGATGCGCGCGATCGCCGACGTCGGCATCGCGGTGAGCATCGTGATCTCCAGCCCGACGACCGTCAGGTCCCACGGCGTCTCGACGACGAGCTGGGCGGCCTCCGGGTCGTGCCAGACGTTGGCCTCGGCCACCGCCGACGCGTTGCCGGCCGTGTTCACGGCGCCGCCCATGATGACGACGCGCTGCACGAGCTGCGGCAGCTCCGGATCCATGAGAAGGGCGAGGCCCAGGTTCGTCAGCGGGCCCACGGCGACGAGGGTCAGCTCACCGGGTCGCTCGTGCGCCAGGCGCACGATCTCTGCCGCCGCCAGGTGCCCGGCGACCGGCCGCGTGGAAGCCGGGACACCCGCGTCCCCGAGGCCGTCCTCGCCGTGCACCCACTCGGCGGTCTCCAGGGCCTGGGCCATCGGCCGGTGCGCCCCGACGTGCACCGGCACGTCCGTCAGCCCCAGCGCGTCGAGCACCGTCACGGTGTTGCGGCCCGCCGTCGCCGACGGCACGTTGCCGTGCGTCGTCGTGCACGCGACGAACCGCGCCCCGTTGCCCGCGCCGTACGCGATAGCCATCGAGTCGTCGATGCCGGTGTCGCAGTCGAGCAGGATGTCCACGGCCGCGGCCGGCGGCGGGACCTGCCGCGCCGTCAGCCCGTCACCGACACCCGTGCGGATCGTCGTCATCGTGCTCCTCCCGCGGACAGCGCCGCGATCGCGTCGACAGTCATGTCCCACAGCCGGGCATGGTCCAGCTCGGTGGCGACGTCGGTGTTGTGCTCCTGGCCGAGCAGGTCGGCGAAGTCCGTGACCGTCATGCCGGTCGTCCACGTGCCCGTGAGCTCGACCACGACGAACGCGCTGCGCGTGGCGAACACCTCGGGGTCGGCGACCCACGCCACGCAGCAGAGGTCGTGCACCGGGGGCGAGGTGAAGCCCTGGTGCTCCAGGTAGGTGGTGCCGAAGAACCGCAGCACCTCCACGACGAAGTCCGACAGCGGCGAGCCGATCGCCCGGATGCGCTCGACCACCTCGGGCGTCGCGAGCGCCTGGTGCGTGAGGTCCAGGCCGACCATGGTCACCGGCCACGACCCGGCGAACACGGCGTACGCCGCCTCCGGGTCCGCGATGATGTTGAACTCCGCAGCGGGCGTCCGGTTGCCGCGCGTGTAGCCGCCGCCCATGAGGACGACGCGCTTGACCCGCTCGACGATCCGCGGCTCCTTCGCCATCGCGAGCGCGATGTTCGTCAGCGGGCCTGTGGGGACGAGCGTGATCGTCCCCGGCTCGGCCGCCATGACCTCCTCGATGATGAGGTCGACGGCGTGCCCGGGCTCCACAGCGCGGCGCGGCTCGGGCAGCACCGGCCCGTCCAGCCCGGACTCGCCGTGGATGTCCGGCGCGACCATCTGCGGCCGGACGAGCGGCGTGGCCGCGCCGGCTGCCACCCGCACGTCGATGCCGGCGACGGCGCACACGGCGAGCGCGTTCCGCGTCACCTTCTCGACCGTCTGGTTGCCCGCGCACGTCGTCACGGCGACGAGCTCCACGCGGGGGTCGCCCGCGGCGAGCATCATCGCCAGGGCGTCGTCGTGGCCCGGGTCGCAGTCGAGGATGATTCGTTCCGGCATGGGTTCCAACTCCTTGGTCTGGGTGGTCTGGCAGCACGGGCGAGGGCGATCGGGTGGTGAGAAGCCTCAGGTCGTGCCCATCACGTCATGAGGGCGGGCCGCCGCTCATCGCTGGGCCGGGGGTGCGCTCCGCGCCGCGGCGGTGAACAGGGCCCCGGGGTTCGTCGTCATGAGGCCCTGCGCGGTGCCGGCGTCCACGCCCGCCTCGACCAGCCGGGGCAGGAACGCGGTCGGGACGTAGGCGAAGCCGCTGCCACCGTGGCGCGCCCACTGCACCTTCAGGCCGATGTCGTGGGAGAGCAGGAGCCGCTCGCCGTGGCCGTCGTGCACCAGGCCGGCGACGGCGTCCACGGTGTCCTGCACGGACGGCGACTGCCCCTCGCCCGGGTAGTTCAGCTCCATCGCGATCATGTCGAACTCGAGCCACACCCCGCGGTCGGCGATCTCGCGCTGGTAGACCGTGTCCTTGCCCGACGGATCCATGTGGCACAGCACCACCGCCGACGGATCCACACCGTGCTCGGCCACGATGTCCAGCACCTCATGACCGCGCCGCTGCCACCCCGGCAGGTGGATGAAGAGCGGCACACCGGTCTGCACCTGCGCCAGGCACGAGGCGACCAGCGTCGCCCGCTCCGCCGCCGTGAAGCTCGGGCCCACCCCGATCTCCCCGATCGAGCCCACCCGGACCCGCTCACCACCGGGCAGCTCCACACCGTCGCGGATCTCACCCACCAGCTCCGCCGTCATCCGTGAGACGTCGTCATCGGTGAGCGTGTGCACCTCCCCGTGCGACAGGCACCACCCACCCGCCATCACGATCTCCAGACCCGTACGCCGGGCGAGCTCGAGCAGCGCGGCCGGCTGGCGCTCCGCACCGGTGCTGCTGTCGATGACCGTGCGGCCCCCGGCAGCCACGAAGGCCATCACCTCCTCGGCGACGATCGGGCCCTGGTCCGCACCGATCCGTGCGTTGTCCCGGCTGGCATAGGGGTCCTCGCGCAGCAGCCAGGCGATCTCCGCCGTGACGGGAGCGTCCGCCAGGTCCACCGGGAAGGCCCGGACCGGAGGGTGGACGGCCTCGGAGAGGTCCCCGAAGAGGTGCTCGTGGGTCAACGTCATGCCGAGCTCGTCGACAGGCACCGGACCGGTGACGGTCTGGACGAGGACGGGCGCTGTGGCGTGTCCGGCGGCAGGCCCTCTCATGAGGACGCGAGCCAGACGATGAGCCGGTCGAACAGGTGCCCGTACCCGTCCCACGCCAGGAACTCCGGCGGCGCCCAGTGGGGGGCGATGTCCGAGGTGAAGGCGGCGCTCCGCCCGGCCCCGTACGTGCCGACGACGAGGAGCGGATGTCCCGCGCAGGTTGCCAGCACCTGGGACTCGTCCTTCGCGACGACCTCGTTCAGGCCGAGCAGAGCGGGCCAGGTGGCGTCCAGGCCGTCGACGATCTCGTGCGCCGCGACCACCGTGGGGGCGACGCCCGCCGGCAGCTCGACGCGGTCGTCGCGGTCCAGGACCTGCACCGGGAGCGCCGCCTGCAGCGGTGTGCGCCCCCACCGAGCCTTGGCGTCGATGCCGCTGAACGTCAGGTAGCCACCAACCATGAGGACGGCGGCACCCTGCTCGACGTGCGCCCGGATGAGCTCGGACTTGTCCGGGGACGGGACCGACGCCGTGAAGGTTCGGTCCGACAGCTGGAAGCTGTTGGCGCCCACGTCCGAGATGACCACGACGTCGTAGGAGGCATAGCCCTCCACGTCGGTGGGCAGCCGACCGTCGATCTCGTGCGAGGGCACGTACGTGACGTCGTGACCGTGCTCACGCAGAGCGGCCAGGAAGGCCCCGCCGCCCTCTTCGTAGGTCGAGGTGAAGAAGGAGTCGAACCCCTTCTGGTGCACCGAGTGGACGAACCAGGACTCTCCGACGACCAGGACGCGTGCCATGAGGACTCCTTGAGGGCTGTGGTGGGCAGGACGAGAACCGTCAGGACGCGCCGCCGCGGACCGACCCGGCGGTGCGGGAGGCGGCGGTGAAGAGCGCAGCGGGGTTGGTGGTCATCAGCCCCTGCGCGGTGCCTGCGTCCACCCCCGCCTCGACCAGCCGCGGCAGGAACGCGACCGGGACGTAGGCGAAGCCGCTGCCACCGTTGCGGGTCCACATCCCCTTCAGGAACATGTCCTGGGACAGCAGCAGGCGCCCGGCGTGGCCGTCGTGCACCAGGCCGGCGACGGCGTCCACGGTGTCCTGCACGGACGGCGACTGCCCCTCGCCGGGGAAGTTGAACGGCATCGCGATCATGTCGAACTCGAGCCACACCCCGCGCTCGGCGATCTCGCGCTGGTAGACCGTGTCCTTGCCCGACGGATCCATGTGGCACAGCACCACCGCCGACGGATCCACACCGTGCTCGGCCACGATGTCCAGCACCTCATGACCGCGCCGCTGCCACCCCGGCAGGTGGATGAAGAGCGGCACACCGGTCTGCACCTGCGCCAGGCACGAGGCGACCAGCGTCGCCCGCTCCGCCGCCGTGAAGCTCGGGCCCACCCCGATCTCCCCGATCGAGCCCACCCGGACCCGCTCACCACCGGGCAGCTCCACACCGTCGCGGATCTCACCCACCAGCTCCGCCGTCATCCGTGAGACGTCGTCATCGGTGAGCGTGTGCTCCTGCCCGTGCGACAGGCACCACCCACCCGCCATCACGATCTGCAGGCCCGTGCGCCGGGAGACCTCGACGAGTGCCGCCGGGCGACGCCCGGTACCCGTGGTGCTGTTGACGATCGTGCGACCACCGGCGCCCGTGAACAGCGCCAGCTCCTGGACGACCGTCTCCATGTCGCTCTCGTCGAACCCGCAGTTGTCCGCGCTGGCGTACGGGTCCTCCCGCAGGAGCCACGCGTTCGCCGGGGTCACCGGGGCGTCCGCCAGGTCGCGCGAGAACGGCCGGATCCCGGGGTAGAGCGCCTCGGACAGGTCGTTGAAGACGTGCTCGTGAGGGAGCGTCATGCCGAGCTCGGTCACCGGGACCGGCCCGGTGACGGTTTGCACGAGGACGGGGGTCCCGGCGCCGGCTCCGTGCGGGGTGTCTGTGCTCATCGGGGCGCTCCAACGGGGGTTGCGTAGGGGTGCGGGGCCGAACGGCCCGGCACCAGGACCTCGTCGCGCGAGGTGGTCGAGGAGGGAGCGGTCGGCCCTCCGACCGCCCGGGATCGGCTCAGGTGAGTACCGTCACCCGATTCGGTCCGAACCAGACGACGTCCTCGCGCTTGACGCCGTACAAATGCGTGCCGATGAACGGCTCGACAGCCCAGGCGCCACGCATCTCGGTGTCGTTCCACGCGTCGATGTAGCCGTCGTCGTAGGACGTGCTGGCGTCGAGCGAGTGCCCGATGTTCGACAGGCGGTCGAGGAGGACGTAGGGCGTCCTGTCGAGCTCGGAGCGGAAGATCGCGAACCAGTCGCGGGCGCGCATGCCCGGACGCGCAGCGGCGAGGAGCCCGGCGTGGATGCGCTCGACCGTCGCGAGCGCCTCCGCCTGGCCGGGGTTGTCGCCGCGCAGCAGGCTGCGTGTGCAGTCGCCCCACCAGCCGTCCGGGGTCACCGGATGCACGTCGACCATCCCGAGGTCGAGGTTCCACAGCACGCGCTCGGACGGCACGTCCGTCGGGAAGCAGCTGAGGGTGCCGACCCCGAAGCCCACGGTGGTCGGCGTCCACACGCCTGTACCGCCGCGCTCCACCACCAGGGCGTCCGCACGGTCCCGGGTGAGGCGCTCGCTGTCACCGGGGGCCGCCTCCCGAGCGATCGTCTCGGCGACCTCGACGGCCAGTCGCTGGGCGCGGACCAGCCCCTCCGGTGGTTCGTCCGACCACTGGGTCGTAGGCATGCGATCTCCTTCGTGTCGTCGGGGGGACCTCGCGGCGGGCTGCCGCCGGTTTCAGACCGGTACCGGCTGAGCCACGACGCGCGACTTGCGCCAACCCCGGAAGCGGATGCCTGCGAAGACCAGCGCGACGATGGTCACGACGTACGGGACCATCAGCGCGATGCTCGAGTTGAAGCCGGCGATGCCGAGCAGGTCCGCGATGGCATCCGCTGCGCCGAAGATGAAGGCAGCGATCATCGTGCGGACCGGCCGCGCGAGCCCGAACGTCAGGGCGGCCACGGCGATGAAACCGCGGCCCGCCGTCATGTTCGACGTGAACGTGCCGAGGGTCGCCATGGCGAGCTGGGCACCGGCCAGCCCGCAGAGCAGTCCCGAGATCAGGATGCTCTGCATCTTGACCCGGCGGACGTCGATGCCGGCCGCCAGCGCGGCCGGCTCGTCCTCCCCCACCGCACGCAGGTGCACGCCGTACCGCGTGCGGAACAGCACGAAGGAGGCGAGCGGCACGGACAGGAAGGCGACCCAGACCAGGGCGGTCTGGTTGTCGGTGGCAGCCCCGAGGAACGGGATGTCCCCGAGCGGCCCGAGCGAGAGACGAGGGAGTGTGATCCTGGAGCTCGCCGGGCTCGAGCCGGGGTTCCCGTAGAACACCTCCAGCAGGAAGATCGAGACGCCGGCCGCAAGCAGGTTGATGCCGATGCCGACCACGATGTTGTCGGCCCCGGCCCACAGCGTCGCCGCCGCGTAGATGGCGGCGAGGATCAGGGCGGCCACGACCGCGGCGAGCACGCCCACCAGGGCGCTGTCCACGGCGGAGCCGACGACGATCGCGGCGAAGGCGCCGATCAGCATCATGCCCTCGAGGCCGATGTTGAGGATGTTGCCCTGCTGGGTGAAGGCCCCGCCGATGGCGGCCAGCAGGATCGGAGCCACCTTGGCCAGGATGACGAAGAGCGTCCCGGCGGTGAAGATCTGCTCGAGCACGGTCATCGGGCACCTCCCGTGTGATGGGTCACGTCTGGGTGGTCCGGTACGCCGACCGGTGCGTCGGCGTCGGCCGACGGTGCCGGCACGGGGGTGCCGGCCCTCGTCCCCGCACCAGAGCCCGTCGCCTGACGGGCGCGTCGTGGTCGCAGGATCGCGAAGACGCGCTCACGCGTGCGGCGGTCGAAGACGAAGGTCGCCGTGATCAGCAGGATGATGAGGCCCTGCAGGACGTTGACCAGCGGGTACGGCACACCGGCGTCGATCTGCATCTTCGAGGAGCCGGCCATCATGTTGGCGTAGAACAGGGCTGCCAGGAGCGCCGCCCACGGGTTGAGCCGTGCCAGCAGCGCGACCGTGATCCCCAGGAACCCGTACCCGGGCGAGAAGGTCTGGAGGAAGCGACCGCCGTTCGGGCCGAGCACGATGATGACTCCGGCGAGTCCCGCGAAGGCACCGGACATGGCCATCACCTGCATGCTCATGGCCCTGGGGCTGACACCGGTGTACTCGGCGAACCGGTTCATCTCGCCCAGCTGGCGTACCCGCAGGCCCCAGACGGAGCGGTTGAGGATCAGGGCGAGCACGGCGACGCCGACCAGGGCCAGGACCAGGTCCAGGCCGATCCCGTAGGGGACGCTGAGCATCGGGAGGCGGGAGCCCTCCACGACCTTCTCCGAGGCGGCCTGACCTGCGGTGGGGTCCTTGAACGGACCCGTCACGAGGTACGCCGTGAGCAGGACGCCGATCGAGCTCAGCATCAGGGTCGTGACGATGATGTCCACTCGCCACAGCGCCAGGAGGACGCCGGCGATCAGACCCCACAGCATCCCTGCCAGCATCCCGCACACCACGGCGAGCACGGTCACGAGCACGGGCGGCAGCGACGTGAAGGTGAAGCCCGCCCAGGCGCCGAAGAAGGCACCGAGGTAGAGCTGGCCCTCACCACCGATGTTGAAGAAGCCCGCTCGGAACGAGATGATCACCGCGGCGGCGAGCAGGCTCAGCGGTACGAACTGCGCGATCATCGCGCCGAGCCCCTGCGGGGAGCGCACGCTCGAGAAGAACAGCGCGCTGTAGGCCTCAGCAGGGTCGCGGCCGATCGCCACGATGATGATCATCCCGATCGCGAGGGCGATCAGGACGGCGACCACCGGCGGGACCATGCCCCGCGCTGCGGCGGCGAGTCCGCTCACCACACGTTCGCGCGGGGTGCCGGCCCCCGGGTCACGCGGGACGACCCGCGGCGCGGGCTCACCGCCCGACGTGCGCGCCGTGCCGCGCTCCCGCTCCACGGCGGGTGAGCCCTGCTGCTGGACGGGCCGGGCCCCGCCCGGTTCGTCATGGGGTGGCGGTACGGCCGTCTCGGCGGTCCGGACCTCCGCCACCACCTGCTCGTGCTTCTCAGCGGCTGAGCGGACCCGGTCGGGGTCCGGCTCCACGCCGGACATCGCCAGCCCGACGGCTGCCTCGCTCATCGTCTCCTGCGTGAACTCGGCGACCACCCGGCCGCGGTACATCACCAGCAGGCGGTCCGAGAGGGACATGACCTCGTTGAGGTCGGCTGAGATCAGCAGGACACCGGCACCCTTGTCGCGCCGGTCGACGATCGCGTTGTGGACGAACTCCATCGCTCCCACATCCACGCCGCGGGTCGGCTGGTTGACCAGCAGGAGCCGCGGGTCCGAGCTGAACTCGCGCGCGATGATCACCTTCTGGGCGTTGCCGCCCGACAACGCGCTCACGCGGGTCGCCGTGGACGCCCCGCGGACGTCGAACTTGGTGATCAGGTCCGCCACGAAGCGGCGGGCCGCCCCCTTGTCGATCCAGCCGAAGCGTGCCACCGGCGGAGCCAGGTGGGTGGGGATGACGTTCTCGGTGATGTTCAGCCCGGGGCCGGTGCCGACCAGGCCGCGGTCCTCGGGGATGTACGCCAGCCCGGCTCCGCGGCGACGAGCGACGGAGTGCCGCGTCACGTCGACCCCGTCCAGGGTGACCCGTCCGCTGGTCGCCGTCGCCATCCCGGCGATCACTGCGGCCAGCTCGGTCTGCCCGTTCCCCTCGACACCGGCGATCCCGACGATCTCCCCGCTGCGGACGGTCAGCGACAGGTCGTCGAGCGCGACCGCTCCCCGGTCGTCGCGCATGGACAACGAGTCCACGTCGAGGACGGTGTCCGTGGGACGGGCCGGCCGGTGCGTGATCCGCAGCAGGACCTCACGGCCCACCATCATGGTGGCGATGTCCGCCTCGGACAGTCCCGCGGCGGGCAACGTGTCGACCGCACGTCCGTCCCGGATGACCGTCACCTCGTCGGCGATCTCGAGCACCTCGCCGAGCTTGTGCGAGATGAAGAGCACTGCGCACCCCTTGCGCGCCAGCGACCGGATGACGGCGAAGAGCTCATCCGCCTCGCCGGGGGTGAGGACGGCGGTCGGCTCGTCCAGGATCAGCAGACGTGTGTCATGGCTCAGAGCCTTGAGCACCTCGACCCGTTGGCGCAGCCCGACCGACAAGGTCGCGATCCTCGCCGTGGGATCCACGACGAGACCGAATCGCTTGCTGAGCGCAGCGACCTCGGACTCCATGCGCGCCGTGTCGAGCGTCCCGCGCGACGTGCGCAGCTCGCGACCGAGGAAGACGTTGGCGGCCACCGTGAGCGAGGGGACGAGCGTGAAGTGCTGGTACACCATGCCGATACCCAGTGCGGCGGCCTGCTGCGGCACCTGGATCCGCACGACCTTCCCGTCGACGACGATCGACCCGGAGTCCGGCTGAGCGGTGCCGGAGATCATGGTCATGAGCGTCGTCTTGCCTGCGCCGTTCTCGCCGACCAGGGCGTGGACCTGGCCAGGCATCACTCTCAGGGAGATCCGGTCGTTCGCGACCTTCTCACCGAACGTCTTGGTGATGCTCTGCAGCTCGAGCAACGGGGTGGCCATGGCATCGCCTCTCTGCGTGGGCGTGGGCGTGGGACGGGTGCGGCGCGTGCGTCGTCGGTGCTGACCCGGTCGCCCTCACCGGACACGGGGAGAGTCCGGTGAGGGCGGCGAGCCCGTCAGTAGGCCGTGCCGACCTCGACCTCGCCGTCGATGACCTGCTGCGCGTACGTGGAGATCTCGTCCTGGATCTCCTGCGGCACGATGTCGCCGTTGTCCTCGAACGTCAGGCTCACGCCGTCGTTCGCCAGTCCGTAGGACGTGACGCTGCCCATCTCGAGGGTGCCCGCCTCGTACTCCGCGACGGCGCTCTCGATGGAGGCTCCGATGTTCTTGAGCATCGACGCCAGGATGAAGCCCTCGTTGAACGAGTTCTGGTTAGAGTCGACGCCGATCGCGTAGTTGTCGGTGTCCTCGGCCGCCTGGAAGACCCCGAGACCGGCGGCTCCGGCGACCTGGAAGACCACGTCGGCGCCCTCCTGCTCGTACATCGCCCTGGCCTGGTCGTAGCCCTTGTTGGAGTCCTCGAAGTCACCGACGTAGCTCACGACCACCTCGATGGACGGGTCCACCGCCTCGACGCCGCTCCTGAAGCCCTCGACGAAGTCGTTGATCACGGGGATGTCCATGCCGCCGACGAGGCCGACCACCTTGGAACCCTCGGACCGCGGGAACGCGTCAGGGTTCGAGGTGGCCTGTGCGGCCAGGACGCCGGCCAGGAAGGCACCCTCGTTCTGCTTGTAGGTGATCGAGGCCACGTTCGGCGCCTCCACCACGTCGTCGTAGTAGATGTAGTCCTGGTCGGGGTACTTCGGGGCGGTCTCGGCCAGGATGTCGAGGATCTGGGAGGTCCCCGTCACGACCACGCCCCAGTCACCGTTGGACACCGACTCGAGGTTGGACTTCCACTGCGCCGGGTTGTTCGCGTCCGCCTGGATGGTCGTGGTCTCCGAGCCGGCATCGGTCAAGCCCTGGATCCCTCTCTCGGCGTCGTCGAAGAAGCCCTGGTCGCCGAGCGCGCCGGCCACCACGTGGGCGACCGAGACGTTGGTGGCCTCGCCGCCCTCGCCGCCGCCGCCGGCGGTGGCGTCGTCGTCGGCAGGGGCCTCGGCCGTGCCTCCGCAGGCGGTCAACGCCAGGAGGGCCGCTGCTGCCACTACTGCACCTGTCATTCGCTGCTTCATGTCGCTGCTCCTACCGTGCTCGTCCTGATGGGGGGGCCGTGCATCTGCGATGGGCTAACGTTCGTGAGGCCTCCTTCTGGTCCGAGAGCGGTCACGGGCCGGCAGGAATGCTGTGGGTGGTCCGGGCGATCGAGGCCTCGACGGCCGCACGGTCTGGCATCGCCGTGGTCGCGCCGACGGCACCGACCGAGATCGACGCGGCGTGGACCGCCCACCGAGCGGCGGCGGTCGGCGTCCCTCCGTCGCTGAGGAAGGACGCGAAGGCGCCGACGAAGCAGTCACCCGCGCCGGTGGTGTCGACGACGGCGACGTCCGGCGCGGCGATGTGCTCCACCTCGTCGCCGTCGCGCACGACCGCACCCTGGCTCCCCAACGTGACGACGACGTCGCAGGGCAGCGGCAGGTCGCGCAGCGCCTCCACCACGGCGCGCGGCGAGGCCGGCAGCTGGCGAGCCGTCACGATCTCGTACTCGGTCTCGTTGACCACGAGCACGTCGACCCGCTCCAGCAGGTCGGTGGGCAGCACCTGAGCGGGGGCAGGGTTGAGCACCACGATCCCGCGGGCCAGCCGGGCGGCCGCGCGGACGGACTCGAGCGGTGTCTCGAGCTGCGCGAGCACCACGCGCGCTCGGCGGATGCACTCACCCGCCTCGCCGACGAGGTCGCTGGTCAGCAGAGCGTTCGCCCCGGGGATGACCACGATGGAGTTCTGCGCGTCGGCATCCACCCACACCATGGCGCGTCCGGTGAGCTCACCCACGGCGACGCCCAGGCGGTCCACGTCCACGCCCTCGTCGGCGAGGGCGCGTCGGGCGAGCTCCCCGTCGGGGTCGTCACCCACGATCCCCACCATCGCGACGCTGCACCCGAGCCGTGCCGCTGCGACGGCCTGGTTGCTGCCCTTGCCGCCGACGAGCCTCTGCGCCCGCAGCGCGGAGACGGTCTCCCCGGGAGCGGGCATCCGCTCGACCGACGCGACGAGGTCCACGTTGACGCTGCCGACGACGACCACGTCCAGTGCTGCTGGCGACATTGCCACACGACCTTGGGTGATAGACGAGAGATCGATTTCCCGAGTTGCGCCATCGAATCCCGTGGCGTCCCCATTGTCAACACCTCAGACACAACGCCACGTCCACGGCCTGTTGCAGTTCGGTAACGGCGGATCCTCGGCTGACCAGCACTTAAGGCCCGGTCCGCGGCGCAGGGCGCCAGCCGGGTCAGCACACACCTTGCCCCAGGATTCGACCCCTTGCTAGCGTGCGTCTGCGGTGAATCGTTATCTCCACGCGTCGCCAGCACAGTGCCCCCAACCACCCGGCGGCACGTGATCACCGACGTCGCGGCGCTGCCAGACCCGGTCGCGACGGATCACGCACGAGGGCACGCGGAGGGTGACGATGGGGAACAGGACCACGGTCAGGGACGTCGCGGCAGCGGCCGGAGTGTCGCCCGCGACGGCGTCCCGCGCCCTATCGGGGCACCCGTCCGTAGCCCCCGAGCTCGCGCGCCGGGTGACCGAGGCCAGCGCCCGACTCGGGTACAGGGCCAACCCGCTCGCCCGGGCGCTGCGCACCCGGCGCACCGACACGATCGGCATGGTCGTCCCGTCGATCAGCAACCCGTACTTCGTCGGGGCGGTGGAGGCGATCGAGAAGGTGCTCGCGGTCGAGGGGCGATCGCTCATGATCTGCGATGCAGGCGACGACGTCGAGGTCGAGGCGGCGCGCATCGAGCTCCTCGTCGATCGCATGGTCGACGGGCTCGTGGTCGTCCCCGTGTCGGCCGAGGCCTCGGGACCCGGCCTCCGGGCGGCGGCGGACAGGGTGGCGGTCGTGCAGCTCGACCGTGTCGTGGACAGCGCCGGCACGGACTTCGTCGGGCTCGACAACTCCGAGGGCATGCGGAAGTGCCTCGAGCACCTCCGTGCGCAGGGCCGCCGGTCGATCGTGTACGTCGGGGCGAGACCGAGCAGCAGCACGGCCCGCGACCGCCTCGTCGCCTACCGGGAGCTCGCCTCGGCGAGCGAGCGGCACCCGATAGGCGAGCTCCTGGGCAACTTCACGATGGCCTGGGGTGTCGAGGCAGCCCGTCGGCTGCTCGCTGCGCCCCGCCTCCCGGACGCCGTCGTGTGCGGAGCCGACGTCATCGCCGTCGCCGTTCTCAGCACCTTGCGGCAGGCCGGCATCGGGATACCGGATCAGGTGCAGCTGATCAGCTTCGACGACTCCGAGCTGGGGCGCATGACGGTTCCACCCCTGACCTCGGTCCGGCAGCCCATCGACTCCATGGCGCGCGAGGCGGTCAGGCTCCTCGGTCACCGTCGCCTCCACCCGGAGGCGCCCCTGCGGAAGTCGATCTTCCTCCCGGAGCTGATGGTCCGGGACTCGACGACTTCCGTCTCCCACTCCCCGGCGTGACGGGACGACGTCCCCGAACGCACGGACACCTACCGCACGACTGAGAGGCGCCTTCCGATGACCGGTCCCGGATCCGAAGCGCAGCCGCCTGCGGGGCTGGTCGCCGCGCAGTCCGTTGCCCGACAGACCGTCAGCACGCTGATGTCACGAGGGGTGCGGGCCGGGGCCAGCGAGATCGAGCTCGCCGAGCGCGTCGCGACGATCGTCGGCGAGCTGGGTGCCTCCGGTCTGTGGACGCCGTGCACGACGCGAGTGGGCCTCGGTGCGCTCGTCGCACACCCCGAGTTCCCCATGCAGCAGCGCCGCGCGGCCGCGGGTGACTACCTGGTGCTCGATGTCGCGCCGGCCGTCCAGGGATGGCTCGGGGACTACTGCAGGACCTTCGTGGTCGGTGGTGGGCCCGACGCGCACGGCCTGATCGGAGAGGTCGAGCGGATCCAGGCGGCGCTGATCGACCACGTCCGCCCGGGGATGCCGGCGAACGAGCTGTTCGCCTTCGGTGCCGCCCTCGTCGCGGGAGCAGGGCTGAAGGTCCTGGACCTCCTGGACAACATCGGGCACTCGATCGGCCGCGAGTTCGCCGCCGACGGCTTCATCGACGCGAGCAACGACACGCCCATGTGGGGGGCGTGGACGATCGAACCGCATGTCGGCACACAGGCACGAGGGGTGAAGGTCGAGGACATGCTCTGGCTGCCGCGGCACGGGCCGGCCGTGGTCCTGTGATCGGGCACCGGCGGGGGTCGGCATGACGGCACTGGTCCTCGCGCTGTCGGCCAGCGTCCTGTTCGGGGTCGGCGACTTCCTGGGCGGCACGGTCAGCCGACGCATCCCCGTGACCACGGTCCTCGTGCTGTCGCAGCTGGCCGCCGTTCTCGTGCTCCTCCCCGGCGCGCTGAGCGGCGGCATCGACCTCTCCTCTCCAGGAGCCGTGGCATGGGGGGTGGCCGCCGGGGTGGCTGGGGCCGTCGCCATCGGTTCCCTGTTCCAGGCGCTCGCCAGCGGCATCATGGGCGTGGTCGCGCCGATCAGCGCGCTCGGCGTCCTCGTCCCGGTCGGGGCGGGGCTCCTGGACGGCGACCGGTTCGGCGTCGCCCTCGCGATCGGGCTCGTGGTGGCGGTCGTCGGTTCGGTCCTGGCGACCGGCCCGGAGCTGCGACGCGACGACGCATCCCGCGCCAGTCGGCGCCCGATCGTCCTCGCGTTCGTGGCCGCGGTCGGGTTCGGCAGCGCGAACCTGTGCATCGCCCGGGGGAGCGCCGCCGACGTCAGCACGACAGTCAGGGTGGCGGCCGTCACGAGCCTCGTCGTCTACGCGGCGGCCACGCTCGTCGCGCGCCGCCAACCGGTGGTGATCGCCCGCGACCTGCCGTGGGTACTCGGAGTCGGGGTGATCGGCATCGCCGGGATGCTCTTGTTCGCCACCGCTACCCGGGGCGGCTCGCTCTCCGTGGTCGCCGTCCTCGCTGCGCTCTACCCCGCTGTTACGGCAGCGCTGGGTTGGCGGTTCCTCGGCGAGCGACTGCGTCGGGTCCAGATCGTCGGCGTCGCGTCTGTCTTCATCGGAGTGGCGATCGTGGCTGGATCGAGCTGACCGCGCGCTCTCAAACTAGGAGTCAACTTCCAGAAGCACCCGACTCATCGGGCGTCCCAACCCTCATGCCGCCCGGTCTCGGGGTGAGCGCACGGACCGCGTCGACCAGCTCTCGGGCGTGCCTCTCTTCGACATCACCGGTGTCCGCGCAGGTGTCCTTGAGCGCGCTGCCGACCACGACCGCGTCGGCGTCGGCGAGGTCGTCGGCGGCACTCGACGGGGTCACCCCTGCGCCGATGACCAACGGGAACTCCTCGCCCACGATGCGCCTGAACTCGCCCGTCTTGTCGTGGGGCGTGGTGATCGCAGTGCCCTCACCGGTGACGACGATCGCGTCACAGCGCTCCACCCCGAGCAGCAGATCTTCCTCCAGGCTGCGGCCGGAGCTCACCGGCTGGTACTTGAAGCGCACCCCGCCGAGCACCAGGAGATCGCTCGCCGCGCGCTCGGCCGCGAGCCAGTCGGCAAACTCGGCATCCTCGGCCGGAGGCAGGTGTCCGGCCACCGAATCCAGCTGCACGAATCGGGCGCCATAGTCGCGCGCGAGGCGGAACGCGCCTGCGTCATCTCTCAGCACATTGATGCCGAACACCACCTCTGGGCGCTCGCTGCGCAGGTACTCGCACGTGGCGACCACGTCGTCGATCCCGCCGAAGTAGTTCTCGACGATCACAGCGTCGACGCCGGCGGACCACAGGACGTCGATCTCACGTCGCGCCCGCTCCTGCACGTCGGCGGGATTCTCGCCCTTGTGGTGCAGCATCGCGAACACCGGTATCGCGCTCGGAAAGGACTCCAGAAGTCTGCTCATCGTCTCAGCCGTTCTCTAGTACGGGGCGGTGCGCGAGGAACGCGCGGACGTCGTGCTCGGTCGTCATGCCGCCGCGCGCACCCACGTGCCCGACCGACATCGCGGCGGCGGCGTTGGCGAAACGTGCTGACTCGATGGCATCACGGGTGCTCACGTACGCGAACATGAAGGAGCTGGAGAACGTGTCGCCGGCGCCGGTGACATCGACGACCGGGACGACGTGGCCGTCGATGAGCTCCACGCCCGTGGCCGTGTGCACCTCGCATCCGCCGCGGTCGAGCGTGACCACGATCGCGGTCGCGCCGGCGGCGAGCAGCGCGGCGATGTCGTTCCCGGTCTCGACGAAGCGGCGTCGCCCGATGGCGTTCATGAACAGGATGTCGCAGTGCGCGATCAGGCCCGAGCCGTGGTTCTCAGGGTTGTAGACGTCGATGTCCATCACGACCAGGACGCCTTGGCGGCGCAGCTCGGCCAGCACGTCGCCGGCGCGCAACGGGCCGCGCCGGAAGGGGATCGAGTCGGTCAGGGTGGTGAACAGGAAGTCGGCACCGCGAAAGTGATCCCAGGTGGCGTCGGTGAGCTCGGTGCGGGTGATGCCGAGGCTCGGGATCAGCACGATGTGCTGGTCGCCCGACAGCATGATGATGCAGTGCGAGTCAGGCACGTCCTCGTCGAAGATGACGTGATGGGTGTTCAGACCCAGCTCGCGCAGCTGCCTGAGCAGCTTCTGGGTCAGCGCCCCGGAGTTGAGCTGGCTGCTGAACGAGGTGCTGCGCGCGTAGTGCGCGTAGATCGCCGCAGCGTTGGCCACCATGCCGCCGAACTGCGGCTGCAGGGTCTCCACGTACACCTTGTCGCCGCTGGCTGGGAAGTGCGGCATCGCATAGAACTCGTCCTGGGCGACGTCGCCGAAGAACACCGCGTAGGGCTCCCTCATCAGTCAGCCCTCCGGGAGGTCGTCTGCCGCTCCACGAGCGTCACCGGCAGGATCACCTGGCCGGCGGCAGGCGGCTCGCGCCGCTCGAGCGCGTCGAGAAGCGCGTCGGTCGCCGTCCTGCCCAGCCCGAGCACGTCCTGCCGCACCGTGGTCAGGCCGGGGTAGCCGTAGTGCGCGGCCGGCGAGTCGTCGAACCCGACGACGGACACGTCGTCAGGCACTCGGATGCCGGCGGAGCGCAGCTCGTTGAGCACGCCGAGCGCTATGAGGTCGTTGGTGGCGAACACGGCGGTGGCAGTGCCGTCGGCGAGCGCCGAGAGGTGCGGTCGCACGGCGGCGCGACCGCGCTCTTCGCTGTAGTAGCCGACGCCGATCACCGGGTCGGGATAGCCGGCCGCGCGCCAGGTCTCGACGAAGCCGGCGACGCGGCGCTCGCTCGTGAGGGGATCGCCCTCGACTGAAAGCACCACCGCCGAACGGTGCCCGAGAGTGATGAGGTGCTCGGCGACGTACCTGCCACCCGCGTAGTTGTCGGACACGACGGAACCGAAGCGGGTGCCGCTGATCTCCTCATCGACGAAGATCAGCGGCATGTCGCCGAGCACCGCGGACAGTTCGCTCTCCGTTGGCGGCGCACCGGCGGCGTACACGATGCCGTCGACTGCCCGCGACTGGATCATGCTCATGTACCGCACCTCGCGAGCAGGGTCGAACCCGGTCGAGCACAGGATCACGTTGTATCCCCGCTCGACAGCGGTCGTCTCGACCCCCTTCGCCAGCTCGGCGAAGTAGCCGTTGCCGATGTCGGGGATGACCAGAGCGATGATGCGCGTGATCCCGAGGGCGAGGTTCTGCGCGGTGCGACTAGGCACGTAGCCGAGCGCCCGCATCGACTCGAGCACCCGGTCCTGCGTCTCGGTGCTCACCGGCCGCTTGCCGCTAAGAGTGTGCGAAACGGTGGTGCGGCTGACGCCGGCCTGCTGCGCGACCTCTGAGATCGAGACCACGTCACCCCCTTTCGCGTTTGTCGGTAATCATCCCCAAACCGGTTTGCGCGAGGCTAGCACGGGACCGGGGGCGGGCAGGAGCCCTTGTGCCTAGTCAGATTCGAGCTGCCGACGCCCGCTTTAGGAGTTCGATCTTGGTCCGTCCAAAACTCTCTCACCTGCGGAACCACACGCGGGTAGTTCACGATCTGCCAACGTCTCGCGGTCCCCGCTGACCACACGCTGACCACGGCGCCACAATTAGGCCTGGGCTCGAAGACCGCGCACGAGCAGGCCATGAGGTCCTCAACGACTTACCGCGGGCGAGCCTATGACTCAACCGCGGCGCCTGCCCCGGCGAGGAGCGGCGCGCACAGATCAGGTGTCACCTACCCGTGCGACAGACCCGGCGTCACGTTCGCCCGCCGGCGTTGCGAGTGCCGCGGGCTCGAGACGTTGCTGCGGCCCGTCGAGCGACTCGACATACCGGCCCGCACTCAGACGCGGGACCAGGTAGGGAGCCATCACTGGCTCGGGTCCTGTCTCGCTGCCGCGGATGAGCTGGATGACACGGTCCACGCACCGCCGGCCCACCTCCATGAAGTCCAGGTGCATCGTCGTGAGGGCCGGCTGGAAGTACTGGGCTTCCGGGATGTCGTCGAACCCCACGACGCTCAGGTCCTCGGGAACGCGAAGTCCGAGGTCGGAGGCCGCTTTGAGCAACCCGAGAGCCATCTGGTCGTTCGCGACGAAGACCGCAGTGGGTCGAGCGCGCTGAAGGAGCCTGAGGCCGACGGCATGGCCGGAGGCCGCGCTCCAGTCACCCGCCAGTGGCTCGTGGGCCACGCGCCCGGCTATGGCGAGGGCGCGCCGCCAGCCCTCGATCCGGGCGGTCGTTCCCAGCCACCCTGCCGGACCTGCCAGGTGGTGGACCGTGGGATGGCCGAGCTGCAGCAGGTACGTGGTCGCCTCGTGCGCACCCATCACCTCGTCATGGGCCACGATGCGCGGATGGTCCGTGGCCCCCGGTTCGAACATGACCAGCGGGACTGCGGCGGAGAGCCCTTCGACCGCGTCAGCAGCTGCCACGGTCGGCGCCAGGACCACGATCCCGTCGACGGCGTCTGACACCAGGTGGTCGAGCGCACGTTGCATGGCGGAACGGTTGGTGTCGCCGAGACTGACGAGACTGGTCGCGTACCCCAGCTCGCGGGCCCGCTCGGCGATGCCGAAGAGCGCCTGTGACGGACCGTGTTGCGTCGTCCCGACCGTGACGACGCCGAGGTGCATCGTCTGGCTGGTGACGAGGGCTCGAGCAGCGCGGTTCCGCCGGTAGTCGAGGTCGCGGACCGCGCGTTCGACCTTCTGCCTTGCCTGGTCGCTCACATACGGGCTCGAGTTGAGGACACGGGAGACGGTCTGAGGGGAGACGCCCGCCAGCCGAGCGACGTCGCTCATGCGCGGAGCCTGCCTGCGGCGCGACCGGACGCGACCGTCGTCCGCGTCGGCTCCTCCGTAGCGATGGTCCTCGGCTTGATCGGGGGACGTCCGACGTCCCCCCGTTCGCGGCTTGGGCTCGCCTTCGACTGTCATCGCCCCTGCCTCTCAGGATCCGGCCCCCTGTAAGCCACGAGGAAGCGGTGCTCGCCGGCCACGAGGCTACCCATGACTCGGTTCCGGGATCTCGGCTGGGCCGGGCAGGGCAACGGGACGCCCGGTCCAGGCCGCCTGCTGAACGGCCAGGAGCAGCTCGATCGTGTGCTGATTGTCCCGGAGACCGGTCTCCGCTACGGCGCCGTCGTGCACGACTCGCCGGAAGTCGCGAAGAACGGAGTGCAGATCGGGATCTCCGCTGTGCTCCGGATCGTCCTGCGGCAGTCGCCCATCCGGACCGACGTCGTCAACGGGCTCGCCGTCGAGGGTGAAGCGTCCGTCGCGCACCTGCAGGGTGCCGTGCTCGCCGTGGACCGTGACCTCACCGTCCCATGTCGTCTCGGGCCCACGACCCGCCCACGTCCCGGAGTAGGTGGCGAGTGAACCGTCGGACATCTGGAGCGCGACCTCGACCGCAGGTGCGCCCGCGAAGAGGCTCCAGGGTGGGCGGTGCTCGAGGGCGTGCACCTCGAGGGCCTCTGCGCCGGTGAGGTACCGGATGAGGTCGAGGTGGTGCACGCTCATGTCCTGGAGCAGCGGGGAACGGAGCTCGTTCCGCCCACCCTCCAGGAACTCCCGGCGGCTGAAGCGCAGGGAAAGGTGGCCGACCGTGCCGACCAGGCCGTTGGTGATGAGGTCCCTGGCCCGGCGGGCCCACGGACGGTGCCTGTAGTTCTGACCCACGACGACGGCGAGCTCCGGGTGGGCAGCAGCCGCGGCACGCACCCGTTCGAGGTCCTCGGCGTCCACGACGAGAGGCTTCTCGCACAGCACGGACATGCCGGCCGAGAGCGCCTGCTCGATCGCCTCGGCATGCCGACCGACGGGCAGGGTGATGAGGGCGACGTCCGCCTCGACGGTGGACAGCATGCTGGCCGCGTCCCTGTGGTGACGGTAACCGGGCGTCACCCGCAGCCCAGCGGGCCGCGAGCGGACGGTGCCGCCGGCGGTCCCGGCGAGGACGACACCGGGCTGATGCCCAAGGACATCCATCCACTGGTTGCCCCAGCGGCCCATGCCGCAGACGACCACTCGCAGGTCGGTCATCTCATCGCCTCCAGTGAGTCTGTCGTTCGGTCGGCACGACCGCGGCCGCGGGTGCACAGCCCGGTCGCGCGGAGAGGTCTGGGGGTGGTGTGCCGGGTCACGGAGGAGGTGCTGACCCGGCACACCACCGGCTCAGGAGCCGACGACCTTCTCGGTCGTGTCCGACACGGGGGTCGTGTCGCCGTTGCGGCGGTAGCCGGTCGGCGGGGTGAGCACGCCCCGCTCGATCAGCGTCTCGATGTTCCGAGCACGGGTCGCGTCCTCGCGAGCCAGCCAGCCCTCGCCCGGGGGCTCCTCGAGGTACTGGTTCTTCGGGTAGATCGGCTGGTCGTAGATGGCCCGGTACTGCTCAGTTCGCAGGTCCTTGAACTGGTTGTACAGACCGTTGGCGATCCGGGACCGGCGGAGTGCCTCGATGTCGATCGTGGTGCAGACGAACGAGTCGCCGGACGTCCAGCCCTTCTGCTGGGCGACGATCTGCCCACGGGGGTTCACGATCATCGACTGGCCACCGAAGAGGTCCTGCATGCCCCCGTCGGGCATGATCTCCGGGCCGAGGTTCGGTGCCACGACGTAGGCGTGGTTGAACAGCGCGTGCGCACGGTTCTGGATCTCCCACATCCCCGTCATCACGGCGGGCTCGATGAGCGTGGGCCGGATGATGATCTCCGCGCCGTTCATCGCCAGCCCTCGAGCGACCTCGGGATAGACCCCTTCGTGGCAGATCGCGATACCGATGTTGCCGATCTCGGTCCGGGCGACCGGGAAGATCGCGTCCATCACGTTCCCGTTGCCCTTCTTGGCGATCCACTCGTCCCACACGTCGTGCGGGTTCATGTTGCCGAGCATGCCGCCCTCGTAGGCGTCGGACGTCGCCTTGGCGCGCTGGTAGACGATCTCCCCGCTCGGGTCGATGATGAACGCCACGTTGAAGTAGCGGTCCTCGAAGTCCGGGTCCTTCACCATGTACAGCTCGGCTGCGATGTAGGTGTCGAGCTGGACGGCCTTCTTCGCCAGCTCATCGGTCTCCGGGCCGGGGATGGTGACCGCGAAGTGCTTCTCCTTGTCGCGGTTCCCGGGAATGTTGGCGATCATCCCCTGGATCGCCATCTCCGGGATGACCACCAGACGGACGGGGGCTCCTTCCCACGCCCCGACCATGACTGCCGTGTCCATGAACTTGTTGATCCGCTTGACGTTCTCGACCCCGTCCTGACGCTCCTTCATCTGGAACGTGCGCGGGGAGAGAGCGACGACGGAGTACGGGTCGACCATGAGTGCTCCTTCTGTGGTGGCGCAGACTCGACTGCGCCGCGGGGTGCTGGCTGGGGCCGGTCTCCTTCCGCCCGGGTGCCGGGCGGAAGGAGACGGCGAGGGTGGGGACGGACACCGGCCCGCCCCGGTGGGACGTCAGAACTGACGGTTCGGGTCGTAGTACTGCTCGGCGTTGTCCGGAGTCGCCAGGAAGGTGTCGATCCAGAACTCACCGCCGGGGCACACGTCCTCCTGCGACTCGCCACGAGCGGCGGCGACCGCCATCTCGACCGCGGTCTCACCCTGGCGGTAGGGCTCGTTGGACGCGTTGGCCTGGACCGGCCCGTCCGGGTTGTCCATCATCTCCTTCAGCACGGCCATCTGGCCGTCGTAGGTGCCGATGAGCACCTGGTCCAGGATCCCGGCGTCCGAGAGACCCTGCTTGATCCCCGGGAGCATCACGTCGCTGAGGCTGAAGACGATGTCCAGGTCGGGGTTGGCGGTCGCGATGTCGCGCACGGGGTCCAGCGCCCGGTCCGGCAGCCACTCGCCGTACCGGATCGGCAGGTACTCGATCTCGGGGGCGTCCGCCACGCTCTCGTACCCGGCGACGACGCCGTCGTGGCGCCACGTGGTGACGGTCTCGCCCGAGTAGCCGCCGACGACGACGGCCTTGACCGCCTCGTCACCGAACCGCTCCTTGGCGAACTCGGCGATCTGCTCCCCGAGTCCGAACGCGACCGCCTCCTGGTCCTCGGCGACGTAGCAGAACTGCTGGGGCGCGAGCTCCTCGGAGAGGTTGCTGTTGACCACGACGAGGGGCACGTCGTCCTGCGCCACCGCGGTGACGGCGGGCGCCACCCCGGTGGGGTCGTGCGGATTCATGATGACGACGTCCACGCCCTGGGTGAGGAGCGTCTGCACGTCGGAGTTCTGCTTGACGGTGTCGCCACCGGCGTCGGTGACGATGATCTCGGCACCGAGCTCCTCGGCCTTGTCCTCCGCACCCTGGAGGAGCGTGGCCCACCAGTCGCTGCCGGCGAGCCGCCGCTGGGAGAAGCCGATCGTGATCGTGTCGCCGGAGCCGGCGTCGCCGGCTGTCGCGCCGTTGCCGTCGTCGGGAGCGGCGCCCCCGTCGGCGTCGCCGCCTTCTGCGCAGGCGGAGAGTGCGAGGGAGAGTGCGAGGACACTGCCGAGGGCGATGCCGCGCGTCGTTGTGCGCATCAGTGAGTTCCTTCCGTGCTGTCGGGTCGTCGAGCGGGAGGGTGGGGAGTATTGCCTTCCTGGAGGTCGGGCCGCCGCGAGGTGGGGGTGTTCTCGGCAGCTGGGAGAGCTGGGGCGGCGAGCGTCTCGTCGCCACTGGGAGCACCGGAGCCGCGGGCCCGGAGCTTGGTGACGCCGTCGCGGATCCGCTGGATCCCGCCCCCGGAGGTGAGGAAGACGGCGATGAGGATGACCAGCCCGCGGATCACGAGCTGCGGCTCGGACTGGATGCCGGCCAGGTTCATGATGTTGCCGATCATCCCGATGATGAGAGCGCCGAGGACGGTGCTGATCGGGTCGCCGGTCCCGCCGAAGAGCGACGTCCCGCCGACGACGGTGGCGGCGATGGAGTCCAGCTCGTAGCCCTGACCGACGAGCGAGCTGCCCTGGGAGAGACGACCGGCGAGCATCAGCCCGGCCAGGCCGGCGAGCAGGCCGCTGGTGACGTAGGCCATGACCTGGTCCCGCTTGACCGGCAGCCCGGAGAGACGGGCGGCTTCCGGGTTGCCGCCTAGCGCATACAGCCGCCGGCCCAGCGGGGTGAACTTCATGACGAACGCCGCGACGACCGTCACGATCACGGCGATGATGACCCCGTTCGGGACCGAGCCGGTCCGGCCCCCGAAGAGGTTGAGGAACGTGGTGTTGCTGATGACGATCAGCGTCCCGACCTGCACGAGGAACGCGACGCCGCGGGCGATGCTGAGCATCGCGAGGGTGGCCACGAACGGCGCGATCCGGGCGTAGACGACCAGGAGTCCGTTGATCAGCCCGGCCAGCGAGCACGCGAGAAGAGCGACCACGACGGTCACGAGCACGCCTTGGCCCTGCCGCAGCATCACGGCCGCGATGACCGTGGACAGCGCGGCGACGGAACCGACCGAGAGGTCGATCCCCCGGGTGACGACCACGATGAACTGAGCGACGCCCAGGACCGCGACCACCGAGGCCGCCACGGCGATGTTCTCCAGGTTGCGCGCCGTGAAGAAGAACGGCGACGTCATGGACCCGACGACCGCGACAAGCACGAACACGGCCAGCAGGTAGCCCTGCGGTCCGATCCTGAATCGGCGCCGCGCACGACCGGTGCCCGTCGGGGCAGGGTCTTGCCCGGCGCGGTGCGGGGGTGCGGTGCTCCGAGAAGAGACCGACATGAGTTCCTCCTGGGGGTCGGGGCGGGTCATCGGAGGTGGGTGAGGAGGTCCTGCTGCTGGGACTGGATCTCCTCGTGGGTGGCTTCGGCGACGATGCGCCCGTTGGACAGCACCAGGACGCGGTCGCACAGCGCGGCCTCGGCCACCTCGGAGGTGACGAGGACGGCCGCACCTCCCGACCGCAGGTAGGCACGGATCAGCCGGTAGATCTCTTCCTTGGCTGCGACGTCCACGCCTCGTGTGGGCTCGGCGAGGATGAGAACCTTGCTGTTCTTCGTGAGCCAGCGGGCCAGAAGCACCTTCTGCTGGTTGCCGCCGCTCATGGTCCGCACCGACTGGTGGACACTGCTGCACTTGATGCCGAGCTCGTCGACCTTGGTCCGAGCGTGCCGAGACTCGCGGGAGTGGTCGAGCAGACCGGCCCGGGTGAACATCCCAAGGGACGCCAGGCTCATGTTCTTGCTCGCGCTCATGTCGAGGACCAGTCCCTGGGACTTGCGGTCCTCCGGGATCAGGCCGAGACCTCTGCGGATCGCGGCGCGCGGGGAGCGCACACGCACCTGGCGTCCCTCGACCGCGACCGTTCCGCCGGAGGGCTCGCGCAGCCCGAAGAGGCACTCGGCCAGCTCGTTCTGCCCGGCACCGAGGAGCCCGGTAATGCCGAGCACCTCCCCGCGCCGCAGCTCGAAGGAGCACGGGTGCAGCCGGTGGCCCTCGGTGAGGTCCCGCACCTCCAGCACGACGTCGGACGTCGCGACCCCTCCGAGCTTGCCCTCCGAACCCTCCGCGGCGGCCGCCGCGAGGGAGTTCTCGTAGCGGTCCCCGACCATCTGCCGCACGATCGCGTGGGCGTCCGGGACGGTGTCGAAGTGCGCGACCCGCCGGCCGTCTCGCAGGACGTCGACGGCGTCGCACACGGCCGTCACCTCGTCGAGACGATGAGAGACGAAGATCAACCCGACGCCCGAAGCGGCGAGGTCGCGCATGAGATTGAGCAGGCCGCTGACGTCCCGCGGTGGCAGCGTCGTCGTCGGCTCGTCCAGGAGCAGGACGTGCGGCTCGGACTTCAGCGCCTTGGCGATCTCCACGAGCTGCTGCTTGGCCAGGGGCAGCGAGGCGACCGGCGCGCGGACGTCCACCGGGGCGCCGAGGCGCTCCATGAGCTGCTCCGCCCTCTTCTCCAGGCGACCGATCCGGACCAGACCGGACTTCGCGAAGTCGTCCAGGAAGATGTTCTCGACCACGGACATGCTCGGGACCAGGCTCATCTCCTGGTAGATCGTGTAGATGCCGGCCTGGCGGGCGGCGTGCGGGCTCTCGAGCTGCACCTCTCGCCCGTCGATCCAGATCGAGCCGGCGTCGGGCTGCTCCGCACCCGACAGGATCTTCACCAGGGTCGACTTGCCCGCTCCGTTGGCACCCGAGAGCGACAGCACCTGCCCGGCGTGGACCTCGAGGTCCACACCGTCCAGGGCCGTGACGCCCGGGTACCGCTTGGTCAGGCCATGGACCTTCAGGACGGGGCCGACTTGGGACGTGGTCATCTCACCCTCCTCACGAGGCCATCTCGGGGATGCCCGAGCGCCCCACGGCGGCCAGCTCGTCCAGCGTCGTCCAGAGCTCGTCGGTGATCGGGGTCGCTGCGAGCTCGAGGGTCTGCTCGAGCCGCTCGGGGGAAGACATCCCGACGATCGTGGAGGCGATGCCCGGCTCGCGGAGGGAGAACTGGAGCGCTGCTGCCGCCAGCGGGACGCCGTGCTCGGCGCAGGCCCGCTCCATGGCGCGCACGCGCTCCCGCGTGTCCTCGCTTGCCGGGCTGTAGCAGTAGTTCGGGTGGGCGTCCGGACCCTTGACGAGCATCCCTCCGCCGTACGGCGCGCCGTTTACGAACCCCATCCGCTTGGCGGCGACCTGCTCGATCAAGGGGTGCGCCGACTGGTCCACCAGCGTGAACCGGTTGTGGCTGATGACCGCCTGGAAGACATCGAGGTCGACGTACCGCTGCATGAGGTCGATGGGGCCGCCGGCAACGCCGATGTGGTCGATCAGGCCCTCCTGCTGCATCCCGACCAGGGCCTCGACGACGCCCCCCGGCCCCGTGGCCGTGGTGAAGTCATGCAGCTCCGGGTCGTGGATGTAGACCAGCTGGAGGTGGTCGAGCCCGAGCCGTTCCAGGCTCTCCTGGACCGAAGCCCGGGCCCGGGCTCCGGACAGGTCGGTGCTGCCGTGCTCCGGGTCGACCTTGGTCGCCAGGACGAACCCGTCCGGCAGCCCCCCACGCTCCCGCAGGGCGAGGCCGATCCGCCGCTCCGCGTCGAAGTAGTTGTTGGAGGTGTCGATGAAGTTCAGGGGTCCGTCCAGGACGCGCAGGATCGTGGCGACCGCCTGTGCTTCTGCGACCTCGTAGCCGTACTGAGCCGGGAAGTTCCCCAGCGGGCTGGTGCCGTGGCAGATCGGCGTCACGTCCAGGCCGGTCCTGCCCAGGGCGTTCGTGTGCATGGGGGCGCTCTCCTTGCGTGAAGGTGTGCGGGGCCCGGCCCTCGACGTGACGCCAGGGCTTGCGGTGCGGGCCAGAAGGTCGCTCAGTGGGTGTGGCTGTGGGCACCCCGGTGGTGGCCGACGTGGCCGTGCTCGGTGACGGGACCGGGGGCGGACCGGCCGATGATGCTGTCCGCCGTCATGTAGGCCATCGCCCAGATCGTCTCGGTGGGGTTGTAGCCGTGGTAGCTCGGGAACTGCCCGCCGCCGACGACGTAGAGGTTGTCGCACTCGTGGGACCGCCCGTACACGTCCACCACGGAGGTCGCCGGGTCCTCACCCATCCGGTGCGTCCCCACCTCGTGGGTCGAGAGGTGGTAGTCCGGCTTGGTGGTCTCCTCCCACCAGTAGGTAAGCCCCATCTCGCGGGCGATCTTGCGCTTGATCCCGAGCAGGAACTCGACCATCTTCTGGTCCCACTCACCCCAGCCGTGAGTCATCCGCAGCGCCGGCTGGCCCCAGGGGTCCTTCCGGCGCGGGTCGAGGTCCACGTACGTGTCGACCGTCGGGATGTTCGCCGTCTGGGAGTACATGGACCAGACGTGGGCGTAGTTGTCGCGCATCCAGTCCCGGAACCCTGCACCCCAGCGGGGCACGCTCGGGGGAAGGGCGTGGGCGATCTCGATCGGCTGGTAGTCGCCCGGCCAGCTGATGATGGGCGCGCCCCACAGGACGCTCGGGTCGTACTCGTGCACGAGCTCACCGGAGAAGTCCTCGATCGAGGTGGACGCCACGAGGGTCCCCATGTACGGGTTGGAGGGTTCCTTGGTCAGCCCCATGAAGAAGCCGAACGCGTGGGTCATGAGGTGCTTGCCGACCTGCCCGTTGCCGTTGATACCCGAGGCCAGCAGGAGCCGCGCGTTCTCCAGGGCGTAGCAGGCGAGCACCACACGGTCCGCCTCGAGGTCGACCGAGCGCCCGTCGGCGTCGAAGTACGAGACGCCGGTGACCCGCTTGCCGTCGACGGACCGGTTGACCTTGTACACGCGGCAGTAGTCCCGCATCTCCAGGTTGCCGCTCGCCTCCCCGTACGGGAGGGCGGCGACGTGGGTCGACGTCTTGGCGTCCACGTGGCAGGGGTAGCCGTGGCAGAAGCCGCAGTAGGTGCAGCCCGAGCGTCCCTTGAACGGCTCCGACGCGATGGCGGCGGCCGTGCGGAACGGGTGGTACCCCAGGCGGCTGCACGCCTCGGAGAACTCGATGTCCGCCGTGCCCTGACGCAGCGGCGGCATCGGGTAGTCACGTTGGCGCGGCGCCTCCCAGGGGTTCTCGTCGAGCTCCGGTCGGCCAGCTACGTTGCTGCCGCGGCCGGAGATGCCGAGCTCCCACTCGGCCTTGTCGTAGTACGGCTCGAGGTCGGCGTAGGTGATGGGCCAGTCCACCAGGGTGTGGCCCTCGGGGAGCGCGTCGGCTCCGAGGCGCTGCTCGATCTCGGTCTTCATCCGGAACTCGGTCTCCCGGAAGCGCCAGCACGCACCGCCCCAGTGCACGGTGCCGCCTCCGGCACCCAGGGATGGCGGCAGGTGCAGCGGGTTGGCCGTGCCCAGCGGTCCCGCCGCCCATGGTGCGAGCTCGCCGTCGCCGTCCTGACTGGTCTCCCGCCACGTGATGGGGTCGGTGTCCATGCTGGGCACCAGGGATCCGCGAGCGTAGTAGCGGATCTCGTCCTGCTTGAGACGGAAGTCCTCCGTGGTGTGCTTGGGGCCCTTGTCCAGGCACACCACCTTCAAGCCCGCCTGGGCGAGCTCTGAGGCGATGACAGCGCCCGAGGCGCCTGCCCCGACGACGATGACGTCGATCTTGGAGGTCATGCGGTCAGCGCTCCTCGTTGCTGGTGAAGGTCGAGTTGTCCGGGAGGCTCTTGAGCTGCGCGCGCAGGTCGGACAGCGTCTTGATCGGCAGGGTCCGCCCGTCGAACCCTTGCCCCATCTGCTTCGCGGTGTAGCCCCAGTAGGCGCCAGGGAATCCGACGAGCTTCCAACCGACCGCGTCCCTGTTGCCGCCGTACACCGGGTCACAGAAGAAGCCCTCGATGGTGTGCTCACGGACCACCGCGAACAGGCGCGCGAGGATCGGCCGGTCAGGGTCGTCCTGCTCCCGCTGCTCGTCACCGAACATCTGAGGGGTCGCGTCGCCATCGAGCTGCTCGGGACCGAGGAACCGGCGGACGACGTAGTCCTGGTCCCCCTCGGACAGGTCCGCGAAGGCAGTGCCGTAAGCGCTCCGGCAGTGCCGGTCCAGCGCGTGGAGACCCCGGCGGTAGACATGCTGGAGGTTCGTGCTGACGCCTGCGACAGCGCGGTCGATGTAGTAGACGACGCCCGCCGCTCTGGCTCCTGCGCCGTCACCCCCGTCGGGGATGATGCGTTCCGCGATCGCCTCCACGGTCCGGGCCTCGACGTCGTTCAAGAACGTGAGTGCCACCGAACCGTCCGACGCCGCGGTGTGGTCGACGGTCATCCTGAGTCCTCTCTGTCCCGTGCATCCCTGTGCCGGCCGTGAAGCGACGGCCAGAGCTCTGCGGCCCCACCCGAAGCTGGTGCCTGAGGAGGTCCGGAGCGGCTCCGCTGCTGCTCCTCGGATGTATCGATTGTTAGCGCTAACAGGCGGGGACGTCAAGCATCTTGTGGGTTGCGTCACTGAAATATTGGCCCGCCTGCCCTCTGACCTGCTAGTTCATCGCAGCGCTCGCCAGCCTACCCGAACCCTCTGCACCGCGTCTGATAGCGCTCCCATACTCTGCGACCACTTACTGACCTTGAATGGCGGGCTGTCGTCTCGTCGCTCTTCCCGAGGGTCCCTCCCCGTCCCAGGCCGACCTCGTTGCCGTCGGGACCGGCGTGGCAGACGCGCCGTACGGGCCCGCCTTCTCGCCGACGCCGGCCTGCTCGACTCCACCGGCGGATCGGACGACTCGAGGTCAATGCGGTAGCGCTGCGGCCGCAGCGCGATGGACTGCCGGATCCGGATCGCGCGGTCGCGGCGCAACGGGTCTAGAAGTCCGCCGTCTCCGTAGAGCCTGTAGTCGAGTACGCGCTGCCCGAGAAGGCCGCACCGCGCCCGTCGCCGTCACAGTCCTCGACGAGTACGCCGTGCGCCTGCGCAGGGCTCACGTGCGACAGCCGCGTTAGGAGTTCGATCTTGGTCCGTCTGCAACGCGCTGACCTGCGGAACTACACGCGGGTAGTTCGCCAGATGACCCCATTCCGGGGCGCACGCTGACCACGCGCTGACCACGACTGGCCGAACGCGCGCCCGCGGGTGACGACGTCGGCGCCCTCAGACCCAGCGCGTTTGACTGTTGGATCACTGCGGCAAGCGCCCGCCCCATCGTGACCGACGGAGCGGGCGCAACGCGTCAGCGCAGGTTCCAGATCTCGACGGACCCGCCGCCCTGGACCTCCAGGCGTCGAACCGACGCAATGCTCGGCACCGGCACGGCCATCGTCCCGCCGGCGGTGAACACCTCGAGGACCGGACCATCGATCACGGCCCGAAGCGACGTCCCGCGCACCGGCATCGACCATGACCCATCGGCGGTCCGGACGGTCACTTCTCCGGCGGCGACGAGCAGGTGGACGTCGTCGATCTCGAGCGCCGTGCGGGAGCCCGGGCCGTCGAGGGTGAGCTCCAGGTCCGCCTGCAGCGGCAGGTTCGCCGCACCATCACGGACGACTGTCCCGGAATCGACCCGCGCTTCTGCGACCGACGCGTGCGGCTCCGCGATCACCCGCTCGCCGTCGAGCCGGAGCGTGTGTGGCAGCGAGTGGGCGCTGGCCCACCGGCCGGCGGGGTCGTCGACGCCGCGCAGCCAGTAGATGAGGCCGCGTGTGCCGTCGGCGTCCGCGTAGGCGGCGCCGGCGTAGTAGGACGGTCCGTAGCTGAGGCGGCCCCAGGACTCGGCGGTGAAGCGCCCGTCGACCAGGTCACCGATCGCGTACGCCTCGTAGTACGGCTCGGTGGGCTCCCACACCGACACGGTGAGGACCCACCGGTCGCCGAGCCGGAACACCTGGGGGCACTCCCAGACCGCGCCTGTCCACAAGGGCTCCATCTCGTCGCGGTGGCGCGTGGCGAGCAGCCCGTCGTAGGTCCAGCTCTCCAGGTCCTCGGACCGGTAGGTCAGGGCGGTCGCCGTCCCGTCCGTGAGGCCCGCGCCCATGAGCATCCGCCAGCACGTGCCGTCGTGGAAGACGTACGGGTCGCGGTACGCGACGACGTCGACGCCCGGCGGCAGCTCGGCGACGACGTCCTTCTTGACCCAGCCGTCCCAGCTCGCGTCGGTCGGGCGGGCGAGCCGGGCCTTGCCGATCTGCACGTCGGCCAGGTCGACGGTCGTGTAGAACAGCGCGGCCTCGCCGTCCGGGCCGATCGCGATGCTGCCGGACCAGACGCCGTCGTCACCGTCGCCGGGCTCGAGCGCCACGGGGCGTTCGGTCCAGTGCAGCAGGTCGGTACTGGCCGCGTGGCCCCACCGCTGCTGCGGAGCCCACTCCGTCACGCCGGGGACGTACTGGTAGAAGAGGTGGTAGAGGCCGTCGCGGAAGGTCAGCCCGAGGGGGTCGTTGATCCATCCGGACTGCGCGGTGAAGTGCAGCCGAGGCCTGGTGGTGTCGTCCATCGCGGGTCCTGTCGGTTCGGTGGCGGTCACGAGTCGAGGTAGCGGCGGCGCAGCGCCGCGGCGTTCTGGGCGTTGCCGCGCTCCCAGGCGTCCACCTCCGGGCGGCGCTCGGCGCGGACCCGGTCGCGCAGCTCGACGAACTCCGCCATGCGTCGTTCCGTCGCCTCGCGAGCGCCACGCTGCTCGTCCGTGAGCTCCGGCAGCGGTGCCGTGGCCACGGCGTCCTGCGGTCGCAGCGGGAGCCGCTCCGCCACCGGTGGGATCGTCAGCGGCGCCGTCGGCAGCGTCTGGTACCAGTACGCGACGGACGACCAGTCGTCCGACAGGTGGTTGGCGTGGCCGTGCTCGAAGGTGACCTTGATGCGCTTCTGAAAGCGCACCGGGTCGACCATGTGGAACCGGTAGCTGTGGTGGAAGCCGGGGACGTCCTCCTCGTGAACGATCGTGCCGTTCATGAGGTAGGCGTTGTGCTGCATGCCCCAGGCGTGGCCGAAGTAGTCCTCCATGCCGGTGCCGTGCAGGCTAGGCGGCCAGGTGTCGTCGTCGATGAAGATCATGTCGTCGCCCTCACCCCACCACGACCCCTGGAAGTGGCGCACCGCGAGCACGCAGCCGACGTAGTGACCGGACCCCTCGACCTCGAGCGCGACGTAGTTGCCGTCGCCGGTGAGGTTGGGGATCGTCACCTCGATGCTGTTGGTCTGCAGGTCCGGGCCCCAGCCGTCGCACGGCCGCTCCTGGCGGTAGTGGGCATGGAAGTACGCGACGTCGTCGGCCAGCGGCTCCCGGTACAGCTCGTAGTCGATGTAGAAGTACTGCAGGTACGGCACGTCGTTCTGGTTCTCGACGACGACGCGGGCGCGCTTGCCGAAGGGCATCTGGAACCAGCTGTTGAACGCGGCCGACCCGCCGAAGGTGTGGAGCTCCGGCTCCTTCGCCGAGACGGACAGCGGCAGCGACTCGTACCCGCCGGAGAGCGAGTTCATCAGGCCGAAGAAGTCACCCAGGGGTGCGATGACGCTCGGAGTGTCCTGGTCGTCCCAGTAGATCTTGATGACGACCTTGCGGTAGTAGTCCGGGTCGACGACTTCCCAGCTCACGCCGAGCGCGTTGTGGATCTCCAGCATGGGGACGCCGACGACATCCGTGGGGATCTGGCCCGGTCCGGGCTGCAGCCGGCAGGACTGGGTCATCCAGATGTGTGTGATGCAGCCCGGGCCCTCGATGTCGGCCAGGACGCGCTCCTCCCCCGGCATGACGATCCAGTTGTCGCGGTTGCGACCGGTCTGGTCCCAGCTCGACGCGCGAGCCGTGCGGGCGTCACGTGTGCGGGTGAGGTCGGCGAGGAGACCCTGCCGGGGTGCGGAGCCGCTCAAGGGTCCGTCCTTTCGTCGTCGAGGTGCATGTCGCTCCGTTCCGCGCCGGCCGGGGTGCCTTCGTTGGCTCTGCAAGGAGGGATCGAAACGTTTGCCTTGTCCGCAGAGCATGGCGAGCCGCGAGGCACCCCGTCAAGCGCGGTCATCAACGATCTGCGGGGTTGATCCGTGCTTGACTCCCTGAATCTCCCGGGGCTACGGTCCCGGCAAACGTTTCGCGCAAACGTCTCGATCCGCAGTGACGGGCTCCCGTTGCCACGAGGGCTCAGGCACCGTCCGGCACCACCCTGCGCCGGACCCAGTACAGCGTCGTACCGACAGCAGAACGGGAGCATCCCATGCACGAGCACCACCCGCCCCGCCGGTCCATCAACCTCGGGTTCCGCCGGAGGGGCCTCGGCATCGCGGCGGGCATCGCCGCCACCCTCACTCTCGCCGCCTGCGGCGGCAGCATGCCCGGCGACGACCCGGCCGCCGGCAGCGAAGGCTCCGGAGGCTCCGGCGGCTCGGCAGACCCGAGCTCGGTCGAGTTCACCCTCTCCATGCAGAACCCCAACGTCGAGGAGCAGGACCCTGCGACGTGGGAGATCGTCCAGGCGTTCATGGACGCGAACCCGGACGTCGTCGTCAACGTCGAGGGCCAGACGGTGGACGAGCACCAGCAGGCGATGCAGGTCGCCGCGCAGTCCGGGACGCTGCCGGAGGTCTTCTGGGTGTACAACTCCCTGGCCTCCCAGATGGCCGAGGAGGGCTACCTCATGGACCTCGGGCCCGTCCTGGACGAGGCGGGCCTGACCGAGCGCTTCCCGGAGTCCATGCTCGCCGGCTACACCACCGATGACGGCGTGCAGTACGGCGTCCCGTACCAGTCGCTCGTGACGGGCTTCTTCGTCAACGAGGAGATCCTCGCCGAGCACGGCCTGGAGATGCCGGAGACCTTCGAGGACCTCGTGACGGTGGCCGAGACGCTGTCGGCCGAGGGCGTGACCCCGATCGCGAAGGGCGCGAACGGCACGTCGTTCAGCGTCTGGGCGTTCCTGACGATGCTGGAGCGCTTCGGCTACGAGGACCGGTACGAGGCGATCCTCGCCGGTGACGACAGCTACGTGAACGAGGACTTCCTCCGGTTCTACACCCACCTCGAAGAGCTCACCGAGGCCGGGGCCTTCTCGCCCAACGTCGCGACGCAGGACTATGTCAAGGCGGTCGAGGAGTTCACCAGCGGCAACGCGGCGATGCTCGACGCCGGTGTCTGGGCGACCGGGCAGATCCAGGAGAGCGAGGTCGGCGACACCACCACCTTCTGGGCGGGCCCGACCTTCGCCGACGGCGTGGGTGACCAGCAGATCTTCATGAACGCGCCGTCCGCCCCGCTCGTGGTCAGCGCCGAGGTCGCGGACGACGAGGCCACCCGGGACGCCGTCGAGCGCTTCCTCGCGTTCTACTACAGCGACGAGGGCCAGCAGATCCTCGTCGACAACGCCCAGACCCCGGTCACGGACTTCCGGCCGGAGGTCGACCCCACCGAGCAGCCGGTGTTCGCGGCCGTCATCGACGTGATCAACCAGGAGGGCTGGAGCAGCCCCGCTGCGCAGCCCGACCTCGTGGTCTCCGCCGAGACGTCGTCGGCGATGTACGACTCGATCTACGGCGTCATCCAGGGGGTCTACACCCCCCAGCAGGCGCTCGAGGTCGTCCAGGCCACGATCGACTGACCCGTAGCCTGGCGGGGCGCACGTGCGCCCCGCCAGGTGTCCGCGGCCGCACGACCCGAGGAGGAGCCGTGAACTGGCTCAGCACGCGCCCCAAGCTGGCGCTGATGCTCGCACCGGCGCTGATCGTCTACACCCTCTACTTCGCGTACCCGATCGTCTACTCGATCTACCAGAGCTTCACCGACGCGCGGGCGTTCGGCTCGAGCACCCTGGTCGGCTTCGAGAACTACCGGACGATGGCCGAGGACGCCCTGTTCTGGAACTCCCTGCGCAACACCGGGATCATCGTGGCACTCGCGCTGCTGATCCTGCTGCCGGGCGCCTTCGCTCTGGCGCTCCTACTCAGCCGTCGCATCCGGGGCGCCGGCACGCTGCGCGCCCTCGTCTTCGCACCGAACGTCATCGCACCGATCCTCATCGGGCTCATCTGGGTGTTCATCCTCGACCCGCACATCGGACTGGTGAACGAGCTCCTCCGCCTCGTGGGGGTCGACAACCCGCCCACCTGGATCGGCGGCATCACACTCGCCCCGTACTCGATCGGCTCCGTCTACGTCTGGCAGACGATCGGCTTCATCATGACGATCTTCTACGCGGGCCTGCGGATGCTGCCCCACGACGTCATGGAGGCCGCCGCGCTCGACGGCGCGAGCGGGTGGAAGAAGATCCGGTACGTGACGCTGCCGATGCTGTCGGAAACCGTCGGAATCACCACGGTCCTCGTGATCACCGGCACCTTCAAGATCTTCGAGATCGTCGTGCAGCTGACCGGCGGCGGTCCGGTCCACCTGTCCGAGACGCTCGTCAGCTACACGTACCACGTCACGTTCGGCATCCAGAAGTACGGCTACGGCATGGCTCTCGCCGTCGTCACCAGCGTCTTCGGCGTCGTCGTCGCGCTCGGCTACCTGGCGTTCCTGCGCCGGAGGAGGACCTCGTGACCCTCACCGCTCCCACCCGCCGGACTCCGCGCGCGGACCGGCAGGCGCCGACCACGGCGACCCGATCGCCGCGACGTCGCCGCGGGCGCGCCGCGGCCATCGCCGCGTACCTCGTCACGTTCGTGCTCGTCCTCCCCATGCTGTGGGTGGTGCTCCTGTCCTTCCGGAGCAACGAGACGATCCTGCGCGACCCGCTGAACTTCTCCGACCTGAGCGTCGCCAACTACGCCAAGGCGATGGAGACGCTCGACCTGATGACGATGTACGCGAACACGCTCGTGCTCGCCATCGTCTCCGTCGTCGTGGGCGTGCTGATCTCGTTCATGGCCGCTTACGCGCTGACCCGCATGGTGTTCCGTCGCCCAGGGCTGCAGAAGGCGCTGCGCATCTACTTCCTCGCGGGGCTGGCGATCCCGGTCTACATCCTGCTGTTCCCGGTGTACCGGCTGAACATCGAGCTCGGCCTCTACGGGACGTACCTCGCGCTGATCCTGCCGTACATCGCCACGCAGCTGCCGTTCAACGTGCTGCTGTTCACCGGCTTCCTGGCGGACTTCCCCCAGGAGATCGAGGAGGCGGCGGTCATCGACGGCGCAGGCCTGTCAACCCTGACGTGGCGCGTCGTCTTCCCGCTCATGCGTCCCGTCATCGCCACCCTGCTCATCCTCAACGTCATCTACGTGTGGAACGAGTACCCGTTCGCCGTCACGCTCATCAATGACGCGTCGATGACGACGATCTCGCTCGGTGTCTCGCAGTTCCAAGGCTTCTGGACCGTCGACTACGGCGCGATGATGGCCTCCGCGACGCTCGTCCTCGTGCCACAGCTCCTCATGTATGCGTTGTTCCAGCGCCACGTCGTGGCTGGGATGACGTTCGGCGCAGTGAAGGGCTGACCATGCTGAAGAATGGCAGCGCCGGCAGAGGAGCCGTCGTCGTGCGAAAGGGAGGCCGGGGCCCAGTGCGATCCACGATCGTCGACGTCGCCCGCCTGGCCGGAGTCTCCACATCGACCGTCTCCCACGTGGTCAACGGAACGCGTTCCGTCACCGACGGGACGCGGGAGCGCGTGCTCGCGGCGATCGAGCAGACCGGGTACAGCCAGCACGCGGCCGCCCGGGCGCTGCGACGCTCGCGCACGGACTCCATCGGCCTGGTCGTCTCGGACAGCGGCCAGCCCGCCTTCCGCGACATGGTCACCGGCGTCGAGGCGGCCGCGAGCGACGCGGGCTTCGTGCTCCTCCTGGCGGACTCGGCGGAGGACCCCGACCGCGAGCTGCGGGCGATCGAGGCGCTGCAGTCCCGCCGCGTGGACGGACTGATCCTGGCGCGCGCTGCGGGCTCGAGCTCAGCCGCCCTGGACTGGCCCAAGTCGCAGGACATCCCGATCGTCCTCATCGACCGCCTCACCGACCCGGGGCTCGACCAGGTCGGGGTGGAGAGCGAGGCAGCGATGCGGGCACTCGTCGGCCACCTGCTTGACCAGGGCCACCGGCGGGTCGCGATCACCACCGGCGACCTCACGGTGCCGACCCTCCAGGAGCGCTACCTGGGATACCTCGCCGCCCACTCCCTGCGCGGCGTCGATGTCGACCCGTCGCTGGCCCTGCGGGGGGACGGCGGTGAGCGCGACACGCGGGTCCTCGTCGCCGAACTCCTGTCCCGCGACGACCAACCGACCGCCCTGGTCAGCGCGAGCTCCCCCATGGCCGTCGGCGCCCTCCGCGCCGCCGACGACGCCGGGCTCCGCATCCCGGAAGACCTCGCGTTCGTCTCCTTCGACAGCCTTCCCAACCCCGACCTCATGCGGACGGCCATCACGACGGCCGACCAACCTGCCGAGGACGTTGGCCGCGAGGCCATGAGACTGCTCCTGAGGCGGCTGGAAGACTCCGAGGCGACGCCGACGACGGTCCGTCTCGCCGCACGAATCTCACACCGTGAATCCTGCGGTTGCGGGAACCCGACGGTCCCGATCGGTCCGTAAGGCGCCGGTCCCGGCCCGCACGCACAGTCCCCGGAGCACTCACGGGAGGCAGACACGATCTGCCAGCACCACCTTTTGGAGTTCGATCTTGGTTCAGTCGCAACACCCTGACCTGCGGAACTACATGCCGGTGATTCGTCGAACGACACCGTTCCACGGTCGGCGCTGACCACGCGCTGACCACGTCCACGGGCAAAGCGCACGGCTAGCCGCCTCGTCGGCCGCAAGCCGACCATGGGCCGGGCTCAAGCGAAAGTCCACCGGCAGACATTCGCTGAGTGCGGGTCCGCCGCTCGCGCGGGCGGCTGGCGCCTCCTGAGGACGGCGCCCTGAAATCACCGGCCCGGCTTCTTGACCAGAAGGGGTCGCGCATACCGCTCCCAGTAGCTCTTCCATGCCCGGCGCTGCCCGGCGTCAGCCAGGTCGCCCCCGATCTGCACCTGGCCATCCCCGGCCGTCAGTTCGATGGCGTCCCAGCCACCTTGCGTCTCGACGAAGCCCGCCGTGAGCTGGGCCCAGGACGGGTTGCCGTACCGCACCTCCGCGTCGTCTCTTGATGGAATCAGCTCCCCCGTACGCGCACAGCGCACGGGTCCCGCCGCAAATGCCTCTTCGCGAAAGCGGACACGGTCCTCGTCGAGTACCGCCCGCAGGGCCTCCTTGACATCTGACTGACGCCCTTCCTGATCAATGGCGCTCGTGTAGCTCCAGTCCTCTTCGGTGCCATCGACGCGTCGGATCCAGACCCCTCGCGCGTCATGCTTCACGTGCTGGACCCGGCCCTTGCCGAGCGCAGTACGTCTGATAAAAAACTCTTTCACCCCGACGCCAACTTTGTCGACCGCATCGTCGTCTCGTTCAAGCAGATCCAACAGGACTGCCACGTGCAACGGATCGGCCACGACCGACTCGAGGCTGTAGTGGTCCTTGATCTCGTCGCGCACCCAAGCTTTGGCCGCGGCACGCGTGGGGAACGACTTGCTGGGCAAATTGACCGGCTTCGCGACTCCCATGTTCCCGCCTCCTCTTCTCTTTAAAACCAACCTCGGCGCGCGAATCGGTGCAACCGCGCTTCCTGAGGCTGCTGAGGTCGCAGACCTCGGCCCGTGCGCCAGACCGCGTACGCGCAGGACACTCGCGAGGTTCGGCTCCCGTGGGAAATGGCAGGACAATGACGGGCGGAACTCACCATTGCTCCAGGTACGCCGTGACAGTAGGCGCGTCCTTGACGAGAGTCGTCCTCCAAGGGATACGCCCGTCCTTCTGGAGCCTTCCGATGAGAACGATCGGGTGCACATTCATCGTGGCTGCCACGTTGCTGATCCAACTCGCGCTTATGCGTTCAGGGACCGTCGGGAGCGGCGACGGCAAGACCCACGAACCAGCGAGCTCGTTCGCTGGCTCCTCAAGACCGAGCGTCGGGCCGTCACTCGAGTCGTCGATGATGCAAGAGTCCTCTTCCAAGTGCCGGAGGACCACGTGCGCGGTTTCGTGAAGGATGGTGAACAGGACCTTGTCCATGCGCCGGCCGCGACCCGAGACGCCGATTACCGGCGAGTTCTCGTCGAGGAGCAACGAACAGCCGTCCATCTTGCTCGAAGGAAAGGCATCCACGTACACGAGCCGAACGCCGACCGCAGCGAACTCGCCAGGCAATTCGGAGAATGCCTCCGGAACCCGGACCAACCGTGTGAGCCTACCCGCAAGATCCTCTAGACCATCGGGCACGAACGCGGCCGCGGTCTTTGCCTCGGCTGCTTGCCGAACGCACGCTGCCCACGCCACCTGCGTCGATGTGAGCGCGGCGTCCGCGACTGAGCGCCGCGCGGCGACCAGAATCTCGGGGTCCTCCCAGATGTCGTCGGTCTTATACAACCGCTTGAGCTCCGCCTCCACGTCCCGCAGCGTGTTACCGCGGATAAGACCGCGCTGCTTCAGAATCGCCACCGGAGCGAGGGTCGTAAGTCGTGCACGAAGGCGCACATCGTCGAGTTCTCTCTGGGTGCGGCGGTCCTGTGCCTGTCGCCACAAGTGGTAGCGGTCCTGCATGTTGAGCCAGAACTCTGCGGTGGTCCCAAGGGCGGCGGCAATCTGACTCGCAGACTCCCGGGTGATCTCCTTCTTCCCCGCGATGATCTCGGAGACTAACTGCGCGGGTCGCCCAAGCACTTCGGCAAACTCGGCCTGGGTCCAGCCGCGGGCCTCCAACTCCTCGGCGAGAATCTCGCCTGGAGGAAAAGCCTCTGCGAAGGTGTTCAACAGCTAGCCTCCTTGTCAGTGATAGTCGACCAGCTCGAGGATCTCGACCACGCGATCAGAGCCTTCGGTTCGGAGATCGAGGATCAGGCGGTACTGGCTGTTAACCCTGATCGAATACGTGCCGGCGCGGTCACCCTCGAGCCGCTCGAGGCGCAGGGAACGCATAGCTCGAAGGTCGCGGTCGTCGGTCGCGGCCGCCAACACCTGCACCTTCTTCCGATATGCCCTGACGATTTCACGGCTCCATCGCGCGGGAACGAAGTCCGGATCGCACGCGAGGCGGCGCAGGAACTCGTCCCCGAACTCGATGCGCACTCCCCTTCTCGCCGTCACCCATGCCCTGATGACGACAGCCTATGACCCGGGCCTGAACCGCGTCGGCACGACACGCCCACGTCCGTCTGCGTAACCCGACATCACAGTATCACCCTTGCACTGATGATGACAGAGCGGCTACTGTGTGGGTTGAGGGGCCGAACCAGTCGGCGCCAGTACGGATGAGGCTTGCCATGTCGACCGAGACGAAGAACAAGACGTTCGAGATCGTGATCAACGGCACCGAGGTCGAGGTGCGGGAGCGGGAGTTGACGTTCGAGCGCATCGTCGAGCTCGCCGAGCTCGGCGCCACCGGGGACGTCGAGCACTCGGTGAAGTACTCGCGCGGCCCGCATGAGGCCACGTCCGGGCTGCTGCGTCCCGGCCAGAGCATCAAGGTGCGGAAGGGGATGAGGTTCGTTGTCAAGGCCACCGTTCGCTCCTGAGGAGGCCATAGATCAGTTGCGACGTGACGGGTTCGATGTGGAGGTCGCCGAAGGTGTGCTGCTAGTCCACGACGTTCCCGCGGTGATCTCACCCGGAACTGTGGGGCGGGTCGTCCTAGCCGAGACCCTGCAGCACGCCGGCGACCGACTGCAGCCCCCGGCTGACCACACGCTAATTCTGTGCGGAGACCACCCTTGCGACGACAAGGGCGGCCCGCTGACCCGGATTGTCGCCGGTCGCGACAACTCCGTAGTCAAGCCTGGTCTGAGCGCCACGCTGCGCCTGTCTTCCAAGCCTCCTGGGGGACTGTACGGAGACCTTCACGACAAGGTGACCCACTACGTCGAGCTCATCGAGCGCTGGGCTCAGGCGATCGAACCTGGTGTCAGTGCCCGCACGTTTCGCCGCTCGTCGAGCGACGCGCACCCCTCACCGTTCCGGTTCGCGGACTCGGCCACGCCGCGCGCCGGGATCGCTGACCTCGGCCACCGGCTGTCTGGGCAGCGGCTCGCTGTGATCGGGGCAGGGGGCACCGGCTCGTACTTGGTGGATCTGCTCATCAAGACAAGTGTCGCCGAGATTCACGTCTATGACGGTGACGTTCTCCTCTCCCACAACGCCTTCCGAGCGCCGGGCGCTGTGAGCATCGAGACGCTCCGTGCGCGCCCATCCAAGGCACAGCATTGGGCGACCCAGGCTGCGGTCATGCGCCGCGGCGTCGTCGCCCACGACCAGTACGTGACGGCCGACGACGCTACCGAGTTGGCCGCTTTCGACTGCGTCTTCCTCGCAGTAGACGACGGCCCCGCTCGCAGTGAGCTGGTTGCGGCGCTCGAGGCGTCCGGCGCGACGTTCATCGACGTTGGCATGGGTGTAGACCGTGCCGGCACAGCTGGGCAGCTGCTCGCGGCGATCCGCGTGTCGGTCAGCACTCCGCAGGCGCGGGCCCACATACCCAGCGGTGCGTCGGCTGACGAGTACGGGTCGAACATCCAGGTCGTCGAGCTCAACGCCCTCAACGCGGCTCTGGCTGTGATCGCGTGGAAGCGGATGAACGGCTTCTACCTGGACGCCGTTCTCGGCACCACCAGCATCTACACGACCGACGACAACACCATCGGGGAGGACGCGACGTGACCACCATCCCGCATGTCCTCGTGAGTTCGATCCCAAAGGCGCTCGAGCCGCGCACGCTCTACGTCTGTCCTAAGTACGACTTGGTGGTGCACCTGTGCCTGTGCGGATGCAGCGCCAAGGTGGTCACACCGCTCGGCCCCGCGCAGTGGTCGGTGCGCTTCGAGGACGGCGACATCAGCCTCAGCCCTTCGATTGGCAACGGCGCACTTCCCTGCCGATCGCATTACTGGATCACCCGCGGCCGAGTCCACTGGTTGCCCCCGATCGGCGCGCTAGAGCACGCCGCAGCTGCAGCGCGGGACCACCGCGACGTGGCCGCTCATCTGACCCGCGAACGCGTATGGTGGCGCCGCCTGTTCACACCGGTTCGCATTCGAGCACGGCGGTGGTTCGCGACGCGGGCGCAGTGAGCAAATGCGGCTCCATGCCGTCGACGCGCGGCCGCAGCCTGCCGGCTCGGCGTCGAGCGAGCAGGCGTCGGTCCACGCCAACGGCTTCACGGGGGCGGGGCAGGCCAAAGCGACTCGCGAATGCGGCAGTCCTCTTCCCTGCGTGCCTGGAGCGGCGGCTCGGGTGCCATGGGCGCACCCATCTCGATGGCGCCGCGGGCCCCGAAACGATCCCGGGACACCGGTTGCATCGCAGCGATGCAAGAAGAGTCAGGCTTCGTCATCCAGCGGTGAGCCGCTCGGGAAGGTCATGTCAGATGGACGCCTCCGACGGCCACGGGCGCAGTTTGGGCTCTCGGCGGGCCCTGGCAGCACGCACCCCGTGAGTCGCCGGTACCCGCGGTGAGGTCCCGCCGCAGCAAGGATGCGGAGCGACTCATGGAGGGCCTCCGAGGCGTCGATGACGACTGAGTGAGCAGGCGAGCCCGGGTCCCGAAGAACGACCTCAAGGTGGAGGACCGACTGGCCGCGGGGGTGGCCCTCATCGTTCCACTTGTGTTCGCCGCAGTGGTCTGGCGTTTCGACTCTCTTCCTGGCTTGACCCTCGTCGTCGGCGCGTTCGCTGTGATCGCGGCGGCATGGGCGTCACCGACGAGCGCGTTCGTCCGGTATGCGGTCGGAGCGGCGGCAGCCTTCAACGGCGGCGTGCTGACGCTGATCATCTCGGTGACGCTGTCCGCAGTCACCTCCGCCGGAGCGGAACTATCAGAGGCGGACACTGAGTGGATCGTCGTGCTGGCTGTCGCGGCACTCGTGACGGTGGGTGCTGCGGCTATGTACGCGACGCGCACCGGGCGAAGAGCTGGCGCTGAGCAACGTGCGGCGGCTGAACTCGCGACGGAGCGGTACGAAGAGCTACTGAGGACAGTGACCGCTGAGCATGGCTCGGCGAGGAACCGAGGGCGCAACGCGTCTGCAGCGGCGGTGACTCTCGGCCTGGTGGGAGTGGGCGCGGCCGCTCTCCGGCGGGCTCGACGGAACCGTGCTTAGGCGAGGATGGGCCATGGCTCCCACACCCGACGTCCGCCCGGTCGGCGACCTCCCCGATGCCATCGGCAAGACCGCCGCTCGCGAGCTCTCCGCCAACGGCCTCACGAGCCTCCGTCTCGTGGCCGCACGATCCCGGCGCGAGCTCCTGACGATCCACGGCGTCGGCCCCAAGGCCGTCGCCATCCTCGGCGACGCGTTGGCAGCGGAAGGACTCACCTTCCGGGAGGACTGAAGCCCCCTCGGGACGGCGGCCGGAGCACGGGCAGCTCGACGTAGTCGCGGCACCCGATGGGCCAGCGCAACAGCGCCCGCTTGGGCTGCGGGATGCGGTCGAGCCCTTCGGCCGGGTCCACGAGTCGCGGGGCGCCGATCCTGAGGATCTCCCGGCCCATGCGCATGCGGCACCTGCCCGCGTGACGGACGTTCGCCAGCCACTGGACGTCCGGGCCGTAGGTCAACGCGATCGTCACCACGTCCCCGCGGCGGAAGGCCATGAGCGGGGTGTGCCGGACCGTCCCGGTCCGCCGGCCGACGTGCTCGAGGTCGACCATCGGCCCGATCCCCGCGAGCCGCAGCATGACCGGGTTGATGAACCGCTTGTTGATGCGGGTGATCCCTCGGGCCATCGGCATGGCGTCCTCCCGGGTGCGGTGCCTCCAGTCTGCCCGGCGCCACATCTTCTCTGAGCCGCCCGCAGGTTGCGCATCGGTTCGCCTACCTGCCTGCAGACGCCTCAAGCGCGTGGGCCGCCGATCTTCTCCCCTGCGCCCGCACACCTGCACGTATGGGGCAGCTATTCCTGCTCGCATGGCCGCGTTGAGGGAGGTGGCGGAATTGATGTCGATGCACAAGCTCACGGCCGGGGACGGGTACGCCTACTTGACCCGTCACGTCGCTTCGGGCGACGCCGACTTCCAGACGGGCGCATCGCTGACCGCCTACTACAGGCAGACCGGCAACCCGCAGGGCCGCTGGTCCGGAGCTGGCCTCGCCCGCCTCGGGGACAGCCGCCGCCACCTGCACCCGGGCGACGTCGTCACCGAGGCGGCGATGACGGCCGTGTTCCGCGATGGAGTCGACCCGCTCACCTGATCCACTGCGCCGAGCAGGACTGGGCCGGGCAGTTCCTCACCACTCACGGCGACGAGCCGACCCGAGTCCAGGTCACCAGGGCGCTCCAGCACTGGCCGCGCCACCCGGCCGCCCAAGACGGTGCGCCCGCTGGTCGACCTCCTGGCCGAGTGGGCGAACGAGCCTCCTCAGCGCCGCGATGACGGAGCGACCGCACCCACCGCGCTTCGTCATTGCCAGCGCTATCGCCACCGGTATCACGCGGGGGCGCCGATGGTCGGCGTTGACCGGCACGGATCGCACACGGGCAACAGGGTGACGCGGCGGAGCGGGCCGATCCAACCCGGAGGACCGGGCTCGAGGCTCAGCCGTCATGCCGGAAGTCGACCCACCGCCCCTCGGACACCACCTCGACAGAACCGGCGTCGACGACGATGGCCGTCTGCTCGTCGATGGCGTACGCCAGCCCACCAATGTCCGCGGCCCACCGTTCGGCGTCAGCCAGCGTGTTGGTGGGGAAGGCGTCCAGGTGCGGAAAGATCGCAAAGTCGACGAGGCCGAGCGTCCGGTCGTCCGGCGCGGACGGCCACTCGACGAAGGAGGGCCCGATGCGCGGCGCCATGACCATGCTCCCCGCGCTCACTCCCACCCAGACGGTGTCGGTCAGCGACGGCAGCAGCGCGGCCAGGCCGGAATCCCGCATCCAATGGCACAGGTGGGTGGCGTCGCCGCCGTTCACGAGCAGCACGTCGGCCTGCCGGACCCAGGGCACCCACCGTTCCTCGCCGATCGTGGGGAGGGCGGTGAGCTCCAGGACGCCCAGGGAGGCCCAGCCGAGGCCGGACAGGTGCTCGAATCCCGGCCCGGCGCCGACGAGGCGTTGCACCGTCGTCGGACATCGGATGACCCCACTGGGCCGTCGGGATGCAGAGCGCGTGGCACTCGCCGACCGGCTTGCCGAGGAGCCGCTCGAGGGCGGTCCTGATGCTCGGGTTGGTGACGCCGCCGGACGTGAGCAGGAGCTTCATGGGTACCTCGTGAGGTGGGCCGATGCTTGAGTGGGTGGACTCGTCGTGACGCCAGAACTCATCTGGGAAGCGGGTTGGAGCAGCACGCTCGGTGTTGCAGGGGCGCTGCTACCGTCCGGCTGGTGTCCGCCGACGAGTACCTCGACCTCAACCGCACCAACTGGGACAGCCGCGCGACGGTTCACGCGCAGGGCTACGGGATCGACCGCCTCCTGGCGGACCCGACCGCGCTGTCGGAGGTGGTCACGTTCGACCGGCCCCGGCTCGGGGACATCGCGGGCCTGGACGTCGTCCACCTGCCGTGCCACATCGGCACCGACACGCTGAGCCTCTCCCGCCTCGGCGCGCGGATGACGGGCGTCGACCTGTCCGGCACCTCGCTGGACGAGGCGCGGAGCCTGGCGCAGCGCGCGGGTGCGGACATCGAGTACGTCCAGTCCGACGTTTACGCCGCCCCCGAGGCGCTCGGTGGCCGCCAGTTCGACGTCGTCTACACCGGCATCGGCGCCATCTGCTGGCTGCCGAGCATCCACCGCTGGGCCCAGACCGTCGCCGCCCTGCTCCGCGCCGGCGGGCGCCTGTTCATCCGCGACGGCCACCCTGTCCTGAGCTCTGCCCTGGCGATGACGGTCGGTGCCGAGCACCCCGACCGCGAGCAGCAGCCGTGGATCACCGGGCCCGGCGCGACGACCCTCGCGCTCGAGCTCCCGTACTACGAGCAGGCCGAGCCGCTCGTCTGGAACGACGAGTACACCTACGCGGGCGAGGAGAAGGTGGCGCAGCCCCGCTCGATGGAGTGGAACCACGGGATCGGCGAGATCGTCACCGCGGTGCTCGACGCGGGCCTGGAGCTCACGTCGCTGACCGAGCACGACAGCGTCCCGTGGGACGCGCTCCCCGGCTTCATGGTCCTCGACGAGGACACCGACGAGTACCGCCTGCGCGACCGGCCCGAACGCCTCCCGGCGACCTTCACGCTGACCGCTCGGCGTCGCTGAGAGGCGCCGGCCGGCCCCGCGACCGGCGCTGCCAGCCGCGACGATGACGATGCCCGCAGGACGGGCACCTGCTGTCGTCGCCGCGCGTCATCAGCAGCGTCAGTGACGTTGGTCGCCGAGGATGGCGGGGCGGCGTCAAGGCAGGGTGTCCCCAGACAGCAGCCGGTCGAAGAAGGCACTCTTCTGGAGCTCGTACTCGTCGAACGACGTCGTCCAGGCTCGGCTCTTGAGCGAGTTCAGCTCGCTGACGAGGGCCGGACCTCCGGCGGCGAGGAGCTGCCAGGTCCGGGTGAACCGGACGTCGTGCTCTGACCCTGCCGGGGTCGCGGCAAGCCCTGCGGGGACGGCCGCCGGGATCCCGAACGTCGCCAGCGTGTCGCACCAGATCTCCGGACTCACCACCGGGAACACGTCCTGCAACCCGGCGACGGCGTGGTGCCACAGCGCCGGCGGGACACGCAGGTGCAGGTCCACGTCGCCACGCGTCAGCACTCCCGGGACGCAGAGCGCTCCCGTCAAGCTGAGCTCCCCGGGGACATGCGCGTCGGCAAGTGATCGGGCGACCTCCCGGTGCAGTGACCGCGCGATTCGACCGAGGTCCTGCGACCACTGCAGCCCAGGTCGGCGGCTCTCCTCCTCCACGCGCCACCTTCCGCCGATTAGGACCGCCGCTGAGGCGGTCGCGACCTGCTCCTCGCTCCCCGAGAGGAAGACCATAGGGCGGCAGCTCATCGTCGGCCTGAGGATCGTTTCCGCCGTGCCGTGCTGGCGACGCGGTGGGGTCCGCTCCTACCCCAGCGCGTGCGCGGACGGTCGTACGTCAGATCGGCGGCCGGCGTCTCTCCCGATCGAAACGATCGGCCCACAGTTTCCACTCCCACAATGTGAGCGCCATGAAGATCCCGGTGCCGGCAACGGCGCCCATCTTGCTGCGCTGGTAGCCAGCCATCATCGCGCCGATGAGCGATCCACTGGCCATGGCCGACAGTGCCAGGAGCTTCGGCTCCGAGGTGGGGTCCCGGGTCCAGGACTCCTCACCCAGGATTGCCCGTGTCGCGAACGAGGAGGGGTTGCGGGCCGGCGGAGTGATCACGGGGTTGAACGCGAACCACGCAGCGATGGGTAGGTAGAGCCACCAGCGCCGAGTCCACAGTGGCACGAGCAGCAGTGGAGCGCTCAACAGCCTGGACCAGGCGCTGAACGGGTGAGCGTGCCGCTGGAACAGGCGGGCGTAGAAGTCGTCCCGGGAGGCCACCACCCCAGCCTGCCGCCTCTCTCGGCGCTTCGGCCACCGCCGCCTCGACTGAGCCACGTCGCCGGAGAACGTAGCTGTGCGTCTTCGCGGACTTCCCACACCTGGTCTTGAGAGGGCCGGTCGTCGAGCCCTGAGAGCTGGCGTCTCTACGTGACCGTCGGACAGCCGTCCCTTGCTACCGGCGCAGCGACCCGAGGGCTGCGAACCGCAGCACTGGGCCCGTGGCTGCTGGCCGCTGCCGTGGCCGCGGTGGCGCTCAACCTCTGACACCGCCACGGACGCCCCGACCGCGCCACGCACACCTCCGCGGCAGGCGCTCGCACGGTCCGCGAAATCTTCTCCTCTCCTCCCGCACACCTGTCACTGAGACCGCCATCGCACGCATGGCGACCTGGGGCAGGAGGTGCCGCGTGATGTCGATGCACAAGCTGACGGCCGGGGACGGGTACGCCTACCTGACCCGTCACGTCGCCGCGGGCGACGCCGGCCTGGAGCCGGGCGCGTCGCTGACCGCGTACTACGAGCAGACCGGCAACCCCGCCGGGCGGTGGCTCGGGGACGGCCTCGCCGGCCTGGGCGACGCGACCCGCCGGCTGCACCCGGGCGACGTCGTCAGCGAGGAGGCGATGACGGCGCTCTTCCGCGACGGCCACGACCCGCTGACCGATGACTCGCTGGGCCGGGCCTATAGCCGTGGCGATGACGGGAAGCGGCGCGCCGTCGTCGGCTACGACCTGACCTTCACCGCTCCGAAGTCCGCCTCGGTGCTGTGGGCGCTGGCCGATGACGCGACCCGCACCGTCGTCTATGACGCGCACCGGGCGGCATTGGCGTCATCGCTGCAGTTCCTCGGCCAGCGCGTCATCCGCACGCGCATCGGCGACGGCGGGCGGCAGCAGGTCCGCACCCGCGGCATGGTCGCGGCGGCGTTCGACCACTGGGACACCCGGGCCGGGGACCCGAACCTGCACACCCACGTCGTCATCGCCAACAAGGTCCAAGGGCCCGACGGCGCCTGGCGCAGCGTCGACGGGCGCACCGTCCACGCCGCCGTCGTCACCGTGTCCGAGCTCTACGACACCCTGCTCGCCGACGAGCTCTCCCGGCGCCTGCCGGTGCAGTGGTCGCGGCGTGACCGCGGCCCGCGCCGCAACCCCGCGTTCGAGCTGCGCGGCCTCGACGACGACGTCCTGGCGCACTTCTCCGCGCGGGCGGAACGGATCCACTGCGTCGAGCAGGAGTGGCTCGCCCGGTTCGAGGCCGACTACGGCCGGGCGCCGACCCGCGTGGAGACCACCCGCGCCCGCCAGCACCTCACCCGGGCCACCCGGCCGCCCAAGACCGTCCGGCCGCTGGCCGACCTCCTCACCGACTGGGCCAACCGCGCCCGCGCGCTGACCGGCCTCGAGCCGCGGGACCTGGCCGCCCGCGCGCTGTCCGGCACGTACGGGCGGACGCTGCACGCGCACGACGTCGGCCCGGAGGTGCGCGCCGCGATGGTCGCGCAGGTGCTCGACGACGTCTCCACCCGGCGGTCGGTGTGGTCGACGTGGAACCTCGGCGCCGCCGCCGTCCGCGCGTCGAAGCTGCTGCGGATGGCCTCCCCCGCCGAGCGGTTGGCGCTGCTCAACGCGATCACCACCGACGCTGCCGCGGCGTGCGTCCACCTCGATGCCAATCGCGACCCGGCCACCCGGCGGGTCGGGGAGTCCCTGTTCACGACCACCGAGCTGCTCGGCGCGGAGAAGGTCCTCCTCGACGCGGCCGAGACCGCGGGCTCCCCGCACCGACGTCGCGAGCAGCTCGGTCACCCGGCGCTGCGCACCGAGAGCCGCCTCGGCGGCCTCGCCCCGGACCAGCGCGCGGCCGCCGAGGCCGTCATCACCTCTGGCCGGCTGCTCGACGTGCTCGTCGGCCCGGCGGGGTCCGGCAAGACCACGACCCTGGCGGCGCTGTCCGCGATCTGGCGCGACGGCCTCGGGCCGGTCGTCGGGCTGGCGCCGTCGGCCACCGCGGCGCAGGCCCTCGCGCGGTCGCTCGGGATCCCGTGCGAGACGACCGCGAAGTGGCTGCACGAGTCCACCGGCGACGGCGGCACGGCCCGCGCCCTGCGGTGGGCGGACGCCGTCCGGCGGGAGGGCGTCGGGCCGTTCCACGAGCGGCAGGCGGCGCGGCAGGAGCAGTGGCAGGTGCGGATCGAGCAGGACCGGTGGCGGTTCGCCCCGGGCCAGCTCGTCATCGTCGACGAGGCCTCCCTCGCCGACACCCGGACCCTCGCCGCGCTGGTCGAGCAGGCGCGCGCGGCCACCGCCAAGGTGCTGCTCGTCGGGGACCACCTGCAGCGCGGGTCGGTCGACGCCGGCGGCGCGTTCGGGATGCTGGCCCGCCGCGGGCCGACCGCCGAGCTGACGAGCCTGTGGCGGTTCGCGCACCCGTGGGAGGCCCGCGCCAGTCTCGAGCTGCGCCGCGCCCTCCCGGCGGCCCTGGACGCCTACGCGGCGCACGGTGCCCTCTCCTCCGGCGGTCACGACGCGATGCTGGACGCCGCGATCGTGGCCGTCACGACCGCCGAGGAGCGCGGCCGGGTCGCGGTGCTGCAGGCGGTCGACAACCGGACCGTCCGCGAGCTCAACGCCCGCCTCCGCGCCGACCGCGTCGCCGCCGGACGGGTCTCCCCCACCGGGGCGCCGCTGCACGACGGTCTGCGGGCGGGCGTCGGCGACCGGGTCGTCACCCGCCGCAACCACCGGCGCCTGGCCACCGCGGACGGGTTCGTCCGCAACGGCGCGCTGTGGGATGTCACCGCCGTCCTGCCCGACGGCGTGCTCCGGGTCCGCCCCGCGGCCGCCGAGCCGGGCCTGAGGGCGGGTGCGCAGAGCGTCCGGCTGCCCGCGGACTACGTCGCCGACCACGTCGAGCTCGGCTACGCCACCACCATCGCCCGCACCCAGGGCATGACGGTCGACGAGACGCACACCATCGCCGCGCCCGGCATGGGCCGGGAGGACCTCTACGTGGCGATGAGCCGCGGCCGGCACGCGAACCGCGCGTACGTCGTCCTCGACGACGGCGACCCGGAGTGCCTGCCGGGCCGGGCGCCGTCGTCGGGCCGGGAGGTGCTCGAGCGGATCCTCGCCACGAGCCACGCCGAGCCCAGCGCCACCGAGACCTGGGAGACGTACCACCCGGGGCGGGCCGCGCCGCTCGTGCCGCCCGCGCGTCAACAGCAGCCGTGGGGCGTCGTGCCTCCACAGCCCGCGTCGCAGCACTGGACACCGGCGCCGTCGTCGTCCGCCCATGGATGGGTAGCGGGCCTCTGACCTCAGCACCACCAACCCAACCGAAGGAGAAGGATCATGACCACGATGTCGCAGCCCGCCTCGAACGGCTTCCCCGCCCCGGCGCGGCGGTTCTACCGCGTCAAGGACGCCGCCGAGGTCCTCGGCGTGCCGCCCCGGACGCTCTACCACCTGGTCGAGCGCGAGCAGATCCCGTGCCGGCGCCTCGGGACGGTGATCCTCCTCCCCGCGGCGTGGGTCGACAGCGAGCCGACGATGCCGCGGCGCCGCTGATGTCCGTCACCAAACGGGTGCTCCCGTCGGGCACGGTGACCTGGCGCGCGAAGGTCTTCTTCGAGGGTCGGGTCATCGTCCAGCGGTCGTTCTCGCGCCGGGTCGACGCCAAGCGGTGGGAGGCGGACCAGCTCGCGCGGCTGGACGCCGGCTCCTGGATCGACCCGGCGCGTGGGCGGATGACGTTCGCGGCGCTGGCCGAGGAGTGGCAGGCCTCGCGTGGTCACCTGGCGGTGCGCAGCCAGGAGACCACGCGGTTCCTGCTGGACAAGTACGTCATCCCGGAGATCGGGGGGTTCCCGATCTCCGGGATCTCGGCCGCCGACGTCGAGCGGGTGATGTCGGCGCTGACGGCGCGCGGGCTGGCGACGGCGACGCGGCGGCGGGCGCTGTCGATGATCCGGCTGGTGTTCGACTACGCGATCCGGGACCGGCGGCTGTCGGTGAACGTCGCGCGGATGGTGTCGCTGCCGCGCGGTGGGACCAAGCGCGAGCCGCGGTGGCTGCGACCGGAGCAGCTCGGTCGGCTCGTCATGGCGATGCCGGAGCTGTGTCGGCCGGTCGTGTTGTTCCTCGGGCTGACCGGGTGCCGGTTCTCCGAGATGGCGGCGCTGCGGGTCGACGACGTCGTGCAGACCCCGCACGGGCTCGACGTGCGGGTGCACCGGGCGGCGACGCAGTCCAAGCGGACCAGCGGGGCGGTGTTCGGGCCGACAAAGACGCACCAGACCCGGACGGTGCCGGTGCCGGCGGCGCTGGACGCGTACGTGCGGACGCGGGTCGCCGGTTCCGCCCCCGGCTCGTACCTGTTCCCGAGCCCGACCGGCGGGGTCTGGACGAACACCAACTTCCGGGCGCGGTCGCGGTGGATGGACGCGACGAAGGCGGCGGGCGTGGAGGGGACGACGATCCACGACCTGCGGCACACCGCCGCGTCACTCCTCATCGCGGCCGGGGCGGATGTGAAGGCGGTGCAGGTGATCCTCGGGCACTCCACCGCGACGATGACGATGGACCTGTACGGGCACCTGTTCTCCGAGGCGACGTGGCAGGCGATGGAGCGGCTGCCGGCGATCCCGCTGCTGGCGGCGACCCCAGGTATGGAGTCGGTGCCGGGCGGCCCACTCGGCATCGGGATGTAGGCCTGACCCATGGCCCGACGGGCCGCAACGCTGCTGCCCGCGCGAAGCACACACCGGGTGGAGCGGCATGTCGCACAACGCCGCTGCTTGCTGTCAGTCGATGATGAGAGGGTGACGTCTGTGAGCAGCTCGGAGGTCGTGGACACTCCCGCGATGAGGAAGGCAAGGGGTGCCTTCTTCACCCCCGACGTGATCACGAGATTCATCAGCAGTTGGGCGATCGGTGGTCCCAACGAGAGGGTCTTGGAACCGGCGGCGGGCGACGCCGCCTTCCTCGTGGCCGCAGTCGACCGTCTTCGTCAACTTGCACCGGACGCATCCCATACGCCCGTGGTCGACGGCGTCGAGCTCCATCCCTCCTCCGCCCGCATAGCCCGGCAGCGAGTCCGAGACGCCGGCGGCATCCCTCAGGTTGACGAAGGTGATTTCTTTCTGGTGCCCCCGCGCCCGATCTACGACGCAGTCATCGGAAATCCCCCATACATCCGATACCAGGACTTCACCGGGCACTCCCGCGCACGTTCGCGCGAAGCGGCCCTACGGGCTGGAGTATCGCTAACCGGTCTTGCGTCCAGTTGGGCTGCGTTCACGGCGCACTCCGCCCTGTTCTTAAAGGACGGAGGGCGGCTGGGCTTGGTCCTTCCAGCAGAGCTCCTCTCGGTCAATTACGCGGCCCCGGTCCGACGGTTCCTCTTCGACCGATTCCGTGTGGTCGAACTCGTACTGTTCGACGAGCAGGTCTTTCCTGAAGCCGAGGCCGACGTGGTCCTGCTCCTGGCGTCGGGGTACCAGCAGGGCCCGACAGATCACGCGATCATCCGCCAGGCGCGCAACGCGGAGGACCTCCTACAACTCGGGACCGGGTCGACGTGGACCCCCACCGACCCGGAGGGGAAGTGGACCGCCAGCCTCGTAGAACCGGCTGCCGTTGAACCGCTCAACGCCCTGCGTGGGGACGGTGCGTTCACCACGCTGGAGGAGTGGGGAGACACGACACTCGGCATCGTCACAGGGAACAACAAGTACTTCACCCTCTCGCCGGCTCGCGTGCGCGAACTCGGCCTGCCCCGGCGTGAGCTCCTCCGATTGTCCCCTCCTGGGAGTTCACACCTGCGGGGCCTCGCTCTCTCCCGGGGCATGCTCGGGCGATTGGGAGCACAAGGGAAAGCGACCTACCTCTTCTCGCCGGCACCGACACCATCCGCACAGGCCGAGGCATACATCGACGTCGGCGTGAGGGCCGGGGTCCACGAGGCCTACAAATGTCGCGTCCGCAAGGAGTGGTATCGGGTTCCCCTCCTCCCACCCGCCGACCTATTGCTCACCTGCATGAACGCTGACACTCCGCGGCTCACCACGAACGACGCGAACGCGTACCACCTGAACTCCGTCCACGGCGTCTACCTGTCTGACGACCTGCGGGCACTTGGTCGAGAACTACTGCCGCTCGCGAGCCTGAACTCGGTAACGCTCCTGAACGCCGAGATGGTCGGGCGTTCTTACGGGGGCGGCGTTCTCAAGATTGAACCTCGTGAAGCTGACGCGTGGGCGATGCCATCGCCCGTCCTCGTCGCCTCCCGCGCGGAACGCCTCCGCTCCGTTCGCGTTCGTGTAGCTCGAAACCTCCGGGCGGGTCATCTCGATGCTGCGGTGGCAATTGTGGATGAGACATTGCTGATCGAGCCCGGCGCCGTATCGAGCCAGCAACTCGAGGCGGTCCGCCGCGCGCGGTCCGCAATGGCGCATCGACGAAAGGCCAGGGGGAGCAGTGGCCACTGACCCGAGCGCGAAGACAAATGCATGGGCGCTGTTTGACCGGATCGTCGCCGAAGCGGCACCGGATGGCGTACACACCAGCCCGTGGATCGCCGGGGCGGATGGGGCCCCGTCCTATGTGCCCGACTACGCCACCCTTACCCGCCTGCTCGGGGTCCCTCTTTATCTGGGCGCGACCTCGCGCACGGGTGTGCCGGCGCTCGCCCTTGACGTGTGGCTCTCTTACGAGCTTCGGCGGGCAGGCTTCGACCCGGACGCGGCGTGGCCACGCCCCACTCAACCTCGCATTCTCCCGATGCCGATCTCGAAGTTGCTCAAGTCGTTACCCCGGAAAGACCGCGACACCCTAGCCCAGCGCCTGGCCCACCGCTCCGCAATCCCTGGCGTCACCTCTGCGAGCGCCAGCATCCTTGGCAAGAACTATCTGAAGCAGGTCGACGTCATCATGACGGACTGGCACTCGGGCCCCGAGTTGCTCATCTCCACAAAACGCATGGATTCCTCCTACGGCAAGAACGCACCGAACCGCATCGAGGAGTCCTACGGCGATGCCAAGAACCTTCGCCTACGACACCCCCTGGCGGCGCTCGGCTTCGTATTCGGCCTGCGCTCAGACATCCTGGAGAAGGAACCGGACACGGCCGCGTGGTTGATCGACTTGCTGGGCAAGCTCGGGCGTGAAGACGACGCTTACCACGCCACATGCCTGGTCATGATTGAGTACCCAGACACCCTCGCGATCGCGGAGGGCGGTGACGATGCCCTGGACCCGGCCGACGACGCCGCTGTGGCCGCTGGTTTGGCGCCTGCCCCGAGCGAAGAGGCGGACGGCGATCCAGTGTCCGATTCAGCCGTTGAGGCGAGCCTTGCCGCCGAGGTCGCGATCACTCAGCTACCCTCCGTCACCCTTAGGCATGACCAGGTCCCCCAGCACCTCGCTCCATCGAGGTTCTTAGCTCTGATGGTCACCCGCATACTCGATGCGACACCCGTCAACTTCCACACCCAGGCACGGCGCCGACTGAAGGAAGCGCAGTAGGCACAAGGCCTGGCGGCCGTGGGCTCACTACCAGGCATCCCGCCCGAATCGCGATGCGACCCGCGCATCTGCGTCGACGCCGAGGACACCCATCGACTCGGTGTCGCGGAGCAAGGACCGCCCACTTGGCGGAATGCGTCTAGTCGTCGAGCGTGGCAGCAAGACTGAAGTTATCCCGAGCCTTGTCGCGAAGATCAAGTAGCACATCCTGGCGCTTAAATTCCACATTGAACTCATCGGGAGCCGACGCGCGTTCCTTCTGGTCACTTCGCTGCTTAAGCGTGGCCGCGGCGATACGGACTGGCAACTTAAGTCGATCTTCCAACTCTCCCACATCGGAGACGTGCGCGCCTGGCGACTCGAGGAGCGCTCTCAGGCGCTCATCCGACCGAAGGACCTCACCGACCAAGTACACCATGACCATCCGGCTCAACTGCCAACTCTTGCGATAGACCGCCGGCACACGGTCCTTGCCCGCTTCGACCGCCCTCTTTATCTGATCGGCTAGCACCACGTGAGCCGCGGTAATCCTCTCGTTAAAGATCATCGCGTGGTTCTCCGACTCGAAGAGAGCAAGGCGCTTCACCGCCAGCCACGGCATCGCATTGAACACGGCACAAAGCAACTGCGCCGCGTCATCGTTCTTGATTACATATCCTGACGATTGACTCAGGGTCGCGTCGGGCCGAGTCTCGTAGGTAATGTCGGGGAAGCTCTCCCCGAACTCCGTGACTAGGCGTTGCTGCGGCCCCCCCAGTGCGACCAGGTTACGCGCGTTAACGGCTGTCTGCGTATTGCTGCGCCAGGAGATCTCCTTTTGCAACTGCGGACGACGGGCGACCTCCACAAACTTCACGAAAACTCGGAGCTCTTCCGTCAGCTCGCCATCCGCCGCAGCGCGATCGAAGGCTATGGTCGATTGTGCCCCGTTCACAACGGACGGCTTCCTAGCGACCAGCGAACCCCTCTTCAGGTCAAGCGATTCGCACACAACCGTCATCCCGTTATGGTACGCCAAGAAGTCCTTGTGCTCGTGCGGTCGGCGGATTGCGCGATCGAGTTGGTCACGCACGCGATTTCGACGGACTTCCCGCCGAACATTCAGTTCGAACAGCGCGCGTGTCTCGATTCCGTCCCACTTGACGATATCTGTAGCTCGCACTGCAGCGATGACAACCCTGTTTGGCGACTCTCCGATGACTACTCTTTCACTAGATTTGCACGGAGCTACGATGTCGGAAGTCGTAATGGTGGGCGTTGCCACTGCCTGCGCAAGCGGGCCTAGGCGGCCGAGGTCGTAGACCGTAAGGTAGCCGCTCCATCGATCCCCGTTCGTTGACCCCACAAGCCGCTTCGCCTGAGCGTTGAGTACTCCTGTAGTGACAAGCGCAATCCGGATCCGCAGTTTGCCGTCGCGGATCGCACCCGCGCGAAGTTTTCGGATTAGGTCGAACTCGGCCACGAGGCGCCGAAGCCTTGGCTCAATTCGGCCCGCAAGCAGCGATTCCAGGTTCTCCACTGTGGAAAAGTGGGATGCGGCGGAAATCAGTCCATGTAGTGAATTTGGGCCCGCATTCGTTGGGCCCTCGGTGTACTTGCTCTGATATACGACGAGCGTCTCAGGCCCATCGCCCGCCGCAGCTTCCAGGAAGAGGCCGTCGACGCCGTAGTCGTCGTCGCCATCGCAGATGTACTCATAGGCGTCGAGGTCGTCTACACCGACGACGTTCCGAAGAAACCACAACAGGAGCACTGAGCGCTCCTTGGCCAAACCTCCCGCCTCATCTAGAGTCGCGAGCTCCGCAACGAGGTCGTACATCTCCTGCTTGGTGGGGCGGGCAGCGCGTGAAGCCGCGGCGCCTTTGCTCGACGAGGTCACGGACTGACACTATCCAAGACTTGGCTGGGCTTGCCCGGCGCACTCCGGACCAGCGTGCTCGCCTGAGCAGGGGCGCACCCCTACGCCCGTCACCCCCGAAGGTCGACCACGATCTCAGCCGACCGCTCCACCATGAGCCCAGACCGGGGACCACGCCTGTGCTACCCCAAGCGACGCTCGCTGAGTCCGCGGCCATCCGCGATGCCCTTGACAGCCGTCCACTTTCTGAGACAAGTCGCTGACCACGCGCTGACCACGGCCCCGAAACGGCCCCAGGCGGCCCCTGCGCCTAGGTCATCTGAACCGCCTCTGACCTGCACAAACACCCTTGTGCGCCTGGGCAGATTCGAACTGCCGACACCCGCTTTAGGAGAGCGGTGCTCTATCCCCTGAGCTACAGGCGCGTGGGGCCGGCGGACCCCGCGCTCATCTCTCGTCGTCCGCGGCAAGCGGCGCGAGAGACGCGATGAGCCTACCTGCTCACCGCCATCGAGCAGGCGCCGAGGCAGCGACACCAGCGGCCAAAGACTCACGCCAGCCGCTCGGCCACCTGCTCCTCGTCGATCAACGAGAGCACCACCCGGCGGTCCGTCTCACCGAGCCGACGGAACACCCGGGTCACGACGAACAGCGAACGCGTGGCGCGACCGCGGGCCACGCCGAGACCCATCGCCCCGGAGACCAGGAGGATCCACACGATCCACGGCCAGGGCTGGAAGCCCACGAAGCCCGAGAGCCACCCCATCAGGACGAACGTGATCACCTGCGACACCACCACCGAAGCGATCGCGACGACGAACCCGTGCCGCAGCACACGGTGGGCGACGTACACGCCGATGGGCACGGCGGCGACCATCGTGACGAGCAGGCTCAGCGCGGTCGTCACGCCGTCGGCCGTCGTCGAGCCGAGGAGCATCTCGGACTCGGCCGCCGTGAGCACCCCGGACTCCTCGCCAGCCACGGACAGCCCGATGGATCCGGCGGCGGCCACGACGTACGTGGCCCACTCGGTGAGCGCGAGCAGGCCCGCGGCGACGATGAGCCCGTACACGGGCGGGCGGCCGAAGGTGCCGGACAGCAGCTCCTGCACGTGCTGGACCTTCGTCTTGCGCCGGTCCCGCCGTCGCACCGCCACCATCGGCACCAGTGCGCCGGACGCCGTCGAGGCGGGGGCCGTCACCTCGCTCGGGACCTCGAGCAGCTTGAGGACGACGGCGGTCGCCACGATGACCGCGATCGACATCATGGAGACGACCAGCGAGTCGGACCGTGGCGCCTCCGCGGCGCCTGCGGTCGTGGCCGCCGGTGCAGCCGTCGCTGAGCCGCTCCCGGGAACAGAGGTCGTGCTCATCACCCACCCCCACTGGATGACGGACCGGTCCTTGCCAGCGTCAGCCTGACCGCACCCGCCGACAAGGGACCTCCTGCCCGGGCGTCACCCGGTCGGACCACGGCCTCCGACGCCACGGCGCGCCGACTCAGTACGTGGCCCGGTCCGCGAGCGCGAGCCACGCGTTCATCGGTGCCTCGCACCCGTCGACGCGGCGCTCCGTGACCGGCATGGGCCAGGTGCTGCGGTCGCGGGCGAGGAGGTCGTAGAACGCGCGGTCGTCGAAGCCGGCACGTGCGGCGTCGTCGCGATCGGCCGCGTACATGACGCGGGCCGCGCGCGACCACAGGCACGCGGTCAGGCACAGCGGGCACGGCTCGCACGAGCTGTAGACCGTGGCCCCGGCGAGGGAGAAGTCGTCGATCGCCCGGCAGGCGGCACGGATCGCCTGGATCTCCGCGTGCGCGGTGGGGTCCTTGTCCCGCGTGACCCGGTTCTGGCCCCGGCCGAGGACGACCCCGTCCCGCACGACCAGAGCACCGAACGGCCCCCCGCCCGCGACGACGTTCTCGGTCGCCAGCCGGACCGCCTCCCTGAGCCAGCGCTCGTCGTCGGCGTCGCGGTTCGCCGTGGTGAAGGTCATGTCGCCCACCCGCCTCCACCACCGATCATTCCGGGATGTGTCACCGGACGAGCGGGAACCGTCACGGGGATCCAGGCCCACGCGCACCGAGCGGGCCAGGGCGCCGTCGGCCGTCAGACCAGCGCGCCGTCCTCGGCGACCACGCGCCCGGCCCGCAGCACCGTCCGCCCCGCCGGGCGGTCCATGACGGCTGACGTCACGGTCTCCCCCGGCACCAGGACGAGGTCCCCCGGGCACCCGCTGCCGAGGCCACGTCCCCCGGCGTGCCGCCACGCGGCGTCCGGGTCGATGACGACGGCGCCGCCCACGGTCGCCACCTCGACGCACCGCTCAATGAGGGCGTCCTGGCGCAGACCTCGCGTGAAGGCGAGCTGGTAGGCGCGGTCGAGCATGTCCGTGGTCCCGTACGGCGACCAGTAGTCCCGCTGCCCGTCCTGGCCGAGCCCCACCCGGACGCCGTGCTCGAGCAGGACGTCCACCGGCAGCGCCGCGCGCCCACCGGGCGCGATGGTCGTCACGGCGACGTCCCACTCCGCCAGCCGCGCGGCGGTGGCCAGCACCACGTCGGCCGGCAGGTCCGCGAGCACGAAGGCGTGCGCGATCGTGGCGCGTCCCCGCAGCCCGTGCGCCTCGACCCGCTCCAGCACGAGGTCCAGGGAGAACCGGCCCAGCTCCCCCGGCTCGTGCAGGTGGATGTCGATCGGCGCGTCGTGCCGCTCCGCGAGGTCGAACACCACGTCGAGGTGGCGCACCGGGTCGCGGTCGAGCCCGCACGGGTCCAGCCCCCCGACGACGTCGGCGCCCGCCCGCAGCGCCGCGTCGAGCAGGTCCGGCACGCCGGGCTCGAGCAGGATGCCCGCCTGCGGGAACGCCACGACCTGCAGCTCCGCACGGTCGCGGTGGTGCTCCCGCGCGGCCAGCACGCCCTCGAGCCGTTCCAAGCGGCAGTCGGCGTCGACCTGCGCGTAGCTGCGCGCCCGCGTCATGCCGTGCGCGATGGCGCGGCCGAGCGTCGTCGTCGCGCGCTCGGTGACGGACGCCTCCGCCGTGCGCCAGTGCCGACGGTCGTTCTCGATGAGGTCCCACAGACCCCGCCCCTCGCTGGAGTGGGGGCGGAACGGCAGGCCGATGCGGCTCGAGTCCAGGTGCACGTGCGCGTCCGTGAACCCCGGAAGCGCGAGGCGACCCGCCCCGTCGACGACGACGTCCGCGGCGGCCCCACCGTCCGAGGGCTCCGCGATGACGCCGTCGACCACCAGCAGGTCGGTGAGGTCACCACCCCACGGGCGGACGTCGCGCACGAGCGTGGTGGTCATCGCGTCTCCTCTTGCTGGGATGGGGTCGCAAGGCGTCGGACGACGACGGCGCTCGCCTCCGAGCATCGCACCGCCGGACGCCCGTGCCTGCACCGCCGGGACCAAGTGCCCTCGCACGCCGGACACCCCCTGCCACGCTCGGAGGGACCGACCAAGACGGCGGGCGCGGGCGAACCCCACCCGCTGTCCTGGCTCGCCCTCCGAAGCCACCGCCATCCCGTGGAGACGCCATGGCCCGACGGCTCGTCGCCCTCTCAGCCCTCGCCGCGCTCGGCTACGTCGTCGTCGGGCGCCCGTGGCAGCTCACCTGGGGCGCCACCCCTACGGAGGTCGCGCGAGCGATGCCCGGCGACGACCTGGTCCCCCGCCCCACCTTCGACGCGACCCGCGCCATCACGATCGCCGCACCGCCCGCCGCCGTCTTCCCCTGGCTCGTCCAGGTCGGGGTGAACCGCGGCGGCTGGTACAGCTACGACCTGCTGGACAACCTCGGCCGGCCGAGCGCCCGCACGATCGTCCCCGAGCTGCAGGCGATCGCTCCCGGCGACCTCCTCCCGATGAGCCCCGACGGCAGACACGGCATTACGGTGCACTCCCTCGACGCACCGCGCTGGATGGTCTGGGGCACGCCCGGTGACACCTCGTGGTCGTGGCAGCTCGACGACGCCGACGACGGCGCCACCCGCCTCGTCACCCGGGTCCGGGAACGGCAGCCTCGCGGGGACGGTGTTCCTCGACGTCGACGGGACGCGGCAGGGCACGCCACGAGGCCCCGCCCGGCAGATGCCGGACGGGGCCTCGGACGTCTCGTCGGTTACTTGGTGACGTGGAAGTCCGCTGTGATGCGGGAGCCGTCCGCGAGCGTGACGCCCACGGTGTAGCAGCCCAGCGCAGTCGGGGACTTCCAGTTGAAGACCCACTGCCCACCGGCCAGGTCGTACCGCAGGCCGGCCGTCGAGGTGCTGACCGCAGGGCTGCCGCTGGTCGAGCCGCACGGCGTGGCCACGGTGACCGTACCGGTGACCGCGCCGGCTCCGGTCTGCTCGACGCTCCCGGCGAACACGTTGAACTTCAGCGGCACCGTGCTCCCACCCTTGATCTGGTTGACCTTGGTGCTGCTGACCGGGCTCTTGAACCCGACGTAGGTCCAGCTGGTGATGGTGAGCGAGCTGCCGGTGTAGGTGATGGCGTAGTTCGTGCCTGCCGTCACCGAGCCCTGCAGGATGGCGTAGGTGCCGACGGCCTCACCTCCAGCACGGGTCAGGCTGCCGGTCATCGCGTCTCCCGGGAGCAGGCCACCGTCCGTGATGCTGTAGGTCAGCACCGGGTCCGTCACACCGAAGGTCTTCGTCTTCGGGTCGGCGGTGACGGTGATGGGCTTGGGGGTGATGGTCAGGTCAGCCCCGGCGTACGTGAGGGCGTAGTTCCCGCCGGCGGTGAGGGTGCCCTGGCCGATGGCGTAGGTGCCGACGGTGTTGCCCTCTTCCCGGGTGAGCGAACCGGTGAAGCCATCACCGGCGACCAGGGAACCGGTCGTGACGGTGTAGCTCAGCTCCGGGTCGTCCTCCCCGTACACCTTGCTCTGCGCACCGGCGGTGACCGAGATCGCCCGCTGGTTGATCGTCAGGGTGGAACCGACGAAGCTCAGCGCGTAGTTCCCACTCAGGCTCAGGCTGCCCTGGGTGATGCCGTACCCACCCGCATCCTCACCGGCCGCGCGGGCCATGGACCCGGTGAAGCTGTCACCGGAGGCGAGGGAGCCCTCGGTGATGGTGTAGGTCAGCGCGGGGTCCGCGTCGCCGTAGGTCTTGGACTTCGCGAGCGCCGTCACCGTCACCGAGCGGGCGGCCACCTCCAGCGTGCCGTTCTCGAAGGTCACCGTGTAGTTGCTGCCCGCGGTCAGGGTGCCCTGGGTGATGGCGTACGAGCCGATGTCCTCGCCCGCGTCCCGCGTCAGGCTTCCGGACAGGACGTCACCGGCGACCAGGGTGCCGTCGGACACCGACGCCGTCAGCTCCGGGTCCCCGTCGCCGTACGTCTTGCCCTTGTCATCCGCAGTCACCGTGATGGCACGCGGGGTGACCGTCAACGTGCCCGGCACCACGGTCAGGTCGTAGTTCCCGCCCGCAGAGAGAGTGCCCCCGGTGATGGCGTAGGCGCCGACGTTGCTCCCGGCATCCCGGGTCAGCGAACCGGTGAACCCGTCGCCGTCCCGGACCAGCTCACCGGAGGTCACCGTGTAGGCCAGACCAGGGTCGTCGTCACCGTAGGTCTTCGTCGCGTCGGCGGCGGTGACCTGGATGGCCCGCGGGGTGATGGTCAGGTCGGTGTCGACGAAGGTGAGGTCGTAGTTCGGACCGGCCGAGAGGGAACCCAGCTGGATGTCGTACACGCCGACGTCCTCACCGTCCGTCCGGAGAAGAGCCCCAGCCAAGGCGTCGGCGTAGGCCAGCGAGCCAACGGTGATGGCGTAGGTCAGCGCCGGGTCGGCGTCGCCGTAGGTCTTCGACTTCGCGTCGGCGGTCACGGTGAGCGACCGCTGCGTGATCACCAGCTGGTTCGGCACGTAGGTGACGACGTAGTTGTCACTCGCGGCCACCGTCCCGCGGCCGATGTCGTACCCGCCGACGTTCTCGCCGGCCGACCGGGCGAGCGCGCCGGTCAGCTGGTCGCCGTCCACGAGGTTGGTCACCTCGTAGGTGAGCGCTGGGTCGGCGTCGCCGTACGTCTTGGTCTTGGCGTCCGCCGTGACGGTGATGGCACGGGCACTGATGCCCAGAGAGCCGTCGACGAACGTCAAGGTGTAGTTCGGGCCCGCCGTGAGAGAGCCCTGGCTGATCGCGTAGCTGCCGATGTTCTCCCCGGCCGCGCGGACCAGGCTGCCGGACAAGGTGTCGGTCCCCACGAGCGAGCCGGAGGTGACCGAGGTGGTCAGATCAGGGTCGGCGTCGCCGTAGGTCTTGGACTTGTTCTCGGCGGTGACGGTGATGGGCTTGGGGGTGATGGACAGGTCGGCCCCGGTGTAGGTGAGGTCGTAGTTGCCGCCGGCCGTGAGGGTGCCCTGGCCGATGGCGTAGGTGCCGACAGTGTTGCCGTCGGCCCGGGTGAGCGAGCCGGTGAAGCCGTCACCGTCGACGAGATCGCCGGCCGTGACGGTGTAGATCAGCTCCGGGTCGTCGTCGCCGTACACCTTGCTCTGCGCGTCAGCGGTGACCGTGATCGCCCGCTGGTCGATCGTCAGCTCGGCACCGACGAAGTTGAGCGCGTAGTTCCCGCCCAGGCTCAGCGTGTCCTTGGTGATCGCGTACTCGCCCGCGTTCTCACCGGCCGCGCGGGCCAGCGAGCCGGTGAAGCTGTCACCGGGGGCCAGCGAGCCCGCGGTGATGGCGTAGGTCAGCGTCGGGTCCGCGTCGCCGTAGGTCTTGGACTTCGCGTCCGCCGTCACCGTCACCGAGCGAGCGGCCACCTCCAGCGTGCCGTTCTCGAAGGTCACCGCGTAGTTGCTGCCCGCGGTCAGCGTGCCCCGGGTGATCGCGTACGAGCCGATGTCCTCACCCGCGTCCCGCGTCAGGGCGCCGGACAGGACGTCACCGGCGACCAGGGTGCCCTCGGACACCGACGCCGTCAGCACCGGGTCGCCGTCGCCGTACGTCTTGCCCTTGTCATCCGCAGTCACCGTGATGGCACGCGGGGTGACCGTCAGCGTCCCCGGCACCACGGTCAGGTCGTAGTTCCCGCCCGCAGAGAGAGTGCCCCCGGTGATGGCATAGGTCCCGACATTGCTGCTGGCAACCCGGGTCAGCGAACCGGTGAACCCATCGCCGGAGGCGAGGGAGCCCGAGGTCACCCGATGAGTGAGCGCCGGGTCGTCGTCACCGTAGGTCTTGGTCGTGTTGTCAGCCGTCACGGTGAGCGCCCGCTTGGCGATCGTCAGGGTGCTGCCGGAGAAGTTGAGCGCGTAGTTGCCGTTGACGGCGAGAGTTCCCTGGCTGATGGCATAGGTACCGGCACCGTCACCCGCAGCGCGGACGAGCGCACCGCTGATGCTGTCGCCTTCGGCGAGCGTGCCGCTCGTGATCGAGTACGTGAGCGCCGGCTGCGGTTCGCCGTAGGTCATGGACTTCGCGTCCGCCGCGATGGAGATCGCGCGCTGCGCGATCTGCAGGGTGCCCGGCACGAAGGTCATGGCGTAGTTGGAACCGGCGGCCAGCGAGCCGCGCGTGATGGCGTAGGAGCCCACGTCCTCGCCGGCGGCGCGGCTCAGGCTGCCCGACAGGGCGTCCGTGCCCACCATCGTGCCTGCGTTGAGGGAGGTCGTGAGCTCCGGGTCGGCGTCGCCGTAGGTCTTGCCGGCGGAGTTCGCGGCGACCGTGATGGGGCGGGGAGCCGCGGCGACGGTGCGCGTGACCTCAGCGGCGGGGTTGTACGAGGTGTTGCCGGCCTGCGAGGCGGTGAGGCTGCATGCCGTCGTGCCGCTCGTCATGGTGACGGCGTAGGCGCCTGCGGTGCCCGCCGCTGCTGCGGAGCAGCCACCGGACGTCACTACCGAGACCGGCAGATCGGAGCTCGCCGTCGGCTGGACCGTGAAGGTGTCGCCGTAGGTCGCGGGCGTCGCCGGCTGCGTGAAGGAGATGGTCTGGTTCTGCTTGACCGGGGTGGCCGTGGCAACGGTGACCACGAAGCGCACCGGGTCGACGTTGAAGTCGCCTCCGGTGGTGTTGCTCGTGACGGATGCGGTGATGGTGCTCGTGCCGGCCTTCCCCGGGCTCACCGTGATGGGGACCGTGGCGTTGCAGGACGCGAAGGTCACGCTCGACGGCTGGACGGTGGCGACGTCCGCGTTGCTGGAGTGGAGCGCGACGACGACGCTGGTCTGCCCGGTGAAGTTGCACCCGGGCTTGCCGTCTTCGCCTCGCTGGATGACGCCCAGGCTGGTGCTGCCGCTCGACCCGCCGGCCACCAGGGTCATCGACTCCGCAGCCGCGTCGATCGTCCCGTCCAAGGTGTTGAAGATGTCGTCCGCGAGCGCGGGTCCACTTCCCATGATCGCGAACAGGATCATGGCCATCAACGCTGACAGCGTGCGAACTGGGGCGTGGTTGCGCATGGTGAGCACTCCTGGGGCAGGAACCGAGATCGGGTACAGCACCGCGTCGGTTTCGCTACTCACTCCCCGGGGTCGAAGCGACCAGATGGAGGACCCCGGATCAACGTGTCACGGCTTGCTGACGGGACGTTACGGAGCCAGGTGCGTCGTGAACTACGCCGATCGGGTGTGCACGGCGTTGAGATGTGAACTCAACGCCTCGACCCGGACCTGCCGCTGCGGTCGGCAGCGGGGCCCTACGATCGGCCGGTGCCTCCCCGCTCACCGCTCCCGGCACGCCATGGTCTCGCCGCCGCCTGGCTGCGCACGCCTGACCGCGACCCCCTGAACCCGTCTCCCTGGCCGACGATGAGCGCATGGCTGCGTCACCGCCTGCCGGACGGCGTCGACGTGGCTGGACTGCTGGCCGCGGAACGCGTCGTCGACGAGGCCGGCCGGCCGGTGCGCGAGGCGGAACCCTATGCGCCCCATCGTTTCGTGTGGTTCCACCGGGACCTGCGCGACGAGCCCGAGGTCCCGGGTCACGTGCACGTGGTCCACAGGGACGAGCGGATCGTCGTCGTGGACAAGCCGCCCTTCCTCTCCACCATCCCGCGGGGTCGGCACGTGCGGCAGAGCGTCGTCGTCCGGCTGCGGGCGGAGCTGGACCTGCCGGAGCTGTCGCCGCTCCACCGCCTCGACCGCGTCACGTCCGGGCTGCTGATGCTCGCGACGGAGCGCCGGTGGCGCGGCGCCTACCAGACGGCGTTCGAGCAGCGCGCGGTCGACAAGACGTACCGGGCGCTCGCGCCCCTGCGCGACGACCTGGCGCTGCCGACCGTCGTGCGCAACCACATCCGCAAGGACCGCGGCACGTGGCGCGCCGAGGTCGTGCCGGATGCGGCCGTCAATGCCGAGACGCACGTCGATCTCGAGCGAGAGAGGGATGGCGTCGGCATCTACCGCCTCAGACCACGGACGGGCCGCACCCACCAGCTGCGCCTGCACCTGCTCGGACTCGGCATCCCCATCATCGACGACCCGTTGTACCCCGTGGTCCGTGACGTGGCGGTCGACGACTTCCGTCGGCCTCTGCAGCTCCTCGCGTCCGAGGTGGCGTTCACCGACCCCGTGGACGGGCGTCCACGACAGTTCAGCAGCGTCAGGTCGCTGCCGCTCGACGCCGAGCGCTGATGCGTCGCCACCGCCGTCGCGGACTACCCCCCGCACCCTTGGGAGCCGGTCCCAACCCCCTGTCCGAACCGCTCACGTGCCGGACCACGCCGACCTAGCGTGGAACCGACAGGCCATCACCGAGTCGGTTCTGGAGGTCGCGAACATCTGGATGCTCCGGAAGATGCTGCGCACCGTGCGCGACCGCGCCGAGGCCGCGGCGCGGACCGACGCGTCCCCGTGCACCTCCCCCGTAGCCGTCCCCGCGGGCCGGCCGGCGTGAGCAGGCCGCGCAGTCTCGCCATCGCGACGTCGGCCGCCGTCGCCGTCGGGGCGGTGCTGCGCCGCACGGGACTCTGGAGCGACGGGCGAGTTCTCCCCGTCCTCGACACCAAGGGCCGACCCGTCGCCGGCAGCCTCGCGGAGAAGGTGTTCCTCGACGTCAACGGCACCCGCCAGGGCGTGATCCTCCGCAGCAGGGACGTCACGCAGCCCGTCCTGCTGTTCCTCCACGGCGGGATGCCGGAGTACGTCCTCACCGAGCGGTACCCCACCGGGGTGGAGGACCTGTTCACCGTGGCCTGGTGGGAGCAGCGCGGCGCGGGCCTGTCGTTCGACCCGCGACTCCCCCGCGCATCCCTGACCGCCGAGCAGCTCGTCGCCGACACGCTCGCGGTCACCGACCACCTGTGCGAGCGCTTCGGCGTCGACAAGGTCTACCTCATGGCGCACTCCGGCGGGACGTTCGTCGGCCTGCAGGCGGCCGCGCGGTCGCCGGAGCGGTTCCACGCGTACATCGGCGTCGCGCAGATGGTCGACCAGCGCCGCTCGGAGGCACGGGCGTACGAGCACATGCTCCGCCGGTACGAGGAGCTCGGGGACGAACGGATGGTGCGCCGGCTCCGCCGCGCGCCGGCGACCGTCGCGGACGGCACGCCACGTGCCTACCTCCGGGTCCGCGACACCGCGATGCACCGGCTCGGCGTCGGCACCACCCGCGACATGCGGTCGGTGCTGACCGGCATCGTCTGGCCCTCCCTGCGCAGCCCGCAGTACACGCCGGCGGAGAAGGTCCGGACGTGGCGGGCGAAGGTCGCGTCCAGCGTCAGCGCCCTGTGGGACGAGGCGCTGGCCACCGACCTGGGCGAGACGGTGCCGGCGCTCGACGTGCCCCTCTACCTGTTCCACGGCATCCACGACCACACCTGCAGCTACGACCTCGCCCGCGCGTACCTGGAGACAGTCCAGGCGCCGGCGAAGGGCTTCTACACGTTCCGGGAGTCCGCGCACAGCCCGTTCCTCGAGGAGCCGGACCGGGCACGACGGATCCTGCGGGAGGACGTCCTGGCCGGCACCACCCACCTCGCCGACGGCGCCTGACGCCGACCGCGCCCGTCGGCGATTCCGGCGTCAACCGCCTGTCCCAAACCCACCACGGGTCGGACCGCGCCGTCCTAGCGTGGGACCAACAGGTCATCACCGATCCCGTCATGGTCCCGTTCCCGGAGGTGCCCCGTGGACCTGTTCGCCGTGCTGTTCCGTCTGTCCATCGCGACGCTCGCCCTCGCCGCGACCAAGGAGGTCTGGCTCGACCTCCAACCGCACGAGCTCACCCGCTTCACGAACCAGGCGAACCTCATGCTCGCCGTCGTGATGATCTGGGCGGCGCTCGCCTCGCTCGGCCTCTTCCGGCAGCCGCCCGCCTGGTTCAAGGTGGGCGTCCTCATGCTGCTATCGGTCACGGGCCTCGTGGTGTTCTTCATCCTCGGCCCGGAGTCGCCGGACGCGCCGATCCGCTTCCTGGGCATGACCCAGGGGACGATCGAGCACCAGGTCACGCCCGTGCTGGCGCTGATCGACTTCCTCGTCCTCGACGCGCACCGGCGCCTGCGCTGGAGCGCGCCGGCCATCTGGCTGTCGTACATGATCGCGTACGTGGCGTTCGCGCTCGTCCGTGCCGAGCTCATCGCCGAGCCGCACTACGAGTACGGCTTCATCAACCTGGCCGACCTGGGCTGGGGCGGGCTGCTCCGCAACGTCGTGCTGCTCAGCGCCGGGTTCGCCGTGCTCGGGCTGGTGTACGTCGCGATCGACCGCGCGATGCCGGCGCACCCCGTGCTCGGCACCGCCGGGGCGTCGCGGGACCACCACGTGGCGCCGCCCCGCATCCACCGACCGCATCGACCCCTCGTCGCGCACTGAGCGTGCGCACCTCGTCCCGGGCGCTCGGCGAGCGCTCGGGACGCACGCCGACGGCGGCGCCCGTCAGTCCGCCGCCGTGCGCCACGCCCCGTCACCCTGGCGCACGACCCGTCGCGGCCGCCCGCCCATGCGGCTGACGGCGTCGCGGGCCAGCGCCGCGCCGGCGTGAGCGGCGGCCAGCGCCTCGGTCTGACCCGACGTCCACGCGTCGAGGAACCCCGCGCAGAACGCGTCGCCCGCCCCGGTGCTGTCGACGGCGGCGACCGGCTCCTGCACCACGCTGCCGAGCAGGTGCCCGCCCGCGGCGACGACGGCGCCCGCCGCCCCGCAGGTGACGGCGACCAGCCCGTAGTGCTTGCTGAGCGCCTCGGCCGCGTCCTCGGGCCGCTCGACGCCGGTGAGGACGTGTGCCTCGTCGTGGTTCGGGAAGCACAGCGCCGCCCCGGCGGTCCAGGCGAGGAACTCCGCGGCGCCGACCTCGCGCAGGAACGCGGCCGAGCTCGGGTCCACCGAGACCGGGACACCGGCCTCACGAGCCCGCGCCATGAGCGTCAGGGCCGCCTCGCGCACCCCGGGCTCGACGAACGAGTACCCCGAGAGGTGCAGCAGCGCCGCGTCCTCGACCAGGCCGACCGGGACGTCGTCGGCGACGAGCGCGAGGTTGGCACCGCGGTCGGTGTACATCGTCCGGGCACCGTCGGGGTCGACGAGGATGATGATCCGACCCGTCTCGCGCTCCTCGTCGCCGATGAGCCGGGCGTCCACACCGAACGCCTCCATCGCCGCGGTGTGCCGCTCGACGTCGGCCGCGGCGACCCGCCCCACGAACGTCACCGGCACCCCGGTCGAGGCCAGCCAGCACGCCATGTTGGCCGCCGAGCCGCCCTCGCGCCGCACGATCTCCGAGCGCGTGTCCGAGTCGTGCGTGACCGCGCCCTGCGGGCGGACGACGATGTCGTCGATGACGTCGCCGACGACGACCACCCGTCGCCGGTCCGGCTCCGCCCCGCCCGGGACACCACGACCGGTCACGCTGACCGACCCACCCACGCCCGCGCGATCTCCCCGCCGAGGCGGATGTTGTTCACCGCGATGTCGATGTTGACCTCGAGGCTCCTGCCCTGGGTGTGCTCGACCATCCACGCGAGCAGGAACGGCGTGGCCTCCTTGCCGTGGATGCCGCGTTGCTCGGACTCCGCGAGCCCCTCGGCCAGGACCCGGTCGTGCAGCTCCGGGTCGAGCTGCTTGTCCACCGGCAGCGGGTTTGCGACGAGGACGGCGTTCTCCAGGCCGAGCGCGTCGTTCGCCGCCATGATCCCCGCGATCTCCTCGGCGGAGTCGACCTGCCAGTCGATCTCGTACCCGGAGTCGCTGAGGTAGAAGCCTGGGTAGTGCTTCGTGCGGTAGCCGACGACCGTCACGCCGAGCGTCTCCAGCCGCTCCAGCGTCGCCGGGATGTCGAGGATCGACTTGGCCCCCGCGGAGATCACCGTGATCGGCATCCGCGCCACCATCGTCAGGTCGGCGGACTCGTCGTAGGACTGCGACGCCCCGCGGTGCACGCCGCCGAGCCCGCCGGTGGAGAACACGCGCAGCCCGGCGCGGTGGGCGAGCAGGGCGGTCGCGGCGACCGTGGTCGCGCCCGTGGCGCGGGCGACCATCGCCGGGCCGAGGTCGCGGCTGGAGACCTTGATGACCGACTCGTCCTGCGCGATCCGCTCGACCTGCGCGTCGTCGAGGCCGACGTGCGGCACGCCGTCGATGACGGCGATCGTCGCGGGCGTCACGCCCTCGTTGACGAGCGTCTGCTCGAAGGTGCGCGCGACCTCGAGGTTCCTGGGGCGCGGGAAGCCGTGAGAGATGATCGTCGACTCCAGCGCGACGACGGGCCGGCCCTCCGCGAGGGCGTCCGCGACCGCCTCGGACAGGACGACGGGGCCGGTGGCGTGGTGGGTCATCTCAGCTCTCCTCGGGCGGGACGGGTGCTGCCTGCGCAGCGGGGACGGTCGAGGCCACGGTCACGGGCCGCACGGGACGACGCGGCGCCGGCCAGGTGATCGCGAGCATCACGGCGGACGCGACGATCCCCACGGCGCCGACGCCCGCGAAGGCGGTGCGCAGCCCGATGACGTCGGCGAGCACGCCCATGCCCAGCGGCGCCACGACCAGCGCGACGGCGGAGAGCAGCGAGCCGCGGGCGACGGCGGCGTCTGCGCGGACGGGGTCGGCCTCGATGAGGTAGGCGACGGACGCGGCGTAGAGGTTGGCGGCCGCGAGACCCGCTGCGACGCCGGTGACCAGCGCCGCGCCCGGCGTGGTGACGACGGTCAGGGCGACCGTGGCGACGACGGCGAGGCCGAGCGATCCCCCGAGCAGGAGGCCCGGGCGCAGCATGCCGAGCAGGCGGCTGCCAGCGACCCGGCCGACCAGCACCGCGACCCACATCGCCGCCGTCGCCCGCGAGGCGTCCGCGGTGCTCAGTCCGGCGACCGTCGTCAGGTGGGTCGCGAGCCAGAAGAGGAAGCCCCACTCCACGACGACGCACAGCAGCATGACCGCGGGCGCCAGCCGCGCGCGTCCGGCGGCGTGGCCCGTGCCCGCGGGGACGGCGACGGCGCCGTCGGTCGCCGTCCGGCGCACGCCCACCACGACCAGCGGCAGCACGAGGAGGACGAGCAGGAGCGCGGGGATGCCGGCGAAGCCGCGCCAACCGAGGGCGCTCGCGGCGAGGACCGGCAGGGCCGCCGTCGCGAGCAGCGCCCCCACGCTGTACGAGACGTTGAGCTCGCCGATCATCCGCGCACCGCGCGCGCCGTGCAGCGCCGCGAGAAGCACCTGACCCGCGATGAGCGTGCTGGTCAGCCCGAAGCCGATGAAGAGCATCGCCTCGGCGCTGAGGAGCGGCGTCGGGGCGACGGCCAGGAGCACCGACCCCACGGCGCAGGAGGAGGCGCCGAGCACGAGCACGCGGCCGCGGCCCAGACGCCGTCGGGCGGGCTCCGCGAGCGCCGAGGCGACGAGGCCGCCCGCGGCGAGGCCGGTGATGTGGAGGCTCTCGAGCGTGTACGTCATGGGCATGTCCTCGCCCATGTACGGCAGCAGCGCGCCCAGCCCGCCCTGGATCATCGCCGCGCTGAAGATCGAGGCGAACAGCCCGAGGGTGAGGAGGTCTCGGTACGCGTTGCCCGGCCGCGGGGCGGCGTCCCGGCGGCTCATCGCGGCACGCCGTCGTCGGTCGACGACCGCGCCAGAGAGGCGCCGACCTGGTCCGACGTCGGCATCCCCGTGGTCGCGCCGAGGGCGCCGACGCTGAGCGAGGCCGCGTGCACCGCCCAGCGCAGCGCTGCGGGGGGCCCCTCGTGCCGGCTCAGTGCGTCCGCGAGGGCCCCGATGAACGTGTCACCCGCTCCGGTCGTGTCCACCACGGGCACGTGCGGCGGCGTCTCGACGACGACGGCCCCGTCCTGGCACAGCGCCGCGCCGCGCCCACCCAGCGTGACGACGACGGCGCAGCGGAGGCCGCTCTGCGCGAGGTGCGCCGGGAGGTCGGCGAGGTCCGCAGGCAGGGGACGACCGATCACGACCTCGTACTCGACCTCGTTGAGCACGAGCACGTCGACGAGGTCGAGCAGCTCGTCCGGCAGCTCGCGGGCGGGCGCAGGGTTGAGCACGAAGGTGCCCGCCGCACCGCGGGCGGCCGCGAGCACCGCGTCCACCGGGACCTCGAGCTGCGCGAGGACGACGGCGGCGTCGCGCAGCTCCTCGGACGCCGCAGCCACGTCCACCTCGCCGAGGAGGGCGTTGGACCCGGCGACGACCACGATCGAGTTCTCCGCGTCGTCGGCGACGAGGACGATGGCCCGCCCGGTCGGAGCCCCGTCGGCGACACCGAGGTGCGTCACGTCGACACCGCCGCGCGCCAGCGCCGCGCGGACCGCCGCGCCCTCGGCATCGGAGCCGGTCAGCCCCACGAGCGCCACCCGGCGGCCGAGCCGAGCGGCGGCCACCGCCTGGTTGGCCCCCTTGCCGCCGGAGAACTGCTCGAAGCCGAGGGCAGGGACGGTCTGGCCGGGCAGGGGCAGGCGGGCGACGGTGGCGACGAGGTCGACGTTGACGCTACCGACGACGGCGATCTCGGTCCGTCCGGAACTCATGGGGCGACCGCCGTCTCCGCCTGCATCGTGCCTCCCGGCCGCCGTCGTGCCGGATGCCCTCGACGGGCTGCTGTGCCGGCGCCACGCCGACTCTAGCGACGGGTCGCACCGTTTCGCGGCGCGCCAGGGGGTGGAAGGGTTCACCCGCGGTCCGCGAGAGATGGTCATGGATTCGTCACTAGGGTCATCGGCGTGACCGGCAAGCGGGGCAGGGTCGCCGAGCGGTCCGCTGCGGCGCTCGCCGCGGCGGCAGCCCTCGTCGCTGCCGCGTTCACGGTCGCGGTCGTCGCCCTGCCGTTCGCCCGCTTCGCCTACGAGTCACCCGCCCTGCGGGTCATGCTCGAGACCGTCAACGCGATCATCGCGATCGTCGTCGGGTACGTGGTCTACGGACGGTTCCGCGAGGGGCGCCGGCTCCAGGACCTGCTCCTCGGTCTGGCGCTGTCCACAGCCGCCGTGGCCGGCCTGGTCCTGACCGCGATCCCGTCCGCGGTGCAGGACGGCATGGGCACGCTCACCGGCTCATGGGTACCGCTCGGGTTCCGGCTGGTGGGCGCGACCACGGTGGCCACCGCGGCCCTGGTCTCCGGCGGTCGGCGGGCCGACCGCCGGCGTGCGGCCCTGACGTCCACGCTCTTCGTCCTGGCGCTGGTCGCCGTGGCCGTCGCCGGCTCGGTGGCGGCCGGGTCGCTGCCGCCCGTGGTGGACCCGGCCGCCGTCGGGGACGCCACGCGCCCGCAGCTGGTGGCGCATCCCGCCGCGCTCGGCGTCCTCGGGCTCGACGCCCTGCTCTACGCCGTGGGCGCCGTCGCCTTCGTGAGGCAGGCCGACCGGCGGCAGGACCCGTTCCTGCGGTGGCTGGCGGCCGGGTGCACCTTGTCGGCGGTGGGGCGTCTGCACTACGTGCTCTACCCCTCGCTCTACTCGGACGTCGTCTACACCGGCGACGTGCTCCGGCTCGGGTTCTACCTGCTCCTCCTCGTGGGTGCTGCGCAGGAGATCACCACCTACTGGCGCACACGGGCGCAGGTGGCCGTGCTGGAGGACCGCCGCCGGATGGCGCGCGAGCTCCACGACGGGGTCATCCAGGAGCTCTCGTACATCCGGGCGCAGTACCAGCGGCTGTCCGCGAACCCGGGCGACCTCGCCGTCGTCGAGCGCATCGGCGGCGCGGCTGGGCGCGCCATCGAGGAGTCCCGGCGGGCCCTGGCCGCCCTGACCCGACCGGAGGACGAGCACCTGCCCACGGCGCTGCAGCGCACCGTCGTGGCGCTGGGCGAGCAGTACGACGTGAAGGTCGAGACGGAGATCGACCCGCGTGCGGACGTCGACGGCGCCCTCGCCGATGCCCTGCTGCGCATCACGGGTGAGGCCATCCACAACGCCGTGCGGCATGGGCAGGCCGCCCGGATCCGGGTGCGCCTCACGGCGGACCCCCTCTCCCTCCTCGTGGCGGACGACGGCCGCGGGTTCACGGCGCACCGACCGGACGACGGCCCGCCCAGCGGCTTCGGGCTCACGAGCATGAACGAGCGCGCGGCCGGGGTCGGTGGCACGCTGGCAGTCCAGTCCGCGCCCGGAGAGGGGACGACCGTGCGAGTGACGTGGTCGTGAGCGAATCGATTCGCGTGCTCATCGCGGACGACCACGTGCCGACCCGCGACGAGGTGGCACGTGCCCTGGAGGCCGACGGCTTCACCGTGGTGGCGCGGGTCGGCGACGGCGCACGCGCTCTCGCCTCGGCACGCGAGCACCGGCCGGACGTGTGCCTGCTGGACATCCACATGCCGGGGAGCGGGATCGTCGCCGCCATGGAGATCACCCGGGCCCTGCCACAGACGCCCGTCGTCATGCTCACCGCCAGCCGTGAGGACGAGGACCTGTTCGAGGCGCTGCGGGCGGGGGCGTCGGGGTACCTCGTCAAGGACATGGACCCCGGGCGGCTGGGCGCGGCCCTGCGCGGCGTGATCGCCGGCGAGGCGGCACTGCCGCGGTCGCTCGTCATGCGCGTCGTGGACCAGTTCCGCGAGGAACCGCGGCGTCGGGTCGACCTGCGCCGGCGCGCCACCTCCCGGCTCACCAGCCGCGAGCAGGAGATCCTGGAGCTCATGGGGGACGACCTGACGACGGAGCAGATCGCGCAGCGCCTGTTCGTCGCGCCGGTGACCGTACGCACCCACATCTCGGCGATCCTCAAGAAGCTCCGCGTGACGGACCGGGAGGCGGCGATCCGGCTGGCCCGGGAGGCGTCGCGGCGCTGAGGCATCGAGCCTGTCAAGACCCTGAAGTAGTCGTCGCCACAGCGAGCCCCGCCCGGCACCCGTCGGGCGGGGCTCGCTGCTGCACGGGGCCCTTCGCATCAGAAGTCCAGCCGCACCCCCTACCGTCAGTCCCATGCCCGACCGCCCGATCGACTCCGCGGTGCTCGTCGTCAACGCAGGCTCGCGCCGCGGCTCCGCGCGTGACGTGGGCGACGCCGTCCGGGCCGCCGGCATCCCGCTCGCGGCCGAGCACGTCGTCCGCAGGGACGACGACCTCGAGTCGGTCCTCGACCGCGCGCTGGCCGACGCACCCGACCTGCTCGTCGTCGGCGGTGGCGACGGCACGGTGAGCTGCGCGGCGGGCCGGGTCGCCGGGAGCCGAACCGTGCTCGGCGTCCTGCCGCTGGGCACCGCCAACGACCTCGCCCGCACGCTGGAGATCCCCGACGACCTCCGGGAGGCCTGTGCCGTCCTCGCCGACGGCACGGTCGTCGACATCGACCTCGGCCGCGCCGACAGCCGGCCGTTCCTCAACGTGGCCTCCGTCGGCCTGTCCGTCGAGGTCACCGGCGCCCTGTCGCCCACGCTCAAGCGGCGGCTCGGGCCGCTCGCCTACCCCGTGGCGGCCGTGCGCGCCTACCGCCGCCACCAGCCGTTCGCCGCGCGCCTGGAGTTCCCCGACGGCGACCACCCCACCCTCGAGGTCGACGACCTGCTCCAGGTCTCGATCGGCAACGGCCGGCACTTCGGCGGGGGCGCGACCGTCGCCCCGCACGCGGACATCGACGACCACATGCTCGACGTGGACGTCGTGGAGCACGGCCGCCTGCGCGACCACGTGAGCATGGCGCGGCTGCTGCGCACCGGGCACTTCATCGAGCACGAGAAGGTCCACCACCGTGCCACCCGGCGCGTCCGCCTCGTCACCGAGCCCGCCCTGCGGATCAACATGGACGGCGAGATCACCGGCCAGACGCCCACGACGTTCGAGGTGCAGCGCAACGCCGTGCACGTCGTCGTGCCCCAGCACGCGACCGGCGCCCGGTTCGACGGCGCCTGACGCCCGCACCACGCCGGTCCACCGCGCCCTCACCGCGATCCGCCGGCACGGCAACAGCCCGTGCACGTGTCGGCCCCCCGGCCTAGGTTGATCACCATGAGCGCTGACGGACTTGCCCTCGCCCGCCGCAAGATGGAGGAGGCCGGCGTCTCCCCCACCGCGATCCAGGTCTTCACCCGCTTCTACGGGCTCCTCGAGTCCGGCGAGACGGGCGTCATCCCCGAGTCGACGGTCCGCCCCCTCACGGACGTGGCGCAGCTCGACGCCCTGACCGTCGACGACGACGCCGCGCGCGACGCCCTCGGCGCCACCGCGGTCCTCAAGCTCAACGGCGGCCTCGGCACGTCCATGGGCATGGACAAGGCGAAGTCCCTGCTCCGCGTGCGCGGCGACAAGACGTTCCTCGACGTCATCGCCGCCCAGGTGCTCGCCGCGCGCGAGGCCACGGGCGCCCGCCTGCCGCTGGTGCTCATGAACAGCTTCCGCACCCAGGACGACAGCCTCGCCGCGCTGGCCCGGTATCCCGAGCTCGCCGTCGACGGCCTGCCGCTGGACTTCCTGCAGAACCGCGAGCCGAAGCTCCGCGCCGACGACCTCACGCCGGTCGAGTGGCCCGAGGACCCGAGCCTGGAGTGGTGCCCGCCCGGCCACGGCGACCTCTACACCGCCCTGTACGCCTCGGGCACGCTCCAAGCGCTCCTCGACGCCGGGTTCCGCTACGCCAGCGTGTCGAACTCGGACAACCTCGGCACCGTCCCCGACGCCCGCATCGCCGGCTGGTTCGCCGCGAGCGGCGCCCCGTACGCCGCGGAGGTGTGCCGCCGCACGCCCGCGGACCGCAAGGGCGGGCACCTCGTCATCCGCAGGAGCGACGACCGCATCGTCCTGCGCGAGACCGCGCAGACGCCGCCCGAGGACGAGGCGGTCGCCTCGGACATCGCGGTCCACCCGTACTTCCACACCAACAACCTCTGGTTCGACCTCCGCGCGCTCGCCGCCGAGCTCGAGCGCACGGGCGGGGTCATGCAGCTGCCGCTCATCCGCAACGACAAGACCGTCGACCCCACGCGCAAGGACTCGACGAAGGTCGTGCAGATCGAGTCCGCCATGGGCGCGGCGGTCGAGGCGTTCGACGGCGCCACGGCCCTGGAGGTGCCGCGCAGCCGCTTCCTGCCGGTGAAGACGACGAACGACCTGCTGGTCCTCCGTTCCGACGTCTACGCCGACGACGACGCCGGACGGCTCGTCGCCCAGGTCGACGCACCGTTCGTCGACCTCGACACCGACCACTACAAGACCATCGACGCGTTCGACGCCCGCGTCCCGCACACCCCGTCACTGCGCTCGGCCACCGCTCTGCGCGTCGAGGGCGACTGGGCGTTCGGGCGCGACGTCGTCGTCGAGGGCGAGGCGCGCCTGGCCGGATCCGGTGGGCAGGTGCCGGACGGCGCTCGCGTCACCGCGGACGGCGTCGCCTGACCGACCACACCGGCCCCTCCCGCAGCCGGTAGGACGGAGAGCACGCCGCGACTCCCCCGCGACCCCGTGCGACCATCGGGACATGCCTGACGTCCCGCGCCCGCACGGCCCGTACCCGTCCCACGGTGGCCCCGACGACGTCTTCGCCGCCGGGACGCTCCCGCTCGACGACGTCCGGCCGTCGGGTCAGCACGGACCCGGGGCGCCGCCGCCGTCCCCCGTCACCGGCGTCCCGATCCTCGACGCGGCGCTCGACAAGGCGGTCTCCGTCCCCTCCGCGGCGATCCGGGCCCACGTCGAGCGTCTGCGCCGGCGCAACCCCGAGGCGTCCCCCGCGCAGATCATCGCGCTGCTGGAGAAGCAGTACCTCATGGCCGTCTCCACGTCCGGGGGCGCCGTCGGCGCCGCGGCCGCCGCGCCCGCGATCGGCACGGGCGTCGGCATCGCCCTGACGAGCGCCGAGGTCGCCACCTTCTTCGGGGCGTCGTCGGCGTTCGCGCTCGCCGTCGCCGACGTGCACGGCATCGGGATCGAGGAGACGGCGCGCCGTCGGACGCTCCTCATGGCCACGGTCCTGGGCGACCAGGGCACGAAGGCGATCAGCGGCGAGGTGGGGCTCAACGGCAGCTGGGCGCGCACGCTGCTCGTCAACATGCCGACGACGACGATCAAGCGCGTCAACGCGCGCCTCACCCGTCGTTTCCTCCAGCGGCAGGCCGCCAAGCAGGGTGCGCTCGCGTTCGGCCGGCTGGCGCCGTTCGGCATCGGCGCGGTCATCGGCGCGACGGGTGCGCGCGCCCTCGGCAAGACGGTCGTGACCTCCGCCCGCCAGGCGTTCGGCCCGGCACCCGCGCGGTTCCCGCGCATCATCGAGGTCGCGGTCAGCGACGCCGCCGCGCCCACGATCACCGACGGCCGCGACGTCCGCCTCGTGGAGACCCGACCGGACCCGGGCACGGGCTGGACGGCCCCGGGCGACACCGGCCGCCACTGACCCCGCACCTGACCCGCACCTGACCCGCCGCGCCCGGTGGCCGCCCCACGGCGCCACCGGGCACCCGCTCACCAGCGCCCGTGCACGTGCTCCCGGATGCGCTCGTCGTAGATGCGCCGCAGCTCGTCCTGCTGCTCGGCGGTCAGCGGCGGCAGGTCGGCGGCGGCCGCGTTGGCCCGCGCCTGCTCGGGGCGGCTGGCGCCCGGGATGACCGTCGTGACGCCCGGCTGGTCGATGATCCAGCGGAGCGCGAGCTGCGCCGTCGTCGCACCGTCCGGCGTCAGCGCCGCCACCTCGCGCGCCGCCCGGACGCCCACCTCGTACGGCACCCCGGCGAAGGTCTCGCCGACGTCGAACGCGTCCCCGCCGCGGTTGTACGTGCGGTGGTCGTCCGCGGCGAACTGCGTGCTCTCGTCGAACTTCCCCGACAGCAGCCCGCTCGCCAGCGGCACCCGCGCGATGATCCCCACGCCCGCCTCCACGGCGGCCGGGAGCACCTCCTCCAGCGGCTTGCGCCGGAACGCGTTGAGGATGATCTGCACGCTCGCCACATTCGGCCGGGCAATCGCGGTCAGCGCCTCGTCGACGGTCTCGACGGACACCCCGTACGCGGCGATCCGCCCCTCCTGCACGAGCGTGTCCAGCGCGTCGTAGACGTCGTCACGCGAGTACACCGGCGTGGGCGGGCAGTGCAGCTGCGTGAGGTCGAGCGTGTCGACGCCGAGGTTCTCCCGCGACCGGTCCGTCCACGCCCGCATCGCGTCGAGCGTGTACGCCTCGGGCACGTGCGGGTCCGACCGGCGCCCCATCTTCGTCGCCACGACGAGCCCGGCGTCGGGACGCTCGCGCAGCAGCCGGCCGACGAACCGCTCCGACCGCCCGTCGCCGTAGACGTCCGCCGTGTCGAGGAAGGTCACGCCGGCGTCGACGGCCGCCCCCAGGATCTCCATCGCCTGCTCGTCCCCGACGTCTCCCCAGTCGGCCCCGAGCTGCCAGCAGCCCAGCCCGACGACCGTGACGTCCCGGCCCGTCCGTCCCAGCACACGTGTCTCCATGTCGTGCGACGCTACTACCGTCGGCGCAGGTCCGACGCGGCAACCGTTCCCGTCCGTCGCGTCCGCCGGCACCCGTCGGCACCCACCCGCACCAGCCGCCACGCACCGCTCCCGAGCCCGCGAGGTCACCCATGAGGCCCGTCCTGATGTCCCGCCGCGCCACCCCGGCCCTGGCGGTCGCGACGACCGACGACGACGCCCCTCGCCTCCCCGCCGACGACGACGCACCGCGCTCCCGCGCCGCCGTGGCCCGGCGCGTGCTGCCGCTGCGCGCCGAGGACGCGTGGGTGCTCCTCACGGACATGCGCAACCACGTCCGGTGGATCCCGATGACCCGCATGGACGCCGCCGCGAGCCTGCCCGTCGGCGCCGTCTTCACCGCGGTCAGCGGGCCGTTCGCGACGCGAGGTGCGCCGGGCGTCGTCGACCGCATGGCGGTGGTGCGCTCGGTCCCGCCGCACACCGACGAGAACGGGCCCGGGACCGTCGGCACCGCGGTCTACCGGAAGCTCGGTCCGGTCCTCCTGGGGACGGCCGAGGTCCAGGTCCGCCCTCTGGGGCCGGACACCTGCGAGGCCGCGTGGGTCGAGCGCGTCCACCTGCGCGGTCTGCCGGCGGGTCTGACCGCCCCGATCCTGCGCCCGGTGCTCGCCGCGATGGTGACCTACGCCCTGCGTCGCGTCGACGCCGAGCTCACCCGCTGAGGGTTCGACCCGTCGGCCCGCCGCGGCCCGCTCCCACTCCCGGCTGACCGCCGCGCAACGAATCGCCACAACGACGACGCACGACGCAACGTTTCGCCTGGTCACGCGCAGCGTCGCCACCCGGCCGTCCGGGACTTTCGGCCCTAGCCTCGACACAGCACCAGACGGCCTGCGGCGACCACCCGGCGCTGCGCCGCGAGTGCCCCCCGAGACCCGGAGGACGCCCGCATGACCGAGACCCTCACCGCGACCGCCACCGTCGAGCGCGCCAGCACGCCGCGCCGCTACCTGATGTGCCGGCCGGAGCACTACACCGTCAGCTACGAGATCAACCCGTGGATGGACGTCACCCGGTTCACCGACCGTGACCTGGCCGTCCAGCAGTGGGAGACGCTCTACCGCACGTACCTCGACTGGGGCCACGCGGTGGACCTCATCGACCCGATCCCGGGCCTGCCCGACATGGTCTATGCGGCCAACGGCGCGACCGTCGTCGACGGCGTCGTGTACTCGGCGCGGTTCCGCTACGCCGAGCGCGCCCCCGAGGGCCCGGCCTACGAGCAGTGGTTCGCCGACGCCGGCTTCACCACCCGCACCGCCCGCGAGATCAACGAGGGCGAGGGCGACATCCTCGCCGTCGGCGACGTCCTGCTGGCCGGCTACGGCTTCCGCACGGACCGCGCCTCGCACGGCGAGCTGGCGGAGCTGGTCGGCCGCGAGGTCGTCAGCCTGGAGCTGGTGAACCCGCACTACTACCACCTCGACACCGCCCTGGCGGTGCTGGACAGCGACGCGTCGCACCCGCTCGTCGCCTACTACCCGGCGGCGTTCTCCGAGGAGTCGCGCACCCTCCTCGCCGCGATGTACTCCGACGCGATCATCGCGACCGACCGTGACGCCGACGCCCTCGGCCTCAACGCCGTCTCGGACGGCCGCCGCGTGGTCCTCGCCCCGGGAGCCGTCGACCTCGCCGCCGAGCTGCGCGCGCGCGGGTTCGAGCCGCACGCCGTGGACACCAGCGAGCTGCTCAAGGGCGGCGGCGGCGCCAAGTGCTGCACCCTGGAGATCCGGGAGTCCCGATGAGCCTCGACGTCCAGCACACCTCCGAGACGGACGGCACCGTGCACGACCACCTCGCGCACAACTACCACCCGCTGCCCGTCGTCCTGGCCTCCGGCGAGGGCGCGTGGGTCCGGGACACCGACGGGCGCGAGTACCTGGACCTGCTGTCCGGCTACTCGGCGCTGAACTTCGGTCACCGCCACCCGCACCTCGTCGCGGCCGCGCACGCCCAGCTCGACCGGCTGACGCTCACCTCACGGGCGTTCGACCACGACCTCCTCGCCCCGTTCGCCACCCGCCTCGCTCGACTCCTCGAGCCGCTCCTCGCGGCGCCCGACGGCGTCCTTGTGCTGCCCATGAACACGGGAGCCGAGGCCGTGGAGACGGTGGTCAAGACGGCCCGGAAGTGGGGCTACGAGGTCAAGGGCGTGCCGGACGGTCAGGCGACGATCGTCGTCGCAGCGGACAACTTCCACGGCCGCACCACGACCATCGTCTCCTTCTCCACCGACGACGACGCCCGGAGCGGCTTCGGCCCGTTCGCGCCCGGCTTCCGCGTCGTGCCCTACGGCGACGCGGCGGCCCTCGCGGCGGCGATCGACGAGACGACGGTCGCCGTGCTCCTCGAGCCGGTGCAGGGCGAGGCCGGTGTCATCGTGCCCCCGGAGGGGTACCTCGCGACCGTACGGGCGCTGTGCGACGAGCACGACGTGCTCTTCGTCGCGGACGAGATCCAGTCCGGCCTCGGCCGCACCGGCGCGACGCTCGCGTGCGAGCGCGCGGGCGTCAAGCCGGACCTCGTGACGCTGGGCAAGGCGCTCGGCGGCGGCGTCGTGCCGGTGAGCGCCGTCGTCGGCCGCCGGGACGTGCTGGCGGTGCTGACGCCCGGGACGCACGGGTCGACGTTCGGGGGCAACCCCCTGGCCTGCGCCGTCGCGCTGGCCGTCGTGGACCTGCTGGAGACCGGCGAGCACCAGGCGCGGGCGCGCGAGCTCGGGGAGCACCTCGAGCACCGCCTCGTGGCCATGGTCGAGGAGGGTCTCCTCGTCGGCTACCGCGTCGCGGGGCTGTGGGCCGGGGTGGACGTGGACCCGGCTCGCGGGACCGGTCGCGAGGTCAGCGAGCGGCTGCTCGAGCGGCGCGTCCTCGTCAAGGACACGCACGGGCAGACGGTGCGGATCGCCCCGCCCCTGGTCGTGTCGCTCGAGGACCTCGACTGGGCCCTCGACCAGCTGGCCGACGCCCTCCGCTGAGCCCAGCCCTCCACGGATAGCCCTCCTGACGATCGCCTGCTGACAGTCGCACTCTTCGACGTTTCTGCGACGCCGATCGCCGAGACGTCGAGAACCGCGGCCGGCGGGAGGGGTCGAACGCCTCCCGGCCCGGACGGGCGGGAGGGTCGGACGCCTCCCGGCCGCGACCGGCGTGAGGGGGCGAACGCCCACGGCGGCGCCGCGCCGAGCCGTGCGGAGGCCGCACACCGCGCGTCCTCGGGCATGCTGAGCCCATGCCCGAGGACGCGCCGCTGCTCGACCGCACCGACCTGGCGATCCTGGACCAGCTCGGCCTCGACGCCCGCGCGAGCTTCGCGCGGATCGGTGCGGTCGTGAACCTCTCCGCCCCGGCGGTCAAGCGTCGCGTCGACCGCCTGCTGGCCCGTGGTGTCATCGACGGCTTCACGGTCCGGCTCGACCCGGCGTCGCTCGGCTGGGCCACGGAGGCCCACGTCGAGGTCTACTGCACCGGCGCGACGCGGCCGGCGACGATGCGGGAGGCCTTCGAGCGCTACCCCGAGATCGTCGCGGCGAGCACCGTGACCGGCGAGGCGGACGCGCTCGTGCACGTCCGGGCCCACGACGTCCGCCACCTCGACACCGTCGTCGAGCGCATCGCCGCCGAGCCGTTCGTGCTGCGCACGCGCTCGACCATCGTGCTCACCCCCCTGGTCCGCCGCCCGGACACACCCCGCACGACGTCCTGACGTCAGCGGCGACCGACGTCCGTCGGCGACCACTCGTCGTCGCGCGCCGGCACGCGGACCACCATGACCGGGCAGACGGCGTGGTGGAGCACGGCCTGGCTCGTGGAGCCCAGCAGCAGCCCCGCGAACCCGCCACGGCCACGCGACCCGACCACGACGAGGTCGACGGCCGTCGAGAACTCGGTGAGCAGGGCGGCGCCGGTGCCGTCCAGGACGTGCCGACGGACCTGGAGCCCCGGGTGCCCGGCCAGGGCCCGGTCGACGACGACGTCCAGCCCCTCGGCGACGTCGCGCAGCACCTGCTCGTGGTCCTGGGCGGCGGGCAGCCAGGCCAGCAGCCCGGAGCCGGTCCCCATCGGCACGCCGGCGACCGCGGTGAGCTCCGCCCCCCAGGTCTCCGCCTCGACGATCGCGTGCTCGAGCGCCGCCTCGGCCGCGGGCGAGCCGTCGACACCGACGACGATCCGTCGCACCGGCGCACCGCCCGCGACCGGCTCGCCCCGGGAGCTGGCGTGCTGACGGGACGGGACGACGACCGTCGGGCAGTGCGCATGGGCCGGCAGCGCGGACGACACCGTGCCGAGGAGCCGCTCCGCGAACCCGCCGCGACCGCGGGTGCCGACGACGACGGTCGCCGCCCCGCGCGACAGCTCGATGAGCACCGCGGCCGCGTCGCCCGTCGCGACGTCGGACGTCACCGGGACACCGCTGCGGTGGACCCGCGCCTCCGCCTCCTCGAGCACGGCGCGTGCGCCCTGCTGGATGGCGGTGTCGTCGAGGGCGGCGTACCCGCCGTCGAGCGCGGCGGTGCTGAACGAGGGGATCGAGTAGGCGCACACGAGGTGCAGCCGGTGGCCGTGCGCCGCGGCGTGCGCCGCCGCCCAGTCCAGGCCGCGCAGGCTGGGCGCCGAGCCGTCCACACCCACGAGGACCACGTCGCTCCCGGTCATGGTGCCTCCCTCCGGTCGCCCCTGCCCACAGTCTGCCGATGCCACGACCGTACCGGGGGAACTTCCGACTCCGGAGTGTCCCGCGGGTGCGGTGCTACGCCGCCAGGTACGCCATCCAGGACGGGTGCGGGCGCACGGAGGCACCCAGCACCGCCGCAGGCCCACGGGGGTGCGTCGGCGTCACGAGCAGCTGCCAGCCGATCTCGGACAGCAACCGGTCGGCCTTGCGGTGGTTGCACCGAGAGCAGGCCGCGACGACGTTCGTCCACACGTGGCGACCGCCGCGCGAGCGCGGGTGGACGTGGTCCACCGTGTCGGCCGGGCCGGCGCAGTACGCGCAGCGCTGACCGTCGCGCGCGAGCACCGTCCGACGCGTCGGCGTCACCGACCGGCGGTAGGGCACGTGGACGTACCGGGTGAGGCACAGGACGTGCGGCACGGGCAGCGCCATGCGCTCGGAGCGCAGCACGCGGCCGTCCGACTCCAGCACGACCGCCTTGCCGGCCAGCACCAGCGACACCGCCCGGTGCACGCCGACGACGCACAGCGGCTCGCGGCTCGCGTTGAGGACCAGCGCGCGCGGCAGCCCGCCGGGGTCGAACGGTGGGGCCGGATGCTCACCCCCCGCGGCGTCGTCGGCCTCCTCGCGGGCCGCGTGGATCGCGGCGGCAAGGGTGTCCAGGCGCGCGCCGGCGCCCGTCGTGACTCGGTCTGTCGTCCGTAGCACGGCAGCCTCCGGGACCAGCGCACCGGGACCTGACCGGCTGCCAGGTCCGCCTGGTGGAGCGGGGCCAGCGTACTGCGCGACCGGGCGCGAGGTCGCGGTGCCTCGCGAACGGCTCAGGAGGCGTCGGTGAACGGGTGGGCGACGCCCCACGCCGACCCGCGACGCCCGGCACGCCGAGAGCCCCGGACCGTCGTGGTCCGGGGCTCTCGGTCGGTGCTGCGAGCGTCAGCCGATGCGGATGTAGATCGGGTTGGTCTGCCAGATCGACCGGAACTGCACGGTCTTCCCCGGGCGGGGCGAGTCGATCTGCATGCCGTCACCGGCGTAGATGCCGATGTGGCCAGGGGACCAGATGAGGTCGCCCGGCTGGCGCTGGTCCGCCGGGACGACCGTGCCGGCGTAGCGCTGCTCCGCGGACGTCCGGGGGATCGTGATGCCGACCTGCGCGTACACGTAGGACGTGAACCCGGAGCAGTCGAAGCCGTCGGGCGTCGTGCCACCCGAGACGTACGGCACGCCGACGTAGCGGGCAGCGGCCTCGATGACCGCGGACCCGATGCCGCTCGCGGGGATGGCAGCGGCCGGCTTCTCCGGGGCCGGGGCCGGGGCAGCGGCGGCCGGGGCAGCGGCGCGCTCGGCGGACCGCGACGTGCTCTCGGTCCGGCGGGGCTCCGGCTCCGGCTCGGGCTCCGGCTCCGGCTCGGGCTCCGGCTCCGGGTTGGCCGTGATCTGGATCTGCGGCGCCTTGAACGTCCACGCCGCGTCGGCGGGGACGGACACGGCGGGGGCCGTCGCGAGGGCGGCGCGCGCCTCGGCGGTGAGGGCGCTGACGTCGACGGCGGGGACCGCGTTCGCCGGGCTGTCGGCCGGGGCGGCGGAGGCCGGGAGCGCCATGGTCATGACGAGGCCGGACGATGCGGCGACGACGGCGGAGCGGCGGCTGACGGTCGCCAGGTTGCCGGCGAGGTCGTCCAGGGGGGTCGAGGGGCGGCGGGCCGCGCGGTGGCGGGCTCGCTGGGGCGTAGCGGTCACGTAATACCTCTCCGGACGCCTACGAGGTGAGCTGTCGGGTTCGGGTGGGAGATCACCCGGCCGCGCTCCCGTCCGAGGACGGTCCTGCGGCTTCACCCCGAGGACACCGTGTGGTGCCCGTTGGTGGTTCCCCCGCTCCTGCCGTGATGTCGTGAGGGGCCCCGGGCGGCGGCAGGACTCGGCGTTCCGCTCGGGGGCTTCGCGGAGGAGGGTTCCTCGAAGCACCGCGAATGTACCCGGTCATTCGGAGCGATGTCACGCTCCGGTCACGGCCGCAACCGTTGTGTCTCGGAACGATCACGGAGGGAGCCTGGGCGCACGGGACCGAGGTCCCGGCGACGGCCGCCGAGGCTCGATCCATCACGAGGAGTACGGGAGGTCAAGGGCAGGTAGATCGCCGGACGGGTCCCCAGGTCAGGAGAACGGGCCGAGTGCGGCGTCGGGGGCGGTGCGACGGCTCGTGGGGCGGGACGCACGACCGCCGCCCGGCGGCACCAGGGACCGCCGATGTGACATACGTCTCAGCTCACGCAGCGGTCGTGTCGGCGGTCGACACGAAGACGTGCCGTGCGACGTCGTCCGGCAGGTCGACCACCAGCTCGGCGCCCGGCGCGCCGACGGCGACCATCCCGTCGACGACCTCCACGCGCACGACCGCACCGGGGAGGACCCCCGCGCCCACGAGGCGCTGCAGGAGCTCGGTGTCGGTCTGCAGCGGCTCCCCGAGCCGGCCGACGACGACCTCGCTGACCCCCGGCACGGCACGCGCGTGCGCGACGAGCGAGACGACGCCGTCGAGGAAGCCCTCGGGCAGCAGGTGGTCCCCGAGCTCGGCCAGTCCGGGGATCGGGTTGCCGTAGGGCGAGTGGCGCGGGTGGCCCAGCAGCTCGATGAGCCGCTTCTCGACGCGCTCGCTCATGACGTGCTCCCACCGGCAGGCCTCGTCGTGGACGTAGCTCCACTCGAGCCCGATGACGTCGGTGAGCAGGCGCTCGGCGAGCCGGTGCTTGCGCATGACCCGCGTCGCCTTGGCCTGGCCCTCCTCGGTCAGCTCGAGGTGGCGGTCACCGCTGACGACGACGAGGCCGTCGCGCTCCATCCGCGCGACGGTCTGCGACACCGTGGGCCCGGAGTGCCCGAGCCGCTCCGCGATGCGGGCGCGCAGGGGGACGATCCCCTCCTCCGCCAGCTCGTAGATCGTGCGCAGGTACATCTCGGTCGTGTCGATCAGGTCGCTCACGCGGTGCTCCGTCCTTCCCGCTCGTCCCCCTACGGCCCCCTGTCCGCACCCAAGGTTACGTGGCCGGACCGCCCGGTCCCCGCCTCGCGAGCACCCCTACAGTGGGCGCGTGGCCGACGCGACCGACATCGTCATCCCCTCCGCGCTCCTGCCGGTGGACGGCCGCTTCGGCTCCGGCCCGTCCAAGGTCCGCCCGGCGCAGGTGGAGGCGCTCGCCGCAGTCGGCCGCACCGTCCTGGGCACCTCGCACCGGCAGGCGCCCGTCCGCTCCCTGGTGCGCCGCGTGCGGACCGGGGTCGCCGAGCTGCTCGGCGCGCCCGACGGCTACGAGGTGGTCCTCGGCAACGGTGGCTCGACCGCCTTCTGGGACGTCGCGACCCTCGGCCTGGTCCGCGAGCGCGCGCAGCTGTGCAGCTTCGGGGAGTTCGGCGGCAAGCTCGCGACCGCGGTCCGGAGCGCGCCGTTCCTGGCGGAGCCGACCGTGCGGACCGCGGAGCCGGGCTCGGCGGTCCTGCCCGAGCCGGAGGCCGGCGTCGACGCGTACGCCTACCCCCAGAACGAGACGTCCACCGGGGTGGCCGTGCCCGTCACCCGCCCGGGCCGCACGGGCGCCGACGACGACGCGCTGACCCTCGTCGACGCGACGTCGGCCGCGGGTGGCCTGTCGGTCGACCTGACGCAGACCGACGCCTACTACTTCGCACCCCAGAAGTCCTTCGCGTCCGACGGCGGCCTGTGGCTGGCGGTCCTCTCCCCCGCGGCCGTCGCGCGCGCCGAGGCGATCGGCGCGTCCGGCCGGTGGATCCCGGAGTTCCTGTCGCTGACGACCGCGATCACCAGCAGCCGCGCGGACCAGACCCTCAACACGCCGGCCGTCGCGACCCTCGTGCTGCTCGCGGACCAGCTCGACTGGATGCTCGACCACGGCGGCCTCCCCTGGGCCACGGCGCGGACGGCGCAGTCCGCGGAGCACCTCTACGGGTGGGCGGACGCCCGCGACTGGGCCCAGCCGTTCGTGACGGACCCCGGGCTGCGCAGCGCCGTCGTCGGCACCGTCGACCTGGACGCGGCGATCGACGCGCCCACGGTCTGCGCGGTGCTGCGACGCCACGGCGTCGTCGACGTCGAGCCGTACCGCAAGCTCGGGCGCAACCAGATCCGGGTCGCGATGTTCCCGGCCGTGGAGCCCGCGGACGTCCAGGCGCTGACCGCGTGCGTCGACCACGTCGTCGAGCGCCTGGGATGACGAGCGTCCGGCGCGACCGCCTCACGGTCACGCTCTACGGCACCTTCGTCACGTGGGGCTGGTTCCTCTACGGCTTCGGGCCCGCCGTCCCGCTCATCGCCGCCGAGCAGGGCACGAGCCTGGCGCTCGCCGGGCTGCACGGCACGGGCATGGCCGCGGGCACGGTCATCGCCGGCGCGATGAGCTCCGCGCTCGCGGTGCGGCTCGGCCGGCGCATCCAGGTGCTCGTCGGCGCGGGGACGCTCGTCGTCGGGGTGGTGGCGCTCCTGCTGGGCTCGGCTCCCTGGCAGACGATCGGCGCCGTCGCGGTCGCGGCCATCGGCGGCGGCTTCCTCATCTCCGGTGCGCAGCCGGCGCTGGCCCGGCACCACGGCCCCGCGGGCGCGGCCGTCGTCACGGAGGCCAACGCCATGGGGTCCGGGGTGGGGCTCGTCGCGCCGCTCGCGGTGGGCGCGGCCGTGGCGGCCGGCTGGTCGTGGCGCCCGGCCGTCGCCGTCGTCGTGCTCCTGACCGTCGCCCTCGCGATCGGTGTGCTCCGCCTGCCGGGGACCGGCGCGCTGGGCCACGGGACGGCGACCCGCCGGGTCGCCGTCGCGGCCGTCGCCGGTCCTGGCGCGGTCGTCGTCGCCGCGGCGGACGGGCCGGCACCCGACGGTGGGAGTCGCCCGGTGGCAGGTGGTGCGACCGCAGCAGGCCGGCTGCGCGGCCCCGGCTTCACGCGCGCGTTCTGGTTCTTCTGGGCGGCCATGCTCGCCGGGGTGGCGATCGAGTTCTCGACGACGTTCTGGGCGGCCGAGCTGGTCGTGTCGCGGACGGGGGCCGGGCCGTCAGTGGCCACGGCGACGGTCTCCGCGCTCGTGGCGGGGATGACGGCCGCCCGGCTCGTCGTGGGGCCGCTCTCCCTGCGCAAGGCGCCGGAGAAGCTCCTCCTCGTCGCGTACGCGGTGGCGGCGGTCGGCTTCGTGATCCTGTGGACCGCGACCAGTCCCGGGGTCGCCGTGCTCGGTCTCGTCGTCGCCGGTCTGGGGTACGGAGCCCACTACCCGCTCGCCGTGTCCCTCGTCCTGCAGCACGCGGCGGACCGGCCCGACCAGGCGCAGGCGACGTCGACCGTCGGTACCGGGATCGCGGTCGGGCTGGCGCCCTTCCTGCTCGGCGCCCTCGCCGACGCCTTCGGGTCGCACACGGCGTTCCTGCTCGTGCCGGTGCTGCTCGTCGCCGGAGCGACCGCCGTCGCCCTCGGCCTGCGCACGGTGCTGCGGACACCGGCCGAGACCCGCCCGGCCTGACTTGGCCCGCCCAGAACCCTCCGTCCAGACCGCCACTTCGCGTCCAGACCGCCACTGTCAGCACGTGGGGCGAGAGGAAAGTGGCGGGCTGGACGGGGGTGGGGGTGCTGGTCAGGCGGCGGAGGCGCGGTCCCTCGCCTGCTGGGCCTCGATCTCGCGGGCGGCGTCCTGGCGTGCCCGGCGGTCCGCCGAGGACTCCTCCTCCGGCTCACCGTCCAGGTACGTCACCTGCAGGTGCGGCCGCTCGCTGAGGCTGTAGCGCACCTCGAGGTTCCAGTGCCGCTTCGCCCACACGGCTGCCGCCGACGCCACGACGAGCGCGCTGACCGAGCCGATGCCGATCGCCCACCGGGCGCCGAACGTCTCGGCGATCCACCCGATGATCGGCGAGCCCACCGGCGTCGCCCCGAGGAAGACGACCATGTACAGCGACATGACGCGCCCGCGCATCGCCGGGTCGGTCGAGAGCTGGAGCGTGGTGTTCGCCGCCGTCATCATCGTCAGGGACGCGAAGCCGACCGGGATGCAGGCGAGCAGGTACAGCTCGTAGGTCGGCATGAGTGCCATGACACCGGTCGAGATGCCGAAGCCGAAGGCCGCACCGACGACGAGCCGCACCCGGGGGCGTTCCCGCCGCGCGGCGAGCAGCGCACCGGTGAGCGAGCCGATGGCCAGCACGGAGCCGAGGATCCCGTACTCCTGCGGGCCCCGGCCGAACTCGGTGCGGGCCATGACCGCGCTGGTCAGCTGGAAGTTCAGGCCGAACGTGCTGACCACGCCGACGACCACCATGACCACGACGATGTCGCTGCGGCCCCGCACGTACCGGATGCCCTCGCGGATCTGACCCTTGCCGCGCTTGGTGCGCTCGCGCGCGTGCAGCTCGCCGCGACGCATGAGCGTGAGGGAGAGGATCGTCGCGGCGAACGTCACCGCGTTGATGATGAACACCCAGCCGGTGCCGACGGCGGCGATGAGCAGGCCGGCCAGGCCGGGCCCGATGAGGCGGGCCGCGTTGAACGACGCGCTGTTGAGCCCCACCGCGTTGGACAGCCGGTCCGGCAACACCATGTCCGCCACGAAGGTCTGGCGCACGGGGGCGTCGATCGCCGAGACGCAGCCCAGCAGCGCCGCGAAGACATAGACGTGCCACAGCTGCGCCGCGCCGCTGAGGACGAGGACACCCAGCCCGGCCGCCAGCACGCCCTGGGCGACCTGCGTGGCGATGAGGAGCTTGCGGCGGTCCATCCGGTCGGCGAGCAGGCCGGCGTAGGCGGACAGCACGAGGATCGGCGCGAACTGCAGGGCGGTCGTGATGCCGACCGCGACGCCGGAGTCGTCCGTGAGGACGGTGAGGACCAGCCAGTCCTGCGCGACGCGCTGCATCCACGTGCCGATGTTGGCGACGAGCGCGCCGGCGAACCACAGCCGGTAGTTGACGAAGCGCAGGGAGGCGAAGGTGGGGCTCACGGCTGCACCACCGTCCGCAGGATCCGGGCCGCCCGCGCGAGCGTCTCCCGCTCCTCGGGCGTCAGCCGGGCCAGGCGCTGCGCGAGCCACTCGGTCCGCCGACGGCGGGTCTCGCGCACCTCGGCCTCACCGGCATCGGTGATGGAGACGAGGACCTGGCGCCGGTCGCTCGGGTGCGGGTCGCGGCGGACCAGGCCGGCCTCGACGAGCGCGTTGATCGTCCGCGTCATCGGCGGCGGATGGACGTGCTGGTCCTCGGCCAACGCCGTGGGCGTCATCGGCCCGTTCGTGGACAACGCCGCCAGCACGCCGTACTGGCCGTCGGTGATCGCGTCGGAGCTGCGCTCCCACCGCAGCCGCCGCACGAGGTGCGTGGTGGCGACGCGCAGCTCGCTCGCCAGCGGCGCCGGGCGGCACTCGGTGGCGCGCGGGCGGGCCGGGGCGGTGGTGGACGACTCGCGGTCGGCGGCAGGGACGGGCACCCCCTGATCCTAGGTCATTACCGAAGGTCATGACCTGCGGACAGGGGGTGACCTCGGGCACGTCCGGAGCGGTGCATCGCCCTGCCGCGACAGGGCGGCGCGGGTGTCACGCACCTCCGTCTGCACCGGAGGCGTCGCCTCAGGGCCGACCGAGCGCCCGGTACACCCAGCCGGCCGCGCGCCACGCGACGGGGTCCAGGACGTTCCGACCGTCGACGATCACCTTGCGCGCCACGACGTTCCCGAACGCGTGCGGGTCGAGGCTCCGGTACTCCGGCCACTCCGTCGCGAGCAGCACGACGTCGGCCTCCTTCGCGGCCTCGTCCGCCGTGGCGGCGTAGCGCAGGTCCGGCCACATGCGCTCCGCGTTGCCGAGCGCCTGCGGGTCGGTGACCACCACGTGCGCGCCCTGCAGACCCATCTGGGCGGCCACGCTCAGCGCCGGGGAGTCGCGGATGTCGTCGCTGTCCGGCTTGAACGCCGCCCCGAGGACGGCCACGCGGCGCCCGACGATCGAGCCGTCGCAGACCTCCCGCACCAGGTCGACGGTGCGCACGCGCCGGCGCATGTTGATGGAGTCGACCTCCCGCAGGAAGGACAGGGCCTGGTCGACACCGAGCTCTCCCGCCCGGGCCATGAACGCGCGGATGTCCTTGGGCAGGCACCCCCCGCCGAAGCCGAGGCCCGCGTTGAGGAACCGGCGGCCGATCCGCGCGTCGTGCCCGATCGCGTCGGCGAGCTGGGTCACGTCCGCGCCCGTCGCCTCGCACAGCTCGGCCATCGCGTTGATGAAGGAGATCTTCGTCGCGAGGAAGGAGTTGGCCGCGACCTTGACCAGCTGCGCCGTCGCGCGGTCGGTCACCACGACGGGGATCCCCTCCGCGATGGGGGTCGCGTACACCTCGTCCAGGAGGTCCTTGGCGCGCGCGCCGGTCTCCCCGTCGGGCAGGCCGTAGACGATCCGGTCCGGGTGCAGGGTGTCCTGCACGGCGAAGCCCTCGCGCAGGAACTCGGGGTTCCACACCACCGTGGCGCCGACCTGCGTCGCAGCGACCTCCTCGGCGATGCGCTCCGTGGTCCCGACCGGTACGGTCGACTTCCCGACGACGACGTCCCCCGCACGCAGGTGGGGCAGCAGGCCCTGGACGGCGGCGTCGACGTACCTCAGGTCCGCGGCGTACTCGCCCTTCTTCTGCGGCGTCCCGACGCACACGAAGTGCACCTGCGCCCCCTCCGCGGCCGCGATGTCAGTCGTGAAGGTCAGGCGGCCGGTCGCCAAGGAGGACGTCAAGAGCTCCGGCAGCCCGGGCTCGTAGAACGGGGCCTCGCCGCGCGCGAGCTGCTCGACCTTGGCCGCGTCGACGTCGACCCCGATGACGTCGTGACCCAGGTGGGCCATGGAGGCGGCATGGACCGCTCCCAGGTACCCGCAGCCGATCACCGAGATGCGCATGGTCACGCCTTCCTCCACCCACCAGTGCTGTCGAACCTGCACGACCCTAGGGCCTGCGTCACCGGGGCACCCGTGACCTCCGACCGGGCGAGGACGCCCGGCCGGAGGGAGGAGCGGCTCAGCCCAGGACGCCCATGCTCCGCAGCCCGTCCTCGATCGGCTCGATCGCGAAGTACAGGACGAAGAGGACCGCGGACAGGTACATGAGCGGGTGCACCTGGCGCGCCTTGCCGACGGCGATCTTGAGGGCCACGAACGACACGAAGCCCGCCCCGATGCCGACGGCGATGGAGAAGCTGAACGGCATGAGGATGATCGTGAGGAACGCCGGGATGGCGATCTCGTAGTTCTTCCAGTCGATGCCGGTGACCTGCATGAGCATGAGGAACCCGACGATGACGAGCGCCGGCGTCGCCGCCTCGTACGGGACCATGTTGACCAGCGGCGCGAAGAGCGTCGCGAGCAGGAACAGCGCGCCGGTGACCACCGAGGCGAGGCCTGTCCGCGCCCCGTCGCCGACGCCCGCGGCGGACTCGATGTAGCTGGTGTTGCTGGAGACGGAGCCCATGCCGCCCGCCACCGCGCCGAGCGAGTCCACGACGAGGATCTGGCGCGTGTTCGGGGGGTTGCCGTTCTCGTCGAGCAGGTCGGCCTCGGCGCCGATCGCGACCATCGTGCCCATCGTGTCGAAGAAGTCCGCGATCATGAGCGTGAAGACGAGGAGCACGACCGCGACGATGCCGATCTTCTCGACCGAGCCCAGCAGCGAGAACTGGCCGAGCAGGCTGAACTCGGGCTGGGACACGACGTCACCGGCCGAGCCGGGCAGCGAGGGCTGGACCAGGCTCCACCCGCCGGGGTTCTCCGCCGAGCGCGTCCCGAGGTCCGCGACGGCCTCGACGACGACGGCCAGGACGGTCGCCGCGACGACGCCGATGAGGATGGCGCCCTTGACGCGCCGGACCATGAGCACCGCGATGAGCAGCAGCCCGAGCAGGAAGACGACGACGGGCCAGCCGGCCAGCGACCCGTCCTGGCCGAGCTCGAGCGGCGTGGCCAGGCTCGCGGGGATGCGCACGAGACCGGCGTTGAAGACGCCGATGAGCGCGATGAACAGGCCGATCCCGACGCTGATGGCGAGCTTGAGCTCGACGGGGACCGCGCGGAAGACCGCCTCCCGGAAGCCGGTGAGGACGAGCACCAGGATGATGAGGCCCTCGAGCACGACCAGACCCATCGCGTCCGCCCATGTCATGCCCGGCAGCACGGCAACCGAGAACGCGACGAACGCGTTGAGGCCGAGCCCCGCGGCGAGGGCGAGCGGGAAGCGCGCGACGACGCCCATGAGGATCGACAGGACGCCCGCGACGAGCGCGGTGGCCGCGGCCACGAGCGGGAAGTTCGGCTCCGACCCGCCGCCGAGGAACGCCCCGGTCCCGTCGGGCACGCCGCCGATGATGAACGGGTTGAGCACGATGATGTAGCTCATCGCGAAGAACGTCACGAGACCGCCGCGCAGCTCGCGCGGGTAGTTCGAGCCCCGTTCGGTGATCTTGAAGAATCGGTCGACGGAGCCGAGCAGCCCCTGCCGTGGAGTGGTCGCGGTCTGCGTCATGGCGCAGAGGGTCCCAGAAATCGCGGGGGGCCGTGTGATCGTCCGCGGCCGGCGCGAGGACACCCGGCACTAGGCTCGCACCGTGACCGATCGGCGCCCCCGTCTCCTCGAGCCGAGCCGGCTGGAGCCCGTGCACCTGGACCTGCGCACGGTCTTCCTCGCGGGCATCGGCCTGTGGACGGTGGCGCTGCTCGTCTCGCTCGTCCTCACGGCGAGCGGTCAGGTGGCACCGCGGATCGCGTGGATCTGCGCCGCCGGCATCGGCCTCGGGGGCCTCGCCCTGCTGTGGGAGCGCCGGAACCGCTCGCGCACCTGATCAGCGCTCGGGCAGGTCCTCGGCCGCCGTCTCCAGCAGCACCGCGGCGAGCTCGTCCGGGTCGGACAGCAGCCGCGCGAGCCGGTCCCGGTGCCGGCGCCCGACGACCTCCGCCAGTCCGTCCGCCAGCCCGTCCGTCGTCGCGGCGTGCACGACCGGGGAGGGCTGCGCCGTGACCCACCAGGCGACAGACGCCCCGCCGACCCGCAGGTCCTCGTGCTCGACCCACACGGCCGGCGCCGTCGGGAACACCGCCCGGACGGCGTCGGGCACCGGGCCGGCCACGCCGTCGTCGTCGACCTCCAGGTCGAAGCGGTCCGCCGCGACGTCGGCCCCCAGGGCGTCCGCGAGCGCCTCGACCGCTGCGCCGGGCACGACGACCGCGGGCCGCGCGGCCGGGTGCTGGGCCTGCGCCAGCGTGACGACGACGACGTCGCCGGCGGGCACGGTCCGTACCTCGCCGTCGCCCACGAGCGCGGGCACCCGGTCCACCTCGAGGTCCAGCTGCGGGTCGCCGGCGGCGAGCCCGGCCAGGGCGCGCCAGATCGGCACCGCCAGCGCGAGCTCGACCTCCCCGTCCAGGGGCAGGGTGGCGAGCAGCTCGGCCCAGTCGTCGGCACCGAGGTCCTCCGGCGCGCCCACGGCACCGAGCGCGCGCAGCACCTCGCCGTCCAGCCCGACGACGGCGCCCGGCGGTCGCGGCAGGAGCGCGTCCAGCGGGCCGGCGCTCGCCTCCTCGCCGCGGAAGGGGCGCTCCAGCCCGAGCCCGGCGCGCGTCCGCAACCACCAGGCGACGTAGGTGGGGCACGGCGCGCCGTCGGCGTCGCGCACGCGGTCCAGCAGCGCCGGTCGGGCCGCGGTGGCCAGGGCACGGAGGACCTCCGGCCACGCGGCCGGGACGACGGCGTCCAGGTCGGCGACGGCGCGCTGCGGGCCGGCGGCGGGCCGGACCTCGTCCAGGTAGTCCTCCCAGCCGTCGAGGGCGTCGAGGACGAGCGCGAGGTCGTCGTGGGGGGCGCCGTGGTGCGGGTCGTCCCCGGCGGGCAGGAAGGCGTCGTACGCCTCGACGGGCACGTCGACCACGGCCAGGCCCGTCCGGACCCCCACCAGGGCCAGCACGCGCCCCCAGCGCGCCACGACGTCGTCGGCGACCGGCGGCAGGACGTCCGCGGCGAACCAGCGCCCGGCGTCCGACCCGGGCAGCACGAGGCCGCGCGCCGGGGACGGCTCGCCGTCGTCGGCGGGCAGGAGCAGCTCGCCCCACCAGGCCTCCGCGTGCGGTGCACCGCCGTCGGCCGCGACCCGGTCCAGCAGGGCGAGGAGGACGTCCGCGGTCGCCTCCTCGTCGTCACCGGTGAGCACGTGGCCGCGCAGCACGGGGTGCCGCAGCAGGTCCGTGACGGTCAGCCGCTCCGCGCCGAGCCGCTCGTGCAGCGGGTGGGCGGCGGCGGGGTGCACGACACGCAGCCCCCAGTCCGCGAGGCGACCCAGCACGTCGTCGTCGACGGCGCCGTCCAGCACCGTGAGCCCACGGGCGCCGCGGACGTGCCGACCGTCGGCGAGCGGGACGAGCAGCGTCGCGAGGGCCTCCAGCACCGCGGGCTCCGCGCCGGCCGCCGCGTCGAGCAGGCCCCGGTGCTCCGGCGGGTCGAGCGGGGGCAGGGCCTCCACGACGTCGGACGCGTCGAGCTCCTCCACACCGAGGGCACGCAGGGCGGCGCGGTGCCGGGTCGGGGCGGGGACCAGCCGCGGGACGCGTCGGCCGAGCACCGGGAGCAGGTCGGGGTCGTCGCCGGCCGGGCCCGCCAGGACCGCCGCGTCCCGCGGCGCGAGGGCCGGGCCGCCGTCGGCCGGGAGCAGGACCGGGACGGCCGCCGCGGCGGCGAGGACCTGCGCCCGCAGCGCGGCGTCGAGCGCACCGGACGGCAGTCCGCCGGGGACGAGGTCGAGCACGTCGGGCGCGCCGTCGTCCCGGTGGCAGGCGAGGAGGAGGTCGGCGTAGGTCCGGCCCGCCTCCTCGAGGAGGACGTCGGTGAGCGGCCCGCGCGCGACGTGCCGGCGGGAGGGGTCCAGGGGGAAGGTCGCGAGGACGAGGGCGGGGACGGTGCACGGCTCGTCCGTGGGCGTCGGCGCGTGGACGACCGGCGCCCAGGACGTCCGCGTCGACGGGCGCGGGACCGCCCACGTGACGGACCACGTCGTCCGGGCGCGCTCCTCGACGGGCCGGTCCACGAGCAGCCGCGGCCCGACCGCACCGGTCCGCGTCGCGACGACCCACCGCGATCGCACGTCGCGCACCGTCCGGGCCGCTCCGTCGGCCTCGACGACGACGTCGCCGAGGGCGGGCAGCGCCAGCAGCAGCGGGTCCGCCACGTCCTCGAGCTGCACCCGCACGGCGCTCACGGCGGCGGCGTCCCGCAGGACCAGCACGACGACCGTGTCCCATGCGCCGACGGGGGCACCGTCCGTGCCCACCAGGTCGCGCGCCTCCGCCGCTTCGCCCGCGGGGAGGGGGCCGGGCCAGGGCAGGCGCAGGGCCGGCAGGGCGTCCCCGCGGCGGGCGAGCTCGTCGCCCAGCACGCCCGTGCCGGCCACCGCGTCGCGGGTGCGCGCGAGCGAGAAGTGGACGGCGCCGGCGCGGCTGGCCACGGCGACGTCGTCGGCGACGGACCGGACGGCCGAGAACCCGACGCCGAACCTCCCGACGGGCGCGGTCGGGACGCCGCCGGGAGCGCCGGCCGTCCCCTCGTCGCGCTTCGCCGACGCGCGCAGGGACGCGAGGGACGCGACGCCCTCCGCGTCGAGCGCCGCGCCGGTGTTGGCGGCGAGCAGCAGGCCGCCGTCGCCGTGGTCGACGAGACGCAGGAGGAGGCTTCCCGCCGCACCGGCCCGCGACGCGGCGTCGGCGGCGTTCTGGGCCAGCTCGACGACGACGCGGTCGCGGTAGCCGCCGCGGGCGTGGTCCTCCTCGGCGTTCGCGTCCTCGCGGAACCGCGCCGGCTGGGCCGTCCAGGCCGCCAGGACGGCCTCGCGCAGACGGCCGGTCCCGAACGGGTCCTCGGTCACTCCTCGCCGGGGACGGTCTCGTCCGCGGGCGTCGGCTCCTCGGCGGGGACGGCCTCGTCCGCGGGCACCGGCTCCTCGTCCGGGACGGTCTCGTCGACGGGCGCCGGCTCCTCGACGGCGGCCTCCGTCGCGACAGGGCCAGGCACCGTCGCCAGGTCGACGAGCTCGAGCGGCTCGAGCTCCGACGGCGGGTCCGGCCAGTCGCTCGGCCCGTCGGGCACGTCCGTCTCCGAGTGCGCGCCGCACCCGTGGTCCATGCTCACGACCTTGCCGTCGTCCGGGGACCAGTCGTTCGCGCAGACGCCGAACTCCGTCCGCAACGACCCCGCCATGAGCAGGAGGAAGCCGCACGTCGAGCACGGCGCGCTCGCGGCGATGGCCTGCGGGGCGGTGGGGCCGTGGGACCCGGCGTACCAGCGCTCCGCGGCCTCCGAGCGACCGGTGCGCGACAGGACCCGCGGACGCCCGAGGCCCAGCTCGAAGACGGCGAGCTCGTCGGCGTCGGCGTCGCCGACCGCCTCGTACCCCTGGTCGAGGCGCTCGTCGTCGGGCAGGCGGGGCAGGACGTCACCGGTACCGAGGTCGCCGGGCCGGATCCGCTCGGACCACGGCACCCACGTGGGGGCGAGGACGGCGTCGTCGCTGGGCAGCAGGTGCACCTCGCACACCGAGGGCGTCCGGCCGCGCGGGACGCGGGCGACGGTGACCGTCCACTCCCAGCCGCGCTGGCCGAGCGCCGTCGTCGCGAAGCGGTGGGAGACGAGGCGCTCCCCCTCGACGACGAGGCCGAGGTGCTCGCCGACGAGGTCGGGCGAGCCGGCCTCCTCCACCGCGGCGGCGCGCGCGAGGTCGACGGCGGAGACCAGGACGGCGTCCTTCGTGGCGGTGGGCATCAGGCCTCGAGGTCGTCCGCGACGGCGCGCAGCAGGGTGGCGACCTTCGACGCCGCACCCTTCTCGGGGTAGCGCCCGCGGCGCAGGCCGTTGCCGACGTTGTCCAGCAGCTTGATGAGGTCCTCCACGATCATCGCCATGTCGTCGGCGGGCTTGCGGTGCGCCTTGGCGACGGACGGCAGCGGGTCGAGCACCTTGACGGACAGGGCCTGCGGTCCGCGGCGGCCGTCGGCGACGCCGAAGTCGACGCGCGTGCCGGGCTTCGGGGCCGTGACGCCGGCCGGCAGCGCCGAGGCGTGCAGGAACACCTCGTCGCCGTCTTCGCTGGCGATGAAACCGAAGCCGCGCTCGGCGTCGAACCACTTGACCTTGCCGGTGGGCACTGGGACCTCTGTCGTGTCGGCGGACGGGACCTGCTCAGGCTACCGGGCGCGGGGCGGGCGGTCCGCCGGTTTCCCTGACGACGAACGGCGCCACCGCCACGGCGTGCTGCTGCAGCCGTGGCGCCGTCGGCGGGCGTCAGGGGGCGCTCACCAGAAGACGGCGAGGACGACGTTGAGGAGAGCCAGGCCGCCGATCGCGCCCCAGACGCCGGTGGAGACGGACGACGCCTTGCGGCCCCGCCACGCGAGGACGGCGATGACGAGCGCGACGACGAGCTTGACGCCGATCTTGACGTGGTTGAGGTCGACGTCGCCCATCTCCGCCACCCCCACGAGCAGGACGCCCGTGACCAGGGCCGTCAGGGCGCCGTGGAGCATCGCCGGCTCGACCCGCTTGCGCGACGAGCGCGTCTGCACGAGGAAGCCGCCGATGATCGACGCCAGACCGACGATGTGCAGCACGAGCAGGAGGTCACGGGCGAAGTCCACAGCAGTACTCCTCGGGTCGGGGACGCGCCTTGTCGACGCGGCGTCGAGATCATAGCAACGCAATGTCGGCAAGCGTGGCAGACTGGGCGCGCCATGCCCCGGATCACCGCACCCACCGTCGCCGAGCACCGCGCCCGTCGCCGCGCCGACGTCCTGCGGGCGGCCGAGCAGATCGTCGTCGGCGAGGGCAGCCACGCGCTGACGGTGTCGGCCGTGGCGGCGCGCACGGGGCTCGCCCGGCCGTCGGTCTACGCCTACTTCCCGTCGAGCGAGGCACTGCTCGTCGCCCTGGTCGAGGAGGGCTTCGACCGCTGGACCGCGACGCTGCAGGACGCCACCGCCGGGGTCACCTCGCCCCGGGAGCTGGTCCGGGGATGGTTTCGGGCCGCGGCGCTCAGCGCGGCGCAGGGCAACCACCTCCTCGCCGCGGCGCTGCGGGACACGCCCCTGCCGCAGGACACCCGCGAGCGCCTGGCCCGCGGGCACCGGACGGCTGCGGAGCCGCTGCACGCCGCCGCGCGCGAGCTCGGCGTGACGGACCTCGAGGGGGCGTCGGCGCTCGTCCAGGGCGTCGCGGCGACGCTCATCGAGCGGGTCGAGGCGGGTGGCGACCCCGACGGCGAGGCCACCCGGGCCGCGTCCTTCGCGCTCGGCGGCCTCGATGCCCTCGCCGGCCGCTGAACCCGCCGCCGACCTCGTAGCGCCACCGCCGTAAGGTGGTGCGGATGTCCGTGTTCACGCAGGCCCTGCGCGTCCGCGGCGAGGCGGGCCTCGTCCCGCTCCTCGCCGTGCGACCCGACCTGGCCGCACCGCCGCCCTCGAGCGTCCGGTCGCTCGCGGCCCGGGCGGCCAACCGCGTGAGCCTGGACCGCGCCCTCGCCGCGCTGGACGCGGCGACCCTCCAGGCCCTGGAGGCCGTCCTCGCGCTGGACGGCACGACGGCTCCCGCGACCGACGCCTCGAGGGCCACGCGGCCCGGCGCACCCGCGCCACGCACCGGCGTCACCCTCGCGCAGCTCGCCGCGGCCATCGGCGCACCCGTGCCCGAGCTGCGCCCCGCCGTGGTGACCGCGCTGACCGCCGCCCTGCTGTGGACCGACCCGCCCCTTCCCGACGACGCCTGGGTGGACCTGCCCGCCGACGTCGCCCTGCGCCCGGCGCCCGGCCTGGCCGACGTCCTCGGGCCGCACCCGGCCGGCCTCGGCCCCACGCTCCGGGCCTCCCTGGAACGGCGCTCGCCCGCGGCGCTCGCCCGCCTGGCGGACGCCCTGGGCGTGGACGGGAGCACCCTGGCGGACGCGACGCCGGACGACCCGGCGCCGGAGACCCTCCTCGCCGCCGTCGTCGCGCGTCTGGCAGCACCCGCCGTCGTCGACGGCCTGCTCGCCGAGGCGCCGGCCGCCGTCCGTCCGGTGCTCGACGCCCTCGCCTGGGGCCCGCCCGTCGGCCGCTCCCCCGACGCGGCGCCCGGCGGGCCGTCGCCGGCGCGCGCCGGCGTCGAGTGGGCGCTGCGGCACGGGCTCCTTGCGGTCTCGGACGCCCAGCACGTCGTCCTCCCCTGCGAGATCGGCCTGGCGCTGCGGGGCGGGCGGACGCACCGCAGCGCCGAGGTCCCACCGGAGGTGACCGGGCCCGTCGTCGGCGCGGGCACGGTCGCGGCCGAGTCCGCCCGTGAGGCCGAGGAGGTCGTCCGGCTCGTCGCCGGGCTCGTGACGCTCTGGGGCGAGGACCCGGCGCCCGTGCTGCGAGCCGGCGGCATCGGCGCGCGCGAGCTGCGCCGCGCCGCCCAGCGGCTGGAGGTGGCCGAGGACGCCGCCGCGCTCGTCGTCGAGGTCGCGGGCGCGGCGGGCCTCGTCGTCGAGGACGGGGAGGACAGCGCCGCGATGGCGCCCGCCGCGGCCGCCGACGACTGGCTCGCCCTGCCGTCCACCGAGCGCTGGGCGGACCTGGCCGTCGCGTGGCTGCGGTCCGAGCGGGCGGCCTGGCTCGTCGGCACCCGCACCGAGAAGGGTGCCCTGCGACCCGCCCTCGACCCGGAGTCGCGCCGTCCGTGGGCCCCGCGCCTGCGCCGCGCCGTCCTCGACGTGCTCGCCGGCCTCCCGGAGGGCACGGCGGCCGCGGCGGCCGCCGTGCACGACGTCCTCCGGTGGCGCACGCCGCGGTCCGTCCCCCCGCTGCACGCCGTCGAGGCCGTCCTCACGGAGGCAGCGGCCCTCGGCATCCTCGGCGCGGGGGCGCTGTCCCCGGCGGGCCGCGCCCTGCTCGCCGACGACGACGGCGCGCCCGTCCCCACCGACGGCCTCAGCGGGCCGGCCGCCGCGCTGGCCGGTCAGCTGCCGCCGGACGTCGACGAGGTGCTCCTCCAGGGGGACCTCACGGGAATCGTGCCCGGACGACCGACGCCCGGGCTCGGGGGCCTGCTCGAGGGCGCCGCGCAGGTCGAGTCGCGCGGCGCCGCCCTGACCGTCCGGTTCACGGAGACGTCGGTGCGGCGGGCCCTCGACTCCGGGCGGACCGCCGAGGACCTGCTCGCGGACCTCTCGCGTCACGCCCGCTCGGGGGTGCCCCAGCCGTTGGAGTACCTCGTGCTGGACACGGCGCGCCGGCACGGACGCACACGGGTGGGGCTGGCGTCGTCCTACGTGCGCGCCGACGACCCCACCCTGCTGGCGGGCCTCGCGGAGGACCCGGCCCTGCGGGGGCTCGGCCTCCTCCGGCTCGCCCCGACCGTGCTCGCGGCGCAGGCGACGCCCGCTGCTCTGCTGGCGGCGCTCCGCGACCGCGGCCTCGCCCCCGTCACGGAGGACGCCACGGGCCACGTCGTGCTCGGCGCCACGACGGCGCACCGCGTCCGGCCGGCGCGCGGCCGCCGGACCGCGCCGGCGGGAGCGCCTGTCGGCGCGCCGGAGGCGACCGCCGCCCGGGACCGGCGGCTGCACCGTGTCGCGCGGGACCTGCTCGCCGTCGACCGCCGGGAGCGGGCGGCGGCGTCCGACGGGGGCGGCGCCCGCGACGCCGGCACCGCCGACGACGGCGCCCCCGGGACGGCCGCGTCGGACCCCGTCCTCGGGCTGGACCTGCTGCGCGAGGCCGCCGGTGCGGGCCGCGACGTGTGGCTCGAGATGGTCGACCCTGCCGGGGTCCCGGTGCGGCGCCGCGTGCGCCCGGTGCGCGTCGACGGCGGCCGGGTGCGCGTCGTCGACGCCGAGCGCGAGACCGAGATGACCGTGGCCGTGCACCGGATCGCCTCCGTGACGCCGGTCTGACCCTTGACGCCGTCCGCCGGGAACGGCGGCGTCCGCCCGGGAACAGCGCCCACCGGTCCGGGCGTTACCCAGACCCGACGATCCCCCACCACGAGGAGCCCGCGTGACCGACGGTCCGCTGATCGTGCAGAGCGACAAGACCCTCCTGCTGGAGGTCGACCACCCCGCCGCCGAGGCGTGCCGCCGCGCGATCGCGCCGTTCGCCGAGCTGGAGCGCGCCCCCGAGCACGTCCACACCTACCGGCTCACGCCGCTCGGCCTGTGGAACGCCCGCGCCGCGGGGCACGACGCCGAGCAGGTCGTCTCCGTGCTGCTCGAGCACTCGCGGTACCCGGTGCCGCACGCGCTGCTCGTCGACGTCGCGGAGACGATGTCGCGCTACGGGCGCCTGCAGCTCGTCTCGCACCCGACGCACGGGCTGGTCCTGCACGCCCTGGACCGTCCGGTGCTGGAGGAGGTCCTGCGGTCCCGCAAGACGGCCGGCCTGGTCGGCGCGCGCCTGGACGACGACGACGTCGTGGTCCACGCCAGCGAGCGCGGGCGCCTCAAGCAGGTCCTCCTCAAGCTGGGCTGGCCCGTCGAGGACCTCGCCGGCTACGTCGACGGCGAGGCGCACCCCATCGACCTCGTCACGGAGGGCTGGTCGCTGCGGCCGTACCAGGAGCAGGCGGTCGACAACTTCTTCCACGGCGGCTCGGGCGTCGTCGTGCTGCCGTGCGGGGCGGGCAAGACGCTCGTCGGCGCCGGCGCGATGGCGCGGTCTGGGACGACGACGCTCATCCTCGTCACCAACACCGTCTCGGCGCGCCAGTGGCGCGACGAGCTGCTGCGGCGCACGAGCCTGACCGAGGACGAGATCGGCGAGTACTCCGGTGCCCGCAAGGAGGTCCGTCCGGTCACCATCGCGACCTACCAGGTGCTGACGATGCGGCGGAAGGGCGTCTACCCGCACCTGGAGCTGCTCGACGCCCGCGACTGGGGCCTCATCCTCTACGACGAGGTCCACCTGCTGCCCGCGCCGATCTTCCGGATGACCGCGGACCTGCAGGCGCGCCGCCGTCTCGGCCTCACGGCGACGCTCGTGCGCGAGGACGGCCGCGAGGACGAGGTGTTCTCGCTCATCGGGCCCAAGCGGTTCGACGCGCCGTGGAAGGACATCGAGGCGCAGGGGTACATCGCGCCGGCGGAGTGCGTCGAGGTGCGGCTGACCCTGCCCGACCGCGACCGGCTCCTCTACGCGACCGCCGAGCCGGAGGACAAGTACCGCGTCGCCGCGTCGGCCCCCGGCAAGAACACCGTGGTCGAGCAGCTCGTGGCCAAGCACGCGGACGAGCAGGTGCTCGTGATCGGTCAGTACCTCGACCAGCTCGAGCTGCTCGCCGACCACCTCGACGCGCCGCTCATCACGGGCGAGACACCGGTCCGTGAGCGTCAGCGCCTCTTCGACGCGTTCCGCTCCGGTGAGGTGCGCCGGCTCGTCGTCAGCAAGGTCGCGAACTTCTCGGTCGACCTGCCCGAGGCCGCGGTCGCGATCCAGGTGAGCGGGTCGTTCGGGTCCCGGCAGGAGGAGGCGCAGCGCCTCGGCAGGATCATGCGCCCCAAGGCCGACGGCCGGACGGCGCACTTCTACGCCGTCGTCGCGCGCGACACGGTCGACCAGGAGTTCGCCGCGCACCGCCAGCGGTTCCTCGCCGAGCAGGGCTACGCGTACCGGATCGTCGACGCGGAGGACCTCGTCCCGGAGTCCTGACCGCACGGCACCGTGCGGCCGGCGCCGGGCGCACCGCGGGCGGCTCGCGGGCGGACGAACGGCGGCGGCCCGCAGTTCCCGGGGGCCCTCACGTGACGCGTTGCGCGAACACGGCCTGGTCAGCGCGCCAACTCGTTGCGGGCACCGCCCGCGTGGTCGAGGATCGAGCCGTGACCCCAGCCCGGACCCGCGCCCGTACCGTGCCCGCCCGGGCCGCGACCGCCCTGACCGGCGCCGCGCTCCTCACCCTCGGCCCGGCCCTCGCCGCGGGCGCCGCGGAGCCGATCGACCTGACGGAGCAGGTGGTCGACGAGGCCGGCGTGCTCGGCGGTCAGGCCGCGGAGGTCCAGGAGGCCGTCGACCGGCTCGCGACCGACGCAGGAATCGATCTCTACGTGGTCTTCGTCGAGGACTTCTCGGGTCGCACCTACACGGAGTGGGGGCAGGAGACAGCAGAGTTGTCGGGGCTCGGTGGACGCGACACCCTGCTTGCTGTCGCGGTGGGTGACCGTGACTACTTCTTCGGTGCAGCGGAAGGGTCACCTGCCCGGGCGGCGATCTCTGAAATCGAGCCCCAGGTGCGGTCGGAACTCAGCGCCAACGACTGGGCCGGTGCGGCACTCGCCGCAGCGACCGGCCTGCGGGAAGCAAGCACGGGCACCGGCACGGGAGCGGACCCTGGCTCGCCTCCCGGGGCCCCGGCCGTCGACGACGGCGGCGGCCTCGGGGGGTTCGTGACCCTGCTCCTCCTCGGTGGTGCCGTGATCGCCGGCGTCCTGCTCGTCCGCTCGCTGCGGCGGAAGAGGTCCGGGCCCGCGGACGGTCGCGGGCCGGGCGGACCGCCCGCGCCGGTGGCGCAGGGGCTGGAGGCGCTGCCGACCGACGAGCTGGACCGGCGCGCCGCCTCGGCCCTCGTCCGCGTCGACGACGCGGTCCGCACCTCGGAGCAGGAGCTCGGCTTCGCCCAGGCGCAGTTCGGCATCGAGGCGACGCGCGAGTTCGGCGCGGTGCTCGAGCGGGCCAAGAAGCAGGTGCTGGAGGCGTTCCACCTGCGCCAAGTGCTCGAGGACGAGATCCCCGACGACGACGCCACCGTCCGGCGCGTGTCCCTGCAGGTCCTCGCGCTGTGCCGCGAGGTCGCCGAGAGCCTGGACTCGCAGACCGACAAGTTCGACGAGCTCCGGGACCTCCAGAAGCGCGCACCGGAGCTGCTCGACGCCGACGAGGCCCGCGCCGCGGAGATCGAGGGACGCATCCCGGCGGCACGACGCGCGCTCGAGCAGCTCGCCGCCACCTACCCCCAGGAGGCGCTCGCCTCCGTCACGGCCAACCCCGACCAGGCCCAGGCCCTGCTGGACCAGGTGCGCGTCTCCGTCGGCCAGGGCCGGGAGGCGCTCGCGGCGGGCGACCGCGCCGCCGCGGTGGACCTCGCGCGGGCCTCGGAGAACGCGATCGGCCAGGCCGTGACGCTCCTGGACGCCGTCGACCGCGCGGGCTCCGACCTCGCCTCGGCGGCGCAGCGCCTCGAGCGCGCGATCGCCTCCATCAGCTCCGACATCGACGACGCCCGCCGCCTCGCCCCGCGCAGCGGCGAGGTCGCCCCGCGCGTCGACACGGCGCGCGTCGCGATCGAGCGGGCGCAGGCCGCACGGAGCGGAGGGGACCCGCTCGCCGCGCTGCGCACCATCACCGAGGCGGAGGCGGAGCTGGACCGCGCGCTGGCCCCGCACCGGGAGGAGGCGGAGCGCCGCAGCCGGGCGGAGCAGCACCTGGGCGAGACGCTCGGGCGCGTGGACTCCCTCATCCGGGCCACCGCCGACTTCATCACGACGCGGCGCGGCGCCGTCGGGCCGGACGCGCGGACGCGGCTCGCGGAGGCGGCGCGCCTCCTGCAGCTCGCCGGCGACCAGGCGCGCACCGACCCCGAGACGGCGCTCGCGACCGTCCAGCGCGCCGAGAGCCTCGCCCAGGAGGCGCAGGCGATCGCCCACGCCGACATCGACGACTACGAGCTGCGCCACCAGCCACGGACCCAGTACCACGGGGGCCCGAACGTCGGCGGCATGATCCTCGGCGGCATCCTCATCGACTCGATCCCCGCGGCGGCGGCGGTGGGGCGGCGGCTTCGGCGGAGGCTTCGGGGTGGCGGAGGCGGCGGCTTCGGCGGGGCGGCGGCGGATTCGGCGGCGGCTTCGGCGGAGGCGGCTTCGGTGGAGGGGGCGGCAGCTTCTAGGCGACAGGACGCGTGACCGACGGACGACCGGTAGACGACCGAGACAGGAAGGCACGGCACATGACGGAGAAGCAGAGCATCATCGGCCGCATGACCCAGCTGGCCCGCGCGAACATCAACGCGCTCATCGACCAGGCCGAGGACCCGCAGAAGATGCTGGACCAGCTCGTCCGCGACTACACCAGCAGCATCGGTGAGGCCGAGCGCGCGATCGCCCAGACGATCGGCAACCTGCGCCTGGCGGAGCAGGACCACAACGAGGACGTCGCCGCGGCCCGGGAGTGGGGCGACAAGGCGGTGGCCGCCTCGACCCGCGCCGACCAGTATCGCACCCAGGGCGACACGACCAACGCCGACCGGTTCGACCAGCTCGCCAAGATCGCCCTGCAGAAGCAGATCGGCGCCGAGACCGAGGCGAAGGAGTCGGAGCCGCTCATCGCCTCCCAGCGCGACACGGTCGAGAAGCTCAAGCTGGGCCTGTCCCAGATGAAGGACAAGCTGGGTCAGCTCAAGACCCGCCGGGACACGCTCGTCGCCCGGCAGAAGGCCGCCGAGGCGCAGCAGCAGGTGCAGGGCGCCATCTCCTCGATCAACGTCATGGACCCCACGAGCGAGCTCGCCCGCTTCGAGGAGCGCGTGCGGCGCGAGGAGGCGATGGCGATGGGCCAGGCGGAGATCGCCGCGTCGTCGCTGGAGTCCCAGTTCGCCGAGCTGGAGGACGCCGGCACGGAGATCGAGGTCGAGGCACGCCTCGCCGCGCTCAAGGCCGGCACCCGCCCGACGGCGCAGATCGAGGCCTGGTCCGTGACGCCGGAGATCGAGGCCGCGCGCGAGGAGCGTGCCTGAGCGTGCGTCCGCAGGGCTGCGCGGCCGAGTGCCGCGCGTGACCTGACGGCACCACGACGGCGCCCCGTCCCGCACCCCGCGGGGCGGGGCGCCGTCGTCGTCGGGACGCGACGGCGCCCAGCGGACTCCCAGGCAGCTCCCAGGCACGGGGAGCAGACTGAGCGCATGGCTGATCCCGAGGCACGCCTCGTCGTCGTCGACGACGAGCCGACGATCCGCGAGCTGCTCACCACGTCCCTGCGCTTCGCCGGATTCGAGGTGTACGCGGCCGCCGACGGCGCCTCCGCCCTCGCGCTGGTCCGCGACGTCCAGCCGGACCTGGTGGTCCTCGACGTCATGCTCCCGGACATGGACGGGTTCACCGTGACGCGGCGGATGCGCGACCGCGACCAGCACGTCCCCGTCGTGTTCCTCACCGCCCGCGACGACACCACCGACAAGGTGCAGGGGCTCACGGTCGGGGGCGACGACTACGTCACCAAGCCCTTCAGCCTCGAGGAGGTCGTCGCGCGCATCCGTGCCGTCCTGCGGCGCACCCGGGCGGCGGGCCAGGCCGCCGACGAGAACGTCCTGCGGTACGCCGACCTCGAGCTCGACGAGGACTCCCACGAGGTACGCCGCGGCGACCGCGTCGTGGACCTCTCCCCCACCGAGTTCGCGCTGCTGCGCTACCTGCTCCTCAACGCCGGCCGCGTCCTGTCCAAGTCGCAGATCCTCGACCACGTCTGGGAGTACGACTGGGGCGGCGACGGCGCGATCGTCGAGTCCTACATCTCCTACCTGCGCCGCAAGGTGGACCGCCAGCCGGACGGGACGCCCGAGGACCAGCCCCTGATCCACACCAAGCGCGGCATCGGCTACGTGCTGCGTCTGCCGCCGGGGGCCTGAGCCGTGAGCACCGCGGTCGGCGACCCGCCGGCCCGCGCCGCGCGGGCGCGCGGGCTGCGCTCCCGTGCCGCGACGGCGTGGTCGTCCCTGCCCCTGCGCTCCCGCCTGACGGCGCTCTTCACGGCCCTGCTCCTGCTGGGGCTCGGCCTGACCGGCGTGGTCGCCCAGACCTTCCTGCGCAGCTCCCTCGTGGAGCAGGTGGACACCCAGCTCGCGTCGGCGGCGCCGCTCGCGGTGGACCGGGTGACCGCGCGCGGCATGCGGATGCTCGACACCGGCAACCTGCCGTCCGACTACCACGTGGCGATCCTCGACGTGGACGGGCAGGTGGTCACGGCGCAGGCCGTCGACGGCGCCGCGGCCGGCAGCCCCACCGTCCCCACGCTCTCGGCGCCCCAGGTCGCCGACCGCGCGGGGCGCGCGTTCACCGTCCCCGACGCGGACGACGGCGGCCGGTGGCGGGCGCTGGCCCTGCCGCTGACCAGCCACCGGCAGGGAGGCGTCGTCGGCTCCGTCGTCGTCGCGCTCCCGCTGGACCCCGCCGAGGCGACGCTGGCCCAGATGCGCCGTGTCCTCGTGACCATCGCGCTCGGCGTCGTCGCTCTGGGCGCCGCGGCCGGGTGGTGGGGCGTGCGTCGCGAGCTGCGCCCGCTGCGGGAGATCGAGACGACCGCGGGGGCCATCGCCGCCGGCGACCTCGCGCGCCGCGTCCCCGAGCAGCCGACGAGCACGGAGGTCGGGCGGCTCGCCGCCGCCCTCAACGCGATGCTGGCGCAGCTGGAGCAGGCTTTCGCCGCCCGCGAGGCGTCGGAGGAGCGCATGCGCCGGTTCGTGTCCGACGCGAGCCACGAGCTCCGCACCCCCCTGGCGACCATCCGCGGGTACGGCGAGCTGTACCGAATGGGTGCGCTGTCCGCCCCCGACGACGTCGCCGCCACCATGCACCGGATCGAGGGTTCGGCGGTGCGGATGGGCAGCCTCGTCGAGGACCTGCTGCACCTGGCACGCCTGGACGAGGACCGGCCGCTCCGCTCGGAGCCCGTCGACCTGGCCGTGCTCGCCACCGATGCGGCGGCCGACCTGCGCGCGCTGGACCCCGACCGACCCGTCCGCGTCGAGCCCCTGGTGGCGGGCGGGAGCACGGGGGGCGCCGTCGCCGTCGGCGACGAGGACCGGCTGCGGCAGGTCCTGTCCAACCTCGTGGGCAACGTCGCGCGGCACACGCCGCCCGGCACACCGGCGGAGGTCGCCGTGGGGCGCGCCGCCGACGGGCACGTGGCGGTGGAGGTCCGCGACCACGGTCCGGGAGTGCCGCCCGAGCACGCCCGGCAGGTGTTCGAGCGGTTCTACCGCGTGGACGCCGCGCGGGGCCGCGAGACCGGGGGCGCCGGCCTCGGCCTCGCGATCGTGGCCGCGATCGTCCGGGCGCACCGCGGCGAGGTGGGCGTCCGCACGACGCCCGGCGGCGGCACGACGGTCCGGGTCGTGCTGCCGTCGGCGGTCGGCCACGACCGACAGGAGGGTTGGCCGGCGCCGGTCTAGGATGACTGCTCGTCCTGCACCCCCACAGCGAGGCTCCGCACCCATGGGCGTCACCGACGCACCCCAGTGGTTGTCCCAGGCGTTCGTCCGGTCCTGCCGGTCGGCCGGGGCCACCGCCCCGCAGGACGAGGTCGAGAAGGTCGCGCACGACCTCATCGACCGGTGGAGCGAGCCGGCACGTCGCTTCCACAACCTGCGTCACCTCACGGACGTGCTCATGCGCGTGGACGAGCTGGCGGAGGAGACGCACGAGCCGGACCTCGTCCGCCTCGGCGCCTGGTACCACGGCGCGGTGTTCGACGCCGCCGAGCGCACCTCCTACGCCGGTCGCGGCGGCGAGGACGAGGTCGCCAGCGCGGCGCTGGCCCGCGAGCAGCTGATGTCGCTCGGTGTCCCCGCACCGTCGGCGGAGCGCGTCGCGTACCTCGTCACGGCGCTGCGTCGGCACAACCCCGACCCCGACGACTTCGACTGCGCCGTCCTGTGCGACGCCGACCTCGCCGTCCTCGCCGCCGAGCCGCAGCGGTACAAGGCGTACCTCGAGGACGTGCGCGCCGAGTACGCCCACCTGCCCGTCGAGGCTTTCGTCCGCGCGCGGATCCGGATCCTGGAGAAGCTCACGGAACGGGCGCGGCTGTTCGTCAGCCCGCTCGGGGCCGCCTGGGAGGAGCCTGCGCGGCAGAACACCGCCGCCGAGCTCCACCGCCTCCGCAAGGAGCTGAAGCGCCTCGACGCCGAGGCCGTCCACAGGCCTGACGGTCCCGACGCCTGAGCACGGGAACGGGCTCGTAGCGTCGGCCCCTCAGCACCGGCGGAGGAGGGGTCATGAGGTACGAGGTCGACAGCGACCAGGTGGCACAGGCGAGCGCGGCGGCGGGTCGGTCCGTCGTGGCGGTGCGGGCGGAGGTCGCGGCGCTGCTGCGGCACCTGACCGACCTTCAGGCGGGGTGGCGCGGTGGCGCCGCCACGGCTTTCGGCGGCGTGCTGGCCGAGTGGTCGGCGACGCAGCAGCGCGTGGAGGCGAGCCTGGACCAGATCACCGCCGCGCTGGGGGCCGCGGCGACCACGTACGCGGAGGCCGAGCAGAACGCGTCGCGCCTGTTCGTCCGCTGACGCCGGACCGCCGTGCGCCGCACGCGCCCGACCGGTCGGAGCGGTGATGGAGCGGGAGCGTGTGCTTCCATCGACCTGTGGCCGTGCTCCTGGACCCCCCGCTGTGGCCACGTCACGGCCGTGTCTGGGGACACCTCGTGAGCGACAGCTCGCTCGAGGAGCTCCACGCACTGGCCGCCGCTGCCGGCATCCCCCGTCGCGCCTTCGACCTCGACCACTACGACGTCCCGCGCGAGCGCTACGACGAGCTCGTGGCGCTCGGCGCCCAGCTGGTCGACTCCCGCGAGCTCGTCCGCCGGCTGCGCGCCTCGGGGCTGCGGGTCCCGGCGCGCGAGCGCCGCTGACCAGCATCCCGCGCGAGCGCCGCTGAGCAGCTGTCCGCGCGAGCGCCGCTGAGCGGTCCGCACGCACGAACGGGCGCCCCCGTCAGGGGACGCCCGTTCGTGTGCTGGTCAGCCGGTGCGACAGCCTCCCGATCCGCGGATCAGAAGTCCATGCCGCCCATGCCGCCGTCGCCACCGGCCGGGGCGGGGTGACGCTCCGGCTTGTCGGCCACGACGACCTCGGTGGTGAGGAAGAGGGCCGCGATCGAGGCCGCGTTCTGCAGCGCCGAGCGGGTCACCTTCACCGGGTCGTTGACGCCCGCGGCGAGCAGGTCCTCGTACACGCCGGTCGCGGCGTTGAGGCCCTGGCCGGCGGGGAGGTTGCGCACGCGCTCCGCCACGACGCCGCCCTCGAGGCCGGCGTTGATCGCGATCTGCTTGAGCGGGGCGTCGACCGCGTACTGCACGATCCGCGCACCGGTCGCCTCGTCGCCCTCGAGCTCCAGGTTCTCGAACGCGAGCTTGCCGGCCTGGATGAGCGCGACGCCACCACCGGCGACGATGCCCTCCTCCACGGCGGCCTTGGCGTTGCGCACCGCGTCCTCGATGCGGTGCTTGCGCTCCTTGAGCTCCACCTCGGTGGCCGCACCCGCCTTGATGACGGCGACGCCGCCGGCGAGCTTGGCGAGGCGCTCCTGGAGCTTCTCGCGGTCGTAGTCCGAGTCGGAGTTCTCGATCTCGGCGCGGATCTGCGAGACGCGGCCGGCGATCTGCTCGGCGTCACCCTGACCCTCGACGATGGTCGTCTCGTCCTTCGTCACGACGATCTTGCGGGCCTGGCCCAGCATGTCGAGCGTGGCGTTCTCGAGCTTGAGGCCGACCGTCTCGGAGATGACCTGGCCGCCGGTGAGGATGGCCATGTCCTGCAGCATCGCCTTGCGGCGGTCGCCGAAGCCCGGGGCCTTGACGGAGACCGACTTGAAGGTGCCGCGGATCTTGTTGACGACGAGCGTGGCCAGGGCCTCGCCCTCGATGTCCTCGGCGACGATGAAGAGCGGCTTGCCGGCCTGGATGACCTTCTCCAGCAGCGGCAGCAGGTCCTTGACGTTGGAGATCTTCGACTCGACGAGCAGGACGTACGCGTCCTCCAGGACGGCCTCCTGGCGCTCCGGGTCGGTGACGAAGTACGCCGACAGGAAGCCCTTGTCGAAGCGCATGCCCTCGGTCAGCTCGAGCTCCAGGCCGAGGGCGCTGGACTCCTCGACCGTGATGACGCCCTCCTTGCCGACCTTGTCCATGGCCTCGGCGATGAGCTCGCCGATGGCCGGGTCGCCGGCGGAGATCCCGGCGGTGGCCGCGATCTGCTCCTTGGTCTCGACGTCCTTCGCGGCCTTGAGCAGCTGCTCGGTGACGGCCTCGACGGCCTTCTCGATGCCGCGCTTCAGGGCGATGGGGTTGGCGCCGGCGGCCACGTTGCGCAGGCCCTCGCGCACGAGCGCCTGGGCGAGCACGGTGGCCGTGGTGGTGCCGTCACCCGCGACGTCGTCGGTCTTCTTGGCGACCTCCTTGACGAGCTCGGCGCCGATCTTCTCGAACGGCTCCTCGAGCTCGATCTCCTTGGCGATCGAGACGCCGTCGTTGGTGATCGTGGGGGCGCCCCACTTCTTCTCCAGCACGACGTTGCGGCCCTTGGGGCCGAGGGTGACCTTGACGGCGTCGGCCAGGGCGTTCATGCCCCGCTCCATGCCGCGGCGGGCCTCCTCGTCGAAGGCAATGATCTTGGCCATTCGGATGGTCCTCCGGTTGTGGCGGTGGGACTGGGCCGCGGTGCCCGCGACGGACGGCTCGGTACCCGGCGGTCACGTCCCGCCGGCTCCGGCCTCACCTCGGACCAGACGTTCTGTCACTCTCGCGTCGAGAGTGCTAACGCATTATTGGCACTCTCGACCCGAGAGTGCAAGGCGCCTCGGTCCCTCGGAGGAGGACGGCAGGTCAGCGGCCCGGACCCCCCGGAGCGCCGGACCGACGACCCGCGCGCGTCGGACGACGCCGGTTCAGCGGCCCGGCCGGAGGTCCGGCGGGACCGCGATGCCGAAGCGGTCCCGCAGCACCCGCCGCGCCACGTGCCATCCCCCCATGCCGTGCACGCCGGGGCCGGGCGGAGCCGCGGAGGAGCACAGGTAGGCGCCGTCGACGCCGGTCGCGTAGGGGTCCACCTGCCAGCGGGGCCCGACGAGCATCCGCCGCAGGGTGATGGCGCCGGTGGCGATGTCCCCGCCCACGTAGTTGGCGTTGTGCACGGACATGCGTGCCGCGGGCACCGCCCGCGCGGCCACGACGAGGTCGCGGAACCCGGGGGCGAACCGCTCGATCTCGGCGGTCACCGCCGCGGTCATGTCGCGCTCGGACCCCGCCGGGACGTGCGCGTACGTCCACAGCGGACGGATGCCCCCCGGGCCGAGGCGACCGGGGTCGACGACCGCGGGGTCGCTCAGCAGCACCGTGGGGTGCTCGGCGTGCCGGCCGCGCGCGACGGCGTGCTCGGCGCGCGCCATCTCGGGGCGTGAGCCGCCGAGGTGCACGGTCCCGGCGCGGCCCACCTCGGGGAAGGACCACGGCACCGGTCCGGACAGGACGAAGTCGACCTTGGCGGCCGCGTTGCCGTGCTCGAAGCGCCGGAAGCCGCGGGCGAAGCGTGGCGGCATGCGGTCGCCGAGCACCTCGGCGACCGTCGAGGGCGTGGTGTCGAAGACGTACGCCCGCGCCGCCGGGAGGTCGGCGGCGGTGCGCACCGGGTGGCCGGTCGTGAGGACCCCGCCGTGCCGGGCCAGGTCCGCCAGCAGCGCGTCGGTGATGACCTGCGTCCCGCCGCGCGGGATGCACCACCCGGTGGCGTGGCCGAGCGCACCGAGCAGCAGTGCCGTGCCGGCGGCGGGCACCGAGGGCAGCGGCGTGATCGCGTGGGACGCCACACCGGTGATGAGCGCGGGCGCACGGCCCTCGCGGAACCGGCGGTCCCACGTCGCCGCCAGGCCCTGCTCGAGGACGCGCAGCCCGAACGCGACCGCCGCCACGAGGTCCCGCGGGAGCCGGCGGTGATCACCCAGCACGAACTCCACGACGCCGTCGGCACGGTCGACCAGCGGCTCCATGAGGGACCGCCAGGCCGGACCGTCCACGCCGAGGTGCTCGACGGTCCGGTCGAGCGAGCGGTAGGCGATCGCCGAGTCGCCGTCGAGCAGCGGCTGGGCGTACGACACCTCGGGCGTCAGGAGCTCGACCCCGCGCCCCGCCAGGTCGAAGCGGCGGAAGAAGGGTGACGCGAGCGCCATGGGGTGCACCGCGCTGCACTGGTCGTGCACGACGCCGTCGACGATCCCCGGGACGGTCCGTGCGCCGCCGCCCGCGGTCGTCTGCGCCTCGAGGACCTGGACCGCCAGCCCGCTGCGGGCGAGCGTCACGGCGGCCGCCAGGCCGTTGGGCCCGGAGCCGACGACGACGACGTCGAGTGCGGTCCGGTTGCTCATCCCGCCCATCCTCACGCAGCGGCCAGGCGGGTGCGAACCGGGCCGCGACCGCGACCGGTCACGTCACGGCGCGACGTAGTCCGTCCACAGCACCGCGGTCACGTCCTCGACCGCCTCCGACAGCTGCACGCCGGTGATGCCGAGCGCTGCGGCGACCTCGCCCGCCGTCCCCTCGTCCGCGGGGTCGGCGTACAGGACGACCGACGCGGGGGGGTCCTGCTGGGGCCAGTTGCCCGTCGTGAGCGAGGTGAAGCCGGCGTCCTCGAGCACACCGGCCGCCTCGGCGGCGAGACCGGACGTCCCCGTCGCGTTGAGCACCGCGACGGGAGCGGTGAGGTCGGGCTCGGGCGCCGCCGGGGCCTCGGGGGTGGGCTCCGCGGTAGGTGACTCCTCCACAGGCTGCCCGGCGCCGTCCGTGGCCTCCGCGTCCGGCTCGGTGGCCCCCGCGTCGGTCGGCACCTCGGCCTGCGGCTGGTCGACCGCCGTCCCGTCCTGCTGCAGGCCGTCCCACCCGGACAGCCACGTCACGACGCCGAACGCCAGGAGGGGGAAGACCACGAGGACGGCCACGAGCGCACCCCACCGGCTCCACCAGGTGCGCGGCGCGCGGTGCACCCCCCGGGGACGCTCCTCCTGCGCCGCGGCGTCGAACTCGTCCGGCGGGTACGCGTGGTGGCCCTTCACGCCGGTCAGGCTAGCGGCTGGGACGACGACCTCAGCCGTCGATGCCGAGACGACGCGCGGTGCGGGCGCGCTGGCGGGAGCTGCGCATCCGGCGCAGGCGCTTGACCAGCATCGGGTCGTGCGCGAGCGCCGCCGGGGAGTCGATGAGCGCGTTGAGCACCTGGTAGTAGCGCGTGGCCGACATCTCGAACAGCTCGCGGATCGCCTGCTCCTTCGCGCCGGCGTACTTCCACCACTGGCGCTCGAAGGCGAGGACCTGCTCGTCCCGCTCGGTCAGTGCGGCGGAGGTCCCGCGAGCGTCCGGCGTCGCCTCGCCGCGGGCGGCGAGCGTCGGCAGGCTGGGCGAGGTCGTCGGCATAGTTCCTCCGAGGTGGTGCGGTCGCGCCCATGCTAGACGGCGAATCACACCGGTGTCATTGCCTGCACGTCGCTACGCTGCCGGCGTGCCGCCCCGCCCGCTGACCGACCTCGTCGCACCGGACTGGGCGGAGGCCCTGGCGCCCGTGGAGGGACGTGTCCACGCCATCGGCGACGCCCTGCGGGCCGAGACCGCCGCGGGGCACCGCTACCTGCCCGCGGGGGCCGACGTCCTGCGGGCGTTCACCCGTCCTCTCGCCGACGTCCGGGTGCTCGTGGTCGGCCAGGACCCCTACCCCACACCGGGTCACGCCACCGGCCTCGCGTTCTCGGTCGCGCCGCACGTGCGGCCCCTCCCGCGCTCGCTGCAGAACATCTACCGGGAGCTGGCCGACGACGTCGGCGCCACCCCGGGGCCGACCGGCGACCTGCAGCCGTGGGCCGAGCAGGGCGTCCTGCTGCTCAACCGCGTGCTCACCGTGCGCGAGGGTGCACCCGGGTCCCACCGGGGACTGGGGTGGCAGGACGTCACGGAGCGCGCGGTGCGGGCCCTTGCCGAACGGGGCGGCCCGCTGGTCGCGCTCCTGTGGGGACGCGACGCCCAGACCGTCCGCCCGTTCCTCGGCAGCACGCCCGTGGTCTCCGGGGTCCACCCGAGCCCGCTGTCGGCCTCCCGGGGCTTCTTCGGCTCCCGCCCGTTCTCCGCGGTCGACCGCCTCCTCGCCGAGCAGGGGGCGCCGGGCATCGACTGGGGCCGCGCCGGACGCGGCCAGGGCACCGACGCCGCGGCGTCGTCCGGCTGACGCGCCGTCGCGGCCTGTCGCGTCCGGGCGCGTCCTGTCGCCGTCCGGTGGGCGCGCCCTCCCGTGCCCCGCCGTCAGCGGATGCCCGCCGAGGTGCCTCGGGCCGCGCGCTCGTCGCAGACTGGGCCCGTGACCCGCACGCCCTCCGGCCCCGCCGACCCGCACCTGTCCCTCGACCGACCGCTCGGCACGGCGCCCGCCCGCGCGACCGTCCCGTGGCGTCGCTACGTCGCCCTGGGCGACTCGTTCACCGAGGGGCTGTGGGACCTGCCCGACGGCGGCTCCCCCGGGACAGCGGCGCCGCAGGCCTGCCGCGGCTGGGCCGACCTCCTCGCGATGCACCTGGCGGCCCGCGCGCGGCCCGCCGGCGACGAGGTACCGGCGGCCCCCCTGGAGTACGCCAACCTGGCCATCCGCGGCCGGCTCCTCGCCCCGATACTCGCCGAGCAGGTGCCCGCCGCGATCGACATGGCGGCGGACCTCGTCAGCCTCGTCGGTGGCGGCAACGACATGCTGCGCCCGACGGCGGACCCGGACGTCATGGCGACGCGGCTCGAGGACGCCGTCGTCCGGCTCCGCGCGTCCGGCGCCGACGTGCTGCTCGGCACCGGCGTCGACGCCAAGGACAGCCCGCTGGTCAGCCGCACGCGCAGCCGCGTCGCCGTCTACAACACGCACATCTGGTCGATCGCGCGGCGTCAGGGGGCGCACGTCGTCGACCTCTGGGGGATGCGGTCGCTGCGCGACTGGCGCATGTGGGCGCCGGACCGCATCCACCTGACGACCGAGGGTCACCGCCGGGTGGCGCAGGGTGCTCTCGTCGCCCTGGGGCTCGAGCCGGACGACGCCCGGTGGGACGACCCGCTGACCCCGCTGCCGCCCTCGCCGCGGCTGGAGCGGGTGCGCGAGGACGTCCAGTGGCTGCGCGAGCACGTGTACCCGTGGGCCACACGGCGCCTGCGCGGCCGGTCGTCGGGGGACGAGCGCCGCCCCAAGCGTCCGCAGCCGGGCCCCGTCCACGAGGAGTGACGCGGCCGCTCGCGGAGCGCCTCCGGGTGCCGGCCGGTGGCTCCCGCCGGCGGGTCAGAGCCGCCTGTCGGATTCGAACCGACGACCGTCCGCTTACAAGGCGGGTGCTCTACCACTGAGCTAAGGCGGCGACGCAGGAAGTGTGCCAGAGCCGCCGACGGCGACGCCCCTCGCCCGGAGGCGGCGCGCGCCGCCGTCGGCGGCCGTGACCTCAGGCGACGAGCGCCGGGCCGTACCGCAGCAGCACGAAGACCGCCAGGCCCAGGAGCCACGCCCACACCACGACGAGGTCGACGTCCCGCTCCACCGCCCACTGCAGGCGGGCCAGCGCCCGCCGCGGCAGGTAGAGGTTCCCGTCGCGGACGTTGACGTGCGTGAGCGTCGTGAACACGAGCGTCGTCGAGACCGTGACGAGCAGGCACCACGGGCACATCGCGCCGATGACGAACGTCGACTGCGCGAACAGCCAGTACGCGAACACCAGGCCGAGCGTGTAGACGACCTGCGCGGAGAACATGAACCACCGCGGGAACCGCACGCCGCCGAGCGACGCCACCGCGATGGTGATGACCACCGGCTCGGCGATCAGGCCGAGGAAGGCGTTGGGGAACCCGAACAGCTGCGCCTGCCACGACTGCGCGACCGTGCCGCAGGACAGGACCGCGTTGATGTCGCAGCCCAGGGCCAGGCCCGGGTCCTCCGCGAGGCGCAGCGCGTCGACCGAGAGGACGAACGACGCGAGCAGGCTCACGCAGGCCGACACGAGCATGGTCGTGAAGATGAACGTGTTGTGGTGGCGGATGCGGAACAGCGCGGCGACGAGCCCCGTGCCGGCCCGCAGGCCGACCGGCGACGCGGCGGCGGCCGGCACGCGCGCGATGCCGCCGTCGTCGTCGGGCACGGGCGGGCCGGGGCGCTGCGTCACCACCGGGACGCCCGACCCGCCCGCTCCCCCCTCGCGGTCCACGCTCAGCCCCGGACCTGCTCGACGGCGGCCGCGAGCGCGCCCGGGACCCGCCAGTCGACGCCCAGGCCGCCCTCACCGATGTCCTGGCCGTCGAGCAGCACGGCGGGCGTGGCGAGCCGCGGCAGGTCGCGCGAGGCCTGCTCGGTCACCGCGGCCACCCACGGCACGAACGAGTCCTCACCGGTCGCGTAGCTGCCGTCCTCGATCTGTGCCGCGACGTCCTCGGCGACGCCGGCCTCCCGGGCGAGCTCGGCGATCTGCGCGTCCGTGAGGCCGGCGACGCCCTCGGCGGGCTGGTTCGCGAACAGCGCGTCGACGAGGTCCACGAACGCCTCCGGCGCCTGGTCGGCGACGAGCGCGGCGGCAGCGGCGGCCCGGGTGGAGTACTGCGAGCCCGCGGCGGCGCGGTCGAGGATCGAGACGAGGTGGTACTCGCTGACGACGTCCCCGGCGGCCCGCAGCTCCTCGAGGACCGGGCCGTTCGTCTGCTCGAACATCTGGCAGAAGGGGCACAGGAAGTCGGAGTAGACCTTGACGGTCACCGCGTCGGCGTCCGCGCCCTCGGCGGAGCCGGCCACGCCGTCCGGGCCGACGACGATCGCGCCGTCGTCCGTCGCGCCCTGCGGGGCGGCGATGCCCTCGAAGGGGTCCTCGGCGTCGCTGAGGTCAGGCACGTCGACCGTCGAGGACGTCGTGCTGCCGGCGTTGGCGAAGATGAACGCGACGACGCCGCCGATGACGACGAGGCCGACGACGAGCAGCGAGATGAGGATCGTGCGCTGGCGGCGGGCCTCGGCGGACTGCTGCTCCTGGTGGAGGCGCTCGGCGATCGCGCGCGCCTCCTCACGCTGGGTACGGGTGGGCTTGGTGCTGGACATGGTGACCTCGGTGACTGGGGACGCGGGGCGTCGGGCGGGACGGGGCGCGGGGCGCGGGGCGTGAGCGCCCGCCCGGGGGCGGTCGACGTGCGGGACGTCAGGGCTCAGGCGCCGACGAGCGCCGGTGGGCCGCGGCGCAGGACCGCCGTGTCGAGCACCGGGCGGACGACGCGGCTGACGACGCTCGCGACCACGGCGCGGGCCCGGTCGACCACGACGCGCGGCACACCGGGCACGGTCGGCACGACGGCGCCGGAGAGCGCGCCGACGGCGCGCAGCAGCAGCCCGGCACCGGCGACGACGCACGCCGCGGCGAGCAGGCTGAGGGCGTGCGCGACGACGACCGGCACGGTGACGAGCACGAGCAGACCCATGGCCTGCCCCGGCTCCGCGCCGACCGCGAGGGTGCCGGACGGGCAGTCGACGTCGGGCCGCAGCAGCGCGAGCCGGATGCCGAGCGCCCCGGTCAGCCCGTCCGCCGGCAGGCAGCGGTGGACGAGGACGGGCGCCTGGGCGGCGAGCGTCGCCACGCCGGCGAGCAGGGCGAGCCAGGCCACGACGAGGCGCGCGGGCGCGCGGCGGACGCCCGCCGTGCCCCGTCGCCCCTGGTGCATGCGACCAGGGTACGAGCCGCCCCCGGCACCCGGCATGGGACCTCGGACCTTTGTGACGGCGCGCACCGGGACAAGAGCCGGGCTGCCGCCTCTGGCTCTGCCGTCCTCACGTGCTGCCGTCCTCGGGAGGTGCGGTCCCCGGGCGCTGACGGTGTCAGCGCAGCTCGGGCGGGCCGGGCAGCGGCCACCAGATCGTCTCGGTCCCCGACCAGGTCGTCACGACGAGCGCCGCGGCGGCGAGGGCAACCAGCACGAGCACCGTGGCACCGACCGCGCCCGGCGCCACGGCCCGCAGCACCCAGCGGGCGCCCGTCCGGGTCGTCCGCATGAGGGGGCCGAACCACAGCACCACCAGCCCGAGGGCGGCCGCCGCGGCGAGCAGGGCCGGTGTCACCCACGCCGCGTTGCCGGCCAGCTCCCCTGCCGGCTCCCCGGCGGCGGGCGCGGCGACGACGAGGCGCCCCGAGCCGAGCAGCCACCAGGTCACCCCGCCGACGACGACCACCGTGCTCGCCGCGACCACCGCGGCCGGCACGACGCCCAGCACACCGAGCAGCAGGTACCACGGGGAGGCCACGGTGGACCGGGCCGCATCACCGCGTCGGCCGCCGCGCCGGGCGCGCCGCCGGTAGAGCGCGTGCACGCCCACGCCCACCGTCCGGCACAGGGCGGCCGCGGCCACCGCGACGAGCAGCGCGGTCACCGGTCGGGTCGCCGCGAGCGCCACGAGCACGACGCCCACCGCGAGGACGCTGATCGCGCGCCGCCGGACCGGGGGCGGCTCCTCGGAGACGGGCTCATCCTGCGCGTCGGGGTCGAACGGCTCGAACGCGTCACCGTCGGCATTGTCAGCACCGTCGGCACTGTCAGCCCCGTCGGCAGCCCGATCGTCGTCGTACGACCCGTCGGCCCGGTCCCAGCCGTCGCCCCCGTCAGCCGTGTCCCAGTCGTCGTCCCCGGCGGCGGCCGGCACGACGGCCGTCGCGTCCGTGACGCCGAGCACGGCGGTCCGGTCCGCGTCCGACGGAGCCGGACCCGGCCCCCAGGGCGGCAGCACGGCGGTGGCCGTCGGGACGGCCTGCGTCGCCCGCCCGCCCGGGAGCACCTGGGTGTCCCCCGCGACGGCGGTGTCGCCGCCGGCCGCGCGGCGCAGCTCCGCGACGACGGCGGAGGGCTCGGCGCGGGCGGCCGGGTCGACGACCAGCGCCGAGCGCAGGGCCGCCGCCGTCCGCGGGTCGAGGCCCGCGAGGTCCGCCTCGCCCGACTCCACGCGCGCCAGGACCGCGGCCAGCGGTCGCGTGCCGAACGGCGCCCGGCCCGTCGCGGCGAACGCGAGCACCGCGGCCCACCCCCACCAGTCGGCCGCCGACGACGGCTCGCCGCCCCGCACCATCTCGGGCGAGAGGTAGCCCGGGGTCCCCACGACCATCCCGGTCGCCGTCACCCGGGCGTCCTCGACCGTCTGCGCGATGCCGAAGTCGATGAGGACCGGGCCCCGCGGGCTGAGCATGACGTTGCCGGGGCTCAGGTCGCGGTGCAGCACCCCGGCGTCGTGGACCACCTCGAGCGCCTCCCGCAGGCGTTCGGCCAGGTCCCCCACCGCCGCCGGCGGCAGGGGCCCGCCGTCGCGGACCCGGGCGGCGAGGTCCGTGCCCTCGACGAGCTCGGTGACGACGAAGGCGTCGTCGGCGTCGATCTCCGCGTCGAGGACCCGGGCGACGGCCGGGTGCCGGACGCGCTGCAGGTTCGCCACCTCGCGACGCAGCCGCTCGCGGTGCGCGTCGTCGGCCGCCAGGTGGGCGTGGAGCACCTTCATCGCGACGGCCACCCCGTCGGCGTCCACCGCCCGGTAGACCGACCCCATGCCACCGCGGCCGAGCGGGCCGAGCACGCGGTAGCCCCCGATCTCCGTCCCGGGGACGACGCCGATCCGCTCCATGCCGGAACGCTAGCGGGGGCGGCGTCGGGGCGCCGCGTGCCGCGCCCGGTGGCGCACCGGGCAGCAGCGTCCGGCCACGGTCGGCCTCGCCCCCGCCCGCCGTGCTCTGACCGGCGCGCTTTGCCGTGCCTTGGTTACCCTCGGTGGGAACCCGAGGAGCTGATGCCGTGACCTACGCGCTGGTCGTCGTCGCCAACCGCCTGCCGGTGGACATCACCGTCGAGGAGGACGGCAGCACGAGCTGGAGCCGCTCGCCCGGAGGCCTCGTCAGCGCGCTGGAGCCGATCATGCAGGCTGCCGACGGCGCGTGGGTCGGCTGGGCGGGCAAGCCGGACGTCGAGGCGGAGCCGTTCGACGGCGACGACATGCGCCTGGTGCCGGTGACGCTGAGCGAGGCCGAGGTCGGCGACTACTACGAGGGCTTCTCCAACGACACCTTGTGGCCGCTGTACCACGACGTCATCAGCCCGCCGGAGTTCCACCGGCGCTGGTGGGACGCCTACCGCAAGGTCAACCGGCGCTTCGCCGAGGCCGCCGCGGCGCAGGCCGCCGAGGGCGCCACCGTGTGGGTGCAGGACTACCAGCTGCAGCTCGTCCCGGCACTGCTGCGGGAGATCCGGCCGGACCTGCGCATCGGCTACTTCCACCACATCCCGTTCCCCCCGCTGGAGATCTTCGCCCAGCTGCCGTGGCGGCGGCAGGTCGTGGAGGGGCTGCTCGGCGCCGACCTCATCGGCTTCCAGCGCGCCGGCGACGCGGGGAACTTCGTGCGGGTCGTCCGCCGCCTCACCGACCTCACGACGAAGGGCCAGGTCGTCCACTGCCCCGGGGCGGACGGGGCGGCCGGCCGCGAGGTCCGGGCCGCCGCGTTCCCCATCTCGATCGACTCCTCCCGGTTCGACGCCATGGCCCGCCAGGAGGACGTCCGGGCCCGTGCGCGGGAGATCCGCCGCGACCTCGGGGACCCGCGCGTCCTGCTGCTCGGCGTGGACCGCCTGGACTACACGAAGGGCATCCGGCACCGGATCAAGGCCTTCGGCGAGCTGCTCGAGGAGGGTCGGCTCGGGGTGCCGGACGCGGCCCTCGTCCAGGTGGCGAGCCCCAGCCGGGAGAACGTCGAGGCCTACCAGCAGCTGCGCGAGGAGGTCGAGCTCCTCGTCGGCCGCATCAACGGCGAGCACGGCCAGATCGGTGCCGCGGCCATCTACTACCTGCACCACTCCTACCCGCCGGACGAGATGGCCGCGCTGTACCTGGCGGCCGACGTCATGCTCGTCACGAGCCTGCGCGACGGGATGAACCTCGTCGCCAAGGAGTTCGTCGCCGCCTGCACGGACGAGCGGGGCGTCCTGGTGCTCAGCGAGTTCACCGGCGCGGCCGACGAGCTCGGCGGCGCCCTGATGATCAACCCGCACGACATCGACGGCATGAAGGACGCGATCGAGCGCGCCGTGCACATGGAGCCCGCCGAGCAGCGCCGCCGGATGCGCAAGCTGCGCCGGCGCGTGCTCCACGACGACGTGGCGCGCTGGTCGAACCGCTTCCTGTCCCACCTCATGGACGACCCGCCCCACGCCTTCGGCCCGCGCGACGTGGGACCGTCCGAGCCGTCCACGGGCCGCGCCCTGTGAGCGCCGTCCCGGGCGCCGACGACGCCGCGCGGGCGGTCGCGGAGGTCGTGGCCGCCGTCCGCGACGGCGGGGCGCTCCTCGCGCTGGACTTCGACGGCTGCCTCGCCCCGCTGCAGGACGACCCGGAGCGCAGCCGGGCCCTCCCCGCGGCGGTCACCGCCCTGGACCGGCTCGCCGGCGTGCCCGGCCTGCACCTGGCGATCGTCTCCGGCCGCGCGCTCGGCGACCTGTCCGCCAAGGCGGAGGTCCCCGCGGGGACGCACCTGGTCGGCTCGCACGGCGGCGAACGGGGCCACCGCCGCGACGGCGAGGTCGTGCCCGACTCGGTCGACATCGACCCCGCCGGCGCCCGCCTGCTCGCCGAGCTGACCGCGGCGCTCGAGCGCGCGGTGGCGGCCGTGCCCGGAGCACGCGTCGAGCACAAGCCGGCCTCCGTCGTCCTCCACACCCGCACCGTGACCGACGGCGACGCCGCGGCGCGGCTCACCGAGCACGCACTCGCCCTGGGGGACCGCGAGGGCGTCGACGCGATGCGCGGCAAGGCCGTCGTCGAGCTGTCGGTGCTCGACGTGACCAAGGGCGACGCCCTGGCGGCCCTGCGCTCGGCGCTGGGGGTCGACGTCGTCGCCTACGCCGGGGACGACGTCACGGACGAGCGGGCCTTCGCGACGCTGCGGCCCGGCGACGTGTCGGTGAAGGTCGGCGACGGTGAGACCGCCGCCCGCTTCCGCGTGGCCGACCCGGACGCGATGGCCGAGCTCCTCACGCGCCTGGCTGACGCGCTGACCTGAGCGGCACCGGTCGCCACGTCACCCGCGGGAGCCCGACGCGCCCGTCGTCCGCCGTCACCGGGACGGCGGACGCCTGCGCCTCGCCGGACCAGGTGTGGCAGGATGGCGCCGTCGCGTCTGCGACGTGGGTCACAGCGGACCACGCCTCGGACGGGGCCTCGTCGACGAGGCCCGCACGACGCATCCACTTCACGACGGATCGTCCGGCACGTACCTGCCGGTGAAGGGAAGTACCTCATCATGGCTACGGTCACCTACGACCACGCGACCCGGCTCTACCCGGGCACCGACCGCCCCGCGGTCGACGCGCTCAACCTCCACATCGAGGACGGCGAGTTCCTCGTCCTCGTCGGCCCCTCCGGCTGCGGCAAGTCCACGTCGCTGCGCATGCTCGCCGGCCTCGAGGACGTCAACTCCGGGCGCATCCTCATCGGTGACCGCGACGTCACTGACGTCCAGCCGAAGGACCGGGACATCGCGATGGTGTTCCAGAACTACGCGCTGTACCCGCACATGTCCGTCGCCGACAACATGGGCTTCGCGCTGAAGATCGCGGGCACGCCCAAGGCGGACATCCGCAAGCGCGTCGAGGAGGCCGCGAAGATCCTCGACCTCTCCGAGTACCTCGACCGCAAGCCGAAGGCGCTCTCCGGTGGCCAGCGCCAGCGTGTCGCGATGGGCCGCGCCATCGTGCGTCAGCCGCAGGTGTTCCTCATGGACGAGCCGCTGTCGAACCTCGACGCCAAGCTCCGCGTCCAGACGCGCACGCAGATCGCGTCGCTGCAGCGCCGCCTCGGCGTCACGACCGTCTACGTCACGCACGACCAGACCGAGGCCCTCACCATGGGTGACCGGATCGCCGTGCTCAAGGACGGGCTCCTGCAGCAGGTCGGCACGCCGCGCGACATGTACGACACCCCGTCCAACGTCTTCGTCGCGGGCTTCATCGGCTCCCCGGCGATGAACATCGGCTCGTTCCGCGTCGCCGACGGTGCCGCGCAGCTCGGGCAGACCCGCATCCCGCTCGAGCGCTCGGTCCTCTCGGCCATCACGGCGGAGGACAAGGGCCACATCACGATCGGCTTCCGCCCGGAGTCGCTCGACGTCGTGACCCAGGCGCAGGACGGCGCCATCCCCGTCGAGGTCAACCTCGTCGAGGAGCTCGGTTCGGACGCCTTCGTCTACGGCGCCCTCGCCAACGCAGGCGCCGAGGCCCGCGAGATGCACTCCGGCGCCGGCGACGCGCAGATCATCGTCCGCGTCGACCCGCGTCAGGTCCCGCGCAAGGGCGACACCGTCTGGGTGGCCGTCCGTCCCGGTGAGCGCCACGCGTTCTCCGCCTCCACCGGTCAGCGCATCGCCGTCTGACCTCCTGCATCACCCGCGAAGGGGCGGGCGGCTCCGGCCGTCCGCCCCTTCGTGTCTTCCGCACCGCGCCGCCCTCCGGGCGCCCAGCACACCGAGGACACCGCCGTGCCGCAGTCGCTGCAGATCACCGCCGCCGCCCCGGACCCCGCCCTCCTGGACCTGCCGTGGGACGTGCCCCTGGAGGAGTGGCCCGACAAGGTGCTGGCGGCGCTCCCCCGCGGCATCTCGCGCCACGTCGTGCGCTTCGTCAAGATGTCCGGCCGGGTCATCGCCGTCAAGGAGATCGGCGAGACGGTCGCGTTCCGCGAGTACGAGCTCCTGCGCGCCCTGCAGCGGCTGCGCGTGCCGAGCGTCGTGCCGGTCGGCGTCGTGAACGGCCGCCGGGACGCCGACGGCGAGCGGCTCGAGACGTGCCTGGTCACCCAGCACCTGCAGTTCTCGCTGCCCTACCGGGCGCTCTTCAGCCAGCAGCTGCGGCCCGACACGATCACCCGGCTCGTCGACGCGCTCGCGGTGCTCCTGGTCCGGCTGCACCTCACCGGCTTCTACTGGGGCGACGTGTCGCTGTCCAACACCCTCTTCCGCCGGGACGCCGAGACCTTCGCGGCGTACCTCGTCGACGCGGAGACCGGCGACCTGCACGACCGCCTCTCCGACGGCCAGCGCGCCTACGACCTCGAGGTGGCGCGGGTCAACATCATCGGCGAGCTCATGGACCTCGAGGCCGGCGAGCTGCTCGAGCCCGACGTCGACACGATCGCGATCGGCGCCGCGCTCGTCGAGCGCTACACGGACCTGTGGGACACGCTCACGGGCGCGGAGTCGTTCAGCACGGGTGAGCGCTGGCGCGTGGCCGCCCGGATCGAGCAGCTCAACCGGCTGGGCTTCGACGTGGGCGAGCTCGACATCACGACGGACGTGGACGGGACCACGGTGCACATCCAGCCGAAGGTCGTCGACGCCGGCCACCACTCCCGTCGCCTCATGCGGCTGACGGGCCTGGACGTCCAGGAGAACCAGGCCCGCCGCATGCTCAACGACCTCGACTCCTACGCCGCCGCCACCGACCGGCAGGGCGAGGAGGAGGAGTTCGTCGCGCACGACTGGCTGACGACGGTCTTCGAGCCGGCGGTGCGTGCCGTGCCGCGCGAGCTGCGCGGCAAGCTGGAGCCCGCGCAGATGTTCCACGAGATCCTCGACCACCGCTGGTACATCTCCAGCGAGCAGGGCCGGGACGTCCCGTTGCCGGAGGCCGTGGCCAGCTACGTCGAGAAGGTGCTGCGGCAGCGCCCGGACGAGAAGTCGATCCTCGGCGTCACCGACACGGCTGTGCTGCCCGTCGTCCGGGACTGACGCCGTCAGGTCTGCGACGGCTGCGCGAGGGCCCGCGCGAGCGCGTCGACCCCGAACGTGAACGCCGCGTCGACGTCGCCGCCCATCCGGAAGGCGTCAGCGAGCTCCATCGCCACGAACCCGCTCGCCCACGCGGTGATCGTCCGCGCGGCCGGGAGGGCCTGCTGCGGCCCGGCCAGCTCGGCGGCGAGGCGCAGGACCGTCGCGGCCGCCCGTCGCGAGACCTCCGGGTCGGGCCGCGTCCCCTCCGCACCCGGGCTGAGGACGAGGCGGAAGGCGGCCGGCCGCGCGTGGGCGAACCGGCGCAGGGCGCTCGCCGCAGCCTCGAGCCCGTCCCGGGGCGTGGTGCCCGGCGGGGCGGCGGCCTCGAGCGCGACGCCCAGCTCGGTGGCGGCGTCCTCGGCGACGAGCCTGACCAGGGCGTCCCTGCCCGGCACGTGCTTGTACAACGACGGCGCGCGGACGCCGACCCGCTCCGCGACCGCCTGCATGGTGAGTCCGCCGGGACCGTCGGCCTCGAGGAGCTCCGCCGCCGCACGCCGGATGGCGGCGAGGGACGTGCGCTGCGGTGCGGGCATCGGACCTCCGTATGCTATTGCACATAGCCTTCATGGCTAGTTACATTAGCCATCATCACCCGTCCGGCACACGGAGGCAACCGTGCAGATCACCCCGTCCCTGCGTCGCATCGGCAACGACCTCGTCGCCGCGTACCTCGTCCTGGCGGACGACGGCGTCACCGTGGTCGACGCCGGGCTGAGCGGGCACTGGCGGGCCCTCGTGCGCGAGCTCGCCGACGCGGGCCGCACCCTGGCCGACGTCCGCGGGGTCGTGCTGACCCACGGGGACACCGACCACCTGGGCTTCGCCGAGCGCCTGCGGCGCGAGCACGGCGTCCCGGTCCTCGTCCACGCCGACGACGCCGCCCGGGCCCGCGGCGAGGAGCGTCCTCACGCCCACTGGGGCAGCTGGCGCCTGCGTCCGACCGGCCAGTTCCTGGCCTACGCCGCCACCCACGGAGGTCTCCGGACGACGTACGTCCGGGAGGTCCAGGAGGTCGCCGACGGCGACGTCCTCGACCTGCCCGGCCGGCCGCGGGTCGTCGCCCTGCCGGGCCACTCGCCCGGCAGCGTCGCGGTCCACGTCCCGGCGGTCGACGCGGTCATGGTCGGTGACGCCCTGACGACGCGCCACGTCCTCACCGGCCGGACCGGCGCACAGGCTGCGCCCTTCACGGACGACCCCGCGCAGGCGCTGGCGAGCCTGGACCGGCTCCGGGCCCTGGACGCGCGCTGGGTCCTGCCTGGCCACGGGGCGCCGTCCGACGCCGGCACCGCCGCCGTGGTCCGTCAGGTGCGCGAGCGGATCCGCGCGACCTCGTAGAGGCTGACGCCGGCCGCGACACCGGCGTTGAGGGACTCGACGGCCTCCCGGATGGGGATCGAGGCGATGACGTCGCAGGTCTCCCGCACGAGCCGCCCCAGGCCCTTGCCCTCGGAGCCGACGACGAGGACGACGGGGTCGGTCGCCACGTGCAGGTCGGCCACCGCGGTCGTGCCCCCGGCGTCGAGGCCGACGACGAAGCAGCCGTCGCGCCGCAGCTCCTCCAGCGCCCGGACGAGGTTCGTCACGCGCGCCACGGGCACGCGGGCCGCCGCACCGGCGGAGACCTTCCAGGCGGCCGCGGTGACGCCGGCGGCCCGCCGCTCCGGCACCACGACGCCGTGCGCCCCGAAGGCCCCGGCGGAGCGCAGCACCGCCCCGAGGTTGCGGGGGTCGGTGATGCCGTCGAGCGCGACGACGAGGGGCGGCTCCCCCGCCCGCTCGGCCCGCGCCAGGATGCGGTCGAGGTCGACGTAGCGGTACTCGGGGACCTGCATGGCGACGCCCTGGTGGACCAGGCCGTCGGTGAGGCGGTCGAGCTCGGCCTTGGTCACCTCGAGGATCGGCAGCCCCTTGTCCGAGGCGGTCTTGAGGATCTCGCGCGTGCGCTCGTCCCCCTCGATGCTGCGCGCCACCCAGACGCCGTCGCAGGGCACGCCCGCCCGCAGCGCCTCGACGACGGAGTTGCGCCCGGAGACGATCTCCACGCCACCGACCTCGCGGCGCCGGCGGGCCGCCGGCGTCGTCGAGCGGCCCGCGGGCGCCCCGGACGTCCGGCGCTCTCCCGTGCCGGTCCTGGCGTCCTTGCGCTCCTGCCGCTCCTGAGCGGCCTTGCGCTTGGCGGCGACGTGGTACGGCCGGTCCTCGGCCTTCGGCGTCGGCCCCTTGCCCTCCAGCGCGCGCCGGTTCTTGCCACCGGTGCCGGCGGTGGCGCCCTTCTTGCTGCCGGGCTTGCGCGTCGCGCCGCGACGCTGGGAGTTGCCGGCCATCAGTCCTCCAGATCGGTGGCGAGCGCCCAGCGCGCGCCGGTGGGTGAGTCCTGCACGACGACACCGGCCGCCGCGAGGCGGTCGCGGACGGCGTCGGCGGTCGTCCAGTCCTTCGTGGCGCGCGCCTGGGCGCGCGCGTCGAGCTCCGCCTGGACCAGGGCGTCCAGGGCTCGTGCCGCCCGGCCGTCGCCGTCCGCGGCGGCCCAGCGCGCCGGGTCGAGCCCGAGCACGTCCAGCATCGCCCGCACCGCCACCAGGGCGGCTCGGACGACGGCGTCGTCGGCGCCCTCCGCCAGCGCGGTGTTGCCCGCCCGCAGGTGCTCGTGCACGACGGCCAGGGCTGCGGAGACGTTGAGGTCGTCGTCCATCGCGGCCACGAACGCCGCGGGGAGCCCGGCCGCCGCGACGTCGTCGAAGGTCGGCGTGCCCACGCGCTCCTGCGCGCGCGCGACGAAGCCGGCCAGACGGACCCAGGTGGCCTCGGCCTCGTGCACCGTCTCGTCGGTCCACTCCAGCATCGAGCGGTAGTGCACCGAGGCGAGCGCGTAGCGCAGGACCACGGGCGCGGCCTGCTCCAGCAGCGTGGACACGAGCAGGGAGTTGCCGAGCGACTTGCTCATCTTGGCCCCGCCCTGGGTGACCCACGCGCTGTGCAGCCACATGGAGGCGAAGCCGTACCCGGCGGCGCGGGACTGGGCCTGCTCGTTCTCGTGGTGCGGGAACCGCAGGTCCAGGCCGCCGCCGTGGATGTCGAAGGCCTCGCCCAGGTACCGCTGTGCCATCGCGGAGCACTCGAGGTGCCAGCCGGGACGGCCCCGCCCGAACGGGGTGGGCCACGCGGCGCCGGACGGGTCCGACCCCTTGACGCCCTTCCACAGCGCGAAGTCCCGGGGGTCGCGCTTCGCCGGGCCGTCGCCCGCGCCGCCGTCGTCGTCGGGCGCGGGCGGCAGGTCCTCGGGGCGCTGGTTCGTCAGCGAGCCGTACTCCGACCAGGAGCGGACGTCGAACCACACGTCCCCCGGGCCGGTGACGTAGGCGTGCCCGCGCTCGACGAGCCGCTCCATGAGCTCGACCATCTCCGTGACGTGGCCCGTGGCGCGGGGCTCGTACGTCGGCGGCAGGACGCCCAGGGTGTCGTAGGCCGCCGTGAACTCGCGCTCGTGCCGCTGCGCCCACGCCCACCAGGGGACGCCGGCCTCGGCGGAGCGCGCCAGGATCTTGTCGTCGATGTCGGTGACGTTGCGGATGAGGGTGACGTCGTACCCGCTGCGCCCCAGCCAGCGGACGAGGACGTCGAACGCCACCGCCATGCGGACGTGACCGATGTGGGGCGAGCTCTGCACCGTCGCGCCGCACACGTACATGCCGACCCGCCCGGCGCGCAGCGGGACGAGCTCGCGCAGGCCGCGCGTCGCCGTGTCGAAGAGCTGGAGGGTCACCGCGCAAGGGTACCGGCGGGCCGGGTCCCAGGGACCCTCGACCCTGGACGTGGGCCTGACCTGCACGAAAGGATGGGGCATGGTGCGCAGCGTGGTGGCGACCGCCTACGGCGGACCCGAGGTCCTGGCAGTGGTCGAGTCCGACCCGGGCGTCCCCGGCCCGGGCCAGGTGCTCCTCGAGATGAGGGCGGCGGGGGTGAACCCCGCCGACTGGAAGTCGTACAACGGCACCTGGGGCCGGGACCCGGCCAAGCTGCCGCTGCGGATCGGCCTCGAGGTCGCGGGCGTCGTCGGCGCCGTCGGGCCCGACGTGGACTGGCCCGCGGTCGGCGACGAGGTCGTGGGCTGGCCGGTCCGGGGCGCGTACGCGGACCGGGTCGTGGTCCCGGCGGACGTCCTCGTGGCCAAGCCGCCGTCGCTGGAGTGGACCGCCGCCGGTGGCCTGCTGCTCACCGGGACGACGGCGTGGCACGCCGTGACCGCCGTCCACGCGGGCGCCGGCGACACGGTGCTCGTCCACGGGGCGAGCGGCGGCGTGGGGGCGATGGCGGTCCAGTTGGCGCGGATGCGCGGCGCGCGCGTCGTCGGGACGGCCTCGGCGTCGAACCACGACCACCTCGTCGCGCTGGGTGCCCTGCCGGTCACCTACGGCCCCGGCCTGGCGGACCGCGTGCGCGCCCTGGCTCCCCGCGTCACCGCCGCGATCGACACCGTGGGTTCCGACGAGGCGCTCGACGTCTCGCTCGAGCTCGTCGGGGACCGGCGCCGCGTCGCCACCGTCGCGAACTTCCAGCGCGGTCCCGCGCTCGGCGTGCAGGTCCTCGGCCACGTGCCCGGAGCCGACCCCGGCACGACGGTCCGGGCCGACGCGCGCCGCCGGCTCGTGGAGATGGCCGGCGACCGCCGCCTGCGCGTCCTCGTCGGGGCGACCTACCACCTGGCCGACATCGCCCGGGCGCACCGCGCGAGCATCGACGGTGTGGTGACGGGGAAGATCGTCGTCGTCCCCTGAGCGGCACGGCGTGCTGACGGCCGCGAGGGGCGGCCGTCAGGCCGGCGGCGCGGTGGGGACGACGAGCGCCGTGGCGATCGCCGCGACGCCCTCGCCGCGGCCCGTCAGGCCGAGGCCGTCGGTGGTCGTGGCGGACAGGCTGACCGGGGCGCCGCAGGCCGCCCCGAGCGCCGCCTCGGCCTCGGCGCGGCGCGCGCCGACGCGCGGGCGGTTGCCGATCACCTGCACGGCGACGTTGCCGATGCGGAAGCCCGCGGCGCGGACGCGCCGCGCCGCCTCGCCGAGGAGCGCCGCGCCCGAGGCACCGGCCCACTCCGGCTCCGACGTGCCGAAGTTCGACCCGAGGTCGCCGAGCCCCGCGGCGGACAGGAGCGCGTCCGCGGCCGCGTGCGCGGCGACGTCGGCGTCCGAGTGGCCGGCCAGGCCGACCTCGCCCGGCCAGTGCAGCCCGCCCAGCCACATCGGGCGACCGCTGCCCGCGGCGGCGAAGGCGTGGACGTCGACGCCGACGCCGGTCCGGGGTGTCGCGTCGCTCACGGGTGCCCCTCCTGAGCCCGTCCGCCCGTCCCGCCGCCCAGGAGGGCCTCCGCCACGAGCAGGTCCCGCGGCGTGGTCACCTTGGCGGCGTCGACGTGCCCCTCGACGAGGGTGACCGCGGCGCCGAGCGCCACGCACAGCTGGGCGTCGTCGGTCGCGGCGGTCGCCTCGTCGGCGGCACGGTGGGCCGCGGCGAGGTGCGCGCGGCGCAGGAGCGCCGCCTCGAAGCCCTGCGGGGTCTGCACGGCGCGCAGGCGGGTGCGGTCCACCGGCCGGACCCCGGCCGACACGTCCACGACCGAGTCGGTCACGGGGACGACCGGCACGACGACGTCGGCACCGCTCGCCACCGCCTCGACGACCCGTCGGACGACGTCCGGCGGCGTGAGCGCCCGGGCCGCGTCGTGGACGAGGACGACGGTGCGCGGGGCTCCGTCGGTCGCCGCGCCGTCGTGCCCGGCGACCTCGTGCGCGCCGAGGAGGGCCGCCACGCCGGCAGCCACCGATGCCTGCCGGGTGGGCCCGCCGACGACGCACCTGGCCGACGCGGGCGTCCCACGCCGCGTGCTGTCGGCGACGGCCCTCCGCACGACGGCCTCGAAGTCGGCGCGGTGCTCCGACGGGACGGTCACGACCACGTCGTCGACGACGCCGGACGCCCAGAGCCCGCGCAGGGCGCGCTCGACGAGCGGCGTCCCGGCGACGGGCACGAGCGCCTTGGGCACGGCGTGCCCCAGTCGCGACCCGCTGCCGGCGGCGGTGAGGACGACGACGGCCCGCACGCCGCCACCGTCGCCCCGGGGGGCGTGCACGTCGTCCACGGGGCTCAGCCGGGTGTGGTCGTGCGGATGGGGGTGCGGGCCGCAGGTGCTGTCAGGAGGCCAGGACCTCGTCGAGGATGGCCTCGGCCTTCTCCTCCTCGGTGTGCTCCGCCAGCGCGAGCTCGGAGACGAGGATCTGGCGGGCCTTGGCCAGCATGCGCTTCTCGCCGGCGGACAGGCCGCGGTCGGCGTCGCGGCGGGAGAGGTCGCGCACGACCTCGGCCACCTTGATGACGTCGCCGGAGGCGAGCTTCTCGAGGTTCGCCTTGTACCGGCGCGACCAGTTGGTCGGCTCCTCGGTGTACGGGGCGCGCAGGACGTCGAAGACCTTCTCGAGGCCCTCCTGCCCCACGACGTCGCGGACGCCGACCAGGTCGACGTTCTCGGCGGGTACCTCGATCGTCAGGTCGCCCTGGGCGACCTTCAGCTTGAGGTACATCTTCTCTTCGCCCCGGATCGTGCGCTTCTTGATCTCCTCGATCAGTGCAGCGCCGTGGTGCGGGTAGACAACGGTCTCGCCTACGGTGAAGGTCATGTCGCGGACGTCCCCTTTCGCGGAGGTCCATCTTAACACGGCGCGGGCGGGACCCCCGGTCACGTCCGACCGTCGCCGCAGGTCAGCGCACTGGAACCGGTCCGACCCGGCGCACCGGGACGGGTCCGAGGGGACTCCGGTGGCCACCGGAGGCGGTCTGCGCGTGGCCCGACGACCGCAGGCTGACCGCACGGCCGCGCGCGTCCGGTGACCCAGTACCCTGGGCGCAGCCCGCGTCCGCCCGCGTGGCGTCCTCGACCGACGTGACCAGGAGACCCTCCGTGGCGAAGCGCTCGACCCCCTTCCCGACCCGTCGCACGGCGTCCGTGGCGGCCGTGCTCGCCACGACGGCCCTGCTCGCAGGGTGCTCGGCGACGAACCCGATCACGACGGATTTGGACTACGACCCGTCGGACGGCGTGGGTGAGCGGCTGGGCGACGTGCGCGTCGGCAACATGATGGTCCTCACGGCCGAGGAGGGCGCGGCCGGCACCGTCGTCGGCTTCGTCGCGAACGAAGGACGTCAGGACGCGTCCGTCGTCCTGACGGTGGGCGAGGAGCAGAGCGACGCCATCGACGTCCCCGCCGGGAGCACCGTGCTGCTGGGCCCCGACGCGGACGAGACGGTCGACGTCGAGGCGGTGCCCGCCATCCCGGGCAGCAAGCTCGCGGTCACGCTCACGACCGACGTGGCCGGCGCCACGACCCTCCAGGTTCCGGTCCTCGACAGCACGCTGCCGGAGTACGCCGACCTCGTCCCGTGAGCACGACGGACTCCGCCTGAGCACCGGCTGCGACGCTCGCCGCGACATATTCCGGATCTCTCCTTAGATTGGTCAAGAGAAGACCAAGTCGAGTGGAGGACCGTGATGACCACCCCCCGTGCGACCCGCGTCGGCCGGCTCGCCGCCGGCGCCCTCCTGGCGACCTCGGCGCTCGTCACGGCCGGGTGCTCGGCGACCAACCCCATCACCACCGACATCGCCTACCCGCCGTCCCACGGGCTGCCCGTCGACATCAGCGAGACGGCCGGCCTGGTCAACCTCATGGTGCTCACGGCCGAGGAGGGTGGGACGGGGGCGCTCTACGGCGCCGCGTGGAACGACAACACGGTCCCCGTCGACGTGACGGTCGCACTGCCCGACGGGACGGTCCTCGCCCGGGTCACGGTGCCGGCGGGCGGCACCGTGACGCTCGGGTCGGACCAGGAGGTGCAGATCGCGGTGCCGGAGGTCCCCGTGCGGCCGGGCGCCGTCATGCAGCTCCTGGTGGGCACGGACCGCGGCGGCCAGGTCGTCACACCCGTGCCGGTCCTCGACGGCACGCTGCCGCCGTACGACCCGCTGGTCCCCGTCCAGGCGTCCTGAGCACAGGTGCCCGCCGGGTCGACGGCGGCCGCCGTGCACCGGTCGTCCGGCCGCGCGACCGACCCGTCAGCCGAAGCGGCCGGAGATGTAGTCCTCCGTCGCCTGCACAGACGGCGTGGAGAACATCGTGCGGGTGTCGTCCATCTCGATGAGGCGCCCGGGCTCCCCCGTGCCGGCGATGTTGAAGAACGCCGTCCGGTCGCTCACGCGCGCCGCCTGCTGCATGTTGTGGGTGACGATGACGATCGTGTAGTCGTTCTTGAGCTCGGCGATGAGGTCCTCGATCGCGAGGGTGGAGATCGGGTCGAGGGCCGAGGCCGGCTCGTCCATGAGGAGCACCTGCGGCCTGACCGCGATGGCCCGCGCGATGCACAGGCGCTGCTGCTGACCGCCCGACAGGGAGGACCCGGGACGGTCCAGCCGGTCCTTGACCTCCTTCCACAGGTTGGCGCCCTGCAGCGACTGCTCGACGAGGGTCTCGGCGTCGCTCTTGGAGATCCGGCGGTTGTTGAGCCGCACGCCGGCCAGGACGTTCTCCGCGATCGACATGGTCGGGAACGGGTTGGGCCGCTGGAACACCATGCCGACCAGCCGTCGCACCGCGACGGGGTCCACGTCGTTGCCGTAGAGGTCCACGCCCTCCATGGTCACGGTGCCCTCGACGCGGGCGCCGGGGATGACCTCGTGCATCCGGTTCAGCGTCCGCAGGAACGTCGACTTGCCGCAGCCGGACGGGCCGATGAGCGCCGTGACGGAGCGGGGCTCGATCATCATCGAGACGTCGGCCACGGCACGGAAGGTGCCGTAGTAGACGTCGAGGTCCTTGACGTCGATGCGCTGGGCCATGGGTCTCTCTCTGTGTGCGCCGGGGGGCGTTCGGTCAGTGCCCGCGCGACGGCGCGAACCACCGGGCGATGAGGCGGGCGACGAGGTTGAGGACGAGCACGATGATGATGAGCACGAGCGCGGCCGCCCACGCACGGTCGAAGTTGACCGTCGCGATGCAGTCGAGCTGGTCAGGTCGGCACGGCACCAGGCCCTGCTGGTACTGCCGGTAGACGTACACCGGCAGGGTCATCATGCGGCCCTCGAACAGGTTGTAGTTGATCGAGTCGATGACGCCGAGGGTGATGAGGAGCGGTGCCGTCTCCCCGATGACCCGGGCGACCGCGAGCATGATGCCCGTGACGATGCCCGCCGCGGACGTGCGCAGGACGACCTTGACGATCGTCAGCCACTTCGGCACGCCCAGGGCGTACGCCGCCTCCCGGAGCTCGTTCGGGACGAGGCGGAGCATCTCCTCGCTCGACCGCACGACGACGGGCGTCATGAGCACGGACAGCGCGACGGCGCCGACCACGCCGAACCGGACACCCGGGCCGAAGAAGACGGCGAAGAGCGCGTAGGCGAACAGGCCGGCCACGATCGAGGGGATGCCGGTCATGACGTCGACGAAGAACGTCACGGCGCGCGCGAGCCGGCCGCGCCCGTACTCGACGAGGTAGATGGCCGTCATGAGGCCGATCGGCACGGAGATGAGGGCGGCGAAGCCCGTCACCAGGACCGTGCCGACGATCGCGTGGTAGATGCCGCCGGCGTCCATCCCGCCGAAGACGCCGCGCATCGACACGACGAGGAAGTACGGGCTGAGCCGCTCGAACCCGTTGACCAGGACGGTCCAGACGAGCGAGAGCAGCGGCACGAGCGCCACGAGGAACGCGAGAGTCACCACGCCCCGCATGCCGCGGTCCACGAGCTTGCGCCGGGTGTCGGGCCGCGTGAGCACGTCGCGCGTGCTGGGCGCTCCCGTCGTCGGGCGGGTGGAGGTCGTCGTCGTCATCAGTTCGCCCCCGAGAAGTCGGCACGGCGGGCAACGACCCAGCGCGCGAGCATGTTGACCGCCAGCGTGATGACGAACAGCGCCAGGCCCGTCGCGATGAGCGCGCTGACTCCCAGCGGGCTCGCCTCGGGGAACTGCAGCGCGATGTTCGCCGCGATGGTCTGCTGACGGCCCGCCAGCAGCAGAGCGAGGCTGTAGGTGAGGCCGGGCGAGAGGATCATGAGGACCGCCATCGTCTCGCCGAGGGCTCGGCCGAGGCCGAGCATCGACGCGCTGATGACGCCGGACCGGCCGAACGGGATGACCGCCATGCGCACCATCTCCCACCGCGTCGCGCCGAGCGCGAGCGCCGCCTCCTCGTGCAGGCGGGGCGTCTGCAGGAAGACCTCCCGCGAGACGGCGGTGATGATCGGCAGGATCATCACCGCGAGGACCACGCCGACGGTCATCATGACGCGGGCGGGGGTGGCCGCCGGGCCCTGGAAGAGCGGGATGAAGCCGAGCACCTGGCTGAGCCACTGCCACACCGGCTGGACCAGGGGCGCCAGGACGAGCCCGCCCCACAGGCCGTAGACGACGCTGGGGATCGCGGCCAGCAGGTCCACGACGTAGCCGAGCGCGCTCGAGAGCCGGCGCGGTGCGTAGTGCGAGATGAACAGCGCGATCCCGATGGCGACGGGCACGGCGATGAGGAGGGCGAGCACGGCCGCGACGAGCGTGCCGAAGATCAGCGGGCCGACGTACGTCAGGAGCGACCCGTCGTCGGGGATCCAGCTGATGGCGGTCAGCTCCTCGGCGCCCGCGGTGAGGGCGGGCCACGCCTCGTACAGGAGGAAGCCGGCGACCGCCGCGAGGACGACGAGGATGAGGGCGCCGGCGCCGGTCGACAGACCGGCGAAGACGCGACCCGCCCGGTCGCGCGCGGGCGCGCGGCGGACCTCCTGCGCGGGCGGCGGGGTGGTGGTCGGCTGCGTGGTCACATCGCCTCCTGGCTGATGGCCTCGACGACGGTCATGACCTGCTCGCGCAGACCCTCGGAGATCGGTGCGGACCCGGCCGCCTGCGCCGCGGCCGCCTGGCCGTCCTCGCTCGCCACGTACGTGAGGAAGGCCTCGACGAGCTCGCCGTCCGCCGCGTCGGCGTAGGCCGTGCAGGCGATCGTGTAGGAGACCAGGACGAGGGGGTAGGCACCGGGAGCCGTGGTGTCACGGTCCAGCGCCACGACCAGGCTCGCGGCCGGCCGGCCCTCGGCCCGGGGCGACGCGTCGACGACGGCGGCCGCCGCCTCCGGCGAGAACGGGACCCAGTCCCCCCCGACGCCGAGGGCCACGGTGCCGAGCGTCCCGGCCCGCGAGGCGTCCGCGTACGTGATGGTGCCCTGGCCGTCCTGCACCGTCTGCACGACGCCGGAGGTGCCCTGCGCGGACTGCCCGCCGGTCAGCGGCCAGTTGCCGCTCGGGTCGAAGGGCCACGCCTCCGGGGCGGCCTCGTGCAGGTACTCGGTGAAGTTCTCGGTCGTCCCGGACTCGTCCGACCGGTTGACCGGCGTGATCGGCAGGTCCGGCAGGGCGACGCCGGGGTTGTCCGCGGCGATGCGCTCGTCGTCCCACCGGGTGATGTCGCGGGCGAAGATGCCGGCGATGGTGGCCGCGGACATGTTGAGCGTCTCGACGCCCTCGAGGTTGAACATGACGGCGATCGGCGAGATGTACAGCGGCAGCTCGGCGACCTCGCCGGGGGCGCACCGTTCCTGCGCGGCCGCGAGCTCCTGCTCGTCGAGCGGTGCGTCCGAGCCGGCGTACGCGATCCCGCCCTCGACGAACTGGGTGCGACCGCCCCCGGAGCCGACCGGGTCGTAGGCAACGCTCACGTCGGGGTTCGCGGACTGGAAGCCGGCGATCCACGCCTGCATCGCCGCCTCCTGGGCGCTGGACCCGGCGCCCGCGACGGTGCCCGTGAGCCCCTCGACCTGCGCTGCACCGTCACCGCTGCCGGCCTGCGCGGCGCCGCCGCCCGGTCGCCACGGGTGGTTCAGCGGGTCGTCCGAGCCGCAGGCCGAGACGGTGAGCGCGAGGGCACCGACGACGACGGCTGCCGCGGCGCGCCGACGCGCGGACCGCCGGGGGGCGGTGGCGGGGGGCTGTGCGGTCGACGTGCCGGCGAGGTGGGGGGTCTGACGCATCGTCCGCGTCACGGCTCTCCGTTCGGGTCGGTCCGGCCGGGTTCTCGGCCGGGTCCACAGTACGAGGGTGCCCTACCGCGCGGTCGCCCCCGGGTGAACGGAGGGTGAACGAGGGGGGAAGAGTTGCCCGCGGCGGGCCTGTCCGCGTGCCGCCGGCCCGCGTCCGACGGGGACGGCGCTCGGAGATGGCGCCGACCCGACGCACGACGACGGCCGGCGGTCACCCCCCAGTGACCACCGGCCGTCGTCGTGCGCGCCGGCCGCTCCCCCCGGGGCGGCCGGCGCGACGGGCTCAGGAGATCTGCTCGACGATCTCCATGACGTTGGCGCGCATCTCCTCGGAGATCGGCGCGGAGCCGGCGGCGCCGGCCGCCTGCTCCTGGCCCTCCTCGCTGGCGACGTAGGTGAGGAACGCCTTGACGAGCTCGGCCGTGGCCGGGTCCTCGTACGTGGTGCAGGCCAGGGAGTACGACACGAGGACGATCGGGTAGGTGCCCGCCGCCGTGGTGTCGCGCTCGAGCTCGCGGACGAGGCTCGCCTCGCCCCGGCCCTCGGCCAGCGGGGACGCGTCGACGACGGCGGCCGCGGCCTCCGGCGAGTACGGCACGAACTCGTCGCCGACCTGCACGGCGACCGTGCCCAGCGAGCCGGCCCGCGAGGCGTCCGCATAGGTGACGGCACCCTCGGCCTCGGTCACGGTCTGGACCACGCCGGACGTGCCCTGCGCGGACTGCGTGCCGGAGATGGGCCAGTCACCGCTCGCCTCGTGCGGCCAGGCGTCGGCGGCCGCGGCGGCGAGGTACTCGGTGAAGTTCTCCGTGGTGCCGGACTCGTCCGAGCGGTTGACCGGCGTGATCGCCAGGTCCGGGAGCTCGACGTCGGGGTTGTCCGCGGCGATCTCCGGGGCGTCCCACTGCGTGATCTCGCCGGCGAAGATCCCGGCGACCGTCTGCGGCGTCATGTTCAGCGACTCGACGCCGGGAAGGTTGAACATCACGGCGATCGGCGAGATGTAGAGCGGCAGCTCGGCGGCGTCGCCCGGCGCGCAGCGCTCGGCGGCCAGGGCCGTCTCCTCCTCGTCCAGGGCCGCGTCCGAGCCGGCGAACGCCACGCCGCCCTCGACGAACTGGGTCCGGCCGCCACCCGAGCCGACCGGGTCGTACGCCACGGTGACGTCCGGGTTCGCGCTGCCGAAGCCCGCGATCCACGCCTGCATCGCGGACTCCTGCGAGCTCGCGCCGGCACCGGAGAGCTGACCGCTCAGCTCGCCCGTCGCGCCGGACTCCGCGTCGGTCGTCGGGTCCTCCGTGGCGGCGTCGGAACCGCACGCGGTGAGGGTCAGGGCCAGCACGCCCACGGCAGCGAGGGGGGCGATGCGGCTCGTGCGCTGAAGCTTCACGGTGTTCCGTCCTGTCGTCACGCCACCGGTCGGGTACCGGCGGTCGGTGTCGACGGCGACGTTAGGGAGCCCGCGTGACCGCATCCGGTGCCCCTGCTGAACGGGCGGTGAACGCACGACGGACGTTCGTGATCACGCGGCCAGGCGTCGCCCGCGGGTCAGGCCGGGGCGTCGTCGTCGGCGAGCTTGTAGCCGAGCCCGCGGACGGTGAGCAGCCTGACCGGCGCGCCCGGGTCCTTCTCGATCTTGGCGCGGACCCGCTTGACGTGGACGTCGAGGGTCTTCGTGTCCCCGACGTAGTCCGAGCCCCACACGCGGTCGATGATCTGACGGCGCGTGAGCACGCGCCCCGCGTTGCGCAGGAGCAGCTCGAGCAGCTCGAACTCCTTGAGCGGGAACGACGTGCGCTCGCCGTCCACCTCGACGACGTGGCGGTCGGGGTCCAGCCGCAGACCGCCGACGACGAGGACCTGCTCGTCGTCGTCCTCGACCGGCTCGGCGCGGCGGCGCAGCACCGCCTTGACCCGGGCGAGGAGCTCGCGGGACGAGTACGGCTTGGTGACGTAGTCGTCGGCGCCGAGCTCGAGGCCGACCACCTTGTCGATCTCCGAGTCCTTGGCGGTGAGCATGATCACCGGCACGGTGCTGCGCTGCCGCAGCCGCAGGACGACCTCCGTGCCCGAGAGCCCCGGGAGCATGACGTCGAGCAGGACGAGGTCCGCGCCGCCGCGCTCGAACTCCTCCAGCGCCGAGAGCCCGTCCGCGGCGACGGACACGTCGTAGCCCTCCTTGCGCAGGAGGTAGGACAACGGGTCGCGGTAGGACTCCTCGTCCTCGACCACCAGGATGCGGGTCATCGAGCGGCTCCTTCGTCGGGCGGGCCGGCGGTGCGTCGTGCGGCGGTCGGCAGGGTGTCCGGCGCGAGGGGCAGCCGGACGGTGAACGTGGAGCCGTGGCCGAGCTGGGACCACACCGAGACCTCGCCCCCGTGGTCGGCCACGACGTGCTTGACGATGGACAGGCCGAGCCCCGTGCCGCCGGTGTCGCGCGACCGTGCCGGGTCGACACGGTAGAACCGCTCGAACAGCCGGGGCAGGGCGTCGGTCGGGATGCCGATGCCCTGGTCCACGACGGCGACCTCGACCGCGTCCGCCTCCGGGCGCAGCGTCGTGCCGACCGCCACGCGCGTGCCGGGCTCGGAGTACGCCACCGCGTTGTCCAGGAGGTTGCGCACCGCGGTGACCAGCAGGTCGAACGAGCCGAGGACGACGGCTCCCCGCGGCACCGCGCCGACGTCGACCTCGATCGCCTTGCCGGCGGCGGCCGTGCGCGCGCGGTCGGCGGCCTCGTGCACGACGTCGGCGAGCGCGACGGGCGCGGCGGCCACGAGCGGGTCGGCGACCTGGAGGCGGGAGAGCTGGATGACCTCCTGCACCAGCGCCGCGAGGCGCGCCGCCTCGGTCTGCATGCGTCCCGCGAACCGGCGCACGGCGTCCGGGTCGTCGGCCGCGTCCTGCACGGTCTCGGACAGCAGCGCGAGGGCGCCGACGGGCGTCTTGAGCTCGTGCGAGATGTTGACCACGAAGTCGCGGCGGATCGCCTCGAGCCGGCGCGCCGCGGTGCGGTCCTCCGCCAGCAGCAGGACGTGGTGGTCCCCGAGCATCGCGACCCGCACCTGCATGACGAGCGTCCCGCCGCCGACGGCGCTGCGGGGCAGCTCGAGCTCCTCGTCGCGCGCCCGCCCGTCCCCGGCCACGTCCAGCACCATCCGCTCGAGCACCGGGTGCTGGAAGCGGTCGTCCCGGACCAGGCCGACCGTCCGCGCCGTCGGGCTGGCCCGGACGACGAGCCCGCTCGTCTCGGCGACCACGGCCGCGGACCGCAGCGCGGCGAGCACCTCGGTCGCCCCGCGGTCGAGACCGTCCGGCTGCGGGACCGCCGCCACGGCGGGTCCGGGACCCCGGCGACCGCGCGTGACCAGGACGCCGACGAGGGCGCCGAGCGCCACCAGCAGCAGGCCGGCCGCCACGAGGCCGACGGCAGCCACGCCGTCGGGAAGCGGAACGTCGATCACCAGGTCAGGGTATGTTCGCGAACAGGGGTCGGGTGCCACGCCACGGGTGACGACGGCTCCAGGACGGCAGAAGTTCACCGTCCGGACGAGAACCGTTCACCCGGCGCTGCGACCCTGTCCCGGCACTGCGACGAGAGGGAACTGATGCGGGACATCTTCACGGCCGAGCTCACCCAGCTCGGCGAGGACCTCCAGGCCATGAGCCGACTGGTCGAGTCGGCGATCACGTCGGCGGGCACGGCACTCCTCGAGGGGGACGTGGCGCTGGCGGAGAACGTCATCGCGGACGACAGCACGATCGACGCGATCGAGCGGGACCTGGACGAGCGGTGCGTGGCGCTCCTGGCCCAGCAGCAGCCGGTCGCCCGGGACCTGCGCATCGTCGTGACCGCCCTGCGGATGAGCGCGTCGCTCGAGCGCATGGGCGACCTCGCCCGGCACGTCGCCGAGGTGGCCCGGCTGCGCTACCCGGGTCGCGCGATGCCCGCGGAGATCGAGCCGCTGTTCCGGCAGATGCACGAGAGCGCGGTCCGCGTCGCGCAGCGCGTCACGACGGTGCTCGGCTCGCACGACCTGGAGCTGGCCGAGGAGATCGAGCGGGACGACGACCTCCTGGACCGCCTCCACCACTCCACGTTCACCGCGACGCTCGGCGGCGATCTCACCCTCACGCCGCAGCAGGTCGTCGACGTCACCCTGCTGGGCCGCTACTACGAGCGCTTCGGCGACCACGGCGTCTCGGTCGCACGGCGCATCGTCTACCTCGTCACCGGCGAGCTGGACGAGCACGGCGGTCCCTGACCCCTGCGGAAGGGCCCGGACCCGGGCCCGCCCGAGCAACCGACGACGACGCCCGCCGTCCCTCAGGGGCCGGCGGGCGTCGTCGTCGTGGGTCAGCGCCCCTGGTTGGCGACCGCCTTGATGGCCTCGGCCGCGGCGTCCGGGTCGAGGTAGCGCCCACCGGTGGTCACCGGCTTCAGCGTCTCCTCGTCCAGCTCGTAGAGGAGCGGGATGCCGGTCGGCACGTTGAGGCCCGCGATCGTCTCGTCGTCGATGTCGTCGAGGTACTTGATGATCGCGCGCAGCGAGTTGCCGTGGGCCGCGACGAGCACCGTCTTCCCGGACCGCAGGTCCGGCACGATGTCGCTGTCCCAGTACGGCAGGGCGCGCTCGAGGACGTCCTTGAGGCACTCGGTCCGCACGACCGGGGCGTCGGCGTAACGGGGGTCGGCGTCCTGGGAGAACTCCGAGCCGAGCTCGATCTCCGGCGGTGGCACGTCGTAGGAGCGGCGCCAGAGCATGAACTGCTCCTCGCCGAACTCCGCGAGCGTCTGCTTCTTGTCCTTGCCCTGGAGCGCGCCGTAGTGGCGCTCGTTGAGGCGCCAGTGGCGGCGGACGGGGATCCAGTGGCGGTCGGCCACGTCGAGGGCCAGGTTCGCGGTGGTGATCGCGCGGCGCAGCAGCGAGGTGTGCACGACGTCGGGGAGCACGCCGGCGTCGGTCATGAGCGTGCCGCCGCGCTCGGCCTCCTCGACGCCCTTCTCGGACAGCGCGACGTCCACCCAGCCGGTGAACAGGTTCTTGGCGTTCCACTCGCTCTCGCCGTGGCGGAGCAGCACGAGGGTGTAGGTCATGGTGGCCATCCTGCCGCATGGTCCCGGGCCGCTCCCGGGACGTCCCGCGCGGGAGCGGGGCCGCTCAGGCGGTGGCGCGGGACGGCGTCCGGCGGCGGCAGAGGTCGTACACGCCGACGACGGCCTCGGCGGCGGACTCCCACCCGAGCCGACGCGCGTGGTGCGCCGCCCCGACGCCGAGCGCGGCCCGACGCCCCTGGTCGCCCAGCAGGCCCGCGAGCGCCGACGCCCACTGCCGCGGGTCGTGGCCGGGCACGAGCGCGCCGGTCACGCCGTCGACCACGACGGTGCGCAGGCCACCGACGGCGGCCGCGACCACCGGGGTGCCGCACGCCTGGGCCTCGGCCGCGACCAGCCCGAACGACTCGCTGCGGGACGGGACGGCGACAAGGTCCGCGGCCCGGTACCAGCGGGCCAGACGGGCGCGGACGACCGGGGGCCGGAAGTCGACGCGGTCGGCGACGCCGAGGTCCGCGGCCAGCGCGCGCAGGTCGTCCAGGGCGGCCGGGTTGCCGCTGGGCCCGCCGAGGACGACGAGCCGCGGCAGACGCCCTCCTCGGGAGCGCAGCTCGCCGAGGGCGCGCACCAGCACGTCCGGCCCCTTGAGCGGCTGCACCCGGCCGGCGAAGAGGACGACGTCGTCGTCGAGCGGCAGGCCGAGCGCGACGCGGGCCCGCGCGCGGGCGGCGTCGAGCTCCCGGGTGGTGAGCAGTCGCGACGGCGCCCCGCTGGACCGCTCGCCCAGGTCGGGGTGGAACAGCTCGAGGTCGACGCCGGGCGCCACGACGTGCACGTCCGCCGGGTCGGCGTCGTAGAGGCGGACGAGGTCCGACGCCTCCTCGGCCGTGCTGGCGACGAGGCCGTCGGCGGCGGCGACGACCTGCTCCTCGCCGATGATCCGGCCGCGCGGCTCCGGCCGGTCGCCGGGGGCGAGCGCGGCGTTCTTCACCTTGGCGAGCGTGTGCATGGTGTGGACGAGCGGCACGTCCCAGCGCTCGGCGGCGAGCCAGCCGACCTGTCCCGACAGCCAGTAGTGGGAGTGCACGACGTCGTACCAGCCGGGCCGGCGGGCGGCCTCGACGCGCAGGACGCCGGCGGCGAAGGCGCACAGCTGCCCGGGCAGCTCGTTCTTGTCGAGCCCCTCGTACGGTCCCGCGGGCACGTGCCGCACCAGGACGCCGTCGGCCATCGGGACGGCCTCGGGCTGTCGCGAGCTCGTCGCCCGCGTGAAGATCTCGACCTGCGCGCCGCGTCGCGCGAGCGCCTGGGCCAGGTCGGTGATGTAGACGTTCATGCCGCCGGCGTCCCCGACGCCCGGCTGGTCCAGCGGCGAGGTGTGCACGGACAGCATCGCGACGCGCGGCTGGTCCAGGCTCACTGCACTCCTCCTCCGCGGGCGCCGACGGGTGGCCACATCCCCAGGGGAACCACCGTCGGCGGCCGGGGCATTCCCGGTCGATTCTGCCGGTCCGGGACGGGTGCGACGAACGGACGCGTCAGCCGACGACGACGCCGGAGGCGACCGGGTCGTCGACGACGGCCTGGAGGACCGCGAGCGCCGCACCGGTGAGCGCCGGGTACGCCCCGGCCTGCGCCACGACCACCTCGACGGGGGCCCACGGCGCGACGATGACGTGCCGTGCGAGCGCGTCCTCGACCGGGCCCCGCAGGTGCGCCGCGAGCACGGCGTGCGTCCCGCCGAGGACGACCTCCTCGACGTCGACGATGTTCACGACGTTGGCGAGGGCCACACCCAGGGCCTGGCCGGCGACGGCCAACGCCTCCAGGGCGCGCGGCTCTCCTGCGTCCGCGGCGTCGCACAGGGCCCGGACGGGGCTTTCCCGGGGCAGGCCCGCGCGGTCCAGGATCGCGTCCTGACCCGCGAGCGACTCGAGCGTGACCCCGCCCGTGAGGTCGACGACCGTGTGGCCGATCTCGCCGCTCCAGCCGTGCCGGCCGGGGAAGATCTCGCCGTCGAGCACGATGGCCGCGCCGATGCCCACCTCGCCCGACACGTACACGAAGCTCTGCGGGCCGGTCTCCCGCCGCGCACGGGCCTCGGCACGTGCGGCGAGGTTCGCCTCGTTCCCGAGCCAGGGCGCCAGGACGCCGTCGGACGCGGGGTGGCCGGCGAGCAGGGCCAGCACGTCGACGTCGCGCCAGCCGAGGTTGGGCGCGACGCGCAGCGGACCGGTGATGCGGTCCACGAGCCCGGGCAGGGCGAGGGCGGAGCCGGCGACGACCGCGCCACCCGCGCGCACCGGGCCGACGACGGCCCGCTCGAGCTCCGCGAGCGCGCCCAGCACCCGGGTGGGGTCGCTGCGCCGGAAGTCGGCGTGACGGACCTCCTCGGCGAGCACGGAGCCCGCGAGGTCGAGGACCCGCACGCCGAGGTAGTCGACGTTGACCTCGAGGCCCACGCCGACGACGGCGCCCGACGCCGGAACGAGGGGGACGGCCGGGCGACCGGCCCGCTGCGCCGCGACCGGCGGGAGCTCGGCAACGAGCCTGGCCTCCACCAGCCGGTCCACCAGCGCGGACACGGTGGCCCGCGTCAGCCCGGTGGCCGCGGCGACGTCTGCTCGGGAGACTGGCCGGGGCGCGTCCACGACGTGCCGCAGGACGAGGCCGAGGTTGTGGTGGCGCAGGCTCTCCTGGCGCGCGGGTCGCGCCACAGCGGAGGTGCTCATGGCTTGACCCTACCCGTCGGCCGCGATAAGTTCAGTCACACAACAAATGTCGCCGGGACCCGGTGACGCCGCTCTCGACGAGGAGGCCCCCATGGTCCGTCAGCCCACCCCCGAGGACAGGTTCTCGTTCGGTCTGTGGACCGTCGGATGGTCCGCCCGCGACCAGTTCGGCGACGCCACGCGCCCGGACCTCGACCCGGTCGAGTCCGTGCACCGCCTCGCCGAGCTCGGCGCCGCGTACATCACGTTCCACGACGACGACGTCGTGCCGTTCGGCTCCGACGACGCCGAGCGCGACCGCATCCTCGACCGCTTCCGCCAGGCCCTGAAGGACACCGGCATCGAGGTCGAGATGGTCACGACCAACACCTTCACGCACCCGATCTTCAAGGACGGCGCGTTCACGTCGAACGACCGCCGGGTGCGGCGCTACGGCCTGCGCAAGGTCCTGCGCAACGTGGACCTGGCCGCCGACCTCGGCGCGAAGACGTTCGTCATGTGGGGCGGCCGCGAGGGCGCGGAGTACGACGCCGCGAAGGACCTCTACGCCGCGCACGAGCGCTACGCGGAGGGCATCGACACCGTCGCCGCCTACATCAAGAGCAAGGGCTACGACCTGCGCATCGCGCTGGAGCCCAAGCCGAACGAGCCGCGGGGCGACATCCTCCTGCCGACGGTCGGCCACGCCCTGGCGCTCATCGCCCGCCTCGACAACGGCGACATCGTCGGCCTCAACCCCGAGGTCGGTCACGAGCAGATGGCCGGGCTGAACTTCACCACCGGCATCGCGCAGGCGCTGTGGGCGGAGAAGCTCTTCCACATCGACCTCAACGGCCAGCGGTCCATCAAGTACGACCAGGACCTCGTGTTCGGCCACGGCGACCTCTTCTCCGCGTTCGCGACGGTCGACCTGCTCGAGAACGGCTTCCCCAGCGGCGGGCCCCGGTACACCGGCCCGATCCACTTCGACTACAAGCCCTCGCGCACCGAGGACATGCAGGGCGTGTGGGACTCCGCGGCGGCCAACATGTCGACCTACCTCCTGCTCAAGGAGCGCGCCCTCGCCTTCCGCGCGGACCCCGAGGTCCAGGAGGCGCTCGAGGCGGCCGGCGTGCTCGACCTCGCGCAGCCGACCCTGGCCGAGGGCGAGACGCTCGAGGACCTGCTCGCCGACCGCTCGGCGTTCGAGGACCTCGACGTCGAGTCGGTCGCCGAGCGCGGCTTCGGCTTCGTCCGCCTCAACCAGCTGGCCCTCGAGCACGCGCTCGGCGCCCGCTGACCCACCACGCAGGATCGTCGACGGGCGCCGCTGGTGCAGCGGCGCCCGTCGCCTCGGAAGGAAGAACGCATGGCACCTCTGGTCGCCGGTGTGGACTCGTCCACCCAGTCCTGCAAGGTCGTCGTCCGCGACGCCGCGACGGGTGCGCTCGTGCGCTCCGGCCGGGCGGCGCACCCCGACGGCACCGAGGTCCACCCCCACCACTGGTGGGACGCGCTGCAGGAGGCGATCGCCGACGCCGGCGGGCTCGACGACGTCGCCGCCGTCTCCGTCGGCGGACAGCAGCACGGCATGGTGGCGCTGGACGCGCAGGGCGAGGTCGTCCGCGAGGCCCTCCTCTGGAACGACACCCGATCCGCCGGGGCGGCGGCGGACCTCGTCACCGAGCTCGGCGACGGTGACGCGGTCGCCGGTGCGGCGCGCTGGGCCGAGGCCGTCGGGTCCGTCCCGGTCGCCTCGTTCACGGTCACGAAGCTGCGGTGGCTGCGCGACGCCGAGCCGGAGAACGCGGCGCGCGTGGCAGCCGTCGCGCTCCCCCACGACTGGCTCACGTGGCGCCTGGCCGGCCACGGCCCCGCGGGCGAGCAGGACGGTGACCTCGCGGCGCTGACGACCGACCGGTCGGACGCCTCGGGGACCGGCTACTGGTCGCCCGTGACGGAGGACTACCGCCGCGACCTCCTCGCCCTGGCGCTGGGGCGCGACGACGTCGTCCTGCCACGGGTCCTCGGGCCGTCCGAGGTGGCCGGTCGGCTCGCCGGCGGGCAGGCACTGCTGGGACCCGGGGCCGGGGACAACGCCGGCGCCGCGCTGGCGCTGAGCATGCGGCCCGGCGACGTCGCCCTGTCGATCGGCACCTCCGGCGTCGTCTCGGCGGTCACCGGGCGGGCCACCACGGACGCGTCCGGGCTCGTCACCGGCTTCGCCGACGCCTCCGGTGCCTTCCTGCCCCTGGCGTGCACGCTCAACGCGTCCCGCGTCCTCGACGCGGCGGCACGGCTCCTCGGCGTCGACCACGCCGGTCTCAGCGCCCTGGCGCTGTCGGCACCCGCCGGCGCCGACGGCCTCGTGCTGGTGCCCTACCTCGAGGGCGAGCGGACCCCGAACCGGCCCGACGCGACCGGCGCGCTGCACGGCCTGCGCCTGGCGAACACCACGCCGGCCCACCTCGCCCGCGCCGCGGTCGAGGGCATGCTCTGCGCGCTGGCGGACGGCCTCGACGCCCTGCGGGACCAGGGCGTCGACGTCGAGCGGGTCCTCCTCATCGGCGGGGGCGCACGCTCCGAGGCGGTGCGGCGCATCGCACCGTCCGTGCTCGGCACGGACGTCGAGGTCCCCGAGGCGGGCGAGTACGTCGCCGACGGCGCCGCGCGACAGGCGGCCTGGACGCTCGCGGTCGCGACGGACCCGGCCGCCGAGGCACCGCGGTGGGCGGCGTCCGGCACGGAGGTGTTCAGCGCCCCCGCAGCACCGCAGGTGCGCGAGCAGTACGCGGCGGTGCAGGAGCTGACGGCCACCCGGCCCGGCGCCTGACCCCGCCCCCCAGCCGGTCCGCGGCGCGGTCCTGATGAGCACCAGGGACCGCACCGCGGGCCCGTCCCGCGGCTCCGCCGACGGCAGGGAGCCGACGGGGCCCAGGGACGCGACGAGGCCCCGTCCACCGGACGGGGCCTCGTCGTCCTCGTGCGCGCGGGAGCGCGACCGGCGGTCAGCGGTTGTCGAACGCCGCCTTCACCTCGGCCGGGATGCGACCCCGGTCGCTCACCGTGTAGCCGTTCGACCGGGCCCACTCGCGGATCTCCGTGCTGTTCCCCCCACCGGCGCCACCGGACGAGCGGGCCGGACGCCGCCCGGCGCTGCGCGTGCGGCCGCCGACCCGACGGCCGTGGCCGACCCAGGACGCGAAAGCGTCGCGCAGCTTCGCGGCATTCTCCGCATTGAGGTCGATCTCGTACGACACACCGTCGAGCGAGAACGAGACGGTCTCGTCGGCGTCGCCACCGTCGAGGTCGTCGATGAGCATGACGACATTCTTCTGAGCCATGGGGTCAACTTCCTTCAGACGTTTCCAGCGGTCCTGACGAACGCACCATACAGCGAATTCACGTCATCGGGCGCCGGAATGCACAGGGCGTTCCCCATTGTGCTGGGAAAAGCATCCCCCGTCCGCGCGCAAGGCCGGCGATAACGACCCTGCGGGACCGGGACACGCTGTCCCGAATGCGCACCGGAAAGGCGCTCACGACGCCCCTGCGATGCGGCGGCAGGCGCAGTCAGCGCTCGACGCGACCGGCCTCGTCCACGGCGCCGGAATGCCGGCTGCGGGATTCCTCGGCCTCCAGGCGGGCGATCGCCTGGCGCTCGCGCCGGTCCGCGTGGATGACCGCACGCATGACGAACCAGAACACCAGACCCACCCCGATCGAGGGGATCAGCGCCGCCACCACCTGCCAGAGCCCGTCCACCCGACGATGGTACGGCGCCCCACGCACGGCGGGGCACCCGCCCGCGCCGCTCCTCAGGCGAGCGGCTTGACCAGCGGGAACAGGATGGTCTCGCGGATGTTGAGCCCCGTGAGCGCCATGAGGAGCCGGTCGACGCCCATGCCCATCCCACCGGCCGGCGGCATCGCGTGCTCCATCGCCTCGAGGAAGTCCTCGTCCAGGGGCATGGCCTCGTCGTCGCCTGCGGCCGCGAGCCGCGCCTGCGCCTCGAACCGTTCCCGCTGCACGACCGGGTCGACGAGCTCCGAGTACGCCGTCGCGGTCTCGATCCCGCGGATGTACAGGTCCCACTTCTCGACCGCACCCGGAATGCTGCGATGGTCCCGCGTGAGGGGACTGGTGTCGACCGGGAAGTCGCGGACGAACGTGGGCGCGTGCAGGTGGTCGCCCACGTGGTGCTCCCACAGCTCCTCCACGAGCTTGCCGTGATTCATCCGGCGCGGGTCGATCTGCACGTCGAACTGCTCGGCGAGAGGCATGAGGTGCTCGACGGAGGTCTGCGGCGTGATCTCCTCACCGAGCGCCTCGGACAACGAGCCGTACAGGCTCAACGAGGTCCACTCCCCACCGAGCTCGTACTCGGTGCCGTCGGCGAGCGTGACGGCGGTCGTGCCCAGGGCGTCCAGCGCCGCCGTCTGCACCAGGTCGCGCGTGAGCGCAGCCATCGTGTCGTAGTCCCCGTAGGCCTCGTACGCCTCGAGGGTCGCGAACTCCGGCGAGTGCGTGGAGTCGGCGCCCTCGTTCCGGAAGCTCCGGTTGATCTCGAAGACGCGCTCCACGCCGCCGACCACGGCGCGCTTGAGGAAGAGCTCGGGCGCGATCCGCAGGAACAGGTCCAGGTCGAACGCGTTCATGTGGGTCGAGAACGGCCGGGCCGAGGCGCCGCCGTGCTGCACCTGCAGCATCGGCGTCTCGACCTCCACGTAGCCCCTGCGGTGGAAGTTCTCGCGCAGCGAGCGGACGACGGCGGCGCGCAGGCGCACGGTGTCGCGCGCCTGCGGCCGGACGATGAGGTCGACGTACCGCCGCCGGACCCGGGCCTCCTCGGAGAGGTCCTTGTGCAGGACGGGCAGCGGACGCAGGGCCTTGGCGGCCAGGCGCCAGGCATCCGCGAAGACGCTCAGCTCGCCGCGGCGCGAGGAGATGACCGTCCCGTGGGCGAAGAGGTGGTCCCCGAGGTCGACGTCCGCCTTGAACGCGTCCAGGGCCTCCTCGCCCACGACCGCCTGGCTGAGCATCACCTGCAGCCGGTTGCCCTCGCCGTCCTGGATCGTCGCGAAGCACAGCCTGCCCGTGTTGCGGAGGTACATGACCCGGCCCGCGACGCCGACGACGACGTCCGTCTCCTCACCGGCCTCCAGGTCACCGTGGTCGGCACGGACCTGGGCGACGGTGTGCGTGACCGGGACACCGACGGGGAAGGCCTCGCGGCCCTCGGCGAGCATGCGCTCGCGCTTCTCCCGCCGGACGCGCATCTGCTCGGGGAGGTCGTCCTCGATGTGGAGCGGGGTGTTCTCGGCCGTGGTCACCGCGCGAGTTTACCGGCGGGCGCACCGGCGCCCGGTCGCTGCGGCCCGTCCCTGCGCGGCGGGTCAGCCGTCGCGCTCCACCAGGTCCAGGGCCAGGTCGAGGATCGGCGAGGAGTGCGTCAGGGCGCCGACGGAGAGGTGGTCGACGCCGGTCGACGCGACCTCCACCGCCCGGTCGAGGGTGAGGTTCCCCGTCGCCTCGAGCTCGACCCGCTCGCCGCCGTCGCGGGCTCGCACCGCCAGGACGACCTCCCGGAGACGCTCCGGGGGCATGTTGTCGAGCAGGAGGAAGTCGGCGCCCACGTCGAGCGCCTCGAGCGCCTGGTCGAGCGTGTCGGCCTCCACCTGGACCGGGACGTCGGGGAACATCCGCCGGACGGCCTGAACGGCGCCAGCGACGGACCCGGCCGCGACGACGTGGTTGTCCTTGACCATCGCGACGTCGTGCAGCCCCATGCGCTTGTTGGTGCCGCCGCCGCACCGCACGGCGTACTTCTCCAGCTCGCGCAGGCCGGGCGTCGTCTTGCGCGTGTCGAGGACCTGGGCGCCGGTGCCCGCGAGGGCGTCGGCCCAGCGGCGGGTGTGCGTGGCGACGCCGGAGGCGCGGCTGACCAGGTTGAGCAGGGTGCGCTCGCCCACGAGCAGCACCTGCACCGGACCGCGCAGCACCCCGACCACGTCGCCGCGGGCGACGCGGGCGCCGTCGTCGGCGCGGAGCTCCACCTCCGGGACCGCGAGACCGAGCCGCTCGGCCACCTGAGCGAGGACCTCTGCGACGACGGGCAGGCCCGCCACCACGCCGTCCGCGCGCGCGACGAGGCGCGCGGTGCCCGTCTCGGCGGGGTCGACGGTCGCCTGCGTCGTGACGTCCCGACCCGGGGCCGGCCCCAGGTCCTCGTCGAGGGCGATCCGTACCGTGCGCGCGGTCCAGGCGGGGTCGAGGCGAGCGCCCGGGGAGGAGGAGGAGGCGGCGATGTCCACCCCGACACCGTAGGGGACCGTCGCCGTACTGATACCCCAGGGGGTATAGTTGCTTCCTGCACCGACGCCGCTCCCCCCTCCCCGGAAGGACCCCCGATGCCCGGCTTCCTCGACCGCCTCCTGCACCGCGACCCCGACGCCCTGCCTCACACGGTGCGGGTGGACCGGGCGATCGACCTGCTGGACGACGGCGCCGTCCTCGTCGACGTCCGGGAGAAGGACGAGTGGCGCACCGGCCACGCCCCGCAGGCGCGGCACATCCCGCTCGGACGGCTCCAGACGGAGTCGCGGCGCCTGCCGAAGGACGTCCCCGTGGTGGTCATGTGCGCCTCCGGCATGCGGTCGCGCGGTGCAGCCGCGCAGCTGCGCGCGGCGGGGTACCGTGCCACCAGCCTCTCCGGGGGGCTCGCCGCGTGGCGGACGGCCGGAGGGCGCGTGACGAGATGACGGAGGACGCCCCCATGCAGCTCGACCCGGAGGACATGACCCCGGTCATCAACCGCCTGCGCCGGGCCAACGGCCAGCTCAGCGGCGTCATCAAGATGCTCGAGTCGGGCGCCGACTGCGCCGACGTCGTGACCCAGCTCTCGGCCGCGTCCAAGGCGCTGGACCGCGCCGGCTTCGCGATCATCGCCACCGGGCTGGAGCAGTGCCTCCGCGAGGGCGGCGACGACGCCGAGGCCAACCGCGCCCAGCTCCAGAAGCTCTTCCTCTCGCTGGCCTGACGGCTCGGCGGACCCTCGCTCGACGGTCCCCCCGCGCCGCGCTGCCCGGCACCACCCCCAAGGACACCGTCATGAAGAGAGGCGCCCCGTCCGGGTGCACTGCCAGAGCGGCTTCCGCTCCTACCTCGCCCACCGCGTGCTCGACCAGGCCGGGCTGGACAGCGCGATGCTGTCGGGGGGCATGCTGACCCTCCGTGCCGCGCTGCCCGACCTCGTCCTCGAGCGCGGCTGACGCACCGACCCTCGGAGGCCACCACCGTGCAGGAGATCGACGTCCACGCGCTCGCCGCGCGCCTCGCCGCCCCGCAGCCCCCCGCCGTCGTCGACGTCCGGGAGGAGCACGAGTTCGCGGCGGGCCACGTGCCCGGCGCGCGCAACGTCCCGCTGTCGCAGCTCGTCGACCGCGTGCAGGAGGTCACCACGCTGCCCGGCGAGGTGCTCCTCATCTGCGAGTCGGGCGGGCGCTCGGCGCAGGTGACCGCGTGGCTGGGCCAGCAGGGGTACGACGTGACGAACGTGGCCGGCGGGACCGGCGCGTGGCGCGCGCACGGCTTCCCCGTCGACCACCCCTGACGGTCCGTCGGCCCGTCAGTCGAAGGGGCCTGCGGAGGTCAGCGGTCCGTCACGCCACCGGAGCGCGCCGTCGGGGTCGAGCGTGCCGACGAGCCGCCGGGACCACGCCGCGTCGTCGGCCGCGGGGAAGTCCTCCCGGAAGTGGCCGCCGCGGGACTCGGTGCGGCGCGTCGCGGCGTCGGTGAGCAGCACCGCGACCTGGTGGAGGTTCGTCGTCTCCCACTCGGCGACCTGCGGTGCGGCGACCACCCCCGGGACGGCGTCGGCGCGGGTCGGGATGGCCGCGAGACCCTGGGCGGCGCCCGCGAGCGCGGCGGCGTTGCGGATGACGCCGGGGCCGGACTGCGCGAGCCGCTGGACACGCGGGCGGACGGTGGCCGCCACGAGTGCCGGCTCACCCGGGCGGTCGACGGCGTCGCGCTGCGGCACTCCGACGACGTGCCGGGCGATCCGCTCCGCCGCCCGGTGCCCGAAGACGACGCCCTCCAGCAGCGAGTTCGACGCGAGCCGGTTCGCGCCGTGGACCCCGGTGCAGGCGACCTCGCCCGCGGCGTAGAGGCCGGGCACCGTCGTGCGGCCGTCGAGGTCGGTGAGCACACCGCCGGAGTGGTAGTGCTGGGCAGGGGCGACCGGCACGAGGTCGGTCGTGAGGTCGATGCCCTCGGTGAGCAGGCGCTCGTGAATCGTCGGGAAGCGCCCGCGCAGGAAGTCCGGGCCGAGGTGCCGCGCGTCGAGGAAGACGTGGTCCGCCCCGGTCTCCGCCATGCGCCGGACGATCGCGTGGGCCACGACGTCCCGCGGCGCGAGCTCGGCCATCGGGTGCAGGGCGGGCATGAAGCGGACGCCGTCCGTGTCGAGCAGGAGGGCGCCCTCCCCCCGCACCGCCTCCGAGACGAGCGGGAGCTGCCCCTTGACGCCCGCGCCGAGCCACAGGACCGTCGGGTGGAACTGGACGAACTCGACGTCCGCGACGGCGGCACCCGCCCTCAGCGCCGCAGCGAGCCCGTCGCCCGTGGCCTGGGCGGGGTTGGTCGAGGAGGCGTACACCTGGCCGATCCCGCCCGTGGCCAGCACGACGGCACGCCCCAGCGCCGCGCCGACGCCGTCTCGGCTGCCCTCACCGATGACGTGCAGCGTGACCCCGCACGCCGGGCCCGGGCGGCCGTCCGCGTCGGGCGCGGCGGTGAGGACGTCCAGGACCAGCGCGTGCTCGATCACCTCGATGCCCGGGTCGGTGCGGACCGCCTCGAGCTGGGCGAGGAGGGCACGGGAGATCTCCGCGCCCGTGGCGTCGCCGCCGGCGTGCGCGATGCGGTCCGCGCCGTGCCCGCCCTCACGGGTCAGGGAGATGCGGCCGTCGGGGTCGGTGTCGAACCGCGCGCCGGCCGCGACCAGCTCCCGGACGCGGACAGGCCCCTCGGAGACGAGCACGTCGACGGCGGTGGGGTCGCACAGCCCGACGCCCGCCGTGAGCGTGTCGGCGCGGTGCGCGGCGGGCGAGTCGTCGGGGTCGAGGGCGGCCGCGATCCCGCCCTGGGCCCACACGGTCGAGCCGGAGGCGAGCCGGCCCTTGGTCACGAGCAGCACGCGGTCCACCCGGCGGCGCAGGCGGAGGGCCGCCGTCAGCCCGGCGATGCCGGACCCGACGACGACGACGTCGGCCCGGGCGACCCAGCCCGGGGCCGGCGCGGCGAGCGTCCGCGCCAGCCTCACCGTGCTCCCCAGGGCAGGGCGGAGGTGAGGAGCCGGTCGGACGCCACCCCGGAGGGCACCCCGTCCGCGGCCGCCCCCGGGTCCGCACCCTGCTCGACGGGGCGGTTCGCGGCGTCGACGTGGACGACGTGGGGTGCGTACGCCCGCGCCTCGGCGTCCGGCAGGAGGGCGTACGCGATGAGGATGACGACGTCCCCGGGGTGCACGAGGTGGGCGGCCGCGCCGTTGACGCAGACGACGCCGGAGCCGCGCTCCCCGGCCAGCGCGTAGGTCGTCAGGCGGGCACCGTTGGTGACGTCGACGACGTCGACCTGCTGGCCCGGGAGGATGTCGGCGGCGTCGAGCAGGTCGAGGTCCACGGTGACCGAGCCCACGTAGTGCAGGTCGGCGGCCGTGACGGTGGCGCGGTGGATCTTCCCCACCATCATGGGTCGCAGCCCTCCGGTGGTGAGGCCCTGCTGCCTCGGCTCGTGCTGCGTCACTGTCCGGTCCCGTCCTGTCCCGAGATCCGGTCCTCGCCCAGGCGCAGGACCGCGTTGTCGATGAGCCGCGTGCTGCCGACGCGCGCCGCCAGGACGAGGACGGCCTCGCCGCGGTGCGTCGCGGGGACGTCGTGGGCGTCGACGGGGTCGACGAGCGCCAGGTAGTCGACGACCACGCCCGGCTCGCCGTCGAGCACACGCCGGGCGGCCGCCAGGACCGCGTCGGGGCCGGCGCCGGCGTCCGCCACGGCCCGCTGGGCGTCGCGCAGCGAGCGGGACAGCGCCAGCGCGCTCTCCCGCTCGGCCGGCCCGAGGTAGGCGTTGCGGGAGGACAGCGCGAGCCCGTCCGGGTCGCGCACGGTGGGTCCGGCGAGGACCTCGACGGGGACGTCCAGGTCACGGACCATCCGCCGGACCGCCATGATCTGCTGCGCGTCCTTCTGGCCGAACACGGCGACGTCGGGCCGCACGAGGTGGAGCAGCTTGAGCACCACCGTGAGCACGCCGTCGAAGTGGCCGGGACGGTGGGCGCCCTCGAGCCGGTCCCCGAGAGGCCCGGCGCTGACGCGCACGACCGGCCCGCCGTCGGGGTACACCTCGTGCACGTCCGGCGCGAAGACGACGTCGACGCCCTCGGCCGCCAGCAGGGTGACGTCGCGGTCGAGGTCGCGGGGGTAGCGCGCCAGGTCCTCGGCGGGGCCGAACTGCAGGGGGTTGACGAAGATCGTCACGACGACCTCGTCGGCGTGCGCCCGCGCGAGCCGCACGAGCGCCAGGTGCCCCTCGTGGAGCGCGCCCATCGTCATGACGACGGCGCGGCGGCGGCCCTCCCCCGGCGCGCCCAGGACCGCGCCGAGCTCTGCCCGCGTCCGGACGAGCAGGGGCGCGGTGGGTGCGGCACCCGGCACGGGCGCGCTGGGTGCGGCGCCGGGCGGGCCCGTCGGCACGGGGGGCGCGGCGGGGGCGGCGCTGTCGTTCATGTCGGGTCCTCCTGACCGCCGGCCCGCGGCTCGGCGAGCACGTCGAGCAGCCGCTCGGCCTGCTGGGTGGTGATGCGGTGCCCCGTGAGGGAGCGACCCGTGGCCGCACGGGCGAGGGCCCGGTAGGTGCCGGGCAGGTCCGCGGCGGCGCCGTCCCTCCCCGCCAACGCCGCGAGCTCGCGCAGGTGGGCGGCGACCGTGCCGGCGTCCCCGCGCACCACCGGGCCGGTGAGGGACGAGACGCCGCTCGACCCTACGGCGGTGCCGTCGCCGGCCGTGCCCGAGCCCCGCACCGCGCTGTCCAGGGCGGCGGAGAGCAGCGGCCCGAGGACGCGGTCCGGCGCCTCGACCCCGGCCGCGGCGAGGGCCTGGGCGGCCTGCGCGACGAGCACGACGAGGTGGTTCGCGCCGTGCGCGAGGGCCGCGTGGTAGAGCGGGCGCATCTCCTCCGCGACGACGACCGGCTCGCCCCCCACCTCGACGACGAGCGCCTGCCCGATGGGCAGCACCGGCCCCGCCGCGGTGACGGCGAACGTGCAGCCGACCAGGCGACCGAGGTCCAGCGACGTGCCCGTGAAGGTCATCGCCGGGTGGAGAGCCAGCGGGATCGCCCCGGCCGCGCGCGCAGGGGCGAGGACGTCCGTCCCGAGCGCGCCCGCGGTGTGCACGACGATCTGGCCCGGCTGCCACGCGCCGAGGGTCGCCAGCCCGCGCACCAGGTCCGGCAGGGCGTCGTCGGGCACGGTGAGCAGCACGAGCTCCGCGCGCTCGACGACCTGCGGCACCTCCAGGTGCTCGACACCCGGCAGCAGGGTCGCGATCCGCTCCCGGCTGTCCGCCGAGATGCCGCTCGCGCCGACGACGGCGTGCCCCGCGGCGCGCAGCGCGCTGCCGAGGACCGCGCCGACGCGCCCCGCACCGACGACGCCGACACCGAGCCGGCCGGGTGCCGAGCTCACGAGGGCGGCGCCGGTGGCCCCGGCGGGTCGGAGGGCGGGATGGACGACGGCGACGGCGGAGGGACCGGTGAGGAGGGGTCCGCGGGCGGCGCCGGCCGCGCGGCGTCCTCGGCCACCAGGGCGACCGCCTCGCGGACCTCCGCGGGCTGACGGTCCGCCTCCGACTGGAGCTGGTCCATCCAGCGCTCGGGACCCGCGGCGGCACGGGCGGTCCGCGCGCGGTGGGCCTGCTCGAGCATGAGGTCGCCCGCGACGACGTGGTCGAGGTGCGGCACCTGCGGAGAGACGGGTCCCGGCGTGGAGTGCAGCGCGAACGACGCGAGGCCGAGGCGACGCTGCCAGGGTCCCTGCACGAGGCCGAGCGACTGCGTGCGCTCGTGCGGGACCACGGTCAGGCGACGCACGATGCGACCGCTGCGCGCCAGCAGGGCGCGCTCCGTGAGCGCGAAGCCGTTGCGCCGCCAGGCCAGCGGGTCCAGCCACCGGGCGCGGCGGGGGCTCGTGACGAAGCCGCCGTCGGCACCGTCCCCGGACAGCGCCTGGTCCAGCACGGCCCGGGGGTCGGACGCCCCGAGGTCCGGCAGGACGAGCCAGAGCGCCAGGAGCGCGTCCTCCCGGTCGCCGACGGGCAGCAGCACGCTCTCGTCCTGCTGCTCGCTCACGGCGTAGCCGGCGACGTTGACCTGCACCCGCCACCAGTCCCGTCGGCGCCAGAGCAGGGGCTGGACGAGGCTCACCGCCTGGACGCGTCCGGGCGGCAGCGTCTGCGCCCGCGCCGAGGTGAACCCGTGCCGCAGCCGGATGCCGTCCGGGGAGAGCGCCGCCCGGAAGCCGAACTCGCTGTTGAAGCGCTGCACGAGGTAGCCGACGCTCGCCAGCAGCACCGGGAAGGCGGCCAGCACCGGCCCCACCTCACGCATCACCACGGCGACGACCAGGACCGCCGCCACCGTGACCGCCGCCGCGATCGCCGCGCCCGAGAGCACGATCGACGCGACGAGCCGGCCCGGCGGCACGGCGATGAGCTCGCGCTCCGGCGCGGTGGGCGCGAGCACCCGGGCCGCCCCCGCACCCCCGCCGCCACGGGGGGCGTCACCACCGGCACCATCGACACCGGCAGCACCCTCACCGCCGGCACCGGTGCGTCCGAAGCGCACCCCGGCCGCGCGCGCCAGGATCTCCGCGCGCAGCTCCTGCGCCTCGCTCTCGCGCAGGAACGACAGGGCGACGCCGGAGTCGGACCCTCCCGCGACCTCCACCTTCAGCTCCGCCAGGCCCATGATGCGGGCGAGCAGCGGCTGGACGACGTCGATCGCCTGGATCCGGTCCAGCCGTGCGGCCCGGTGCTGGCGGAACAGCACGCCCTGGCGCAGGTGGACGGCCTCGTCGCCGATGGCGTACCGCGTCATCCGCCACGCCAGCGCGGAGTACCCGACGCCGGCGAGGAGCACCAGGCCCATGAGGGCGAGGACGGGCCACCAGCCGACGGCGTCCACGGCGCGCTGGGCCGACGTGACGTTGACCGACACCTGCTGACCGGCCACGAAGAGCAGGACGACGAAGATCTTCCAGCCCTTGACCACGGGTGTCACGGGGTGGAACCGCTGCCATCGCAGCTGGTCGTCGGCCCCCGCCGTCCCCACGTCCACCGGGGCGGGACCGGCCACGCCGCTCACAGACCCGCCAGCCGCGCCTCGCCGCGCGCCGCGAGACGGTCGCGCAGCCGCGCCGCCTCCTCGGGCGCCAGTCCCGGGATCACGGCGTTGGTCGAGGCCGCCGCGGTGTGCAGCTGGAGCTTCGCGATGCCGCCCCACCGGTCGAGCGGGCCGGCCTGGACGTCGACGAGCTGCATGCGCCCGTACGGGACCACCACGAGGGCCCGGAAGAGGATGCCGCGACGGATGAGCAGGTCCTCGTCCCGCTCGGCGTAGCCGAGCGCCCGGACCTGCCGCGGCACCAGCACCGCGGCCCACAGCCCGACGGCGACCACGGCCGCCGGCAGCACCCAGGTCCAGGTCACCGGCGCGAGGACCGCGATCGCGAGCGTGATCAGCAACGGCACCGCGAGGCCGATCGCCGTCGAGATGAGGCGCACCGTGGTCAGCCGGGGCGACACCGGCTGCCACACGACCCCCTGCGGGTCGAAAGGACCGTCGTTCATCCGTCCATCCTTGCACCGGGGACCAGCGCCCCGGACCGTCCCCTCGACCCCCGGGTCGGGCGCGCCCTCGGACCGCGCCCTCAGACGGCGCCCTCGGTCACCGTCCCGTCCGGGCCGTCCGCGTCGTCGTCGTCGCTGTCCCGGATCTCGCACCACCGCTCGGCGACGAGGCCGGCGACGACGAGCAGGAGGGCACCGCCCCCGGCCACCGCTGCCGACACCGCGACCTCGCGGCGGGCGTCGATGGCCAGGTCGCCGACGACCAGCAGCGCGTGGGCGGCGTACCAACCGGTGAGGAGCGCACCGGTGTGGGCCGACGCGGTGGCGAGGACGACGGTGCGCGCGGCGACGATGGGGTCCGTCCCGCGGCGACGCCCCTCGCGGACCTGGCGGACCTGCCAGCCGAGGACCAGGACGACCGCGGCCAGCAGCGCCACCACGACCGCCGACAGGACGGGGATCGCGAGCACGGTCCCGCCGCGGCTCTCCACGACCCGCAGCACCAGCAGCGCGAGCGCCGCCGTGACGAGCGCGACGAGCAGCAGGCGCGTCCAGGGCGTCCTGCGCATCAGCCGGCCTCCGGGGCGTTCCACCAGTCCAGCGCCATCCACCGGATCCCCTGGCGGTCGGGGGCGGTGCGCGCGAGCAGCGCCACCGGCCCGCCGCCCAGGCCGGGCAGCACGGCGTCCGGGTCGACCTCGGCCCACGGCTGGAGGACGAACGCCCGCTCGTGCGCGCGCGGGTGCGGCAGCTCCAGGTCGTCCGTCACCGCGAGGGTCCTGCCGTGCAGGACGATGTCGATGTCCACCGTGCGGGGGCCCCAGCGCACGAGCCGCTCGCGCCCGTGCCCGGCCTCGATCGCCTGGCACGCGCGCAGCAGCGCCCGCGGGGCCAGGGTGGTGCGCCCGAGGACGACGGCGTTGAGGTAGTCCGGCTGGTCCGGCCCGCCGACGGGCGCGGTCCTGACGAGGGGCGAGACCGCGGTGAGCTCGAGCCCCTCGAGGGCGGCGAGGTCCTGGAGCACGTCGTGCAGCGTCGTCTCGCTGGCGCCGAGGTTGGAGCCGAGCGCCAGGACGACGTCGACGGGCTCGGCGGGGGGCACGTCCAGGTGGTCCCCCGGCTCCTGCCGGACCGTCGGCAGCGAGGCCACGTCCACGGCGGCGAGCACGTCCGCGAGCACGACGAGACCGGGTCCGTCCGCGGCCGGGGTGTCGGGCCCGCGCTCGGGGGCCGCGCCGCCCCGCTCGACGTCGCCTGTCGTGCCGTCCTCGGGCGCGCCGGCCGCGTGGCGACCGGCCCGCCGCCCCACCACGGGCGGCCGTGCGCGGCCGCGGTGGATCTCGACCGTGACGTCGGAGAACGGCACGGGGATCGGCGCCTGCGGCTTGTGCAGCACCACGTCGACGGCGGTCACGCCGGCGTGCTCGAGGACGACCGCGGCGACCCGCTCGGCGACGGTCTCGATGAGGTCCACCGGGTCGCCGGAGAGCACGGCCGCGACGGCGGAGGAGACGGCGCCGTAGTCCACCGTCAGGTCGAGCCGGTCCTGCGCCGCCGCGGGGCGCGTGTCGACGTGCAGCACGACGTCGGCGACGAACGTCTGCCCGTCGCGCCGCTCGTGCTCGAAGACCCCGTGGTGGCCGGTCGCCGTGATGCCGCTGATCCGGATCCGGTCCGCGGCGCCGGACGCGCCGGCGTCCGCCGTCGGGGTGCTCTCCCACGTCGCGGCCGTGTCGTCGTCGTGCACCGGTCCTCCCGACCCGTTCTTGCGCACCATCGCGCTCCCGTCCCTCACCGGCCGGCCCGCACGTGGGCGCCGGCCGTCCATGCCGCGGCGACCCGGACGGCGTCCGCCGTCGGCGCCACGTCGTGCACCCGCACGCACCAGGCTCCCGCCGCCGCGGCCAGCGCGCTGATCGCCGCCGTGGCGGCGTCGCGTCGCTCGGGGGGCGCCGGCACGCCGTCCGGCCCGGCCAGCAGGTGGCCGAGGAAGCGCTTGCGGGACGCGCCGACGAGGACCGGGCGACCCAGCCCGCGCAGCACGTCGAGGTGCGCCAGGAGCGGCCAGTTGTCGCTGCCGCGCTTGGCGAAGCCCAGGCCGGGGTCGAGCACCACCTGCTCCGGACGGACCCCCGCGGCGACCAGGTCGTCCAGGCGCCGGGCGAGCTCGTCGCGGACCTCCGTCACGACGTCGTCGTACGTCGCCAGGGCGTCCATGACGTCGGCGTGCCCGCGCCAGTGCATGGCCACGTAGGCGACGCCCGCAGCCGCCACGACGTCGGCCATCCTCGGGTCCGCGAGGCCGCCGGACACGTCGTTGACGAGCACGGCGCCGGCCTCGACGGCGTCGGCGGCCACGGCGCTGCGCGTGGTGTCGACGCTGACCACGGCGCCAGCGCGGACCAGCTCCGTGACGACCGGGAGGACCCGGCGGCGCTCCTCCTCGACGGGGACGCGGTCCGCCCCCGGACGCGTCGACTCCCCTCCGACGTCGAGGAGGTCCGCGCCCTCCTCGAGGAGCCGCAGGCCGTGCGCCACGGCGGCTCCCGGCTCGAACCACCGCCCGCCGTCGCTGAAGGAGTCGGGGGTGACGTTGACGACGCCCATGACCAGCGCGCGCTCGGCTGCCGCCGCCCGCAGGTGCGCCGGCAGCGGTTCCGGACCCGTCGACCGGGCCCCGGTCGCGGGGGACGAGGGCGTCGAGGGCACCGGACCAGCCTAGGGGCGCGTCAGCTGCTGAGGATGAGGCTCATGGCCTCGGCGCGCGTCGCGGCGTCCCGCATCTGGCCACGGACGGCGGAGGTGAGCGTGTTGGACCCGGGCTTGCGGACGCCCCGCATCGACATGCACAGGTGCTCGCACTGCATGACGACGATGACACCCTTGGGCCGCAGCACCTCCACCAGCGTGTCGGCGATCTGCGTCGTCAGCCGCTCCTGGACCTGCGGCCGGCGCGCGAAGACGTCGACCAGTCGTGCCAGCTTCGACAGCCCGGTCACCCGGCCGTCGTCGCCCGGGATGTAGCCCACGTGCGCGACCCCGTGGAACGGCACCAGGTGGTGCTCGCACGTCGAGTACACCTCGATGTCCTTGACGAGCACCATCTCGTCGTGGCCACCGATGTCGAAGGTGACCTTGAGGACGTCCGACGGGTCCTGGTACAGCCCGGCGAAGAGCTCGGCGTAGGCGCGGGCCACGCGGGCCGGCGTCTCCCGGAGGCCGTCGCGGTCCGGGTCCTCGCCGACGGCCAGCAGCAGCTCGCGCACCGCGCGCTCCGCTCGCTCCGCGTCGTACGGCAGGGGGGTCATCGAGAGCTCCTCGTCGGTCGTCCCCCCCGGGAGTGGTAGGTCGTCGGCCGTGTGCGACATCTCAGGTGGTCCGGCCCGGGTCGACGGTCCCCCCCGGCGGGACCTCGCCGATGGGGTTCGCCGGGTGCTCGTCCTTCGCCGCCGCCGCCTCGTCCTGCGGGACGACGTGACCGTTGCCGGCCGCCTTCTCGGCGGCCGTCCGGACGGGCGGCACGTCGGACACCGGGCGCGCGTCGCTCGACAGCCACACGTCGCGCGGGTCGCGCTTCGTCACGCGCGCGAAGACCTCGGCGAGCTCCGCCTGGTTGAGCGTCTCCCGCTCGAGCAGCTCCACGACGAGGGAGTCGAGGACCTCGCGGTACTGCTGCAGGACCTCGTAGGCCTCGTCGTGCGCGAAGTCCATGAGCCGCCGGACCTCGGCGTCGACGATGAAGGCGACCTGCTCGGAGTACTCGCGGCCGTGCCCGCGGTCCATCCCCATGAACGGCTCGGCGTCGGCCTGGCCGAGCTTGACCGCACCGACCCTCTCGCTCATGCCGTACTGGGTGACCATCTTGCGGGCGATCGCGGTCGCCTTCTCGATGTCGTTGGACGCGCCGGTGGTCGGGTCGTGGAAGACGATCTCCTCCGCCACGCGCCCACCCATCGCGTAGGCGAGCTGGTCCAGCAGCTCGTTGCGGGTCGTGGAGTACTTGTCCTCCGACGGCATGACCATCGTGTAGCCGAGGGCGCGGCCGCGCGGGAGGATCGTCACCTTCGTCACGGGGTCCGTGTACCGCAGCGCGGCCGCCACGAGGGCGTGCCCACCCTCGTGGTACGCGGTGATCTTCTTCTCCTTGTCGTTCATCAGCCTTGTCCGCTTCTGCGGGCCGGCGATGACGCGGTCGATCGCCTCGTCCAGCTCGTGGTTGCCCACGAGCGTCCCGGCCGTGCGGGCGGTGAGCAGCGCGGCCTCGTTGAGGACGTTCGCGAGGTCGGCACCGGTGAAGCCGGGCGTCCGCTTGGCGACGGCGCGCAGGTCGACGTCGGGCGCCATCGGCTTGCCCTGCGCGTGGACGCGCAGGATGCGCTCGCGCCCGTTGAGGTCCGGTGCGTCGACGGAGATCTGCCGGTCGAACCGGCCGGGGCGCAGCAGGGCCGGGTCGAGGATGTCGGGACGGTTGGTCGCGGCGATGAGGATGACGTTCGCGTTGACGTCGAAGCCGTCCATCTCGACGAGCATCTGGTTGAGCGTCTGCTCGCGCTCGTCGTGCCCGCCGCCCATGCCGGCGCCACGGTGCCGGCCCACGGCGTCGATCTCGTCGATGAAGACGATCGCCGGGGCGTTCTGCTTGGCCTGCTCGAAGAGGTCGCGGACGCGGGACGCACCGACGCCGACGAACATCTCGACGAAGTCCGAGCCGGAGATCGAGTAGAACGGCACGCCCGCCTCGCCCGCGACGGCACGCGCGAGGAGGGTCTTGCCGGTGCCCGGCTGGCCGTAGAGGAGGACGCCCTTGGGGATCTTCGCGCCGACCGCCTGGAACTTGGCGGGGTCGGCGAGGAACTCCTTGATCTCCTGCAGCTCCTCGACGGCCTCGTCGACCCCGGCCACGTCGGCGAACGTGACCTGCGGGTTCTCCTTGGAGACGAGCTTGGCGCGGGACTTGCCGAACTGCATGACGCGCGACCCGCCGCCCTGCATCCGCGACAGGAAGAACCAGAACAGGGCGATGATGATGACGAACGGGAGGAGGAGGCCCAGGAGGCTCTGCCACCAGGACGTGCGCGGCACCTCGGAGTCGTACCCGCCCTCGAGCTCCGCGTCGACGATCGCGTCGACCACGTCCTCCCCCTGCGGGGTGACGTAGTAGAACTGCACGCTCGTGCCCTTGTCCTCGAACTCCTCGGACAGGGTGAGGTCCACGCGCTGCTGGCCGTCGACGATCCGGACCTGCTCGACGGTGTCGCCGGCCAGGAGCTCCAGACCCTGGGAGGTGTCGACGCGCTGCACGCCCGGGGCCATGAACGACGTCGCCCCGATCCACAGGATGACCACCGCCACGAGGATCCACAGGGCCGGTCCGCGGGTGAGCTTCTTCAGGTTCATGGGCAGCGGGCGGGGCCCTCGTCCCTCCAGGTCGCAGGATGATCTGCAGCGCACGCTACCCGCTGCACCCTGGGAAACCCCCGGCTGTTCGCCCAGGGCGCGACGCGCATCCGGCGGCGCCCGGCCGGCCGTAGTGGGGTGGCCGTCGACCGCCTCACCCGAGTCCGGCCCGCGTCGACCGAGGGGCGGACCCCGGCGTCAGGTCAGTCGCTGTAGACGTGGGGCGCCAGCGTGCCCACGAACGGCAGGTTGCGGTACTTCTCCGCGTAGTCCAGCCCGTAGCCGACGACGAACTCCGTGGGGATGTCGAAGCCCACGTAGCGCACCTCGACGTCCACCTTGGCGGCCTCGGGCTTGCGCAGCAGCGTCGCGATCTCGACGGAGGCCGCGCCGCGCGTCCGGAGGTTCGACAGGAGCCAGGACAGCGTCAGCCCCGAGTCGATGATGTCCTCGACGATGAGGACGTGGCGGCCGGTCAGGTCGGTGTCGAGGTCCTTGAGGATGCGGACGACACCGGACGACGTGGTGCCGGCGCCGTAGGACGACACGGCCATCCAGTCCATCTCCACCGGGCAGTGCAGGCGCCGCGCCAGGTCGGCCATGACCATGACGGCACCCTTGAGGACACCCACCAGGAGGAGGTCGCGCCCGGCGTAGTCGGCGTCGATGTCGGCGGCCAGCGCGTCCAGGCGCGAGCCGATCTCCTCCTCGGACAGGAGCACCCGCTCGAGGTCCTGCCCCATGTCAGCCGCGTCCACCGGTGGCTCCCCGTCCTTGCTCGTCGTGCTCGTCGTGCCCGTCCTGCGCTTCCTGCCCGCGCTCGTCCTGGGCTCCGGCTGGGCAGACCGTCAGCCTGCCACATCGGCGGCGCGCGGCGCGTCCGCCGGGGAGCGCCACGGCGCCCTGCCCGTGCCAGTCGGTGACCAGCGCGTCCACGGCCAGCACGTGCACCCGGTGCAGGGCGCCGTCCGGCACCCCCGCGCGCACGAGCGCCGCCCGCAGCGCCCGGCGGCGCACGGCGTCCGGCGCACCGGCGAGGACCGTGACGTCCAGGTCGAGGCCCGGTGCCGTGGCACCCGCCGTCGTCGGGGGCACCAGCGCCCGGGCGAGGACGCCCTCGGCGAGGTGGGTCAGGGCGGCGTCGTCGCCGGCGAGCTGGTCCGCGGTGCGGGCCAGCGCTTCCGCGACCCCCGGTCCGAGCAACCCCTCCAGCACCGGCATCACCTCGTGCCGCACCCGGCTGCGCAGCGGTGCCGCGCCCGGCCCGTTCGTCGGGTCATGCCACGGCTCGAGGCCGAGCGCCCGGCACGCCTGCTCGGTCTCGCTGCGGCGCACCCCGAGGAACGGCCGCCGGACCAGGCCGCGGCGGGGGGGCATGCCGGCGAGCGCGCGGGCGCCCGAGCCCCTCGCCAGGCCGAGCAGGACCGTCTCCGCCTGGTCGTCGAGCGTGTGGCCGAGCAGCACCGTGGCGGCGCCGACCGACCGCGCCACCTCCTCCAGCGCGGCGTAGCGCGCCGCCCGGGCCGCGGCCTCCGGCCCGCCGTGCACGCCGGACGGGCCCACGACGACGCGCCGTGCCAGGACCGGGGCGAGGCCCAGACCCGCGCACTGCTGCGCCGCAGCCCGGGCGACGGCGTCGCTGCCCTGCTGCAGCCCGTGGTCGACGACGACGGCGCCCGCCCGCAGGCCGGCACGCGGCGCCACGAAGGCGGTGGCCGCGGCGAGTGCGAGGGAGTCCGCCCCGCCGGAGCAGGCCACGAGGACCAGTGCGTCCAGCGGCAGGCCGGCGAGGGCGCGACGCACCAGGACCCGCTGCCGCGCCACCGCGGGGTCGGGCCCGGTCACGGCTCCGGCCGCCGCCGCGCCGGCCCGCGCCTCGGCGAGGTCACCGACCCGACCTCAGCCGTGCACGCGCCGGACCCAGGCGCTCGGGTCGGCGAGCTCCCGCGGCGTGGGCAGGGCCGCCGGGTCCTGCCAGGCGGGGTCGAGGGCGAAGCGGCCGCCGCTGCGGCGGACCCCGCGGACGAACCGTGCGCCGTTCGCGTACTGCGCGAGCTTGGCGTCCATCCCGACGAGCCGCCGGACCAGGCGTTCGACGCCGCGCGCCCGGCCGCGCCGGGCGGTCATCCTGGCGCGCAACCGCTTGAGGCTCGGGATCGCGCGGCGCCCGACGGCGTCCATCGTGACGTCGGCGTGCCCCTCGAGGAGCGCCATGACGGCGGTGATCCGTTCCACGCGGTCGCGGTGCTCCGCGTCGAGGGCCAGGTCGAGCACGGACCAGTCCTCGCCCAGGCGTCCCTCGCGCCAGGCCCGCACCCCGCGGTTCGCCGCCGCCAGGACGTCGCCGAGGGTCTCCGTGCCCGCGAGGTCCTGCGCCAGGGCGGCCACCTCACCGCGCAGGTGGTCCGCGAGCCACGGAGCGGCGGCGAACTGCAGCGCGTGCGTCTGCTCGTGGACGCAGACCCAGAGCCGGAAGTCCACGGGGTCCGCGGACAGGGCCCTCTCGACGTGCAGGACGTTCGGGGCGACGAGGAGGAGCCTGCCGCCGGGATCGCTCGCGCCGAAGGGGTCGAACTGGCCGAGCACCCGGCCCGCCAGCAGCCCGATGAGGGACGCGGTCTGGGCGGTGGCCCCCGTGGGCACCCGCCGCCCTGCCGGCTGGGTCCCGACGTCGCCGAGGAGGCCGGAGAAGGACTGCGCGGCCGCCCGGGCCCACCCCGGCCGGTCCACGACGAGCACCCGGGCCGCGACGTCCCCGGTCCCGGCCGCCTCGATGCTCGGGCCCAGCCGGGAAGCCCGCATCGCCAGCGGGCGTGCGCGCTCCGCCGCGTCGCGCAGCTCCTCGACGGCGTGGACCAGGGCCCCGCGGCTGCCCGTCGGCCCCGGCGCGACGAGCCGGCCGGCCAGCCGACCGGCCGCGTCCCAGTCGACGTCGAGGCCGGGCACGTGCCGGCGCTGGGTGGGCTCGCTCATCGCGTCACGGTAGCGGGCACTCGCAGCCGGCCACCTGCTGCACGAGGGCGTCGATGACCCGGCGGGGGCCGAGCTGGCCTCCGGGCGGTGTCGCGTCGGCGAGCACCGCGAACACGAGCTGGCGGCCCTGGTCCGTGACGACGGTCCCCGCGAGCGAGGTCGTCCCCGTCAGGCTCCCCGTCTTGGCGCGGACGAGCCCGAGCGCGGGCGCCTCGGTGAAGCGGTCCTCCAGCGTGCCCTCCCACCCGCCGATCGGCAGGTCCACCACGGCCGAGCGCAGGGCAGGGTCCAGCGCCGCGACGCGCAGCACCTCGACGAGCTGGCGCGCCGACAGCATGGAGCCCTCCGCGAGGCCGCTCGCGTCGACGAGCACCGCCCCGGCCGGGTCGACGCCGAGCCGTCCGATCTCCACCAGGATCGCGCGGGTCGCCCCCTCGAAGCTGCCGGGCAGGCCCTGCTCGACGGCCACGAGCCGGCCCAGGGCCTCGCTCACCGTGTTGTCCGACGTCCGCAGGAGGTAGTCGGCGACGTCCCGGACGGGCGCCGACTCGACCACGGCGATGCGCGTGGCGCCGTCGGGAGCGGTGCGCCGCTCGGTGGCGGTCACGGCGATCCCGCGCTCGGCCAGCAGACCGGCGAAGACGCCGGCCGCGTGCAGGGAGGGGTCGGCGTGCCGCGGCGGGTACGGCTCCTCGCGCGTCTTGGCGATGTTCACCTGCAGCGGCGTCACGGGCGCCACGAACCCCTGGGACAGGTCCGCGGGGTCCCACCCCGGGGAGACCGCGGGGCCGCTGAAGAGGCTCTCGTCGACCCCCAGGGACACCTCGGCGACCCCGGCCAGCCCGAGGGCGCGAGCCGTCTGGTCCGCGAGGTCCGCGAGACCGGCGCGCCCGTTCGTGGCGGTGGGGTCGCCCGCGCCGGCGGCCAGCATGACGTCCCCGCCCCCGACGAGCACGATGCGGCCGGGGCCCTCCTGCACGACCACCGTCTCGACGGTGCGCTCGGGACCGAGGGCCCGCAGCGCCGCCACGGCGGTCAGGATCTTGGCGGTCGAGGCGGGCTCGCGCGGCACCTCCGCGCTCGACCCCGCCAGGACGTCGCCGGTGAGCTGGTCCACCACGAGCGCGCCGACCGACGAGCCCATCCACGGGTGCACGACGGCCGCGTCGACGGCGGCCTGGACCACCGCGGCGTCCGGGACGGGTGCGTCCGTCGCGGCGTCGGCACCGACCTGGATCGCGGGGGGCGGGACCGCGGCGGGCGGCGTGGGGAAGGGCGACGGGCTGGGTGGCGGAGGGGCCAGCGTGAGGAGCCCGGGGACGCGGTCGTAGGCGTCCGCAGCCCCGTAGCCACCGGCTCCGACGAGCAGCACGGCGACGAGCGCCGCACCGACGCGTGCTCCTCGTGCCATCAGCCCACCCCCCGTCGACGTGCCCTGCGACGTTGATCGTCCCTCTGGTCGGACCGGCGGGTCCGTGGGACTGTCGGTGCGTCACACTAGTGACCCCGTCTGACATCACCGGTCACCCCGCCCCCAGCACCCCTGCGCGCGTGGCCGACGAGCAGGCCCCGCCGGGCCGAGGAGGAACGCTGTGGAGTTCGACGTCACGATCGAGATCCCGAAGGGTCAGCGCAACAAGTACGAGGTCGACCACGAGTCCGGCCGCATCCGCCTGGACCGCATGCTCTTCACCTCGACGCGCTACCCGGACGACTACGGTTTCATCGACGGCACCCTCGGCGAGGACGGCGACCCCCTCGACGCACTCGTCCTCCTCGAGGAGCCGACCTTCCCCGGCTGCCTCATCCGCTGCCGCGCCCTGGGCATGTTCCGCATGCGCGACGAGGCGGGCGGCGACGACAAGGTGCTGTGCGTGCCCTCCGGCGACACCCGTGCGTCGTGGCGGCAGGACATCGACGACGTCAGCGAGTTCCACCGCCTGGAGATCCAGCACTTCTTCGAGGTCTACAAGGACCTCGAGCCCGGCAAGTCCGTGGAGGGTGCGCACTGGACCGGCAAGGCGGAGGCCGAGGCCGAGATCGTGCGGTCGTTCGAGCGCGCCCGCGAGGCGGGCCACCACAGCATCTGACGTCCGCCGCCCCACCCACGACGACGGCGCCCGGTCACCTCGAGCAGGTGACCGGGCGCCGTCGTCGTGGCGCGGGGAGCGAGGTCAGGGACGCCCGGCGAACGGCATGGTCCCCGACCACCGCACGGGCGTGAGCCGGACGGGGACGCCGGGGCGGGACGCCTCGACCATCTGGCCGCCCCCGGCGTACATCCCCACGTGGGAGATGCTGTCGGGGTCGTTGGCACGCCCGTAGAAGATCAGGTCCCCGGGTCGCAGCGACGAGTGCTCGATCTTGCGGACCTGCTTGTACTGGTCGCGGGACGTCCGGGTGATCGACAGGCCGGCAGCGCGCCACGCCTGCGACGTCAGGCCCGAGCAGTCGTAGCCGTCGGGGCCGGTGCCGCCCCAGACGTACGGCTTGCCGACCTGCGTGAGGGCCCAGTCCACGGCGGCCTGCCCCTGGGCGGCCGAGCCGCGCTGCGACCCGGTGCCGAGGCCGTACGGGTCGCTCGCGGGCGGGGCCGGCGGCGGCGGGGCGACGACCGGCGGCGCGACCACCGGCGGCGGTGCGACCACCGGCGGCGGCGGCGCGACGACCGGCGGCGGGGCGACGACCGGCGGCGCGGCGGGCTGACCGGCGGCGGGTCGGCCGGCGGCGGTGAGACCGGCGGCGGCGGTGTCGTCGGCGGGGCGGGCGGTGCAGGAGGCGCCGTCGGCGGACGGTTCGGGGCCGGCGTGCTCGGTGCGGCGGGCGTGGTCGGCGGCGCGTCGCCCCCGGCCTGGGCGGCGGGCGGCGCCGTCGGCCCGCTCGGGGTGACCGGGGCCGCTCCGCCGCCCGGTGCGGCGGGGTCCGCCGGCCGTCCGGGAGCGGGCACCCCGCGGGACGCCGCAGCCACGGCCTCCTCCCGGGCCCGGCGGTCCGCGTCCACGGCGTCCTGGCGGGCGCGCTCGACGTCGACCGTGGTCCGGCGCTGCTCGGCGAGCAGCACGATGAGCCGCTCGCGCTCGGCGGCCGCCGAGGCGACCTGCTCCTCGGCGTGGGCCTGGGCCGCCTGCGCGGCGGCGAGCGCGTCGTCCGCGGCGGTGGCGGACGTCTCGGCCCGGGTGAGCGCCTCCTGGGTCCGCGCGGCGAGCGTGCGGGAGACGAGGTCGGCGGCGCGGAACCGCTGGACGGCCCGGTCGGCCCGCGTGCCGAGGCGCTCGACGGCCTCGGTGCGGGCAAGGAGGTCCTCGAAGCCGTCGGCGGAGAGGAACGCGCCGAGGGTGTCCATGGCACCGCCGGAGCGGTACGCCTCCATCGCGAGGACGCCCAGCTCGGCGCGGGCGGCCTCGAGCTCGGCCTGCGCGGCGAGCTCGCGGTCCGCGGCGTCCTGCGCGGTCGCCCGCGCCTCGTCGCGGGCGACGGTGGCTGCGGCGTAGTCCTCCGCCGCGGTGGCGACGGTCTCCCAGGCGGTGTCGGCGACCGCGCTCGCCGCGGACAGCTCGCTCTCGAGCGCGGCGATGGTGCGCGAGGTCGAGGCCTCGGCGGCCCGGGCCCGCTCGACGTCGTCGTCCGACGGCGCCAGGGGTGCGGTGCGCGACGACGGCGCGCCACCGGGCGCCGGCGAGGCCGCTCCCGTGGGGGCCAGACCGAGGACGAGGAGCACCGCAGCGGCCGACGCGCCGAGCGCGCGACGACGCCGTCGCGCCGGGCGGGGGTGCAGGCCGGTGCTCACGGTCCCCGACGCTAGCCCTGCAGCACGCCGAAGAGAACACCAGTCACACAGATCACAGCATTCACATCGGTCACTTCGGACACATCGGGCACGACAGGGCACCCGCGGTCACCCGAAGGGAGCAGCGCCCCGTCCCCGTCACGTCTCACCATCCGGGCCGGGCTTCCCGCCGGGGCGACCGCGGTCGTAACGTCCGGGTCATGTCCCGCCGAATGTGCCGCTGATCCGCGCACGTCCGGTGGTGTGCCCCGAGGCCTCCTGACCCCCCTGCCGACCCGGTAGCGAGCGGTCCGGAACGCGGCCCGGCGGCGTCGCTCCCCACGTGCCTCCCCCGCCCAGCCGATCGCGGCTGGCCAGGATCAGTGGCGCACTGGTGATGGTCATCCGCGGCTCGCCCCCCGAGACCCCAGGAGACCACCATGACGAATCCCAGCTGGTCCTTCGAGACCCGCCAGATCCACGCCGGTCAGACCGTCGACGCCAGCGGCGCCCGCGCGCTGCCGATCCACCAGACGACGTCCTTCGTCTTCCCCGACGCCGACGCCGCCGCGGCCCGGTTCGCGCTGCAGGACCTCGGCCCCATCTACACCCGGATCGGCAACCCCACGCAGCAGGCCGTGGAGGACCGCATCGCATCGCTGGAGGGTGGTGTCGGCGCGCTGCTGCTGGCCTCCGGGCAGGCGGCCACGACGTACGCGATCCTCAACGTCGCCGAGGCGGGCGACCACGTCGTGGCGAGCCCGAGCCTGTACGGCGGGACGTACAACCTGCTGCACCACACGCTGCCCAAGCTCGGCGTCCAGGTCACCTTCGTGACCGACCCGCACGACCCGCAGGCGTGGCGCGACGCGGTGCGCCCGGAGACCAAGCTCTTCTTCGGCGAGACGATCCCGAACCCGAAGGCCGACGTCCTCGACATCGAGGCCGTCGCGGCGGTCGCCCACGAGGTCGGCGTCCCGCTCGTCGTCGACAACACCGTCGCCACGCCGTACCTCATCCGCCCGCTCGAGCACGGTGCGGACGTCGTCACGCACTCCGCGACCAAGTACCTCGGCGGCCACGGCACGGCGATCGGCGGGGTCATCGTCGACGGCGGCTCGTTCGACTTCGCCCAGCACCCGGACCGCTTCCCCAACTACAACCAGCCGGACCCCAGCTACAACGGCCTGGTGTACGCCCGCGACCTCGGCGTCGGCGGCGCCTTCGGGGTCAACCTGTCCTTCATCCTCAAGGCGCGCGTCCAGCTGCTGCGCGACCTCGGCTCGGCGATCTCGCCCTTCAACGCGTTCCTCATCGCCCAGGGCCTGGAGACGCTGTCGCTGCGCATCGAGCGGCACGTGCAGAACGCCCAGGCGGTCGCGGAGTGGCTCGAGGCACGCGAGGACGTGAGCAGCGTGCACTACGCCGGGCTGCCGTCCAGCCCCTGGCACGCGAACGCCCAGAAGTACGCCCCGCGCGGTGCCGGCGCCGTCGTCGCCTTCGAGCTCGAGGGCGGCGCGGAGGCGGGCAAGCGGTTCGTCGACGCGCTCGAGCTGCACTCGAACGTCGCCAACATCGGGGACGTGCGGTCGCTCGTCATCCACCCGGCCTCCACGACCCACAGCCAGCTGACGCCGGAGCAGCAGCTCGAGTCCGGCATCACGCCCGGCCTCGTCCGGCTCGCCGTGGGGATCGAGCACATCGACGACATCCTCGCGGACCTCGACGCCGGGTTCCGGGCCGCCAAGGGCGCCTGATGAGCACCCCCTCCCGCCGCGTCGCGCCGCAGGCCGCGAACGAGGCGCACGACGTGGACACCCCCGGCCGGCGCCGCGCGAGCGACGTAGGTTGGCGCGTCGTGCAGACCCCGACGACGACGGACGCCCCCCCAGGGGCGGCCCGCCGCGAGCCCGTGTGGGCCGGCGGTGCGCCCGTGCGCGCCAGCGCCGCGTGGCGGGAGGGGGACCCGCTCGGGGACCGGCGGCTGCAGCCGATCGGTCCGCTGACGCTCGAGGGCGGCGAGACGCTGCCCGACGTGACCCTCGCCTACGAGACGTGGGGGACCCTCTCCCCCACCGGCGACAACGCCGTGCTGGTCCTGCACGCGCTCACGGGGGACTCCCACGTCCTCGGCCCCGCGGGGCCGGGCCACCCGACGGCCGGCTGGTGGGACACGCTGGTGGGCCCGGGCTGCCCGATCGACACCGACCGCTGGTTCGTCGTCGCCCCCAACGTCCTGGGCGGGTGCCAGGGCACCACGGGGCCGGCCACGGCCGCCCCCGACGGTCGGCCGTGGGGCGGGCGGTTCCCGTTCGTCACGACCCGCGACCAGGTCCGCGCCGAGCTGGCGCTCGCCGACGCGCTCGGCATCGGCAGCTGGGCGTTCGTCGTCGGCGCGTCGATGGGCGGCATGCGGGTGCTGGAGTGGGCGGTCACCGCCCCGGAGCGCGTGCGGGCGCTGGGTGCGATCGCCACGACCGCGCAGACGACGGCGGACCAGATCGCCTGGGCGCACCCGCAGCTCGAGGCGATCCGCAGCGACCCGGGCTGGCACGGCGGGGACTACTACGACCTGCCCGAGGGCCAGGGCCCGCACGTCGGGCTCGGGATCGCGCGCCAGATCGCCCACACCACCTATCGCGCGGCCGTCGAGCTCGACGCGCGGTTCGGCCGGGCACCGCAGGGCACCGAGGAGCCGCTCGGGGGCGGTGGCCGCTACGCGGTGCAGTCCTACCTCGACCACCACGCCGGCAAGCTCGCCCGTCGGTTCGACGCCAACTCCTACCTCGTCCTCACCGAGTCCATGCTGTCCCACGACGTCGGCCGCGGGCGCGGCGGGGTCGAGGCGGCGCTGGCCACCGTGGCGGCGCGGGCGCTCGTCGTCGCCGTCGACTCCGACCGCCTCTACCTGCCCGAGCAGTCCGAGCGGGTCGCGGCCGCGCTGCCCGGGGCGGACCGGAGCCACGTCATCCACTCCGACTACGGCCACGACGGCTTCCTCATCGAGTTCGACCAGCTCGGCGACCTCGTCCGGGAGTTCCTGGGCTGAGCGGCCGCGCGCCCTGCGCGCGCCCGTGCCCCTCCCTACGATGCCGACCATGGGCACCGACGTCGCGACCACCGACCGTCTCCTGCGCGCGCAGTGGCTGCGGCTGCGGGAGTGGCTCGTCGAGCTCGACGACGACGCGACCGCCGCACCCAGCGTCCTGCCCGGCTGGACCGTCGCCGAGCTCGTGGCCCACGTCGGTCGAGTGATGAACGCCCTGGCCGTCGCCCAGCCCGACGACGGAGACGCTCTGAGCCTCGGCCAGTACCTCCGGCTCGCGACGCAGCAGGCCGACCGCGTCGACGCCACGGCCCGCCGGCTGGCGCAGGAGATCGTCGACGACCCCCTCGGTGCCCTCGACCGTGAGGCGGAGGACGCCTTCGCGCACCTGCACGACCTGCGCGGCATGGGCCCGGACGTGGTCGTCCGCGCCCGGATGGCACCCATCCGCCTGTCCGACCTCCTGCTCACCCGTCTGCTCGAGCTCGTCGTCCACGGGGACGACCTCGACCGGTCGCTGCCGGCGGTGCCGGGCGACATCGTGCTCGACGAGGCGCTGGAGGTCGTCTCGGCCGCCCTCCTGGAGGTGCTGACCGGACGCGGCGCCTGGGACCTCGAGGTCGTCGAGCCGCGCGCCTGGGTCCGGCTCGCCTGCGGTCGCACGCCGCTGAGCGCCGAGGCCGTGGGCGCCGCGGTCCGCCCGCGCCACACCTCGGACTCCACCCCGGACCTCACCGGCGCGCTGCCGCTCCTCTGACGACGGCCGGCGGACCGCCTACGGTGGCGGACATGACCATGCTCGCCGCCGTCGCCGCCCGCACCAGCCAGGCCGACCCCCTGTCCGGGCTCGAGATCCGCCAGGTGGAGCGGCCCGACGCCGCCGCGCTCCCGGAGCACTGGTCCGTCGTCGACGTGCGCGCCGCGAGCCTCAACCACCATGACCTGTGGTCCCTGCGCGGTGTGGGCCTGCCCGACGAGGCGCTGCCGATGGTCCTGGGCTGCGACGCGGCGGGGGTGACGGCGGACGGCCGGGAGGTCGTCGTGCACGCCGTCGTCGGCGCGACCGGCCACGGCGTGGGGCCGGGCGAGCGCCGGTCGCTGCTGTCGGAGAAGTACCCGGGCACGCTGGCGGAGCAGGTCGCGGTCCCGGCCTGGAACCTCGTGCCGAAGCCCGCGGAGCTGAGCTTCGCGGAGGCCGCGTGCCTGCCCACCGCCTGGCTGACCGCCTACCGGATGCTCTTCACGAGCGCGGCGCTCTCCCCCGGTGACCGGGTCCTCGTGCAGGGCGCCGGTGGTGGCGTCGCGACGGCTGCCGTGCTGCTCGGGGCCGCCGCCGGCCTCGACGTCGCGGTGACGAGCAGGGACGCCGCCAAGCGGGAACGGGCGCTGGGCCTCGGCGCCGCCGTCGCCGTCGAGCCGGGCGGCCGCCTCCCGTTCCGGGTCGACGCGGTCCTGGAGACCGTGGGTGCCGCGACGTGGTCGCACTCCGTGCGGTCGGTGCGCCCGGGCGGGACGATCGTCGTCGCCGGCGCCACGACCGGCGACCCGGCCCCCATGGAGATCGCCCGGATCTTCTTCACCGAGATCTCCGTGCTCGGCGCGACGATGGGCTCCAAGGAGGACCTCGAGGCCCTCCTGAGGATGCTCGTGCGCACCGGCGTGCGCCCGCTCGTGGACCGCACCGTCCCCCTGGAGCAGGCAGCCGAGGGCTTCGCCCGGCTCGCGTCCGGCGAGCAGGTCGGCAAGGTCGTCGTGACCGTCGGCTGACCGGGGACCACGATGACCGACGTCACGCCGCAGGGCACCGTCACCGGCACGGACCCGCCGACCGACGCGCCCGAGCCGACCGACGACGGCTGGGCGCCCGACGTCCTCGGCCCCGACTTCCTGGCGCGCACCCTCCCGCTGGCCGACGACGACGAGGGCGAGGTGGTCGCGACGCTCGTGCGGTACCGCCCCGCGGAGCCGGAGCCCCTCCGCCCCGCGCGGGCCGTGCTCTACCTGCACGGCTGGAACGACTACTTCTTCCAGGTCGGGCTGGCGCAGTTCTGGCACGGCCACGGCGCGGCGTTCTACGCCCTGGACCTGCGCAAGTACGGGCGGAGCCTGCGTCCGCACCACACCCCCAACCACGTCGAGGACCTCGCCACGTACGACGAGGAGCTCGGGCTCGCCCTCGAGCAGGTGCGGGCGGACCTGGGCCGTCACGCCCGCGTCGTCCTCATGGGGCACAGCACCGGCGGGCTCGTCGCGGCGCTCTGGGCCGACCGGAACCCCGGTCGGCTCGCAGGCCTGGTCCTCAACAGCCCGTGGCTGGAGATCACCGGCTCCTCGGTGGCCCGCCTGCTCAGCACGCCCGTCGTCCAGCAGATCGCCCGCCTGCACCCCCGGACGCCCATGATCGCCCGCGACCCGGGGTTCTACGCCCGCACCCTGCTGACGCGCCACGGAGGCGAGTGGGAGTACGACGAGGCATGGCGGCCCGTCCCGTTCTTCCCCATCCGCGCGGGCTGGCTCCAGGCGGTCCTCGAGGGGCATGCGCGCATCGCCCGTGGTCTCGCGATCGACGCACCGGTCCTCATGGCGGCCTCGGCACGCAGCGTCGTCGGCACCCGGTGGCGGGAGGAGATGCGCGCCGCGGACGTCGTCCTCGACACCGACCTCCTCGCGCGGCGAGCGGTGCTGCTCGGGCCTCTCGTGACGGTGCTCCGCGTGGACGGCGGCCTGCACGACCTCACGCTGTCCCCCGCGCCGGTGCGCGAGCGGTTCTACGCCGAGGTGACGCGGTGGCTCAGCGCCTACGGCTGGTCCGGCGCCTGAGGCTCAGCGTCCGGCGCCGCCGTCGCGGTGCGGCTCCCGCAGGAGGTCGCGGAGGCTCGGGCCGTCCTCGCTGCCCGCGCGCCACACCGCCCACCCGTCCACGACCGTCCCGCCGGAGGCGAACGCGGCCGCGCGGTCGGGGTCGCCGAACCGCTTGCCGTGGGCCTCGACGACGCCGTCCGGGTGCAGGACCGCCTCGTACCGCTCGCCCCGCCGTCGCCGCACCCACACGAGCCGGGTCGGGCCCTCGCGGCGTGCGGCGATCTCCGTCAGCCGCGGGTCCGGCCCGTGGCGTCGCTGCGCCGTCGACGCCGGGGCACCACCCAGGCCCTGGACGACGGCCACCGGGGTGCCCAGCGGGAGCGGCCCGGACGGCGGGACGACGGACGACACGGACGGGGCCGTGGGTCCCGACGGCGCGGTGGGCGCCGTCCGCACGGCCGCGAACGGCGGCGGCACCACCGTCGGGCGGGGCCGCTCCGGCTCCGCTGCCGCACCCTCACGACGGTCGCGGCGCCGGACGGGCAGGTCCTCCGACCGCAGGCCGGCCGCCTCGTGCACCGGCACGGACCGGTCGACGGGCACGACGTCGACGACGCGGCCCCCCGCCGGGTCGGCCGTGACGCGCACCCGCAGGACCTCGACGTGGTGGCCGGGCTGGACGAGGAACTCCAGCACGTCGTCGACCCCGGCGGCGATCTCGGTGCACACGACCAGCAGGCGGGCGCCGCCGCCCGTCGAGGGACGCAGGAGCGACGACGGGGAGACGGTGCGGCGGAACGCCTCCAGGTGGGGCTCGAAGCTGGCCGCACCGCCGCTGTAGGCGGCGGCGAGCTGCTGCGTGGACATCCGCGCCGCCCGGCCGGCGTAGGACAGCGCGCGCAGGCACGCCGCCTCGTCCAGGCGCCCGACCACCTCGACGACGACCGGGCGCCCCGAGGCGTCGACCGCGAGGAGGTGCGGCTCGTCGGCGCCCGGGGTGCGGGTGCGCACGGGCAGCAGGTGCTCCCCGAGCAGCGCGTCGAGCTGGTCCCCGACGTCGGCGCGGGTGTGCCTGCTCGCGGCCCCTGGCAGCGAGACCTGGCGCGGGGCGGCGGTCCGGGACGGCACGGCGGACAGGGCGAACCCGCGGGCGGGAGTCAGCGCGTGCGAGGTCACCGGGGCACCTTCGCGGTCGGGGGCGTGGCGGTGCCCAGCGTAGGGGGTGCCGCATTGCGGACGATATGCGTGTCTCGCGAAACGCCGGTGGGTCACCCGTCCGCAGGACGCGCGTCGCTCACGCCCCGCGCGGTCCGTCGAGCCGGTCGGCGAGGAGCTGGGCCAGGTGGACGCCGGTGGCTCCGCCGAGCTGGTCGGCCTGGGTGCGGCACGAGAAGCCGTCGGCGAGCAGGACCGTCCCCGGCGTGAGGTCGCGCAGCGCGGGGAGGAGCGCCCGCTCGGCCACGGCGACGGACACGTCGTAGTGCCCCTTCTCCATGCCGAAGTTCCCCGCGAGCCCGCAGCAGCCGGCCAGCGCCCGCACGTGGGCGCCGGCGTCCTGCAGCAGCGCGAGGTCCTGCTGGTAGCCCATGACCGAGTGGTGGTGGCAGTGCGGCTGCGCGAGCACCTCGACGCCGTCCAGCCGCGGGGGCGCCCAGCCGACCGGGCCCAGCGGTGCGGGCGCGGTGAGGAGCTCGGCCAGGGTGCGCGTGGCGTGCGCGACGGCCACGGCACGGGGGTCGTCGGGCAGCAGGTCGAGCAGGTCGGAGCGCAGGACCGCCGTGCACGACGGCTCGACGCCCACGACGGGGATGCCGTTGACCGCGTAGGGGGCGAGGACGGCCAGGAGGTCCGTGAGACGACGACGCGCCCCGTCGAGCTGGCCGGTGCTGATCCAGGTGAGGCCGCAGCAGGCCGGCTGGTCGGGGACGATCACCTCGTACCCCGCGTCGCGCAGGACGGCGATCATGGCGCGGGGGACGTCGGGGTCGAACCCGTCCGAGAAGGAGTCCGACCAGAGGACGACCCGCCGGACCGCGTCGACCCCACCGGTCGCGTGGGCGGAGGCGGCCGCCGTCGTCGCCTCTCCGACGCCCTGGTTGAGGTGGGTGCGGCCTGTCCGGGACTCCCGCGCCCACCAGGTGCGGAAGGGCACCTCGGCGAACCGGGGGATGCGGCGGCGCGTGTCCATGCCGCCGAGCGCCAGCACGGCCGTCGCGACCGGACGCACCCCGAGGACGCGGTTGACTGCGCGCCCCAGCCGCAGGCGCCCCACGAGCGCCGACCACCGGGGCAGCCACCCGAGGGCGTAGTGGGTCACCGGGCGCAGCCGCCCGGCGTAGGTGCGGTGCAGGACCTCCGACTTGTACTGCGCCATGTCGACGCCCGCCGGGCAGTCGCTCGAGCACGCCTTGCAGGACAGGCACAGGTCGAGGACCTCGTGGACCTCCGCCGAGCGCCACCCGTCGTCGACCAGCGAGCCGTTCGCCATCTCCTGGAGCACCCGGGCCCGGCCGCGGGTCGAGTCCTTCTCGTCCCGCGTCGCCAGGTAGGACGGGCACATGAACCCGCCGGACGCCGACGTGTCCGCGCGGCACTTGCCCACGCCCACGCACCGGTGCACGGCCGTGGTGACGTCGCCACCGTCGTGCGCGAAGGCGAAGCCGGTCGCCCGCGGCAGGGGCGGGGCGTGCGGCCGACGCAGGTCCGCGTCGATCGGCCGCGGCCGGACGACGACGCCCGGGTTGAGCACGTCCGCCGGGTCGAAGAGCTGCTTGACCTGCGCGAACAGGTCCAGCGCGGCGGGTGTGTACATGTGGCGGAGGAGCTCCGAGCGCGCACGCCCGTCGCCGTGCTCGCCGGACAGGGACCCGCCGTAGGAGGTGACGAGCTCCGCGGCCTCGGTCATGAAGGCGCGGAACCCCGCGACGTCGTCGGCGCGCTCGAGCGGGACGTCGAGGCGGACGTGGATGCACCCGTCGCCGAAGTGCCCGTACGGCAGGCCGTCCACGCCGTGCCGGGCCATGAGCCCGTCGAAGTCGCGCAGGTACGCGCCGAGGCGCTCGGGCGGCACCGCCGCGTCCTCCCAGCCCGGCCACGCCTGCGCGCCCGACGGCGTGCGGCCGCCCAGCCCGGCGCCGTCGGCGCGGATCTGCCACAGCGAGGACGCCTCGGCCCCGGGTGGCACGACGCGCGCCGACACGGCAGCGGCGTCGGCGACCATCGCCTCGGCGCGCGCGAGCGCCTCCTGGCGCGTGGCCCCACCCATCTCCACCATGAGCCAGCCGGCACCCTCGGGGAGCGCCGGCACGTGCGCCTCGCCGCGGTGGCGGCGCACGACGTCGACCAGGCGCGCGTCCAGGCCCTCGACCGCGAGCGGCTCGTGCGCAAGGAGGGCGGGGACGGCGTCGGCCGCGCTCGGCATGTCGGCGTAGCCGAGGACGACGAGCACGGCGGCGTCCGCGATCGGCACGAGGCGGACCGTGGCGCCGAGGACGGTGGCGAGGGTCCCCTCGGTGCCGACGAGGAACCTCGCGAGGTCCGTGCCGCGCTCGGGGAGGAGGTGCTCGAGCGAGTACCCCGAGACCTGGCGGCCGAACCGCCCGAACTCGGTGCGGATCGTCTGCAGGTTCGCCGTAACCAGGCCGGCCAGCCCGGGGACGTGGTCCATCGCGCCGCCGCCGGACGAGGCCGTGAACCGGCGCCCGTGGCCGTCGACCACGTCCAGCGCCACCACGTTGTCGGCCGTCCGGCCGTACGCGACGGCGTGCGGGCCGCACGCGTTGTTGCCGATCATGCCGCCGAGCGTCGCGCGGTCCTGGGTGGACGGGTCGGGCCCGAAGCGGAGGCCGTACGGCTTCGCGGCCGCCTGGAGGGCGCTCATGACGACGCCCGGCTCGACGACGGCGGTGCGCGCCTCCGGGTCGATCCCACCGATGCGGTGCAGGTGCCGCGACGTGTCGACGACGATCCCCGGACCGACGGCGTTGCCGGCGACCGACGTGCCGCCGCCGCGCAGGGTGAGGGGGGTGCCCGTCGTCCGCGCCACCTCCGCGACCGCGAGCAGGTCGTCGGTGTCGCGCGGGAACACGACGACCTGGGGCACCACCCGGTAGTTGGACGCGTCCGTGGAGTACTCGGCCCGGCGTCGGGAGGCGTCGTCCACCTCGCCGGCGACGACGCGCCGCAGCCCGCGCACGAGGTCGGCGGTGGGGGCGCCGGCGGTCCCCGGCCCGGACGTCGTGAGCACGACGCGATCCTGCCACGCACGGGCCGGGACCCGGCCGCGACGATCGCAGCACGGACGCGCCCCCGTCGCCGGGCGCGCCCCCGGGTGCGGGCCCTTCCCGGTCGGGTGAGCCTGGGGGCGGCGGGCCGCACGGCCCGGGGGCGTCGTCGGCAGCGGCAGCGCCCAGCCGTTCGACGACAGGAGGACCACGTGCGCGCACTGACCTGGCAGGGCACCGAGAAGCTGAGCGTCGAGACCGTGCCGGACCCGCAGATCGTGGAGCCCACCGACGCGGTGATCCGCGTGACGTCGACGGCGATCTGCGGGTCGGACCTGCACCTGTACTCGACGCTCGGGATGTTCCTGGAGTCCGGCGACATCCTCGGCCACGAGCCCATGGGCGTCGTCGAGGAGGTCGGCCCGGGCGTCACGAACCTGGCCCCCGGCGACCGGGTCGTCGTGCCCTTCGTCATCGCGTGCGGGTCGTGCTTCATGTGCTCGCGCGGGCTGTCGACCCAGTGCGAGACGACGCAGAACCGCCACGCGAGCAAGGGCGCCACCCTCTTCGGCTACACGACGCTCTACGGCCACGTCGCCGGCGGGCAGGCCGAGTACCTGCGCGTGCCGCAGGCGCAGTTCGGGCCGGTGACGGTCCCCGACGACGGCTCGCCCGACGAGCGCTGGCTGTACCTGTCCGACGTCGTCCCGACCGCGTGGCAGGCGGTGCGGTACGCCGACGTCGAGCCGGGGGGTGACGTGGCCGTCATCGGGCTCGGGCCCATCGGGCAGATGGCGTGCCGGATCGCGGCGCACCTCGGCGCCCGTCGCGTCTTCGGCGTCGACCTCGTGCCCGAGCGCCTCGAGATGGCACGGCGGCACGGGGTCGAGACGATCGACCTGCGCGACGTCGACGACGTCCCTGCGGCGCTGCGGGACCTCACCGACGGTCGCGGACCCGCGTCGGTCGTCGACGCGGTGGGCATGGAGGCGCACGGCTCGCCGGTGGCCGAGACGGCGATGAAGGCAGCAGCGTTCCTGCCCGACGCGGTCGGCCGGAAGATGATCGACACGGTGGGCGTGGACCGCCTCGCGGCGCTCTACACCGCGATCTCGTCCGTGCGCCGCGGCGGGACGCTGTCCCTGTCCGGGGTCTACGGCGGCTCGGCGGACCCGCTGCCCATGATGGAGCTCTTCGACAAGCAGGTGACCGTCCGCATGGGGCAGGCCAACGTCCGCAAGTGGATCGACGACGTCCTGCCGCTCGTCGCGCGCGACGACGACCCGCTGGGGGTGCTCGACCTGCGCACGCACCGCGCGTCCCTGGAGGACGCGCCGGCGATGTACGAGACGTTCCAGAAGAAGGAGGACGGCTGCATCAAGGTCGTGCTGGACCCGGCGCTGCCGAAGGCCGGCTGAGACGACGACGCCCCGCCCGGGGGTCCGGGCGGGGCGTGGTCGGTCGATCGGTCGATCGGTCGATCGGTGGTCGGGTCAGGCGACCGACGCCTCCAGGGTGATCGTCGTGCCGGTGAGGGCCTTGCTGACGGGGCACGTGTCCTTGGCCTTCTGGGCGGCGGCGAGGAAGCCCTGCTCGTCCAGGCCGTCCACCTCACCCGTGACGGTGAGGCGGATGGCGTCGATGCGCAGGCCGCCGTCCGGGTCGGGCGTGAGCGAGACGTCGGCCGTCACCTCGAGGGACTGGACGGTGCCGCCCGCCTGGCCGACGACGCCCGACATCTGCATCGCGAAGCAGGAGGAGTGCGCCGCCGCGATGAGCTCCTCGGGGCTGGTCACGCCGTTCGGGTCGTCGGCGGTGCGGCGCGGGAAGGAGACGTCGAAGGTGCCGACCTGGGAGCTCGTGAGCTCGACCTGGCCGGAGCCGTCCTGCAGGGAGCCGTTCCAGGCGGTGCGGGCGGTACGGGTGGACATGAGACCTCCGTGTGCTGTGGCTGGTGCGGGCTGGTGCTGCGACGACGAGGGCGCGCGCCACGACGCATGTCGGTCGCACGCCCCTGTCGACGCTAACCAGTCCGCGACGCCGGGGCATTCCGAGCCCGCCGTCCGGTGCCGCTCGCTCTCAGGCGTCCGGGCCCTCCTCCGCCCTGTGCTGGGGCTCGGCCGGGTCGCGCTCGGCGGCGCGGGCCTGGATCCGGTCCTCCACCAGCACGAGCCCGAGCACGATGACGAGCCCCAGCACGAAGAGCCCGACGACGGCGCCCAGGGACTCCCCGGGCGCCTGCAGGCTGCGGTCGTCGTCCTGCCACGGCCACAGCGCCCGCAGCGAGCCGGCCATGAGGCCCGTCATGACGACGAGGGTGATCCGGTGCCGGTGCTCCAGGAGCCACTGCAGACCGGCGACGAACACCGACAGGCCGAAGATCGCACCGAGCACGAAGACGCCCAGGTAGCCCAGGTCCCTGTCGTTGACCGCGCCGAGTGTCGGCTCGTAGAGGCCCAGGGTGAGCAGGAGGAACGAGCCGGAGATGCCCGGCAGGACGAGGGCGCAGACGGCCACCGCCGCGGCCCCGAAGACGACGAGCGCCGTCGGCTGCTGGTCCGCGGCGGGCGGGATGCTCGTGAGGAAGAAGGCCGCGGCCGCGGCGAGCAGGCCGACGCCGACCTCGCGGATCGTCCAGCGGCCGCCGACCATCCGGGCCGGCACGACGAGCGACGCGACGATGAGCCCGGCGAAGAGCGCCCGCGCCTGGACCGGGTACTCCTCGAGCACCGGCTCCAGGAGGGCCGCGCCGACGACCACGGCGGCGAGCATGCCGATGCCGATGGGGAGGACGGCGTCCCAGCGCACCTCGCGCGCGTGGTGCCGGACGGTCGCCCGGTCCCGGCGGCGGAGCGCCACGAGCACCAGGCCGACGGCCGCCCGGACGAGGTGACCCGCCGAGCGGATGAGCGTCTCGTAGACGCCGACGATGAGCGCGATGGTGCCGCCCGAGACGCCGGGCACGATCTCGGCCGCGCCGATGAGCGCCCCCCGTCCGGCCAGCCCCAGGCGGTCGAGCCACCCGCGGGGCGCCGCGTGGTGCGGCGTCACGGGCGCGGGCGGCAGCGCCCCGGTCGCGGGCTCGACGGTGCTGGCGGGTCTGTCGTCGGTCACGCGAGGAGCCTAGTGACGCGTCCCGTGGTCGGGTGGGACCCGGGCGGGGACGACGGCGGGCCGGGTCGGCAGCCCGGTGGTGCTGCCGACCCGGCCCTGGTCGTGCGCCGAGGAGCTCAGGTGCTCAGCGCGAGTCGCTCCCTGCTGCGCTGACGGCGGCACGACCGGCCTCGAGCCGCGCGACGGGGATGCGGAACGGCGAGCAGCTCACGTAGTCCAGGCCCACCTCGTGGAAGAAGTGGATGGACTCCGGGTCGCCGCCGTGCTCCCCGCACACGCCGAGGACGATGTCGGGCCGCTCGGAGCGCCCCTCCTCCACGGCGATCCGGACGAGCCGGCCGACGCCACGGCGGTCGATCGTCTCGAACGGGGACACGGAGATGACGCCGCGCTCGGTGTACTCCGCGAAGAACGCGCCCTCGACGTCGTCGCGGGAGAAGCCCCAGGTCGTCTGGGTGAGGTCGTTCGTGCCGAAGGAGAAGAACTCCGCCGCCTGCGCCATCCGGTCGGCCGTGAGCGCCGCGCGCGGCAGCTCGATCATCGCGCCGATGGGGATGTGCAGCTGGACGCCCTGCTCCGCGGCGACGTCGGCGAGGATCCGCTCCGCCTCGTCACGGACCAGGTGCAGCTCCATGACCGACGCCGCGAGCGGCACCATGATCTCCGCGTGGGGCCGGCCGCCCTCCTTGAGCAGGGCCGCCGCCGCCTCCGCGACCGCACGGATCTGCAGGGCGAAGAGCCCGGGCACGACGATGCCGAGCCGGACGCCGCGCAGGCCGAGCATCGGGTTCGCCTCGTGCATCCGCCTGACGGCGGTGAGCAGCACACGGTCCCGCTCGACCTCCGGCCCCGTCGCGCCACGCTCGGCGTCGAGGGCCACCTTGACCGACAGCTCCGTGAGGTCCGGCAGGAACTCGTGCAGCGGGGGGTCGATGAGCCGGATCGTCGTCGGACGCCCGTCCATCTCGCGGAGGATCTCGACGAAGTCGGACCGCTGCAGCGGCAGGAGGGCGTCGAGGGCGGCGTGCCGCTCCGCGTCGTCCTGCGCCACGATGAGCCGCTCGATGAGCACGCGGCGGTCGCCGAGGAACATGTGCTCGGTGCGGCACAGGCCGATGCCCTGCGCGCCCCACAGCCGCGCGCGGTGGGCGTCGCCGGGGGTGTCCGCGTTGGCGTGCACCCGCAGACGGCGGACCGTGTCCGCGTGGGTGAGGATGCGGTCGACGGCCTTGACCAGCTCGCGCGTCTCGTCGTCGGCCGCCACGTCGAGGGCGACGTCCAGCCCGTCCTCGAGGTAGCGGACCACCGGCGACGGCACGACGGGCACGTCGCCGAGGAAGATCTCGCCGCTGGAGCCGTCGATGGCGATGACCTCGCCCTCCTTGACGACCCGCTTGCCGACCCGCATGACTCGCGCCAGGACGTCGACGTCCAGCTTCTCCGCACCGACGACGCACGTGGTCCCCATGCCGCGCGCCACGACGGCCGCGTGCGACGTCTTGCCGCCGCGGGAGGTGAGGACGCCGACGGCGGCGATCATGCCGCCCAGGTCGTCCGGGTTGGTCTCGCGCCGCACGAGGATGACGTCCTTGCCCTCGGCGGCCCACTGCTGCGCGGTCGCCGAGTCGAACACGGCCATGCCGACGGCGGCACCGGGCGATGCCGCCATGCCGGTCGCCAGGAGCGTGCGCCCGTCCGCGGCCGCGTCGAACTGCGGGAACATCAGCTTGCTCAGCTGCGCACCCGTGACCCGGTCGAGCGCCTCGTCCATGGTGATGAGGTGCTCGTCGACGAGCTGGGTCGCGATGCGGAACGCCGCGGCCGCGGTGCGCTTGCCGACGCGGGTCTGGAGCATCCACAGCTTGCCGCGCTCGATCGTGAACTCGATGTCGCACAGGTCGCGGTAGTGGGTCTCCAGGCGACGCATCGCCTGCCGGAGCTCGGCGTACGACGTCGGGTCCAGCTGCTCCAGGTCCGCCAGCGTGAGGGTGTTACGGATGCCCGCCACGACGTCCTCGCCCTGCGCGTTGGGCAGGTAGTCGCCGTACACGCCGGAGTGGCCGGTGGAGGGGTCGCGCGTGAAGCACACGCCCGTGCCGGAGGTGGTGCCGAGGTTGCCGAACACCATCGACACGACGTTGACGGCCGTGCCGAGGTCGTGGGGGATGCGCTCGCGGCGGCGGTACAGGCGCGCGCGGTCGGTGTTCCACGAGTTGAAGACGGCGGTGATCGCCAGGTCGAGCTGCTCGCGCGGGTGCTGGGGGAAGTCCCGGCCGGACTGCTCGCGGACGATGTCCTTGAAGGTGCCCGTGAGCTCCTGGAGGTCGGCGGCCGTGAGGTCCGTGTCGCCGCTGACGCCGCGAGCGGCCTTGAGGTCGTCCAGCGCACCGGAGAACAGGGCGCCGTCGATGTCCAGGACGGTCTTGCCGAACATCTGGATGAGCCGGCGGTAGGAGTCCCACGCGAAGCGCTCGTCGTCGGAGAACTTCGCCAGGCCCTGGACGCTCGCGTCGTTGAGGCCGATGTTCAGGACGGTCTCCATCATGCCGGGCATGGAGAACTTGGCGCCGGAGCGCACGGAGACGAGCAGGGGGTCGTAGGGGTCACCGAGGTTGCGCCCGATGGCGTCCTCGAGGCGGCGCACCGCCATGGTGACCTCGACCCGCAGCTCGGGCGGGAGCTGGCCGTCGGCCATGAAGGCGCGGCATGCCTCGGTCGTGATCGTGAATCCCGGGGGGACCGGAAGGCCCAGTCGGGTCATCTCGGCGAGGTTCGCACCCTTCCCGCCGAGAAGATCCTTGAGGTCCTTGTTCCCCTCGCTGAAGTCGTAGACGTACTTCGCCACCGGAGGTCCTCTTCTCGTGCCGGACGACGGCCTCGTTGCCGTCGTCAGGCCTCCAGCGTGCAACCCCCGTCCGCCCCGTTCCGGGGACCAAGGGCCCGATTTCTCACGGCCCCGGGCGGTTCAGCGCCGTGGCCGCCGCCGGGGTGGGCCTCTCCCGTCGGCACAGCCCTCCGACGGGGCGAGATCGACGGGACGGGGCTGTGCCGGCGGATCGTCCGGCCGGGACGTCGGTCCTGCGCCGGAGGTCCCAGGGAGCGCTTTCTGCCCGCGCCTAGCGTGGAAGTGCGCGACACACCGACGGGTCGATGGACCGGGACCAGGGCTGGCCCGCCGGACTTCTTCGAGAGGGACGTCATGGTCCACGTCTGGGTGGGTCAGCAGGTGGGGGCGCTCGCGGGATCCGGCGCACCCGCCGTCCGCGGGGTCGCCGCTGCGCAGGACGGGCAGGCCGGCGGCGGGCACGGCGGGGAGGTCAGCCTGGTCCTGCCGGACCTGTCCGGCGTGACCGTCCTGGGCGGCATGTCCGGCCGGACGCTGCTGCTCCTCGGCCTCGGCGTGTGCGGCCTCGGCCTCGTCTTCGGGCTGCTGGTGTACCTGCAGCTGCGGCGCCTGCCCGTGCACCGCTCGATGAGCGAGGTCGCCGACCTCATCTGGTCGACGTGCAAGGCGTACCTGACGCAGCAGGGCCGGTTCCTCCTCGTGCTGTGGGGCTTCATCGCGGCGGTCATCGTCACCTACTACGGGGTGCTCGTGGGCCTGCCCTGGGGGCGGGTCGCCGTCGTCATCGCCTTCAGCCTCGTCGGCATGGCGGGCTCGTACTCGGTGGCGTGGTTCGGGATCCGGGTCAACACCCTCGCCAACGCCCGGACGGCGTTCGCCTCCCTCGGCGGCAAGCCGCTGCCGGTGCACCAGATCCCGATGCGCTCGGGCATGTCGATCGGCATGGTCCTCATCAGCCTCGAGCTGCTGATCATGCTCATCATCCTGCTGTTCCTGCCGGCCGACCTCGCCGGCGCGTGCTTCATCGGCTTCGCGATCGGCGAGTCGCTCGGCGCGGCGGCCCTGCGCATCGCCGGCGGCATCTTCACGAAGATCGCGGACATCGGCTCCGACCTCATGAAGATCGCCTTCAAGATCAAGGAGGACGACGCCCGCAACCCCGGCGTCATCGCGGACTGCACCGGTGACAACGCCGGCGACTCCGTCGGCCCGAGCGCCGACGGTTTCGAGACCTACGGCGTCACGGGCGTCGCCCTCATCACCTTCGTGCTCCTGGGGGTGGGCGACCCGGCCGTCCAGGCCTCCCTGCTGGTGTGGATCTTCGTCGTGCGTGCCGTCATGGTCGTCGCGTCGGCCCTGTCCTACCTCGCCAACGACGCCTGGACCCGTGCGCGCTGGACCGGCGCGGACCGCATGAACTTCGAGACGCCGCTGACGTCGCTCGTGTGGCTCACCTCGATCGTGTCGATGGCCGCGACCTACCTGACGACGTGGGCGGTCCTGGCACCGAGCACCACCGACGGGCTGTGGTGGAAGCTCGCGACGATCATCAGCTGCGGCACCCTCGCCGGCGCCCTCATCCCCGAGCTCGTCAAGGTGTTCACGTCCACGCACAGCAAGCACGTGCGCGAGGTCGTCAAGAGCTCGCGCCAGGGCGGGGCGTCGCTGACCATCCTCTCGGGCCTGGTCGCGGGCAACTTCTCCGCGTTCTGGCTGGGCACCGCCATCGTCGGGCTCATGGGCGGGGCGTTCCTCATCAGCGGGCTGGGCCTCGAGGCCGTCATGGTCGCCCCGGCGATCTTCGCCTTCGGCCTTGTGGCGTTCGGCTTCCTCAGCATGGGCCCCGTCACCATCGCGGTGGACTCCTACGGGCCGGTCACGGACAACGCGCAGAGCGTCTACGAGCTGTCGACCATCGAGGAGATCCCCGGCATCGACGACGAGCTCCGGCGCGAGCACGGCGTCGACCCGCAGTGGACCCGGGCGAAGCTCATGCTCGAGGAGAACGACGGCGCCGGGAACACGTTCAAGGCGACCGCCAAGCCGGTGCTCATCGGCACCGCCGTCGTCGGGGCGACCACGATGATCTTCTCGATCGTCATGGCGCTCACGGACTCCCTGACGACCGGGCTGGAGAACCTCTCCCTCCTGCACGCCCCTCTCCTGCTCGGCCTCATCACCGGTGGCGCGGTGATCTTCTGGTTCACCGGCGCGTCCATCCAGGCAGTCACCACCGGCGCCTACCGGGCCGTCGAGTTCATCCGGACGACGATCCGCCTCGACGGCGTCACCCGCGCGAGCGAGGCCGACTCCCGCCGCGTCGTGGAGATCTGCACCCAGTACGCCCAGCAGGGCATGCTGACGATGTTCCTCGGCGTGTTCTTCCTGACCCTCTCCTTCGCGTTCGTCGAGCCGTTCTTCTTCATCGGCTACCTCATCTCGATCGCGATCTTCGGGCTGTACCAGGCGATCTTCATGGCGAACGCCGGCGGAGCGTGGGACAACGCGAAGAAGATCGTCGAGGTGGACCTGCACGCCAAGGGCACGGCCCTGCACGACGCGACGATCGTCGGTGACACCGTCGGCGACCCGTACAAGGACACGTCCTCGGTCGCGCTCAACCCGGTCATCAAGTTCACGACCCTCTTCGGGCTGCTCGCCGTCGAGCTGGCGGTGAGCCTCACCACGGAGGGCCGCCAGACGCTCGTGACGACGCTCGCGGCGGTGTTCTTCGCGGCGGCCCTGTTCTTCGTCCACCGGTCGTTCTACGGCATGCGGATCCGGACGTCGCTGGAGGACGAGCCGGAGCCCGCCACCGGGGGTCCCGCCCCGCAGGGCGCGTCCGGCCGGGGCGTGCCGTCCTCGTCCAGCACCTCGTCCACGACCACCTCGGCCCTGGCCGAGCAGGGAGCCGGTGAGCAGCGATGAAGCTCGCGATCAAGTACGACTCGGCCGTCGTCGACCCGGACGGGATGGTCGCCGGTCACGACGCCGGCGCGACCCTCGTCCGGCGCCTGCTGCGGGTGTTCCCCGGCGCGCAGATCGTCGGCAGCGGACCGCGTCGGTACCCGGACCTCGACGTCCTCCCCCTGGAGTTCGTCGACGCGGCGGACACCGTCGTGCTGGACATGGACGTCACCGACTCGCTGTGCGTGTGGCAGACGCTGCGGCGCAGCCACCCGGAGCCCCGGCTGATGAACTTCGTGTGGTTCAGCACCTCGCAGATGCGCCACCCGGTGGAGCGCTCCACGCTGGCGCTGTCCTGCGCGAGCTTCCCCACGTTCGCGAACTCGGAGCGGACCGCGAGCGAGATCCGCGAGATCGTCAGCTTCTGGACGGTGCCCCAGGTCGCCGAGAAGGCGCGCATCGCGTGGGTCAACCTCGGCATCCGGCTCGAGCACGTGCAGCCCCGGTCCGCGACCGACGAGCCCGTCGTGCTCTACCCCGCGATCTACCTGTCCGAGCGCAAGAACCCCCGGCTGTTCCTCGACGTCGTCGAGCGGGTCGCCCGGCGCACACCGATCCGGGTCGAGGCGCGCCTGCACGAGTCGCACCTCATCTCCGAGCAGGCGATGCGGCTCTCCCGGCAGCGCTGGGCGTGGGTGGGCCCGCTGACGGCGTCCCGTGAGGACTACTGGCACGCGCTCGCGCGCACGACGGCGTTCCTCGCGACCGCCGTCGAGGAGTCGTACGGCCTCGAGTACGTCGAGGCCCTCGTGGCAGGTGCGGTCGGCATCTTCCCCGACCGCCCGTGGGTGCACGCCCTGCTGCCGGCCGGCTACCCCTTCCTGTACCGGACGGCCGCCGAGGCGGAGGAGATGCTGCTGCGCGCGGTCACCGACCCCGCCACCTGTCTGGAGGAGGTCGACGCCGTGTGCGGCGGGGACTTCCAGGCCTGGCTGCGGGCCCGGCACGACGACGACCTGTTCGAGCGGGCCATCGCCGACCGCGTGCACGAGTGGTTCGGCGACGTCCCGGCGGTCGTCCCGGGGGCCTGACCGCGGTCAGCGGACGATCGGGTCGTCGTGCCCGTACGGCGTCACGCTCAGCCGGCGCGAGTCGGTGACGAGGATGTCGTACGCGTGCTGCTCGAGGCTGTGCGGGGTGTCGCTGCCGGCCCGCAGGAACCGGCCCGACAGCGGGTCGAGGTCGCCGTCGCCGACGGCCACGAGCAGCTCGACGCTCGCCTCGACCGGCGTCCAGTGCTCCCGGTCGTCGTGCAGCGGCATGGACGTGGTCATGTCCGTGCGCACGACGCCCGGGGCCAGGTCGAACGCGCGGATGCCCTGGTCGCGGTACTGCGTGTCGACCAGCGTGGTCAGCCGTGCCAGCGCACCCTTGCTGATGCCGTACCCGGTGTAGGACCTCGACAGCCCGTACGCCGCACCGGAGTTGATGTTGACGATGCGTCCGCCGCCCCGCTGCAGCATCCCGCCGAGCAGGGCCTGGGTGAGCAGCAGCGGCCCGCGGACGTTGGTCTCGACGACCCGCCACGTCTCCTCCACGTCGGTGTCGAGCAGCGGCGCCTCGACGCGTTCGATGACCCCGGCGTTGTTGACCAGGAGCCCGACGCCGCCGAGGTCCGCGAAGGCCTCCTCGACGCGCTCCACGGCCCCGGCCACTGATCCGGCGTCGGTGAGCTCGACCGGGACGACGACCGTCGGTGGCGCGTCGCGGCCCGCGTCCGCGGCCGCGGTGGCGATCGCCTCCGCGACGGCCTCCAGGTGCTCGGCCGTGCGACCCAGGAGTGCGACGGCGTAGCCGTGCTCGGCGAGACCGAGGGCGAGCCCGCGGCCGATGCCGCGGCCGGCGCCCGTGACGACGGCGGTTCGGGGGGCGGAGATCCGGGGTGCAGTCATGCCCCCATCGTGCCGGATCCGCGGCGGGCGGCGTGCTGCTCGATGGACGGTTCTGCGATCCGTCGCAGGACCCTGGTGCCGGCCGCGTCGCGGGAGGATGCTGGAGGTGTGAGGCGGTCGGTGCCCACGCCGGCGTGGCGGGTGCTGCTGCTCGGCCTCACGCTCGCGGTCGGGACGGCCGGCTGCGGCGTGGCCGAGGAGCCCACGGCCGCGCCCACCGGGGCACCGGCCGTCGTGACGGTCGAGCCGACCCCCGACGCGACGCGGACGCACCCGCCGGAGCCCAGCCCTGAGCCGAGCCCCGAGCCGAGCCCGGAGCCCAGCGCGCAGGCACCTCCGACGACCCCGCCGACCGCGCAGCCACCCGCACCCCCGACGGCCGCCCCGGCACCGCCTCCCGCGCCGCCGAAGCCGGCAGCGCCGCCCCGGCACCACCACCCCTCCGCACCCCCGGCGCCCCCGCCGTCGTCGTCGTGCGCCGCGCCGGCCGCGCTGCGCGGGGTGGACTGGGAGCGGATCCCGACGACCGCGAAGGTCGTGGCCCTGACGTTCGACGGCGGGTCGAGCGACGCCGGGGTCGCGAGCATCCTGGCGACCCTGCGCTCCGAGGGCGTGGTGGCGACCTTCTTCGTCACCGGCGACTTCGCGCGCCGGTACCCCGGCCAGGTCGCGGCCATGTCGTCCGCCGGGCACCGGATGGGCAACCACAGCGACGACCACGCCCACTACCCCCAGCTGACGAACGCGCAGATCGCGGCGGACCTGTCGGCCGCGGAGGGCGCCATCCGCGCCGCCGGGGCGGCGAAGGTGTGCCCGCTCTTCCGGTTCCCCTACGGCGACCGCACGTCGGCGGACATCGCCGCGGTCAACGACGCCGGCTACGTGCCGGTGCGGTGGACGGTGGACTCGCTCGGGTGGACCGGCACGTCGCGGATGACCGTCCAGGGCGTCGTCGACCGGGTCGTCGGTGCGGCGACACCGGGCGCGATCGTCCTCCTGCACGTCGGCGCCAACCCCGACGACGGCACGACCTTCGACGCGGACGCCCTGTCGGCGATCATCGCGGGCTACCGCAGCCGCGGGTACTCGTTCGTCACGCTGGACCGGCTCCTCGGCTGAGGCGCGGACCGGGACGAGCCGGCGGTGCTCAGCCGTCCAGCTCGACGGGGCGCGACATCGTCAGCAGCGCGAGCCCGTCGCGCAGCGGACGACCCAGCTCGTCGTCGGCCCCGAACGGCACGCTCTCCCCGGTGAGGACGAAGTCGCGCCGCTGGTACCAGGCGATGAGCTCGTGGCGCTCGTTGAGGACGCTGAGCCGCAGGTCAGGCACGTGCCACGCGCGCGCCCACAGCGTCGCGGCGTCGAGCACCCGGCGGCCGATCCCCCGGCCCTGGTGCCCCGGGCGGACGGCGAACATGCCGAAGTAGGCGTGCTCGTCGTGCTTGGTGAGGTGGCAGCAGGCGAGCAGGCCCTCGTCGTCCTCCGCGAGCAGCACGACGCTGTCGGGCGCCTCGACGAGCGCCCGCACGGCCTCGGCGTCCGTCCGGGTCCCCGCGACCAGTCCGACCTCGGTCGTCCAGCCCTCCTGGCTCTCCTCGCCCCGGTACGCGGCATGGACCAGGGCCGCGACCTGATCCGCGTCGTCGGTGGTCGCGGCACGGATCGGCTGGCCGTCCGGCTGGACGACGACGTCCTCCGGCGGCCCGGGCAGCGTCTCGAGGACGTCGCTCACAGTCCGTCCGCGACGGCGGCGGCGACGTGCAGCCAGGCCTCCCGGGTCTGTCGGGACAGGGCGTCGACGTCGAGCGGTCCGCCGGCCACGAGCGCCGGGTCGTACGGCACGTCGAGGACGACCCGGGTGAGCCGGCCGAAGTGGTCGTGCAGGCGCTCGTGCAGCGCACTGTCGCGCCGGGTGGCGGGGTCCGACAGCACCGTGACCGCACGCCGGACGACGTCCTCCTTGCCCGCGGCCCGCAGGGCGTCCAGCGCCCACGCGGCGGACTGCGAGGTGTCCTCCCGGACCGTCGACACGACGACGACCTGGTCGGCCGCGTCGATCGCCGCCTGCCAGTTCGAGGCGCGCATGTTGTTCCCGGTGTCCACGACCATCACGCGGTAGAACCGCTGGAGCGTCCGGTGCAGCGAGCGGAACGCGAACGCGTCGATCGAGGCGGCGGAGGCGGCGTCCTCGTCCGAGGCGAGGACGTCGAACTGCGCCGACTGCCCGCGGACGTAGGTGTCCAGGTCGCCGACCCGCGCGGACGTCGGGTCCTCGAACCGGTGCAGGTCGTCGAGCAGGTCCACGGCGGTGCGCTGGTGGGCGCCGTGCTCCGAGCGCCAGCCGAGCGTGCCGCGGGTCTCGTTGTTGTCCCACGCGAGCGTCGAGCCCCCGCGGTGGCTCCCGAACGTCGCCGCGAGCAGCAGCGTCGCGGTGGTCTTGTGCGCGCCGCCCTTGGGGTTGATGACGACGATCGTCTTGGCTCCGTCGAGCGGACGCTGCACGGCGGCGACGGACTCCCGGACCCGCAGCTCCTCGGGGCCGGGCGCCAGGGCGACGAGCCCTCCCGTCGCGCGGCGCACGACCGCACGCCACCCGAGCTCCGCCGGCCCCTCGGCCGGTCGCGGGCGGGAGGCGAGGAGGTCGTCGAGCGTCGGCAGGCCGTCACCGGGCCCGTAGCCCTCCGCCGCGCGAACGCGCAGGACCGGCACCTCGTGGCCGGGCAGGGCGACGCCTCCGGGGAGGGCCCCCGGAACGCCGGACGCCGGCCCGGCCGGTCCGGTCCGGCCGGTCGGTGCTGCCGGTCCGGCCGCCTGCGTCGCCGGCTGCGGGACCGCCGTCGGGATCTCCGTGCCCGCGCCGCCCGGTGCGGCACCGGGTGGGCGCCCCGTCGCGTCCGCGGTCCGCTCGCCCGCGTCCGGACCCTGGACCGCCCGTGTCGGACCGGAGGACACCGCCGGGACGTGCGCCGGCGGCGGGCCGGCCGGCCGGACCGGCGGGACGGGGCCCGTGATCTCGACGTCGTCGGGTGGAGGCGCGACGCGCGGAGCGGCACGACGCGTGAGCGGCGCGCGCACCACCTGGCTCGGCGGCAGCGGCCCGTCCCACCGCACGTCGTCGACGTCCGGCTCCTCGGGGATGGCCGTCGGGAGGGTCCGCGAGAGCAACGGGTCCGCCGGTCGCGCAGCATCGGAGGGCGCCTCGTCGGAGGGCGCCGCATCGGAGGGTGCCTCGGTCACAGCCTCGTCGCTGACGGCGTCGTCGGAGACGGCGTCAGGCACGGCGCCCTCTGGCACAGCGGCGTCCGGCGCCGTGGACTCGTGGGCGGCACGGCCCTGGGCGCCGGTGTCCCGTGCCGGCTCGTCCGCCGCCGGCGGGTCGATCGAGGTGGTCCCGGGCGCCGCCGCGGCGTCCTCCTCCGAGGTGCGCGGGGCGGGAACGGCCGGATCGGCGACCGGCGGAGCCGTCGCCGGCGGCGCGGGCGGCACCGGCGGCACGGGCGCCATGGGAGCGGTGGTCGACGGCGGGGGCGCGTCGCGGATGGCCTCGCGGACGCGCCGACGCGTCGCCGGGGGTCGAGCCACCGTCCCCTCGGGTTGCCGGCCCTGCGCCGCACCGCCCGGATCGCGGGTCGGCTCCGGGGCGTCCTCGGCGCGCACGGGTGTCCAGCTCGGGGAGGCCGTCGGGAGCGGGCCGGTGCCGCCCGCCGCGCCCCCCTCGAGCCCGGCACGGGCCAGCTGCCCGATCGCGCGCCCGGAGGGCACCACGGGTGCGGCGGGCCCCGCCGGCGCGGCCGCTGCGGCCCTCCGGCCCGGACGGACGGGGCCCTCGTCCCGCCGCTCGACGGCCGGTGCCTGCGGTGCACCCGGTGCCCGCGGCGCCTCCCGGCCCTGCGGTGCACCCGGACCCCGGCCTGAGTCCGTGGGCTGCGGCGCGTCCGGGGTCTGCGCTGCCTCCGGGGGCTGCGAGGCGTCCGGGGTCTGCGCTGCCTCCGGGGGCTGCGGGGCAGCCGCGCCCTGCGAGGCGCCCGCGCCCTGCGAGGCAGCCGGTCCCCGCGCTGCGTCCGGGGTCTGCACGGCAGCCGACTGCGCGGCCTCCGCCGCCTGCGCGGCGAGGCGGAGCTCCCGTCGCGTGGGTCGCCGCGGCGGCGGGGTCGTCACGTCCGGGGCGCTGGTCGCCCCGGGGCGCTCCTCGCGGTTGTCGTCCACCCACACGCTCCCGTCGTCAGCGCGCGCCCGGCTCGATCAGGGCCACGGCACGACGGCGCGCACCGTGGCGGGAGGTGGACGCGCGCGGCACCGAACCTACGCCGAGTGACGCCGCCGTGCACAACTGGTGGACCCGTCCCTCGTCCGACGGCACCGCTCAGGCACCGGCTCCCAGGACCGGCCGCCGGACGCCTCGCTGCCGGCGCAGCCGGGCCACGACGGCCCGCCGCTGCAGCAGCGCCATCCGGCGCAGGTCCCGGTCGAGGCCGTCCCACCCGCTCGCACGCGCGCGGGTGGGACGGGCGCTGCCGGCGCCCGTCCCACCCGCCACGTCCGTCTCCCGCACCGCGGTCACCGTCCGGCCGCCAGGTCGAGGTGCTCCTCGGCGACGGCCAGGACCGACCACACGGACCCGTCCGCCCCGGTCAGCTCGTACGTCGGCAGCAGGAGGGCGGCGCCGTCGGGCTGGGTCTGCAGCGCCACACCGAGGCGGGCATCGGTGATGGTGACCTCGGCGACCGGCCACGGCACCGGGCTGCCCGGCGACGGTGGCTGCGGCAGCTCACCGGGGCCGGTCGGCGGGACCGCGGCGTCCATCTCGCCCGCCAGGGCGCCCTCGCGGTACGCGACCGGACCGCCCCCGGCGCCGAACCGCGGATCACCCAGCCGCTCGACCGCCTCCTGCGGGCTCACCACCGCGTACTCGCCGAGGTCGACGAGGTCCGCGAGCGCGCCGTTGAGGGACTGCAGGCCCGCCCCGGTGAAGGACGCCCCCCACGCCAGGCCCGTCCGCTGACCGCCGACCACCTGGTACGCGGTGACGTACGACCAGCGCTCGTCGTCGGCCCTCTCGGCGACGAGCTCGTAGCCGCCCGCGTCCTCACCGAGCGCCTCGAGGACGCCGCGGAGCTCGGCCTCTGCCGCCTCCCCCTGCGGGGCGGCTCCCAGGTCGCGCTCCTCGCACGGCTCTGGCACCGGGGCGTCCGCGCCCCCCTCGGTGCCCTCGCTGCTGCCGGTCGTGCCCCCGCCGGCGTCCGGCGCGGCGCAGAGCCACGGGTCCTTGGCCGGGTCGTAGTAGCTGAGGGACACCGTCCCGTCGGCGAAGAGCTGGAGGCTCGGGCCGGTCCCGTCAGCGGGGCCCACCGTCCAGAACATGTCCTCCTGCCGGGGCTCGCCGGGCACCCCGAGGGCGGCGGCCGCTGCCGCGGCGGTCTCGGCGCTGAACGCCCCTGCCGGGTCGAACGCCCAGGCCTGCGCCGTCCCGCCCTCCCCGGACAGGCCCGACGCCGTGAAGACCGTGCGCCCGAAGAAGCCGGGCCAGGACATGGCAGCGTCGCCCGCGGCCCCGCCGCGGGCCGCCTCCGTCGTCGCCATGTCACCGCCGGGCCCTCCCATGCCCGGCAGACCCGCGCCGCCGGGGTCGGCCACCGCGATGGCCGGCTCGCTGGGCGCGTCGCCGTCCCCACCGGCCGCACCGATGGCGTAGCCACCCCCGCCACCGACCACGAGGGCACCGGCCGCGACGGCCGCCACCCGCAGCGGCCAGCGACGACGGCGTCGCTCCGCCAGCTCGTCCGTGCTCGCGGCGGGGTCGGCCGGCGCCAGGCGGGCACCGACCGCCTCCCGCAGGGCGGCGACGTCCGGCAGGGCCGACGCGGCGGGGTCGGCGGCGCGCAGCCGCGCCAGCGCGGGGTCGTCGGTGTCGGTCACCCCGTGGCTCGAGGCACCTGCCTCCTCGTGCAGCGCGTCGGCGGCGACGGGCGCGGCCGGGTCCTCGGGACCGCGGCTGCTGCTCTCGTTCACGGTGACCTCCTGCGGGTCGCGGCCGGGCGGACCGGGCGTCGTGGCGTCGTTCATCTCTTCTGTGTCGCCGAGGCGCTCGTGCTTGCACCGCCGCCTCGGGCGGCGCCGGGTGCCGGCGTGCCGTGCCCGCCCTCCGAGGCGGTGCCGTCGGTGGCGGACCACGCCTCCCGCAGACGTGCGCGCGCCCGTGACAGCGCAGCGTCCGCGCCCCCGCGTCCGATCCCGAGCACGTCGGCCAGCTCGGCGCCGCCGAGACCGTCCCAGGCGTGCAGGAGCAGCACCCGACGGTCGCGGGGGGACAGGGCGGCCAGCGCCAGGCGGACCTGCTCGTCCGCGAGCACGAGGTGCGCGGGGTCGGCGTCGTCGGCCTCGTCGGGGAGCACCGCGACCGGGACGGGCCGCGCCTTGCGCCGGTGGTTCGCCAGGACGAAGCCGGCCGTCCGGTACAGCCACGGCAGCTCGGCGCCGGCAGGGACGTCGTCGCGCCGGCGCCACGCCGTGGCCAGGACCTCGGCGGTGAGGTCCTGGACGTCGTCGGCCGGTGCCCGGCGCGCGAAGTACCGGTGCAGCGCCGTCGCGTGGCTGCGGAAGAGGTCCTCGAACCACGCGTCCCACGCGGGTGGCGGCGCGGCCGTCTGAGCGTCGGGCACGGTGGACTCCCGTCGTCCGGGGTGGCCCCGGGCACGGGGTCGCCTACCGGAACTGTGTCGTGAGACACCCCGTGCTTGCAGGCGACGCGCGGGCGGTGCCGCGCCGCAGACGCACGGGAGCCCCCGTCCTCACGGACGGGGGCTCCCGGTCACCGGTGCGGCCGGTCGGCCGGAGGGCACGCTGTGCGCTCCGGGGCGACGGCCCGGGTCGGTGTCAGATCAGAGCGGGACGACGTTCGCGGCCTGCGGGCCCTTGGGGCCCTGGTTGACCTCGAACTCGACGCGCTGGTTCTCCTCGAGCGAGCGGTAGCCGCTCGAGTTGATCGCCGAGTAGTGGGCGAAGACGTCGGCGGAGCCGTCGTCGGGGGCGATGAAGCCGAAGCCCTTCTCGGCGTTGAACCACTTCACGGTGCCAGTAGCCATGATGTTCTCCTTCAGGAGTACGTGCCGGACCCGACTTTCGGGTCCCGTCATCGCGGTGTTCGTGCGTCCGCTCTCCCAGAAAGAGAAAAACGCCTCGGCAGCAAGGGCCTCGGCGTGTCAAGACGTCAAGCACTGCAACTTCGCACGTGACTCTAGCCCACGCGGGACCGTGGCACCAGCCCTGGGATGCGCGGGGTGGTGCGTGGACCGCCCACGGGCCGGCCGCCGCACGGTTACGCTCCCGACGTGAAGCCGTTCCTGCTGCTCGCCACCCGCGCGGAGGACGACGCCGCCGACGGCGAGTACGCCGCCTTCCGGCGCTTCGGCCGGCTCACCGAGGACCAGCTGCACCGCGTCCGGCTGGAGGCCGGGCCGCTGCCGCCGATCGACCTGGACGCCTACTCGGGCGTCGTCGTCGGGGGCAGCCCGTTCTGCACGAGCGACCCGCCGGACGAGAAGTCACCCGTGCAGCGACGCGTCGAGGCCGAGCTCGCCGGGCTGCTCGACGAGGTGGTCGCCCGGGACATGCCCTTCCTCGGCGCCTGCTACGGCATCGGCACTTTGGGCGTGCACCAGGGCGGGGTGGTGGACAGGACCTACGGGGAGCCGGTGGGCGCCGTGGAGGTGCGCCTCACCGACGACGGCGCGGCGGACCCGGTCCTCGGCGCCCTGCCCGCCCGGTTCCAGGCGTTCGTGGGGCACAAGGAGGCGCTGCGGGTGCCGCCGCCGGGTGCCGTCGTGCTCGCCACCTCCAGCGCGTGCCCCGTGCAGGCGTTCCGCCTGCGGGACAACCTCTACGCGACCCAGTTCCACCCGGAGCTGGACGTTCCGGGCATCGTCGCCCGCGTCCAGGTCTACCGGGACGCCGGCTACTTCCCGGCCGACGAGCTCGCCCGCGTCGTCGCCGAGATCAGCACCGCCGTCGTCGAGCACCCGCCGCTGGCGGTGGCGGCCTTCGTGCGCCGGTACGCGCGGGATTGAGCTGCGCTGGACCGAGCGCCGCTCAGCGCCCGTCCGCGCCCAGGGCCTCGCGCACCAGCCGCACGGCGACGTCCGGGTCGACCTCCAGCTCGCGGACCCGTCGCGCGAACGCCGTCGCGGCGACCCGCACCTCCCGCTCCCGGTCCTCACCACGGACGGCCACGAAGGTGCCGCTGCGCCCGCGCGTCACGACGACGCCGCCCTGCTCGAGCTCCCGGTACGCCCGGGCGACGGTGTTGACGGCCAGCCCCAGGTCCTCGGCGAGGCGGCGCACCGTGGGCAGCCGGGCCCCCGGCGTCAGGACCCCCTCGGTGGCCTGGCGCTCGACCTCGCGCCGCACCTGCTCATAGGGCGGCACCGCGGAGGAGGGGTCGATGTGGAGCCGCAGCCCCGCGGGGGGCGTCGGCCCTGTCGGCCCTGCCTGAGCTGTCGGCACTGTCGGCTCCTTCGCGGCGGTGTGCGTCCCAGGGACGCTATCCGCCCCCGGTGCGGTTGTCGGTGAGGGACGCCACAGAGAACTCCCTTGAGCAGGGACGCCTCCCGGGCGCACCCTGAGCCGAACCAGGAGGAGACATGACCGCGGGCCCCACCACGACGCCGCCGTCCGTCCCGGAGCCCGCCACGCAGGACCGCCCCGGCACGTCGACGCGCACGACCACGAGCAGGAGCACGAGCCGCAGCCCCCTCCTGAGCGGCCCGTACCGCGCGGTCACGCTCGGCATGGTCGCGCTCATCACCCTGTCGGCCTTCGAGGCGCTCGCCGTGACGACGGCGATGCCCATCGTCGCGGCCGAGCTCGGGGGCCTGTCGCTGTACGCCATGGCGTTCGCCGGGCCGGTCGCCACGGGCGTCGTCGGCATGGTGGGGGGCGGGCTCTGGACCGACCGGGCCGGACCCGCCCGACCTCTGCTCGCCGGGGTCGCGGTGTTCGCCGTGGGTCTCGTCGTCGCGGGCACGGCGGCGACCATGGCGACCGTCGTCGCCGGCCGCGTCCTGCAGGGGCTGGGCTCCGGCATGCTCATCGTGGCGATCTACGTCGTGGTGGCGCGCGTGTTCCCGGACGACCTGCGTCCCCGCGTCTTCGCCGCCTTCGCCGCCGCGTGGGTGCTCCCGTCCGTCGTCGGTCCCGCGATCGCGGGGCTGGTCGCGGAGCAGCTGGGCTGGCGATGGGTCTTCCTCGCGGTCCCCGTGCTCGCGGTCCCCGCGGTGCTCGCCGTGCAGCCGACCCTGCGCTCGCTCGACGGCGTCGCCCACTCCGCTGCGGACGCCGGCGCCGGCGCCGGCGGGACGACACCCCGTCGTCGCCTCCTCCTGGCGGTCGTCGCCGGGACGGGCGCGCTGCTCCTGCACTGGGCGGGCCAGCAGGACGGCGCGGTCGCGGTGACCGGCCTCGTCGTCGGCGCGGTGGCCGTCGCCGCCACCCTGCCCGGGCTGGTCCCCGCGGGCACGTTGCGCGCCGTGCGGGGCCTGCCCACGGTGATCCTCGTGCGCGGCCTGCTCGGCGCGGCGTTCTTCGCCGCGGAGGTCTACCTGCCGCTGCTGCTCACGTCGGAGCGCGGCCTTCGGCCGGCGCAGGCCGGTCTCGCGCTGACCGGCGCCGCGCTCGCCTGGTCCGCGGGGTCCTGGCTGCGCGGCCGCAAGGACGGCTGGGACCCCGGCCACGTGGTGCGCGCCGGGGCGGCCACGATCATCGTGGGGACGGCCGTCGCGGGTGCCGCGGTCCTCCCGGCGGTGCCGGTCGCCGCGAGCCTGGCCGGGTGGGCCCTCGCGGGCCTCGGCATGGGGCTGACGTACCCGACGCTGTCGGTCCTGACGCTGCGTCTGTCCCCGCCGGCCGAGCAGGGCGCGAACTCCTCGGCGCTTCAGGTCATGGAGTCGCTGACGATCGCCGTCGTCCTCGCCCTGAGCGGTCCGCTGTTCGTCGCGCTCCTGGCGCGCGACACGACGACGGCGTTCGTCACGGCCTTCGCCGTGGCCGGGTCGTTCGCCGTGGCGGGGCTCCTCGTCGGCGGCCGCGTGCGCACCGCCTGAGGGTTCTGCCGTCACCGCCACCCGTCCGGAGCAACGAACATCACGATTCGGATTCATCGCGCCCGACACGCCCTGTGAGCGTTCACACAGCGCGCCGGGTGACCGATGCTGTGATCATGTTCACGACGGCGGGACTGACCTTCGGCGGCTCTGCTGCGGCCCCGGAGTCCTGGCCGTCCGAGCTCCTGCTGACGCTGCCGGCGCCGTCGGCGGCCATGGCCGTGCCGTGTGCCGCACGCCCCTCGACCCGGTTCGTGCACCGTGACGGTCCCTGCCGCTGCTTCGTCGGCGGCCCGGCACCGGAGTTCCCGCCCTCCGCGGGCACCCCGCTGCCGGCCGCGTCCTGACGCTCAGCCCTGCGGCCGGTACGGCTGGGCCGGGTACACGACGCGGTCCTCCGCGGGCATGAGGACCCACAAAATCGGGTAGACGATGAGCTGGCTGCCGGGCAGCACCATGAGCGCCAGCACGAACAGCAGCCGAGCCCCCCACGGGTTGATCCCGAACCTGCGCGCGAGGCCGGCGCACACGCCGGCGATCACGCGGTCCTGCTGCGGACGGACGAGACCCTGGCGGCGCATGTCCTCGTGGATGTTCACGGTCCTCACTCCTGACGTCGTCGATCTGACGTCACCATCGTCCGCCGCAGGACGGCCGCGGCACCTCCGGTACGGACCCTGATCCGACCCTGGTCCGTCCCTGGTCCGGAGGCGCACGCGGTCAGGGCCCGATCACCGACCCGGGCGGGGCGCGCCGTCATCAGCGCCCGGCGGCCACCGGCGTCGAGGCAGCGGGAGGCGCGGGCGGCTCCGCGGGCGCAGCAGGGGCGCCCGGAGCGCCCGGTGCCCCGGGCCGGGCGGCGCGCCGCCGTCGGACCTGCGTGGTGACGAGGTGCACGACGGCGCTGACGGCGCCCGCGGCGGCGAAGACGGCGAGCGCCTGCAGGGGGCTCTCCATGATCTCGGGGGCGACGACGATCACGCCGGCCAGCGCCAGCATCGTCACGCCCGCGAAGAGCTTGAGCAGCTGGCCGTGGTGCTCCTGCAGGCGCAGGGCACGCATCGTGCCGACGGCGACCGCCACGACGAGGATCTCGTCGAGCAGGAACGGCACCATGTACGCGCCGAACAGCGCCGCGGCCTCCCCGGCGGGCACGCCGGCCTGCTGCAGGAGACCGGTCCACAGCACCGGGAAGCCGGCCGTGCAGGGCGTCTCCAGCAGCGACACCGCGACACCGAGCGCTGCCGTCGCCAGGAGCGCCGGGGCCGAGCCGGTCCTGGCCGGCCGCGGCACGCATCCGCTTGTACAGCCCCGGCTTGGCGGAGTCGGGGATCGTGAAGGAGATGCCGCGCTTGAAGGCGACGTAGTCCTTGACGCTCACCACCCCGACGACGCCCGCCACGACCGCGACGACCGCCTGCACCGCCGCGAGGTGCGTCGCGACGGTCAGGGCCGAGTAGATCCCCGCCATGTACAGGGCGTACATCCCGGCGGTGACCAGCAGGAAGGTGCCGCCGACCGCGATGACGCGGCGCCGGCTCGCCGTGCGCACCACGATGGTCAGCAGCACCGAGATGGCCCACAGGGAGCACGGGTTCACGCCGTCGACGAACCCGATGACCAGCGTCGAGACGAGCAGTGAGCTCGCCCCGAGGTCCACCTCGCCCAGCAGCGGCACGTCCACGACCGTCCGGGAGCCCGTCTCGCACGTCAGCGTGTCCTGGGAGCACGTGCCCGCGCCGGGCGTCCCGTAGACGCCCGCCGTCACCGGCTCCCCCGCGACGGCGAGGTCCAGCGCGGTGGCGACGTCGTCGGCGATCGCGTCCGTCCAGCCGATCCACACCCGTTCGCCGAGCACCGTCGTCGGCACCGAGGACGCCTCGAAGCCGAGCCGCTCCCCCGTCTCGACGAACAGCGCTCGACCCTCGGCGTCGGACCACACCTCGTGCTCGACGACGACCAGCCCCGGGTAGCGCGGGGCAGCCTGCGCCAGCCACGCCGACTGCTCCGCGCACTTGGCGCAGCCCTCACCGGTGAACCGGACCAGCTCGACCTCGGCGCCGTCGGCCGCCGCGCCGGTGCCTGCGGCGACCCCCGGACCGGTCGCGCCGGGCAGGGCCGGGGACGACGGTGCCCACGGCAGGGCCGCGCCCGCCGGCCCGGCCGCCCCGGGCGCCAGGAGCAGCGCGAGCCCGAGCAGGAGGGTGAGGAGCAGGGCCGGCGCACCCGAGGGGACCCCCGCCCGCACGGGTCGACCTGCTCGCGCAGCCATGCTCGCATCATCGGCCGCAGGAGCGGCCACGACCTGGGACCAGCGTCCCCGTCACGCCCCGGGAGCCGCCGCCCGCACCTCAGAAGTCGTCGAGGTCCAGCTCGAACCAGACGGTCTTGCCACCATCCTCGTGGATCTCCACGCCCCAGCGGGAGGACATCGCCTCGACGATCGCCATCCCGCGACCGCTCAACGCGGCCGGGTCCGTGCGCATGACGACGGGGCTCGACTCGGCGCCGTCGCTCACCGACACGCGCGCGACCTCTTCCGTCACGACGACCTGCAGCCCGATCCCGGTCTCGGACGGGCCGTGCAGCACGGCGTTGGCGAGCAGCTCGCTGGACAGCAGCTCCAGCACCTGGTTCGTCATCCCGACCGCGCCGCGCGTCGCCGCGGTGCGCACGACCCATTGGCGCCCGATCGCGACGGACTGCCGCTCCCCGGGCAGGAGGATGCTGTCGACGTCCACGTCGGGCGGCACGCCGACGACGTCCGCGTCCTCGCGCTCGGGCGCCGTCGCCGTGGTCTCCCCGTCCGACGCGACGAGCCGGAGGGTACGACCGGACGACGTGCGTCGTGCACGGTCGCCGGTCATCTGCCCTCCAGAACATGCGAGACATCGCCGGGCGCGGGTGCGCCCGCCGACCACCACCCTGCCAAGTGCCGCCGCGAGGCGCCTCCCGGCGCTCCGCGCTCTGCCAGTCTCGCACCTCGACGGGCCCCCCGCCCCGGAGATCCGGACGTGCTGCCGGCGAGGCCGGTGCCGGGTCAGCGGCCCGGGTCGATGAGTCGCGGGATCCCGGGCGGCGCGGCCGCGGACAGCTCGAGGTACTTGGCCTCCGCACGGTGCAGCCGGACGTGCTCGTCCAGGCTCCACGTCGGCCCGTTGCGCAGGACGGTCCCGCACGAGCACTCGAGCCACAGGGTGCCGTCCGGGTCCGATCGCAGCGTGCCGACGGTGTAGTGCGTCGCGCGGGCCCGCTCCTTCGCGTCCCGCAGCGCCGCGCTGACCGGCTCGGGGACGCGCCGGCCGCCGTCCCGCTCCGAGGTGCTCACGGGACGGTTCTACCACTCGCGAACGGCGCGCGCGGGCCCCCACGGCGACCGCCGTCGAGGGCTGGGCGACCTACACCGGCTCGCGATCACGACCGTCCTCGTCGCGGGCGGCTGCTCGTCGGCGCCGACGGTCGACGCACCGACCATGAGCGCCACGGTCGACGCCGCGGCGGAGCCGGGCGCCACCTCCGCCGACGCGGGCGCGGACCGGCCCGAGGCGAGCGAGTCCGGCTGGGAGCCCGCCCTCACCGCCATCGCCGTGGCCGCCGAGGTCACCGCTGGACGCGTCCGACGGCGCACCGGTCGAGACCTTCGCGCACCCCGACGTCAACGGCGCTCCCCTGACGTTCCTCGTGCTCCAGGAGCAGGACGGCTGGGTCGAGGTCCAGCTTCCCCGTCCGCCCCAACGGGACCACGGGGGTGGGTTCCCGCCGACGCCGTGGAGCTCGCCGCCGTGCCGTACCGGCTGGAGATCTCCACCACGTCGAACGAGCTGACGCTGCTGCGCGAGGGTGTCGAGACCCGCACCTTCCCGGTGGCGGCGGGTCACGCCGACCAACCCCGCTACGGGCGCTTCGCGTACGGGCTGTTCACGTACTCCGAAGTCCTCAACGAGTTCGGCGGGAGCCACTGCTGCATCCTGATGGCCTCCGCCGACATCACCGCCCTGACCGAGCTGCTCCCGCTCGGCACGCCGGTCGTGATCTCCTAGACGTCCGGGGACGTGACACCGTCCCGCCGCAGGCCCCACGGAGGTCACCGTGTGCCGGAACATCAGGACGCTGCACAACATGGCGCCGTCGACGACGGACGACGAGGTCCACGCCGCCGCCCTGCAGTACGTGCGCAAGGTCAGCGGGATGACCAAGCCGTCGCGCGCCAACCAGGAGGTGTTCGACCGCGCCGTGGAGGAGGTCGCGCACGTCACGGCGCACCTGCTCGCCGACCTCGTCACCCAGGCGCCGCCGAAGGACCGTCAGGTCGAGGAGGCGCGCCGGCGGGCGCGGGCCGCCGAGCGGTACGGACGGTCTGAGGTACCTCAGACCGTCGTCTGAGGTCGCCGGGGCGGAAGATCGGGAGATCGGCCGATCCCCGGCCGGGGGCCTCACGCGCACCGTGAGGGTCGGAGCAGCAGAACCGACCCCCAGGAGCACACCGTGAACGCCTCGACCCTCCCCGACCGCCGCGTCCTCGCGGCCGAGCACGCCTACCGCCGCGAGGTCCTGCGTGACGCGGCGCGCCCGCTCGTCCTCCCGGACGTCGCGGGATCCCTCGGCCGACTGGCCGACGCCGTGCGCCGCACCCGTGCGGCCACGCGACCCAGCGGCGCGGGACGCGCCCGCACGCGTCGCACCGTGGCGGACGTCGCCGCCGCGGCGGCCCTTCCGCCGCGGGACCTCCCGCTGGGACACTCCGTCGTGTGCCGATGACGACACCGTTCGTGGCGCGGTCCGCCGAGGTGGGCCGCCTCCTCGCGGCGGTCGACGCGGCGGCCGCCGGCCACCCGTCGACCGTCCTGCTGGGCGGCGACGCGGGCGTCGGCAAGACGCGCCTCGTCGCGCACCTCGCGGACCTCGCCACGGACCGCGGCGCCTCGGTCGTCACGGCCGCCTGCGTGGACCTCGGCGACGTCGGCGTGCCCTACCTCCCCTTCGCCGAGGCGCTCGGTCGGCTGCGCGCCCGCGGGGCCGCGGTCGACCGGCTCCTGCAGGAGCGGCCCGCGCTCGCACGCCTGGTGCCGCCCTCGGGCGGACCGCCGGACCCGGTGGCGCGCGACGACGAGGGGGCGCGCCTGCAGCTCTTCGACGGCCTCGCGGCCGTGCTCGCGGCGAGCGGCCGGGCGGGCGCGCCGCTCGTGCTCGTTCTGGAGGACCTGCACTGGGCCGACTCCTCCAGCCGCGACGTGCTGCGCTACCTCGTCGCGCGGCTGCGCACGGAGCACGTCGTCGTGGTCGGCACGTACCGGACCGACGACCTGCACCGTCGCCACCCGCTGCGCCCCGTCGTCGCGGAGCTCGCCCGCCACCCCAGCGTGGACCACCTGGAGCTCCGTCCCTTCACCGCCGACGAGCTCGCGGCGTTCGCCGTCGCCGTCGCGGGTCACGAGGTCCCGGAGCCGCGGCTCCGCACGGTCCTCGAGCGGTCGGAGGGCAACGCGTACTTCGCGCAGGAGCTGCTGGAGTCCGACGGCGACGCCGTGCCGTGGTCGCTCGGCGACGTGCTGCGGGCCAGGCTCGACGCGCTCGACCCGGTCGTGGTCGACGTCGCGCGGCTCGTCGCGGTGTCCGGGCGGACCGTCGCCGAGCCCCTGCTGCGGGCCGTCTGGCGACGGTGGTCGGGCGCCGGGGGCCAGGGCGGTCCGGGCGGCGGCAGCGGCGGGGCGACGCCGTCGGACGCGGCCCTCGACGGCGCGGTCCGGGAGGCGGTCGCCGCGCACGTGCTCGCCCCGGAGGGCGACCGGCTGGCGTTCCGCCACGCCCTGCTCGCCGAGGTCGTCGCCGCGGACCTGCTGCCCGGTGAGACGGTCGCCGTCCACCGCGCCTACCGCGACGCCCTGGCGGACGACGACGCCCTGGGCTCCGCGGCGCAGCTCGCCCACCACGCGCGCGCCGCGCACGACCTCCCGACAGCGCTCGCCGCGTCGCTGCGGGCCGCCGACGACGCCGCACGGCTCCTCGCGCCCCAGGAGGAGCTGCGGCACCTCGAGGCCGCGCTCGAGCTGTGGGAGGCGACCGCAGGCTTCGACCACCCGTCGACCACCGTGGTGGAGGTCCTCTCCCGGGCCGCCGGCGCCGCCGCCCGCTCGGGCCTGCACGACCGCGCGCTCGCGCTGGCGAGCCGCGCCGTGGACCTCGCGAGCCCCGGTCCGGAGCGCGCGTCCCTGCGCGCGCACGTGGCCCGCCACCTGCTGACGCTCGACCGGGGCCAGGACGCGTGGACGGCCGCGGAGGAGGCGCTCGCCGAGGTCCTCGCCGCCGGCGACCCCGACGGGCCTGGTGACACGGCAGGCGGGGACGAGAGCGCGATCGGCCCGTCGGCGTCGCGCGTCAGCGCGTGGGTGCACGCGGTGCACGCGCGGTGCGCCCTCGCGCTCGAGCGTGACGCCGTGGCGCGGACGAGCGCGGACCGGGCCGTCGCGATCGCCCGGTCCGGGGGTCACACGGGCCTGGAGGCCGATGCGCTCGCCACGCTCGCCGTCCTGCTGGTCGACGACGACGAGCACGCCGCGGAGCTGCTCGCCGCCGCCCGCGACCGCGCGTCGGCCGCGGGCGACCTCGTCACGGAGCTGCGCTGCGGGTACAACCTCGCCGCGACGCACTTCTACGCGGGACGGCTGGCCGACGCCCGGCGCGAGGTCGACCAGGCGCTCGACCGGGCCCGTCGAGCCGGCCTCACCTGGGACGTCTTCGCCCAGCAGCTGCAGGTCCTGGACCACGTCGTGCGGTTCACGACCGGGGACCTCGGCGCCCCGCCCGCGGCCCCCGAGGGGGCCCCGCCCGGCGCCGCAGCCGTGCTGACCGCCGTCGGCCTGTACGCCGCGACCGCCCGCGGCGACGACGACGTCGTGGAGCGCGCCCGGGCGCTGGAGCCGACGTGGGCGACGGACGGCCAGGTCGCGCTCGTCGCCGGTGGCTGCGAGGTCGACGCCCTGACGCTCGCGGGCGACCCCAGCCAGGCCGTCGCGCGGGCCGTGCGGCTCCTGGACCACCTGAGCCGTCAGTGGGACGACTGGTTCCTGGGCGGCATCTGGCTGGCGGCGCTCGCCCTGGCTGCCCTGGCCGACGTCGTCGCCGATGCCGCCCACGACGGCCGTGCCCACCGCGGTCCCGAGGCCGGGCGGACGCCGCCACCCGTCGACGTCGGGCGCCTCCGGGCCCAGGGCGACGAGCTGCTCGCCCGCGCGGTGGCGACGGCGGAGCGGGGTCGTCCCCGAGGCGGCCGGCTCGGGCCCGAGGGGCGCGCATGGGTCGCCCGGGCGCATGCGGAGCACAGCCGGCTCCGCGGCGCGGGCGGAGCGGGGGACCCCGAGCTGTGGGCGGCGGCCACCGCGGCGTTCGCCTACGGGCACCGGTACGAGGAGGCGCGGTCGCGCTTCCGCTGGGCCGAGGCGCTCCTCGCCGCCGGGCGGCGGGACGAGGCGCGTGACCAGGCCGGCGCCGCCCTGGACGTCGCCCGCGGGATGGGCGCCCGGCCGCTCGTGGCGGCGGTCGAGGCGTCGGGCCGGCGTGGGCGCCTGGACCTGCCGGGCTCGCGGGTGGGCGGGGAGGTGCTCACCGTGCGCGAGGCCGAGGTCCTCCACCTCGTCGCGCGCGGGCTGAGCAACCGGCAGATCGGCGAGGCGCTCTTCATCAGCACCAAGACCGTCAGCGTCCACGTCTCCAACGTGCTGGCGAAGCTCGCGGTGTCCGGACGGGCCGAGGCGGTCGCGGTCGCGCACCGGCGGGGGCTGCTCGCCGACGCCTGAAGGCTCGCGTCCGTGATCGCCCGGCCCTAGCGTGCACCCCATGGCAGCGACGACGCCGGCGGTGGAGCTCGAGGTCGACGGACGGACCGTCCGGGTCAGCAACCCCGAGCGCCCGTACTTCCCCGCGCGCGGCCTGACGAAGCTGGACGTCGTGGAGTTCTTCGTGGCCGTGGCCGACGGGGTCCTCGGGGCGCTCCGCGACCGGCCCACGACGCTCGAGCGCTGGCCGCGCGGGGTGTTCGAGGGCGCCGTCATGGCGACCCGGTCCGACAGCCACGGCGACGCGTTCTACCAGAAGCGGGTCCCGCAGGGCGCTCCCGGGTACGTCGAGACGGCGCGCATCGCCTTCCCCAGCGGGCGGACGGCCGACGAGGTCTGCCCCACCGAGCTCGCCGTCGTCGCGTGGGCCGCGAACCTCGGGACCATCACGTTCCACCCCTGGCCGGTCACGCGGGAGGACGTCGAGGCCCCGGACCAGCTGCGCATCGACCTCGACCCGCAGCCGGGCACCGACTTCGCCGACGCGGCGCGGGTCGCGCCCCACGTGCGGGAGATCCTCCACGAGATGGGCATGGAGGGCTGGCCCAAGACGTCCGGCGGGCGCGGCGTGCACGTCTTCGTGCCGATCGAGCCGCGGTGGTCCTTCACGCAGGCGCGGCGGGCGACGATCGCCCTGGGCCGGGAGCTGGAGCGCCGGCTGCCGGACGAGGTCACCATCAAGTGGTGGAAGGAGGAGCGCGGGCAGAAGATCTTCGTCGACTACAACCAGATGGCCCGCGACCGGACCATCGCGTCGGCGTACTCGATCCGTGCGAACCCCCGCGCGACGGTGTCCACGCCGGTGACGTGGGAGGAGCTGCCCGACGTCGAGCCGGACGACTTCGACGTGACGACGGTCCCGGCGCGCTTCGCGCAGGTCGGTGACCTGTACGCCCCCCTCGTGGCCGGCGCGGGGCCACGCTTCTCGCTCGAGCCGCTCCTGGAGCTGGCCGACCGGGACGAGGCCGAGCACGGGGCCGGCGACCTGCCCTACCCGCCGGAGTACCCGAAGATGCCGGGCGAGCCGAAGCGGGTGCAGCCGTCCAAGGACCGGGACCGGCCGAAGGACGACGCCGGGGCCTGAGCCGTCCGCCCGCTGAGCGCCTCGGGAAGAGAAGTCCGCCCGCCGGGGTTACCGTCGAGGCGTGGGTCCCGGACGGGACCGTGCAGGGGCCGACAGTGAAGAGGGTGCATGCGACCCGTCGTCTTCGTGCACGGCGTGCGGACCTCCTCGGCCATCTGGACCGAGCAGGTGGCCGCGATGGAGCGCGCGGGCCACCCGGTGGTGACCGTCGACCTGCCGGGCCACGGCACGCGCGCCCACGAGCGTTTCAGCCTCGCGGCTGCGCACCGTGCCATCGACGAGGCCGTGGAGACCTGCGCGATGCCGCCGCTGCTGGTGGGGATGTCCCTCGGCGGATACATGTCCCTCGCCTACGCCGCACTGCACCAGCCGAAGCTCGCCGGCCTCGTGCTCGCGGGCTGCACCACGGAGCCGCGGGGCAAGCCGCTCAGCCTCTACCGACGCGTCGCGGCGCAGCTGGTGCGCACGTTCCGACCGTCCACGACGTCCTGGCACGTCGTCACGGACATGCTCACGTCGGTCCACGGCCACTCGTCCCTCGCCGACCTGCGGCGCCTCCTCGTGCCGGTCTGGTTCGTCAACGGCGCCCGGGACCTCCTGCGCTTGGACGAGCGCCGGTTCCTCGCGGCGCACCCCGGCTCGACGCTCACGGTGGTCCCGGGGGTGGGTCACGACGTCAACCTCTGCGCCCCCGCAGCGTTCAACCGGGTGCTGGCGGAGGCGCTGCACGCCCTGCGGCCGACGGCGCTCCACGGCGCCGCCTGACGTCCTGACGATCGCCGGTGCCCCGCTTTGGTGCCCGACGCGAGCGTGGGTACAGTAGGGCGCGCTCGCCGCGGGGACGTGGCCGGCGCCAGCACCACCCGCAGTCCCGCCGCCTTAGCTCAGTCGGCAGAGCGTCTCACTCGTAATGAGAAGGTCAAGGGTTCGATTCCCTTAGGCGGCTCCCACGCAGAGGCCCCGCACCGGCAGTCGCCGGCGCGGGGCCTCTGTCGTACGCCTCGGCGAGCTGCGCGTCCCGTGTCACCGTCGGGCACCGGCGGCGGCCGATAACCTGCCGGCAGGACGCGCCACGGACGTGGCACGGCGGGCGAGAGCAGGAGCAGCCATGGCCAGGACCGTCGACCCGCCCACCGGCGCGCCCGGCGCCGGCGGGACGGACCTCGTCCCGCGGTTCCGGTCGCTGCGCCGCTACAACGTCCTCGCTGCCGTCGCGCACGCCGCCCAGGCCGCGGCCGTCGTCGTGCTCTCGAACGACTTCGCCCTTCCGGTCACCGGGACGTACCTCGACGGTCCCCCGGGGACGCCCGGCGGTGAGCAGGTGGTGCTGCTCGACCTGCCGCTCGGGCCCGCGGTCGCGGCCTTCTTCGCCCTCTCCGCGCTGTTCCACGCGATCGTCGCCTCGCCGTGGTCCTTCCCCCGGTACACCGCCGGGCTCGCGCAGAGCCGCAACGTCTTCCGCTGGGTCGAGTACTCCCTGTCCAGCACCCTGATGATCGTCCTCATCGCCCAGGTCACCGGGATCACCGACGTCGCGGCCCTGCTGGGGCTCGCCGGGGCGAACGCGTCGATGATCCTGTTCGGCTGGCTGCAGGAGAAGTACCACACCCCCGGGGACGGCGGGCTGCTGCCCTTCTGGTTCGGCTGCATTGCCGGCGTCGTGCCGTGGCTCGCGATCCTCGTCTACGTCGTGGCCCCGGGCTCCACGAGCGGGGCGGAGCCGCCGGGCTTCGTCTACGGCATCGTCATCTCGATCTTCCTGTTCTTCAACGTGTTCGCCCTCATCCAGTGGCTGCAGTACCGGCGCGTCGGCCGGTTCGCGGACTACCTCGTCGGCGAGCGCGCGTACATCACCGCCAGCCTCGTGGCGAAGTCGCTGCTGGCGTGGCAGATCTTCGCCAACACGCTCATCCCCACCTGAGGCGTCGGCGAGGCCGTGTCCGGGACCCTTGCCTCGGGCAGGGACCCGGAGGAAGGTGGGCGCGTGGGGACCGCGGTCTCGGTGCAGCACCTGCAGAAGCGCTACGGCTCGACGGTCGCAGTCGCGGACGTGTCCTTCGACGGTGAGATCTTCGGCCTCCTCGGCCCGAACGGGTCGGGCAGGACGACGACGGTCGAGTGCCTCCAGGGCCTGCGGCACGCCGACGACGGCACGCTCGAGGTGCTCGGTCTCGACGCCCGGGCCGACCCGGCCGCCGTACGCCGCGCCGTCGGGAGCCAGCTGCAGGACTCCGCCCTGCCCGACCGCCTCCGGGTGGGTGAAGCGCTGCGCCTCTGCTCGACCATCCGGGCCGGCAGCCGCCCGTGGGTCTCACGCGGCCTCGAGCCGGTCGACCTGCGCGGGGAGGTCCGGACCCTCGAGGACGCCTACCTGCCTCACGGCCGGGGCTCCCGAGGTCCCGCCCGGGCAGCAGGGTCCGGACACGTGAGAGCGCTGGCCGCGGTGACCGCCACCGAGCTGAGGCTGTTCGCCCGGGACCCGATGACCGTCCTCTTCGTCCTCGTCCTGCCCGTGGTCATCCTGTACGTGCTCAACGGGGTCTTCGGCGGCCAGCCTGCGGACCCGTCCGTGTGGGAGGGCGTCGGCGCCGTCGACTTCTACACGTCCGCCTACGTCGCCCTGGTGGCGGCGACGGTCCGGACGGACGACAGCCTGGAGGAGGCCGCGACAGAGCGCCCAGCGGGCACCGGCAACCGACCCGCGGCGCTTCCTCCTGGTGCGTACCGCGGAGGCCCTCTCAGGGGCAGGTGACGTCGCGGTGCCAGGACTCCGTGGAGTAGCGCTGCTCGAAACCCATCGAGGCGTAGAGCCGCTCCGCGCCGGTGGGCGAGTCGGCGTCCACCTCGAGGGTCACGCGGTCGCGGCCACGCGACGCCGCGTCGGCGATGACGGCACGCAGCAGCGACGTCGCGACCCCGCGGCCGCGGGCGGCCTGGGTGACGCCCAGGTAGGCGACGTACGTGCTGTCGGGACCGGCACCGCCGGCGGACCGCTCGCCGATGAGCGCGCCGACCGGCTCGCCGTCCTCGACCTCGACCAGCCACCAGTGGTCCCAGGCGTGCCCGACCTCCTGCTGCTGCCGCTCCACGAACTCGTCGAAGGACTCCTCGTGGTAGTTGAAGTGGTCGGTGAACGCGGTCTCGAGCACGTCGTGCACGGCCCGGAGGTCCGCGCCGGACGGTTCGCCGTCGTCGCCGACGACCTGCCGGACGACGACGCCCTGCTGCGGGTCCGGGAACGCGCCCGGCTCCCCCTCGGCCGGCAGGACCGCCCGCGCCATCTGCCACCACGTCCGGACGCGCTCGTACCCGGCCGCGGCGAGCCACCGGTGCTGACGCGCGTCGCCGGCGAAGGCGCCGGCGTCCAGCTGGGTGCTGCTCAGGCCCCGTTCCGCCGCGAGCCGGCAGCCCTCCCCCTCGGCCCAGGCGTACAGCGCCGCGCCGACGACGTCCGCCACTGCGTGGTCGAGCCCCGGGTCGACGGACACACCGACGATGACCCGCCCGGCAGCGCGGTCGTGCACCGAGGCCCAGCCGACGACCCGACCCGTCGGCTCCGTGACGACGGCGTGGATCCGGGCGCTCGAGCCGTCACCGACGACGTGGGCCGCGACGGAGGCTCGGGAGGTCGTCGAGACCCCGGCCGCCGCGACGTCGTGCGCGGCGGCGACCCGGTGCAGGTCGTCGACGTCAGGCGGGCCGGGTGCGCGCACCGACCAGCCCTCGGGCAGCGTCAGGTCATCGAGAGGCAAAGAACGCATCCACCCAGCATCCCGCATGCGCGCCGTGACGGCCAGGCACGGTCCACGGGGCGGCGGCACCCGGTTCGGCGGGTCCCACCCTCACCGGCCGCGGGACCGGCGACCGCTCACGGGATCGGCTCGGCGTGGTGGGAGATCCCCCGCAGGAAGTACAGGACCGGTCCCACCCAGCTGATCGCGATGACCGCTGCCCACACGGGCTTGCGGCCGCGTACCTGGTACCCCGGCCGCCAGGCGAGGTCGACCCACGCCGCAGCGGCCAGCGCGAGCTGGGCGGTTCCCCCGGCGACGACCGAGGCTCTCTGCCGGCCGCTGAGGTCGGACCACCGCCGGTGCTGGCGAGGGTTGCGCGTGGCGCTCATGGCGACTCCGATCTCCGAAGGACCTTCATCACCACGCTGCACCGACCGCCCCCGCCCGACGAGGACCGAACGTCCCTGCGCGCTCAACCGCTGCAGACGGTGCCCTCGGCCGGCGTCGCACCCTCGAGGAGATAGGCGTCCACGGCGTCGGTGATGCACTGGCCCGCGCGCCCGTACGCCGTGTGCCCCTCGCCCTCCCACGTCAGCAGCACGCCGGAGGCGAGCTGCTCGGCGAGGGCCACGCTCCACTCGTAGGGCGTCGCCGGGTCCCCGGTCGTGCCGACGACGAGGATCGGCGCGGCTCCCGCGGCGGTCACCGTGGCCGGCTCCCGGACGCTCTCGACCGGCCAGGTCTCGCACCCGGCGGACATGACGAAGTCCCGGCCGAACGTCGGCGCCTGCTCCTCCACGACCTGGGCCAGCTGGTCGAGCTCGTCGTAGGAGAGCTCCTCGGAGGGGTAGTCGAGGCAGTTGATCGCGGTGAACGCGACCATCTGGTTCGACCCGTAGGTCCCGTCCGGCGTCCGCTCCAGGTAGAGGTTCGCGAGCTCGAGGAAGATGGCGCCGCTGCTCTGCGTCAGCGCCTCCTCGAGCGCGAGGGTGAGGTATGTCCACGACTGGTCGTCGTACAGCGTGACGACCAGCCCGTAGAACGCCATCGTCGAGTTGAGCTCCTGTCCGTCGCCGGCGCGCAGGGGCCGGTCCTCGATCGTCTCCATGAGGTCGGCGATCTGCTGCATCCCGTCGTCGACGTCGCCCTCCAGCGGGCATGCGGCGCCACCCTGGCAGTACTCGACGTAGGCGCGCAGCGCCTCCTCGAAGCCGACCGCCTGGCCGACCACGAGCTCCTCCGTGCTGCTCGACGGGTCCAGCGCCCCGTCGAGCACGAGCCGGCCGACGCGCTCCGGAAAGAGCTCCGCGTACGTGGCGCCCAGGAGGGTGCCGTAGGAGAAGCCCACGTAGTGCAGCCGGTCGTCACCGAGGACGCCGCGGAGGAGGTCCAGGTCCTTCGCGGCGCTGACGGTGTCGACGTGGCCCAGGAGCGGGCCGGTGGCCTCGGCGCAGGCCTCCCCGAACGCGCGCGCGGCGTCCCGTGCCGCCTCGAGCCCTGCGGCGTCCTCCACCGGGATGTCACCGGTGAGGTAGCGGTCCACGGTGGCGGGGTCCCCGCACGACACGGCGCTGGAGCTGCCCACGCCGCGTGGGTCGAACCCCACGAGGTCGTACGCCTCGAGCACGCGAGGGCTGAACGAGTCCTGGGCGTACTCGACGAACTGCACGCCGGAGCCGCCGGGTCCGCCGGGATTGACGAGCAGCGACCCGAGCCGCTCGCCGTCGCCACCCGTGGCCGGTGCCCGGCGCAGCGCGAGGTCGACGGATCCGGCGTCCGGGTCGTCCCAGTCCAGCGGCGCCTGCACCGTGGCGCACTCGAACGCACCGCAGGCGCTCCAGCCGACCTCCTGCTCGTAGAACGCCTCGACGCCGCCGGTGACCGCCTCCGGGCCGGCGGTCGCGTCGCTGGTCGGCTGCGGCGCCGCGTCCTGCGGCGAGCTCTGCTCCTTGGGGGCCACGCACGCGCCCAGCGCGAGGACCACGGCGGTGGCGGCGCCCACCGCGCGCGTCACGAGGAGGCGCGCGCGGGCGGGCGCGACGGGAGCGGAGGACGCAGGCACGAGGTCACGGTAACCGTTCGGGCTGACACCATCCTGGGCGGCCCGGCGGCCCGGCGGCCCGGCGGCCTGGGCGGCCCGGCGGCGCTGCGGCGTCGACGGCCCAGCATCGCTGCGCACCGCCTCAGCCCTGGGGCCGCAGCGCCACCGCCATCGCCTCCATCGCCAGCAGCGGCGCCACGTTGCCCTCGATGCGGGTCCGCGCCTCGCCGATCGCGTCCATGCGGCGCACGGTCTGCTCGGGGCTGCCCTCGCGGGCGAGGCGCTCGACCGCCTCGGTGTGGGCGACGTTGACCGGGTCGACCTGGGCACCGAGCTGCCGGACGAGCACGTCGCGGTACAGGGACAGCAGGTCCACCAGGGCACGGTCCAGGACGTCCCGCTGGGCGCGGGTGGCGCGCCGCTTCTGGTCCTCCTCCAGCTGCCGCACCTGCGCGCGCAGCGCGGGCGGCAGCGTCTGGGCGTCCTCGGCGCCGAGGCTGCGCAGCAGGGCCGTGCGCTCGGCGGCGTCCCGGTCCGCCGTCGCCGCCTTCGCCTCGGCCGTCGCGACGTCGACGAGCTCCGCGGCCGTCATCACCGCGTCCCCGACCCCGCGGATCGTGGCGGCGAGCGTGAGGGTCCGGTCGCGCCGCTCACGCGCCTCCGGGTCCCGTGCGAGGCGCCGGGCCAGGCCGATGTGGCTCTGCGCCGCACGCGCGGCGGCGTCCGCCACCTCCGGCGCGGCACCGTCACGCTCGACGAGCAACGCCGCCACCGCCTCGACGGGCGGCACCCGGAGGGACACCCGGCGGGACCGGGAGCGGATGGTGACGACGACGTCCTCGGGGCTCGGCGCGCAGAGGAGCCAGACCGTGCGGGGCGGGGGCTCCTCGATGGCCTTGAGCAGCACGTTGGACGTGCGCTCGGTCATGCGGTCGGCGTCCTCGAGGACGATGACGCGCCACCGACCGCCGGCCGGGGAGCGCTGGGCCAGCCCGACGAGCCGCCGGACCTCGTCGATCGTGAACGTGACCTTCTCCGTCGCCACGACAGTCACGTCCGCGTGGGTGCCGGCGAGCGTCGTCGTGCAGTCCTGGCAGTGCCCGCAGCCCCCGGCGTGGCACTGCAGCGCCGCCGCGAACGCCCGCGCGGCGTTCGAGCGGCCCGACCCGGGCGGACCGGTGATGAGCCACGCGTGCGTCATCGCACCGGGGTCCTCCGACGCCCGGCGCAGCACGGACACCGCCCGCTCCTGCCCGACGACGTCGTCCCAGACGCTCACGCGCGCCCCCCGCCCCCGACGGCACCGGCTCCGGCTCCGGGAGCAGCACCGTCCGCCCGGAGCAGCCGCGACACCCGTGCGCGCACGTCCCGCTGGATCGCCTCCACCGCCCGGCCCGCGTCGACGACGAGCCACCGCGGCGTCGTCGCCCGCGCGAGGAAGGCGCGCCGGGTCCGCTCGTGGAAGTCGGACCCCGCGCTCTCCAGGCGGTCCGGCGCACCGGTGAGCCTGGTCAGGCCGACCGCGGGGTCGAGGTCGAGGAGCACGGTGAGGTCCGGGAGCAGCCCCTCGGTGGCCCACAGGGACAGCTGCTCGACCTCGCGCGCCCCGAGCAGCCGCCCGTCGCCCTGGTACGCCACGGAGGAGTCGAGGTACCGGTCGGTGAGGACGACGGCGCCGCGCCGGAGGGCGGGGCGCACGACGGTCTCGACGTGGTGCGCCCGGTCCGCGGCGTACAGCAGCGCCTCGGCCCGCGCCCCCATGTGGTCACCGTGCAGCACCGCGTCGCGCAGCTGGCGGCCGAGGGGCGTGCCCCCGGGCTCTCGGGTCGTCACCACCTCGTGCCCGGCCTCGCGCAACCACGCGGCGAGCAGCTCCAGCTGGGTCGACTTGCCCACGCCGTCCCCGCCCTCGAAGGACACGAACAGGCCCGGGTGCCCGGTCGCCGTCGGCGCGGCGGGGGGCGGCTCGGGTGGTGGGGTCGTCACGGCGTCAGGGTAGTGCGGACCACCGACGCGGCCGTCGGCTCACTCCCCCGGGTACGTCACCCCGACCTGACGGCGCACCTCGTCCATCGTCCGCAGGACGTCGAGCGTGTCGGACCAGCTCATCACCTGGCTCTGCGTCGCGCCGTCGGTGATGCAGCGGGCCACCTCGGCCGCCTGGTACTGGAAGCCGCCGTCGACGGGGCGCTCGAACTCCCACTGCGACCCGTCGCTGCGGACGACGCGGAACGTCGTCGGGCGGTAGAAGTCGCTCGCCAGCTCGACCCGTCCGTCGGTGCCGCCCACGACCGCCGTCGTCGCGGTGCGCGACCAGAGCGTCGTGTGCAGCGAGGCCTGCACGCGGTCGCCGAACCCGAGAGCCATGCTGATCTGACCGTCGACGCCCGTGGGCGTGAGGGAACCCGTCGCGTGGACGCGGTCGGGGCGGCCGAGCACGTCGTGGGCGAACGACACCGGGTACACGCCGAGGTCGAGCAGCGCACCGCCGGCGAGGTCGGGGTTGTGCAGGCGGTGCGTGTGCGGCAGGTGGCCGAACGCCTGCCCGTGGTCGGCCAGGAGCGCGACGACGTCGCCGACCTCCCCCCGCTCCAGGACCGAGCGCAGCGCGACGACGTGCGGCAGGAAGCGCGTCCACATCGCCTCCATGCAGAACACGCCGGCGGACCGGGCGGCGTCGAGCACCTCACGGCCCTCTGCCTCGTTGCGGGCGAACGCCTTCTCCACGAGCACGTGCTTGCCGGCACCGATCGCCAGCAGCGCGTGGTCCCGGTGCTCGGAGTGCGGCGAGGCGACGTAGACGGCGTCGACCGTGTCGTCCGCCACGAGCTCCTCGTAGCTGCCGTACGCGGCCGGGGCGTCGTAGGCGGCGGCGAACTGCTCGGCGCGGGCCAGGCTGCGGGACCCGACGGCCGCGACGGTCGACCGCGTGTGGCCCAGCACGGCCTGCGCGAAGGTGTGCGCGATCCCCCCCGGGGCCAGGATCCCCCAACGGATCGGCGGTGCGGTGCGGGGGTCCTCGGGATATGTCATGCGGCTGAACGTACCTGTCCGCGGCGGACCGCGGCAGGCCCTCCGCACGGCGACCTACGCTGCTCGCGTGCCCTCCTCACCGCTCGTCCTCGCCTGCGGCCTCACCACGCTCGACGTGCGCCAGACCGTGGACCGCGTGCCCGGTCCGGACGAGAAGGTGGTGGCCCGCGACCTGGCGGTGGAGGTGGGCGGCCCGGCGGCGAACGCGGCCACCACGTCCACCGCCCTGGGCGTCCCCGTGCGCCTGCTGACGCGGGTGGGCGGGGCGCCGGCGGGACGCCTCGTCACCGAGGAGCTCCTCCGGCTCGGGGTCGAGCTGGTCGACCACGCCGCGCCCGACGACGCCCCCGCCGTGTCGACCGTGCTGGTCACCGCGGCCACGGGCCAGCGCGCGGTCGCGTCGGTCAACGCCACGCGACCGTCGCGCGGCGGCCCGGCAGCGGGGGGGCCCGAGGCGGTGCACGCCGCGCTCGACGGCGTCACAGCCGTGCTCGTCGACGGGCACCACCTGGACCTCGCCGTCCCCGTCGCGCGTGCCGCGTGTGCACGCGGCGTCGTCGTGCTGCTCGACGGGGGCTCGTGGAAGCCGGGGCTCGAGCGGCTGCTGGAGCACGTGGACGTGGCGGTGCTCTCGGCGGACTTCCGGCTGCCCGACGACCACGACCGCGGCGACCTCCTCGACGCCGTGCGCGCCCTCGGCCCGCGGGCGGTGGCGCAGTCGCACGGTCCCGACGCCGTCACCGTGCGCCACGCCGGCCGGACGGACGCCGTGCCGGTGCCCCTCGTCGACGTCGTCGACACCCTCGGGGCGGGCGACGTGCTCCACGGCGCGGCCGTGGCGTGGCTGGCGTGCGCGGCCGCCGACCGGGGCCCCACCGGGTCTGCTCCGAGCGCGGACGACGCCGCTGACGCCGGCGGTGTGACCATCGACGCGCTGCGGTTCGCGGTCGACGTCGCGTCGGCCTCCTGCGCCGCCGCCGGTGCCCGCGGGTGGACCGCGGACCGGCAGGCGGTGGACCGCTACCGCGCTGCCCTGCCGCGCTGACCCCCGGCCGCGGTGCCGGAGGACGTCAGGCGGCGAGGCGGACCGGGTGGCGCAGGGAGGACTCCCCGCGCTCCCACGCCGCGAGCATCGCAGCCCCGGCCGCGCCGTCGACGACGAGGTACGCACGGGCGCCCCACAGCACGTCGGCCAGCACGTGCGGCTCCGACTCGACGAGGCCGCCGGCGAGGTCACGTCCCGCGATCTGCTCGTGGACCGCGTCGGCCTCCACGTGCTCGTCGAAGTAGAACGCGGCGTCGTCGCCGTGGCCGAGGCGGCGGAAACCCTGGGCGTACTGCCCGCACGGCACCGACGAGGTCATCTCGAACGCCGCGAGGTGGCCGACGATCGCGCCGCGCAGGCGCCGGTGCAGCCCGAACATGCTCATCATCGTCGTGCCGGCCAGCGTCGCGCCGGGGACCACGTCGACGTAGGCGCCGTCGGCGTCGTCGAGGCCCATCGCGCGCAGCGTCGCGGCGAAGAGCTCGGAGTGGATGTGGCCCGGCCGTCCGCCGCCGTACTCGTCCGACTGGATCTCCACGAGCGCGGACTTCGCCCGCCCGGTGAGCCGCGGGAGGGCCCAGCTGTGCGGGTCCGCCTCCTTGAGGTGGTAGATCGACCGGTGGACGAGGAACTCGTGCAGCTGCTCGTCCGTCGCCCTGCGCGCCAGGTACCGCGAGACGCTCGGACCGTCGTCCTCGGAGGTGATGCGGAAGAGCTCCTGCGCGACCTCCTCCGCGGTGCGCGCGTCGGTCGGCTCGACCGGCACGCGCTCGCGGATCGCCGCCTCGAAGGCGACCTCGAGGACCCCGCGGGCGCGGATCACGTCGGGCTGCCACTCCCAGCCGTCGTCGACGCCGTCCACGCCGCGGTAGTGCAGCTCGTACATCACGAGGAGGGAGAGCTGGATGTCGTCGTCCGCCACGACGTCGTGCGTGCGACCGACGGCGCGCTCGGCCTCCTCCACCAGACGCGGCACCGGTCCCGGCTCCTGGCGGAGCGCCTCCAGCAGGGCGGTGCTGAGCGGTCCTCGGGGGGTGGGGCGGCGCATCTGGTCCTCCTCGACGGGGTCGTCCGGCCGGCGGCTCGTCAGGCCGCGACCAGCCGCCGCACGTGCACGGCGGGCCGCCGTCAGGCTCGCACCGGGTCCGTGGGACCGCATCCGGAGTGCCTCCGCGGGCCCTCAGGTGGCGGCGGCCGACGCCACCTGGCCGCCACGGCTCGACGGGCGGTCCCCGCGGACCCCCGGTTGACTGGGCGGGTGAGCACCGACCGTGAGCCGCCGACCGACCGGGACCCCCGCGGTCCCGAGCGCACCAGGGACGCCGCCGCGCCCTGGGCCAGCATCACCGCGTGCCCGAACGGGCCGCTGCTCGTGCGCGGGGACGTCGAGGTCCTCCTCGCGGACGGTGCGCCCGCCCCACGCCGCCGTCGGACGGTGGCGCTGTGCCGCTGCGGCGCGTCCGCGATCAAGCCGTACTGCGACGGCAGCCACAAGGTCATCGGCTTCCGCACGGACGACGAGCCGCAGAGCACGGACGGCACCAACCCGCCCGCCGCCCCGGAGCGCACCGCCGCGCGGGGCCTCCGCTCGGCGTGAGCCGGACGCCGCCCGACGGGCGGTGCCCGCCGCAGGCAGCGAGGACGGTGGCTGCGGCGAGGGCGACGGCCGTCTCCGTCGTCGGGCGGCAGGCGGTGTCCTACTTCTTGGTCGACGCCCGGCTCGTCGCCGGCTTCTTCGTCGTCGTGGCGCGCTTGGTCGTCCGACCCCGCTTGACCGGGCCGCGGGCCCGCTTCTCGGCGAGGAGCTCGGCCGCACGCTCGAGCGTGACGGTCTCGACCGCGTCCTCCTTGCGGAGCGTCGCGTTCGTCTCCCCGTCCGTGACGTACGGGCCGAAGCGACCGTCCTTGACGACGACGGGCTTGGCGGACACGGGGTCCTCGCCCAGCTCGCGCAGCGGTGCCGCGGCCGTCGCGCCGCGCCCGCGCTTGGGCTGGGCGTAGATGGCCAGCGCCTCCTCGAGCGTCACCTCGAACAGCGCGTCCTCGGTGGGCAGCGTGCGGGAGTCGGTGCCCTTCTTGAGATAGGGCCCGTACCGCCCGTTCTGCGCCGTGATCGGCTCGCCGCTCTCGGGGTCCGTGCCGACGACGCGCGGCAGCGACAGGAGCCGCAGCGCATCCTCGAGGGTGATCGTCTGCAGCTGCATGGAGCTGAACAACGACGCCGTCCGCGGTTTGGGCGCGGCCGCCAGCGCCTTCTTCCTCGCCGCCGCCGACAGGGTCGGGTCGAGCTCCGGCTCGGGGAGGAGCTCGGTGACGTAGGGGCCGTACCGGCCGTTGCGCGCGACGATCGTCGTGCCCGTCGACGGGTCCTCGCCCAGGACCAGGTCGCCGTCGGCCTGGTTCTCCAGCAGGTCCTTGGCCTTCTCGACGGTCAGCTCGTCCGGCGCGAGGTCGTCCGGCACGGACGCCCGCCGGCCCTCCGTCTCGCCCTCACCGGGCGGGCCCTCGAGGTACGGGCCGTACCGGCCCACCCGCAGGGTGATGCCCTCGCCGATCGGCACCGAGTTGATGTCACGGGCGTCGATGTCCCCGAGGTCCTCGACGAGCCGCCGCAGGCCCTCGCCGGTCTCGCCCTGGGCCGCGTCACCGAAGTAGAACTCGGTCAGCCAGGCGACACGGTCCTTGCTGCCCGCGGCGATCTGGTCGAGGTCGTTCTCCATGGCTGCGGTGAAGTCGTAGTCGACGAGCCGGTCGAAGTGCTCCTCCAGGAGCCGGATCACGGCGAACGCGAGCCAGCTCGGCACGAGCGCCTGGCCCCGCCCCAGCACGTAGCCGCGGTCCATGATGACCGAGATGGTCGCCGCGTAGGTGGACGGCCGGCCGATCCCCCGCTCCTCGAGCGCCCGGATGAGGCTCGCCTCGGTGTAGCGGGGCGGCGGGCTCGTGCGGTGGCCCTCCGCCTCGAGCGCGTCCGTGGCGAGCGCGTCCCCGGTCTCCATGCGCGGCAGGCGGGTCTCGGCCTTGCGGCCGGCCTTGGCCTCGCCCTCACCGGCGTCCTCGGCGCCCGTGGCACCGGCGCCGTCCGCCGCGCCGTCGCCGTAGCGGTCGGTGTCCCGGCCCTCCTCGTACGCCGCGAGGAAGCCCCGGAAGGTGATGACGGTGCCGGACGCCGAGAACTCGGCGTCCCGTCCGTCGGTCGCCCGCGCACCGAGGCGGATGGACGCGGTCGACCCCTTGGCGTCGGCCATCTGCGAGGCGACGGTGCGCTTCCAGATGAGCTCGTACAGCTTGAACTGGTCGCCGGACAGCTCCCGCGCGACCTGCGCCGGCGTGCGGAACGAGTCCCCTGCCGGACGGATGGCTTCATGGGCCTCCTGGGCGCCCTTGTTCTTCGTCGCGTAGAGCCGCGGGGCGTCGGGCACGTACTCGGGGCCGTACAGCTCGGCGGCCTGGCGTCGCGCGGCGTCCGTCGCCTGGAGGCTCAGCGACGGCGAGTCGGTCCGCATGTACGTGATGTAGCCGTTCTCGTACAGCGACTGAGCGGTGCGCATCGTCTGCCGGGAGCTCATCCGCAGCTTTCGCGACGCCTCCTGCTGCAGGGTCGACGTCGTGAACGGCATCGCGGGCTTGCGGGAGTACGGCTTCGTCTCCACCGAGCGCACCGCGAACGACGCCTCGGCCAGCCCGCTCACGAGCGTGCGCGCGGCGTCCTCGTCGAGGTGGACCGCACCCTTCGTGGTCAGCGTGCCGCGGTCGTCGAAGTCGCGGCCGACGGCGACGCGCGCCCCGTCCACCGTGACGAGCCGCGCCGCGAAGGCGCCGCGGGCGGCGTCGTCGGCCGGGGCCTGGACGTGGAACTCGCCCCGGACGTCCCAGTAGTCGGCGGCGCGGAACGCCATCCGCTCGCGCTCACGCTCGACGACCATCCGTGTCGCGACCGACTGCACCCGGCCGGCGGAGAGCCCCTGCCGCACCTTGCGCCACAGGACCGGCGACACCTCGTACCCGTAGAGGCGGTCGAGGATGCGCCGCGTCTCCTGGGCGTCGACGAGGCGCTCGTCCAGCTCCCGGGTGTTCTCGAGCGCCCTCGTGATCGCCTCGCGGGTGATCTCGTGGAACACCATGCGCTTGACGGGGACCTTCGGCTTGAGCTCCTGGAGCAGGTGCCAGGCGATGGCCTCGCCCTCGCGGTCCTCGTCGGTGGCGAGGTAGAGCTCGTCGGACTCCTTGAGGGCGCGCTTGAGCTCCGCGACCTTCTTCTTCTTGTCCGGGTCGACGACGTAGTAGGGCTCGAAGCCGTGGTCCACGTCGACGGCGAACTTGCCGAACGGGCCCTTCTTCATGTCCGCGGGGAGCTCGGACGGCTGAGGCAGGTCGCGGATGTGACCGACGGAGGCCTCGACGGTGTACGAGTCACCGAGGTAGCCCGCGATGGTGCGCGCCTTGGCGGGCGACTCGACGATCACCAGCTTGCGACCTGTGGGCATGGACGACCTGCTTCCTGCGGTGCGGCCCACCCGGGTACCTGCTCCCGGTGCGGGGTGCCGACGGTACTACCGCCGGGGGACGGATCGGGCCCGTCGCCGCGCACTCTACGTCCTCACGTCAAGATCGGTCGGGTGGGCCCGCCCCCGCCGTGGACGTCGCGGTGGGCCCACGGGACGTGGCGACGCGCCGCGGCTCGGCCGCGTCGAGCACCGCCAGGACCAGGCCGACGACGACGCACGTCACCGTGACGACGCCCAGCGCACCGCCCCCGTAGGCCGTGATGAGGTCAGCCCGCGACGCCAGCTGCTGACCCTCGCCCAGGTGGCTCAGGCTGCGCTGCAGCGCCAGGAGGGCCCCCGTCCCCGCCACCACCCCGGCGACCAGGAGCAGGCCGGCGGCCGCGCCCACGCCCCAGCGCCCGCGTCCCCAGCGCGGGGACCGCGGACGGGCCCGCACCCCGAGCGCGGCGGCGACACCGGCCCAGGCGCCGACGACGAGGACCGCGGCGACGACGTCGCTCGGCCGGTGCCACTGCCCGACCATCGTCGACATGCCGGTGGCACCGGTGTAGAGGACGCCGACGACGGCGGCCACCGGCCGGAACCGCGGCGGCAGCACGAACAGCAGGGCGACGGACACGGACGCCGCCGCCGTGGTGTGACCGCTCGGCAGGGCGTTCGCGAGCCGGTCCCCCACGTCCAGGTCCGGCCGGTCCAGCACCGCGTGCTTGAGGACCTGGGTCGACAGGTTCGCGCCCGCCATGAGCACGGCGACCTGGACCGCGAGGAGCACACGGCGCCGCACGGCGGCCAGCAGCATCGCCGACACGAGCACCAGCCCGACGAACGGCAACGAGATGACGTCCAGGACCGGCTCCGCGACGAGCCACAGCCGGGAGGCGCCGAGCTCCGAGCCCTGGAACGCCGCCTGCTCGAGGAGCTGACCGGTGCGCGTGGTGACGAACGCCCACCACACCGCGACCACGGCGGCCGCGCAGACGACCGCCATCGCCACCGCGGGCGCGCGTCGTCCGGGGCGGACCGAGCCGGCACCCGTGCCACCGGCTCCCGTGGCGGGAGCGCCGTCCTCACGGTCCACCGGACGCGGACCGCGCATGCCGCTGCCGTGCGCCGACGGGCCGGCGGTCCGCGCGTGGGCCGGCGGGATGCTGGGCGGACCGGCCGGTCCGGGGACCCGCGCCGCGGTGCGTGCAGCGGTCGGCGCCTGGCCCGGCATGGGGCCCGACGCAGGGGCCGCCGGCACGCGCCGTTCGGGTCGGGGCGCGTGCGGCGGGTCGGGGGTGGGCGGCACGTTCCCACGCTAGGCGATCGCACGGACACGGGGGAGGTCGAGCAGGGGGCGGGGCGCCCGCCCCAGGGCGGCAGGCTCAGCCGAGGAGCAGGAACCCGTCGGCCACGAGGTCGCGGACCTGCGGCAGCAGCTCGGCCCGCAGCGCGTCGACCGGCACGTCGAGGATGGCGCCGATCCCGCCGACGATCTGCCCGACGGTGAGCTCGCCGTCGCACGTCCCGACGAGGCCGGCGAGGGCCGTCCCCGCCTGGACGACGCGGCCGAAGCCGCCGCCCTGGCGCAGCAGCACGACCGTCGGGTCGACCGCCCCGGGCCGGAGGTGCCGCTCCTCGGTGACGTCCGGGGCGACGGTCGGCGCCAGCCCCAGCAGGGCGTCGTCGTCGGTGGCGGCGAGCAGGTCATGAGCCGCGAGGGCCGCGGCGAGGTGCGCGCCGAGCGGCTGGCGCACGGGGCCCGTCCGTTCCTCCAGGCGCCGCAGCCGCGGGGCGCCGGCCGCCGGCCTGCGCAGGAGGACGAGCCCGAAGCCGACCGCCTCGACGCCGCGCGCTGCGAAGTCGTCGAGCCAGGCGCCATACGCCGCCGCCCAGCCCGCCGCGTCCCGCTCGGGCGTCGTGCCGCCGTCGCGGAGCCACGTCTCGGCGTACTCCGCCGGGTCCTGGACCTCGCGCTGGACGACCCAGCCGTCCAGCCCGGACGCGTCGAGCCAGGTGCCGACCCGCTCGCGCCAGTCCTCGCCGCGGGGGTGCTCCCAGTTGCCGAGCAGCTGCGCGACGCCACCCGGCGCCAGCACCGCGCCGATGTCCCGCACGAGGTCGGCGACGAGGTCGTCCCCCGCGCGTCCGCCGTCGCGGTACTCGAAGATCGGCAGCGGGGCGTCCCCGGACGCGCTGCGCCGTGCCGGAGCCGCGCGGCCCGGTCGGGCACCCGCCGCGGCGCGGGGGGTGATGACGAACGGGGGGTTGGACACCACGAGGTCGAACGGCTCGCCGTCCCGCACCGGTTCGAGCATCGAGCCCTGACGCAGGTCCAGGTCGACGCCGGCGAGCGCCGCGTTGAAGCGCGCGAAGGCGAGGGCCCGGGCGGAGACGTCCGTGCCGACGACGGCGTCGCTGTGCCGGGCCGCGTGGAGCGCCTGCACCCCGCAGCCCGTCCCGATGTCGAGGGTCCGGCGGCGGGGCGACCGCACCGTCACCTGGGCGAGGGTCGTCGAGGCGCCGCCGACGCCCAGGACGTGGTCCGGCCGCAGGGCTCGTCCGGTCGCCACCTCCCCCTGGTCGGACGCCAGCCACCAGTCGACCGCCCCCGCCCCGTCGACCGCGCGGTAGGGGCGCAGGTCGACCCGGGCGTGGACGGCGTCGTCGTCGGAGGCCCCGGCCGTGGCCACCAGACCCAGCCGCTCCGCGCCGTCGGCGAGCACCCGCGGCAGGGCGCGGTCCAGGTCGGCCCGCCGGACAGGCCGGCCCAGCAGGAACGCGCGGACGAGCGTGCCCAGCGGGTCCGCGAGGGCCCCGACCGCCTGCCCGGGCGACGCGCCGAGGTCGGCCGGCTCGCCGAGCTCCCGCAGCGCCGGCAGGGCCTGCTCCCGGTGCAGCGCCGCCGACGCGACCGGGCCGAGCAGGTCCTCGACCGCGTCGACGGTGAAGGACGCCAGGTCCTCCCGCAGCGCCGCGAGGAGCGGCGCGGGGCCGTGCGTGGGCGCACCGGCGCTCACGGCGACGAGACCTCCACCACGACGGGCAGGTGGTCGCTGGCCACACGGGTCAGCTCGTCCTGCACCCGACGCGCCTGGGACACCCGGACCCCCGGGCTGACGAGCACCGCGTCGAGGCGACGGTGGGGGCGCCGCGCGGGGAAGGTCGGGCCCACGGCGGTCGTGACGTCACGCAGGTGGCGCTCGAGGGCGCGTCGCGTGGGCCCGCCCGGCTCCTCGTTGAGGTCGCCCGCGAGGACGACGCCGCTGCTCGTGGTCGACCGGACGAGGTGGCCGAGGCGCACCAGGTGGCGCTGCCGTTCCGCCTCGGCCAGGGAGAGGTGGACGCTGATGACCCGGATCCCGGCGACCTCGGCGAACGCGAGGCCCCGACGCGTCCGGCCGGGGCGCCAGGCCAGGCGCATCGACCGGGCGCCGTGCACCGGCAGGCCGGGCCGCACCAGGAGCGCCGTCGTGCGGGCGCCGCCACCGGCGACGGCGACCGTCAGCCCCGCGTCGTGCGCGAGCCGGCGCAGGCGCGAGCGACCCCACGGGCCGCGCGGCGGCTCCTGGACCGCGACGACGTCCGCGTCCAGCGCCCGGATCACGTCGACGACGGCGGACCGGTCGTCCTTGAGCTGACGGAGGTTCCACGTCACGACGCGCAGAGAGGGCACGGGGCCATTCCACCCCAGCGACACGCGGCCGCACCAGCGCGTCCGCATCCGGGAGGGCGCGCGGCGGCGAGCCGGATGCGCTCGGGGACACGCCTGCCCGGGTGCGACCCGTCCCGGCGCATGCCACGTTGGAGCACAGACCGCGGCCCCAGGTCAGCCCCCGACCCCGCGACGGGCCGTCGCCGAGGAACGGAGAACACGGATGCTCAGGACCAGGACTCGCGTGCTGCCGGCGATGGCCGGCGTCGGGATCCTCGCGCTCGGCGCGTGCACCGCGACCGAGACGGGCGGGACGACAACGACCACGTCCCCGTCCTCCGCACCCAGCCCGGCGGCCTCGCCCACCGACGACGACGACGCCTCGGCGTCCGGCGGCGGTGCCGAGTGCGTCGAGGGCGAGTGGGACGGCGACCTCGAGGCGGCGGAGCGGCGAGCCGTCCAGTCCCTCGACCTCGGCGAGATCGAGATCGAGCCGGAGGTGGACGTCTCCGGCGACACGGTCGTGACGTTCGACGGCTCGACGATGACCACCGAGTTCGAGGACCAGGTCACCGAGATCGTGCTCGCGATCGACGGCGAGCAGGACGCGCAGGAGATCATGGTCACGGTGCGCCTGGACGGCGCCCTCGAGGGCACCTACACGATCGAGGACGACACGCTGTCCGTCACCGACGTCGACGTGAGCGGGCTGGAGTCCGAGGTGACGGCGGAGCTCGGCGGCGAGGAGTACGACCTGCCCGGCGTCGAGGCACTGGGTGGCGACAGCTACGCGGTCGACCAGGAGTTCACCTTCACGTGCGACGAGGAGGAGCTGCGGCTGACGCCCGTGGCCGACGTGGACCTCGACGCCTCGGCGTCGCCGGAGCCCACGGAGTCGCCGGACGACGACGCGTCGGGCGAGGACTCGTCCGACGACGAGTCCCCCGAGCCCAGCGAGTCCCCGGACGCCGGCGAGACGGAGCTCGACCCGCTGACCCAGGTGCTCACCCGCCGCTGACGGCCCGCCGTCGTCGGTCACGAGCACGACGCAGGCCCCGGCCCCGTGAGGGGACCGGGGCCTGCGTCCTGTCAGACGTCGTCCGGGTCAGACCAGGTGCGCCTCGTGCTCGAGGCGCGCCTCGGAGTCCACCTTGGCGGCCCGAAACCGCGACAGGACCACGGCACCGAAGGCGACGAGCGCCGCGAAGGTGGCGATGCCCAGCCGCAGCGTGTGGTTCGCGTCGGGGCCGATGCTCACCTGGACGACCGCGGGCGCGATGAGCAGCGCGACGAGGTTCATGACCTTGATGAGCGGGTTGATCGCCGGGCCGGCGGTGTCCTTGAACGGGTCGCCGACGGTGTCGCCGATGACGACGGCGGCGTGGGCGTCGGAGTTCTTCCCGCCGTACTTGCCGTCCTCGACGATCTTCTTGGCGTTGTCCCACGCGCCGCCGGAGTTCGCGAGGAAGACGGCCATGAGCACACCGGCCCCGATGGTCCCGGCGAGGAAGCCCGCGAGCGGCCCGACGCCGAGGCCGAAGCCGACGGCGATGGGCGCGAACGCGGCGAGGAGTCCCGGCGTCGCGAGCTCGCGCAGGGAGTCGCGCGTGCAGATGTCGACGACCTTGCCGTACTCGGGGCGCGTCTCGCCGGTCATGATCCCGGGCATCTCCCGGAACTGCCGGCGCACCTCGAAGACGATCGCACCAGCCGCCCGGGTCACGGCGTCGATGGCCAGGCCCGAGAACAGGAACACGGTGGCGGCACCGAGGATGACGCCGACCAGCGTGATCGGGGAGATGACCTCGTAGGACAGCATCGCGACGGACAGCCCGCCCTCGCCCGAGAGGTCGCCGAGGCTCTCCAGGGCCTTGCGGACCGCGTCGGAGTAGGAGCCGAACAGCGCCGTGGCCGCGAGGACGGCCGTGGCGATCGCGATGCCCTTGGTGATCGCCTTGGTGGTGTTGCCGACCGCGTCGAGGTCCGTGAGCGTCTGGGCGCCCGCGGCGTCGATGTCGCCGGACATCTCGGCGATGCCCTGGGCGTTGTCGCTCACCGGGCCGAAGGTGTCCATGGCGACGATGACGCCCACGGTCGTGAGCAGTCCGCAGCCCGCGAGCGCGATGAGGAACAGGGACAGCCACACGGAGCCGCCGGCGATGAGGAACACGGCGCAGATGGCCGCGGCGATGATGCCCGCGGTGTAGACGGCGGACTCGAAGCCCACCCCGATGCCGGACAGGACCACCGTGGCGGGGCCCGTCAGCGAGGTGCGGGCGACGTGCAGCGTCGGCTTGGACGTGGTGCCCGTGAAGTAGCCCGTGAGCCAGAGGATGACCCCGGCGAGCACGATGCCGATGACGACGGCGAGCGTGGCGAGCAGACGGGGGTCGCCCGTCTCGGCGGCGAAGTCGCTGCCCTCGATCGGCGTCAGGCCCGCGAAGCTCGAGGGCAGGTAGACGTAGGCGGCGACCGCCGACAGCACCGCGCCGATGAGGGCCGAGGTGTAGAACCCGCGGTAGATCGCGCGCAGGCCGCTCTCCGTGCCGCGGACACGCGTGATGTAGACGCCGAGGCCCGCGGTGAGCGCGCCGATCGCCGGGACGATGAGCGGGAAGACGAGACCCTGCTCGCCGAACGCGACCTTGCCCAGGATGAGGGCGGCGACGAGCGTCACGGCGTAGGACTCGAAGAGGTCCGCGGCCATGCCCGCGCAGTCGCCCACGTTGTCGCCGACGTTGTCCGCGATGGTGGCCGCGTTGCGCGGGTCGTCCTCGGGGATGCCCTGCTCGACCTTGCCGACCAGGTCCGCGCCGACGTCGGCGGCCTTGGTGAAGATGCCGCCGCCGACACGCATGAACATCGCCAGCAGGGCCGCGCCGAAGCCGAAGCCCTCGAGCACCGCCGGCGCGTCGCCGCGGTAGATGAGGACGACCGACGACGCGCCGAGGAGCCCGAGGCCGACGACGGACATGCCGACGACGCCACCGGTGCGGAACGCGATCCGCGCGCCCTCGGTCCGGCCGTTGCTGTGCATCGCGGCAGCCGCGACGCGCACGTTGGCACGCACGGCGAGCCACATGCCGAGGTAGCCGATAGCGGCGGAGAAGCCCGCCCCGAGCAGGAAGAAGATGGACCGGCCGATCCGCACGCCGGTGTCGCCGGGCAGGAGGAACAGCAGGGCGAAGACGAGGACCGCGAACAGCACCAGCGTGCGGAACATGCGGCTGAGGTAGGCGGAAGCCCCCTCCTGGACAGCGGTGGCGATCTCCTGCATGCGCGTCGTGCCCTCGCCCGCGGCGAGGACCTGCTTGCGCAGGACCACCGCGAGAGCGAGCGAGACGACCGCGACCAGGGCGATGCCGCCGACGATGATGAGGCTCGAGGTTCCGAGCGAGGGCATCCGTCCTCCTAGATCACGTGCCGGCCGGCGTCGTTGCCGACGGCGCAAGCGACCGTTCGGGCCGCGGGATGCGCGCAGTCTACGGGTGAGCGGAAGGGGCGCGAGCCGGGCCGGACCCGGCGATCGGTCGGCGGGACGACCGCACCCCGACGATTCCCCGGTCCGGTCGTCGACGAGGGTGAGGGCAGAGCCGGTCGGCCGCAGGAGGGCCGACCGGCGGCCGCAGGCGGGTGATGATGGCGGACGGCGCCGTGCTGGAGGCGGGGGCGAGCTGGCCCGGGTCGCGGAGCAGGCGGCCCCCGAGCGCGTCGAGGGCGGGACCGGGACCGGCGGCTGACGTGCTCGTCGACGCGCGCGCCCGGCTGGACCTTGTTCCACTGGGGGATGCCCACCACCCCTGAGAGCTCCCCCGGGGCCGTCCTGCTCGACATCGACGGGACGCTCGTCGACTCCAACTACCTGCACGTCCACGCGTGGGTGCAGGCGTTCGCGGAGGTGGACCGGCCGGTCGACGCGTGGCGGGTCCACCGGGCGATCGGGATGGGGTCCTCGCTGCTGCTCGCCGCGCTGCTCGGCGACGCGGTCCACGAGCTGGGCGACCGGGCCAAGAAGCGGCACACGGAGCACTACGCCGAGCTCGCGGAGCTGCAGCGGCCCTTCCCGGGTGCGCGCGAGCTGGTGCGGGCGATCGCCGACCGCGGCGCGCGGACGGTGCTCGCGACGTCTGCCGGGCCCGAGGAGCTCGAACGACTGCTGGCCGTCCTGGACGTCGAGGACGCGCTCACGGGGGTCACGTCGGCCAAGGACGTGGAGGAGGCCAAGCCGGACCCCGATCTCGTCCTCACCGCCCTGGAGGTCGCGGACGTCGCCCCCGGCCGGGCCGTGCTCGTCGGGGACACCGTGTGGGACGTCCAGGCGGCCGAGCGCGCCGGCGTGCGTCGCGTCGGCGTGCTCAGCGGGGGCGTCAGCGAGGCCGAGCTGCGCGACGCCGGCGCGGTGGCGGTCTACCGGGACGTCGCCGCCCTGCTCGACGACCTCGACGACAGCCCGCTGGCGCAGACGTGGTGACCCGCACCCCGACGACCACCCGCTCCCCACACCCAGGAGGCACTCCATGACCGACCAGACGACACCTCAGGACCCGACCGAGCAGTACGGCTCCCCCGACTCGGACACCATCGCCTACCCCGGCCTCACGAAGGACATGGACGAGAAGCCGGACCACGGCGAGGAGTCGTACGTCGGCTCCGGCCGGCTCGAGGGCAAGCGGGCGATCATCACCGGCGGTGACTCGGGAATCGGCCGTGCGGTCGCCATCGCGTACGCCCGCGAGGGCGCCGACGTCGTCCTGTCGTACCTGCCCGAGGAGCAGGAGGACGCGGACGAGACGGCGCGCTGGGTCCGTGACGCGGGCCGCAAGGCCGTGCTCGTCCCCGGTGACATCCGCTCGGAGGAGGCATGCCAGGAGATCGTCGACCGCGCCGTCGCGGAGCTGGGCGGGATCGACGTCCTCGTCAACAACGCCGCGTACCAGATGGCGCAGGAGAACGGGATCTTCGACATCACGACGGAGCAGCTCGACCGGGTGATGAAGACGAACATCTACGCGATGTTCTGGCTCACCAGGGCGGCGCTCGAGCACATGGGTGAGGGCGGCACGATCATCAACACGTCGTCGGTCCAGGGGTACCAGCCGAGCCCCGAGCTGCTCGACTACGCGGTGACCAAGGCAGGGATCATCAACTTCACCCGTGGACTGGCGCAGCAGCTCGCCGAGCGCGGCATCCGGGTCAACACGGTCGCGCCGGGCCCGATCTGGACGCCGCTCATCCCGGCGACCATGCCGGAGGGCAAGGTGGAGAGCTTCGGTGAGGACACACCCGAGGGCCGCCCCGGTCAGCCCGCAGAGCTCGCGCCCGCGTACGTGTTCTTCGCGTCGCAGGAGTCCAGCTACACCACCGGCCAGCGCCTCGGCGTGGCGGGCGGGAAGATGATGCCCTGACGCCTTCCGGGCGACCACGGGACGAGCCCCGGACCGTCGCGGTCCGGGGCTCGTGCCGTGCGGGTGCCCGTCCGGCGCTCGTCCGTCAGCCCTGCAGGGACTCCTCGAGCGTCGGGTGGATCGTGAAGACCTGGGTCAGCGCGGTGATGCGGAAGACCTTGAGGATCTTCTCCTGCGAGATGACCAGCTGGAGGTCCCCGCCGAGGGTACGGACCTTCTTCAGCGCGCCGACCAGCACACCCAGGCCGGTGGAGTCCATGAAGCTGACCTGGGTGAGGTCGACGACCAGGTTGGTGCTCTCCGCGTCGATGAGGGAGGACAGCTCCTCGCGGAGGGCCGGCGCCGTGTAGACGTCGATCTCCCCGGTGACCTCGACGACGGTGCGGTCACCGTTGGCACGGCTCGTGACGGTGACGTCCACACCGACCTCCTTGAACTCTCGGCCTACCGAACCCGGCCATTCAACCAAAGACCGGCCCGGAGCACGCGCAGACCACGCACAGGCCGCGCACGCGGGTGACGCGGGGGCACGCTGCGATGGGTGTCGGGGGCCGGTGCGAGGATGCGCCCGTGGTCGACAGCGCACACCTGCTCGACGTGCTGCTCGCGGGTGGCCGTCGCGCCGAGCGCGCCACCCACGTCGAACGCCTCCCCGCCCGTGAGGGCCGGACGGCACCGTGGCCGGTCTGGGCGGACCCGCGCCTCGTGGCGGGCTACGGGGTGCTCGGCGTCGCCGAGCCGTGGGAGCACCAGGTGCAGGCCGCGGAGGCGGCGTGGTCGGGCCGCCACACCGTGCTGGCGACGTCGACGGGCTCGGGCAAGTCCCTGGCGTTCTGGTTGCCCGCGCTCACCGCGGTGCACGGCGAGCCGCCCGGCGAACGAGCGCGGGCGCTGTCGGCGCCGTCGCCAGGCTCCTTCGGCCCCCGGCGGGGCACGGTGCTGTACCTGTGCCCCACGAAGGCGCTGGCCGCGGACCAGCTCGCCGGCCTGGAACGCCTGGTCCGCGCCGCGGACCACCGCGACCTGCGCCCCGCGACGTGCGACGGGGACACGGACCGGACGGAGCGTCGCTGGGTCCACGAGTACGCCGACGTGGTGCTGACCAACCCGGACTTCCTGCACTTCTCCCTGCTGCCGGGCCACCGCAGGTGGGCTCGGCTGCTCCGCGGGCTGCGCTACGTCGTCGTCGACGAGAGCCACGCCTACCGCGGGGTCTTCGGCGCCCACGTCGCGGCGGTCCTGCGGCGGCTGCGGCGCGTGGCCGTCCACTACGGCAGCGCGCCCACGTTCGTCCTCGCCTCCGCGACCACGGCCGACCCTGCCGCGAGCGCCGCCCGCCTCGTGGGCGTCGCCGCCGACGACGTCGTCGCCGTCACCGAGGACGCCTCGCCCCAGGGTCGCAAGACGTTCGCGCTGTGGCAGCCCCCGGAGCTGCCGGGGCAGGCGGTCGTCCTCGGCGAGCCGGAGCCCGCGGAGGTGGCGACCCTGCCGCGCGCGGTCACGGGCACGGACGACGACGCGCTGCTGTCCGCGGCGGGCGAGTCCCACGGGGCGGAGCCGGTGGACGACCACGGCACGCCTGAGGACTCCTCCGGCACGGTGGGCACGGCGGGCACGGCGGCGGACGGCGCGCCGGCGCCGTCCGCCGGGGCGCCGGTCGAGGCGCACCACGAGGACGCCCCGACCGCCCCCGCCCACCGCACCGCCACCGCCGAGATGGCGGACCTGCTGGCCGACCTCGTCCTCGCCGGGGCGCGCACGCTCGCCTTCGCGCGCTCGCGACGCGCCGCCGAGTCGGTCGCTGCCGCCGCGCAGGACCACCTGGACCACGTCCGCCCCGGACTGGGGCGCACGGTGGCCGCGTACCGGGGCGGCTACCTGCCCGAGGAGCGCCGGGCCCTCGAGCAGGCGATCCGCTCCGGGGACCTGCAGGCGCTGGCCACCACCAACGCGCTCGAGCTCGGGGTGGACATCGCGGGGCTGGACGCCGTGCTCATCGCCGGCTGGCCGGGGACGCGCATGTCGCTGTGGCAGCAGGCGGGCCGCGCGGGCCGCGCGGGCTCGGAGGGTCTCGTCGCGCTCATCGCCCGCGAGGACCCGCTCGACACCTACCTCGTGCACCACCCGCAGGCGGTCTTCGGCGCCCCCGTCGAGGCCACCGTGTTCGACCCCGGGAACCCGTACGTCCTGGGCCCGCACCTGTGCGCTGCCGCCGCCGAGGTCCCCCTGCGGTCCGACGAGCTGGCGCTGTTCGGCCCAGGGACCCTGGAGCTCCTCGACGTGCTCGTGGACCGCGGTGCGCTGCGTCGTCGCGCGTCCGGGTGGTACTGGACGCACCCGGAGCCCGCGACCCGCCTCACGGACCTGCGGGGCTCCGGCGGGGAACCGGTCCGGGTGGTCGAGTCGGCGACGGGGCGCCTCCTGGGGACGGTGGACGCCGGCTCCGCCGACGCCACGGTGCATGCGGGCGCGGTGTACGTGCACCAGGGCGCGACCTTCCTCGTCGACGAGCTCGACCTGGAGCAGTCCGTCGCGATGGTGACGGCCGGGCGGGTCGACTACGGGACGTGGTCGCGCTGGCTCACGTCGATCGAGATCCGCGGCGTCCGCGCCGGGCGCCGCGCCGGCCCCGTGCAGTGGGGCTTCGGCCCCGTGGACGTCACGACCCAGGTCGTGAGCTACCAGAAGCGCCGCCTGCCCGAGATGACCGTGCTCGGTCAGGAGCCGCTGGACCTGCCCGCACGGACGCTCCCGACCACCGCGGTCTGGTGGACCGCACCCATCGAGGTGCTGGCGGCGGCCGGCGTCGACGACGGCGACGTCCCGGGGGCGCTGCACGCCGCCGAGCACGCCTCCATCGGCCTCCTGCCTCTGCTGGCGACCTGCGACCGGTGGGACCTCGGCGGGGTGTCGACCGCGATGCACGTCGACACGGAGTGCGCGACGGTCTTCGTCCACGACGCCTACCCCGGCGGTGCGGGGTTCGCGGAGCGCGGGTTCGACCTGGGCGCGCGGTGGTTGCGGGCGACCCGCGACGCCATCGCCACGTGCGGCTGCACCGGCGGGTGCCCGGCGTGCGTGCAGTCGCCGAAGTGCGGCAACGGCAACAGCCCCCTGGAGAAGGACGCCGCCGTGCGGCTCCTCGACGCGGTCCTCGCCCACGAGGCCTGACCGGTTCACCGAGGTCCCGACGCGTCAACCGGCCCCGCACGCGCCGTCGCACGGGCAGCGCCCAGGGAGGTGGCGGTCTCGAGAACGACCTCGACCACTCCGCCCTGCCCCACCACGCACGTCACCACGCGGGCGCCGTGCCGATCGGCGACCTCGACCGCGAGGGGGCACGCCCGACCCGTCGTCTCCGTGGTGAGGCCCGTCGGCACGACGAGGGACTGCGCCGCCGCCAGCGCGGCGAGGTCGGCGGCCGCCTGGACGTGCGTCCTGGCGACGTGCGCGCGGAGGGCGACCGCGAGCGTCCCGGCGAGCACGAGCGTGACGGCGACCACCGCCACGACGAGCACGGACCCCGCCCCCTCGTCAGGACGCCCTGCCCGACCTCCGTCGTCCGCAGGGACCGTCGTCATGGCTCGACCCAGGCGGTCGCGGACCCCCGGACGGTCAGTCGTCCGCCGGTGAACCACGCCCCCGGGACCGTGGTGCTGACGACCACCGTCACCCACTCGGCCTCCTGCCCGACCTCGACGACCGCCCGATCACCCGCCACCCGTCGGGCGACGGCGCGCACCTCGGCGTGGTCCTCGCCGATCGCGGCGGCCCGCGCACCCGCGCGTGCCGCGTCGGCGCACCGCAGCTGCGCCGCGCCGGCCGCGACGGTGGCGAGCACCACGGCGAGCACGAGGACGACCGCAGGCAGTGCCAGGGCCAGCTCGGCGGTCACGGCGCCGCGCTCGCTGTCGGACGGGTGCGGCCCGCCAGGACGCCCCGTGCCGCCCCGACCGGTGGACAGCCCCGGCCGATGCACCGCAGCACCGGCCCGGCGCGCGAGGGCGCCGGGCCGGGGGCCGCGCAGCGGCGCGTGCACGACGGTCACGGGGACAGCGCACCGCGCACGATGCCCAGGAGCAGGCCCCGCACCTCGTCGCTGCGCAGGATGGCGATGAGCAGGCCCGCGAAGCCCGCGGCGGCGACGGTGGCGATCGCGTACTCCGCGGTGGCCATCCCGGCGTCGTCCCACCGCGCCGGACGCGGGGCCGTCGCGCCGCGCCCCCGGGGTGCGATCGACGACACGACCCGGTCGGCCCGCGGACCGACCGCCACCTCGGTCGCCTCGTGGACTGCACCACGCTCCGCCGGCTCTCGGGTCCGCCCGTCCGCGGCCGCACCCGGCGCACCCCGCTGCACCGTCGATCTCGCTCGCCGCGCCGCCCTGCGGCTCGGCCTGTCCGTCGTCGTCACCATGGGACCACCTCCCTCGTCGCCCGGTCCGCGGGCCCGGCGGCGTCGTGGTCCGACGCCGTGCGACGAGACTGCGTGGGCGGCGGGTCGGGCCCTCAGCGGGGACGGACCGGCCGGTGGAGGGGCCGGGGCCGACCCTGCCTGTGGACCGCGCACGCTCCTCAGCCACCCAGCGTCGTCGCCGCCATCGACCCGAGCACCGGGACCAGACCGACGAGCACGAAGGCCGGCAGGTGGCACAGCCCGAGCGGGACGACGAGCCGGACCCCGAGCCGGGCCGCCGCCTCGGACGCCCGCGCGTCCCTGTCACGTCGCGAGGCCTCCGCCGCGCTCCGGAGCAGACCCGCGGGGGGAACCCCGTCCTCCCAGGCGGGGCGGAGGGCTCGTGCGACCGCGCCGACCTCGGGTCCGGTCCCCCGCCACGCCGCGTCCCAGGGCGCCCCGAGTCCCAGGGCGCGGGCGGTGCGCCGCAGGCCCGCGCCCGCGGGACCGCCGACCGCGGCACCCACCGCGTCGATCGCCTGCGGGACACCCACACCCGCCAGGCACGCCCCCTCCACCAGGTCGAGGAGGACCGCCTCCTCCACCCCCGGGGCCGTGAGCGTGCGGCGCACCGGCGAGCGCGGGCCGGGCCGGTCGCCGAGGCGGCCCACCCGACCTGCGCGCCGTGCGCCTCGCGGCCGCCACCACCCCGCCCCGCCGCTGCCTGGTGGGAAGCCCGGCCCGCGGGCAGCCCGCTCGGCCGTCGACCGCACCCACGCCGCCGGGAGCGGCTCGCGCAGCGCCGTCGCTCGACGGCGCCGCCTCGACCGGCGTCCGGACGCGCACGGCCGCGACCTGCCCGCCCGCTCGTCACCGGACGCCTCCGGGGAGCCCGCGCGTTCCGCGGAGCGGATCTCCCAGGTCGTCCACCGCCTGCCGGCTACGAGCAGCACCAGGCCGAGGAGGCCGCTCAGGCTCCCCGCACCGCCGCCGAGGAGCTGCTCCCACGGTCGCGCGCCGAGCGACGCCCCGAGCAGGAGACCCACGGCCGGCAGCCAGGCGAGCAGACGCGCCGGCGCGCGCGGACCGGCCAGCGCCGCCCGCCGCCGGCCCTCGGCCTCGTCGTCGCGCGCGACGGCGAGGGTCACCCGCTCGAGCAGGGCTGCCGCCGGCGTCCCCACCTGGAGGGACAGGCGAACGGCCGCGCACACGGACGAGACATGGCGCGCGCCGGCGCCGCCGAGGCCGAGGAGGTCCGCGGCGCGGGGGACGCCGTCGTCGGTGCCGACGCCGACCCGGCGCCACGCCGCCTCCGGCCCGGCGCCCACGCGCAGGGCAGCCGCCACGGTGCCGACCGCCGCGACGAACGACGCCGTGCCGACGGTGCCGGTTCGCCGGCGACGGGCGACGGAGCCCGAGCCGCTCCACGGGGGCCGGGCCCTTCCGGCTCCTCGCGACCGTCCGAGGGGCCTCACGTCACGACGGGGTCGAGACCCCACCGCCGGGCGACGACCGGCCAGGCGGCCCCGACCTCCAGCTCGCCGCGGGGGCCGCACGCGAGGACGCGGTCGACCACGAGCCCGTCCGCCCCGCCGGACACGGCCGCGACCTCGGCCACGTGCCGGATGCCGGCCGTGCGACGCAGGTGGACGACGGCGTCCAGCGCGCTCGCCGCCTGCGCCGCCACGGCGCGCGGCGTCATGCCGGCGAGGGCGCCGAGCGCCTCCAGCCGCGCGGGGACGTCCGCGACGGCGTTGGCGTGCAGCGTGACGCAGCCCCCGTCGTGGCCGGTGTTGAGGGCGCTGAGCACCTCCCGCACGTCCGCCCCCCGGCACTCGCCGAGGACCACGCGGTCCGGGCGCATCCGCAGCGCGTGGCGGACGAGGGCCGCCAGGTCGATCTCCCCGGCTCCCTCGACGTTGGGGCGCCGAGCGACGAGCCGGACGACGTGCGGGTGGTCGGGGCGCAGCTCGGCCGCCTCCTCGATGCAGACGATGCGCTCGTCGCCGGGCACGAGGGACAGGAGCGCGGCGAGGAGCGTCGTCTTGCCCGTCCCCGTGGCCCCGCTGACCACGAGGTTCGCCCGACGTGCGACGAGCGCCCGCAGGACCTGCTCGACCACGGGCGCGACGGCGCCGAGCCGCACGAGGTCGCCGAGCGAGTACCCACCTGGTCGGTGCACCCGCAGGCTCAGGAGGGTGCCGGGCTCCGCGACCGGCGGCAGCACCGCGTGCAGCCGGGTGCCGTCGGGCAGGCGGGCGTCGACGACGGGCGCCGCGTCGTCGAGGCGCTGACCGCCCGCAGCGGCGAGCCGCACCGCGAGCGCGCGCACACGCTCCGGACCGCCGACGTCGACGGGGACGCGCTCGAGCCCGCAGCCGCGGTCCACCCACACCCGGCCGCCCTCGACCAGCACGTCGGTGACGTCCGGCGCCTCGAGCAGCGGCTGGAGCGGACCCGCCCCCAGCAGCTCGTCGCGGACGGCACGGACGACCCGGCCCAGCTCCTCGCGCCCGAGGACGCCACCGACGTCCCGGACCGCGCGCGCGACCCCGGGCGGGTCCGGGTCCTGCCCGGTGGCGGCGAGGCGGTCGCGGACCGCGGCGACGAGCTCGGGCGTGGCCGCGGCCCCGGTCCGGTCGGGGTGCGGGCCGACCTCGCCCCGGGTCATGCCGACCTCGCGCGACGCCCGTGCGGACGACGGGGCGGCAGGGTCGTGAGGCAGGACGCCTCGACGCGGCCGACGGCGCGTGCCAGCGCCCGGCCCGCGAGCGGCCCGAGCCCGCGGTCCGTGCTCGGCCCCACCGAGCGGTCGAGCGGGAGGGTGGCGACGTGGCGCAGGCCGAGCGCCTGCGACGCCTCCAGCGGCGCGACCACCGGCGCCCGTCGCGCCCGCAGCACGAGGGCGCCCCGGTCTCCGGGCAGCAGGGGTCGCGCCACCAGGCCGGCCGCGACACCGACGACGTCCTGCGCCGTGACCAGGACGCTCGCGTCGGTACGCCTCGCCGCGGCCTCCCACGCGGGCACGACGCCTGCGCCGCGGGCGGAGACGTCGAGGACGACCAGTCCGCCGCCGGCCACGACCGCGTCGACGACCGACGCGACGACAACGGGGGCCGGACCGGCGAGGTCCCGCCGCTCCCCGGTCCGGTGGACGTCCCCCGACACCACCGCCACGCCACGCCAGTGCGGCAGGGCACGCACGAGCGCCGCCGCGTCGACACCGCTGCCGGTGTGCCGCAGGTCGGACCATCGCGCTCCGGCGAGCTGCTCCACGCCCAGCAGCACGTCGAGGCCACCGCCGCCCGGATCGAGGTCGACGAGCACCACCCGGTCACCGTCAGCCGCTCGCCGCTGCGCGAGCAGGCACGCCAGCGTCGAGGAGCCCACCCCGCCCGCAGCGCCGACCACGGCCACCACCTGTCCTCGCACCGCTCCCCCGTCCACCTCCACGCCGGGTGAGCCTGGTCGACGCCCACCGCGGGGCCCCGGACCGGGACGGCGCGGGTGGGGACGGACGACGCGCCACGGGGGCTGGGGACGGTCCCGCGGCGCCGTCGGTCGTTACCCTCACGGACAGCGTCACCCGCGACGCCGCGGTCCCACGGGCCCGCTCGGCACCCACCCCGGACGGAGACGATGGCTGGCAGCCGGTCAGCGGCGTTCTTCGACCTCGACAAGACGATCATCGCGACGTCGTCGTCGGTGGCCTTCGCCCGTCCTTTCCACACCGGCGGCCTGCTGTCCCGCCGGGCCGCGCTGCGCGCCGCGTTCGCGCACGCCGCCTTCCATCTCGGCCCTGCGGACGAGGTCACGACGGAGCGCCTGCGCCGCAGCCTGTCGACCATGGTCACCGGCTGGGACGTCGCCACGGTGTCCGCGATCGTCGCCGAGACGGTGCGCGAGTCGATCGAGCCGATGGTCTACGCGGAGGCCCTCGAGCTCATCGCCCGTCACCACGCGGAGGGCCGGGACGTCGTCGTCGTCTCGGCCTCGAGCACCGAGATCGTCGAGCCGGTCGCCGCGATGCTGGGCGCCGACCACGTCATCGCCTCGCGCCTGGAGGTGGAGGGCGGCCGCTACACCGGTGGGTTCACGTCCTACGCGTACGGCGCGGCGAAGGCGGAGGGTGTGCGGGAGCTGGCCGACCACGAGGGCTACGACCTCGCGGAGAGCTTCGCCTACTCCGACTCCGTCACGGACGTGCCCCTCCTCGAGGCCGTCGGGCACGCGGCGGTGGTGAACCCCGACCGGGCGCTGCGCCGCCTGGCCGCCGAGCGCGGCTGGGCCTCGCTCACGTTCGCGCGACCCGTCGCGCTGCGCCGTCTGCGGCCGCGCCGGACCGTGCCCGTGGGAGCCGTCCTCGTGCTCGCCGCGGCGGTCCTCCTCGTCCTGCGCCGCCGCCGGGCCGGCACCGGCGCCTGACGCCCCGTCATGGGACGACCGCGCTGCGCGTCCCAGCCCGCGGACGTGATCATCCACGGTCTGACACCGCCCCCCGTGCCGACGTGTCCAGGGCAGAACGGCCCTTCCGCTGCGCGCGCGGGAGGCGTAGAAAGGACTCACAACAGCACAGCGGGCGACGAGAACCCACGCGCGACCAGTCCTCGAGAGGACCTGCCGACCGGGCTTGTCCCGTTGCGGCAGTACCTGCAGCGCCTGATACCTCGTCACCCGTGCTGTCGACGGCGGCGTCCCCCGGGGCGCCGCCGTCGTTCGTCTACGTCCGTGCGCCGCCCGCCCCGGCTCGACCCCGGTCCAGCCGTCCCGCCAGCACGGCGTCCGCGAGGGCGGTGCCCTCCTCCGCCCCGCGCACGACCGACCCGGCGCACCACCGGACCCACGCCGCGACGCCGTCGGCGGTCCCGGTCGCGAAGCGCGCCGCCGTCGCGACGTAGGGCAGCGGCTCCGCCACCCACCGCACCTCGGGCACGACGACGCCGACCGCGTCCACGCCCTCCCGCACCAGCAGGTGCCGGAAGACCGCGCGCGCCACCAGCCCGTTGCCGTGCTCGAACGGCCGCAGCGCGAGGAGCTCGCCGTGGGCGACGGCCGCCAGGACCACGCCGGGGACCGCCGGCGACGACGCCGCGTCGACGACCGCAGCCAGCACGTCGAGGCGCGCGTCGACCTCCTCGGGCGCCGGTGCCGGGCCGAGGCCGCGCAGGTCGAGCGGCTCCCCGCGGCGCGGTCGGCCGACGGCACCCCCGGGCCTGCGACCGTGCTCACCCGCCCCACCCGCTGCGCCACCGACGACGGCCACGTGCAGCCGGGCCAGGAGCTGCCGGAACGGGACGGGGGCGCGCCGAGCCGTCGAGCCGGGCGCGGCCATGAGCCCCTCGACGACGGCCTGTGCCCGGACGGCCCCGAGCAGGACCGTGCCGGCCGCGCCGTCGGGTGCCGTGCCCGCACCGCGCGCGAGGTCGCGCACGTGCTCGAGCGGCACCCGGACACCCTCCAGGACCGCGCCGGCGTGGGCGGCGCGGACCCCTGCCTCGGCGCGCGCGACCGCCCACTGCCGGCGCAGCGCCCGGTGCCACCGCAGCTCCTCGCACGCGCGACGGGCGGCCTCCACCTCGTCGCCGACGGGGAGCATGGCGAGGCCGGTCAGCGGGTGTGGGGCGGGCACCGTGCCAGCCTAGGTGGGCGGCGCCGGCCACCTCCGGGCCCGTAGCACAATGGCGCGCATGAGCTCAGCGCCGAGTGTCTCCTCCTCCATCACCGTCCGCCTGCAGGTCCGGGCGCGCCCGACGGCGATCAGCGACCTCACCACCGCCATCGAGCAGGCCGGCGGCATGGTGACCGCCCTGGACATCACGCGCTCCGAGCACGAGCGGATCGGGGTGGACGTCACCTGCGCGACGCGCGGCGAGGACCACGCCCAGGAGATCGTCGAGGCCCTGCGCGGCCTGGTCGGCATCACCGTCGAGCGGGTCAGCGACCGCACGTTCCTCATGCACCTCGGCGGCAAGCTCTCGATCGAGTCCAAGGTGCCGCTGCGCAACCGCGACGACCTCTCGATGGCCTACACGCCCGGCGTCGCGCGGGTGTGCGAGGCGATCGCCGCCCGGCCCGAGGACGCCCGCAACCTCACCATCAAGCGGAACACGATCGCCGTCGTCACGGACGGCACCGCCGTCCTCGGGCTCGGCGACATCGGTCCGCTCGCCGCGCTGCCGGTCATGGAGGGCAAGGCGGTCCTCTTCAAGCGGTTCGCCGGTATCGACGCCTTCCCCATCGCGCTCGACACCACCGACGTGGACGAGATCGTCGCCACCGTCTGCGCGATCGCCCCCGTCTTCGCGGGCATCAACCTCGAGGACATCTCCGCGCCGCGCTGCTTCGAGGTCGAGCGCCGCCTGCGCGAGCGCCTGGACATCCCGGTGTTCCACGACGACCAGCACGGCACGGCGATCGTCGCCCTGGCCGCCCTGACGAACGCCCTCAAGGTCGTGGAGAAGGACCTCGCCGACGTGCGCATCGTCATGTCCGGCGCGGGCGCGGCCGGGACCGCGGTCCTCAAGCTCATGCTGGCCGCCGGCGCGCGGGACGTCGTGGTCTGCGACATCGAGGGCGTCGTGCACGTGACCCGCCCGGCGCTGCACGAGTCGCTGCTGTGGACGGCCCAGAACACCAACCCGCGGGGCCTGGCCGGGTCGCTCAAGGAGGCCGTGGTCGGCGCGGACGTCTTCATCGGGCTCTCCGCGCCGGACGTGCTCACGGGCGACGACATCGCCCGGATGGCGCCGGGCTCGATCGTGTTCGCGATGGCCAACCCGCGTCCCGAGGTGGACCCGGACGAGGCGGCGCAGCACGCAGCGGTCGTCGGCACGGGGCGCTCGGACTTCGCGAACCAGATCAACAACGTGCTCGCGTTCCCGGGCGTCTTCCGGGGTCTGCTGGACGCGCAGTCGCACGAGGTGACGACCGAGCTCCTGCTCGCCGCGGCGCGCGCACTCGCCGAGGTCGTCACCGACGACGAGCTGAACCCGACCTACATCATCCCGAGCGTCTTCAACCCCGAGGTCACCACGCGCGTCGCCGCGGCGGTCGAGCACGCGGCGCGGGCGGGCGCGGCCCGGACGGCCGCGACGCAGGAGCCCGTCGACGCCGTCGCCGCGTTCTGACCCCTCAGGCGGTCACGACCCGTCAGGCGGTCAGGACCCGTCAGCCCCACGTCCCGCGCAGGTACTGCGCGGGCCACAACGGCCCTCCCCCGTCGGCGTCGCCGTGCACCCCGACGGGCGCAGGCACCCCGACGGGAGCCGGCAGGCCGAGCTCGTGCGCCGCACGCAGCACCCAGTACGGGTCGCGCAGCGCGGCGCGTCCCACCATGACGGCGTCGACGCCGCCGTCGCGCAGCACCTGCTCGGCCTGGGGACCGTCGAGGACCATCCCGACGGCGGAGACGGGCAGCCCGCTCACCTCGCGCACCCGGTGGGCGAGCGGCACCTGGTAGCCGGGCCCCACGGGGATGTCGGCGAGCACGTTCCCCCCGCTGGAGACGTCGACGAGGTCCGCGCCGAGCAGTGCGAGGTCGGCCGCGACCGCGGCGGTGTCCTCGACCGTGAGCCCGCCCTCGACCCAGTCCGTCGCGGAGAGCCGCACGAGCAGCGGCTTGTGGTCCGGCCACGCGTCACGGACGGCCGTGACGACCTCGCGCAGGAATCGCGCCCGGTTCCCGGCGGTCCCGCCGTAGGCGTCGGTCCGGTGGTTGGACAGGGGCGAGAGGAACTGGTGCAGCAGGTACCCGTGCGCCGCGTGGATCTCGGCCACGTCGAAGCCGGCCCGGTCGGCCCGGACCGCCGCCGCGGCGAAGGCGTCCACCATGGCGCTGACGTCGGACGCCGAGAGCTCGTGCGGGACGGCCAGCCCGTCGAAGGGGACGGAAGACGGCGCGACGGTCGCCCAGCCGCCGTCGGCGGGGTCGACCGAGCCACGAGCCGGCGACCACGGGCGGTGCGTCGACGCCTTCCGGCCGGCGTGCGCCAGCTGGACGCCGGCGAGCGCCCCGGCGCCCTGCACCGCCCGGACGACCCGGGCCCACGGCTCGACGTGCTCGTCGGTCCACAGGCCGGCGTCGTGCGGCGTGATGCGGCCCTCGGGCACGACCGCCGTCGCCTCGGACATGACGAGCCCGAACCCCCCGACGGCCCGCGAGGCGAGGTGGACGAGGTGCCAGTCGTCGACGAACCCGTCGGTCGAGGAGTACTGGCACATGGGCGCGAGCCAGGCGCGGTTGCGGGCGGTGGTGCCGCGCAGCGTCAGCGGCTGGAAGAGGTGCGGTGTCACGTCAGGCGACCAACAGCGCCGGTCCGGCCACCATTCCTCGTGGCCGGACCGGGTGTGCCGGCGCCCCGGCACGACGCCGACGGGCAGGCGTCGCACGGCGTCAGGCGAACAGCGCGGAGGCCTTGAGGACCGTCTGGAGCACCCCGTAGCCGAGCAGGCTCCCGACGACGCCCCACAGCGCGATGGCGGCGACGCGGATCGTGGCGCCCGGATCGGCCGGCGGGTCGGCCGGGCGGACCTCGGTGGCGAGGGCGACGTCGTCGGTGGAGGTCTCGAGCACGGCCATGTCAGGACTCCTTGGTGGCAGGGGCGAGCGGACGCTCGTCGGTGGACGGGACGGGAGCGGGCAGCGTCACCGGCTCGGGCGACAGGGCCTGCGCAGCGGCGGTGAGCACCGGCTCGTGGTGCCGCTCGTGGACGGGGCGGATGAGGAGGTTGGCGGCGAAGCCGACGACGAGCACCGCCGTCATGGTGATGAGCGACGGGGTGTACAGCGCGGCGCCCTCGATCCCCCGTGCCGCGCGGGCGTCCGCGAAGCCGTTGACGATGAGCGGTCCGGCGATGCCGGCGGCGGACCACGCGGTGAGCAGGCGGCCGTGGATGGCGCCGACCTCGAGGGAGCCGAAGAGGTCCTTGAGGTAGGCCGGGACGGTCGCGAAGCCGCCCCCGTAGAAGCTGACGATGAGGAACGCGACGACCACGAACAGCCCGACGGCGTTGCCCGCCACGGAGGCGAGCGTCCCGTAGAGGACCGCACCCACGCCGAGGTACATGACGTAGATGCGCTTGCGGCCGACGACGTCCGACGTCGACGACCACACGAAGCGCCCGGCCATGTTCGCCAGCGACAGCAGCCCGACGAACCCGGCCGCGGTGGCCGGGGTCACGCTGGAGAAGAAGTCCTGGATCATCGGCGAGGCCTGCTCGAGGATGCCGATGCCCGCGGTGACGTTCGTGAACAGCACGACCCACAGGAGGTAGAACTGCGGCGTGCGGACGGCCCGGGAGACCCGCACGTCCGCGTGCGTCTGCATGGCGTTCTTCCTGGGCGAGGGCGTCCAGCCTTCCGGACGCCAGCCCGGCGCGGGCACGCGGATGACGGCGGCACCGGCCGTCATGAGCACCGCGTAGATCGCCGCGAGCGTCAGGAGCGTCGGCACGAGCGCGTCGGCCGGGGTGTCCGCGTAGCTGCCGAGGAGCGCGTTGGTGAGCGGTCCGGCGACCATCGCGCCGCCGCCGAAGCCCATGATCGCCAGGCCGGTCGCGAGGCCCGGCCGGTCCGGGAACCACTTGATGAGCGTGCTGACCGGCGAGATGTAGCCGATGCCGAGGCCGATGCCGCCGATGAACCCGTACCCGAGGTAGACGATCCACAGCGAGCCCAGCTCGATGCCCAGCGACCCGATGAGGAAGCCCGACACCCAGAAGGTCGCCGAGAGCGCCATGGCCTTGCGCGGCCCGTTGCGCTCCATCCACTTCCCGCCGAAGGCCGCGGAGAGCCCGAGCATGACGATCGCGATCGAGAAGATGATCGCGACCTGGGTGTGGCTCGCGTCGAACCGGTCGATCAGCGCCTCCTTGAGCACGCTGAACGCGTAGATCTGGCCGATGGACAGGTGCACGGCGAGCGCGGCGGGCGGGACGAGCCACCGGTTGTAGCCGGGGGGCGCCACGGTGCGGCGGCGGTCGAGCAGGTTCATGGGGGTCCTTCCCGGTCGGGCCCGGATGGCGGTGCCTGCGGCGCCGCAGGTGCGCGCTCGACGAGGAGGGCCTCGGCCGCGAGGTCGCGCTTGCGGTCGTCCCATGGTTCCCGGCCGATGGCGGCCGGCTGCGGGACCTTGGTCGCGGACGGGGCCGTGCGGAGCACGGCTGGGGCCGGACCCGGCGCGACCGGTGGGATGACAGGGGAATAGCATCGGCCCGACGCACCACCGCTGCTGCGACCGGAGGACCCGTGACCCACGACGCGCCGAGCTCCACGCCGCTGGAGAACCTGCTCACCGAGGACCGCCACTTCCCGCCGAGCCCCGAGTTCGCCGCCCAGGCCAACGCCCACGGCGACCTCGGCGCGTGGGCGGCGGCGGACCCGGAGTCGTTCTGGGCGGACCAGGCCCGCGAGCTGCTGACCTGGCAGACGCCGTTCACGGAGGTGCTCGACTGGTCCGGCGCACCCCACGCCCGCTGGTTCGCGGACGGCCGGCTCAACGCGTGCCACAACGCCGTCGACCGGCACGTCGAGGCGGGTCACGGCGACCGCGTGGCGCTGTCCTTCGAGGGCGAGCCGGGCGACACGAGCACCCTCACCTATGCCGAGCTGCAGCAGCAGGTGTCCCGGGCGGCGAACGCCCTCGTCGCACTGGGCGTGCGGACGGGCGACCGGGTGGCGATCTACCTGCCGATGATCCCGGAGGCGGTCGTCGCGATGCTGGCCTGCGCGCGCATCGGCGCGGTGCACTCCGTCGTCTTCGGCGGCTTCTCGGCCGAGGCCCTGCGGTCACGCGTGGAGGACGCCGAGGCGGTCCTCGTCATCACGGCCGACGGCGGCTACCGGCGGGGCGCCGCGAGCGCGCTCAAGCCGGCGGTCGACGAAGCCCTGGACCCGCACCACCACCCCCACGGCCACCTGGACGAGGAGGCCGGGCCGACGTCGGTCCGCAACGTCCTCGTCGTGCGCCGCACCGGCCAGGACGTCGCGTGGGTCGAGGGCCGGGACGTGTGGTGGCACGAGGCGCTCGAGGCGGCCTCGGAGCAGCACGAGCCGGTGTGGGTCGAGGCGGAGCACCCGCTGTTCATCCTCTACACCTCCGGCACGACGGGGAAGCCGAAGGGCATCTTCCACACCACCGGCGGCTACCTCACGCAGTCGGCGTTCACGCACCTCAACGTCTTCGACCTCAAGCCGGAGACGGACGTCTACTGGTGCACGGCCGACGTCGGCTGGGTGACCGGCCACACGTACGTGGTCTACGGGCCGCTCGTCAACGGGGCCACGCAGGTGATCTACGAGGGGACGCCGGACACGCCGCACAAGGGCCGGTGGTGGGAGATCGTCGAGAAGTACGGCGTGACGATCCTCTACACGGCGCCGACGGCGATCCGCACCTGCATGAAGTGGGGCGAGGAGATCCCCGGGCAGTTCGACCTGTCGAGCCTGCGGGTCCTCGGATCGGTCGGTGAGCCCATCAACCCCGAGGCGTGGATGTGGTACCGCCGGGTGATCGGCGGCGACCGGACGCCCGTGGTGGACACGTGGTGGCAGACGGAGACCGGCGCCACCATGATCTCGCCGCTGCCCGGCGTCACCGCGACGAAGCCCGGCTCGGCCCAGACCCCCATGCCGGGCATCAGCATCGACGTGGTCGACGAGGAGGCGAAGTCGGTCCCGAACGGCTCCGGCGGCTACCTCGTGGTGACCCAGCCGTGGCCGTCCATGCTCCGCGGGATCTGGGGCGACGAGCAGCGCTTCAAGGACACCTACTGGTCGCGCTTCCCCGGCCTGTACTTCGCCGGCGACGGGGCCAAGAGGGACGCCGACGGCGACATCTGGCTGCTCGGGCGCGTCGACGACGTCATGAACGTCTCGGGTCACCGCCTGTCGACCACCGAGATCGAGTCGGCGCTCGTGTCGCACCCCATGGTGGCCGAGGCCGCCGTCGTCGGTGCGAGCGACGAGACGACGGGTCAGGCCGTGGTGGCGTTCGTCATCCTGCGCGCGGAGTACACGGACCGCGTCGACGGGCCCGGCGAGGGCGCCGACGTCGCGACCACGCTGCGGGCGCACGTCACACGGGAGATCGGCCCCATCGCCAAGCCGCGGTCGATCCTCGTCGTCACGGAGCTGCCCAAGACCCGGTCGGGCAAGATCATGCGGCGGCTGCTGCGTGACGTGGCCGAGCACAGACCGGTCGGTGACGTCACGACGCTCGCCGACTCCACGGTCATGGACCTCATCGCGTCGGGCCTGGACAAGCCGACGGAGCCCTGAGGCGGCACCCTGCCGACCGACGCGGGCCGGGGGTGGCCGTCGGGGCACCCCCGGCCGCGGAGCGGTCGCTGTGGTGGGATGGCGGGATGCCGCGCCTGGAGACCGCCTCGTCCCTGCCCGACGACGTCGTCACGGCCGTCCGGGCCATGGCCGGGGGCGCGCGCGAGCACGACGGGATCGAGGCGCTGGGCGAGCAGACGCTCCTGTGGCTGACCGACCCCCACGCCCCGGTCACGCACGTCGTCGCGTGGGGCGCGCCTCCCCCTGGTCAGGTCGAGGCGGCGGACGCCGTCGTCGGGTACGCCCAGGTCGACCTCGGCGGGCCGACGACGACGCCCGCCTCGGCGGAGCTGGTCGTCGCCCCGGAGCAGCGCCGCCGCGGGGTCGGCCGGGCGCTCCTGGACGCCGCCACAGCGGTGGCGCGCGACGCGGGCGGCCGCGACGTGGTCGTGTGGGCCCACGGCGACCTGCCCGGTGCCCGCGGGCTCGCGCGGTCCGCGGGGCTCGGGATCACGCGCGAGCTCTGGCAGATGGCCCGCCCGCTCACGGTGGCCGACGCCGAGGGGGACCCGCCGACGCCCCCGGAGGGCGTGACCATCCGGCCCTTCGTCGTCGGCCGGGACGAGGACGCGTGGGTCGCCGTCAACGCCAGGGCGTTCGCGAGCCACCCCGAGCAGGGCCGCCTCACCCGGGCCGACCTCGAGGCCCGCGAGCGGGAGCCCTGGTTCGACGCGGCCGACCTCCTGCTCGCCGAGCGCGACGGACGGCTCGTGGCGTCGGTGTGGATGAAGGTCGAGCCCGGTGCGTCCGCCGGCGAGCTCTACGCGCTCGGCGTCGACCCGGACGAGCAGGGCACCGGCCTCGGCCGGTTCCTCACCGGCCTCGTCGTGCGCCACCTGGCGGCCCAGGGTCTCGCGCGTGCGGAGCTGTACGTCGAGGGCGACAACGAGCCGGCGGTGCGCACGTACGCCCGCGCCGGCTTCACGCAGTCCCGCCTGGACGTGCAGTACGGCGCCGACCCCCACGGGTCGGCCCCCGGCGCTGCCGCGCACGCGTCTTCCGGCTCGTGACCGCACCTCCCGCACAGCGGACCGGGATGCCACGATGGTCGACATGACCGCTCACCCCGAGGCCTCGGCCGCGGAGATCGTCGCGACCCCGGCACCGGCACCGGACCTCCCCGACCAGGGCGCCGCGGGGCACGACGCCGCCGACCTGCCCGAGGACCGCTTCGCCGACCGCGAGCTGTCCTGGCTCGCCTTCAACGAGCGCGTCCTCGAGCTCGCGGAGGACGCGTCCCTGCCGCTCCTGGAGCGCGCCCGGTACCTGGCGATCTTCGCCTCCAACCTCGACGAGTTCTTCATGGTCCGTGTCGCGGGCCTCAAGCGGCGCATCGCCACGGGGATGGCCGTGACGGCCGCGTCGGGGCTGAGCCCGCGCCAGGTGCTGGAGGGCATCGCCGGCCGGTCCCAGGAGCTCATGGCGCGGCACGCCACGGTGTTCATCGAGGACGTGCGGCCCGCCCTGGCGTCCGAGGGCATCACGATCGTCCACTGGGACGAGCTCGGGCAGGACGAGCAGGACCGGCTGCACAAGTTCTTCCGCCGGCAGATCTTCCCGGTGCTCACGCCGCTCGCCGTGGACCCGGCGCACCCGTTCCCGTACATCTCCGGGCTGTCGCTCAACCTCGCCGTGGTCGTCGGCAACCCCGCGACGGGCAAGGAGCACTTCGCCCGGGTCAAGGTGCCGCCGCTGCTGCCCCGGTTCATCGCCGTCGACGCGCTCGGCCGGCCGAGCGCTCCGGGCACCCAGGCCGCGGACCCCGAGCGCGGCCCGACGTCGTTCGTGCCGCTCGAGGACGTCATCGCCGTGCACCTCGGCGCGCTCTTCCCCGGCATGGAGGTGCGCGAGCACCACACCTTCCGCGTCACGCGCAACGAGGACGTGGAGGTCGAGGAGGACGACGCGGAGAACATCCTCCAGGCGATGGAGAAGGAGCTCCTGCGCCGCCGCTTCGGCCCGCCCGTGCGGCTCGAGGTCGCCGAGGACATCGCCCCGCGCGTCCGTGAGCTGCTGGTCCGCGAGCTGGGCGTCGAGGAGTCCGAGGTCTACGCGCTGCCCGCGCCGCTGGACCTCACGGGCCTCAACCTCATCGCCGACCTGGACCGGCCGGACCTGCGGTTCCGCCGGTTCGTAGGCGGCACGCACCGGCACCTGGCCGAGGTGGAGTCCGCCAAGCCGACCGACGTCTTCGCCGCGATCCGCCGGCGGGACGTCCTGCTGCACCACCCGTACGACTCGTTCGCCACGTCGGTGCAGACGTTCCTCGCGCAGGCGGCGGCCGACCCGTCGGTGCTGGCCATCAAGCAGACGCTGTACCGCACGTCGGGCGACTCCCCCATCGTCGACTCGCTCATCGACGCCGCCGAGGCGGGCAAGCAGGTGCTGGCCCTCGTCGAGATCAAGGCCCGCTTCGACGAGCAGAACAACATCTCGTGGGCCCGCAAGCTCGAGCAGGCGGGCGTCCACGTCGTCTACGGCATCGTCGGGCTGAAGACGCACTGCAAGCTCTCGCTCGTGGTGCGTCAGGAGGCGGACGGGCTGCGGCGGTACTGCCACGTCGGGACCGGCAACTACAACCCCAAGACGGCGCGCCTGTACGAGGACCTGGGCCTGCTGACGTGCGACCCGGAGGTCGGCCAGGACCTGACACGGCTGTTCAACCAGCTCTCCGGCTACGCGCCGAAGTCACGGTTCCACCGCCTGCTCGTGGCCCCGCGCACGGCGCGGTCCGGACTCGTCGAGCGGATCGAACGCGAGCGGGAGAACCACCTCGCCGGACTGCCGGCATGGATCCGCTTCAAGGTCAACGCCGTCGTGGACGAGGAGACGATCGACGCGCTCTACCGGGCGTCGCAGGTCGGGGTGCCGGTCGACCTGGTGGTCCGGGGCATCTGCGCCGTCCGCCCGGGCGTCCCGGGGCTGTCGGAGACCATCCGGGTGCGGTCGATCCTGGGCCGGTTCCTCGAGCACGGGCGCATCTTCGCCTTCGCCAACGGCGGCGAGCCGGAGGTGTTCATCGGCTCGGCGGACCTCATGCACCGCAACCTCGACCGCCGGGTCGAGGCCCTCGTGCGGCTCGGGGACCCGGGACACGTCGAGGAGCTGCTCGAGCTGCTCGACCTGTCGATGGACGACGCCACGGCGACGTGGCACCTCGGGCCGGACGACCAGTGGACCCGGCACAGCCGGGGCGAGGACGGCGAGCCGCTGCGCGACCTGCAGGAGCTGCTGGTGGCGCGTCGTCGTCGTCGGCCGGCCGGGTCCCGGTGACCCGCACGACGGCCCGGGCCATCGGCGGCGAGCGGCAGGCGGTCCCCCGGTGAGCCAGGAGACGAACGGGCGCGGCGTGGTGGAGGCCGCGGGCGCCCTCGTGTGGCGGGAGCGGGACGGGCGCCTGGAGCTGCCGGTCGTGCACCGCCCCCGGTACAAGGACTGGTCCTGGCCCAAGGGCAAGCTCGACCCCGGCGAGCTCCTGCCGACCGCCGCCGTGCGCGAGGTCGCCGAGGAGATCGGGGAGCAGGTCGTGCTCGGCGTCCCGCTGCCGTCGCTGCGGTACACGACCTCGGACGGGCGGACCAAGCGCGTGCACTACTGGGCCGCCCGCTGCGCGACCGACGACGACGGCGCCGCGGTCGCCGTGCGCCCGCCGGTCGCCCAGGCGCCGATGGAGGAGATCGACGACGTCGTCTGGGTCAGCGCCGCGACCGCAGCCGACCTCCTGACGCGACGGGCGGACCGGGCGCCGCTGGAGGCGCTGCTGACCCTGTGGGAGCGCGGGCGGCTGGCCACGAGCGCCGTCGTCGTCGCGCGGCACGGACGGGCGCAGCGCCGGTCGGCGTGGAAGGGCGGCGAGGAGACCCGGCCGCTCACGGGGCAGGGCCGCGCCCAGGCGAAGGCGCTCGTGCCGGTGCTGGCCGCGTACGGCGTCGCGGAGATCGTCACGAGCCCGTGGGAGCGGTGCCTGCGGACCGTCGTGCCCTACGCGGAGCGGACCGGCCTGCCCGTGCGGACCGTCGACGCGCTCACGGAGGCGGCCTTCAAGGAGGACCCCGGCAAGTCGGCACACGTGGTCGACGAGCTGCTGCACGAGCCTCGCAACGTCGTGCTGTCGACGCACCGCCCGGTGCTGCGGGCCGTGATGGACGCCGTCGGCGAGTGCACGCGGCGCTGGACGATCGGTGCGCTGCCGGAGCGGGACCCGTGGCTGCGCACGGGTGAGGCACTCGTCGCCCACGTCACGGGGTCCGGGGCGGCGGCGCGCGTCGTGGCCGTCGAGCGGCACCGGGGCGCGGCGAACGGCGACTGACCCGCCCGGACCTCCCGCCGGCAGGACGGGCCGTCGGGCCCGCAGTGCTCAGACGAGCACGGCGTGCAGGATCACGAACATCAGGGCGCCGACGCCCGCTGCGGCGGGGATGGTCAGCACCCACGCGACGGCGATGTTGCCCGCGACGCCCCAGCGGACGGCGGAGAGTCGCTTCGTGGCACCCACCCCCATGATCGCCGACGTGATCGTCTGGGTCGTGGAGATCGGGGCCTGGAAGGCGAACGCGGCCGTGTAGAGCACGCTCGCGGCGACGGTCTCCGCCACGAAGCCGCGGGCGGGGTCGAGCTCGATGACGCGCCGACCGAGGGTTCGCATGATGCGCCACCCGCCCGAGTACGTGCCCGCCGAGATGGCCAGCGCCGCGGAGAGCTTGACCCACAGCGGGATGGTGAAGTCCTCCTGGACGCCGCCCGCCACCAGGGCGAGGACGATGACGCCCATCGTCTTCTGCGCGTCCTGCAGGCCGTGGCCGAGCGCCATCGCCGCTGCCGAGACGGTCTGGGCGTGACGGAACCGGCGGGTCACGCGGTGCGGGTTGGCGTTCCGGAAGGCCCAGAGCACCCCGACCATGAGGGCGAACGCGAGGCCGAAGCCCACCAGCGGCGAGAGGACCATCGGGATGAGGACCTTGGTGACGATGACGTCCCAGTGCACGGTGATGCCCGCGGCGAGGCCCACGCCGGTCAGCCCGCCGATGAGGGCGTGCGACGACGACGACGGCATGCCGAACCACCAGGTCGTCAGGTTCCACACGATCGCGCCGATGACGGCGGCCAGCACCATCACCAGGCCGGTCTGCGCGGGCCGGTCGCTGACGTCGATGATCCCCGAGCCGATCGTCTCCGCGACACCGGTGCCGAGGAGCGCCCCGAGCAGGTTGAAGAAGGCCGCCATGAGCAGCGCGCGTCGCGGGGTCAGCGCCCGGGTGGAGACCGACGTCGCGATCGCGTTGGCCGCGTCGTGGAAGCCGTTGGTGTAGTCGAAGCCGAGGGCGAAGGCCACGACCACGACGACGAGCGCGATCTCCACGGAGTCAGGACTCCTTCAGCGAGATCGTCTCGACGAGGTTCGCCACCTTCTCGAAGGCGTCGGCCGCGTCCTCGAGCGCCATGATGACGTCCTTGAGCTTCATGACCTCGATGGCCTCCGCGCCGCCGTGGAAGAGGTCCGCGATGAGCCGGCGGTAGATCCGGTCCGCCTCGTTCTCGAGCCGGTTGGTCTCGACCCAGTACTCGGTGAGGCCCTTGAGCGAGCGGAGCCGCGGCATCGCGTCGGCGGTCAGGAGCGCGCATCGCTGGAGGATGTCGGCCTGGGCCGCGACGAGCTCGGGGAGGCGGTCCACGCGGTAGAGGACGATGAGGTCGCCCGCCTCCTCCATGTGGTCCATGCAGTCGTCCAGGCCGGAGGCGAGGCCGTAGATGTCGTCCCGGTCGAACGGGGTGACGAACGTCGTGTCCAGGCGGCGCATGATCGCGTGGGTGGACTCGTCGGCCGCGTGCTCGGCGGCGCGCAGGGCGCCGGCGAGCTGAGGGCGCTCGACGGCCGGGGCCGTCACCAGCCTGCCCAGGAGGTCTGCTCCGGTGACGAGCTGGTCCGCCGTGGCGGCGAGCAGGTCGAAGAAGGACTCGTTGCGGGGGGTGAGTCGCAGACGCACGAGGAGCTCCGTGGGCCGAGGCGGTGCGCCCACGGTCGTGGGCGGCGCCACAGCGTAGGGCCGCGCGGACCTCGATCGCTGGGGCGAAGGGCCGTGCACGAGGCGCCGAGGGGCTCCGTGTCGCGCACGTCTCGCCGAGGCCGGGATGCTGCTACGGGTCATGGGTCGGCCGGCGGCGTGGGCGCAGCCAGGTGTGAGGGCGTCGGGCCGGGAGCGCCTGTCGGCGCGAAGGCCGCTCGTAGCGGCATTGTGTGGAGCCCGGGGCTACCGCGGCCCGACGCCTCGCTCACTCTACGCGGCGGCCTCCATCAGCACAGCCCGAGGCACGGTGAGGATTCTCATCGGCTCCGCGGGAATGCACGACGGCGCGATGCTCCCGGCTCACCGGGGACGGCCGGCCCAGTGATCCACAGGTCGCGGGTCCCACCGGGGCCGTGTCGGATCCCGGGTCTAGTCTCGAACACATGTTCGAGCATGAGCAGGCATCGGAGCCGTCGGCGGACGAGTCGACAGCCCACGCGCCGGGCGGCTCGCTCGGCGACGTAGCACACGTGCCGACATGCGCATGCTCGTGCGGCGACGAGCATCCGGCGGTCCCGCTCGGCGCCGTGCCGACGGTCGCGGAGGTGCTCGAGAGGGCGCGGGAGGTCGGGCGGCTCCGCGCCCAGCGGGAGGTCCTGCGTCCACCGATGGAGTGGGCCGAGCGCCATCCCGTCGCCGCTCTCCTCGTCGACGCCGCACCGTCCCTGGCCCTGGTGCAGACGCTCGTCGACCTGGTCCCCGCGGATGTCGACGACGCCGGGCTCGTCGAGATGACCGCTGCCTGGGAGCGCGTCCTCTCCTGGGCGACAGCGGCCCAGTCCCGCACCGTCGCCGAGATGCTGAGGCGCACCTGCGGTCCGCGCGAGGAGGGGTTCCTCGCGGACGAGATCGCGGCGGCCACCGGGGTCACGCCTCGCGCCGGACGCGTGCTGGTCGACCGCGCCGCTGCACTCGTGCGCGCCCCGGACGTACACGACAACCTCGCCGACGGCACCCTGACCACCCGCAAGGCCGACACGCTGTGCCGCGTCACGGCGCACCTCCCGGTGGGCCAGGCGGCCGTGGTCAGGCGGGCGGTCCTCGCTCATGGCTCGAGGCTCACCGCTCCGCAGATCCGCGCTACGGCGCGCCGCGTGGAGCTCGAGATCGCCCCGGAGGCCGCTGCGGGCCGCCACGAGGCCGCCCGCCGGACGCGGGGCGTCTGGATGGAGCCCGCGGACGACTGCATGGCCTACGTCCACGCCTACCTTCCGGCGACCGACGCCATGCGCGTGATGACGGCCGTCGACGCGGTCGCCGCGGCCGCCGCCCAGGACGACGGGAGGGGTGTGGACGCGCGCCGCGCGGATGCGATGGTGGACGTGCTCGCGCGGGTGCTCGACCGCGGCGTGGGGCCGGACGGCGTGGACCTCCCGGTCTCGCAGCGCCGCCGGCCGCACCTCAACGTCACCTTGAACGTGTCCACCCTGCTCGGGCTGAGGGACGACCCGGCGGTCCTCGCCGGCTATGGGCCGATCGGCGCGCAGATGGCGCGTGAAGTCGCCGCGCAGGGGACGTGGCGGTTCACGCTGGTCGACCCGCGGACGGGTGAGGTGCTCGAGCGGGCGTCGAAGGGCTACCGGCCCTCGCCGACGGTCGTGTCCGCCGTCGTCGACAGGGCGCCGACGTGCACGTTCCCCGGGTGCGGCGTCGCGGCGTCCTGGTGCGACATCGACCACATCACCCCGTACGACCACGCCCGACGGGACGAGGTGCAGACCCGGACGAGCGGTCTTCACCCTCTCTGCCGACATCACCACGTCATGAAGACGCACGGCCGGTGGTCGGCGGAGCGGGACCCTGCGACGGGCGTGACGACCTGGCGCTCGAGGACCGGTCAGGTCTACACCCGCGACCCCGTCGCCGTGCCCTTCGAGCCGGGCCCACCGTCGACCGCACCCACCGAGAGGACCCTCAGCCCCGAGCCGCCGTTCTGACGGGCCGACCGAGCCCGTCAGTCCAAGGGTTCGCACGGACCTCAGGGGTCATGCTCACCGCTCAGCGACCTGAGGCACCACCCCTGTCGTCAGTCGAGGTGCCCCGACCTCCACAAGCTGGCCGCGTGCTCGAGCTCCTCCGCGGTGCGTACCAGCCCGGACGCTCCGTGGGTCATGGTCCGGGCCAGCTCGGTGTCGTGCTCCTCGACGTGGTCGGCGTCGAAGGCAGCACCGGTCGCCAGCACCCTGCAGAAGGCTGCCGCCCGCTCCAGGGCGACGGCCAGGTCGCCGACGAACACGCCGGACAGCACGGCGTCGACGAGCCGCGACACGTCCTGCGGCCCCGGCGGGCTGACGACCCCGGCGACGACGTCGTGCACCTCGGCATGCCTCACGCCCATGCGGTACCGCTCCGCGACCGTCCGCGGGTCCCGCAGCACCCAGCTCCGCAGGACGTACAACCGCCACAGGGCGCCCGGCAGCGTGTTCGGCGCGCTGTCCGACCACATGGCGGCGACCGTGTCCAGGCCCTCGGTCTCCACGAGCCGGACGAGCCGGTCGACGAGATCGGGGTCCTCCGCCGCGCGCCCCTGCTGCACGATGACGTTCGCCGTCGTGTGCGCGACCTCCTGGCGCAGCGCCGGGTCCACGTCGCCGGGGATCTCGTCCGCCTGCCGGGGGTCGAGCATCGCCGGACGTCGCGGCCTGCGGGGACCGTCGGACATCAGCGCCGCACCACCATCAGGACGTGCCGGCCTCGGGCTCGAAGGTGAGCGAGACCGAGTTCATGCAGTACCGGTCGCCGGTCGGCGTCTGCGGGGCGTCGTCGAACACGTGCCCCAGGTGAGACCCGCACCGGGCGCACCGCACCTCGGTCCGCACCATGCCCAGGCTCCGGTCCTCGATGAGCTCGACGGCGTCACCCTCCCCCGGCTGGTAGAAGCTCGGCCACCCGCAGTGCGAGTCGAACTTCGTCTCCGCCGTGAAGAGCGTCTGCCCGCACGCGCGGCACGAGTACGTCCCCTGACGCTTCTCCTCGAGCAGCTCGCCGGTCCACGGCCGCTCCGTGCCCGCCAGCCGGAGCACCTGGTACTCCTCCGGGGACAGCTCGCGCCGCCACTCCTCGTCGCGCTTGGTCACCTCGTACGCCACGTCGACCTCCTGTCGTCACGACGACGGTACGTCGTGGTCGGCCGCCGGCGCAGCGGCTGGCCCCGACGGCACCCTCAGGAAGGACGGACGGGACCCCCGCTGTCCCTACGCCCGGCGCACCCCGCCCCCCAGCGGCGCGCTCGTCGAGAAGTCGTCCCATGCCACCCATCCACTCCGGCCGGGGCTCCGAACCACCCCCGAACCATCCGCTAGACCGAGGAGCTCTCATGCGTACCACTCGCACGACCCGGACCCGTTCGGCCGCCGCGGCCGCCGCCGTCACCGCCGCTCTCGCGCTCACCTCGTGCTCCGCGAGCACCACCGAGGAGGCGCCCGCCGCCGCCGAGGGGGCCATGGAGGAGCAGGAGACGCCGACCGCCGAGGAGACGGAAGAGATGCTCTCCTCCCTCATGCCGATGGGTACGGGCGACCCGTTCGTCGACGCGCGCACCGCCGCGGCGCACATGCCGGACACGGCCCTGACCCTCGCGACCGGCCTCGCCGCCGCCACGGGTGCCGCCGGTGAGGTCGACTCACCGGCCGCCGACCTGCGCGCCGGCCTCACCGCACTCCTGCAGGAGCACGTCTACCTTGCCGGCATCGCCGTCGCGACGGCCTACACGACCGGCCCGGACTCGGGCGAGTTCGAGGCGGCTGCGGCTGCGCTCGACACCAACTCGGTGGACCTCTCCGAGGCGATCGGCTCCCTGGCGGGCGAGGAGAACGCAGCGACGTTCCTCGAGGTGTGGCGCGCCCACATCGGCGACTTCGTCGACTACGCCGTGGCCCGTGCCGGTGACGACCAGGCCGGCGTCGACCAGGCGCTGTCCGACCTCGAGGCCTACACGCAGACCGCAGGCGGGTTCTTCGAGCAGATCAGCAACGGCGCGCTCCCGGCCGACGCCATCGCCGGCTCGCTCTCCATGCACGTCACGACCCTGACCGAGGCCATCGACGCGCTCGCCGCCGGCGACCCGTCCGCGTACGCCGAGCTCCAGGAGGCGGCCGCCCACGTGAGCGAGTCCGCCACGACGATCGCGGGCGGCTTCGACACGGCCCTCGAGCTCGAGGGCGACCCGGCCGACGCCGCGTCGACCCTCCGCACGACCCTGACGAACCTCCTCCAGGAGCACGTCTACCTCGCGAGCATCGCCGTCTTCACCGCCTACACGGCCGAGGGCGGCCCCGAGTCCGAGGCGTTCACCGCCGCGGCCGGAGTGCTGGACGAGAACAGCGTGGCCCTGTCCGAGGCCGTCACCTCGCTCGCGGGCGAGGAGAAGGGCGCGGAGTTCCTCGAGCTGTGGCGGGCCCACATCTCCGACTTCGTCGACTACGCGGTCGCCGCGGCCGGCGATGACGAGCAGGGCAAGCAGGAGGCCCTGAGCAACCTCGACGCGTACCGGGCATCCGCCGGCGCGTTCTTCGAGGAGGTCAGCGGTGGTGAGCTGCCGGCCGACGCCGTCGCCGACGGTCTCGCGATGCACGTCGAGACGCTCGGCGGGGCGATCGACTCCCTCGACGCCGCGCTCGTCGAGAGCGCGACGGAGTAGGACGCCGCGGCGCCCGTCCGCGGGCGCCGAAGCGAGCGGACGCGGGGCCGCTGCCCGACCTGGTCGGGCACGGCTCCGCTGTCCCGGTCCTCGTCCGGTGGGACGTGCTGGGGCGAGGGTCAGCACGGCCCGTCCGGCGACGGAGGGTCGTCGGACGGGTCGGCGCTGGTCCCACCGGCCGCCCGGGACGCGCACGGGAAGGACGGCGGCCCGGGACGGTGGAGGGACAACCGATGACCGTGGTGCAGACTGAGCGGGTGACCTGGGCCACCCGCGACGACGACGCCGCGCCGCCCGCCGGGGGGGACGCCCGACGCGCGGACACCCAGGAGGGCCGGTCACCGCAGCCGGCTCGCGATGCGAACGCCCTCCTCACCTCCGCGGCGGCGGGTGACCAGCACGCCTTCGCCGCCCTGTACGACCTGCTCTCCCCCGCCGTCCACGGCACCGCACGAGCGGTGCTGCGGGACCCGCACCTCGCGGCGGAGGTCATGCAGGAGGTCATGCTCGAGGTCTGGCGGACGGCGCCACGGTTCGACCCCGGCCGCGGCTCCGCCCGCACGTTCGTCCTGACGCTCGCCCACCGCCGCGCGGTCGACAGGGTCCGCGCCGTCCAGGCGCAGCGCGACCGCGACCAGCGTGTCGCGGACGCCGACAACCACATCCCGTTCGACTCAGTCGCAGAGGAGGTCGAGGACACCATGGAACGCACCCGCGTGCGGGGCTGCCTCGGCAGCCTCACCGAGACGCAGCGCGACGCCGTCGTGCTCGCCTACTACGGCGGGCGCACCTACCGCGAGGTCGCCGAGGAGCTCGGCGCCGCCCTCCCCACCGTCAAGACCCGCATCCGTGACGGTCTCATCCGTCTCCGCGACTGCCTGGGGGTGGCGTCATGACCGACGACGACGTGCGCTCCCTCCTCGCCGCCTACGCGCTCGACGCCGTCGACGACGACGAGCGGCGCGCTGTCGAGGACCTCGTCGCCCGTGACGCCGACGCCGCAGCGGAGCTCGACGAGCTGCGCGCTGTCGCCGCGGCGATCGCCGATGCCGACGCGGTCGCCCCGCCCCCTGCCCTCCGTGCGACGGTCCTGGACCAGATCGCGCGCATCCCGCAGCTCACGGCGCCGTCGGGGAGCCTGCTCGAGGGCGGTCCCCGGTCGGCACCCTCAGCACCGACGTCGGCTGGACCGCACGCAGCGGGTCCGCGGCCTGACCGTTCCGGGTTCACGGCCCCTCCGCAGCGCATCGCGGATGCGGGTCGGGGCGATCCTCGCGCTGAGGACGCGGCACGGGGGGCCACTGGTCGTGGAGATGGCGGCGACAGCAACGTCGTCCCGCTGCGACGCCGACCGCCGCGGGTCGTCGGCTGGGGGCTCGCCGCTGCCGCAGCGGCCGTCGTCGCGGTGACCGTGCCCGGCGTCGTCGCCTGGCAGCAGCACGACCGTGCGGTCCGTGCCGAGGCGCGGGCCGACCTCCTCACCGACCTCCTGGCCGAACCCGGCGCGAGGGTGCTCAGCGGCTCCGTCACCGGAGGTGGGGACGCCGTCGCGATCCTGACCGAGGCGCGTGGCGCCGTCGTCGTCGAGGACCTGCCCGACCTCGCGGACGACCGCGTCTACCAGGTCTGGGCCATGCGCGACGGCACCCCCGTGCCTGCGGGCTTCCTCGACACGGACGGCGCGAGCGCCAGCGAGGTGCTGGAGGACTACCGGGCCGGCGACGGCGTCGCGCTGTCCGTCGAGCCGGCGGGCGGGAGCGAGCAGCCGACGACGACGCCGCTGGTCGTCCTCATCCCCGGCTGACGCAGCCGCCGCGCTCGCGCCTCAGCTGCGGGTCTCGTCGGCCGCCGCGTCGTCCGCCCGGTCCTCCTCGCGGAGCCGGGGGTTGCTCCCGCGACCGGGGTGGACGCCGTGCTTGTCGGCGTAGAAGGCGCGGATGACGTCCATGTCCGCCCTGACGTCGCCGGTGAGATGCATGGTGGGGCCGAGTCCGGCGGTGCGGGTCGGTCCGTCGACGAAGCCGAGCGTGATCGGCAGCCCCGTGGACTGGGCGAGGCGGTAGAACCCGGACTTCCAGTGGTCCGTCTTCGCGCGCGTGCCGTCGACGGCGATGACGAGGACGAAGTCGTCGGCGGACCGCGCCTGCTCCACGAGTCGGTCGACGAGTCCGCCGCGGGTCCCGCGGTCGGTCGGGATGCCACCCAGCGCGCGCAGGACCGCGCTCATGGGCCACCAGAAGAGCTCGCGCTTGATGAGGATGCGCGGGCTCACGTGATCCGCCCAGAGCACCAGGAGCGTGAGCACCCAGTCCCAGTTGGACGTGTGCGGCGCACCGATGAAGATGCCCGTCCGGGGCGCGGACCCGACCTTCGTCCAGCGCGCCCAGCGGAGCAGCGTCCGGGCGATCGCGGCGCGGACGGGGATGCGGCGGGCAGGTGGGGAGTCGGGGCTCGGCGTCGAGGTCACGCGCCATTGTCCACCGATCAGCGAGCGAGCATGCGGTGAGCGGGTCGCACGGTGGGGGGCATGCGGTGGGAGGCATGCGGTGAGCGGGCGGCCTCCGACCCGCGGCGGCGACGGGCGGGACCTCCGGCCCTTCCCGCCGGTCCGCGGCCGGAGCAGCCTGGCCGCATGACTGCGCTGGTCGTCTACGAGTCCATGTTCGGCAGCACGCGAGCGGTCGCCGAGGCGGTCGGCGCGGGCCTGGTCGACGCCGACGTCCCCACGCGGGTCGTCGAGGTGGGTGACCTCGCCGCGGAGCAGGCGGGCGGCGGCCTGCCCGAGGACGTGACGCTGCTCGTCGTCGGCGGACCGACGCACGCCTTCTCGATGAGCCGCGACACCACCCGCGCGGACGCCGCGAAGGAGGCGCCGGGCGGCCACGTCATCTCCGACCGCACCGGGGTGCGGGAGTGGATCGACCACCTCCGCATCCCTGGCCGGCTGCCCGTGGCGACCTTCGACACCAAGGTCGCCAAGCCTGCGCTGCCCGGATCGGCGGCACGCGCGGCAGCCAAGCGGCTGCGGGCGATCGGGGCGCACGAGGTCCTTCCGCCGCACTCGTTCAAGGTCCACGGCAAGGCGGACGGGCTGCTCGACGGCGAGCTCGACGCAGCGCGGGCGTGGGGCCGAGACCTCGGGGCGCTCAGCCGCTGAGGCGCGACGGCGTCCCTCACCCAGCGGCGAGTGCGTCCACCAGGCGGGTCACGCTCGACGTGAGGCCCCACCGCTGCGCCAGGGCCACGAGCCGCTCGTGGTCGGCAGGCGTCCGTGGGACGGCGTCGTCCGCGTCGGCGACGGGGGCGTCCCGGGCGACGCGGACGACGGCCGGCGCGACCGCGAGGTACTCCAGGCCCTCGGTGAGGCGACGTCGCTGCGCCGTCGTCAGTCCGGGGTCACCGTGCTCGAGCGCTCGGAGGACGCCGTCCAGCGTGCCGTAGCGGTGCAGGAGCGCGGCCGCCGTCTTCTCGCCGATCCCGGCCACCCCTGGCAGGCCGTCGCTGCTGTCCCCCCGCAGGGTCGCGAGGTCCGCGTACGCCGCGCCGTCGCGCACGCCGTACTTCTCGGCGAGCCGGGGCTGGTCGACGACGTCGAGGTCGCCGATCCCGCGGGCGGTGTAGAGGATGCGGACGGGCGCGGCGTCGTCGACGAGCTGGAAGAGGTCGCGGTCACCCGTGACGACCTCGACGGCCCGTCGCTCGGCGTCCGGTCGTGCCGTCTCCCGTGCCGTGAGGGTGCCGATGACGTCGTCCGCCTCGAACCCCGGCGCCCCCACCCGGGCGATGCCGAACGCCTCGAGCACCTCGACGATGACGGGGATCTGCGCCGTGAGCGCGTCGGGCACCTCCTCGGCGCCGTCGGCGGCGAGGCGGTGCTCCTTGTAGGTCGGGATCGCCCGCACCCGGAACTCCGGTCGCCAGTCGTCGTCCCAGCACGCGACCAGTCCCGCCGGACGTCGTGCGGTGACCAGGCGCGCCACCATGTCGAGAAGACCGCGGACGGCGTTCACCGGCGTGCCGTCAGGCGCCTTCACCGAGTCCGGGACGCCGAAGAACGCGCGGAAGTACAGCGACGCCGTGTCGAGCAGGAGCAGCGGGCGCGGCGAAGGGGCGTGCGACGACGGCACCGGCGTGGTCATGGGGGAAACGTACGGGAGGCCGCCGACACGGTCGACGGGCGGGGCCGGCGCCGGCCGACACGACTGCGGGCGAGGCCCGGGCCCGCCGGCGCGCGTGCGGACGACGTGACGAGCAGAGCAGGCCTGCACCGCCTTCGACGGGCGGGAGACGCGCCTGCGCAGGAGACTCGATGAGGTCCCGCCCGCCCGCTCCTCACGCACGAGCACGCGCGCGCAGGCAAGGAGCACGCAACGAGCACGGAGGCACCATGACCACCGCCCCGCAGACCCCCTCCGACGACGCGTTCGAGGCGGCCCGCGGCCGCTACCGCGCCGGCGAGCCGGCCCTCGTGGGGCTCGCCCTGCGCCTGGAGGAGGACGGCAGGCTCGACGCGGCGGTCGACGCCCTGCAGCCGGCTGCGGACGCCCTCGTCGCCGACCCCGCGCGCCGGGACGTCCTGCTCGGCAAGGTCATGGGCCACTCGCTGCACCCCGTCTTCACCGACGTGCCGATCGGTGCGTGGGTCTCCGCGCTCGCGCTGGACATGGTCGGCGGCCGGCAGTCGCGGCCCGCGGCCCGCCGCCTCATCGGCATCGGGATCCTCGCGGCCGTACCGACGGCGGTCGCCGGGCTCGCGGACTGGCAGCACGTCGGCCGCCGCGACCAGCGCGTCGGCGTCGTGCACGCCGCCGGGAACAGCCTGGGGCTGCTCCTCTTCGGCGCGTCGTGGCTGGCGCGCGGGCGCGGGCACCAGGCCCGCGGCGTCGCCCTGGGGCTGCTCGGCGGCGCGGCCGCGGGGTTCAGCGGCTTCCTCGGTGCGCACCTGTCACTGGCGCGCAACGTCGCCGCGCGCGACGAGGCGTTCGCCGACTCCCTGCCGGTCAGCGGCGCGGACCGCACCGGCGACGAGCTGACCGGCTGACCCACCCGCCCGATCGCACGGGCGACGACTCAGCCGTGCACGCGTGCCGGTGTGCCCGTGCGCGCCTCGATCTCGTCCTCGGCGATGTCCGTGAGCCGGTCGGCCAGGTGCCGCAGCGCCCGCGCGACGGCGACCTCCTCGCCGATCACCGCCACGGGCTGGTCACCCGGGTCCCGACGCGAGCGCCCGACGGCGTCCACGTGCTCGGCGTCGGACACGAGGGTCGCCTGTGCGAGGGTCTCGCGGCCCTCGTGCGTCACGGTGACCTGGACCCGCCACGTCGTCGCGACGTCGGGCCTGACCGACGGAGCCGCACCCTCGCCCTCGCCGTGGTGCTCGACGTGCACGTCGGGCCCGGGGAAGACGAGCGACTGCTCGCCCGTGTCGGACCACCGGACCACGTACGGCGGTGACCCGTCGGCGTGCCGCAGCTCGACCACCCTGCCGTCACGGACCGTGCCGTCCACGACGCTCGATGCCTGGACCAGCCGGTCACCCACTGACGCCTTCATCGCCGTCCTCCTCCGCCTCGGTCGTTCCGGTGGGACCTCCTCCATCGTGCTCCTGCATCCGCCTGCGCGGGAGGGGTCCGTGGTCCCGTAACCGCCGAACGGGACGGGTGACCCCTGCCTCGCCGCGCGCCATGGGACGACCTGCGCCACCATGGACGTCAGCGACAGTGACGCCGGGCGTCGCAGTCGTCCGCACGGTCGCCCGACCGGCTACCGACCAGGGGACACCATGACGTTCGAACGAGGGGACCTCGCCGCTGTGCGGCGCACGGTGCGCCGGTGCGCGGTGAGCGCCGGCCTCGACGCCGGCCGCACCGACGACCTGGTGCTGGCAGCCAGCGAGCTCGCGGCGAACTCGGTCGACCACGGTGGTGGCCGGGGCTCCCTGCGCACGTGGCACGACGAGGGGTCGGTCGTCGTCGAGGTCTCCGACAGCGGGCACATCGCGGACCACGAGGTGGGCAGCCGCCCGCCCACCGCCGACTCCGAGCGGGGCCGCGGGCTGTGGATGGCCCGGCGGCTCGCGGACCGGTTCGTCCTGCACACCGGCCGGCACGGGACCACGGCGCGCCTCGTCGCCCTGGTCTGAGGGGTCGTGAAGCACACCTCCGACGGGCGCATCTCGGTCGTCGTCATCACGCACGACCGCCGGTCGGAGGTCCTCGAGGCTCTCGCGCGGCTGAGGGACCTCCCGGAGCGGCCGCACGTCGTCGTCGTCGACAACGGTTCGAGCGACGGCACCGCGGACGCCATCCGGGCCGCGCACCCGTGGGCCGAGCTCGTCGCGAGCCGCGAGAACCTCGGCGCGGTCGGTCGGAACGTCGCCGTCGCGCGGCTGAGCACGCCGTACGTCGCCTTCTGCGACGACGACACCTGGTGGGAGCCCGGCTCCCTGCGCCACGCGGCCGACGTGCTCGACGCCCACCCCGACGTCGCCGTGCTCACCGCCCGGATCCTCGTCGAGCCGGGCGCGCGCGAGGACCCGATCGTGGCCGAGCTGCGGGACTCGCCCGTGCAAGGACGGGCCGGACTGCCCGGGCCGGCGCTGGGCTCCTTCCTCGCCGGGGCCTCCGTCGTGCGACGCACCGCGTTCGAGCAGGTCGGCGGCTTCCACCCCCGCCTGTGGCTGGGCGGCGAGGAGGAGCTGCTCGCCGCCGACCTCGCGACCGCCGGCTGGGAGCTCTGCTACCTGGCGGACCTCTCCGTGCACCACCAGCCGTCGCAGGCCCGCGACCCGCACCGCCGGCGGCGGGACGGCATCCGCAACACCCTGTGGTTCACATGGCTCCGGCGTCCGCTGCCGGCAGCCGTGCAGCGCACGGTGGACGTCCTGCGCACGCTCCCGCGGGACCGGGTCTCCCTCGCAGGCGTGCTCGCCGCGGTGCGCGGCGCACCGTGGGTCCTGAGGGAGCGGCGGCCCCTCCCCGACCGCGTGGAGCAGCGTTTCCGGGCCCTCGCCGAGGTGCAGACCACGAGCGAGGCGCGCCAGTACGTGAGCTGACGCGCCCCGCAGTGCGCGGGGGTGCCCCGCACCGTGCCGGAACGGGGCACGGTCGGTCAGGCGACCGCGGCAGCCTCGTCGGCCTCGGTCACGAGGCGCTGCGGGACGGCGACGGCGACCCGCGCCACGGCCGCCAGGGAGATCGCCGCGGCGCCCAGGAGCACGACCGGCAGGCCGAGCGTCTCGCCGACGACCCCGCCCAGCAAGGCGCCCAGGGGGATCGAGCCGTACCCGAGGAGGGTTCCCGCACCCCCGACGCGGCCGAGCAGGTGCCGCGGGATCATCCGCTGCCGCATCGACCGCGTGACCACGTTGCCGACCATGTTGGTGAAGCCGATGAGCACGGCGGTCGCCACGAGGACCGCGACGTGCGGGACCAGGACGGGGACCACGAGGAGCGCCGCCTGGGCGGTCCAGCAGACCCGGACCACCGGCATCTCCGCGAGGCGCCGGCCCAGGCGCCCGCTGAGGACGGCGCCCGCGACGGCGCCGACCGCGAGCGCGGCGGTGAGCAGCCCGTACATCGCCGCCGGGAGCCCGACCGCCGAGCCCGGCCCGACGACCCAGAGCGGGAAGACGGCGAAGTAGCCGGCGCTCGCGAAGTTCAGGACGGTCGCACCGAGCAGGAGCGGGCGCACGACACGGTGACCGAGCAGGAACCGCAGGCCCTCGCCGATCTCCGCACGCGCCGAGGGTCGTGCGGGAGGCACGTCGTCGCCGGCGGCGGGCCGGACCGGGTGGTCCACCCGTCCGTGCAGCCCGCGGAGGACGAGCAGCAGGGTCGCCGCGCACAGCGCGGCGGGGACCCCGAACAGCCAGCCGGCGCCGAGGGCCACGAGGAGCCCCGCGGCCGGCCCGCCGAGGAAGGCGTTCGCGACCTGCTGGACCCCCATGAGGCGGGAGTTCGCCGCGTTGAGCCGGTCGGCGGCGACCACGGACGGGATCATGGCGGTGGCGGACGAGTCGGCGACGACCTCGGCGACGCCGAAGGCCAGGACCAGCGCGACGAGCAGCGGCAGGCTCAGCGCCCCCGTCGCGGCGCCGACCGTCGCGGTGAGGAGCACGAGGACGCGGGCCGAGGTCGCGAGGGCGAGCAGCCGGCTGCGGTCGTGGCGGTCCACGAGGACGCCGACGTGGAGGCTCAGCAGCAGCCACGGGAGGCCCGCGGCCGCCGCGACGAGCGAGAGGTCCAGCGGTGAGCTGGTCAGGGTGAGGGCCAAGAGGGGGATGCCGACCTGGAGGATGCCGTCGGAGAGGTTGGACAGGCCGGTAGCGCCGAGGAGGTGCGCGAAGCGCGGGCCGAGGCCCGCGCCGGTCATGGCCGTGCCGGTCGCGCCGGGGATCTGCGTCGTCGTCATGGTGCGCTCCGCTACGCTCGGACCAAGAACTGTTTGCAAAGACAACTCTGCAAAGGTATCTCTGCATGGGCACGGATGACAAGAGCCGCGACGCGCCGTCCGACGCCGCCGCGCGCACGGGGATCGGTCCGGCGGCGCTCAAGGCGTACGCGCACCCGTTGCGCGTGCAGATCATCAGGCACCTCAACGACCACGGCCCGGCGACGGCGACCACGCTCGCCGCCGCGCTGGGCGAGAGCACGGGCCAGACGAGCTACCACCTGCGTCAGCTCGCCCGGCACGGTCTCGCGGAGGAGGACACGGCCCGCGGCACGGGGCGGGAGCGGTGGTGGCGGTCCCGCTCGATCGAGGTCGGCCCGGAGATGCTGGACGACCCCGCGACCGAGCCCGCCATGCGCTTCCTCCTCGACCGGATGGTCGAGGACCGGGCCGCGACCCTGCGCCGCCTCGTCACGCGCGCGGACCTCCCCGAGGAGTGGCGGGCCATCATGTCGGCCGAGAGCACCCTGCGCATCGACGGCGCCGAGATGGCAGAGCTCAACGCCGCGCTCCAGGCGACGCTCGACCCCTACGTCCAACGGAGCCGGGCACGCCGCGACGACCCGGCCTGGCGCGAGAGGCCGTCCGTACGCGTCTACATCGACAGCTTCCCGCTGCTCGACGACTGACGGCCGCTCAGCCCCGTCCCGCCACGCGGCCGACCGGCGCGTCGCTGCGTCAGGCGGCGGGTCGCGACTCGATGACGCCCAGCTCCTCGGCGAGGAACAGGAACGCCCGCGCGTAGGGGTTGTCCCCGACGGCGCGCTCCACCTCGCGCCAGTCGATCTGCTCGCGCAGCGCACGGGCGTTCGGCAGGAGCCGCGCGAAGTCGCAGTAGTGCTCGCCGAGGACGCGGAGCTGGCCGGCGATGACGTCCGTCGCGCTCAGCACCGGCATGCGGACCGCCAGCACCTCGATGGTGTCCGCGCGCTCGAAGATGGCCGGGTCGACCGGCTCCCCGCACATCCGGAACAGCACGTCGATGAGCGCCTCGTGGTGGTACGCCTTGAAGAGCCAGTTCTCCGGGGGGTCGCGCACGTCGAGGCCGGCCCCGGCGATGGCCTCCCGTGCCGCGTCGGCGTCCTTCTCCAGGATCACGAAGTCCGCGTCGTGCTGGGGCTCCGGCGCACCGCGCGCCCACGCCGCGTAGCCGCCGCAGAGGGCGTACGGGATCCCGGCGTCGCCGAGCGCGACAGCGGCCATGCGGAGTCCGTCGTGGAGCTCCTGGCGACCCTGGTGGAAGACGGACATCGTCGACATCCCCTCGGTCTACACGACGACGTGCGGGTCCGCAGGTCGAGCGGGAGACTCGACGCGATGCGCCTCGCGACCTTCAACATCCTCCACGGGCGGTCGCCCGGCGACGGCGTCGTCGACCTCGACCGGTACGCCGCCGCCGTCCGTCGCCTCGACGCCGACGTGCTCGCGCTGCAGGAGGTCGACGACGACCAGGCCCGCTCGCACCACGCCGACCTCACCGCCGTCGCGGCCGCGGCCATGGGCGCCGTCGACCACCGGTTCGCGGCCACCCTCGTCGGCACCCCGGATGTGTGGACGGCGGCGACGGGCGAGGAGGAGCCGGACACCGGGCGCTACGGCATCGCGCTCCTGAGCCGGTTCCCCGTCCTGGCGTGGCGGGCGGTGCGCCTGCCGCAGCTCGACCGGCCCGTCCCCGTGCGGTTCCCTGGGCACACCAACCCGGTCATGGTCACGGACGAGCCACGCGTCGCCCTCGTCGCCGACGTCGAGTCACCGGGCGGCGTCCTCACCGTGGTCGGCACGCACCTGACCTTCATCCCGTCGTGGAACGACCGGCAGCTCGTGCGGCTGGCGCGCGACGTCGTCGTCGGCCTGCCGGCGGACCAGGGTGCACCGCGCCCCGCCGTCCTCATGGGCGACCTCAACATGCACCCGCCGCACCCCGAGCGCCTGACGCGGTGGACGTCGCTCGCCTCCGGCCGGACGTTCCCCGCCGAGGCCCCGACGGAGCAGCTCGACCACGTCATCGGCCGCGGGCCGGTCCGCGCGACCGGGCCGGCGCGCAGCCTGGACCTGGGCCTGTCCGACCACCGCGCGCTCGTCGTCGACGTCGCCGTCGGCTGACGGCACGTGCCTGCGGGCGGTTCGCCCGTCAGGCCGCCGCGCTCCCGTGGCTCGCGACGATCTGCCGCACCCGTCCACCGCTGAGCGTCTCCTCGACGAGCAGCGCCTCGGCGAGCGCGTCGAGGGTCGCGGCGTGCCGGGCGACCAGCAGCGTCGCCTCCTCGTGCGCCGCGCGCAGCAGGCGGTCCACCTCGCTGTGCGCGCGGGCCGCGACCGCGCCACCGACCCGCAGCGTCTCGTCGTCGAGCTGCGCGTAGCCGAACCCGGTCATGCCGTACTTGGTCACCATGGACGTGGCCAGGCTCGTCGCGTGCTGCAGGTCGCCCATGGCGCCCTGCGTGTACTCGCCGTCCATGAGCCGCTCCTCCGCCGCCCGTCCGGCCATCGCCACGACCAGCTGCGCGAGGGCCTTGCGGCGGGGCAGGAAGACGTCGTCGTTGCCGCTCATCCAGGTGACGCCACCGGCGGGGCCGCGCGGCACGATCGTCACGGAGACGGGGTCGTCGGCGTCGGGCAGGAGGGCCGCGGCCAGCGTGTGACCGGCCTCGTGCCAGGCCGTCACGCGGCGGTCGAAGTCGGTCACGAGGGCGGACGTCCGGGCGCGCCCCATGGCGACCGTCGCGACGGCCGCCTGGAAGCAGTCCTCACCGACGACGGCGACGCCGCGGCGCGCGGCCTCCATGCAGGCCTCGTTGACGACCTGCGCCAGGTCGGCGCCGGACATGCCCGGAGTCTGCCGGGCGAGGCCGACGAGGTCGACGTCGGGCGAGACGGGACGGTGCCGCGTGTGCACCTCGAGGATGAGGGTGCGGCCGCGACGGTCGGGGTTGGGCACCTGGACCTGCCGGTCCAGGCGGCCCGGGCGCGTGAGCGCGTCGTCGAGGACGTCGGGTCGGTTCGTCGCAGCGAGCACGACGACGCCCGAGCCGGCGAAGCCGTCCATCTCGTTGAGCAGCGAGATGAGGGTGTTCTCGCGCTCGCCGTCCGAGGCGTTGGACCCGGCGCCACCGCGCGCCCGGCCGACCGCGTCGATCTCGTCGATGAAGACGATCGCGCGCTCCACCTTCCGCGCCTCGGCGAAGAGGTCCCGCACCCGTCGCGCCCCCACGCCCACGAAGGTCTCGACGAAGTCGGAGCCAGCGAGCGCGAAGAACGGCACCTCGGCCTCGCCGGCGACGGCCCGGGCGAGGAGCGTCTTGCCGGTCCCGGGAGGGCCGACGAGCAGCGCACCGCGCGGGCGTCGCGCACCCACCGCCTCGAACCGCTCCGGCTCGCGCAGGAACTGCACCATCTCGCGCAGCTGGTCGACGGCCTCGTCCGCTCCGGCGACGTCCGAGAACGTCACGTCGGGGACCTCACCGGTCTCCAGGGCCTTCTTCCGCGTGCCCCCGACCATGCCGCCGGGGCCGGCCTTGCGCAGCACCCACACGACGACGGCGAGCAGCACCAGCAGCGGGATGAGCGTGCGGGTGATCTCGCCGGCGAACCCTGGGGCGCCCGACTGCGTCTCCAGCGGGACGTCGGCCGCGACGAGGGCGTCGGTGAGCTCGTCCGCGTAGGCGGCGGGGTAGCGGGTCTGCACCTGCTCCCCGTCCGCGAGCTCGAGCGTGACGGTCGCCGCACGGTCCCGCACGGTGGCGCCGACGACGTCGCCCGCGGCGATCGCCCCGAGGGCCTCCGTGAGGTCGACGACGGCGACCGGCTCCCGGTCGATGAGGACGCCCGTCGTCACGGCACCGGCCACGCCGACGGCGGTCACGAGGGCGGCGACGACCAGCTGTCGACGCGTGGGACGGGGACCGAAGCGCCGGGACCGCGTCGCCGCGCCGGGGGTCCCGGCCGCCGGGCGGCCGGACTCGTCACGGGGTGCCGGCGGGTGCGGGGAGTCCCCGGAGCCGTGCGTGCCGGACGGCGCCGGGGGCAACGGCGGCGCCGACGTCACCTCCGACCGCAGGGACGGGGTCGCGGACGGCGCCGAGGCGTTCGCGGGCACGGCGGAGGGCACGGCGGGGGGCACGGCGGCGTGCCCCGGGAGCTCGTGAGGCGTCACACCCGCAGTATCGGCGCGTCCGCGGCGGCTCCTGAGTGCTCGGACCGTGAGCATCTTCTGGGTGCTGTGAGGATCTCGTGAAGACGCCCCCCGGATGCCGGGGCGCCGCGCAGGCCCGCCCGGACGACCGGACGGGGTGTCGCACATCACAGGCGGGACCTTGGTCCTGCACGTGCATCGCGCCGCGTCGAGGACGCACACTCAGCACGTCACCAGTCATCCCACGGATGAGGAGGTCCGGGACATGTCGAAGGACAGCACCCAGCGCACCGACGAGGACGAGGTCGTCCCGACGTCGGTGAGCAACCCACGCCGCGTGCGGCTCTGACCCGGCCGTCGCGCCCAGCAGTGCCCGAGGCCCCCCGTCCGTCGGACGGGGGGCCTCCGCTGTGGGACACGGTCAGCCCGCGCCGTGGAGCTCCACCCGCGGCGCGCGGCCCGTCGTCGTCGGCGTCGGGATGCGGCAGTCGAGGACCGGGTACGACCCGAACTCCGCCCGCAGCGCCGGCGCGTCGGCGAGGGCCTGGCCCGCCTGCGCGAGGACGTACACGCACCGCGCCCGGCGGACGAGGTCGAGGATCCGCTGCTGCACCCACCGGTCCGTCCCGAGCGCCCCGCGGAAGGTGTCGATGACGAGGTGGTCGCACCCCGCGACCAGGTTCAGCTCGTCCCGGTGCGCCCGCGTCGGGACCACGTGGAGGTCGGCAGCCATGGCGGCGGCCGAGTGCGCGAGGACCAGGCTGCGGGAGTCGCCGATCCAGCCGAAGCGGTCCGTGCCGCACCGCTCGGCGTGCAGCACCATGGCGGCGCTGACCGTGGCGGCGGCGAAGGACTCGGGGGCGGCGGCACGGACCACCGCGCGCCGCAGGGGCGGGAGCTGTGCGAGCAGGTCCGGCGTGAGCTGCTGCGTCGACCAGTACCGGCGCAGCCCCGCGACGACCTTCTCCTGGTGCGCACCTGCCATCGTCGGCACCTCCCACGACGGCAGCCCCATCTGCCGTCGAGACGGACGACCTCTGCCGGACGTCCTGCCACCACCGTAGGACTCCCAGCGCGCCCGCGCACGTGACCCGGCCGACGGGCTGACCCACCCGCCGGAGCGGACCGCCGCGGGACGACCGGCACCAGCGCCTCGGGCGGTCCCGGGCGGACGTGGCGCCGAGGTGCGCGTGACCGTTCCTGGGCGTGGCGTCGCCGTCGTGTCGGAGGTCGCGCCTACCGTCGCAGGCATGGCGACACACATCTGCGTCTGGTTCGAGGACGGTTCGACGCCGGGGCACGGCGAGCTCGTCTGCATGTGCGGCGAACGCGCCGTCGTGGTCTTGGACGACGACGGCGTCGAGGTGCTCGTCGTGGTGGAGGCCTCGCGTGCCTCGGTGCGCGAACGCGGGGAGCTGGCCATCTCCGCCTGACCGCCTCGCCCGCGCTGGGACAACGGGGGCGCTGAGGCGGCGGGGTCAGCCGCCGAGCAGCCCGCCCAGCCCGCCGCCGCGGCTGCCCTGGGTCTCCTGGTGCCCACCGGCGACGACGGACTCGCTCGGCTGGACCAGCACGTAGCCCTGTCCCCCGAAGGCCATCTGGAGCAGCTCGCCCGTCCCGCCGCGGATCATCGACTTGATCCCGCCGGTGTCGACCCGCACGTCCATCGAGACGCCGGACGTCCACAGGACGACCGCCTGGGCGTCGGCGAAGGTCGGCGCACCGCTGACGTCGAGCGCGACCGGCTCGCCCTTCGTCGTCACCGCGACGTACCCGGTCCCCCGCAGGGACACGTTGTACAGGCCGCCCGTCATCATCCCGCCGCGCGCCTGGATCCGGTGGATGTCCCACTCGATCGAGGACGAGAAGGCCAGGACGTTCGCGCCGTTCACCGACACGAGGTCGTTCTCGAGGTACATGACCTGGATGTCGGCTGCCTCGTCGGCGACGAAGAGCTCGCCCTGACCGGTGCACTGCATCATGTCGACGCCCTCGCCGGTCACCGCCGACTTGAGCATGCGGCTCAGGCCGCCGGAGCCCCTGTTCTCGAACTTCACGTCGCCCTGGTAGGCGACCATCGAGCCGGTCTTCGCCCAGACCGGGCCGTAGCCCATCTGGATCTTGAGCAGCTTCTTGTTCTGCAGCGAGAACGGGTCCTGCGAGGCGTTCTCGCGGAAGTCCTGGAAGAGCGAACCGTGGATGGGCATGCCGACCCCCTGGGGCGCGAGCGGAGGCCCCGGACCGGGCCGTTCGGAGTCTACTGAGACCGGGGTCACCTGCGTAGGCTCTCCGGTGGGTGATGTCGGCGGGCACCGGAGCCCGTCCACCTGGCCGTTCGCCCGTCCGGCGCAGGGAGCAGCGAGCCTGCGGCGCGGGTCGGTCGGCACCACCGCAAGGAGCGCGCATGGGCTTCCTCGACAAGGCCAAGGCAGCGGCGAACGAGCTCGCCACGAAGGCCGACACGGCGCTCTCCGGCGCGGGGCTGGGCGGCCCGGGCACCGGGGGCGACGCCGACGCCCACCTGCGGGACCTCGGGGTGCTGACGTACCTGGAGGCGACAAGCCGGCCCGCCGACGACGGCGAGCGGCGGCGCGTGATCGCCGCCCTGGAACGCATGGAGCAGCAGGGCGCGCTCCGCTCGCTGACGCTGCGGACGACGGCCGCGCCCCCTGCGCCCGGCGCCGGCTCCGTCCCGCCCCCGCCGGGCCCGGGGCACACGCCGCCGCAGGGGTCCGGTCCCGTGCCACCGCCCCGGCCTCCCCGCCCGCCGGCCAGAGCCCTCCACCCAGAGCACGCCCACGCCACCGACCGCGCCGCCGCCACGCCGCCGTCGTGGGCGGGTGGGGGTGGTGCCTGACGGCGGCTGGGGCCGACGTCGTGTGCGGTCGCGGCGCGGTCGGGGGGCGCCTAGCGTCGGAGGCGGCACGCCGACCGCCGCCGCACACCGGCAGGACGGCGCACCGGAACCCCGGGCGACCGTCGGGCGTTCCCCGTGCACCGCGACGTGACGATCCCGCCCGGCCCCGACCCGGTCGGTCCGCACGATCCGGTGCGACACCAGGAGGAACCATGAGCTTCATCCGCTCCGCCATCCGCAGCGGCCTCGCCCTCAAGGCGGCCCGTCTCATCCAGCGCGAGATGAGCAAGCCCGAGAACCAGCGCAGGGCCAAGGAGATGCTCGCCAAGGTGGCGCAGCGCCGACGCTCGGCCGTGACCGACCCGCGGCGCGGTCCGCACCAGGGTCCGCGCCGCTGACCGCGCGGTCGACCGCGCGATCGACCGCGCAGTGACGTCCGCCACGGAGGACCGGTCGAGGCCGGTCTCCCGTGGCGGGCACGGGCTCCGTCGGTGACGCTGTCGACCATGGAGCTGCCTGTCGAGCCGTGGCGTCTGCACGACCCCGACGTCGACCCCGCCCTGCTGGACTCCACTGCGGCGCTCTTCACCGTCGCGAACGGCTGGGTCGGGGTCCGCGGCGCGCTCGAGGAGCTCGTGCCGACGGTGCACGCCGGGACGCTCCTCGCCCCGCTCTACGAGGAGGTCCCCCTCTCGTACGCCGAGCGCGCCTACGGGTTCCCGGGGCGCCAGGAGCAGGTGCTCGCCGCCCCGGACGGATGGGCCGTGCGCCTCGAGGTCGACGGGTCCGCCCTGGACGTGACGACGGGGACCACCCACCACCACACCCGGACGCTGGACCTGCGCACCGGTGTCGTCGACCGGGTCGTCCGCTGGAGCGCGCCCGACGGCGCCACCGTCGCGGTGACCACGAGCCGCCTGGCCTCGATGCGGCGGCGCGAGCTCGTCGTCGTCCGGTACACGGTGCGCGCGGAGACCGACGCGCACGTGGCCCTGCGCCTCTTCCCGTGCTGCGACCGCTCGCCGCTGCGCGCGCACGCCGACGACGACCCGCACGTGCGCCCCGCGTACGTCCCGGACGACGGCTCCGGTTCCCGGACGGTGACGTGGTGCGCCCACACCGCCGCCGCCTCGACCGGTCGGGCCTGGACCGTCCAGCACGTGCCCAGCAGCGACGTCCACCTTGCCGTCGCGGCCGACACCGTCGTCCACGGGCCGGCGCACGTCGCCACGGGTGAGCACGCCACGACCGTCGCGGCGGACCTGCGGGCCGGGGACGAGGTCACGCTGGACCTCCTCGTCGCCTTCACCGCCGAGAAGAGGCGTGCGGAGGAGGCGTCCGACGGCGGTGCGGCACTGCTGGCGCAGGCCCACCAGGTCCTCGACGACGCGCGAGCCGCCGGTCGTGACGCCCTCCTCGCCGAGCATCGGGACGCCCTCGCCGAGACGCTCGACTGGGCCGACGTCGAGGTGGACGGCGACCCGCAGCTGCAGCAGGCGGTCCGGTTCGCCGTGCTCCACGTGCTCGGGGCGGCCGCGCTCGCCGAGGGCACGGGCATCCGGGCGAAGGGCCTCACCGGCCTCGGGTACCACGGCCACACGTTCTGGGACGCGGACAGCTACGTCCTGCCCGTGCTCGAGCACCTGCTGCCCCACGCCGCGCGGGCGCACCTGCGGTGGCGCCACGGCACCCTGCCGTGGGCGCGCGACCACGCGCGGGTGCTGGACCAGGCCGGCGCGGCCTTCGCGTGGCGGACCGTGTCGGGGCCGGAGAGCTCCGGCTACTGGCCCGCGAGCGTCGCCGCGCGCCACGTCGACGCCGACGTCGCCGACGCGGCGTGCCGGTACGTCGCCACCACCGGTGACGCGGCGTTCGAGCGCGACGTCGCGGTCGAGCTGGTCGTGGAGACGGCGCGCACCTGGGTGTCCCTCGGCCACCACACGCCCGACGGGGACTTCCACGTCGACGGGGTCACCGGGCCGGACGAGTACACCGGGATCGTCGACGACAACGCGTTCACCAACCGCATGGCGGCGCGGAACCTGCGCGCCGCCGTCGTGCTGGCCGGTCGGCACGCGGACGTCGCCGCACGGCTCGGCGTCACCGACGCCGAGCGCGACGCCTGGCAGCGCGCCGCCGACCGGATGACCGTCCTCGTCGACCCGCGGACCCGCGTCACCGAGCAGTCCGCCGGTTTCCTCTCGCGGCGCGCGTGGGACTTCGCCCGGACGTCGTCGCACGCCTACCCGCTCCAGGACCACCACACGTACGCGGAGATCTACCGCCGGCAGGTGCTCAAGCAGGCGGACGTCGTGGCCGCGCACTGGCTCGCCGGCGAGGCGGTACCCCTCGACCAGCAGCGACGCGACCTCGCGTACTACGAGCCGCTCACCGTCCGGGACAGCTCCCTGTCGTCGACCCCGCACGCCGTCGTGGCGGCGCGTGTGGGGTGGCCGGAGCTCGCGCACGACCACGTGCGGGAGTCCGCGCTGCTGGACCTGCACGACCTCGAGCGGGACGTCGTCGACGGGTTGCACGTCGCCGCCCTCGCGGGGGTGTGGGACGGGCTCGTCATGGGGTTCGGCGGTCTGCGGACCGCCCGGCCGGGCGACGCCGACGGTGCCGATCGTGCGGCGCTGCACCTGGCGCCGCACCTGCCCCCGGGCCTGACGGGGCTGCGCTTCGGGGTGCGCCACCGCGGTGTGCGCCTCCGCGTCGCGATCGAGCCCGAGAAGGCGACGTACCAGCTCCTCGACCCCCTGCCGGACGGCGCGGTGCTCGAGCTCGTGCACCACGGGGACCGCGTCCTGCTCAGCGCCGAGGAGACGACGGCCGTGCGCGGCGTGCCGCCCCGGGGCGACGTCGGCGCTCCGCCGTCGCCCCCGCCGGGCCGCGAGCTGCGGCGGCCGGCACCCCGGTCGGCGTGACGACCCGCGTCACGGACCGGGGCGCCGGGGCGCGTCGGCTCAGGGCAGCGGCAGGCAGGCCGGTCGGTACGCCGGGTCGGCCGGACCCGGCTCGACCAGGGCGTGCGCGACGAGCTGGTGCACGACCGGGTCGTTCGGCGTCTGGTCGTGCTCGATGGGGTCGGCCGGGCAGAGGTCCTGGATGGTGATGTTCGTGACCTGACGGGCCGGTCCCTCGAGGAACTGGCTCGTGTAGGGGGTCACGACCTCGTCGTAGACGGTCGAGATCACCGTGTAGGACGGTCCACGGACGGTGTCGCCCGGGGCGTTGAGCTCCTGCATGAACGCCGAGCCGGCGACCTGGTCGCTGCAGGCGGGGCACAGCGGGTTCTCCTCGCCGGCGACGGTGGCCATGGTCCCGTCCGGGTAGGCGACGAGGACGCCCTGCGTCCCGTGGTTCGACGGTGCGATGCCGACGAGGTCGTCGACCTTCTTGGCGCCGCCCAGGTGGTGCATCCAGTAGCGCGGCATCATGCCGCCCTGGCTGTGGCCGACGACGTCGACCTTCCGGGCACCGGTCGCACCCAGCACGGCGTCGACGAACGACGCGAGCTCGCGCGCGGAGTCACGGATCGGCCCGGTGGCGTTGTCCCCGTAGTTGAGCGCGAAGACGCACAGGCCCTGCGCGTCGAGGTAGGGGGCGAGCGTCGACCAGTTCTTGAGCATGTCCTCGAACGTGCCGTGCACGAGGACGACGGGCTCGGGGTGCTCGGCTGTGGGCCGGCACGACCAGTCGTTGGCCCCGGGCGGGGAGACGTCCACGAGCGGGAGCTCGGCTGCCGGGACCGCTGCGGGCGTGGGCGCGCCGGCCAGCGCGGGCGACGCGACGAGCAGTGAGCCGCCCACGAGGGCGGCGGAGGCGGCGACGGCCACGGAGGTGCGGGCACGGCGCGTGAGTCGGGGGGATCCCACGGTGAGACCTCTTCTCGGACACCTGCACGGCAGGCCCGGTGCACACGCACCGGGAAGGGCAGGATGCGACGGCTGCGCCGCGTCCGCACGTCGAGGACGATCTTCGGGGCGGCCCCGCCGACCGGGCCGGGAGCGGGACCGCCGCCACGACGGGTTGCGTCGCCGCAGGTCAGCGCGTCGGTGAGGCCCGCACGAGGTCCCGGCGCCGGAGCACCGCGACGACCACGGGCACCACGCACAGCGCCGAGCCGGCGGCGAGCCCGGCGAAGCCCACGACGGCGAGCAGGGGACCCGACGCGATCGCACCCACCGCCGCCGCCGCGTTCATCGCCGAGTCGCTCGCCCCCTGCACGAGCGGCCGCGCGGACGTCGCGACGGCCCCGGACAGCAGCGTGGCGGCCGGGACGGTCACCATCGACCACCCGACGCCCAGGAGGAACAGGGCCGCGACGACGCCCCCGGTGCGGTCCGCCTCCACCGCGCCGACGACGGCCGACGCCAGGAGCACGACCTGTCCCAGCAGGATCGTCGGGACGGCGCCGAGCCGGTCCGCCAGGGCGCCCATGACCGGCGCGAACGCGAACATCCCGAGCACGTGCAGGCTGATGGTGAGGCCGACGACCGTGATGCCGTGGCCCTGGTGGGCCAGGTGCACCGGCGTCATCGTCATCACGGACACCATCGCGAGGTGGCTGAGGACGAGCGCGAGGAGGGCGAACGAGGCGGCGGGGCTCGACCGCACCTCCCGCAGCGCGGGCCGCAGGCGCAGCGGCGGCGGCGACGTCGGGCGCACGGCTCCGGTCCCGGGGTCGGGTCCTGCGCCGGCCGCTGCCTCGGTGGACGACAGCTCGACGGCGTCCACCGTGCCCACGGGGAGCCCGGCCGGCGTCGGCGCCGCCGTGGTGTGACGGCGCACGACGTCGAGCGGCTCCGGACGCATGAACAGCCCGACCACGACCGCCGTCAGCCCGAGCAGCACCGCCGCGAGGGCGAACGCCCCCGACAGGGGCGGGAGGCCGGTGCGCGCCTCCAGGGCCTCCCCCGGGATCCCGAGGTTCGGGCCCAGGACCGCGCCGACCGTGCCGACCCACACGACGAGCGACAGGCTCCGGCCGCGGTGAGCCGGCTCGGCGAGGTCCGTCGCGGCGAACCGGGCCTGGAGGCCGGCGGCCGTCCCGGCACCCATCGCGACCATGCCGAGGACGAGCAGCAGCGTCGAGGACAGCGCTGCGGACGCCACGAGGACGGCCGAGCCGGCAGCCGCCACGGCCCAGGCGAGCGTCAGCGCCCGACGACGTCCCGCGCGCGCGGCGAGCATCCCCAGGGGCAGCGCGATGACCGCGGCCCCGATCGTGGTGGAGGCCCGCGCGATCCCGGCGAGCGCCTCCGACCGCGTGACCTCCTCGGCCAGCAGCACCCCCACGGACGGCCCCGCCCCGTAGCCCAGGGCGCCCACCACCTGAGCGGTGACCAGCACCTGCAACGTCCGACGGCGCGCCGCGACGACGTCGGGGAAGGTGAGCCACGCGTCGCGCACGGGCTCATCCTGCCCCGTCCGGGGCGACCGCCGGTGCGGGTCCGCGCTGCGCCCGACGCCGGCAGGCCCCGCACCCGGGCGCGGTGCCGTCGGCGTGCGGCGCGCGTGCCGTCGTCCGACCATGGCAGGGCAGGCCCGGCGGGGCGTGACCCGTCGGGACGGACCGGCAGGAGGTCACCATGCCCAAGACGACGAAGGCCGGGAAGGCCCGCCAGAGCGAGCTGCCGAGCACGTTGCGCCGCTCGGACGAGAAGGCCCAGCGCACGTTCGCCAAGGCCCACGACGCCGCCGAGGAGCAGTACCACGACGCCGAGCGCGCCAACCGTGTGGCGTACGCCGCGCTCAAGCACTCCTACGAGAAGGTCGGCGACCACTGGGAGGCGAAGGACGAGAAGGGCCCGTCGGACCGCAAGGCCGAGGGCGGGCGCGGCACGCGCGCCGAGACCGCGGGCGGGGTCGACGCCAACGCCTCCAAGAAGCACCTGTACGACCTCGCCAGGCGGCTCGACGTCCGCGGCCGGTCCTCGATGAGCAAGGACGAGCTCGTCGACGCGATCCAGAAGGAGAACGACCGGCGCACGCGCGCCGCCCGGTGAAGCGCGAGAGGGCGCGCGGGCACCGCGCCGGCGTCGGCACCCGCACAGGCCTGGCCACGGCGTCGGCGCGCACGCTGACAGCCCGCTGAGCCCCGAAGGGCCCGACCGGCCCCCCGCGTTGCCCGATCCTGCGCACGGACGGAGACTGGGACGAACCGGACGACGACCGGTCCACCACCCGATGAGGTGAGCCCCATGCCCTGGTTCTCGACGACGCGGCCCCAGGCCCCGCAGCCGGTCCCCGACGCCCTGCCTGTCCTCTCGGCGGGCCGGCACCGCACCCCGCGCTCCGGCGCGTGCTTCATGGAGTGGGCCAGCCTGCTCGCGGGCGAGCGGTTCAGCGACCACCCGTCCTGCACCCACCCGCTGCTCGCGCACCTGGCCCGCATGGTCAACGACGCGACGACGGACGCCGGCCGCGGCGCGCTGGCCCCGCTCGTGCCGTCGGTCGTCGGCCTTTTTAGCGAGGACCCCCGCTGGACCTACGACGTGGCGATCGCCGCCGCGCTCGTCGCCCTGCCGGTCGCCGGCGAGGACGACCAGCGCGCGCTCGCGGCGGGCGTGCTGACGTGCGAGCGCCTCCGCGCCCTGCGCTCGACCACGGCGCTGCGCTCGACCACGATCCCGCGGCCCCCGTCGGGTACCGAGCCGACGGCGACGGCCGAGGTGAGGGCGACGACGCTCGCTGCGCTGCGGACGACGCCGGAGGCCACCGCGTGGGCGCTCGACTTCACCGCCGGGCTCGTGAGCCTGCACGCCGTCCACGACCCCGCGGCCGCGCTCACCGAGCACGCCGTCGTCGTCGTCGTCCGGCTCGGCCGTGACGACGCCGACGCCCTGCTCGCCCGGATGCTCCGGGACGCCATCGCCGCCGTCGGCGGTCAGTCGCCGGCGAGCCGCACCGTCACGCCGTCGGTCGCACCGAGGGTGGCCTCAGCGGCAGAGCCCACGGCGCTGACCCGGTAGTCCCCCGCCCACGCCCGCACGGTGAGCCGACCGTCGGCGTCGGTGCGCGTCGTCGTCTGCGGCAGCCACCAGTCGCGGCGGACGAGGTCCCGCAGCGCCTCGAACGCGGGCTTGGGCGTGCCGTCCGAGCGGACCAGGCCGGCCGGTGCGCCGAGCCACGCGCCGTCGTCGGTGATGCCCCAGTAGGTGATCGCCTGGACGGCCGGGTGCGACGCCAGGGTCCGGTAGTGGCGCACGGCCTCGTCGGCCTGCCGCTCCTCCCCCTCCGGCGTGGAGGGCCAGTGGTCGACCTGCCAGTCGTTGAGGTCCTCGATGTGCGGCGGCATGAGGTCACCCGACAGCAGCGTGGACTCCGTCATGTGGATCGGCAGCCCGTAGCGGGAGAACCGCTCCAGGATCGCGTGCGTCTTCTCCTCGCCCCAGTAGCCCTGGTGCATGTGGCTCTGCAGCCCGAGGACGTCGACCTGGATGCCGGCGGCGAGCACGCCCTCGAGGAGGCACTCGTACGCGGTGGACATGTCGAAGTCGTTGAGCAGGAGGGTCGCGTCGGGGTTGGCCGCACGGGCCTCCTCGAACGCCATCCGGACCGTCGCGCTGCGGCCGCGCTCGCGGCACAGGCGCGTGATGCCGTTCTCCTCCTTGTCGAAGACCGGCATGATCACGACCTCGTTGATGGCGTCCCAGGTGTCGATCAGCCCGGCGAAGTCGCCGACGTCGCGCCGGATCCGCTCGCGCTGCACGCGCTCCACCTCGTCCACGGGCAGGTCGCGCAGCCACGGCGCCGTGACGGTGTGCCACACGAGCGGGTGGCCCTTGAGCCGCACACCGCGGTCCGCGAACCACTGCGCGGTCCGGCGCAGGCGGTCGGTGTCCGGCGCGCCGCGCACCGGCTCGAACCGGCCCCAGTAGAAGGGCAGCGTCGCGGTGTCGAAGACCTGGACGAAGAGGGCACCGAGGTGCTCGAGCTGCTCCACGGACGCGCCGCCGAAGGTCTCGACCTCCGCCGGGTCGAGCTCCGTCTCACCGTTGGCGAGCGGGATGAGGTCGAAGCCGATGTTGCCGATGGCGAGCGCTGGGCGGAGCTGCTCGACGGTCACCTCCGCCTCCCGCAGCGGCGCGCCGTCCGCGCCGGTGACGGTGATCGTCGTCCCGGTGACGCGGTGCCGGAGGTCCGCGCCGGGGTCGGCGACCGAGACGACGGACGAGGTGGAGGACGAGGGGGGTGCGGCGGGTCGCGGGGTGATCACGTCGTGCTCCTGTGCCGGCTCGGGGCTGGGCGGACGGTCGACACGGTAGGCGGCCGACGGTGGTTTGTATAGACGCTGAACTAAGCCCGCCCGTCACCCGAAGTGCCCAGCGCCACAGCATCCGAGTCGCCCTACACCTTGTGAGGCCCCGTACGGGTGCCGATAGTCCCGGTGGGGGCGCGCACAGTGCCTCCACCGGGCACCGCAAGGAGAGCGTCATGAGCACCGCCACGCGCCTGGTCGTGGTCACGATGACGGTCGGCCTGCTGGCCGGCTGCGCCGTGGGGCAGGACCGGGAGCCGACCGCCGCACCGACGAGCAGCCCGGAGGTCACCGCCCCGACGGGCGAGGACGCGGAGGGCGGCGCCGGGACGGTCGCGGGCGAGGCCGAGGCCGAGACCCCCACCGAGGAGATCGCTCCGGACGCCCCGCAGCAGGTGGCCGACGTCGTCGCCGCGCTCCCCGCGGAGCCCCTCCCTGACATCGCCCCTGCCGCCGGAACCGTCGTGACGTCGGGGACGGTCTCGCTGACGGTCCCCGCCCAGTACCGGTCCGCCGGCGCCTTCGACGGCGTCCAGCTCTTCGCGGGCCCCGTCATCCGGGGCACCCGGTCCGCGACCTCCGGCGCACAGGTCTACCCGCCGGTCACCGACGCGGCCTGGGCCCAGCGACTCAGCGAGTCGCTCTCACCCGCCCTGGACGGCGTGACCTCCACCGTCTACACCCTGGACGTCCCGGGCGCCGACGCGGCCGTCGTCCACGTCGTCACGGACACCGAGGGGCACAGCAGCAGGGACCGCGAGGGCCGCCGTGTCTGGCAGGCGCCGGTCACGACCGCGCACGTCCTCGTCGGCGTCGGGGACCAGGTCACGCGCATCGTCCTGCAGACGCCCCCCACGCCCGAGGGCCTGGACGCCGCTCTCTCCGTCGCCCGCACGGTCGCGGTCGCCGGCTGACGAGGCCGGCCCGCGCTACTGCGGGTCGCCCTTGCGCCGGTGCCGCGGCAGCAGCCGCGACGGAGGGCGCAGCCGCAGCGTGTCCGCGTCGGGCAGCATCCACCGGCGCCACCGGGCGACGAGGCTGAGACCCGAGCCGACCAGGATCGCCGCGTAGACGCCGGCCGTCTCGAGCCCTGCCTCGTGCAGCGGGATGAGGACGAGGCACGCGAACACGGCCGAGGTCGCGTAGAGCGTGTTCCCGCCGAAGACGGCCGGGACCTGCCCGACGACGACGTCGCGGATCATCCCGCCCCCGACGGCCGTCGTGACGCCGAGGAGCACCGCCGGGAGCACGCCCAGCTCGGCCTCGAGGGCGCGGCCGGCGCCCACCGCGGCCCAGCAGCCGAGCACGAGGGAGTCGCCCACCAGGAAGGACCGGTTCCACCAGCGGCCCTCCAGCCGCACGACGAACGCGACGAGCGCACCGACGAGGGCCGTCGTGAGGTACCAGGGGTCGGTCAGCGCCACCGGCGGGCCCTGCTGGAGCAACGTGTCGCGCAGGATGCCGCCGCCGAGCGCCGAGACGATCGCGAGGATGGCGAAGCCGACGAGGTCGAACCGCCGCTGCCGTGCGATGGTGCCGCCGAGGACGCCGTTGAGGAAGACGCCGACCAGGTCCAGGGCGCGCAGGGACCCGGGGATGAGCTCGCTGAGCAGCCAGCCCGTGTCGAGGTCGACGTCCACGGGTCCTGCCTACCACCAGGGCAGGAGCCGGACCGCACCCGTCCGCCACGACGGCGAGCAGCGGCGCCCGGCCCCGACCCCCACGGGGCGGCCGGGTGCCGGCAGTCCTACGCTCCGCTCATGGGCCGGTGGCTGCGCCGAGGGCGCCTCGCGGGGGCCGCTGCGCTCGCGGCCGCCGCCGCGCTGCCGGTCGCCGTGCTCGCCGTCGTCGTGCGCTCCGAGGCGTCGGGCGTGCACCGGGCGGACGTCGCCGTCGTCAGAGCGGCCACCCGCCTCACGGGCGCGGACCCCGAGCTCCACCGCGGCCTGCTCCTGTGGCAGGACGCCTTCCAGGCCCGATGGGTCAACCTCGCGGCGGCGGCCCTGTGCGTCTGGGTGTGGACGCGCCGGGGGCTGCGCGGTCGGGTGCTGTGGGCGCTCGCCACGGTGCTCCTCACGTGGGGGCTCGGCAACGCCCTCAAGGTGCTGGTCGCGCGCTCACGCCCCGCTCTCGAGGACGCGCTCACGCGCGCCCCCGGGTACAGCTTCCCGTCCGGCCACGCGATGAACACCGCGGCGACGGGCGTCGTCGTCGTCCTGCTCCTGTGGCCCCTGCTGGGGCGCCGAGGGCGGGCGGCCGCCGTCGGCCTGGCCACCGTCGCCGTCGTGGCGACCGCCGCCGACCGCGTCCTGCTGGGCGCGCACTACCCCTCGGACGTGGTGGCCGGGATCGCGCTCGGCGGTGCGATGGCCGGGGCCTCCTACCTCGGGTACCGCGGCTGGGGAGACCGTGCGCTGCCCCGGGAGGTGCCCGCCGACCCGGCGACCGGGGCGGAGGCGACCACCGCCCCCCGTGCTCCCGGCTGAGGAGGCACGGTGTCCTACCCGACGACCCCCGAGGAGGGGCGGACCCGTCCGCTGAGCGCGCGGACCCGGCGGGACATGGTGCGGCGCGCCGCCGTCCCGGTGCTGGTGCTGTGGCTCGGCGTCGTGGCCGTTGGCCTGCTCGTCGTCGGCCCGCTCGACTCGCTCCCCGCGGAGGTGGCGCTGAACGAGGCGCTGGTGGACCAGCGGACCCCGGTGATGGACGGCGTCACGTCGGTGTGGTCGAACATCGGCGCCACGGCCTTCATCGTCGGAGGGTGCGTCGTGGTGGTCGCTGCCCTGTGGTGGCGCACGCGCCAGTGGCGTCGCGCCTTCGTGCCGGCGATCGCCATCTCGGTGCAGGCCACGGTCTTCGTCACCGCGGCCGCGGTCGTCGGACGCGAGCGGCCCGACGTCGAGCTCCTCGACGAGGCACCGCCGACGTCGGGGTTCCCCAGCGGGCACGTGGGTGCCTCGACCGCCTTCTACCTGACGCTGGCGCTCCTCGCCTCGCGCATCCGGTCGGCCGCGCTGCGCACGGCACTCATGGCGCTGTTCCTCCTCGTCCCGGTCCTCGTGGCGTACGCACGGCTGTACCGCGGCATGCACCACCTGTCGGACGTGGTGGTCGGCGCCCTCAACGGTGGGGTGTGCGCGCTGCTCGCGTGGCGGTACCTGCACGCCCAGGAGGCGAGGGACGAGCACCCCGAGACGCTCGCCGCCGGCCGGACGGAGGACGACGGCGCGTCGCCGGCACCCACCCAGGGTTGACGGTCGACCTCACCCCGGCGCGGTGGGTCGCCCGACCGGGCGCGTCACCGGAGGACGACCGGAGCCGCGGAGAACCCGCCGACGGGCGGCAGCTCACGCAAGCGGGGTCGATCGGGGTCGGGCTCGATGGCCCTGGTCGCCACGAGGAGGGCCCTGACGAGCACGCGCAGCTCGAGCGTCGCGAGCGGCCGGCCGGGGCAGACGTGCTTCCCGATGCCCCACACGAGGTTGTACGGCGCGTTGGCCTCCGGGGCGAACGCGTCGGGGTCGCCGAACGCGCGCGGGTCACGGTTCGCGGCGGTCCAGTGCAGGACCACCCGGGCACCGGGCCCGATCTCGCGCCCACCGACCGTGACGGGCCGGGTCGTGACGCGCCGGTTGCTGACGAACGGGTCGTCGATGCGCAGGACCTCGTCGAGCACCGCGTCGAGCTCACGGTCCGACACGCCCTCACGCACCCGGCCCTGCAGGTCCGGGTGGTCGGCGAGGTAGGTCACCACGACGCCCGCCGCGAGGGCCATCGACCCGAGGTCGCCCCCCGTCCAGTTCCGCAGGACCGAGACGATCTCGTCGTCGGTCAGCGGACGGCCGTCGACGCGGTCGCGGACGAGCTCGGTCGTCACGTCGTCGGGGGCGTCGTCGCCGGCGGCACGTCGGGCGTCGGTGAGGCCGCGGATGATCGCGGTGAACCTCCCGGCCACCTCCCCCGTGCGCGCGCGGTCGCCCGACCGGGCCGCCGCGCGGTGATCGGCCATCCACGCGAGCAGGACCGGCTCGAGCGCGGCCGGCCACCCCAGCCAGGCGCTCTGCGCGCGGACGGCGAAGAGGGAGCCGAGCCGGACGACGTCGACACGTCCGGGCACGTCCACCTCCTCGACGAGCGCGACGGCGACCTCGTGGAGCCGCGGCTCGAGGGCCGCCATGCGCTGCGGCGTGAAGTAGCGCTCGACGACGGCCCGGTACGCGGTGTGCGTCGGCCCGTCGAGGCCGTTCGGCACCTGGAGGTGGCGTGACACGGCGTTGCTGAACGTCTCGTGGTCGAGCGCTGCGCGCGCGACGTCGGCGTGGGACAGGAACGTCCAGGAGCCGTCCGCGCCGTGCGCGACGGGGCACCGCGCCCGCAGCTCGTCGTAGGCGGAGCGGGCGTCCCGGCGGACGCGCGGGCCACGAGGGTTCCAGTCGGGGTCGGTCACCGACCCATCCTCGGCTGCGGCGCGGGGTCGGCGCCTCCTCGCCCGACCGTGGCAGACGGCGGCACTCAGCCCTCCAGGGGCTCCGTGAGGCGCGTGAGGTCCGCCGGGTCCAGGACGAAGCGCAGGCCGAGGGAGCGGACGGTGGTGTCCAGGAGCGCCGCGAGCTCACGCTGGGCCGTCTCGGTGCTCGCGAGGAAGCGCGGCGCGACCTCGGGGTCGCGCATCGCGAGCAGCGCGAACTCCGCGTGGACGAGGTGCCAGAGCCGGTCGTCGGGCGGGTTCTCGAAGATCTCCGGCATCAGCCACACGACATCGGGTTCCAGGCGGTCGCCGTCGATGGCGTCGGCCGACAGCAGGCGGTCGAACGTCGCACGGGGGTGGTCCAGCCGGAGCCGCCACTCCCGCTCGGCCAGTGCGAAGACAGCTCCGTCTTGCTCTCGAAGCTGGAGGAGAACGCCCCCGCACGTGAAACCCGCCGCATCGGCGATCCCTCGATCGGCGTCGCGTGGACGCCGTGGGCCGCGAACAGCACGGACGACGGCGGGGCCCGGGACCGTCCCGAGCCCCGCCGTCGTGGTGCGGGGTGGTGCGTGCGGGGTCAGCGCAGCCAGCTGTTGCCGACGATGCCGCCCCACCTCTTGCCGAGGCCTGCCGTGTCACCGGCGAGCGTCGTGGCGGCGATGATCAGCAGAGCCGCCTCGACCCAGTGCGAGGTCGTGACCGGGTTGTTGCCGCCGATCACCCAGGGGATCTGCGTCATCCACATGAAGATCATCAGGAGCGTGCCGGAGACGGCAGCGACCTTGAGCCCGATGCCGAGGATCATGGCAAGGCCGATGCCGAGCAGGCCGACCATGAAGAGGATGTCGCCGAACGAGTTCTGGAACACCGACTGGAAGAAGCCGGCGAAGGGACCTTCGGCACCGCCGATGTAGCCCTGGGCCGGGGTGCCCCCGTTGAGCCAGGCCCGCTCGGCCGGCGTCGCGTAGCCCAGGCCGAAGAGCTTGTCGACGAAGGCCCAGAGGAAGATCCAGCCGATGACGATGCGGCCGAAGGCGAGCGCGTAGCGCGCGCCGGGCCGGGTGACGATCTCCTCCTGGAAGACCGTGGTGCTCATGGTGCCCGCGGGGCGGGCGGTCGTGGTGGACATCATCGCCTCCTGTGCGTCGCGTACGGAGCTCCGCTGCACCGCACGTCCTCGTCCCCGGAATCGCGCTTCCTGCGTCGCGTTTCCTGACTTCACGCTAGGGACCCGGTGTGCTGTCCGCCTGAGACCTTTGTCACGGGGTCATCCGGCGCAATGTGGCGTGCGTCACGCACGCCGGTCAGTCGGTGGATGCCGTCTGCCCCGGCGGGTCCGGCGGGATCTCTCGACGCACGTCGGCGATCGCCGCCCGGTGCTGCGGCAGCGCCACGCCCTCGAGGTCGTCGAGCATCGACCTCAGCCGGACGGGGATCTGGAGCGAGTCCCGGCCCCAGTGGGCGATCTCGCGCACGGCGAGGCTCAGCAGGACGGCCACCGTCTGCGGCCGGTGGACGACGCGCAGGTGGCCCTGGTCGTCCGTGAGGCGCGCCGGCGGGTCGTGGCGCTGCACGGCGAGTCGCAGCGCGCGGTGCTCACCGTCGACCACCTGGCTCGCCGTCGTCGGGTCGTTGACCGCCGGCGACAGCGCCCGCTCGGCGATGTCGACCAGCTTGCGGAGCCCGAACGCGGGGTCCTGGTCGACGCCCCGCTCCTTCGCGATGCTCACGGTGCGTCCGACGTCTTCCAGGAGGTCGTCCGTGAGGGCCTCGCCCGTGGCCGCGCGCACGACGGCGATGCGGCCGCCCTCGGGCAGGAACTCGCCGAGCTGGACGGTCACCTCGACGAGGACGTCGTGGTCCGCGGCCAGTCGCACGAGCCCGGCCAGGTCCATCTCGCGCACGTGGCCGGAGCGGTCCCCGCAGGTGACGGTGCGGGACGCAGCGCGCGACGGCCCGTCGTCGGCGGCTGCCCCCGGGGGCTCCGCAGGGTAGAGCCGGTCCACGACGTGCCGGGTCTCGTCGGCCGTTCCGAGCACCACCTCGGAGACACGGATGGAGGCCGTGATGTGCTGGATGAAGGCGAGGAACCACCCGACGCTGGCGAGGACGAAGAGGAACGCCACGGTGATCGACGTCTGCGGGACGAACGCGGCGAGCTCGTCGCTCTCCCCCCGGACGGACCGCAGCACGGTCAGGGCGTAGACGAAGGTCCCCGCGAAGACGCCGAGGGTCGACTGGGTGACACGGCTCTCGAGGAACGACCCGAGGACGCGGGGCGTGAACTGACTGCTCGCGAGCTGCAGGACGACCATGGTGATCGAGAAGACGAGGCCCGTCACCGAGATCATGGCGGTGGCGATCGTGCTCAGCAGCGAGCGCGCCCCGTCGGGCCCGCCCTGGAACAGCCAGGGCACCGACTCGCTCAGCGTCCGGTCGAGCGCCGGCAGCGCGACCCCGAGCACGCCGGACGCCACCGTGAGGGTGACCGGAAGGACCCAGAACGGCCGCCACAGCCGATGCCAGAGGCTCAGGCGGGGGGCGTGGTAGCGCGGCGCGGGCACGGTGCTCCTCGAGTCGGGTGTCTCCGCAGCGTGCCGTCTCGCCAGATCGGACGCATCCGCTGGACGGGGGGAACCCGGGCATATCGGGCTCCGCGGACCTATCCTCAGGAGATGGCCTCCCGAGCGGGCTTGCGTGGTGCGGAAGGGCTCGCGTCCGTGACGTGGGTGGGCACCCTCCCGAGCGACGGCGCGCCGGTCGCCTGCTTGGCGGTCCATCCCGATCATCCCGAGCACCGGGGGCAGGCCCACCAGCTCGCCGCTGCGCTCCGGCTCCCGCCTGCCACCGCGCCACGACTCGAGCCGGTCGACGTCGTGCGGGCGGGCATCGTCGTCGACGGCGACGTCGCACACCTGACCCTCTGGGGCATCCCCGTCGCGACGACCGGGTGCGAGCGGGACTGGTGCGACGCCGCGGAGGATCGCGGCTGGGCCGTGCTCACGGTGGGCCTGGACTCGCCTCCGCCCCTCTCGGCGACCGAGGAGTTCGTCGCCTACCTCAGCCGTCTCGACCGGCTGAACATGGGCGTCGTTCAGCTCGCCACGGTCGACTGACGGCGCACCGACGACCGAGGCCGGACGCCACGAGGGCCGGGGCGTCGCCCCGGCCCTCGTCGCTCACCGCTGCCCGGAGGTCGCCTCAGAGGCGCGACTCGGTGGAGTCCTGACCCTCGTCCGGGTCCACGACACCCGGGCGGTCCTCGGGCGCCACCGGGGTGCTCGGGTCACCGGGGTGCAGGTCACCGGCCGCGACCCCGATCGGCGTCGCGGGGTCGTAGGGCAGGTCGTCGTCCGGTCCGGCCGTCGTCCCGGTGGTCGTGCCGCTGCCCTTGTCGGACGAGCCGGTCGCCGAGGCGACGGCGGCGATCCCGGCGGCGGCAAGACCCAGACCGGCGGCGGCGGCCTTCTTCGAGATGCCCGCCTTGCCCGAGTCGCCCCGGGAGGCCGCGGCGTCGTCGACGTCGGGCGTCCCGCCCACCTGGCCGGGCGTCACGACGGTGCCCCGCCACGCGCCGCTCGCGTAGCCCTCGTCCTCGATGAACGCCTTGAAGCGGTCGAGGTCGTTCTGCGCGGTGCGCTCCACGACGCCGAGCGCGTCACCGGCCTTCTCGACCAGGCCCTCGGGCTCGAACTCGAGCGACAGGTGGACCCGTGTCTGCCCGCCACCGATGTCCTCGAACCGGACCGCACCCGCGTTCGTCGCGCCCTCGCTGGCAGCCCAGGCGACCTTCTGGTCGGGGACCTGCTCGAGGATGTCCGCCTCCCACTCGCGCTTGACGCCGCCGATCTCGGCGACCCACCGCAGGCGGGTGTCGCTGAGCTGCTCGACGCTCTGGACCCCGCTCATGAAGTGGGGGAACTCCTCGAACTGCGTCCACTGGTTGTACGCCACGGACACGGGCACGTTCACGATCACGGACTTCTCGACCTGGGTCGTCACGGTCCACTCCTCTCGTCGGGTGCCGGGGCCGGCGTGCAGCCCCCTTCCGTCCAGCATGCGGGCTGGCGCCCCGACGTGCGAGGTGGGCGAGGACGGGCTGCGACGCGCGACCGGCGTCAGCCCGCCTGCGGGTCCACGTGCTCGAACCGGCCGTTGCGGAACGCGTCGACGAAGAGCGCGTGGTCCGCGCGGGCCCGCTCGCCGTAGGCGAGGCCGAACTCGACGACGTCCTCGACGAGCTCGTCCTCGGCGCCGGACACGACCTCGGCGATGGCGTCCTCGGTCTGGAAGTCGACGAGCGGCACGTCGGGGCTGTCGACGTCGGAGACGCAGTGCACCTTGGCTGTCGCGCGACCCAGCTGCTCCAGCACCTCCGCGAGCTCGTCGGGCTCGGACAGGGCCTCCCAGTCGAGATCCGCCTCGTACGGGGAGAGCTCCTTCACCACGAACCCGGCGCCGTCGAGCGGGCCGCCCGCCATGCGCGTCCAGCCGAGCCACGGGTCGGGGTGCGCCTGGAGCGTCCGCTGGGACACGGCCGTGCGGTGGCCCTGGTGCTCGAAGTACCGCTCCGCCTCCTCGTCCGGGGCCACCCGCCCGGCAGCGGGGACGGCGCCCTGCTTCATGCTCAGGACGACGTCGTTCTCGAGCGCCTGCGTGTGACCCTCGACGAGGAGGTTGTAGGCCTGCAGCCCGGCGCTGCCGATCCCGAAGCCGGAGGCGCCGACGACGTCCTTGAGCTCGTAGGTGATGCTGCCCAGGCGCTTGGAGCCGGGCAGCGTCTCGACGTACGCCTCGTACGCGCGCACGACGGCGTCCTTCTCCTCGTCCTCGAGGACGCGCAGGTGCGGCGACTCGCGGAACCGGCGGCGGTAGTCCTCGACGACGGTGATCGAGTCGAGCAGCCCCACCCGTGTCCGCAGCTGCGCGTCGAGCAGCGCCTCGTGGACGGCCCCCCGGGCGGTGCCGAGCCGCAGGGACCACTCGTGGTCCCGGTCGCTGTCGACGAAGTGGTGGACCTGGTCCAGGTAGGCCCGCAGGTAGACCTCGATCAGCCGGCGGATCACGGCGTCCGGCAGCGCCTTGGTCCAGCCCAGGACCGCCAGGCTCGCCGCCATGCGCCGCAGGTCCCACGTGAAGGGGCCGAGGTACGCCTCGTCGTAGTCGTTCACGTCGAAGATCAGGACCCCGTGACCGTCCATGGAGGTGCCGAAGTTCTCCGCATGCAGGTCACCCTGGATCCAGACGCGGCCGGTGCGCTCATCGGCCCAGCGGTCCTCCTCGCCGGCGACGTCGGCGTAGAACAGGCACGCGGTCCCCCGGAAGAAGGCGAACGGGTCGGCGGCCATGGCGCGGAACTTGCGCCGGAACGCCCGCGGGTCCGCGTCGATGAGGTCACGGAAGGCGTCGGAGAGGACGTCGACGATGTGGCCGCTGCGCTGCTCGTCGGAGCTCATGTCCCGGACGGTACGCGCGGGGACGGGGGTGCGCGTCCTGTGCCGGCCCCGCTCCGCAGCCGCGGACGGTCAGGTCGCGGGCCGCGACGCCTTGCCGTCGAGCCACAGGGTGTCGGTGGCGTCGCGATGGGCCCCGTCCGTGCCGACGTGCTTGGTGCCGATCCCCGGGCCCTTGGTGATGACGTGCCATATCGCCATCGCGTGACCACGGCCGAGGCCGTAGTCCTCGGCCAGCCACGCGACGACGTCGCCCGCCTTCCATGGTGGGACAGACCGGGGTCGCGGCTCGAAGTCATCGGCCCGGACCGCCGGCAGCGCCGGCCGACACCTCCTCGTACCAGGTCACGAGGCCGTGGCCGGGCCGTCCGGCACGCCGCCGCAGGGCGGACCGGCGGAGCCGCAGCGGACGCAGGCTGACCCAGGTCGCCCGGGACAGGCCCGGCATGCCGTCGGGCATCCGGACGTGGTCGCGCCGCGCCCCGCGGTCCGTCGACGTGCAGCGCGCCACGGTGCACCTCCGAGCGCCGACGGACAGCACGAGCACAGGACGGTCCTTGCTCCCCGTGCCGTCGTCGAAGGGGACGCTGGGCCCGCCTCGGTGCCGATGGCCCCGGCGGGTCGGCGTCGACGGCTCGCTGGCACCGCCCACGCCGGGTCTCAGCCGGACGACCGCGTCCGCAGCTCCGCCTGGATCCGTCCGTGCCGTTCGAGGAACGCGCGCTCGTCAAGGCGCTTTCGCCGTAGCCACCCGGTGACCTCGTCGTTGCACTTGCTGGCATTGCACGACGCGCAGGCGGGCGCGATGTTCTCCAGGGTGTACCGCCCGCCGCGGGAGATCGGCAGCACGCAATCGCGCTGGAGCGGCACGCCTGTCGCGCCGCAGTACGCGCAGCCGCCCCACGCCACGACCAGCGCAGCCCACTGCTCCGGGTGCAGGTCGTGCTCGACGGCCGCCATCCGCCGACGGCGCCGCCGGGCGTAGCGGACCTGGCGGCTGCGGCTGGCGGGCATGGTCGCAGGCTAGCCACGGGGTACGGCTCAGGAGCCGCGACGCGGCGCGCATCGGCTGGCACGGTGCCGGTGTCGACCTGCGCACCGGTACGCCGCGGCCGGACGCGGTCGCGCGGGCCCACCGGGCGGCCGCCTCGGACCCGGTCGTACCGGGGTGCTGCAGCGCGGCTCGCCGCCGAGCTGCGCTCCCTGGGCGGCACCCGCGCCGCGGCGGACCGCCTGGAGGCTCACCTGCGCTGGTGCGCCGTCCGTTCCTCCCGGAGGACCTGCCGGGCCAGGCGCTCCTCGACCCAGGCGGCGAGCGCGTTGACGGCGGGCGCGGTGAGGCCGTGGCCGCCGGGGTCCCGGTGGGTGCGCGCGGCCGCCCCGGAGTCCCCGGTGACGTACGCCCACGTGCGGTCCAGCAGCTCCGCGGGAATGACACGATCGGCGTCGCCGCGGGCCAGGAAGACGGGGACGCCCTCCAGCCGGCCCGGCGTCGCGGGCACTCCCGCGTCGAAGGGGAGCGTGCCGTGCAGGACGGCGGCCCCGGCGAACCGTGACGGCTCGTCGAGCAGCAGCCCTCCGGCGAAGGCGGCGCCGCCGCTGAACCCGACGAGGAGCACCGGCCGGCCGGCCGGCGCCACCTCGTCGAGCCATCCGCGGAACCACGCCATGGTCGCGGCCAGCGACTCCGGGACGGGCCGGCCGATCCCCCGGTTGGCGAACCACGCGTAGGCCCCGCCCTCACCGATCGGTGCCCGGACCGCCGCGTAGGACGCCGTCGGCGGCAGGTGTCCCGCCAGCCCGACGATCCCCGCCTCGTCGGCACCCCGACCGTGGAGCAGCACGACCAGCGGCCGGTCCGGCTCGTCGGCGTGGGCCCACGCGACCGTGGGCTGGGGGAAGGCGGTCACAGGATCCTCCGGGGTGAGGGCGGGGCGTGTCGTGCGTCGAGCCGGGAGGCTCAGGACTGCAGGGCGAACCCGCCGGTCCACGACGTCTTCTCGGCCGCGGCGAGCGTGATCTGCAGGAAGCCGAGGGCCTCCAGCTCACGCGCACGGCGGAGGGATCCGGCGTCGACCGCACGCAGGCCACCGGAGGTCACGATCTCGGCGACGAGGGACTTGGCCTCGGCGTCGTCGCCCGCGAGCGAGACGGTGGTGGGCGTGTCGCCCGCGACACCGCTGGCCAGGGTGGCGGCGAAGTTCGTGTTGAAGCCCTTGACCACGCGGGCGGTCGGCAGGGCGGCGGCGATCTCCGCCGCGGCGGACGAGTCGGCGGGGACGGTGAGGGAGTCGAAGGTCTCGAAGTTGAGCGGGTTGGTGATGTCGACGACGACCTTGCCGGCGAGCTGGGCCGCGCGCTGCGCCAGGACGTGCTCCACGGCGGGGTAGGGGACCGCGAGGACGACGACGTCGCCGGTGACGGGGGTGGCGGCGTCGGCGCTGCCGAGGAGCTGGACGGTGTGCCCGCCCTTCTCGGCGATGCCCGCGATGGCCGAGCCCATGTTGCCGGTCCCGAGGATGCTCACGTTCGTCATGGCGGTTCTCCTTCTGTCGGGCGCTGCTGCGCCGAATTGGTTGTTGCTACAACTGAACCGTACCACCGTGTTGGTTGTTCCGACAACCTTGGGGCACACTGGGGCCATGGAGACGAGGTGGCTGACGCGCGAGGAGCTCGCGGCATGGGTGCGGCTGGCGGCGGTGCTCGAGCTGCTCCCGGGCCGGCTGGACCAGCAGCTGCGCCGCGACGCACAGCTGACGAACTTCGAGTACTACGTGCTCGCCATGCTGTCCGAGGCCCCCGAGCACACGCTGCGCATGACCGCGCTGGCCGCGCAGACCAACGCGACCCTGCCGCGCCTGTCCCACGTGGTGCGCCGGCTCGAGGAGCGCGGGCTGGTGGAGCGGTTCCCCTGCCCGGAGGACGCGCGCGCCACCAACGCGCGCCTCACCGCGGAGGGGTGGCGCACGGTGCAGGCGTCGGCACCGGGCCACGTGGCCACGGTGCGCGAGCACGTCGTGGACGCGCTGACACCCGAGCAGATCCAGCAGCTGACGGCGATCACGGACGCGGTGCTCCAGCGCCTGGACCCCACCGGCCGGATGAGCGACGTCTACCGCCGCCACGACGCGCCGCCCGCAACGGACGGGCACGCCGCAGACTCCTGACCCGGCACGCAGCCAGGGCGCGCGCCGGCGTCCCCGCCCTCGCCCTCCCCACGCGAGTCAACGGGGAAGGTCGGTTGCGGCATGCGCCACCGACCTTCCCCGTTGTCGCTCGGGGCGGGGGGCGGCGGGCGGTTGGGCCGTTGGTCTCGTCCGTCCACCGCGGCGCGGTGCCAGCCTGGTCGGTGGACCCGACGACGAGCGCCCTGCGCCGCAGGACCGCCGGCCGAGGTGCGGAGGACCTCATGACCAGCGCCACAGCCCAGACCCCCATCGGCCCCACCTCCGCCACCACCGGCCGGGCCGGCCCACCCCCTCCGGCTCGAGGGGTTCCCCCCGCCGGCGGTGTCGCGGTGGATGTGGCTCGTCAAGTGGTTCCTGCTCATCCCGCACGCCGTCGTGCTGGCGTTCCTGTGGCTGGGCTACGTCCTGCTGTGGCCCGTCGTCCTCGTCACCGTCGTGGTGACGGGGCGGTACCCGCGGGGCATCTTCGAGTACCAGGTGGGCGTCCTGCGGTGGACGTGGCGGGTGGCGTACTACGGGTACGGCGCGCTCGGCACCGACGTGTACCCGCCCTTCACGCTCCAGGACGTGCCCGAGTACCCCGCACGTCTCGACGTCGCCTACCCCGAGCAGCTCTCGCGTGGGCTGGCCCTGGTCAAGTGGTGGCTGCTGGCGATCCCCCACTACGTCGTGGTCGCCCTGCTCACCGGCCCGCAGGTGCGGTGGGAGGACGCCGAGGGCGTCGTCCAGCACCAGAACCAGACCGGACTCATCGGCGTCCTCGTGCTCGTCGTGGGCGTCGTGCTGCTCTTCAGCGGGCGGTACCCCGGCGGGCTGCACGACCTCCTGGTCGGGCTGAACCGCTGGCTGTACCGGGTGGGCGTCTACGTCTCGCTCATGACGGACCAGTACCCGCCGTTCCGCCTCGACATGGGGCCCGGGGAGCCGACCTCGGTCCGCGGCTGAGGGCGCCCAGCGTCGCAGGACGCCGGGCCGGCTCGCCCAGCCGCGTCGGCCCCCACCGACGCGTCGGGGCGCCCGGCGGTGCGGAGCACCGGCCGGACGCCCCGGGGGCGCCTCGCGCGTCAGCAGGTGACGTTGGGGTTGAGCACCGCCGCCAGACCCAGCGGGTTGTGCTCCCAGACGTACAGGTGCAGGTCGTAGTGGACGGGCATGCCGGGCTCGTGCCCGAGCATCGGACCGTCGAACGGGACGCCGCCGAGGGAGGGGCGGTCGTCGTCGGTCGTCGTGTCCTGGTCGGCGTCCACCTGCAGCCACTCGACGCCCACGAGGCGGGGGCCGTCCGGCGTGGGCTCGTACAGCAGGACGTCCGGCTTGGCGATGTCGTTGACGCCGTCCATGAGGTTCGCCGGGTTCACCCAGTGCTGGCCCATGCCCGGCAGGCAGTGCGAGCTGGGCAGGTAGCCGGCCGCGATGGCGGCCTGCGGGTCGTGGAAGGCGGCGGTCGCCGCGCGGGCCTGGGCGGCGACCCGGCCGGGGAAGTCGGCCGTGTGCGCCCCACCCTCGGACGGGCCGTGGGCGGACGCCGCACCGGCGCCGGTGGCGGCGAGGGCGACGGCGAGGACGGCGGACGGGACGAGTCGTGCGGTCATGGTGATCTCTCCTGGGATGTCGGTCCTGCGGTACGGCACGACGATCCCCGTGTCACCCGGGCCGCGGAGCGACGCGCGACGCGGTGCAACGCCCCTGCAACGCCCCCTGGCAGCGGGCCTGGTGCCGCCGCGGTCAGGGCACCGGTCAGGCGGGAGGCGCCGACCCGCGGACGGCCCGGCGCCTGGCCGGCCCGGACGCGCTCGCGCCCTCAGCGAGCGCCATGACGCCCCGTGCTGCCGCGGCGAGCGTCGTGCTGCGCCCGCTCCGCCACGCCTCGTCGAACTCCTCCGCCGTGAGGGCCTGCTGGACGAGGGTCCGGTGCCGCGCGGCGTCGACGGGGTCCATCCGCGAGGGGTGGTAGCCGAGCCGCTCCCCCCAGGCGTCCACCGTGCCCAGCAGCGCCGCCGCCTCGACGTGCCGTTCCAGCAGCGCGGTCGCTGCCGCGGCCACGTGCAGCAGGGCGAGCGTCGACGTGTGGATCCCGAGGTCGAGGGTGGAGGGCAGCGTCTGCGCGATGAGCAGCAGCGCATGACCGCCCTGCGCCTGGTCCACGCGCAGCTTGGCGGCGATGTACCGGGCACTGCCCGCCGCCCACGCGTGCCCGCACGCTGCGCCGGCGGACGACGCGGCGTCGAGCGCCGCGAGCGCCTCGGCCGGCCGGCCCTGCGCCCGCAGGAGCTGTCCTTGCGCGAAGAGGACCTCCGTGGCGGCCCACGGCTCCACGGCTCCCGTGGCGAGCAGCTCACCGGCGTGGTGGAAGTGCCCGCCCGCCTGCTCCAGGTCGCCGAACGCGGCCAGGAAGTAGCCGGCGTAGACGGCGGCGACGGCGGCCGTGCTCGGGTCGTCCGTGCTCGCGGCGGCGCGACCGAGGTCGGACAGGAACCGTGAGTCCACGTTCGACGCCTCGCCACGCCCGTACGCCAGCAGCGCCGAGCCGAGCGCGGCCCGCGCCTCCGTCACCTCGTCGGACTCCCCCGGCAGCGCACGCACCGCCTCCGCCCAGGACAGCCCCTCCTGGAGGTGCCCGCGGTGGAACCAGTACATCGACAGCCCGCCGACGAGCCGCAGGGCCGAGGACCGGTCACCGTGGTCCACCGCGGCCCGCAGCGCCGCGCGCATGTCCGGCTGCACCAGGTCGAGGCGTGCGAGCCAGCTCTTCGCCTCCGGCCCGCGCAGCCCGTGGTACGCGTCGGCCGCGTCGCTCGCGAAGAGCTCGACGTGGCGCACCGCCAGGCGCTGTGCCAGTGCCGCCTCCGTCCGCTGCCGGCCGAAGACACGGAGGGTCTCCAGCAGCCGGTAGGACCTGCTGGCCCTCGCGTCGGTGGACCGGTCCACCTGCACCATCGACTTCGCGGTGAGCGACGCGAGCACACCCAGGACCGGCCGGCTCACCTCGGCCTCGGCGAGCCCGCGCAGCGCGGGCAGGGTGAAGGGACCGTCGAAGAAGGACGCGACCGTGAACAGGCGGCGCTCCTCCTCGTCGAGCAGGTCGTAGCTCCACTCCACCGCCGTGGCGAGCGTGCGCTGGTGGGGCAGGGCCGAGCGCGAGCCGCCCTCCAGGACGGCGAACCGGTCGTCGAGCACCGCGACGAGGTCGTCCAGCCCCATGACCGCCAGCCGGGCGGCCGCCAGCTCGAGGGCCAGCGGGATCCCGTCCAGCGCACGCACCAGGCGGCTCACCGTGCCCGTCGTGCTCCCGTCGAGGACGAAGCTCGGCTCGGTGCTCGAGGCGCGCTCGGCGAACAGGGCCTCGGCCTCGTCCGGGCGCCCCGGCCGCCCGCAGCGCAGCGGCTGGACGGGCAGCACGCACTCGCCGTCGATGCCGAGCGCCTCCCGGCTCGTGGAGAGCACCTGCAGCCCTGCGCAGGACCGCAGGAGGAAGGCGACGAGGTCCGCGACCTCGGCGACGACGTGCTCGCAGTTGTCGAGCACCAGCAGGATCCGGCGACCGCGGACGGCGTCCGCGACGGCCCGCGCGTCGCCGCGCTCGGCCGTAGAGACGGACAGCACCTGGGCGACCGTGTCGACGACCCGCCCGGGCTCGGCGACGTGGCCCAGCTCGACCGTCCACGGCCCGTCCAGGTCCTCACGGCCGAGCCGGCGCAGCGCCTCCAGCGCGAGGCGCGTCTTCCCGCACCCGCCCGGGCCGACCAGCGTCACGGCTCGCGACGTCCCGAGGGCGGCGTGGACGGCGGCGACGTCCTGCTCGCGCCCCACGAACGAGGTGAGCGGCAGGGGGACGGCGGGGCGACGAGGGCCGTCCTCGGTGGCGGGCCCTCGCGTCGTGCGCAGCACCGAAGGGTCGTGCACGACGAGGCCCTGCCGCAGGTCCGCGAGCTCCGGAGACGGGTCCAGGCCCAGGTCGTCTGCCAGGCGGACCCGGAACGCGTCGAGGGCGGCGAGCGCCTCGCCGTGCCGCCCGCTCCGAGCCAGGGCGAGCGCCAGGAGCCGCACGGGACCCTCGCGGTGGGGGTGGTCGTCCACCAGGGCCGTCGCCGGTGAGACCACCTCGCGGTGCTCCCCCGCCGTCAGCCGCAGGTCCAGGAGCGCCTCCTGCACGTCGGCCGCGAGGCCGGCGAGGCGGTCGCGGTGCTGGTGCACGACCGGCAGGTCGCCGAGCCCGGTGAGCGGCTCGCCCGTCACCAGGGCCGCGGCGTCCTCGAGCAGCCCCCGGCGTTCGCCGTCGTCGGACCGCGCGGCCAGGCTCAGCAGCTCCTCGACGCGCACCGCGTCGACCTGGACCCGTGGCACCGCGAGGCACCAACCGGGGCCGGCGCGCAGGATCGTCCCGTCGGGCAGCACCGCGCGGAGGCGGGAGAGGTAGGCCCGCAGGGTGCCGCCGGCGCTCGGCGGCGGGTCCTCCCCCCAGACCGCGCGCTCCAGCTCCTCACCGCTCACGGGTCGACCGGCGGCCAGGGCGAGCGCCGCGACGACGGCGCGCGGCTTGGGGCCGCCGAGCTCCACCGGTCGGCCGTCGACGACGACGCGGACAGGGCCCAGCAGGTCGATCCCGACGGTGCTGACGGTGCTGCTCACGCCCACTCCTGCCCGGGCCCCGGCCGCGCGCCCTCCGCGCTGGACACGGTGCGACGGGCTCAGTGTGGCGCTGCCCCACCCCGCTGCCAAGACCCCGGCGGCGCCCCGGACGCCGACCCGGGCGGCGGTTTCGGAGCCGGCCCGCGCACGGCCGGGGCCCGCAGGGCCGCGGACACCTCCCCGAGCACCCCCAGCAGCTCCACGGCCATGCCGTCCCGCTCCGCCGGCGCGACCCCCGCGGCGGACAGGCCGACGACGAGGTCGGCGGCCCGGTCGCGCGCGTCGGCGGCCAGCGCGGGCAGCGCCGCGAGGGCCCCGTCGAGCCGCTCGCCGGCCGCCCGGAGGCGGTCGGCGGAACGGGGCTCCTGCCGGGCAGCCGCGCGCGCCGCGTCGAGGCACTCGACGAGGAGCGCCACCACGGCGGTCGCGCCGTCGCGTGCGCCGTCGGCCGTGCGCAGGCGGGGGCCGGGTCCGCTCACGGCACGGCGGGGAGCGCACGCAGGTACCGCCCGCCGGCCAGCACCCCGTCGGGGTCGTGGTCCGCGACGGCGGCAGCGAGAGCACGCAGGGTGCTCGGGGTGTACGCGCGGCGAGCCGAGGCGTCGTCGTGAGCGGGCCCGAAGTTCGGCCACACCCCGCCGTCCTCCCACGGTGCGAGCGCGCCGCGGACCGTCTCGGCGTGCCCGGCGACGGCCGGGTCCATCGCGATCCCGACGGTCAGGACGCTGCAGACCGCGTGGCGGTGGTCGAAGGCCGACGGGTGGGCTCCCTCCCTGGCGAGCGCCCCGCCGAGGTGCCGCAGCTCCACGACCACCTGCGGCGAGCCGGAGCCGGGGCCGGCGACCGCCAGGAGCGCGTCCACGGCCTCGGCGGTCAGCTCACGGAGGAGGAGCCCGCGCTCGAGCCCCGGCATCGGGTCCTGCGGGTCCGCGTGGATCGAGTCGAGAGCGGTCACCGGCTTGAGCGCGACGTCGTCGAGGAGCACGGTCGCCACCTCGCGCATCGGCCGCAGCCACCTCTCGCCGTCGGCCGGGGTCCCGGTCCACGCGAACCGCAGGGACACCGACAGGCGCCCGGCCAGCGGCGGTGGCACGGTCGGCAGCTCGGGCAGCTGCAGGAGGGCGACGGAGGTCGTCGCCTCCTCCGGCAGCCCGGCCGCCCACCGTCGCCACGCGTGCACGACCTGGGCCGCGTGCGCACCGTCCAGGTAGAGGGCGCCACCGTAGAAGTGGGAGCGGCGGACCAGGTCCAGCTCGACCGCGGTGACGATGCCGGCCGCGCCCTTGCCCCCGCGGAGCACCCGGAAGAGATCCGGGTGCTGCGTGGGCGTCACGCGACGCAGCTCGCCGTCACCGGTGACGACCTCGAGGGCACGCACCCGGTCCGCCGCGAGCCCGTCCGTGCGGGCGAACGGACCGACCCCGCCCCCGGTGAGGAAGCCGACGACGCCGACGCCCGTCGACGAGCCGGTCACCGGGAGGAGGCCGTGCGCCGCGGCCGCCTGCACGACGGGCGCCCAGGTGAGGCCGGCGCCGACGCGCGCCGTCGCCGCTGCCGGGTCGACCGCGAGCTCGTCGAGCCGGCGGGTCGAGACGAGGACGTCGGGCCGGGCGGCACCGTCCGCACCGTGACCGGTGCACTGCACGCCCACGCTCAGTCCGTACGCGGCCGCCGTGCGGACGACGAGCGCCACCTCCTGCCCGGTGGTCGGGGCGACCACGACGGCCGGGGCCAGGGTGACGGCCAGGTTCCACGGTGTGACGAGGGCGTCGTAGGCGGCGTCGCCGGGGGCGTGCACGGCGCCGGGCAGCGCGCCGCGGAGGGCTGCCACTGCCGTCACGACGTCGGTGCGTCCGACGGTGCCGACGGTGCGGGGGCGGCTGAGGGTGGCGGGGCTGAGGGTCATGGCGAGCTGCTCCTGTGCGAGGGGGACCGGGTGACGTGTCGAGCGTCCCGGCCGGAGGGACCTCGCGGGGCGCCGCGCACGGCGTCGCAACGCCGCTGCAACGCCTGCGGGTGCAGGGTCGGAGCGGTCGACCTACGGTCGGGAGCACGGGCGCCGACGACGACGCCACGAGCCGAGGAGGACCTGATGACCGAGCAGACCGGCGTCCCCGAGGACGTCCCGGACGACAGCCCGGACCCGCTGGGAGACCCCGAGGTCGACGAGGCGCGCGCCGCGGCCGACGACGACGTGGCCGGCGACGCGGAGGACCCGTACGAGATGCGGTCGATGCCCGCCCAGCCGAACCCGACCGAGGACGACCCGGGCAGCTATCTCAACCCCTGACGGCGGCAGGCCGACCGCCGGGACGCCGTGCCCGGGGGTGCCGGGTGTCGGTGCCCGGGCGCATGCTGGACGCCATGCAGAGCAGCGCGGCGCCCTACGCCTCGTGGGTCGTCAACCACGGCGACCCGCCGGGTGCCACGAGGATGCTGGACCGGCCCCGGCGCGCCGTCGTCCGGACGCGGACGTACGGCGGCTGGACGGTGCGCGTCCAGCTCTACGTCATCGCCACCGCCCCGGGGTGGGTATGCGTGCAGCAGGACCTGGCGGACCGGGCGCCGTGGAACGCGTGGGTGCCGTCCTCGGCCGCGCTGCCGGTGTAGCGGACGCGTCGGTCAGAGGGGCGCCGGGTCCTGCGCCCAGATGCTCTTCATCTCCTCCATCGCCCGGTCCATGATCCGCCGCATGGCGGTGCGGGCGTGCTCGCCGTCCTGGCGCTGGATGGCGTGCGCGACGTCGGCGTGCAGCTGGAGCGCCTCGACGTGGGGGTGGTGGGGCATGAGCCCGTGCTGGTGACGGCCGGTGAGCACCTCGGCGATGGGATCGTGCAGCTTGAGGAACATCTCGTTGCCCGACGCCGCGAGCACGAGGCGGTGGAACTGGACGTCGAGGCGGAGGAACTCGGCGTCGTCGTCACCCTGGCCGGCGGCCCACATCTTCGCGGCCGTGCCGACGATGTCGCTGGCCTCGTCCGGGGTGGCCCGCTCCGCCGCGAGGCGCGCCGCCTCCGGCTCGACGGCGCCACGCAGCTCGGTGATCGACCGCAGCTGGGCGAGCCTGCCCTGGGACGCGAGCCGCCAGCGGATGACCTGGGGGTCGTAGACGTTCCAGTCCGAGCTCGGCAGGACGAGCGTGCCGACCTTGCGGCGGGACTCGACGAGACCCATGGACGACAGCACCCGCACGGCCTCGCGCACGACCGACCGGCTGACCCCGTGCTGTTCCACGAACTCGTCGATCGACACGACGGTGCCGGTGGGCAGGGCGCCGCCGCACACGGCCAGGCCGAGAGAGTCGAGCACCCGCCCGTGCAGGCCCGACGGCGCTGTGGTGGCCACGCGACCGGCCTCCCTTCGGTGACGTCTTCCCGCAGGTCGGGTCGCCCGTCGTGATGATCAAAGCATACGCGACAGGTGCCATGTGTTGCATACGTCAGATGAATATGGTTAACTTCCGTGGAATCAGCGGACGTAGTGGTCCGCACCAGAGGCGGTCCAACGACGGGCCGTCCGCGACGAACGGAGACCGACGTGATGCGTCAGTCAGCAATCGCGACCTCCTTGGCGGTCGTCTCGGCCATCGGCCTCTCCGCGTGCGGCGGAGGTGACGGCGAGGAGAGCGGCGGCGAGGGCTCGTCCACCGTCAAGGTGACGCTCGCCAACCACGTGTGGACCGACAACATCAAGGAAGCCATCCCGGAGTTCGAGGAGGAGACCGGCCTCACCGTCGAGCTCACCCAGCTCGGCGAGGACCAGCTCTCCGACCAGTACAACGTCAAGCTCAACGCCGGGACCGGCGACATCGACGTGATGATGTACCGGCCGCTCCAGGAGGGGAAGCTCTTCGCGGACAACGGCTACCTCGCCGACCTCACGGACGAGGTCAGCGAGAACGCCGAGTGGGACTGGGAGGACTTCCAGGCCGGCCCCGCCGAGGCGACCACCTACGAGGACGCCGTCGTCGGCGTGCCGATCATCACCGAGCAGGAGGTCCTCTACTACCGGACCGACCTGCTCGAGGCGGCCGGCTACTCGGCCCCGCCCGCCACGCTCGAGGAGCTCGAGGAGGCCGCGGCGAAGATCGCGGAGGAGAACCCCGGCATCGCGGGCTTCGTCGCCCGCACCGCCAAGTCGGCGGCCGTCACCCAGTTCTCGAGCTTCCTCTACAGCTTCGGCGGCGAGTTCATCGACGACGAGGGCAACTCGGCGATCGGCTCGCCGGAGGCGAAGGAGGCCTACGCGTTCTACGGCGGCCTCATCCGCGAGCACGGCCCCGAGAACGTCAGCACCGACATGGGCTGGCCCGAGGCGATGGCCATCTTCACGCAGGGCCAGGCGGCCTTCTACACGGAGGCCAACTCGCTCTACAAGAACGCGACCGACCCGGCCAGCTCGAAGGTCTCCGACACGGTCGGCTTCGCGCCCTTCCCCGCCGGCCCCGCCGGCTCCAAGCCGTACAACATCCCGTCCTGGGCCCTCGGCGTGAACGAGGCGTCGGAGAACCAGGAGAACGCCTGGCGCTTCATCGAGTGGGCGACGAGCCAGGAGCAGACGCTGGAGAACCAGAAGGCCGGCGTCCCGGGGGCGCGCGTGTCCGTGTGGGAGGACCCCGAGGGCACCGCCGACTACCCCGCCGACCTCGTCGAGGCGATCGCGATCAGCACCAAGGAGGGCATCGGTCACGACCGTCCCCTCGTGGTGAAGGTCGCGGAGGCCCGCGAGATCGTGGGCCAGCCGATCGTCGACGCCATCACCGGTGAGGACGTCGACAGCTCCGCCGAGGCGGCGCACGAGGCCTTCCAGGCCTTCCTCGAGGACGCGGAGTAACGCGACGGCCGGGTGGTGGCGGCGGGAGCCCTCACCACCCGGCCCGCCGTCGTCCCTCGGCGCTCCCCGCC
>NZ_CAKAKB010000003.1 GCF_916618755.1 Actinotalea sp. Marseille-Q4924 | reverse complement strand
CTCCACTCCGTGACGAAGTACCTCGCGGGCCACTCCGACGTGGTCCTCGGCGCCCTGGCCACCGACGACGAGGCCCTGCGGGCTCGCCTCGCCTCCTACCGCACCCTGCACGGCGCCGTCGCGGGACGCGGCACCGACGCCCGCGCGTCGCGGTCGTCTTCGGCGGACGCTCCGGCGAGCACGGGATCAGCTGCGTGACGGCGTCCGGGGTGCTGGGGGCGATCGACCGGGACCGGTACGACGTCGTCCCGATCGGCATCACGCGTTCCGGGCGCTGGCTGCTCGCGGCGGACGAGCCCGCCCGCTGGGCGATCACGGACGGGCGGCTGCCCGAGGTCACCGAGGACGGCGCGGGCGCCGCCGTCGTCGTGCCGCTCGCGACGGACGACACGGAGCTGGTCGGCCTGCCCACCGACGGCGCCGCGCACTCGCTCGGGCACGTGGACGTGGTCCTGCCGCTTCTGCACGGGCCGTACGGCGAGGACGGCACGATCCAGGGGATGCTCGACCTGGCCGGGATCCGGTACGTCGGCGCCGGGGTCCTGGCCTCGGCGGTCGGCATGGACAAGCACTACATGAAGGTCGTCCTCGAGGGTCACGGCATCCCGGTCGCGCCGTACGTGCTGGTCCGTCCCGGGCGGTTCGAGGCGGACCCGGCCGGCGTGACCGCGGAGGTCTCGGGCCTCGGCCTGCCGGTGTTCGTCAAGCCGGCGCGCGCCGGCTCGAGCCTGGGGATCAGCCGCGTCGACGACCTCGCGGACCTCGGAGCGGCGATCCGCGCCGCCGCGGAGCACGACCCGAAGGTGCTCGTGGAGGCGGGCGTGGCGGGTCGCGAGATCGAGTGCGCGGTCCTCGGCGGGCGCGACGGAGGAGTGCCGCGGACGTCGGTGCCGGGAGAGGTCGTCGTGGTCGACCCCCAGCACACGTTCTACGACTTCGAGGCGAAGTACCTCGACGAGGCCGGTGTCGCGCTGCGGTGCCCCGCCGATCTGCCGCCCGACGTGGAGGAGCAGGTCCGAGCCCTCGCCGCGCGCACGTTCGAGGCCATCGGGTGCGAGGGCCTCGCGCGGGTCGACACCTTCGTCACCCCGGACGGCGCCGTCCTGGTCAACGAGATCAACACCATGCCGGGCTTCACGCCGTTCTCGATGTACCCCCGGATGTGGGAGGTCTCCGGCCTGGGGTACGCCGACCTCATCGACGAGCTCCTGCAGCTCGCCCTGGCGCGGACCACCGGGCTGCGCTGACGCCCCGTCACAGGCACGCGCGCGTCTGCTCCACCTCCGCGACCGCCGGGCCCAGGTCGAGGATGAACGACGTGCTGCTGCTCTCCGCGACGGAGGCGGGCACGAGCACCTCGACCGCGGGCGCACGGCCGTACGTGGTGAACAGCCAGGCGCCGTCGGGCCGCTCGTCGCCGGGGACGCTGATCCAGTCCACGCTCGTCTCGCCGTCGTCCGCGTTGACGCACCGGTCCGTCGTCGGCCCGGGCGGCTCGACGCCGCAGCGGAGGACGACCGGGTCGGCCGGGTCGCCCCAGGCGACGGTCGCCTGGCTCGTGGTGCCCAGGCGCGGCAGGCCCCCGAGGTCGCGGGGCAGGGCCAGGACCACCTCCGCGCACGTCGGGTCCGCGGCGTAGGGCGCGACCTCGACGGGGACGGCGGTGGTGCAGCCGGCGACCAGGAGGACGGCGGCGCCCGTGGCCGTCGCGACCGCGGCACGGGACCGCCCACGCGGGGCTGCCAGGGGGTCCCGGCGCGGGGAGGCGCCCGCGCGCCCGGCGGGCGAGGTCGACGGCAGGGCACGGTGGCGCACGCGATCACGGTAACCCGCTCCGCGGCGTGCTCCGGGCGCGTGGGTCCCGCGTACCGTGGTGGCCCGTGACCGGTCCCTCGCGTGCCCCACGACCCCCGGCGGGACGCCCCGGCCCGACGGTCGCCGACCTCGGCGAGGACGCCCTGCTCGCGCAGGTCTTCCCGCTCCTGGGCGCCGGCGCGGCGACGCTCGTCGGTCCCGGCGACGACGCCGCCGTCGTCGCCGCGCCCGACGCACGGTTCGTCGTGTCGACGGACCTGCTCGTCGAGGGCCGCCACTTCCGGCGCGAGTGGTCCGAGGGGGAGCACGTCGGACGCCGCGCGGCGGTGCAGAACCTGGCGGACGTGGCCGCGATGGGTGCTCGCCCCACCTCCCTCGTCGTCGGACTGGTCGTGCCCTCCGACACGCCGGTGGAGTGGGTCCTGGGCCTGGCCCGGGGCCTGGAGACCGCGTGCGCGCCGCTCGGCGTGGGCGTGGTGGGCGGTGACCTGTCCGGCGGGACGGAGCTCGTCGTCGCGGTGACCGTCCACGGGGACCTGGAGGGACGCCCGCCGGTCCTGCGGTCGGGCGCGCGCAGCGGCGACGTCGTCGCGCACGCCGGCGTGCTCGGGCGGTCCGCCGCGGGGTACGCGGTGCTGGCCGCCGGTCGCTCGGACGACGGCGCCCCGCCCGAGGTCTCCGACGCCGTCGCGCGCTACCGCTGCCCGGTCTCGCCGCTCGCGGCCGGCCCGGCCGCCGCGCGCGCCGGGGCCACGGCCATGATGGACGTCAGCGACGGCCTCCTGCGTGACGCCGGGCGCCTGGCCCGGGCCTCCGCGGTCCGCGTGGACCTCGACGACCCGGCGTCGCTGGCGCCGGACCTCGACGCCGTCATGCCGGTGGCCGCCGTGCTGGGTCCGGGGGCGGCACCGGCCGACCCGCTCGACTGGGTCCTCACCGGCGGCGAGGACCACGGGCTGCTGGCCACGTTCCCGCCCGGGACCGCCCTGCCCGAGCCGTTCCGGCGGATCGGCGTCGTCCTGCCGGCCGAGGGCGACGGACCACGGGTGCTCGTCGCGGGCCGTCCGCCCGAGGTGCGGTCGGTGGGGTGGGACCACTTCCGGGGGTGACGCGACGCCCGGCTCCCCACGCGGGGGCTCGCCGGCGGCGGCGCGCCGCGTCGGCTCTCAGCCGCGCACGTAGCGGACCTCGGGGAGCCGCTCGTCCCCGTAGGTGCTCAGGCGCTCGATGCCGTCGGGGACGAACCCGTGACGGCGGTAGAAGTGCGCCGCGCGGTCGTTGCTCGCGAGGACCCACAGCGTCACGCGCGCGCCGTCGGGCACCTGCTCCAGCATCGTGCGCATGAGGCGCCGGGCGACACCCTGGCCCCACGCGGCGGGCTCCAGGTAGATGGTGTGGATCTCCAGGGTGGTCCGGTCCGCGTCCTCGTCGCGGCTCGGGCCGAGCGAGGAGAAGCCGACGACGTGCTGGTCCTCGGGGTCCTCGGCGACCCAGACACGGATCTCGTTGCGCTCGGCGTCGCCCAGCTGCGCGCGCCACGCCTCGGCGCGGGCGCCCTGGTCGAGGCTCGCGAGGAACTCGTCGGGCACCGCACCGGCGTAGGCCTCGCGCCACGAGGCGATGTGCACGGCGGCGATCTGCTCGGCGTCGTCCACCGTCGCCGGTCGGATCACTGCTTCCCCCACGTCGTCAACCATGGCGACACCATGCCATCGTCCGACCCGCCGATCCAGTCCTTGCCCCGTTCTTTGAGGTCCCTTTGACCGGACGCCGCGGATCTCGTCGTCCTGGGACCGGGGACGCAGACGCGCCGAAGCCCGCAGAGCGGGGCTCTGCGGGCTTCGTGGCACGACCCGCCGGGGTGCGGGGGCGTGGAACGCTCCCCGTCGACGCTCAGGCGGTGCGCTGGACCTTGCCGGCCTTGAGGCACGAGGTGCACACGTGGACGCGCTTGGGCGCCCCGGCCACGACGGCGCGGACGCGCTGGATGTTCGGGTTCCAGCGGCGCTTCGTGCGGCGGTGGGAGTGCGAGATGCTGTGCCCGAAGCCCGGGCCCTTGCCGCAGACGTCGCAGTTGGCAGCCACGTTCTTCTCCTGATCGTCGTGCATGCCGCGTGCTCCGTGCGGAGGGCGGCTCAGCGTGTTCGGTGGGCCGCGCCCGTCCTCGACCCCCGGCGGCGAGCCGCGGCGGTCGACGGAGGGCGCCGACGTGCCCAGGCGTGACCGGGCAACCTCGTTAGGGTAGCCGATCGGCGGTGATGCCCCAAACGAGCCGGGGACCGCCCCGTGTCGGTGGCGCGGGACATGATGGCGCCCCCGGCGGTCGAGTGGTGGAGGTGCGTGATGACGGCGGCGCTGCCGGGGGAGCTCCCTCAGAGCACCCCCTTGCTGGACCGGCCCGCCAGGGGTCTGGTGGGTGACCGGACCGCCAAGGAGCTCGAGAAGCTCGACGTGCACACCGTCGGCGACCTGCTGCTGCACCTGCCGCGCCGGTACGCCCTGCCGGGCGAGCTGACCGACATGCGCTCGCTCACGGTCGGCGAGGACGTCACGGTGATGGCTCGGGTGAGCGCGGTGGCCTCCCGACGCACCCAGAAGGGCGGGGCGCTGCTGCAGGTGACGATCACGGACGGGGTCCGCGAGATGCTCCTCGCGTTCTTCGCCCGCAGCCCCCGGGTGCTCGAGCACCACCAGCGGCGGCTCCTCGTCGGGCGCGTGGGCGTGTTCGGCGGACGGGTGAGGGCGTACCGCGGCTCCTACGAGCTGACGCACCCGGACTACCAGCTCGTCGGCGTGGACGTGGACGACGAGGCGGCTGCGCTGCACGAGTCGAGCCGCCCCGTCCCGCTCTACCCCGCAACGTCGCAGCTGCCGAGCTGGCGGATCCGCAAGGCGGTGGCGACGGTCCTCGGCACCGTGCGGCCGGAGGACGTGCCCGACCCGGTGCCGGACGAGATCCGCGCCACACGGCGGCTCGCCGACCGCCACCGCACGCTGCTGGACCTGCACGACCCGGCCGACGAGGCCGAGTACCGGCGCGGCCGGGACCGGATGCGGTACGAGGAGGCCTTCGTCCTGCAGGCCGCGCTCGCCCGGCGGCGGCGCGCCGTCGCGGAGCAGGACGCCGTCGCCCGGCCGGGTGCGGCCGACGCCGCGGCGGGTCTCCTCGCCGCCTTCGACCTGCGGCTGCCGTTCACGCTGACGCAGGGGCAGGTCGACGTCGGCGCCACCATCGCGCGGGACCTGGCGGAGCCACGGCCGATGCAGCGGCTGCTGCAGGGCGAGGTCGGCTCCGGCAAGACCCTCGTCGCGCTGCGCGCGATGCTGCAGGTCGTCGACTCGGGCGGGCAGGCCGCCCTGCTCGCCCCTACGGAGGTCCTGGCCGCCCAGCACGCCCGCACGCTGCGTGCCCTGCTGGGCCCGCTCGCGGAGGGCGGGCTGCTCGGCGGGGCGGAGAGCGCGACCCGCGTCGCGCTCCTCACCGGCTCGCTCGGTGCCGCCGCCCGTCGGGAGGCGTTGCTGGACGCCGCCTCGGGGCGCGCGGGGATCGTCGTGGGCACGCACGCCCTGCTCGGGCCGAAGGTGCAGTTCGCGGACCTCGGCCTCGTCGTGGTCGACGAGCAGCACCGGTTCGGCGTGGAGCAGCGGGACGCCCTGCGAAACCGCACCGACGGGCCGACGCCGCACCTGCTCGTCATGACCGCCACGCCGATCCCGCGCACGGTCGCCATGACGGTGTTCGGGGACCTCGAGACCTCCACGCTCGCGGAGATCCCGGCCGGGCGGCCGGGCATCACGACGCACGTGGTGCCCGCGGACAACCACGCGTGGATGGAGCGCACCTGGCGGCGGGTGCGGGAGGAGGTCGACGCGGGGCACCGGGTGTACGTCGTGTGCCCGCGCATCAGCCCCGACGACGGCACCGGGCAGGACGGCACCGACGCCGCGGACCTCGTGACCGACGCCCCCGGGCTCCTGTGGGAGTCGTCCGGCGTGCCGGCGAGCGCCGACCCGGCGGCGACCGACCGGGAGTTCCTGCGACTCATGACGGCCGAGGGCTTCGTACCCCCGCCGGACGAGCCGCGGCCGCTGCGCGCCGTCCTCGACGTGGCGGAGGAGCTGCGTGCCCATCCGGCGCTCGCGGGCGTGCCGGTCGGCATCATGCACGGTCGCCTCGGCGCCGCGGAGAAGGACGACGCCATGGCGCGCTTCGCGGCCGGGGACGTGCCGGTCCTCGTCTCCACGACGGTCGTCGAGGTCGGGGTCGACGTCCCCGAGGCCACGGTCATGGTGGTCATGGACGCGGACCGGTTCGGGCTGTCGCAGCTGCACCAGCTGCGCGGGCGGGTCGGCCGGGGGAGCGACCCCGGGCTGTGCCTGCTCGTGTCGTCGGCGGCGCCCGGGACGGCAGCCGCGGCGCGGACGGAGGTGCTCGCGTCGACCACCGACGGCTTCCGGCTCGCGGACGCCGACCTGCGGCTGCGGCGGGAGGGGGACGTCCTGGGCTCGTCCCAGTCCGGCCGCGGCAGCTCCCTTCGTCTCCTGCGCGTCCTGGAGGACGCCGACCTCATCGCCGAGGCGCGGCAGGACGCCCTCGGCCTCGTCGACGCCGACCCGTCGCTGGAGCGGTGGCCCGAGCTGCGGCGGGCCATCGACCGGTGGCTGGGCCCGGACCGCGAGGAGTTCCTCGAACGGAGCTAGGCCGCCCCGTCGCCGGTGGAGCCTGCGTGCCCGGCGCGGGTCCTCGGTGGCTAGCCTGGGCCGGTGACCAGGATCGTGGCCGGGGCGGCCGGTGGGCGTGCCTTGCGGGTACCCCCGCGAGGGACCCGGCCGACGAGCGACCGCGTCCGGGAGGCGCTGTTCTCGCGCCTGGACCACGCCGGCCTGCTCGACGGTGCCCACGTCCTCGACCTCTACGCCGGTTCCGGTGCGCTGGGCCTCGAGGCGGCGAGCCGGGGTGCCACGGACGTCGTGCTCGTGGAGTCGGCCCGGACCGCCGCCGAGGTGTGCCGCCGGAACCTCGCCGCGCTCGGGCTGCCGGGCGTGCGCGTCGTCGCGGAGAAGGTCCTGCCGTACCTGCGTCGCACGCCGCCCCGCGGGCAGGTCGACGTCGCTCTCCTCGACCCGCCGTACGACCTGCCGGAGGAGGACCTGGCGGAGGCGCTCGCCGCGCTGGTCCCGCACCTGGCCGAGGGTGCGACCGTCGTCGTCGAGCGGGACGCCCGCACGCCCGAGCCGGCCTGGCCGAGCGGCCTCGAGCGGATCGCCGACCGGCGCTACGGCGAGACGGTGCTCTGGTTCGCCGGGGCGGAGGCGGCTCCCGACGCCCCGGCCGCCACGAGCGGGAGCCCCGGGCCTGCCGCGGCCGCGAGCGTCGTGTCCGGCACGGCCGACGGGCCTACAGTGACGCCGTGAGCAGCGACCCCGTCGGCACCGGCGCCCTGAGCGTCGCGGTGTGCCCCGGCTCCTACGACCCTGTGACGCTGGGCCACCTCGACGTCATCGGGCGGGCGGCGCTGCTCTTCGGGACCGTCGTGGTGGCGGTCGCGACGAACGCCTCGAAGGCGACCCTGCTCGACGCACCGGCGCGCGTCGAGCTCGCGCGCGCCGCGGTGGCGGGGATGCCGAACGTGCGGGTCGAGCTCGTCCCGGGGCTGCTCGTGGACTTCTGCCGCGACGTCCGCGCGACCGCGCTGGTGAAGGGGCTGCGGGGCGGTGCCGACTACGACGCCGAGCTGCCCATGGCGCTGATGAACCGACACCTCACGGGCATCGAGACGGTCTTCCTCCCCGCCGACCGTTCCGTCGCGCACATCGCGTCGTCGTTGGTCAAGGACGTCGCGCGGCACGGCGGCCGGATCGACGACCTGGTGCCGCCCGGGGTGAGCGGGGCCGTGCTCGCCCGGCTCGCCGACCTGGGTCACCTGGGGCAGACGGGCACGTCCGAGAGCGGAGACAGGAAGGCGGCACGATGACGGACACCGGACCGATCGAGGGGCACCCCGGCGACGACGAGCGACGGCGCCCCGAGGGGCTGACCGGCGTGCTCGACGCCCTCGAGCAGGTCGTCGGGCAGGCGCGCGCCATGCCGATGTCCTCCTCGGTGCTGATCAATCGCGCCGAGGTCCTCGACCTGCTGGAGCAGGCGCGCTCGATCCTCCCGGCGCAGCTCGCCCAGGCCGACGAGGTGCTCGCGGACGCGGACACCGTCCTGCAGGACCGGCAGCGGGAGGCCGAGGAGATCGTCGAGGCCGCCCGGGAGCGCGCCGCGGAGCTGGTCGGCGAGCAGGAGGTCGTCCGAGCGGCACGCCGGCGCGCGGAGGAGATCGTCGCCGAGGCCGAGCGCACCGCCGCCGGGCTGCGACGCGACGCCGACGACTACTGCGACCGGCGGCTCGCGGACTTCGAGATCGACCTGGGTCGGGTGCTCGCGCAGGTCCAGGCCGGCCGGGCGAAGCTCGCAGGCAGGCTCGAGATGGACCTCGACGCCCGGGACGACTGAGCGGGGCGTCGACGTCGGCGAGCCGGCCGGGTGCGCGGCGAGCCGGCCGGGTGCGCCGGCGCCGGGCGTTTGGGCGGCTCCCCGCGATGGCGTAGGATCGTCCGCTGGTCCTGCCGCTCGCGGCGTGGACCGAGATCCCCGACCCAGGACCGACTCCGTGGAGCGTCACATCACCGCGCACCCCCGTTCCCCGTACGTGCTCGACACCCATGAGCTCGCGCGGCGCCCGGGGACCATGCGGACGCTCCAGCGGACGGTGCCCGCGCCCGAGGACCTCGGTACCGCCGTGATCGGCATCCCCGCCGGCAGCGACCTCCACCTGGACCTCAGGCTCGAGTCCGTCATGGAGGGGATCCTCGTCTCCGGTGCCGTCCGGGGCCGGGCCGTCGGGGAGTGCGTGCGCTGCCTGGAGGAGACGTCGGCCGACGTCTCGGTCGACATCCAGGAGCTGTACTACTACCCCGACCGCGCCCGCGTCGCGGCCGAGACCGGCGAGGACGAGGACGAGGTCCGTGAGCTCGAGGGCGACCTGCTCGACATCGAGCCCGCGGTCCGGGACGCGGTGGTGCCTGCGCTACCGTTCCGTCCTGTCTGCTCCGCGGACTGCCCCGGTCTGTGCCCGCAGTGCGGCGCACGCCTGGCGGACCCGGAGAACGCCGACCACACGCACGAGGTGCTGGACCCCCGGTGGTCCGAGCTCGAGCGGATGAAGACCCTGTTCGACGAACCGAAAGAGAGCTGATCGTGGCCGTTCCGAAGCGCAAGATGTCGCGCAGCAACACCCGTGCGCGTCGGTCGCAGTGGAAGACCACTGCCACGACGCTCACCACGTGCCCCCGCTGCAAGGCGCCCACCATGCCGCACGTCGCGTGCCCGTCCTGCGGTGCGTACAACGGCCGGCAGTACGCCGAGGCGCTGCGCAGCGAGCACGAGGCCCGCTGAGTCGCTGCACCCTGCTGGTGACCGGTCGACGTCCATGACCGCGGAGCCCGCCACCCAGCTCGTCGAGAAGCTCGGGGTCCACCTGGACCCCGAGCTTTTCGTGCTGGCGCTGACGCACCGCTCCTTCGCGCACGAGGCGGGCGGCATCCCGACGAACGAGCGGTTGGAGTTCCTCGGGGACACCGTCCTCGGCCTCGTCGTCACCGAGGCGCTGTACCGCCGCCACCCGGACCTCTCCGAGGGCGAGCTCGCGAAGATGCGGGCCGCCACGGTGTCCCAGCGCTCGCTCGCCGCCATCGCCCGGGAGCTGGGGCTCGGCGGCTACCTCCTCCTCGGCAAGGGCGAGCTGACGACCGGCGGGCGGGAGAAGGACTCGATCCTGTCCGACACCCTCGAGGCGCTCTTCGGTGCGGTGTACCTGACGCACGGCCTGGAGGGCGCACGCGGGGTCGTCGAGCGTCTGGTCGACCCCACGCTGGAGGTCGCGGCGGACCTCGGCGCCGGTCTGGACTGGAAGACCTCCCTGCAGGAGCTCGCCGCCCGGCTCGACCTCGGCGCGCCGGAGTACGTCTGCGACAGCGAGGGCCCGGACCACGCGCGCAGGTTCACCGCCCGCATCGTCCTGGACGGCGAGGTCCGCGGCACCGGGACCGGCACGGCGAAGAAGCTCGCCGAGCAGGAGGCGGCCGCCGACGCCTACCGCGCGCTGCAGGCCCTCGCCGCGGCGGCCGACCCCGCGTCCTGACGTGCCGGAGCTGCCCGAGGTCGAGACGGTGCGGGACGGGCTGGCCCGGCACGTGCTGGGCCGCCGGGTCGGCGCCGTCGAGGTGCGTCGGGACTCCGCCGTCCGCCGGCAGGAGGGCGCCGCGGCGGAGTTCGCCGGGCGTCTCGCGGGGCGCACGCTCACGGCCGCCGTCCGCCGCGGGAAGTTCCTGTGGCTGCTGCTCGGTGACGGCACGGACGAGGCGCCCGCGCCCGGCGGTGAGGCGCTGCTGGCCCACCTCGGGATGAGCGGCCAGCTGCTCGTGCGCGACGCCGCCACGCCCCCGGTCGAGCACCCCCACCTGCGCGCCCGCCTCCACCTGGCGGCGTCGCACGACGACGGACCGCTCGTGCTCGACTTCGTCGACCAGCGCACGTTCGGTCACCTCACCGTCGTGGACCTCCTCCCGACCGACGACGGCGCGCCGGGCGGTCACGGCAGCCCGGCTGCGGTCGTCCCGGAGCCGGTGGCCCACATCGCCCGTGACCTGCTGGACCCGGCGCTGGACCGGCCCGGCCTGGTCGCGCGCCTGCGGGCGCGCCGGACCGACGTCAAGCGCGCGCTCCTGGACCAGACCCTCGTCTCCGGGGTCGGGAACATCTACGCGGACGAGGCGCTGTGGCGCGCTCGCCTGCACTACGCCCGGCCCACGGACCGCCTGCGCCCCGTGGCGGTCCGCACGCTCCTCGACGCCGCGGCGGACGTCATGACCGAGGCGCTGCGGGTGGGTGGCACGAGCTTCGACGCGCTCTACGTCAACGTCAACGGCGCCTCCGGGTACTTCGACCGCTCCCTCGCCGTGTACGGGCAGGAGGGCGGGCCGTGCCCCCGGTGCGGGACGGTGGTGGTCCGGGAGCCGTTCATGAACCGGTCGTCGTTCCGGTGCCCGCGCTGCCAGCCGAGGCCCCGCGGCGGTGGCCTCCGGGGTGCCGTCCGTCGCCCCGGTCCCGGGGTCACCACGGCGCGCGCGACGCGCCGTTCCGGGGTCTCCGGGCCATCCGGCCCGTTCCCTGCCTAGGATCGTCCCCGTGGTAGCCAACGTCCCGCCCGCAGCCGGGCGCACTGCTGACATCGCCGTCATGATCGTCGACGACCACGAGGTCGTCCGCAGGGGGATCGCCGAGGTGATCGACCGGGCCGACGGCATGACCGTCGTGGCCGAGGCGGGCACCGTCGCGGAGGGCGTGCGCCGAGCGACGCTCGTGCGCCCGCAGGTCATGCTCGTCGACCTGCAGCTCCCCGACGGCACGGGCATCGACATCCTCACCGCGGTCCGCACCGCGCTGCCCGACACCCGGGCGATCGTCCTGACGTCCTTCGACGACGACGACGCGCTGGCCGCCGCCCTGGAGGCCGGCGCCGCCGCCTACGTCCTCAAGACCGTGCGCGGGGCGGAGATCGCCGACGTCGTCCGGTCGGTGGCCGCCGGGCGCACGCTGCTCGACGAGCGCACCGTGACCCGGCGCCGCGCCGGTCACGACGACCCGACGTCGGACCTCACGCCGAGCGAGCGGAAGGTGCTCGACCTCATCGGCGAGGGCATGTCGAACCGGGAGATCGCCGAGCGCCTGGGCGTCGCGGAGAAGACGGTGAAGAACCACATCACGTCGTTGCTGTCGAAGATGGGCCTGCAGCGGCGCACCCAGGCCGCGGCGTGGGTCGCGGGCCACAAGCGCAGCTCCTGGCGCCCCGAGCACGACTGACGGCGCCTCCGGCCGGCCGTTCTCGGCGCGACCGGCAGTCTCAGTGGCGACCCGGCAGCGACGCCTGCCACGTGAGCAGCGTCCCGCTGTCCGAGCCGGCCCCGAGCACGAACGTCCCGCCGTGCCGCCGCGAGCGGGCGGCGAGGTTGTCCGTGCCGGAGCGGCGCTCGCGCTCGGGCGGGAGCCCGGCGCCGTCGTCCTCGACCTCCACGACGACGCGGCCGGTGGGCGCCTCGCCGTGCAGCTCGACGCGCACCGCGACCGACGCCGCCCGCGCGTGCCGCGCCGCGTTCGCCAGGCCCTCGCGGACGACCGCGACGACGTCGTCGGACAGGTCCTCACCGACGCGCTCGTCGAGCGCCGCCGCGTCGCCCTCGAGGCTGTCGGGGGAGTCGAGCACGCGGCCGTCGACCGTGATGAGCAGCGACGGAGCGAAGCCCAGACCGGTCCGCGCCAGCGACGCCTCGCGCCGCAGCCGTTCCGCGAGCGGGGCCGCGGCGTCCGGGTCGCGCAGCGCGTGGACGATGGAGCGGATCTGCTTGACCGTGGAGTCGACGTTGTCGAGCGCCTCCTCGACGATCCCGGCGAGCTCGGTCGGGTCGACCCCGCGGGCCGCGCGCCGGCGCACGGTCTCCAGCTGCATGCCGGTCGCGAAGAGCTGCTGGATCGCGAGGTCGTGCAGGTCGCGCGCGATGCGCTCGCGCTCGTCGAGCAGGGCTGCGACGTCCTGGGCGTGCCGCGCCTCCGCCAGGACCAGCGCGAGCGCCGCCTGAGCGGCGTACGCCTCGGCGGTCGCGAGGTCCGTCGGCTCGAAGGGGGTGGAGCCCACGCGACGCAGCAGGACGAGGACGCCGACGCCCCGTCCGTCGGCCTGCATCGGCGCGTACATCGCCGGACCGAACTGGCGCAGCGCGTCCACCCGCATCGCACGGGAGCGGGACAGCGAGTCGACGACCAGGCCGTTGCCGTCCCGCAGGACGGTCCGGGCGCGTCCGTCCGGCGGCATGACGGTCCCGACGAGCTCGTCGGAGCCGACGCCGTCGACGATCTCCATCACCCACGTGTCGTCCACCCCGGGCAGGACCAGAGCCGCGGTGTCCGCCCGCGCGACCTCCCGGGAGGACGACGCGATCTCGGCGAGGACCTCCTCCTCCTCGGCGCCGGAGAGCAGCATCGTCGTGATCGTCTGGCCGGCCTGGAGCCAGTGCTCGCGGTGCTCGGCCTCGGCGTACATCTGGGCGTTCTGGATCGCGACCGCGGCCGCCGCGCCGAGGGTGAGGACGACGTCGTCGTCGTCGTCGGTGAACCCGCCCTCCTTCTCGGAGAGGTACAGGTACCCGTACACGCGGTCCCGGACGCGCACGGCGGTCCCGAGGAAGGAGCCCATCGGCGGGTGGTTCGCCGGGAAGCCGCGGAAGCTGGGGTGCTGCATGAGGTCGCCGAGCCGCAGGGTGCCGCGGGTCGGGATCGCGCCGAGGACGCCGACGGCGTGCGGACCGCGGCCGAGCATCGCCGCGAGACGCTCGTCCATCCCGGTGTGCACGAACGTCGTCGAGCGGCCCCGTCCGTCCAGCACGTTGATGGCCCCGAAGCGGGCGCCGGTCAGCTCGGTGCTCGCGGCGACGAACCGCTGCAGGACGCTCGGCAGGTCGAGGCTGGACGCGAGGTTGAGAGCCGCCTGGAGGAGCTCCGCCGCGGCGACGGAACCGCTGTGGCGCTGGGTCGACGGCGCCGTCATGGTGCCTCCTGCTGCGTCGTGGCCCGGGCTCGGGCGGTGCCTTGCGGGGCCGTGGCCGCCGGTCGTGCCGGGTGGTCAGCCCGGGGTGGTCGGACTCCCTGAGGGCACGGTACCGCGCACGTCCTGGGTGGCCGGCCCGGCGCCCGGTGCCGCGTCCTCGCAGGCAGCGCCGCGGAGCACCGTCACGTCGGCACCGGGGCCGACCCGCAGCACCACGGCGGCGTCGTCCAGGCCCGTGTCGCGGTGCGTCACGACCAGCACGCCGCGGCCCGGGGCGAGCGTGCCGTCGAGCAGCCCGCGCAGCACCGCGGCGGCGTCCTCGTCGTCGAGGTGCTCGGTCGGCTCGTCCAGCAGCAGCAGACGCGCGCGCGTGAGGAGCGTCCGGGCCAGGAGGAGGCGGCGCCGCTGCCCGCCCGAGATGCGGACCGCGTCGCCGCCCAGGACCGTGCCCAGGCCCTCCGGCAGCCCGGAGAGCCACGGCCCCAGGCCTACCGTCCCCAACGCCTCACGGGCCTCGCCCGGCGTGACGTCGCCGCGTCCGACGCGCAGGTTCTCCAGGACGGTCGTGTCGAAGACGTGGGCGTCCTCGGGGGTAAGAGCGACCACCTGGGCGGCCTGCTGGCGGGGCAGCGCCGCCACGTCCTGGCCGCCGATGCGCACCGTCCCGGCGCGCGGCGGGAGCAGACCCGCGAGGGTGAGCAGGAGCGTCGTCTTCCCGGCCCCGCTCGGTCCGACGACCACGACGCCGCGGCCCGGGCGGAGGTCCAGGTCCACGCCGCGCGCGACGACGGGTCCGTCCTTCCAGCCGCAGGCGAGGTCGCGGGCCCGCAGGAGGTCGGGCACGGGGTCGCCCACCACGCCGGCCGGCGCCGCCGGCGGTGGCGGTGCGGCGGCGTCCAGCAGCGCCATGACGCGCCCCGCCGCCCACCGCGAGCGCAGGACCTGCACGGCGGCGGCGGGCAGGGCGGCCACCGCCTCGAAAGCGGCGAGCGGGGTGAGCACCACGACCGCGAGCTCCACCGGCGCCAGGCTCCCGGCGACGGTGGCGGGGACGCCGAGGAGGAGTGCCGCGAGCACGACGGCGCCCGTGGCCGCCGGCTGGAGCGCGGCGCCGACCGCAGCGGGACGGGCGGCGTCGTCGGCGGCCCGGGTGCAGCGTGCCTCCGCTTCGCGCACGGTGTCGACGAGCGGGTCCACCCGGCCTGCCACCTGCAGCTCCGCCGAGCCGTCCAGGAGCGTCAGCACGGCCGCGGACGTGTCCGACCTGGCCTGCGCCGACCGCGTCTCGGCGGCCTCGGCGGCACGGAGTGCGAACCGTGGTGCCAGCACGCCGGCCACGAGGAGCCCGAGCGCGAGGGCGACCCCCGCCGCCGGCAGGAAGAGGCCGACGAGCACGCTGGACGCCAGTCCGACCACAGCGGCGACGACCATCGGCAGCAGTCCCCGGACGACGACGTCCCCGACAGCGTCCACGTCCGTCCCGACCCGGGCGAGCAGGTCCCCGCGCCGCAGCTGCACCAGGGCCGCGGGGTCGCCCGCGGAGAGGCGTTCGTAGAGCCTCGTCCGCAGCGTGGCCATGCCGCGCAGCGCGACGTCGTGGGACACCAGGCGCTCGACGTACCGCAGCAGTCCGCGGGAGACGCCGAAGGCGCGGACCGCGACGGCGGCGACCGTCAGCGCCATGACGGGCGGCATCTGCGACGCCCGCGCGATGAGCCAGGCCGACACGGCGGCCAGCGCGACGGCGGAGCCGAGGCTGCCCGCACCGGCTGCGACCGCTGCGAGGACGCGTCGGGGCGGCACCTCGAGCAGCCGCACGGCACGCCACAAGGGGTCGACGCGGTTCACGGCGCCACCACGGGAGCGGGCACCGGCTCTCGCGCGGGCACGGGTTCCCGGTCCGGGGCGCTGCGCACCTGCACGACGTCGTCGGCGGCCGTGAGCAGGGCGGGTCGGTGGGCGACGAGGAGCACCGTGCGGCCCTGGTCCCGCAGGCGCGCGACCGCGCGCAGGACGACCGCCTCGCCGTCCGCGTCCAGGTGCGCCGTCGGCTCGTCGAGCACGACCAGCGGCTCGTCGCCGAGCAGCGCCCGGGTGAGCGCGACGCGCTGCCGCTCGCCCAGGCTCAGGCCCGAGCCGCCCTGTCCGACGGCCGACAGCCAGCCCCCCGGCCGGCGTTCGACGACGTCCGCCAGGCCCGTGAGCCGCGCGGCCGCCGCGACGGCGTCCGGCGCGACGGCCCGTCCGCGGGTCACCGCGTCCAGGACGGAGCCGGGCTCCAGCGTCGTCCGCTGGGGGACCCAGGCGACCTGTCGCCACCACGTGCGGCGGTCCACGTGGGCGAGGTCGACGTCGTCGACGAGCACCCGACCGCGGGTCGGTGCGACGAGCCCGAGCACGACCGCTGCCGCCGTCGACTTGCCCGAGCCGTTGGCCCCGGCGAGCGCCACCACGCGGCCCGGCCGGAGCACCAGGTCCAGGCCCGCGGGCGCCAGGAGCGACCGCCCGGGTGCCGCGACGTCGAGGCCGACCACGCGCACGGTGGCCCGGCGCAGGTCCGGTGCCGGTCGGGCGGCAGCGACGGGGGACGCTCCGGGGATCGGCACGTCCAGGAGGGCGAAGGTCCGGGAGGCGGCGGCGAGCCCGTCCGTCGAGGCGTGGAAGTGGGCGCCGACCTGCCGGAGCGGCAGGTACACCTCGGGGGCGAGGACGAGCACCGCGAGCGCCGTCGTGAGGTCGAGGTGGCCGTGGACGAGCCGGAAGCCGACGCCGACGGCGACGAGGGCCACGGAGAGTGTCGTGAGGAGCTCGAGCACCATCCCGGACAGGAACGCGACCCGGAGGGTGTCCAGCGTCGCGCGGCGGTGCGCCTCACCGAGCTCGCGGACACGGACCGCCGGGCTGCGCTCCCGGCCCAGGGCGCGCAGCGTCGGGACGCCCGCGAGGAGGTCCAGCACGTGGCCGCCGAGCCGCGTCATGGCGACGAGCCGCCGGTCCGCCACCTGCTGCGTCATGACGCCGATGAGCCACATGAACAGCGGCACCAGCGGCAGCGTGAGCGCGATCGTCGCCGCGGCGACGCCGTCCAGGCCGAGGACGACGAGGAGGCCGGCGGGCGTCACGGTGGCGGCCAGCAGCAGCTGGGGGAGGTACCGGACGAAGTAGGGCTCGAGGGCGTCGAGACCGCGCGTCGCGAGCGTCGCGACGGCGGCGGGGTCCTCCGGGAGGCCCCGCGGGCCCAGCGCGACGGCGTGCCGGACGACCTGCTCGCGCAGCTCGGCGACGGCGCGGGCGGCCGACCGGTGGGCCCACCGCTCCTGGAGCCCCACGAGCACGGCGCGGGCGACGAGGACGACGGCCAGGCCGGTGAGGGGCCCGCGGACGTCGGCGAGGCCTGCCGCCCCGGTCACCACCGGCGCCAGCGCGTGGGCGAGCAGGAGCGCCTGGGCGACGACCGTCCCCGCGGTGAGCCCGCCCAGGACGGCGGTGAGCACGACGTAGCGACGCGCCGAGCGGGCCCGCCGCAGGAGGCGCGGGTCGAGCGGCCTCACACGCGGTCGAAGGTCAGCCCCGTCGGCGCGGGGATCTGCTCGACCGTGAGGCGCCGGCGGAACACCCAGTACGTCCAGCCCTGGTAGACCAGGACGAGCGGCGTGAGCACCACGGCGACCCAGGTCATGATCGTCAGTGTGTAGTCGGTCGACGACGCGTTCCGGACGGTGAGCGAGTTCGCCGGGTCGACGGCCGGCATGACGTCCGGGTACATCGAGCCGAAGACGAGCACGACCGCGGCCACGATCGTCACCGCCGACGCGACGAACGCCGGACCCTCGCGCCGGGCGCGGGTCGTCGCGACCAGCGCCAGGAGCGCGAGAGCGGCGAGGGCCGTCGCCGCCCACGTCCACGGCACGGAGAAGGCGACCTGCGCCCAGACGGCGAAGGCGCCGGCGACGACGAGCGTCGCGACCGCCAGGCGCCCCGCCAGCGCGCCGGCACGCCGACGGACGTCGCCGTCGGTCTTGAGCGCGAGGAAGACGGCGCCGTGGGTGAGGAAGACCAGGGCGGTCGTCGCGCCGCCGAGGAGGGCGAACGGGTTGAGGAGGTCCGCGAAGGTGCCCACGTACTGGTGGTCCGCGTCGAGCTGCACGCCGCGCACGAGGTTGCCGAACGCCACGCCCCACAGGACGGCCGGCACCCACGACCCGACGACGAGGGCGCGGTCCGCCCACGCTCGCCAGCGGTCGTCGTCGATCTTGCCGCGCCACTCGAACGCCACCACCCGGACGATGAGCGCCAGCAGGATGAGGAACAGCGCCAGGTAGAAGCCCGAGAACATCGACGCGTACCACTCGGGGAAGGCCGCGAAGGTCGCCCCGCCCGCGGTCAGCAGCCACACCTCGTTGCCGTCCCACACAGGCCCGACGGTGTTGATGAGCACCCGGCGCTCCCGGTCGTCGCGCCCGAGGACGGGCAGGAGCATCCCGACGCCGAAGTCGAAGCCCTCGAGGACGAGGTAGCCGGTCCACAGGACCGCGACGAGCACGAACCAGACGGTCGCCAGCTCCATGGTCTCGGTTCCTCTCAGTACGCGAACGACAGGGGCGTGGAGCCGGCGTCGTCGGGGCCCTGGGCGGAGGCGAGCCGCCGGGCCTCGGGGCTCGGGTCCTTCTCGGTGGGTGCCACGCCCTCCCGGGCGTACCGCACCATGAGCCGGAACCAGATGACGGCGAGCAGGGCGTAGAGCAGCGTGAAGCCGACCATCGAGACGAGGATCGTCGCCGCCGGGACGGACGTGGAGACGCCTGTCGCCGTGAGCATCCACACGCCGTCGACCCCGCCGGGGTTGGGGTTGGGGACGACGACCCAGGGCTGGCGGCCCATCTCCGTGAAGATCCAGCCGAACGACGACGCCAGGAACGGCATCGGCAGCGCGACGAGTCCCAGCGTGCCGAACCAGCGCGTCCCGACCACGGAGCGACGGCGCAGGAACCACAGGACCGCGGCTGCGAGGGCGGCGGAGCCGGCACCGAGGCCGATCATGAGCCGGAAGCTCCAGTACGTCACGGCGAGGTTCGGGCGGTAGTCCACGCCCTCGCCGTACAGGACCTCGGAGCGCTCCTGCAGCTCGTCCACACCCGGCAGGTAGGAGTCGAACGTGCCCGACGCCAGGTACGACGTGAGGCCGGGGATCGTCAGCACGTGACGCACGCCCTCGCAGTCGTTGCCGAGGTCGCCGATGGTCAGCAGCGAGAAGGCCGCACCGTTCTCCCCGTCGCACAGCGCCTCGGCGGACGCCATCTTCATCGGCTGCTGGTCGAACATCAGCTTCGCCTGCCAGTCCCCGGACAGGGCGACACCCACCCCCGACGCGAGCATCGTGACCGTGCCGAGCACGACGGCGCTGCGGTAGACGCGTGCCGTGGCCTCGTCCCCCCGGCGCACCGAGCGGACCATCCACCATGCCCCGATGCCGGCGACGAAGGTGCCGGCCGTGAGGAAGGCCGCCGTGATCGTGTGCGGGAACGCCGCGAGCAGCGTGACGTTGCTGAGGACGGCACCGATGTCGACCATCTCCGCCCGGCCCGTCTCCTCGTTCAGCACCGCGCCGACGGGGTGCTGCATCCAGGAGTTCGCCGCGAGGATGAAGTAGGCGGACACGTTGGTCGCGATGGCGACCGCCCAGATCGTCGCCAGGTGCACACGCTTCGGCAGCGTGTCCCAGCCGAAGATCCAGAGCCCGAGGAACGTGGACTCCACGAAGAAGGCCGCGAGGGCCTCCATCGCCAGCGGTGCACCGAACACGTCGCCGACGAACCGGGAGTACTCGCTCCAGCTCATGCCGAACTGGAACTCCTGGACGATGCCCGTCGCGACGCCGATGGCGAAGTTGATGAGGAGCAGCTTCCCGAAGAACCTCGTCAGCCGCAGCCAGCGCTCGTGGCCCGTGCGGTGCCAGGCGGTCTGCATGATGGCGACGAGCGGCGCCAGTCCGATCGTCAGCGGGACGAAGATGAAGTGGTAGACGGTCGTGATGCCGAACTGCCACCGCGCCAGGTCCAGGGCGTCCACGGTGCCTCTCCTTCGAGCACTGTCGAGATCCGACGCGACGACGGTAGGGAGCGGGGGGTCGGCGCCTCCTGGGACCTTCGTCCTTCGAGGTGACACCACGTCACCTCCACCCCGCGGCGCGCGCCACGCCGCGGCAGCGCGCGTGGGTCGGAGGTCCCTGCTGTGCGATACTTCCGGCAAGCTCGGGGGTCGCCACACCGTCTCCCGGGCGGCAGACGACTGCCGGACGTGGTCCGCGACCGCCAGGCGCCGCCGTCCTGCACCGACCTCTCCTCGGGTGACACGATCGCCGCTGAGGAGGCAGGTGCCGGGACAGGCTGGCGCCGGTCCCCGCCCACCCGTCCGGTCCGACGACAGGCTTCCGTCGCGACGCACCGCGCCAGCGACGACCGACCCGCCCGGGCCGGGGAGTGTGGCCGAACCGGGCATGGAGACGTACTCCGTGGCAGACGACCGCATCACCCCCGACATCGCAGCCCAGGGCAGCACCGACGCCTCGGCGCCGCGAGCCCGTCGCAGCCGGCGCGCCACCAGCGCGACGACGACGCCCCCCGCCACCGACACGGCACCCGCGGCGAGCCCCCCGCCCCGGCCCCGGCGACGTCCGCCGGCACCGCCGCCATCGCCGACGCCGCACCGCCGACTCGGCGGACCCGCTCGCGCCGCGCCACCGCGCCCGCCGGGGCCGCGAGCGGGACCGGCGCGCCCTCAGCCTCCGGGGCACCCGAAGCCGAGGTGCCCGTGTCCCCGGCCTCCGAGCCGGCCGCTCCGCCGTCCGCCGCGCCGGAGCAGGCGACCGCGGCACCGGCGAGGTCCAGGCGTTCCCGCAAGCCGGCGGCCGAGCCGGAGCAGCCGACGGCGGCACCCGCTGCCACGACCGGCGCCACGCCGCCGCCCGACGCCCCGGAGGCGCCCCCGCGGCGCCGTCGTCGCAAGGCGGACGCGGTCGCCGACGCCGGCGCCGAGCTCCCCACCGAGGGGACGCCCGTCGCCGCGCAGGCCGACGAGGGGACGCCCGACGAGGCCGCCGGGACCGCGGGCACCACGCCGACGCCGACCACCGAAGGCGATCCCCAGGACGCCGCCCCGACCGAGGCGTCGGAGGGTCGCACCCGTGGCGTCCGTCGTGGCGGTCGGTCACGGTCCACCCGGGGCCGTGCCGGAGCGGACGCGGCTGCCGCGGAGCCGACACCCCCCGGTGCCGAGCCGGAGGTCGCGGCCGAGGGGACCCCGGTCGACGCCGCGTCCGCCGACGCCGCGCCCGGCGACACGGCGCCAGCCGACGCCGCGCCCGAGGGTGCGCCGGCCGACGACGCCCCGCCGGCACGGACCCGTTCGCGGCGCGGCAGCCGGAGCCGCGCCGGCGCCGCCCCGGACGTCGCGGCCCCCGCCGCGCAGCCCGCACCGGTGGCCGAGGGCACGCTCGACGTGCTCGCCGAGCTCGGTGCTGCCCGCAGCGCGGAGCCGACACCGCCCGACACGGACGCGCCGCGCCGCTCGGCGACCGCGCTCCTGTTCCAGGCACCGGACCCGACGACTCGGCCGCGCCGCCGTCGGGCGCAGGCTCCCGCCGGGCCGCCGCGCGCTCCCGAGGAGGGTGGGACGCTGGACGTGGTCGAGGCGGAGGACGACGTCCTCACGCCGGTCGAGGACGGCGCCGCCGGCCCCGAGCAGGCGGACGTGGGCCCCGAGCCCGCCGGCGAGGCCGACGCCCCGGAGTCCGTCGAGGACGAGGACGGTGACGACGAGCGCACCGAGGACGAGCGCGAGGCCGGTCGCCGTCGCCGTCGCCGTCGAGGCGGGCGCGGACGGCGCAGCCGCTCGACGGACCGCCCGGACGGTGAGCAGGACGACGACGACGGGGACGACGAGGACGGTGCTGGTTCCGACGGTGCCCGCGCCGACGGCGCGACCGAGGACGGTGCGCCGGGCGCCACCGACGACGACGGCGCGACCGGGCCGGACGACGAGGACGGCGAGGAGGAGACCGGCGGCACGAGCCGGCGCCGTCGGCGGCGCCGTCGGAGCAGCCGGGCCGAGGGTTCGGGGGACGCCGAGCCGGAGCAGCGCACCACCAGCAGCCGCCGCACCCGCACGTCGTCGGCCTCGGACGAGGTCACGGCGCTCAAGGGCTCCACGCGCCTGGAGGCGAAGCGTCAGCGCCGCCGGGAGGGACGCGACGCGGGTCGGCGCCGCTCGATCATCACCGAGGCGGAGTTCCTGGCCCGCCGGGAGTCGGTCGACCGCGCCATGGTGGTGCGCGAGCACGACGGCCGGGTCCAGATCGCCGTCCTGGAGGACGGCGTGCTCGTCGAGCACTTCGTGTCGCGCACGGGTCAGGGCAGGAGCGCGTCGACGACCACCGTGGGCAACGTCTACCTCGGTCGCGTCCAGAACGTGCTGCCCAGCATGGAGGCGGCGTTCGTCGACGTGGGCAAGGGCCGCAACGCGGTCCTCTACGCCGGTGAGGTCAACTGGGACGCCGCGGGCATGGAGGGCCAGCCCCGCCGCATCGAGCAGGCGCTGAAGTCCGGCGACTCCGTCCTCGTCCAGGTCACCAAGGACCCGATCGGCCACAAGGGTGCCCGCCTGACGTCGCAGGTCACGCTCGCCGGTCGCTACCTGGTCTACGTCCCCGGCGGGGCGATGACGGGGATCTCCCGCAAGCTGCCCGACACCGAGCGTGCCCGCCTGAAGAAGCTGCTCAAGGAGATCGTCCCCGACGACGCGGGCGTCATCGTGCGCACGGCGGCGGAGGGTGCGAGCGACGAGGAGCTGCGCCGCGACGTCCAGCGGCTGCAGGAGCAGTGGGCCGCGATCGAGAAGAAGGCGAAGACCGCCTCGGCGCCCGCCCTGCTGCAGGGCGAGCCCGACATGGCGATCCGGGTCGTGCGCGACATCTTCAACGACGACTTCCGGTCGCTCGTGGTCCAGGGCGACGACGTCCACAGCATGATCGAGGAGTACGTCTCCGCCATGGCCCCCGACCTCGCCGACCGCGTGACCAGGTACACCGGGACCGGCGACGTGTTCGCCGACCACCGTGTGGACGAGCAGCTCGCCAAGGGGATGGACCGCAAGGTCTGGCTGCCCTCCGGCGGGTCGCTCGTCATCGACCGCACGGAGGCGATGACCGTCGTCGACGTCAACACCGGGAAGTTCACCGGTGCGGGCGGGACCCTCGAGGAGACCGTCACGAGGAACAACCTCGAGGCGGCCGAGGAGATCGTCCGGCAGCTCCGGCTGCGGGACATCGGCGGGATCATCGTCATCGACTTCATCGACATGGTGCTCGAGTCCAACCGTGACCTGGTCCTGCGTCGGCTCGTCGAGTGCCTCGGCCGCGACCGCACGAAGCACCAGGTCGCCGAGGTCACGTCGCTGGGCCTGGTGCAGATGACGCGCAAGCGGGTCGGCCAGGGTCTCGTCGAGTCGTTCAGCGAGACCTGCGAGCACTGCAACGGCCGCGGGTTCGTCGTGCACAGCGCGCCGGTCGAGCGCCCGGGCGGGCAGGAGCCGGCGCCCGAGCCGCAGTCGGACGCCAAGCGGTCCCGGCGCAAGAAGTCCTCCGGCGGGTCGTCGACAGCGCCCGCGGTCACGGTGCCCGTCCTGCCCGAGGCGCGCGAGGCCGTCAAGGCCACCCTGGCGACGATCGCGGCAGCCGCGGCGCACGCCCACGAGCACGAGCACCCGCACGAGCAGGCCAGCGCGGTCGTGCTGCCGGAGCTCGAGCAGCTGGCGCGCGCGGTGGGCAGCCGGGACGGGTCGTCCGGCGCCGGTGGGGGCGCCGCCCCGACCGGCCAGGGGCCGGACGGGACGGCCCCGGCTGCGCTCGCGGAGCTCGCGGACGCCGTCGGCAGCATCCGTGCCGTCGAGGCGCCCGCGCCGGGTTCGGGCGACCCCGGCGCCGCCGTGGCAGCGTCGGGTGACCAGGCGGTGGACGGGACGGGCACCCCGTCGGACGGGGCCGGAGCGGCCGGCGAGGAGAGCGGGCCGGCAGGGGTGGACGAGCCCGTCATTTGACCTGCGGGCGGAGGCATCCGTACCCTGGAACGTCGGTGCGCCTGAGTGCGCACCGCTTCCACGTGCCCCGGATGCCGTGCCCCGCGATTTCCCCGCGAGATGCAGTGCGTCCGAGGTGTGCGCCCGGGTGACCGGGCACCAGGGCACGCTGATGCAGACGCGAGAGCCGTTCGAGAGAGATGAGCAGCAACGTGGTGTACGCGATCGTCAAGGCCGGAGGCCGTCAGGAGAAGGTGTCGGTGGGCGACGTCGTCGTCGTGAACCGGCTGTCCGGTGACGCCGGCTCGACCGTCCAGCTGCCCGCCGTGCTGCTCGTGGACGGCGACACGGTGACCTCCGACGCCGCCGCGCTGGCCAAGGTGCAGGTCACGGCGGAGATCGTCCGGGACGAGAAGGGCCCGAAGATCGACATCCTGAAGTACAAGAACAAGACCGGCTACCGCAAGCGCCAGGGTCACCGGCAGAAGCTGACCCGCCTGAAGGTCACCGGCATCAAGTGAGCCGTCGGGTCCGTCGCCTCCGGCGCGGGCCGGTCGAGCCCCTCCCTCACCCCAGCACGAAAGCAGGCACGTCATGGCACACAAGAAGGGCGCGAGCTCCTCGCGGAACGGCCGCGACTCGAACGCGCAGCGTCTCGGCGTCAAGCGCTTCGGCGGTCAGCTCGTCAACGCCGGCGAGATCATCGTCCGCCAGCGCGGCACCCACTTCCACCCCGGCAACAACGTGGGCCGTGGCGGCGACGACACCCTCTTCGCCCTCGCTCCGGGTGCCGTGCAGTTCGGCGTCCGCCGTGGCCGCAAGGTCATCGACATCGTGGCTGCCGACGCCTGAGCCGCACAGCGTGACGAAGGGGCGCACCGTTCGGTGCGCCCCTTCGTCGTCCCCACCGTCCTCGCACGTCACCACCCCCGGAAGGAGCCGTCGTGGCATCGTTCGTCGACCGCGTCGTCCTGCATGTCTCTGGCGGTGACGGCGGGCACGGCTGCGCGTCGATCCGCCGCGAGAAGTTCAAGCCGCTCGCCGGCCCCGACGGCGGCAACGGGGGCGACGGCGGCGACGTCCTCCTCGTCGTCGACCCCCAGGTCACCACGCTGCTCGAGTACCACCACTCGCCGCACCGCCACGCGCCGTCGGGCACCCAGGGCATGGGTGACGACCGGCAGGGCGCGGCGGGGGAGGACCTCGTCCTGCGGGTCCCGGACGGCACCGTGGTCAAGGCCGCCGACGGCACCGTGCTGGCCGACCTCGTCGGCGCCGGCACGCGCTTCGTCGCCGCGGCGGGGGGCCGGGGCGGGCTCGGCAACGCCGCGCTGTCCTCCCCGCGCCGCAAGGCCCCGGGGTTCGCGCTCCTGGGTGAGCCGGGGGACAGCCGCGACCTCGTCCTCGAGCTCAAGACGATCGCCGACGTCGCGCTCGTCGGGTATCCCAGCGCCGGCAAGAGCAGCCTCGTCGCCGCGATCTCGGCCGCGCGCCCGAAGATCGCCGACTACCCGTTCACGACGCTCGTGCCGAACCTCGGCGTCGTCCAGGCCGGCTCGGCACGGTTCACGGTCGCCGACGTCCCGGGCCTCATCCCCGGGGCGAGCCAGGGCAAGGGCCTGGGGCTGGAGTTCCTCCGGCACATCGAGCGGTGCGCCGTCATCGTGCACGTGCTCGACTGCGCGACGCTCGAGCCGAACCGTGACCCCGTCACCGACCTGGAGGTCATCGAGGCGGAGCTCGCCGCGTACGCGGGCGACCTCGAGATCGCCGGCGGCGCGGTACCGCTGACCGAGCGGCCGCGCCTCGTGGTCCTCAACAAGGTCGACGTGCCCGAGGCGCGCGACCTGGCCGACCTCGTCCGTCCCGAGCTCGAGGCGCGCGGCCTGGAGGTCTTCGAGATCTCCGCGGCCAGCCACGAGGGCCTGCGGCCGCTGACGTTCGCGCTCGCGCGGCTCGTGGACGCTGCCCGGGCGGCCGCCCCGCCCCCGGAGCCGACCCGCGTCGTGCTCCGGCCGCGAGCGGTGGACGAGTCCGGCTTCACCGTCGCCCGGCGCGAGGACGGCGGCCGCACCTGGTTCCAGGTGCGCGGCACCAAGCCCGAGCGCTGGGTGCGCCAGACGCAGTTCTCCAACGACGAGGCCGTCGGCTACCTCGCCGACCGCCTCGCACGGCTCGGCGTCGAGCAGGAGCTCTTCGCCCAGGGCGCGACGCCCGGCGCGGAGGTCGTCATCGGTGACGGCGACGACGCCGTGGTGTTCGACTGGGAGCCGACGCTGCTCACCGGGACGGAGCTGCTGGGCGGACCGCGGGGGACGGACCTGCGTCTCGAGGACCGTGCCCGGCCGACCCGCGACGACAAGCGCCGCGAGTACAAGGACCGCATGGACGCCAAGGCCGACGCACGCGCCGAGCTCTGGACGGAGCGCGAGTCGGGCCGCTGGACCGACCCCGAGTCCGACGCGTGATCACCGACCGGGCGGGCCTCGCGTCCGCGGGACGGGTCGTCGTCAAGGTGGGCTCGTCGTCGTTGACGGCCGCCGACGGGACCCTGGACGTCGCGGCCCTGCGCACGCTCGTGCGGGTCCTGGCCGAGCGGCGCGTCGCCGGCACGGAGGTGGTGCTCGTGACGTCGGGCGCGATCTCGGCGGGCATGGCGCCCCTGGGGCTGACGGCCCGGCCCCGTGACCTCGCCACGGCCCAGGCGACGGCCTCGGTGGGGCAGGGACTGCTCGTCGCGCGCTACACCGAGGCTTTCGCGGAGCACGGCCTGCGCGTCGGCCAGGTCCTGCTCACCGCGGAGGACACGATCCGGCGCGGTCACTACCGCAACGCCCAGCGGGCGCTGGAGCGCCTCCTGGCCCTGGGCGTGGTGCCGGTCGTCAACGAGAACGACACGGTCGCCACGGACGAGATCCGCTTCGGCGACAACGACCGCCTCGCGGCCCTGGTGTCCCACCTCGTCCGGGCGGACGCGATGGTGCTGCTCACCGACGTGGACGCGCTCTACGACGGACCGCCGTCGCGGGGCGCGAGGCGCATCAGCGAGGTGTCCGGGCCGGGCGACCTGGAGGGCGTCGTCGTCACCGACCGGGGCAGCTCGGTCGGCACGGGGGGCATGGTGACCAAGCTCGCGTCCGTGGCGATCGCCACCGGGTCCGGGATCCCCGTGGTCCTCACGTCGGCGCGCCGCGCCGCCGCGGCGCTCACGGGGGCCACCGCCGACGGCGAGCCGGTCGGCACCTTCTTCGCCGCCACCGGGCGCCGTGTCCCCACGCGCATGCTGTGGCTCGCCCACGCCGCGCGGACGGCCGGGCGCCTCGTGCTCGACGCCGGTGCCGTCCGGGCCGTCGTGGAGCGACGGACGTCCTTGCTGCCCGCGGGGATCACGGAGGTCCACGGGACCTTCGAGGCGGGTGACCCGGTCGAGCTGGCCGGCCCGGACGGGCGCGTCGTGGCCCGCGGTCTGGTGTCCTACGGCTCCGACGAGCTCCCGCCGCTGCTGGGCCGGTCCACCCGCGAGCTGCGTGCCGAGCTCGGTGACGGCTACGACCGCGAGGTCGTGCACGCCGACGACCTGGTCCTCGTCCCGGCCCGCGGCTGAGCCGTCCGACGCCCGGGAACGCGGCCTATCCTGCGGCCATGACCACGACGCCCGCACTCCAGCAGGACCACCCGACCGGCACGGCCGTGCCGCCGTCGGTCCGGGACGCGGTGCTCGACGTGGCCCGGCGCAGCGGGGTCGCCGCTCGCGACCTCGCCACGGCGCCCCGGGCGACCAAGGACGCGGCGCTGCACGCCATGGCGGACGCCCTGGTCGCCGCGACGTCGCAGATCGTCACCGCCAACGCCGTGGACCTCGAACGCGGCCAGGCGGCCGGCACGTCGCCCGGCCTGCTGGACCGCCTGGCGCTCACGCCGGAGCGGGTCGAGGGGATCGCCGCGGCGCTGCGCGAGCTGGCCGCGCTGCCGGACCCGGTGGGCGAGGTGGTGCGCGGCTCGACGCTGCCCAACGGCCTGCGGCTGCGTCAGGTCCGGGTTCCCCTGGGCGTCGTCGGCATGATCTACGAGGCGCGGCCGAACGTCACCGTCGACGCCGCCGGCCTCGCCCTCAAGAGCGGCAACGCGGCGATCCTGCGGGGAGGGTCGGCCGCGTCGTCGTCGAACACGGTCATCGTCGAGGTGCTGCGCGAGGCGCTGCGGGGGGTCGGTCTCCCCGCGGACGCGGTGCAGTCGATCGACGAGCACGGGCGGGCCGGCGCGGTGGCTCTGATGCATGCGCGGGGGCTCGTCGACCTCCTCGTGCCGCGCGGCGGTGCGGACCTCATCCGCACGGTCGTCCAGGAGGCCACCGTCCCGGTCGTGGAGACCGGGACCGGCAACTGCCACGTGTACGTCGACGCGACGGCGGATCCCGCGGTCGCCCTGCCCATCATCATGAACTCCAAGACGCAGCGGGTCGGCGTCTGCAACGCCGCCGAGACGCTGCTGGTGCACCGCGACGCGGCCACCGCGTTCCTGCCGGACGCGCTCGTGGCCCTGCACCGCGCGGGCGTGACCCTCCACGGCGACGAGCGGACCGCCGGCCTCGCCCCGGCCGACGTCCCGGTCGTCCCCGCCACCGAGCAGGACTGGGCGACGGAGTACCTGTCGCTCGACCTCGCAGTGCGCGTGGTGGACTCGTTCGAGGACGCCGTCGAGCACATCCGGACGTGGTCCTCCGGCCACACCGAGGCCATCGTCACGCGCGACCTCGCGGCGTCGGAGGCCTTCGTCGCCCAGGTGGACTCCGCAGCGGTCATGGTCAACGCCTCCACGCGCTTCACCGACGGGGCGCAGTTCGGGCTCGGCGCCGAGATCGGCATCTCCACGCAGAAGATGCACGCGCGCGGGCCCATGGGCCTGCCCGAGCTGACGACGACGAAGTGGGTCGTCCACGGCGAGGGCCAGATCCGCGGCTGACCCGTCGCGGGCCGTGTCGGGCTGGGGCGCCCGTCGCCGACGTGCGACACTGGTCCCTGCCGTTCCGCGGGTCGGCAGGACGCCGTCGGCGGCCCTCGGGAGGGGTCGGACGACGCGCGGGCCGCCCCGTCACGGCCCGGACGAACCGACGCGACACTCCTGGAGGACGAGGTGCCTGCTGCTGCCCTGCTGCTCGCCGAGGAGGCGGCCGAGACCGCCAACCACCTGCCCCTGCCCCCGGCCGCCTACGGGCTGCTGGCGTTCGGCGGACTCGTGGTGCTCCTCCTGGTGACGTTCGCGTTCCGGAGCGTCGGCACCCGTCACTGACGTCGGACGGCGGACCGTCGAGGTGGAGGAAGCCACAGGCATGGCGCATCACCGGCCCAGGATCGGGGTGATGGGCGGCACGTTCGACCCCGTCCACAACGGTCACCTGGTGGCGGCGAGCGAGGCCGCGGCGACGTTCGACCTCGACGAGGTGGTGTTCGTCCCCACGGGCCGGCCGTCGCTGAAGCAGCACCCCGGCGTGACGCCCGCGGAGCACCGGTACCTCATGACCGTCATCGCCACCGCGTCGAACCCGCGGTTCACGGTGAGCCGCGTCGACGTCGACCGGCCCGGCCTGACGTACACGGTGGACACGTTGCGCGACCTCAACGCGCAGCGGCCCGGCGTGGACCTGTACTTCATCACCGGTGCCGACGCGATCACGCAGATCCTCACGTGGAAGGACGCGGAGCTGCTGTGGGACATGGCGCACTTCGTCGCCGTCACGCGGCCCGGCCACACGCTCTCGCTGGACGGTCTGCCGCCGGACTCGGTGAGCATCCTGGAGATCCCCGCGCTGGCCATCTCCTCCACGGACTGCCGCCGTCGGGCGCGGGCGGGGGAGCCGGTCTGGTACCTCGTCCCGGACGGCGTCGTCCAGCACATCGCGAAGCACCGGCTGTACCGAGGGCACGATGACTGACCAGACGCAGCAGTGGGGTGAGCGGCGGCGACGCCGGGAGGCGGAACGGTCCGTCGCGCCGGAGTCGGAGGTGACCCCCGCGTCGACGCCCGGTCCGCCCGCTGCGCAGGCCGGGCCAGCCGATCCGCCGTCGGCGCAGCAGCGGCCGCTGTCGCGCCGGGAGCTGCGTGAGCGCGCGCAGCGCCAGGCGGCGGAGCGCGCCGCCGCGGAGCGTCCGGCCGAGGAGCACCCGGCCGACGATCGAACCGCCGACGAGCGCCCGTCCGGCGAGCGCCCCGCCGACGAGCGCCCCGCCGATGCGCGACCCGCTGAGGAGCGCCCGTCCGGCGAGCGGCCCGCCGACGACCCGTCGCCGGCACCCGCCGCGGCGCCTGCGCGTGCGCTGTCACGTCGGGCGCTGCGCGAGGCGGCACGGACGGGTGAGGTCGCGCTGCCGACGACGACGTCGCCCCTCGTGCGTCCGCCTGCCCCGACCGGCGGGGTGCGCCGGGTCGCGCCCGACGGGTCGCTCTCGGCGGTCGAGAGCCCGCGCGGAGGTGGCACGACGAGTCCTGCGGCACCGCGGACGGTCGGGGCCGCGGACGACGCCGCGCCAGGATCGGACGCGGTCGCGCCGGTCGTGCCGGCATCGGACGAGCCCGCGCCCGAGACGTCAGCTCCACTGTCCCCGCAGGCCAGGGCCGCGGCACTGCGGGCCCAGGCGGCGCGGGCGCAGGAGGAGCGCGAGGAGGCCGCCCGGCGCAACGTCGAGCGCGCGCAGCGGGCGCACCACGAGCGCGCCGCCCAGGAACGGGACCGGCGGGCGTCGACGGTGCCGGCACCACGGCGGGCCCCGAGCGGCCCGACCCCGTCGGGACCTGCGTCCACCGCCGGACGGGACGAGGACCAGGCGGCGCGACCCGCGGTCGAGCAGGTCGCGGAGCGCCGTCCCGGACCGGCCGCCGCAGCGCGCTCTACCGGGTCCGTCGCGGGGGGGCCGATCGCCGTGGTCCGGCCGGCGGGTCAGCCGTCCGTCCCCGCGCCCCCGCAGGCGCTCGCACCGGCCGGTCCTCGCACGACCGCGGCGCCGGTCGCGCCGGCCCGCCCCGCGGACGTCGCTGCTGCTGCGCCGGCCCGCCCCGCGCAGGCCTCCACCGCCGCGCCGGCCCGCCCGCGGACACCCCGGGACCGCTCCCGCCCGTCCCGCGCCGCCCGTGTCCACCCCCCGCTGGGGTGCGGTGGAGGAGCGGCCGCTCCCGTGGGCGCCGGTCCCCGGTCGGGAGACCACGTCAGACGTCACCGCCCCGGCCGGGACCGTGCCCCCTGCGGACCGCCTCGCGGACCCGACCGACGGGCCCCCGGTCGAGCACCGGTCGCCCTACACGTGGCTCCAGGTGCTGGGCCTCATCAGCGTCGCCTTCGTGCTCGGTGTCCTCATCTACTTCGCGCTCATCCAGGACGACGACGGTGGCACGGGCGCCGCCCTCTCCGCCGCGGTCGGGGGCGTCCCCGTGTCGACCGACGGCGCGTCGGCGGTGGCACACGTACCGTTCACCCCGTCCCACCCGTTCGAGACAGGAGCCTGAGTGGCTGCGACCGATCGTGCCCTCGACCTGGCCTTCACGGCCGCCCACGCCGCTTCGGACCGCAAGGCGCAGGAGATCATCGCGCTCGACGTGAGCGAGCGCCTGGTGCTCACAGACGTCTTCCTCATCGCGTCCGGCACCAACGAGCGCCAGGTGGGCGCCATCGTCGACGCTGTCGAGGAGGCGATGCAGAAGGCGGGCGCCAAGGCCGTGCGCCGCGAGGGCGTCCGCGAGGCCCGGTGGGCCCTGCTGGACTACGGCGACGTCGTCGTCCACGTGCAGCACGCCGACGACCGCGTCTACTACAACCTCGAGCGGCTGTGGGCGGACTGCCCCGTCGTCGAGCTGCCCGAGGGTGCGCGCGGTGGCGACGGCCGGACGGACACCCAGGGGTGAGCGCCGGCACCGTCGTGCTGTGGCGCCACGGCCGGACCGCCTGGAACGCCGAGCACCGCCTCCAGGGCGCGACCGACATCCCGCTGGACGACATCGGCCGGTGGCAGGTCGGGCAGGCGGCCCAGGGCCTGTCCGAGCGCCACGTCCCCGACCGGATCGTCACGTCGGACCTGGGGCGCGCGGCGGACACGGCGCAGGCGCTCGCTGACCTCGCCGGCCTCCCCGTCGAGCCCGACCCGCGCCTGCGGGAGCGCCGGTTCGGCGAGTGGGAGGGCCTCACGGGCGACGAGATCGCCCTGCGCTGGCCGGAGCAGTACGAGACGTGGCGCAGCGGTCACGACCCCCACCGCGAGGGCGCGGAGACCCGTCGTGACGTCGCGGACCGCATGGCCGGTGCGATCGCCGACCACGCCTCGCGGACCGCGACCGGCGGGACGCTCGTCGTCGTCTCGCACGGTGCCGCGATCACGCTCGGGCTCGTGACGCTCCTGGGACTGGACCCGGAGTCGTGGCGCGGCGTGTTCGGCCTGCACAACGCGCACTGGTCGGTGCTGCGCCGGTCCTCCGGCGCCGGCCGGCCGCGCTGGGCGCTCGAGGCCCACAACCAGGGTCCCGCCGTGATCGTCGACGACTGGAACGAGGGCCGGCCGACGGAGGGTGTGCCGAGCACCACCGCCGACGCGCTGCGGACCTGAGCGGTACCGGCGTCGCGCACGCAGGCACCCTGTCCGCGGGGTCGCGGGCATGAGACATTCTGATCATGCGTTACGTCGATGCCGTCCCGTCCGCGTGGGCGGCCAGGTCCCTCGCCGACGCCGCGCCGGGTCCGTTCTGGCTCGACGACCCGGCTCGCCCGGAGCCGCACCCGCCGCTGGCCGGGTCGACGACGGCGGACCTCGTCGTCGTCGGCGGCGGGTACACGGGACTGTGGACGGCACTCCGCGCGACGGAGCGCGAGCCCGGCCGTGACGTCCTGCTCGTCGAGGGCAGGAGCGTCGCGTGGGCGGCCAGTGGGCGCAACGGCGGGTTCGTGGCCGCGTCGCTGACCCAAGGCGAGGCCAACGGGTCCTCGCGGTTCCCGGACGAGATGGACGTCCTGCGTCGGCTGGGGCGGGACAACCTCGACGCGATCGAGGCCGCCGTGGACCGGTACGGCATCGACGCCGAGCTGGAGCGGACCGGCGCCCTGGACGTGGCGACCGAGGAGCACCAGGTCGAGGCGCTGCGTGCGGAGGCCGGACCCGACGACCGCTTCCTGGACACCACCGCCGTGCGGGACGAGATCGACAGCCCGATGTTCCTGGCCGGCCTGTGGTCCCCGGACACCGCACTGGTGCACCCCGCCAAGCTCGCGTGGGGGCTCCGCCGGGCGTGCCTGGACCGCGGCGTGCGGGTCGTCGAGGGCACCGTGGCGCGGGACCTGCACCGCGACGGACGGCACGTCGTCGTGCGGACGGACGGCGGCGAGGTCCGCGCCCGGCAGGCCGTCCTCGCCACCAACGCCTTCCCGTCGCTGCTGCGCCGCGTGCGGCACTTCGTCGTGCCCGTCTACGACTACGTCCTCATGACCCGCCCGCTGAGCGCGCCGGAGCGCGCGTCGGTCGGGTGGGCGCACCGTCAGGGCCTCGGTGACGTCGCGAACCAGTTCCACTACTCGCGGCTCACCGCGGACGGGCGCATCCTCTGGGGCGGCTACGACGCCGTCTACCACCCGGGCGGACGCGTCCGCCGCGCGTACGAGCACCGCGAGCAGACGTACCTGCGCCTGGCGGAGCACTTCCGGATGACGTTCCCGCAGCTCGAGGACGTCACGTTCACGCACCGCTGGGGCGGGGTCATCGACACGTGCTCCCGCTTCATGCCCTTCTTCGGCACGGCGCACGGCGGTGCGGTGGCCTACGCGGCCGGCTTCACCGGCCTGGGCGTCGCGTCGACCCGCTTCGCGGCCGACGTCGTCCTGGACCTGTTGAGTGGCGAGGCCACCGAGCGCACCCGGCTGGAGATGGTCCGGTCGATGCCCCTGCCGTTCCCGCCCGAGCCGCTGGCGACACCCGTCATCGGTCTGACGCGGTGGTCGCTGGACCGCGCCGACCGCAGCCAGGGCAGGCGGAACGCGTGGCTGCGCCTGCTCGACACGGTGGGTGCGGGCTTCGACTCGTGACCTGCGCCACAGGGCGTCAGGGGGCTGCCACGCGATTGGATTCCGTGGGCCGGGGCCCCTAGACTGCAGCGTGCCCTTCGGGGCGACGGGGCTGTGGCGCAGCTGGTAGCGCACCTGCATGGCATGCAGGGGGTCAGGGGTTCGAGTCCCCTCAGCTCCACCGGAAGTGCTGGTCAGAGGCCACGTCGGGATCCTTGCGAGGAGAACGACGTGGCCTCTGGACATTTAGTGGACACATATTCGCCGACCCAGGGCGGCCGGCACGGTCTGCGGCGCTGCGCGGCAAATGTTCTGCCCCGGCGGCGCACACCTGTCGGTATGGACGCCGATGCCCGGCCGGCCACCGCGCCGACGACGATGACCCTCGCCGAGCTCGCCGCCTTCTTGGCGGTCAGCCCCCAGGCGCTGTACGACCTGCGGTCCAAGGGACGCGGCCCGCGCGGCTTCCGCGTCGGACGGCACCTGCGGTTCCGCGCCGCCGAGATCGAGGCGTGGATCCGGGCAATGGAGGAGGCCGACGGGCGCCGGCACGGCGCGGGCGGGCCACCGTGACCCGCGGGCGTCCGCGCACCCCGATCGGCACGTTCGGGCAGATCGCGGTCACCGACCTGGGTGGGCGGTACCGGGCGCTGACCCGCTTCCGGGACGTGGACGGACGGCTGCGCAAGGTGAGCGCCACCGCCGCGACGCGCCGCGGCGCGGAGGCCACGCTCAAGGCGCGCCTGGCCGGCCGCGCCGGGCCCGGCACCGCCGTCCGGCTCGGGGTGGCCACCGGGTTCGCCGAGCTGTGCGAGCTGTGGCTGGCCGACCTGGCCCACCGCGACATCTCCGAGGGCACCAAGCAGAACTACCGCGACGACCTGCGCCGCTACGTCCGCCCCGCCCTGGCGCAGTTCACCCTCGGTGAGATCACCACCGGCCGCGTCGAGTCGTTCCTGCGGGCCGAAGCGGCCGTCTCCTACTCGCGGGCCAAGCACGCCCGCACCCTGCTGAACCAGCTCTTCGACTTCGCGCTGCGCCACGACGCGATCGCGCGCAACCCCGTGGCGGGCACCTCGCCGCTGAGCCGCCCCCAACGGGACGTCCGCGCCCTGACCCTGGACGAGGTCCAGGCCATCCGTGCCGCCGCCGCCGGATGGCGCACCGGCCCGGACGTCAAGGGACCGCGCCCGGACGGGACGGTCCGGGACATCTGCGAGGTCCTGCTGGGGACCTCCATGCGACCGGGGGAGGTGCTGGCGCTGCGCCCGTGCGACGTCACCGACACCGCCGAGGGCATGACCGTGCACGTACGCGGCACCGTCGTGCGGCGCACCGGGCGCGCTGACAGCCGCCAGGACCACGCCAAGACCGACGCCTCCACGAGGCAGCTCGCGGTCCCGGACTTCGCGGCCCAGGTCCTGCGGCGCCGCATCGGGCAGACGGGTCCGGACCAGGCGCAGACAATTTTCCACAACCGCGACGGCGGTGTGATTTCCCTGCACAACCTGCGCCGAACGTTCCGGGCCTTCCTTGCCGAGGCCGGCCTGGCCGACTCCGGCATCACGCCACGGTGGTACCGGCGCACCGGAGCCACCGTGCTGGCAAGGGGGCTCGGCGTCGACGCGGCCGCCGCGTTCCTGGGTCACACCAACGCCGCAGTGACCCAGGCCCACTACATCCAGGCCGACCCCGCGGTGGACCGGTCCCCGGCGGCGGTGCTGGACCTTACCTTGCGCCCGGACCGTCCCGACGGCGCGCTGCTGGCCCAGCCGGTGGACACGGGTGAACGGGCAATGCTGGACGTCCTGGACCAGGACAGGACACCCCTGGACGGCTGAGGGCAGGCGTGCGCCGCCCGCCCCAGATCGTCCAAGGCGTCATCAGCCCGGCCTCGCTCGCCTCGGAGACCACCAGGTCTTATCTTCAACGACGAACGGACCGCAGCCCTTGCTCCCTGGCTCGAGCACTGCAAGACTTGCCCGCTTCACAGCGCTCTCGGCGGGCTCCCGCCGATCAGCGGTGACGTCCCCGCAGCGACCTCGACGACCGACGGCGTGACCGTCATGCCGGACAGCGTCACGTCGACGACCTGTCTGCCACCTTGGGCCAGCATGCGATCGCCACTTGTGACCGCGAGATCGCTCGAGCGCTCTCAATGCTCGCTGAGCAGTCAGAGGCCGCCGCCCAGCCGCCCTCTTTCCGACAGTCTGGTGCTCGACCTCCGCATCGCGCGTCGTGACGTCATCGCCGTCACCGGACTGGCAACAGATTCCTCAGGGCATCCTCGCGCTGAACTCCTGCCGGCACTTTCGAGGTGTCGCCAGTCCAGGTCGGCTTCTCGGGCTCACCTGGTGTGATGCAACGAGGTCAGGGCTGCAGGGTGACCGTGGCAGGTGCGTCAGGCGCCCTCCGGCGGCCCAGACGTGGCGTTCGTGCTAACGGCGGGGCAGGTTGATGATGAACGTCGTGCCCTGGCCCAGGCCGGGGCTCTCGGCATGTATGTGGCCGTCGTGGGCCTTGATCAGGGCGCGGGTGATGGTCAGCCCGATACCGCTGCCGCCGGTGTTGCGGGACCGTCCGGTGTCGACGCGGTAGAGGCGTTCGAAGATCCGGGACAGGTGTTCGGCGTCGATGCCCGCGCCGGTGTCGGCAACCTCGATCGTCACGCCGAAGGCTGTCGTGCGGCTGCGCAGCGTCACGGTCCCGCCGGTGGGTGTGTGCTGGACAGCATTGGCGATGAGGTTGGCCAATGCCTCGTGCAATCGGTCTGGATCGCCCCAGACTTCGGTGCCATTGTCGTTGGCCAGGTCGAGGCGCACGGTGACGCCGGTGTGCTGGTACGACAGGGCAGCGGAGTCAGCGGCGCTGGTGAGTAGGTTGGCCACGGAGACCGGGCGCAGGCGTAGGTCGAGGCGTCGCTCTTCAGCGCGGGACACCGTGTCCAGGTCCTGGACGAGTCGCTCGATCCGGGACAGTTCCCCGTCGATGCGCGCGAAGGTGGTGTCATCGGCGGGCAGGACACCGTCGGCGATCGCCTCGTGGTAGCCGCGCACACTGGTCAGGGGTGTGCGCAGCTCGTGAGCGAGGTCGCGGAGCATCTCAGCACGCGTACGCTCAGTGGCCGCGATCTCGCGTGCCATCTGGTTGAACGCCCGGTTGAGCATGGTGAGCTCGGATCCGAACCCGGTCTCCGGGACCCGAGCCGTGAAGTCACCCTGCGCGACGGCCGAGGCGGCTCCGGCCAGCCCGCGGACGGGCCGCACGGCACGACGCGTGACGAAGGCGCCTACTCCAAGAGCCGCGATCGTCGCTGCGGTAGTGGCCACGGCCAGGGAGACAAGGGTCGCCCGGGCGAACGCCATGTCTAGGTGGGTGGCGAGTTCGGAGGAGATCGGTCCGACGGTGTCCACGACGTGTGCGCGGAACAGTCCTGGGGCCAGTCCCAGGGCGACGACCAGGAGGGTTGAAGCGCCGACTGCCACCGTCAGCAACTGCGACAGGGCGAGCCGCGCACCGAACCCACCTCGGGGACCCTTCATGTGCCATCACCCATCCGATAGCCGATGCCGCGGACCGTGCGCACGTACCGCGAGGCGGAAGGGTCGTCGCCGAGCTTCCGGCGCAGGTTGGCGATGTGGACGTCGATCACGTGGTCGTCGCCGTACCACTCGCTGCCCCACACGTGCTCCAGGAGTCGTCGGCGTTCGAAGACTGCTCGCGGCCGGGCCGAGAGGGTTTCCAGGAGATCGAACTCGGTACGGGTCAGGTCGACGAATTCACCGGCCAGGGTGACCTCGCGCGCAGCCGGGTCGATGACCAGGCTGCCGAAGCGCCGTACAGGTTCCTCGACGGCGTGGTCCTGACGGGGGCGGCGCAGTAGAGCCTGCACACGGGCGCTGAGCTCCCGCGGAGAGAACGGCTTGACGACGTAGTCGTCTGCGCCCACAGACAGCCCGATGACGCGGTCGACCTCCTCACCGCGAGCGGTCAGGATGAGGATGTACGCGTTGGAGAAGGCCCGCACGCGCCGGCACACCTCGATCCCGTCGATGCCCGGCAGCATGAGATCCAAGATGATCACGTCCGGTCGGATGTCCCCCGCCCGCTCGACCCCTTGTTCACCGTCGACTGCCACATCGACCTCGAACCCCTCCCGGCTCAGGTACTGCATGAGCAGGTGCGCGATCGCGGAATCGTCCTCCACGACCAGCACGTGCCCACGCCCTCCGGTCACCGTGAGGGTGCGTGCCGACGGGTCAGTCATGGGGCTTCCGTCATGTCGACGAACTGACCGTGCCACGAGTGGTACCAGACGTCACCTGTGGTGCTGTTCACCGAGAGCATCCCCTCCAGGGCACCGTCCCGCAGGGCATGAAGGGTGTAGTAGCCCGGTAGCTCCTCCGCCTCGTCCGCGGTGAGGTCACCCTGATCGGCCAGCCATCGGTCGGCGATCTCTTCGGCCTCGGCCGCTGTGACCCGCCCGCTGCCCCACGCCCCTGCGGCCATCATCCCGTAGCGGGTGTTCCACATCCGTGCCGGGCCGTACTCGATCTGCACGGCGCCCGAGGACGGCTGCACCAACAGCTCCGTCGCCAGCTCCCCGTCCGCGCCGACCACCTCGGCGTAGTAGTGGTTGTCGAACTGCATCACCTCTCCCACGCTCATTCCCTTGCTCAGGCTGTCGACGAAGTCTTCGGCGGCGCTCCGGGCATCGTCCAGGTCGTCGACGCTCTGGCCCGTGGTGTCCGATCGGCCTGACAGGGTCCCGCCCATCATCGAACCGTCGCCCCATCCGCCCCCTGCATCATCGAGCCATACCCGCTGCCCGAGATCCCACTGCGCGCGGCCGATCCCCAGGCGCCTACGCCCTCACCCTGGACGAGCATCCACGTCACCGAGCCGACGAGCGCTAGCGCGGCCACCGTCGGGATCCACCATGACGTCCTTGCTCGCGTCACCGGGCACCGCCCTTCCCGTTCGAGCGGCCGGATGCCAAGGTCGCCCGCATGACCTGATAGGCCTCCAGGTCCAGCTCCCCCGCGGCGTAACGGCGATCCAGGATCTGCTCCGGCGTCTCGCTGCCGGACCAGGTCTCACGGCGACCCTCGCGCGCGGTGTCCCCGCCACCGGGAAACGCCCGGATGACCAGCCACACCACGAGTGTGACCAGCGCGACCCAGAAGATCGTCATCGCGATCCAGCCGCCCGCACCCATTCCCCATCCATATCCCATCATTCTCGGACTCCTTCCCTATCTCTTGTTCTGCGGACGTGCCCATGCTGGCCGCCGCCGCTCAAGGGGTAGGTGGGTACAGGCTCAAGATTGGCTCAAGCCTCACCTGGTCGTCGGAGTACATGACGGGAGGGTGCTTCCATGACGCACGGGGACCTTTCTTCACGCGCGCCTCTGCCCGGAACGCTCCCAGTTGCGAGCCGGAACCTGCCGGACGCCATAGCCTGCCCCGCGAGGTCTGGGACCGGCCGCTACAGCAGCGTCTCCGGGTCGACCGGGTCGCCGTCGAGGTAGGCCTCGAAGTGCAGGTGACATGCGGTCGAGGTACCGGTCGTGCCGGAGTACCCGATGACCTGGCCCTGCTTGACCTGCTCGCTCGTGCGGACGGCGAACGACGACAGGTGGTTGTAGCTCGTCATGAGCGAGGTCCCGCGAGGCGATCCGTGGTTGAGCATGACCTGGTTGCCGAATCCCCCGACAGGTTTGGCCCACTGCACGGTTCCGGACGCCGCCGCGACGATCGGAGTTCCGCAGTAGGCCCGGAAGTCCGTGCCGGCGTGAAGCTTGCGGTAGCCGTAGATGGGGTGGATGCGGTAGCCATACGGCGACGTGATGACCGGCGGATTCATCGGACTGGGGGAGCCCAGGATGCCGGGGCCGATCGAGCCGCCGGTCACGGACGGAACAGGTGGAGGCGGCGCGCCGGGTGTGCTCTGGGACCCGGTTCGCTCAGCCTCGCGCCGTCGCTCTTCCTCGCGTTCGACCTCCCGGCGCCGCTCCTGAAGGCGCTCGGCCTCGATGATCTCCTTCAGTTCGTCGGCCAGTGCCGCTTGCTGTGCCTCGTATCGGGCCTTGGCCGCGAGCTGGTCGCCCCGTTGGGCCTCGATCGCGGCGGTCTTCACGTCCTGTTCCGCTAGCAGACCCAGGAGCTCATCCTGACGAGCCTGCACAGCCACCCGAGCGGCATCGGCGTCGGCGACCTTGGCGCCGGTCTCCGCGGTGAGGTCGGCGATCTCGGCCTCCACTGCGGCGAGCCGCGCTTCCTGGTTGCGCGCGGTACCACGGGCCTGTTCGAGTTCACGCAGCGCCTGGGTGTGGACCCTCAGCGCGGAGTCGGTCAGCGTTGAGGCAGCCACCGCCTCCTCCCAGTTCCGAGCGTCGAACAGCACCGACAGGGACGCGCCGGCGAGGTCACCCTGGTAGGCCTTCCGAGCAATCTCGCCGATGCTCGACTGGACGGCCACGGCCCGCTCCGTATCGTCCCGGATCTGGCCCGCTATGGCGTCAGCCGACGCCTCTGCGCTGAGGAGACGCTGCTCAAGAAGGGCGAGCTCCAGCTGCAGTCGGGCCAACGTGTCTTCCGCCGATGCGAGCTCCGCCTCAACGGACGGCAGCTGAGCGGCGATTGCCTCGCGCTCGGCGTACGCGGCGACGAGCGCCGCGTCCGTGTCCTCCAGCAGCTCGTCGATCTCCTCCAGAGAAAGCCCGACGGAGCGTTGCCCCTCCTCGGCGCGCGCGCGTTGGTCGTCGTACTCCGTCGCTTGCACAGGGACGGCGACGGCGACGCCGAGGGTGAGGGCGGCGGCCGCGGCCAACAGCTTGACGTGAACGGCGGTGCGCATCGGTACGGTTCCTCTGGAAGTTCTCCGGGCGCTCGGGAATGGACGCCCGCGATGCGATCATCGACGCGTCTGCCGCTTCTCGACTGGGCAAACGGCGGTTGCTTTTCGTTTCTTCATCGAACATTGACGACCCCTACATCGGGGGCACGGTCCTGGCGCTCCGCCCTGTCATTCCCTTCCCGGCGCTGTTCGGCACCCGCAAACTGCGGCGCCCCGGGTGTGCGACAACCCGTCGTGAGGAATCCCTTCTCTTCGAAGGCTGTCCCTCTGGCTCGTCATTCACGACAGCCTTCTCGGCTCGCGCTCCGGCGGTGACGATGGCATCGAGCTCGTTGGGGGTCCGGAGTGCCGGGATGAATTCCTCACGGCTCCGCCCCCCTGCTGGACGAACGGAACCCGTGGCGGGAGCACGGCGAGCTGGGCGGGCTGCAATGCTGCCCCTGTCCAGCGCCGGTGGGGCCTGAGAGGCGAGCGCCGCTGGATCAGGGCGTTGCTGCCTCTCGTGATGAGCCTGCGGCGGAGCCTACGCGCCGTTCGTCGCTGGCTCCTCGATCACCGTGATGGAACCCCAGTACATGCCCATGCCGCAGGAGTATCGAAGGATGCCCGTCCGCGACGGTGTGAAGGTCAGGACGTTCGGACCCGGTTCCAAGACCATGGGCTCGATCCCGAGGTCGGGGGAGTAGAGAGACGCGGCGCAGCTGACCGCCGCCGAGTCGATCTCCCACCGGACCTCCTTACCGATGTACACGGTCGCGGCCGCGGGCTCGTAGCCTGTCGCCACCTGCGTCGTCTTCAGGACCTGGATCTCGCCTTCCAGCTGGACGTTGGCCGACAGACCGTCTCGCGCAGAGGGTGCGGCGGCCGCCGGTGGTGCAACGAGGGCGGGGGCCAGGACTGCGGCGGCGCCGGAGAGGTTGATCCCGGCGAAAGCCAGGACAGCCACGCCGGCAAAGCGGAAGAAGCGGGTTGCGGTCTTGCCCCGGACCGCCGCTGTGAGACCGCCGATGCCGAGTAGGCCTGGCAGGGTGCCCAGTGCGAACAGGCTCATGATCACACCCGCACGGACTGGGCTGCCGGTAGACATCGCGTACACCTGGACTGCTTGGGTGAAGCCGCAGGGGAGCAGGAACGTGCCGGCGCCCAGAAGGGCTGAGCGCCCGTCGCTGTAGCGGCCGTCGGCCCGATCGAGGCGCAAGACCCTCATGAGCGCAGGCGGCAGGGTCAGGGTCCCGCCGCGCGACAGACGGGGGGACAAGCTGGTGAGCTTCAGCCCGACGGAAGCCATCACCAGGGAGACCACGACCATCATCACTGCCAGGGCGCGGCCGCTGAGTGTGAAGGCGGACCCGGCCAGTCCCACGAGTGCACCCAGGAGCCCGAAGCCGACGATCCGTCCGACGTTGAAGGCCAACTGAGGTCGTAGACGCTGAACGGTCGACGCCGCCGGGTGGAGCTCGGCGTGCCGTGCGGACACTGCCAGCACCAGGCCGCCGACCAGTGCCATGCAGGTGGACAGGCCCGCCGCGACGCCCAGGACTGCCACCATCGCGAGGCTGCCCGACGACGCGAGCGTGCCGACCTGCCCAGCGAGGTCGGTCAGCCCGCTCGTTTGGAGAGCCAGACCCAGGCCGGCGAGGACCCCGACGGCTACGAGGACGTCCCGCCAGACGGCCCGGTCCGTGGTGACCCATTCCTTGTCGTCACGTCCAGGCTCGTAGCCCGCCCGTTGGACCGCTTTGTTGAGCCGGCTGCGGGGGATGTGGGCGTCGGTATGGACGCGTGCGATGCCCCGGCGGACGGAGACCTTGACACGCAGGACGCCTGGGACGGTGCGCAGCGCCTTGCTGATGCGCACCTCGCACGCTTGGCAGGTCATGCCTCTGACGGGCAGGTCGATCACGGCCATGGGACGTCCTCAGGTGAAAAGGGTGGTTTGACGGCCAGGGTGACGACTCCTCAACGGCTCTCGGGTGCGTCCTGAGACCAGGCCGTGAACTTGCGCAGCCGCAGCGAGTTGGACACCACGAAGACGCTTGAGAGAGCCATGGCGGCACCCGCGATCAGGGGATTGAGTCGGCCGGACGCGGCCAGGGGGATAGCGGCGACGTTGTAGGCCAGGGCCCAGAAGAGATTGCCCTTGATGGTCGACAAGGTCCGGCGCGCGAGACGGATGGCGTCGGCCGCCGAGCGGAGATCCCCGCGGACCAGCGTCAGGTCGGATGCCTCGATCGCAGCATCGGTCCCCGTGCCCATGGACAAGCCGAGGTCGGCCTGTGCCAGCGCGGCGGCGTCGTTCACGCCGTCTCCGACCATCGCCACAACGCGGCCCTCGCCCTGCAGGCGAGTGATCACGGCGACCTTCTCCTCGGGCAGGACCTCGGCGATGACGTCGGTGATGCCGAGCGGGGCTGCCACGGCCCGTGCGGCGCGCGTGTTGTCGCCCGTGAGGAGGATCGGGGTCAATCCGAGCGTCCTCAGCTGGCTGATCGCCTGGACCGAGGTGGGTTTGATGGTGTCGGAGACGACGAGGACCGCGCGTGCGCTGCCGTCCCACCCGACTGTGACAGCCGTGCGGCCGGCAGCCTCTGCCTCGTCGACCGCCAGCACGAGCTCGGGTGGCACCGCCAGTCCTTCGCCGGCCAGCCATAAGGCGCGGCCTGCGAGGACCCGTCGGCCGTCCACCGAGCCGGTCACGCCGCGACCTGGGGTGTTCGCGAAGTCGGTCAACGATCCGAGGGCGATGCCGCGCTCGGTGGCGCCGACGGCGACCGCGGCGGCGATCGGGTGCTCGGAGGCGTTCTCCAGTGTCGCGGCGAGGCGGAGCGCCTCGTCGGCGTCTGTCCCGTGAGCGGGGACGACGTGGACCAGGGACATGCGGCCGGTGGTCACGGTCCCGGTCTTGTCCAGCACGATGGTGTCGACCTTCCGGGTGGACTCCAGCACCTCCGGGCCCTTGATCAGCACGCCTAGCTGGGCCCCGCGGCCTGTTCCGACGAGTAGGGCGGTCGGAGTCGCCAGTCCGAGGGCGCAGGGGCAGGCGATGATCAGCACGGCGACGGCGGCGGTGAAGGCGGAGACGACGTCGCCGGTGAGCCCGAGCCAGAAGCCGAGGGTGCCTACTGACAGCGCGATGACGATGGGGACGAAGACGGCCGAGAGGCGGTCGGCGAGCCGTTGAACGGCCGCCTTGCCCGACTGGGCGTCCACGACGAGGCGCGCGATCTGTGCGAGCTTGGTGTCCGCGCCGACCCGGCTCGCTTCGACGACCAGGCGCCCGCCCGCGTTCACTGTTGCTCCGGTGACCGGGTCCCCCGGCCCTACCTCGACGGGGACTGACTCGCCGGTCAGCAGCGCTGCGTCGATCGCGGAGGTGCCCTCGACGACCACGCCGTCCGTCGCCACCTTCTCTCCGGGGCGGATCACGAACCGGTCCCCGACGACGAGCTCTTCTATCGGTACGCGCACCTCGGCCGCGCCGTCGGGCCCAGGACGAAGGATCGCCACGTCTTTGGCGCCGAGCTCGAGGAGGGCTCGAAGCGCGGCTCCGGAGCGGCGCTTGGCGTGGGCCTCGAAGTAGCGACCCAACAGGATGAACACGGCCAGGGCGGCGGCGATCTCCAGGTAGATCTCCGACGAACCCGCGCCCGGCTCGGGGAACAGCGTGAAGTCCATGCGCATGCCGGGCATGCCGGCATCACCGAGGAACAGTGCCCACAGGGACCAGGCGAAGGCGGCAAGGACGCCCATGGAGATGAGCGTGTCCATCGTGGCGGTGGCGTGGCGCAGGTTCTTCCAGGCGGCGCGGTGGAACGGCATCGCGCCCCACACCACGACCGGTGCAGCCAGGGTGAGCGAGAGCCACTGCCAGTTGTCGAACTGCAGGGGCGGCACCATCGCCAGGGCCAGGACGGGGAGGGTCAGGGCACCGGAGATGACCAAGCGCCGGCGCAGGCTATCGACCGGGTCTTGTGTCCCGGGCGCCGTGCCTGCCGCAGCTCCGCCGTCCTGGTGCTGGGGTGGAGCGGGTGGCGTGGGCAACGCGGCCGTGTAGCCGGCGTCCTCGACCGCACTGATGAGCTGGTCGAGCGAGATCGCAGGGGGATGAAGCACTTTGGCGGACTCCATCGCGAAGTTCACGCTCGCCGTGACGCCGTCGATCTTGTTGAGCTTCTTCTCGATCCGCGCAGCGCACGACGCACACGTCATACCGCCGATCGCGAGCTCGACGGCGGAGGTGCCCGAGGCGGAGGTGGGCTGGCTCGTGGTACCGGTGGTCATCGTGGGTCTCATCCCCTGATCGTGTTGCCGAGTGCAAGTGCCGCTGCAAAGACCAGCACGAGCGCCACCGCATAGGCACCCAGGCGGGCCCAGGCCCCGCCGGTCACCAGCTCAACCCGGTGACGGCGTACCCGGCCTCGTCGACGGCGACCGCGACGAGGCCGGGGTCCACCGGTCTCTCACTGGTAACGGTGACGCGCCCTGTCTTGAGGTCCACCTGCACGGCCTGCACGCCGTCCACCTTGGACACCTCCGCGGTGATCGACGCGACGCAGTGCCCGCAGGTCATGCCCGCTACGTCGTAGGTGATGCTCATGGCGGTGCCCTTCGTCGGAGGAGAGGTTCGCGCCCGCGCGTCGACCGACGCCCCGGGGCGCCCGAACGCTAACCGGCGGGGCAGGCACAACTTGCGGGCAAAGGGCCCGTGCCAGGGCATCTTCAGCATCTCTTCATGAAGGCGCCGCGGTCCGCGTCGACGCTCCCCGTCGGTCGAGAGCCATCTCTCCGGGACCGCGGCGGCAGTTCACGCTCGAGAAGGTGCCATGGCGGCCATCCCGGCGTCCCCGAGGTCGAGGATGCGGCGGCGGCACATGGTCCGCCCCTGAGAAGGTGGCGAAGAAGATCCGAGGGACCACCTCGCCCCGAGCGGCCGGCGTCCCTGCGCCGCCGGGGCCGGCCCGCACGCCAGGCAGGTGGGTCGGCAGGATCGCGTGGCGCCGAGTCACGCTGTGGGGGTGGGGGCGACAAGGCCGTGAGCCGAACCAAGACGCTCCTGGGGCACGCGTGGCCCGGCTCGTCAGGTGGGCAGGTGAATCTCGAAGCGCGCACCGGTGCCGCGGCCGTCACTGTGGGCGCTCACGCGGCCCCCGTGGTAGGCGACGATCGCCCGGACGATGGCGAGGCCGATGCCCGAGCCGCCGTGGCCTCTGTCGCGCGCGGTGTCGGCTCGGTAGAACCGTTCGAAGACGTGGGGGAGGTGCGACGGGTCGATGCCTTCACCGTTGTCCGTTACGGCCAGACAGAGAGCACCTTCCTCGCTGAGCTGCGCGCTCAACTCGACTCGTCCCCCTGTCGCGGTGTGGCGAAGCGCGTTGTCGATGAGGTTACCCAGAACCTGACCCATGCGATCTGGGTCCACGGCCACGGACGGCAGGTCGTCGTCGATGGCGACGTCCAGTGCGACACCGCGCGCCGCGAAGTGTTCCAGAGCAGCCGTGTACGCCCGCTCGACAAGATCGCGGGCGGTCGTCGCGTGGCGGACCAGCCCGAGGTCGCCGCGCTCGGCTCGTGTGACGGCCGCCAGGTCGTCGGCGAGCCGCGTCAGGCGGGATCCCTGATCACGCAGCACCGCGACGGTCTGCGGCGTCAGGCTCTCCACGCCGTCCTCGACGCCCTCGAGGTAGGCGTTGATGACCGCGACCGGTGTGCGCACCTCGTGGGCGACGTCGGCCAGTAGTCGCTGACGGAGGGCATCGCTGTCATGCAGGCGGTCGGCCATGTCGTTGAACGCCTGGGCGAGCTGCTCGAACTCGGCGCCCAACTTCGGGCTGGCGACGCGCGCGTCGAACTCACCCGTGGAGATCCGGGTGACCGCCGCAGCCAGGGCACCGAGCGAGGTGGCGATGCGACGGGTCAAGAACACGCTCACCGCCAGCGAGGCCAGGACGGATGCGCCAAGAGCGATGGTCAGCGCCAATGCGCTGGCCGAACGAAAGGCCGCCTCCGCGTGGAGCACCGTGGGCGTCTCCTCGCGCAAACCGGCCTCGAGCATGTGCGCGTGGAACACGACGGGGCCGACCGCTCCCGCCACGAGCCACGCAGTCAGCCCGCCCGCGAGCACCACCAGGGCCAGCGCTGCCATGAGCCGACCCCCGAGGCCGGGGCCCGGAGACCAACCGTCTTCGGTCATGTCCCCGGCCCGACCCGGTAGCCGACGCCACGGACCGTGCGGATGAACCGCTGCTCGGCGACGGTGTCACCGAGCTTCTGTCGGACGTGAAGCACGTGGACGTCGACGAGGTGCTCGTCCCCCACCCAAGTCGCCCCCCACACGTCCTCGATGAGGGCGCGTCGGCTGAACACCCGGTTGGGGCTCTTGGCGAGCGTACTCAGGACGTCGAACTCCGTCCTGGTCAACGGCACCAGGGCGCCGTCAAGGTGCACCTCCCGCGACTCGAGGTCCACGGTGAGGTCGCCCAGGGTCAACGGCTCTGCGGACGCGGGCGTGGCCTCCGCCCGGCGCGGACGGCGCAGCAGTGCTGTGATCCGGGCCATCAGCTCACGTGGGCTGAACGGCTTGGTGATGTAGTCGTCCGCGCCGACCGAGAGCCCGATCAGTGTGTCGATCTCATCGGTTCGCGCCGTCAGCATCACGACGTAGCAGTCGGAGAAGGTCCGCAGCTGACGGCAGACCTCCACGCCGTCCATGCGCGGCAGACCCAGGTCGAGGACGACGACGTCCGGGTCGACGGACCGGGCCGAGTCCAGCCCTTCGGGCCCGTCGAAGGCGAGGTGCACCTCGAAACCGTCCCGCTCCAGGTAACTGGCGACGACTGACGCCAGCGCGCGTTCGTCGTCGATGACCAGGGCGCGGCGGATCGTCTCAGATGGCATGCGCCCATTGTGCGGGTGGACCGCGCACCGGGCGGGCGCTCAGGGCGACGTCCGGCGCGGATTCACCGAACGTTGATCGAACGAAGACCGGGGCGCAGCACGACGTCGGGAACCTGGTGGGGATCGACCACCCTTTGCCTCTGGAGACCTCCATGACCTCGCCACCTGAGTCCGCGCCGGTCCACGTGACCGTCGTCCATGCGCCGGCGTGCCACCTCTGCGAAGACGCCGTTGACGCCCTGGCTGACCTCGGGCAGAGGTGGCCCCTGACGGTACGGGTCGTGGAGCTGGAGTCGACCGAAGGAGCGTTGCTCGTCGCGCAGCACCGGCCCGCGATGAACCCGCTCGTCGTGGTCGACGGTGCGTACTTCAGCTCGGGCCGACTGCCGCGCAAGAAGTTGGTCAAGCTGCTGACCGGCCGCGTACTCCCGAGCGCGTCCGCCTCCGCCGTGAGCGTGTGAGGTGGGCGCCGAGCTGTTGACCACGGGCAGCATCCTGGCGGCGTTCCTCGCCGGCGGGGTCGCATTGTTCGCGCCGTGCTGCATCGTGTTCCTGGCGCCCAGCTACCTGGCCGGCGCGGTGAAGAACCGCCGCTGGCGGCTGCTGCCGCTCACCTTTATCTTCGCTGCGGGTCTGGCTGTCGTCCTGGTCCCCATCACCCTCGGCATGAGCCTGCTGGCCGGTGCGATCGCCCGGTACCACGTCCCGCTCTACATCGCCGGCGGCGTGCTGATGTTCGCCTTGGCGGTCCTGTCCTTCTCCGGCACCATGTGGTCGCTGCCCAGCTTCTTGCGCGCTCCCGACACCTCACGCGGGGACAGCGCCAGCTTCTTCTCACTCGGGGTGTTCTCCGGAATCGCCTCGAGCTGCTGCGCACCCGTCCTGGCCGGCGTGATGACCCTCTCGGTCTTGTCCGGCTCGGCCGTCGGGGGCCTCGCCCTGGGCCTCGCCTACGTCTTCGGCATGGTCTTCCCCCTGTTCGTCATGGCCCTGATCTGGGACAAGGCCCGGCTCGGGGAGCGCAAGGCTCTGCGGGCGCGCCCGGTCCGACTCCGGATCGCCGGACGCACGATCGTCACGAACACGCTCAACATCGCCGTGTCGGTCGGGTTCGTCGTCATGGGTGCCTTCGTCATCGCCCTCGCCGGTGACACGGACATGACCGGCGGGACCGAAGCGCAGGACGTCGCCGCGAGCACTCTGACCAACGCGTTCCTGGCGGTTCAGACCTGGGTGAGCCCCGTCCCCGAGCCGGTGCTCGGACTCGGTCTGCTCGCAGTGGCGACCGCGTTCGTGTGGGTCACTCTCGCTGATCGTCGCCGACAGCGGCACGGGGCGGCGAACGTCACTTCCATGACCCACGGCTCTGACGGCGAGGCCGCAGTGGATGACGTTCCCAGCAGCACCAGTGCACCCACCTGCCACAGCACCGCCACCGAGGAAGAAGTGGTCCCATGACATCCGGAACAGCGACGCGACGCTTGGCCGAGCGCCAGCAGATGCTCGACGAGATTCGCCACGCGCAGGAAGCTGTCGCCAAACGCCGGCACCGCATCAGCCTGGCCGCATGGGGTGCCGCGCTTGTCATCGTCGTCACCCTTGTGGCAGCGGCGCTCATCTCCTCCCGACCGGTCATGTCATCCGAGGCCCGCGTCGCACCCGATTTCACTCTCCCGACCTCGAGCGGACAGACGGTGACCCTGTCCTCACTGCGGGGCTCGCCGGTTGTCCTTTACTTCAACGAGGGCGCCGGCTGCGACTCCTGCCTCATGCAGATGGCCGAGATCGAGAAGGATCCCGCCTTCGCGGAAGCGGGGATCACCGTGCTGCCGATCGTGATGAACACCGCAGAGCAGATCAACGCCGAGCGAGCACGCCTGGGCGTGACCGCGGACTTCCTCCTCGACGACGGCACCGTGTCGGAGCAGTACGGCACGCTCGGCACCGGGATGCACGAAGGGTTGCCCGGTCACGGGTTCATCCTGATCGACGCCGAGGGCGTCCAGCAGTGGTACGGCAACTACCCGTCCATGTGGCTCGCGCCGCAAGACCTCCTCAAGGAGGTGCAGAGCCGGCTGTGAGCCACCGACATTCTTCATCTGCGAACGAGAGGACAGTGCGATGAGCACCTGTTGTACCGAGGAGACCGGCGAGTGCTGCCGCGCCGCAAAGGTCAGTGACGGCTCCGAGGTTGAGCCGGAGGCCGAAGCGACGAGTGCGAAGAGCCACGCGTGCTGCGGGGGTGGTCGGTCCGCGCACTGAGACGACCACGAGCCGCCACCTGACAGTTGGTCCGACCCCGTGCGGGTCGGACCGACGTGTGTCCCCGGTGCGAGCGACGACCCGCGGAGCTTGCGGACCGAAGTCGGCGTCATCCGCGCACGGACAACCACGAGGCCTCGGCCGCAGGGCGGCCCTCCCGAGAGAGCGAGGAGGACGCTCCCGGGGAACGGCTCTCGGCTTCCAGCCCTCGGCCGATGAACACCGATCGAGTCAAGGGAGGTGATCTTCCCGGACCTGCCGTGCGTGGCACGGTCACCGGTTGAGGGGCATCGCCCCGCGGCCGAGACTTGCGAGGGCCCGAACCACAGGAGGAGCACATGTTGCGTGGACTGATCTCGGTAACCGGTGGCCTGCTGATTGTGCTCGCGTTGCGCGACGTGTTCCACACTCTGTGGCACCCCACCGGCCAGGGGGGGCTCAGCGGCGTTCTGAGTCGCGTGGTCTGGCGGGTCTTCAGACGCCGTAGTCCGGAGCTCCGAGAACTTGCCGGGCCGGCTGCGGTTGCGGTGATCATCAGCACGTGGCTTGCTCTGGTGGTGGCGGGCGGCGCCCTGACGTACTGGCCGCACCTGCCAGGTTCGTTCAGCTACAGTCCGGGACTGTCACCGGGCCGCGGCACCGAGCTGGTGGACGCGGTCTATTTGTCGCTGGTCACCACCGCGACCCTTGGCTTCGGGGACATCGTGCCCACGACCTCGTGGCTGCGTGTCCTCACCCCCCTCCAAGCATTGATCAGCTTCGCTCTGCTCACCGCCTCGGCCACCTGGGTCCTGCAGCTCTACCCCGCCCTGACTCGACGTCGGGCCCTGGCACAGCGGATTGCGAACCTGCGCGACGCAGGGTTGCACGAAGCGATCAAGGGCAACGACCAGGCCGGCGCGCGCCTCATCGAAGGCGTCGCAGAAGGGCTGGCGCAAGTCCGAGTCGACCTGACGCAGTACGCCGAGACGTTCTACTTTGTTGAAGCGGACCCGAGCATCAACATCGCCTGCACGGTGCCCTACACCTACGAACTGGCCGAGACCGCCCAGCGGTCGGACAACCGCGAGGTGCGGCTCGCCGGTACCGCCCTCGCCCGAGCGGCCGACTCGCTCGCCATGAGACTCGCGGAGCACCTCGACACGGGCCAGGACGACCTACCAGCGGTGTTCACGACATACGCCACCCGAATGGGCTCCTGCACATCAGCCGGTAGATGAGCCCAGAGGCGAACGGCGCCAGGTCGCCAGGCCGCTCGCGGCAACTGCTCGCCGCCGTCGGGGCGGAACCCTTGGCAGGAGTCAACGAACTGCGTTGTTCCGGGTGCTGCATGAGGTCCGCTCAATGACCGGCGTGGGAGTGGCCGTGCCCCCCACTGCCTGGCTGAGTGTGGCGGCCGCGGCGCTCGGGCTCGGTAGCGACGACCAGTGCAGCGATGATCGTGGTCAGTGGGATGGCGAGGACCAGCCCGATCGAGCCGACAAGGGTGCGTGCGATCTCTTCGGCGAACTCTCCGCTCCCGATCATCTGCATGACCGGCAGGCGGTACACCTGGACGAGGAGGAGGACGGGCAGCGCTGCGCCGGCGTAGGCGAACGCGATCGTGTACACCGTGGAGGCGATGTGGTCACGCCCGATACGCATGCCGCGCGAGAACAGGTCGCCGACACCCGCATCGGGGTCCGCTGCACGCAGCTCCCAGACGGCGGAGGCCTGAGTGATCGTCACGTCATTCAGGACTCCCAGGCCTGCCAGTACGACGCTGGCCAGGAACAGGCCGCGCAGTGCTGTGCCGTCCAGGTTCCCGGTCAGCTGCGCCAGGCGATAGTTCTCCTCGACCGAGATGCCGCTGATCCGTGCCGACCTTGCCGCGACCACACCGAGCACTGCGGTCGCGCCCAGCCCGGCGAAGGTGCCCAGCAGTGCCGTTGTCGTCCGTCGTGAGAGTCCATGGGCGAGGTACAGGACGACGAACATGATCGCGGAGGAGCCAGTGAGCCCCACGAGCAGCGGATCGCTGCCTTGGAGGAGAGCCGGAAGCACGAACACGGCGATGACGACCGAAGCGAAGCCCAGACCGAGGAGAGCGCGCAGTCCCCGCATCCCGGCGACGGCGACGACCCCGTACAACACAGCCAGGACCCCCAGCGGCACGGTGCGGGCGTAGTCGTACCACGCCCATGCCTCCGGCTCGTCAGCGGTCTGCAGGTACCTGACCAGGACGACCGTGGTCCCGGGCGCGAGGTCCTGCGGGCGGATCAGAGCCGGGGCCCAGACCTGGACCGTCTGCCCGACAGCGTCGGAGGTGGTGACCCGTGCGGTGACAAGGGTGCAGTCCACTTCCGCAGGGATGGACCCGTCCGGTCGGCGGTCCTCGTTCGAGCCGCCACACATCTCGCTGGACGCATCGACGACCTCGGCCTGGGGGTACTCGGCGGCCACCGCGACGACGCCTGTCGCCGGCGGGTCGTCGGTGGGCCAGAACTCTCCCAGTCCGAGGCCCGTCAGAGCGGCGATCGGGGCCAGGAGCGTCGCCAGGACCAGCGTCGTGCGATGAAACCGCCGACGCCTCCTCTGTGCGACAGGCGCACCCCCGGCTGCACCGTCAGAGCGGCTGGTCACATCGTGCGCGCCGTCGCTGGGCATGACCCCTGGGCGTGGTGTCACAGCATTCGCCGGTCCCAGAGGAAGACGCCGCGGCGCCCTGTCGTGCCCGCGGTCGCAGCTGTCCACCATCGGTGATGCAGCGGTCGCCCCGGGTCACCATCGGTCGTGGTCAGGTCCCGGAGATGCCCTTCGACATCCGCGAGCCGGATGTCGCGCGTGGTCGGGACGTCGTCGAACTGGGCCATGAGGGCAGCCTTGGAGACCGGGGGCAGATCGTTCAGTGGTGCCGATTCCCGACCGGTCAGCTGGCGTCGGTAGAACGGTGACCGTTGCAACCCGTGGACGCGCACGGCCTCCAGACGGTGCTGCTGGAATGCCAGGAGCTCCTCCCGGGTCCAGGTGTCCCGGCGGGCGAGCGAGCGGCGACCGGTGAGAACCCGGGCCATGACGCCGGTGTCCATCACCGCCCGCCCGCAACCGCAGCCTCGGACCCCTCGAGGACCGTCCCACCTGCGCCGGCCGGAGGCCCGCCCCTGCGCGGTCGCGACCGCGCCTCTGCGCGCGCAGCGCTGAGCATCACGGCGAGCCCGACGGCGATGCTGAGCAGCGCCCACAGCTGCGGCTGGGTCATGCCGAGGAGTGCGGAGTCGTTGATCCTCAGGTTCTCGACCAGGAAGCGGGCAGCACCACTGAGCACGAGGTACCCGGCGAAGACCACCGGCAGGCGGACGTGGCGCGCGAACCGCGTGAGCAGCAGTGCGATCACCACGGCGGCCAGCGCCTCGTACAACGGAGTGGGGTGCACCGGCACGTCGGTGGGGACCGCACCGTTCGGGAAGGCCATGCCCCAGGGCAGGTCCGTGGGCCTGCCGTAGGTCCCGTCACCGGACAGCAGGCAGCCGAGTCGGCCGATGCCGTACGCGACTGTCAACGGCACGGCCGCGAGGCCGGCGACGTCGGGGATGGGCAGGCCGTTGCGCCGGGCGACGACCAGCGCCGCTGCGACGCCGCCCAGGAGCCCGCCGTACCAGGTGAACCCGGTGCCGGCGAAGTCGTGAGCGGTGACGTCGGGCAGCTGCTCGGCGAGGTAGTAGAGTTTCGCGGCCGCGAAACCGACGACAGTCGCCCACAGCACCAGGCTGTGGGCGACGTCCTTGCTGTACCCGCGGCGCTGGAAGGCGCGACCCAGGAGGAATGCCCCGACCACTGCGGCGAGCGCCTTGCTGAGGCCGTAGGTCTGGATGTCCAGGCCCAGGACGGAGAAGAGGACAGGTTGCATCGGTGGAGTTCCCGCCGGTGGGTCCGTCGGTGGCGCGCCGGGTGCGCGCCCCTCGCTGCGGACGCCTCCAGCGTTTCCTGGGGTGATGAAGGATCACGCGGCGGGCGATCAAGGCTCGATGAAGAACGGCGCGCAGCGAAGCGCTCGCGGGTGGGACGGCGCCGGAGCAATCCGGTCATAGACCGCGGAGCAGGTTCTCCATCTCTGTGATCTCCAGTGTCTGGGCGTCGATGATCGACCCGGAGAGGCGGAGGGCTTCAGCGTTCTCGCCCTCGCCCCGGTGCTCTTCGGCCATCTCGATCGCACCGCGGTGGTGCTCGACCATCACCTCGAGGAACCGGCGGTCGAAGTCGCTGCCGGACAGACCGGAGAGCTCGGCCATGACCGTCTCCTGATCCATCCCGTCCATCTGCATCGCACCGTGGTCCATGCCGCCCATGTCCATCTCGCCCGGCAGCTCCTGGCCCCACGCGTCGAGCCAGCCGGTGAGCGCCTCGATCTCCGGGCCCTGCGCGGCGGCGATGCGCTGGGCAAGGGCGTGGACCTCGTCGCCCTCGGCCTTCTCGATTGCGAGCTCGGCCATCTCCACCGCACCCTCGTGGTGCACGATCATCATCTGGGCGAACTCGGTGTCGGCGTCGTTGTAGACCTCGGCCGCCGCGGCGTCCTGGGCTGCAGGCGACGGGGACGGGGCGGTCGGTGCGGTCTCCTCATCGACCGTTGCGCTGCCACATGCGGCCAGCGTCAGTGTCAGCAGGAACGCTGTGGCCGCTGCGGCAGCACGGGACGAGCGGCGTGCGTGAGTCATCGGAAGTGGGCTCCTCGGGTCAGTGGCCGGACGGTGATCCCTCTGTGATGGGCTCGAACGGGCCTGGAACATTCCTCAGACTGCGTCACGGAGGACCGCGATCCCCACCACGGCCGATGAAGGTTCGATGAAGGCGCCGTGGGGTTGAGCGACACACACACATCACTGCCAAGGCGTGGTGGCCGACTGGTGGGCCAGCATCCCGGACGCCGGGGAGCCGGTAGGCGGGCCGACGATTCAAGCCACGAGCCACGGTCGAGGGCGCTTCGCCGTACGTGAACGAGGCACCACGTCTTGACCTTCAGCAAGTCTTCACGGGACAGGTGCGGGTTCTTGATCCGACTCGGCGAGGGTGGCTGCAGGTGCCGACCCCGGCGCCTCGGGAACAGGTGGAGACGGCAATGGGTCCTTGGTGCGGCCAGATGGGCGCCGGCGGTTGGCTGTCCATGATTGCTTTCTGGGTCGTCGTCGTCGTGGTCGTCGTGTGGGGTGTCAGTCGACTCTTCCCGGCACAGCCTGTGGCGGACGCACGCTCGATCCTGGACGCGCGCCTGGCCGCCGGTGACATCGATCCGGCGACCTACCGGGCCGTCCGGGAGGAGCTCGCGGCGCAGTCCGCGACAACAACGGGAGGAAGACCATGAAAGGTCATTCGAAGCACATGCTGATCGGGGGAGCCGTCATCTTCGCCGCGCTCCTGGTCGCAGGCGTCGACGTGGGGAACGCCGGCCTGTGGGCGATCTTGCTGGTCTGCCCGCTCATGATGGTCGGCATGATGTGGATGATGAGCCGCGGTCACGCAGGCCACAGTGGTCAGGGTGCCGCTCAGGACCGGCCGGACACCGAGGTGAGGGACCGCGACGGTGCCATTGAGCACCAGCACCACTGAGCGTCGTCGCGCCTCGCCGGCACCTCCGGTCGCTCAGAGCCGTCCATGGCGCGCCCTCCCGCCATGGGCGGCTCTGTGCACGGGGGCCCTGGGCGGACTAGTCACCGAGACCGCGTTCCCGAGCAAGTCCTGGTGGCCTATGGCGTACGTGGGCATGGCGCTGCTGGTCCTCGCGCTGCGGCGGGACTCGATCCCGCGCGGCTTCATCACTGCTGCGGTCTTCGGACTCGCGTTCTTCCTGCCACACCTCTGGTGGGCCGACGCAGCCGTGGGAGCGCCCATCGGGTGGATCGCGCTCGCCGCCTTGCAGTCGACCGCCGTGGGGCTCTTCGGTGCGGCATGGGTCGCGGTGCGCCGTACGCGGTTCGTCGCCCGGCATGACCTGGTGCAGGTCGCCGTCGTGGCGATCCTCTGGACGGCGATCGAGCAGCTCCGTGGGCGGGTCCCCTTCGGTGGCTTCCCCTGGGGACTTCTCGCGTTCTCCCAGACCGACGGTCCCCTGATGCCGCTCGCGTCGGTCGGGGGCACGACGGTGGTCAGCGCAGTCACTGCCGCGATCGGTGCGCTCCTCGCCGTCGGTGCGACGCGCTGGCTGTGCCGCGCCCCGGTCGGTCGGATCGCGACCCCGCTGGCGACCGCCGTCGTCCTCACGTTCGCCCCGTCGCTGGTGCCAACGCCCACGGCGGCGGAGTCCGGGACCCTGGTCGTGGGTGCGATCCAAGGTAACGTTCCCACCCGCGGCGCCGATGCGACCTCACAGGCACGGGCGGTGGCCGCAAACCACGTGGCGGGTACCCGCGCGCTGCTGCGCGACGCCGGGGTGGGAGCCCTGGACCTCGTCGTCTGGCCGGAGAGCGCCTCGGACATCGACCCCCGCACGGACGACGAGCTCGCGGGTGCCATCGACTCGATCGCCCGCGACGCGGGCGCCCCCATCCTGCTCGGCACCCAGCGGTTCGCCGACCGCGCCCGGTACAACGACTACCTCGTGTGGCCACCTGGTTCACGTGGCACCGACGCCTACACCAAGCAGCGGCCCGTGCCGTTCGGTGAGTACATCCCGTGCCGCGACTTCTTCCGGCGACTTTCACCCGATGTCGACCGGGTCACCACCGACATGGCCGCCGGCGGCGCGACGGGTGTGCTCGACGTGCCGATCGCCGCGCTCGGTCGGCCGGTCCGGGTCGCCACCGCGATCTGCTTCGAGGTCGCATACGGCGACCTCATCCGCGAGTCCGTCGTCGCCGGCGGCGAGCTCATCGTCATCCCGACCAACAACGCCTCCTTCGGTCTGACGCAGGAGTCGACCCAGCAGCTGGCCATGTCGCGGTTCCGCGCCGTCGAGCACGGCCGGGCGACCGTCCAGGTGTCGACCGTGGGCGTCAGCGCCGTGATCGCGCCGGACGGTGCGGTCCTCGACCGCACCGCGCTGTTCACCAGCGATCAGATGATTGCGGACCTGCCGCTCCGGACGACCCTGACCCTGGCGGACCGCCTCGGTGCCTGGCCGACGGGGATGATCGACGCTGCCGCGCTGACGCTTCTGGCCACCGCCGCCTTCGGCCGGTCTCGACTGCGCGGAGGGGGCGGAAGGGCGTGACGCCAAGCGGGGCCGTCATGTCAAGCGGGTCCCGCTGCCGGCGACGCTAACTTGTGGTGAGAGTCGTGGGCCGGTGAGTCCACCGTCACGGGTCGCTCTTCCGCGCCGCTGATGAGAGGTCCGACAACGAAGGACGAGAAGAGAAAGAGCGCCGAGAAGAGGAGCAACGCCAAACTCGGGGCCCACCAGCTGCGGAATCGACGCCTCAGCCTGAGCAGCAACGGCACGGAGGCAACGAGCCCGAGGACACCGAAGAGCACCGTTCCACCCGCGCCTGCGACGACGGCTGTGCCGACGAGAGGCCCGACGTGATGCAAGACGTGGGGAGCCACACCGCTCGCCGCACCCAGCACACCGGTTGCCGCGGTCGAGGCCGTGCGGTGAGGCTCGCGAGCGCTCGCCGCCCGCGGCGGCGGTGTTTGAAGGATGCGCTCGACGATCATGCTTCCATCGTGACGGGTCGTCGTGAAGGGCGCACTGACGCGGGCTCAAGGTGCGGTCAACTTCCGCGGCCGGCGATCGGCTGTCGAAGGTGCGCTCGGCGGTCGCCCTTGCCTTCAACGAACCTTCACACCATCCCCGCGGTCACCTTCACCCGTGGGCGGGACGCTGACGGTGGGCCCGGTTGGTCTGCGGGAAGGTGGAGGGTCGTCGTGAGCAGCCCTTGGAGGATCGACATCACTCCCGCCGAGCGAGCAGGTCGCACCTTTGTCGGCGGGGCTGGGCGCTGTGGTGGGCATCCTCCTGCTGGTCGGAGCGGCGGCAGAGGGCGCGGCCCCCGACACGGTCGACAGCGGTAGTACGAGCCCGAGTCGATACTCGGCCTAGGAACGTGAGCCGACATGACACGCCGCAGCGATGGACCGGTCCCGATAAGCCGTCGCTTCCTCATCTCCCGTCCGGTGCTCACAGCGGCGGGTGCCAGTGGGATCGGGCTCGCACTGATGCTGATGCTGCTGCTCGCCGGCCTCTGGGTCGGCGTCCAGGACCGCGTCACCACCTACGACGACCACCTCGGTGCCGACCTGGTCGTCGTCCCGGCCGGCACCCGCAGCCTCTTCGCCGACCCCGGTGTGTTGCCCGCACCCACGGTGGACCGCGTCGCCCAGACACCGGGCGTGACGGCAGCAGCGCCACTGCGGACGGCTTACCAGATCCTCGAGCTGCCGCACGGCAAAGCCGCCGTCGCCGCGGTCGCCTTCGATCCCACCAGTGGTCTGGGCGGCCCGTGGGCGCTCAGCGCCGGTAGGGCTCCTCGGGCCGCCGACGAGGTGGTCGTGGACGTCCTGTGGGCCGACCAGCACAACATCGAGATCGGCGACCTGCTGCCGATCCTCGGACACCAGATGAACGTGGTCGGGCTGACCGACGACACCGCCCTCTTCATGACCCCTTTGCTGTTCACCAGCACCTCCGGCATGGACCAGATGCTGGGGGCCACCGGCACGACCGGCGCGGTTCTCGTCACCACCGACGAACCCGCAGCCGTCGCAGCACGTCTGCGGGCCGAGGGGTATTCCGTGCGGACTCCGGCACAGCTGAGGGAAGCGTCGCTGCAGCTCGCCACGGACATCTACGGCTCGCCGGTCCGGCTCATGGTCGGGGTCGCTTTCGTCGCCGGCACCCTCATCGTCGCGCTCGTGGCCTACACCCGCGTCACCGAGCAGGAACGCGACCTCGGCGTCCTCAAGGCTCTCGGCGCTACCCCAGCGCGACTGCGGCGGATCGCCGTGGCGCAGACGGTAACCCTGACGGTCCTCGGCACGCTCGCCGCCGTCGTCCTCCTGGTGCTCACCAGGGAGATCCTCGCGTGGTGGCGGCCAGCCTTCCCCGTCCTGCTGACCGCCCGCACGATGGCGCAGACCGCCGCTGCAGCGGCCGTGATGGCGGTGCTAGCGGCATGGTTGCCAGTGCACCGGCTCAGCCGGCTCGATGCCGCCTCAGCATTCCGGAGCGGACGATGACCACCACGTCCGTCCCTGCGGTGCCGCCGCCAAGCCGGACCCGGCGGTCACGCCGGACCGGATCTGTGCCTGTGGGGCGGCGCTTCCTCTTTGCGGACCGGCGGCGCGCCACGTTGACCGTCCTCGGCGTGGCGGCGTCCTTGCTGCTTGTCTTTGTCCTCGGTGGCATCTTCGCCGGCGCCGTCGACCGGGTGACGTACTACATCCGTACCTCGCCGGCCGACGTGTTCGTCTCGCAGGCCGGGGTGCGGACGATGCACATGTCTGCCTCGACGCTCCCAGGCGACGCACCCGCGCGCATCGCCCAAGTGGCGGGCGTTGCCTGGGCCGCACCGATCGCATTTGCCTCCGGCTCTGCAGGCGGACCTCAGGGGCGCCAACTGACATACCTGATCGGCTACGACACCCGCGCAGGTCGCGGTGGCCCGAGTGGGCTGGTGGCCGGCCGCGCCCCAGGCGCCGGGGAGGCGATCCTCGACGAACAGGCTGCGGAGCGGCTCGGCATCCGCCTGGGAGACCGGTTCACGGTGATGGGCATGCCGGTGCGTGCCGTCGGGTTCTCCACCGGCGGCAGCAGCATCACCAACACCACCGTGTTCGTGGACCGCGCCGAGTTCGCTCGCATCCACGACGACCGGGTCTCCTACGTGCTCGCAGGCCTCGACGCAGGTGCCGACCCGAGAACCGTGGCCGACCGCATCCGGGCAGAGGTCCACGGAGTCACCGTGCAGAGCCGGGAGCGGTTCGCTGAGTCCGAGGCGCGCGTCGTCACCGACATGAGCGCCGACCTGCTCCGACTGATGTCCACCATCGGGCTGGTCATCGCGCTCGCTGTCATTGCTCTCGGGCTGATGACCGCCACCTTGAACCGGCTGCGGGACTTCGCCGTGCTGAAAGCCCTCGGCGCCCGCACCCCGCGCCTCGCCGGTGCGGTCGCCATGCAAGTCGTCCTGACCGTCGTCCTGGCCTCGGCGGTGGCCACGACGGCTGCGTTGGCACTTGCCTGGCTTCTTCCGACGGCGGCTCCTGCCGTCCAGGTGACCATCACGGCAACCGCGGTCGCGCAGACCACTGCCACGGCGCTCCCGGTCGGTCTGATCGCCGCCCTGTGGCCGCTCCGACGCATCGCCGCCATCGACGCGGCGACCGCCTTCCGGGAGACCCGATGAACACCTTCGAAGGCACCCGCGCCGCCATCGGCTCCGGAGCCGCAGCGGGCTCGGGCTCGACGGGAGCCTCCCAGGCTGCTCCGGCAGCAGCCGGCGGGGTACCGGTCCTGAGGGTTCGAGGGCTCACGAAGACCTACGGTCTCGGCGATACCGCTGTTGCCGCGGTCCGTTCTGTAGACCTCGACGTCGCCTCCGGTGAGGTGCTGCTCGTCATGGGGCCATCGGGGTCGGGCAAGACGACTCTGCTGCTGATGCTCGGGGCACTGCTCCGCCCGAGCTCTGGCTCGATCATGGTCAGCTACCGCGACCATCGAGAGACGGACATCGCCACCGCGCCCGAGAAGCAGCTCCCGGCATTGCGCTCTCACACGTTCGGATTCATCTTCCAGGACTACGCCCTCATCGACGCGCTCACCGCCACCGAGAACATCGCCGTCGCGGCAAACCTCGCCGGCACGACAGGGGCAGCTGCCAGCCACCGGGCGACCAAGCTGCTCGACCGGGTCGGCCTGGCCCACCGGGCGACCGCGCGCCCGTCGCAGATGTCTGGAGGCGAACAACAGCGAGTCGCCGTCGCCCGCGCGCTCGCGAACGACCCACCCGTCCTGCTCGCCGACGAGCCCACGGCGAACCTCGACGCCTCCCGCGGCCGGGACCTCGCTCGCCTGCTCCGGAGCCTGGCTCGTGAAGACCGCTGCTCGGTCGTGATCGTGAGCCACGACGAACGCCTTCGCGAGATTGCCGACCGCGTTTTGTGGCTGGAGGACGGGCAGTTCCGCCCCCTCACCTCGATGGCAGTCGACCCTGTCTGCAGGATGGCGGTCGAAACCACCGGCGCCCACGTCGACGGGCAAGGCGGGAGGATCTGGTTCTGCTCCGAAGGCTGCAAGCGCGAGTTCGTCGAGAACGCCGCAAGCTTCGGGTGAACCGCCCCGGGCTCAGCGGAGGCACCCTGACGCACCGACCGTAGCCCGGGGTAGTGGTTGGCCTCGTCCTGGCGTGTGGGATGAGTTCGATCGCGCCGTGCTGGCGTCGGTGATGGAAGTCGGTGCGCTCGACGACGGGGATCTCGAGGCTGTCCGTGACCTTCCACGGCCACGGTCCACCGTCCGCGGACGGGGACCTCATTGTCTCCGCGGGCGCCGCGTATGCCGCCGGGCTTCATCGGATCTTCATCGTCGTCATGGTTCCTCGGCGTGCGCGCCGTCGAGCGTGTCCATAGCGTCGAGAGGTCATCGACGGCATATGGCAGCCGCCGTCCGACCGACCCGAGGAGACACGATGAAGACGAACGAGATGATGGAGACCTATCCAGCCGAGATCAACCTCGACCGCCAGCTCCTGGCGCGCGTCGTCGATGCGCTCGTGGAGTGCTCGCAAGCGTGCACCGCCTGCGCCGACGCGTGCCTGAGCGAAGAGATGGTCGCTGATCTACGCAAGTGCATCCGCACCAACCTGGACTGCGCGGACAGCTGTGCGGCCACCGCGCGCATCCTGTCCCGGCACACCGGTTACGACGCCAACCTGACCCGCGCGCACCTCGAGGCCTGCATCGCTGCCTGCCGCGCATGCGGGGACGAGTGCTCCCAGCACGCCGGGATGCATGAGCACTGCCGAGTCTGCGCCGACGCGTGCCGCGCCTGTGAGGAAGCCTGCACCGAGCTGCTGAATGCCCTCTGACGGCGAACGGCGGCGCACGCGCCCGGGGGGCACGTGCGCCGCCTGATCGGCTCCGACAAGACTGAAGGGACGGGTTTCATGCAGCCGAACGAGGACCAGCACGTCGACCAGGACCAGCAGCAGGATGCGCAGGACCAGCAGCGCCAGATGCGGATGATGTACCTGCGTTTCGCGGCGATGATCCTCACCGGGATGGTCGTCATGTACGCCACGATGTTCGTCGGCACCTACCAGTGGGACCATGTGCGCTGGAGCGAGTCGCGGCTCTTCATGGCTTTGACCATGGGTGGGGCCATGGGCCTGGTGATGTTCGCCTGGATGCTCAACATGTACAAGAGCACCAAGGCGAATGTCGCCGTCGTCGTCGCGAGCGTCCTGCTGCTGGGTACGGGCGTGGCCCTGGACCGCAGTCAGGTCACCGTGCAGGACCAGTCGTGGATGAGTGCGATGATCCCGCACCACTCCCTGGCGATCACCCGCTCCGAGCGGGCGCAGATCGATGATGTGCGGGTGTGCGAGCTGGCAGTGGAGATCAGCGAGGCGCAGCGCCGGGAGATCGACGAGATGGACTGGCTGATCCAGGACATCGAGCGCAATGGCCCGGCGACGACGACTGAGCAAGCTCAGGCGCGTCAGGTCCCGGACTTCCCGGCTGTGGCCGAGCGCACCTGCACGACGGACTAGGTCCGAAGCATGGAGCAGCGCCTGCGCCCGAGAAGGAATGAGCACGCGCTGAGCACGCGCTAAGGGATCCTGGGCGGCGGCTCAGAGGCGTCACCGCCGGGGGGCATGAACGCCGGCACCGCAACTGTGCGGCACCGGGTCGGGTGGCTTGTGGCCGCGGTCTGCTGCACGGAGGAAGCACAGCCGATCTCGTCCCCTCTCCGGCCCGCATGCCGGTCGGCCGACTCCACGGCCCACCCACGCCTCGCATCGCTCATCGGTCGCTCTCCGACGACGGCTCGACGATCGTCGTGTCGAGGAGGTTGATGATGCCCGCCATGTCGCGGCTAGAGCGGGTGGTCTGTCGGAACACGCTGTGGGACTGGTTCACTCGACGACATGTCCTGCCGTGGACCGTGCGGGGCCTGCGCGTGGACGGCGAGGTCCTGGACATCGGTCGCGGGACAGGGACGATGGCCGCGGAGCTGGCCCGCTTGTTCCCGAGCAGCGGTGTGACCACGACCGACATCGACCCGGTCATGGTGCCGTCGGCGCGGCAGCGGCTGCGTCGACTGCCCAATGCGCAGGCTCGGCAGGCGGACGCGACCGCTCTGCCGTTCTCGGATGGCTCGTTCGACTGTGTCACGAGCTACCTGATGCTCCATCATCTCCACGACTGGGAGACGGCGGTCGCGGAGGTCGCTCGGGTCCTTCGTCCAGGCGGCGTCTTCGTCGGCTACGACCTGACGCGGACGATGCTGGCCCGCCTGGTGCACTGGGTCGATCGCTCGCCTCACCGACTTGTGTCCACCGGCGAACTACTGACCGTGTTCGAGAGCGTCGGACTGAGGCTGGACCACTTGGACATCTCGGCCCGGGAACACCTGGTCCGGTTCACGGCGATCCGTCTTCCCTGACAGCAAGTACGGCCTGCACGTATCTGGCCGGCGGCGCGGCTGGTGGCATCGAGAACAGCGACTCGACGGTGGCGATGTCGCCGAGGGCCCACCTGTCCTGGGTTCGAAAGGCGTGACCACCGGCCGGCTCGCGTACCGGTCCGATCTCCGGAAGGTGCCCGCTCCTCGAACGCGCCTGGCGGCCACCGCGTCGTCCGCTCACTCACTCGAAACGGGCTACCGGCCCGGCCTCGATCTCTCGACAGCCCCCTACCGGGGGCCGGGGTCAGCTCTCACCTGTCCGGCCGTCCGTTCTTCATCGGACCTTCATCGCTTCGATGGGGCTTCCAAGACGTGGAGGGCGTCCCCTGGAGATACCGACCAGGGGTATGGAGGTGGCGCAGTGAGACGGAAGAGCTACAGGGTCTGGGGTCTGACGTGTGGCGCCTGCCTGGCCTTGTTGATGGAGCGGGTTCGCTCGTTGGCCGGAGTGCGGTGGGTCCGGGTCGAACTTGTCGCCGGTGGTGCATCCCGCTTGGTTGTCCTCGCTGGCTCGACCCCTGAGCGCCGGACTGTGCAGGCAGTGGTCGAGGACGCTGGGTTCTCGTTGACCGCCCCGAAGTCGACCGAGTCCGCGGAGGTGCCGAGATGAGCGGTTTCGAGTTGTCAGTGGTTGTGGGTGGTGTCGTCCTCACGGCGCTGCTGGGGTGGTACTTCTTCGGTCCGAAGAAGTCCAGGCGCGCTGACGTCGCCGATGGGTTGCAGCAGGTCGTGGTCACGGTGCGCGGCGGCTACAGCCCTGACCTCGTCGAGGTCGTGTCCGGTGTTCCGGTGCGCCTGGTGTTCGACCGGCAGGAGAGCGGTGACTGCTCGTCTCGCGTGTTGCTCCCGGACTTCAAGATCAACCAAAGTCTACCTGCGTACGCGACGACCGCCGTGGAGTTCACGTCGACTGTGCCGGGGGAGTACGCCTTCGCGTGTGGGATGAACATGCTGCACGGGCGGGTACGAGTCGTCAGCGAGTCGCCCCAGCCGGGGACCGGTGGTGGTGGTGTTGCGCTCGCTGAGCGGCTGGCCGGCCGCGACAGCGCCCTCGACGACGGTGCATCCACGCGCGGTCCGGCCGGGCACGAGCCGTCGCGCCCCGAGCAGCCGCCCGCCGTGACCGAGGATGCGGATTCCGAGGAGCGGGAGCGTGCCGCCGAGATCGCGGACCTGCGTCGTCGGGTGGTCGCCGGGACGGTGCTGACCCTGCCGGTGCTGGTGGCGGTCATGGCGATGGAGCTCTTCAATGCCATGTGGGTTCCTGACGCGTTGATGAACCCGTGGCTGCAGATGGTCCTCATCTCCCCGGTGATGCTCTACACCGGCTGGCCCATCCACAAGACCGGCTGGCTTGCGCTGTCGCACCGCACCGCGGACATGAACTCCCTGATCACGCTGGGCACCATCGCAGCCTTCGGCTACAGCCTGGTGGTGACGTTCGCCCCGGGGCTGCTGCCTGAGGAGACCCGGGAGGTGTACTACGAGGCCGTCGGGGTGATCATCACGCTGATCCTGCTGGGCCGGTTGCTGGAGACCAAGGCCAAGGCCGGCACCGGGGAGGCGATCCGGACGCTGATCGGTTTGCAGCCGCGGACCGCACGGGTGATCCGTGACGGCGACGAGCTCGAGGTGCCGTTCGACGAGGTCGTCGTCGGGGACGTGGTGGTGGTCCGGCCCGGGGAGAAGCTTCCCGTCGACGGGGAGGTGGTGGAGGGCGCGTCCGCGGTCGACGAGTCCATGGTGACCGGTGAGCCGATCGCGGTCACCAAGGGCCCGGGTGACCCCGTGATCGGCGCGACGATCAACCAGACCGGGGCCTTCCGGTACACCGCGACCAAGGTCGGTGCGGACACGATGCTGGCGCAGATCATCCGCCTCGTGCGCCAGGCGCAGGGCTCCAAGGCGCCCATCCAGCGTCTGGTGGACCGGGTCTCGAGCTACTTCGTCCCGGCGGTCATCGGCATCGCGATCTGGACCTTCGTGATCTGGGCCTTGGTGGGCCCACCGCCGGCTTCAGTCTTCGCGCTGGTGGCGGCCGTGTCCGTACTGATCATCGCCTGCCCCTGCGCCCTGGGGCTGGCAACACCGCTGTCGATCACGGTCGGCACGGGCAAGGGTGCGACGGCCGGCATCCTCATCCGCTCCGCCGAGGCGCTGGAGTCGGCCCACAAGCTCGACACCGTCGTGCTGGACAAGACCGGGACCATCACCAAGGGCGCCCCGGCGCTGACCGACGTGCTCCCCGCAGGCGGGTTCACCGACGTCGAGCTCCTCACCCTGGTCGCGGCGGTGGAGCGCTCCTCCGAGCACCCGTTGGCGGCGGCGATCGTGACCAGCGCTCTGAACAGCGGGATCCAGCTGCCGGAGGCCAGCGCCTTCGACGCGGTGACCGGTCAAGGCGTCCGCGCCCTGGTCCAGGGCCGCGAGGTCCTGGTCGGGAACAGGCGCCTGCTCGACGGCGTCGGTGTCACCGCCCGGACCCGCGATGCGGACCGCCTCGCCGCCGACGGCAAGACCCCGATGTTCGCGGTCGTCGACGGGCGGTTCGCCGGCGTGATCGGCGTGGCCGACACCCTCAAGGAAGGCTCCGCGGTCGCCATCGCCGCGCTGCAGATGCGCGGCATCGACGTGATCATGATGACCGGGGACAACCGGGCCACCGCCGCCGCGATCGCTCGTCAGGTCGGCATCACGCGCGTCGTGGCCGAGGTCATGCCTGAGCACAAGGCGGCCGAGGTGCAGCGGCTCCAGGCCGAGGGGCGTGTGGTCGGGATGGTCGGGGACGGCATCAACGATGCACCGGCCCTGGCCCAGGCGGACGTCGGATCGGCGATCGGCACCGGCACCGACGTGGCGATCGAGTCCTCCGACATCACCTTGATCTCCGGTGCGCTCTCCGGTCTGGTCACCGCGGTCGACCTGTCCCGGGCCACCATGCGCAACATCCGCCAGAACCTGGTCTTCGCGTTCATGTACAACGCGATCGGCATCCCGATCGCGGCGGGTGTGCTGTACCCGGCACTGGGCTGGACGCTCAGCCCGATCATCGCCGCGGCGGCCATGGCCTTGTCCTCGCTGTCGGTGGTCGCAAACGCCAACCGCCTGCGCACCTTCACCCCACGGCCGCTGCCCGAGGCCGTCCAGGTCGCCGCCACCGACCCGGTGGTGGAGATAGGGAACGACGCTCACGACGGAACGGAGCACGCCATGTCCGACAAGCCCCAGAAGGTGACCGACCCGGTCTGCGGGATGAGGATCGACCCTGCCTCGGCAGCCGGCACCGCCCAGCACGAGGGCCAGACCTACCACTTCTGCTCCGACCACTGCGCGGACAGCTTCCGCGCTGACCCCGCCCGCTACACCACCGCCGTGGCGCCGTGACCCCGGTGAAGCCCCGGGGCGTCGCGGGAGGTGACAGCCGCGGCGCCCCGGGGACCTTCCGGCAGGAGGACGTGATGACCGACACCGACCCGAAGCAGGACCTGCTGGTCCGGTTGCACCGCATCGAGGGCCAGGTCCGCGGGATCGCCCGTATGGTCGAAGACGACAAGTACTGCATCGACATCCTCACGCAGGTCTCTGCCGCCTCACGTGCACTGCAGGCCGTGGCGCTGGGACTGCTCGCGGACCACATGAGCCACTGCCTGGTCGACGCCGCACAGGCCGGTGGGCAGGAGAAGGACGCCAAGCTCAAGGAAGCCACCGACGCCATCGCCCGGCTCGTGCGGAGCTAGGGCGTCACCCCGGAGCCAGCAAGCGACGAAGGGAAGACACGATCATGGGTCGTCAGTCCACGGTGCTGGAGGTGGGTGGTCTGCACTGGGCCACCTCCGAGGCGGTCATCGAGAACACCCTCATGCGCCAGCAAGGAGTGCTCGCGGTCGAGGCGAGTGCTGTCTCGCAGACGGCCACCGTCACCTACGACCCAGATCAGACCTCCGTGGCCCACCTGGTGAGCTGGGTCAACGACTGCGGGTACCACTGCAGGGGACAGTCGGTCCCGGGCCACCTGTGCCACCCGTTGACGGAGCCGGCCCCGACCGAGTCGCTTGCCTCGGACCACACGCACGCCAAGGCGCAGCCTGACGTCGGTCACGGTTCCGCGGGGCGTGGGTCCGCTGAGCACGACAGCCACGGCGGCGGCGCTCAGACTGATCGCTCCTCCCACGAGGCCATGGGGCACGGCGGACACGGCGGGTCGATGGCGGACATGGCCCGGGACATGCGCAACCGGTTCCTGGTCGCCGCGATCCTCTCTTTGGTGATCTTGTTCTGGTCGCCCATCGGACGTGAGGTCCTGGGGTTCACCGCTCCGGCGCCCTTCGGTCTCCGGGATGACGTCTTCTCGCTGATCCTGTCCGTACCCGTCGTCTTCTACTCGGCCTGGATCTTCTTCGACGGTGCCTATCGGGCCCTGAAGGCCCGGACCCTGGACATGATGGTCCTGGTCGCTGTGGCTGTCGGCGCGGGCTGGTTGTACAGCGTGGTGGTCACCCTTGTCGGTGGCGGGGAGGTGTTCTACGAGGCAGCGACGGTCCTGACCACCTTCGTCCTGCTCGGCCACTGGTTGGAGATGCGAGCCCGGGGCGGCGCCAACGACGCTGTCCGCACGCTGCTCGAGCTCGCGCCGGCGCAGGCCGTGGTCGTGCGTGATGGCGAGCCGGTCGAGGTGCGGACATCCGAGGTGGTCGTCGGAGACCTTCTGCTCGTGCGGCCTGGGTCGAAGATCCCCGTCGACGCGGTGGTGGAGGACGGGGAGTCCGAGGTCGACGAGTCGATGGTGACCGGAGAGTCCATGCCCGTGGCCAAGGCGCCGGGGGCGGAGCTGATCGGCGCGTCCATCAACACCACGGGCACCCTGCGGGCCCGGGCGACGAAGGTCGGCGCCGATACGGCGTTGGCGCAGATCGTCAAGCTGGTCCAGGAGGCCCAGAACTCCAAGGCACCTGGGCAGCGGCTGGCCGACCGCGCCGCGTTCTGGCTCGTCTTCGTGGCCTTGATCGGTGGTGCGGTCACCTTCGCGGTCTGGATGCTCGCCGGCGCGGATGTGGCGCTGGCGATGCTGTTCGCGATCACGGTCGTCGTGATCACCTGCCCGGACGCGCTGGGCCTGGCCACGCCCACGGCCATCATGGTCGGGACCGGGCTGGGCGCTCAGCGCGGGGTGCTGTTCAAGAACGCCACCGCCCTCGAGGGCACTGCGCGGGTTGACACGGTGGTCCTGGACAAGACCGGCACCCTGACCAAGGGCGAGCCCGAGGTCACCGACGTCGTCGTGGCCGGGATGAGCGAGGAGGAGGTCCTCGGGCTGGTCGCAGCGGTCGAACGCGAGTCGGAGCACCCCCTGGCCCGGGCGATCGAGAGCCACGCCGCCCAGCGGGGCGTCCTCGTGGCTGACGTCGACGAGTTTCTCAACGTGCCAGGACACGGCGCCTCGGCAGTGGTCGACGGTCGGCGGGTGCTGGTGGGCAACCTGCGCCTCATGACGAAGGAGGGCGTCGACCTCGGCGAACTCGCCGCGCCTCGCGAGGAGCTGGCGGCGTCGGGCCGCACAGCGGTGCTCGCTGCCGTGGACGGACGCGCTGTGGGCGTCATCGCCCTGGCCGACGCCCCCCGCGAGACCGCCGCCGCGGCCGTCGCCGCATTGCACGAGTCGGGGATCGAGGTCGTCATGCTCACCGGTGACAACGAGGCCACCGCCCGCCGGATCGCCGGCCAACTGGGAATAGACAGCGTCATCGCCGAGGTCCTGCCCGGCGACAAGGCGGACAAGGTCATCGAGCTGCAGGCGGCGGGCAAGACTGTGGCGATGGTCGGCGACGGCGTGAACGACGCCCCCGCGTTGGCCCAGGCCGACGTCGGCATTGCGATCGGGGCGGGGACGGACGTGGCGATCGAGACGGCCGACATCGTCCTGATGCGCTCCGACCCCCTTGACGTGTCCGTGGCCCTGCGTATCGGCCGCGGCACGGTGCACAAGGAACGGCAGAACCTCGCCTGGGCGATCGGCTACAACGCCATCGCACTGCCCATCGCCGCTGGGGTGTTCTATCCCGCGTTCGGGCTGATGCTGCGGCCCGAGATCGCGGCCCTGTCGATGTCGGGATCCACGGTGATCGTCACTGCTAACGCCCTGCTCCTCAAGCGTCTTCGGTTGCCCGTGCACCCTCCGGCTGCGTCGCAGGGCGCAACGACCGATCGGGAGCCTGCACCAGCTCCCGCCGGCATCCGATGACATGGCGCCCGCCCCGGTCCGTGCGGCCGTCGATGGCGCACCAGGCGTAGTGGCCGGTCTCCTGGCCCCCGCACAGCTCAGGCTCCTGGAGCGTGAGATCGAGCGCCCCGCCTCTGGCGGACGGTCACGTCCCCTGACGCTGCACCAGTTCGTCGCTGCCCAAGAACCTGACGCCTCAGGGGACCCGAGTGGCGGAGGGCGTCCCGAGCCGCTGTGCCGTGGGACGCGTCTGAGGCGACGCAACCTTCTCGAACAGCTACCTCGGTGCAGTGCCGACAGGGCCAGGGCGACGTGACCGGCTTTTCGTTCGCAGACGAACCACTCGCCGCCCGCTTCGAGCAGTGGTGTTCGTCGTGTGACGGCATGGGGGACCTGCCTAGCGAGGTCTGGGAACGCTGGGACCGCGAACGCGTCCCACTGGCGAAGATGTGGGAGGGCGCGCTGCAGGAGCCCGTCTTGCAGCGACTGATCGAGGAGCGGTTGACCGCTCATGCAGGCGCACGCCCAGACGAGCCGCGGAGCCGCCCGTGCCCAGACTGCGCCGGTCGTGGGTCGGTGCCCACTCCCGAGGGCTTGGAGTTGCTTGCGTTCCTGCGACGACATCTGGAGTGAGTCCCGGCGACCGCCTTCAGAGCTGTCCGTCCGTAATCCGGATGGCGGGAGCCAAGGGTTCCATCGAAGTTGGCGCGGCTGTTCGCGGGAGCGATGGCCGGCGACGGGACTGGGAGGCCTGGATATGGACGGGCCGACTTCGCGGTCCGTTGACGGCGACCGACGCCGTCAGCGGCATCGCGGGCTGTGGCCGGACCGTGGTGGACAAAGTTGCCGAGCCGCAGCACACCGGCAAGGAGGCAGCGGCTCATGCGCGCGCGATCCGGCCGCGTCAGGCGACCAAAGCTGCCCCGAGTGTGCCGACCAGCGTCAGCGCAGCCAACGTCATGGTGACGTGGCGCCCGTGCCGGGTCGATCGTGGGAGCCCGCGAAGAGGGAACAGGAGCTGGCGTGCGAGGACGTATCCCGCGAGCCCACCGATGAAGAGAAGGCCTGCCCACGACGGCGGTACCCGCCACGCGATGACTGTGGTCACTACCGCGAGGCTTGCGGCCGCAGCCGCCTCCATGAGCTGCACCGGCAGGCGACGGGTCCCCACGCGACGGTCGGATGACCAAAGACCCCATCGCGAGCTCGTAGGGACCCCGGCACAACATCCGGCAAGGAGACAGCCGAGCCGGCCGACGGCCTGACCGACGAGGAGTGCGGGCACCGTGGCGTCCAGGAGGTGCCCGACAGCGAGGCCTTGAACGGCTCCGCCGACGACGAAGGTGGCTGTGGCGACGATGACGAAACCTTGAACGCTCAGGCCCGAGAACACTGGCCTCGCGCGCTCCTTCAGGTGAGTAAGCCGGTAGTACACCTTCGCGCCGAGAGCGCCCAGGACGCTGGCTACGAGGGCAACGCCCAGGACCTTGCCGGATGCGAGGCCGTGGACCCGTGCAAGGACGCTTTGCAGGATGATGGCCATCACAACCCCGAGGCCGACCATCGCAGGCCAGGCACCCAGCAGAACCCCCGGCGCCCGCATCGTTGCCACCGCCGTGAAGGTCGACGCTCCGACGGCCTCCGCAGAGGGCAGTCGCACGACCTCCTTGCGGTCGCCACCGGAGCTCACCCTCGCCAGGGCGTCCGCCGTGACGTGCCAGCGCCCAGGAGCCTTCCCCACAACGCGTTGCGTCAAGGCCGTCCGACCGCTGGTTGGCCGGACCTCTGCGAGCGTCGCCACAACGACGAAGTCATCGGAGGGGGTCCGGGCACCTTCGACGTCGAGGCGACGGCCGGTGAGGCGGACCACCACCTCATACGGAACCGGCATGGTCGGAGGATCGAACCAGTAGGTGATGCCTAAGGCATGGGGTCGCAGCTCGCCCATGAAGGGGAACGGTGCCTTGACGAACTCCACAGCGCCTGCTGTGCCGCCCGCACCGCTGACCCGTGCCAGCCGCGGCATCGGCTGTGCGGCAGGCAACGGTGCCGGCCCCGGGGCCAGGCTCGGAGTGCGGCCGACGGAGGTGCTACTGGCTGTGCTGGTGTTCTTCGGCCGGGGTACGTCGGGTGGAGGTGCCTGGCGCTGGGAAGCGCCCGGCCGGGGAACAGCGAGCAGGGGGACACGGAGCGGCAGTGGATGGATCGGCGCCTGTGCCGGAGGATGAGCCGTATCGTGTGCCGAGCGGTCAGACCGGGGGGTCTCTGATCGGGGACGTGCCGGCGAAGTCTTCCGCGCCCCCGGGGCTCGCCTCTTGGCTGATCGACGTGCCATGGTCGCCTCTCGTAGGACCTGGAACAGATGCCGGCCCCACGATGCCGAGGGAACCCTGCGCTGCTCACTCGGGAAGCGTCAAGGTTCGCTGAAGAGGCTAACCATTTTCCCTCGGCGGTATGGCGGCGCGCCCTCGGGCGTCACGGGCGTCTTGCGCGACGGGGACCCATCCGCGATCGGGACCTAGAAGGGGTGCAGGAGCCGCTGGACGAACTGCCGGGTGCGCTCCTCGCGGGGGTCGCGCAGGACCCGGTCCGGGTGGCCGTGCTCGACGATCGTGCCGCCGTCGATGAACGCGACCTGGTCGGCGACCTCACGGGCGAACTGCAGCTCGTGGGTGACGATCACCATGGTCCAGCCCTCGTCCGCGAGCTCCTTGATGAGCCCGAGGACGTCGCCGTCGAGCTCGGGGTCCAGGGCTGAGGTCGGCTCGTCGAAGAGGAGCAGGGTGGGCCGCAGCGCGAGGGCGCGGACGATGCCGACCCGCTGCTGCTGCCCCCCGGACAGCTCGAAGGGGTAGGCGTCCTTCCTCGCGGCGAGCCCGACCCGGTCGAGCAGCTCGGTCGCCTCGGCCGTCACCTGGGCCCTGGGGCGGCGCTGCACGACGACCGGGCCCTCGATGACGTTCTCCAGCACGGTCTTGTGCGGGAAGAGGTTGTAGTGCTGGAACACCATCGCCGAGCAGTCCCGCAGGGCGGCGACCTGCTGCTTGGACGCACCGCGGGAGAAGTCCACGAGCAGGTCGGGGCCGACGGCGACGCGCCCGGCGTCCGGGCGCTCGAGCCCGTTTAGGCACCGCAGCGCCGTCGTCTTGCCCGAGCCGGAGGGGCCGATGAGCGCGAGCACCTGCCCGCGTGCCACGCGCAGGTCCACCGACCGCAGCACCTCGTGGTCGCCGAACCGCTTCCCGAGCCCGTCGACAAGGAGCAGGGGCTCGTGGGCGGAGCCGGGCGGGTGGCCGCCGGGCGGCTCGAGGACGTCGTGGTCACCGGGCGACATAGCGGTCCAATCGTCGCTCCAACCGGCTCTGCCCGGCGGACAGGGCGAGGCAGATGACCCAGTACACGGCTGCCGCCTCCAGGTAGAGCACCATGAACTCCTGGCTGAACGCCGCGATCTGCTGGGCCTCCCGGAACAGCTCCGTGACGAGGATGAGCGACGCCAGGGACGTGTCCTTGACCAGGCTGATGAACGTGTTCGACAGGGGCGGCACGGACACCCGGACCGCCTGGGGCAGGATGATCCGCCGCAGCGCGAGCTGGTGCGACATCCCGACCATGTGCGCGGCCTCCCACTGCCCCTTGGGCACGGAGAGGATCGCCGCCCGGATCACCTCGGCGGCGTACCCGCCGACGTTGATCGAGAAGGCGACGACGGCGCTGGGCCACGGGTCGATGACCACCCCGATGGACGGCAGGCCGTAGAAGATCACGAACAGCTGCACCAGCAACGGGGTGCCGCGCACCACCGACACGTACGCGCGTGCCGGCGCGGACAGCCACCGCTTCCGGGACAGCCGCATCAGGGCGACCAGGAGCGCGATCACCAGCCCCACCGCGAACGACATCAGCGTCAGCGGGATCGTGCCGGTGATCGCGCCGCGGACGATCGGCCACAGCGAGTCGGTGACGAGCTCTAGGGTCTCCGGGCTCACGGTCGCCGACTCCCGTACTGATCAGCGGGTGACATCGGCGCCGAAGTGCTTCTCCGAGATCTCGGCCAGCGTGCCGTTCTCCGCGAGGGTGGCCAGGGCCTCGTCGATCGCCCGGGCGAGCTCGTCACGGCCCTGCGCCAGGGCGAAGGCGCTGTAGGACTGCTCGTCGGTCTCGGCGGCGACCTTCAGCCCAGAGGCGTCGTTGTTCTTCGCGTAGTCCAGGAACGTCAGCTTGTCGTTGATCGTCGCATCGACGCGCTCCTGCTCGACCAGCGCGACGGCCTGCGCCCAGCCCTCGACGGCCTCGATCCGCGCGCCGCTCTCCTCGGCCAGCGCCTTCCAGTTGCTCGTCAGGGACTGCGCGGTCACCTTGCCGTCGAGCGACTCGAAGGAGTCGATGGAGTCCTCGTCGGCCCGGACGACGACGACGCCGTTGGAGACGGTGTACGGCTCGGTGAACGTGTACGCCTCTTCACGCTCCGGGGTGATCGACACCTGGTTGGCGATGACGTCGAAGCGCCCCGCCTCCAGGCCCGCGAAGATCGCGTCCCACTGGGTCTCCTCGAACTCGACGTCCACGCCGAGCTCCTCGGCGACGGCCTCGATGACCTCGACGTCGTAGCCGACGAGGTCGCCGGAGCCCTCCTCGTGGAACGAGAACGGCCGGTAGGTGCCCTCCGTGCCGACCACGAGCACGCCGGCCTCCTGCACGTCGGACCAGGAGCTGTCCTCCCGGGTGCCCTCGACGGTCGCGGCGTCGTCGTCGGCGGCCGTCGAGCAGCCCGTGACGGCGAGGGCGAGGGCGGCGGTGGCCACGGTCAGGGAGGACTTCCGGACAAACCTGGTCATGGTGATCCTTCGGGGGACGCATGCGCCGGTTGGCGTCTTGGACAAAGGGGTAGAGGTCGCGCGCGCAGGGAGGTCCAGGCGCCAAGCGCCGGACACGGGCGGGCTCGCTCGGTGGTAGACCAGCTCAGGACCGGTCGCCTGCGGGGCTAGGAAAGGCGCGGACCCGGACAACACGACGTGCGCACATGGCCGGAACAACACGGCTCACCAGGCACGAAGGGGCGCATGGAGCACAGTGCACCACAGCGACGTCCGTACCCGACAGGACCTTCTGCCCGACAGGCGCTACGCGCAGATGGTGTACTCCAAACTCGCGGCAGTTCTCAGTTGTCCGTAGGAACGAGGCCGCTAGCTCCGTGTGAAACGCGTCCGAGGCAGGTGCCGATCTGAGCGACAGGGTGATCGGTGACGATGCTGAGCTCGCCTCGGATCCTGTTGAGCACTTCCTCGGGTGGGTGGACGAGTGCGCCGCGTAGCCGGTCGCTCGCAAGCGCGGGATCCGCGCTGACCAGGTGCCGTGGCAGGTCGCGTGCGTTGAGGCGTAGCGCTCCGGTTTCCGCAAGCTTTGTGAACGCGACGGCGGTGTGCTGTGCGATGTCGGTCATCGTGGCGACGGCGCCGTTCAGCGCGGCTCCGATGCGGCGCGATGCCGGGTCCGCGCTTGTCGCGCGGCTCGTTCTGGCGTCGAGGGGGGCGAGGGCGGGGAGTATGCGGGCAAGAGCGGTGAGGTCGTCCCGGACGGTGCCGACCGGTGGGGCGAGGGTGAGGAAGTGGGAGAGGTCGCGGTGCAGTGCCTGCCAGGCACGGCCCCGCACGAGGAGTGCTCGCGCGCCGCGGGCGGTGGGCGGGGGTTCTGCAACGGTGAACGTTTGCGCGCCGTGGAACGCGGCCGTGTGGGCGTGGATGGCGATGCCGATCGTGGTCACGTCCCGGAGCGTTGCCAGAGGGTCTCCACTGGTGGCATTCAGATCCCAGGTCGTCTGGCGTAGCCGTTGCATGCGGTCGCTCAGTTCGGTGACTGGGTCGTCGGCACGGATCGGTGTCACCGTGGGCCCGAGGGTCGCCAGGCGTGTTCGAGCACCAAGGTCGCGAGATGCGGGGTTGTCGGCGACGGTGTGCGCGAGGTCGCTGAGGTGTCCCAGCCCGGGAAGGTGCCGCGTGACCGCGTCCTTGTTGGCGCCGGCCTGCAAGGCGCGCAGCGCGAGTGGTTCCTCGGCCGCGAGGGTGAGGGCGGCCAGGTGCGCCAGGTCCACCACGCCGGCCTCGAGTGCCCTCACGTCGGTGGCGGCTGCGTGGGGGGTGCGTGCGCTGCCGTCGGGGCGGTAGTGCACAGCGACGAGGTCGGACGCGGCGCGCAGGTGCATCGCTGCGCGCCGCCAGGGTGTGGTTACCGGCACGAGCTGGGCGGGGTGCGGTGTTCCAGCGCCGATGAAGGCGTCGATCCCGGTGGCCAGGTGGGCGGCGGCTTGTTCGGTAGGGGAGAGATCGGCGACCTGGCGGCTCATACCCGGCCGGACGGACTTTGCCGGCCACAGGAGCCGGCGGGTGTGAGCCGCGATGGCGTGGAGCATCCCGTGAAAGTCCGCGATCGCGTCGAAGGCCTCGTCGACGGTCCAGAACCTGTCGGTGGCCAGTCGTGTGTTGCCCTGGCGCAGATGCTCTGCGGAGGCTGTCAGCAGGTCGCCGTAGGTGGTCATGCCCAGTGCCCGGTGACCTTGGCGCGGGCGGTGATCAGGCGGGCCATCACCCGCGACAGCGCGGCCTGGTCGGCGAGGTCCTGCTCGACCACGGCGAGGGCTGCGGCGCGCTCCAGAGCGGCGGCGGCGAGCTGGTCCAGGACCGTCCGGGCCTCGGCGGAGTCCTGGGCTGTGTGGACGCCGCCGAGGCGGACGGCGTCGGCGGTGGACCGGAGGCCTGGGCGTGCCCATTCGAGCTCGTCCTGGGCGTCGCGGAAGTCCATCGCCGCGTAGGAGATCGACACCCCGACGCCCAGGGGGACGCTCATCGCCAGGTTCAGGGCGCCGAACCCGGCGGCGTAGGTGAGTGACCAGATGCCGTCCCACCCAGTCGCGGCGCTGGCGATCAACTTTCGGGCCGGTTGTGTCCACGTCGTGCTCATCGCCTGCGTCCTTCCTCCGTGGTGCTCGAGGGCGCCGGGGCCCTCCTGACAGCAGGTGTGCGCACCGGAGGGAGAAGATTTCGAGGCGCGCGCGTCACGTCGGCCACCGGACCAGCGCGCCGGGGCGGGACAGGTGCGCGACACCGTCGGGGTCGACGACGACGTCGGTGTGCTCGTGGGATGCCGCGGCATGGGCCAGGGCCGCCAGGATCAGGTGCAGGTGGGTCCGGTCCAGCCCGGTGACGATGTCGACGACGTCGACCGTCGTCTCCCCGATGAGCGCGGCGACCATGGCCAAAACCCGGCGTTCCCCGCCGGACAGCACCCCGGTGCCGGCGTTCAGGGCGTCGACTTCGACCCACGCGCGCCCGTCCGGTTCGCTGATGACCCACCGACACGAGGGGTCGGCGAACCTCCCGTCGAAGGCGCGCAGCAACAGCTCGACGCCGGCTCCCATCGGGAGCGACCCGCGTGCCCACTCCCGCAACCTCGCGGCGACCTCGATCCGTCCCCGCTCGTCCATCGCACCCTCCCGTGTCCGCCCGTTCTCGAGGGTCGTCATCCCCTGCGCCCCGTCGGGGTCTGCGCGGCCGGGGCTGTTGACGAGGCCCCGTCGACGGCAGGTGTGCGCGGAGGACGGAGAACATCGCCGGTCCGCGGGCACGAGGAGCCATGACACTTCTGGCATCTGGGGTCTGAGCGGGGCCGGGTTCGGCGGCGAGGTCGCGAATCTTCTGGCCGCAGTTCGCACACCTGTAGGCATGAGGACCCGTCCGACCACGCCGACCACGACGGCCGCGCGCCGCCTTCACCGGTCGACGTCGCTTCGCACCGCCAGAACCGCGGGTGGTGAGCGGCGGTGGTGATGACGATGCATCGCCTCACGGCCGGTGCCGGCTACCAGTACCTGCTCAAGCACACCGCTTCGGGTGACTGCGACCGGTCGGCGGGTTCGGACCTGACGGCGTACTACACCGCTTCGGGTAACCCGCCGGGCCGCTGGTACGGCCGGGGCCTGGATGCGCTTGAGGGTGAGGCTGTGACGGCTGGGGCGCGGGTGGAGGAGGCGCAGATGGCGAACCTCTTCGGTCACGGCCTCGACCCGACGTCCGGGGTGGCGTTGGGGCGGGCGTACCGGACCTACACCCCGGCGGCCGAGCGCATCGCCACCCAGGTCGCAGCCCTCCCTGGCGAGCTGACCGGCGAAGCACGCGAGGCGGCGGTCGCCGTGATCACCCGGGTGGAGCTGGCCAAGCGGACCCCGTCGGCGGTGGCGGGGTTCGACCTCACGTTCAGCCCGACGAAGTCCGTGTCCGCGCTGTGGGCGGTCGCCGACGCCCACACGCAGTCGGCGGTCCTAGCCGGGCACCGGGCGGCCGTCGAGCAGGCGCTGGGCTTCCTGGAGGACACCGCGGCGTTCACCCGGACCGGGAAGGACGGGTGCCAGCAGCACCGCGTCGACGGCCTGATCGCGGCGGGGTTCGACCACTGGGACTCCCGCGCCGGGGACCCGAACCTGCACACCCACCTGGTCATCGCGAACAAGGTCCGCGGACCCGGCGGGGCGTGGCTGTCGGTGGACTCCCGCGCGCTGCACCACGCGGTGGTGATGGTCTCGGAGGTCTACGACGACTTCCTCGCCGACGAGCTCGCCCGGCGCCTGCCCGTGCAGTTCGCCTGGCGGGCCCGCGGCCCGCGCCGCACACCGGCGTTCGAGGTGGAGGGGGTCGATGACGCGCTGATGACGGAGTTCTCCACCCGCACCACCCAGATAGACGAGGCGATGACGGACGTCCTGGCCGAGTTCTACGCGACCCACGGGCGGGGCCCGAACCGTATCGAGGTCACGCGCCTGCGTCAGCAGGTCACCCGCTCGGTTCGCCCGGACAAGCACGTCACCCCGCTAGCCGATCTGATGACGCTGTGGCGAGCCCGCGCCACCGGCCGCACCGGTAAGACCCCGACCGAGCTGACCGCCGCCGCCCTGCGCGTCTCGCACACCGTGCCCCTGCGCGCCGGGCACGTCCCGGGGGCTGTCATCGACCGGTTGGCGCAGCACACGATCGGGCAGGTGATGACGCGACGGTCGACCTGGACCCGGTGGAACGTCCTGGCCGAGGCCGCCCGCGCCACCCGCGCGATCCGCATGGCCAGCCCCGCAGACCGCACCGCGTTGCTGGAGCGCGTCACCGAGGTCGCCCTGGCCTCATGTGTGAGCCTGCAAGCACCGGACCCCTTGCGGGTCCCCGCCTCCTACACCCGCCCCGACGGCACCTCTCAGTTCACCCGAACCGGGGAGGACCGGTACACCCACCGCCAGGTCCTGGACGCCGAGGCCCGGCTCCTGGACGCAGCAACCCTCGACACAGCGGCACCGACCGCACCGGCGTGGATGGCCAAGGCCGTGACCTCCCGCCCGGTGCACCGCACCGACGGGCGCACCGTCACCCTCGCCGAGGACCAGGCCGACGCCGTCCACCACATCGCCACCTCCCCAACACGGGTCGACGTCCTGGTCGGACCGGCCGGGACCGGGAAGACCACCACCCTCGCGGCGCTACGCACCGTGTGGGAACAGGCCCACGGGCGCGGCACCGTCGTCGGCCTCGCACCGTCAGCGACGGCCGCGGCCGAGCTCGGGCACGCGCTGGGCATCGGGTGTGAGAACACTGCCAAGTGGCTGCACGAGTCCACCGGCCCTGGCGCCACCCGCCGCACCGCCCTGCTGGCCCACCTGCGCGCCGAGCGTGCCACCGCGCTCGGCCTGGACCAGCGGGCACGGTTGCGGACGATCGATACCGCAATCAACACCCTCACCGCCCAAGGGCAGCGGTGGCGCCTCCGCCGTGATGAGCTCCTCATCGTCGACGAAGCTTCCCTGGCCGGCACGTTCACCCTGGACGCCCTGACCGCGCAGGCGACGGCGGCCGGGGCGAAGGTGCTGCTGGTCGGGGACCACCACCAGCTGTCCGCGGTCGACGCCGGCGGCGCGTTCCACCTCCTCGCCGAACGCACCCGCCCGGCGACCCTGACCTCGCTGTGGCGGTTCACCCACCCCTGGGAAGCCGCCGCCACCCGGCGCCTGCGCACCGGAGACCCCCAGGTCATCGACACCTACCTCGGGCACGACCGTGTTAGCGCCGGCCCGGCGGAGGCCATGTGCGAGGACGCCTATACCGCTTGGCAGACCGACACGGATCACGGCACCGCGGCGATCCTCATCGCCCCCGAGGCCCACACCGTCACCGTCCTCAACACCCGCGCGCACAACGACCGCGTCACGGACGGCCTCGTCTACCCCGAGTGCCTGGTCAAGGCCGACGGAACCCGGATCGGCGTCGGGGACCGAGTCCTGACCCGCTGCAACGACCGGCGACTGCGCGGCCCGGACGGGCACGTCCGCAACGGCGACCTGTGGCATGTCACCGCTGTCGCCGCCGACGGCGGCCTCGTGGTCACCCCGCTGACCAGGACCGGCTCCAGCGCCGCGAAGACTGCGGCCGAGGCGGGCGGGGGAGGGGTGACGTTGCCCGCCCGGTACGTGGCCGAGCACGTCGACCTCGGGTACGCGACCACCACCCACCGCGCCCAAGGGATCACCGTGGACCGCTCCCACGTCCTCGCCGCACCCGGGACGGTCCGGGAGAACCTCTACGTCGCCATGACCCGCGGCCGTCACGACAACCACCTCTACCTCGCCCTGGACGACGTCGACCCCACCTGCGACCACCCACCGGACCGGCAGCCCCACACCGAAGCACGAGAGATCCTCGAGACCATCCTCGCCACCTCCGGTGCGGAGCTGTCCGCCACCGAGACGCTCGCCGCCTCCCGTACAGCCGCCGCGTCGCTGAACCGGCTGGAGCCCATCCGGCAGACGCTCCTCGCCGACGCCGCCGCACACCGCTGGGGCACGACCTTCCCCGCCCTCGGGATGACCGCACGGCAGTGCGAGGAGATCCGCACCTCACCCGCCCGGGGGGCCCTCATCACCGCCCTGGAACGCGGCCGCACCCTCGGCCACCCCATGCCCCAGGTCCTCGCCGGTCTCATCGGCGCCCGACCACTCGACAACACGGACGACGCCGTCGGTGACATCGCCAGCGTCCTGCACCACCGCGTCAGCGACTGGCTTCACACCCAGGTCCGGGACCCCTCGACCATCCAGCCAGTTCTCGACCTCACTGCGGCGCGCGACGACATCGCCGACCTTGTGCGCCACGTCGACCAGCTCATCGCCGACCGCACCCACGCGCTCGACGCCGGTGCCCTCAGCGACCTGCCCGACTCGCTGGCACTCGCACCCGCGCCCACCGACCCGGGCTTGAGCTCCGGATCGCGGGACGCGATCGCCGCACGCATCGCCCACGACGACCTCCCCGACGGTCCCACCACCGGCCCCCCAACGCTGATGACCGCCTCGCCCCCGAACGCCGACGCCGAACGGAGCCCAACCCGATGAGCAACAGAACGCCGAAGAGCGGACCCGACGGCTTCTACCCTGAGCCCGTCCTGTATCAGGCCGGCGGACCCCCGATGCCGCTCATGTGGGCCGCGCACACCCTCGAGCAGCAGCAGCACCACCTCGAGGCCCTCGACACCTGGGTCGTCTGGCTCGCTCACCACTACCGCCTGGACCGCCGATACGTCCCCGAATGCTGGACCAAGCACTGGGAACTCATCGAAGAGCTCTCCGCCCTGCACCTCGCGTGGGACGCCGCATACGCGACCACCGCCCACGGCGACGCACCCCTGACATGGCACGAACACTTCGGCCACGCACGAGTCAGGCTCGCCGAATGGGTGGCGCGGGCCGGATGCCGCCCCGGGGAGCATCGCGCGATCTCTTGAGCCGGTACATCCGGATCTGGCTCCCCTCTGTGTCAAGAGGCGGGTTCGAGGGCCCTCTGGGTGAGGCTCTTTCTCGTGCGGTCGCCGGGGCGTAGCGTCGGTGCTGCGGGTCCGGGAAGTGGCTGATCCGAAGTGTCGATGTGCGGGGGCAGGTCGACCGCGCTGGATTCTTGAGTCGCCCCGCAGTGCCCTCCCGGGCCCGCGTCAGCCAGGCGGGCGGCGGCGGTGTGGGCGTCAGCGACCAGGCGCCTGTAGATCACGTCGGACAGGCGCCGCTTGGGGCAGCGCAACGCTTCCATCGGGGTCTTGCCCCCGGCGAGCTTGCGCCGGTAGTAGGCGCGCCCTTCGGTGTCATGGCGCAGCTGGACGATCGCGGCGACGTGCACGACGTGGTTCATCCGCCTGTTCCCGGCGCGGGAGAGCCGGTGGCGGACCTGCTCCCCGGAGGAGACGTCCAGGGGTGCGGTGCCGGTCCAGGAGGCGAACCGGTTGCGGTCGGCGAACCGGGCGACGTCACCGACATCGGCCAGGATCCGGGCCGCGCCGGCCGGTCCGATGCCGTAGACCTCCAGCAGCGTCGAGCCACGGGCCAGGACCGCGGCCTGCAGCTCGCCTTTGATCTTCTTCAGCTTCGCGTCGACCGCGACCAGGTCGGCGATCTCCTCCGCGGCCATCCGCCGGCGCGTCTTGCCGGCGATGTCTCGGGGTCGCACGGTGGCCAGCATCGCCTTGGCCTGGGCGGCGGAGAGGTCCTTCTTGCGCTGGCCAGGGATCAGCTCGGACAGGAGCCGCTGCAGCCGGTTGACGATCTGCACCCGCAACCGCGCCAACTCATCGCGACGGTCGACCAGCATCCGCAGAGCCTCCAGCTCACCGTGGGGTGCGACGACGCGCAGGCCGCGGGTGCGGACCGCGACCATGGCGATCGAGTGGGCGTCCAGGGCGTCGGTCTTGCGGTTGTGGCCGGTGTCGAACAGGCGGACCCGGGCGGCGAGCTTGGCAGGCACGTCCCAGACCTGCTCACCGGCCTCGACCAGCCGCTGCGCCAACGGGCGGCCGGCACCGTTGGCGCCCTCGATGGCCCACACGCGCTCGGGCCAGGACCTCACGTAGCTGCGCATCGCGGCGTAGCCGGCCCTGTCGGTGGTGAACCTGCCGGTCCCCAGCAGGTGACCGTGCTGGTCGACGATCTCGAGCGTCGCCGACAACTTGTGGGGATCGACCCCGATGATCACGCGCGCCACGGCGTCTCCTGCTCTCCTCGAACCGGGTAAGGGACGGCGAGGTGGGCAGTGCTACTACGAGCTGGGCAGTCCCCTCTTGAGCCACGCCTCGTCACGGTGTCCGACGGGCCGCAGTCCAGATGAGAGCCACAACCGGAACCGGAGGGCAGCCGCTGAAGAGAGCGTCCCGCCGGACACCTGGACCGAGTCTGGCCGGACGCCGATCCTGTCGGCGACGCCTGAAAACTGACCCCTGAGCGACGGCCGAAAACGGACCCCCTCCGGCCACGCTGAGGAGGGTGATGACCGTGGAGGACTGGGCGGAGATCCGCCGGCTGCACCGGGTTGAGGGGATGGCGATCAAGGCGATCGCCCGCCAGCTGGGTGTCTCGAGGAACGCGGTGCGCCGGGCGCTGGCCCGGGATGCCCCGCCGAAGTACGAGCGGGCGCCGAGGGGCTCAATCGTGGACGCGGTAGAGCCCCAGGTGCGGGAGCTGCTGCGGGCTCATCCGCGGATGCCGGCGACGGTGATCGCCGAGCGGATCGGGTGGGACCGGTCACTGACGGTGCTCAAGGACCGGGTCCGTGAGCTGCGCCCGTACTACCTGCCGCCGGACCCGGCCACGCGCACCGCCTATGACCCGGGCCAGCGGGTGCAGTGCGATCTGTGGTTCCCGCCGGCGCAGGTCCCGCTCGGGTCCGGTCAGGCGGGCAGCCCACCGGTGTTGGTGATGGTCTCGGGCTACTCGAGGACGATCTTCGCTCGGATGCTGCCGACCCGGCAGGGCCCGGATCTGATCGCCGGGCACTGGGAGTTGCTGCAGGCGATGGGCGGGGTCCCGGCGCAGCTGGTCTGGGACAACGAGGCCGCGGTCGGGTCCTGGCGGGCCGGCCGGCCCCGGCTGACTGAGGAGTTCGAGGCGTTCCGCGGGGGGCCTGTCCGTCGTTCTGTGTAAGTGGGTGACTGGTGTTCATGGTGTCAGGCCCGGTCCAGGCGGCCGGGGAACATCAGGTCGAACTGGTTCAGCGCGGCTCGCCAGGAGCCGGTGGCCAGGGTGCGGCCGGCGGTCTGGCGGGCGTGGTCGACGCCGATCTCGCGGCAGCCGAGGTAGAGCAGCTTGACCAGCGCCTCGTCGGTCGGGAAGTGCCCCCGGGTCTTGGTGATCTTCCGGAGCTGGTAGTTGATCGACTCGATCATGTTGGTGGTGTAGATGACCTTGCGGACCTCCGGAGGGAACTCGAAGAACGGGATGACGTGCTCCCAGGCCGCCTCCCACTGGCGCTTGATCGCCGGGTACTGCCGTCCGATGTCCGAATCGGTCCAGGCATCCAGCGCGTCCCGGGCGGCCTGCTCGGTCGCGGCCGCGTAGATCGAGCGGAGCTGGGCGGCGACCTTCTTGCGGTCCTTGTAGTTGACCCAGCGCATCGAGGACCGGACCAGGTGGACCACGCACGTCTGCACGATCGCCTCCGGCCACACGGCCGTGACCGCGGCGGGCAGGCCGGTCAGCCCGTCGCAGACGACGATCAGGACGTCCTCGACGCCGCGGGCCTTGAGGTCGTTCATCACCCGCAGCCAGAACTTCGCGCCCTCGGTGTGCTCGACCCAGATGCCCAGGACCTCCTTGCGGCCATCGACATCGACGCCGACGGCCAGGTGAGCGGCCTTGTTGCGCACGGTGCCCTCGGAGCGGACCTTGCAGATGATCGCGTCCAGGAAGATCACCGGGTAGACCCGGTCCAGGGGCCTGGCCTGCCACTCGCGGACCTCCTCCAGGACCGCGTCGGTGATCGTGGAGATCAGATCGGGCGAGACCTCCACGTCGTAGATCTCCGCCAGGTGCGCGCGGATGTCCCGCACGGTCATCCCGCGCGCGTAGAGGCCGATCACGATCTTGTCGATGCCGTCCAGGCGCCGCTGGCCCTTGCGCACCAGCCTCGGCTCGAACGAGCCCGCCCGGTCCCGCGGGACGTCCAGATCGATCGTGCCGGCCTCGCTGTGCAACTTCTTCGGCGTCGTGCCGTTACGCGCGTTCCCAGCCCCGGCCCGTTCGTGCGGTTCGTAGCCCAAGTGCTCGGTCAGCTCCTCGGCCAGACCCCGCTCGAGGATCGCCTTCGTCATCTGCCGCAGCAGCCCGTTCTCGCCCAGCAGCTCCACGCCCTGCTCACGCGCCCGCGCCACGAGTTCCTCGGCCAACCCGGCATCCACGAGCCCGTCATCGCGTTCCGGATCCGGCTCACGGCCACGACGTCCCACCCGTGCAGTCTCGGTCACATCGCTCATTACGTGTCCTCCCCGGGCCGCTCGCACGGCCCAGCGTCGAGGTCACGCACTTACACAGAGATTCCGACACGCCCTCCGCGGGACGCTGGGGATCTCGGTGCACCAGTGCCGCCCGCGCGACCCGGAGGCCAAGGGCCTGGTCGAGCGGGCCAACGGCTACCTGGAGACCTCGTTCCTGCCTGGACGCACCTTCACCGGCCCCGGCGACTTCAACACTCAGCTCAGCGACTGGCTGACCCGGGCCAACGCCCGCCATCACCGGACGCTGGGCACCCGCCCGGTCGACCGCTGGGCCGCGGACCTGGCGGCGATGCTGTCCCTGCCGCCGGTCGCCCCACGGACCGGGTGGCAGGCGACCGTGCGTCTGCCGCGGGACCACTACGTCCGCATCGACTCCAACGACTACTCCGTGGACCCGGTCGCGGTCGGGCGCAAGGTGCTGCTCACCGCCGACCTGGAGCAGGTCACCGTCCGTCTGGGGTCCAGGGTCGTCGCCGTCCACGACCGCTGCTGGGCCCGCAACCAGACGATCACCGACCCCGCGCACCGCGCCGCAGCGCTGGCCCTGGCCCACGCGGCTGCGCACCGGCCCCCGACCACGGCGGTCGAGGTCGTCCAGCAGCGTGACCTGGCCGACTACGACACCGCGTTCGGTCTGACGGAGGTGGCCTGATGTCCACCACGACCAAGCCCCGTGACGTCACCGCCGAGCTCGCGTTCCTGACCCGGGCGCTCAAGGCGCCCACGATGCGCGAGTCCATGGACCGGCTCGCCGACCGCGCCCGCGCCGAGTCCTGGACCCACGAGGAGTTCCTCGCCGCCTGCCTGCAACGCGAGGTCGCCGCCCGCGAGTCCCACGGCGGCGAAGGCCGGATCCGCGCCGCGCGGTTCCCGGCCCGCAAGTCCCTGGAGCGAGTTCGACTACGACCACGCCCGCGGCCTGAAGCGTGAGCAGATCGCGCACCTGGGCACCCTGGACTTCATCGCCGGCCGGGAGAACGTCGTCCTGATCGGCCCGCCCGGCACCGGCAAGACCCACCTGGCCACCGGCATCGCGATCCGCGCCTGCCAAGCCGGTCACCGGGTCCTGTTCGCGACCGCCGCCGAGTGGGTCGACCGCCTCGCGACCGCTCACCACGACGGGCGCCTGCAAGACGAGCTACGCCGCCTGGGCCGCTACCCGCTGCTGGTCATCGACGAGGTCGGCTACATCCCCTTCGAACCCGAAGCCGCCAACCTGTTCTTCCAGCTCGTCTAAGCCCGCTACGAACGCGCCTCGCTGATCGTGACCTCGAACAAGCCGTTCGGGCGGTGGGGTGAGGTCTTCGGCGACGACACCGTCGCCGCCGCGATGATCGACCGCCTCGTCCACCACGCCGACGTGATCGCCCTCAAGGGCGACTCCTACCGGCTCAAGAACCGAGACCTCGGCCGCCCACCAGCGGCCCCGACCGACTGACCACACCACCGAGAGGGGGGTCCACTTTCGCCCGTCGCCAAGGGGTCCGTTTTCAGCCGTCGTTGACAGGTCCTGCGTGAAGTCTCCTAGTAGCCGATGTGCGGATGTGCGGATGCTCGAGCGACCGCCTCCGAAAGTTGCGTCCGCAGCCCGTGCCCACCGCAGCACCTCATGTCCGAAGAGGCGACCACCTGAGGACCACGCTCGTCACGTTCTCAGCGCCTGGACGGATCGCTTCCTTCGCTCGTGCACGGTCAAGCCAGCCGTCGTAGGGCATGTGATGTTGGTCCAGGCGGTTGCAGACCGTTCACAGTTGCGTCCGTCAGAGTGGTGTACCGGTAGCCCGGTGATCGTGTCGTCGTAGACGAGGACGCGGTCACCGCGTGACCCTTCGAGTGATCTCTCACAACCGACTCGAAGAAGGACTCCGCGATGACCGCACCTATGAGTATCGACCCTGCCCGGTTCCTGCACGAGCAGCTGGCCCAGGCATCCCCGGACCTGATGCGTGAGCTGTTGAGCACGTTCATCGACGCGTTGCTGTCGGCCGAGGCGGACGCGGTCTGCGGCGCCGGGTGGGGCCAGGTCTCCGATGATCGGGTGAACCGGCGCAACGGCTACCGCCATCGGGACCTGGACACCCGGGTCGGCACGATCGACGTGGCCGTGCCGAAGTTGCGCACCGGGACCTACTTCCCGGAGTGGTTGCTGACCCGTCGCCGGCGCGCGGAGGCGGCCCTGACGTCGGTGGTCGCGACCGGCTACCTGCTGGGCGTGAGCACCCGGCGGATGGACAAGCTCGTGCAGTCGTTGGGGATCACCTCGCTGTCGCGGTCGCAGGTCAGCGAGATGTCCAAGGACCTGGACGCCCAGGTCACCGCGTTCCGGACCCGCCCGCTGGACGCCGGCCCTACACGTTCCTCGCCGCGGACGCGCTGACGATGAAGGTCCGCGAGGCCGGGCGCGTGGTCAACGCCGTGGTCCTGGTCGCCACCGGGGTCAATGCCGATGGGCACCGGGAGGTCCTGGGGGTGCAGGTCACCACCGCTGAGACCGGCCCGGCGTGGTTGACGTTCTTCCAGGACCTGGTCGCCCGCGGCCTGTCCGGGGTCAAGCTCGTCACCTCCGACGCCCACGCCGGGCTGGTGGCCGCGATCGGCGCGACCCTGCCCGGGGCGACCTGGCAAAGGTGCCGCACGCACTACGCGGCGAACCTCATGAGCGTGACCCCGAAGGCGTCGTGGCCGGCGGTGAAGGCGATGCTGCACTCGGTCTACGACCAGCCGACCCCGACGGACGTCCAGGCCCAGTTCGACAAGCTCCTGGACGCCGTGGCCGACAAGCTCCCCGACGTCGCCGCCCACCTGGACGCCGCCCGCGCCGACGTCCTGGCGTTCACCGCCGTCCCCAAGGGCCTGTGGCGCCAGGTCTGGTCCAACAACCCCAACGAGCGCCTCAACCGAGAGATCCGCCGGCGCACCGACGTCGTCGGGATCTTCCCCGACCGCGCCTCCGTCATCCGCCTCGTCGGCGCGGTCCTGGCCGAGCAGCACGACGAATGGGCCGAAGGACGCCGCTACCTCGGCCTCGAGCTCCTCGCCAAGGCCCGCCTGGCCATCGTCCCCGGAGAGGAAGAGGTGATCGACCCACCCCTGGCCCTGACCGCCTAACCCATCAGGGTCACGCCGAACCGCTACACCACTCCCAGGGACTTGACCCCGTTCACCGGCCGGCGCGCGGGGCCGCAGCTTCAGGTGCCCGTCCTCCAGTTCGACGCGCTCGTCAATCCCCGCGTCCCGAGCTCAGCGGGCCCTCACCGGTGGACAGGGCCAGATGCAGAGCGCGTCCCCGCCGCTCCCGTGGTCGACCTCTGCCGCCTTGACCTGGCGCTTCCCGAACTGACGCGGGTCGGGCAGGCTATCGACGTGGAGAACTCCGACGAGCCGGGCAGTTTCTTTCGGGTCTACCTCCTAACCTTGCCCGATCCGATTCCCCTGCATCCCGGCTCCACATGGACCCGCGTCCTGCCCGCCCTGGCAGTGCCCGAACTGGCCGGCATGGAGTGGGCGCCGACACCGCACCTGGCGTCGCGACCCTCTGAAGGCTCCAACTTCGTCTCGCTGAAGTTCTGGCAGGTGCCGACGGAGATGGCATCCGGGCTACTTGCCGCGACGAGAGTGATCGGACAAATTCTCGGCACCGCCGACAGGGAGCTAGCTCAGGCACCATCGCATCCAGAAGGTGCATATGTCACCGTCGTCGAGGCCGTCACCTGCGTGCGGCCCTTGTCGCTGGAGGCCGATGGCGACGACTTGACTCGCTGCATCGACGAGTTGCTCGCCTACCACCGGGCGTACCGGCTCGCTGAGGACGTCAGGGTCCCCGAGTTGACCTATGAGCGCCTCCACCCCCTAGTCCCGCGGTTGGAACGGGATATTGCGGACCCGGGCCCACCGCAGCCAATGGGCATTACGGTTCTGAACCACGCCAACATTCCTGGCGTCGTCCCGGAGCCGCTTACCCAAGACGGGCATCACCGAATCGACCAGTTCATCAGACGGTCCGCGGTGCACGACCCCTTTGTGCTTTTCGCGGAGCGGCGGCTTGACGCGGTGGTTGAGGCAAATGTAGGAGGCCGCCCTGGCGAGAGTGTGGTGCAAACGGCGATCGCCGCTGAAATCCTGCTTGATGCGGTTCTAGGCGTAATCATGTGGGAGAAGCGCACCGCTGTTGACGAGGCTGCGACGGTCTTCTCTAAGCCGCTCACATCTCGGGTCCAAACCGACTACCACCCTCGACTGGGGGGCCAATGGTCGGTGACAGGTCAGAAGCTCTCACCTTGGCACTCGCATGTCGCGGGGGTCCGCAACCGCGTCGTCCATGCCGGGTATCGCCCGAGCGGCGCGGAAGCGCGGACCGCTATGGACGCCCTGCGAGCTCTCGAGCTTTTCATCGGGGACCGGCTCGCGGAGAGGTTCAAATCCCACCCCAAGTGCGCCTGGTTGTTCCTCGGTGCGGCCGGGCTTGAGGGACGAGGCCGACTTGGGGCCGGGCTTAGGTGGGCTGAGGACGTCGGGGAGCCCTTGGAGGACGCAATGGTCGGTTGGCTGAAGGCGTACCGGTTGTGGCGCGAGCAGGTCGACGACCATGTACAACGCCAGGAACGCGAGCGAAGGGGCTAGATGTACTTGGCCGTCAGGTTGTTGACAGGCGGCTGATGGGCGGGAGGGCTCCGAGAGCACTGTGGCGCCGTCGAGTGTTGTAGTGCTCGAGCCATGGGGCAAGGGCAGCGGTGCGTTCGGCGTTGGAGGTGAAGACCTGGCGATAGTGAATCGTCCTGGGTCTGGCAGAGGCTCTGATCCTGCAAGGAGACTGAGCCAGTGTCTGCACCCCGTAAGTTCGATGAGGAGACCCGTGCCCGTGCGGTGCGGATGTACTTCGACCGCCTTCGAGATCTCGGTGAGTCGAAGCTGACAGCCCGGCGCGCGGTCGGCGCCGTGCTGGACATCAACCCCGCGACGCTGCGGAACTGGGTCGAGCGCGAAGAGATCGACACCGGCGCCCGGCCCGGCGTGACCAGCGCGACCGAGGACGAGCTGAAGCAGCTGCGGCGGGAGAACGCCGAGCTGCGGCGGGCCAACGAGATCCTCAAGACCGCGTCCGCGTTTTTCGCCCAGGCGGAGCTCGACCGCCGACTCAAGTGATCTGCGACTACATCACCGCCTTCCGGGACCGTTTCGGGGTCGAGCCGATCTGCCGGGTGCTCACCGCTCACGGCATCCAGATCGCCCCGAGCACGTACTACGCCCGGCTGGTCGCCCCGGTCAGCGACGCCGAGCTGGCCGACGCCTACGCGGTGAACCTGCTGGTCGATGGCTGTGTCAGGTTGATCTGGCCCCACCGTGACGGCTTGATCTGGCCCCACCCGGTTCCGCTCGGCGATCTGTCGAGGGTGTGACGGCTTGATCTGGCCCCACTTGCCGACACGCCAGGGCGTCGTTGTCGGTCGAGGTGCGCCCGCGCCTGCATAGTCGTGATCAACGACTCTGGTGGGGGGCCAGGTTGGGGACGCGGGTGGAGCTCTACGAAGCGATCCGCCGGGATGCCCGGCGCGAAGAGCTGTCGATTCGGGCGTTGTCGGAGCGGCACGGCGTGCACCGGCGAACAGTTCGTGCGGCTCTGGCGTCGGCGGTCCCGGCGCCGCGGAAGGTTCCGGTGCGGGTCGCCCCGAAGCTCGAGGCGGCGAAGCCGTTGATCGACGCGATGCTGGTCGAGGACCTGACGGCGTGGCGCAAGCAGCAGCACACGGCGCGGCGGGTGCTTGCCCGTCTGGTCGATGAGCACGGCATGAACGAGCTGACGTACTCGGCGGTCCGCGACTACGTCGCCAAGCGCCGGCCGCAGGTGCGGGCCGCGGCGGGCAAGGACGCGGAGCAGGCGTTCGTGCCGCAGACCCACGAGCCCGGCGCGGAGGCCGAGGTCGACTTCGGTGACGTGTGGGTCCGTCTGGACGGTGAGCTGACCAAGTGCGCGCTGTTCACCCTGCGCCTGTCGTTCTCCGGCAAGGCCGTGCACCGGGTGTTCGCGAGCCAGGGACAGGAGGCGTTCATCGAGGGCCACCTGGAGGCGTTCAGGGTCCTGGGCGGCACCCCGACCGACAAGATCCGCTACGACAACCTCAAGAGCGCGGTGACGCGGGTGCTGTTCGGACGGAACCGGACCGAGTCCGACCGGTGGGTGAGCTTCCGCTCCCACTACGGCTTCGACAGCTTCTACTGCATGCCCGGAATCGAGGGCGCCCACGAGAAGGGCGGGGTCGAGGGTGAGGTCGGCCGGTTCCGGCGCAACCACCTGGTGCCGATGCCTGACGTCGCCAGCCTCGCCGAGCTCAACGCGCGCCTCGAGCAGATTGACGCCGCCGAGGACCGGCGCCGCATCGACAACCGCACCCTGACGGTCGGGCACGACTTCGTCCTCGAGCAGCCGCTGCTGCGGCCGCTACCGGTCGAGGGCATCGACCCTGGGCTGACGTTGACCCCGCGGGTCGACCGCTACGCCCGGGTGATGGTCCGGATGGCGTACTACTCCGTCCCAGCGCGGCTGATCGGCCGGCGGGTCAAGGTGTCGTTGCGCGCCTCGGAGCTGGTCATCTTCGACGGACGGTCCGAGGTCGCCCGCCACGCCCGGTCGGTCCGTAAGGGTTCGCAGAGCCTGCTGCTGGACCACTACCTGGAGGTCCTGGCCCGAAAGCCTGGGGCGCTGCCCGGCGCGACCGCCCTGGCCCAGGCCCGCGCCGCCGGCACGTTCACCTCCGCTCATGACGCGTTCTGGGCGCTGGCCCGCCGGTCGCTCGGCGACGCCGGTGGCACCCGGGCGATGGTCGAGGTCCTGCTGCTGCACCGCCACCTGACCCACGGCGACGTCATCGCCGGGCTCGCCGCTGCGGTCTCGATCGGGTCCACCAGCTCCGACGTGGTTGCCGTCGAAGCGCGCAAGGCCGCGCAGCTGCGGGGCGCCACGCCGACCTTCGGCTCACCAGGTGAAGCGGTCGACCTGGTCCCGCCCGTCGTCCCCGGTCGTCGGGACCGGGTCGCGAGCCTGACCGAACGCCGCCTGGTCGAGGCCCGCAACCGCGCCGGGGACCTGCCCGCCGACGGGCGGCCGTTGCCGTCGGTCGCTCAGTACGACGAGCTGCTGACCCACCCGCCCGCGACCGGAACCCGAGGAACCTGATGACCACCACCACCAGCAGCGCCACCGCGATCCGGGCCGGCCGCACCGGGGTGACCGAGCAGGCCGCGGACGCCGCCGTCGACCAGGCCTGCCGGATGCTCCGGCTGCCCACGATGTGCGCCCGTTTCGCCGAAGTCGCCGACGCCGCACAACGCGAGCAGCTGACCTACCGCGGGTTCCTCGCCGAGCTCCTCATGGCCGAGTGCGACGACCGCGACCGCCGCCGCTCCGCCCGGCGGATCACCGCAGCCGGCTTCCCCCGGGAGAAGTGGCTGCAGGACTTCGACTACACCGCCAACCCCCACATCCAACCCGCCGTGATCGCCCAGCTCGCCGCCTGCGCCTGGGTCACCAAAGGTGAGCCGCTGTGTCTGATCGGTGACTCCGGGACCGGTAAGAGTCACCTGCTCATCGGGCTCGGCGCGGCCGCGGCGATGGCCGGGCACCGCGTGAAGTACGTCCTGGCCGCCAAGCTCGTCAACGAGCTCGTGGAAGCCGCCGACGAGCGGGTCCTGTCCAAGACCATCGCCCGCTACGGCCGGGTCGACCTGCTCTGCCTCGACGAGCTCGGCTACATGGAACTCGACCGTCGCGGCGCCGAGCTGCTGTTCCAGGTCCTGACCGAACGCGAAGAGACCAACAGCGTCGCGATCGCCTCCAACGAATCCTTCTCGGGCTGGACCAAGACCTTCACCGACCCACGCCTCTGCGCCGCGATCGTGGACCGCCTCACCTTCGGCGGCAACATCATCGAGACCGGCACCACCTCCTACCGGCTCGCCCACACCCGCGCCCAGCGAGCCGGACAGTCGCCCGTGGTCTGAAGCCCGCGACGACCGCGAGGCGGATCGACACGCGCTCGGGGAGGAGGACCCATGCAGCGGGCCGTCGACTGGTGGGACGAGAGGAAGATCCCGTTGTACGTCGCGGCGATCGTCCTCGGTGTCCTGCTCGGCCTGGTCGGCCCGCAGCTCGCTCCAAGGCTCGCCGACGCGACCAACCCTGTGCTTGCCCTGCTGTTGTTTGCGACGTTCCTCGCGGTGCGACTGACCGAGCTCGGCCGCGCGTTCCGCGATCTGCGGTTCCTTGGGACAGTCCTGACCATGAACTTCATCGTCGTGCCGGCGATCGCCTTCGCGCTGTCCCGGTTCGTCGCTGACGACCGCGGGCTGCTGCTGGGCGTGCTGCTGGTGCTCCTGACGCCGTGAATCGACTATGTCGTCGTCTTCACGGGCCTCGCGGGAGGCGCCCGCGCTCGCCTGCTCGCGGCCGCGCCGTTGCTGATGGTCGGCCAGCTCCTCCTGCTGCCCCTCTACCTGCTGTTATTCGCCGGCGGCGACGTGCTGTCCGTTGTCGAGGTCGAGCCATTCGTCGAGGCGTTCCCGATCTTGGTCGTCCTGCCGCTCGGCGCAGCTGCGCTCGTGCAGCGGATTGCGAGTCGTCGCCGGGTCGGCCGCGTCGTCGAAGGAGTCATGGCGGGCGCGATGGTGCCGCTGATGATGGCGACCCTGGTCGTGGTCATCGGTTCCCAGGTCGCCGCCGTCGGCACGCAGGTGTCAACGTTGGTTCGCGTCGTGCCTCTCTACGTTGCTTTCGCCGTCCTCGCCGTGACGGTAGGCCGCCTGGCTGGCCGACTCGCGCGCTTGGATGTGCCCTCCACACGCGCCGCCGTCTTCTCGACCGCGACGCGCAAGTTCCTGGTCGTACTTCCCCTCGCGCTGGCCCTTCCCGCATCGCTGAAGATGGCCCCGCTGGCTGTGGTCACTCAAACCCCTGTCGAGCTCGTTGCCATGGTCGTCCTCGTACGGCTCGTTCCCCGTCTGGTTCCGGCACGCGACCCTCAGGAGGCGCCCGCGCCCGTCCGCACACAGTCCTGACCGAACCCTGATATCCCCCCGATGGCCGGATGCGCCCGACGAGCTCGAGCGTCCGGCCAGCCGGGCCCTGGCCCATCCCCCGCCAACAGCGGGACCCGCACGCTCGTGGCGGGACCGCGAGCCGGCTCCTTGCTGGGTCTCACGACGCGGGGACCTACAGCCCGAAGGCTCCTCCTTCGACGAGGATCACGACGCCCAGGCCGATGAGGACCAGGGGGAACAGGACGCTCTCCCAGCGTTCGAGGACCTCGGCGATGGGTCGGCGGGTGGCGACGTACCGGGCGGCGAGGACCAGGACCGCGACCAGGGCGAGGAACACGGCGGCGTAGGCGGCGATCGCTGCGGGTCCGACGGTGAGGAAGACCGGGACGTAGACGCCGATGTTGTCCCCGCCATTGGCGAAGGTGACGGCGGCCACGGTCCAGACGGCGACGGCCTTGCCGGGGTCGTCGTCGTCATCGTCGTCGTGGCGGTTGCGCCATGCCTGCCAGGCGGCGTACAGGCCCAGGAGCAGGGGGATGAGCCCGAAGTAGGGGATCGCGTCGTCGGGCAGGAACGCGTCGGCGCCAAGCGCGACCAGGACCGAGGCCACCAGGATCGCGCCGAAGCCTATGTACTGACCGGCGACGATCTTCGCGGTGACGCCGGGAGCGCCGGCGCCGCGGGCGAAGAACAGTGACAGGACGATGATGTCGTCGATGTTCGTCACCAGGAACAGTCCGACGGCTTGCAGGGCGACGACTGCCAGGTCCATGGGAGGCCTTTCGGGGTTCAAGGGTGAGGCAGGGGACGGTCGGGGCTAGCGGCGGCGTGGCGGGCGGAGGCGTCCGATCGTGCCCATGGCCATCTGCGGCGCGTGCGTCGCCACGAGTCCCGCAGCGGCCACCACGGCCGCTGCGGTGCGCAGGGTTGGCAAGGTCAGCCGGGACACCGCAGGGTCGAGCCCGAGAAGGTCGGCCATCGGTGCGGCGAGGCCGACGGCGACCGATCCGGCGCCGCTGATGCGATTGGCCCACCACTGCCGGGTACCTCGTGCAGAGGCCGCGAACCGAAACCCGCTGTCGCCTGTGCGCCGCCGCTGGACGGCCATGGGGCCCACCCCGGCGAGCAGGGCCCACACGGCGAACAGGGCCAGGCCGAGGATCGGCGTGGCTGCTCACAGCGGACTGCTCGGGGTGGTCGCCGATTTGACGGCGACGCCGATCACGAAGTCACCGAAGAACCGGGTGACCGCCGGCTCGGGGAGCACGAAGCCGTGCCGCTCGAGCTCGGCCACGAACTCCTGCGGGCTGAACCGGTCGTGCTCGGGGTGCTCGAGGAAGGTGCGATACGACCAGCGCTCGAGTGCGTGGCGGGTGACCTCCTCGAAGACGAACTGGCCACCGGGCCGAAGGACCCGCACGGCCTGCGCGACCGCGTCGCGCCAGGCGGGCACGTGGTGGATCACGCCGAAGTCGACCACCGCGTCGAGACTGGCGTCCGCGAACGGCAGCTCGGATGCGTCACCGGTCCGAACGTCGACCCGTTCCCCGTGGCGGCTCAGGCGACGCCGCGCGCGGGCGACCATGGCTGGGTCGAGGTCGAGCGCGGTGACGTGGGCCACCCCCCACCGCTCCAGGAGCAGCTCGGTACCCACACCGCGCCCGCACCCGATCTCGACCACGTCGGCGCCAGCGAGCCGGACGCCCAGCCGCTCGAGCAGGGGGACCTCATAGGATCGCTGCAGCCAGGCCCGGACCGGGTTGTTCATCAGCAACGTCTCAACCCGGTTCATCAGCACGGCCCTGCTCCGTTCGACCCTCGCAAGCATCAGTTGGATGACGTATCATCAGCATATGTCGATGATCGCTGCAAGTCTCGATGTGCTGAGTCGCGAGGCGCTGGCTCCCGCCGTCGCCCTGTTCCGCAGCCTCAGTGACCCGACCCGGTTGGCGCTCGTGCGTCAGCTCGCGATGGGCGAGGCGCGGGTCGTGGACCTGTGCACCGCGCTGGGGCTGGGTCAGTCGAGTGTCTCCACCCACCTGGCCTGCCTACGGGACTGCGGCCTGGTCGACTACCGCCCGCAGGGTCGCGCCTCGGTGTACCACCTGACCCACCCTGAGCTGATGGACCTGCTCGCTGCGGGCGAGGGTCTGCTGGCGGCGACCGGCAACGCCGTGGCGCTGTGCCCGACCTACGCAAACCCCGCAGCTGACGACCACGACCCGACCCCAGCAACGAAGGAGACGGCACGATGAGCGACGCGTGCGGTTGCGGCGACGACGAGACCACGCCTGCCGGTCAGGACGCCGAGGAGCACGAGGCCGAGCGGCTGTGGGAGGTCAGCGAGCTGCGCTTCGCCGCGGTCGCCGGCGTGCTGCTTCTTGCGGGCCTGGTGGCGGGCTCTATGGAGCAGCCCACCGTGGCGTTGGTCCTGAACTGGGTCGCCCTGCTGGTCGGTGCGTGGACGTTCGTCCCCTCCACGATTCGCCGGCTCGCGAAGCGCAAGATCGGCGTCGGCACGTTGATGACGATCGCTGCGATCGGCGCGGTCCTGCTCGGTGAGGTCGCCGAGGCGGCCGCGCTGGCGTTCTTGTTCTCGATCAGCGAGGGCCTGGAGGAGTACTCCCTGGCCCGCACCCGGCGCGGCCTTCGGGCGCTGCTGAGCCTGGTCCCCGCTCAGGCCACCGTATTGCGCGACGGCTCGGAGGCCGCCGTGTCTCCCGGTGACCTGCGGGTCGGGGATCTGATGCTGGTCAAGCCGGGTGAGCGGGTCGCCACCGATGGGCTGATCCGCACCGGCCGGACGGCGCTGGACGTCTCGGCCATCACCGGTGAGTCCGTGCCCGTGGAGGCCGGACCGGGCCAGACGGTGTACGCCGGGTCGATCAACGGATCCGGCGCCCTGGAGGTCGAGGTCACCACCACCGCCGAGGACAACTCCCTGGCGCGGATCGTGCGGATCGTCGAGGCCGAGCAGTCCCGCAAGGGCCAGGCCCAGCGCCTGGCAGACCGGATCGCCAAGCCGCTGGTGCCCGGGGTGATGATCGCCGCCACGCTCATCGCCGTCGCCGGCAGCCTCCTGGGAGACCCGGGCACCTGGATCGAGCGGGCACTGGTCGTCCTGGTCGCGGCCTCACCGTGCGCCCTGGCGATCTCCGTGCCGGTGTCCGTGGTCGCAGCAGTGGGCGCCGCGTCCAAGCAGGGCGTGCTCATCAAGGGTGGCGCGGCGGTGGAGGCCCTCGGCGCTATCCGCGGGGTCGCCCTGGACAAGACCGGGACCCTGACCCGCAACGACCCCGCCGTCGTGGCCGTCGTCGCTGCACCCGGGCGCAGCGAGGACCGCGTCCTGGAGGTCGCGGCCGCGCTCGAGGCCCGAAGCGAGCACCCCCTGGCCCGCGCCATCTTGGCCGCGGTCCCGGCGGTCACTCCCGCAACTGGCGTGGAGGCCGTGCCCGGCGCCGGGCTGACCGGCACGTTCGACGGTCGGCCGGTCCGGCTCGGCCGACCCGGCTGGGTGCAGTCCGGGTCGCTGGCGGGCGAGGTGGAGCGGATGCAGCAGGCCGGTGCCACCGCCGTTCTCATCGAGGAGGACGGACAGCTCCTGGGGGCGGTCGCCGTGCGCGACGAGCTGCGCCCCGAGGCGGCGCAGGTCATGGCCCAGCTGCGCCGCGACGGGTACCACGTGGCGATGCTCACCGGCGACAACACCCTGACCGCCAACGCCCTGGCCCGCGAAGCGGGCATCGAGGAGGTCCACGCCGACCTGCGCCCGGAGGACAAGGCTGCACTGGTCGCCCAGCTACGGACCCGGCGCCGCACCGCCATGGTCGGCGACGGCGTCAACGACGCCCCCGCCCTGGCGACCGCGGACCTGGGCATCGCGATGGGCGCGATGGGTTCGGACGTGGCGATCGAGACCGCCGACGTGGCGCTGATGGGCGAGGACCTGCGCCACCTGCCCCAGGCGTTCACCCACGCCCGCAGGGCCCGGCGCATCATGCTCCAGAACGTCGGCCTGTCCCTGGCGATCATCGTCGTGCTCATGCCACTGGCGCTGTTCGGGGTCCTGGGCCTTGCCGCGGTGGTCCTGGTCCACGAGGTCGCCGAGATCGTCGTCATCGCCAACGGTGTCCGCGCCGGCCGCACCCGCCCGCTGCCGCAGGCCACCACCGGGACCGCTGCAGTCCTCGAGCGCCCGACGCTGGCCACCCGGTGACCGCTTCGACCGCCCGTGAGCAGAAGCGGGGCCTGGCCAGTCCAACCCGCCGACGCCTGGCGGCAGGGCTGGGCGCTGCCGCGGTCGCCGCCGTCGACCTGGGCGCGAAGGCATGGGCGGTCAGTGCGCTGCAGGAGCGGGCCATCCCTCTGGGCCCGGTCGAGCTGCGGCTGGCCTACAACCCTGGGGTGGCCTTCTCCGTCGGCGCCGGCGCGCCGACCTGGCTCGTGCTCACCGTCACCGCCCTGGTCACCGCTGCAGTCGCCGTGGTCGCCTGGCGGACCGCCGCCGCCCCCTCGCCAGGGCGGTTGCCCGCCCTCGCCCTGATATTAGGTGGTGCGATCGCGAACGTCGCGGACCGGGCCGGCGACGGGGTCGTCACCGACTACCTGCACAGCGGGTGGTTCCCGACCTTCAACCTCGCCGACACCGCCATCGTCACCGGCGCCGCCCTGCTGGTGCTGACCACACTGCGCCACCCGGAACACAGTGCCCCGCGCCACTCGGCACACACTGCCAGCGAGGACGGCACGAGCACCCGACCGGGTGACTGAACCAGCACGACCCCCAGCGACTGCCACCAGCGCGACCGGGGGCCGGCGCACATCTCAACGGTCGTTAGGATATGTACATGACGGCCGATGGGTGTGAGCTGCTGTGCCTGGACCTGCCGCACGCGGAGGCGGTCCGTGCAGCACTGCCGAAAGCGCACCGCTCCCAAGTGCTGGCGAACACCGCCAAGGCCCTGGCGGACCCGGTGCGTCTTCGCACGGCAACGGCCCTGGCCCTGGGGGCCGAGCTGTGCGTCTGCGATCTGGCGTGGGTCGTCGGCGCCGCGCCGAACCTCGTCTCGCACCACCTGCGCGTCCTGCGCCGCGCCGGCCTGGTGACCTCCCGCCGGCAGGGCAAGCTGGTGATGTGCCAACTGACGGCGCACGGCGCGGCGCTGCTCGCCGTGCTCGACGTCGCCGCACCAGGTGAGGCTCTGCTGGTTGAGCAGCCGGAACTGACGGCAACGACCGGTCGCCGGCGCCGCGATCATCTGGCGCCAGCCACCCACGCGAACGAGACGCCCGCACCGTTGCCGCAGCCCCACCGTGGATGATCTGACCCCCGGTGGGCCGCCGGTGCAGGGAAGCGCCGGGCACAGGACGTCGCGCCTGCTGCTGACCCGCCCGCGCATCGTCGTCCTGATCCTGGTCGTGGTCACCGCAGCCGTGGTGGTGGCCCAGCTCGCCGGCTTCGTGTCGACGGGCGGGGGCGGGGCGGCGGAGCAAGGCTCGCCGTCGACGGGCAGCAGAACTGTGACGGAGTACCCGCCCGCAGACCGGGCCGAACCGGTGGTCCTGTCGGGAACGGGACTGACCGGGGAGGCGATCGACATCGCGGCCTGGCGCGGCGACGTCGTGGTGATCAACGTGTGGGGTTCGTGGTGCGCGCCGTGCCGTGAGGAGGCACCGATCCTGGCAGCCACGTCCGCCGCCTACGCGGACCAGGGGGTGCGGTTCCTCGGTGTGAACGTGCGCGACAACCCGGCAGCGGCGATCGCGTTCGAGGAGAGCTACGGCATCACCTATCCCAGCATCGACGACAGCGACGGGCAGGCCCTGCTGAGCCTGGCCGAGCACCTTCCCGCTGCGGGGGTCCCGGTGACCCTGATCCTGGACCGCGACGGGCGCCCGGCGGCGCGCGTCCTGGGAGCGGTCCAGGAGTCGACCCTGACCGCCCTGCTGGACACGGTCCTGGGCGAGCAGCCCCAGGGGCCGCCGTCGTGAGCGCGGGCGTGCAGGACATCGTCGCGGCCGGCCCGATGCTTGCGGCTGCGGCAGTCGCGGCCCTGGCCGGGCTGGTCTCCTTCGTCTCCCCGTGCGTGCTCCCCGTGGTGCCCGGGTACGTGTCCTACGTCGCCGGCGGCCCCCTGCTCGATCAAGGCACCGCGACGCGACGACGACCGGTCGTGGTCGGCACCGCCTTGTTCATCCTGGGATTCGCTGCGGTCTTCGTCGCCTACGGCGCCCTCTTCGGCGGCCTCGGTGCCGCGCTGCAGTCCTCCCAGGTCGTGCTGACCCGTGTCCTGGGCGTCGTGGTCGTGATCATGGGCTTGGTCTTCGCCGGTTGGTTGCCCGGATCGCAGCGCCAGCTGCTACCTCGGCTGCGTCCGAAGTCCGGCCTGGTGGGCGCCCCGTTGATGGGTGTCACCTTCGGACTGGGCTGGACACCGTGCCTGGGCCCAACCCTCGCCACGGTGCAGACTTTGGCGTTCACCGAGGCCAGCGCCGGGCGCGGGGCCGCGCTGGCCGGGGTCTACGCCGCCGGGCTCGGCGTGCCGTTCATCGCGGTTGGTCTGGGCATGCGCCGAGCGCTGAGCGCCACCGCGTGGGCGCGACGGCACACCGCGGCGATCAAGCGCGCGGGCGCGGTGATGCTCATCGCCACCGGTCTTCTCCTGGCAACGGGGGTGTGGGACTTGCTGATGCGCGCCCTGCAGTCCACGGTCTCCGGCTACACCACGGTCCTGTGACGACCACGCACATGGAAGGCAGCACGAGCTGATGAGCACACGAAAGAAGGACGAGGCCGAGCGCGCGGCCCGGCTGACCGAGATCCGCGAGCAGCAGCGCCGCGCCGAGCGTCGCCGCACGGCGCTGATCACCGGCGTCAGCGCACTGGTCGCCGCCGTGCTGATCGGCGTGACCGCGATCGTCATCGTCGGTGAGCAGCGGCGTCAGGCGGACGTCGCCGAGGCCGCGGCCGGGGACATCTCCGGGGTGCAGACGTTCACCGACCTGTCCGCGACCCATGTGCAGCAACCGGTCCAGTACGACCAGAGCCCACCGGTCGGTGGCGACCATGCCGGCGTGTGGGCTAACTGCGGCACGTACACCGAGCCGATCCCCAGCGAGCTGGCGGTGCACTCCCTGGAGCACGGCGCCGTGTGGATCACCTACAGCCCCGACCTGCCGACCGGGCAGGTCCAGCGGCTGACCGACCTGGCTCAGGGCAACGCCTACGTCCTGCTCAGCCCCTTCGAAGGGCTGACCGGGGAGCTGGTGGCCAGTGCCTGGGGCACCCAGCTGGCGCTGGAGACCGCGGACGACCCGCGCCTGGAGCAGTTCCTCGTCAAGTACCAGCAGGGCGAGCAGACCCCCGAGCCGGGCGCGCCGTGCACCGGTGGGGTCGACGCCTGATGGGCGTGGACAGTGGTGCTCGGCGCAGGATCCCCACGGCGGCACTGGTCATCCTGGTCGCCGCTGCAGTCGGGGCAGCCGGCATGGCGGCCGGTGCCGCCCTGACTGGTGGAGGGACCGCCGCCGCACGGCCGATGGACGGCTCGCCCGAGGCGGGCTTCGCCCGGGACATGCAGGCCCACCACGCCCAGGCGGTGCAGATGTCCGTCATGGTCCGCGACGCCACCGACGACCCCGAGGTCAGGTCGCTGGCGCTGGACATCATGCTGACCCAGCAGCAGCAGGCCGGACAGATGTACGGCTGGCTCGAGCAGTGGGACCTGCCTCAGGCCAGCCTCGACCCACCGATGCAGTGGATGAGTCACGCCGGCTCCGGGATGGCCTCGATGGGCCACGGCTCGGACGTGACACCGGCGCCCGGTTCTGCTGTGGTCATGCCTGGGATGGCGACCGACGAGGAGCTCCAGCAGCTGGACCAGGTCGTCGGGGTCGACGCGGAGACCCGGTACCTGGAGCTCATGGTGGCGCACCACCGGGGAGGTGTCGCCATGGCCCAGGGCGCCCTGGACCGGGCGGAGGACCAGGACGTGCGCCGACTCGCCCAGGCGATCGTCGACTCCCAGACCGCGGAGCTCGCGGTCCTCGAGCAGATGCTGGTCGAGCGTGAGTCCTTCCTCTAGGCCGACCGGCACCGCTGCCGCCAGGACGCCAGCGCCCGAGGCAACCGCGCCCGGGTCGAACTCGGCCACCGTGAGCGAGGCGCAGGCGCCTACGGACGAGGACGAGGTGCTCGCGACCCGAGCCGGAGTGATGGCGGTACCGCCGCGACCGACCGGTGGTGGAGCACCAGCTTGGGCGCGGTGGGCGTGGCGCACGCTGACGTCGATGCGCACCGCGGTGCTTCTCCTGCTCGCACTGGCCCTGGCTGCCGTGCCCGGGTCGCTGCTGCCCCAGCGAGGGGTCGCCTTCGACCCGGGCGCCGTAACCCGGTTCATCGGTGACAACCCGACGCTGGGGCCTTGGCTGGACCGCCTGGGGTTCTTCGAGGTGTACTCCTCACCCTGGTTCGCCGCGATCTACCTGCTGCTCATGGTCTCCATGACCGGCTGCGTCCTGCCCCGCGCCGCCCGGCTGTGGCAGTCCGTGCGCGCGGAGCCTCCGCGCGCACCGAGCAACCTGGCGCGCCTGGACGACCACCGCCGCGCCACGGTGACCGCGGAACCGGCCGAGGTCCTGCACGCCGCGGCCGCGCACCTGCGCGCCCGACGATTCCGGGTCGTGGTCGACGAGAACTCCGTTCGGGCGGAGAAGGGGTACCTGCGCGAGGTCGGCAACCTCGTGTTCCACCTCTCCCTGCTGGTCCTACTCTTCGGGGTGGCGATCGGGTCGCTGTTCGGCTTCGAGGGACGAGCGATCGTCGTGGAGGGCGCGTCCTTCACCAACACCCGACTGCAGTACGACGAGTTCACCCCCGGTCCCCTGACCGACGCCGAGGCGCTGACCCCGTTCTCCCTCACACTGGACGACTTCACCGCGGAGTTCGAGATGTCCGGCCCCCAACGCGGCAGCGCCCGGGACTTCCAGGCCGACGTGACCGTGCTGCGCACACCCGGCGGCGTCCCGCAGGACGTCACAGTCGAGGTGAACCACCCGCTGCAGGTCGAGGGAACCAAGGTGTTCCTCACAGGTCACGGCTATGCACCAGTGGTCAGCATCACCGACGGCCGCGGAGAGACGGTGTTTACCGGACCCGTCGTGTTCGTGCCCTTCGACGGCAACCTCTCCTCCGAAGGCGTGATCAAGGTCCCGGACGCCCAACCCACCCAGCTCGGGTTCGAAGGCTTCTTCCTGCCCACCGCCTCCGTGGACCCGGGCCTCGGGCCGCGTTCGCTCTACCCGGACCTGGTCGACCCCCAGCTGCTGCTCACCGCCTACACCGGGAACCTCGGTCTGGCCGACGGTGCACCGCAGTCGGTGTTCCGCCTCGATAAGGACGACCTGACCCAGGTGATGAACGGGGACCAGCCGTTCGCGCGCGCCCTGCGACCGGGCGAGTCGATGGTCTTGCCGGGCGGGCAGGGCACCTTGACGTTCGAGTCGGTCTCGCGGTTCGCGAACTTCCAGATCGCCCACGACCCGGGCAAGGAGATCGCGCTGACGGCCGCCATCGCCCTTCTGCTCGGCCTGACGGTGTCGCTGGCCGTGCGCCGACGCCGAATCTGGCTCCGCGTCGCCCATGCCCCTGGTGGTGGCGCGCCCACGGTGGACATCGCCACCTACGCCTTGACCCGCCGTGGAGCCGTCCCCGACGAGCTCTCCTCCGTGCTCGCGGCCCTGCCGGGCGCCGAACCGGACCCCACCGACGTGTCCATGCACGACAGAGAGGACTGACCGTGCCCACCCCGATCCTGGCCGAGCTCAGCGACCGGCTGATCTACAGCGCCATCGCCGTCTACGCCCTGGCGATGCTCGCCTACGCCTACCACGCGGCCCGACGCCCGCGGACCCTTGGACAAGGAGCCCGTGTCGCCGAGCCAGTCGCCGTGGGCGGACCTGCGACGTCCACGTCGTCGGCAACGACTTCAGCCGCCGTGAGCGGGCCCACTCCGGCGGCCCGCCGGCTGGACCGGGTCGCTGCTGCCCTGACCACACTTGCGTTCGTGCTGCACCTGGCCGGGGTCCTGGCCCGTGGCGTGGCCGCCGGCCGGGCGCCGTGGGGCAACATGTACGAGTTCACCGCCGCCGCCACCCTCGCGGCCACCGCGGCCTACCTGGTGTTCCTGCGACGTCAACCCGTGCGGGACCTCGGCGTGTGGATCCTCGCACTGGTCACCCTGAGCCTCGGCCTCGCTGTGACCGTCCTGTACACCCCGGCCGGGGACCTCGTCCCCGCACTGAACTCCTACTGGCTCGTCATCCACGTCGCCGCGGCGATCATCGCCGGCGGCGTCTTCACCGTCGGCGCCGCCGCCACCGGCCTGTACCTGCTACGCCGGCGGGCCGACGGGCGTGATGCAAGCGGGCAGGCGACCCGCGGCTACGCCGGGAGGCTGCCCGCGGCCGCCGCCCTGGAGCGCGTCGCCCACACCGCCCACCTCTTCGCCTTCCCCGTCTGGACGTTCGCCGTCCTGGCGGGTGCGATCTGGGCCGAGGACTCCTGGGGCCGGTACTGGGGGTGGGACCCCAAGGAGACCTGGGCCTTCATCACCTGGGTGCTGTACGCCGCGTACCTGCATGCCCAGTCCACGGCCGGGTGGCGCGGCACCAAGGCCGGGTGGCTCGCCCTCGCCGGCTACGCCGCGTTCTTGTTCAACTTCGTCGGCGTCAACCTGTTCATCACCGGCCTGCACTCCTATGCCGGCGTCTGACCGCCCGCCGGTGCCCCCAGAGTTGCCCGTCCCTGACAACGGAGAAGCGCCCTTGCTCCCTCTCCTGACACCGCCGGAAGCGGGGCACCTCGATATCCACGGCTCTCGGCCGGTGAGGGCAGCTGCCTCGCCGGTCCCGCACCGTACGGCGGTGGTCCTGGCGGCCCTGGGCGGATGGCTGACCAACATGGCGTTCCCCGACCGTGGCTGGTGGCCCCTGGCCTACGTCGGTGTCGCGCTCCTGCTTATCGCGCTGTGCGGCGCACGACCTGGCCGCGCGGCAGGAACCGGGCTGGTCTGGGGACTGTGCTTCTTCCTCCCGCATGTCGACTGGGCGGTCGAGGCCACCGGTTCGGTCCTGCCCTGGATCGCACTGAGCCTGTTCCAGGCGTCCTACGTCGCCGGATTCGCTGTGCTGTGGGCCTATGCGCAGCGGGCCGCGTGGGTTCGTGACCACCCGCCGGTGCGGGCCGCGACTGCGGCAGTGGTATGGGTGGCCGTGGAGCAGCTGCGCGGGTCGTGGCCCTTCGGCGGGTTCCCGTGGGGGTACCTGGCGTTCTCCCAGACCGATGCGCCGGCGCTGCGGCTGGCGCCCTACGGTGGTGAGATCCTGGTCTCCGCCGTGGTGGTCTGGTCGGCGCCGCGCTGGCAGCGTCCTGGCAGCAGGTGCTCACCGGGCATAGGGTGCCTGGTGTCGTGGTCGCCGCCGGGGCCGTCGCCCTGACGCTGGGCCCGGGGCTCCTTCCGGTCGATGCCGGGCAGGAGGCAGGGCGCCTTCGGGTTGGGGCGGTCCAGGGTGACGTGCCAGCCCAGGGTGCACACTGGGCCGATCAGGCCCGGCAGGTCACCGCCAACCATGCGCGCGGCACCGAACGACTCCTGGCATCGGCCGGGGCCGACCAGCTCGACCTGATCCTGTGGCCGGAGAGCGCGGCCGACATCGACCCGCGCGTCGATGCGGCCCAGGCCGCGCTCGTGGACGCCGCAGCAGCGGCCGCCGGGGCGCCGCTGCTCCTGGGGACCCAGCGGTTCCCCGACGGCCAGGACGTCCGCTTCAACGAGATGGTCGTGTGGCAAGCGGGTCAGGGTGCCCGTGGTGCCTACGCGAAGCAGCACCCGGTGCCCTTCGGGGAGTACGTGCCCTACCGCCGGTTCTTCCGCCAGCTCACCCCTCTGGTGGACCGGATCGCCACTGACATGGTGGCCGGTACCGCACCCGCGGTCACCACCATCCCCATCGAGCGCCTGGCGCGGTCCGTCCCCGTCGTGACGGGCATCTGCTTCGAGGTCGCCTACGCCGACATCATCGGCGAGGGCGTGCGCAGGGGCGGGGAGCTGATCGTCATCCCCACCAACAACGCCTCCTTCGGCCGGTCGCAGGAGTCGACCCAGCAGTTGGCGATGTCACGCTTCCGAGCCGCCGAGCACGCCCGGGCCACCATCCAGATCTCCACGGTCGGCGTCAGCGCGGTGATCATGCCCGACGGCGCGGTGGTGGAGCGCACCGAGCTGTTCACCGCCGAGGAGCTGGTCGCCGCGCTCCCGTTGCGTACCACGCTGACACCCGCAGCCCGCCTGGGGGCGATCCTCGAGCTGGGCGCGTACGTGCTGGCGGCAGCCGCCGTCACCGCCGGTGTCTTGAGGCGCACCCGCCCGCCGGGACGTCCGAGCAGGTCCGGCCCAGGCAGCGGGGGGTAACCGCGCTGATGCACACCCCGCCGCCTGCGGGCATCCTTGTGAGTCGCCGTCCTTGGGGCGCCGGAACTGCCGCTCAACGCCAGCGATGATCAGGAGGTCCCATGGTGTGGTTGTGGGTTCCCGGTCTGGTCATCGCAGCGTTCGTGGCGCGGTGGGGAGCCGAGCAGCTCGCGGCGCCGCTGAAGGCGGTGCGGATGCGGTACGGATTCACCGGAGCCGCAGGCGGGCCTCTCGTCGCGCTCGGGAGCGCCAGCCCGGACGTCGGGATCAACGCCGTCAGCGCGATCACCGGAACCGCCTCCATCGGGCTGGGCAGCATGCTGGGGTCCACCGTCGTCTCGATCCCGATCACCGTCGCGGTCGCCTACGCCGCCGTGCGCCGCAACCGCTCGCAAGGCGAACGCCCCGCCGAGGGGAACGGGCAGCTACGGGTGCAACGCGACGCCGTCTTCGTCGACGCGCTGCCCTACCTGGCGATCGTCGTACTGTTCGCCGTCCTCGTGCTGCCGCCCCCGTGGCGCGGACTGCAGCCCATCGACGGGCTCATCGCCGCCGCCGCCTACATCGTCTTCCTGCTCCAGGCGCTGCTCAGAGGCCGCGGCGGGGAACGCGGCGAGGTGTCGTGGTCGACCAGGAAGACATGGCTGGCCGTCGCAGGCGTACTCGCACTGGCTCTCGGCGCCTACGTCCTGGTCACCGGCACACGCCAGGTCGGCAACGCGCTGGGCCTGCAACCGATCGTCAGCGGCTTGTTCATCACGGCGTTCATGACCGCGCTGCCGCAGGTCTTCACGACCTGGTCGGTGGTCCGCACCGGACAAGTCACGAGCGGCGTCACGAGCGTCTTCGCCGACCACACCATGACCTTCACCCTCGCGGTGGTGCCGCTGGCCATCGTCGGCGTCCAGATCCGCGACCTGCTGCTTGTCGTCGTCGTCATGGGCTTCGTCGCGCTGATGCCGCTGCTGTTCTCCGTCCTGGCCCTGCGACGTGCGAGCACCTGTAGCTCGCCGATCGGTACGGTCGTCGACGACGAACGGGTGACCTGCAGGACCCCGGACATCCCGCCCCCGGACCAGGTCACCTCCCACGTCGTCGTGCCCGTCACCGTGTAGACGTCGCCCGGCTGCCCCGCCGAGGAGACGGTGTAGATGTGGTCGCACGTCGGGGACTTCACCTGACCGGGGATGAACGGGGTCCCGGGCCCCTCACAGCGCATCGTCGACCCGTCGCCCAGGGCCCAGTCGATCCACCGCGCTTCCGCCGTCGCGGTCACCGACAAGCCGGGGACCGACGCGGTTGCCGTGGTCGGACCCCAGGTCGTGGCGCCTTGCTCGGTCCACAGCCACAGCGGAATCCCGACCGTGCCGATCTCCTCGCCATCCAGTGGCGTGCGGATCGCCGGTCCCTCCAGCGCCATCCGCTCGACCGCCTTCTCGGCCAGCTGCGCCGGGTCCCCGCCGTACCCGGCCGGTGGGCCCGGTAGCCACGTCCAGCCACCGTTCGACCCCGGCGCTCCGAGCGGGTCTGCGCAGGAGACGTCGTAGATCGCGCCCTTGGGGAAGTTGCCTTCCCATACCGGGTCGGTACCCGGAGGCTGGGGCTCCCGGAATATGTAGTAGCAGGAGTCGCTCGCGTTGAACCAGCCCCACTCGTCATTCCAGCAAGGCACGACGTTGCCGGTGGCAGTCCTGCACTGCCCGTCGCTGATGGGTGTGGTCGGCGCGTTCGGGCCGGAGTTGCCAGGCGTTCCCGGGGTCTCCGCTTCGATCTCGCAGTTGATGATCGTGGGTGGACATTCGACGCCGGGAGCGGCGAGGGCAGGGGACGCGACGGTGACGATCAGGGACGCCGTGACCGCGAGGCAGCTCGCGACCCCCCTCAGCACGGCTCCTCCCGGTTCAGCGTCACCTCGCGGATGACCCAGCGACCGTCGTAGACGGTGGCCCACGCGTCGGCTGTCACTCGAGTGTTCTGGTTGGTTGCGGACGACGCGGGGTCGCCGGTCTCGCGATGGGTGAGGATCCAGTCGGTGGAGTCCACGCAGTCCACGACGTGCGCGGCCTGCTCGCCCTCGAGGACGAGTGATTCGACCGACGGCGAGATCATCGGCGCACCGACCATCTTGACGTCGTTCTGCTCGGCCCACAGCAGCGACTCCGCCAGGCCCGCTCTCGCCTTGTCGACGATGAAGCGATCGAAGTCCTGTGGCAGGGGAGCGAGGGGGTCGGCGAGCGCGGCTGCCGAGACCTCCCAGTAGGTGCGGTATGCCGCGAGCACGGCCGCCTCCGCCTCGGCCACGGCTGGGTCGACCGTGGCTGTCGGTTCAGCGGTGGGGGTTGGCTCCTGCGACGGGGGTGTCCTGAGCGTCGCCGTTGGCACCGGAGTCTGAGCGGGCGCGGCGACCGAGCATCCCCCTGCGCCCATGACGGCGGCGCACACCAGTGCCGCTGCGTACGGTGTCAGCCCTGTTCGTCTCGGCATGATTCCGTCCCCCTTGACGGTGCCCGATCTACGTCTCGTCCCCGCCGTGGGGACTCGACGTGAAAGTGCCCACTGTGACACGAGTAGCCCGGTTTGTGACAGACTCTGCGGCCAAGTCGTTCCCCGGCTGCTCTGCGACGTGATGGGTCTCATGCCACCAGGTGTGCGCCGCGGACCGAGAAGATGTGGCCGGCTCGGGCGCGGGCTGTGGAGGAGGTCAGCACGCGAGCCCCTGTGGACGGGAGCCGCGGGCGGCGAAGCAGCGCTGGGTCGGTGTGGGCAGCGTGCGCGAGCGCGTCGCGGCCATCGCCTCACGCAGCTCCACGGCGTGGATGATGTGCGGACCTTCGGCGATGAGCCGTGCGAGCAGGCCGGGGCGGTCGACCGACCCGCGCAGCAGGTACGTCAGCCTGCGTGCCTGCCACGGGGGCAGCGCGAGCCGGGCGGCGAGTGGCCGCCATCCCACGACGGTCGCGCCGCGGCCCAGCGCCTCATCCATGAGGGCCACCTCGGCGACGATCCGTCTCGCCTCGACGGCGTCCCAGCCGGCCTGGGTCAAGGCGTCGGCGGCCAACTGCAGCGCCGACGCCACGGGGGCTCCTGGCGCCGGCTCTGGCGGTGGGCTCGGGTCGGCCGTGTCGTAGCCGGACGCGAGAAGCGGCTCCAGGCGGATCGGCCGAGCGCGTCGTCCGGTGCGCTCTTCGGCGTTGTGCTCCCAAGCCCGTCGGGTCTCCGTGCCCCACCGGGCGGCGAGGACCTCGGCAAGGACGGCGCGCCGGGCGGTCTGCCAGATCACTCCCCACGGAGAAGTTGCGGAGCGCAGGTGGGGGTCGCACAGCTTGAGCCACACCGTCTCCCACGCGCTGGCCTCGGCCTGGGCCGCGGCGGTGCCGCGCAGGCCGATGTCGATCGTCAACGGTCGGATGAGCTCGTACCGGATCTGCGTCAGCAGATCGGTCGCGGGCTCGCTGTCCCAACCGTGCGCGTCCACAAGCGCGAGTGCGTCGAGAAGCCCCTGCCTGTCGCGGGTCACCCCCCGCTGCTCGCGGGCCGGCAAGACGCCGGCCGGTGTCGTGTTGTCGTGGGTCATCGTCGTCGCCTCCGGTCTCGAACGGACACCGAAGACGCTGCTCAGCGGCGATAGCCGTAGCGATGACGCGGACGAACCTGCAGGTCAGGCCCGATGACGGCACGAGGGCGCGGCGATGACGGAACGCGGAGCCATCGCCCGCGTCATCGCGACGGCTATGTCATCCCCAGGGGCGTCATCGCTCGCGCTAGCGGGTTTTCTGTCCCGTCATCGGTTTGGCTATCGGCCCTGAGGACCCTCGAGGGACCGACTCCGCTTCTGGGGGGACCATGGCCACCGAATCGATCCACCAGACCTCACCATCGACGTTCGTCACCGTCGCCGACGTCGCTCGGGACCTGCAGGTGACCGAGCGCTTCGTCCGTCAGCTCATCGCCAGCGGTGAGCTCCGGGCAGTGAAGGTCGGCACCCGCATCGTCCGCATCCGCCGCAGCGACGTCACGGCACTGCTGCGCCCGTTCGGCGGCGCAGCCTGAGCCGGTGGCACCCACGGCAGGTGCCTCGGAGCTCGGTCGCGATCCGCGCGCGATCGACTGGCCGGCTAGATCGGTGTGACCTGTCGTGCCGGCACCCACGCGTTCCACGGGGCCCTGTCACGTAGGTCCTGCTGGACGCAGACCCAGCCCGGCGCGCGGGCAATGGCGTAGAGCTGCAGGCGTACCCGATGGCCCCCGTACGTCACTACGTCGGCGACGCATCGGCGCGGGGGTTCGATCATCTGCGGACGCTGCGGCGGATCACCATGGGTGACCACCCACGAGGAGTAGTCGGCGTGCGGGCCGCGGTCCATGGGATCAGTGTGCGTCGCCCCGCTGACACGGGGGAGCTGGCGGCCCGGCAGGGTGTCGGCTGGCGCGCCGCGACGCGCAGCAGTCCCGGCCAACCCGACGGGCCAGCCACAGTGCGTGCCGTCCTGGCGAGAGGGTGTTGAGCAAGCGTCGAGGGTGGTGGAGGACCAGGCCGGGTATCGCCCGGTCACCACCGCCGCGGTCAGGTAGCGCTGTCGTCAGCGACCGCGCCATGAGCTGACCGGTTGGGGTTGCCGCCCACCGCAAAGTCTCGAACGGGAGATCGGCCTCCTGTGGCAGAGAGCCGTCGACAAAGGTGCCAGGACGGTGGGCTCTCGGCGTACAGTGAGGAGACGGGGCCGCTCCTTACCCGAGAGGCCTCTTCCACAGCCGAGCTGGTGAGGCCCGGTTGACGTCCGGACCGCAAGGTCCGCGCGGACCAGGCCGCCGCCCCTGAACAAGGCGGCGGCCTTCGGGATCGCGACATCCCTGAGTCGGACGCGGGCGACCTTCGCTCCACATTGGACAGCCCTCCACGTCGTCACCGAGTGGTCGTCCACCTCCCCGTGGCCTCTCCCAACGGATCAGGGGGCTCTCGCGCAGAGCGACGTGGTCGACGTTGCGAGGCAACCGACGTCACTGGGTCGGGTTGGTCCGCCGCGTGGTCGGCCGGTGCCGTCGCCCGGCGGCGATCGCTATCGGGGTTCCCGTCGGCGACCAGTGGACAGAAAATGGACACAAAGACGTCACGAGCGGGCTCGAGAAGAGGCGAAAGAAGTCGATACCCTCCAACCGCCACCGATGCCCGTTCGGACATCGGCCCTGCTCATCGACGAGACAAGACGAGGAAGCCCGCGAGATCTCGACCGCCGGTCTGGTCTAGAGCCAGCCCGGCCCCTTCAGGGGGTCAGGGGTTCGAGTCCCCTCAGCTCCACCCGAGGACGAGGGCGGGACACCGACACGGTGTCCCGCCCTCGTCGTCGAAGGGCCACGTCGGGGCGGAGACCCCGGGCGGTGGGACGGCGTCCGCCCAGCGGAGCGGGCTCGCCGGTCCGACATCCTCCGAACGCTCCTCGTGGGCACCGCGGCCCACGTGACGCCCGTCGCCCTGCTGCGCGTGACGGGGAGACGCACCCTGTCCACGCTGAACGCGTTCGGGGCCCGGTCTGTGGTGGACAAGGACGGCGCGCTCAGCGTCGTGACGACGTCCCGGGCCGGTGACCGCTGGGCCCTGGAGGCCGACGGGCGCGCGCCCGGCCTACGGGACTGACCGGGCGCCGGCCGTCCCGGCCGGCTCGGCGCGCTCCCGCGGACGCTCGAGGAAGTAGGCGCCCAGGGCGCCGGCGAGGGTCGCGAAGACCGCGACGGAGTACACGGCCAGGACGACCTCGAGGACGCGCGCGACGCCGTCGTCGGCGCCGAGCGGCTCCCCGGAGACCGTGGCGAGCGCGGCGGCGTGGAGGGAGTCCGCGTACGTCTCGTGGACGCCGACGAGGTACAGCAGCTGGCTCGAGGCGAGCACGACGACACCGGTGACGACGACGAGCCAGCCGATGCGGTCCGTCAGCAGGCGTCCCGCGGAGCGGGACCCGCGCACGGCGCTCGTGAGGATGCCGCCGACGCGGGCCACGCGGGCGGCCCGCCCGAGCCGGAGGAAGGACAGCGCCCGCGCGAACCGCAGGAACGGGACGGCGAGGAAGACCACCTGCCACCAGTTGCGGCGCCAGAACCGGCGCTGGTCCTTCGCGACCACGGCGCGCAGGACCAGCTCGGCGACGAAGACCGCCCACAGCACCCAGCCGAGCGCGCTGAGCCATGCCGTCGTGGTCGGGTCCGTCGCGAGGGTCTGCGCCAGGACGAGGAAGAGGAAGAGGACGCCGAGGGCGCCCATCGGACGGTCCAGCCGTCGGGCGAGCTCCTCGGCGCGCGTGACGGTGTCCGGCGCACCCGTCGACGGCGGGGTGGTCCGACCCGTCGGCGCCTCCGGCGCCGGTGGTGCGGTGAGCGGCGCACGCCGGTCGCGGTCCGGCTCGGTCCGGTCGGGCAGGGGTGTGGTCATGGTGCTCCCACCTTCGCGCGGCCCTCACGGGCACGCATGTCGGCCTGCCCGCGACCGGTCCGTTTTCGGCAGCGCGCCGGATGCGCGACGCTGGTCCCGAGATGACCACGACCGCACGAGGAGCCACCGCCCCGCCGTCGACGCGTGACGGCGTGGCGCCGGAGCGCCCCTCGGACCCCCGCACGGGGGGCGCGGTGGCCCGAGGATGGCGGCGCGCCCTGGCGCGGGCGTGGCGCCCGGTGTCGTGGCGTCGCGAGGTGCACCGGGCGGTGGCGGTCGCCGCCGTCCTCCTCGTGGCGGCGGCGTTCGGCGTGGCGACGGCGTCGGCGGACGGCAACCTCGGCCCGCACGCGGCCAGGTACGAGGTGACCCTCGACCACCGCGTGACCGTCGACCTCGGCCCGCTCGGCACCCTCGTGGTGGGATCACCCGCCCCGCTGACCCTCGGCGCCAGGGTGACCGTGCAGGAGATCCCGCGGGAGCTCACCGAGGTGCGGACGGCCTTCACCCTGGACGAGCTCGGGGAGGACCTCGACCGGTACGTGCAGCTGTTCAGCGCCCCGGAGGCGACGCTCCGGACGGCGGTGGACGCCCTCGTGGCCGACGCGGTCCGACGTGGCGCCCTGGCAGCGCTGGTGCTGGGGGGCGTCGTCCTCGCGGTGCGGGCCGCGCTCGGACCGGCCCGGCGAGCGGAGCTCTCCGCCTCCGCGCGGCGCCACGCGCCGCTGCTCGTCGCGGGCGCGACCCTGCCGGTGCTCCTCACCCTGACGACGACGTCCGGCGGGACGGTCCTCCCCGCCCGGCCGAGCCCCGGGCCGCCGTCGGCGGTGTTCGACGGCACGCCGCTCGAGGGCGCCGTCATCACGGGGCGGCTGGCGGGGGTCGTGGACACCTACGGCAGCCGCGTGGTCACCGCCTACCGGCAGAACGAGGCGTTCTACGACCGGGCCGCCGCCGGCGTGCGGACGGCCTGGGACAGGCAGCGGGTCGTCGACGCGGGCGTGCTGGCCGCCCGCGAGGCCGCCGGGATCACACCCGTGCCCGAGGAGGCGACCGTCTCCGCGGTCGTCGTCTCGGACCTGCACTGCAACGTCGGCATGGCGCGGGTGATCCGCGCCGTGGTCGAGGAGTCGGGCGCCGAGCTGGTCCTCAACGCCGGGGACACCACCATGAACGGGACAGCGGTCGAGACGTACTGCATCACGGCGTTCGACCAGGCGCTGCCGGCGGACGTCACGACCGTCGTGGCCGACGGCAACCACGACAGCGCCGACATCGCCGCGCACGAGCGGTCGCTCGGCTGGGCCGTGCTGGACGGCGAACCGGTCGACGTCGCGGGGATCCGGGTCCTGGGTGACGCGGACGTCCGCACGACGCGGGTCGGGGTGGGGACGCAGCAGGCAGGCGAGGAGTCGATCGCCGATGCGGCCGCCCGCCTGGCGGACGTCGCCTGCACCGACGGCGACGTGGACCTCCTGCTCGTCCACGACCCGCGGATGGGCCGCCAGGCCCTCGAGCGGGGCTGTGTGCCCGCGCAGGTGTCCGGGCACTACCACCGGCGCGTGGGGCCGGAGCGTGAGGTCGGCGGGGTGCGGTACGTCAACAGCAGCACGGCGGGCGCCGTCTCCGGCGAGCCGACGGTCGGCCCCCTCAACGGCGTCGCCGAGATCACCGTCCTGCGCTTCTCCCGGGAGACCGGCGAGGTCCTGGACCACCGCCTCGTGCGGGTCCTGCCCGACGGCGAGGTCACGGTCGGGTTCGCGCTGCGCTGGCCGGGGCCGCTGCCGCCCGCGCCCGAGCCGCTCGACCCGCGGGCGCCGCGATGAGCCAGGGTGCCGCGCTGAGCCAGGGTGCCGGTCCGGCCGGCTCCCAGGATCGGTGGCTAGCGTAGGGGCGCCCCCAGCGACCCACGCCACGACGACCCCTGCCCCCGAGAGGACCGACGTGCCCGACCACCCCCTGTCCGCACCGGTCCGCCCCGCCGCCGCGGGCCTCGTGACGGCGGTCCTGCTGACGGTCTGGAGCCTGCTGGCCGCGGCCCCGGCCGCCGCTCATGACCGGCTCCTCAGCAGCGACCCGGCCGACGGGGCGGTCCTGGACGCAGGTCCGGCTGCGGTGGTCCTCACGTTCAGCTCCGACCAGCTGCCGGTGGGCGCGGCGGTCGTCGTGCGCGACGCCGCGGGCACGGACCGCACGGACGGCACGCCGACCGTGTCCGGCCCGACCGTGACGCAGACGCTGCAGCCCTTGCCCGCCGGCGCCTACGCGGTCCAGTGGCGGTCGGTCTCGGCCGACGGCCACCCCATCGAGGGGGCGTTCGCGTTCGAGGTCACCGGGGGAGCGGGGGGCGACGAACCGGTCGCCCCGGCCGCGCCGACCGAGGAGCCGGGGGCGCAGGGCACTGACGACGACCCGCCGGCGGCCGAGGAGGCCGCTGCGGTCCCCGCGGAGGCGACGGGCGGCGAGGGGACGGCGTGGCGCGGCCCGGTGGTCGCCGTGGCCGGGGTGGTGGCGCTCGGGGCCGCGCTCGCCGTGGCGGTGCGCCGCTCGAGGCGGGACGAGGTGGCCCCGTGACGGGCACCGTGCAGGACGCGCCACCGGCGCAGGCCCCGCCGGAGCACGTCGTCCGGCGGCGGGTGCTCGTGACGCTGGGCGCGGTGCTCCTCGTCGTCGGGCTGCTCGCGGGCGGGCCCTGGGTGTACGCGCGCCTGTTCGCCCCGGACGCCCCGCCGCCGCTCGCCCTGCCGGAGCAGGCGCAGCCCGAGGCGGTCACCGTGGCCCCCGGGCCGCTGGACCTGGAAGGGACGTGGCGGCTGGACGAGACGTCCGAGGCGGGCTACCGCCTCCAGGAGGTGCTGTCCGGCCAGCCGGTGACGGTCGTCGGGCGCACCGCCCAGGTCTCCGGGTCCTTCACGGTGGACGGGGGTGTCCTGACCGCGGCCGAGGTCGTCGTCGACGTCGCCGCCATGACGACCGACGAGTCGGCCCGGGACGCGTACTTCCGCCGCGCCCTGGACACCAGCACCTACCCCCAGGCGGTGCTCCGGCTCACCGCACCCGTCGACGTGACCGCCCTCGCCGAGGCCGAGGAGGGCGTGCCGCTCGAGGTCCCCGCCGTCCTGGTGCTGCACGGTGTGGAGCGTCCGGTCACCGCCTCCCTCGTCGCGCAGCGCGCGGGCGGGACGGTGGAGGTCGCGGGGACCGTCCCGGTGGTGCTGGCCGACCACGGGCTGACGCCGCCCGAGCTCGGCTTCGTGACGGTGGAGCCGCAGGGCACCGTCGAGGTGCTCCTGCGCCTCACGCGCTGAGGCCGTCCGGCCCGCGGTCCCTGCGGCGGGTCCCGAGCCACTGCGGCAGGAGCTCCCGGGCCTGGCGCGCGGCCGACGCGCATGATGAGATTTCGGTGTGCCGAAACCTCGTCGGACGAGACGCGCGACCCTCGCGCTGGCGGTCGCCCTGCCGGCGCTCGCGGGCTGCGCGCCCGACGTGACGACGACGGCCGCGCTGCCGGGCACCGACGACGCCCGCCCACGGGTCGTCGCGACCTTCACCGTGCTGGCGGACATGGCCCGCGTCGTCGGCGGGGACGACGTGGTCGTGACCTCCGTGACGAAGCCGGGGTCGGAGATCCACGGCTACGAACCCACGCCGGACGACCTGCGCCGCGCCGTCGGCGCCGACCTCCTCCTCGTGAACGGCCTGGGCCTGGAGGACTGGGTGGAGCGGCTCGTCGACCCGCTCGGCCTGCCCACGGTGGTCCTCACCGACGGCATCGAGCCCGTGCCCATCTCCGGCAGCGAGGCGGTCAACCCGCACGCCTGGATGTCGCCGCGGGTGGGCGGGCACTACGTCCGGCGGATCGCCGAGGAGCTCGCGGTGCTCGACCCACCGCGGGCGGCCGACTACGCGGACCGCGCGGAGTCGTACGCGGCGCGGCTGGACGCGCTCCACGCCGAGCTGGTCGGCCGGCTGCGGGAGCTGCCCCGGGACCGGCGTGTGCTCGTGACGTGCGAGGGGGCGTTCTCCTACCTGGCGCGGGACGCAGGCCTGGAGGAGGCCTACCTGTGGCCGGTGAACGCCGAGCGGCAGGGGACCCCGCGCCAGGTCGCGGGCGTCGTCCTGACGGTCCGCGACCGCGGCGTGCCGGCGGTGTTCTGCGAGTCCACCGTCGCGCCCACCGCCCAGCGGCAGGTCGCGGCGGAGACCGGCGCGCGGTTCGGCGGGACGCTGTACGTCGACTCCCTCACCGGTCCCGACGGCCCCGCGCCGACCTACCTGGACCTGCTGCGGCACGACGTCGACGTGATCGTCGCCGGACTGACGGGACCGGCGGCGTGAGGCCCGGCGTGCTGCGCCGTGCGCTGCGACCGGGCCCCTCCGGCGACCGCACGCCGGTCGGTGTCGCCGCCCTGCAGGTCGCGGGTGTGACCGTGCGGTACCGGGAGGTCGTGGCGCTGGAGGACGTGCACCTCGAGGTGGGCGTGGGGGAGGCCTGCGGCCTCGTCGGCATGAACGGCTCCGGCAAGTCCACGCTCTTCCGCACCGTCGTCGGGCTGCAGCGGGCCGCGGCGGGGGAGGTCCGCGTGCTCGGGCGAGGCGTGGACCGGGCGCGCGCCGAGGGGCTGATCGGGTACGTGCCCCAGCAGGACGAGATCGACCGTGACTTCCCGGTGAGCGTCCGCGACGTCGTGCTCATGGGCCGCTACCACCGGATGGGCCCCACCCGCGCGCCCCGCGCCGGCGACGACCGCGCCGTGGCGGCCGCCCTCGACCGCGTCGGGCTCGCGGACCTGGCGGGCCGCAGGATCGGCCGCCTCTCGGGCGGCCAGCGGCAGCGGGTGCTGCTGGCGCGGGCGCTCGCGCAGGACGCGGCGGTGCTGCTCCTCGACGAGCCCTTCACCGGGCTCGACGTCACCTCGCAGGCCTCGGTCGAGGGCGTGCTCCGCGAGTTCGTGGCCGCCGGGGGCAGCGTGCTCGTCTCGACCCACGACCTCGCGTCGCTGCCTCAGCTCTGCTCGCGCTCGGTGCTGCTGCACCGCCGCGTCCTGGCGTCGGGGCCGACGGCGCAGGTGCTCACGCCGGAGAACCTGGCGCGGACCTTCGGCCTGGACGTGCCGGCGACGGGAGGCGCACCGTGACGGCCGTCCTGCGCCCGGTGGCCGACGCGGTCCTCGCCGCGTCCTCCGGCGCCTCCGCGGCCGTTCCCGCGTCCGTGTGGGACGTGCTGGCCGAGCCGTGGCAGTTCCAGTTCATGCAGCGTGCGCTGCTGGTCACCGTCGTCGCGAGCGTCGTCTGCGCGCTGCTGAGCTGCTGGCTCGTCCTCATCGGGTGGTCGCTCATGGGCGACGCCGTCGCCCACGCCGTCCTCCCCGGCGTCGTGCTGTCCTACCTCGTCGGGGCGCCCTTCGCGATCGGCGCCTTCCTCTTCGGGGTCGGTGCGGTGGCGCTCATCGGCGCGGTGCGCGAGACCACCCGGCTGAAGGAGGACACCGCGATCGGTGTCGTCTTCACGACCGTGTTCGCCGTCGGCATCGTGCTCGTCTCCACGACGCCGAGCCAGGTCGACCTGTCGCACGTGCTCTTCGGCAACGTCCTGGGCGTCTCCGACGCCGACGTGGTGCAGGTCCTCGTGCTCGCTGCGATCGCCTTCGCGGTGCTGGTGCTGCTGCGTCGGGACATCACCCTGTACGCCTTCGACCGCGTGCACGGGCACGTCATCGGCCTGCCCGTACGGCGGATCGGGGCACTGCTCCTGGGACTGCTGGCGGTCACCGTCGTCGTCGCGCTCCAGGCGGTCGGCGTCGTGCTCGCCGTGGCGATGCTCATCACCCCGGGCGCGACGGCGTTCCTCCTCACCGACCGCATCCAGCGCATGCTCGTCGTCGCCCCTGCGGTCGCGGTCGTCGCGGCGGTCGCCGGCACGTGGGGGAGCTACGTCCTCGACGTCGGCAGCGCCGGCCTCGTGGTCGTCTGCCAGGGCGCGGCGTTCGCCGTCGCGTGGCTGGTCGCCCGGCGCCGGGACCGTCGCGCCGCGGGTCTCGGCCGGCGACGGCGCGCCCCGGCTGCCCCGGCCGCTCGGGCCGCTCGGGCTGCCCCGGCTGCTCCGGGCGCGGAGGGTGCGCGACGCGCGGACGGTGTGCCGTGGTGAGGGACCCGGCGGTCGGGCGCGGCGTGTCCGCGACGCACGAGGACTACCTCAAGGCGGTCTGGAACGCCCAGGAGTGGGACCCGGCCCCGGTCTCGACGACGTGGCTCGCACATCGGCTGGGCGTCGGTGCCCCGACCGTCTCCGAGACCGTGCGGCTCCTCGCGCGTCGGGGGCTCCTGGACCACGAGCCCTACCGGGGCGTGAGCCTCACGCCCGCCGGACGCGCCGTCGCGGTGCAGGTCGTGCGGCGGCACCGCCTGCTGGAGACGTGGCTCGTCGAGCACCTGGGGTACGGCTGGGACGAGGTCCACGCCGAGGCCGAGGTGCTCGAGCACGCCGTGTCCGACCGGTTCGTGGACCGTGTCGACGAGGCACTCGGCCGGCCGGCCCACGACCCGCACGGCGACCCGATCCCGGCCGCCGACGGCTCTGTCCGCCGCCCACCCGCCGTGCGGCTCGCCGACCTGCCGGCGGGAGCGCGGGCCGTCGTCGTCCGGGTGTCCGACGCGGACCCGCGAGTGCTCCGGGAGTGCGCCGCCGACGGCGTCCGCCCCGGGGTCGTGCTCAGGGAGGGGCACCGCGTGAGCGACCGCGTCCGGGAGGCCGTGTGGGTGCGGCCGGCCACGCGCGGCTGAGGGGACGTGCAGGACGCGCCGTGGACCTCGACCGGCGTCATGGACGTTCCCGGGTTACGCTCCCGTAGGTTGGACCGTCGTTGCGACGGCGACCACCCACGACGGATGCGGAGTACTGGATGGACACGACCATCGCGGCGGGCACCGAGGCCCCCACCACGCAGGACGCCCCGGAGCGGGCGCCGCGGGAGAAGTCGGCACGGTCGCGTCAGACCGGCGACTTCACGGAGCTCGCCCGGACCGTCCAGGAGGCGGGCCTCATGCGCCGCCGGCACGGGTACTACTGGACCCGCTTCGTCGTCCTCACCCTGCTGCTCGTCGGACTGGGCGTCACCTTCGTCCTCATCGGGCAGTCGTGGTGGCAGCTGCTCGTCGCCGCCGCCCTCGCGCTCGTCCTCGGCCAGGTGATGTTCCTGGGCCACGACGCGGCGCACCGGCAGATCTTCGCCTCCGGGCGGTGGAACGACTGGGCCAGCCTCGTCATCGCCAACCTCTACGCGGGCATGAGCTACGGGTGGTGGCAGCACAAGCACAGCCGGCACCACGCCAAGCCCAACCAGGTGGCCGCGGACCCCGACATCGAGACCGGGGTCCTCGTGTTCACGACCGAGGACGTGCCCAAGGTGCGCACCGGCCTCGTCGGCTGGTTCGCCCAGCGTCAGGGCTGGTTCTTCTTCCCCCTGCTGCTGCTCGAGGGCCTCAACCTGCACATCTCCGGCGTCAGGACGATCTTCGGCCGCGGAGAGGTCAAGCGCCGCCCGGTGGAGATGGCCTTCGTGACGCTCCGCCTCGGCGGCTACCTCGCCCTCGTGTTCTGGGTCCTGCCGGTCGGGATGGCGTTCGCCTTCCTCGGCGTGCAGCTCGCTCTGTTCGGCCTCTACATGGGAGCGGTGTTCGCCCCCAACCACAAGGGCATGCCGATCGTCCCGAAGAACGCCCGCATCGACTTCCTGCGCCGGCAGGTGCTCATGAGCCGCAACATCCGCGGCGGGCGCCTCACGGACTGGTTCATGGGCGGCCTCAACTACCAGGTCGAGCACCACCTCTTCCCGAGCATGGCGCGTCCCCACCTGCGTCGTGTCCAGCCGCTGGTCCGGGAGTTCTGCGCGAGCCGGGGCATCCAGTACACGGAGACGTCACTCCTGCAGTCCTACGGGATCGTCGTGCGCTACCTCAACCGGGTGGGGCTCGCCGCCCGCGACCCGTTCCAGTGCCCGCTGACCCAGGAGTACCGCTCGGCCCGCTGATCCGACGACGACGACGCCCGGTCCCCTCGTGGGGCCGGGCGTCGTCGCGCGTGGGACGTCAGCGGCGCCGCCGCGTGCCCAGCACCGTGCGCGTGATCTCGCGGCCCAGCGTCGTGCCGACCGACCGCAGGAAGGCGTCGAGCGGGTCCGACCCGCGGGACCGGGCGCGGGTGGTCCCGCTCCTCGACGTGCCACCACGGGGCGCCGGCCGCCTCAGGTCCTTCTCGATCTCCTCGAGCTCCTGACGGCGGGTCTCGTCCTCCGCCGCCCGTCGGGCCTGCTCCGCGGTCGCCTCCGCCCGGGCGACGAGGAGCTCGTGGGCGGACTCCCGGTCGACCGGGGTCGCGTACCGCGCGTGCAGCGGCGACGCGGCGACGAGCGCGGCGAGAACGTCCGGCGCGGACGGGTCCATGGCGGACTGCGGCGCCCGCAGGCGCGTCCAGGCGACGGGGGTCGGTGCGCCCTTCTCGGACAGGACGGTGACGACGGCCTCGCCCGTGGAGAGCGTCGTGAGCAGCTCCTCGAGGTCGTACGCCGACCGTGGGTACGTCCGGACCGTCGCCCGCAGCGCGGCGGCGTCGTCGGGCGTGTGGGCGCGCAGCGCGTGCTGGACCCGCCCGCCCAGCTGGGCGAGGACGTCGTCGGGCACGTCCTTGGGGGTCTGGGTGACGAACCACACGCCCACGCCCTTGGAGCGGATGAGCCGCACGGTGTGCGTGATGCTGGCGAGCAGCTCCCGCGACGCGCCGGTGAAGAGCAGGTGCGCCTCGTCGAAGAAGAACACCAGCCGCGGCCGCTCGACGTCGCCCACCTCCGGCAGCTCCTCGAACAGGTCCGCGAGCAGCCACATGAGGAACGTCGAGAACAGGGCCGGCCGGTCCTGCACCGCGGGCAGCTGCAGGGCGGTGACGACGCCGCGCCCGTCGGCCGTCGTGCCGAGCAGGTCCGCGGTCTGGAACGCCGGCTCGCCGAAGAAGGTGTCGGCGCCCTGGGCCTGGAGGCCGGCCACCTCCCGCAGGATCACGCCGGCGGTCGCCGTGGAGATGCCCCCGATGGCGCGCAGCTCGGGCTTGCCCTCGTCGGAGACGAGGAACGCGATCGTCGAGCGCAGGTCCGCCAGGTCCAGGAGCGCCAGGCCCTGTGCGTCGGCCCAGTGGAACACCAGCTGCAGGCTGGACTCCTGGGTCGCGTTGAGGCCGAGCACCCGGGCGAGCAGCAGCGGGCCGAAGTCCGTCACGGTGGTGCGCACCGGGGTCCCGGTCCCGAGGCCACCGAGCGTGAGGAGCTGGACGGGGAACGCCGTCGGCTGCCAGGCCTGACCCACCTCGGCCGCCCGCCCCAGGAGGCGGTCCGACGGCGCGCCCGGCGTGGCCATGCCGGACAGGTCACCCTTGATGTCCGCGAGGAAGGTCGGTACGCCGGCGGCGGACAGCCCCTCCGCCATGAGCTGGAGCGTCCTCGTCTTGCCCGTGCCCGTCGCGCCGGCGACGAGGCCGTGCCGGTTCATCGTCGCCAGGGGGAGCCCGACGGGCGCCCCGGGCACCGCGCTCCCGTCCTCGACGAGGGCACCCAGCGCCAGGACGGGTCCTTCGCTGGAGTAGCCCGCGCGGACCTCCTCCGCCAGGCCGCTCAGCGCCGGGGCCGCGCCGGAGGGTGCGGCTGGGGTCGCCTCGGGCGCGCTCACGCCCGGTGCCGACGCCTCCGCGGCCGCCGTGGGCCGGTCCGTCCGCGCCTCCAGCGCGGCGGCCTGCGCCTCGGCCGCCTCGGCTGCGGCCTCGGCGGCGGCCGCGCGCGCCTCCGCGGCCTCCGCGCGCGCCTGCGCCGCGGCCAGCCGGGCCTCGAGGACAGCAGCGTCGGGGGCCGGGGCGTCGTCGTCCATGGGGTGAGCGTACGAGCACCGGGTCGCCGCCCCGCGTGACCGGGCGTCCGCCGGGTGTCGCCCCGGCGAAATGCGTCGTCCCGCCCGTCACCTGCGGCAGTAGCCTGGCGCGGTGACCACGCAGGACGCCGCACGCACCGACCGCCCGACCGAGACGCCCTTCCGCTACACCGCCGAGCTCGCCGCCGAGATCGAGCAGCGGTGGCAGGACAGGTGGGACGCCGAGGGGACCTTCCACACGCCCAACCCGAGCGGAGGTCTCGCGGGCGAGGGCGTCGCCGCGGGCGGCTCGTCCTTCTTCATCATGGACATGTTCCCGTACCCCTCGGGAGCGGGGCTGCACGTGGGGCACCCCCTGGGCTACATCGCGACGGACGTCGTGGGGCGGCACCGCCGCATGTGCGGCGACAACGTCCTGCACGCCCTGGGGTACGACGCCTTCGGCCTGCCCGCCGAGCAGTACGCCGTCCAGACCGGCCAGCACCCGCGGGTCACGACCGAGGCGAACATCGCGAACATGCGCCGCCAGCTGCGGCGTCTGGGCCTCGCGCACGACCCCCGCCGCACGTTCGCGACGACCGACAGCGACTACGTGCGCTGGACCCAGTGGATCTTCCTGCAGATCTTCGACGCGTGGTACGACGCCGACGCCGAGCGGCCCGACGGGGGTCGCGGGCGGGCCCGCCACGTCGCGGACCTGGTCGCCGGCTACGAGGCGGGGGAGCGAGCCCTGCCCGAGGAGTGGTCCGGGCGGCCGTGGTCGGACCTGGACGCCGTGGAGCGCCGCCGCGTCGTCGACGCGCAGCGCCTGGCGTACGTCTCCGAGACCCCGGTCAACTGGTGCCCCGGCCTGGGCACGGTGCTGGCGAACGAGGAGGTCACGGTCGACGGTCGCTCGGAGCGGGGCAACTACCCCGTCTTCAAGCGCAACCTGCGGCAGTGGAACATGCGGATCACCGCCTACGCGGACCGTCTCGCCGAGGACCTGGACCTCATCGACTGGCCCGAGAAGGTCCGCGCCATGCAGCGCAACTGGATCGGTCGCTCGGAGGGTGCGCGCGTCACGTTCGACGTCATCGGCGGCGCCGCGGTCGAGGTGTTCACCACGCGTCCCGACACGCTGTTCGGCGCGACGTTCATGGTGGTCGCGCCGGAGCACCCCTTGCTGGACGAGGTGCCGCAAGAGTGGCCCGACGGCACCCACCGCGCGTGGACCGGCGGGCACGACCACCCGACCGCCGCCGTCGCGGCGTACCGCGTCGAGGCGGCCGCGAAGTCGGCGGTCGAGCGGCAGGCGGACGCGGGCCGCAAGACGGGCGTCTTCACGGGGCACCTCGCCATCAACCCGGTCAACCACGAGCTGATCCCCGTGTTCACCGCGGACTACGTGCTCACGGGTTACGGCACCGGCGCGATCATGGCCGTCCCGGGGGGTGACGAGCGTGACTTCGCCTTCGCGCAGGCCTACGAGCTGCCCGTGGTGCACACGGTGCAGCCGCCCGAGGGTCACGAGGGGGCGTGGACCGGCGACGGCGTCGTCGTGAGCTCCTCCAGCGACCTGCTGTCGCTCGACGGGCTGGACGTGCCCACCGCGAAGAGCCGCATGATCACCTGGTTGGAGGACGAGGGTTACGGCACCGGCACGGTGACGTACCGCCTGCGCGACTGGCTGTTCAGCCGGCAGCGCTACTGGGGCGAGCCGTTCCCGATCGTCTACGACGAGCACGACCTGCCCGTCGGCGTGCCCGAGAGCCTCCTTCCGGTCGACCTGCCGGACGTCCCGGACTACTCACCGCGCACCTACGACCCGCAGGACGCCCACTCGACGCCGGAGCCGCCGCTCGGGCGGAACGAGGACTGGGTGCGGGTCACGCTGGACCTCGGCGACGGGCCGAAGGAGTACCGCCGCGACACCAACACCATGCCCAACTGGGCCGGGTCGTGCTGGTACTACCTCAACTACCTCGACCCGGGGCGCCGGGACGTCGTCGTCGACCCGGACCTGGAGCGGTACTGGATGGGCCCGGGCCACAACGGGACCGTGGGAGTCGCCGGTGGCGTCGACCTCTACGTCGGTGGCGTCGAGCACGCCGTGCTCCACCTGCTGTACGCGCGCTTCTGGCACAAGGTGCTGCACGACCTGGGTCACGTGTCCAGCCGCGAGCCGTTCCACCGCCTGTTCAACCAGGGCTACATCCAGGCGTACGCCTACGTCGACGACCGCGGCCAGTACGTGCCGGCGGGCGAGGTCGAGGAGGAGACCGCGCCGGACGGCGCCGTCCGCTGGACCTGGCGCGGCCAGGAGGTGCAGCGCGAGTACGGGAAGATGGGCAAGTCGCTGAAGAACGTCGTGACGCCGGACGACATGTACGAGGCGTACGGCGCCGACACCTTCCGCGTGTACGAGATGTCGATGGGCCCGCTGGACCTGTCGCGGCCCTGGGAGACGCGGGCCGTCGTCGGCTCGCAGCGCTTCCTGCAGCGGCTGTGGCGGAACGTCGTCGACGAGACGACGGGTCGGACCGTCGTGGCGGACGTCGAGCCGGACGAGGAGACGCGGCGCGTCCTGCACCGGACGATCGCCGACGTCCGCACCGAGATGGAGGGCATGCGGTTCAACACCGCGGTCGCCCGGCTCATCGTGCTCAACAACCACCTGACGTCGCTGGACGAGGTGCCGCGGGCGGTCGCCGAGGCGCTCGTCCTCATGGTCGCGCCGATCGCGCCCCACATCGCCGAGGAGCTGTGGTCGAGGCTCGGGCACGCCGCGAGCCTCGCACGCGAGCCGTTCCCCGAGGCCGACCCGAGGTACCTCGTCGAGGAGACCGTGACCTGCGTGGTCCAGGTCCAGGGCAAGGTCCGCGACCGCATCGAGGTGCCCGCGGACATCGCCGAGGACGACCTGCGCGAGCGCGCCCTCGCCACGGCGGGCGCGCAGCGCGCCCTCGCCGGCCGCGACGTGCGCACGGTGGTCGTGCGTGCGCCGCGCCTGGTCAACGTCGTCCCCGCCTGACCGGGAGGATCCCCAGACCCCGGGGGCCGTGCCACCGTCCCCAGGGACGACGGCATGGCCGCCCGGAGCCCGACGGTCGTGCCTAGCGTCCGGACGTGCCGACCGACCGCAGCCCCCAGGACCGCCTGGTCGGCCTGGCAGCCGGTCCGCCTATGGCACGGGCCGACGACGCCGCGGACGGGCACGCCGGCCCGGCGGGGGAGACCCCGCACGAGCGCCCGACGACGCACGGCGACGCGACGGCCGTGCGCGACCGGGCGCTGGCTGCGGCGACCTCCGCGTACGCCGCGACCTACGGGCACCCGCTGGAGCACCCGACGACGTCGGGGCCGGTGCGGTGGGGGACGAGCGCACGGACCGCCCTGCTCGTCGCCGGCGCGCTGAGCCTCGTGGGCGCGGGCGTGGTCGTCCACACCCTCCTCGGCGGGCCGGCGACCGTGGTCCTCGCCGAGCCGGTCGTGCCCGCGCCGCCCACCTCGCGCGACGGCGCGGTCCCGGCGCCGGGGGCCGACGCCGGGGGAGAGCAGAGCACCGGCTCGTCGGCCGGGGGAGGGTCGGTCGAGGGCGGGCCGGCCGCCGGGGTTCCGCCCGCGGAGGCGCCGGCCGGCGAGGGGGCTGCGGTGGTCCTCGTCCACGTCGTGGGGCGGGTGCACGCGCCCGGCGTGGTGGAGCTTCCCGCGGGGGCGCGTGTCGTCGACGCCGTGGCCGCAGCCGGCGGGGCCACGTCCGAGGCGGACCTCTCCGGCCTCAACCTGGCGCGCGCCGTCGTCGACGGGGAGCAGGTCGTCGTCCCGCGACCGGGCGAGGTCGTCGTGCCGGATGCCGCCTCGGCGCCGGCTGCGGCGGGCTCCGGCGCGGCGGGCGGGCGCGTGGATCTCAACCGGGCGACCGTCGCCGACCTCGAGGCGCTGCCGGGGATCGGACCCGTCCTCGCCGCACGGATCGTGGAGCACCGCGAGCAGCACGGCGCCTTCGCATCGGTGGAGGACCTCCAGCGGGTGCGCGGTGTGGGCCCCTCACTCCTGGGCGACCTGCGGGAGCTCGTGACGACGTGACGGTCGTCCAGGGCTCGGACCTGCGCCTCGTACCCGCAGCGCTGCTCACCTGGGCCGCCTGCTTCGTCGCCGTCGGTCTGGATGCCCGGGGCGCGCTCGCGGTGGCGGCCGTCCTCGCGGGCACCGGTGCGGTCGTCGCGACCGCGCTGCGGCGGGCGGTCGGGGCGCGGGTGGGCGCGGACCACGTCGGGGTCACCGTGGCCCTCGCGTGCGCGGCGGCGGCCCTGGCGTGCGCCGTGACCTCCGTGCAGGTGGCCGTCCGGGAGGCGGGGCCGCTCGTCGCGCTGGCGGACGAGCAGGCGCACGCCACCGTCACCGGGCGGGTCGTCGGCGACCCGGTCCCCGTGGGGCGGTGGGGCGAGCGGTACCGGGTACGCCTGCGCGTCGGGCACGTCCACGCCCCCCACCTCTCCGGCGGGTCCGCGGCCGTCGTCGTCGTCACCGGCGGGCCGGGATGGGACGGAGCCCGGCACGGGTCGACCGTGCGGGCGGACGGCCGCCTCGCCCGCGTGCCCCGTGGCGGCGAGGCGGTCGCCGACCTCCACGCCACGGGTCCGCCCGGGACGACCGAGCCCGCCGGTGGGGGAGCAGCCGTCGTCGAGACCTTTCGTCGCGACCTGCGCCACGTCACGGCGGACCTGCCCCCGGACCACCGCGCCCTCGTCCGTGGGTCCGCCGTCGGCGCGACCCAGGACCTCCCGGACGACCTCCGCCAGGCGATGCGGGACGCCGGGCTCACGCACGTCACCGCGGTCTCCGGCGCGCACTTCGCCGTCCTCGCCGTGACGGTGCTCGGGCTGCTCGGCGTCCTGCGGGCGCCACCGGTCGCGCGGGCCGCGGTCCTCGCCGCCACCGCACTGGCGTTCGTCCACCTGGTGCACGGCGGCGCCAGCGTGACGCGGGCCGCGGCGGCGGCCGCGGCGTGGGTCCTCGCCCCGGTGCTGCGCCGTCCGTCTCGGGCCGTCCCGGCTCTCGCGGCCGGTGCGACCGTGCTGCTGCTCGTGGACCCCTGGCTGTCGCGGTCGTACGGGTTCGTCCTCTCCGTCGCCGCCACCGCCGCGATCGTGCTGCTCGCCCCCGCGCTGGTCTCCCGACGTCCCGCCGGGGTGCCGCGGTCGGCCGCGACGCTGGTCGCGGTCCCGCTCGCGGCGCAGCTGGCGTGCGCGCCCGTGCTCGTCCTCCTCGACCCGGTGGTGACGACGTACGCCGTTCCCGCCAACGTCCTCGCCGCCCCTGCGCTGCTGCCCGCCACGCTGCTCGGGCTCCTCGCGACGGTGCTCGCGCCGTCCCTGCCGGAGGTGGCCGAGGTCGTGGCGCGGCTCGCGGCCGTCCCGGCCGCCTGGGTCGGCGTCGTCGCCCGGACCGCGGCAGGCCTGCCCGGCGCACGGCTCCGGTGGGTCCCGGGGTGGCCCGGTGCCGCCGCCCTCGCACTCGTCGTGACCGTCGCGGTGACCGTCCTGCTGCGTCAGCGCCGGCCCGTCGACCGGTGAGCGGGCGGCCCCACCTCGCGGTCGGGCCGCCCGGTGGGGCCGTCGTGTCCGACGCGCGTGGCAGGCTGTGCGCATGCCACCGGCACGCCGCACCGCCCCGTCCGGATCGACCCCGGAGATCGGCTGGGACGAGGTGGAACCGGCGCCGCTCGTCCTCGTCAGCGGCGCCGAGACCGTGCTCGCCGAACGTGCGGTGGAGCGCGTGGTGGCGCGTGCGCGCGAGGTGGAGCCGGAGGTGGAGGTCACACGCCTCGACGCCGCGGCGTACGAGGCCGGCCGGCTGAGGGTGGTCGCGAGCCCGTCCCTGTTCGAGGAGCGGCGGGTCGTCGTGATCGAGAACGTGCAGGCGGGGACGGACGAGCTGTTCGCGGACCTGATCGGCCACCTCGAGGACCCCGGCACCGACGTCGTCCTCGTGCTGGTGCACGGTGGAGGACAGCGGGGAAGGCGAGCGCTCGACGCGGTCCGCGCGGCCGGCGCGGTCGTCGTGCGGTGCGACCCGGTGAAGCGCGACGCGGACAAGGTCGCCTTCGTCACGGCCGAGCTGCGCCGGGCGCGGCGGCGCGCCGAGCCGGCCGCGGTGCGGGCGCTCGTCGAGGCGTGCGGGAACGACCTGCGCGAGCTCGCGGCCGCCTGCCAGCAGATCGTCGCCGACACGAGCGGCGTCGTCACTGCCGACGTCGTCGCGCGGTACCACGGTGGACGGGTGGAGGCGACGGGCTTCCGCGTGGCCGACGCCGCGGTCGAGGGCAGGTCCGGGGAGGCGGTGGCCCTGCTGCGTCATGCCGTCGCGACCGGCACCGACCCCGTGCCGCTGGTGGCCGCACTCGCCGCCAAGCTCCGCACGCTGGCCAAGGTCGCGGCCGCACGAGGGCGTGGGCTCGACCCTGCCCGGGACCTCGGCCTCGCGCCCTGGCAGGTCGACAAGGCCCGCCGGGAGCTGCGGGGCTGGACGCCGGAGGGGCTGGCCGCCGCCATCTCGGCGGTGGCGCGGGCGGACGCCGAGGTCAAGGGCGCCGGGCGGGACCCCGTGTTCGCCGTCGAGCGCGCCGTCCTGGTCGTGGCCGCAGCCCACGGGTGAGGAGGCCGGTGCGGGTCCCCGGTTGGCGTCCGCCGGACGGCGTGTCATAGTCGGCATGACCGGCACACCGTCGTGAGGAGACCAGTCATGAAGCGGACCCTGCGCGCAGCCGCGGCCGCCGTCGTCAGCGTGGGGCTCCTCGTCGGCGTCGCGCCGGCGGTGGAGCTCCTCCCTGCGGCCGGCGTGATGTCGATCGGCAGCACGGGCTGCTGCAAGAACTGACCGCCGTCCCGGCGGCATGCCGGGACCTCCGTGCGGGCCCGCCGCGGTGCGAGGCCGGCCCCGAGCCAGGAGATGGATGAAGTTTCACCCGCTCGTGGCACACTTCCTTCCTGCAGGGCTCCCCGAGTCACGAATAGAGTGACCTACTGTGACAGAACTATCCGAGCGGCTCCGGTCCGAGCGCATCCGGGCCGGGCTCTCCCAGACGTCCCTGGCGGGAGGCGACTTCTCCCCGAGCTACATCTCGCTCATCGAGGCCGGTCGGCGGGTCCCGACCGACAGCGCCCTGGCGGTCCTGGCGCAGCGCCTCGGCACCACGGCGGAGTTCCTCCGCCACGGGGACAAGGCCCCGAGCGAGGAGAGGGCGCGGCTGGAGATCGGCTTCGCGCGTCTGGCACTGGCCAACGGCTCACCGCAGGAGGCCAAGGAGCGGCTCCTGGCGCTGGACCTGGGCACGATCGCGCCGCGCCACCACGCGGACGCCCTGGGCGCGCTCGCCCAGGCGCACGAGGCGCTCGGCGAGCTCAACGAGGCCGTGGCGGTGCTCGAGCCGCTGCTCGCGCGGGCGCGGGACGAGCGACGCTGGCTCGAGGCGGCGGCGCTGGGCAACGACCTCGTCGCGGCGTACCACGAGGCGGGCGACCTCGGCCGCAGCGTCGAGCTGGGCGAGGGTGTCCTGCGTGAGGTCGAGGCCGGTGGCATCGCGGGCTCGGACGAGCACCTGCGGCTCGCCGCGACCATCCTGTGGTCGTACTACGAGCGCGGGGACCTGCTCTACGCCACCCACCGCGCGGCCGAGCTCATCTCGCTCGCCGAGGCGAAGGGGACGCTCCGCGGGCGCGGCTCGATCTACTGGAACGCCTCGCTGGTCGCGGAGGCGCGCGGCGACTACGTCGAGGCCCGCCGTCTCACCGAGCGTGCGCTCGCCTACCTGAGCGAGGGCGCCGTGAGCCGCGACCTCCCGCGCCTTCGCCTGCACTACGGCTGGCTGCTCCTGCGGTGCGAGCCGGTCGACCCCGAGGGCGCGCTCGTCCAGCTCGCGCAGGCGGGTCAGGCCCTCGCCCTGGTGGGGTCGGAGCCGGAGCGGGCCCGGTGCGCCTTCGAGGTCGGGCGGGCCCACCTGATGAAGGGTGACGCGCGACGGGCGGAGGAGGAGGCGCGGTCGGGTCTGGCCCTGCTGGACGACCAGGCCGTGCTCGACACGTGCAACGGACGCATCCTCCTCGGGGATGCCCTCGCCGCGCAGGGCGACGTGCCGCGCGCTCTGGAGACCTACCAGTGGGCGGCGCAGATGCTGGGCCTCATGACGGCGGCGCGCGAGGCGGCAGCCGTGTGGCGCTCGATCGGGGACCGGCTGCTCGAGCACGGGGACCTCCCCGGTGCGCTCGGCGCGTACGACCAGGCCCTGGCGGACGCCGGCATCCGCTCGACGACGTTCCCCGTCGTCGTGCCGCACGGCTCGGCGGACCAGGGCACGCGGAGCGGGGAGAGCCGCGGCCGGGCGAGCACCGCGTCCTGACCTGCCTCGAGGGCGCATGACGAAGGGCGTCACCCCGAGGGGTGACGCCCTTCGTCATCTCGGTGCTCGACCCGCGTGCGGTCGAGCGCGACTGCTCAGAGGGACGCGACCTGCTTGGCGAGCGCCGACTTGCGGTTCGCGGCCTGGTTCGCGTGGATGACGCCCTTGCTCGCGGCCTTGTCGAGCTTGGTGGTGGCGCTGCGGAGGGCGGCAGCAGCCGCCTCCTTGTCGCCGGCCGCCACGGCCTCGCGGACGCGACGGACGTGCGTCTTCAGCTCCGACTTCACGGCCTTGTTGCGCAGGCGGGCGATCTCGTTGGTTCGGATCCGCTTGATCTGGGACTTGATGTTCGCCACGTTCAGGACTCTCTTCTGGTTTCGCCGAAGCGATCTGACAGGTCGTAGAGGGCGCGTCCAGCACCGGGACTGGGGCGTGGGGACACCCTCGGAGAGGTTCTGGACCAGTGCCCGCCGACCTGGGCGGACACGCGACCCACGAGTCTACCAGCCGCCGACGTGCGCCCCGACGGGGCCGCCGCGGGCCGGGACGCCCGGTGCTCAGCGACGCAGGTCGCGCAGGGCGGCGGCGACCGCGTCGAAGCGCCGCCGGTCCAGGACGGCCCCCTCCCGACGGACGGCCGCCGGGTCGACCCGGACGACCCGGTCGAGGCGGACCTCGCTGGGCCTGCGCCGGGCGTCCCAGTCGCCGGTTCCCAGGTCCAGCCACGACTCCCCACGCCCGTCCGGGCGGGAGTCGTGGTCACGTGTGGAGAGCACGAGACCCAGCAGCCACGGCTCGTCGTGGCCGACCACGAGGACCGGCCGGTCCTTGCCCCGGCTGTGGTCCTCCTCGAACGGCACCCACGTCCAGACGATCTCGCCCGGGTCCGGCTCGCCGTCCGGGTCGGGGGCGTAGACGGGTCGCAGCGGACCGGTGTGGTCGCCCGGGTACACGCCGCCGCGCACGGGCACGGGCGCGTCGGCCGGGCGTCGGCGCGTCGTCCGGGGCGTGGAGGCGCGGGCCGCCCGCAGCAGGAGGGTGAGGACGTCACGGGCGCGCACGCCCCGACCCTAGACGGCCCGGGACGCCGCGGGAGCACTCGGCCGAGACCGGCAGGGCCGGCCGGCCCTGCGCGCAGGCGCGACCGGCGACGCCGCCGTGGGACGATGGGCGGTCTCGACCACCGTCTCGTCCCGACCAGCAGTGGAGTGCTCGCCAGCGTGTCACCGATCCCCAGCGCCGCCCTGAGCCAGCGCATCCGGCCTGCCGCGACGTCACCGGAGCTACTGCGGAACTTCTGCATCATCGCCCACATCGACCACGGCAAGTCGACGCTGGCCGACCGCATGCTCCAGCTGACCGGTGTCGTCGACGACCGGGCGATGCGAGCCCAGTACCTCGACCGCATGGACATCGAGCGCGAGCGCGGCATCACGATCAAGTCGCAGGCGGTACGGATGCCGTGGGGCGTGGCAGGGCCGGACGGCCAGGTCGTGCCCTACGCGCTCAACATGATCGACACCCCCGGCCACGTCGACTTCACGTACGAGGTGTCCCGGTCCCTCGCCGCCTGCGAGGGAGCCGTGCTGCTCGTCGACGCGGCGCAGGGCATCGAGGCGCAGACGCTCGCCAACCTGTACCTGGCGATGGAGAACGACCTCACGATCATCCCGGTCCTCAACAAGATCGACCTCCCGGCCGCGCAGCCCGAGAAGTACGCGGAGGAGATCGCCGGCCTCGTGGGCGGTGACCCGGACGACGTCATGCGGGTCTCTGGCAAGACCGGTGAGGGCGTCCAGCCGCTGCTGGACCGCATCGTGCAGCTGGTGCCGCCGCCGCAGGGCGACGCGGACGCCGCCGCCCGGGCGATGATCTTCGACTCGGTCTACGACACGTACCGCGGTGTCGTCACCTACGTCCGGGTCATCGACGGGCACCTCTCGCCGCGCGAGCGCATCGTGATGATGTCGACGCGGGCGACGCACGAGCTCCTCGAGATCGGCGTCATCTCGCCCGAGTCGATCCCGACGGACGGCCTCGGCGTCGGCGAGGTCGGCTACCTCATCACCGGGGTCAAGGACGTGCGGCAGTCCAAGGTCGGCGACACGGTGACCAACGCGGGCAAGCCGGCCTCGTCGGCGCTCGGCGGCTACCGCGACCCCAAGCCGATGGTGTTCTCGGGGCTCTACCCGATCGACGGGTCGGACTACCCGGTGCTCCGCGACGCGCTGGACAGGCTCAAGCTCAACGACGCCGCGCTCGTCTACGAGCCGGAGACGTCGGTCGCGCTGGGGTTCGGCTTCCGCATCGGGTTCCTCGGGCTCCTGCACCTCGAGATCGTCCGCGAGCGGCTCGAGCGCGAGTTCGACCTCGACCTCATCTCGACGGCGCCGAACGTCGTCTACGACGTCACGATGGAGGACCGCACGGTCATCACCGTGACGAACCCGTCGGAGTTCCCCGGGGGGAAGATCAAGGAGGTCCGCGAGCCCGTCGTCAAGGCGACCATCCTCGCGCCCAGCGAGTTCATCGGCACGATCATGGAACTCTGCCAGCAGCGCCGCGGCGACCTGCAGGGCATGGACTACCTGTCCGCCGAACGTGTCGAGATGCGCTACATGCTCCCGCTGGCCGAGATCGTGTTCGACTTCTTCGACCAGCTGAAGTCGCGCACGCGCGGGTACGCCTCGCTCGACTACGAGCAGGCGGGGGAGCAGGTCGCGGACCTGGTCAAGGTGGACATCCTGCTGCAGGGCGAGCAGGTCGACGCCTTCAGCGCCGTCGTGCACAAGGACAAGTCGTACGCGTACGGCGTGATGATGGCCGGGAAGCTGCGGGAGCTCATCCCGCGGCAGCAGTTCGAGGTGCCCATCCAGGCCGCCGTCGGCTCGCGTGTCATCGCGCGCGAGACCATCCGCGCCATCCGCAAGGACGTGCTGGCCAAGTGCTACGGCGGCGACATCAGCCGCAAGCGCAAGCTGCTGGAGAAGCAGAAGGAGGGCAAGAAGCGCATGAAGACGATCGGCCGGGTCGACGTGCCGCAGGAGGCCTTCATCGCCGCGCTGTCCTCGGAGGCCGCGAGCAACAAGGACGGCAAGGAGAAGGCGAAGAAGTGACGGTGGCGGCGTGACCCCCGCGCTGCCCGACGGCGAGCCCGTCCCCGACGACGGCGCGCTGCCCGGCTGGGTCGCGGCGACCGCACCGGGCGCCCCCGGCCTCGGCGTGTACCTGCACGTGCCGTTCTGCACGGTGCGGTGCGGGTACTGCGACTTCAACACCTACACCGCCGCCGAGCTCGGCGGCGGGGCGAGCCAGGCGGCGTACGTCGAGACGGCGCTCGCCGAGCTGCGGCTGGCCGACCGCGTGCTCACCGACGCCGGCCGCGCCCGGGAGGTCTCCACGGTGTTCGTGGGCGGCGGGACGCCGACCGTGCTGCCGGCCGACGACCTCGTCCGCTTCCTGCGCGAGGTCCGTTCGACGTGGGGGCTCGAGCCGGCTGCTGAGGTGACGACCGAGGCGAACCCCGACTCGGTGACCCCACAGTCGCTCCGCGACCTCGCCGACGGCGGCTTCACCCGGGTCTCCTTCGGCATGCAGTCCGCCGTGCCGCACGTCCTGGCGACGCTGGAGCGCACCCACGACCCGGCTCGCGTGCCGCAGGCCGTCGCGTGGGCCCGCGACGCCGGTCTGGACGTGTCGCTGGACCTCATCTACGGGACGCCGGGGGAGTCGCTCGACGACTGGCGTGCGTCGGTCGAGGCGGCGGTGGCGTGCGGCGTCGATCACGTCTCGGCGTACGCGCTCGTGGTGGAGCCCGGGACGAAGATGGCGGTGCAGGTCCGCCGGGGCCTCCTCGCGATGCCCGACGGCGACGACCAGGCGGCGAAGTACGAGCTCGCCGACGACCTGCTCTCCGCGGCGGGCCTCACGTGGTACGAGGTGAGCAACTGGTCGCGGACCGACGCGACCGCGTGCCGGCACAACCTCGCGTACTGGCGTGGCAGCGACTGGTGGGGCTTCGGCCCGGGCGCGCACTCGCACGTCGGCGCCGAGGACCGCGCCGTGCGGTGGTGGAACGTCAAGCACCCGCGTGCCTACGCCGACCGGCTCACGCGGGGCGTGACCCCGGCCGCCGGCCGCGAGGTGCTGGACCACGACGAGGTGGCTCTGGAGCGGGTGCTCCTCGGCGTCCGGCTCGCCGACGGCCTGCCCGTGGACGTGCTCGGCGCGACCGGACGCCGGGGCGTCGCGGGCCTGGTCGCCGACGGCCTCCTGGACGGCCGGGCTGCCGTCGGCGGCCGGGCGCTGCTCACCCGGCGCGGCCGGCTCCTGGCCGACGCGGTCGTGCGGGACCTCACCGACTGATCGCCGGTGCCGGCGCGACCGTGGGGCCCGTCAGCGGGACGGGCCCCACGGAGTCACGTCGACCAGCAGCGACGGGTCACTTGATGATGCGGATGTTCACCGGGTAGCGGTAGAGCTCTCCCCGGTTGGTGGCCATCGCAGCCATGATCATCCAGACGAGGGCCAGGATCAGACCCAGGTAGAGGATGAAGCCGAGGCCGAGGGTGAGCGCCCCGACGATCGAGATGCCGATCGAGACGATCACCACCGTGATCTGGAAGTTGAGCGCCTCCTTGGCCTGGTCCTCCAGGAAGGGGCCGCGCCCCTTGAAGACCAACCAGATGATCAGCGGGACGAGGAAGGACAGGCCCACGATCGGCAGGATGTGGCCGATGGTGGCCCACATCCGCTGGTCGGCGTCGCTCAGCGGAGGCTGCGTCGCATAGCCCCCGCCCGCGTACGGGGCGGCGGGCGGGGGGCCGTACCCCCCGGGCGGCGGGTAGCCGCCCGGCGGCGGGTAGCCCCCGGACGGCTGGCCGTAGCCGGGCTGGCCGTAGCCGGGCTGGCCGTAGCCCCCGGGGGGCGGACCCTCGGGCGGGGCACCGTAGCCCCCGGGAGGCGGGCCCGGAGGCGGTGCGCCGTGGCCGTCGTGCGGTGGCGGGGCACCGGTCGCACCGGTCGCACCGGACGGCGGGGGTGGCGGGGTGCCGCCGCCCGTGGGCGGCTGCTCCTCGGACGGGTTCGTGCTCATCTCGCTCACCGGCTCTCAGCAGGGTGGGACGGGCACGTCGGGTGCCCCCGGCTCCCGAATCTAGCGAAGGCGGTCGGGTCGAGGCAGCGCTTCGGGCAGGTGCCGCGCGCGTGTCGTGCGGCACCTGTCGCGGTCCGGCGCCTCAGGCGGTCACGAAGTCGATGAGCTCCTCGACGCGGCCCAGGAGGGACGGCTCGAGGTCGCGGTAGTCGCGCACCGTCCCGAGGATGCGCTGCCACGCGCGGGCGACGTCCGCCTGGTCCGCCGCGGGCCAGCCGAGGTGCGCGAGGATGCCGCGCTTCCACTCCGTCCCCCGCTCGACGCGCGGCCACGCCTCGAGCCCGATGCGCTCCGGCCGGACCGCCTGCCAGACGTCCACGTACGGGTGGCCGAGCACCATGACGGTCCCGCGCGGCGCGGCCCGCAGGGCGTCGTCGGCGATCCGGCTCTCCTTGGACCCGGGGACGAGGTGGTCCACGAGGACACCCAGGCGGCGCCCGTCGCCCGGGGCGAAGTCCCGGACCGCCGCGGCGAGGTCGTCCACGCCGTCGAGCATCTCCACCACGACGCCCTCGAGGCGCAGGTCGTCGCCCCACACCTTCTCCACCAGCTCGGCGTCGTGCTTGCCCTCGACCCAGATGCGGCTGCCCCGGGCCACCCGGGCACGAGCCCCGTGCACCGCCACGGAGCCGGACGCGGTGCGGGTCGGCGGGGTCGGCGCAGGTCGACCGGCGGGTGCGACCAGCTCGACCGGCCGCCCGTCGACCCAGAAGCCCGGCCCGAGGGGGAACGTCCGCGTGCGGCCGCGGCGGTCCTCCAGGACGACGACGTGCATGCCGCCGGACTTCTCCGTCCGGACCACCGCGCCGACCCAGCCGGTGCCGACCTCCTCCACGACGAGGCCCCGCTCGGCCGGCGTCGGGGTGGAGACCGGTCCGGCCGGCGAGGACGGGCCGGCCAGGACGTCGCGTCCGTAGCGCTCGCTCATGGTCGCCGGTGGTCCCCTCGTGGCGGTCGGCCGCGTGCCGGGTCGGCAGCGCGCGGGGCACCAGACTGCCACGGAGGACGCCCAGGAGGTCCGCGTCGTACGATTGGCACTCGCGCCGCCTGAGTGCCAGGCGGCGCGCTCGCCGGACCGGGAGGTCCTCGACGGACGGAGGTGCCATGAGCGACGAACGCCGCCTCGAGGTGCTGCGTGCCATCGTCGAGGACTACGTGCAGACGCGGGAGCCGGTCGGCTCACGCACGCTCGTGGAGCGGCACCGCCTCGGCGTGTCGCCGGCGACGGTGCGCAACGACATGGCCGCGCTGGAGGAGGCGGGCTTCATCGCCCAGCCCCACACGTCCGCCGGGCGCGTGCCCACCGACAAGGGCTACCGCCTGTTCGTGGACCGGCTCTCCGCCATCAAGCCCCTGTCGTCGCCGGAGCGGCGGGCGATCCAGCACTTCCTCGAGGACGCCGTCGACCTCGACGACGTCGTGGACCGGTCCGTCCGGCTGCTCGCGCAGCTGACCCAGCAGGTCGCCGTCGTGCAGTACCCCTCCCTGCGCCGGTCGGCCCTGCGCCACCTGGAGCTGGTGCCCGTCGGCGATCACCGCCTCCTCGTCGTCATCATCACGGACAACGGCCGTGTGGAGCAGCGGACCCTGGACCTCGACGCCCGGGTGCCCGAGCTCGTGGTGCCGGAGCTCCGCGCGCGGCTCAACGCCGCCGTCGCGGGCCGGCGCCTCGTGGACCTCCCGGAGCCGCTGGAGCAGATGACGCTCGCCTTCCCCGAGGCCGACCGTCCCCTCGTGCGGCGGGTGATCCGCGTCGTCGAGGACACGCTGGCCGAGGCGACCGAGGAGCGCATCGTCATGGCGGGCGCCGCGCACCTGGCGCGCAGCGGCACCGACTTCCCCGGCACGATCCGTCCGGTCCTGGAGGCGCTGGAGGAGCAGGTCGTGCTCCTGCGCCTGCTGACCGAGATGGCCGACGACTCCGCGGGCGTCGCGGTGCGCATCGGCCACGAGAACACGGTGGAGGGGCTCACCGAGACCTCGATCGTCGCGACCGGGTACGGCGGCGACGGCGAGGCGCTCGCGCGCATCGGCTCCCTGGGCCCGACCCGCATGGACTACGCCGCCACCATCGCCCACGTGCGCGCCGTCGCACGGTACCTGTCCCGCATCCTCGCCGGCTGACCGGCCACCCGAGCAGAGAGCGAGCCCGTGAGCACGAACTACTACGACGTCCTGGGTGTCGGCCGAGACGCCACGCCCGACCAGATCAAGAAGGCCTACCGGCGCCTCGCGCGCGAGCTGCACCCCGACGTCGCGCAGGGCGAGGGCGCGGAGGACCGCTTCAAGGACGTCTCGCGTGCCTACGAGGTGCTGTCGAACCCGGAGAAGCGGGAGATGTACGACCGCGGCGTGGACCCGACGGCGCCCGGCGGCGGCGGCGGCTTCGGCGGTGCGGGGTTCGGCTTCCAGGACATCTTCGAGAACTTCTTCGGGGCGGGTCCGTCCGCGGGGCAGCGAGGGCCCGTCCCCCGCGCACGGCGCGGCCAGGACGCCCTCGTGCGCGTCGACATCGACCTGGCGGACGCGACCTTCGGGGCCCACCGCGACGTCCAGGTGGACACCGCGGTGCTGTGCCCCACCTGCCAGGGCAGCTGCTGCCGCCCCGGCACCTCGCCGCGGACGTGCGACGTGTGCGGCGGCCGCGGCGTCGTGCAGCGCGTCGCCCAGTCCTTCCTGGGGCGCGTCATGACCTCCAGCCCCTGCGCCGCCTGCCAGGGGTTCGGGACGGTCATCCCCGACCCGTGCCCCGAGTGCTCCGGTGACGGTCGGGTCCGGAGCCGGCGGACGATCCCCGTCGACATCCCGGCCGGCGTCGACACGGGGACACGCATTAAGCTGACTGGACAGGGCGAGGTCGGCCCGGGCGGTGGGCCCGCGGGTGACGTGTACCTCGAGATCCGGGAGCGGCCGCACGAGACCTTCGTGCGCCGCGGCGACGACCTGCACTGCACGCTCCCCGTCCCGATGACCGCCGCGGCCCTCGGCACCGTCCTGGAGCTCGAGACGCTCGACGGGCCGCGCGAGATCGACATCCGGCCGGGCACGCAGCCCGGGCAGGTCGTCCTCGAGAGGGGGCTCGGTGTCGGCCGGCTGCACACCGGCGGCCGCGGGGACCTGCACGTCCACGTCGACGTCCAGGTGCCGACCCAGCTGGACGAGGAGCAGACCGAGCTCCTGCGCCGGCTGGCGGCCCTGCGCGGCGAGGAGCGCCCGGCCTCGCGGCTGGCGGCGGCGGGCTCCGGCGTCTTCTCCAAGCTGCGCGACAAGCTCGCCGGTCGGTGAGCGCGCCGGTCTTCCTCACCGGGCCCGGCCTCCTGGACGACCTGGGACCCGGGTCGACCTACGTCCTCGAGGGGGCGGAGGGCCGGCACGCGGGGGTGGTGCAGCGTCGCCGCGCGGGGGAGCGGGTCGACGTCGTCGACGGCCGGGGTGTCCGCGCGGTGTGCGAGATCGCCGAGGTGGACGCCGGCCGCCTGGTCCTGGCCGTCCTCGGACGGGCCGACGAGGCGGCTCCGCCGGTCCGGCTCGTCCTCGCGCAGGCGCTGGCCAAGGGGGACCGCGACGAGCTCGCCGTCGAGTCCGCCACCGAGGTCGGCGTCGACGAGGTGGTCCCGTGGCAGGCGCGGCGGTCCGTCGTCGTCTGGCGGGGCGAGCGCGCCGCGAAGAGCCGCGCCAAGTGGGTGGCGACGGTGCGGCAGGCGACCAAGCAGTCCCGGCGCGCGTGGGTGCCGGACGTCGCCGAGCCCGTCGACACCCGCGCGCTCGCGGCCCGGGCGGCTGCCGTCGCGGCGCAGGGCGGGACGACGGTCGTGCTGCACGAGTCGGCGACCGCACCGCTCGGCGCCGTCCCCCTGCCCGCTGCCGACGGCGGCGCGCCGGCCGAGGTCCTCGTGGTGGTCGGGCCGGAGGGCGGGATCGCGGAGGAGGAGCTGGCGGCGCTGACCGCCGCCGGGGCTTCGGTGGCCCGGCTCGGCCCGCACGTCCTGCGCACCTCCACGGCCGGCCCGGTCGCGCTCGCGCTGCTCGCGCAGCGACTGGGGCGCTGGGGCTGACCGCCCGGGCGCCCGGTCGCCCGGGCGCCTAGCCTCGGGTCATGACGCCGACGACGCCCTCCGCCGACGACCACCGCCGCCCGCGGCTGACCGCACCGGACTGCGTGTTCTGCCGCGTCGTCGCGGGCGAGCTGCCGGCCACCGTCGTCGCGGAGAACGAGGCGGCCGTGGCCTTCCGCGACCTGGACCCCCGTGCGCCGGTGCACGTCCTCGTCGTGCCCCGCGACCACCACGCCGACGTCGCCCAGCTCGCGGCGGCCGACCCCGCGCTGCTCGCCGCCGTCGTGCTCCTCGGGGACGAGGTGGCCGCGCAGGAGTGCCAGGGCCAGTTCCGGCTCGTCTTCAACACCGGCGCCGAGGCGGGTCAGTCCGTCTTCCACGTGCACGGGCACGTCATCGGCGGCACCCGCCTGGGCTGGTCGCCCGCCTGACGAGGCGTCGCGGGGGACGCCGGGAGGACGCGGAGGACGGGTGCCGGGCGGCCGGGCTGCGCGTCGGTACGATGAGGGCGCGCCGTCGCAGGGGCGGCGCGGCACGGTGCCACGGGGAGCGACCTCGGGCAGGCGACAGGAGACCGCAGGCCGCACGGCCGGACCCATGACCGAGACACCCGCGCGGCGTGCCCGCGCCTCCACGGACGTCGAGCACCGGATCGTCGTCCCGGCCCATCTGCCCGTCGTCGCCCTCCTCGGTCCCGGGGACGAGGTCCTGCGCGCGGTCGAGCGCGGCTTCCCCGCGGTGGGCATCCACGCCCGCGGGGACCAGATCACGCTTCTGGGCCCGCCGGCGGACGTCGCCCTGGTCTCCCGCCTCCTCGACGAGCTGCTCGAGGTCGCGGCGAGCGGCACCGTCCTCGACGCGGACGTCGTCGGCAGGTCGGTGCAGATGCTCACCGCCGCCACGGCGAGCCGGCCGGCCGAGGTCCTCACGCAGAACATCCTGTCCAGCCGCGGCCGGACCATCCGGCCCAAGACGGTCGGTCAGAAGACGTACGTCGACGCCATCGACCGCAACACGGTCACGTTCGGGATCGGTCCGGCAGGGACGGGCAAGACCTACCTCGCGATGGCGAAGGCGGTGCAGGCGCTCCAGGCCAAGCAGGTCAACCGCATCGTCCTCACGCGGCCGGCCGTCGAGGCGGGGGAGCGGCTCGGGTTCCTGCCCGGCTCGCTGAGCGAGAAGATCGACCCCTACCTGCGACCCCTGTACGACGCGCTGCACGACATGGTCGACCCGGACTCGATCCCGCGGCTCATGGACTCCGGGACCGTGGAGGTCGCACCGCTGGCCTACATGCGCGGCAGGACCCTCAACGACGCCTTCATCATCCTCGACGAGGCGCAGAACACCTCGACCGAGCAGATGAAGATGTTCCTCACCCGCCTCGGCTTCGGTTCCAGGGTCGTGGTCACGGGCGACGTCACCCAGGTCGACCTGCCGGGGGGGACGACCTCCGGGCTGCGCGTCGTCGAGGACATCCTCGGTGGCGTCGACGACGTGGCGTTCTGCCGCCTCACGTCCGAGGACGTCGTCCGGCACCGCCTCGTCGGCGAGATCATCGACGCGTACGCGCGGTGGGACACGCTCGTCCGCGCGGACGGCGACGGGCGACGGGACGGCCCCCGCGCCATGCGGCCGACCCGGGGCGACCGGCCGCAGCGGGGCGACCGCACGCGGCGGGCGTCCCGGCCGGCTCCGGCGCAGGCGGGCGCGGCGGACGACGACGCCGTGCCCCCGACGACGGTGCAGCCCCCGCCGACCGTGCGGCCCCCGGTGGCTCAGGAGGATGCGGAGTGAGCGTCGAGGTCAACAACGAGTCCGGGCACGTCGTCGACGAGGCGGAGTTCGCCGCGCTGGGTCGTCACGTCCTCGACGCCATGCACGTCCACCCCCAGGCGGAGCTGTCGATCCTGCTGGTCGACACCGACGTCATGACGGACCTCCACGTGCAGTACATGGACGAGCCGGGGCCGACGGACGTCCTGTCGTTCCCCATGGACGAGCTCCGCCCGGGCGTGGAGGGCGACCCCACGCCCGCCGGGCTCCTCGGCGACGTCGTGCTGTGCCCCGAGGTCGCCGCCCGGCAGGCGCGCGAGGCCGGCCACTCGACCGAGGAGGAGCTCCTGCTCCTCACCACGCACGGGATCCTGCACCTGCTGGGGTACGACCACGCGGAGCCCGAGGAGGAGAAGGAGATGTTCGCGCTGCAGCGCCGGCTGCTCCTCACCTTCCTCGCCGGGAGATGACCGGCCCGACGGACGCGGTCCCCGCGCTCCTGGCCGTGCTCGCGGTCGCGGCGCTCGTGCCGGCGGTCCTGCTCAGCGCGGGCGAGGCGGCCGTTCCACGCCTGGGCCGGTCGGGCATGGCGGAGCTCGCCGTCGTCGAGTCCCGCCACGGGCGACGCGTCAACCGGATCCTGGCCGACGCGCACGGCGCGGTCGCCGCGGCCGCATGGTCCCGCGTCGGCCTGGAGGCCGTGGCGGTGGTCGCCCTGACCCTCGCGCTCGCGTGGTCGGGACTGGCGTGGTGGCCGACGCTGCTCGTGGCCGCCGGCGCCGCCGTCGTCCTCGGGCTCCTCGTGGTGCGGTACCTGCCACGCTCGATCGCCCGACGGCACCCGCGCGGCGCGGTGCGCGTCGCGGCAGGCCCCCTCCTGGCGGCCCGCAGCCTGACCCGGCCGGTGCGGCGGCTGGCTCTCGGCGCCTCCCCGGTGCCGGACCGCTCCGCGGAGGAGCTGCGGGACATGGTGGACCGCTTCGACGAGTCGCAGAGCATCGAGGAGGAGGACCGCGCGCTGGTCCGCTCGGTGCTGGAGCTCGGCGACACCCGGGTCCGGTCCGTCATGGTGCCCCGCACCGAGATGATCGTGCTGCCCTCGGGGACGACGGTGCGCAAGGCGCTGTCCCTGTTCCTGCGCTCCGGCTACTCGCGGGTGCCGGTCGTCGGCGAGTCCGTCGACGACCTCGTGGGGATCCTGTACCTCAAGGACCTCCTCCGGCACCGGCACATGACGGGACGCGACGTGGACGACGAGCCGGTCGAGCCCCTCGTCCGGCCGCCGGTGTTCGTGCCGGAGTCGAAGGCGGTGGACGACCTCCTGCGGGAGATGCAGAGCGCCTCCTCGCACATCGCGATGGTGGTCGACGAGTACGGCGGCGTCGCCGGGCTCGTGACCATCGAGGACGCCCTGGAGGAGATCGTCGGCGAGCTCACCGACGAGCACGACCGGTCGGGCCCGGAGGTGGAGGACCTGGGCGGCGGCACGTACCGTGTCCCGTCACGCCTGCCGGTGGACGAGCTGGGGGAGCTGTTCGACCTCGAGCTCACCGACGACGAGGTCGACACGGCCGGCGGCCTGCTGGCCAAGGCCCTCGGCAAGGTGCCGCTGGCGGACTCCAGCGCTGCGGTCTCGGGGCTGGTGATCACCGCGGAGCGGGTCCAGGGACGACGGCGCCAGGTCGCGACGCTCCTCGTCCGCCGCGCGCAGGACGACGACGACCGAGCCACCACGGACCAGGGAGAACGACGATGACCAGCGGACCCACCGGTCCCGACACCCCGACGAGCGGCCCCGCGGGCGGGGCGTTCCGCTCCGGGTTCGCGTGCATCGTCGGTCGGCCCAACGCCGGCAAGTCGACCCTCACCAACGCGATCGTCGGGCAGAAGGTCGCGATCACCTCCGGCCGTCCCCAGACGACGCGCCACGTCATCCGCGGCATCGTGCACCGCCCCGACGCGCAGATCGTCCTGGTGGACACCCCCGGCCTGCACCGTCCGCGGACGCTCCTCGGCGAGCGGCTCAACGACCTCGTCCGCGACACGCTCACCGAGGTCGACGTCGTCGTCTTCTGCCTCCCGTCCGACCAGCGGGTCGGCCCCGGTGACCGGTTCATCGCCCAGCAGCTCACCGCGCTCGGCGGTGCCGGACGGGCGACGCCCGTGGTCGCCGTCGCCACCAAGGCGGACACGGTGAGCAAGGGGAGGCTCGCGGAGCACCTCCTGGCGGTCGCCGAGCTGGGTGACTGGGCCGACGTCGTGCCGGTGAGCGCGGTGGACGGGTACCAGGTGGACACCCTCCTGGACATCCTCATCGGGCACCTGCCGCCCGGGCCGGCGCTGTACCCCGACGGCGAGCTGACGGACGAGCCGGAGGCCGTCATGGTGGCGGAGCTGGTGCGCGAGGCGGCGCTCGAGGGCGTCCGCGATGAGCTGCCGCACTCGCTCGCCGTCGTCGTCGACGAGATCCTCCCGCGCGAGGGCCGCGACGGCAGCGACGGGCGGCCGCCGATGCTGGACGTGCGGGTGCAGCTGTTCGTCGAACGGGACAGCCAGAAGGCGATCATCATCGGCAAGGGCGGCTCCCGGCTGCGCGACGTCGGGACGACCGCCCGCCGCGGGATCGAGGCGCTCCTCGGGGCCAAGGTGTACCTGGACCTGCACGTGAAGGTCGCGAAGGACTGGCAGCGCGACCCCAAGCAGCTGCGTCGGCTGGGCTTCTGAGCCGGGCGGGCGCCGTTGGCCCGGTCGTCGAGCTCGCCTCGCCGGCGTGGCGGCGGGTCCCGGCCGGGGGACGACGACGCGTGGCTAGACTCCCCGGGTGCGGTACCGGATCGCCCTGAGCAGCGCCGCGGCCGTGGTGGTCCTGGCGCTCCTGGGGCAGGTCTCCGGGCCCGACTGGGACCCCGTGCCGCTGACCCGGACCATCGACGTCGAGACGCCGGACACCCGCATCGGTGGCGTCCCGCCGTCGGACCCCGTCGGGACCTACGAGGTCGCGACCTCCGTCGTCACCGTCGAGCTCGCCGGGGCGGACGTGGAGGCGATGGTCCGCGAGCCCCTCGGCGCGGGCGGTGACCGCCCGGGTCTCGTCTTCGTCCACGGGGCCGGCACCGGGCAGTTCGACCAGGCGTTCGTCGCGCAGGCGGAGGCCCTGGCCAGCGCCGGCATCGTCACGATGGTCCCGAACAAGCGGCTCGACACGTACTCCACCCGTGAGCGCAGCTACGTCGCGATGGCGAACGACTACCTCAAGAGCGTCGAGCTCCTGCGGGAGCTGCCGGGCGTGGACCCCGGGCGCGTCGGCGTGTACGGCGAGAGCGAGGGTGCGTGGATCGTCCCCGTGATGGCCGCGGACAACCCCTCGGTGGCGTTCGTGACGCTGGTCGCGGCGCCCGTCGTCCCGCCACGACAGCAGGCGGCCTTCGCCGTCGACTCCTACCTGCGGGCGACCGGCGTGCCCGTGGAGCTGCTCCGTGCCGTCCCGCGGATGGTCGGCATGGACTTCCCCGGCGGCGGCTTCGGGTACGCCGACTTCGACGTCCAGCCCTTCCAGCAGCGACTGCGGCAACCCGTGCTCGTCGTGTACGGGACCGGGGACGCGGCGATGCCGACCGTGCAGGGCGCGCTGCAGGTGCTCGACGACCTGGAGGTGGCGGGCAACGACGACTGGACGGTCCGCTACTACGAGGGCGCCGACCACGGCATCAAGGTGGACCGCCGGCTGCTGCCGGAGTTCACGCGGGACCTGGCGACGTGGGTGCTGGGTCTCCCTGCGACGGCCGACGCACCGCCACGGATCGCGGGCGCGGAGCCGTACCAGCGCTTCGTCGCGGCGCCGGTGGAGCGGCCCCGGTGGTACGCGGAGGGCGACCTCCTCGTGGCGGGGATCGTCGCGGCCTTCGGGGCGTTGCTGGTGGGGCCCGCCCTGTGGGTGGTGCGCCGCGTACGCCGTCGACGCGCCCCGGTCCTCGCACCCGGGGTGCGCGCACCGCTGACGGTCATGGCGGCCGGCTCCGCCGTGACGCTCGTCCTCCTCGTCGTGTACCTGCTGGTGGTGGCGAACCTCGCGCAGAACTACCGGACCAACCCGCTCGTGGTCCAGGGCGGGTGGCTGACGCTCCGCCTGGCCGGCATCGCCACCGTCGTCGCCGGGGTCGTGCTCGTGTACCGGATCCTCGACGGCCGACGGCGGGGCGGCGTCCCGGCGGCCCTGTCCGCGGCCGGCGAGGCGACGCTGTCCTCGGCGGTGGGGGGCTCGGTGATGCTGCTGCTCCTGCTCGCCTACTGGGGCGTGTTCCCGCCGTTCTGGTGAACCTGGGGGCGACCCGCCCCGCGGGGCCGCGCGCCTCGGTACTGTGCGCGCGGCACCTGGACGGGGGCCTCGCCGCCCCGCGGGGCGCGTGACGAGTGGACCAGAGCACCCGCGGGTGCGGAGGAGCCGGACGTGACCGCACCCGAGGAGTACACGCGTCTGCAGGCGGCGGACCCCTCCACGCCGCAGCAGACCCTCGCCGACATCGCTGCCCTGCGCGAGGACCTGCGCCCCGTCGTCGCCCTCAACCCCGCGGCCTACCCGGGCCTCCTGCAGTGGCTCGCCTCGCTCGGCGAGCCCGCGGTCGACACCGCGCTGCGCCGGCGCGCCGGGGCGGTTCCCGACGGGGTGGAGGACGACGAGCCTGCGCCGTGGGCGGTGTCGACGGCCCAGGTCGGCGGTGCCGCCACGCACGACGGCGGCCCGTTCGCCGGCCAGGCTGCGCCGTACGGCGGCCAGGGCACGCTGTACGGCGGTCAGGGCGCGCAGTACGGCGGCCCGCCGGCGCAGTACGCCGAACCGCCGGCGCAGTACGCCGAACCGCCGGCGCAGTACGCCGGACCGCCCGGTGGGCCCTGGAGCCCCGCGCCGGTGCCGGCCCGCTCCTCGCGCACCGTGCTGTGGGTGGTGCTCGGGGTGGTCGGTCTCGTGCTGGTCGGAGCGGTGGGGGTGGTGCTGGTGGGCCTGAGCGCGTTCCGCGCCGCCGTCGACGTGACGGACCCCGCCGTCGACCGTCCGGGTGCGGTGTGGGACCTCGGCGGCGAGACGTACGGCGACGACCCGGCGCTGGACGCGCTCTGGGACGCCTGCGCGGCCGAGGACTGGGACGCGTGCGACGACCTCTACTTCGAGTCGGGCGGCGGGACCGAGTACGAGCGGTTCGGCGAGACCTGCGGCGGGCGGACGGACGGCACCAGCCTGTGCTCCGTCGAGCTCGGCGGCTCCCTGCCCGGGTCGTCCGACGACGCGGGGACGTACGGCGACGACCCCGGGCTGGACGCGCTCTGGGACGCCTGCGGCGGCGGCGAGGCGGCCGCGTGCGACGAGCTGTACTCCGTCTCGGGGATCGGCACCGAGTACGAGAGGTTCGCGATGACCTGCGGCGGGACGCGCGAGGAGTCCTACGAGCCCTGCGCCCCCTGACGGCGGCACGTCCGGCCCGCTCCGCGCCCCGCGGTACAGTGACGGCGTGCACATCCTCCGACGGGAGCTCCTCCTTCGTCGCCGCGGTGAGGTCTGACACGACCGGTCCCTCGCCGCGGTGGTCGTCGTGCCGGTCTCCCACAGCGCCACAGCCCCAGCGGAGGACCTCCCATGAGCAGCACGAACCCTGACACCAACCCCGCCACGAGCCCTGTGCCGGGCTCCGGGCCGCACGCAGCCGTCGCGGCCGACCCGACCGGCGGGCAGCGCGACCTCGTCGCGCGCAGCACGGCCTCGTACGAGGAGCGCACCGCCCAGCAGCCGTCGCCCCTCCCGGTCCACCGGTACCGCCCGTTCCACGAGCAGCTCCGCGTCGAGCTGCCCGACCGCACGTGGCCGTCGCGTCGCATCGAGAAGGCCCCCCGGTGGTGCGCGGTCGACCTGCGCGACGGGAACCAGGCCCTCATCGAGCCGATGGACGCGCAGCGGAAGCTGGCGATGTTCGAGCTCCTCGTCGAGATGGGCTACAAGGAGATCGAGGTCGGCTTCCCCTCGGCGTCCCAGACGGACTTCGACTTCGTCCGGATGCTCATCGAGGAGGACCGGATCCCGGACGACGTGGTCATCCAGGTCCTGACGCAGTCGCGCGAGCACCTCATCGAGCGCACCTACGAGGCCATCGCCGGGGCGAAGCAGGCGATCGTCCACCTGTACAACTCCACCTCGGTCCTCCAGCGCGAGGTCGTGTTCCGCTCCGACGAGGACGGCATCCTCGACATCGCCACGAGCGGCGCGCGGCTCTGCAAGAAGTACGAGGAGATGGTCCCCGGCACCGACGTCTTCTACGAGTACTCGCCGGAGTCCTACACGGGCACCGAGCTCGAGTTCGCCGTGCGCGTGTGCAACGCGGTGCTGGACGTCCTGGAGCCCACGCCCGAGAAGAAGGTCATCATCAACCTGCCGGCGACGGTGGAGATGGCGACGCCGAACGTCTACGCCGACTCGATCGAGTGGATGAGCCGGCACCTGCGGTACCGCGAGAACGTGGTGCTGTCGCTGCACCCGCACAACGACCGGGGCACCGCGGTCGCCGCCGCCGAGCTCGGCTACATGGCCGGCGCCGACCGCATCGAGGGCTGCCTGTTCGGCAACGGGGAACGCACCGGGAACGTGTGCCTGGTGACCCTGGGCATGAACCTCGCCAGCCAGGGCGTCGACCCGCAGATCGACTTCAGCGACATCGACCGGGTCCGCCGGACGGTGGAGCACTGCAACCAGCTGCCGGTGCCGGAGCGGCACCCGTACGCCGGCGACCTCGTGTTCACGGCCTTCTCCGGCTCGCACCAGGACGCGATCAAGAAGGGCTTCGAGGCCATGGCCGCCCGCGCCGCCGCCCGCGGCGTCGCCGTGGACGACCTGGAGTGGGCGGTGCCGTACCTGCCCGTGGACCCGAAGGACCTCGGGCGGTCCTACGAGGCCGTCATCCGCGTCAACTCCCAGTCCGGCAAGGGCGGCGTCGCCTACCTGCTCAAGAGCGAGCGGAACCTGGACCTCCCGCGCCGCCTGCAGATCGAGTTCTCCCGCGTGGTGCAGCAGTACACCGACGCCCACGGCGCGGAGGTCACCGCGGACGACCTGTGGCGGATCTTCACCGACGAGTACCTGCCGGTCGAGCCGGGCAGCGAGCTCGCCCCCTGGGGTCGCCTCGCGCTGCGCGGCAGCCGGACCTCCAGCGGGGAGGGGTCTGCCGACACCCTCGCGGTGGACCTCGTCGACCGCGGGGCGCTCGTCACGGTCGAGGGGTCGGGGAACGGGCCGGTCGACGCGTTCGTCCGTGCGCTGGCCACGCTCGGGGAGCACGTGGAGGTGCTGGACTACGCGGAGCACGCGCTCGCGACGGGCGGCGACGCGCGGGCCGCGGCGTACGTCGAGTGCCTGGTGGGGGACACGGTGCTGTGGGGCGTCGGCATCGACCCGTCCATCACGACGGCGTCCTTCAAGGCGATCATCTCCGCGGTCAACCGCGCGGAGCGCGCGGCCGGAGCGGTCCGGTAGGGACGTCCGGCGGGCCGTCCGCCCCGGCGACCGCCGCCGCCGACAACACGCGGACGGGTGCCGGCCGTCGGCCGTCCGGTCGCGCCTGCACGCCGGTGTCGGTGGTCGGGGGGAGAATCGTCCGGTGACCCTGTACCGGGACGAGGCGATCGTCATCCGTGCCCAGAAGCTGGGCGAGGCGGACCGCATCGTCACGCTCCTCACCCGGCACCACGGCAAGGTCCGCGCGGTGGCGAAGGGCGTGCGGCGCACGTCGTCCCGGTTCGGCTCGCGGCTCGAGCCGTTCATGGTGGTCGACGCCCAGCTGCACCAGGGCCGCAACCTCGACATCGTCACGCAGGTCGAGACCCTGGGCCCGTACGGCCGGGCGGTGTGCGGGGACTACGCCCTGTACACCGCCGGCACGGCCATGCTCGAGACGGCGGAGCGGCTCGTCGAGGCGGAGCGGGAGCCGTCGGTGCAGCAGTACCTCCTCCTCGTCGGTGCGGTGCGGTCGCTCGCGGAGCGGGCGCACGCCTCGGGGCTCGTGCTGGACGCCTACCTCCTGCGCGCCCTGGCCGTGGCGGGGTGGGCGCCGTCGTTCACGGACTGCGCGCGGTGCGGCGCCGTCGGACCGCACAGCGCCTTCGCCGTCGCGTCGGGCGGGGCGGTGTGCGGCGCGTGCCGACCGCCCGGCGCCGCGTCGCCCGCACCGGAGACGTTCGCCCTGCTCGCTGCCCTGCTCACCGGCGACTGGCCGGTCGCGGACGCGAGCGCCGAGCGGCACCGGAGCGAGGCGAGCGGACTGGTCGCGGTCTTCCTGCAGTTCCACCTCGAGCGCCAGGTGCGCTCGCTGCGCATGGTGGAGCGCGTGTGAGCCCCGGTGCACGCGGCAGCGCACGGCGCACCGACGTCGTCGCACCGCCGCCCCACCCGTCCGGGGCGCGGCCGCCCCGGGTCCCCGCGGAGCTCGTGCCCCGGCACGTCGCCATCGTCATGGACGGCAACGGGCGCTGGGCGAACGAGCGGGGGCTGCCCCGGACGGCGGGTCACGAGGCGGGGGAGGCGGCGCTCCTCGACGTCGTCGCCGGCGCGATCGAGATCGGCGTCACGCACGTGTCCGCGTACGCCTTCTCCACGGAGAACTGGAAGCGGTCGCCGGAGGAGGTCCGCTTCCTCATGGGCTTCAACCGGGACGTCCTGCGCCGCCAGCGGGACACCATGCACGCGTGGGGGGTGCGGGTCCGGTGGGCCGGGCGTCACCCGCGGCTGTGGCGCTCGGTGGTCGAGGAGCTCCAGGCGGCGGAGGAGCTGACGCGCGGCAACGACCGGTGCACCTTGACGATGTGCGTCAACTACGGCGGGCGCGCCGAGGTCGCGGACGCCGCACGGGCGATCGCCCGGGAGGCCGCCGCGGGCCGGCTCAACCCCGACCGGGTGGACGAGCGCACCGTCGCCCGGTTCCTCGACGAGCCCGACCTTCCGGACGTCGACCTGTTCCTGCGCACGTCGGGGGAGCAGCGGACCTCGAACTTCATGATCTGGCAGGCGGCCTACGCGGAGCTCGTCTTCCTGCCCGAGTACTGGCCCGACGTGGACCGTCGGCACCTGTGGCGAGCGGTCGAGGACTACGCCCGGCGGGACCGGCGCTACGGGGGCGCGGTCGACCGCGCCGGGACGCCGGTGCAGGAGGGCTGAGCGGTACCGTCGGCACCATGACAGCGCTGACGATCGGGATGGTCACGTTCGACTGCCAGGACCCGCGCGCCCTGGCGGCGTGGTGGGCCGACCGGCTCGAGGGCCGGGTGGCCGCGGACCACGACGGCGAGTACGTCATCGTGGCGACCCCGAAGGGCCCGAACCTGGGTTTCCAGCGGGTCGAGCACCCCACGCCCGGCAAGAACCGCCTGCACCTGGACCTCGAGGCGCTGGACCGGGACGACGAGGTCGAGCGCCTGCAGCTCGCCGGTGCCCAGGTCGTCGCCCGCCACGAGATGCCGGACTTCGCGTGGGTCGTGCTCGCCGACCCGGAGGGCAACCACTTCTGCGTCTCCGCCCGCGGCTGAGTCGCCCGACGCCTCGCGCCCCGGCAGGCGCGACGCCCCGCCTGCGCGGTCGGGACGAGGAGTGCGCCGGTCAGGTCGTGCGGGTCGCGCCGTGCGCCCGGTCCGCCATGTCCTGCACGGCGTCGCGCTGCTCCCGCCGCCGACGGCGCCGCAGGACCAGGACGGTCACGACCGTGGCCACGACCACGACGACGCCGGCGAGCGCCCAGGGCGACTCCGCCGCCAGGGCCACCGAGCCGTACAGCGCGACCGTGCCGCCCCCGCTCCACACCAGTGCCCACACGAGCCAGCCGGGCACGGACCACAGCGTGTAGCGGAGCCAGTGCAGCCGCAGCAGGCCGGACGCGCCGTGCACCGCGGACTGCAGCCCCACCGTCAGGAACGACAGCGGCACGACCGGCATGCCCCACCGCTCGATGAGACGGACGGCGCGCCGGGTGCGCGGGCCGTCGAGCCGCTCGGCCCAGCGGGTCCGCAGGGCGCCGGCCGCCACGCCGCGCCCGAGCCAGTACAGCGCCTGCGAGCGCAGCGCGGCCCCGAGCACGAAGAAGAGGTACAGCCAGAGGAACGGCCAGCTCTCCAGCCAGCTCGGCACGTCAGTCGTCCGTCGCGCGGCCGGGCGGACGCGCCGCGGCGGAGCAGGCGGTGCAGGTGCCGAACAGCTCGATGGTGTGCGAGATGTCCGTGAAGCCGTGGCCGGCACCGATGCTGTCCGCCCACGCCTCGACGGCCGGGCCGTCGATCTCCACGGTGGCGCCGCACGTGCGGCACACGAGGTGGTGGTGGTGCTCGCGCCGCTCGCAGCGGCGGTAGACCGACTCGCCCTCGGCCGTGCGCAGCACGTCCACGTCACCGGCCTCCGCGAGGGACTGCAGGGTCCGGTAGACGGTCGCGAGGCCGATCCCGTGCCCCTGGTCCCGCAGCAGCTCGTGCAGCTGCTGGGCGCTGCGGAAGTCCTCGACGGTGGTGAGGGCGTCGGCGACGGCGGTGCGCTGCCGGGTCATGCGCTGCATCAGGCGGTCCTCGGTGCGGTGATCTGGACGTCGTCGTCGAGCTGGGGGTGGGGGTCGCGGACGGGGGACGGTCGCCGCCGCCGCAGGAGCGGGCGGAACGCGGCGGTGAGGGCGTAGAGGCCGATGGCCAGCACGACGATCATCGCCCCGGGAGCCGCGTCCTCCCAGTAGGTGATGCTGAGCCCCGCGACCGTCACCACGACGCCGACCGTCATGGCGACGGCCATGGTGCGCTGGAACGACGAGGAGACGAGCTGGGCCACGGCCACGGGCACGATCATGAGCGCACTGACGAGGAGCAGCCCGACCACGCGCATGGCCACCGTGACGGTGAGGGCGGCGACGACGGCGATGAGGAGGTTCAGCGTCCGCACCGGCAGGCCACCGGCGCGGGCGAACTCCTCGTCCTGCGAGACCGCGAAGAGCGCGGTCCGCAGGCCGACCCCGACAGCGAGCACGAGCGCGGCCAGGGCGGCCGTGAGCCACACGTCCCCGGTCGAGACCGTCGAGATCGAGCCGAACAGGTACCCGACGAGGTTGGCGCTCGTGCCCCCCGCCTGGCCGATGATGAGCACGCCGCCGGCGATGCCGCCGTAGAACAGCAGTGCCAGGGCGACGTCACCGCTCGTGCGGCCCCGGGCGCGCACCACCTCGATCGCCACGGCGCCCACGATCGCCGCGACCACCGCGCCGGGGAGCGCGAGGGCGTCCTGGCGCGAGAGCTCGAGGGCGTTGCCGGCGAGCCAGCCGAGCGCCACCCCGGTGAGGGCCACGTGGCCGATGCCGTCGCCGAGGAGGGAGAGCCGGCGCTGCACGAGGTACGTGCCGATCACCGGGGCGGTCAGCCCGACGAGCGCGGCCACGACGAGCGCCCGCTGCATGAACGGGTCCGTGAGCATCCCCAGCACCTCGTCCCGGACGGTCACGACGTCCACCCCACCGTGCTCGAGAGGCCCAGCGCGTCCGGCGGCGCCGTGTCGCTGTCGCCGTGGGGATGGACGTGGTCGTGGCTCGGCTCGGCGTGGCCGGGGGCGGGCGCCGGGGGAGCGCCGTCATGGACCACGCGGCCGTGCCGCAGCACGACGGCGCGGCGCACGAGCGGCGCCAGGGCACCCAGCTCGTGCAGCACGACGACGACCGTCGTCCCCGCGGCGGCGAGGTCGCGCAGCGCCTGCGCGAACGCCTCCTGGCTGGGCAGGTCCACGCCGGCGACGGGCTCGTCGAGGAGCAGCAGGTCGGGTCGGCGGACGAGCGCACGGGCGATGAGCACGCGCTGCTGCTGGCCCCCGGAGAGCTCCTGGCAGGCGCGCCCGCCGAGGTGGCCGAGCCCCACGAGCCCCAGCGCCTCGGCGGCTCGCCGGCGCGCGTGGCGCGGGGGCAGGAGCCGGTGCCCGTGCAGCAGCCCCGAGACGACGACCTCCTCGGCGGTGGCCGGCACGCCGGACCCCACCGCCACCCGCTGCGGGACGTACCCGATGCGGTGCCACGGGGTGCGCCGGCCCAGCGGCTCCCCGAAGAGCCGCACCGCGCCCCGCTCGAGGGGGACGGCCCCGACGAGCGCCCGGACCAACGTCGACTTGCCGGAGCCGTTCGCGCCGAGCAGACCGACGACCTCACCGTCGGTGACGGTGAGGTCGACGTCGTGCAGGATCGTGGCGCCGCCGAGCGTGACGCGCAGGCCGGTGGCCGTCAGGACGTCCGTCACTCACACCCCAGCCCGGTGCGCAGGGCCTCGAGGTTCGACTCCATGACGCCACGGTAGTCCGTGGAGGGGTCGGCCAACGTCTCCACCGGGTCCAGGACGAGCACCTCCAGGCCGAGGTCCGCGGCGAGGGTGTCGGCGACGGCGGGGCTGGCCGCGCTCTCGGTGTAGACGGCGGTCACCCCGTGCTCGCGGACCTCCTCGGCGATCTCCCGGAGGCGGGCCGGCGAGGGCTCGGCCTCGGGGTCGATGCCCGCGACGCCGATCTCGGTGAACCCGTAGCGCTCGGCGAGGTAGCCGAACGCGGTGTGGCCGGTGATCACGACGTCCCGCTCGCACTGCGCGAGACCGGCCGCGAGCTGCTCGTCCAGCGCCGTGAGGTCGGCGGTGAACGCCTCGGCGTTGGCGGCGAAGGCGTCGGCATGCTCGGGTGCCGCCTCGGACAGGACGGCGGCGATCTCCTCGCCGACGGCCGCGAGCCGGGTCGGGTCGAGCCAGAAGTGGGGGTCGAGGGAGCCGTGGTCGTCGTGGCCGTCGTCGGCGGTGTGGCTCTCCTCCTCCGCCTCGTCGTGCGGCTCGGCCCCGCCCTCGTGGTCGTGCTCCTCGGGTGCCGGCTGCAGGTCCGCGACGTCGAACACGTCGAGCACGTTCTCCGGCTGTCGGGCGGCGATCGCGTCGTCGACGGCCGGCTGGAAGCCCGACAGGTAGACGACCGCGTCGACCTGGGCCATCTCCCGCAGCTGCGCGGGGGAGACCTCGAGGTCGTGCGGCTCCGCGCCGGCCGGTGTCAACGAGGCCACCTCGACCAGGTCACCGCCCACCTGCTCGACGGCGTGGACGAGCGGGTAGAACGAGGCGAGCACCCGCACGGGCTCCGTCGCGGCGGCCGCCTCCTGCTCCTGGCCGGTGCCCTCGTCGGCTGCGCCGCCGTCGGCGGTGCACGCGGTCAGGGTCAACCCCGCGGCGAGCATCGCGGGGAGTGCGATCACGGCACGGGTGCGGGCGGGGCCACGGGCAGCGGTACGGCGGAGCAGCATGAGACTGATTCTCATCTGTGCTGAAAATGATTGTCAACTTCGTCGGTCGGCACGGCTGCGGGGGCGCGGTGCCTCGGGTCCCCGGGCGCTAGCCTGGGGCGTTCGCCGCCCGTCCCGTCCGCGCGAGCCACGCGCGGACCGCACACCACCAGGAGCTCTCCGTGGCCGCCACGCCGTCCCGCCTCGATGCCGTCACCAACCTCGCCAAGCGCCGCGGGTTCGTGTTCCCCTCGGGCGAGATCTACGGCGGGACGCGGTCCGCGTGGGACTACGGGTCGCTGGGGGTGGAGCTCAAGGAGAACATCAAGCGCCAGTGGTGGAAGGCGATGGTGACCGGCCGTGAGGACATCGTCGGCCTCGACTCCTCGGTCATCCTGCCGCGCCAGGTCTGGGTCGCGTCGGGCCACGTGGGCGTCTTCACCGACCCGCTCACCGAGTGCCTGAGCTGCCACAAGCGCTTCCGCGAGGACCAGCTCATCGAGGAGTACGAGGAGAAGAAGGGTCGCACGGTCGAGAACGGCCTGGCCGACATCCCGTGCCCCAACTGCGGCACGCGCGGGCAGTGGACCGAGCCGCGCGACTTCAACATGATGCTCAAGACCTATCTCGGCCCGGTCGAGGACGAGTCCGGGCTGCACTACCTGCGGCCCGAGACCGCCCAGGGCATCTTCGTCAACTTCGCGAACGTCATGTCGACGGCCCGCAAGAAGCCGCCGTTCGGCATCGGCCAGATCGGCAAGTCGTTCCGGAACGAAATCACCCCCGGCAACTTCATCTTCCGCACGCGCGAGTTCGAGCAGATGGAGATGGAGTTCTTCGTCGAGCCCGGGACGGACGCCGAGTGGCACCAGTACTGGATCGACACGCGCACGGACTGGTACGTCGACCTCGGCATCTCGCGCGACAACCTGCGGCTCTTCGAGCACCCGCAGGAGAAGCTCTCGCACTACTCCACGCGCACGGTCGACATCGAGTACCGCTTCGGCTTCAGCGGCTCGGAGTGGGGCGAGCTCGAGGGCGTCGCGAACCGCACGGACTTCGACCTGCGGACGCACAGCGAGCACTCGGGCCAGGACCTGTCCTACTTCGACCAGGCCAAGAACGAGCGCTGGGTGCCCTACGTCATCGAGCCGGCAGCCGGTCTGACGCGGTCGCTCATGGCGTTCCTCATCGAGGCGTACGCCGAGGACGAGGCCCCCAACACCAAGGGTGGCGTCGACAAGCGCACGGTCCTGCGGCTGGACCCGCGCCTCGCGCCGGTCAAGGCCGCCGTGCTGCCGCTGTCCCGGCACGAGGACCTCTCGCCGGTCGCCCGTGACCTCGCCGCGGAGCTGCGTCGTCTGTGGAACGTCGAGTTCGACGACGCCGGCGCGATCGGCCGCCGCTACCGCCGGCAGGACGAGATCGGGACGCCGTACTGCATCACGGTGGACTTCGACAGCCTGCAGGACCAGGCCGTCACCATCCGGTCGCGCGACACCATGAGCCAGGAGCGCGTGAGCCTGGACCAGGTGACCGCCTACCTGGGCGCGGGGCTCGTCGGGGCGTGAGCCGCACGGCCGACCGGCCCGCCGGTGACGCGATGACCGGTCACCCGGTCACCGGGCACTCCCACGGCGGCGAGAACCCCCGTGCGGGCTCGCGCGTGCGGTGGGTCCTCGCGCTGTGCGTCCTGCCCGTCGCCGTGCTCACCCTGGTCGGTCTCGTCGCTCTCTGGCCGTCGGCGGACCAGCGGCCGGACCGCATCCCCACGGCGGCCGAGGGTTCGTCGTACGTACAGGCGGACGTCCTGCGGGTGCTCCCGGAGGCGCGGCTGCTCGAGGTGGACGTCGAGGGCAGCGGCTTCGCGCTCGCCCAGGTGCCGCCGGAGGCGCTCGCGGCCGGCGTCGGCGAGGGCGACCGCGTCCTGCTCCTGACCATCCGGTCCGAGGAGGTCCCGCTCGTCTGGGTGGATCTCGTCCGGGACGCCCCCATCGGACTGCTCGCCGTCGCGTACGCCGCGCTCGTCGTGCTGGTCGCGCGGTGGCGCGGGGTCGCCGCGATCGTCGGCCTCGTCGTGTCGCTCGGGCTCGTCGCGCTCTTCACCCTGCCTGCCCTCCTGGCCGGTCAGCCACCGCTCCTCGTCGCGCTCGTCACCGCGTCCGCCGCCCTGTTCGCCACGCTGTACCTCGCGCACGGCCTCAACGCGCGGACGACGACGGCGCTGCTCGGCACGGTCCTCGGCGTGGCCCTGACCGCCGTGCTCGCCTCGTGGTCGACGCGCGCGGCGGCGCTCACGGGCCTGACGAGCGAGGACGCGCTGCTGCTGCCGGGCCTCGCGCCGGACCTGGACATGCGTGGCGTCGTGCTGTGCGGGATCATCCTGGCCGGCCTCGGCGTGCTCAACGACGTGACGATCACCCAGGCGTCCGCGGTGTGGGAGCTGCGGGCGATCGCGCCCGGGATGGGCCGGTGGGAGCTGTTCCGGCGGGGCATGCGCATCGGGCGGGACCACATCGCCTCGACGGTCTACACCATCGCCTTCGCGTACGTCGGGGCGGCGCTGCCGATCATGCTCCTCATCAGCCTGTACGACCAGCCGCTGACGCGGACGCTGACGGCGGGGGAGATCGCGGAGGAGGTCGTCCGGACCCTCGTCGGGTCGATCGGTCTGGTCGCGGCGATCCCCCTCACCACGGCGATCGCCGCGCTCGTGGTGACGGCGGGCGCGGTCGTCACCGACGTCGCGGTCAGTGGGCGTGGGCGTGCGTCGAGCCCTCCCGGCGCACCTGCCGCAGCGGCAGACGCGTGACGACGGCCGCGGCGATCGCCGTCGTCAGCGGGATGGCGAGCACCAGGCCGATGGAGCCGACCAGGGTCCGCGCGATCTCCTGCGCGAACTCCCCGCTGCCGATCGTCAGGGCCCACGGCAGCTGGTAGACCTCGAGCAGCAGCAGCACGGGCAGCGCGGCGCCGGCGTACGCGAACGCGATCGTGTAGACGGTCGAGGCGATGTGGTCGCGCCCGATGCGCATCCCGCCGCGGAAGAGCGAGGCCGGGGTCGCGTCCGCGTCCGCCGCGCGGAGCTCCCACACGGCGGAGGCCTGGGTGATCGTCACGTCGTTGAGCACCCCGAGCCCGGCGAGGACCACACCGCAGAGGAACAGCCCGCGCAGCTGCGACCCGTCGAGCTGGCCGGTCAGCTGCGCCAGGCGGTACTCGTCCTCCGTCGTCACGCCGCTGAGCCGGGCCGCGTTCGCGGCCAGCACCCCGAGCGCCGCGGTGACGCCCAGCCCCGCGAAGGTGCCCAGGAGCGCCGTCGTCGTGCGGAGCGAGAACCCGTGGGCCAGGTAGAGGACGACGAACATGATGGCCGCGCTGCCGGCGAGGCCCACCGCCAGGGGGTCGCGTCCCTCCAGCAGCGCGGGCAGCATGAACACCGCCACCACGGAGAACGCGATCGCGAGGCCGACGATCGCGCGCAGCCCGCGCAGGCCCGCCACGGCGACGACGACGACGGCGAACGCCGCGGCGAGGACACCGAGGGGCGCGGTCCTGGCGACGTCGTGGAACGCCCACGCCTCCTCCTCGGTGTCCGTCGCCAGGTAGCGCTCCAGCACGACGCGCGTGCCGACGGGCAGGTCCGCCACCGTGAGCGTCGGCAGGGCCCACACCTGGACCTCCTCACCCGCGGCGTCGCCGTCCAGCACCTCGACGACGACGCTGACGCAGCGCACCTGCTCGGGCACGGTGCCGTCCGGCAGGCGGTCCTCGCTCGTGCCGCCGCAGGACTCCTCGCGCGCCTGGACCACGTCCGCGCGCGGGTACTCGGCGTCGACGGCCACGACGCCGGTCGACGGACGGTCGCCCGACGGCCACAGCAGCACGAGCCCCGCGACCGTGGCGAGGGCCGCGGGGACCAGGAGGGCCGCCATGACGACGGCGGTCCGGCGGGGTCCGCGCGGCCGGTCGGGCGTGCTCGAGGAGGACATCCGCCGATGATGGCAGGGGCGTGGGGGACAATCGTGCGGTGCCCGTCCCCCACGCGTCCGCGACCGTCGTGCCGTCGTCCCGCCCGCCCGGGAGCGAGGCGGTCCTGCCGCCCCTGCGCATCGGACCCCTGACGGTGGAGACGCCGGTGGTCCTCGCGCCCATGGCGGGGGTGACGAACCGAGCCTTCCGGCGCCTGTGCCGTGAGCACGGCGCGGGCCTGTACGTGTCGGAGATGGTGACGTCGCGGGCGCTCGTGGAGCGGACGCCGGAGTCGATGCGGATCATCCGGCACGACACCGACGAGCGACCGCGCTCGGTCCAGGTGTACGGGGTGGACCCCGCCACCGTCGGCGCGGCCGTCCGGATGCTCGCCGAGGAGGACCGCGCCGACCACGTCGACCTCAACTTCGGCTGCCCGGTCCCCAAGGTCACGCGTCGCGGGGGCGGCGCCGTGCTCCCGTGGAAGCGCGACCTGTTCGCCGGCATCGTCCGGGCCGCGGTCGACGCCGCGCGCCCGTACGGCGTCCCCGTGACCGTCAAGATGCGCAAGGGCATCGACGAGGACCACCTGACCTACCTCGACGCGGGCCGGGTGGCGCAGGACCTCGGTGCCGCCGCCGTGGCGCTGCACGCGCGCACGGCCGCGGACTACTACTCCGGGACCGCCGACTGGGACGCGATCGCGCGCCTCAAGGACGCCGTCACCGACGTGCCGGTGCTCGGCAACGGCGACATCTGGTCGGCCGAGGACGCGCTGGAGATGGTCCGGCGCACCGGGTGCGACGGCGTCGTCGTCGGCCGGGGGTGCCAGGGCCGGCCCTGGCTCTTCGCGGACCTCGCCGCGGCGTTCCACGGGTCCGACGTGCGGGTGCGTCCCGGGCTCGGTGAGGTGGCGGCGGTGATCCGGCGGCACGCCGAGCTGATGATCGAGGAGTTCGGCGAGGAGGGCAAGGCCCTGCGCGAGATGCGCAAGCACATGGCCTGGTACCTCAAGGGCTACGTCGTCGGCGGGGCGCTGCGGGCCAGGCTCGGGCTGGTCGAGTCGCGCGCGCAGCTGGACGACCTGCTCGCCGAGCTCGACCTCGACCAGCCGTACCCGGGCGAGGCGGCCGAGGGCCAGCGGGGTCGCGCCGGCTCCCCGAAGCGACCGGCGCTGCCCGAGGGCTGGCTCGAGTCGCGCGAGCTCGGCGAGGACTTCCGGCGCGCGCTCGCCGAGGCGGAGCTCAGCGTCTCCGGCGGCTGACCGGTCGTCCCGCGATCGGTACCCTTCGGGCGGTCCCCGCCCCCCGACGATCGGTGGTCCCGTCGTGCAGCACCTCCGCATCCGGCCCCGCCCTGGGGTGCGCGGCGCCGTCGTCGTCGCCGTCGTCGCCGCGCTGACGGGGTGCACCGGGTCGCCGGACGCGCCCGCCGAGCCACAGCCGACCGGGAGCGCCGACGACGCCCCCCAGGCCGTCCCCGAGCCGACGGGCCCGGGGACGGGGGTCCAGCTCTTCCAGTGGACATGGACCTCGATCGCGCGTGAGTGCGGGGAGGTCCTCGGCCCGGCCGGCTACGACTGGGTCCTCACGTCGCCGCCGCAGGAGCACGTCCTGGGGGAGCCGTGGTGGACGGCGTACCAGCCGGTCTCCTACCGGCTGGAGTCGCGCCTGGGCACGCGCGAGGAGTTCGCCGCCATGGTGGCCACGTGCGACGAGGCCGGCGTCGCCGTCGTGGCCGATGCGGTGATCAACCACATGACCGGGCAGGACGAGCCGGGCGTCGGCTGGGCGGGCAGCCCGTACGAGCACTACGAGTACCCCGGCCTGTACTCCGACGCCGAGGGCGACTTCCACCACTGCGGCCTGGCCGCAGGGGACGACATCGCGCAGTACCGGTCGGCCGGCCAGGTGCAGCGGTGCGAGCTGGTCAACCTCGCCGACCTCGCCACCGGCACCGAGCGCGTGCGCGAGCGCGTCGGCGCGTACCTCGCCGACCTCGTGTCCCTGGGGGTCGCCGGCTTCCGCATCGACGCCGCGAAGCACATGCCGGCCGAGGACGTCGGCGCGGTCGTCGCCGGGCTGCCCGAGGACGTGTGGGTCTTCCAGGAGGTCATCGGCGCCACGGAGGAGCCGATCCGCCCGGAGGACTACCTCCCCAACGGGCTGGTGACGGACTTCTTCTACGGCCGTGAGCTGGCCGCGTTCGTCGGCGGCGGGGCGCTGGACCGGGTGCTCGAGTACCCCGGGACCTCGACCGCGCTGCCGTCGGAGCAGGCCGTGGTCTTCGTCGAGAACCACGACACGGAGCGCAACGGCTCCACGCTCGGCTACAAGGACGGCGCGGACCACCTGCAGGCGCTCGTCATGATGCTCGCCGCGGACTACGGCACCCCGGTCGTGTACTCCGGCTACGCCTTCCGGACGCGGGACGCCGGGCCACCGCAGGACGCCGACGGGGCGGTGCAGGACGTGCAGTGCGCGCCCGAGCCGGCGGCGTGGGGCGACGTGCCGCGCGACCCGCCCGGCGCGTGGCTCTGCCAGCACCGGTGGACGCCCGTCGCAGGCCTCGTCGGATGGCGTGCGGAGGTGGGCGCGACGGAGCTGACGGACCTGTGGGTCGGACGACGCGCCGTGGCGTTCGGCCGCGGGGACCGCGGCTTCGTCGTGGTCAACGGCAACGCCGCCGACATGACGCAGACCCTGACGACGTCCCTTCCCGCCGGGACCTACTGCGACGTGGTCACCGGCGCCCTCGTGGACGGTGCGTGCACCGGGGACGAGGTGACGGTGGACGACGACGGCTCCGTCGACGTGGCGCTCGCGGGGGACACCGCGCTCGCCCTCCACGTCGGGGCGCGGCGCTAGGGTCGCCTCATGGGGCGGGGCCGTGCGGCGCTCGGCGACGGGGACGTGGAGGTCCTCCTCGTCGACGACGACGCGCCCGACCAGCCGGCGGAGGCACGGCCGGCACCGGGGGCGTCACGGGGCCCGCGCGGTCGGCGGCTCGCCCGGGGCGCCGTCGTCGCTCTCGTGGTGGTGACGGCTGCCGGGGCGGCGCAGGCATGGCAGGAGCAGACGGCACAGGCGGCGCTGGCCGGCGTCCCGGGGTTCGTGGCCCGCATGGACATGCCTCCGCAGGTCGCCTGGGAGCGGGACGGCTACGTCCGCGACGCCGCCGGTGCGATGCTCCTGATGCATTCCTCCGACGGGGCCGCGACCGACCTGGTGGACGCTGCGACCGGCGCGGTGCTGTGGTCGGCGCAGGGGCCGGGCGCGGACGGCGGCTGGGGGGACTGCGAGTTCGTGCGCGAGGGCGCCGCCCCGGCCGTGTGGGGGTTCTCGGAGGACCCGGCGGATTCCGTGCTGTGCCGGACCACCACCGTACGGTCCGGTGCTCCGGTCTCGACCCGGCTCCAGGTCCTCGACGCCCGGACCGGTGGGCTCCTCGCGGAGCGCACCATCAGGACGGAGCCGACGTTCGTCGCGACCCTGGCCGGTGACGTCGTGCATGCGGGGCACGACGCGGACGGGTACCTGGAGGTGGTGCGCTGGGACCCCGACACGGACACCGATCGGTGGCGGTACCGCAGCGAGCAGGCCTCCGGGCCCGGTTCGCGCGAGCTGAGCGCGGGGGTCGTGGGAGACGTCGTGCTCGTGCAGAACGGTGGCGCCGTCGTGCTGGTGTCCCTCGACGACGGGTCGGTCGTCCATCGCGACGACCTCGGGTCTCCCCGGATCGCGATCGCCCGGCTCGCCGACGGCACGGTCGACCTCCGCATCCCGCTGGACGCACCGGGCGCGATGACGGTGACCGACCGCGACGGCACGGTGCGCTGGGAGGCGGAGGCATGGTTCGCCGGCCCTCAGACCCTCGACCCGCGCACCCCGGTGCTGCTCGTGAGCGACGACGTCCGTGGGGTGGTCGCGCACGACGTCCGGGACGGCGAGGTCCTCTGGACCCGCGGCGCCGAGGGCACCGACACCGGCACGTGGCGCGGCGGGAACGGCATACCCCTGGTCCAGGTCGCGCACCGGCTCGTCCTGGCCACCGGGGGGCGGCTGGAGACCCTGGACGCGCGCGACGGGAGCACGCTGTGGGTCGCGGAGGACCTCGGAGTGAGCTCCTACGGCGCCGTGAGCGACGGGCGCTCCGTGATCGTCCCGGCACGGTCCCTCGGCGACCGCCTCGCGGACGTGCTCGTCGCGCTGGACGTGCGGGACGGTCACGAGGTGTGGCGCCTCGAGCTGCCCTGGACGGGCGACACGGTGCTCGGTGTGGCGGACACGCTGGTCGTGGAGGGTGTCGGAGGGGTCGTCGGGCTGCGTCCCTGAGCCCGTGCACCCCCTCGGGCGGCGGTTGCGGGCCGGACGTACTCTTCGACGATGCGTCGCCCTTCGCGCGGCGCCGGCCGGGCGGCCGACGTCGAGGTGGTGCTCGTCGAGGACGAGCGGGTGTCGGACCGCGCCCCCCGCGCGCACGCCGCGGCCACCCCGGCCGCTGGACCGCCCGCCGAGCGACGGCCCGGCTTCCGCCCCGTGGTGGGTCGCCGCCGGTCCGTCGCGGTCCTGGCGGTGGTGGTCCTGCTCGGCGTCGCGGGCGTCCTGCAGAGCCGGCAGCAGGCGGTCGTGGCGGCCGCTCTGGAGGCGCAGCCCGGGCTGCTGCGGTCGGTGCACGTGCTGCCCGTGGAGCAGTGGCGGCTGCCTGGAGCCTGGGTCGCCGGCCTCGGCGAGCGCGACGTCCTCGTCACCACCCCGGACGGTCCGCTGCAGGCGGTCGACCCGAAGACCGGCGCCGTGCGGTGGGACACCGGGCGGCCCCCGCCGGGCGGCTCCGTCTGGTGCTCGGCGCTGGACAGGACCCCGGACGGGTCCGCGCTGACCCGGGTGCCACCCGACGTGCGTCCGGCCGCGTTCGTGGTGTGCGAGGAGGGTCGGTGGGTCGCCGGACGCCTCGGGACCCGGGTCCGGCACACCACGGCGACCGTCCACGACGCGGGCACGGGCGCCGTCGTCGCCACGCGTGAGGTCGACGGCGGCCTCCTCGTCTCCGACGTGGCCGGCGAGGACCTCCTCCACGCGTGGGCGGACGCGTCCGGACGCGTGAGCGTCGCCCGTTGGGACCCCCGTACCGGCGCACCACGGTGGACGTTCCGCAGCGAGCACCGGGTGACCGACCGCCGCAGCAACGGGGTGGCGGTGCACCGCGGCGCCGGGACGGTGAGCTTCGTGGGGTCGGGCACGGTCACCGTCGACCTGGCGTCCGGCGAGGAGAGGGACCGTCCCGGCACGGAGGCGCAGCGCCATCCCGTCGTCGTCGGCCACCTCCCCGACGGCGCCGCCGTCGTCGTCCGCGGAGGCGGCGTCGGCGCGTCGAGCGCGGTGGTCGGCACCGACGGCGCCACGCGCTGGTCGGGCACCGGCGACCCGCTGCTGCCGGAGGTGCGCACGGGGACCGCGCCGCCCGCGCTGCTCCTCCACCGGTCGGACCGGGGCACGGTGGTCGCCGTGGACCCGACGACGGGATCCCCGCTGTGGGAGTCACCCCTCGCGCTGCGTGGTCCGAACGACGCGGCCGACCTACGCCTGCTCACGGAGGTCGGACCGGTCGCCGTGCTCACGGACACCGTCGAGGCCTGGGCGGTCGACCTCGCCGGCGGCCGGGAGCTCTGGCGGCTGCCCCTCGCCGACGTGCCGAGGCTGCACCCGCTCACGGACGGGACCGTGGTCGCCCTGCCCGTGCAGGACGGCACGCCGGCGGGAGCGCTCCTCGCCGTCGACGGGCGCTCCGGCGCCGAGCTGTGGCGCACACCCCTGCCCGACGGGACCAAGGGCGTCCGGTCGGCGCACGGCATCCTCCTGGTCGAGTCCGGGGACGGCATCACCGCGCTCGGGTGAGGACGGCGGGCACGGCGTGGCCCGGGACAGCCCCACCCCTGCCGTCGCCGGGACGTCCGACCTATCCTCGGAGGATGCGGCGCCGTACCGACGGCGCCCCGTCGGCCCGGCCCGGCCCGCAGCGCGGGACCTGGCACCCCGGCGTGGCCACCGTGCACGACGTGGACGTGGAGCTCGTCGAGGACGACGAGCCCCGGTCCGACGCGGGGCGGAGCACCTCGCGGCACCCGGCGCGCTCCGACCACGGGGCGGTGCTGCGGGACCGTTCCCGCCGGGGTCTCGTCACCGTGACGAGCCTCGCCGTCGCCGGTGCGGCGGTCCTCACGCTCAACGTCGCCACCGAGGCGCGGTCGACGGCCGCGGCGGCCCGGCTCGCGGCCGTGCCCGGCGTCCTCGACCCCGTGACCGGACCCGGACCGTCGTGGACGCGGCCGGACGTGCTGCTGCTCGGTGTGGTGGACGACGCCGTCCTCGTCTCCTCGGCGGGGCACATGATGGAGGCGCTCGACGCCCGGACCGGCGAGGTGCGGTGGACCGTGGGCGAGCGCGGCACGTCGGGCTGGTGCTCGCTCCTGGCGGACGACGAGGTCGACATCCAGTTCGAGCGGACGACGCCGTGGAGCCCCCTGGGTGCCGACGCCGCCTGCTACCGCAGCGGCTGGTGGGCCGACGGACCCGAGGACGACCTGCGCCGTCGCACGCTGGTGGAGATCGTGGACACCGCCGACGGTCGCGCCAGCGCCCGGCTCGAGGAGGACGGGCGGCTCGTCACGAGCCTCCTCCTGGACGGTGACCTCGTCCTCGTCGTCGCGCGGGACGACGGCTCCGTCGTCGTGTGCCGGTGGGACCCGCAGGCCGCCGTGCTGCGCTGGCGCACGGTCTCGGACCCGGGCGTGGCGACGCCCGACGCGGTGGGGACCGCGGTGCTCCAGGACGGCCGGACGCTCACCGTGCGCGGCAACCGGCGCGCCACGGTCGCGCTCGCCGACGGCAGCCCGCTGGCCACGCACGTCCCGGCGACGTCGCGGCGCCGCCCGACGGCGTCCCCGGTCTGGCCGCTCGTGACCGACGCGACGAACCCGGTCGCGCTCCTGCCCCGTCGCGAGGGCACGCGCGTGGTGGCGCCGGGGGCTGGCCGGTCCGTGCACGAGCTGTGGCGTGTCCCTCCGGGCCCGCGCCCGTCGCCCGTCGCGGACGTCTCCGGGGTGGTGCTGCTCGCCGCCTCGGCGGAGGTGGTCGCCCACGACCGCGCGACGGGACGCGTCCGCTGGCGCGTCGAGACCGCCGCCGCGGTGGACCCCGTGCCGCTCACCGACGGCCGGACCGTGCTGCTGCCCGTGCCGGGCGTGGGCACGACGGACCTGGCGGCGCTGGACCTGGACGACGGGCTCGAGGTCTGGCGGGTGCCGCTGCCCCAGGGGACGCGGATGCTCGTCCCGGCCGACGGCGCCGTCGTCGTCCAGGCGAGGGACGGCGTCGTCGGCGTGCCGGTCAGTCCCTGAGGACCGCCCACACGGTCGTGTCCGGCGGGACGAGCACGCCGCCCTCGTCGGACGCCCTCGTCGGCCCGGACGTCACCACCGGCTCCCAGCCGCGCGGCAGCACCGCCTCCGCGCCACCGACGGTCGTCACCACGAGGAGGTCCCGGTTCACGAGGGCGAGCACGTCGTCGCCGACGACGTCCCCCGCAGTCGTGCGCAGCCCGCTCACCCAGGCCAGGGAGCCCGTGCCGAGCGAGCGCTCGCGGCGGACGTGCAGGGCCGTGCGGTACAGCTCGTAGGTCGAGCCCGGCACGCCGCGCTGCTGGTCGAGCGCGTGGTCCGCGAAGACGTCCGGCTGGCTGAGCCAGCTGCGGCCGCCGGGGGAGAAGCCGTAGGCGGGCGCGTCCGCCTCCCACGGGAGGGGGACGCGGCAGCCGTCCCTGCCGCGCTCCGTGTGCCCCGACCGCCACCACGCCGGGTCCTGGCGCTCCTCGTCGGGGAGGGTCGTGTGCTCGGGCAGCCCCAGCTCCTCGCCCTGGTAGACGTAGGCGGAGCCGGGCAGGGCGAGCATGAGCAGCGACGCGGCGCGGGCACGGTGCAGACCGAGCTCGGCGTCCGGCTGCGGGTCGGTCGTGCCGATGCCGTTGGGTCGCGACCCGGGGACCTCAAGACCCAGGCGCGAGGGGTGCCGGACGACGTCGTGGTTGGACAGCACCCAGGTGGTCGGCGCGCCGACCTCGTCGTTGGCCTCGAGCGACCCGGTCACGACCGCGCGCAGGGCGGGTCCGGACCACAGCGTGGTGAGGAACGCGAAGTTGAACGCCTGGTGCATCTCGCCCGGGCGGACGTAGCGCGCCAGCCGGGACATCGGCTCGACCCACGCCTCCGCCACGAGCGCACGGTCGCCGTCGTACTCCGCGAGCACGCGGTTCCACGAGCGGTAGATGTCGTGCAGGCCCTCCTGGTCCCACATCGGGCCGGCGCTGCCAGAGCCGGTGGCGCCGTCCTCGGAGCCGTACGTCCCGTCGTGGCCGCCGTCGATCATCGCCGTCGTGCCGTCCCAGTCGGGCAGACCGGGCGCCTTGACCATGCCGTGCGCCACGTCGACGCGGAACCCGTCGACCCCGCGGTCCAGCCAGAAGCGCAGCACGTCCTCGAGCTCGGCGCGCACCTCGGGGTTCGACCAGTCCAGGTCCGGCTGGCTCGTGTCGAACAGGTGGAGGTACCACTGGCCAGGCGTGCCGTCCGCCTCCGTGACCCGGGTCCACGCCGGGCCGCCGAACACGGAGGTCCAGTTGTTCGGCGGCTCGGCACCGTGGGGGCCGCGGCCGTCGCGGAACAGGTAGCGGGCCCGCTCCGGGCTGCCGGGGGCGGCGCCGAGGGCCGCCCGGAACCACGGGTGGTCCGACGAGGTGTGGTTCGGCACCAGGTCGACGATCACGCGCAGGCCGAGGCTGTGGGCGCGCGCCAGGAGGGCGTCGGCGTCGGCCAGGGTGCCGAAGAGCGGGTCGACGTCCCGGTAGTCCGCGACGTCGTAGCCCGCGTCCCGCTGCGGCGAGCGGTAGAACGGCGACAGCCACACGGCGTCGACGCCCAGCTCGGCGAGGTGGTCGAGCCGGGCGGTGATGCCCGGCAGGTCGCCGATCCCGTCGCCGTCGGCGTCGGCGAAGGAGCGCGGGTACACCTGGTAGATCACCGCGTCGCGCCACCAGGCGCCGGCGGGCGAGGCGGCGTGCACAGGCGTCGTGGTGAGGGACGTGCTGAGGGCAGGCGGACGAACGGGCGAGCTCACGGATCTCCGTCGGGCTGGGGGTGCGGGGGACGGGTGGCGCGCGGCTCAGGCCGGAGCGGCCTGGGCGACCGTGACCGCCGGGCGCGCGGCGCCCGTCGAGCCACGGACGATGAGCTCCGGGTGGAAGAGCAGCTCGGACCGCGGGACGCGGGTGCCCGAGATCTCCGACACCAGGGCGCTCACCGCGGCCTCGCCCATGCTGACGACCGGCTGCCGGATGGTCGTCAGGGGCGGGTCGGTGAAGGCGATGAGCGGCGAGTCGTCGAAGCCGACGACCGACACGTCGTCGGGCACGGCCAGGCCGCGTGCGCGGGCGGCGCGGATCGCGCCGAGCGCCATGAGATCCGAGGCGCAGACGACGGCGGTGTGGCCGGAGTCGATGAGCTCGCCGCCGGCGGCCTGGCCGCCCTCGACCGTGAAGAGCGTCGTGACGACGTGACGGCTGGGGTCCGCAGAGGGGTCCCGGCGCCGGAGCGCCGCGGTGAAGGCGGCGAGCTTGCGGCGCGCGGGGATGTAGCGGTCGGGGCCGATGGCCAGCCCGATCTGCTGGTGCCCGAGGGAGGTGAGGTGGCGCAGCGCGAGCTCGACCGCGACCGCGTCGTCGGTGGAGACGGCCGGGGCGTCGATGCCCTCGGAGTAGCCGTTGACCAGCACGATCGGCAGGCCCCGGCTGCGCAGGCGGTGGTACCGCTCGTTGCTCGCCGTGGTGTCGGCGTGCCGACCGGAGACGAACACGATGCCGTCGACACCGTGCTCGAGGAGCATCTCGACGTACTCGTCCTCGGTCGTGCCACCGGGGGACTGGGTGCACAGCAGCGGCGTGAACCCCCGCTCGGCCAGGGAGTTCTCGACGGACTGGGCCAGCGCGGGGAACACCGGGTTCGTCAGCTCCGGGACGATGAGGCCGACCAGGCCCTCCGAGCGGGTGCGGAGCTTCTCCGGTCGCTCGTACCCGAGCACGTCGAGCGCGGCCAGCACGGACTTGCGTGTCTGCGACGAGACGCCGGCCTTCCCGTTGAGGACGCGCGAGACCGTGGCCGTGCTGACGCCGGCCTGCTCCGCGAGATCCTTCAGACGGGTCCGCACGTGCGGCAGCGTAGAGGACACGGCACACCTCCTCGTGGGGGGTCCTCGTTCCGAGACATGTCGTCGCGAAAGCGTTGCATGAAAGTTACCGCAACGGCTTGCACCGAAGCGAGCCCCCCGGTTAGCGTCGCCGTCATCAGGGCTCGATCTTGCGGTGTCGCCAGGTCGCGCCAGTTGGAGAACTCGTGTTGGGAGACACCCACGATGCGACGGAGCATCCCGTTTGTCGCGGTCGCCCTGGGCGCCGCGCTCACCCTGTCCGCCTGCGGTGGCGGTGACGCCGAGGAGCCGGAGGCCGCGGAGCCCACGGCCGAGGAGACCACGGACGAGGAGGCCCCCGAGTCCGAGGGCGGCAGCCTGACGATCTGGGTCGACGAGACGCGGCAGAAGGCCGTCGAGGCCGCTGCGGCGGACTTCGAGGCCGAGACCGGCACCACGGTCGAGCTGGTCCAGAAGAACTTCGACGACATCCGTCCGGACTTCCTCGCCCAGGTCCCGACCGGCGAGGGCCCGGACATCACGGTCGGCGCGCACGACTGGCTGGGTGGCCTGACGGCCAACGGCGTCGTCGCCCCGATCGAGCTCGGCGACGCGGCGGAGGGCTTCGAGGAGGTCGCGCTCCAGGCGTTCACGCAGGACGGCCAGGTCTACGGCCTCCCGTACGCGGTCGAGAACATCGCGCTCATCCGCAACACCGACCTGGCCCCCGAGGCGCCGGCGACGTGGGACGACGCCGTCGCGGCCGGCCAGGCTGCCGGCACCCCCTACCCGATCCTCATCCAGATGGGTGAGACGGGTGACCCCTACACGATGTACCCCTTCCAGACGTCGTTCGGCGCCCCGGTCTTCGTCCAGAACGAGGACGGCTCCTACACCCCCGAGCTCGCGCTCGGCGGCGAGGCCGGCACCGCGTTCGCCACGTGGCTGCAGGAGCAGGGCCAGGCGGGCGTGCTCGACACGGCCGTCACCTACGACGTCGCCGTGGAGGCGTTCGCCAACGGTGAGTCGCCGTTCATCATCGGTGGCCCCTGGATGATCGAGTCGTTCGAGGGCCTGAACCTGTCGATCGACCCGATCCCCGCCGCCGGTGACCAGCCGGCCCAGCCGTTCGTGGGTGTTCAGGGCTTCTACATCTCCGCGCAGACGGAGAACGAGCTCCTCGCCAACGACTTCCTCGTCAACTTCATGGCGACGGAGGAGGCCCAGACGGCGCTCTACGAGGCCGGCGGCCGTCCGCCGGCGCTCATCGCCGCCGCCGACGCCGCGTCGTCCGACCCCATCACGGCCGGCTTCCGCGCCGTGGGCTCGGACGCCGTCCCGATGCCGTCCATCCCCGAGATGGGTTCGGTGTGGGAGTTCTGGGGCGTGACCGAGGCGCAGATCGTCTCCGGCGCGGCAGCCGACCCGGCCGCCGCCTGGGAGCAGATGGTCGCCGACATCCAGGCCGCCCTCGACGCCGCTGCCTGACGCTCGAGCGAGCACAGCACGACCGCGTGGCGCGCAACCGGCACCCCCGGTTGCGCGCCACGCGCGCATGACCCCCAGTTCCCGCCGGGGCGGTGCCATGATGCGAGCAAGGCGCACGACGACGTGCCCCTCGCCTCCGGTGCGCCGCTGCGGCCCCCGCACCGGAGCGCGGGTGCTCAGCCGATGCGCTGACGAGCCCGCACGGAGGTAGTGATGAGCAGCCCCCACCCACCGCAGGTCGAGGCCGCCGACGCCATGGCGCCGGGCGACCGCACCCCGGGACCGGCCAGGCCCCGTCGCACCGGGACGGCGCCCGCCCGCGACTACGGGCCCGGCTTCCTCACGAAGCTCATGCTCATGGCCCTCGTCAACGCCCTCGGCGTGTGGATCGCGTGGTCGGCGTGGACGATCGGCTCCTACGGGATCCTCGCCGGCATGGTCGCGATCGTCGTCGCGGTCGACGTCGTGTACTTCTCCCGCAGGACGCTGCCGATGAAGTACATCCTCCCGGGGCTGATCTTCCTCTTCGCGTTCCAGATCTTCGTCGTCGTCTACACCGTCTTCGTGGCCTTCACCAACTACGGCGACGGGCACAACTCGACCAAGCAGGACGCGATCGAGTTCCTGCTCATCGACAACGAGCGCCGCGTCGAGGGCTCGGACGCGTACCAGGTCGCGGTCGTCGAGAGCGACGGCGGCGACCTCGGTCTCGCGGTCGTCACCGGGTCCGGCGACGTCCGGGTGGGCACCGCGCAGGAGCCGCTGCGGACCGTCGAGGACGGCGAGGCGAGCGACGGCCGGGTCACCGAGGTGCCGGGCTACACCCTGCTGGACCGGCAGGAGATCCTCCAGCGCGCCGACGAGGTGACGACCCTGCGGGTGGCCCTGTCGGAGGACCCGGAGGAGGGGTCCCTGCGCACCCAGGACGCCCGCAACGCCTACGTGTTCCGCTCCGCCCTGGAGTACGACCCGGACGAGGACGTCATGCGGAGCCTCGTCGACGGCACGGTGTACTCGCCGTCCGACGAGGGCTTCTTCGTCTCGCCGGACGGCGAGCAGCTCTCCGTCGGGTGGCGCGTCGTCGTCGGTGCCGAGAACTTCGTCACGGCGTTCAGCGACGCCCGGTACGCCGGTCCGTTCGTCAAGATCCTGCTGTGGACGTTCGCCTTCGCGTTCCTGTCCGTGCTGACGACGTTCATGCTCGGGCTGTTCTTCGCGATCACGTTCAACGACCCGCGCCTGCGCGGCCGGAAGATCTACCGGACCCTGCTGATCCTCCCGTACGCGATGCCGGGCTTCCTCGCCGCGCTGCTGTGGGCCGGTCTGCTCAACCGCCGGTTCGGCTTCGTCAACGCCGTGATCCTCGGCGGCGCGGAGATCCCCTGGCTGACGGACCCGACGCTCGCGAAGCTGTCGATCATCGGCGTCAACCTGTGGCTCGGCTTCCCCTACATGTTCCTCATCTGCACCGGCGCCCTGCAGGCCATCCCTGCGGACCTCACGGAGGCCGCGAAGATCGACGGTGCCGGCCGGTTCCGGATGTGGCGGTCGATCACCCTGCCGCTCCTCCTGGTCTCGACGGGCCCGCTGCTCATCTCGTCCTTCGCCTTCAACTTCAACAACTTCACGCTCGTGTACATGCTTACGCAGGGCGGACCACGGTTCACCGACACCTCCGTGCCGCTGGGCCACACGGACATCCTCATCACGATGATCTACTCCGTGTCCGGCCTGGACGGCTCCGCGCCGCGCAACTACGGGCTCGCCAGCGCGCTGTCGATCGTCGTCTTCATCATCGTCGCGACCATCTCGGCCCTGGCCTTCCGCCGGACCCGTCAGCTCGAGGAGATCAACTGACATGGCCACGCAGACCAGCACCGTCACGGCGGGCAGCAGGACGCGCACGGGAGCCCCGGCGGACGACGCGCGACGGATGAAGCCCGGCCGGTACCTCAGCGAGCTCGGGTGGCGTCACGTCGTCGGCGTCATCGGCGTCGTCTACGCCGCGTTCCCGCTCGTGTACGTGTTCTCGGCCGCCCTGTCGGACCAGGGGACGCTCACGGGGTCCAACGAGCTCTTCGGAACGATCAGCACGGCAAACTTCGAGGACCTCAACGCGACCCGGTTCTGGACGTGGGTCGGGAACACCCTCCTCATCGCGGGCGTCACCGCGATCGGCACGGTCCTCATGGGCGCCGCGGCGGCCTACGCCTTCTCGCGCTTCCGGTTCACCGGCCGTCGCGTGGGGCTCACGTCCCTGCTGATCATCCAGATGTTCCCGCAGATGCTCGCGTTCGTCGCGATCTTCCTGCTGCTCATCTCGCTCGGCAACGTCGTCCCGGCGCTCGGCCTGAACAGCAAGCTGGCGGTCATCTGCGTCTACCTTGGCGGCGCGCTCGGCGTGAACACGTTCCTCATGTACGGCTTCTTCAACACCGTGCCGCGCGAGCTGGACGAGGCCGCGAAGATCGACGGCGCCTCCCACGCCCAGATCTACTGGACGATCATCCTGCGGCTGGTCGCGCCGATCCTGGCCGTCGTCGCCCTCCTGTCGTTCATCTCGACGTTCGGCGAGTTCATCATCGCCCGCGTCCTGCTCCAGTCCGAGAGCAACTGGACGCTCGCCGTCGGCCTGTACGGCTGGGTGTCCGACCTGCTCGAGGCGCAGTGGGGCCTCTTCGCGGCCGGAGCGGTGATCTCCGCGGTGCCCGTGCTGCTGCTGTTCCTCTTCCTGCAGCGCTACATCGTCGGCGGGCTCACCGCGGGCTCGGTCAAGGGATGAGCCGTCGCTCCCTCGACGCACACCACGACGGGAGCGAGCTGTACGTCCCGGCAGGCACGCCGGCGCTGGGGGACCGCGTGCCCGTCCGGGTCCGGGTGCCCTCCGGCTCCGCCGCGCGGGCGGTCCACCTGCGGACCGTCCGCGACGGGGAGCCGGAGGTCACCGCGACCACGCTGGACCGGGAGGACGAGCACGAGCGCTGGTACGTCGCCGAGGTCGAGGTGCACAACCCGGTCACGCACTACCGCTTCCTCCTCGACGAGCCGGACGGCCACCGCTGGCTGAACGGCACGGGCCTGCACGCGCGTGACGTGCCGGACGCTGCGGACTTCCGGCTCACCGTGCACCCGGGCGCGCCCGGGTGGGCCCACGACGCCGTCGTCTACCAGGTGTTCCCCGACCGCTTCGCGCGCTCGGGCGTGCGGCGGCCGGCGCCGGACTGGGCGCTGCCGGCGGGGTGGGACGACGAGCCGCTGGCGGCCGGGCCCGGCGTCGGGCAGCAGCTGTTCGGCGGCGACCTCCGCGGCATCGAGCGGCGTCTGGACCACCTCGAGCGGCTCGGGGTCGACGTCCTCTACCTCACGCCGTTCTTCCCCGGGCGGTCCAACCACCGCTACGACGCGAGCACCTTCGACCACGTCGACCCGGTGCTCGGGGGGGACGAGGCACTGGCGTCGCTGTCCCGGGCGGTCCACGCGCGGGGCATGCGGCTCGTGGGCGACCTGACGACCAACCACACCGGCGCCGGGCACGAGTGGTTCCGGCGCGCCCAGGCGGACCGGGACGCCGAGGAGGCGTCCTTCTACCTGTGGACCGACGACGGCTACGTCAGCTGGCTGGGCCACGACACCCTGCCGAAGCTCGACCACGCGTCCTCCGCGCTCGGCCGACGGCTCGTCGACGGACCGGACTCGGTGATCGGCCGCTGGCTGCGCGACCCGTACGCCCTCGACGGCTGGCGCATCGACGTGGCCAACATGACCGGGCGGTACCGTGACCAGGACCTCACGCACGAGGTCGCCCGCCGCGTCCGCCGCACGATGACGGACGTCCGTCCGGACGCGCTGCTCGTCGGCGAGCACTTCCACGACGCGAGCCTGGACCTGCCGGGCGACGGCTGGCACGCGACCATGAACTACACCGGCTTCACGCGCCCGGTGTGGGGCTGGACGACCCCCGTGGGCTCCGAGCAGCCCGCGCTCGGCCTGCCCGTCCGGCGCGCGCGGCGCAGCGGTGCCGCGGCGGTCGCCACGATGCGGGAGTTCGCGGCCGTCCTGCCGTGGCGAGTGACGGCCGCGCAGTGGAACATGCTCGGCTCCCACGACACCGCCCGGATCAGCACGCTCGTCGGCGACCGGGGCGTGCTCGAGGTCGCGGTCGGCCTGCTCATGACGTACCCGGGCACACCCATGGTGTTCGCCGGCGACGAGGTCGGCGCCACGGGGACCACCGGCGAGCACGCGCGCGTGACGATGCCGTGGGACCGGCCGGACGACTGGGACGCCGAGACCTTCGGGCTGTACCGCAGCCTCATCGCGCTGCGCCGGGAGTCCCCCGCCCTGCGCCGGGGTGGCCTGCGCTGGTGGCTCGCCGAGGACGACGTCCTGGCCTACCTGCGGGAGACGCCCGAGGAGCGGGTCCTCGTGGTCGCGGCCCGGGCACCGTGGTCCGGCGCGTCCGTGCCGGCCGCTCTGCTGGACGGAGGCACCCCGGAGGTCCTCCACGGGCCGGACCCCGTGCGCGCGCCCGACGGCGGCGTGCACGTCCCGGGCGACGGGCCGGCGCTCGCCGTCTGGCGACTCCCGTGACGTCCGGACCATCCGGCGACCACCCCGCGGCCCGGCCGTGAGGGCGCCCGACGCGGCGCACCGTCCCGCTGGCTAGGGTGCACGCGTGAGCGCACACCCCGCCGAGGGCCTGCCCGGTCCGCCGGTGGGCTCCTACACGGACGCGGACCGGGACCGGTGGTGCGTCGAGGCGCCCAAGAGCAAGCAGCGCACGCCGTTCGAGCGCGACCGCGCGCGCATCCTGCACTCCTCCGCGCTGCGCCGGCTCGGGGCCAAGACCCAGGTCCTCGGTCCGGCGACGGACGACTTCGTCCGCACGCGCCTCACCCACACGCTCGAGGTCGCGCAGGTGGGCCGCGAGCTCGGCAAGGCCCTCGGCTGCGACCCCGACGTCGTCGACGCCGCGTGCCTCGCGCACGACCTCGGCCACCCGCCGTTCGGGCACAACGGCGAGCGGGCGCTGGCCGGGGTGGCGGCGGAGATCGGCGGCTTCGAGGGGAACGCCCAGACACTGCGGCTGCTGACGCGGCTGGAGCCGAAGGTCGTCGACCCGGCGACCGGACGCGCCGCCGGCCTCAACCTCACGCGGGCGAGCCTCGACGCCTCGGTCAAGTACCCGTGGGGCGGGACCGAGGCGCCGCTGCGGCCGGACGGGACGCCGTCGGGGAAGTTCGGGGTCTACGCCGACGACGCGGAGGTCTTCGCCTGGCTGCGTGAGGGTGCCCCCGCCGGCGTGCGCTGCCTCGAGGCCGAGGTCATGGACCTCGCCGACGACGTCTCCTACAGCGTGCACGACGTGGAGGACGCCGTCGTCGGCGGTCGCCTCGAGCTGGAGGTGCTCGACGACGGCGGTGCCCGGGACCGGGTCCTCGCCGAGACCCGCACGTGGTTCGGGGGGCAGCTCGAGGACGCGGAGCTGCTCGAGGCGATGGAGCGGCTGCGCGGCGGGGAGCTGTGGGTGCGCGGCCACGGCGGGAGCCGGCGCGACCTGGCGGCGCTCAAGGACATGACCAGTCAGCTCATCGGGCGGTTCTGCGGGGCCGCGATCGACGCGACGCGGGAGCGCTACGGGACCGGGCCGCTGACCCGGTACGGCGCCCGGCTCGTCGTCCCCCGCCAGACCCTGGCGGAGATCCTCGTCCTTAAGGGCCTGGCCGTCGCGTACGTCATGGCGCCCCGCGAGGCGGAGCCCCTCTACCGGCGCCAGCGCGAGGTCATCGAGGACCTGGTGCAGGTGGTGGCGGAGCGCGCCCCCGTCGCGCTCGAGCCGGCCTTCGCCGCCGACTGGGCGCAGGCCGCCGACGACGCCGCCCGGCTCAGGGTCGTCGTCGACCAGGTGGCGTCGCTCACCGACGTGAGCGCCGCGGAGTGGCACGCCCGGATGGTGCGGCGCGTCGACCGGTAGCAGTGCCCACGGCGCACAGGGGGCCCGCGCCCCGGCCCGGGCGGCGCGTCCCGCGGCCTAGACTCGCGCCGTGGCTGGACGGATCCGACGCGAGGACGTGACGACGGTCCGTGAGCGCGCCCGGATCGAGGAGGTCGTCGGCGAGCACGTCACGCTCAAGCCCGCGGGCGTCGGGTCGCTCAAGGGGCTGTGCCCCTTCCACGACGATCGGAGCCCCTCCTTCCACGTCCGGCCCCAGGTCGGCTTCTGGCACTGCTTCGGCTGCGGCGAGGGCGGGGACGTCATCTCGTTCCTGCAGAAGATCGACGGCCTGGGTTTCACCGAGGCCGTCGAGCACCTCGCCGGCCGCGTCGGGGTGCAGCTCCAGTACGAGGAGGGCGGCGCCGTCCGCCCGGGCGAGGAGCCGGGTCGCCGTCAGCGGCTGCTCGAGGCGCATCGGCACGCGGCGGCGTTCTACGCCGAGCAGCTGCTCACGCCCGGGGCCGCCGTCGGCCGGCAGTTCCTCGCCGAGCGCGGGTTCGACCGCTCCGCCGCGGAGCAGTTCGGGGTCGGCTTCGCGCCGCAGGGCTGGGACCACCTGCTGCGGCACCTGCGGTCCAAGGGCTTCACCGAGGCGGAGCTGACCGTGTCCGGCCTGCTCAGCCAGGGCAACCGGGGGGTGTACGACCGGTTCCGGGGCCGCCTGATGTGGCCGATCCGCGACGTCACCGGTGACGTCGTCGGGTTCGGGGCGCGTCGCCTGCTCGAGGAGGACCAGGGCCCGAAGTACCTCAACAGCCCGGACACCGCGCTCTACAAGAAGGCGCAGGTCCTGTACGGCATCGACCTGGCCAAGCGGGAGATCGCCAAGCGGCGCCAGGTCGTCGTCGTCGAGGGGTACACCGACGTCATGGCGGCGCACCTGTCCGGCGTGCCGACCGCCGTCGCGACCTGCGGGACCGCGTTCGGGCCGGACCACGCGCGCATCGTGCGCCGGCTGCTGGGGGACACGTCGGCCGGCGGCGGGGTGCAGCTCGCGTCCGGGGCGTCGACGGGCGGCGAGGTCGTCTTCACGTTCGACGGGGACGAGGCCGGCCAGAAGGCCGCCCTGCGCGCGTTCGGCGAGGACCAGAAGTTCTACGCGCAGACGTTCGTCGCGGTGGAGCCGAGCGGCATGGACCCGTGCGAGCTGCGTCAGGAGAAGGGCCCCGACGCGGTGCAGGCGCTCGTCGCTGGTCGGCAGCCGCTCTTCGAGTTCGTCATCCGCTCGACGCTGCGCCGGCACGACCTGGACACCGTCGAGGGCCGGGTCGCCGCGCTGCGCGCCTCGGCGCCGGTGGTCGCCGGCATCCGGGACGCGGCCCTGCGCCCGGAGTACGGCCGGATGCTCGCCGGCTGGCTCGGGATGGAGGCGGAGACGGTGCTGCGTGAGGTGAGCGCGGCCGCGCGCCGGTCCCGTGACGGCGGGGAGCGCGGGTCCGAGCCCGGCCGCCGTCACCCGACCATGCCCGGCCCGGGGGAGCGGCCCGGCGGTGCGGGCCCCGACGGCGCCCCCGCCCGGCCGCGCCTGGTCGGACCGGACCGGACCGACCCCGTGGCGAAGCTCGAGCGCAACGCCCTGGAGGTGCTGCTGCAGCACCCCGGCGCCGTCGACGCCGCCGCGGTGGACGACCTCGCCCCCGACGCGTTCACCGTCCCGGCGTTCCGGGCGGTGCACGAGGCGATCCGCGCGGCCGGCGGTCTGACGTCCGCCGCCGGCGGCTCACCCGCCGCGTGGGTGGACCGGGTCCGGGAGGAGGCGGCGCTGCCCGTGCAGCCGCTCGTCCTCGAGCTGGCCGTCACACCGCTCCCGGAGGACCGGCCGGACGCCGTCGACGGCTACGCGCGCGGGGTGGTCACCGCCCTGGTGGACCTCGGCATCACCCGGCGCATCGCCGACCTGCGGGGCCGCCTGCAGCGGATGGACCCGCAGCGGGAGGTCGAGGCGTACCAGGCGGCGTTCGCCGACCTCATCGCGCTGGAGAGCCGGCGGCGCGCCCTGCGCCAGGACGCGTAGGGCACCGCAGCGCCGGACATGACGGACAATGGTGGGATGACTGTCGCACCGGCCCTGTCCCTGCCCGCGCCCGACGAGGTCGCCGACGTCCGGCTGGTCGCCGTCGACATGGACGGGACGCTCCTGGACGCCGACCACGAGCTCCCGCAGGCGCTGGGGCCGCTCCTGGAGGAGCTCGCCCGCCGGGACGTGCTGTTCTGCCCGGCGAGCGGTCGGCAGTACGCGAACCTCGCGGCGCGCTTCGGCGACGCCGGCGCGGACCTGCCCTTCATCGCCGAGAACGGCGCGTACGTCGCGCGCGGCGGCCGCGAGATCAGCTCCGACGTGCTGGAGCGTGACGTCGTCCTGCAGGTCGTCAGCGCGGTCCGGGGGCTGGCGGGCTCAGGTGCGGACGTCGGCGTCGTCGTGTGCGGGAAGCGGTCGGCCTACGTCGAGCGGCGCGACGCCGCCTTCCGTACCGAGGCGGACCGCTACTACACGCTGCTGACGGTGGTGGACGACGTGCTCGCGGTCGACGACGACGTGCTCAAGGTCGCCGTCTTCGACTTCGCGTCGGCCGAGGACACCGTGGTGCCGGCGCTGCAGGCCTTCCGAAGCACTCACCAGGTGGTGGTCTCCGGCGCGCACTGGGTGGACGTGCTGGGTGCGACCACCCACAAGGGTGCCGCCGTCCGCCGGCTGCAGGAGGCGTACGGCATCACGCCGGCGCAGACCATGGCATTCGGCGACTACCTCAACGACGTGGAGATGCTCGAGGCGGCCGGGCTGTCCTTCGCCATGGCGAACGCCCATCCGGAGGTGCTGAGTCGGGCGCGCTTCGTCGCTCCGCCGCACACGGACGACGGGGTGGTGCGGACCGTCGCGGGGCTGCTCGGGATCGACCTCCCCGGGGTCGCTCCGCTGCCGGACCGCTGATCGCGGCCGCCCGGAGCCGCGTCAGGCGGGCAGGACCCGGGCGAGGGAGTGCAGGGCGGCGAGCGGGTCCGGCCCGGCCGGGAGCAGGACCACGGCGTCGGCCCCCGCGCTGCTGAGATCACCCAGGCGGCGCCGCGCGTCCTCGGGCGTGCCGACGACGGCGAGCTCGTCGACCCAGGCGTCGGGCAGCGCGGCGGCGAAGGCGGCGACGTCCGCGTGCCGGGCGCACAGCTCCGTCAGCTCCTCGGCGAACGGCAGACCCACGAGGTGCGCCGCCGCGTCCGCCTCTCCCACCCAGCGCAGCGCCACCCGCGCGCGGTCCCGGGCGACCGCGGCGTCGTCGTCGACGGCCGCGACCTCGTAGGCGACGACGCGCAGCCCGGCGCCGCCACCCGCCTGCTCCCGCGCGGCGCGGACGTACGCCGGCGTGCCGGGCTCGGCGAGCACGACGCCGTCGGCGCGCTGCCCGGCCACCGCCAGCGAGCGGGGCCCGCGCACACCGGCCAGGACGGGCGGCGGCACCGCGGGCGGGGACTCGAGCCGGACGGCGTCGAGCCGGACGTAGCGTCCGTGCGTCGTCACCTCCTCGCCGTGCAGGAGGGAACGCAGGGCGGTGAGGTGCTCCTCGAGGAGCGTCAGGGCGCTGGCGGGCCACGCGCCCACCTGGCGCATCCACCCGGGCATGCCGTGTCCCACGCCGGCGACGAGCCGCCCGGGGTAGAGCTCCGCGAGCGTGCCGAGCTCCAGCGCCTCGAACGCGACGTTGCGGGCCGCTGCGGGCAGGATGCCGACGCCGACGCGCAGGGTCGACGTCGTCGCGAGCGCCACGGCCGCCTGTGCGATGCCGCCGCGGAAGAAGCAGTCCTCGACCACCCAGAGCTCGTCGAATCCGAGCGCCTCGGTGTCGCGCACGAAGGCCGGCAGGTCGCGGGCGGGCAGGTCGCGGGGGAGCAGGGCTCCCACGCTCATCGGGTGGGACGTCATGACTTCCTCCTCAGGAGAGCCGGAGCACGAGCTCCGTCAGCAGGGGCGCGACGACCAGGGCGGGCAGCATCGCGGCGACGGGGAGGTCCTCACGGACGCGCAGCAGGCGCAGGGCGATCCCGACGAGGAGCAGCCCGCCGGTCGCCGTGAGCGCGGCGATGTGCGGCTCGGGGAGGAACTGGCCGAGCAGCATGCCCAGCACGGTGAGCGCGCCCTGCACGACGCCGACGGAGAGGGCGGACATGAGGACGCCGACGCCGAACGTCGAGGCGAAGGCGAGGGCGGCGAACCCGTCCAGCACGGACTTGAGCAGCAGCTGCTCGATCCCGCGGCCCAGGCCGTCGGAGAGGCTGCCCAGCACCGCGAGCGGGCCGATGCAGAAGAGCAGGGATGCGGAGAGCCAGCCCTCGATGAACCGTTCACGGCCGGCGAGGTCCGCGCCGCTCCACCGGCGCGCGGTCCAGGTGTGGACCTTGCCGCCCAGGCCTGCGAGCCGCTCCTCCAGCCGCAGGAGCGACCCGGTGATGCCGCCCACGAGCAGGGAGCCCAGGACGACGAGGACCGGCGCGCCCGTGGGCAGGGCGTCGACGTAGGCGGCGTCGGTGACGGCGACCGCGGACAGTGCGGCGATGAGCAGCGTGACGAGGCCCAGGCTGTCGGTGACGACGCCGCGCGTGCGCGCGTGCAGCCGGTTCCCGACCGCGATCCCGACAAGGGAGCCGACGACGATCGTCGTCATGTTGATGAGGGTCCCGAGGCCCGGGAACGCGCCGTCCACGCGGGAACTCTAGGCGGTGGCAGGCGGGGCGCAGGACGAGGTGGACCAGGGTCATTGGTCCGTGACGCGCGCGCCGGGGAGTGCGACGATCGGAGCGACGCGGGCGCGACGGGGCGCTCGCGCTCCAGGAGGTGACGACGCACATGTCCGACACGACGGAGACCCTCTGCCACTGGGAGCAGGTCCAGCGCCGCTGGAAGTGGGAGTGGGCCAGCTACCACCCTCACGCCACGGTGTACTGGGCCGCCGACTCCGAGGACGGCACCACGGAGCTGCTCGACCAGGCGGACCTTGCGGCGTCGCCGCCCGACGTGCGCGTGGACCTCTGCTACGGCAGCCGGTGGGAGAAGGTCTCCGGCACCGGCACGAACGTCGTGGTGGCGACGGTCGACCTGCCGGAGGGTGTCGAGCCGGCCGGCGAGGGCTGGCGCTCGGCCGTCCCGGTCGGCTGAGACTCCCGGTCCGGGTCGGCCAGACTCGGGCCATGGATGCCGGTGCCGTCACTGTCCGCCTGCCGTACCGGCCACCGCTGCACCACGACGGCCTCATGGCCTTCCTCGGCGCGCGGGCGATCGCCGGCATCGAGGTGGTCGACGGCGACACGTACCGCCGGGTGCTGCGGCTGTCCGGCGGTCCTGCCGTGGCGGAGGTCCGCCCCGGGACGCGGGCGGGGCCGCCGCACCTCGAGTGCACTCTGTGGCCGAGCGACCGCGGCGACGTGCCCGAGGCGGTGCGGCGGCTGCGGCGGCTGCTCGACCTCGACGCCGACCCGGTCCTCGTCGACGCCCACCTGGGCGCGGACCCGCTGCTCGCACCGCTGGTGTCCGACGCCCCGGGGCGGCGCTCGCCGGGCGCTGCGGACGGTGACGAGCTCGCCGTGCGGGCGGTGCTCGGTCAGCAGGTGTCGGTGGCGGCGGCGCGGACGCTCGCGGGGCGTCTGGTCGCGACCCTGGGGGAGCCGCTCTCCGCCCCGCGCGACGGCCTGACGCACGTGTTCCCGGACATGGCGACCCTGGCTCGTGCGGGGGAGGAGCAGCTGCCCGCCATGCCGACCAGCCGTCGCCGCACCCTCCAGGCGCTCGCGGCGGGCGCCGCCGCGGGCGCGCTGCGGCTGGTCCCGGACGAGGATCCTGACGAGGTGGAGCGTCGGCTCCTCGCCCTCCCGGGGGTCGGTCCCTGGACGGCGGGCTACATCAGGATGCGCGCCCTGGGGGACGGGGACGTCTTCCTGCCGACGGACGTCGGCGTGCGGAACGCGCTGCGCCGCCTCGGGTGCGCGTCGGACCCGGTGGGCGCGGGCGACCTGGCGCAGGGGTGGGCACCCTGGCGGTCGTACGCGCTGCACCACCTGTGGGCGTCGGCGGCCGTGCGGGCGTAAGGGCGACCCGCCCGCCGACGCGTCCGGCCCAGGGCCCGTCCAGGGCGGTGTCAGCTCCTGTGGACGACCACCGGGGTGCCCAGGGGCGCCCCCCAGGCGTCCCAGATCCAGTTCATCGCGGCATTCGACACACGGACGCACCCGTGGGAGGCGGGCCAGGGCGGCACGGAGGTCGAGCCGTGGACGGCCCATCCCTTGTGGAAGTACTTCGGTCGGTACATCGATCCCAGCTCGAGCGTCGACTCGTGCATCCCGTCGATCTGCCGGACCAGCTCGTAGCTGCCCGTCGGTGTGATGGCCTGCAGCTGACGGCCCTGAGCGGTGTACGTCTCACCGTTCCCTGACGACGCGTTGACGATGCGCGTGACGACCCCGTCGTCGACGGCGAGCAGGATCTGGCGGTCCAGGTCGATCTCGATCACCCGACCAGCTGTGGTGCGCGGTGTCGGGCGCACCCCGGCATCGAGGGCGGCGCTCGTCGCCGGGCCGACGATCCCGTCCCGGGTCAGCCCGGCGACCTTCTGGAGCGCCCACACGGCCTGCTGCGTGCCGGCACCGAACTCGCCGTCGACACGGGCGATGAAGTAGCCCAGCTCGTCGAGGCGCTGCTGCAGGGCCAGGACGGCCTCGCCGGCGTCCCCGCGACGCAGTGCGGCGGGCTCGGGGTTCGCCGGGGCAGCTGGGGACGCCTCCTCGGTCGGCTCCGGCGCCGGCGGTGCGGGTGGGACGGTCTCGCTCGGCTCGACCGGGGGTTCGACGGGTGGGGTCGCCTCGACCGGTGGGGTGGGCTCGACCGGTGGGGTGGGCTCGGCTGATGGGGTGGGCTCGGATGGGGGCGTCGGCTCCGCTGGTGGGCTGCTCGTGACGGGTGGGGTGGGTCCACCGGTGCGGGGGAGGAGGCGTCGCCGGGGGACGGGCGAGCCGACGGAGCGGACGTCGCCGCCGCTCCCGGCGCGCCCGGCGCCGTGGTGCAGCCGGACAACGAGGCCACCGCGCCGACGAGGACCCCGAGCGCACCGGCCAGTGCCCTCTGTCGCCTCGTCCCGGCAGACGACGACGTGGCGTGGATCGACATGGCTACCCCCAGCTCGGACGGCCGCGTGCCGACCGCTACCTATCCTTACGTGCGGGCGGCCCGGATCGTTGGGTCCTGCATGTGCACGGCGTGGCAGACCGTCTAGTCGGGTGACCTCAGGCGCTTGACCTCCGACCGGTGCTTCTTGGCCGCGAGTCGACGCTCGTTGGACCCTCGGGTCCGGCGGGTCGCTCGGCGCTCGGCCGCGGGCGGGCTGATCGCCGCGGCGACGAGCGCAGCCAGCCGGCTCTCGGCGGCAGCCCGGTTGCGGCGCTGCTCGCGGTGCTCGGATGCCGTGACGGTGAGCACGCCGTCCACCAGGCGTGCACCGAGGCGGTCGACGAGCCGCTCCCGCTGGGCGTCGGTGAGGACCGAGGAGGACCTGACGTCCCACAGGAGCTCGACGCGCGAGTCGGTGGTGTTGACCCCCTGACCGCCCGGACCGGAGGACCGGGAGAACCGGACCGCGAGCTCGGCGCGCGGGATGACCAGGGAGGGCGTCACCGTGATCCCGGTCCTCATGCAGCGATCGTCCCATCCCTCCGACCGAGCGCATGCTCGACCTCGGTCGGCGGTATGCACCGGCATGCGCGCGGCGTAGCCTCTCGATCACCAGAGGACCAGCTGGGACCGAGCCTGTGGAGCGACGATGCAGCCCGTGAGCAGGACCGAGCCTCCGTCTCCGCTCCCGCAGGGACGTGTCGACGTCGCCCTCGGGCACGAGCGCGCCTCGCTGATCCTGGTCGGTGAGGTCGACGTCGTCCTCGTCCCGGACCTGCACACGGCCATCGATCATGTCGTCAGCGCCGGCCTGCCCGTCGACGTGGAGTGTGCCGAGCTCACGTTCATCGACTCGTCCGCGGTCGGCTGCCTGTCGCTCCTGGCACAGTCCGTTCCCGAGCGCCCGCGGGTCCTGGACGCGCCACCCATGCTGGATCGACTTCTGCGGATCACCGGGATAGACGCGCTGCCCCTGATGGAGCCCTGACGCGGTAGCACCACCCTGACAGTGGTCCCCGGGGTGAGGGCGGTGCTCGTCGTCCCGCCCCGGCGGTCCATCAGCGGCACCGTCGGCGGGGAAGCTCCCGGATGGCACGCGAAGCCCGGGGGTTCTCTCGCCTGTCGCACCTGTATCGCAGGTTCGGGAAAGACGAAGGCCCCTCGGTCAGCGCTTCCGCTGGTGAGGGGCCGTTCTCGTGTTGCTCCCGCGACTGGACTCGAACCAGTAACCGTCCGATTAACAGTCGGATGCTCTGCCAATTGAGCTACGCGGGATCGCGCGGTTGGCAATGCTACCTGAACTCCACGGGTGGCAGGACACCGGCGTGTCGCGCCGGCCACCACGTCCGGGAGGGCCGCGCAGCACCTCAGCGCAGGCCTGCGGCCTCGCGGACCCGGGCCTCGGCGGCGTCCACGGCCGCGGCCGTCCGCGGGTCACCGAGGTCGACGTCACCGGCCCCGATCACCTGGGTGATCAGCGAGCCGTCGTCGGTCCGGCGCAGGACGACCCGCACGGTGCGCCCGCCGCCGAGCTCCACCTTCTCGCCGTGGACCACCGAGGACTGCACGCGGTCGTGGACGGCACGGGCGAGGTCCCGCGCCGCCTCGGCGACCAGCGGGATCCGCGTCGTCGGCGTGCCGTCCACCCAGGTGACGGTGAGGTCCCCGGTCGCCGGGTCCAGGCGCGCGCCGTCGACGTCGACCCACGCCCGGCGCAGCACCTCCGCCCCGTCCAGCACGACGAGGACGGCGCGCGTCGCCACGACCCAGCCGTCGTTCGTCGTCCGACCCACGGCCAGCGGCCTGTCCCTCTCGGCGAGCCCCAACCGGTCACGGACGTCGTCGGGCAGTGGGGGGCGTCGGCGACGCAGGAGAGGCATGGCACCACGGTAGGTGGTGCCATGCCTCCGCGTGCCATGCCCTCGGCGTTCCCGGCCGGCGCGGTCGCCCGGCGGCAAGGCCAGGCGCCGGGCGTTCAGCGCGGCTGGGCGGGGTTCGTCGGCACGCCATGCGACGGCGGGTTCTGCGCGGGGCCCTGCGTGTCGGGGCCGACCTTGCTGCCGCCGTCTGGCGCGGGTGCCGCGGCGGGGGAGAGGCCCGCCGCGTCGCCGCCGGACGGCACGGCGCCGTCGGCCAGCTCCCGGAGGCGGATCTCGAGGACCTGCAGGACCGGCAGTCGGCCGCCGTGAGCGCGCTCGTACGAGATGAGGCTGTCCACGTCCTCTGCCTCGAGCGATCGGATGCGGTGGGCGAGGCCGGTGACCGGCAGGTGGTCGTAGTCAGGGATCGGCAGGGCGTCGCGTGCTGGGACGTCACTCATGAGGACCTCCTCGTGGGACGGGTGCGGACCCGATCGACCCTAAGGAGGGTGGGCGTCGGGCGCGCGGCGGGCACCGTCGTCCGCCGACGCGACACCGTTGAGCATCAGCCGAGCTACTACGCCCGAGGGTGGGCCAGGTGGGGCTTGAACCCACGACCGACGGATTATGAGTCCGCTGCTCTGACCGGCTGAGCTACTGGCCCTCGCGGTGCGTCAGGCTAGCAGCGGGCGCTCACACCCGAGCGGCGCCCGCGGCCCGCGAGCCAGGAGTGGGCGCCCGCGCCGACGCCTGACAGTCGTGCGCCCGGTTCGACACGTTTGTCGCGGTCATGCGGGTGAAAATCCGTCCCGCTGCTGGTCGCGGCAACCGGATCCGCACAGACTGCGACCATGGACGACCTCGTGGTGATGGTGACGGATGCGGACGTGCGCGCCGCGCGCGACGCCATCCGGCGAGCGCAGCTGGACCGCGCGGAGCCTGAGCGGCAGGCGCTCCTGCGGCGCGACCTGGAACAGCTGTACCGGCTCCAGGCACGCCAGATGATCGAGGAGTTCCGCCAGCGCGAGCCGCGCTGAGCCGGTCCGCTGCTCACGACGGCGCATGCCGTTCCAGGAACGTGAAGACCTCCGTCTGGTCGACGCCCGGGAACGCGCCGACCGGCAGGGCCGCGAGCATGCTCGCGTGCGGGCGGGCCGCCGGCCAGGCGCGGCCCTCCCACCGCGCGGCGAGCTCGCCGGGCGGGCGGCGGCAGCACTCGGGCTCCGGGCACCGCGACACGGCACGCTCCGTGGTCTCCCTCCCGCGGAACCACCGCACCTGGGCGAACGGCACGCCCACGCTCACCGAGAAGGTCCCGTCCCCGCCGGCCTGGACGCGTGAGGTGCACCAGTACGTGCCCGTCGAGGTGTCGGTGTACTGGTAGTAGGGGCTGAACCGGTCGGGCACCGCGAACACCACGCGGGCCGTCCACCGCCGGCACACCGGCTGGCCCTCGATCGCGCCCAGCGCGTCGCTGGGGAAGCGGACGCCGTCGTTCTCGTACGCCTTGTGCAGGGTGCCGTCCTCGTGGACCTTCATGAAGTGCACCGGGATGCCCAGGTGCTTGGTGGCGAGGTTCGTGAACCGGTGCGCCGCCGTCTCGTACGGCACGCCGAACGCGTCCCGCAGGTCCTCCACCGACAGGCGCCGCTCGTCCTTGGCGGTGCTCAGCATCGCGACGGCGGCCTCCTCGGGCACGAGCAGCGCCGCGGCCAGGTAGTTCGTCTGGACCCGCTGCCGCAGGAAGTCGCCGTAGTCGGCGGGCTCGCCGTGCCCCAGGACGTGGGCCGCGAGGGCCTGCAGGACGACGGACCGCGGGTCGGTGGACGCGCTGGGCGCCTGAGGCAGGTAGATGCGCCCGTGTGCCGTGTCGGTCACGGACCGCGTCGAGTGCGGCAGGTCGTGCACGTGGTGCAGCGTGAAGCCGAGGTGGGCGGCGATCTCGGCGGTCGCGCGCTGCGAGAGGGGACCGCCCCGGTGCCCGACGGCGGCCAGCAGCTCGCGCGCGTGGACCTCGAGGTCGCCGAACCAGTTGTCCTGGTCACGCATGGTGGCGCGCAGCTCGGTGTTCGCGCGGCGTGCCTCCTCCGGGGTGGCGGCGCGCTCGGTGAGCAGGCGGCCGATCTCCCGCTGCAGCCCGACGATCGCCTCCAGCGCGTCCGTCGGCAGCGACCTGCCCGCCTTCACCTGCGGCAGGCCCAGCGCGGCGTGCAGCGGCCCGCGCTGCGCGCGCTCCAGCTCGATCTCGAGGGCGGCACGGCGGCTGGGCGGCTCGGGCGACAGCAGGTCGGCCAGGGTCACCCCGAGCGCGGTGGCGACCTGCTCCAGCAGCGAGAGCCGGGCCTCACGACGCCCGTTCTCCAGGACCGAGAGCTGCGACGGTGCGCGCCCGACGGCGGCGCCCAGGTGCTCGAGGGTCATGCCGCGGTGCGTGCGCAGGTGGCGCACCCGCCGTCCGATGACGAGCGGGTCGACCGCCGTGCGGGGCGCGGCCGGGGTCAGGGGTGCCGGTGCCATGACTCACGGTGGCACGGCGGCCGTCGTCGCCGGGAGGTTCTCCTGCGTAGAAGAACGCGGGTTCTTCTGCTCCTCGCGTCGGTCAAGAGCGGTTGACCTTGCCCCACCGTGGTGCACACAGCCGACGAGGCGACCGCTCGACATCGAGGAGAAGGCCATGACGACCACGTACGAGACCACCACCACCCGGGCCGGAGGCACGGGCGTCGTCGGCGCCGCGCAGGGGGCGGCACCGGGGGGCCGCGCGGACCACCGTCGCGACGCCGACGCGCTCGCCCGGGCCTGGGCGGAGGACCCGCGCTGGGCCGGGGTCCGGCGAGACTGGACGCCGGACGACGTCGTCGCGCTGCGCGGGTCGGTGGGGGAGGAGCACACGCTCGCGCGCCGCGGCGCGGAGCGTCTGTGGGAGCTGCTGCACTCGCGGGACCTCGTGGCGGCCCTCGGTGCCCTCACGGGCAACCAGGCCGTCCAGCAGGTGCGCGCCGGCCTGGAGGCGATCTACCTCTCCGGCTGGCAGGTCGCGGCGGACGCGAACCTCTCCGGCCAGACGTACCCCGACCAGAGCCTCTACCCGGCGGACTCCGTGCCCGCGGTCGTGCGCCGCATCAACAACGCGCTGCTGCGGGCCGACCAGATCGAGACCGCCGAGCGCGGCGTGCCCAGCCGCCAGTGGCTCGCCCCGGTGGTCGCGGACGCCGAGGCGGGGTTCGGCGGCCCGCTCAACGCCTACGAGCTCATGCGCGGCATGATCGCCGCGGGTGCGGCCGGCGTGCACTGGGAGGACCAGCTCGCCGCGGAGAAGAAGTGCGGGCACCTCGGCGGCAAGGTCCTCGTGCCGACGTCGCAGCACGTCCGCACCCTCAGTGCCGCCCGGCTCGCGGCGGACGTGGCGGACGTCCCCACCGTCGTCGTCGCGCGGACCGACGCCCTCGGCGCCGACCTGCTCACCTCCGACGTCGACGAGCGCGACCACCCGTTCCTCACCGGGGAGCGCACCGCCGAGGGCTACCACCGGGTCCGGCCCGGCCTGGACGCGGTCGTCGCGCGCAGCCTCGTGTACGCCGAGTACGCGGACATGCTCTGGGTCGAGACCGGCGAGCCGGACCTCGCGCTGGCCCGCGAGTTCGCCGAGCGCATCCACGCCCGCTTCCCGGGCAAGCTCCTGGCGTACAACTGCTCGCCGTCGTTCAACTGGCGGGCCCACCTCGACGACGCCACGATCGCGCGCTTCCAGCGCGAGCTGGCCGCGTACGGCTACCGCTTCCAGTTCATCACCCTGGCCGGCTTCCACGCGCTCAACCACTCGATGTTCACGCTCGCCCGCGACTACGCGGTGAGGGGCATGTCCGCGTACGTCGAGCTCCAGGAGGCGGAGCTCGCCGACGAGGCGGTCGGCTACACCGCCACCCGGCACCAGCGGGAGGTCGGCACCGGCTACTTCGACCGGGTCGCCACCACGATCGACCCCACCAGCACGACGACGGCCATGGCCGGCTCGACCGAGACGGCCCAGTTCACCGGGCCGTCCTCCCCGCACGCAGGTCCGCACCACGGAGGGCAGCAGCGATGACGACGACGACGTTCCCGCGCACGACGACCGGCGGCGTCCCGGCGCCGACCCGGTCGACGAGCCCGTCGACCACCTCCTCGACCACCACCGGCAGGACCGCCACGCTGCGCGTCCTGGGTCCGCAGGTGCCGGGGTCACCGGAGGTCCTCACCGCGGACGCGCTGGCGTTCGTCGCCGAGCTCCACACCCGGTTCCTCGCCCGCCGCAACGAGCTCCTCGCGCTGCGCCAGGAGCGGCGGCAGCGTTTCGCCGACGGCGTGGACCCCGGCTTCCTGCCGCACACCGCGCACCTGCGCGCCGACCGCACGTGGCGGGTCGCCGGCCCCGGCCCCGGCCTGGAGGACCGGCGCGTGGAGATCACCGGCCCGACGGATCGGAAGATGACCGTCAACGCGCTCAACTCCGGCGCGCAGGTCTGGCTCGCCGACCTGGAGGACGCGACGTCGCCGACGTGGCAGAACGTCGTCGGCGGTCAGCTCAGCCTGTACGACGCCTTCCGCGGACAGCTGGACTTCACCACGCCGGAGGGCAAGGAGTACCGCGTCGGGCCGCGGACGCCCACCGTCGTCATGCGACCCCGCGGCTGGCACCTCGCGGAGAAGCACCTCGCGTTCGCGGACCGGTCCGGGCAGGAGGTGGCGGCGTCGGCGAGCCTCGTGGACGCGGGTCTGTACCTCTTCCACAACGCCCGGCTCCTCGTGGACGCCGGTCGCGGCCCGTACCTCTACCTGCCGAAGCTCGAGAGCCACCTCGAGGCGCGCCTGTGGAACGACGTCTTCGTCGCGGCGCAGGACCTGCTCGGCCTGCCGCACGGCACGATCCGCGCGACGGTCCTCATCGAGACGCTGCCCGCGGCGTTCGAGATGGAGGAGATCCTCTGGGAGCTGCGGGACCACTGCGCCGGCCTCAACGCGGGACGCTGGGACTACCTGTTCAGCGTCATCAAGACCTTCCGGTCCCGCGGGCGCCGGTACGTCCTGCCGGACCGGTCGACCCTGACCATGACCGTGCCGTTCATGCGTGCGTACACCGAGCTGCTCGTCGCCACCTGCCACCGCCGGGGCGCGCACGCGATCGGGGGCATGTCGGCCTTCATCCCCGACCGCCGCGACCCGCAGGTCACCGCACGGGCGCTGGAGCAGGTGCGGGCGGACAAGGAGCGGGAGGCGGCGGCCGGCTACGACGGCACGTGGGTGGCGCACCCCGACCTGGTGCCGGTCGCCCGAGAGGTCTTCGACGAGGTGCTCGGCGCGCGGCCGCACCAGCTGCACCTGCTGCGCGACGACGTCGCCGTGACCGCTCGGGACCTTCTCGACGTCGGTTCTGCGGCCGGGCAGGTCACCAGCTCGGGCGTGCGCAGCAACGTCTCCGTCGCGCTGCGGTATGTCGAGTCGTGGCTCCGCGGGACGGGTGCGGCCGCGATCGACCACCTCATGGAGGACGCCGCCACCGCCGAGATCTCCCGGTCCCAGCTGTGGCAGTGGATCCACCACGAGGTCGTCACGACGGACGGCACGCGCATCACGCGCCGCTACGTCGAGTGGGTCCTGGCCGACGTCCTGGGGCGGCTGCCTCGGCACGACGGCGACCGCTACGACGACGCCGCCGACGTCCTGCGCCAGGTCGCGCTCGAGGAGGAGTTCCCGACGTTCCTGACGTTGTGCGCGTACTCGCAGCACCTCGTCGGGCTCGCGCAGGACTCACCCGTGCAGGACCGGCAGGGGTGAGCCGCGCCGCGCACGGCGCGGATACCGTGTGCCGATGACGACCCTCCCGTCCGGAGCCACCTCGAGCAGGGCCGTCGGCCTGGCGGCCCTGCTCGGCGCCGCCGGCGCGCTGCACCTGGTCAGGCCACGACCCTTCGAGCACCTCATCCCGCGGCGGCTGGGGTCGCCGCGCGCGTGGGTCCTGGGCAGCGGCGTGGCCGAGCTCGCGTGCGCGGGGGCCCTCGCGCACCCGGCGACCCGGCGGCAGGGCGGGTGGGCGGCGGCCGCGCTCCTCGTCGCCGTCTTCCCCGGCAACGTCACCATGGCGGTGCGGTCGGGTCGCGGGAGCCGGGCGTACCGGGTGGTCGCCTGGGCGCGGCTGCCCCTGCAGGTGCCCCTCGTGCTGTGGGCGGCACGGGTGGCGAGAGAGGGGCGGTAGCCCTCAGCCGGCGACGGGCGTGCTCATCACCGTCGTGACGAGGAAGAGGAGCGAACCACCGGCGAGGCCGGCGACCGCGAGGCGGAACGTCCGGCGCTCGTCCTCGGCCCGGCCCGCCTGACCCTGCCGGTAGGCGATGACGAGCAGGGCGGCGCCGGCGAGGGTGAGCACGGCGCCCAGGGCGAGGGTCAGCGGTTGCACCGGACCAGTGTGCCCGCAGACGCGACGAGGGCCGGGGCGCTGCTCGCACCCCGACCCTCGTCCGTCACCCGACGGGCATCCGGCCTCGCGGCCGGACCCGGCCCCTGCTCAGGCTCAGAAGCGGTTGGTCCCGTTGACCGGTGTCTCGGTCTCGTCCGTCCCGGTGGTCGTGAACGTCCCGAGCTCGTCCGGGGCCGTGGGCGCACCGGTCGACGCGTCCGCTGCGTGCTGACCGCCTGAGCCGCCGCCGAAGGGGAGCTTCTCCTTCAGCTCCGGCGCCTTCTCCTTGACGAACCCGGCTGCCTGCTCCTGCACGCCGGACACCTTCTCCTGCAGCTTCGGGTTCTCCCAGACCTTCTGCGCCTGGAGCTTGATCTTCTCGAACTGCTGACGACCGGCACGGGTGCCGAGCACGTAGCCCACCGCACCGCCGGCCAGGAACACTGCCTTGTTCTTCATCGCTGATCCCCTCTCGTTCGCGTGGGGGCGCCGCGAGGGCGCCGTCCCCAGGACCCCAACGTAGGTCGGCGCGACACGGATCGCGCGCTGGGACGACGCCGGCGGGGCGGCGCCCGGACGTCCCGTCAGGGGGTGCCCGGGCGTCGTCGTCCCGGCGCCGTGAAAGGATGACGGCCATGGCGATGAGAGAGATCCGCACCGTGGGCGACCCGGTGCTGCGGACTCCGTGCGACCCCATCATCGAGGTCGACGACCGTGTGCGGTCGCTCGTGGAGGACCTGCTCGAGACGGTCGACCACGAGGGGCGTGCGGGCCTGGCCGCCAACCAGATCGGCGTCGGCCTGCGCGCGTTCTCGTGGAACATCGACGACGAGATCGGGTACGTGCTCAACCCCCGCATCGTCGAGCTGTCCGAGGAGGAGTACCAGGACGGCGACGAGGGCTGCCTGTCGGTCCCGGGACTGTGGTTCCCGACCAAGCGGGCCTGGTACGCGCGGGTGGTCGGGGAGGACCTGGACCGCAAGGAGGTCGTCGTCGAGGGCGTAGAGCTCATGGCCCGGTGCCTCCAGCACGAGGTCGACCACCTGGACGGCACCCTGTACCTGGACCGTCTGGAGCGCTCCGTGCGCAAGAAGGCGATGCGCGCCCTCCGGGAGCAGCTCGCCTGACGTCGGCCCCGCCGGACGCGCCCGCCCTGGTGCTGGCGTCCCCGCCGGTCGTGCGGCATGCTGGGCGCTGGTACGCCGCCACGGTGGGTCCAGCTCAGCAGTCGATCGCCTGACAGTCCCGAGGTCGTTGGGGAAGACGAACCTCGACCATCAGGAGGATCGACATGGCTGGTGCCATCACCCGCGGTGTCCTGTTCGTGCACTCCGCACCCCGTGCCCTGTGCCCCCACATCGAGTGGGCGGCCGGCGGGGTCCTCGGCGCGCGCCTCTCCCTGGACTGGACCGAGCAGCCGGCCGCGCCCGGCATGTTCCGGGCCGAGCACTCCTGGCAGGGCGCGCAGGGGACCGGCGCACGGATCACGTCCGCGCTGCGGGGGTGGGCGCACCTGCGCTACGAGGTCACCGAGGAGGCCAGCCACGGCTCCGACGGTGGCCGGTGGAGCCACACGCCGGAGCTCGGCATCTTCCACGCCGTGACGGACGTGCACGGCAACACCCTCGTCCCCGAGGACCGGATCCGGTCCGCGCTCGAGCACGCCGCCGACCCTGAGCGGCTGCGCCGCGAGCTCGACGTCGCCCTCGGGCAGGCGTGGGACGACGAGCTCGAGCCGTTCCGCTACGCCGGTGCCGGCGCGCCGGTACGGTGGCTCCACCGCGTGGGCTGACCAGCCACGCCTCCCAGACCGCCGCGGCCGACGCACGCCGTCCGCCCCGGCGCCTCGTCCGGGCCGTGGGGGCGGCACCCGGACGACGCAGCGCCCGGCACCTCAGGTGCCGGGCGCTGCCGCGTCTCTGGTTGCCCCGTCTCTGGTCCGCGCTGCTCCGCCCATGTGCCGGAGCCCGCGCCAGGCTCGGCGTGTCAGGCGGAGGTGACCACGAGGGCCACGTTGTGCCCGCCGAAGCCGAAGGAGTTGTTGATCGCCGCGATGCTCCCGGCGCGCAGGCTGCGCGGCTCCCGCACGAGGTCCAGGACGAGCTCGGGGTCCGGCTGGTCGACGTTGATGGTCGGGGGAGCGGTCCGGTCCTGCACCGCGAGGACCGTGAAGATCGTCTCCAGGGCGCCGGCGCCGCCGAGCAGGTGACCGGTCATCGACTTCGTGGCGGACAGCGCGACGCCGTCGGCGGCCCCGCCCAGCACGTCCCGGACGCTGCGCGCCTCGATGAGGTCGCCCACGACCGTGGACGTCGCGTGGGCGTTGACGTGCACGACGTCCGCGGCGGACACCTCGGCGTCCTGCAGCGCCGCGCGCATCGCCGCGATCTGACCGCGGCCGCTCGGCTCCGGGGAGGTCATGTGGTAGCCGTCGGCGGACAGCCCCACCCCGGAGAGCCGTGCGTAGACGCGGGCGCCCCGCGCCGCGGCGTGCTCGGCGCTCTCCAGGACCACGATGCCGGCGCCCTCGCCGAGGACGAAGCCGTCACGCTCGACGTCGTAGGGCCGTGACGCCCCGGCGGGGTCGTCGTTGCGCAGGGAAAGGGTCCGGGAGGCCGCGAACGCGGCGATCGGCATGGGGTGGATCGCCGCCTCGGTGCCGCCGGCGACGACGACGTCCGCCCGGCCGCTGCGGATCATCTCGATCGCGTACCCGATCGCCTCCGCGCCGGACGCGCAGGCCGAGACGAGCGCGTGCGCACCGGCACGGGCACCGAGCTCCAGCTCGACGTACGCGGCGGGGGAGTTGGGCATGAGCATCGGCACGGTCATGGGCAGCACACGGCGGGCGCCCTTGGCGCGCAGGGTGTCCCAGGCGTCCAGCGTCGTCCAGATGCCGCCGATGCCGGACGACACGACGACACCGAGGCGCTCGCCGTCGACCTCGGGCGCACCCGCGTCGGCCCAGGCCTCGCGCGTCGCCACGACGGCGTACTGCGCGGACGGGTCCATGCGCTTGGTCTCCGGCCGCGGCAGGACGTCGGCGGCCGGCACGGCCAGCTGCGCCGCGAAGCGGACCGGGATCTCGTAGGTGTCGGCCCAGTCGTTCTCGAGGGTCCGGGCGCCGGAGGTGCCGGCGAGGGCGGCCTGCCAGGTGGACGGCACGTCCCCGCCGAGCGGCGTGGTCGCGCCGAGGCCGGTGACGACGACGTCGGGTGCGGGGGTCACGGTTCCTCCAGGGTCGCGGCGGGCCGCGGGACGGGTGTCGCGGCGGGCCGCGGGAACGGGTGTGGGGCTGGGCCGTCGGGCTGTGCGGTCGGGTGGGCCGGCCCGGTCGCGTCACGGACCGGCACCACCCGACGCGGCTGCGGGGGTCACGCCCCCCGCGGGCGGATCACTCCTGGGCGCCCGCGATGTACGTGACCGCGTCGCCGACCGTCGTGAGGTTCTTCACCTCGTCGTCCGGGATGCGCACGGAGAACTTCTCCTCGGCGAGCGTCACGATCGTCATCATCGACAGGGAGTCGATGTCGAGGTCGTCCGTGAACGACTTCTCGGACGTGACAGAGTCGGTCGGCAGACCGGTCTCCTCGCTGACGATCTCCGCCAGGCCCTCCAGGATCTCCTGCTCGCTGTACGCCATGTGCATCTCCTCGTGTGGTCGCGGTCCGGCCCGGCGGGTAGGACCTCGTGCGGTCGGTGCCCACGGCACCGGGGTCTGGGGTCGGGCTCAGGGCAGGACGACGACCTGGGCCGCGTAGACGAGCCCGGCCCCGAAGCCGATCTGGAGCGCCAGGTCTCCCGTGGAGGCCTGACCCTCCCGCTTGAGCCGCTCGATCGCCAGCGGGATCGACGCGGCGGACGTGTTGCCCGTGTCGGCGATGTCCCGGCCGACGACGACCTTCTCCGGCAGCTTCAGCTGCTTGATCATCTGGTCGATGATCCGCATGTTCGCCTGGTGCGGGACGAAGACGTCGATGTCGTCCGCCGTCAGGCCCGCGGCCGCGATCGCCTTCTCGGCCACCGGCGCCATCTGCCAGGCGGCCCACTTGAAGACCGTGGGGCCCTCCTGCCGCAGCGTCGGCCAGGCCCCGCCCTCCTCGAAGGCGTCCTTCCACGACGCGGTCTGGCGGATGCTCTGCGCCATCGAGCCGTCCGAGCCCCACACCGTCGGGCCGATGCCCGGCGTGTCGGAGGGGCCGATGACGACGGCGCCCGCCCCGTCGCCGAGCAGGAAGGAGATGGACCGGTCGGTGGGGTCGATGAAGTCGCTCATCTTCTCCGCGCCGATGACCAGGACGTTGCGTGCGTTGCCCGACCGGACCAGCGCGTCGGCCTGCCCGATGCCGTAGGTGTACCCGGCGCACGCGGCGGAGATGTCGTACGCGGCCGCGGGCGTGGCGCCCAGCCGGTCCGCCAGGACCGCCGAGCCGGCCGGCGTCTGGTGGAAGTACGTGACCGTCGACAGGATGACGGCGTCGATGTCCGCACCGGTGAGGCCGGCGTCCGCGATCGCGTCGCGGGCCGCGGCCTCGGCCAGGTCGAGCACGTCCGTGTCCGGGCCGGAGCGGCGCCGCGTCACGATGCCCGTGCGCTGGCGGATCCACTCGTCCGAGGAGTCGATCGGGCCGGCGACGTCGTCGTTGGTGACGACGTGCTCGCCGCGTGCGGCACCCAGGCCGAGGATGCGGGAGTGGGCAGGACCGGTGGCCTGGGTCAGGACGGGGCGGGTCACGCGGAGGGCTCCTCGGCGGTCGGGGACGCGGGCACGTCCGGTGCGGTCGGCGCCCCGGCCTGCGGCGCCCCGTGACGGGCCAGGAGGTCGAGAGCCGCGTCGACGTCGGCGGGCGACTTCACCGCCACCGTCTCCACGCCGGGCAGCGTACGCCGCGCCAGGCCCGTCAGCACGCCTGCCGGGGCCAGCTCCAGCAGGCCGGTGGCGCCCATCTCGAGCAGGGTGCGCTGGCACAGGTCCCACCGGACCGGCGCGACGACCTGCGCCGCGAGCCGCGCGAGGACGTCCGCGGCGCGGCCGTGAGGGGCGCCGGGGGCCGCCGGGTACGGGGCGCCGTCGGCGTCGGACAGCAGCGGCAGCCGCGGGTCTGCCGCGGGCCAGCCGGAGGCGACGACCGCGAAGCGCTCGTGCGCGGTGCCCATGAACGGGGTGTGGAAGGCGCCGGCGACCTGCAGGGGGATGACGCGGGCCTTCGCCGGCGGGGCGGCCGCGAGGGCGGCCAGGGCGTCGAGCGAACCCGCGGCGACGACCTGCCCGCCGCCGTTGACGTTCGCCGGGTGCAGCCCGGCTGCCTCGATCGCCTCCAGCACGGCGTCCGGGTCGCCGCCGACGACGGCGCTCATCCCGGTCGGCTCGGCCGCGGCGGCCTCGGCCATGGCGCGGGCCCGGTGCGCGACGAGCCCGACGGCGCCGTCGTCCGTCAGGACGCCGGCGACGGCGGCGGCCGCCAGCTCGCCGACGGAGTGGCCGGCCGTCACGTGGGCAACGTCCTCCGGCGCGCGCTCGCCCAGCACGGCGCGCAGGGCGACGAGGGACGCCGCCACGATGAGCGGCTGCGCGACGGCGGTGTCCCGGATCGTCTCCGCGTCCGACTCGGTGCCGTAGCGCACGAGGTCGACCTCGGCGGCGTCGGAGAGTCGCCGGAGCTGCTCCGGGACGCCGGGGAGGTCGAGCCACGGGGCGAGGAATCCGGGCGTCTGGGAGCCCTGACCCGGGCAGACGATCGCAAGCACCCGCTCACTGTGCCGGGCGGGTCGGGGCGGCCCGGGCCACGACGAGCACCAAGCTCGCGCGGGCCCGTTGTCGAGTTCCTACAACGACACCCGCGGCCCGCGACCCGCGCGGGCGGCGGTCCCACCACCCAGGGTCGCGGTGGGGTGGGGCGGGCTCAGGTGCCGCCGTCGAGGCGCCCGAGGGCGAGGGCCGTCTGGAGCACGTACGCCTCGCGGGCGTCCAGCGGGTCCCACCCGGTCACCTCGGCGACCTTGCGGAGGCGGTACCGCACCGTGTTCGGGTGGACGTACAGGACCCGCGCCGCGGCCTCGAGCGACCTGCCGTGCTCGACGTGGGCCGCGAGCGTCTCCAGCAGCGAGCCGCCCGCCGCGACGAGGGGTGCGTACGCCTGCTCCACCAGGGTGCGCCGGGCCACGGTGTCCCCGACGAGGACCCGCTCGGGCAGCAGCTCGTCGGCGAGGACGGGGCGCGGCGCCGTCGGCCAGGCGCGTGCGGCGGAGAGCCCGGCGAGCGCGGCCGAGGCGGAGCGCGCCGCCTCCGCCAGGCTGGGGACGGACGGGCCGATGACCACCGGTCCCGGGCCGAACCGCGCGAGCAGGGACGCGGCGGCCGCGCGCAGGTCGCCCTCGCCGCCGAGGACGACGATGAGCCGGTCGCCCTGGATGCCGACGAGGGCGTCGTCCGCGGCCCGGCGCGTCGCCCGCCGCAGCTCGGCGGCGCGGACGTCGTCGAGCGGGTGCGACGTCGTGCCCACCATGACCAGGGCCTTGCCGTGACCGCTCCAGCCCAGCGCCGCGACCCGCGACCGCAGGGCGTCGTCGGCGTCCCCGCGCACCAGGGCGTCCACGACGAGCGCCTCGAGCCGCGCGTCCCACGCGCCGCGCACCTCGGCGGCGCGGGCGTAGACCTCCGCGGCGGAGAACGCCACCTCGCGGGAGTACCGGAGGACGGCCTCGCGCAGGTCGCGCTCGCCCCCGGGCGCGGCCAGCCGCTCGCTGTGGTCCTCCACGACCTCCACGATGAGGCGGACGAGCTGAAGCGTGTGCTGCAGCGAGATGGAGCGCGTCAGCTCCGGTGGTGCGGCCGCGAAGATGTCGCCGGCGCCGTTCGGCGGCGTGCTGGGGTCGGAGAACCACGTGATGAAGTTGCTGATGCCGGCCTGGACCACGAGCCCGAGCCACGACCGGTCCTCGGCCGGCAGGGCGCGGTACCACGGCAGGTTCTCGTCGAGCTTGCGCAGCGCGGCGGCCGCGAGCAGGCCGCTGCCGTCGTGCAGACGGCGCAGCGTGTGCGCCTGGTCGCGGGTCGCCTGGCGGGCCATGCGCGCAGCATAGGGCTCTCCCGGTCCGCGCCGGGCGTTGCCGCTTGTCGGCTCCCTACAACGCGGGTGGCCGGCGACCCGGCGGGCGGGCTCCGGAGGGTGCGCGGGTCGGCGTCGTCCCGGGGCCGGACGGCGGAGCGCCTGTCAGCCCGCGCCCGACTGCGGTCATGGTTCGGCAGGATGGTCAACGCGTGATGCGGCTATGGTCGCCCTATGGTTTTGCTCCCACGGCTCCGTCGGCTCCTGCGACGTCCGGTCTCCGCGTCGAAGGTCGGCGTCCGGCGGCCGACGTCCGCCCGCCGGCGCGACACGATCCACGAGGACTCGGTCCGCGCGCTGCTCCACGAGGACCCGAACGACGTGCGGGCGTTCCAGGCGCTGGCGGAGATCGTCCGACGCCGGGCGGCGGAGATGGGTCCCGACGGCGACCCGCTGACCGCTCCCCAGGACGAGGTCGAGAAGCAGAGGGCCGCCGACCTGGCGGTCTGGGCGCTGGCGGAGGAGCTGGCGGGCAACCCGCGAGCCTGGTACCCGCTGGTGGAGCTGGCCCGGCTCTCCGTGCACGACGACCACGAGGGCATGATGCGTCGCCTCCAGACGGCGGCGGAGCGCGACCCGTCGGGCCATGCGCTCGCCGAGGGTCTGATCGTGCTGCGCGAGGCCGGCATGCCCGTCGAGGCCCTCGGCCTGGGCGTCGGGCACTGGCGCGCCAAGGAGCACACCCCCGAGGTCGGCCGGCACCTCGTGCTGGCCGCGCTCGAGGCCGACCGTCCGCTGGAGGCCAAGCACCACCTGGCGGCGCTCGACCTGCACCCCGACCGCTCGGCGGTCGCGGCCCTCAAGCCCGAGCTCGAGCAGCGCGTGGCCGAGGCCGAGCAGCACATCCCCGGCGCCTGACGCGCGGGCGGCCGGACCGGTCGCGCCTGACGCGTGCCCGGTCCGGCAGGCCCGTCACCCGCCGGAGGCGGTCGCGGTCCCGACGTTGATGATGTTGCCGTCCGGGTCGGCGAACCACACCGACCGCATGCCCTCCATCTCGGCGACACCGTCGTGCCAGGTGAGCCCTTCCATCTCGAACTCCTGGAAGGCGACACCGAGGTCCCGCAGCCGGGCGACCTCGGTGTCGAACGCGTCCTGCGGGAGCTGGAACCCCACGGCGGTGGCCTTGTTCGTGCCCGCGTAGGACGACGGGTAGACGAGGAGGTCCACCCCGCCGGCGCGGTACACCACCCCGTCGGGCGCGTCCTCCCCGGGCGACAGGCCGAGGGTGTCCTCGTAGAACCGTCGCGCCCGGGGGAGGTCCGTCACGGCGAGGACGGGCATCGCGGGGAAGTCGGAGAGCATCATGCCTCCAGCGCGGACCAGGCGACCGTCGACTGGTCGGCCTCTCGACTGTAGGACCGCCCCCCAGGGCGGTCAACGAGCCAGGGCCCCCACGGGCGCCCTCCCAGTGGCACGCCACCGCCCCCTCAGCCGGCCGTCCGATCCGCCACTGTCCGTCCTGTCCGCACGGAGGACGTGCCGGATCGGACGCACAGTGGCGGGCTGGACGTTGGGGTGTGGTCGGACGGGTCGTCGTCGACGACGAAGGGTCCCCACCGTCGCGGTGGGGACCCTTCGTCGTCAGGCGTGGGGACCGAGCTCAGGCGTCGCCACCCGCGGCCCCGGAGGTCCCGGCGCGGACGTCGTGGAGCTGGTACTTCTCGATGGCCTGCCCCGGCAGGCTCCGGTCGACCTCGCCGCGCCGGGCGAGCTGCTGCAGGACCTTGACGACGACGGACGGTCCGTCGATCTTGAAGAACCGACGGGCCGCCGCGCGCGTGTCGGAGAACCCGAAGCCGTCGGCGCCGAGGGTCGCGTAGTCACCCGGGATCCACGGACGCACCTGGTCGGGCACGAGGTGGTTGTAGTCGCTCGTGGCGACGAACGGACCCGGGGCGTCGGCCAGCTTCTGCGTCAGGTACGCGGTTCGCTGCTCGTCGTCCGGGTGGAGGAAGTTGTGCTCGTCGGCGGCGAGGCCGTCGCGGCGCAGCTCGTTCCAGCTCGTCACGGACCAGACGTCGGCCCGGACCCCCCAGTCGTTCGCGAGCAGCTCCTGGGCCTCCAGGGCCCACGGCACGCCGACGCCGGACGCGAGGACCTGGGCCCGCGGGCCCTCGCCCTCGGCGACCGAGACGCGGTGGATGCCGCGCAGGATGCCCTCGACGTCTACGTCCTCCGGCTCGGCCGGCTGGAGCATCGGCTCGTTGTAGACCGTCAGGTAGTACATGACGTTCGGGTCGCGCCCGTCGTCGCCGTACATCCGCTGCAGGCCGTCGCGGACGATGTGCCGGATCTCGTACCCGTACGCCGGGTCGTAGTGGACGACGGCCGGGTTCGTGCCGGCCAGGAGCGGCGAGTGCCCGTCGGCGTGCTGCAGGCCCTCACCGGTCAGCGTGGTGCGGCCGGCGGTCGCGCCGATGATGAAGCCCCGGGTCATCTGGTCGCCGGCGGCCCAGAACTGGTCGCCGGTCCGCTGGAACCCGAACATCGAGTAGAAGATGTAGACCGGCACCATGACCTCGCCCTGCGTGGCGTAGGAGGTGCCGACCGCCTGGAACGCCGCGGCGGAGCCGGCCTCGTTGATGCCGGTGTGCAGGATCTGCCCGGACTCGGACTCCTTGTACGACAGCATCAGCTCGCGGTCGACGGCGAGGTAGTTCTGACCCTGCGTGTTGAAGATCTTCGCGCTGGGGAAGATGGCGTCCAGCCCGAAGGTGCGGGCCTCGTCCGGGATGATCGGCACGATCCGGTTGCCGAAGCCCTTGTCCTTGATGAGGTCCTTGAGCAGGCGGACGAACGCCATGGTCGTGGCGACCATCTGCTGTCCGGAGCCCTTGGCGAGCACCTCGTACGTCTGCTCCGCCGGCAGCGTGACCTCGCTGTGGCGCGTGCGCCGCTCCGGGATGAAGCCGCCGAGGGCGCGGCGGCGCTCGAGCATGTACTGAATCTCGGGGGCGTCCTCGCCGGGGTGGAAGTACGGCGCCGTGTACGGGTCCTTGAGCTGGTCGTCGCCGATCGGGATGCGCAGCGAGTCACGCAGCGTCTTGAGGTCGTCGGACTTGAGCTTCTTCATCTGGTGGGTGGCGTTGCGGCCCGCGAAGCTCGACCCGAGACCGTAGCCCTTGATCGTGTGCGCCAGGATGACGGTCGGCTGCCCGGTGTGGGCCGCCGCCGCCGCGTACGCGGCGTAGATCTTGCGGTAGTCGTGACCGCCGCGCTTGAGCGCCCAGATCTCGTCATCGGTCATCCGCTCCACGAGCGCCTTGGTGCGGGGGTCCCGTCCGAAGAAGTGCTCGCGGATGAAGGCGCCGCTCTCCGCGCGGTACGTCTGGAAGTCGCCGTCGGGCGTGGTGTTCATGAGGTTGACGAGCGCCCGGTCCTTGTCCGCGTTGAGCAGCGCGTCCCACTCCCGGCCCCACACGACCTTGATGACGTTCCAGCCGGCTCCGCGGAAGAACGCCTCCAGCTCCTGGATGATCTTCCCGTTGCCGCGCACCGGGCCGTCGAGGCGCTGGAGGTTCGCGTTGACGACGAAGGTGAGGTTGTCCAGACCCTGCTGCGCCGCGAGCTGGAGCATGCCGCGGCTCTCGGGCTCGTCCATCTCGCCGTCGCCGAGGAAGGCCCACACGCGCTGCTCGGCGGTGTCCTTGATGCCGCGGTTGTGCATGTAGCGGTTGACCCACGCCTGGTAGATCGCCGAGGCCGGGCCGAGGCCCATGGAGACCGTCGGGAACTCCCAGAAGTCCGGCATGAGACGCGGGTGCGGGTAGGAGGACAGGCCGCCGCCCGGGCTGGAGACCTCCTGCCGGAACGCGTCGAGCTGCTCGGGGGTCAGCCGGCCCTCGAGGAACGCGCGTGCGTAGATGCCGGGGGAGGCGTGCCCCTGGAACAGGATCTGGTCGCCGCCGCCGGGATGGTCCTTGCCGCGGAAGAAGTGGTTGAAGCCGACCTCGTAGAGGGTCGCGACGGACGCGTAGGAGGAGATGTGCCCGCCGACGCTCACCTCCGGCCGCTGGGCGCGCGTCACCATGACGGCCGCGTTCCAGCGCATCCAGCTGCGGAAGCGGCGCTCCACGGCCTCGTCGCCGGGGAAGTACGGCTCCTCGTGGACGCCGATGGTGTTGACGTAGGGCGTGTTGAGCGAGGTGGGGACCGCGATGTTGCGCTCCCTGGCCCGCTTCAGCAGGTTCAGCAGGACGTAGCGGGCGCGGGGGCCGCCTCGTTCGTCGACGAGCCCGTCGAAGGACTCGACCCACTCGCCGGTCTCCTCCGGGTCGATGTCGGGGACCGTGCTGAGGAGTCCGTTGATCAGCGGACCCGTCGTGTCGCGTGCAGCCACCAGCAACCTCACCTCTCGTCCGCACCGCCGTGGTCGCGGCAGCGCTCGGGTCGACCCACGGCTGCCGGTGCGCGGTCGGCGCAGCGGCCGGGTCGAGGTCGTCCGACCATTGTGTTCCTCATGCCCGGGCAAAGTCACACCGAGAGGCGGTCCGACGGCGTGCCGACGTGCGGCGGGAGGCCCGTTGTGGCGCTTGCCACACGCCAGGAGCATCCTGTGGGCTAGCGTGTGGCACCTGCGGGCGGCCCCGCAGCGGGCCCGCGCAGCAGGGGACGTCGGACAGGACGAAGGGAACGACTCGAGGTGGGTACGACCGCACAGCCCTCGGTGGGCCACGGCGGCACCGGCGCCGCGAAGCTGGGCTTCTCGGCAGGTCAGGTGGTCCAGGAGTGGGGCTACGGCGACGACGTCGACCAGGAGCTCCGCGCCGCGATCGAGGAGATGGTCGGCGGCGAGCTCGTCGACGAGGACTACGACGACGTCACGGACGCCGTGGTCCTCTGGTGGCGCGAGGAGGACGGTGACGCCACCGACCTCACCGACGCCCTCGTGGACGTCCGTGCCGCCCTCGACGAGGGCGGCCTCATCTGGCTCTTCACGCCCAAGGCGGGTCGGCCTGGCCACGTCCCGCACTCCGAGATCGAGGAGGCGGCGACCACCGCCGGTCTCCACGCCACGAGCACGCTCACCATCGCCCCGGAGTGGTCGGCCACGCGCCTGGGCACCCGCGGGCGCGGCAAGTGACGGAGTCCGGCTCCGGCACACCGCCCCCTGTCCCCGGTGACCCGGCTCCCGACGTCACCCTTCTGGACACCCATGGCACGCCCGTCACCCTTGGGGACCTGCGTGGCGGTCCGGTCGCCGTCGTCTTCTACCCGTTCGCGTTCTCCCGCACGTGCTCCGCGGAGCTGTGCGAGCTGCGGGACAACCTGGAGGACTTCGACGCCGCGGGGGTGCGCCTCCTGGCCGTCTCCTGCGACCCGGTGCCGGCGTTGCGCGCCTGGAGCGAGCAGGAGGGCTTCGGCTACGACCTCCTCTCCGACTTCTGGCCGCACGGCGCGGCCGCCAGGGCGTTCGGCGTCTTCGACGACGACGCCGGCATGGCCGTCCGGGGCAGCTTCCTGCTGGACGGGGACGGCATCGTCCGGTGGACCCTCGTGAACCCCCGCGGTGTGGCCCGCGACCTGGGGGAGTACCGCGCGGCCCTCGCCGCCCTCTGAGCCGGCGCAACGGTAGGCTGTGCGGCCGTCGGGCCTGTAGCTCAGTTGGTCAGAGCGCCGCGCTTACACCGCGGAGGTCGTCGGTTCGAGACCGGCCGGGCCCACCCGAGGGGAGCCACGGAAGGCCCCCACCCGGTCCGGAGACCGCGTGGGGGCCTTCCGTCGTCATGCGATCAGCAGCAGGGCGTCGTCGTGTGACGGACGCTGCCGCTCATCGGCCGCCGGCCGGTTGGTGACAGGCCCAGGCGAAGCCGAGGTTGTGCCAGACGCCGTCGTCGTGACCCGGGCACGGTGTGGTGGACATGTCACGTGTCGTCGCGAGCAGGACCTCGGTGCCGGCGTAGATGCCGGTCACGGGGTTGAAGTAGAGGTTCTGTGCGTCCACCCAGGGAAGGGACGCCGCTGCGGGCGCACGCCGCTGTGGCCCGCCGCCGGGCACCACTGGTGAACGCAGCCAACTCTCACGGCGCAAACCGTGTCAATAGCCCCGTCTCACACATCCGGGCGACGGGGGATCACCTGGCCTGCGGATGCCTCGGACGGTAGCGCCGGGGCTCGCCCGCCTGTGAGGATGAGGCCCTGCCCCAGGAGGTGCGGGATGAACGACGACGACGCGGACACCTCTCGCGATGACCCGCCGGGTCCGTTCACCGTCCTGCCCGAGCCCGTGCGGCTCGAGGACACGGTCGCCGGCCAGGAGGTCACCCCCGCCCGCGATCCGGAGGCGGGCCGCGACACCGAGACCGAGTTCATGCTCCGCTACATGTGAGGTGGCCCGCGGCGGTCCTCGGCAGCAGTGCGCGTCCCGGCCCCGGCGCAGCCGGCCCGCCCACCGGCCGCGTAACGTTCCCGACGTGACCGCTCCGCCCTCCGCCCCGGACCTCTCCACCGTGATCGGGCTGCTGGACCGGCGGTACCCGCCGGGCACCGCCGAGCCGTGGGACGCCGTCGGCACGGTGTGCGGAGACCCGGACCAGGCGGTCCGCCGGGTGCTCCTCGCGGTGGACCCGACCCTCGACGTCGTCGACGAGGCGGTCGCCTGGGGTGCCGACCTGCTCGTGACCCACCACCCGCTCCTGCTCCGCGCGGTGCACTCGGTCGCCGCCACGACCATCAAGGGCGCCGTCGTGCACCGGCTCGTGCGGGCGGGGTGCGCGCTGCACGTCGCCCACACCAACGCCGACGCGGCCCGCGGGGGGGTCGCCGACGCGCTGGCGGAGGCGGTGGGCCTGGTCGACCTGGAGCCGCTCACCCCGGTTCCCGCCGAGGACCTGGACAAGGTCGTCGTCTTCGTCCCCACGACCGACGCGGACCTCCTGGTCGACGCCCTCGCCGGCGCGGGAGCGGGCGCGCTGGGGGAGTACTCCCGCTGCGCGTGGACCACGACCGGGACCGGCACGTTCGTGCCGGGCGAGGCAGCCCGGCCTGCCATCGGCGCGGCGGGGCAGGTCGAGCGGGTGGACGAGACCCGCGTCGAGATGGTGGCGCCGCGTCGGCTGCGCGCCGGCGTGCTCGCCGCCCTGCGCTCGGCGCACCCCTACGAGGAGCCGGCGTTCGACGTGCTCGAGCTCGCGGGGCTGCCCGGCAGCACGGGCATCGGGCGCGTCGGCACGCTGCCGGGCGACCTCACCCTGCGGGCCTTCGGCGAGCGCGTCGCCGCCGCGCTGCCTGCGACGGAGCAGGGTGTGCGCCTCGCCGGCGACCTCGACGCCGTGGTGCGCCGGGTCGCCGTCGTCGGCGGCTCGGGTGACTCGCTCTTCGACGCCGTGCGCGGCAGCGGCGCCGACGCCTACCTCACCGCGGACCTGCGGCACCACCCCGCCTCCGAGCTGCGCGAGCGGGCCGTGTTCGAGGCGGGACGGCGGGGCGACGGCGCGCCGAGCCGGCCGTTCCTCGTCGACGTCGCCCACTTCGCCAGCGAGTGGCCGTGGCTGCGGCGGGCGGCCGCCCGGCTCGAGGCGGACGCCGCTGCGGCGGGCACTACGGTGGAGACCCGGGTGAGCACCCTGCGGACGGACCCGTGGACCGCTCGGATCGCGTCGCCCGACCATCGCTGACCTGCCGAGGAGCTCGCCCGTGACCACTGCCCCTGTCGCCGACCAGCAGCGGCTGCTGGAGGTGCAGGCGCTCGACACGCGCCTGGCCCAGCTCGCCCACCAGCGCACCCACCACCCGCTCCACGCCCAGGCCACGGAGCTGCAGGCGCGCCTGGACGACGTCGAGAACGCGCACGTCACGTCGCGCACCGCGCTGGGGGACCTCAAGCGGGAGCTGGCCAAGGCCGAGCAGGACGTCGAGCAGGTGCGCACCCGGGCGACGCGCGACCGCACCCGCATGGAGTCCGGCAGCGCGAGCGTCAAGGACGTGCAGGCGCTCAGCAGCGAGCTGGAGAACCTCGCCCGTCGCCAGGAGGCGCTGGAGGAGGTCGAGCTGGAGGTGATGGAGCGGCTCGAGGCGCACGAGACGGCGCTGGCCGAGCTGACCCGGGCGCGCGACGAGCTCGCCGCCCAGCGGGACCGTCTGGCGGCCGACCTCGAGCGCGAGCTCGCCGCGATCGACGCCCAGGCCCGCGCGGTCCAGGAGGAGCGGGCGCAGCGGGCGGACGGCATCGACGCCGCCCTGGTGACCCTCTACGACCGCCTTCGCGGCCAGCTCGGAGGCCTCGCGGTCGCCCTGCTGCGGGGACGGACCTGCGAGGGCTGTCGCCTGGAGCTCAACCCCTCGGACGTCGCACGGATCACCGCCGCCCCGGCGGACCAGGTCGTCCGCTGCGAGGAGTGCGGGCGGATCCTCGTGCGGAAGGCGGACGCCGACCGATGACGGTCCGCCGGCTCCTCGTCGAGGCCGACGGCGGGTCGCGCGGGAACCCCGGCCCCGCCGGGTACGGCGCCCTCGTGCGAGACCCGGTCACCGGGGCGCTCCTGGCCGAGCGAGCAGGACCCCTCGGCGTGACGACCAACAACGTCGCCGAGTACACGGCGCTCGTGGCCGGGCTGGAGGCGGCGCGCGAGGTCGACCCCGACGCCCGCGTCGAGGTGCGCATGGACTCGCGGCTCGTCGTCGAGCAGATGTCCGGACGGTGGCAGATCAAGCACGCGGACATGCAGCGGCTCGCGGCGCGGGCGCGCGAGGTGCTCCCCGCGGCGCAGGTCACGTACACCTGGGTGCCCCGTGCGCAGAACGGCGCGGCAGACGCCCTCGCGAACGAGGCGATGGACCTGCGTGAGGAGGTGCGCCGCGACCACCCGGACGAGGGCGCCGCAGGCGCCCGCCAGGCGGACGTCCCCGAGGACGGCCGACCCGGCACCGAGGACCTCGGCACCGGGGCGGCCGCGCACGTCACGGGCCGCGGCCCGGCGCCCCGGCCGTCCGGCGCGGCGATGCGGTTCGACGACGTCGAGCCGTTGACCGTCGTCCTCGTCCGGCACGGCGAGACGGAGCTCACCCTGACCCGCGCCCTGTCGGGCTCGTCGGTGCCGGGTCCGGCGCTGGCGCGCTCGGGCCGCATCCAGGCCGCCAGGGCCGCGGACCTCGTCCACCGCGTGGGCCGGGCCGTCTGGCCGGACCTGCGCTACCCGAGCCGCGTCCTGGCGTCGCCCATGGTCCGCACCGAGGAGACCGCTGGGGCCATCGGCCGGCGGATCGGGCAGCACGTCCACACCGATCCGGCGTTCGCCGAGGTGGACTTCGGTGACTGGGAGGGCCTCAGCACTGACGAGGTCGACGAGCGGTGGCCGGGCGAGCTGCGCCGCTGGTACGAAAACCCGAGCGTCGCGGCGCCCGGAGGCGAGTCGCTGACCGCCGTCGGGGTCCGGGTCGAGGCGGGCCTGGAGGTGCTCCTGCGCGAGGGCACGGGCCGGACGGTCGTGGTGGTCAGCCACGCGATGGCGATCCGGGCCGCCGTCGGGGTGTCGCTCGGGCTGCCGGCCCGGGCCTGGCCGTGGCTGCGCGTCGTGGCCGCCTCCGTCAGCGTGGTCCGGTGGTGGCCCGACGGCATGCGCGAGGCCGTCGTGATCGGCCTGCCCACCGACCTCTGAGGCTTCTCAGGTCGGCGGCAGCCCGGCGACGACGAGGGACAGCACGTGCCGGCCGCGCGGGCCGGGGGCCAGCTCGGCGTCGAGCAGCTCCCGGCCGACCATCTCGCCGGCCGCGTCCAGCAGCTCCGCGGGCGTGGTCGGCTCCGGAGCCTCGCGGCGCACGAGGTGCCGGGTGAGGACGCCACGGGTGTGCTTGGCCCAGTGCGACACCACGGTGCGCCGGCCGTCGGCCTCGCGCAGGACGCGCACCTCGACCACGCCCGGCCCGTCCGACGGTGCCGTCCACGCCGCGGCGTAGGCCGCGGAACGGCAGTCCACGACGAGCCGCTCGCGCGCCGCCCGGTCCAGCGCCCGGCTGAGGGGCCGACGCCACGCCGCGGCGAGCGGACCGACGCCGACGAGGTCCGTGCCCATCGAGAGGCGGTAGGCGGGGATGCGGTCCTCCGGCGACACCGCTCCCCAGAGTGCGGAGACGGTCCGCACGGAGCGCTGGGCACGGGCCAGGGCGCCGTCGTCGAGGTCGTCCAGACGCGCGGCGCCGTACAGGACCCCGGTGTAGACCGTCCGCGCCGGCGCGGCCGGCGCTGCGGCGAGGGTGGTGTTGCGGACGACCTCGTCGGCCAGTGACGCCCCCACACCCAGCGCCTCGACAGCGTCCCGACGCCTCGAGGCACGGACGAGCGCGCGCAGGACGGCGCGACGGGTGGTCGTGAGCGCGGCGGCGTCCGTCAGGGCGGCGAGCTCGACCGGCTCGCCCTCGGCAGGCGCGGTCTTTCCCTCGGAGGGCGGCAGGAGCACGAGCACCGGGGAAGGGTAAGCCGCCGCGGCGCCGTCGTCGGACGCGGTCCGGGCCGCGGTCGGTGCGGTGGGCCGCGGTAGGCTGGGCACGGATGAGTCGGCCGGGCGGTCGCGTCGAGGGAGACCTCGCCGAGGAACGTCCGGGCTCCGCAGAGCGAGGTGGTGGGTAACGCCCACCCGGGGTGACCCGCGGGACAGTGCCACAGAAAGCAGACCGCCTCGACGTCCGGCCTCGGCCGGGCGACGGGGTAAGGGTGAAACGGTGGTGTAAGAGACCACCAGCGTGCCGGGTGACCGGCACGGCTCGGTAAACCCCACCTGGAGCAAGGTCAGACAGGGAGCGTCCGAGGGCTGCTCGCCCGAGCTCCCGGGTAGACCGCTGGAGGCGTGCGGCAACGTACGTCCTAGAGGGATGGCCGCCACCCGCGCGGGGGAGACCGCGCGCGGGGACAGAACCCGGCGTACAGGCCGACTCATCCACCCTTCGGGGACTCTGACCTGCAGACTTACCTCCGGAGAGGCCCCCAGAGGGTCTTTCGGGGGCCGCCGGGGTCGAACCGCTGACCAGCACTTACAGTCACTGGCGGTTGCGCGGAGCCCCCGAGGAGCCCCCGAGGGGTAGGCGCGTCGATCGCTCAACGGGGCGGTCCCAGGGCCGATGATTTGATCACCATGACCACGGCCCTGAGACACCACGCGCACGCGAGCGAGGTCGCGACGCTGGCGAAGGCCTGTCTCGCGACCGCGCTCGTCTGTGCCTTCTTGGTGGCCGTGCCGTTCAGCAGCACCGCTCCACGGGTACTGACTGGCGCCATGGGGGTGGCGGGGGCCGTGCTCGGGGTGTCGTTGTGGAGGGTTCGTCGACGTTGCCCCGTGGTCGTGCCGCACCTGGTGCTGCTCCTTGCGACCACGCTGATCGGTACCGCCGTGGGCGCCTCCACCACACCGACCGGCACCGGTGTGACGACCGTTGCGTTCGCATGGGTCGCCGCCTACAGCGCCGTCTTCCACAGCAGACGAGTGATGCTGGCGCACCTGACGGCCATCGGCGGTGCACTGGCACTGGGACTGTGGGAGGCCGCAGCGATGTCCCCGGTCCAGTCGATGGTCTTCGTCATGGCCACCGTCTTCGGCGTCGCCTGGGTCCTGAACGAGAACGTAGACACCCTGCGCGCTGACGCCGCCGAGGACCCCCTCACGGGCGCTCTGTCAAGACGCCGGTTCCTGGAAGTCGCCGCTACCGAGATTGCGCGGTCGCGGAGGTCCGGGTCGCCACTGGTGATCGGGCTGATGGACCTCGACGACTTCAAGCGCGTCAACGATGAAGGCGGCCACGCGGCCGGCGACGAGGTGCTGGTCGACCTGGTGACCGCCGTTCGCGGTGCTCTGAGGGCTGAGGACGCGGTCGGGCGCCTCGGCGGCGACGAGTTCGCGCTCCTCCTTCCCGGTCTCGACGAACGCCGGGCACACACCGTGTTCGACCGTCTCCGCACGCTGAGCGACGCGCCGTGGACCTACGGGGTGGCGCAGTGGCACGGCGAGGCCCTGCAAGACGTCATCGCGCGCGCTGACGCGAAGCTCTACGCCGCCAAGAAGCGTCGATCCATCGCGCCACGACGATCACTCATCCCTCGACGTCACTGAGAGAATCGCGAGCCGGCGACGGTTCTGCGCCCGGGGGCTCACACCGGCGTCGCCGTCCTGGACGGCACCCACGCCCGCCACGGCGCCCGCTCGGCGAGGTCCTGCTCGACGCACACCCACCCTGGCGCGGTGGCGATGACGAACAGCTGCAGGCGCACCTGGTGCCCGCCGTAGGTGTGGGCGTCGACGACGGCCCGCCGGGGCTGCTCGAGCATGCGGACCTTGCCGTCGGGGTCGCCGTGGTTGACGACCCAGCCGGCGTAGGCGGGGGCGGGCGCGAGCTGCATGGGGCCATGGTGCACCCGGGCGCGGACATCGCTGACACCCGGGGGTTGGCCGCCGGCGATCAGCGTCGACGCTGGGTGGGGATCCCCGTCGCCGTGGTGCCGGTTGTGCCGGCCAACCGCAGGGACCCGATCGACGCTGGGCGCGCGAGGAGGTAACCCTGGGCGCAGTCCGCGCCAAGTGTCGCCCACTGGGTGAGGTCGTCGTGGTTCTCAATGCCTTCCACGACTAGCAGCGAGCCGGTGTCGTGCGCGAAGGAGACGAACGACCGGCCGAGTGTCTGCAGAACCTGGCTGTCGCGGACCCCTTGCGTGAGGGAGGCGTCGAGTTTGATCATGTCGGGTCGGAGCTGGACGATGTGCCGGAAGCTCGCCGCGCCGGCGCCGGCATCGTCCACGGCGATCTGCACCCCGCTCTCGCGTAGCGGCTTGAGGCGTTCCTGCAGGAAGGCGTAGTTGCCGATCACGTCGTGCTCGGTGAGCTCGAGGATCACCTGACGCGCGTGTCCCGCGAGGACGGCCGGCAAGCCGGGGTCCGCAAGCGTGGCTGCTGAGACGTTCAGAGCCACCGCGACGTTGCTCGGGGCGGCCCGTGCGGCCGTGAGGGCAGACTCCAGTACCGCAAGCTGGAGCTCGGTACCCAGGCCGACGGCGTCTGCAGCGGAGAACCACCTGTCCGGCGACCGGTACGGCTGCAGCCGGAACCGGGTGAGCGCCTCGATGGCGTCGATCTGTCCGTCCTGCAGTGAGTAGATCGGCTGGAACACGATGTCGTACTCGCGACGCTGCAGCGCCTTGGGCACCTGCTCGGTCAGCTCGGCATCCTCGGGGTCAGCTGGACGGGGCTCGAGGTCCAGGGCGCGTGTGAGGTCCTTTCGCACCTGGTCACGAAGATGCGCTTCCTGCGCTGTCAGGGCTGCCGCCATCGCGAGGGCGACCAGCGCGAACATGCCGCCTCGGATCATCCAAAACACGAGCACCTGAGGGTCACCTGGCATGAATGGACCGGCGAGCAGGGCGGACACAGCGGCGGCCGCCAGGCCGCCGCGCGCCCCGCAGGCGCCGACGGCTAGGAGGATCGGTAGGTAGAAGAGGTGCGGAAGCGCTGTACGCGTTCCTCCTGTCGCTGCGACGAGGAGCCAGATCAGTGCGAGAAGTGACGCGATCATCACTGTCCAGCGCCAGGTCGGCACCCGACGCATGGCTCGGACCGAGTGGCTCAGCCGCGCTACGCCAGGTGGCAGCGTTGGCGTGGGCTGTCCAAGCGCGGCAACACCGTCGGGCCTATCGGTTGTCACGGTGAACTCCCTCGCCAGCCAGTCAAGTGACCTTTGACAAGCCGATCGTTGCCGCCAATAGCGCATTCCGCGAGTCTCTAACGGGTGAAAATGCGTACAGGTGACGAACTGTCCGGAATTGCGCCTGTGACGACGGGGCAGCAATGGCGCAAATTGGGACACCGCCGCCCAGCCGGTGGACGCCGCCGAGGGCTAAACTAGACGGTTCAACTGCCCGAGATGTGGTTAGTGCGTTGAATCAACCGAATAGGACGCTCGTCTGGTTGGGGTTCTCGGGGCCAGACAGGGCGACCGGTACTGGCTAACGCACGGCACGGTCGGGTGAACCGAGGCCGTGAGCACTCATCCCCGAGCCGACAGGGCCGAAGAGGAGTTGCACCCAGACCGAAAGGCCAACGATGCCCCCGCTGTCCCTGCAGATCCTTCCGTTGAACGGCGATGACACGGCTGTGCTCGCTGCACTGGGCGGGCTGGTGAGAGCGGCAAGCCCAGGCCCGCTCGGCTGGCTTCGGGTGGAGTTGAACCTTCCAGCAGACCTCGACCCGGCGTCTCTCAACGCACTGGCGGCACGACTCGTGCCGGTGGCTGTCCGCGTCAATCTCTTCGACGACGAACCGGTGAACGCCTGAGGGCTTCCTTGGCCGCACCAGAGGAACGCCGGTCTGTCAGGGGTTCAGGGCGACGCCTCAAGCGGAACAGGGGCGACGTGAGGTGGCCCCCGCCGGCGTAGGCAAGGGGTCCGACGGGGGCCTGACCCGTGGCAGCAGGTGAGGCCGATGAGTTGCCTCTCCACGGGCTGCCGCGAGCCTAGCGTGATCAGGTTCTCCGCGGCCAGGAGCGGTCCGGACGCCCGCTCCATGCAGGGACCAGCTTCCAGCCACGAAGACCCTCTGAGCGACCCCCGCCGAACGCGAGGTAAACACGCCCGGCGGGGGTCCTATCCCGTGGCAGCACAGAGGCCTAGGGCCTCCACCACGAGGGCCTTCCAACGTAGTGCGTCGGCGCGGACGAAGAAAGGCCCCCGTCCGATCCTGGGATCGGACGGGGGCGATAAGCGCCCGGTGGGCCGAGCGACTTCCCACCGGCAGCCGGTCAGCGAGATCAGCTGCCGTGCGAGCACCGCCGACGCTAGGGCGGGACTGAGTCAGCGGCAAGGGTGAAAGGCATCTCGCCGCACAACGTTCACCCACCGTCAACGTGGGCCGCGATCGCGGACGAGGGATCCCGGGACTCCGACACGAAGAAGGCCCCGCCCGACCCGCCGAAGAGGGCCGGGCGGGGGCTGGTGGCGTGCGGCGGGACTCCGCTCGGAGTGCTACCGGGCTCCGTGCGACCTCGGCCCGGCGCGTCGACGTCTTGCGGCCCGCCCGTGCGCCACGTCCAGGTGTTCGGTCACTTCAGGTCGATGTAGCCGACGTCGCGGATGACGATCTCGGGGTTGTCGGCCAGGCGGGCGTGGACGGCGGAGCGGCCGAGGGGGACGACGACGGTGTTCGCGGGGTTGCCGGTGACGTCGGGCGCGGCGGCCAGGAACCGGAGCTTGCCGGGGAGCCGCTCGGCGGCCAGCCAGGTGGCCCGGTCGACGGTCACCTCAAGGGGCGCGTCGTCGGGGACTCCGGCGACGTCGGCGGTGACGTACTCGCGGCCGCCGCGGGGGATGGTGACTGATCCGGCCATGGGTCAGCTCCTGAGGTTCGTGACGGTCAGCGGGTGTGCTTCCAGGTTCGTGACTCGCAGCGGGTGCCCGCGCAGGTCGGTCACCTGAAGCGGGTGCCCGGTGAGCTCGCCGAAGGTGACGGTGATGTCGCGGTACGCGGAGGCGTCGATCGCGGACCCGGCGGCTATCTGGGTGGGGAGCGGCAGGACCGTCGTGGCGTCCCCGGCGACGGTGGGGCGCGTCGTGTCGCCGGTTGCCCCCTGCACCAGCGGGGGCAGCGTGGAGGTCGCGGCCCCGGTGTAGGCGGGCGGTGTCACGGTCCCGGTCGCCGCCTGGGTGACGGCGGGCAGCCGCAGCACTGGCTGCAGTTGCCCGTGGGCCAAGTCGTGTACGTGGTGGTGGACCGCACACCGCAGGAATGGTCGGGCGTCACCTGGGTGGAAGAGCGTCGGGTGGTCGAGTTCACATGGACCTCCGTAGCGGGCGCGCGGGAGAAGGCGACCGCCCCGTTGCCGCGGAGCGTGGCGAGCTCCAAGGTCGGCTAGAGCGCCTCGGGTCCCACGCCGCCGGTTCCTCGGCGTGGCTCTTTCTTGTTGGTCGCGGCACGGGTCCTCCTGGGGTCGGCTGGGGTCCAGTGGTGGTGCCCTGCCCCGGGCTCGCACCCGGGGCAGGGCTGCCGCGGTCAGGCGGCGGAGCTGCGGATGATCGCGACGACCGAGGCGTCCAAGCCGACGGCGGCGCCGATGGTGGTGTCGTCGAGGCCGACGGCGATGAGCGCGCGGGCCTTGTCCGCGGGGGTGTCCCCGGGCGGAGCCGGGACCGGTGCCGCCGCCGCGGGCGCCTGCGCTGCCGGTGCGGCCGGGGCCGGTGCGGGCGCGGGGGTGGCGTCGCCGGTCATGAGGGCGGCGTTCCCCGCGGGGACGTACTGGACGTCCCAGTACTTGCGGGACCGCTTGTCCATGGGGTCCTCGCGGTGCGTGAACGTCACGGTGATGCGCCCGCCGACCTGCAGGCCGTTGGCGCCGGCGGCGCGGACGGCGGCGCGGACGGCGTCCTTGAGGTAGCGGCCCTCGATCCAGAAGGTGCGGGCGCCGTCGTCGTCCTCGATGCCGGGGTCGCGGTCGTCGGTCTGGACCTCGACGGTGATGCCCATGATCGGGTCGCCGGAGGGGTAGAACTTGGGCTTCCCGCCGCCGGGGTTGTTCGGGTCGTAGTCCTTCTCCTGGTGGGCCTGCGGCGGGGCCTTGATGACGCCGGTGCGGGTGGTGCCGGGCTCGGTGAACTTCCAGGACGGGGCGCCGCCGCCGCCCATGAGGACGTCGTTGGCGTTGGGGGTCTGCGTGGTCATCTCGTCGTCTCCTGCGTCGTGCCGCTCACGCGGCGGTGGTGGTCCCGGCCGCGGGAGCGGTCGGGGGGATGAGCCCGGCGAGGGTGTCCGCCGGGGGTCTGTGACCGGGCCGGGTGATGCCGGCGCCGTCGGGGTAGCGGGAGCAGTCCCAGCAGCCGTCGTGGCGGGCGAGCTGCCGGATCCATGCGGCGACGGCGTCGGGGCCGAGCGCGGTGAGGGCGGTGAGGTTGGTGGCGAGCCGGTTCGCGCGCTCGAGCGCGGCCTCGGCGATCGAGCGGTCGTGGGGTTCGTGCCACCAGAGCCCGTCGTCGAGGGACATGGCGTTGCGGGGCAGGTAAGCGATGGCGACGTGGTCGACGCGGACGCCGGCGTCGTTCCACCCCTTCGCGTACAGGTGTGCCTGGGCGCGGTACTCCGGGGAGGGCCCGGCCTTGGCCTTCTTGAGGGTGGTGAGACCGACGATCTTGTAGTCGATGATCGTTCCGGTGTGGACGTCGACGAGGTCGGTGGAGCCCCAGATGTCCTGTCCGGCGATCGTGCCGACCATGACGGCCTGCTCGCACAGGTACCGCCGGCCCGGGTCGGAGAGGTTGCCGATCCGGTCGACCTCGTGGCGGATCACCTGCTCCTCGAGCCACGCGTGCACCGCGGTGCCGACCGTCGGCAGCCACGGCACCGACCGTTCGTCGACCTGCTGCCAGCCCGCCAACTTCGCCGCCAGGCAGTGATCGCACGGGTTGCCGATCTCCGACGGGCCGATGCGCCTCTGCAGCGACCGGGGGTGGTTGGTGATGGCGTGCTCGATCAGCGCGCGGATGTCCCGCAGCGCGTCGGTCGCGTGGCCGCCGACGTAGCTGGCCGACGGGCCGAGGTCGGTCATGAGCGTCATGCCGTCGCTGCCTTCCGGGCGCCGTGCTCGTGCCCGCCGCGGGCGTTGTTCACGTCGCGGGTGACCGGCTCGAGGTGCTCGGGGTTCGCACACGGCCGGTTGAGGCACAGGTGGTCGATGACGAGGCCGTCGGGGATATCCGCGACGAGGTGCTCGTAGACCCACCGGTGCACGTAGACGACCGCCTGGCCCTCGCCGATGGCGCCGTAGCCGTTGCGCAGGGCGCCCTGCCAGAGCCAGCAGCCGGTGTCGGCCTGCTCGACGAGCTGGGCGAAGACGCGCTGCTCCATCGAACGCGCCGGGTCGCGGAGGTACCCGGCGGGGCCGAGGGTGCCGGTGCGCTTCATGCGCTGGGTGTGCATCCCGCACAGGCCGCCGGTGCCCTTGGTGGTGTCCCGGCCGCAGTCGGCCACGGTGCACGTCTTCACGCGATCACGACCGTGGGCTTACCGACGGTCTGGTACCGCTCGAGCTCGGCCGGCGCCAGGTGGTGCTTGACCGCTGCCGTATCGATCGCGGGCTTGTACAGCTCGGGGTGCTCGACGACCGGGTACGCCTCGGCGACCTTCGCCGGGTCCAGGCGGCGGGCACCGGTGCGGACGGTCACCTTGTAGGGCCCGGCGGGGATGGAGCCGGTGCCGGGGTGCAGGGCGAGGAGGCGGGCGCGGATCTGCTCGCGGCGCTCGGCGATCGCCTCGGCCTCGTCGGCGAGCTTGACGTCCTCCAGGGCGAGGGCCTCGAGCTCGATCTGCTCGTCGGTGCGAGCGTCGTCGACGACGTCGTCGGTGTGGTCGGTGGTGGTCACGGGCGGTGTCCCTTCCGGTACGTGTCGCACGCCCAGGCGATGCCGGCGGCGAGCAGGAGGCAGATGAGGAGGCCGGTCACGGCGCACCGCCGGGGAGGTCGAGGTCGCCGGTGGTGACGGTGGCGGCGCTGGGGACGTCGCCGTGGCGGCCGCCGATCCACAGGCGTGTGCGGTGGTCGCGGGGGTGCTGCTGGACGTCGGACAGGCCGCCGGTGACGATGCCCTGTTCGGTGGTGACGGTGAGGCGCTGGCCGATGTGGCGGGCGTCGAGGTCCCCGGCGCGCAGGTGCTGCAGGCGGGCGTTCACGACGGCACCGCCGTGACCTCGTCGAGCACGACCCGGCGGGCGTGGACGATGTGGGAGCCGCCGACGTAGAGCCGGGCGTGCTCGGCGATCGACCGGTGAGGGGTGGGGTCGCTGGCCCGGTCCTCGATGCCGTGCCGGTGGTCGGTGCACAGGCAGACGAACCAGACGTCCGACTCGGTGACGTCGACGTCGGCCATGGTGGCGATCGCGGCGACCTCGTCGACCCAGGTCTTGGTCGTGGCGGTCATGCTGCGTCCCTCCCCGGGCAGTCGTGGCGGCGGTTGCAGTGCTCGCAGTCGATGGCGCGGCACGGCTCGTCGGGCGTGCAGCTGCAGTCCCCGGCCGGCGGCTCCGCCCACGGGTCAGCGGCGAGGAGCCGGTCCAGGGCCGCGTCCTGCTCGGCGGTGCGCGGCCCCGTCGGCTGCGACGGCGGCTCGTAGTCCGACCAGTCCGCGCCCTCGGGCGGGCGGCGGGTCAGGGTCAGGCGGGCGGCGGGGGAGAGCTCAGCCACGGAACTCACCGCCGATCCCGAGCCGCTCCCGGATCTGCAGTACCAGGGGCCGGAGCTCGCTCGCGAGGGTCTGGCCGGATGCGAGGTACGCCAACAGGTTCCCGGTGCGCTGCTCCTCGGCGACGGCGAGCATCGCCTCGGCGTGCGCGAGGTCCGCGACGGTGACGCCGTTGGCCGTACCGCCGTCCGCGCAGGTGTTGGCGCCTGCGACGGCGGCGCGCGCCTGCTCGAGGGCGCCCATCACGCGGCCCGCCCGTCCAGAGCGGGGACCTCACCGACGGGGGCGTCGTCGCCGAGCACGACGTGCCGCTGCGCGAGGACCTCGTGGCCGCGGCCAAGCTCCTCGCGCTCACCGGTGCTCATGCACCAGTACTCGAGGATCGCCGGGGGCATGGCGCGCGCCCAGGCGTAGGAGTCGAGGAGTGCGGGGTTCATGCCGGCGGGGGTGGCCCACGGGTCGGCGAGGTGTGCGCGGCGGGTGCCGCCGACATGCTGGCAGTAGACCGCGTCGGGGCAGTCGTGCAGGTGGAGCGCGGCTTCGAGCTCGAGGAGGCCGAAGGCGGCGGGCCGGGCTGCGACGGACGGTCGGGGTCGCCGGGTGGTGGGGTTGTTCATGGGATGCTGCTCCTGTCAGTTCTGGCGGAGGCCGGTTCTCGTTGGCGCGGGGCCGGCCTTCGCTGTGCGTGGGGGTGGGTCAGGCGGTGCGGCCGGACCGGGTGAGGGCCTCGCGTCGGGCGACGAACTCGTCGACGGCGGCCTGCCGGATCCGGTACGGCGACGTGCGCCCACCGAGCCCGGCCTTGCGGGCGACCAGGTCCCCGCGGCGGATGAGGGTGCGGACGGTCTCGGGGTGCTCGCCGAGCTGGGCGGCGACCTCGTGGACGGTGAGGTCGCCCATCAGGCCGGGACCTTCTCGCTGGGGACGACCTCGAACAGGTCGTCGAGGTCCATGCCGGGGAACGCGTCGACGAGCGCGGCGATGAAGCGGGGCCCGGGGGCCTGGTGGCCGCGCAGGACGCGGGAGACGGTGGCGGGGTCGACCTGCATGCGCTCTGCCAGGGACGCGTCCGTGGTGAGCCCGGCGAGTGTGCGGTACTTCCCGAGCTGCTCGGTTCGGAGTCGGAGCGTGGCGACCATCCGTCCTCCTTCCTGTGCGTTGGAGCGGCTGACCTGCTGTCTTGCGGCGACGTAGTTAGGTTGCCACACGTAAGTACGACAACGCAATGCAGGAGGGTCACAGTTCGGTAACGGACCACCACTTGGGTGAACGCAAGCACTGTTGACCTGCGGAAAGACACGCCGTGTAACTTGACGGCCTTGTGCGTTGCGGCAACGCAAGATGGATCGAACGGGGGAACGGGCCCGTCAGAGGTGGGAGCGTCATGGCCATGACCTGGTGGCAGTACGTGGAGCGCGTCAGCTCCGGAGCGGCTCAGGGCGACATCGCCCAGGCGGCCGGTGTCTCCGGACCGACGGTCTCCCGCTGGCGCAGCGGCAAGCAGGGCGTCGACCCCGGCCCGGCAGCGCGGTTCGCCCGCGCCTACGGCCGACCGGTGCTCGAGGCGTTCGTCGCGGCCGGCTTCCTCACCCCAGAGGAGGCCAAGGCCAAGGTCCTCATCAACGACCCGCAGGACCTGACGGACGAGGAGCTCCTAGAGCTGCTCCGCTCACGCCTGCATGGCCAGAGGAGCCGTGATGGACACCAGTCCGCCCCCATGACCGAGCGTCACGCCGCTGAGGTCACCGCACCCGCAGGCCCAGGTGTTGACGTTGCGGACGAGCTCGCGCACCGGCGCCGAAGCCTCAAGGCCGACCAGATCGCGGCCGATGAGGTCCCAAGCGCCGCCCGGCGCGATACGTCGGATGCGACGGAGGGGGAGGACTCGTGAGCTTCCTCCGCCGGTTGCTCCGTGCTCGTGACGGGACGCCGCAGGCGGAGGTAGTCCGACCAGGCGACGCCGGCTACGCGACCCAAAGCGAGCAGCGCAGAGCGGAGAACGCTGCACGGAAGGAGCGGCTGCGGCTGGACAGGTTGGCCGCTGGCGGGGAAGAGGCCGACCGTGAGAGACGCGGTCTCGTGCGCGGGAAGCACTACACCGAGTGGCCGGACACCGTGCGCGAGCTCAAGCGTGAAGAGCGCTACGAAGAGGCGCTCCGGCTCCTTGAAGAGTGCATCAGCCCAGCCGAGCGAGACCGGGACGGCCGGGAGCCGGCGCCCTGGTACACCGAGCAGGCCGCGATCATCGACCGCAAGCTCGGCGATCACGACGCGGAGATCAGCGTGCTCGAGCGCTACGTCTCCGTATGCGCGACCTCTGTGGGCCGTACGAGGATCCACGAGCGCCTCGACAAGGCGCGCGCACTCGCGCACCGGCGCCGCGCCGGCATCGCCGACGACATCGCCGCCGGCACCCGGCCCGCAGCAGCACGGCCGGACGAGCCGGGGGAGTAAGTCCCGTGTCTCCCGAGGCCCTCTTCGGTGGCCTCATCGATCGGCGCCTGTCGTCGCAGATTCCCCTCGTCGAGTTCCCGAAGGTGGATTGGGCCCTCAAGCTGCCACTTCTGAGGGCCTATGTGGACGAGACCGGGGACCGTGGAAACGGCGAGTCAGCGAGCCCGATCTTCGGCATGTCAGCGGTCCTGGTTGACGACAACGCTGAGAAGGAAGCGCGTGCAGCGCTCGAGCTCCTACGCGCAGACTTCGGCACGCCTCCTTCGCGGCCGCTCTCGTGGAAGGAAGACATCAAGACCAACCAGGACCGGCGCCTCCGGGCCGCCTCTGTGCTACGGGCAGTCCCGGGCCTACAGGTCGTGCACGTGGTGGCGAACAAGAACCAGCTGTACGACGGGTCCTACCGCGACGACGTCACGCGCTTCTACAACGTGGTGGCGTACGCCACCTTGCAGCGGATCCTGTGGGCGGCTCGTCACTGGCGGGGAGGGGCGCGGCAGGTGCAGGTCAACTTTGGACACGTGCAGCATCATGATCACACTGACACGCACCGGTACTTCCAGATCAAGAGGAGCCAAGACGCTCCTGGTACGCCCTTTGATCTCATGACAGACCTTCGCTGGATCGACGCACAGCGGTACGAGATGAGCCAGGTCGCGGACGTGTATGCGGGCTTCCTCAAGGCGGCCTTCTGGCCAAGCAAGTGGGGCGATGTCGACGGTGCGCACCTCGTCAGCACCTGGCATCAGATCAGGCGCTCGGAGGAGTGCGTCGTCACGCTTGGACTCCAGGCGCGTCCGGACAGCGCTTGGGCGAAGGGGATGCCGTGGTGGCCATGTGCAACGTGCACTAGCCGGTACTAGGAGAGCGGCCCCGTCAGGGGCCTCCAGGGACCGATCCCTCGCGGGCAGCGCTGGCAGCAACGCGGGTCATCCTGGCAGGCTCCTCACGGGGCCGCTTGGTTCATAGTTGCACATCTGCGTAGCGGTCTGCCCGGCGGTGACCGGGTGAGGCGTGTCGGTGCTGGCTCGTACGGTCCCGGCATGTTCCATCCCTGGGGGCGCCTGAGAGCGCGACCCGACCTCGAGGTCTTCTGGCGGCAGCTCCGCGGGGCCCGCTCCGGCGCGACGGACGGCGCCGAGGTCATCGTCCTCCGCCCGTCCCTGTCGCAGGTGCAACGGCGGTGCACCCTCGCTCACGAGCTGGCGCACGTGGAGATGGGACACGTCGACGGGTGCTCGAGCAGCGAGGAGCGCCAGGCGACACTCATGGCCGCTCGGTGGCTGGTGCACATCGAGGACCTCCTGGACGCCCTGAGGTGGGCGGACGAGCTCCAGGAGGTCGCCGAGTGCCTGTGGGTGGACGAACCGACCCTCCTGGCCCGCCTGGACGGGCTCACCGACGTCGAGCGGGCCCGCATCGTGGCCCTCAACGAGGAGCTGGAGCACACATGCTGACCGACGCCGACCGCGCCGTCCTGGACTTCGAAGGACAGCACTGGCGGTACGCCGGCACGAAGGAGGCCGCCATCCGGGTGACCTTCGGCGTGACCCCGGTTCGGCACTACCAGCGCGTGGCAGCGTTGTTGGATCAGCCCGCCGCGGCGGCCTACGCCCCGGCGACAGTCCGCCGCCTTGGCGGCTTACATGACAGCAGGGGAGCCAACGATGTCCGCTGAGCCCACGGTGAGCGCACCCGACGCAGCACCCTCGCGCCGCAGCCGTCCCCGATGGTTGGTACCAGCGGCGGTAGCTGGGGTGGTGGGTGTAGCAGTCGGCCTCGGCATCGGCGCCGCAGCGTTCTCCGCCGACCCGACGCAGTCCTCTCAGTATGCGGCGGTCGAGGCCGAGCGCGACGAGGCGCTCAGCAAGGTCGCGGCCGCCGAGGACGAAGTGCGCGACACCCGTGAGACCGCCCGACAGGCACTGGCGGAGGTCGCCGAGCGCGAGATCGCAGCGATCAACCGCGATGCGGAGCTCGACGCTATCCAGGCCGATCTGGAGGCGCGCGAAGCCGCTGTCGGCGCGGAGGAGAAGAGGGTCGCGGCCACACAGATCCGGAACGGGTACTGGACGGTTGGCGACCACATCGAGCCGGGGACGTACCGGGTCGCGAACGAACTCACGGGGTACTGCTACTGGGCGATCCTCCGATCGGGCACGAACGGCAGCGACATCGTCGACAACGACGGACCCGAGGGCGGCTTCCCGACAGTGACGCTGTCGCCCGGCCAGGACTTCGAGAACAAGTGCGGCGTCTGGAACAAGATCGGATGAGCGATGGCGCACGTCGCTGACCGCTGGACCACCCCCGGCCCGTCCGGGCGACGGGTCCGCACCGACCGGTACGGCACCGGGATGCGCTGGCAGGCCGTCTGGCACGAACCCGACGGCACGCGCCGGCGGCGGTCGTTCACGACGAAGGACGCCGCCCAGGCGCACCTGGAGCACGTCGGGGTGTCCCAGCGGTCGGGGACCTACGTGCCCCCGGACCGCGGCCGCATCACCGTCGCCGAGATGGCCGACCGGTGGCTCGCCGAGCAGGTCCACCAGCGCGCCACGAGCCTGGACGTCGCCCGCCGACGCCTGACGAACACGATCCTCCCGACCCTCGGCGGGTACGCCCTCGCCGACGTCGACCGCGGCGTCGTGCAGCGCGCGGTCACCGCATGGTCGCGCGACTTGGCGCCGACCACTGTCCGCGTCGCCTACGTCTACCTCGCCGGTGTCTTCTCCCTCGCCGTGGAGGAGCGGCGCATCGTCGCGAGCCCGTGCCGGCGCATCAACCTGCCGCCCGTCGACCGCGAGCCGGTCATCCCGCTGACCGTCGCCCAGGTGCAGGAGCTCGTCGACCGCCTCTGGACCCCGTACCGGCGGATGGCCGTCCTCGCGGCCGCGACCGGCATGCGATCGGGGGAGCTGCGCGGCCTCACCTGGGACCGGGTCGCGATCGCCCCGGACGGGGCTTCCGCCCAGGTTCGCGTGGACCGGCAGCTCGTCGGCGGATCCGCCGCCGCGCCCGCGTGGGGGCCGCTCAAGACAACGTCGTCACGGCGGGTCATCAGCATCGGCAAGGCCACCGTCGACGACCTCGGAGAACCGGGGGAGGGGCTCGTGGTCCGCGGCGCCCGCGGTGGCGCGGTGAACCGTGAGCGGGCGTCGGAGGCGTGGCGGCACGCCGCCCGCCCCATGGGCCTCAGCGTGCGCTCCGGCTGGCACGAGCTGCGCCACTTCCACGCGTCCCTGCTCATCTCCCAGGGTCTGTCCCCGGTGGCGGTTGCACACCGGCTCGGTCACAAGGACGCCACGGAGACGCTGCGGACGTACGGGCACCTGTGGCCGGACGACGACGAGCGGATGCGGGACGCCACCGACGGGGTCGTGCGGCTGCCACTGGGCTGACGCACACGCTGCGCCGATCGGGTGCGATCGCCTCGGCGGTCCGAGCTGCCGGTACCGACCGCGCTACGTTGCCTCGATGGGATGTCTGGGGGCCATCTACTGGCTTGTCGTCGCTGGGGTTGCGATCGCTCTACTCTCGGCCGGTGACGCGGGGCCCCTGCTCGCCGTCGCCGCCGTCGCCGGCGCGATCTGGCTGTGGAAGTCCGTCCGACCCCAGGCGAACGGAACCGAGGCGCCGAGGGCCGCGGCCGCGCGATCCAATCCAGGAGCTAGGCAGCCCGCAGGGTCGGCTGCTTCCCGAGACCACCGGTCGTCGTACGCTCCCGCGCCGCCTCGGGGCCAGTTCATGGAGCCCTGGTTGCCCGGCTACACGAGCGTCGAGGTCGTCGGTGAGGCGTACCGACCGGACGCCTTCCGGCGGATCTTCTCTGGCGCAGCTTTCAACAGCGACGGCGGCGCGGAGGAGTACGTCCCCGCTGTGCTGTCGGACGACTCCGCGAACCCGCACGACGGCAACGCTGTCGCGGTCTGGGTCAAGGAGCAGCACGTCGGGTACCTGGACCGCGACAAGGCGCGCACCTGGCATCCGGTCGTCAGTGACCTTGCGGGCCGGAACCAGAGCATGGTGGTCGACGCCCGCGCCTGGGCACGGGATGCCGGGGACAGGGTGCACGCACGTGTCACCCTCTACATGCCGCCGCGGGACGGCGTCTGGCCCGTGAACTCGCTGCCGACGGAGCCGTACGTGGTGTTGCCCCGGGGCGGTCAGATCCAGGTCACGCAGGAGGACCGCCACATGGACGTGCTCACGGCCTATGCCCGCGGCCGCGACGTTCCCGTAGCGGTCACCCTGCATGCGGTGACGGAGCAGCGCCCACGGTCGACGGTCTCGGTTGTCGAGGTTCGGCTCGACGGTCAGCGGGTCGGGCTGCTGTCGCCGACCCAGACGGCGAACCTCCAGCCGCTCATCGAGCGCGTCGCCGGGCGGGGCCTGCAGAGCGTGGCGAGGGCGCTGGTCCGCGGCAACGAGCTGAAGGCAGACGTCATCCTCTTCGTGACGAAGGCGCAGGACGTCGACCCAGTGTGGCTGCGTTTCCTCGACACCCAGGGACAGTCCCCGACTTCCTGAGCCCCCGTGCAGCCCCCCAGCGCGTATCGTTGCTGGTCAGGAGGGGTTCGCGCTGTACCCGGCGTACAGGCCGGCTCATCCACCCGCAGGGTGCCCCACGGCCGTGGGGCACGTCCGGCCGGCCGATCAGCCGGCGCGCAGGACCACGGAGGGCGCGCATGTGGCTCACGGACGCGCTGGGCGGCCGTCGGCGCGACCGCCGTGCCGCGGAGGACACGCGGACGGTCGAGGTGGGCGAGGGCATGGCGGTCGTCTACACCCGTGAGGGGGACGTCGTCAGCGAGCGGTACGTCGGCATCCGCGGCACGCCGTCACGCGTGGTCCGGGACGTCGCGGCCGAGCGGCTGACGCGCCGTCAGCTCGAGGCGGGGGAGGACCCCTGGTTCCCCGAGGTCGCCGCCCGCCTCGGGCAGCACAAGCCGCCCGCGCACGACGACGCCGCCCCGGCCTGACGGCGGAGGCGGCGTCGGTGGTGGGCGCTCGGCCCACGACGATCTCAGTAGCCGCGGCGGCGTGAGCCGGTGAAGCGGCCGATCAGCTTGGACAGCAGGGCGCCCTTGAGCAGCCCGGACAGCATCCCCATGGTGGTGCCTCCTCCGTGTGGTGGACTCCGACGGTAGGCGCCGCACGCCGGGAGCGCGCGCTGAGCGGGCGCGTCAGGGTGTGACGGAGGGCGTCGCTGCGGCGGGGGCGTCCGGCGTCGCGGCGGACGGCGGGGCGGGCGGGACGACGGGCTGGACGGCGCCACGGAGCTCGTCGTACCGCACCGCGAGGACACCCGCGACGATGAGCGCCCCACCCGCGAGCTGCACCGGCAGCGGGAGCTCGCCCAGCAGCACCCAGGCGAAGACGAGGCTGAACATGACCTCCGTGAGCCCGACGAAGCCGGCCACCTTCGAGCCCAGGCGCCTCGTGGCCGCGATGCCGGTGGCGTACGCGAGGACGGCGGCGACGACGACGAGCTCCAGGACGGCGAGCCACCACGGCAGGACGGCGCCGGCGAGGACGACGTCCTGCGTCCCGGCCGTCATGGGCATCACGCCGAGCGCGCCGGCCAGCACGAGCGCCACGGTTGCGGCGACCATGCCGCCGCAGGCCATGACGAGGGGCGGCAGCCCGGCGGCCTCGCGCGCCGAGAGGACGAAGTACGCGGCGAGGCCGACGGCGGCGCCCAGGCCCCACAGGACGCCACCGAGGTCGACGCTCGCCGCCCCGCCGAGGTCGAGCACGAGGACGAGCCCCGCGACGGACAGGACGACGCCGGCGAGCGTCCATCGTCGCGGCCGCTGGCCGTGCCGCACCCACAGCCACACAACGACGAGCACGACGCCGAGGTACTCCAGCAGCAGCGCCACCCCGACGGACAGCGTCGTCACGGCGTTGAAGAACGCCAGCTGCACGGCGGCCATGGCGACCACCCCGTACACGACCATGAGGGCCGCGTGCCGGCGCAGCACGTGCCACCGGCCGCGCAGGAGCAGCACCGACGGCACGAGGAGGAGGAGCGCCGCGCCGCCGATGCGCGCCGTCACCGCGGCCCCCGGGGACCAGCCGCTGTCCAGCAGCGCCTTCGCGAAGGGCCCGGAGCTGCCGAACGTGGCGGCCGACACGAGGGCGAGGACGAGCCCGGGCCCGAGGGCCGTGACACCCGGACGTCCGCCGGCCCGTGCGGCCGGGCTGCTGCCCGGTCGACGCCCGGTCGCTGCGGTCATGAGGCTCCTGCGGGTGCGGGCGGCGGACACCGAGGCGTCGGTGTCACGGGTAAACTAGGGAACGGTCGTGACACTAGGAGCCCGTGCGTCAGGAGTCAAGATGGTCTTCGCCCATGACACCGAGGTGGCCCTGGCAAGCGCCGCCGCCCTGGTGAACACGCTCGGCGTGCACGACAGCACGGACCGGCTGACGAGCGTGGACGACGTCGACGACTTCGTCCGCACGTGGGACTTCACCGGCAGCCGCACGCACGACGAGGCGGAGCTGCAGGCGGTGCGCGAGCTGCGGCACGAGCTGCTGCGCCTGTGGACGTGCGCCGACGTGGACGTCGTGGCCGAGGGGGCCAACCACCTGCTCGCGTCGGCGGCCGCGCTGCCGCAGCTCGTCAGGCACGACGGCTGGGGCTGGCACCTGCACGCGACCACCCCCGACCGGCCGCTGGCGACGCGCATGGCGGTGGAGGCGGCGATGGCGCTCGTCGACGTCGTCCGCAGCGACGAGCTCGGCCGGCTGCGGGTGTGCGCTGCGGACGACTGCGAGGACGTCCACGTCGACCTGTCCCGGAACCGCTCGCGGCGCTTCTGCGGCCCCACGTGCGGGAACCGGACCAACGTCGCGGCCTACCGGGCGCGGCGCAGCGGCGCGGCACGCCCGGCATGACGACGCCGACCCGGTCGGGTGAGCGGGTCGGCGTCGCCTCGTCCTCCCGGTGCGGTGCCACGAGGGCGACGCATCGGGGCGTCCGTCACAGCCCTAGCTTGCCGCCCAGGCCGCCGAGGTTGCCGCCGAGCGAGCCGAGCAGGCTCTGCACGTCGATGCCGAGCTTGTCCAGGAGGCCGCGGTCGCGGTCCGTGTCGACGGTGCCGGGCAGCTCCTTGTCGGCCTGCTCGGCCTTGTCGCCCTGGCCCTGCGACTTCAGGAACTCCAGGATCTGAGCCTTGTCGATCTGCATCACGCGTCCTCACCCGGCGCCGCGGCGCCGTCCTCGTCCGTGCCGTCCTCGGTCAGGTCGGCGGGGTACTTGCTGCCGACCTGACCGTCCTCGGTGACCTCGGGATCGGGGTCCACGGCGAGCGTCGGAAGGTCCGGCTGCGCGTTGTCGAAGGAGTCGGGCAGCTTGTCGGTCATGCGCCCACGGTCCCACCGGCCCTGGCGGTCCGCATCCGGACGACGCGCGCGGCCGGATGCGATCTTCGACCTGCGGGAGTTACCGTGATCCGGCCCTCTCCCGCCCGGACCACGCCGGTGAGGGCCACGCGGCGTCAAGGACGACGGTCGCCACCGACCGTCCTGCGCCCACGTCAGGGAGGCTGTGCGATGGCTGGCTGGACCAGGAGCGGGTCTGTCGGAGGGATCACGGTCACGGAGACGCCTGAGGCGACCGTGGCCCATCTGTGGGGGGAGATCGACGACGCGTTGCGTCAGCAGGCCGGGACCGTGCTCGCGCGGGCGCTGGACCGGAACCTGCCGATCGTGCTCGACACCGGCCGCGTGGAGTTCATCGACTCCGCGGGCATCGCGTTCCTCATCCAGCTCTGCACGATCGGCCGCGAGGAGGGTCTGACCGTGACGCTGCAGGACCCGCCCCCCGTGGTGAGCGAGGTCATCGAGATCCTCGGTCTCACGGAGATGTTCGGCGGTCCGGCGCCGGCCGTGAGCATCTGAGGTCCGGGCGGCCCCTCAGCGGTCGCGCAGGGCCGCCGTCTGCCGGTCGTGCTCGCCGCGCACCCAGGGGTCGGCGAGGCGCGCGTCGTCGGGCGCCCGGCCGGCCGCCAGGGCCTCCAGGTAGTCCCGGTCGGCGGCGAGGCGCCGCCGCATACCCGCCGCGTCCGTGACGTGCCCGTGCCCGGGGAGGACGACGCGCACCCCGTGCACGGCCGCCGCGCCCTCGAGGGCGTCGAGCGCGACCAGGTGGTCGCCGATCGGGTCGGCGGCGTCGAGGTCCAGGAGCGGCACCTCCAGGTCCGACAGGACGTCCCCGGCCACGAGCGTCCGCGCGTCGGCGACCACGAGCGCGGCGGAGCCCGGCGCGTGCGCGCGGTACGGGACGACGACGACCTCCCGCGACCAGGGCAGCACCCCACCGGCCAGGGGTGTCAGCCGTCCGACGGTCCGCAGAGCGGGCCGCTCGCCGTGCTCGCCGTCGTCGACCGCCGCGCGGACCAGGGCGTCCCGCTCGCGCGCTGCGACCGCGGCGCAGGCGGGCGTCGCCCAGCGCGGCGAGCCCCCGAGCGCGTCGGCCCACAGCACGTGGTCCCAGTGCGGGTGGGTGGCGAAGCCCCCGTGGACTCGCCGGCCGGCGCTCTGCACCGCCGCGGCCAGGCCCGAGACCTCCCCGGGCGTCACGGCGGGGTCGACGACGACGCACGAGCCGTCGGCCGCCACGAGGACCGTCGACGTCGTCGTGTACCGCACCGCCGTGGCGACGTGCACCCCGGGCGCCACCTCGACGAGCCGGCGCGGCGTCGCCGTCGGTGCGCCCGCGGCGGTGCCGGGCGTCATCAGTCGATCTCGCCCCCGCGTGCGGCCAGCGCCGCCGCCCCGACGATCCCGGCGGCGTTGCGCAGCTCGGCCGGCACGATCGGGGTCCGCAGGTCCAGCAGCGGGAGGAAGCTCTGGTGCTTCTTGCTCACGCCGCCGCCGACGACGATGAGGTCGGGCCAGAACAGGTCCTCCACCACGCGGAAGTACCGCTGCAGCCGTGCCGCCCACTGCGCCCAGTCCAGACCGTCCCGCTCGCGGGCGCTGTCCGCGGCGCGCGACTCCGCGTCGTGGCCGTCGATCTCGAGGTGGCCCAGCTCGGTGTTGGGCACGAGCGTCCCGTCCACGACGAGGCAGGAGCCGATGCCGGTCCCCAGCGTGACGACGAGCACGACGCCGGGTCGGTCCTTGGCCGCGCCGTAGAGCGTCTCGGCGTACCCGGCGGCGTCGGCGTCGTTGACCGCGAGGGCGCGCCGACCGGTCGCGGCCGCGACGACCGCCGTGACGTCGGTGCCGATCCATGAGTCGTCGACGTTCGCCGCGGACCGCGCGACGCCGTGCTGGATGACGGCGGGGAAGGTCACCCCGATGGGGAGGTCCGCCGGCAGGTGGAAGGAGTCGACGACCTCCGCGACCGTGGCGGCCACCGCGGCGGGCGTCGCCGGCTGCGGCGTCGGGATCCGGACGCGCGGGGCGCTGAAGTCGCCCTTCGCCAGGTCGACGGGTGCGCCCTTGATGCCGCTGCCGCCGATGTCGATGCCGAAGGCGGTGCCGGTGAGCGGCGCGGGGGTCCGGGCGGTCATGGCAGCGTGAGGATCTCGGCGCCGGTGTCGGTCACGACGAGCGTGTGCTCGAACTGGGCGCTGCGCCGCCGGTCCTTGGTGACGATCGTCCAGCCGTCGTCCCACATCTCCCAGTCCGGCGTCCCCAGGTTGAGCATCGGCTCGATCGTGAACACCATGCCGGTCTCCATGACGGTGTCGTAGTGCGGGGCCGCGTCGTAGTGCGGGACCACGAGGCCGGAGTGGAACGCCTCGCCCACGCCGTGGCCGGTGAAGTCCCGGACCACCCCGTACCCGAAGCGGCGCGCATAGGTCTCGATGACCCGTCCGATGACGTTGAGCTCGCGGCCGGGTGCGACCGCCTTGATGCCACGCATCATCGCCTCGTGGGTCCGCTCGACGAGCAGGCGCGACTCCTCGTCGACCTCACCCACGAGGAAGGTGGCGTCGGTGTCGCCGTGGACACCGTCCTTGTAGGCGGTGATGTCCACGTTGACGATGTCGCCGTCCTGGAGCACGGTCGAGTCCGGCACCCCGTGGCAGATCACCTCGTTCACCGAGGTGCACAGGGACTTGAGGAACGGCACCTGCCGCGGGTGCGGTTGGTAGCGCAGCGTCGACGGGTAGGCGTCGTGGTCGCAGAGGAACTCGTGACCGATGCGGTCCAGCTCGTCCGTCGTCACGCCGGGCTCGACGTGCTTGCCCACCTCGACGAGCGCCTGCGCCGCGATGCGCGACGCGAGGCGGATGCGCTCCAGCGTCTCGGCGTCCTTGACCTCCGAGCCGGTGAACCGCAGCTCGCGGTCCTTGCCCACGTACTCGGGCCGCTCGATGTGCGGCGGGACCTCTCGGAGGGGGCTGACCGTCCCGGGCACCAGCGTGCCCGTCGGCGCGTGCGCGATCGACATGGCTGGCAGTCTACGAAAGGCGGCGCTCGCCGCCCGGTCGACGCAGAGGAGACGGACGCCATGGAGCAGGACGAGGACACCGCCGCCCGGCGCTTCTGGTTCAACCCGACCACGGGTGAGGTCGAGGAGGGGATGCAGAGCCCCTGGACCGACCGGATGGGCCCCTACGCGACCCGCGAGGAGGCCGTCGCCGCGCTGCAGGAGGCGCAGCGGCGCACGGAGTCGTGGGACGAGGCGGACCGCCGCTGGAAGGAGTGGCGCGACTGACGCCCGGGCATGCCCAGAGTCCGGCCTACGGGGCTCACGACGGGCTCACGACGAGCTCACTCCGCGAAGCTGTGGGCCTCGGTCGGGAACGCCCGACCGCGGACCTCCTCGTTGTAGGCGCGCGCGGCGGCGCCGAGGGTCGCGCCGATCTCGGCGTACCGCTTGGCGAACCGCGGCGACCAGTCCGACAGGCCCGCCATGTCGGTCCACACGAGCACCTGGCCGTCGCACTCCGGACCCGCGCCGATGCCGATCGTGGGGATGGCCAGCACCTCGGTGACCCGGGCGGCGACGGGCGCCGGCACCATCTCGAGCACGACCGCGAAGGCGCCGGCCTCCTGCAGGGCGACCGCGTCCTCGGTGAGCCGCTGGGCGGCCTCGTCGCCGCGGCCCTGGACCCGCTTGCCGCCGAGCACGTTCTCCGACTGGGGCGTGAACCCGACGTGCCCCATCACGGGGATGCCGGTGGAGGTGAGCAGGTGGACGTGCTCGGCCACCCGTCGGCCGCCCTCGAACTTCACGGCGTGGGCGCCGGCCTCCTTCATGAGGCGGACGGACGTCGCGTGCGCCTGCTGCGGCGAGGCCTCGTAGGAGCCGAAGGGGAGGTCGGCGACGACGAGCGCGCGCCGCACCGCACCGGCCACGGCGCGGGTGTGGTGGACCATGTCCTCCACGGTGACAGGGACGGTGGTCGTGTGGCCGAGCATGTTGTCCCCGACGGAGTCGCCGACGAGCAGCACGTCCGTGCCGGCCTCGTCGAGGATCCGGGCGGTCGGGGCGTCGTACGCGGTGAGCATGGTGATCCGCTCCCCGCGCTCCTTCGCCTGGCGCAGGTGATGGACCCGCACACGCCGCAGCGGCGTGCCGGACGACTCGCTCATCGATCGGTTCCCTTCGGCTCACGCCAGGCGCTGGTCACGGGAAGCCTACGGTCCCGTCCGAACGCCAGGGCCGTGACCTTGGTACCCGGCGGGTACTGGCGCCGCTTCCACTCGGCGCGGTCCACGAGCGCCAGGACCTTGTCGACGACCGCCTCGTCGAAACCGCGGGCCAGGAGCTCCTCCCGGCCCTCCGCGTGCTCGACGTACGCGTCCAGCACCTCGTCGAGCAGGTCGTACGGCGGCAGCGAGTCGGAGTCGACCTGGCCGGGGGACAGCTCCGCCGACGGCGGCTTCGTGATCGAGCTCTCCGGTATCGGCGGGACCTGGCCGGCGTCGGTGGCCGCGTCGTTGCGCCAGCGGGCCAGCTGCCACACCCGCGACTTGTCGACGTCCTTGATGGGGGCGAACCCCCCGACGGCGTCGCCGTAGATCGTCGAGTAGCCGACCGCGAGCTCGGACTTGTTGCCGGTCGCGAGGACGAGGTGGCCCTCGACGTTGGAGATGCCCATGAGGATCACGCCACGCACACGTGCCTGGAGGTTCTCCCCGGCGACACCCGGCAGGTCCATCTGGCTCTCGAAGGCGTCGACCATCGGCGCGATGGGCTGGACGCGGTAGTCGGCACCGATGCGGCGGGCGAGGTCCGCGGCGTCGTCCTTGGAGTGCTCGGACGAGTGCCGCGACGGCATCCCGATGCCCACCACGTTCGCGCCGCCGATCGCGTCGGCGGCGATGGCGGCCACGAGCGCGGAGTCGATCCCCCCGGACAGGCCCAGCACGACCGAGGAGAAGCCGTTCTTCCGCACGTACCCGCGCAGGCCGGTGACGAGCGCGGAGTACACCTCCTCGTCGGGGTGCAGCGGCGGCGCGAGCACGCCGGGCCGAGGGTCGCCGTCGTCGGGCAGGTCGCACAGGAGCAGGTGCTCGACGAACTGGGGGGACCCGGCGACGGGGGTGCCGTCGGACGCGACGACGAACGAGCCGCCGTCGAAGACGAGGTCGTCCTGGGCGCCGACCATGTTCACGTAGGCGACCGGGGCGTCGACCTCGGGCGCCCGGCGGCGCGCGAGCTCGCCGCGCAGGTGGACCTTGCCCTCCTCGTACGGCGAGCCGTTGAGCACGGCGAGCAGGTCGATGCCCTCGTCGGCGAGCTGCGCGACCGGTCCGCCGTCCTGCCAGATGTCCTCGCAGATGACGACGCCCACGCGACGGCCCTCGACCTCGACGACGCACGGCTGCGACCCCGCGGCGAAGATCCGGTACTCGTCGAAGACGCCGTAGTTCGGCAGGTGGTGCTTGTCGTACCGGGCCAGCACCTCCCCGCCGCGCACGACGACGGCCTGGTTGGTCGCCCGGCCCTGCCCGGTACGGCCGAGCGTGCCGAGGACGACGGTGAGGTCGCCCAGCCCCTCGTCGACGAGCCGGCGCAGCACGTCCTGCAGGGCACGGTCGGCCGCCCGGGCGAACGAGTCGCGCAGCGCGAGGTCCTCGACGGGGTAGCCCGTCAGGGTCATCTCCGGGAAGAGGACGAGGCGCGCACCAGCGTCCGCGGCGGTGCGGCTCCACTCCACGACCCGGTCGGCGTTGCCGGCCACGTCCCCCACTCGGGTGTCGATCTGGGCCAGGGCGAAGGTCAGCGGCGCCATGGCTGTCACCCTAACGACGCCGGGTGTCCGCGCCACGGGAGGGTTCACCTGATCGACATGCGGGTGCGGCAGGATGTCGCCATGGACAAGCAGCAGGAGTTCGTGCTCCGCACCGTCGAGGAGCGGGACATCCGGTTCATCCGGCTCTGGTTCACCGACGTGCTGGGGTCGCTCAAGTCCCTCGCCGTCGCGCCGGCCGAGCTGGAGTCGGCCTTCGCGGAGGGCATCGGCTTCGACGGGAGCGCGATCGAGGGCCTGACGCGCGTGTACGAGGCGGACATGCTCGCCAAGCCCGACCCCTCGACGTTCCAGGTCCTGCCGTGGCGCGGCGAGCGGCACGGGACGGCCCGGATGTTCTGCGACATCCACACGCCCGACGGCGAGCCCTCCCTCGCGGACTCCCGGCACGTCCTCAAGCGCACCCTCGCCAAGGCCAGCGAGAAGGGCTTTACCTTCTACACGCACCCCGAGGTCGAGTTCTACCTCTTCGAGAACCCCGCGGACCCCGACAAGCCGCTCGTGCCCGTCGACCAGGGCGGGTACTTCGACCACGTGCCCCGCGGCACCGCGAACGACTTCCGCCGCGCCGCGATCACCATCCTGGAGTCCATGGGCATCTCGGTGGAGTTCTCCCACCACGAGGCCGGCCCGGGGCAGAACGAGATCGACCTGCGCTACGCGGACGCCCTCACCACCGCGGACAACATCATGACGTTCCGGGGCGTCATCAAGGAGGTCGCGCTGGAGCAGAACCTCTACGCGACGTTCATGCCCAAGCCCCTCGCGAACCACCCCGGCTCCGGCATGCACACCCACCTGTCGCTGTTCGAGGGCGACCGCAACGCGTTCCACGAGCCGGGCGCGGCTCTGGGGCTGTCGGCCATCGGGCGGAAGTTCATCGCGGGCCTGCTGCACCACGCGGCGGAGATCACGGCGGTGACCAACCAGTACGTCAACTCGTACAAGCGCATGTGGGGTGGCGCCGAGGCGCCCAGCTACATCTGCTGGGGCCACAACAACCGCTCCGCCCTGGTGCGCATCCCGATGTACAAGCCCGGCAAGGGCAACTCGACGCGCGTGGAGTACCGCGGCGTCGACTCCGCCACGAACCCGTACCTGGCGTACGCGCTGCTGCTCGCCGCCGGGCTCAAGGGCATCGAGGAGGACTACGAGCTGCCGGAGGGCGCCGAGGACGACGTCTGGGAGCTCACCGACGCGGAGCGCCGGGCGCTGGGCATCCAGCCGCTGCCCGAGTCGCTGAGCCGCGCGCTGGCGATCATGGAGAAGTCCGAGCTCGTCGCCGAGACCCTGGGCGAGCACGTGTTCGACTTCGTGCTGCGGAACAAGCGGGAGGACTGGGCGGCGTACCGTGCGCAGGTGACCCCGTACGAGCTCCGGCGGTACCTCCCGGTCCTGTGAGGGTCAGCCCGCTCGCGCGCCTCGTGCGCGTGGGGTTCGTGGAACCGGGTCGCGCGACGACGCTGCTCGGGGAGGCCGACCTGCTCGCGGTGCTGGCGGCGGACGGGCCGTCGGACGGCCCCGTGGACCACCTCCTCGACGGCCTCACCCACGTCGCCTCCCCGGACGACGCGCTGCTCGCGCTGACGCGGCTGGCGACGGCGGCCCGCGGGACGGAGCACGAGGGCCGCGTCCGGGAGGCGCTCACCGCGCCGGGGCCCCTGCGCGACCGGCTGCTCGCCGTCGTCGGCGGCTCGACCGCGCTGGGCGACCACCTCGCGCGGCACCCCGAGGACGTGGCCGCCCTCGCGGAGGACGACCCGCTGGGCGCTCCCGAGGACGTCGTCGTCGCGGAGCTCCTGCACGCGGTCGGCGCCCGGGACGACGACGGCGCCCCGGTCGCCGGGCTGGCGGGCACGGCAGGCATCGACGCGATGCGCCGGGCGTACCGGCGCCGGCTGATGATGATCGCCGGTGCCGACCTCGTCGGGGCGGAGCCGCTGTCGCTGCTCCCCGGTGTCGCCGCCGCCCTCGCTGACCTCGCCGCGGCCGCCCTCGAGGCGGCGCTCGCCCTCGCGCGCGCCGAGCACCCGGACCACCGGGCGGCGCGGCTGGCCGTCCTGGGCATGGGCAAGACGGGCGGGCGCGAGCTCAACTACGTCAGCGACGTCGACGTCGTCTACGTGGTCGAGCCCGCCCCCGGGCACGACGAGGCGGAGGCTGTCGCGGTGGGGGCGCGCCTGGCCACCGCGCTCGCCCGCGCGTGCTCCGTCGCCTCCACCGAGCCCGCCCTGTGGCCGGTCGACGCGGCGCTGCGCCCGGAGGGCAGGCAGGGCCCGCTGGTGCGCACCGTCGCGAGCCACCGCGCGTACTACGAGCGCTGGGCGAAGACGTGGGAGTTCCAGGCGCTCCTCAAGGCACGGCACGTCGCCGGCGACGCGGACGTCGCTCAGCAGTACGTCGCCGCGATGGGGCCGATGGTGTGGTCGGCGGTCGAGCGGGAGAACTTCGTCGAGGACTCCCAGGCGATGCGTCGGCGCGTCGAGGAGAACGTCCCGGCGGCCGAGGCCGACCGTCAGCTCAAGCTCGGGGTCGGCGGGCTGCGGGACGTCGAGTTCACTGTGCAGCTCCTCCAGCTCGTGCACGGCCGTGCGGACGAGACGATCCGCAGCCCCAACACGCTGCGGGCTGTCGCGGCCCTCTCCGCCGGGGGCTACGTCGGCCGCGAGGACGCCGCCCGCCTGGCCGTGTGCTACCGGCTCCTGCGCGCGATGGAGCACCGCATCCAGCTGCACCGCCTGCGGCGCACCCACCTCATGCCGTCCACCGAGCCGGAGCTGCGACGGCTGGCGCGCGCGATGCGCCTCGAGCCGGCCGGGCACGAGGCGCTCGTCGAGCGCTGGCGGTCGGTCCGGCGGGAGGTGCGCGACCTGCACGAGGAGCTCTTCTACCGCCCGCTGCTGCCGGCGACGGCACACCTCACGCGGGAGGAGGCCAGCCTCGCCCCCGACGCCGCGCGCGCCCGGCTGGCGGCGATCGGCTACCGCGACCCCGCGGGCGCGATGCGGCACATCGCCGCGCTGACGGAGGGGGTCTCGCGCCGGGCCGCCATCCAGCGGCAGCTCCTGCCGGTCCTGCTCGGCTGGTTCGCGGAGGGCAGCGACCCGGACGCCGGCCTGCTCGCGTTCCGGCGGGTCTCGGACGAGCTCGGCACCACCCACTGGTACCTCAAGCTGCTGCGCGACTCCGGCGTCGCGGCGAACCGGCTCGCGTGCGTCCTGTCCACCTCGAGGTACGCCGCCGACGCGCTGGCCCGGTCCCCGGAGTCGGTCACGTGGCTGGACTCCGACGCGGACCTGGAGCCGCGCGGTGTCGAACGGCTCGGCGCCGAGGTCGACGCCCTGCTGACGCGCGCCTCGGACGCGAAGGCCGCCGCGACCCTGCTGCGCGCGCTGCGCCGCCGGGAGATGGCCCGCACGGCCGTGGCCCAGGTCCTGCGGCGCACGACGTCGCGCGCGTCGCAGGAGGCGCTGACCGCCGCGGCCGACGTCGTCCTGGCGGGTGCGCTGCGCATCGCCGAGCACGAGGCGCGCAGCGGGCCGGACGGCATGCTCACCCGGTTCGCCGTCATCGCGATGGGCCGGCTCGGGGGCCGCGAGCTGGGGTACGGCTCGGACGCCGACGTCCTCTTCGTCCACGACCCGCTGCCGGACGCGGACCCGGCTGCCGCCCAGGCGCAGGCGGTGTCGATCGCCATGCGGGTCCGCACGCTGCTCGGCGAGCTGGGACCGGAGCCGGCCCTGGAGGTCGACGCCGACCTGCGCCCCGAGGGCCGCAACGGTCCCCTCGTGCGCACCCTCGCGGCGTACGGCGAGTACTACGAGCGGTGGTCCTCGCCGTGGGAGAGCCAGGCGCTCCTGCGTGCCCGGGCCGTCGCCGGGGACGGTGACCTCGGCGAGCGCTTCACCACGATGGTGGAGCCGGTGCGGTACCCGGCCGGTGGGGCGGGTCCGGGCGTCCTGCGCGAGGTCCGCCGGCTCAAGGCGCGGATGGAGGCGGAGCGGCTGCCGCGCGGCGTGGACCCCGCCCGCCACCTCAAGCTCGGTCGCGGCGGCCTCAGCGACGTGGAGTGGACCGCACAGCTCCTCCAGCTCCGCCACGGCCACGAGGTCCCGGGCCTGCGCACGACCTCGACGCTCGACGCGCTGGGCGCCGCGGAGGACGCCGGCCTCCTCGAGACGGACGACGCGCTGACGCTGCGGGACGCGTGGACGCTGTGCTCGCAGCTGCGTGACGTCCTCGTCCTGTGGACGGGGCGCGCCGGTGGACCGTCGGGGGACGTGCTCCCGCACGACCGTCACGCGCTGGCCGGGCTGGCGCGGCTGCTCGGGATGCCGCCCGGCTCGGGCGGCGAGCTGGAGGAGCAGTACCTGCGGTCCGGACGGCGGGCCCGCGCCGTCGTCGAGCGCGTCTTCTACGGCTGAGCCGGCGCGGCAGGGCGGGACCTCCGGCGGGCGGACCGACGGGACCGTGTGCTTGTGTGGGGATCATGGGGACGGACGGCGACGGCACCACCGACGAGCAGATCAGCGCGGTGCTGACCACGCCCGGGCGGTGGGCCGTCGTCGGGCTCTCGACGAACCGCGCCCGGCCGGCGCACGGGGTCGCCGCCTACGTGCAGCAGCTGGGCCACGAGATCGTCCCGGTCCACCCGCGCGCCGAGACGGTGCACGGCGCGACGGGGTACGCCCGGCTGGCGGACGTCCCGGGTCCTGTCGACGTGGTGGACGTCTTCGTCAACTCCGCCCGGGCGGGGCAGGTCGTCGACGAGGCGATCGCCGTCGGGGCGCGTGCCGTCTGGCTCCAGCTCGGCGTGCGGGACCCGGCCGCCGAGGTCCGCGCCCGGCAGGCCGGCCTCCTCGTCGTCGTCGACCGGTGCCCCGCGATCGAGGGGCGCGCCCGCGGTCTCGGCTGAGGAACGGGCACCGCCCGGTGGTCGCGGGCCCGGACCGCGGCGCGCGAGGATCGCAGGCATGTCCGCCGCGACGCGTGTGCTCCCGATGTTCCCGCTCGGCTCGGTGCTCCTGCCCGGCATGCCGCTGCCGCTGCGCGTCTTCGAGCCGCGCTACGTCGCGATGCTGGCGTCGGTGCTGGGCGAGGCCGACCGGGAGTTCGGCGTGGTGCTCATCGAGCGTGGCTGGGAGGTCGGCGGTGGCGACGTCCGGTTCGAGGTCGGCACCGTGGCGCGGATCGCGTCGGTGGAGATCTCCGAGGGGCTGATCGTCCTGGTCGCGACCGGAGCAGGACGGTTCGAGGTCGTGCGGTGGCTCGAGGAGGACCCCTTCCCGCGGGCGGAGGTCCGCGAGCTGGGCCCGTTGGAGCTCGACGCCGAGGCCGTCGGTGCTCTGGGCGCGGCCGAGGCGCTGGTGCGCACGACGATCGCGCGGGCCAGCGAGTTCGTCGAGCTGCCCTGGTCGGCCGACGTCGAGCTGTCCACCGACCCGGCGGAGCGCATCTGGCAGGTCGCCGGCATCGCACCGCTCGGCTCCCTGGACCAGTACGCGCTGCTGAGGTCGAGGACCGCCGCCGAGCTGCTCGCCACGCTCGTGGAGGAGACCGGAGCGGCGGGGGTCCGCCTCAGCGAGGGCTGGGCAGGCGACGGGGAGGACGACGACGACCTCCCGCTGTGAGCCGCGGTGCGGCGGGGGTTCGCCGCCGTGCCGGCGCTGCGCAGGTCACCCGAGCCAGCGTCGCCATCGGGACAGCTGCGTCTCCGGCGCCGACCCCTCGCCCAGCGCCCGGGCGGCCTCGGCGAGGTCGTCGGCGGTGAGGGTCGTGACGGCGGCACGGTCGAGCGTGTCCACGCTCCGCTCCTCGCCCCGCATCAGCCGCAGGGCCTGGCGGTTGAGCGCCTGCTCGAACAGCGTCCGGGCGAACCGCGCGTTGCCGGAGGTCTCACCGTGGCGCAGGCTCTCGAGGATGCGGCGGAGCGTCGCCTCGGCGCCGGGCTCCAGCGCGTACTCGTGCTGGACCAGGATGGTCGCGAAGATCGCCTCCAGCTCGTCCGTCGAGTAGTCGGGGAAGCTCAGCTCACGAGCGAACCGGGAGCGCAGCCCGGGGTTCGAGAGCAGGAACGACTCCATCAGCCGCGGATAGCCGGCCACGATCACCACGAGGCGATGACGGTGGTCCTCCATGCGCTTGAGCAGGATCTCGATCGCCTCGGGTCCGAAGTCCGGGCGGCCGTCGCCCTCCGGAGCCAGCGAGTACGCCTCGTCGATGAAGAGGACCCCGTCGAGCGCCCGGCGGATCACCCGGTCGGTCTTGAGCGCGGTCGCACCGACGTACTGCCCGACCAGGGCCGCCCGGTCGACCTCGACGAGGTGGCCCTTCTGCAGCAGGCCGACCGCCCGGTACATCTCGGCCAGGAGCCGCGCCACCGTCGTCTTGCCCGTGCCCGGGTTCCCCAGGAACACGAGGTGCTGGGACGTCGCCACCTCGGGCAGGCCGTGCGCCTTGCGGCGCGCCTGCACCTGCAGGAAGGCGACGAGTGCCTGCACCTGCTCCTTCACGGTGCCCAGCCCGACGAGCCCGTCGAGCTCCGCCTGCACCGCCGAGAGCGGCCGAGCCGGGCCGGGGCGGCCGGCGAAGAGGTCGTCCACGCCGCGCAGTCCCGACCGCGGGATCTGCTCGCCGAGGCGCTCCACAGTCGCACGGAGGTCCTCGAGCGGCTTGCGGTGGGAAGCCATGGGGCGAGCGTAAGGGCCGCGCCTCGCACGTGCCCGACCTGTCAGGGCGTCGTGGCACGGCCGCGGGCCCGGCGTCGTGCGGCGCCTCGTACGATGGAGCGGTCGGACGCCGGCCCGGGATCCGGCGCCCGGCGTGCCGCACGTCTCGGAGGGCCGATGTTCACGCTCCCGCAGCCGACCCTCCACGGGGACCGCGTGCTGCTGCGACCGTTCACGGTCGCCGACGCCGATGCGATGCTCCAGGTCCTCTCCGACCGCGACGTCCTCGTCCTCACCGGCAGCACGCACCGCTCGGACACCGACGAGGTCGAGGACCCCGACGTCCTGGTGCAGTGGTACGGCACGCGGGCGGAGCAGACGGACCGCCTCGACCTCGCCGTCGTCGACCGGTCGAGCGGGGTGGTCGTGGGTGAGGTCGTGCTCAACGAGCTCCAGCCCGAGAACCGGAGCAGCAACGTACGGATCCTCGTCGGACCTGCTGGCCGAGGGCGCGGGCTGGGGACGGAAGCGCTCCGTCTGGTGCTCGACCATGCGTTCCGCACGGTCGGGTTGCACCGGGTCGAGCTCGAGGTGCTCGACTTCAACCCCCGAGCACGCCACGTCTACGAGCAGCTCGGCTTCGTGCTCGAAGGAACCCGCCGGGAGGCGTTCCGTCTTGACGGCGCCTGGGCCGACGCGCACACCATGGCGATCCTCGAGCAGGAGTGGGTGCGCGACTGACGCGCCTGCGTCGCACCGACGTCTGCCCTCAGCCCGACGAAGGGACGGCTGCATGACCCTCCCCACGACGGACACCGTCGTCACGTACCCCGACGGCGCGACCACGTCCACCGGAACGGTCCTGCACGTCGAACCCCTCGCCGACGAGCGGTCGGCGGTCCTCCTCGACACGACGGCATGTCACCCCGTCGACACCGCGTGGCCCGACCAGCCCGCCGACCGAGGCACCCTCACCACCGACCAGGGCCCACAGCTCATCCTGGACGCCGTCACGGGCGGCATCCACGACGGCGTGCTGCACCTCGGCGCGGCCCTCCCCGTCCGCACGGGAGCCGACGGGTGGACCTTCGTCGTCGCCCACGTCATCGACGGTCCACCGCCCGCGGTGGGTGACCACGTGCAGGTCGACGTCGACCGGGGCTACCGGGCGGCGCTCTCCGCCGCCCACACCGCCTGCCACCTCGCCGCCCTCGCGCTCGACGCGGCACTGTCGGCGGCGTGGAGCAAGGCCGCACCCACCGACGCGCTCGGCAACCCGGCCTTCGACGCACTGGCCATCCAGCGCTCGCGCATCCACCCCCTTCGGTCCACCGACACCTACCGCATCGGCAGGTCCCTGCGCCGCAAGGGGTTCACGACCAGCGCCCTGGACGACCCGGCGGCGGTCGCAGAGCGCGTCAACGCTCAGCTGGCCCGGTGGGTCGCCGTCGGCGGTCCGGTGAGGATCGAACGAGCCGACGACGCGCTGTCTGCGCGGCGCACCTGGGTCTGCGAGCTCCCGACCGGCCTCACCGACATCCCATGCGGCGGTACCCATGTCCGCGACGTCGCGGAGCTCTCGGACGTCACCACGTCCCTGACCACCCGAGAGGTCGACGGCGGGCTCGAGCTGAGCATGGAGACGCGGACGACGGCGACCTAGGTCCGGCGGAGGTCGGCGAGCAGGTCACCGTCGTCCTCGAGCCGGCGGACGACCTCGTCCGGCCCCAGCTGGCGCAGGCCCGGCTCGATCTCCTCCCAGTCCCGCGGTGCGGCGACCATCGGCAGCGCCCGGCCGCGCAGCGAGTACGGCGTGACGGTGGTCTTCGCCGCATGGTTCTGGCTCCAGTCGAGCAGCACCTTCCCGGGGCGCAGGTCCCGCTTCATGTTCGCGAGGACGAGCTTCGGGTGCGCGGCGGCCAGGGCCCCCGCGACCTCCCGGGCGTACTCGCGGACCTGCGTCGCGGTGCGCTTCCCGTCCAGCGGCGCGTAGAGCTGCATGCCCTTGCTCCCGCTCGTCACCGGGTAGGTGTCGACGAGGCCGTCCTCCTCGAGCCGGTCCGCGACGAGGTGCGCCACCCGGGCGCACTCGTCCAGCCCCGCGGGCGGCCCGGGGTCCAGGTCGATGACGAGCCGGTCGGGGTGGTGGACCTTGCCGCGTGGGCCGACCCGCCACTGCGGCGTGTGCAGCTCGACCGCCCCGGCGTTGGCCGCCCACACCAGGCCGGCGAGGTCGTCGAGGAACGGGAAGTCGACCTCGGTCGCGTCCTCGTCGTCGGGGTTCGCGTGGAGCACGCGGTGCCGCAGCCAGTCGGGCGCGCCGGCGGGCACGTTCTTCTCGAAGAACCGCTCGTCCTCGACCGTGTCCGGGAACCGGATCCGGGTGACCGGGCGGTCCTTCAGCTGGGGCAGGATCACGTCCGCGACCTGGCTGTAGTACTGGATCATCTCGGCCTTGGTGAAGCCTGTGCCCGGGTAGAGCACGCGGTCCAGGTTGGTCAGCCGGACCCGGCGACCGGCGACCTCGACGTACTGGGCGTCGTCGCGCCCGCGCGGGCTCACGGCGCCTCCCAGGGGTCGACGACGACGTCCGTGCGTCGTCCGCGCACCACCGGGTGGCGCAGCCGGCCGGTCCGGGTGCGGTGCAGGTACGCGACGTCCACCACGACCGCAGGGTCGCACCAGACCGCCCCGCGGGCGTCGGCCGCTGGCACGTCGTCGGGCTCGAGGACGGGCTCCGAGCGGGTGAGGGGGCGCAGGACGCGGGCGAGGTCCTCCCCGCGGCGGCCTGCGAGCCCGCTGCCCGCCTTGCCGAGGTACCGCCACGTCCCGTCCTCCTGCGGCGCGGCGAGCAGCACCGCCCCGAGGCGCGCCCCGGGCGCCGTCGTCCGGCCGCGGCCCGCGGCGGGGACGCCCGAGGCGCCGGTCTCGGGCCGCCACCCCACGACGGCAGCGGCGCGCGACGCGCGGTGCGGCGCCTTGACCCAGTCGGGTGAACGTCGGCCCGGTTGGTAGGTCGACGTGCGGCGCTTCGCCACGACCCCCTCGAGACCGTGCTCGAGCGTCACCTCCCACAGCGCGTCGGCGTCGTCGTACACCGGCGACAGCTGGGCGCGGTCCGGGAGCGCGAGCCGTTCCAGCGTGCCCCGCCGCTCCTGCCACGGGCTGCGCGTCAGGTCCACGCCGTACAGCACCATGACGTCGAACACCATGTAGGTGGCCGGCAGCCGGGCCGCGAGCCGCTGCGCGCGGGCGGGGTCGCGCACGTGCATCCGTTCGGCGAGGGCCTCGAAGGACGGCACGCCGCCCGCCATGACCACCACCTCGCCGTCGAGGACCGCGCCCTGCACGGCGGCCAGGCCCGCCAGCTCGGGGTAGGCGGCGGTCACCTCCCGGCCGGACCGCGCCCACAGCCGCAGCCGGTCGCCCGTCGTGTCCGCGAGGACGCGGACGCCGTCCCACTTCACCTCGTACACCCAGTCCGCCCCCCGGGGCAGCGGGGTGCCGGGGGCCGCGCCAGGGGCGGCTCGGGTGGCGAGCATGGGCTGCACGGGTCCATCCTGCACACGACGGTGATCACGAGCACCTGCACTGCCGCACGCCCGTCGAGCACCACGGACGGCGGCCCGGACCGAGGAGGACCCATGCGCGCGATCTGGAAGGGCGCCGTCGCCTTCGGCCTGGTGAACGTGCCCGTCAAGCTCTACGCCGCCACGGGGGAGCGCTCCGTCCCCCTGCACCAGGTGCACGCCGAGGACGGCGGGCGGATCCGCTACCGCAAGGTGTGCAGCGTCGACGGCGAGGAGATCCCGTACGACCAGATCGCCAAGGGCTACGAGACCGACGACGGCCGCATGGTGGTGCTCACGGACGAGGACCTCGACGAGCTGCCGATCGCGACGGAGCGGGAGATCGCCGTCGAGGAGTTCGTCCCCGCCGAGCAGGTCGACCCGATCATGCTCGGCAAGACCTACTACCTCGAGCCCGAACGCACGGCGGCCAAGCCGTACGCGCTGCTGCGCGAGGCCCTCAAGACGACCGACCGGATGGCGGTGGTCAAGGTCGCGCTGCGGCAGAAGGAGACGATGGCGGTCCTGCGCGTGCGGGACGACGTCATCTGCCTGCAGACGCTCCTGTGGCCGGACGAGATCCGGGCGGCGGACTTCCCGATCCTGGAGGCGGACGTCCAGGTGCGCCCGCAGGAGCTGCAGATGGCCGCGTCCCTCGTCGAGTCTCTCGCCGGTGACTTCGACCCGTCGGACTTCTCCGACGCGTACCGCGAGGCGCTCGAGGCCGTCATCGAGGCCAAGGTGACGACGGGCCGGACGGTCTCCGTGAAGCAGCCGGAGCGGGACGAGGACACGGGCGGGGAGGTCGTGGACCTGCTGTCGGCCCTGCAGCGCAGCGTCGAGCGGGCGCGTGGCCGGCGGGGGGACGCACCGGCGCCCGAGGAGGCGGAGGCACCCGCCCCGCGGCGGTCGAGCCGCCGCAAGCCGGCGACCGACGACGAGCCGGCGCGCGAGGCGTCGGCCGACGACGACGTCGCGGAGACGCCGTCGCCGCGCGGCACGAGGACCGGAACCAAGGCGAGCACGACCAAGGCGAGCACGGCGAAGGCGAGCGCGGCGAAGACCGGGACGGCGAAGACTGGCACGGCGAAGACTGGCACGGCGAAGACGGGCACCGCGAAGACGGGCACCGCGAAGACCAGCACCACCAAGGCCGCCACCGGGACGACGGGCGAGGCCGCGGGATCCGCGTCGGCGCGGAAGGGTGCGGCGAAGGGCGACGACGCCCCTGCGCAGACCGCGCGCAGGACGACCCGGCGCCGGGCGTCCTGAGTGGCGGGGCCGGACCGGGACGACGTCGTCGCCGTCCTGCACCGGGTCGCGTTCCTCATGGAGCGCAAGCAGGAGTCGACCTACCGCTCGCGCGCCTACCGCGCTGCCGGGGACACGCTGCGGGGGCTCGACGACGACGCCTGGCGTGGCCACGTGCGGGACGGCCGGTGGCAGGAGCTGCCCGGGATCGGCGACCGCACGGCAGGAGTCATCACGACGGTGCTGGCGGGGGACCAGCCCCGCGTCCTCACCCAGCTCGAGGGGGAGCTCGCGGAGCGGAACCGCGCGGCGACGCCCGCCGGGCAGGCCCTGCGGGACCTGCTGCGCGGTGACCTGCACGCGCACACGGACGCCAGCGACGGTGGGGCGCCCCTGGCGGACATGGCGCTCGCGGCCGTCGAGATCGGTCACGAGTACCAGGCGATCACCGACCACTCACCGCGGCTGACCGTCGCCAACGGGCTGTCCCCGGCGCGCTTGAGGGCGCAGCTGACGCGGATCGACCAGCTCAACGCCTCGCTCGCGGACGTCGCGCCCCGGCCGTTCCGGGTGCTGTCGGGCATCGAGGTCGACGTGCTCGACGACGGCGAGCTGGACCAGGAGCCGGAGCTCCTGCGGCGTCTGGACGTCGTCGTCGCCTCGGTGCACTCCAAGCTCCGCATGGAGCGGGACGCGATGACCCGACGCATGGTGGCCGCGGTGCGGCAGCCCTGGACCGACGTGCTCGGCCACTGCACCGGGCAGCGGGTGGTCGGCCGGCCCCGCCCGCCGAGCGACTTCGACCCGCACGCCGTCTTCACGGCGTGCGCCGAGGCGCAGGTCGCGGTCGAGGTCAACAGCCGCCCGGACCGGCAGGACCCGCCCGACGCGCTCCTCGCGCTCGCGGTCGAGGCGGGGTGCCTGTTCACCGTGGACTCCGACGCGCACGCGCCCGGGCAGCTCGACTGGCTCGTCGACGGGTGCGACCGCCTGGCCGCGCACGGCGTCGACCCGGACCGCGTGGTGACGACCTGGCCGGTCGAACGGCTGCTCGCATGGACGGGTCGGCACGGCTGAGCGCCGGCTGACCGCACGGCCGGGGTGGCGCGCGGAGGCGGGGTTACCCTCGCGCTGTGCAGGCCCCCCGGCGTCGGCGTGGGCTCGGCGGGCGCGACCGCGCACCCGAGCGGCTCGTCGACGTCCAGCTGGAGACCGACGACCCGGGGCCTGTCGACGACCCCCACCCGCGGCGCCCGAGCGCCCCGGCGCGCCGGCGACCGTCGTTCGTCCTCGTGGCGGTCCTCGCGTCGCTCGCGGTCGTCGTCTCGGTCAACGCCGTCGAGCAGCGGCGCCTCGCGGAGCGCGTCGCCGCGTTCGCCGACCTCGCCGGCACGGTGCCGTCCCTGGACCGGCCGCTCGGCGAGGCGTGGTCGATGCGCGCGGACCAGGTGTGGCGGGCCGGTCACCTGGTCCTCGTCGGCGACGGCGAGGGCTCCGCCGTGCGGGCCGTCGACCCCGGGGACGGCCGCGAGGTCTGGACCCTCGACCGCGGCGGTGCGGCGCCCGTCCAGCGGTGCCTGGCGGACCGGGAGGCGCGGCGTGCCCCGGTCGTCGTGTGCGCCCGCGGTCGCTCCGACGGCGGGCCCCCGGGGACCGTGAGCCGGGTCGTCCTCGACGCCGCCGACGGCACGGTGCTGCGCCAGTACCCCGCGCACCTCGCCTCGCACGGCCAGGTGGTCGTCGGGCGCGACGTCGTCTCCGCGGAGATGGGCGAGGACGGCAGCCTGGTGGTGGTCCGCTCGCGGGCGGTGGACCGGTCGACGGTCTGGGCGACGCGGGTGCCGCTCGACGGCGGCCGGCAGGCCGGCGCCGGCGCCGGCGTCCTGCGGGTGGAGAACGGCTTCGTCGTCCTGGGCGGCAGCACGACCGCGGTGCTCGACGCCGACGACGGGACGGTCCTGGGCACCTGGTACCCCGGCGGCTACACGGCCGTGGGCTCGGTGCCGGGGCTCGACGGCGCGGACGTGCGGACAGCGCCGGACGGCTTCGGCGCCTGGAGCCAGGCCGCCTCGGGCGCCCGAGGGCAGACCGGGACGTGGTTCGACCGCTCGGGGCAGCCGGTCGGGATGCTCGACGGCGTCCTCGTCGAGCCTCCCGTGTCCGACGGGTCGGCACCGGACGTCCGTCTGACGGCGCGGTCGGACACCGGCGAGCTCGTGGCCACCGACCTCTCCGGCGGGCGAGAGCTGTGGCGCACCCCCGCGCGCGGCGCGCACCTGCTCGTGCGCCGAGCCGGCGAAGCCGTCCTGGCCACGGGGGAGGAGGTGCGGGCGCTGGACCTGTGGACCGGTGCCGTCCGGTGGTCGGTGTCGGTACCGGGTCTCGTGGCGGGCAGCGGCGCGGTGACGGACGGGGTCGCCGCGGTCGTCGTCGCAGAGGCCCGTGGTCGCGCCCAGCTGGTCGCCGTCGACCTGGACTCCGGTGCCGTCCGGTGGGAGACGCCCGCGCCGGGGATCGCGCCGTTGAGCGAGCGCCGCCACGACTTCCCGCACGTCGCGCTGGGTGAGGTCGCGGGCCGCCCGGTCCTGCTCGGCGACGGCGTCGTCGTCGGCCTGTCGTAAGCGGCGCGTCAGGGCACCGCCCCAGGCCCTTGGTCCCCGTTCGAGCCGGCGCGGGGCCCTACCGTTCGGGTTTGAGCCGGGAGCGCCCGGGGAAAACCCGGAGGGGAGCCATGGAGTCCGTCACCGCACCGACCGAGGTCGGCACCGATCGCGCCCGGCGCCGCGTCCTCGTCCTGTCCACCGTGGGCTTCACCCTCATGTTCGCGGTCTGGCTGATGTTCGGCGTGCTCGGCATCCCCATCCGGGAGGAGTTCGGCCTCAGCGACGTCGAGCTCTCGTGGCTCACGGCGACGGCGATCCTCAACGGTGCGCTGTGGCGGCTGCCGGCCGGTCTGCTGGCCGACCGGTTCGGCGGCCGCAAGGTCTTCATCACGATGCTCCTCGCCACGGCCGTCCCGACGTTCCTCGTCTCGCAGGCGGACAGCTTCGCGCTCCTCCTCGTCCTCGCCTTCCTGGCCGGGTTCGCCGGGAACGCGTTCAGCGTGGGCATCGCCTGGAACTCGGCGTGGTTCCCGCGCGAGCGCCAGGGCTTCGCGCTCGGCGTGTTCGGCGCGGGTAACGTGGGCGCGTCGGTCACCAAGCTCATCGGCCCGGCGCTCATCGTCGCGGTGCCGTCGCTGACCATCGCCGGGCTGTCCTTCGGCGGGTGGCGCTTCGTGCCGCTCGTCTACACGGTGCTGCTCGTCACGATGGCCGCCGCCGTGTGGCTGCTCACCCCGCGTCAGGACCGCACCCCCGGACGGGGACGTCCGCTGCGGGAGATGCTCCGGCCCCTGCGGGAGGTGCGCGTCTGGCGCTTCAGCCTCTACTACGTCGTCGTCTTCGGGGCCTACGTCGCGCTGTCGGCCTGGCTGCCCAAGTACTACGTGGACGTGTTCGACGTGCCCCTCGCGACGGCCGCGCTGCTCACGGCGCTCTTCATCTTCCCGGCCAGCCTCCTGCGACCCCTCGGCGGCCACCTCGCCGACCGCTTCGGGGCGCGGGTCGTCATGTACGGCACGTTCGGCGTCATGCTCGTCGCCTCCGGGATCCTCATGATGCCGTACGGCTACATCGTCATCCGTGTCTCGGAGAGCGTGGAGCCGGGCGGCGCACGCGAGGTGCTGCCGTACGAGCTCAACGTCGTGACCTTCACGGCTCTGGTGTTCCTGGTGGGTGTCGCGATGGGCGTGGGCAAGGCCGCGGTGTTCAAGCACATCCCGGAGTACTTCCCGAACGACGTCGGCGCTGTCGGCGGGCTCGTCGGCACCCTCGGCGCGCTCGGCGGGTTCTTCCTGCCGCCGATGTTCGCCTACCTCCAGGCGTGGACCGGCATGCCGCAGTCGACGTTCTTCGTGCTCTTCGTGCTCACGCTCGTCAGCGCCATCTGGATGCACCTGACGATCCACCGGATGCTGCAGGTGCGGTCGCCGGAGCTGAGCGGGAGCATCGAGCCGCCGGTTCGGGAGGCGGGTACCGAGCCGCCGGCTCGGGAGGCGGGTACCGAGTCGCCGGCCCACATCGGCTCGCGCGCCTGAGCGTCAAGGGACCTAGGTCCTGTGCCGCCGATGCTCCATTTCCTAACGTTGACGGTGTGAAAAACAGGGCGGTGCCGGGCCTGCGGACGCGTGTGGCGCTGCTCGCCGGCGGCGGCGTGGCCCTGCTCGCGGGGCTGGACGGGGGTCTGCTGCTCCTCGGCCTGCCGGCACCGGTGACCACGGCCAGGCTCCTGCAGGTGCACGGGCCGCTCCTCGTGCTCGGCTTCGTCGGCACGCTCGTCGCCCTGGAACGCGCCGTGGCGCTGCGACGGCGGCGCGCCGTCGTGGCACCGGCCCTGCTCGGGACGGGCGGGCTGGTCCTCCTCGCCGGGGCCGTCCCGCTGTCGGTGGGCCAGGCCGTCCTGGCCGCCGGGTGCGCCGCCGCACTCGTCGTCGAGGTGCGCCTGTGGCAGCGACGGCCCTGCGCCGCCATGGCGGTCGAGGTCCTCGGGGCCACGGTGGGGCTCGGCGCCGCCGTCCTCTGGTGGGCGGGTGTCCCCGTCCCCGCACTCGTGCCGTGGCTGGCGGTCTTCCTCGTGCTCGTCATCGCGGCGGAGCGTGAGGAGCTGGGCAGGATCGGCGGCCGGCTCGGCGGCGGTGCGGACGGGTCGGCCGCGGTGCTCCTCGCGGTGGCCGTGCTCGCCGGTCTGGGCGCGGCGACGCTGTGGCCCGGCGCCGGCCATGCGCTGCTCGGCCTCGCGCTGCTGGCGCTGGTCGCCCGGCTCCTCGCCGTCGACGTCGCCCGGCGCACCGTGAGGTCGACCGGCCTGCCCCGGTACGTGGCCGTGTGCCTGCTCTGCGGCTACGGGTGGCTGGCCGTCGCCGGTGCCGCTTGGCTCGTCGGCGGTGCCGCGACCGAGGGACCGGCCTACGACGCCGTCGTCCACGCGGTCTTCGTGGGCTTCGTCATCACGATGATCATGGCCCACGCCCCGGTCATCCTCCCTGCCGTGCTCCGCCGCCCCGTGCCGTACCACCGCGCCCTCTACGCACCCGTGGCGCTCCTCCAGGCGTCCCTCGTGCTGCGGCTCGTGGGCGGCGACGCCCACGGTCAGTTCTGGGCGCTGCGGACCGGCGGCGCTCTCGGCGTCGCCGCCGTCCTGCTCCTCCCGGTCGTCCTCGTCGTCGCCACGCGCGTCCGGCGGAGGACTCCGCGTGCCGGCGCCGGCCGCGACCCCGACAGCACCTCCGGGCCGTCGACCCCGGCGCCACCCGACGTCCCCACGTCCGCCCCACCGGCCCCCGACGCCCCGTCGGGGGCGACCACGTCCCTGGAGGTCTCCCGATGAGGGCGCGCTGGCACGTCCGCGTCAACCTGCTCGTCGTCGCGTGGCTGGCCGCCGCCGCCGTCGTGGCCGGCGGGCACCGGTGGTTCCCGGCCGCCGGATGGCTCATGGTCCACCTGCTGCTGCTCGGCGCGGTGAGCACGGCGATCCTCATCTGGTCGGCGCACTTCGCGGAGGCGGTGCGTCGTCGGCCGCTGCGCGGTGGTCACCGGGGGCAGGCGAAACGCCTCGGACTGCACACCGCCGGCGCGCTGGCCGTCGTGTCGGGACTGCTGTCCGGCACGTGGTCGGTGGTCGCTTCCGGCGCGCTCGCCGTGGCGGCGGGGGCGGTGTGGCACGCCGTCGTCCTCGTGGAGGTCAGCCGCCGCGGCCTCGGCGTGCGGCTCGGCTGGACCAGCTGGTACTTCGTGGCGGCCGCCGCGTGCCTGCCCGTGGGGGCGGCTCTCGGGGCGTTCATGGCCCGGCCGGAGACGACCGGAGCCCTGGCTGCGCGGGCGTACGTCGCCCATGTCGTCGTCATGCTGCTCGGCTGGGTGGGCGTCACGGTCCTGGGGACCCTCGTCACGCTCTGGCCGACGATGCTGCGCGTGACCGTGGCCGACGGTGCGCTCCCCGCCGCCCGCCGCGCGCTGGGCCCTCTCGTGGGCGGTGTCGCCGTGACGGTCGCCGGAGCCCTCGCCGGCTCGCGCGCCGTGGCTGCCGCCGGGCTCCTGCTGTACCTGTCCGGGCTCGCCGTCGCCGTGGGCCCCTGGATCGAGCAGGCCCGCCGGCGCCGCCCCGAGGGCTTCGCGCCGTGGTCCGTCGCCGCCGCGGTGCTCTGGTACGGGGTCGCGGTGACCGCGGCCGTGGTGGCCGTCGTCGCGGCACCGGACTGGCCGGGGGTGCAGGCCGGCCTGCGTCTCGCGCTGCCCCTCCTCGCGGCCGGCTTCGCGGCCCAGGTGCTCCTGGGCGCGCTCTCGCACCTGGGACCGATGATCCTCGGCGGCGGTCCGGCTGCCGTCCGCACCGCACGGGCCGTCATGGAGCGCGGGGCCGGGGCGCGCCTCGTCCTCGTCAACGGTGGGCTGGTCCTCTTCGCGCTGCCCGCACCGAGCCTGGTCCGGGTCGGGGCGTCCGCCCTGGCCCTCGCCGGCCTCGTCGTCACGCCCGTGTTGCTCGTCCGTGCCGCCGTCGTGTCCCGGCGGGTGCGCCGGACCGCGCCGGTGCGCGCGGCGGGAGCGGCGCCCGTGACGATCACCCCGGCGGAGGTGCTCGCGACCCGCCGGGCCTCCGGGGGCCCGGCCCTCGCGGCGGGGGTCGCCCTCGTGCTCGTCGTGGCCGCCGGGGTGGCCGCCGACCCGGCCGCGGTCGGTCTCGGCGCCGCCGCCTCGGGCGGCGTCACGGCCAGCGGTCGCGTCGTCGAGGTGGAGGTCGAGGCGCAGGACATGCGGTTCGAGCCGGCCTCGGTCGAGGTCGCCGCGGGCGACCGCCTCGTCCTGGTGGTGACGAACGTCGACTCCACGGTGCACGACCTCGTGCTCGACTCCGGAGCGGCGAGCGGGCGCCTGGCCGCCGGTGCCACGACGCGCGTCGACGTCGGCGTCGTCGGTCGCCCGCTCGCCGGGTGGTGCTCCGTGGCCGGTCACCGGCAGATGGGCATGACCTTCGACGTCGTCGTCACCGGGGGACCGGCGGCGGCCACGGCAGCGGGGACGACCGACCCCGCAGCGGGCGCCGACCACGCCGTCGGGTCCTCCGGTGCCCGCGTACCCATGGACCTCCTGGCGCCGCCCGGCCCGGGAGTCGCGATCCGGGACGCCGCCCTGCCGCCCGCGCGGTCGGGCACCGTCCACCGGGTCACGCTCGCGGTGACGGAGCAGGAGCAGGAGGTCGCGCCCGGCGTCCGTCGGACGGTCTGGACCTTCGGCGGCACGTTCCCCGGACCGACGCTGCGCGGCACGGTCGGGGACACGTTCGAGATCACGCTCGTCAACGACGGCTCGCTCGGCCACTCCATCGACTTCCACGCCGGTGCCCTGGCGCCGGACCGGCCGATGCGCACGATCGAACCCGGGGAGAGCCTCACCTACACCTTCACGGCGAACCGCTCCGGGGTGTGGATGTACCACTGCTCGACCATGCCCATGTCGCTGCACATCGCCAACGGGATGTTCGGGGCGGTCGTCATCGACCCGCCGGGACTGCCCCCGGTGGACCGCGAGTACCTCGTCGTGCAGTCCGAGCTCTACGTCACCGCGGACCCCGGTCCGGACGACGCGACGACCGACGGCCGGACCGACGGGATCGCCGGCCTGCTCACCGACACGGAGAAGCTCCTGCTGGAGCAGCCCGACGGCGTCGTCTTCAACGGGCACGCGTCGCAGTACCGGCACCGCCCGCTCGAGGCGCGGGTGGGGGAGCGCGTGCGGTTCTGGGTGCTGGACGCCGGGCCGAACCGGTCCTCCGCCTTCCACGTCGTGGGCGGGCAGTTCGACACCGTCTACAGCGAGGGTGCGTACCTGCTGGGCGGGCCGTCCGCCGTCGGGGGTGACCCGACCGGCGGTGCTCAGGTGCTGGCGCTCGAGCCCGCACAGGGGGGCTTCGTCGAGCTCGTGCTGCCCGAGGCGGGCACCTACCCCTTCGTCTCCCACCGGATGGTGGACGCCGAGCGCGGCGCCTCCGGCCTGCTGCGGGTCGGGCCGTGACGCCTACCCTGGCACCGTGACGTCACCGGGCTCCGCCTCCGCGCCGAGCGTCCCCGCGCTCGTCGAGCCGGGCCCGCCGCTCACCGCCGCGCAGCGGGAGCGCTGGTCGCGACACCTGCTGCTGCCCCAGCTCGGCGAGTCCGCGCAACGGCGCCTGCGCAACGCGCGCGTCTGCGTGGTCGGCGCCGGTGGTCTGGGCGCCCCGGTCCTGCTCTACCTCGCGGCGGCCGGGGTGGGTCGCCTCGGCGTCGTCGACGACGACGTGGTCGAGGCCTCGAACCTCCAGCGGCAGGTGCTCCACGGCGTCGCCGACGTGGGCCGGCCCAAGGTGGACTCCGCCGCCGACGCCGTCCGTGCCCTGGACCCCGACGTTGAGGTGGTGACGCACCGGCTGCGCCTCGAGGCCGGCACCGTCGACCTGCTCGCCGACTACGACCTTGTCGTGGACGGGACGGACAACTTCCCCACCCGGTACCTCGTCAACGACGCCTGCGTCCGCCTCGGCGTACCGGAGGTGTGGGGCTCGGTCTTCCGCTTCGATGCCCAGGTCGCCGTGTTCTGGGGGAGCCCGCCGGCGGGGAGCGGCGTGACCCCGGTGCAGCTGCGCGACCTGTTCCCCTCGCCGCCGCCGCCCGGGAGCGTGCCGTCCTGCGCCGAGGGCGGCGTCCTCGGCGCCATGTGCGGGCAGGTCGGCTCCGTCATGGCGACCGAGGCGGTCAAGCTGCTCACAGGCGTGGGGAGGCCGCTGCTGGGCCGCGTCCTGGTCATGGACGCCCTGGCGGCACGATGGACGGAGGTCCCGCTCGTCGCGGCAGCGCGCCCGCCCGGTACGCCGGCCCACGCCGGCGCACCTCCCGAGCGAGCGGCACCCGAGCCTGTGGTGCCCGTGGTCACCGCCCGCGAGCTGGCGGACCGGCTGACCGCGCGGGACGACGGCGGGCCGGGGCTGCAGCTCGTGGACGTGCGCCAGCCGGGCGAGCGGGCGATCGTGGCGATCCCCGGTGCCGACGCCGTCCCGCTGGCGGGGATCCTGGACGGCAGCGGGCGGGGGCTCGTGCGCCGCGACGTGCCCGTGGTCCTCCACTGCCGCAGCGGTGTGCGCTCCGAGCAGGCGGCGCGGGCACTGCTCGCCGCGGGGTGGTCCGACGTGGCGCACCTCGAGGGCGGCGTGCTGGCGTGGGTGGACCAGGTGGACCCGAGCCAGGCCCGCTACTGAGCGACGTCGCCGGGGTCGCCGAGCGCTGACGCGGCGGCGGGCACCGGGCCGGGCGCGGCGTCGGCCGGCCGGTCGAACGAGGCGACGCAGAGGTCGGGGGCCACGAACGGCTCGATGCGGGTCGCCACGACGTCGGAGCCGGCCGCCTCCAGCGTGGCGCGGATGAGCCCGAGGTGTGCCTGGCAGACGACCGTGGGCTGCGCGTGGGCGACGTCCCGCACCGGGCAGCTGTGCAGGAGCACCTGCGTTCCGTCCGTGGTCAGCTCCGGTGCGAAGCCCGCGCGGCGGAGCACGGTCATGACCTCCGCGACCCCGTCCCTGTCCACGACCTCGGGGCCCGGGGGTCGCCCGTCGCGGGTCGCCTCCTGCGCGTCGTCGCCCCGCGTCGCCCATCGCCGTCCCATCCGCTCGCCCTCGGCGCCCGGGTCGCTCGTCGCGGTCGCGAGCTGCTCGGCGAGGAGGAGCGCCAGCGCCGCGTACGCCTGCGCGGGGTCCGGCGCGCCGGTCGCCTCGTACAGCTCCCGCGGGCGGCCGCGGGTGCCCCGGCGCTCGGTCCGGCGGGTGGCGCGGCCCTCCCGCACGAGGACCTCCAGGTGCGCGCGCACGGTGTTCGGGTGCAGGCCCGCGGCCTGGGCGAGCTCCGCCGCCGTCGTCGGCTCCACGGCGCGTTCGAGGGCCGCCAGCAGGGCCGCTCGGCGTGCCCCGGGGGGCAGGCGCAGGGCCGGTTCGGAGCGGGGGATGGGCACGGTGGATTTTCCCTCGGAAGAGGTGTAGAAAGCAAGCGGCCGACGACGGCCCGGCGGCCGGTGCGGCGCCGCGAGATCGTGAGGAGCTGTGATGACGGACACGACCCAGCAGGTGACCGGCGCCCCGGAGGAGACCGGGTCGAGCGAGGCCGGCGGGTGCGGCTGCGGCGGGTGCGGCTGCGGCGGGGCCGCCCAGGACGCCGGCTCGGGGACCCGGGGCGAGCGCCAGGAGGGCCTGCAGATCGTCGCCGGCCCGGACCGCGGCACGACGGCGGCGACGGGCACCGTCGCCGACGCGCTCGGGACGAGCGACGCGCTGGTCGAGCCGGGTGACCTGGACCTGCGATCGCTCCCGCGGCCGGAGCGGCACGCGCGGGTGTTCGCCGTCGTCGGCGGCCTGCTGCCCGGTGAGGGCGTGGTCCTCGCGAACGACCACGACCCGGTCGGGCTGCGCCGCCAGCTCGAGGAGCAGGACCTCGGGCACCTCGGGTGGCAGTACCTTGCGCAGGGACCGGACGTCTGGCGCGTCCTGGTCAGCCGCGACACCTGCTGCTGAACGACGAGGGGACCATGACGCCACCGGAGGACGCCCACCCGTTCACCCACCTGGACCCGGCCGGGCGTGCGCGGATGGTCGACGTCACGGCGAAGCAGCCGACCGTGCGCAGCGCGACCGCGCGCGGCCGCGTCGGTTGCGCGCCCGAGGTGGTGGCGGCGCTGCGGTCCGGCACGGTCCCCAAGGGCGACGTCCTGGCGGTCGCGCGGGTCGCGGGCATCGCGGCGGCGAAGCGGACCCCGGAGCTGCTGCCCCTCGCCCACGTCATCGGGGTCCACGGGGTCGTGGTCGACCTCGAGGTGACCGACGAGGGCGTGGAGGTCTCCGCGACCGTCCGGACCGCCGACCGCACGGGTGTCGAGATGGAGGCGCTGACGGCCGTGTGCGTCGCCGCCCTCGCCGTCGTGGACATGGTCAAGGGCATCGACCGCACCGCGCGGATCGACGGTGTCCGGGTCGTCGCGAAGTCCGGCGGCAGGTCCGGGGACTGGAGGTCCGACGACCGCGACGCCGCCGACGGCCTCCTGGGCCCCACGTGACCTCCGCCGTCGCCCACGACGCCGTCGTGCTCGCCGGCGGCCGTGGACGGCGGCTGGGCGCCGTGAGCAAGCCGGACGTCCGCGTGGCCGGGCGGTCGCTGCTGGACCGGGTCCTGGAGGGCACCGCGGCGGCGGACCGCGTCGTCGTCGTCGGCCCGCCCGAGCTGGCGCGTGCGGGGGTGGTCATCGCGCTCGAGGACCCGCCCGACGGTGGTCCGGTGGCGGGCATCGACGCCGGCCTGCGGGCGCTCGACGACGGGACGGCGCCCCGGCCCGGCCACGTGCTCGTGCTCGCCTGCGACGTGCCTCTCGCCGTCGAGGTCGTCCCGGCTCTCCTGGCCGCGGCCGCGGGGGCACCCGACGCCGACGTCGCCTGGGCGGTCGACGGCGACGGCCGTGGTCAGCCGCTGCTCGCGCTCTACCGCCGGGACCGGCTGCTCGCCGCGCTGGCGCGCCGTCACGGCGAGGGTGGCGTGCGGGACTGCTCCATGCGGCGCCTCGTCGCCGGGATGACGGCGGTGACTGTCGACCTGCCCGGGGGCGAGGCGGCCGACGTGGACACGTGGCAGGCTGTGGCGGACCTGGCCAGGACGCTCCGCCGGAGGACCGACGTGACCGATGTGCCCGCCACGACCCCACCCGCGACCCCGCCCAGCGGCGGTGACGAGCTGCACCGCTGGGTCGCCCACGTCGTCGAGGAGCTCGACGTGGACCCCGACGCGGTGGACATCGACGTGCTGCTGGACCTCGCGCGGGACACGGCGCACGGGGTCGGTCGCCCCGCCGTGCCCATCACCGCGTTCCTCTCCGGCTACGCCGTCGCCGTCCGCGGGGCCGACCGCGCCGCGCTCGAGAGCGTGACGCAGCAGGTGACCGCGCTGGTCGCCGGGTGGGGCGGCGGCGAGGGCCACTCGTGATCACCGTCCGGTACTTCGCGGCGGCGGCCGAGGCCGCGGGGCGGGACACCGAGGAGGTCGTCGCGGGGACGCTGGCCGACCTGCGCCGGGACGTCGTCGGCCGCCACGGGGCCGACCTGGACCGGGTCCTGGACCGGTGCTCGTTCCTCGTGGCGGGCAGGCGCGCCGACGACGGCGCCACGCCCCTGCCCGATGGCACCACGGTCGACGTGCTGCCGCCCTTCGCCGGAGGCTGAACGGGGTCCTAGTGGTCGCCGCCGCGCACCTGGTCCACGACGTGGCCCAGGAGCGGCAGGAGCACCTCGAGCCCCTGCTCGACGCCCCGGGTGCTGCCGGGGAGGTTCACGACGAGCACCCCGTCCGCGGTGACGCCCGCGAGGCCGCGGGACAGGACCGCCGTCGCCACGTGCGCCTCGCCGTGCCGCCGCAGGGCCTCGGCCAGGCCCGGCAGCTCCCGGGCCAGCAGGGGGCGCGTCCCCTCCGGCGTCTCGTCACGCGGCGCCACGCCCGTGCCGCCGCTCGTCAGCACGACGTCGGCCGTCCGCGCCGCGGCGACGACGGCGTCGCGGACGCTGGCGGCGCCGTCAGGGACGACGACCACCTCCCGGACGTCGTGGCCCGCCGCCCGCAGCAGCCCGGCCGCGCGAGGCCCGGACCGGTCCTCGGCCTCGCCGCGCGCGCACCGGTCGGAGGCCACCACGACGGCGACCGTGATCCCACGCATGGCCGCGTGGCGTGCCGTCGTGTCCTCGTCCACGCGCGCCACGGTACCCACCCGACCCCGGCCCTAGGTCCCGGGATGCCCCGGCCCCGACCGTCAAAAATCATCAGCATGGTGCAGCGCACGACGTCGGCCGCCCGGGCGCTGGCCTCGCCCAGCAGGCTCGCGATCCTGCACGCCCTCCAGCGCTCGGGCGCGCCCCTCGGCGTCGACGACCTCGCCGCCGCGGCCCAGGTCCACGTCAACACGGCCCGCGAGCACCTCGAGCGGCTCCGCGTCGCCGGCTTCGTCGACCGCACCGTCGAGCGGCGCGGGACGCGCGGGCGCCCGCGCATCCTGTGGCTGGCGGTCGACCGACCGGCCGCGGCGACGCTCGACGAGCGGTTCCGGGAGCACCTCCTCGCCGCGGTCCTGCAGGGGTACGGCGGGGAGGTCGGCGCCTCGACGGCGGCCGCGGAGCGCGCGGGCGAGGCGTGGGCCCGCGAGCACGCGGAGCGCCGTCGGGCTCCCGTGCCGCCCGCGGCGCACGACGTCCAGGCGAGCCCTCCGGGCCCTGACGCCGAGGACGCGGCCGCGCGGCGTCAGCTCGCGCTCCTGGAGACGCACCTGGAGGACCTCGGTCTGGCGCCCGACCTGGACGCCGACGGACGTCGCGTGCACCTGCGCGACTGCCCGTTCCTCCCCCTCGCGCAGGAGCGCACCGAGATGGTCTGCAGCGTCCACCTCGGCGTCGCACGGGGTGTGCTCGCGTGCGAGGAGGGGCCTGTGCGTGCCGAGCGCCTGGAGCCCTTCGTCGGGCCCGGGCACTGCGTGCTGCACCTCAGCCGCTGACAGCCGACCGCGTGTGACCCCAGGGCACCTCGTGGTGCCCGTCCCCGGGCGACGCGCGGCGTCGTCGGCGGGAAAGGCTTGCATCGGTGCAGGTCCGCGATAGCGTCGTGATGCGGATCACAGACGATCTTCGGCTCCTCGGGGGGAGAGACCTTTGACACGGCGCTCGGTGGTAGGTGCGACGCGCTCGACACGCCCACACTCGGCGACAGGACCGGTCGGCGGTCCCCGCATCGAGGAGGAGCCATGGTGATGCCCCGGACGACGAAGAGGACCCGCGCGGACCTCTCGCAGTGGGACCCGGAGCACCCGGAGGCGTGGGACAGCGGGTTCGCGTGGCGCACGCTGTGGATCACGACGTTCAACCTGACGCTGTGCTTCGCGCTGTGGTTCCTCGTCAGCGCGATCGCGCCACGTCTCAACCTCATCGGCTTCGGCCTCACCGACTCCCAGCTCTACTGGCTCGTCGCCATCCCGGGGCTCGCCGGTGGGCTCCTGCGGATCGTCTACATGTTCCTGCCGGCCATGCTGGGGACGAAGACGCTGGTCGGCGGCACCGCCACTCTCATGGTCATCCCCATGGTCGGCTGGATGCTCGCCCTGCAGGACCCCACGACGCCGTACTGGGTGCTCATGGTGCTCGCCGCGGCCGTCGGGATCGGCGGTGGCGCCTTCTCCGGCTTCATGCCCTCCACGAGCTACTTCTTCCCCAAGCGGCTCGCCGGGACGGCACTCGGTCTGCAGGCGGGCCTCGGCAACTTCGGCGTCAGCCTCATCCAGTTCCTCACGCCGTGGGTCATCGGGTTCGCCCTGCTCGGCACGTCGTCGCTCTTCGCCCCGCAGCAGACCGTCGACGGCGGGCAGGTCTGGCTGCACAACGCCGCCCTGGTGCTCATCCCGTGGGTAATCCTGGGCGTCATCCTGTCGGCGCTGTTCCTCAAGCGGGTGCCGGTCACGGCGAACTTCCGCGAGCAGCTGGACATCTTCAGCGACAAGCACACCTGGATCATGACGGCGATCTACGTCATGACCTTCGGCGCGTTCAGCGGGTTCGCCGCCCAGCTCGCCCTCATCATCCGCAGCGAGTACGGCAGCTTCGCGGACGCCCCGGACCCGCTGAAGTTCGCCTTCCTCGGCCCGCTCGTGGGCTCGCTCGTCCGGGCGCTCATGGGCCCGCTGTGCGACCGCTTCGGCGGCGCGCTGTGGACGTTCGTCGCGGGCGTCGGGATGACGATCAGCACGGTGTTCGCGGCCTTCTTCCTGTCGCCGACGGACCGCGGCCAGTTCACCTGGTTCCTCGTCGGGATGCTCTCGCTCTTCTTCTTCGCGGGCGTCGGTAACGCGGGTACCTTCAAGCAGATGCCGATGATCTTCTCCAAGCGTCAGGCCGGCGGCGTCATCGGCTGGACCGCGTCGATCGCGGCGTTCGGGCCGTTCCTCGTCGGCATGGCCCTCGCGGCGATGCCGCCGCGGACCTTCTTCCTCGGTGCCGCCGTCTACTTCGCCGTCTGCACCGTCCTCGCCTGGGTGTACTACGCCCGGCCGGGAGCCCCCAAGCCCGGCTGACCGACGCACGACGAACCGCCCGCACGACGCACGACCACGCGAGGGAGCACCGATGAACCGGACCGTCACGCCGACCGAGGGGACCGGACAGGCGGGGCTCGACGGCCCGGCGTCGGACGTCCTCCTGCGGCTGGGCAGGTACCTGCGCAAGGGCGAGGTCTCGCACGACCTGCGCACGCTGCACCAGATCGGTGGTCGGGACGCCGACGGGTTCTACCGGGACCGGTGGAGCCACGACATGGTGGTGCGGTCGACCCACGGCGTGAACTGCACGGGCTCCTGCTCGTGGAAGGTCTACGTCAAGGACGGGATCATCACCTGGGAGTCGCAGCAGACGGACTACCCGTCGGTGGGCCCGGACCGGCCGGAGTACGAGCCGCGCGGGTGTCCCCGTGGCGCCGCCTTCAGCTGGTACACGTACTCGCCCACGCGGATCCGGTACCCGTACGTGCGTGGCCTGCTGCTGCAGATGTACCGCGAGGCGAAGGCCGCGACGGGCGACCCGGTGGCGGCGTGGGCCAGCATCGTGGAGGACCCGGAGAAGGCACGCCGCTACAAGGCGGCCCGCGGCAAGGGCGGGCTGGTCCGCGCGACCTGGGACGAGGCGACGGAGATCGCCGCCGCGGCGCAGGTCTACACGATCGGCGCCTACGGCCCCGACCGGGTCGCCGGCTTCTCCCCGATCCCCGCGATGTCGATGGTCTCCCACGGGGTGGGGGCGCGGTACCACGCGCTGCTCGGGGCACCGATGCTGTCCTTCTACGACTGGTACGCCGACCTGCCGGTCGCCTCCCCGCAGGTCTTCGGCGACCAGACGGACGTGCCGGAGTCCGGCGACTGGTGGGACGCCGGCTATCTGATCATGTGGGGCTCGAACGTCCCCGTGACCCGCACACCGGACGCGCACTGGATGACCGAGGCGCGGTACCGCGGCCAGAAGGTGGTCGTGGTCGCTCCCGACTACGCGGACAACGTCAAGTTCGCCGACGAGTGGCTCGCTGCCGCCCCGGGCACCGACGGCGCGCTGGCCATGGCGATGGGCCACGTGACGCTGCGTGAGTTCTTCGTCGAGCGTCAGGTCCCGTACTTCACCGAGTACGTCAAGAGGTACACGGACCTGCCCTTCCTCATCCGCCTGGACGAGGCCGACGGCGCCTTCGTGCCCGGCAAGTTCCTCACCGCGTCGGACCTGCCAGGCGCCGAGGCGGACAGCGAGAACGCGCAGTTCAAGACCGTCCTGGTGGACCGGGTCACGGGCAAGCCGGTCGTCCCCGGTGGCTCGCTCGGGTTCCACTACGGCGAGGCGGGCGCGGGCCGCTGGAACCTCGACCTCGGGGACGTCGACCCGCTCCTGACGATGGCCGACGACGCCGAGACGGAGGGTGCCGTCGAGGTGCACCTGCCGCGCTTCGACACCCTCGACGGCGACGCGCGGACCGTCACCCGCGGCGTGCCCGTCCGGCGTGTCGGTGGGCACCTCGTCACCACCGTCTTCGACCTGGTCCTCGCGCAGTACGGCGTGGGGCGTCCGGGGCTGCCGGGTCGCTGGCCGACCGGCTACGACGACGCGAGCGAGCCGTGCACGCCCGCCTGGCAGGAGCGGTTCACCGGCGTCCCGGCCGTCAAGGCGGAGCGGATCGGGCGTGAGTTCGCCCAGAACGCGGAGGACTCCCGCGGGCGCTCCATGATCCTCATGGGTGCCGGGACGAACCACTGGTTCCACTCGGACACCATCTACCGGGCGTTCCTCGCCCTGACCACCCTCACGGGGTGCCAGGGCGTCAACGGAGGCGGCTGGGCGCACTACGTCGGGCAGGAGAAGTGCCGTCCCGTCACCGGGCACGGTCACTACGCCTTCGCCCTGGACTGGGCGCGACCGGGTCGCACGATGATCCAGACCGCGTACTGGTACCTCAACACGGACCAGTTCCGGTACGACCCGTTCGGCGCCGACGCCCTGTCGTCCGCGACGACGGACCCGGCGCGCAGCCGCCTGTCCGGCATGACGACGGCCGACGTCATCGCGATGTCCGCCCGCCTGGGCTGGATGCCGTCCTACCCGACGTTCGACCGCAACCCCCTCGACCTCGCCGACGACGCCGACCGGGCCGGTGTGCCGGTCGACCAGTACGTCCCGGCCCGCCTCAAGGCCGGCGAGCTGCGGTTCGCGGCCGAGGACCCGGACGCGCCGGAGAACTTCCCCCGCGTGCTGACCGTCTGGCGCGCCAACCTCCTCGGCAGCTCCGGCAAGGGCAACGAGTACTTCCTGCACCACCTGCTCGGGACGGACTCGAACATGCGGGCGACCGAGGCGCCCCCGGCCGCGCGGCCCCGCGACGTCGTCTGGCGGGACGAGGCACCCACCGGGAAGCTCGACATGCTGCTGTCCCTGGACTTCCGCATGACCAGCACGACGGTGTACTCCGACGTCGTCCTGCCGGCGGCCACCTGGTACGAGAAGCACGACCTCAACACCACGGACATGCACCCGTTCGTGAACTCGTTCAGCCCTGCCATCGCACCGCCGTGGCAGACGCGCACCGACTTCGACATCTTCCACACCCTCGCGCGCCGGTTCAGCGAGCTCGGGGCCCAGCACCTGGGGGTCCGCAAGGACGTCGTGGCCGTGCCCCTCATGCACGACACCCCGGACGAGCTGGCCACGCCGCACGGTCGCGTCAAGGACTGGAAGACGGGGGAGTGCGAACCCGTCCCCGGGCGCACGATGCCCAAGCTCGTGGTCCTCGAGCGCGACTACGGCGCCGTGGCGGCGAAGCTCGGCGCGCTCGGGCCGTTGCTGGAGAAGCTCGGCACGACGACGAAGGGCATCACGTACCAGGTGGACAAGGAGGTGGACTACCTCGCCCGCAAGAACGGCGTCGTGCGGAACACCCCCGGTGGCGTCGCGGACGGCCGGCCGGCCCTGACCCGCGACATCCACGCGTGCGAGGCGATCCTGGCGCTGTCCGGGACGACGAACGGCCGGCTCGCCGTGCAAGGCTTCCACACGCTCGAGAAGCGGACCGGTCGCCCGATGGCGGACATGGCCGCCGAGCACGAGGGCAAGCAGATCACCTTCACGGACACCCAGGCGGCGCCCGTGCCGGTCATCACGTCGCCCGAGTGGTCCGGTTCCGAGCACGGAGGTCGGAGGTACTCCCCGTTCACGATCAACGTCGAGCGCCTGCGGCCGTGGCACACCCTCAGCGGACGCCAGCACTTCTTCCTCGACCACGACTGGATGACCGAGCTGGGGGAGAACCTCCCCGTCTTCCGACCACCGCTCGACATGGGGGCGCTGTTCGGGGAGCCGGACCTCGACGGGTCCGGCCCGGCCGGCGCGTCCGGGGTGACGGTCCGGTACCTGACGCCGCACAACAAGTGGTCCATCCACTCGGAGTACCAGGACAACCTCTTCATGCTGTCGCTGTCGCGCGGCGGCCCCACGATCTGGATGAGCGACAAGGACGCCGCGAAGGTCGGGGTCGCGGACAACGACTGGATCGAGGCGGTCAACCGCAACGGCGTCGTCGTGGCCCGCGCGATCGTGTCGCACCGGATGCCCGAGGGCACGGTGTACATGCACCACGCCCAGGACCGCCTCATCGACGTGCCGCTGTCGGAGACGACGGGCAAGCGTGGCGGCATCCACAACTCGCTGACCCGGCTGCTGGTCAAGCCCAGCCACCTCATCGGCGGGTACGCCCAGCTGTCCTACGCGTTCAACTACCTCGGCCCGACCGGGAACCAGCGCGACGAGGTCACCGTGATCCGTCGTCGCAGCCAGGAGGTGCAGTACTGATGCCCGCCGTCCCCGCCCCGGACCCGCTGGTCCCGCTGATCACAGCACTGCCCGCAGCAGCCCGCACGGCCGAGAGGACGGTGTCCCGATGAGGGTGATGGCCCAGATGGCCATGGTGATGAACCTGGACAAGTGCATCGGGTGCCACACCTGCTCCGTCACGTGCAAGCAGGCGTGGACGAACCGCGCCGGCACGGAGTACGTCTGGTTCAACAACGTCGAGACGCGGCCCGGTCAGGGCTACCCCCGGACCTACGAGGACCAGGAGGTGTGGCAGGGCGGCTGGACGCTGTCCAAGCGCGGGCGCCTCCAGCTCAAGGCCGGCGGCCGGCTCAAGAACCTCCTCACGATCTTCGCGAGCCCCAAGCAGCCGTCGATCGACCAGTACTACGAGCCGTGGACGTACGACTACGAGAACCTCACCAACGCGCCGCTGCAGGAGCACACCCCTGTGGCGCGGCCGAAGTCGCTGCTGACCGGCGAGAACATGAGCGTCTCGTGGTCGGCGAACTGGGACGACAACCTCGGTGGCGGACCCGCGGTCACCGCTCAGGACCCCGTGCTCCAGCGCGTGTCCGACAAGATCAAGCTCGAGTTCGAGCAGACGTTCATGTTCTACCTGCCGCGGATCTGCGAGCACTGCCTCAACCCGTCGTGCGCCGCGTCCTGCCCCTCGGGCGCGATCTACAAGCGGGCCGAGGACGGCATCGTGCTCGTCGACCAGGACCGCTGCCGCGGCTGGCGCAAGTGCGTCACCGGGTGCCCGTACAAGAAGGTCTACTTCAACCACCGCACCGGCAAGGCCGAGAAGTGCACCTTCTGCTTCCCGCGGATCGAGGTCGGACTGCCGACGGTGTGCTCCGAGACGTGCGTCGGGCGCCTGCGGTACATCGGCCTGGTCCTCTACGACGCGGACCGGGTGCTCGAGGCGGCCTCCGAGCCGGACGAGCACAAGCTCCTCGCCGCCCAGCGCAGCGTGCTCCTCGACCCGCACGACCCGCAGGTCGTCCGGGAGGCCGAGCGCGCAGGCATCCCGCGGGACTGGCTGGACGCGGCTCAGCGGTCACCGATCTGGCGCCTCATCCACGACTACGAGGTGGCGCTGCCGCTGCACCCGGAGTACCGCACCATGCCGATGGTCTGGTACATCCCGCCGCTGTCGCCGGTGGTGGACGCGATCGCGGAGACCGGGGAGGACTCGGAGGCGGCACGGAACCTCTTCGCCGCCATCGACACGCTCCGGATCCCGGTGGAGTACCTCGCCGAGCTCTTCACGGCGGGCGACACGGCCCCGGTGACGGCGGTCCTCCAGCGGCTCGCGGCGATGCGCTCCTACATGAGGGACATCAACCTCGGCCGCGAGCCCGACCCCGCCATCCCGGCGGCCGTGGGCATGACCGAGTCCGCGATGCAGGAGATGTACCGGCTGCTGGCCATCGCCAAGTACGACGAGCGGTACGTCATCCCGAGCGCGCACGCGGAGCAGGCGCACAGCCTCGAGGAGCTCGCGACCGAGTGCTCGCTGGACTACGAGGGCGGCCCCGGCATGGGCGGGTCCGGCCCGTTCGGCGAGGGCTCCGGTCCCGGCTTCGCGGAGCCGATCGCGGTGGAGAACTTCCACATGCTCCAGCAGCGGCAGACGTCGGACACGGTGGCCGACCCGTCGACGCGCAAGGCGCGGGTGAACCTCCTCAACTGGGACGGCAAGGGCCGTCCGTCGGGGATGTTCCCGCCGCGTGACGAGGACGGTGACCCTTCGGGCGGTCCCCAGCTGCGGGACGGCTCGTCCACCGGCGCCGAGATCGTGCAGCCGCTCCCGGCAGGCGGGAGCGTGCCCGGCCCGGCCGGCACCGGCACGGAGCCGCGCGCCGACGACGGTCCGGCACGGGGCGGTGGCGCGTCGGGCGGCTCGACGGCGGGTGGCCCGCCCGGACCGACGGGCGGGACCTCGTGAACCGCGTCGAGCGTCTGGCGGTCGCGCGTCGGTGCTCGACACGCGAGCACGCCGTCGTCCACCGGGCCGCTGCGCTGCTGCTCGACTACCCGAGCGCCGACCTGCTCGAGCTCCTCCCCACGGTGCGCGCCGCCCTGGACGAGGTGCGTCCGGAGCTCGCCGCCCCGCTGCGGCGGGCGGTGGACCACCTCGCGGGCAGCCCGCTCGAGAGCCTGGAGAGCGAGTACGTCGCGACGTTCGACCTCAAGCGCCGGTGCAGCCTGTTCCTCACCTACTTCGCGTACGGGGACACCCGCAAGCGTGGCGTCGCCCTCGTGGAGTTCAAGCAGGCCTACCGCCGGGCGGGCTTCGAGCTCGCCGAGGCGGAGCTGCCGGACCACCTCGCCGTCGTGCTGGAGTTCGCCGCCACCACCGACGACGAGGGCCGTGCGGCGGGCATCGCGCTCCTCCTCGCCCACCGCGCCGGTCTGGAGCTGCTGCGCCTCGCGCTGCTGGACGCCGGATCGCCGTGGGCGGACGTGCTCGTCGCCGTCAGCGCGACGCTGCCGCCGCTGGCCGGCGAGGACCGCGAGGCCGTCGCCCGGCTCGCGGCCGAAGGCCCACCCGACGAGGACGTCGGCCTCGAGCCGTTCGCCCCCTCACCCGAGATGCCCCTGACGGGAGCCCGCCGATGACCACGACCGCCGACATCCTCCTGTGGGTCGTCTTCCCCTACGTCTGCCTCGCCGTGTTCGTCCTCGGGCACGTGTGGCGGTACCGCTACGACAAGTTCGGCTGGACGACGCGGTCCTCACAGCTGTACGAGAGCAAGCTCCTGCGCTGGGCGAGCCCGATGTTCCACTTCGGGATCCTCGCGGTCTTCCTCGGCCACGTCATGGGCCTGGGCATCCCGAAGGCCTGGACGCGTGCCGTCGGGATGAGCGACGAGATCTACCACTTCCTCGCCATCACCATCGGCGTCGTCGCCGGCGTGTGCACCGTCCTCGGCATGGTGCTGCTCATCTACCGGCGTCGGACGGTCGGACCGGTGTTCAGCGCGACCACGCGCATGGACAAGTTCATGTACCTCGTCCTCGCGACCGTCATCTTCCTGGGGATGTGGAACACCATCGCCGGCTCGATCCTCAACCTCGGCGGCCACTACGACTACCGCGACGGCGTCTCGGTGTGGTTCCGCGGCATCTTCCGGTTCGACATCCGCCCCGAGCTCATGGCGGACGCCCCGATCGGCTTCCAGCTCCATGCGCTGGCGGCGTTCTTCCTCTTCGCGCTGTGGCCGTTCACGCGGCTCGTCCACGTGTTCAGCGTGCCCCTGGGGTACCTGTGGCGCCCGTACGTCGTCTACCGCTCCCGCCCGGACCGTCTCGGGTCGCGGGCGTCGCGACCCGGCTGGGACCGTGTGGAGCGACGTCCGGAGCGCACAGGCCGCCGCTGACCGCCGTCCGACGACGTGCTCGGTCCCGCCGTCCGGCTACGCCGGGTGGTCGTCGGCCACCAGGATCGTCGTCACCGTGCCGTCGTCCCGGAGGAGGGCGTGCACAGGAAGCGCGAGCGCGACGCGTGCCTGGTAGAGGTCTCCAGCGGAACCCGCCAGGTTGAGCGCGGTCAGGACGTACACGGTCAGTGCGAGGTCCGGGGGAGCCACCGCGCTGAGGAACGCCAGGACGGCACCCCATAGCACGAGGGGGCCGAGGGCGACCGCGAGGAACGCACCTCGGCCGACGAACGCGTCGTTGCCACAGGTCAGGTACGGCGGCCGGAGCGCGTACCGTGACGGTGCTCCGGAGAAGACGGTCAGCAGGACTCCATGGGTGGCTTCGTGCGCCCACATGTACGCCAGGCAGGCCACGAGGGTGACGGCCACGACGAGCGCCGGCGGCCACGTGCCACGGACCGGGACGTCCAGCAGCAGCGCCGCCCCGACGAATCCGGCCGCGACCACGGCGAAGGCCACGTTGACGCCGACCGCCGCCCGGCGGTCGGCCTTGAGGTCGATCGTCCTCGCGTACCGGTACGGCGCGGCGGGGGCGAGGATGGGGGCGTCGTGCGCGGCATGCATCGGGGCTCCTTCGTCACCCCGAACCTTCCCCCGGCGCGATCCGTCCACAACGGACGAACGTCACCGCCGGTCGACCGTCGACCGTCCGGCCGGGCGTCGTCGGGCCACACCGAGCACCAGGGCGACGGCGAGGGCGGTGACCCCGGCGGCCAGGACGGGCACCAGCCACGGCTCACCGTCCTCGGCGGCCGTCACGGACACGGAGCCGGACGCCGTGGCGCCGTCGGCCCCGTCCGCCCGGACCTCGTAGTAGCGCGTGCCCAGGTCGTCGGGCAGCACGGCGGCCACCGCGACATGACCGTCGTCGTCGGCGACCGCCTCCGCGACCGGTCGGTCGCCGTCGCCGGTCCGGAGCACGACCCGGACCGTCCCGTTCGGCGCGAAGCCGTCACCGAGGACCTCGACGGACTCACCCGCGACCGCCTCGGCGGGCACGACGTCGACCGTCACCTCCCCGTCGTGGGCGAGCGCCGCCGGCGCCGGGCCGAGGACGAGGAGGACGAGGACGAGGAGGCCCAGCGGGGCGCCCCGGGAGACCCGGGACGCCCCGCCGGAGGAGCGGTGATCGCTCAGGGTGCCACCACCGTGGGGCAGACGGCGCTGCCGCTGCTGGTGCAGGTGATGCGGCCCTGGATCCGAGGGGTCAGGACCCCTGCGGCCGTGACGTGGTCCGCGAGGACCTGGTCGAGGATCTCCCGGCTGGTGAAGTTGCCGATGAGGTTCGGGTAGCCGTCACCGCCGCTGGCCATGAAGTCGTTCTGAGCCAGTGAGTAGGTGGAGGCTGCCGTCAGGTCCATCGGAGCGCCGGTGCACGAGCCGTCCGCGGCCTGCCGCACCGCACCGACGACACGGGAGCCGGCGGGCGCCGCGACGTCGTAGGTGAAGCACAGACCGGAGACCTGCGCGAAGCGACCGTTGGCGCCGGGCATCGCCGAGACGCCGTTCTCCAGCATCTGCTTGAGCTGGGCGCCGGTGACCGTGCCGGTGACCGCGATGTTCCCGAACGGCAGGACACTGAGCACCTGTCCCCGGGTGATCGGGTACGGCGGGGGGGTGAACGGTGCGCAGAAGTCCGCCGGGTTGTCCGTAGTCGGGCACGTGAGGTTGGCGCGCAGGCCCCCGGCGTTGGTGATCGCGACGTCGGTCCCGTAGCGGGCGCGCAAGGCGTCCGTGACGACGTTGCCCACGAGCGACTCGCAGAGCCGTCCGTCCCCACGTCCACAGCTGTCGCTGCGGGGGATCGCACGGTCGGAGTCCCCGAGCTTCGTGTTGAAGATCGGACCGAGCTCCGCCCGGTACTCGTCCAGCATCGCCACGACGGCCGGGTCCGGCGTGACGCCCGCGACGGTCGGCGTGACGAACTCCACCGAGGAGGAGGCGACCCGGCCGCTGCGCGGGTTCACCGACAGGGTCGTCCGGGCGTAGGTGGCGCCCTTGCTGCGGTTCTCGACCACGAGCGCCCTGCCGTGCACACCCTCGTACTGGAAGTCGGTGTGGTCGCCGACGATGAGGTCGTAGCCGCCGACGGAGTCGGCGAAGTCGACGAGCGGGCCGAACGCATCGCCGGTCGCCGGGTCGAACCCGGTGATCCCCATGTGCGTGATGGCGACGAAGACCTTCGCCCCCGCGCGCTGCGCGGCGGCGCGAGCCTTGTTCGCTGCGACGACCGGGTCGGTCACCTCGATGGTGCCGAAGCTGCCCGGGAAGACGAGCGTGGGAGCCTCGGGGTTCGTGATCCCGATGACGGCGACCTTCACCCCGTCGAGGTCGAAGATCGTGAAGTCCTCGACCCCCTGCAGGTTGTCGTCAAGGTTCAGGAGGTTGGCCGAGACGTACTGGAAGTCGGCGAGGTCCACCATGCGCTGGAGGTGGTCGACGCCCCGGTCGAAGTTGTGGTTCCCCAGGGTGTCCGCGTCGAACCCCATGAGGTTCATGGCGCGGACGGCCGGCTCCTCCTCGAAGAACGCCGACAGCGGCGGGCTCGCCCCGAAGGCGTCACCGGCCGTGAGCGTGAGGGTGCGCGGATTCGCGGCGCGCTCCTGCTGGAAGTAGGTCGACAGGACGGCCGCGCCGCCGACCTGCTGGCCGCCGCTGGAGATGGGGTCGAGCTGGGCGTGCCAGTCGGAGACGCTGAGGATCTGCAACTCGATCGGGTCCGGTGGGCGCGACGCGGTCGCGGCGGGTGCCAGCATCACGCCGGCGGTCGCCACGGCCAGTGCCGCGGTGAGGAGCCGGCGCAGGCCGGATGGGGCGGTTCGGGTCATCGAAGTCCTCCGTGGTGGTGCGGCTCCTCGTTGAGCCGCGCCGGCACCCGTCCCCTGTCAGGGTTCGGGCGGGGCATGTGTCCCGTCGACCACCTTTGTCCCGGTCGGTGCCGTGGTCAATACCTGGGGGCCGCCGGCCGCCCTGACGAGCGACATCCCGGCCACCACGTGGGTGACACCGGTGCATGTCCCGCCGGAATGTCCCGCCGGACCCGGCGCGGCGCTGAGCGCTCCGTCCGGTCGCCGGGACATGCGAAGGGCGGCGCTGCGGGGAGCCCCCGCAGCGCCGCCCTCCGACGTCGGGCGTCAGGCGCCGGTGGCGTACCAGAACGGGACGAGGAACGTGTCGTCCCCGCTGGTGATCGTCACGTCGCCCTCCGCGGTGGCGGCACCACGAGCGCTCATCGTGACCGTGAAGGTCGCCGTGCCGTTCGCCGGCAGCGCCAGGGTGGTCGCACTCAGGGTCAGTTGATCATCGTCCTCCGCGAGCGTCAGCGTGCGCGCCGCCTCACCGAGGTTGGAGACGGTGACCGTGAGGGTCTTCGTCACCGCCCGGTTGCCCTTGCTGGTGCCGAAGCTCAGCGACATCGGGTCGAAGGTGACCGTCGCCCCGGCGGCACGTGCCAGGTCGATCCGGCCGCCACCACGCTCCATGACACCGGCGAGCTTCCCGCCGACGACGTCGCTCCACACCTTCCGCTCGGCGTTGTTGCCGAGCAGCGACTTGACGTCGGCCGGGCTGAGCGCCGGGCGCTGGGCCAGCAGGAGCGCTGCGGAGCCTGCCGTGTGCGGGCTCGCCATGCTCGTGCCCTGCATCATGGCCCAGCCCAGCTGACCGGTCGCCTCGTCGAAGGCCGAGGAGTAGATGTTGACCCCAGGGGCGACGACGTCGGGCTTGAGGTTCTCGGTGAAGCGCGCGAAGCCGCGGGAGCTGAAACCCGCCACGATGTCCGCGTTGTCCGTCACGACCTCGACCGGGTTGCTGCCGTCGATGCTCACGGTGACGGGCCCAGCGGCGACGGCTGCCTTCAGCGCCGCGCCGTCCTGCTGACTCACCATCAGGGCCGGGATGGTCCCCGTGCCGCCCATGGCGATCGGGTCGCCGCCGGTGTTGTTGTAGACGAGGACCCCGAGCGCGCCGGCGGCCGCAGCGGAGGCCACCTTCGTCTCGAAGGTGCAGGCCCCGCGCTGGATGAGCACGACCTTCCCCGTGAGGTCCTGGCTCGTCGGGGTGCAGGCCGTCGCGTCGCCGGGCCAGGCCACGAGCGGGACGCCCGAGACCGGGTGCTCGGCGAACGGGTCGAAGTCGCCCACGGCGCCGCCGAAGTCGCCTGCCGAGCTGTCGACCAGGACGCCGACGTAGTGACGGTTGGTCGTGGCGCCCGACGTGAGGGCGCCGACGGCGTTGCCCGGCGAGCCGATGGTGCTCGGCCCTGGGCCCTCGTTGCCGGCGGACACGGCGACGACGAGACCAGCCGCTGTTGCCGCGTCGACGGCCTCCGCCAGGTAGTCGTGCGGACCCTGGATCGTCCCGCCCAGGCTCATGTTGACCACGTCCATGCCGTCGTCGACGGCGTCCTCGACCGCTCGCGCGATGTCGTGGCTGAACGCCGACCCGCCATAGGCGACGAACCCGGCGCCGAAGCCCGGGAAGACGTTGTAGTCGTACAGGTCCGCGCCGGGCGCGACCCCGCTGATCATGCCCTCGACGGCGCCGTCGGGGTCGACGACGGAGAGGTCCGTCTCGCAGCCGGCGACCGTGCCGGCGACGTGCGTGCCGTGGTTGAAGACGATGTCCTCACCGAATCCGGCCACGCCGGAGGCGTAGACCTTGTGCGGGATGTCGTCCTTGCACGCGAAGAACGCGTGGTCCTCACGGATTCCGCTGTCGATGATGCCGACGTCGACGCCGGTGCCGTCCGTCGCGGCGCCCACCTGGCCCTGCCAGACGGCGGGCGCGTTGATGATGTCCGGGCTGAGGTTCATCGTCGGGCGGTAGGTCCAGCTCTCCTGGACGTCGGCCACCTTGGGGCTCTTCAGAGCCGCAAGGCCGGCGCCGTTCAGCTGGACGGCGACGCCGTTGAGCACGGTGTCGTACTCAGCGACCACGGCGACGCCGGGGACCTGCTTCGCGAGGAACGCCTTGTAGCTCGCGCGCTCGTTCGCGAGGAAGCGCTCGTAGGCCTGGTAGGCCGGGCTCGCCGGGTCGAGGCGGCCCTTGAGCGGCTTGGTGCGCTCGAGGCCCTTGGTCCCCCCGGTGTAGGTCGCGAGCGGAGCGTCGGTGAACGTCACGATCGCGTAGCCGGTGCTGCTCGACGCCTGCTGTGGCGGCGCTGCTAACGCTGTGACGGGCGCGAGGACCAGTGCGGCCCCTGCTGTCGTCACGAGAAGTCTGCGGAGCATCGTGTCCCCTTCGGTCCCACGGGCGCCGTTGCCCGTGATTGCTGCACTCTACGCAGCGGATGTGACATAGGCCACGATCGCCGTCTCTGCATCTCGAAACGCCCCGGAAGGGATGAACGCGCGCACGTGCAGCACCCCTCCTTCGGGTGACCCGCGGTGTCATCCCGCGCCGACGACAGCGCGGGCCCGGGCCGTCACGTGGACGACCCGGGCCCGCCGGTCACTGCTCTTCCGCCGGCCGACGTGTCAGTCGGTGCGGTCGACCCGGAACTCCGGGCTCGTCCAGACCTCGACGTGGTCGGGGTTCGCGGGGTCACCCATCGGGCTCAGCGCCGTGACGCGGAGCTGGTAGACGCCGTCACCCACCGCGCGGGTGGACTTGCCGTTCGTCGTGGGCACTCGCCCGTCCCAGACCCGGACGCTGATGCCGGCAGAGTCACGGCCGACGTACGGCTCGTCGTGCACGAGGGTCGCGACCTTCTCGACCGCGCCCTTCTTGCCCTGCACGGTCTCGATGACCTCGATGGTCAGACGCTGTGCCGGGTGCTCCATGTGCAGGATCACCTGGGGGATGTCGCCGTCGGCCATCGTGTAGGAGTGACCCGTCGGGGCGAGGTCGTACTCGCCCCCGGCGACGCAGTCCGCTCCGATGAACCGGTCGCACCCCAGCAGGACGCCCATGGCCGGGAGCGGCAGGTCGCCCAGGTCGCCGAAGAGCTCGAGCGCCTGGTAGTCACCCGCGAAGCCCGCGAACGGCACGCTCAGCGCCGCACCCTCCTCCGGGGTGAAGAACAGCCAGCCGCCGTACTGGGCCAGGTTCAGGCCCGAGCCCGGTGCGATGGACACCGTCACGTCGACGGAGCCCCCGGCCGGGACGGTGACCGACGCGGGCATGTCCACGACGCTCTCGGCCCAGGCGTACGAGGGTGCGTCCGGGTTGCGGTGCGTGGAGATGCCGTCGTCGAAGGACGTCGCGTAGGTGACGTCCGTCTCGGCAGCGTTGGTGAGCGTCAGCGTGCGCTCGACCGGGCCGCCCTGGCTCTCGCCGAGCGAGAGCTTGCCCGGCAGGACCGACGTGGTCGACAGGATGGTGTCGTCGATGTCGATCATGCCCGCGCCCTGACGGTGGACCGAGTCGGCGAGGCCGATGCCCGAGTTGAGCGACCACGCGGCCGGGTCGGAGTGGTTCTGCAGCAGGTCACGCACCGTGTGCGCCTCGGTACCCGGGCGCGCCTCCAGGAGGAGGGCGACGGCGCCCGCGACGTGCGGGGCGGACATCGAGGTGCCGGAGAGCGTGGAGTACGCACCCTTCTCCAGCGGGTACGTCGACCAGATGTTCCCGCCCGGGGCACCCAGGTCGGGCTTGAGCTGCAGGTCCGCGGTCATGCCGTAGGAGCTGAAGCTCGAGATCAGGCCGCCCGTCGGGTTGACCGCCGTGCCGACACGGTCGGTCCAGGCGAGCGTGGCGCCGTCGGCGGTCGCGTTGACCATCTGAACGCCGTGGTCCCGGCTCACGCCGACGACCGGGATCGTGATCGGCTCGGCGCCGGCCACGGTGGCGGAGAAGAGCCCCGGCACGTTGTTGTAGAGCACGACCGCTGTGGCGCCGGCCTTCTGGGCGTTGAGCGCCTTCTCGTAGAAGGTGCAGGCGCCGCGCTGGATCAGGACGGCCTTGCCGGCGGCCACGGAGGAGGCGACCGGGTTGGCGTTGCACGACTGCGCCTGTGCGCTGCTCGGGGCCCCGGCGGACACGAGGTCCTCGGTGCCGGTCGTCGGCGGCTCAGGGGCGCTGCTCGCCGGCATGAACGGGAACTCGACCCCGTCCACCTCGAGCATCTGCGCCTTGACGTGGGTGTTGTCGAACGAGGCCACGCCGATGACGTCCTCGCCGACACCCGGGGCGCCGGCCGACCAGGTGCCGGAGGCACCGCTGTTGCCGATCGAGGCCACCATCACCACGCCGGCGTCGACCAGGTTGTCGCTGGCGACGGCGGTCGGGTAGCCGGGCCAGGTCTGGAAGGCCGCACCGATGGACTGGTTGACGACGTCCATGCCGTCCGCGAGCGCGCGCTCCATGGCGGCGACCATGATGTCGGACTCGGTCGAGCCGTCGCAGCCGAAGACGCGGTAGGCGCCGAGCTGGACGTCCGGGGCCACGCCGAGGGCGCCACCCTCCGCCGCGGGACGTGCGCCCACGATGCCCGCGACGTGCGTGCCGTGACCCTGGCAGTCGTCCGGGTTGCCGTCCGGCTGGGGGACCGGCTGGTAGGCGTCGGAGCTGGGGTCGGCGTTGTACGAGTCACCGACGAAGTCGTAGCCCGCGACGATCACGTCGCTCGGGAACGCGGTCGTGTCGTCCGTGCCGGAGCCACCCAGGTCGGGGTGGTCGAGGTCGACGCCGGTGTCGATGATGCCCACCTTGACGCCCTCGCCGGTGAACCCGAGCTCGCTCTGCGCGGCGTCGGCACCGGACATCGCGAGCGCCGTCGCCAGGTCCGGCGACGTGGCGGCCTGGGGCTCGGGCGCCTGGATCCGCAGGACGGGGTAGACCGCCCGGACGGAGGGCAGGCCCTCGACCGTGACCACGTCCTCGTCGGCGATCTCCGCCGAGACGCCGTTCCAGACCGACCGGAACGACTGCCGGACCTCGACGCTGACACCCTTGCCTGCGGCCTCGGCCTTGAACGAGCGCTCTGCGCGGTCCAGGGCGGCCTTGCTGCCGCCCTGCGTGGTCGGAGCTGCGGCCAGCTCGACGAACCAGCGGCCGGTGGGCGACGTCACCGTCGCGTCCTCCAGCCCGCCGGCGGTGGGTACGTCCACGCCGTAGTCGGCGGCCGTGCCGAGGTCGCGCTCCGGCGACTCGGTCGCCGCTGCCATGGGTGCTGTCGCGCCGGCGACCAGGACGGCCATCGTCCCGATGCCGGCACCGAGCCGACGACGCGCCGTTGCGCCCCGGCTCCTCGTGGTGCGTGATGCCATGTGGTGCTTCCCCTTGTGAGGTCCAGACCCCGCGGAGTGACGGGGGTGCGGGTGACTTTACTCACAGGTTTTCACCCGGGTGACCAGGCACGCGGCGCCTCGCTGTCGCAAATCCGGACGAACTCACCGCACCACCCACGCCCGCGGGCGAGGAGGTCGGGTGGTGCCTCGAGGGCCAATCGACGCAGAGCTGGTGCCGCGCAGGTCGGTGGGTCCGGGCCGCCGTAGGGCGGGCCCTGGCCTCCGACACCACCGAGGTGGCCGAGGACAGGATTGCCACCTCGGCGAGATTCCGGAGCGCATCGCGGCAGATCCGGGCGAGCGTAGCCGCCCTCAGCGCGGCATGAGCGGATGGCCGTGCGCTCCCGGGCGTCATGGGCCTCGAGGCAGCTGATGGCCTTGTCGTGTCTCCACCGTTCGAGGACCCTGGCTCGTATGAGGCCCATCGAGTTCGAGCTCGAGCGCACGATCAGGGCACCGATCGACCAGGTGTTCGCACGGCTCGTCGACATCGACGGGCACAACGACTGGATGGCCGACACGGGGAGCATGCTCAAGCACACCCGCCAGACCTCCCCTGGGAAGCCCGGGGTCGGTACGACGTTCGTCGACGAGACGAGCCAGGGCACCGTGCCCGGTGAGATCGTCGAGATGGAAGCCCCGCACACGCTCGTGTACCACTGGTGGGACAGTTCGGCGTCGGGCCGGCTGAAGTTCGAGGGCTGGCCCAGCTACCACCTGCAGCCGTCCGGCGAGAGCGAGACGCTGGTCCGCCATCGCGGCCAGCTGGTGTCGTACGGCCTGTGGCGTCTGGGCGCGCCGATCTGGCGGCGTATGGCCGTCAGAGAACGCACCATCACGGTCGACGCGCTCAAGGCATCGTTCGAGCGAGACGCGGGCTCTGCTCCTGGGTGAGCGGCACCAGCCGCCCAGAGCCGGGGGTCGAGCGCAACACCAGCATGCCTGAGGCCGCGCCGACAACCCCTCGACGCAGGTTGAATCCAGCGCCTCGCACCACCCCGCTCGTCGGCAGAGCCGGAATGTCTCTGCTGCTGAGGGCAGCTCGGAGCAGCACCTGTTCATGATCCGTGTCGCCCAGGACGCGATGCAGGCCGTCGCTGAGCTGAACACCGGTTATCGCGCACCGGCCGAGGTGCGCGTCCTGCTGACGCGACTGATGGCTCGGCGCCGCTGTCACGGTCGTGCCCGGGGTGACGATCGGCGACGGGGCCATCGTCGGCGCCGGCGCGGTCGTCACCAAGGACGTACCGGCCAACGCGATCGTCGCCGGTGTACCGGCACGGCTCATCCGCACCACGGGGTTCGACGCCTGATACCTCGCCGACCGCTGGGGGGTCAGGTGGGGCCGTGGCAGGCGCGCCTCCGGCACGCCTCGGCGACGACGACGCTCAACACCTACGCGCACCTGTGGCCGGACACAGAAGAGTCCACACGGGCCGCCGTCGATGTCGTCCTGACGGCCCGTGCGGACTCTCTGCGGCCTGGGAAGGCCTGAACGCAGCGTTACTGCACGTCAGACGCCCTCCGAGGCTCAGCAGTCGAAGTAGAGCTCGAACTCGTGCGGGTGCGGGCGCAGGCGGATCGGGTCGATCTCGTGGGTCCGCTTGAAGTCGATCCACGTCTCGATGAGGTCGGGCGTGAAGACGCCGCCCTCGGTGAGGTAGTCGTGGTCGGCCTCGAGGGCGTCGAGCGCCTCGGTCAGCGACGCCGGGACCTGCTGGATGGAGGCGTGCTCCTCGGGGGGCAGCTCGTACAGGTCCTTGTCGACGGGCTCCGGCGGCTCGATCTTGTTCTTGATGCCGTCGAGGCCCGCCATGAGCATCGCGGCGAACGCCAGGTACGGGTTCGAGGACGCGTCCGGGACGCGGAACTCGATCCGCTTGGCCTTGGGGCTCGAGCCCGTCACGGGGATGCGCACGCACGCGGAGCGGTTGCGCGCCGAGTAGACCAGGTTGACCGGGGCCTCGTAGCCGGGCACCAGGCGGTGGTAGCTGTTCACCGTCGGGTTGGTGAACGCGAGCAGGGACGGTGCGTGCTTGAGCAGGCCGCCGATGTACCAGCGGGCCATGTCCGACAGGCCGCCGTAGCCCTTCTCGTCGTAGAAGAGGGGGTCGCCGTCCTTCCACAGCGACTGGTGGCAGTGCATGCCCGAGCCGTTGTCACCGAAGAGCGGCTTGGGCATGAACGTCACCGTCCGGCCGTTGCGGTGCACGACGTTCTTGACGATGTACTTGAACTGCATGACCTTGTCCGCGGACTTGGCCAGCGTGTCGAAGCGGTAGTTGATCTCCGCCTGGCCGGCGGTGCCGACCTCGTGGTGGGAGCGCTCGACCTGCAGGCCCGCCTTGTCGAGCTCCTCGCAGATCTCGTCCCGCAGGTCGGCGAAGTGGTCGACCGGGGGCACGGGGAAGTAGCCGCCCTTGTACGGGGTCTTGTGCCCGAGGTTGCCGCCGTCCTCCTTGCGGCCGGTGTTCCACGCGGCCTCGATGGAGTCGATGTGGTAGTAGCTCTCCGACTGGCTCGTGTGGAACCGGATGTCGTCGAAGATGTAGAACTCCGCCTCGGGGGCGAAGAAGGCGGTGTCCGCGATGCCGGTGGACTTGAGGTAGGCCTCCGCCTTCGCGGCGATCTGACGCGGGTCACGGCTGTACGGCTCGTCCGTGTACGGGTCGACGATCGACATGTTGATGATGAGCGTCTTGCGGTCCCGGAACGGGTCGAGGTACGCCGTCGAGATGTCCGCCAGCAGCTTCATGTCGGACTCGTGGATGGCCTGGAAGCCACGGATCGAGGAGCCGTCGAACATCTGGCCCTCGGTGAAGAAGCTCGTGTCCACGGTGGACGCCGGCACGTTGAAGTGCTGCATCACGCCGGGCAGGTCGCAGAAGCGGACGTCGACGAACTGCACGCCCTCCTCCTGGATGAAAGCCATGAGCTCGTCTGCGGAACTGAACATGCAGTGCTCTCCTCGATTCGGTGCTCGCGCAGGCGCAGGCATGCGGGGGGATGGGCGACGGTGACGAACCTAGGCGGGCGCGGTTTCCCGGCGGTGTACCTCATGTTTCCGTCGCGTTACCGAGGGGACCCCGCGGCGCCGAGCGGCCGTGCGCGCACCACAGAACCGCCACAGGGGCCGCCGATACCCTGCTGTCGTGGCAGCGCGACGTGGTGACATCGGCTCGTGGCTCGAGGGCGCGCCCGGCGGTGGGGCCTCCGAGGGCGGCCGGGCCGAGGACACGACCGCTCGGCGCGACCTCGGCCTGCCCGCCACGGGCCCGGGCTCGATGGCGGCACTCGGTCGCCGTGTGGTCGGGATCGTCGTGGACTGGGGGCTCGCGTCGCTCATCAGCGCGGCCTTCTTCGGCCGCGACGAGTGGGCCACGCTCGCGATCTTCGGTGTCTCCACCGCGGTGCTCGTGTCGACGCTCGGCACGACGATCGGCCACCGGGTCGCCGGGATCCAGGTGGCCCGGCTCGTCGACGTGACGAGCGCCCTGGGGGAGCGGTCCGTACGTCGCGGCCCGGCGTCGGCGACGCCGTCGGCCGGCCTCCCGGGAACCCTGCCTCCGCCCGGACCCGTGCTGGGCCTCGTGCGGACGGTGCTCCTGTGCCTCGTCATCCCGGCGGTCGTGTGGGACGGCTCGGGCCGCGGGCTGCACGACGTCGCCGCGGGCACCGTCATCGTCCGTCGCTGACGGTCCGGGCCGAGGGCCCGGCGACGGTCAGCGTCCGCGCATGCCCTTGCGGTCCGGCCGTGCCTTGAACGGGTCGATGCCCTTGGGCACGGGGAGGCGTGCCCCACCGAGGGCCCGCAGGCGCTTCCCGACCTCTGCGACCTCCTGCTTCGTCAGCGTCGGCTTGAGCTTCTTCACGGCACCGGGCAGCTTGCGCAAGGGCACCTGGCCCTCCCCGTTGCCGGACTGCAGCAGGGTGATCGGCACGTTGGGCAGCACGCGGGCCACCTTCTTCCGCTCCGCCTCGAGCAGCCGCTGCGCCCGGTGGGGGTTGCCCTCGGCCACCAGCACGATGCCCGGTCGGCCGAGACCGCGGAAGACGATCTCCTGCCCGCGCGGGTCCACCGCCACCGGCTCCTCCGGGAACTCCCAGCCGCGCCGGATGGTCCGCAGCGCGGAGAGGGACGCGCCCGGCTGGCCCTCGATCTGCCGGTACGCGGCCGACTCGGCGCGCCGGGCCAGGAGGAACAGCGCCGCCAGGAAGGCGAAGGGCAGCGTGACGATCGTCGCGTAGACGGGGCGACCGAACGCCAGCCCGATGCCGATGCCCGCGGCGAGCACGCCCACGAACGCCAGGAGCACCCACCACGTCACGGCGGGGTCGACCCGCCGCGTCATCTGGAAGGCCTCCCAGACCCGGTGGTACCACCGGACCTTCTTGACCTTCTTCGGCGTGCCTCCGGCCGCGTCAGCGGCGGACGAGGGCGTGGTGGATCGAGAGCGGGCCATGGGCCACGAGTCTACTGGCCGTTCAGCGACGGCTGAGCAGGCTGGAGGCCTCCTGCCGGGCGCTGCCCGGCGTCGCGAGGTGGGAGAGCGCCTCGGGGATCGTCTCCCCGCGGCGCGTCATCGCCTGCGCCCACAGGCGGCCGGCGCGGTAGGACGACCGCACCAGCGGCCCCGACATGACGCCGAGGAAGCCGATCCGCTCGGCCTCCTCGGACAGGGCCACGAACTCCTCCGGCTTGACCCACCGCTCGACCGGGTGGTGGCGGACCGAGGGCCGCAGGTACTGCGTGATCGTGAGCAGGTCACAGCCGGCGTCGTGCAGGTCCTGCAGCGCCGCGACGACCTCGTCGTACGTCTCACCCATGCCGAGGATGAGGTTCGACTTCGTGACGAAGCCGTCGTCCCGGGCCGACCGGATGACCGACAGCGACCGGTCGTAGCGGAAGGCCGGTCGGATGGTCTTGAAGATCCGCGGCACCGTCTCGACGTTGTGCGCGAGCACCTCCGGCCGGGAGGAGAAGACCTCCGCCAGCTGCTCCGGGCGGGCGTTGAAGTCGGGGATGAGCAGCTCGACGCCGGTCCCGGGGCTCACCGTGTGGATCTGCCGCACGGTCTCGGCGTAGAGCCAGGCGCCGCCGTCGGGCAGGTCGTCGCGGGCCACGCCGGTGATCGTGGAGTACCGCAAGCCCATCGCCCGGACGGACTCGGCCACGCGCCGCGGCTCGTCACGGTCCTCGTCGGCGGGCTTGCCGGTGTCGATCTGGCAGAAGTCGCACCGTCGGGTGCACTGGTCGCCGCCGATGAGGAACGTGGCCTCGCGGTCCTCCCAGCACTCGAAGATGTTGGGGCAGCCCGCCTCCTCGCAGACCGTGTGCAGCTTCTCGCCCTGGACCAGCTTCTTCAGCTCGGTGTACTCCGGACCCATCGTCGCCCGGGTGCGGATCCACTCGGGCTTCTTCTCGATCGGTGTCGCGGCGTTGCGCGCCTCGACGCGGAGCATGCGGCGGCCCTCGGGTGCGATCGTCACGCCGACCACTCTACGTCAGTCGTCGGACGACCTCCCGGCCCGCCGCACCGCTCGCAGGAGGCGCTCAGACGGCGGCCGACGGTGCCGCGGCGTCGGTGACCGCGCGCAGCGGCCGCAGCGCGGCAGCGAGCTCCTCCCGCAGCAGCGGGAGCACCTCGAGCACCGTGACGTCGCGACCCAGCTCGGCCGAGAGGGACGTCACGTCCGCGTCGTCGATGCCGCACGGCACGATGCGCCCGAACGCCCCGAGGTCCGGGTCGCAGTTGAGCGCGAGGCCGTGCATCGTGACGCCCTTGGCGACCCGCACGCCGATGGCGCAGACCTTGCGGTCGCGCCGCGGAACCATGCCGTCGGCGACGTCCTGCGGGTCGTCGGCGGCGACCCACACGCCGCTGCGGCCCTCGACGCGGCCGGCGGTCACCCCGAGGCGGGCGCACACGGCCATGACGGCGGCCTCCAGCGCCCGCACGTAGGCGACGACGTCGACGGGCTGGCGCAGCCGCACCAACGGGTAGGCGACGAGCTGCCCGGGGCCGTGCCACGTGATCTTCCCGCCCCGGTCGACGTCGACCACGGGCGTGCCGTCGACCGGGCGGTCCCATGACGCCGTCCGCTTCCCGGCGGTGTAGACGCTCTCGTGCTCCAGCAGGAGGACCGTGTCCGGACGCGAGCCGTCCACCACGTCAGCGTGGACGGCCCGCTGCAGGGCCCAGGTCGGCTCGTAGGGCAGGTGACGGACGCCGAGACCCAGGTCGACGGTCAGCAGACCGTCGACCTCGAGCGTGTCTCCGTCCAGCGGCGGGGGAGCCAGGTGGGGGGTCACGGGGGCGAGGTCGGGCACACCGTCACGGTACGTCAGCGCGCGGGTTCTCAGGCGCCCGGCGGCCGTCCCGCGGTGCACCAGGCCGGCTCGGGACGCTCTCGCGGGCCGGTGGGCGGAAGGCGTGGCCGTCCGTGGCCGGTCCGTGGGGGGTCGGGTCGTCCCAGCCCTCGTCGTGGGGGTGCGCCGCCAGCATGAGGGCCAGGAGCTCCCGCAGCTGCTCCACCTGGTGCGGCTCCAGGCCGCGGACGCTCATCTCCTCGGCCGGGCGCGGGTCGCCCGCCTCGACCATGACCGCCCGGCCCGCCGGCGTCAGCGCGACCTCGTGGCGCCGACGGTCCGTCGGGTGCTGCTCGCGTGCGATGTACCCCGAGCGCTCCATCCGCGCGAGGATCCGGCTCATCGTCTGCTCCGTCACGCCGTTGGCGCGCGCCAGGTCGCGCTGGGAGTGCGGGCCCCGGGCGAGGTGGAAGAGCACCGGCAGGCTCGCGTGGTTGAGGTCCCACGCGTCGAGGTGCGCGTTCCACTCCCGTTCGATGCGTCGCGCGACCGCGGACAGCAGGCGGCCGGTCGGCCAGTGCCCCGTGCGCTCCACGTCACCTCCGCGTGCCCCGAGTGCTTCCTGAGAACCAGCACAGGGAGGCTGGTTTGTCCCTCGAGGCTAGTGCGCGCCATGATACTCAGCATGCTGAGCGATTCGAGGGGCCGACGGCGCGGGTTCCTGCGCGGGTCGGCCGTCCTGGGTGTCCTGCTGGTGTGGCTGACCCTCGCGGGGGTCGGCGGCCAGTCCATCGGCAAGCTGTCCGAGGTGCAGGAGAACGACGCCGCGGCGTTCCTGCCCCGCAGCGCCGAGTCGACCAGGGCTGCCGAGCTCGCGAAGGGCTTCTCCGACCAGGACGTGCTGCCGGCGATCGTCGTCGTCGAGGGCGACGGGCAGCTCACCCCCGAGCAGCTGGTCGCCGTGGAGGAGCTCGCGGCAGCCGTGCCTGCACTCGAGATCGGCGACGGCCGGACGGTGGAGGACGTGCTGCTGGCCCCGGTCGTCCCGGTGCCGTCCGAGGACGGCGAGGCGGTGCTGCTGGCCCTGACGCTCGACGGCGCGGCCGTCCAGGAGACCGTGGGCGAGGAGCGCGTCCTCAACGAGGTCGTCACCGCACTGCGGGAGGCGGCCGCCGACCTGGACGACGCCGGGCTCGAGGCGTGGGTGACGGGCCCCGCCGGGGCGGTCGCCGACCTGGTCGAGGCGTTCGGGGGCATCGACGGCATCCTGCTGCTCGTGGCCCTCGTGGTCGTGTTCGTCATCCTCGTGCTCGTCTACCGGTCGCCCAGCCTGCCGTTCACCGTGCTGTTCACGTCGGTGTTCGCCCTCGCGGCGGCCGGGCTGGGCGTCTACCAGCTGGCGGCGGCCGGGGTGCTCGTCCTCAACGGCCAGAGCCAGGGCATCCTCTTCATCCTCGTCGTGGGTGCCGCGACGGACTACTCGCTGCTCATCGTCGCGCGGTACCGCGAGGAGCTGACGCGCGTGGCGTCCCCGTACTCGGCGATGCGGCGCGCCCTGCGCGCCTCGATCGAGCCGATCGCCGCGAGCGCGGGAACCGTCATCGCCGGTCTGCTGACGCTCCTCCTGTCCGACCTCACGTCGAACTCCAGCCTCGGCCCGGTCGCGGCGATCGGGATCGTCGCGGCCTTCGTCGCCTCCCTCACGCTGCTGCCGGCCCTCCTGCTCCTCGGGGGGCACCGCTTCGCGAGGCTCATCTTCTGGCCGCGCGTGCCTCGGCCGTCGTCGGCCGACGCGGACGCCGACCACGTCGAGAGCCTCGCGGAGGTCGAGGCGCGCAACGGGGTCTGGGGTCGCGTGTCGCGGCTCATCGGCCGCCGCCCTCGCCTCGTGTGGGTGAGCACCGCCGTCGTCCTCCTCGCCGCCACGGCGTTCGTGCCGCAGCTGCGGGCCAGCGGGACGAGCGAGACGGACGTCTTCCTCACCGAGGTCGAGTCGGTCGCGGGGCAGGACGTCGTCGCCCGGCACTTCCCGGCCGGCCAGGTGCAGCCGGTCACGGTGTTCGCGCCCGAGGCCGACCTCGACGTCGTGCTCGAGGCGGTCCTCGCGACCGACGGCGTGGACTCCGCAGCGCCCGTGGCCGAGGCGTCCGGCCCGCCCGGGGCGCCGCCCGCGCCCGACGCCCCGCCCCGCGTCGTCGACGGCGTCGTCCAGATCCAGGCCGTGACGTCCGCCGGCTCCGAGACGCAAGACGCCGTCGAGGTCGTCTCCGACGTCCGAGCCGCCGTCAGCGAGGTGTCGCCGGAGACCGTCGTCGGCGGGGCGGCCGCGCAGCGCCTGGACACCCAGGAGACCAGCGTCCGGGACCTCAAGGTCATCGTCCCGACGGTCCTCGTCGTGATCCTGGTCGTGCTCATCGGCCTGCTGCGCTCGATCGTCGCGCCGGTGCTGCTGCTCGGCGCCAACCTGCTCAGCCTCGGCGCGACGCTCGGCATCGCGGCGGTGGTCTTCAACGACGTCCTCGGGTTCCCCGGCGCCGATCCCGTCGTCCCGCTCTACGCGTTCGTCTTCCTCGTCGCGCTCGGCATCGACTACTCGATCTTCCTCATGACCCGTGTCCGGGAGGAGTCGCTGCGGCACGGCACGCGGGAGGGGACGCGTCGCGGCCTGACGGTGACGGGCGGCGTGATCACGAGCGCGGGCGTCGTGCTGGCCGCGACCTTCGGGGCGCTGGCCGTGCTGCCGCTCCTGTTCCTCGTGCAGCTCGCCTTCCTCGTCGCGCTCGGTGTGCTCATCGACACGCTCGTCGTGCGGAGCCTGCTCGTGCCGGGCCTCATCCACGACATCGGTCGGGCATCCTGGTGGCCGTGGCAGCGACGAGTCCCGGCGGACGACACCCTCACGGAGATCCCTCAGCGACGCGAGGAGCCGGTGGCGAGCAGGTGACGTCACCGGCCACCGACGACGTCCCCCGCCTGCGGGTGGGCGTCGTCGGCTACGGGGACGCGGGACGTGGCATCCACGCGCGGCTCCTCAGGGTGGCGGGTCACGTGGTGACGGCCGTCGTCACGCGATCGGACGAGCGCGCCGCGCTGGCCGGGTCGGACTGGCCCGGGGTGCGCGTCCACGGGGACGTCGAGGGGCTCCTGGGCGACGCGGGGGACCTCGACGTCGTCGTGGTGGCGTCCCCGACGGGCCGCCACGTCGAGCACGCCCTGGCGGCGGTCGATGCGGGCGTCCCCGTCGTCGTCGACAAGCCCCTCGCCCTGGACGAGCAGGATGCGCGCCGCGTCGCCGACGCCGCGGAGGCCGCGGGCGTGCCGCTCACGGTCTTCCAGAACAGGCGGTGGGACGCCGAGCAGCTGACCCTCGCCGGCCTGCTCGCCGACGGCGCCCTGGGCACCGTGCACCGGTTCGAGCGGCGATGGGAGCGGTGGCGCCCCGTGCCGAAGGACCGGTGGAAGGAGAACGCCGTCGGCGAGGGTGGGGGGCTCCTGCTCGACCTCGGCGCCCACCTGGTCGACTCGGCCGTCCAGCTCTTCGGCCCGGTGAGGACCGTCTACGCGGAGCTGAGGGCGATCACGACGCCCACGGAGGACGACGTCTTCCTGGCCCTGCGGCACGAGGCCGGCACGACGAGCCACCTGTGGGCCGGCGGCATCGTGGGAGCACCCGGGCCGCGCACGAGGGTCCTCGGTGACCGTGCAGCCTTCCTCGTCACGCGGTTCGAGGGGGAGGCCACACCGTTCGCAGGGATGGACCCGGGGCCGGACCACGAGGGCTGGCTCGTCCACGGCGACGAGATGCGGCCCGTGCCGCGCGCCGCCGGGGGCCACGAGGACTACTACCGGCTCGTCGGCCGGTGGCTCGGGGCCGGCGGTCCGGTGCCCGTCGACCCTCGTGACGCCGTCGCCACCGCCTGGGTGCTCGACGCCGCCCGCCGCAGCGCGTCCAGCGGCGAGGTCGTCACCCTGGGCTGAGGTGCACGCCACCCTGTGGACGACGACCACGGCCCGCGTCGCCGTGCTGACATGGGCCTGTGCGGGGGGAGACGAGCGGGTGGGCCGCCGGCGAGGTCGTGCGGCTGCTGTCCGAGCTGGGCGCGCCCCTCGCCGCGCTCCACGCCCGGGGGGAGGCGCACGGCGGGCTGGCGGAGCCGGTGCCCTGGGAGCGCGACGTCTCGGGCCGGGTGACCCTGCGACCGACACGGTGCGTCGCCGCCACGGCGGACGACGACGTGCGGGCGCTGGCAGGAGCTGCGCTCGGGCTGCTCGGCCGGCTCCCCGGCGAGTGCGCGGACGTCCCGGCGGACGTCGTAGCGGTGGACCCCACCGGCGGGCCCGGACCGGGAGACCGTGGGCCGGCCTGGTCGATCAGCGATGAGCCCGCGTGGTCGGCCGCGAGGCAGCCCGGTCCCGAGGCGGTCGAGCTGACGGTACCGACCGTGCCGACATGCGCGTTCGACGACGTGCCGCGCGAGCGCCTGCGCCACGTCCTGCTCCTCGCGGCGGACGGGACGCGGCGAGCTCCCACCGTCGCGCTGCTCGTGGAGCAGGCCCTCGCCGTCGCGGACCCGGCGCCCGTGCGCCGGGCCGATCCCGCCGTCCTCGCGCGGGCGGCGCTGGTGCGCAGCGCCGGTGAGGCCGCGGGACCGCCCGGGGCACGCCATCGCCGCCACGGACCCGCCCGCGGCGCCCGGGTCCCGGTGGTCGCGGGAGCCGCGGCGCTGGTCGTCGGCCTGGCGGCGCTCGGCGTACTGGCACCAGGAGGGGCCGACGACGTCGTGCCCGACCGGGCCGCGCCGTACCGGACGGCCGCGCTCGGCGCACGGCTGGAGAGCGAGGTGCTGCTCCTCACGCACGCCCGCGCCGCGGCCCTGACGCACGGACGACTGCTGCCCCTCCTGCGCGTCACCGAGCCGGGGTCACCCGCTGCCGCCGCGGACCTCGCGCTCTTCACGGGTCGGCACGGGTCGCCGTCGGGCACCGCGGCCGCGGGGCGGCCCTCGGGGCAGGTGCCGGTGGAGGTGCGGGTGGAGGAGCTCGCGGTCCTCGCGTCGGACGAGGACTCCAGCCGGGTGCGGCTCGTCGCGGCCGTGGGGACCCGCGGGCAGGAGACCACGGCACGCGGGGTCGTCCTCACCCTGTCCGCGGAGTCCGGGGTGTGGCGGGTCCGGGACGTGGCCCCCGCCCAGGGCACCGGGGAGGGGTGACCGGCGGCGTCGTCCCCGGTGGGTGCAGGGGAGCGGGGCGTCAGTCCCCGGCGCTCGTCACCCACCGCGCCGCCGAGGCGACGTCCGCGTGCCGGAACGTGAAGCCCGAGTCGAGCAGCACGGTCGGCAGCACGCGCTGGGACGCGAGGATGTCGTCGGCGAACTCGCCGACCGCCAGGCGCAGGGCGAACCGCGGGACCGGCACGACGGCGGGCCGGTGGAGCTCGCGGGCCACGGCGCGCACCACCTCGGCCTGCGGCACGGGGTGGGGGCCGACGACGTTGACGGCGCCGGACACCGCGGCGGTGAGCAGGTGCTCGACCGCCCGGACCTGGTCGACCAGGGTGATCCACGGCCAGTGGTTCCGCCCGTTGCCCAGCGGGCCCCCGACACCCAGCCGCAGGAGGGGCAGGAGACGGCCGAACGAGCCGCCCGACCGCGACATGACGATCCCGGTGCGCAGGTGTGCCACGCGGACGCCCGCCTCCTCGGCGGGGGCCGTCGAGGCCTCCCACGCCCGCACCACGTCGGCGAGGAACCCCGTGCCGCCGTCGGAGGCCTCGGTGAGCACCTCCTGGCCGCGATCGCCGTAGAAGCCCACCGCCGACCCCTGCAGGAGCACACGCGGACCCTCGGCGGAGTCGGCGAGGGTCCGGGCGAGCAGCGCGGTGGGGCGGGTGCGGGACTGCAGGATGGTGCGCCGGTACGCAGCGGTCCACCGGTGGTCACCGACGCCCGCACCGCCGAGGTTCACGACCGCGTCGGCACCGGCGAGGTCCGCCGGGTCGAGCCGGTCGGCGTCCGGGTCCCAGGAGATCTCCTGCGGGCCGCGGGCCGGTCGCCGCACGAGCCGCCGGACGTCGTGACCGCCGTCCCGGAGGTGGTCCACCAGGGCGGAGCCGATGAGTCCGTGGGAACCGGCGACGACGACGCGCATGGGTGCACCCTAGGAGATCCGCGCGGCCGGCCGTGGCCGTGCGCAGGGGGCCCGCCCGCGGCCGGTCAGCCGCCTCACAGCGAAGGGGCCGCACCGCGGTTCCCGGTACGGCCCCTCCTGCGGGGCTCAGGCCGGTGTCAGAGCCCGACCTCGGACTCGAAGGCGCCGTCCTCGATGCGCTTCTTGACCGTCTGCAGGTAGCGCGACGCGTCCGCGCCGTCCACCAGCCGGTGGTCGTAGGACAGCGCGAGGTAGCACATCGACCGGATCGCGACGAACTCGGTGCCGAACTCGTCCGTGGCGACCACGGGGCGCTTGACGATGGCCCCCGTGCCCAGGATCGCGGACGTGCCGCCCGGCACGATCGGCGTGTCGAAGAGCGCGCCCCCCGAGCCTGTGTTCGTGACCGTGAAGGTCGCGCCGCTCAGCTCGTCGGGGGTCGCCTTGTTGTCGCGCGTCCGGGTCGCGAGGTCGTTGATCTTCCGTGCGATGCCGGCCAGGTTGAGGTCGCCCGCGTCGCGGATGACCGGGACCACGAGCCCGCGCTCGGTGTCCACCGCGATGCCGACGTTCTCGTGGCCGTGGTAGGTGATCTGGTTGCCGGCGAGGACGCCGTTGACCTTCGGGTGGGCCTTGAGCGCCTCGGTCGCCGCCAGGACGAAGAACGGCAGGTAGGTGAGGTTGACGCCCTCACGTGCCTTGAAGTCGTCCTTGGCCCGGGCGCGCAGCTGGGCCACGCGCGTCACGTCGACCTCGACCACCGTCGTGAGCTGGGCCATCGAGTGCAGCGCGTCGACCATGCGCTCGGCGATGATCTGGCGCAGCCGGCTCGCCTTCTCGGTCGTGCCGCGCAGCGGCGACACGGCGGCGGGCTCGGCGGCCGCCCGCGCGGGTGCGGACGCGGCGGCGGGTGCGGCCTGCGGCGCCGCGGCCGCCCTCTCCCGCTCGGCGCGCTCCGCCTCGGCGCGCGCCGCTGCCTCGAGCACGTCCTCCTTGCGGATCCGCCCGCCGACGCCGGTGCCGGACAGCGTCGACAGGTCGACACCCTTCTCCGCCGCGAGCTTGCGGACCAGCGGCGTGAGGTAGCCGCCCGAGGTCGGCGTGCTGCTCGACGGCGCGGCCGGGGCCGTCGACGTCGGCGTCTGCTCACGGTCCGCGGCCTGCCCGGGTGCCAGCGTCTGCTCGGGCTTCTCCTGCGCGGCCGCGGACGGCTGCGGTGCCTGCACGTCGTCGGCCGGGGCCGCCTCCGTCTCGGGGCCCGGGCCGCCGTAGTCGCCACCCTGCTGGTCCTGCGCGCTCTGCTGCACCGCGTCCCGGGACGGCTCCTCCTCGGCAGCCGGCTGCTGGGGAGCCTCCTGCGTCCCCTGCTCCTGCTGCGCCGGTGCGGAGCCGGCGGACCCGACGCGCGCGAGGACGGTACCGACCTCGACGGTCTCGTCCTCCTGCACGAGAATCTCGGTCACCGTGCCGGCGAACGGCGACGGGATCTCCGTGTCCACCTTGTCGGTCGAGATCTCCAGGAGCGCCTCGTCGACCTCCACGCTGTCGCCGACCTGCTTGAGCCAGCGGGTCACGGTGCCCTCGGTGACGCTCTCGCCGAGCGCCGGGAGCGCGACGTCCTGCGTGTCGCCGCCCCCCTGCGCGCCGCCGCCCTGGGCCGCCGCGCCCTGGTCGGACGCGCCCTGGTCGGACGTGCCCTGGTGGGACGCACCCTCGTCGGACGCACCCTCGTCGGCGGACGCGCCGTCACCACCGCCGGCCTCCTGGCCGCCGCCGGCGACCTTCGGCTCCTCCTGGGGCGCAGCGGCCTGCTGCGTCGGCTCGCCCTGGCCGCCTGCGGCGTCCGGCTCCTCGACGGGACCACCGGTGACCTCGTCGGGGACCTGGGCGGCCTGCTGCTCGTCGCCGCTCGCCGCGCCGTCGGACGCCCCGGCCCCGCCGTCGCCCGCACCGGAGGACTCGCCACCCTCGCCGATGACGGCGAGCGCAGCCCCGACCTCCACGGTGTCGTCCTCCTGGACGAGGATCTCGAGCAGGGTCCCGGCGAAGGGGGACGGGATCTCGGTGTCGACCTTGTCGGTCGAGACCTCGAGCAGCGGCTCGTCGACCTCGACGGTGTCCCCGACCTGCTTGAGCCAGCGGGTGACGGTGCCTTCGGTCACGCTCTCGCCGAGCGCCGGCATCAGCACGGAGTCAGACATGACCTCGCGTCTCCTTCGGTGGGGTCAGTTGTGGGCGTGGAGGGGCTTGCCGGCCAGGGCCAGGAAGGCCTCGCCCAGCGCTTCGTTCTGCGTCGGGTGCGCGTGGATCAGCGAGGCGACGTCCTCCGGGTACGCCTCCCAGTTGACGACGAGCTGGCCCTCGGCGATGAGCTCACCGACGCGCGCGCCGATCATGTGCACGCCGACCACCGGGCCATCCTTCTGCCGCACGAGCTTGACGAAGCCCGTGGTCCCGAGGATCTGGCTCTTGCCGTTGCCACCGAGGTTGTACTCGAGCGTCTGCACGGCGTCGTCGCCGTAGGTCTCCTTGGCCTTGGCCTCGGTGAGACCGACCGAGGCGACCTCGGGCTCGGAGTAGGTGACGCGCGGGATGCCCGACTCGACGATCGGCGCGGGCGCGAGGCCTGCGATCTCCTCCGCCACGAAGATGCCCTGCTGGAACCCGCGGTGCGCGAGCTGCAGGCCGGGGACGATGTCGCCGACGGCGTAGATGTTCCCGACACCGGTGTGCAGCCGCTCGTTCGTGATGACGAAGCCGCGGTCGAGCGTCACGCCCTGCTCGCCGTAGCCGAGGCCGTCCGTGCGCGGGCCGCGGCCCACGGCGACGAGCATGATCTCGGCGTCGAACGTCTTGCCGTCCTCGAGGGTGACGTGGACCCCGTCGTCGTCCTGGGTCACGCCCTGGAAGCGGACGCCCGTGGAGAACTGGATGCCGCGCTTGCGGAACGCCCGCTCGAACGCCTTGCTGATGGCGGGGTCCTCGTTGGGCACGAGGTTCGGCAACGCCTCGATGATCGTGACGTCGGCGCCGAAGGACTTCCAGACGCTCGCGAACTCCGAGCCGATGACGCCGCCGCCCAGGATGACGACGGACTTCGGGACCCGGTCGAGCGTCAGCGCCTGGTCCGAGGTCATGACCCGGCCCTCGATCTCCAGCCCGGGCAGCGAGCGGGAGTAGGAGCCGGTCGCCAGGACGATGTGCTTGCCCTGGTACGGCTGGCCGTCGACCTCGACGACGTCCGCGCCGACGAGCTTGCCGTAGCCCTCGACGTAGGTGACGCCGTGGGCCTTCACGAGGCCCTGGAGGCCCTTGTAGAGGCGGCCGACGACACCGTCCTTGTACGCGTTCACCTTCTCGATGTCGATGCCCTCGAACGTCGAGCGCACGCCGTACTTCTCGCTCTCGCGGGCGCCGTCGGCGAGCTCGGCCGCGTGCAGCAGCGCCTTGGTGGGGATGCACCCCCAGTGCAGGCAGGTGCCGCCGAGCTTCTCGGCCTCGATGAGCGCGACGGTCATGCCCAGCTCGGACGCGCGCAGAGCGGTGGCGTAGCCGCCGCTCCCTCCGCCCAGGACCACGATGTCGAAGACGGGGTGTTCTGCCACGATGCGATGCTCCTCCGGGAGACGGCGGGTGGGACGCTCCGGTCATCCTGTCATCACTCGGAGACGAGCGTGAACCTGAGAGGACCGCAGCAGGGCCGAGGGCCCCACGAGTCATCCTATGAGTGTCCCCGCCGTACGCTGGCGGTATGCCCTTGTTCCGACGACGGCGCGCCGCGCGAGGCGCCCCCGCGGACAGCCCTGCCGCCCCGCCGGACGCCGACGCGCGACGGGCGACGAGGGCGCACCTGACGGAGTTCGTGCGCACCCGGGTCGGCGTCGAGGCCTACCTCGAGCCGGAGACGCGGTTCCAGCAGACGACCGTCCTGCTCATCGCGACCACGGGGGAGTGGACGCGCCGACGGGTGCCGGACGCCCGCGCGGCCCGGGAGCTGGCGAAGGAGCTGGCGATCCCCGTGTACGACGTCCAGCTCACCGGCTACCCGCAGCGCATGCGCGACTGGAACTCGCGCCAGCGGGCCCGGGCGCGGGGGCGCTGAGGCCCGGCGGGGCTCAGCGGGTCTCGAGCAGCTCCAGCAGCGTCCGCACCGCGACGCCCGTGCCGCCGACCGGCGTGTAGCCGTGCGCACCGCCCTCGTTGAACGCCGGGCCGGCGATGTCCAGATGCGCCCACGGCGTGGACCCGACGAACTCCCGCAGGAACAGCCCGGCCACGAGCATCCCGCCGAAGCGGTCGCCGATGTTCGCCATGTCGGCCACCGACGACTTGAGCGAGGCGCGCAGCTCCTCCGGCAGTGGCATGGGCCAGAACTGCTCGCCGGCGCGACCGGCGGCGTCGACGACGGCCGCGCGCGCGTCGTCGGTCCCCATGACCGCGGACACCCGCGTGCCGAGCGCCACGACCTGCGCGCCCGTGAGCGTCGCCACGTCGACGACGACGTCCGGCTTCTCCTCGGACGCCGCGACGAGCCCGTCGGCGAGGACGAGCCGCCCCTCGGCGTCCGTGTTGAGCACCTCCACGGTCTTCCCGCCGTACTGGGTGATGACGTCGGACGGTCGCTGCGCGGTGCCCGAGGGCATGTTCTCCGCGAGGCACAGCCAGCCGGTCACCTTGACCGGCAGCTCGAGCGCGGCGGCGGCCACGACGGTGTGCAGGACGGCGGCCGCTCCGGCCATGTCCGACTTCATCGCCTCCATGCCCTTCGCGGGCTTGATCGACAGGCCCCCGGAGTCGAAGGTGATGCCCTTGCCGACGAGCGCGACGCTGCGCTGGGCGCGCAGGGGGGAGTAGGAGACCTTGACCAGCCGCGGCGGGCGCGCCGAACCCTGGCCCACCGCGAGCAGACCCCCGTACCCGCCCGCGGCGAGCGCCTTCTCGTCGAGGACGGAGACCTTGACCTTGGTGCCCTTCGCCGCCGCCCGCGCGGCGTCCGCGAACGCCGCGGGGAACAGGTCGACCGGCGCGGCGTTGACCAGGTCCCTCGTCCCGTGGACGGCGGCGGCAACGGCGGCCGCGCGGGCCGTCACCTTCTTGGCCGCTGCGTCCTTCGCCCGCGGCGTCACGACGGTGACCTGCTCCGCGGGAGCCGGCGCGTCCTTGCGGTACCGGTCGAACGCGTAGGCGCCCAGCAGCGCGCCCTCCGCGACGGCGGCGAGCTGCGCCAGGTCCTCCGCGGGCAGGGCCAGGGTGACCGAGCGCACGCCGGTGAGCTGTCGCGTGGCGGCGCCGGCGGCACGCCGCAGCGCCTCGTGCGTCGGGACACCGTCGGCGGGGAGCGTCCCGAGGCCGACGACGGCCAGCACGCTCGCCGCGAGGTCGGCCCCCGCGGGCAGCCGGTGCAGGCTGTCGGCCTCGCCGGTGATGCCGAGCGCGCGCGCCGACCCGGTCAGCTCGCCCCGCAGGGCGTCGGGCAGACCCGCGGCACCGACGAGGCGCACGCCGCCGTCGGCGTCCGGTGCGGCACCGACGACGAGGACGTCGGTGTCGAGGCGGGCAAGGTCCGTGGCGGTGAGCGTCAGTGCAGGCACGCGCCCGATCGTAGCCGCGCCCGGCGGCCGGCTCGCGAGCCCGCGAGGAGGCTGAGCGCAGCGGCGGACGGCGTCCCCGCCCGCCGTATCCTCGTGCCCGTGTGGACACCCCTGGTGCTGGTCACGGCCCTCGGCGCCGGTCTCGTGTCGGCCTGGGCCGCCTGGCGCACGGTGCGCGACCGGCCTGTGGTCCTGCGGCAGCTCGTCGCGTCCGGCGTCGTCGAGGCCCTTCTGCTCGTGCAGGTCGTCGTCGCCGTGGTCGCCGTCGCGCGGGGCAGCGGCCCGGCCGACGGGGCGACCTTCTGGGGCTACCTCGTCACGACGTTGTTCGTCCTGCCGGTAGCCGCCGCCTGGGCGTTCGCCGAGCGGACCCGCTGGAGCTCCGTGGTGCTGCTCGTCGCCGCGCTGACCGTGGTGTTCCTGCAGTACCGCGTCGTCCAGGTCTGGACCGGCGCGTGAGCGGCCCCGACGGTGGGCGGGTGCCGGCGGCCTCCTCCGCCGCCCGCGGGTCTGCGAGCACGGCCTCCGGGCCCGGGCGCGCGCTCGTCGCCGTCTACGGCGTCCTCGCGGTCGCGGCGACCTTCCGGTCCGGCGTGCAGGTCCTGCGTGACTTCGACGCCGCACCGGTCGCGTACGCCCTGTCGGCCTTCGCAGCCGTCGTGTACGTCGTGGCGACGATCGCCCTGGCCCGCGGTGGTCCGGTCGCGCGCCGGGTGGCCTGGGCCGCCGTGACCATCGAGGCGGTCGGGGTGCTCACCGTGGGGACCCTCTCGCTCGTGCGGCCGGAGCTCTTCCCGGACGCGACCGTGTGGTCCGCCTTCGGCGCGGGGTACGGCTTCGTCCCGCTCGTGCTGCCGGCCCTCGGCCTGTGGTGGCTGAGCAGGACCACGGATCGCCGTCCCGCACCGCAGGACCGGCCCGCCCGGTAGGTTCGGCGTCTGTGTCCTCGCCGTACGCCTTCCTCTTCCACCACGTGCTGCGCCGGCTGGACCCCGAGCGGGCCCACGAGCTCGGCTTCGGGCTGGTCCGCGCCGTCGCCGCCGTCCCGCCGCTGCGCGCGGCCGTGGCCCGGGCGCTGCGACCCGCGGCCCCCGGCGCTGCGCCGGTCCACGTGCTCGGGCGGGACCTGCCCGGGCGCTTCGGCCTCGCGGCAGGGTTCGACAAGGACGCCGTCGGGGTGCGCGGGCTCGGCATGCTGGGCTTCGCGTTCGTCGAGGTGGGCACCGTCACGGCGCTCGGGCAGCCCGGGAACGAGCGGCCGCGGCTGTGGCGCGTCCTCGACCGCCGGGCGGTGCGCAACCGCATGGGCTTCAACAACGAGGGTGCCGACGCCGTCGCGCAGCGCCTGCGCCGGGTGCGGGACACGCCCTGGGGCCGCGCCGCCGTCGTCGGCGTGAACATCGGCAAGACGAAGGCGACCCCCGAGGCCGACGCGCCGGACGACTACGCCGCGAGCGCCCACCGGCTGGCGCCCTTCGCCGACTACCTCGTCGTCAACGTGTCGTCCCCGAACACGCCCGGGCTGCGGGCGCTGCAGTCCGTCGAGAGCCTCCGGCCGATCCTGGAGGCGGTGCGCGCCGCCGCCGACGACGCCACCGGTCCGCGCCACCGGGTCCCGGTCCTGGTCAAGATCGCGCCCGACCTGGCGGACGAGGACGTCGACGCCGTCGCCGACCTCGTCCTCGAGCTCGGCCTCGAGGGTGTCGTCGCGGTCAACACCACCATCGCCCACGACCTCGGCGAGGGCGGGCTGTCCGGGCCCCCGGTCCTGCCCCGCGGCCTGGAGGTGGTCCGCCGCCTGCGGGACCGCCTCGGCCCGGACGTCGTCGTCGTCGGCGTGGGCGGTGTCACGACGGCCGACGACGCCCGGGCGTACCGTGAGGCCGGGGCCGACCTGGTGCAGGGGTACACGGGCTTCATCTACGAGGGCCCGACGTGGGCCGCACGGATCAACCGGGCGCTGGCCCGGCAGGAGGGGCGATGAGCGGGCCGCAGTGGACCTGGCAGTTCCTCGCCGTCGACGAGCAGGCGGTCGACCGGCCCGTGAGCCCGGCCTTCACGAGCCGGTTCGACGCGGAGGCATGGCTGGGGGAGCAGTGGCGGTCCCTCGCGGGCGAGGGTGTCGCGTCGGCGCGCCTGCTGCACCAGGGCGCCGTCGTGGCGCCCGCCGTCCCGCTGCGCAAGGGCTGAACGCCGTCGTGCCCGCCCGCCTCACCACGACCCGACGAGGGCTGCAGCTCGCCGTCGGGCTCGTGCTGTACGCCGCCTCGATCGCGGCACTGGTGCGGGCCGGCCTGGGGAACATGCCGTGGGACGTGCTGGGTCAGGGCGTCAGCCTGCGGCTCGGGATCTCCCTCGGCACCGCGACCCTCGCGCTGAGCGTCGTGGTGCTCCTGTGCTGGGTGCCGCTGCGGCAGCGGCCCGGCGTCGGCACCGTGGCGAACGTGCTCGTCATCGGGCTCCTCGTCGACCCGTTCCTCGCGGTCCTCGAGCGGCTCCCGGACCCGTTGCCGCTGCCCGCCGCCGTCGGGCTCAGCGCAGGCGGGATCCTGCTCAACGGCGTCGCGACCGCCTGCTACATCGGGGCGCGCCTCGGGCCGGGCCCTCGCGACGGGCTCATGACCGGCCTGGTGACGCGCACCGGCCGGTCGGTCGGCCTCGTCCGCTCCACCATCGAGGTCACGGTCGTCGTGACCGGCTGGGCCCTCGGCGGCACCCTGGGCGTGGCGACCGCGGCCTACGCGCTGGGCATCGGTCCGCTCGTCCACGTGCTGCTTCCCCGGTTCACCGTGCCCACCGGCCCCGTCTCGGCGGTGGAGCCGGACGAGGTCGTCAGGCCGGGTACTGCCCCCGCTTGACCTGGGGCCGGGGGAGGCGGCTGCGCCGGATCTGGAAGGCGCGGACCACGCCGTACATCATCGTGCCGCGGGGCACCTCGCCGAACCTCGCAGCGATGCGCCGCTTGAGGATGCGCGACAGGATGAACCCGTCGACGACGGTGATGAGGACGACGAGGTACAGCACCGCGAGCGTGATGAGGCCGGCCGCCGGGTCGTTGCCCGTGACGAGGATCGCGAACACCATCACCAGCGAGAACGGCAGGAAGAACTCGCCGAGGTTCCAGCGCGCGTCGACGTAGTCGCGCACGTAGCGGCGCACCTTGCCACGGTCCCGCGCGGGCAGGTTCGCCTCGTCGCCGCTGAGCATGGCCTGGTACTCGCGGTCGCGCTGCTGGCGCAGGGCGGCGCGCTGGCTCTTGGCCGCGGCCTTGCGGTCCTCGGGCACCAGGGGTCGCCGGCGGGCAGCCTCGGCCTCGCGGCGCCGGGGCGTGGGGCGACCCTTCCCTCCGAGCGGCGGCGCGGCCGACGGGTCGGCGGGGGCGGCCGTCACGGCGTCGACGGGGGAGTCCTTCTTGCGGTCACGGAAAGGCACAGGCTGAGGGTAGTCGAGCGCACGGGTAGCGTTCGGCGGGTGACCCACGAGAGCCTCGAGAACCTCGACCCGACGTCGCGCGCCACCGCCACGGACGACCTCCGTGACCGGGTGTCCGCCGCCTTCCCCGCCCTGCGTGCCGACCTCGAGGCGCTCGTGCGCATCCCGAGCGTCTCCGCGCCCGCGTTCGACCAGGCGCACGTCGCAGCCAGTGCCGCCGCCGTCGCCGACCTGCTCGGCGCCGCCGGGATGCCGGACGTCCGGCTGCTCACGGCGACCCGGGCCGACGGCGTCGTCAGCCGCCCGGCGGTCGTCGCCCGTCGCCCCGCGCCGGCCGGGGCCCCGACCGTCCTGCTCTACGCGCACCACGACGTCCAGCCGCCCGGCCGCGACGAGGACTGGCGGTCGGCACCCTTCGAGCCGACCGAGCGCGACGGCCGCCTCTACGGCCGCGGCGCCGCCGACGACAAGGCGGGGGTCGTCGCGCACCTCGGTGCGCTGCGGGTGCTCGGGGAGGACCTGCCGGTCGGCGTGACCGTCTTCGTCGAGGGCGAGGAGGAGATCGGGTCCCCGACCTTCGTCGACTTCCTCACCCAGCACCGCGACCTGCTCCAGGCCGACGTCATCGTCGTCGCCGACTCCACCAACTGGAAGGTCGGCGTCCCGGCCCTCACGACCAGCCTGCGCGGTCTCGTCGACTGCGAGGTCGAGGTCGCGGTGCTCGAGCACGCCGTCCACTCGGGGATGTACGGCGGGCCGGTGCTCGACGCGCCGACCCTCCTGGCCCGTCTCATCGCCACGCTCCACGACGACGACGGCGCGGTCGCCGTGGCCGGCCTGACGAGCGCCGACGAGCCGGCGGTGGACCTGCCGGAGGAGGCGTTCCGCACCGATGCGTCGGTCCTGGACGGCGTCCGCCTGGCCGGGTCCGGCACGCTCACCGGCCGCATGTGGACGAAGCCGGCGCTGTCGGTCATCGGGATCGACGCGACCTCGGTGGCACAGGCGTCCAACACGATCGCGCCGCGTGCCCGCGCGAAGCTGTCGCTGCGGATCCCGCCCGGCCAGGACCCCGTCGAGGCGGCGGCTGCGCTGCGCGCGCACCTCGAGGGCCACGCGCCCTTCGGCGCCCGCGTCACCGTCGTCGACGGCGAGCTCGGCAAGGCGTTCCGCTCGCCGGTGGACTCCGCGGCGATGCGGACGGCGCGGCAGGCCTTCGCCGACGCGTGGGGCACCGAGCCCGTCGACATCGGTGTCGGTGGCTCCATCCCGTTCATCGCGGACCTGCTCGAGGTGTTCCCCGACGCTGCGATCCTCGTGACCGGCGTGGAGGACCCGGACAGCCGGGCGCACGGCGCCGACGAGTCCGTGCACCTGGGGGAGCTGGAGAAGGTCGTCCTCGCCGAGGCGCTGCTGCTGTCCCGCCTGGGTGCCGCAGGTCCGGCGGACTGACGCCTACCGCACGACGTCGCCCTCCGCCCCGCTGCGGTGGGCGACGTCGAGCGCCGTCGCCCACGCGACGACGTCCTCGGGCAGGCCGGGGCTCGTCGGGTCGGCGCCGAGCAGCACCGCCACGTCGGGCGCGGGGACGCGGGCGCCGGAGCGGGACAGGAACCGTCCGGCCACCAGCCCGCGCGCGCACAGGTCCCCACGACGGCGGAAGACCTGCTCGAGGTACACGACGCGGGGGTCCCAGCCCACGACGCGGGTCGTGATCTCCACGGGGTCCCCGAGCTGCAGCGAGCGCCGGTACGTCATCGCGGAGGAGGCGACGACCGGGTACCAGCCGTGCCGTCGCAGCAGCGGGAAGGCACCGAGGTCGGCGAGGAGGTTGCTGCGTGCGACGTCCATCATCTGCAGGTAGACGCCGTTGTTGACGTGCAGGTAGAAGTCCAGGTCGCCCGGGCGCACGCGGGTCCGCGTCACCGAGGGGTCGAGGATCGTCCGGCCGGGTACGGCACGCCGCGGGAACGTGGAGGCGAGGGTCAGCTGGATCTGTCGGCTCACCGCGGCGACGTTACCGTCCGCGTCAGACCGGTGGTCGCGGGTCGTACTGGATCGCCCGCCGGACCTGACGCGCGACCTCCGGCGACTCCAGCCGTGCCACCAGGTGGAGGGCCATGTCGATCCCGGCGCTGACGCCCGCAGCCGTGACGACGTCGCCGTCGTCGACGAAGCGGGCCTCCGTGTCCAGCAGCACGCTCGGGTCGATCCTGGCGATGTCGTCGAACGCGTCCCAGGACGTCGTCGCGGGTCGCCCTGCCAGCAGCCCCGCGGCCGCGAGGACGCGCGCCCCGGTGCAGACGCTGGTGACCAGCGGCGTCGTCGCGCGGGTCCGGCGCAGCCACGCGAGGTGCTCGGGGTCGGTCGCCAGCGCCCGCGTCCCCTCTCCGCCGGGATGGACGAGCACGTGCAGCGGCCCCACGTCCTCGGCCCCGTGGTCGGGCACGAGCCGCAACCCCTTCGCGCACCGCACGCCGTTCCCGTCGGGGGAGAAGGTCACCACCGAGGGGCGCAGCGCAGAGTGCTCCGCCCACGTGGCGAGCACCTCGTAGGGCCCGGCCACGTCGAGCTCCTCGGCGCCGTCGAAGACCAGGATGCCGACCCGCAGCGGGTCTCCGGTCGCCACACGACCACCTCCGTCGTCCTCCTGACGTGCCGGCCGGCGTCCCGGTCCGGCGCAAGGGCCTACAGCCCGGGCAGAGCGAGCATCTGGTCCAGCGCCACGCGTGCCCAGTGCGCGTCGTCGGCGTCCACGACGACGCGGTTCACGGTCCGGCCCTGGACCAGCGACTCCAGGGTCCAGACCAGGTGCGGCAGGTCGATGCGGTTCATCGTCGAGCAGAAGCACACCGTCGAGTCGAGGTAGTGCACGTCCAGCTCCGGGTGCTGGCGGGCGAGACGGCGCACGAGGTTCAGCTCGGTGCCGATCGCCCACGACGAGCCCGGCTCCGCCGCGCCCAGCGCCCGGACGATGTACTCGGTCGAGCCCACCATGTCCGCGGCGGTGACGACCTCGTGGGTGCACTCCGGGTGCACCAGCACCGTCACGCCGGGCACGCGCTCCCGGACCTCGCTGACGTTGCGCGCCGAGAACCGGCCGTGCACCGAGCAGTGCCCGCGCCACAGGACCATGCGGGCGTCCCGGAGCTGCTGCGCGGTGAGCCCACCGCCGGGCCGGCGCGGGTCGAACACCACGCAGTCCTCGGGGCGCAGGCCCAGCTGGAGCACCGCGGTGTTGCGGCCCAGGTGCTGGTCCGGCATGAAGAGCACCGTCCCCTGCCCCTCCGCCCCGCCGACCTGGTCGAAGGCCCACCGCAGGGCGACCTGGGCGTTGGAGGACGTGCACACGGTCCCGCCGTGCCGGCCGGTGAAGGCCTTGATCGCCGCGGAGGAGTTCATGTAGGTGACGGGGACGGTGCTGTCGGCCACACCGGCGTCGGCGAGGACCTCCCAGGCCTCCTCGACCTGCTCGATGGCTGCCATGTCGGCCATGGAGCAGCCGGCGGCGAGGTCGGGCAGGAGGACCTTCTGGTCCGGCGCCGTCAGGATGTCGGCGGACTCGGCCATGAAGTGCACGCCGCAGAAGACGATGTGCTCGGCCTGGGGGCGTGCGGCGGCCTCCCGGGCGAGCCGGAACGAGTCTCCGGTGACGTCCGCGAACTGGATGACCTCGTCGCGCTGGTAGTGGTGACCGAGGACGAAGAGGCTGTCGCCCAGGGCCGCACGCGCCGCGCGCGCCCGCTCGACGAGGTCGGGGTCGCTCGGGGACGGCAGGGCCCCCGGGCACTCGACGCCACGCTCGGACGCCAGGTCCCTGCCCTGGCCCAGCAGCAGGAGCGCGGACGGTGTCGGCTCGACGAAGCCGGCGGTCGTCCCGGCGCCGGCGTCGCTGGTGGCGGTGCTCACGCGCGGCAGTCTCCCACAGGGCGGTCGCGGACCGAAGGGGGTGGTGGGGCACGATGACCCGGTGCGCATCCTCGTGGCCCCCGACCGGTTCGCCGACGCCCTCTCCGCGGCCCAGGCGGCCGAGGTCATGGCCGCCGGCTGGGCAGCCGCGGCGCCGGACGACGCGCTGGTGCGGCTGCCCCTGTCCGACGGCGGGCCGGGCTTCACCGAGGCCGTGCGCGCCGTCCGCGGCGGCGAGGTCCTGCCCGTCACGGTCGCCGGTCCCGACGGTGCCGACGTGCCGGTCCCCGTGCTCGTCCACGACGACGCCGACGGCCCCACGGCCTACCTCGAGGCGGCCCTCGTCCTGGGGCCGCACCTGCTCGCCGGCGTCGAGGACCCGTCGGTGACGAGCTCGTACGGTCTCGGGCAGGCGCTGCGTGCCGTGCTCGACCACGGGATCCGCCGCGTCGTCGTGGCCGTCGGCGGGGTCGCCACGCACGACGGCGGCGCGGGGGTGCTCGCCGGGCTCGGCCTGGCCGCACCGGCGCTGCGCCGCGGCGGGGCCGCGCTGTCGGGCCTGTCGGCCGCCGACCTCGACGGCCTCGCGGAGCTGCGCCGCGAGCTGGCGTCCGTGCACCTGGTCGGGGCGGTCGACTCCGACGTCCAGCTCCTCGGCCTGCACGGCACCAGTGCCGCGCTCGCGTCGGCGCGGCGGGTGAAGCAGGACGAGGGCCAGGACCTGGAGCGCGCCCTGAGCGCCCTCGCCCACCTCGTCGGCGAGGTCGTCGCGGGGGACGCGTTCCGCCGCGACCTGCTCGTGCCGGCCGGTGACGGCCGCGAGCACACCCGGCGGCTCGCGCAGCTGCCCGGCGCCGGTGCCGGTGGCGGGCTCGGGTTCGTCGTGGCCGCGCTCGGCGGCGTCCTGCGGCCGGGTGCCCACGTCGGTGCGGAGACCGCAGGCCTGCACGGGCGCCTCGACGACGCGGACCTCGTCCTGACCGGCGAGCGCGCGCTCGACGGCCACTCGCTCCACGACGGCGTGGTCGCGACCGTGGCCGCCGCGGCCCTGCGGCGGGCGGTCCCCGTGGTGGCGGTGGCCGGCGAGGTGCACGTCGGTCGTCGCGAGTGGGGCGCGGCCGGCGTCTCGGGGGTCTACGCGGTGGCGGAACGGCCCGGGGAGGTGCTGTCCCGGGACGGCGGCGAGGTCGCGCGCGCTCTCCGGGCACGGGTCGAACGGGTGGCGCGCACCTGGTCGCGCTGAGGTCCCACCTCCGGGGTCGTACCCTGGACGGGAACACGGGCGGGCCGGCGATGCGTTGGCACCGACGACAGCCCCCGAGATGCTGCGGAGACACGATGAGCGAGACCACCCAGACGTCGACCCACGGCGTGATCCTGACCGACGTCGCCGCCGGGAAGGTGCGCACGCTGCTCGAGCAGGAGGGCCGCGACGACCTTCGCCTGCGCGTGGCGGTGCAGCCCGGCGGGTGCTCCGGCCTGATCTACCAGCTGTACTTCGACGAGCGCGTGCTCGACGGCGACGCCGTCAAGGACTACGACGGCGTCGAGGTCGTCGTCGACCGGATGAGCGTCCCCTACCTCGAGGGCGCGACGATCGACTTCGCCGACACGATCGAGAAGCAGGGCTTCACGATCGACAACCCCAACGCAGGCTCGTCCTGCGCGTGCGGCGGCTCCTTCGCCTGAGCGACGGGCATCACGACGGGCCGGTACCTGCGGGTGCCGGCCCGTCGTGCGTCCCGAGCAGGACCGTCGTGCGGCCGACCGGCGCGTGCGTCGCAGGACCGTCGCCGTCGTCGTCGGTGTCCGTGACGACGCGGTGGCCGCGCAGGCGGGCCCACGCGGGGATGTCGTGCTCGGCGGCGCGGTCCGTCCACAGGACGGTGACGCGGGTGCCGTCGGGCAGGTCCCGCGCGGCGGCGGCGAGGCGGATCACCGGCAGCGGGCACAGGAGGCCGCGGGCGTCGACGACGACGCTCACAGACCCGTCGCCCCCGTCAGGCCGCGGACGTGGGCGACGGCGCCGGGCAGCACGTCGCAGAACCTGTCCACGTCCTCCGCGGTCGTCGTCCGGTGCAGCCCGATCCGGACGTTCCCGTGGGTGAGCGCGCCCATCGCGGCGAGCACGTGGCTCGGCTCCTGCGCCGAGGAGGTGCACGCCGATCCCGACCCGACCGCGAACCCGTGGCGGTCCAGCTCGCCGAGCAGCGCCTCGCCGTCGACGTAGAGGCAGGAGAACGTCACGACGTGCGGCAGGCGCTCGGCCGGGTCGCCCACGACCTCGACGTCGGGCACCTCGCGCGAGACCCGTCCACGCAGCCGGTCGACCAGGGCCCGCCGACGGCGCTCCTCCTCCTCCCGGTCGCGCAGGACCGCCGCCAGCGACACGGCGGCCGCGAACGCCGCCGGGACGCTCACGCCTCCCGGTGACCACGTGTCCTCGTCCTCGGGCCAGGCAGGGACCGTCCGGGTCCTGGACCGCACGGCCAGCACACCCACGCCGGCCGGGCCGCCCCACGCGGCCGGGTCAGCGGTGATCACGTCCCACTCGGGGGGCACGGGCAGGTGCCCGACGCTCGCGCCGGCGTCGACCAGGAGGGGCACGCCGTGCTGCCGGGTGGCGGCGAGCGCCTCCGTGAGGGGCTGTACCGTGCCGACCTCGCCGTTCGCGTGCTGGAGCGCCGCCAGGGCGACGCCCGGTGCCGAGACGGCATCGCGCCAGGCATCGAGGTCGACGCGGCCGGTCGCGTCCACGGGCACGGCCGCCGGCCCGTCGGCGTCGAGGAAGCGCGCGGCGGCGTGGACCGCGGCCCGCTCGACCGCAGAGGCCACGACCCGCGTCCCGGTCCGTCGCCGCGCGCGTGTCACCGAGAGGACCCCGCCGTGCAGTGCCGCGGTGTGGGAGGCGAGGAGGTGGACCTCCTCGGTGCGGCACCCGAGCGACGCAGCGAGCGACTCCCTGGCCCCCTCCAGGAGCAGCCGTGCCCGGCGGCCCTCGGCGTGCAGCCCGCGAGGGTCGGCCCACCCCTCCGCCTCGGCCGCCCGCCAGGCCTCCACGGCCGCCGCGTGCAGGGGCGCCCGACCGGCGGCGTCGAGGTAGACGCGAGCGTGCTCCACGCCGCCACGATAGGTGCCCGCGGAGCCTCCGGCGTCGCGTCGACCCGGCCGTGCTGTGGTGCGCCTGAGACGGGTCAGCCGGTGCGACGCGCCAGGTCCGGACCGGGGGAGGGAGGGCCCGTGGTCCCGCGATAGGCTGCGCTCGACGAGGACCAAGGTCCCGGGTGCGGCGCTGCCGACCGGTGGCCCGGCGGCCCGCCGCAGCGCGACGTTGCGGCGGCCCTGGGCGCCCGTGCCGGGGACGAGTGACAGAGAGGCGCGTGTGGACGTGCAACACCCCCGACGCCGTCGCTGGGGCGCCACCAGGACCGCGGTCCTGACCGCCGTCGTGGCGATCGCGGTGACCGGCTGCTCCACCGAGGCCCAGCGCGGCTGGCTGCCCGGCACCGACGACGGCACGCAGGTGACCAACCAGACGGAGCGGGTGACCAACCTCTGGGTCGGCTCCTGGATCGCTGCCCTCGCGGTCGGCATCATCGTCTGGGGTCTCATCCTCTGGTGCGTCGCCGTGTACCGGAAGCGCAAGGACGACGACGTCCTGCCGGTCCAGTTCCGGTACCACGTGCCGCTGGAGATCATGTACACGGTCATCCCCGTCCTCATGATCGGCGTGCTGTTCGCGTACACCGCCAGGGACATGAGCGCCCTCGAGGACACCAGCGCGGAGCCGGACCTCACGGTCGAGGTCTACGGCAAGCAGTGGAGCTGGGACTTCAACTACCTCGACGAGGAGGTCTGGGACACGGGGGTCCATGTCGCGGACGTCGGTGCACCGGGCAACCCCGAGACCCTGCCGACGCTGTACCTGCCGGTGGACCAGCGGGTGGAGTTCCACCTGCGATCACGCGACGTCATCCACTCGTTCTGGGTGCCGGCGTTCCTGTACAAGAAGGACATGTTCCCGCAGGACGTCCGGGTGTTCCAGGTGGTCCCGACGGCCGAGGGCGTCTACGCGGGCAAGTGCGCCGAGTTCTGCGGCGAGCACCACTCCGGCATGCTGTTCAACGTCGCCGTCGTCTCCCAGGAGGAGTACGCGCAGCACATCGAGTCGCTCCGCGAGGCGGGCCAGACCGGCCGTCTCGGGCCCGAGCTCGACCGTGACCAGAACGGTGGCGACGACAACGCGATCCCGTCCGGTGAGGGCGGCGCCGTGGAAGGAACTGAGGGCTGATGGTCGCGCAGATCGAACGGGTCCCCGGGCTGGCGCCCCGGCGTCAGACGAGGGGACGGACGGTGGTGAAGTGGCTCACCTCCACCGACCACAAGACCATCGGCTACCTCTACCTCATCTCCTCCTTCTTCTTCTTCGCCGTCGGCGGTCTCATGGCGCTGATCATCCGCGCCGAGCTGTTCGTGCCGGGGATGCAGGTGCTGCAGAGCAAGGAGCAGTACAACCAGCTCTTCACGATGCACGGCACGATCATGCTGCTGCTGTTCGCGACACCGCTGTTCGCGGGCTTCGCGAACGTCATCATGCCCCTGCAGATCGGTGCCCCCGACGTCGCGTTCCCGCGGCTCAACATGCTCGCCTACTGGATGTACTTCTGGGGCGGCCTCATCGCCGTCTCGGGGTTCTTCACGCCGCAGGGCGCGGCGTCCTTCGGGTGGTTCGCCTACGCGCCGCTGTCGAGCACGACGTTCTCCCCGGGCCTGGGTGGTGACCTCTGGGTCTTCGGCCTGGCGCTCGGTGGCTTCGGCACGATCCTCGGTGCCGTCAACTTCATCACCACGATCATCACGATGCGTGCCCCCGGCATGACGATGTTCCGGATGCCGATCTTCACCTGGAACATCCTCGTCACGAGCCTGCTCGTGATCATGGCGTTCCCCCCGCTGGCCGCGGCGCTGTTCGCCCTCGGAGCGGACCGTCGGCTGGGCGCGCAGGTGTTCAACCCCGAGAACGGGGGCGCCATGCTCTGGCAGCACCTGTTCTGGTTCTTCGGGCACCCCGAGGTCTACATCATCGCCATCCCGTTCTTCGGCATCGTCTCCGAGGTCTTCCCGGTCTTCAGCCGCAAGCCGCTGTTCGGCTACAAGGGCCTCGTCTACGCGACGATCGCCATCGCCGCCCTCTCCGTCACGGTATGGGCGCACCACATGTACGCGACGGGTGCGGTCCTCCTGCCGTTCTTCGCGCTCATGACGATGCTCATCGCCGTCCCCACCGGTGTGAAGTTCTTCAACTGGATCGGGACCATGTGGCGCGGCAAGCTGACGTTCGAGACGCCCATGCTCTGGTCGATCGGCTTCCTGGTGACGTTCCTCTTCGGCGGTCTGACCGGCGTCATCCTGGCCTCGCCGCCGCTCGACTTCCACGTCACCGACACCTACTTCGTCGTGGCCCACTTCCACTACGTCGTCTTCGGCACCGTCGTCTTCGCGATGTTCGCCGGCTTCTACTTCTGGTGGCCGAAGTTCACCGGTCGGATGCTCGACGAGCGCCTCGGCAAGATCCACTTCTGGCTGCTGTTCTTCGGCTTCCACGCGACGTTCCTCGTGCAGCACTGGCTGGGCGTCGTGGGCATGCCGCGGCGTTACCCGGACTACATGCCCGAGGACGGCTTCACCTGGATGAACCAGCTCTCCACGGTCGGCTCGTTCATCCTCGCGGCCTCGACCCTGCCCTTCCTGTGGAACGTCTACGTCACGTGGCGCACCGCGCCCCGCGTGGTCGTGGACGACCCGTGGGGGTACGGGAACTCCCTGGAGTGGGCGACGTCCTGCCCGCCGCCGCGGCACAACTTCACGTCGTTGCCGCGCATCCGTTCTGAGCGTCCCGCGTTCGACCTGCACCACCCGGAGGTGGCGGCGATGGACCACGTCGAGCCGGACTCCGACGGCCCGTTCGACTGGGAGGCCGACCGCCGCGGTCAGACCGCCCTGGGCCGGGAGCGGCTCGCGACGGGCGACGCCCACCCCGAGCAGTCGTCGGCGACCATCATCGACGACGGGCCTCGCCCGGAGGACCGTCCGGCACGTGACGACGAGGAGGGCCAGCGATGAGGACCGAGACGAGGCTCTTCGTCATCCTGACGCCGTTCTTCGTCTTCATCTGGCTCGTCTACGGCTTCTGGAGCGGCTGGGAGCCGGTCGGCACCGCCGCGCTGCTCCTCACGGCCGGGCTCACAGCGATGATCGGCTTCTACCTCGCGCTCGTCGCCCGGCGGATCGACGCACGGCCGGAGGACGACCCGTACGCCGAGGTCGAGCAGGGAGCGGGGGAGCAGGGCGTCTACTCGCCCTGGAGCTGGTGGCCCTTCGTGGTGGGGCTCTCGGCGGCCATCTGCTTCGCGGCCCTGGCTGTCGGCTGGTGGCTGTTCTTCATCGGCGCCGCGGTGGCCGTCATCGCCCTGATCGGCTGGGTCTTCGAGTTCTCCCGCGGGCAGCACGCGCACTGACGCACCGGAGGGGCGAGCCGCCGGTGCGGCCGCCTCGGCGGGCAGAGCACGACAGAGGGGCCGGGGCGCACTTCCCGGCCCCTTCGTCGTACCCGTCTGCAGCGCGCCGTGGGCCAGACCGGCGACGGCGACGCCCACGCACGTCTACGCCGCGACGCCGAGCCGCGACGAGGGCGTGACGCGCCGACGGCGCCGCCCCGCTGCGGGGGCGACGCCGTCGGTGGTGCGGCGGATCCGTGTCCGGCCGGCAGCCGGCAGCGGTCAGCCGCTCAGCGTCCGGGTACGATGAGCCCGGCGGTCTGGGTGCGCGCGCGCTCGAAGCGCTGCGCCGCGTCGGCCCAGTTGACGATGTTCCACCACGCCTTGACGTAGTCCGCCTTGACGTTGACGTAGTCGAGGTAGAAGGCGTGCTCCCACATGTCCAGGAGGACGACCGGGACGATCCCCAGGGGGAAATTGCCCTGCTGGTCGTAGAGCTGGAACACGCCGAGCTTCTGACCGACCGAGTCCCAGGCCAGGATCGCCCACCCGGAGCCCTGGATCCCGAGCGCCGTCGCTGCGAAGTGCTTCTGGAAGCCCTCGAACGACCCGAAGAACTCGTCGATCGCCGCCGCGAGCTCGCCGGTCGGGCCGTCACCGCCGTCGGGGGAGAGGTTCTCCCAGAAGGCGCTGTGGTTGACGTGGCCGCCGAGGTTGAACGCGAGGTTCTTCTCGTAGAGGTTGATGGCGTCGAAGGCGCCGGACTCGCGCGCCTCGGCGAGCTTCTCCAGCGCCGTGTTCGCCCCCGCCACGTAGGCGGCGTGATGCTTGTCGTGGTGGAGCTCCATGATGCGCCCGGAGATGTGGGGCTCAAGGGCCGCGTAGTCGTAGGGAAGGTCGGGAAGGGTGTAGTCAGCCATCTGGTGCTCCTCCGGTCGTGCCCGTGCGGGCGGCGTCTCGGTCCTGCGGAAAGGGCCGGAGGGCGAGACGCCCTCCGGCCCCGGCCACCTCAGGGGTGGCCCCGCCTGCTATTCCAGCACGGAAAGACGATCAGTGCCGCGGAGTCCGGGAACCCGCGACGACCTCACCGGCGGTCGCCCCGCCGTGCTCCGGCTTGATGTTCGCGGCGGCTTCGAGCAGCGTCGAGTCACCGTGCTCCGCACCACCCAGGGCGTCGTGCTCGCCATGGGACTGCGCGGCAGTGAGCTCCGCGGGCGTGACCGGCTCGACCCGGTCCTCGTAGAAGAAGCGCGAGACCCGTGCCCGCAGCGCGTCGCGGCGGTAGCCCTTGCGGCGCACGCCCCGCTCGTCCTCCGCCGGCAGCAGCTCGAGCGGCCTGCGCGCGTCGTAGTTGACGCGGAGCCAGCGCTCGTACGGGTCGAGCGGCTTGTGCACCTCGACGTACTCGCCGTTGGCGAAGCGGACGATCCGACCCGTCTCGTGGCCGTGGAGGACGAGCTCCCGGTCCTTGCGCTGCAGCCCCAGGCAGATCCGCTTCGTCACGACGAAGGCGATCACCGGGGCGACGAAGATCAGGACCCGGAACACTCGCGTCAGGTCGTTGAGGGACAGGGCGAAGTGCGTGGCGATGAGGTCGTTCGCGCCCGCCACCAGCAGCACGAAGAAGGCGGTGAGGATCGCCACGCCGCTCGCCGTGCGCACCGGGGCGTTCCGCGGCCGGTCCAGGACGTGGTGCTCGCGCTTGTCGCCCGAGGCCCAGGCCTCGATGAACGGGTACAGCGCGAGCGCTGTGAACAGCAGACCCGGGACGACCACGGCGGGGATGAGGACGTTGAGCGACAGGGTGTACCCGGCGATCACCCACTCCGTGCCCGCGCCGGGCATCATGCGCAGGGCTCCCTCGAGGAAGAGCATGTACCAGTCGGGCTGGGCCCCGGCGCCGACCGGTGACGGGTCGTACGGGCCGTAGTTCCAGACGGGGTTGATCGTCATCGTGCCCGACATGAGGGCGATGACACCGAAGACGATGAAGAAGAAGCCGCCGGCCTTGGCGACGTACACCGGGAAGAGCGGGTAGCCGACGACGTTGCGGTCGGTGCGTCCCGGCCCGGGGTACTGGGTGTGCTTGTGCAGCACGACCATGAGCAGGTGGAGCCCGATGAGGGCGAGGATCAGGCCCGGGATGACGAGGATGTGGAGGGTGAAGAGCCGCGGGATGATGTGCTCGCCGGGGAACTCCCCACCGAAGATCATGTACGACATGTAGCTGCCGATCACAGGGATCGACTTCACGACGCCGTCGGTGATCCGGAGACCGTTGCCCGACAGGACGTCGTCGGGCAGGGAGTAGCCGCTGAAGCCGGCGGCGAGGCCGAGAATCATGAGCACGAAGCCGACGAGCCAGTTGATCTCGCGCGGCTTGCGGAAGGCCCCGGTGAAGAACACCCGCATCATGTGCGTGACGATCGACGCCATGAAGAGCAGCGCGGCCCAGTGGTGGATCTGCCGCATGAGCAGGCCGCCGGTCACCTCGAACGACAGCACGAGCGTCGAGGCGAAGGCCTCGGACATCTCCACGCCGTTCATGGGGGCGAACGGGCCTTCGTAGGTGACCAGCTCCATGCTCGGCACGAAGAACATCGTGAGGAACACGCCGCTGATGAGCAGCACGACGAAGGAGTAGAGGGCGATCTCGCCGAGGAGGAAGGACCAGTGGTCGGGGAAGATCTTCCGGGCGAAGCTCTTGACCGCCAGGCCGATGCCGGTCCGCTGGTCGAGGTAGTCAGCCGTACCGCCCGCGGCGCGGTTCACAGTGCTCATCTCAGCCGCTCCCAGTAGCTCGGACCGATCGGTTCGTCGAAGTCGTCCTGCGCGATGAGGTAGCCCTCGTCGTCGACCGTGATCGGCAGCTGCGGCAGCGGCCGGCTGGCGGGGCCGAAGACGACCCTTGCGCCGTCCGACATGTCGAAGGTCGACTGGTGGCAGGGGCACAGGAGGTGGTGCGTCTGCTGCTCGTAGAGGGCGACGGGGCAGCCCACGTGCGTGCAGATCTTGGAGTAGGCGACGATGCCGTCGTAGGACCAGCCCTCGCGCTCCGGAGGCTCGGTGAGGTCGCGCGGGTCCATGCGCACCATGAGGACGACGGCCTTGGCCTTCTCCTCGATCCAGTGGTCCGCCTCGCGGAGGTTCTCCGGGATGACGTGGAAGACCGAGCCGATCGTGACGTCCGCGGCGCGGATCGGCTCCCCGGACGGGTCCCGAGCCAGGCGCTTGCCGCGCTCCCAGAGCGTGTGGCGGAACTTGCTGACGTTCCAGTCTCCGCCGACCTCCCCGATGAGCGGGACGGCGACCGTGAGCGGTGCGAGCGCCACGGCGGACACGACGGCGCCCTTGAGCACGCCCCGTCGGCCGATCCCGGACTCCTCGGTGCCGTCGCGCAGCGCGCTGATCGCGCCCGCGCGCACCGCGGCGTCGCTGCGCTGCGGGTGGCGCGCCTCCTGGCGCTCGTGGTCGGACATCAGCGTCTTCGCCCAGTGGACGGCGGCGGCGCCGATGCCGAACATCGCGAGGAACAGGCTGAGTCCGAGCGCGATGTTGGACACGCGCATGCTGGCGACCGTCTCGCCGGGCGGCAACGCGAAGTACGCGACGAGGAAGCCGATCGTGCCGATGACGGACAGCGCGAACATCGCGACGACCTGCCGCTCGGCGCGCTTGTCGGCCGCGGGGTCGATGTCGGCCTGGCGCAGCCTGTGCTCCGGCAGACCGGGGTCGTCGAACCGCGCGGGCACGGCGCCGTCGGGCCGGGCGAGGTCCTGCCCGCCGGCGGTGGCCCCGCCGATCTGCGGGGTGTGCTCGTGGCTCATGACGACTTCGCTCCGATCCACACGGCGGAGGCGATCAGCAGGCCCATGCCGACCACCCAGATCCAGATGCCCTCACCGACCGGCCCGATCGAGCCGAGCGTGGTGCCGCCGGGGGAGCCGTTCTTCTGCTCCTCGAGGAAGGCGATCACGTCGCGCTTCTCCTCCGGGGTGATGTTGGCGTCGTTGAAGACGGGCATCGACTGGGGCCCGGTGAGCATGGCCTCGTAGATCTCCGTCGGGGTCGAACCGGCGAGCGCCGGGGCGTACTTGCCCTCGGACAGCGCGCCACCGGCGCCGATCGCGCCGTGGCACATCGCGCAGTTGGTCCGGAAGATCGCCATGCCGTTCGACGCGTCACCGAGGTCGGGGTCGACCTGCTCGGCGCTCGGGATGGCGGGGCCGGGACCCAGGCTCGCCACGTAGGCGGCGAGCTGGTTGATCTCCTCCCGGTCGAACTGCGGCGGCTTGGCAGCCGCCTGGGGTCCCTCGACCTGCATCGGCATCCGACCCGTGCTGACCTGGAAGTCGACGGAGGCGGCTCCGACACCGATGAGCGTCGGGTTGCCGTCGCGCCCCTCGGCGTTGACCCCGTGGCACGTGGCGCAGTTGGCGACGAACAGCGCGCGACCCGCCTCGACGTCGTCGGTGGTCGGCGCCGCGGCGCCCTCTGCGCTCGGAGCGAGGGCCGCGTACAGCCCTCCGGTCAGGACGAGCGCCAGCGCGAGGAGCACGGCCGGGGCGAACCGGTGGTGCCTGCGGGCGGCGATGGCCTTCACGAAGCGGTCCTCATCTCGTTCCTGCCGTCCTGCCTGCCGGGACGGTCGGTCCTGCGCGGCGGGTGCCCACCGCGGCGGTCTGGTGCGACGGTGCCTTCCCGCTGACGCACGATCATGATCGCGTCAGCGGATGATGTAGATCGCGAAGAAGAGCGCGATCCACACCACGTCGACGAAGTGCCAGTAGTACGACGTGACGATGGCCGTCGTCGCCTCGTGGTGCCCGAACCGACGGGCGGAGAACGCCCGGCCGAGCACGAAGAGGAAGGCGATCAGCCCACCGACGACGTGGAGGCCGTGGAAGCCGGTCGTCAGGTAGAAGACGGAGCCGTACGGGCTCGAGGAGATGGTCAGCCCGTGCTCGACGAGCTCGGCGTACTCGAAGACCTGACCCGCGATGAAGACCGACCCCATGATGAAGGTCAGGGTCATCCACTCGGTCATGCCCCAGCGGTTGACCTCGAGCACCTTCCCGGTCCGGTACGGCTGGAAGCGCTCCGCGGCCCACACGCCCATCTGGCACGTGATCGAGCTCAGCACCAGGACGGTGGTGTTGATCGCGGCGAACGTCAGGTTGAGCTCGGGGGTCTCGGCGGCCCACACCTCGGGCACCGTCGAGCGGAGCGTGAAGTACATCGCGAACAGGCCCGCGAAGAACATCAGCTCGCTCGCGAGCCACACGATGGTGCCGACCGACACCGGGTTGGGCCGGTTGACGCTCAGGTGCGGTGGGGCGGAGATCGCAGCCGTCGTAGTTGACACCCCGTCATTATGGCGGACGAGCGTGCCGAGTGGGACCAAGGGCCCGACCGCGCGTCCCGGCGGTCTCAGTACCGGCTCAGGGCCTCCCGGCGCGCCCCGCCACGTCGCGGCTGCCGGCGTCCGGACCGCAGGTCGCACGGCGCCGGAGCGGTTCGCGGACGGGCGCCGCCGCCTGCCCCGGGGCGGTCGCCCCCTGCGGTCCTGCGGTCCCCGTCCGTGCCAAGATGAGGCGCTGGTGGGGCGGCCCACCGCATCGGTCGAGAACGAGTGAGGCGAGGATGGCCACGACGGACGTGCACGACGAGTGGGACCAGGACGCCGGCACGGCTCCGGCGGCCCTGCGTGTGCTGCTCTACAGCTCCCACGCCGGCACCCGGGAGGCCGTCCGCCTGGCCGTCGGTCGCCGGGTCGCCCGTGACCTGCCGCCGATCGAGTGGGTCGAGGTGGCGACGGCCGAGGTCGCCATCTCCACGGTCGACGCCGGCGGCCTGGACCTGCTGATTCTCGACGGGGAGGCCGCGAAGAACGGCGGCATGGGCCTGTGCCGCCAGCTCAAGGACGAGATCTTCCGCTGCCCGCCCGTGCTGCTGCTCATCGGCCGCCCGCAGGACGCCTGGCTCGCCTCGTGGACGGGCGCGGACGCGGTCGTCTCGCGGCCGCTGGACCCGATCGTCGTGCAGGACGCGGTCGCAGGGGTCCTGCGCGGCTCGCACGCGGTGTGATGTCCGGCGCGGACCGGTCGTGGAGCGGCCTGCTCGCGCGGCTCCTCGCCCGTGAGGACCTCGCTGCCGAGGACGCCGCGTGGGCCATGGGGCAGGTGATGGCCGGCGAGGCGTCGCCGGTGCAGCTCGCCGCGTTCCTGGTGGCGCTCCGGGCCAAGGGGGAGACGGTGGACGAGGTCAGCGGCCTCGTCGACGAGATGCTGGCGCACGCGCACCGCATCGAGGTGCCGGGCCGGGCGGTCGACATCGTCGGCACGGGCGGCGACATGCACCACACGGTCAACATCTCCACGATGGCCGCCCTGGTCGTCGCGGGGGCCGGCGTGCGTGTCGTCAAGCACGGAGGTCGCGCGGCCTCGTCGTCGAGCGGCACGGCCGACGTCCTCGAGGCGCTGGGTCTGCGGCTCGACCACCCGCCGCAGCGCGTCGCGGAGCTGGCGAGCGAGGTGGGCATCACCTTCTGCTTCGCCCAGGTCTTCCACCCGGCGATGCGCCACGCCGCGCCGACGCGACGCGAGCTCGGCGTCCCGACGGCGTTCAACATCCTCGGCCCCCTGACGAACCCCGCTCAGCCGGCTGCGGCGGCGCTGGGCGTGCCGGACGCCCGGATGGCGGTGCTCATGGCCGGCGTGCTGGCGGAGCGCGGCACCTCGGCGCTGGTCTTCCGGGGGCACGGCGGGCTCGACGAGCTCGCCGCCACGGGACCCGCGCACGTGTGGTGGGTCCGTGACGGGCAGGTCGAGGAGCACGTGCTCGACCCGGCCGCCGACCTCGGTCTCACGGCCATCGCGGTGGAGGACCTGCGCGGAGGGTCCCCGGAGCACAACGCGGACGTGGTCCGGCGGCTCCTCGAGGGGGAGCCGGGGCCGGTGCGCGAGACGGTGCTCCTCAACGCCGCCGCGGCGCTCGTCGCGGAGGGCTCGACGCCGGGAGCCGGCGAGGGCGGCCTCGTCGAGCGCCTCCGGGCGGGCCTGGCCACGGCCGCGGCCGCCGTCGACGACGGGGGAGCGGCAGCGGTGCTGGAGCGGTGGGTCTCGGCCTCGAACGCCTGAGCCGCGCCCTGCCCTGGGCCGGGTGTCCCCTCAGTCGCCCAGACCCAGGTCGAACGCCTCCTCCAGGTCGTGCTCGGAGTAGGCACGGAACGCGATGTACGTCTGGGTGCGCAGGACGCCGTCGACCTTGCTGATGCTGTCCGCGATGACGTCGGCGAGCTTCTCGTGCTCGCGGACGCGCACCATGGCGACGAGGTCCACCTCGCCCGTCACGGAGTAGACCTCGCTGACGCCCGCGATCTCGGCGACCTGGGCGGCGATCTCGGGGATGCGCGCCGGGTCGGTGTCGATGAGGACGATGGCGGTGATCATGACGTTCCTCCTGGTGGTCGTGGCACTCATCATGCCGTGACGGGCACCGCGGCGTCCGACGACCTCCCCACGGTGACCGCCACGACGGCCGGCGAGGTGCCCGGGACGCGGTAGGCCTCCGCCCCGCGGACAGGGCACGCCCAGCCCTCACCGACCTCGACGAGCCGGACACCGTCCTGCTCGAGCCAGGCGAGCACGAGGTCCACCTCCTCCGGGTGGCCGCGGCCTGCCGGCAGGACCGGCGGCTCCACCTCCTCGGCCGTCGCGACGAGCGCGTCGATGGTCGCGCGCGGGTCCGTGCGTGGCGGCGTCGTCGCCGTCGCGCACAGGCGACCGTGCCGCACGACGACGACCTCCCAGCCCCCGGCGTCGGTCCGGCGTGCCGCCACCAGCTGGGGGACCGCGGCGAGGCGACGCGAGCGCTGCGCACGCGCGGCGCCGCGCAGGAACGCCTCCAGGCGGTCCCGGACCGCCGCGGCCTCCTCGAACCGCTCCTCCAGGGCAAGGACGGCGATCCGGCGGGCGTGGGCGTCGACCACCTGCTCCGGGTCCGCGACCATGGCCGTCCGGACGCTGTCGGCGACGAGGGCGTAGCCGGCTGTGCCCTGCGCGCCGGTGCACGGCGCGCCGCAGCGCCCCATGCCCGCCAGCGCGCACGCGGAGGCTCGCGGCGACGGCGTGGCAGGCAGCCTGCCGGTGCACTGACGCAAGGCGAACGCGGCGTGCAGCGCGTCCACCGCGAGCTGCGCCACGGCGCGGGAGCCGAAGGGGCCGATGTGCGTGGCACCCTCGGTGCGGTCCGGGCCGCCGAGGTCCCGGACCACCGACAGGCGGGGGAACGGCTCGACGGTCAGGCGCACCCACGGCTGCCGTTCCGGGAAGCGGGAGCGTCGGTTGTACCTCGGGCTGTGCTCGGCGATGAGCCGCAGCTCCCGCACGCGCGCCTCCAGGACCGTGCCGCACACCACGGGGTCGACCCGCTCCGCCAGCATGACCATCTCGGTCATGCGGCGACGCGACTCCGCTGCCGTGAAGTACGACCGGACGCGGGTGCGGATGCTGGTCGAGGTCCCGACGTAGAGCACCTCGCCCCGTCCGTCGACGAACTGGTAGACGCCGGGCGCGTCGGGCAGCCCGTCGGCCAGGTGCCGCCGCTGCCGACGAGCGGCCGGCACCGGGTCCGCTGCGGTGGCCAGGTCCTCGAGCGTGGTGACGCCGAGCGCCCCGAGCCGGTCCAGGAGCCCGTGCAGGACGTCCACCGTGGCGCGCGCGTCGTCCAGCGCGCGGTGGACGGGCGTGACGGCGGCGCGGAAGTACGCGGCGAGCGTCGACAGCTTGTTGTTGGGGACCTCGTCGCGGGTGAGCGCCCGGCGGGCGAGGGCCACCGTGTCGACGACCCGGGCGTCGGGCCACGCGTGCCCGTGCGCAGCGGCCGCGGCGCGCAGGAACCCCATGTCGAACGGCGCGTTGTGCGCGACGAGCACCGCGCCGCGGGCGAACTCGAGGAACGACGGCAGGACCTCCGCGATCGTCGGTGCCCCGCGGACCATGGACGTCGTGATGCCGGTGAGCGCGGCGATGGTGGCGGGCACCGGCGTGCCGGGGTCCACGAGCGTCTGCAGCTCGCCGAGCACCTCGCCACCTCGGACGCGCACGGCGCCGATCTCCGTGATGCCGCACGTCTGCGGGCTGCCCCCGGTCGTCTCCAGGTCGACGACGACGAAGGTCACCTCACGCAGCGGGGTGACCCCTGCGTCGAAGGTGTCGAAGGTCGGCTGCACCGGTGCTGCTGTCGCCATGGCGCAGACGGTAGGACGCGCCACCGACACCGGACGGCGGACACGCTCGTGTCGGTGGTCGGACCTAGCGTGCGGGTCATGATGATCGACTGTGACTCCTGCACTGCCCGCGGTGACGCCTGCAGCGACTGCGTCGTCACCTTCCTGACGATCCCCGTCCGCCCCAGCGTGGCCGTCGAGCTCGACCTGGCGGAGCAGGGCGCGATCGCCGTGCTGGCCGGCTCGGGGCTCGTCCCCCCGCTGCGGCTCGCGACCGGTCTGTGAGGCTCGGCGCCCCTGCTCCGGGCACAGCGCGACGCGCGCGGCCCCATCGGTCGGGGCCGCGCGCGCCGGACGTGCTCAGTCGCGGGACTCCGACCCGTTGCCCGTGTACAGCGCCTCCACCTCGCCCGCGAAGTCCTTGAGGACGAGCGAGCGCTTCACCTTCATCGACGGCGTGAGGTAGTCGTTCTCGATCGTGAAGTCGGTGTCGAGCACCGCGTACTTGCGGATCGACTCCGCACGCGACACCGCCTGGTTGGTGCGCTCCACGGCACGGTCCAGCGCGGCGCGGACCTGGGGGTGCCGTCCCGCTGCAACGACGTCCATCTCGGGCAGGTCGTGCGTCGACAGCCACCCGGGCAGGGCCTCGGCGTCCAGCGTGATCAGCGCGCCGATGAACGGCTTCTGGTCCCCGACGACGACGACCTGGCTCACGAGCGGGTGACCGCGGAGCCGGTCCTCGAGCACGGCGGGCGCGACGTTCTTGCCCGCCGCGGTGACGATGATCTCCTTCTTGCGGCCCGTGATCCGCAGGAAGCCGTCCGTGTCGAGCGACCCGAGGTCGCCGCTGCGGAACCACTCACCGTCGAAGGCCTCCACCGTCGCGTCGGCGTTGTTGTGGTAGCGCCCGAAGACGTGCGGACCGGTCATGAGGATCTCGCCGTCGTCCGCCACGCGTACCGCCGCACCGGGGAGCGGGGGACCGACCGACCCGATCTTGGTCGCGTCGGGCAGGTTCACCGTGGTGGGCGCCGTCGTCTCGGTGAGGCCGTAGCCCTCGAGGACCTTGAGGCCGACGCCGCGGTAGAAGTGGCCGAGACGCTCGCCGAGCGGGGCTCCTCCGGAGATCGCCCACTCGGCCTCTCCGCCGAGCGCCTTGCGGATCTTCGACAGCACCAGCACGTCCGCGACCTTGTGCTGCAGCCGCAGCCACGGGCTGGGGCCCTTCGGCTCGTCCAGGGCCCGCGAATAGACGATCGCCGTCTTCGCGGCACGCTGGAAGATGGCCCGCTTGCCGCCGGCCGCAGCCTTCTGCTCGGAGGAGTTGTAGACCTTCTCGAAGACGCGCGGCACCGAGAGGATGAAGGTCGGTCGGAACTCGCCGAGGTCCGCCACGAGGGTCTTGGTGTCGGGGCTGTGCCCCAGCGTGGCGCCGGCCGCGACGACGAGCACCTCGATGAACCGCGCGAAGACGTGCGCGAGCGGCATGAACAGCAGCGTGCGGGAGCCGGGCGGGCAGACCTCCTTGCCGAGCTTGGCCACCGCGTTCTTCGTGAGGATGACGAAGTTGCCGTGGGTGAGCTCCACGCCCTTCGGCCGACCCGTCGTCCCGGAGGTGTAGATGATCGTGGCGAGGTCGTCGAGGTTCGCCAGGGCGCGTCGGCGCGCGATCTCCTCGTCCGGGACCGCGCGCCCTGCCTCCACCAGCTGCTGGACGCCGTCGTGGTCGAGGACGAGGACCTCCCCGAGGTCCGGTGCGCTGGGCCGAGCGTCGTCGACGACCGCGGCGTGCGCGGCCGACTCGACGACGAGCAGACGGACGCTCGCGTCGGTGACGATCCACTGGACCTGCTCGGCTGAGGAGGTCTCGTAGATCGGGACCGTGACGCCGCCGGCCGCCCAGATCGCGAAGTCCAGGAGGGTCCACTCGTACCGGGTCCGGCTCATGATGCCGACGGACTGCCCGGGCTCGATGCCCTTGGCCACGAGGCCCTTCGCCACGGCGACGACCTCGCGGTCGAACTCCCGTGCGCTGACGGGTGTCCACACCGCGCCCAGACCGCCCTTGCGTTCCATCATCGGCCCGTCGCCCTGGCCGGCGACGCGCGCGGCGAGGAGGGTGTTGAGGTTCTCGGCGGGGTCGACCTCGACGAGGAGGGGTGTACGGAACTCGTCCATGCTGACTCCAGTGGCAGGTGGATGGTGGGGCGAACCCTACCGACTGGCGAGGTCGGGACGCAGGAGGGCCCGGGGCTCGCTCTGAGGACACCTTCCCACGTCAGAGCCGCTCGGGGGCGCCCGTCGTGCGCGGGGCGTCCGGTCGGGCGCCACGCACCGGTCGTCCTGCGTGCGCGCCCCCGCCGGTCGGTAGCCTCCTCGTGCGGCGAAGCACTCGCCAGGAGACCGGGTACGAGGACGGGCATGGACACGATCGGTGTGGACATCGGCGGGACGAAGATCGCCGCGGGCGTGGTCGACGAGGACGGCGTGATCCTCGCGCAGGCCAAGCGCGACACCGTGGCCGGGGATCCGGCGGAGATCGACCGCGCGGTCGCGGACCTGTTCCTGGAGCTGTCCGGGCAGCACCCGGTGGGCGCCCTCGGCATCGCGGCCGCCGGCTTCATGAGCTCGGACCGCCGCACGGCGCTGTTCGGGCCCAACGTCGCCTGGCGCGCGTACCCCCTGCGCGAGCGGGTCGCGGCCATCCTCGACCGCCCCGAGCTGAAGATCGTGGTGGAGAACGACGCCAACGCGGCCGGCTGGGCCGAGTTCCGGTTCGGGGTGGGCCGGGACGTGGATGACATGCTCATGCTGACCGTCGGCACGGGCCTCGGCGGCGCCGTGGTCGTCGACGGCCGGCTCGTCCGAGGGGCGTGGGGCGTGGCCGCCGAGGTCGGCCACGTGCGCGTGGTGCCGGAGGGCCACCTGTGCGGCTGCGGTCAACGCGGCTGCTGGGAGCAGTACGCGTCCGGCTCCGCCCTCGTGCGCGAGGCCAGGGCGGTCGCGGCGACGCAGCCGGAGCGCGCCGCCCGCCTCCTCCAGCTCGCCGGTGGCGACCCGGCGCGGGTGAGCGGGCCGTCCGTGACGCTCGCCGCCCAGGAGGGCGACCCCCTGGCGATCGCGCTGCTCGCGGACCTCGGCAGATGGATCGGTGCCGGGTCGGCGAGCGTCGCCGCCCTCCTGGACCCCGCGCTCGTCGTCATCGGCGGCGGCGTGGGGGAGGCGGGGGACCTCCTCGTCGCCCCGGCGCGGGACGCCTTCGCGACGCACCTGTCCGCCCGGGGCTACCACCCGGAGGCGCGGATCGAGCTCGCGTCGATGGGGAACGAGGCGGGGATCGTGGGAGCCGCGGACCTCGCGCGCCTCTGACGTCGTCCTCCCGGAGTCAGCGTCCCCGGTCTGGGGACGTGCGCCTCAGACGACGGCCCCGGGGCCGTCGTCGTCGTCGCGACGGTGCGGCATGCGCCACAGCAGCACGCCGAGCCCGGCCACGAACAGCACCGCGGCCACCTGGAGAAGCACGGTCGGCGCCGACCGCCAGAAGGTCACCGACAGCAGGAAGAGCAGCGGCGCGCCGACGACGGCGCCCCACGCCATCGTCAGGAGCGGGTCGCCCCCGAGCACAGGGCCCGGGTCCGGGGGCTGGAAATGGGTCTCCCGCTCCTCGACCTCCGGGTCGAGGGACCACGCGCGCGGGTCCGTGGGCGACGCCGCGCCGGGGGGCCTGACCGCCGACCCGCCCGCGGCGGGAGGCGGCGGGGTCGCCGACCCGCCGGCGGCAGGGGGTCGCGGCGACACCTGCCCGGGGGACCCGGGCCCGGACGTCGCCGGGCCCTCGTCCTCCGGCCCGGCGGCCCGGTCCGGTGCGGCCGCGCGGGGCGCCGACGGGGGTGTGTCCGCGTCGCTCCGCAGGCGGGCCACGATCTCGAGCCACTCACGGTCCACGTCGGCGTCCCGGGCCGTACCCTGCTCCTCGTCGTGCGCGCCGTCGTCGGGCTCGCCGTCGGGGTCGTGCGGACGAACGGCCATGCACAGCACTCTAGAGTCGACACGACGTCGGGCGGACCTCGACCGCATCGACGCAGCGGAGGGGACGGCGCGTTGTTCTACTGGGTGATGAAGCGGGTCCTCGCCGGCCCGCTGCTGCGCGGGATGTTCCGTCCCTGGGTGCGCGGGGCGTCGAACGTCCCCGCCGAGGGCGGGGCGATCCTGGCGAGCAACCACCTCGCGGTCATCGACTCCTTCGTGCTCCCGCTCGTCCTCTCCCGCAAGATCCGGTTCATCGGCAAGTCCGAGTACTTCACCGGCACGGGGGTCAAGGGCCGCCTCAAGGCCGGCTTCTTCCGCGGCGTCGGGACGATCCCGGTCGACCGGGGCGGCGGCAAGGCGAGCGAGGCGGCGCTGCGTACGGGGCTGGAGGTCCTGCGGTCGGGCAACCTCTTCGGCATCTACCCCGAGGGCACGCGCAGCCCGGACGGCCGCCTGTACCGCGGCAAGACCGGCGTCGCCCGCCTCGCCCTCGAGGCGGGCGTCCCCGTGATCCCCGTCGCCATGATCGGCACCGACGTCGCGCAGCCGATCGGCCAGGTCATCCCGAGCCCGATGCAGATCGGCGTCGTCATCGGGGAGCCGCTGGACTTCAGCCGGTACAAGGGCATGGAGAACGACCGGTTCATCCTGCGGTCGGTCACGGACGAGATCATGTACGCGCTCATGAGCCTGTCCGGGCAGGAGTACGTCGACATGTACGCAGCGACCGCCAAGGCCCGGATCGCGGCGGGGCACCGTCCCGACGAGGTCGGGCCGGGCTCGGGCGGTCCCTCCGCCCCGGGCGGGCGCCGCGCGCCCGACGTCCAGGTTCCGGGCCCCCCGCCGGGTCCCGATGCACCGTCAGTAGGATGACGAGCGTCACCGCCAGGTGACCTGCCACATCGGACGACGGCGTGCGGGCGGCCGTGCCGGTCGAGCGTCTCGGGTGGGCGTGCGCCGCCCGTGCCGCAGCCGGCCTGGACCGACCGTCCTGGTCCCGGCGTCCCGGCCTCGTCCGGCCTCGGTGTGCTGATCAGCAGCATCAACGGAAGGTGCTTCCCCATGTCGGTTCGTCGTGTCGCCCTGCTGACCGCCGGAGGCTTCGCCCCCTGCCTGTCGTCCGCCGTGGGTGGCCTGATCGAGCGGTACACGGAGATCGCGCCCGAGATTGAGATCATCGCCTATCAGCACGGGTACCACGGGCTCCTGCGCGGCGACAAGGTCGTCGTGGACGACGAGGCGCGTGCGAAGGCCGGCGTCCTGCACCGCTTCGGCGGCAGCCCGATCGGCAACTCCCGGGTCAAGCTCACCAACGCCAAGGACTGCGTCAAGCGCGGCCTGGTCCAGGAGGGCCAGGACCCGCTCCACGTCGCCGCGGAGCAGCTCAAGGCGGACGGCGTGGACGTGCTCCACACCATCGGTGGTGACGACACGAACACCACCGCGGCGGACCTCGCGGCCTACCTCCACGAGAACGGCTACGAGCTGACGGTCGTCGGGCTGCCCAAGACGATCGACAACGACGTGGTGCCGATCAAGCAGTCGCTGGGTGCCTGGACCGCCGCCGAGGAGGCCGCGGGCTTCGCGGTGAACGTCATCGGCGAGCACCGTTCCGGGCCGCGGATGCTCATCGTCCACGAGGTCATGGGTCGGCACTGCGGCTGGCTCACGGCCGCTGCGGCCGCGGAGTACCGGAAGTGGCTCGACCGTCAGGAGTGGGTGCCCTCGATCGGGCTGACGCGCGAGCGCTGGGACGTGCACGCCGTCTTCGTGCCCGAGCTGGCGCTCGACATCGACGCGGAGGCCGCCCGCCTGCGCACGATCATGGATGAGCAGGGCAACGTCAACATCTTCCTCTCCGAGGGCGCGGGCATGCACGAGATCGTGGCGCAGCTCGAGGCCGCGGGCGAGACCGTCGAGCGCGACCCGTTCGGCCACGTCAAGCTGGACACCATCAACCCCGGGCAGTGGTTCGCGCAGCAGTTCGCGGACAAGCTGGGCGCGGAGAAGGTCATGGTCCAGAAGTCGGGGTACTACTCGCGCGCCGCGGCGCCGAACGCCGAGGACCTCCGCCTCATCAAGACCATGACGGACCTCGCCGTCGAGTGCGCGCTGCGGGCCGAGTCCGGGGTCATCGGCCACGACGAGGAGGACGACGACCGGCTCAAGGCGATCGCCTTCCCCCGCATCGCCGGCGGCAAGGCGTTCGACGTCAGCCAGCCGTGGTTCGTCGCGCTGCTGGAGGGTCTGGGCCAGCCGCTCGTGCCGGCGGGCACGCCGTGAGCGCGGTCGCCGACGCCGCCGTCGTGGCCGGGCTGGACGCCTGGCGGGAGCTGCCGCGGCGGCACCAGCCCACCTGGCCGGACGCGGACGCCGTCGGGCGCGTGTCCGGCGAGCTGGCCTCCCTGCCGCCCCTGGTGTTCGCCGGAGAGGCCGACGTCCTCACGGCCCACCTCGGTGCAGCGGGTCGAGGCGAGGCGTTCCTCCTCCAGGGCGGGGACTGCGCCGAGACCTTCGCCGAGGCGACGGCGGACAACATCCGCAACAAGATCAAGACGATCCTGCAGATGGCGGTCGTGCTCACGTACGGCGGCAGCCTGCCGGTCATCAAGATGGGCCGGATGGCGGGGCAGTACGCCAAGCCGCGCAGCAGCGACGACGAGACACGTGACGGGGTCACGCTGCCCGCCTACCGGGGCGACGCCGTCAACGCGTACGCCTTCACGCCCGCGGAGCGGGTGCCGGACCCCCGTCGGCTCGTCGAGGCGTACCACCGCTCGGCGGCCACGTTGAACCTCATCCGCGCGTTCACCACGGGTGGCTTCGCGGACCTGCGCAGGGTGCACGAGTGGAACCGCGGGTTCACGGCCAACCCGGCGTACGCCCGCTACGAGGAGGTCGCGGGGGACATCGACCGCGCGATGCGCTTCATGGCGGCCTGCGGGGCCGACTTCGACGCCCTGCGCACGGTCGAGTTCTTCGCCAGTCACGAGGCGCTGCTCCTGGACTACGAGCGCCCCCTCACCCGGATCGACTCACGGACGGGGACGCCGTACGACTGCTCGGCCCACTTCCTGTGGATCGGCGAGCGGACGCGCCAGATCGACGGCGCCCACGTCGACTTCCTGTCGCGGGTGCGCAACCCGGTCGGGGTGAAGCTGGGCCCGACGACGACCGCGGACGACGCACTGGCCCTCATGGACCGGCTCAACCCGAACGACGTCCCGGGCCGGCTCACCTTCATCACCCGCATGGGGGCGAGCCGGATCCGCGACACGCTGCCGCCCCTCCTGGAGAAGGTCACCGCGTCCGGGCGCCCGGTCACCTGGGTGAGCGACCCCATGCACGGCAACACGATCACGTCCGCGAGCGGTTTCAAGACCCGCCGCTTCGACGACGTCCTCGACGAGGTCCGTGGCTTCTTCGAGGCGCACCGGTCGGTCGGCTCCGTGCCCGGCGGCCTGCACGTCGAGCTCACCGGTGACGACGTCACCGAGGTGCTGGGCGGCAGCGAGGCGATCGACGACGACGGGCTCGCCCGGCGCTACGAGACGCTCGTCGACCCGCGCCTGAACCACCAGCAGTCGCTCGAGATGGCCTTCCTCGTCGCCGAGATGATCCGCGGCTCCTGAGGCACGCCGGCGGCGGGGTGGGTGACCCACCTCGCCGCCGGCCCCGGACGAGGGTCAGACGACGGCGAGGGTGATCGTCGAGCCCTTGGGCAACGTGGAGCCGGGAGCGGCGTCCTGGCTGCGGACGGTGCCGAAGAAGCCGCCGAGCACGTCCTCGCGGACGACCGCGAAGCCGAGGCGCTCGAGCGCCGCCCGGGCGTCGGCGAACTGCTGGCCCACGAGATCCGGCACCTCCACGAGCGGCGGACCCTGGGACACCGTGATGGTCACCGTGTCGGTCCGGACCGCGGCCGTCCCGGGAGCGGGGTCCTGAGCCATGACGACGCCTGCGGCGTGCTGCTCGCTGAACCCGGTGCTCTCCGCGACGACGAGGCCGTCCGCCTCGAGCTGCTGACGGGCGGCGCCGGCCTCGACGCCGACCACGGAGAGGATCGTCACCGGCTCCGGCCCGTCCGAGACCAGGAGGCCGACCTCCGACCCGACCGCCAGGGTGGCGCCGGGCTCGGCGGCGGCGGTCAGCACGGTCCCGACCGGCGCCGCGTCGTCGTACGCACGCTCGGTCTCCACGCCGACCAGGCCCACGCCCTCGAGCGCCGCGACGGCGTCCTCGACGGACGCCCCGACGAGGCCCTCGGGCACGACCCGCAGGTCCGGTCCCTTGGAGACGGTCAGCGCCACGTCGCCGGCCTTGGGGATCCGTGCCCCCTCGCCAGGCTCCACGGCGACCACGCTCTGCGCGGGCGCCTGCGGGTCGAACACCTCGGTCACCTCGGACACGCCGAGGCCTGCTGCGGAGAGCACCTCCTCGGCGGCCGTCCGGTCGGCCCCCACGAGCCCGCCGGGCACGGACGTGTAGGCGCCCGGCCCTGCTGTGGCGTACCAGATCCCCGCCAGACCGAGGACCGCACCGACGGCGATGAGAGCGAGGACGGCGGCGACCCGGTGCCGCCACCGGCGCAGCGCGGGGTCGTCGGAACGGCTCGAGGCGTCGTCCGGTGCACCGGCCTGCTGGGGGAGGGCCGCGGCGCGCACCGCCGCCACGGGTAGGGCGACGGTGCCTCCCTGCCCCTGCGAGGCACGACCTCGCGGGTCTGCGCGGAGCACCGTGGTCTCGTCGGGGTCCCCGTCCGTGACGTCCGCACGGTCGCCGCCGTCGGTGCGGTCGGCCCGGACGACGACGCCGGCGGGGGCATCGGCGCGGCGGGCGAGGGTGCCCTCGTCCAGCGCCGCCCGGCAGCGGCGGACGAGTGCGAGGGCGGCGCCGGCCTCCGCGGGGCGTTCGTCGGCCGGCCGCGCCGCGAGGCACTGCACGAGCTCGTCGACCTCTGCCGGCAGCCAGTCCACGAGGTCCGAGGGTGGCGGCACGTCGCTGTTGACGTGCTGGTAGGCCACCTGGATGGGGGTGGTGCCGGTGAACGGCTGGCGGCCGGTGAGCATCTCGAAGAGGAGGATGCCCATCGCGTAGACGTCCGTGCGGGCGTCGCTGGTGCCCTGCGTCACCAGCTCCGGGGCCAGGTACGCGACGGTTCCGAGCACGGTGCCGGTGCTGGTGTGGCTCGCGTCGGTGAGGGCCCGGGCGAGCCCGAAGTCCACGACCTTGACACGTCCGTCCGTGGCGAGCAGCACGTTCTCCGGCTTCACGTCACGGTGGACGACGCCGGAGCGGTGTGCCACGGCGAGGGCGTCGAGGACGGCCTCCGCGGTCGCGAGCGCCTCGCCGACGCCGAGCGGCCCTGTCTCGGTCAGCCGCCGGCGCAGACTGGTGCCGTCGACGAACTCCATGGTCAGGTAGCTCGTCTCGCCGTCCACGCCCTGGTCGTAGACCCCCACGACGCCGGGATGCGTGAGCCGTGCCGCCGCGCGGGCCTCGCGACGGAAGCGGGCCACGAAGTCCGAGCCCGACGCCCCGTCGGCGAGGTGCGGGTGCATGATCTTGAGCGCGACCTCGCGCTCCAGCCGCCGGTCCAGCGCCCGGTAGACGGTGGCCATGCCACCTCGCGCGACGCGTGACAGCACCTCGTAGCGCCCGTCGACCACCTGGCCGATGAGCGGGTCCGTGAGAGTCGCTGCCACGGCCGCAGTGTACGTGCGCGCCCCGGCCGCCCCGGGGAGGCGGGCGCTCAGCCGAACCGTGTCATGAGCGTCTGGATGCTCGCCACGTACCGGCGGGTGTCCGGGTACATGCCGTTCCGCTGCACGCCGGCCAGGCCCTGGTAGTAGCCGGCGATGGCGGTGGGCAGGTCCGGTGCCGTCCGGACGAGCTGGCGCAGGATCGCCACGCCTGCGACGACGTTGTCCTGGGGGTGCAGGAGGTTCAGCGGGCGTCCCACCATCTGCGAGGCCCACTCGCCGGAGGACGGGATGACCTGCATGGTGCCGATGGCGTTGGCCGGCGAGACCGCCGACTGGTTGAAGCCGGACTCCTGGTAGGCGATCGCCTGCGCCAGCGCCGGGTCGACTCCCATCTGGCGTGCCGTCGCGACGACGAGGGACTGCATCTCGGCCTTGCTCGGGACGCCGGCGGCGAGCAGCGACGCCTTGTTCTGGTTCGCGGACGCGACCGTGGCCTCGGGGTACGTGCGTCCGGCGAAGGTGTTGCCCACGAGCGTCGCCGGGGCGGCGGGCGCGACCGACGACGGGACGGCGAGCGTCTGCCCTGCGCGGATCGTCGCGCGGGCGTCCAGCCCGTTCGCCGCGACGAGGGCGGCGACGGTGGTGCCGTACCGGACGGCGATCCCCGAGACGGTCTCGCCGGAGGCGACACGGTGCGACGCCGTGACTGCGGGCGCGGGTGCCGCGGCGGGCGCCGCGACGGGTGCGGGTCCGGCGGCGCCGGGGATGGTCAGGGTCTGACCGGCGCGGATGAAGGCGCGCGCGTCGAGGCCGTTGGCGGACGCGATCGCGGCCACGGTCGTGCCGTAGCGCGCGGCGATGCCGGACACGGTCTCTCCCGAGGCGACGCGGTGCGACGCCGTCGTCGCGACCACCGAAGCAGGTACGGCGGCGGGGGCAGGCGCGCCGGCGGCGCCGGGGATGGTGAGGGTCTGGCCGGCGCGGATGAAGGCCCGGGAGTCCAGCGCGTTCGCGGAGACGATCGCGGCCACGCTGGTGCCGTACCGCGCGGCGATCCCCGAGACCGTCTCGCCGGTGGCGACGCGGTGCGTACCGCCTGTCGCTGCGGGCGTGGCTGACGGGGCGGGCGCCGTCGGCGCGGTGGAGGGGATGACGAGGCGCTGACCGGCGCGCACGGCGGCCCGGGCGTCCAGTCCGTTGGCGGCGACGATGTCGCGCACCGTCGTGCTCGTACGCAGCGCGATGTGGCTCACCGTGTCACCGGGACGGACGGTGTACTCCTCGGCGGCGGCCGGCGAGGCGCCCTGCGCGACGCTGGCCACGGCGAGCGCGAGGCCCAGACCCCCGGTCCCGGCGGTACGGCGTCGGACGGTCGGGCTGGTGACGCGCGTGGCGGTGGGTCGCATGGGTCCGTCCTGTAAGAGCTGTGACTGATGGTGCTCGTGTGACTGATGTGACAGTAGAGGACCGTAGCCGACACCACGAGCGTGGGAAAGGGCATGCGGCGTCCTTCACCCGCGTGCGCCTGCTGTGCCTCGTCGTCCCCGTCGCCGAGGTCCCGGCGGGCGTGCCCTCGGGCGATGCCCCGCGGTCCGCGTTCGGTGCCGGGCGTGCGTACGCTGACAGCGTGAGCGACCTGGACGCCCTGGTGGGCGAGTGGCTGACCCTTCCCGACGTCGCCGAGAGGATCGGCCGTGACGTGGGCGCCGTGCGCCGGCTGGTGGAGGACCGTTCCCTCCTCGCGCTGCGCCGGGGCGAGCGCGGCGTGGTCAGCGTCCCCGCCGGTTTCCTGGCGCCGTCGCCGGACGCCGGCTGGCACGTCGTGCCTGCCCTGCCCGGCACGCTGACGCTCCTCGCCGACGCGGGGTTCTCCGACGAGGCGGCCATCCGGTGGCTCTTCACGCCGGACGAGTCCCTCCGGGGGCTGGGCACGGGTCCGGTACGCCCGTCGACGCCGGTCGAGGCGCTCGCCGCCGGCCACAAGACCGAGGTGCGGCGTCGGGCGCAGGCCGAGGCTCTCTGACGGACCGGCCTCCGCCGCAGAGGCGGGTCGCCGGTCAGGCGCGCCGGTCCACCGCCGCCTCGCCCAGGCGGACGAGCATCGCCCGGCCGGGTTCCTCGAGTGGCGCGTCCGCGAGCGACTGCAGGGCCGGCCCCGCCAGGCCGTCGATCATCGCCTCGACGGCGTCCAGCCCACCGCTGCGGCGCAGGACGTCCCGCAGCCGCTCGACGTCGTCCGGGGTGAGGTCGCGGCGGCCGAGGTGCGCGGTCAGCAGCGCGCGGTCCTCCGCCGCGGCGAGCTGCACGGCGCGGGCGACCAGGACCGTCCGCTTGCCCTCCCGCAGGTCGTCGCCGGCCGGCTTGCCGGTCGCCGCGGGGTCCCCGAAGACGCCCAGCACGTCGTCGCGGAGCTGGAAGGCCTCGCCCAGCGCCAGCCCCACGCGACGGCAGCGCTCGACCGCGTCATGGGCTGCGCCCGCCAGCACGGCGCCCAGGACCAGCGGGTGCTCGACGCTGTAGCGGGCGCTCTTCGCCCGGGCCACGGCCCGCGCACGCGCCTCCTCCTCGTGGCCGTCGCCCCACGGCAGCGCCTGGCCCAGCACGTCGAGGTACTGCCCGACGGTGACCTCGGTGCGCATCCGGTCGAAGACGGCACGTGCCGTCCCGGCGACGCCGGCCGGGGTGGCGGCGAGGGCAGCCGCCAGCTCCCGTTCGCTCGCCACGAGAGCGAGGTCGCCCAGCAGGATCGCGGCGGCCTCCCCGAAGGCAGCGGCGGGGCCGGACCAGCCGGCGTCCCGGTGGGCGGTCTCGAAGTGCCGGTGCGCGGAGGGCCGCCCCCGGCGCGTGTCCGAGCCGTCCATGACGTCGTCGTGGAACAGCGCCGCGGCCTGGAACAGCTCCAGCGCGGCTCCCACCCGGAGCACCGCACGACGGTCGGCCCCGGTCCCGCGCGCCGCCGCGTCCGCGCCGCCGTGGGCTCGCCACGACCAGTAGCAGAAGGCCGGGCGCAGACGCTTCCCGCCCTCGAGCATCGCCCCCATCGCTGCCACCAGGTCCGCAGCGGCCGTGCCGTACGACTCCAGCTCCGCGGCGAGGTCGTCGAGGTGCTCGGCGAGGGCAGCGGCCACGTCCGAGCGGACGTCCTCGAGATCGGTCGGTGCGGAGGAGGCGGCGGTCACGTCCTCCACCCTAGGACGCCGCCTCCCTCAGCCGACCGTCGTCCGGGGGCGACGGTGCGGGGGTCTCAGCCGTCCCCGCCCGCGCGCACGCGGCCACCGAGCGTGAGCGTGCGTGCGCCGTCGACGTCGAGCACCCCGATCGTCACCACCTCGTCGCCGCCGGACCGCGTGAAGGTGGCGTCGGCGGTCGGGCCGGAGGCGTCCGTCGGCGGTGTCACCTCGACGAAGCCCGCGTCCGTCAGCGCGCCGCGGTAGAGGCGCACCACCGCGCCGACGGACATCTGGGTGCGCAGGTTGAGCGACACCTCTCGCGCGGCGGAGCCGCCGACGGGGACCGCGGAGGTGACGAGCAGGACGGCGTCGTCGGGGACGGGCAGGAGGTCCACGGGGAAGTCCTCGACGAGCTCGCCGACGCGGGAGGGCCCGATGCCGGGCTCCACGGCGTCCGCCGCGGCGCCGGCGGACCCGGCGCCCGACCGCGCGCCGGCGCCGTCCGGCGCGCTGAGGACGTCCCCGGCGTCGGCGCCGGCACCCGTCGTCTCTGCCGGGCGTCCCTCGACGGAGGTGCCGGTCCCCGCCGTGCCGCAACCGGTCACGACGGAGGCGAGCAGGACGACGGCCAACGCCGACCGTGCCCGCCCGCGAGCCGGGCACGTAGCGTGCCACCGCTGCTGCGCGTCGCCGCGACCCGTGCCGGCCATGCGTCCACGGTAGCGGTGGGGGAGGCCCCGGTCCGAGGGCGTCACCCGGGTGAAACCGCACGTCGCGCCGGGCGCGCGTCGACGAGGGGGGTGTCGTGCCGCCCCGTCCACAGCGCGGGGGCGCGACGCGCGTCCACAGGCTGCTGGGGCGGCCCGGCCGCGCGGGGGAGCGCCGTAGTCGTATCGGGTCATGACCACCACGATCCGCACCCGTGAACCGCGTGAGCTCCTCGCACTCATCCCGTTCCGGCTGGGCTTCCACCCGCGCGAGAGCGCCGTCGTCGTGAGCATCCGCGCCCACCGGTCGCGCGTGGGGCTCGTGGCCCGCGTCGACCTGGACGCGCTCACCCAGCCCGAGCACGGGCCCGTCCTGGCGCGCTCCCTCGTGCGCCACCTGGTGGGCGACGGCGCGGCAGGCGTCGTGCTGGTCGTCTACAGCGGGCTGGACCTCCGGGGCGCGGACGCGGCGATCGGCAGAGCCGCGCGCGCCCACCTCACGGAGGCGTCGGAGCACCTCCTCGGCGAGCCGTCGGTGTGGGTGGTCGGTCCGCAGGGCTGGTACGGCCTGGGCTGCGAGGACCAGGCGTGCTGCCCGCCCGGTGGGCGCTCCCTCGAGGAGCTCGAGGCGGCTGCCGTCAGCGCGGAGATGGTGCTGCGCGGGGCGTCGGTCGCGCAGCGTCGGGATGACCTCGGTGAGGTCGGCGCCGCCGTGAGCCGGGACCGGCGCTCCGCCCGGCGGGCGGCGGTCCGGTGGACCGACCGGCGGTCCGCCTGCACGGAGCCCGACGCGCTGCACCGCTGGCGCCAGGCGTCGTTGGACCTGTGGCGCGCCGTGCTGGAGGAGCTGTCCGCCGACGACGGCGGGCAGGACCCGGACGGGCGGGACGACGGCGTGGCCCTGCCGGCGCCGCCGGTGCTCGGGCGGCTCGCGGCAGGGCTGGAGGACGTCCTGGTGCGGGACGCCGTCCTCCTCCTCCTCGTCCCCGGCACCGGGCGCCTGCCCGACCGGCTCGTGGCCGGGGACGCCGGCGAGGAGGTCGGCGCGGCGCTGCAGCGCGTCGTCGACCCGTCCTGCGGCGTGCCCCCGCAGGAGGCGACCGTCGGTGCGGCGGAGCGGCTCCTGCGGGCCGTACGGGCGCACCGGCCCGGCCATCCGGGGGCGCCGACCCTCCTGGCGGTCCTCGCGTGGTGGAAGGGGGACGGCGCCCGCGCCGGGGTCCTGCTCGAGCGGGCCCTCCAGGACGACCCGTCGTACCGCCTGGCCCTGCTCGTCGAGGAGGCGCTCGGCCACGGGATGCCGCCGGGGTGGCTGGCCGCACCCCGGCACTGAACGAGCAGGACCATCGGTGGACCGGGGGGCTGAGCGATCCGGTAGCGTCGCCACGTCGCTGCAGCCGCCGTACGAGGAGGACCGATGAGCGTCGTGGTCGGTTACGTCGCCACGCCGGAGGGCAACGCCGCCCTCGAGGCGGCACTGACGGAGGCCCAGCGCCGGGGGGTCGACCTCGTGGTCGTCCTGAGCGAGCGCGGGCAGCGCTTCGGCTCCGAGCCCACGGACCTCGAGCAGCACGTCGAGGAGGTCCGCGAACGCCTCACCCGTTCGGGGGTGCCGTTCGACGTGCGCCAGACGGCGCGGGGCCGCGACGTGGCCGACGACATCATCGGTGCCGCCGTCGACCAGTCGGCCGAGCTCATCGTCATCGGGCTGCGCCGGCGCAGCCCCGTCGGCAAGCTCATCCTGGGCTCCAACGCGCAGCGCATCCTGCTCGACGCCCCGTGCCCGGTGCTCGCCGTCAAGCCGAGCACCCCCTGACCCGCGGCGCGGGTGAACCGGCCACGCCCGCCCTGGTACGGCTCGTCGCACGCACGCCCGTGAGGGACCCGGACGTTACAATGGTTCCTCGACCCCGGACCTTCCCTCCGAGCCCTGGTGCGCCGAAAGGTTCTCTCTTGCCCTCCCAGACTTCCCGTCCTGCCCTCCCGCGCGAGTTCGAGAGCCCTGCCCTGCAGGACCTCGTCCGTCTCGGCCGTACGCACGGCTCCGTCGACGCGGAGTCGCTGCGCGTGGCGTGCGAGTCCGCACAGGTGGCTCCCGCGCGGCTGAAGGCGGTGCTGCGCGGGTTGCAGGACGCCGGCATCGCGGTCGGCGAGCCGACGGCGCGGCCGGCCGTCGCCGCTGCGGCGACCCGGCGCGCGAGTGCCACGACGGTGAAGGCGCCCGAGGGCGAGGAGGTCACCGTCAAGAAGGCCACGAGGCGCCCCAAGGCGGCGGGCACGGCAGCCGCCGCCAAGACGGCAGGCGCGACGAGCGCGCCCCGCGCCGCGGCGAAGGCCGGAGCCGCGCAGGGCAAGGCCCAGGCGAAGGACGCCGCCGAGCCCGCGGAGACGGAGGAGGACGCCGACCTGGACGACGTCGAGCCCGACATCGCCGAGGTCGCGGGTGCGGAGGAGGTCGACGCGGACGCCGACACGCCGGTCGTCGTCGAGGAGGACGAGACGGCGACCGAGGACGACGCCGAGGTGCAGCCCGCTGCCGCGGCGCCGGCGAAGCCGGAGGACGAGGACACCGGGTTCACGTACTCCGACGCCGACGACGACGACGCGCCCGCGCAGCAGGTCGTCACCGCCGGTGCGACCGCGGACCCGGTGAAGGACTACCTCAAGCAGATCGGCAAGGTCGCGCTCCTCAACGCCGAGCAGGAGGTCGAGCTCGCCAAGCGCATCGAGGCCGGCCTGTTCGCGGAGGAGAAGCTCGCGGCGGCCACCAACCTCGAGCCCAAGCTCCGCCGCGAGCTCGAGTGGATCGCGCAGGACGGCCGTCGGGCGAAGAACCACCTGCTCGAGGCGAACCTGCGGCTCGTCGTGTCCCTCGCCAAGCGCTACACCGGTCGCGGGATGCTGTTCCTGGACCTCATCCAGGAGGGCAACCTCGGCCTCATCCGTGCGGTCGAGAAGTTCGACTACACCAAGGGCTACAAGTTCTCGACCTACGCGACCTGGTGGATCCGTCAGGCCATCACGCGCGCCATGGCGGACCAGGCGCGGACGATCCGCATCCCCGTGCACATGGTCGAGGTGATCAACAAGCTCGCCCGGGTGCAGCGGCAGATGCTCCAGGACCTCGGGCGGGAGCCCACGCCGGAGGAGCTCGCCAAGGAGCTCGACATGACCCCGGAGAAGGTCGTCGAGGTCCAGAAGTACGGCCGCGAGCCCATCTCCCTGCACACGCCGCTCGGTGAGGACGGCGACAGCGAGTTCGGTGACCTCATCGAGGACTCCGAGGCGATCGTGCCGGCCGACGCGGTGAGCTTCACGCTCCTGCAGGAGCAGCTGCACCAGGTGCTCGACACGCTCTCCGAGCGCGAGGCCGGCGTCGTCTCCATGCGCTTCGGCCTGACGGACGGCCAGCCCAAGACGCTCGACGAGATCGGGAAGGTCTACGGGGTCACGCGTGAGCGGATCCGCCAGATCGAGTCCAAGACGATGTCGAAGCTGCGGCACCCGAGCCGCTCGCAGGTCCTCCGCGACTACCTCGACTGAGCGTCGTGTCCCGTCGCTCCACCGGCTGGACCCTGCTCGGTCTGGCCCTCGCGGGCGCCGCGCTGGTGGCCGCCCTCGGCGTCCGCGACGGCGGCGTAGACGGCTGGCTCGTGGCCCTCACCGTGCTCGGTGTCGCGGGTGGCGTGACGACGGTGGTGCTAGACCGGCGTGCCCTCGCACGACGGGCGGCGGAGCTCGGCGGCGCGTCCGGCGGTCGCCGGTCGGACCGATGGGCCGGTCCCCGCGGTCGGCTCGACGGCTGACGCACGGCTGACGCAGGGCCCGCCGTCCCGGCGCGCCCTCCTGCGGACCGTCGGATCAGCCGCCGACCCCGGCGAGCACCGCCACGAGCCACGTGGCGGCTGCGGTCAGCGCCAGCGCCAGCTCGACGAGCAGGCCGAGCGCCGTCGCGCGCAGCGCCAGGAACGCGGAGCTGCGAGCCGCCTCCGCGTCGCGCAGGCGTGCGTACTCGGCGAGGAACAGTCCGCCGGCGAAGAAGAGGAACAGCCCGATCACCGGGATGACGAAGAACCCGACGATGCCGGCCAGGCCGGCGAGGACGAGCGTCCGTCGGGGCACGCCCGACGCGGCGACCCGCCGACCGGTGATGACGTAGGTCGCCAGGTTGCCCGCCGCCAGCAGCACGACGACGGCGGCCAGCACGCCCCAGGCGCCCGGGGTGCCACGGTCGAGGGCCCACAGCAGCACGGACACCGCGATGATGATGGATCCCGGCAGGACGGGGACGACGATCCCGACGAGCCCGACCAGCACGCCGAGCGCGACGAGCCCCTCGACGAGATCCATGGGCACTCCTCGGTCCAGGCGTCAGCGAGCTCTCGGTCGCGGGCGCCGCGGTTGCGGTGGGCTGACGAACTCTTGCACGTCGCGCCTCCTCGTGCTGGGCGGCCTCACCGGACACGGCGCAGGGCCCGACCGGACGGTGCCGGTCGGGCCCTGCGGGGATCGTGGTGGCTCAGCGAGCCGGAGCGCCGTGCTCCTCGAGGAGGCGGTCGGTCTCGTCCTGGATGTCGACGGCAACCTCGGCGAAGGCCGAGGCGTGCCGGCGCGCGTGGTGGGCGCAGAAGAGCAGCTCGCCCGTGGGCAGCACCACACGGACGTAGGCCTGCGCACCGCAGCGGTCGCAGCGGTCGGCCGCTGTCAGCGGGGATCTCGTCGTCGTCGTCACGTGAACATGAAAGCATCCGTTGCGCCCCCCGGCCTCACGGGGAGGGCGGGGTTCGCTGACCGCGTAGCCCGCGGCTCCCTCGCTCAGCAGCCGGAGAGGGGCGTCCGGGTGGCCGTCCCGGCGGGAGCGCGCAGCCGCTCGTCGGACGGGCGGCACGTCGCGGCGGCGGTGTCGGAGGGACCGTCTACCCTCGGGGACGTGACGAGCACGCTGTCGGAGTCGAGCTACACCGCACGCCACCTGTCGGTCCTCGAGGGCCTGGAGGCGGTGCGCAAGCGCCCGGGCATGTACATCGGGACGACCGACTCGCGCGGGCTCATGCACTGCCTGTGGGAGATCATCGACAACTCCGTCGACGAGGCCCTGGGCGGGCACTGCGACCGGATCGACGTCGTGCTGCACGCCGACAGCTCGGTCGAGGTCCGTGACGACGGCCGCGGCATCCCCGTGGACGTGGAGCCGAAGACGGGGCTCTCCGGCGTCGAGGTCGTGTTCACCAAGCTCCACGCCGGGGGCAAGTTCGGCGGCGGCTCGTACGCCGCGTCCGGCGGTCTGCACGGGGTGGGCGCGAGCGTCGTCAACGCGCTGAGCGCGCGGCTGGACGTCGAGGTGGACCGCAACGGCCGGACGCACCGCATGACGTTCCACCGCGGCGAGCCCGGCCTGTACGCCGACCGCGGGCGCCCGGATCCCGACGCTGCCTTCACTCCTTTCGTCGACGCCTCCGAGCTGACCGTGACCGGCAAGGTGCCCCGAGCCCGCACGGGCACGCGGGTGCGCTACTGGGCGGACCGTCAGGTCTTCCCGAAGTCGGCGGTCTTCTCCTACGACGAGCTCGTCTCGCGTGCCCGGCAGACGACGTTCCTCGTGCCCGGGCTCACCGTCACGGTCCGCGACGAGCGAGGTCTGCCCGGCACGCCCGGCGCCGACGGGCCGCACGAGGAGACGTTCGTGCACCACGGCGGTGCCGTGGACTTCGTCGACTTCCTGGCGCCCGACCCGGCGGTGACCGACACGTGGCGGCTGACGGGTTCCGGCACCTTCGTCGAGACCGTGCCCGTGCTCGACGACCGTGGCCACCTCATGTCCCAGGAGGTCGAGCGCGAGTGCGAGGTCGACGTCGCGCTGCGCTGGGGGACCGGGTACGAGACCGAGCTGCGCACGTTCGTCAACATCATCTCCACCCCCAAGGGCGGCACCCACCTCGCCGGCTTCGAGCAGAGCCTGCTCAAGACCCTCCGCAAGGCCGTCGAGCTGAACTCCCGCCGCCTCAAGGTCTCCTCGAAGGACTCGAGCGAACGCCTGGAGAAGGACGACGTCATGGCGGGGCTCACCGCCGTCCTCACCGTGCGCCTGTCCGAGCCGCAGTTCGAGGGCCAGACCAAGGAGGTGCTCGGCACGGGACCGGTGCGCGGCATCGTCGCGAAGGTGGTCGAGAAGGAGCTCACGGCGCTGCTCACCTCGAGCAAGCGCGACCACAAGGCGCAGTCCTCGCTCCTGCTCGACAAGATCGTCGCCGAGATGCGCGCCCGGCTGTCGGCCCGCAAGCAGAAGGAGATCTCCCGGCGCAAGAACGCGCTGGAGACGTCGGCCCTGCCGGCCAAGCTCGCGGACTGCCGCAGCGACGACGTCGATCGCAGCGAGCTGTTCATCGTCGAGGGCGACAGCGCGCTCGGGACGGCGAAGCTGGCCCGCAACTCCGACTTCCAGGCGCTCCTGCCGATCCGCGGCAAGATCCTCAACGTCCAGAAGGCCTCGATCAGCGACATGCTCCGCAACGCGGAGTGCGCCGCCATCATCCAGGTGATCGGCGCCGGGTCGGGGCGCAGCTTCGACCTCGACGCCGCGCGCTACGGGAAGATCGTGCTGATGACCGACGCGGACGTCGACGGCGCGCACATCCGCACGCTGCTGCTCACGCTCTTCTTCCGGTACATGCGCCCGTTGGTGGACGCCGGCCGCGTCTACGCCGCGGTGCCGCCGCTGCACCGGGTCGAGGTGGTCGGCGCCGGCGCACGCAAGAACGAGTACGTGTACACGTACTCCGAGGCGGAGCTGGCCACCACGCTCAAGCGGCTGCAGAAGGCCGGTCGGCGCTACAAGGACGACATCCAGCGCTACAAGGGCCTCGGCGAGATGGACGCCGACCAGCTCGCGGAGACGACCATGGACCCGCGCCACCGCACGCTGCGGCGGGTCACGGCACAGGACGCCGCGTCGGCCGAGCGCGTCTTCGAGCTGCTCATGGGGTCGGAGGTCGCACCGCGACGCGACTTCATCGTGGCGGGTGCCGCCCAGCTCGACCGAGCGCGGATCGACGCCTGACGGCTCGTCGCCCGCCGAGCCCGGCGTCGGCCGGGGCCAGGTCCGCCGTCCGCGCGCCGCAAGGTCTCCCCACCGTGCCCGGCCGCGCCGCTCGCACGGCCTCCGGGTCGGCCGCGTGCCCCCGGACCTCTACGGTGGTGCCGTGAACGACCCGTACCCCGCAGAGGCCGGCGGAGCCCGTCCCGGGCCCGGCGGGCTGGCCGTCCGCGCGGACGCCCCCGCCGTCGTGGAGCTCCCGCCCGGTCACCTGGAGCTGGTGTGGCGCCCCCTGACGCTCGCCGACGCCGACGCGCTGCACGTCCTGCTGGCGACCATCGAGGACGCCGACGACAACATCTCGCGCACCTCGGCCGCCGGTGCCCGGGAGATGCTCGAGGGCGCATGGAAGGACCTCTCGACGGACACCCTCGCGGGCGTCGACGCCGACGGCGCACTGCGCGCGTACGCGATGGTCGAGGTGCGTCCCGGCGACGAGCGCACCGTGCGCGCGTTCCTGCGCGGCGGCGTGCACCCTGCGTGGCGCAGCCGGGGCGTCGGCCCGGCGATCCTCGCCTGGATGGAGGGCCGCGGTCGGCAGATGCTCGCCGCGAGCGGCAAGGACGTCCCGGGGCGGCTGGCTGTCTACGTCGACGAGCACCAGCGGGACCAGCGGCGCCTGTACGCGGCCGCCGGCTTCAGCCCCATCCGCTGGTACACGCAGATGCGGCGTGACCTCGCTGACCCGGTCCCGCCCGCTCCGGCACCCGCCGGCCTGCAGGTCGTGCCGTGGACGGAGGAGCTGGACGACGCGGTCCGGCTGGCGCACAACGAGGCGTTCCTCGACCACTGGGGCACGGAGCCGCAGACGCCGGAGACCTGGCGGAACCACCAGAGCGGCTTCGTGCCGTCGTGGAGCTTCGTCGTCCTCGACCCGTCCGGCGGCGACGACGCGTCGTCGTCGACCCCGCCCACGGTCGCGGCCTACCTCCTGTCCGGCCGGTACGAGCAGGACTGGCCCGTGCTCGGGTACAGCTGCGGCTACACGGACCTCCTCGGCGTCCGGCCCGCCTACCGGGGTCGCGGCATCGCCGTCACCCTCCTCGCCGCCGCCATGCGCGCGTACCGCGAGGACGGGATGCAGTACGCGGCGCTGAGCGTCGACACGGCGAACCCCAGCGGCGCCCACACGCTCTACGAGCGGCTCGGCTACGAGCGCGTGTCCGGCGAGGTGCTCTACAGCGTCGAGATCTGAGCCGCGACGGTCCTCAGCCGAGGGCGTGGACCGGCGCGGCCAGCGGTGTGCCCGAGCCGTCGCGGCGGTCGACCGGCGCCGGCAGGTCCACCGCCTGCCCTGCCGAGCCCGTGGCGCGCGCGGGGCCGGGTCCGACCCAGGCGTGCAGGAGCGCGTCCTCACCGCGCAGGAACCGGTGCGCCCGGACGCCGCCGGTCGCGCGGCCCTTGGCGGGGTAGAGGGCGAACGGCGTCACCTTCGCAGTCCCCGCCTGCGTGCCGGGCAGGGCGTCCGACGCACCGGCGACGGTGACCACCACCGCGGGGTCGAGGCCATCGGCGGGGTCGGCGCCGTCGGCTGTGGGCACCGCGCCGAAGAAGACGACCCGCTGCCCGGGCGCCACCTTGACCCCGGCCATGCCGCCCGCGGGACGGCCCTGCGGTCGGACCGCCGAGGCGGGGAAGTGCAGGAGCTGCGCGTCGGTCGTCATGAGCACGAGCTCGTCGTCGTCGTCGACCGTGCACGCACCGACGACCTCGTCCCCGTCGCGCAGCCCGATGACGTCCCAGGCGTCCCTGCCGGGTGCCGCCTCGGCAGCGACCCGCTTGACGGTGCCCGCGGCCGTGCCGAGTGCGAGCGTCGGGGCGTCGGCGTCGAGGGCCACGAGGGCGAGCACGCGCTCGCCGGACGGCAGGTCCACGACCTCCGAGACGGGGACCCCGCCGGACAGCGACGGCGGGCCGTCGGTCGGGGGCACGGCGGGCAGGTCGAGCATGCTCATCCGGACCACGCGCCCGCGGCTGGTGACCGCCCCGACGTCGGCCCGGGCGGTGGTGCGCACGCGCGAGACGACGACGTCGTGCTGCGACCGGCGGCCGGTCCGCGCCGGCGTGCCCTCCCCGGAGGTGCGCGCCAGCAGGCCGGTCCCGGACAGCAGCGCCCAGCACGGCTCGTCGAGCACCTCCAGCGGGGCCGCGGCGGAGGACGTCGTCGCCGTCCCGCCGGCCGACTCCAGGAGGATCGTCCGGCGCGGGGTGCCGAACGTCTGCGCGACGGCGGCCATCTCGGCGCTCACGACGCCTCGGAGCCGGCGGTCGTCACCGAGGATCTCCTCCAGCGCCGCGATCTCCGCGCGCAGCTCGTCGGCCTCCTTCTCCAGCTCGAGGCGGGAGAACTTCGTCAGGCGGCGGAGGCGCAGCTCGAGGATGTACTCGGCCTGCGGCTCCGACAGGTCGAACACGCCCATGAGCCGGCCGCGGGCGACCTCGGCCGTGTCCGACGTGCGGATGACCTGGATGACCTCGTCGATGTCGACGATCGCCACCAGGAGGCCCTCGACGAGGTGCAGTCGCTCCTGCCGCCGGCGGAGGCGGTGGGCCGAGCGGCGCCGCACGACCTCCAGCCGGTGGTCCACCCACACGACGAGCAGCTCCCGCAGGCCGAGGGTGCGCGGCTGACCGTCGACGAGCGCGACGTTGTTGATGCCGAAGGAGTCCTCCATCGGCGTGTAGCGGTAGAGCTGCTCGAGCACCGCGTCGGGGTTGAAACCCGTCTTGACCTCGATGACGAGGCGGAGGCCGTTCTCGCGGTCCGTGAGGTCGATGACGTCGGAGATCCCGGAGAGCTTCTTGGCCTGGACGCCCTCCTTGATCTTCTCGATGACCTTCTCCGGGCCGACCGTGTACGGCAGCTCGGTGACGACGATCCCCTTGCGGCGAGCGGTGACGTTCTCGAACCGCGCGGTCGCGCGCGTGCGGAAGGACCCGCGGCCCGTGCGGTACGCGTCACGGACGCCGTCCAGCCCGACGATCTTCCCGCCGCTGGGCAGGTCCGGCCCCGGCACGAACCGCATGAGGTCGTCCACCGTCGCGTCGGGGTGGTCGACGAGGTGCCGCGCCGCCGCGACGACCTCGACGAGGTTGTGCGGCGGCATGTTCGTCGCCATGCCGACGGCGATCCCGGACGCGCCGTTCACCAGGAGGTTCGGGATCGAGGCGGGGAGGACGGCGGGCTGGGTGAGCTTGTTGTCGTAGTTGGGGACGAAGTCGACGGTGTCCTCGTCGAGGTCCGTGACCATGGCCATGGCGGCGGGCGCCAGACGGGCCTCGGTGTAGCGGGCCGCGGCCGGGCCGTCGTCGAGGGAGCCGAAGTTGCCGTGGCCGTCGACGAGCGGCAGCCGGAGCGAGAACGGCTGCGCCATGCGCACGAGCGCGTCGTAGATCGCGGCGTCACCGTGCGGGTGGAGCTTGCCCATGACCTCGCCGACGACGCGCGCCGACTTCACGTGGCCGCGGTCAGGGCGCAGGCCCATGTCGGCCATCTGGAAGAGGATCCGCCGCTGCACCGGCTTGAGGCCGTCCCGGGCGTCCGGGAGGGCGCGCGAGTAGATGACCGAGTAGGCGTACTCGAGGAACGAGCCCTCCATCTCGGCGGCGACGTCGATGTCGACGATGCGCTCCTCGACGGGTTCGACGGGCTGCGTCGGGCCGGTCGTGCGGCGGGCCATCGGTGCGGGTGCTCCTCGGGTGGGACGGGTCTCGCGGCGTGCGCCCCCATTGTCGCCGCTCCGGCGTCGCGCGCCGTGCAGGCGCGCTGCGACCGACGGCCGTGCCGTGCCCGTGGCGGACGTCCGCACGCGGTGCCCGTCGGCGACCGGGGCACCGGGCGGAACATCTAGCCTGGTCGGGTGACGGTCGACGGGGTGGTGGCCTACCCGCAGCACTGGGAGGCGGACGTCGTCCTGCGCGACGGCGGGACCGCCCACGTGCGCCCGATCGTGCCGTCCGACGCCGCGGCGCTCCAGCAGTTCCACGTCCGGCAGTCGGAGCGGTCCACGTACTTCCGGTTCTTCGCGCCGCTGGAGCGCCTCCCTGAGTCCGACCTGCGGCGGTTCACGCAGGTCGACCACCGCGACCGGGTCGCGCTCGTGGCGATCGCCGGCGAGGCGGACGCGGAGCGCATCATCGCCGTCGCCCGGTACGACCGCGTGGACACGCGCAGCGCCGAGGTCGCGTTCAACGTGGCGGACGACCACCACGGCCGCGGCCTCGGCTCGGTGCTGCTCGAGCACCTCGCCGTGGCGGCGCGTGAGCGCGGCCTCGCGCGGTTCACCGCCGAGGTGCTGCCGCAGAACGCGCAGATGATCGCGGTCTTCCGCGAGGCGGGCTACGCCGTCAGCCAGCGCCTCGACGACGGCATCCTCACCGTCTCCTTCGACCTCGACCCCACCGAGCGGTCCCGCGAGGTCATGGCGGACCGCGAGCACCGCGCCGAGGCCCGCAGCATGCGGGGGCTGCTGGACCCCGCCTCCGTCCTGGTCGTCGTGGCGGGGGAGGACGACAGCGACCGGGAGCGCCGACTGGCCTCGGCGGTCGTCCGGCACCTGGTCGGTTCCGGGTCTCCCGGGCGACGTCCCGTCGTGCACGTGGTCGACCCGGCGGTCCCGGACGACGACATCGCGGACGCCACCGGCGACCTCCACAGGTACGCCACGGTGGAGGAGGTGCCGTCGGCGGTCGACCTCCTCGTCCTCGCCGTCCCCGCGGCCACGTCGGCGGACGTCGTGCGGCGCTGCGCGAGGCTGCGGCCCCGCGGCGTCGTCGTCCTGTCCGGAGGGTTCGCGGAGGTCGGGCCGCACGGCCTGGCCCTCCAGCGGGACCTCCTGCGCAGCGCCCACGCGGCCGGGATGCGCGTGGTCGGACCGGCCAGCTTCGGCTTCGTGCGGCAGGGCACGGGCGAGGACGGGTCCTTCCGGACGGTCAACGCCTCCCTCGCGCAGGACCTGCCGGAGCCGGGGCGTCTCGCGCTGCTGTGCCAGTCGGCGCCGCTCGCCGTCGGGCTGCTGGAGTCCGCACGGCGGCGACGCATCGGGGTGTCGACGTTCCTGTCCTCGGGCAACCGCGCGGACGTCTCCGGGAACGACGCCATGCAGTTCTGGACGGACGACCCCGCCACGGACGTCGTGGGCCTGTACCTCGAGTCGATCGGCAACCCGCGCAAGTTCTCCCGGGTGGCGCGGCGCCTGGCCGCGACCAAGCCGGTCGTCGTGCTGACGGCCGGACGCTCCGGCCACGTCCTCCCGGCCGGGCACGCCGTGCGGCTCACACGCGTGCCCCGGCAGGCGCTGGAGGAGCTCCTGCGGCAGTCCGGCGTCATCCGGGTGGACAGCCAACACCAGCTCCTCGACGTCGCCCAGCTCCTCGTGCACCAGCCCCTGCCCGCGGGCCGCCGCGTCGCCGTCGTCGCCGACTCCGAACCGCTCGCCGCGCTGGCGGCCGAGGCGGCCGCATCCGCCGGTCTGACGGTCAGCGGCCGCTGGACAGTCCCCGGCGACGACCCCGCCGCGGTCGAGGCACAGCTCACCGCGCTGGCCACGGACCACGACGCGCACGACGCCGTCGTCGTCGTGCACGTGCCCACCGTGGGTGCGACCGACCCGGCCGTCCCGCGTGCGGTCGCGCGTGCGGCAGCGGCGTCGGGCACGGCGACCGTCGCCTGCATCCTCGGGCTGCGGGGCATCACGCCGGAGCTCACCGCGCAGGACGCCGACGGCGTGCCGCGGACCGTCCCCGCGTACGCCGCACCGGAGGACGCCGTCCTGGCGCTGGCCGCCGCCGTCCGCTACAGCGCCTGGCGCTCGGCGGACCGCGGTCGGCCGCTGCGGCTGGAGGGCGTGGACACGGCCGGAGCGCGCCGCCTCGTGGCGGAGCGCATGCGCGACGCCGGTCCCGGTGTCCTCACGCTCGAGCAGCCGGAGGCCGCGGCGCTGCTGCGCTGCTACGGGATCGAGCTGTGGCCCACGGTCGTCGTGCGCGACGCGGACGAGGCGGTCGCCGCGGCCGACCGCCTGGGATGGCCGGTGGCGCTCAAGAGCACCGCCGGTCACCTGCGGCACCGCATCGACCTCGGTGGCGTGCGGCTGGACCTCACCGACCCCGCGTCGCTCGTCGCGGCGACGGACCAGATGCGCACGCACCTGCGCGGGTTCGGCGAGGCGGACCGTCCCTTCGAGGTCCAGCGGATGTCGGCCCCCGGCGCCGCGTGCGTGATCCGCTCGGGAGAGGACCCGCGCTTCGGGCCCGTCGTGTCCTTCGGGCTCGCCGGCGACGCCGTGGACCTCCTGGGCGACATGAGCCACGGGATCGCCCCGCTCACCGACGTCGACGTGCGGGAGATGATCCGTGCCGTGCGGGCCGGCCCGCGGCTGTTCGGGTACCGCGGCCTGCCGCCGGTCGACGTCGCGGCGCTGGAGGACGTCCTCGCGCGGGTGAGCGTGCTGGCGGACGACCTTCCCGAGGTGCACCAGCTGGAGCTGCATCCCGTCGTCGTGGGGGAGCGGGGGGCCGCGGTCCTGGGCGCGCAGGTCCAGCTGGCCGGCACGGACCGCGTGGACAGCGGGCGCCGGGTCCTGCCGACCTGAGCGCCGGGGGCCGGACGTCGCGCGGCAGCCGCCGACCGCCCCTCGTCCACACACGTCGCCGCGCGGGCCGCGGGGTCGCGTCGTGGTGGGAGGATGTGCCGGTGCCCACGACGAAGGATCTCCGCAGCGCCCTGGACATCGCCGGCTACTACCCGGAGCTGGTCGCCGACGTGCTCGACGTCGCGCTCGGCGGGGAGGACGTCGTCGCGCACCTCGTCCACCCCGAGACGACGTTCGACGCCGCCGAGGTCCGCCGGCACGTCACCGTCCTGGTCCTGACCCCGACGCGGCTCGTGCTCGCGCACGTCGACGACCACCCGGCGGACTCGGTGCACCCGTCGGCGTCCGCGTCCGCGACCACCGAGTCCGTGCCGCTCGAGCAGGTCCAGACCGTCGGCCTCACCCATGTGGTGCCGGTCCCCGAGCGTCACCGGGCCGGGGCGACGCCGGCGGAGCTCACCCTCGCGCTGGGCTGGGGCGGCGTCCGGCGCATCGACCTGGAGCCCGCCACCTGCGGGGACCCGGACTGCGACGCCGACCACGGGCTGTCGGGCTCGAGCACCCCGGACGACGTCGTCGTCCGCATCTCGGCGCGCGCGGAGGGCAAGGACGCCGTGCGGGCGGCGGTCGCCTTCGCCCGGGCGCTCTCGACCGCGACCGCGGCGGTGCGGGGGCGCCCGTGAGGGCGCCCGCCGACGTCCTGGACGCGGCGGGCCTCGTCCTGCCGGACTACGGGGGCCTGTGCCTGGACCGCGTGCTCCCGGCCGCCCTGGGCGCCCTCGGCGCCCCGACGCCCGCCGAGGTCGGCGACGCCGAGGAGGCACGACGGCGACTGGGGGTGCCGACGGCGGACCGGGTCGTCGTCGTGCTCGTCGACGGCCTGGGCCACCGGATGCTCGCCGAGCGGGCGGGCCACGCGCCGTTCCTGCGGCGCCTCCTGCCGCACGCGCGTGTCCTCACGTGCGGCTTCCCCTCGACGACGGCGTCGTCCATGGGGCTGTTCGGCACCGGCCACGGCACCGGCCGCACGGGTCTGGCGGGGTACACCGTGCGGAACCCGGTCGACGGCGCGCTGGCGAACCTCGTCGCGTGGCAGGGCGCCGGGGAGCCGCGCAGCTGGCAGCGCCGTCCGTCGCTGCTCGCCCACGCCGCCGAGCAGGGCGTCGTGGTGCACTCCGTCGGTCCTGCTGCGTTCGCCGGGTCAGGCCTCACCGAGGCCGCCCTGCACGGCGCGCGGTACCTGGGTGCCGAGTCGCTGGAGGCGCGCGTCGACGCCACGCTGCGCGTGCTGCGCACCGGGCCGGGGCTCGTCTACCTCTACTGGGGCCAGGTCGACAAGGTCGGTCACCAGCAGGGGTGGCGCTCGGCCCAGTGGGGCGACGAGCTGGCTGCCGCGGACGCGGAGCTGGGCCGGCTGGCCCGCTCGGTGCCGGGCGGGACCGTCCTGATGATCACCGCCGACCACGGCATGGTCGACGTCGACCCGGCTCGTCTCCTCGACGTCGCCGCGGAGCCCGCGCTCCGCAGGGACGTCGAGGTCGTCGCCGGCGAGCCGCGTGCGGTGCACGTGCACACCGTGCCCGGCGCGGCCGGCGCGGTCGCGGACCGCTGGCGCGAGCGGCTCGGGGACGCCGCGGTGGTCCTGGAGCGGTCGGAGGCGGTCGCGGCGGGTCTGTTCGGCGAGGTCGACGCGCACGTGGAGCCCGTGCTCGGGGACGTGGTCGTGGCCGCGACCGGCACCGGTGGCATCGCCGACTCGCGCACGCAGACGCCGCACTCGCTGCTGCTGCGGGGGATGCACGGGTCGTTGACGGCGGGGGAGATGGAGATCCCCCTGCTCGTGGTGGCGTGAGGGAGGCGGACAGGTGGCGGAGCTGGTGTTCTTCAGCGGGACGATGGACTGCGGCAAGTCCACGCTGGCCCTGCAGCTGGACCACAACCACGCCGCGCGCGGACGCGGTGGGGTGATCTTCACGCGCAACGACCGTGCCGGTGCGGACATGCTGTCCTCGCGCCTGGGCCTGCGGCACCCCGCGGTCGAGGTCACGGACGCCACGGACTTCTGGGACGAGGTGGTCTCCCGACGCGGCCGCGGCGAGCGCGTCGACTACCTCGTCTGCGACGAGGCGCAGTTCTACACCCCGAAGCAGGTGGAGCAGCTGGCCGCGCTCGTCGACGAGCTCGGCGTCGACGTCTTCGCCTTCGGCATCACGGCCGACTTCCGCACCCGGCTGTTCCCCGGCTCGGCCCGGCTCATCGAGCTCGCGGACCGCGTCGAGGTGCTCCAGGTCATGTCGCTGTGCTGGTGCGGCGCGCGCGCGACGCACAACGCGCGCACGGTGCGCGGTGTCATGGTGGTGGAGGGCGAGCAGGTCGTCGTCGGCGACACCGACGCGCAGACGGAGATCGGCTACGAGGTGCTGTGCCGCCGCCACCACATGCGACGGATGACCGTCGCCTCGGCCCGGGCGACGAGCACCGCGCCGGAGACGCTGCCCTTCACCCTGGACGGCGCACGGCCGGGCTGATGCGCCGGCCTCGCCGGCCACCGCGGTCAGTCCGACTTGGCTCCGAAGACGATCTCGTCCCAGCTCGGCACGCTGGCCCGTCCGCGCTTGGACCGCGGCCGAGCGGCGCCGGGCGCGCGCGGCGCCGGGCCGCGGTCCCCGCCCGCCTCGCTGGACGTCGCGGTGGCCCGGTCCCCCCGACCGGGCGGGACGTCCGAGGTCTCCTCCGCGTCGGGCGTCGCCGGCTCGTCCGTGGCGTCTTCCCCCGTCGACCCGCCGGGGCCGTCACCGGCGGGTCGGGAGCCGGTGGGCATGGGGAGGACACGGGCGTCCACGGCCAGGTCCGGTCGTGAGTGGGGCGGGTGCGCGGCGGGCACGGTGAGGTCCGGGTTGTCGAAGTCGAAGGCGTGCTGGGGCCCGAAGCCCTCGAAGGCCTCGTCGTCGTCCTCGTCGTCGGTGACCTCCACCTGCTGCCGCACCCCGCGGCGGTCCGTGAGGTCGTCCAGCAGGGCCGCGGTGGCGTGCATCGGGTCCTCCGGCTCGGGCTCCGGGGCTGCCGGCGAGAGGTCGACCGAGGCGAGCAGCGGGCGCAGCGCCGCGTCGACGTCGACCTCGCCGGAGGCCCGGACCGCCGCCAGGTGTCGCCGCGGGATCGGCGCGTCGCCGAGGTCCGTCTCGGACAGCCACCGCGCCTCGTCGTCCTCGGCACGCACGGTCCGCGCCGACCCGTCGAAGGTCCAGCACGCCGAGCGCGGCGAGCCGCCCACGGAGAACGACACCTCCACCGTCCAGCGGCCGTTGCTCGGGCGGAACGCGTCCCACGCGAGGTCGGCCGCACCGACGCCGCGGGTCGCCAGACGGTCGGTGACGAGGTCGCCGAGCACCGGCGCGCCGGGGTCGTGGCCGATCCGGGTCGCTCGTGCCTGGCCCACGACGAACTCGCGCTCCGCGAGGACCGGACCCTCGTAGCGGCGCACGAGCTCGACCGGCATGCCCGCGTCGGCGGCCACGTCCTCCGCGCGTGCCCCGGCGCGGATGCGCGCCTGGATCTCGCGCGGGGGCAGCGACCCCGACAGCTCGGCACGGGCCTGCTCGAGCTGGGCCCGGTCCCGCCGCACCGCGGCGCGCAGGGCGTCGTCGATGGGCAGTCGGAAGCGTCGGCCGTCCGGGGACTCGAGGAGCACGTGCTCCCCGTCCTCGTGCAGCCCGACGAGCGTGAGCTCTCCCATGGCACCTCCTCCCACGGGTAGAGCCTGCCACTGCCGACAGCGGGGCGCCGGGAGGCGGCCCGGTGTGCCGCGGTCGGGCAGGATGGCCCGATGGACCCCCAGCGCCCCGACGTCCCGTCCTCGCCGGTCCCCGCCAGCGACCCGAGCGGGCCCCCCGGCGGCGCAGGCGGCGCAGGCGGCACGGTGGACCCGGCGGCGCTGCGCGACCTCGCCGAGCGGGCCGCGCGCGCCGTCGGCGCGCTGATCCGCGACGGCCGTCCGGAGACGGTGCAGGTGGAGTCGACGAAGTCGAGCGCGGTGGACGTCGTGACGCAGATGGACCTCGCGGCGGAGCGCGAGCTGCGACGCCTCCTCGCCGAGGCCCGGCCGGACGACGGCGTCCTGGGTGAGGAGGGCGGCCTGGAGGCGGGGACGAGCGGCATCACCTGGGTGCTCGACCCCATCGACGGCACCGTCAACTACCTGTACGGGATCCCCGCCTACGCGGTCTCCGTCGCGGCGGTCGCGGGAACCCCCGAGCCCGGTGCGTGGACGCTGCTGGCCGGCTGCGTGCACGCGGTGGCGGACGGGCGCACCTGGACGGCGGCGCGCGGGCACGGCGCGCACCTCGACGGCCGTCCGGCTCGCGTCAACGACGCGCGACCGCTCGCCGAGAGCCTGTGCGGCACCGGGTTCGGGTACCGCGCGGACCGCCGGGCGGCCCAGGCCCGGGTGCTGGTCGAGGTCCTCCCGCGGGTGCGTGACATCCGCCGCATCGGGTCCGCGGCGATGGACCTGTGCCTCGTGGCCTCCGGCGAGCTGGACGTGTACTTCGAGCGCGGCCTGAACCCCTGGGACCTGGCCGCCGCCCAGGTCGTCGCCGAGGAGGCCGGTGCCCTCGTCACGGGCCTGCGCGGACAGCCGGCCGGCACCGCGATGACGGTCGCGGGACCGGCCGGGACGGCACAGGTGCTCGTCGAGCTGCTCGAGCAGCTCGAGGCGGACTCCGACGGCTGACCGCCCCGTCGCCCTGCGCCGTCGTGGTGACACGGCGCGTGCGCTCACGGGACGGATAGGGCACAATCCCCACGCCGAGGGACGCGGGAACAAGAGGCGGACGTCGTGCATTGAGCATGTACCGACGTCGGCGCCCGCGTCGACGCCCCACGACCCCCGGAGAGTGAAGCTCCTGATGGCAACCGACTACGACGCACCGCGCAAGACCGACGAGGACCTCAGCGAGGACTCGCTCCAGGAGCTGCAGGCGCGCCGGTCCGACAAGAACTCGGGGGTCGTCGACGAGGACGAGACCGAGGCGGCCGAGGGCTTCGAGCTTCCGGGCGCCGACCTGTCCGGCGAGGAGCTGTCGGTCCGGGTGCTGCCGCGTCAGGCCGACGAGTTCACGTGCTCCAGCTGCTTCCTGGTGCACCACCGCAGCCAGCTCGCCGGGGAGCGGAACGGTCAGCCGATCTGCTCCGAGTGCGCCGCCTGAGTGCTGCCGCGCGCGGCGTCGATCGCCGCGAGCAGCCGGCGCGCTGACCTGGAGCTGACGAGCCAGGCCGGGGTCGGGTCCTGCGGGTCCTCGACGGGCAGCAGGACGGCGCCGGGCAGCCACGACCGGTAGCAGGCGAAGAGGCGCGCGTCGGAACCGGGTCCGAGCGCCGCCCGCGCCTCGTCGCGGTCCAGCGTCCGACCGGGCCCGAGCAGGCTCACCGGGATCCGGGCGCGCCCGGCGTGCAGCCGGCCGTCGCGCACCGCGACGACGGGGCTGGTGGCCGCCACGACGACGATCCCGACGACGAGCGTCGCGGACGCCACGACGAGGGCGACGACGAGGTCGACCGGCACGAGCGCGACGAGGACGAACACCGCGAAGCCGAGGACGAACGACCAGCCGAGGGGGCCCGGCAGCAGCCGCTCGGCGTACACGGTGCGACCGGAGGAGACGTCGGCGCGGGGGTGCTCGGTCGTCATGGGACCAGTGTCGCACCGGGCGCACTAGAGTCGTCGCGTGCCGCACGACCCGCGTCCCGTCGACGTGCTCCTGACCCTCGTCGAGGACGACCTGCCGGTCCCCGCGTACGCGCACCCGGGCGACGCCGGCGCCGACCTGGTCACCCGGGTGGACGTGGAGCTGGCGGCCGGTGAGCGTCGGACCGTGCCGACCGGCGTCCGGATCGCCCTGCCGGACGGGTACGCGGCGTTCGTGCACCCACGTTCCGGGCTCGCCGCTCGGCACGGCGTCACCGTGCTCAACGCCCCGGGCACGGTGGACGCGGGCTACCGGGGGGAGATCATGGTCACGCTGCTCAACACGGACCGGTCCGCCCCCGTCCGCCTGCGGCGCGGCGACCGTGTGGCGCAGCTCGTCGTGCAGCCCGTGGCACGCGCGCGCTTCGTCGTGGCGGAACGGCTCCCCGGGTCCCACCGGGGGGAGGACGGCCACGGCTCGAGCGGGGGCTGGGCCACGCCGACCGGGTGAGGTGGTGCGCCGCCGGGTGGGACTCCCGCCCGCGGGGCGTCTAGGGTCGGGAACGGGCCGCACGAGGTGGTCCCCTGAGGCGAGAGGCTGGACGCGTGGGGTTGTTCCGTCGAGACAAGCAGACGGATGCCGTCCCGGACGAGGGCGCGGCAGCCGTCGGCGAGCCGTCGGACCTGCAGGACGAGCAGCCCGACGACGGCGCGTCCCAGGGACGGGGCCCCTGGGACGTGGACCAGGTCCCGGAGCGCGGCAAGCGGGTCGACCTGGGTCCGCTCTGGCTGCCGGGGCGCGAGGGCATGGAGCTGCGCATGGAGGTCGAGAAGACGTCCCGGCTCGTCACCGCCGCCGCCATCTCCCTGCACGGCTCCGCGCTGCAGCTGCAGGTGTTCGCCGCGCCCCGCACCGAGGGCATCTGGGACGACATCCGCAGCGAGATCGCCGAGTCCGTGACGAAGCAGGGCGGGTCCGCCGAGGACATCGTCGGGCCGTTCGGCCGGGAGCTCCTGGCCCGCGTGCCCGTCCGCACCCAGGAAGGGCGGACGGGGCACCGGCCCGCCCGGTTCATCGGCGTCGACGGCCCGCGATGGTTCCTGCGCGGTGTCCTGACCGGGCGCGCGGCGGCCGACGAGGAGGCGGCAGCCGAGCTCGAGGGCGTGTTCGCGGATGTCGTCGTCGTGCGGGGGTCCGAGGCGAGGGCGCCGCGGGACCTGCTGCCGCTGGTCCTGCCGGGCCGCTCCACGGCCGAGGTCCCCGAGGTGCCGGAGGCCGGGTCCGACGTCCTGACCCGCGGTCCGGAGATCACGGAGACACGCTGATGCCGGGTCGGGTGCAGGGCGCGCTGCGGGGCCTGACCGCCACACGCGCGGAGTTCGAGGCGTCGCAGGAGCGGCGCCGGGCCCAGCGCGCCGGGTGCTGCCCGGTCGCCCAGGTCGAGGACCGCCGCCGGACGACGGTCGCGGGGGTCCTGCGCAGCGTGACCCTCCGGTCACGGGAGACGGTGCCCGCCCTGGAGGCCGAGCTCTACGACGGGACGGGGTCCCTGCGCGTCGTGTGGCTCGGTCGGCGGGAGATCCCCGGCGTGCGTCCCGGTCGTCGTCTGCGGGTCACGGGGACGGTCTGCGAGGAGGGCGGCTCGCCCACGGTGTACAACCCGCGGTACGAGCTGGTCGCCGACGCCGAGCAGTGACGCCCCACCCGGCGTCGGACGACCCGGACCGCACCGCCCACCCGACGAACCGAGGAGTCCCGTGGCAGCCGACGACCGTCCCGAGGTGCCCGGCGGCGAGCCCGCGTCCCCGGCGGACGCCGTCCCGGGCGCCGGACGGGGCGTGCGGGTGCTCGCGGGCGAGCAGTTCTCCCTCGTCGAGGCGATCGGCGGCGTGCGCGGGCTGGTGGAGTCCGTGCTGCCGGGGCTCGTCTTCGTCGTCGTGTACCTCGCCACGCGGGAGCTCGTGCCCTCGCTCGTCGCCTCCGGTGCGGTCGCCGCCGTGGCCGTCGTCGTCCGGCTGCTGCAGCGCACGCCGGCGACCCAGGCGTTCTCGGGCGTCGTCGGCGTGGTGGTGGGCATGCTGTGGGCCTCGCGCACGGGCGAGGCCCAGGACTTCTTCGCCTGGGGGCTGTGGGTCAACGGCGCCTGGCTGACCGGCACGGCCGTCTCGGCGCTGGTCGGCTGGCCCGTCGTCGGCGTCGTGGTCAGCCTGCTGCGCGGCGAGGACATGTCCTGGCGGACGGACCCCCGCCGAGCCGTGCTCCGACGTCGGTACCTGGGCGCGACGTGGCTCTGGGCGGGCATGTTCGCCGCCCGGCTCGCGGTCCAGCTGCCGCTCTACCTGCAGGGCGAGGACGCCGTCGGGTGGCTGGGCACGGCGCGGCTCGCCATGGGCGTCCCGCTGTTCGCGCTCGTGCTGTGGGTCACGTGGTTGCTGGTCGGACCACGAGCAGGCGCTGCAGCGCGTCCCGGTCCGCCTCCGACCCCGCCACGATGAGCAGCTCGTCGCCCGCTTCCAGCGTGTCGTCCACGCTCGGCGCGAGGGGCCGCCCGTCGCGCACCAGCGCGGCGAGGACCGTGTCCGCGGGCCACGCCACCTGACCCACCCGGGTGCCCTCGAGCGGCGACTCCGCGGGCAGCGTGAGCTCGAGGATGTCGGCGCCGGACTGGTGGAAGGTGAAGATCTTGACCAGGTCGCCGATGGCGACGGCCTCCTCCACCATCGCCGTCATGATCCGCGGCGTCGACACCGCGACGTCCACGCCCCAGGCCTCGTCGAACATCCACTCGTTCTTGGGGTTGTTGACCCGCGCGACCGTCCGCGGCACGCCGTACTCCGTCTTGGCGAGCAGGGACACGACGAGGTTCACCTTGTCGTCCCCTGTCGCGGCGACGATGACGTCGCACTCGTCCACCCGTGCCTGCGTCAGCGCCGACAGCTCGCACGCGTCGGCGAGCAGCCACTCCGCGTCCGCGACGGAGGCGACGCGCATCGCCGAGGGCTGCTTGTCCACCAGCGTCACGTCGTGGTCGGCGGCGAGGAGCTCCCGCGCGATGGATCGGCCGACCGACCCGGCGCCTGCGATGACGACGCGCATCAGTCCTCCTTGTGCCGGGGGGCGTGGGTGAGCAGCCGCTCGATGCGCGGCACGTCCTCGACGGCCGCGAGGACGTGCACGAGGTCGTGCTCCTGCAGGACCGTCTCCGCCGACGGCAGCATCCCGTCGCCGAAGCGGGTCAGGAAGGCGACGCGGGCACCGACGAGGTCCTCGATGCGGGGGATCGGGGTGCCGATCCAGGCCGGGTGCACGTCGATCTGGGCGATGACCACCCGCCCGGACGCGTCCCGGTACTCGTGCGTGGCCCCCATCGGGAGCATCCGCCGCAGCACCTGGTCGGCCGTCCACCGGACCGTCGCGACGGTCGGGATGCCGAGGCGCTGGTAGATCTCGGCCCGGTGCGGGTCGTAGATCCGCGCCACCACGTTGTCGACGCCGAACGTCTCCCGGGCGACGCGAGCGGCGAGGATGTTGGAGTTGTCGCCGTCGGAGACCGCGGCGAAGGCGAAGGCGTCCTCCACCCCCGCCTGCAGGAGCGTCTCCCGGTCGAACCCCAGGCCGGTCACCCGGTTGCCGCCGAAGCCGGCGTCGAGCCGACGGAAGGCGTCGGGGTTCTGGTCGATCACTGCGACGGAGTGGCCGCGGGACTCCAGCGACTGCGCGAGGGTGGCGCCGACGCGCCCGCAGCCCATGATGACGAAGTGCACGATGCGTCACGCTACTCCGCTGCGGGGCCTGCGCCCGCCGCACGGCCCCGGGCCGGTCGACGCGCCGCGGGAGCGGCCGGGACGGTGGTCCCGCCGTGGCGCGACCCCAGGCCTAGAGTGGGTCACCGTGTCAGACGTCGCTGATGCCGCGAAGCGTCTGCTGCTGGGCCGGCCGGTCCACAGCGAGCGCCTGAGGCACACGCTCCTGCCGAAGCGCATCGCCCTGCCGGTGTTCGCCTCGGACGCCTTGTCGTCGGTGGCCTACGCCCCGGACGAGGTCCTGCTCACGCTCGCGTTCGCGGGGCTCGCCGCGACGGCCGTCTCGCCGTGGGTGGGCGTGGCCGTCGGCGTCGTCATGGCGGTCGTCATCGCCTCGTACCGGCAGAACGTCCGCGCCTACCCGTCCGGCGGGGGCGACTACGAGATCGCGACGGTCAACCTGGGCCCGCGAGCCGGTCTGGGCGTCGCGAGCGCGCTGCTCGTCGACTACGTCCTGACGGTGGCGGTGTCGATCAGCGCCGGCGCCCAGTACCTGGCGTCCGCCGTCCCGGCGGTGCGGGGGTACGAGGTCCAGGTCGCCCTGGCCCTGGTGACGCTCCTCATGGTGCTCAACCTGCGCGGCGTGAAGGAGTCGGGACGGTTCTTCGCCGTACCGACGTACCTGTTCATGGCCGCGGTCGGCCTCACGGCGGTCGTCGGGGCCCTGCGGTGGGCCACCGGGACGCTCCCGCAGGCCGAGAGCGCCGCGCTGGAGATCCAGCCGCTGCCCGGCTACGAGCAGGGGCTCCTGGGGCTGGCCGGGGCCTTCCTCGTCATGCGCGCGTTCGCCTCGGGCGCCGCGGCGCTCACCGGTGTCGAGGCGATCAGCAACGGCGTCCCGGCGTTCCGGCCGCCGAAGAGCCGCAACGCCGCCACGACGCTCCTGCTGCTCGGCACCCTCTCCATCACCTTCATCATGTCCATCCTGCTGCTCGCCCGCGCCACCGGGGTGCACTACGTCGAGGACCCGGCCCGGCAGCTCCTGCGCGACGGCGTCCCCGTCGGCGAGGACTACGTCCAGGACCCGGTGCTCGGACAGCTCGCGCAGGCGGTGTTCGACGGCGTCCCGGTCGCCTTCTACGTCGTCGCCGTGGCCACGGGGCTCATCCTCGTGCTGGCCGCCAACACCGCGTTCAACGGCTTCCCGGTCCTGGGGTCGATCCTGGCGCGGGACGGCTTCCTGCCGCGCCAGCTGCACACCCGGGGCGACCGGCTGGTGTTCTCCAACGGCATCATCTTCCTGGCGCTCGGCGCGGGCGTCCTCGTCGCCGCCTTCGACGCGCAGGTCACCCGCCTCATCCACCTGTACATCGTCGGCGTCTTCGTCTCCTTCACCCTCAGCCAGCTCGGCATGGTCCGGCACTGGAACCGGGAGCTGCGCACCGAACCCGAGCCGACCCGCCGGCGCTCGATGCTCCGGTCCCGCACGATCAACTCGACCGGGCTCGCGCTCACGAGCACGGTGCTCGGGGTGGTCCTCGTGACGAAGTTCTCCCGCGGCGCGTGGATCGCGCTGCTGGCGATGGGGATCTTCTTCGCCCTCATGCGGGGTGTGCGCCGGCACTACGAGGCCGTGCGGGTGGAGCTCGCCCTGGGCGATGACCCGGCAGCCGCGCGGGCGCTGCCCAGCCGCGTGCACGCGATCGTGCTCATCTCCCGGCTGCACAAGCCCACCATGCGCGCGCTGGCGTACGCCCGGGCGACCCGGCCGTCGTCGCTCGAGGCGCTCACCGTCTCGGTCGACGCGGACGAGACCGCCGAGCTGCACCGGCAGTGGGACGCCCTCGACCTGCCGGTGCCGCTGCGGGTCCTCGACTCCCCGTACCGCGACCTGACCCGCCCCGTGGTGGGGTACGTGCGGTCGATCCGCCGCCGCAGCCCCCGCGACCTCGTCGTCGTCTACGTCCCGGAGTACGTCGTCGGGCACTGGTGGGAGCAGCTCCTGCACAACCAGAGCGCCATGCGCCTGAAGAACCGCCTGCTCCTGACGCCCGGGGTCGTCATCGCCTCCGTGCCGTGGCAGCTGCGCTCCGCCGAGCTGGTGGGCGGCCCGCTCGGGACGGCGACCGACCCGGTGGCCCAGGCACCCCGCACGCCGGGCGCCGCTGCTGGCGTGGACCCCGTCGAGACGTTCGACGACACCACCCCGCCCGCGCCGTCGACACCGGGCGCACCCGGCTCCCGGGTCGCCGAGGACGGAGGGCACCGGTGAGCACGGAGGACGCCCCGCCCGTGGCCCTGGAGGTAGGCCCCGTCGCGCACGGAGGCCACTGCGTCGCGCGGCACGAGGGCCGGGTGGTCTTCGTGCGCCACGCGCTGCCGGGCGAGCGGGTGCTGGCCCGGCTCACCGATGCGGCGCCGGACGCGCGCTTCTGGCGTGCGGACGCGGTCGAGGTCGTCGACGCGTCGCCGGACCGCGTGCCCTCGGCGTGGCCCGAGGCGGGGCCCGGCGGCGTCGGGGGAGGCGAGCTGGCGCACGTCGCCCTGCCCGCCCAGCGGGCGTGGAAGGCGGCGGTCGTCGAGGAGCAGCTGCGCCGCGCCCACGACGAGCGGGGCGTCGTCGTCGAGGCGGCACCGGGCGACGACGACCGGGGCGGCCTGCGCTGGCGCACGCGCGTCGAGCTCGTCGCGGACGCCGACGGCCGGGCGGGGATGCACCGCCACCGCTCCCACGACGTCGTCGCGATCCACGACATGCCCCTGGCGACGGAGGCGGTCGACGTGCCCGCCGTCCTCGGGCGGCGCTGGTCGCCCGGCGCACGCCTCACGATCGTCGCGCCTGCGGCCGGCGACCGCCCGCTGCTGCTCGCCGACGGGGTCCCGCTGGTGAACGGCCGGCCCGACCATCGTCCGACGGCGCGGTCGTCGGTCCGTGAGGCGCTCGCCGTCGGCGGTCGCGACCTGACCTGGCGCGTCGCCGGGAGCGGCTTCTGGCAGGTGCACCGCGAGGCGCCGGGCGTGCTCGTCGGTGCGGTCGCGGACGCGCTCGCCGAGGACGGTCTCGCCGGCGCCCGGGTCGTGGACCTGTACGCCGGTGCCGGTCTCCTCACCGTGCCGCTGGCCCGTGCGGTGGGGGAGCGGGGCTCGGTCGTGGCCGTCGAGGGGGACGCGCGGGCCGCGCGCGACCTGCGCCGGAACGTCCACGACCTGCCGCAGGTGCGCCTCCACCGGGGTGACGTCGCCGAGGTGCTCAGCAGCGGCGCGACGGGGCCGGCCGACGTCGTCGTGCTGGACCCGCCGCGCGTGGGCGCCGGGCGCGCCGTCGTCGACGGGTTGGTCTCCCTCGGGGCCGAGCGCGTCGTCCTCGTCGCCTGCGACCCGGCGTCCCTGGCGCGGGACGTCGCGCTCCTCGCGGGTGCCGGCTACGCCCTGGAGCGGCTGCGCGCCTTCGACCTGTTCCCCATGACGCACCACGTGGAGGCCGTGGCCCTCCTGCGCCGGTCCTGAGCCGCGGGCGGCGCCCCGGACCGCGACCGGCGCTGGTGACCGGTGCCCCGCGCCTCCCATACTGCTCTCACGCGGCGACGAGGCCGCGACCGACAGGAGGACTCCCATGCTCGACGACCTGGTCGCAGGTCTGACGGTCCCGACCGACCTCTTCATCGGGGGGCGGTGGCGGGACGCCGAGGACGGTGGACGCTTCGACGTCATCGACCCGGCCACCACCCGCACGATCGCCCAGGTGGCGAACGGCACGGTCGCCGACGCCCGGGCGTGCGTGGACGCCGCCGAGAAGGCGGCGACCGGCTGGGCAGCCACCCCGCCGCGACAGCGCGGTGAGATCCTCCGTCGCGCCTTCGAGCTGATGATCGAGCGGGAGGACGTCCTCGCCGAGCTCATGGTGCGCGAGAACGGCAAGGCCCGGCGGGACGCGCTCGGGGAGATCCGCTACGCGGCGGAGTTCTTCCGCTGGTTCGCGGAGGAGGCGGTGCGCCTGACCGGGGAGGTGCGGACGGCGCCGTCGGGCGCGAACCAGATCATGGTCATCCGTCAGCCTATCGGGATCGCCCTGCTCATCACGCCGTGGAACTTCCCCGCGGCCATGGCGACGCGCAAGATCGGTCCGGCCCTCGCCGCCGGCTGCACCGTGATCCTCAAGCCGGCGTCGGAGACCCCGCTCAGCGCGCTGGCCGTCGCCGCGATCCTCGCGGAGGCCGGCGTGCCCGACGGCGTGGTGAATGTCCTGCCGTCGCGGCGCTCGGGTGCCGTCGCCGAGACGGTGCTCACGGACCCGCGGGTGCGCAAGCTCTCCTTCACGGGGTCCACGGAGGTCGGACGCGGACTGCTCAAGCTGGCGGCCGACCGGGTCATCTCCTGCTCCATGGAGCTCGGCGGCAACGCGCCGCTCGTCGTGCTCGACGACGCGGACCTCGACGTGGCCGTGGAGGGCGCCCTGCTCGCCAAGATGCGCAACGGCGGCGAGGCGTGCACCGCGGCGAACCGGATGTACGTGCAACGGCCCGTCGCCGAGGAGTTCACGCGGCGGCTCGCCGAGCAGATGGGCGCGCTGACCGTCGGCCCCGGGCTGGAGGACGTCGCCGTCGGACCGCTCGTCAACCAGTCGTCGCTGGACAAGGTCGCGGAGCTGGTCGAGGACGCGGTGGCGCAGGGCGCCCACGTGGCGACCGGCGGCTCCCGGCCCGACCGCGAGGGCTACTTCTACGCGCCCACCGTGCTGTCGGGGGTGGCGCCCGACTCCCGGATCCTCTCGGAGGAGATCTTCGGGCCGGTGGCGCCCGTGGTCGTCTTCGACACCGACGAGGAGGCGGTCGAGCTGGCGAACCGCACGGAGTACGGACTCGTGTCGTACGTCTTCACGCGGGACCTCGCGCGCGGGCTGCGCATGAGCGAGGCGCTGGAGTCCGGCATGGTCGGCCTGAACCGCGGCGTCGTCTCCGACCCCGCCGCGCCGTTCGGCGGCGTGAAGCAGTCCGGCCTGGGGCGCGAGGGCGGGCACGAGGGCATGCTGGAGTACACCGAGTCCAAGTACGTCGCCGTCCAGTGGTGAAGCGGTCGCAGCCCTGAGCCCGGGCCACGCCGGCGGACACGCGCGTGGGCCCGGGGAGCGGTCCGCAGGGCCGTTCCGCTACGATGTATCTTGACGTCGAGATATCTTCGGGTGTCCCGGCGTGGGGGCGTCGGCAGCCCCGCGGACGCACCGCGGACGACGACGGCGCCCGGGCCGACCGCCCCGTGCGGCGCCGCCCTGGCACCCCGCAGACGAACCGTGCACGAGCTCTCGTGCACACGACCGTGCACGACACGTGAGGAGTCACCGTGAGCAGCGTCGACACGTTCCGGTCCCAGGGCCACCTCGAGGTGGGGGACGCCTCGTACGAGATCTACCGGCTCTCCGCCGTCCCGGGGCTGGAGCGCCTGCCCTACAGCCTCAAGGTGCTGGCCGAGAACCTGCTCCGCACCGAGGACGGCGCGAACGTCACCGCCGACCACGTGCGGGCCTTCGCCGAGTGGGACCCGACGGCCGAGCCGAGCATCGAGATCCAGTTCACGCCGGCGCGCGTGATCATGCAGGACTTCACCGGTGTGCCGTGCGTGGTCGACCTGGCCACGATGCGCGAGGCGGTCGCCGAGCTCGGCGGGGACCCGGCGCGCATCAACCCGCTGGCACCCGCGGAGCTGGTCATCGACCACTCCGTCCAGATCGACGTCGCCGGCCGCCACGACGCGTTCGAGCGCAACGTCGAGCTCGAGTACCAGCGGAACCGGGAGCGCTACCAGTTCCTGCGGTGGGGCCAGACGGCCTTCGACGACTTCAAGGTCGTGCCGCCCGGGACCGGCATCGTGCACCAGGTCAACCTGGAGTACCTCGCGCGGGGCGTCATGACGCGTGAGGTCGAGGGTGTCCTGCGGGCGTACCCCGACACGTGCGTCGGCACCGACTCGCACACGACGATGGTCAACGGCCTCGGTGTGCTCGGCTGGGGCGTGGGCGGCATCGAGGCGGAGGCGGCGATGCTCGGCCAGCCCGTGTCGATGCTCATCCCGCGCGTCGTGGGCTTCAAGCTGACGGGGTCGATCCCGGCCGGCGTCACCGCCACCGACGTCGTGCTCACGATCACCGAGCAGCTGCGCCGCCACGGCGTCGTCGGGAAGTTCGTCGAGTTCTACGGGGCTGGCGTCGCGGAGGTCCCCCTGGCCAACCGCGCGACGATCGGGAACATGAGCCCGGAGTTCGGCTCGACCTGCGCGATCTTCCCCGTCGACGACGTGACGCTCGACTACCTGCGGCTCACGGGCCGCCCCGCGGACCAGGTCGCGCTCGTCGAGGCCTACGCCAAGGAGCAGGGCCTCTGGCACGACCCGACGTCGTCGGCCTACGTCGAGCCGACCTTCTCCGAGTACCTCGAGCTCGACCTGTCGACCGTGGTGCCCTCGATCGCCGGTCCGAAGCGGCCCCAGGACCGGATCGAGCTCACGGACGCCAAGGAGGCGTTCGCGTCGTCGATCCTCGACTACGTCGACGACGAGACGGCCGCCGTCGTCCGCGCGGCGCGGCACGGGCTGGACGAGTCGGTCGAGGAGACGTTCCCCGCCTCCGACCCGATCGCGGCCGGCGAGCACGAGGACGACTCCGACGCACCGGCGACCCCCGGGCACGCCGACGCGGCCCGCCGTCCCCACAAGCGCGTCCCGGTGACGCTCACGGACGGCACGCAGACGGAGCTGGACCACGGCTCCGTCGTCATCGCCTCGATCACCTCGTGCACGAACACGTCGAACCCGTCGGTGATGCTCGCGGCCGCGCTCCTCGCGAAGAACGCGGTGGCCCGTGGCCTCACGGCCAAGCCCTGGGTGAAGACGTCCATGGCCCCGGGGTCCAAGGTCGTGACGGACTACTACGAGAAGGCCGGCCTGTGGCCGTACCTGGAGAAGCTCGGCTTCCACCTCGTCGGGTACGGCTGCGCGACGTGCATCGGCAACTCCGGCCCGCTGCCCGAGGAGGTGTCGGCGGTCGTCAACGACCACGACCTCGCCGTCGTCTCGGTGCTCTCGGGCAACCGCAACTTCGAGGGCCGCATCAACCCCGACGTGAAGATGAACTACCTCGCGTCGCCGCCGCTCGTCATCGCGTACGCCCTCGCGGGGACGATGGACTTCGACTTCGAGAACGAGCCGCTCGGCCACGACGAGTCCGGTGCGCCGGTCTTCCTGCGGGACCTGTGGCCGTCCGCGCAGGAGGTCCAGTCGACGATCGACTCCTCGATCGACTCGGCGATGTTCACCAAGGACTACGCGGACGTGTTCGCCGGTGACGAGCGCTGGACGACGCTGCCGACGCCGTCCGGCGACATCTTCGCCTGGGACGCGGACTCCACCTACGTGCGCAAGCCCCCGTACTTCGACGGCATGGGCATGACGCCGGACCCGGTGACGGACATCGCCGGCGCACGGGTGCTGGCCAGGCTCGGCGACTCGGTCACGACGGACCACATCAGCCCGGCCGGCTCCATCAAGGCCGACAGCCCGGCGGGGCGCTACCTCGCCGAGCACGGTGTCGAGCGTCGCGACTTCAACTCCTACGGCTCCCGCCGCGGGAACCACGAGGTCATGATCCGCGGCACGTTCGCCAACATCCGGCTGCGCAACCAGCTCGTGCCCGGCGTCGAGGGCGGCATCACGGTCAACCACCTCACGGGCGAGCAGACGTCGATCTACGACGCGGCGGTCGCGTACGCGGAGGCCGGTGTCCCGCTCGTCGTCCTCGGCGGCAAGGAGTACGGCTCGGGCTCGTCGCGCGACTGGGCGGCGAAGGGCACGCGCCTGCTCGGCGTGCGCGCCGTGGTCGCGGAGAGCTTCGAGCGCATCCACCGGTCCAACCTCATCGGGATGGGCGTCCTGCCGCTCCAGTTCCCCGAGGGCGAGAACGCCGACTCCCTCGGCCTCGACGGCACCGAGACGTTCGAGATCAGCGGCGTCACCGCCCTCAACGAGGGGACGACGCCGCGCACCGTGGCGGTGCGGGCCGAGAAGGCCGACGGCGGCACCGTCGAGTTCGACGCGGTCGTCCGGATCGACACCCCCGGCGAGGCGGACTACTACCGCAACGGCGGCATCCTGCAGTACGTGCTCCGGTCGCTCGTCGCGTCCTGAGGTCCCACGACGGCGGCGGTCCCTCGGGCCGCCGCCGTCGTCGTGCCCGGTGCGCTCGGTGCCGGGGGTGCGCTCCGGGGCGACCGGGCCGGGCCGGGCGTCAGGCCCGGAACTGACGGGCCGCGGCCGCGACCACGTCCCGTGCGACGACGTCGACGGTCGCCGTGGATCCGCCCCGGACGCCGGCACGGTGGTCGGCCCATGCCCGGGCGAGCGCCGCACGGGCGGCGTCGGGGGCGGCGTCCGGGGCGGCCTCGAGGACGGCGGGGACGAGCCAGTCGGTGTCCACCGTCCCGCTCGGCGGGGCGAAGACCCGCTCGCCGCTGACCCAGTCCGTCGGTCCCGTCGTCATCCCCCATGGTCGCACCGGCCCCACGGCGCCCCGGGACCGCCACCGGCGCCTGTCCGCCGAGGGCCGAAACCCTTGGACCGTGTCGGTGGTCACCGTCAGACTGGCGCGCGTGTCCACGATCATGGCCCAGGGCCTCCGCAAGCGGTACGGCGCCGTGCACGCCGTCGACGGCATCGACCTGACCGTCGAGCGCGGGACGGTGCTCGGGCTGCTGGGTCCCAACGGCGCCGGCAAGACCACGACGGTGCGGATCCTCACGACGCTCCTCCGGCCGGACGAGGGCGGCGCCACGGTGCTGGGCCTCGACGTCGTGCGCGACGCGCGGGAGCTCCGGCGACGCATCGGTGTGTCCGGGCAGTACGCCGCCGTCGACGAGAACCTCACGGGGTTCGAGAACCTCGAGATGGTGGGGCGGCTCTACCACCTCGGCGCCCGGCGCGCCCGGACCCGCGCGGACGAGCTGCTCGAGCGCTTCGGCCTCACGGACGCCGCCCGACGGCCCGTCCGCGGCTACTCCGGCGGCATGCGGCGACGGCTCGACCTCGCCGGTGCCCTCGTCGCCGAGCCGGAGGTCCTGTTCCTGGACGAGCCCACCACCGGCCTGGACCCACGCAGCCGGCTCGGGATGTGGGACGTGATCGGCCAGCTCGTCCGGTCGGGCACGACGCTGCTCCTCACGACGCAGTACCTCGAGGAGGCGGACCAGCTCGCCGACCGGATCGCGGTCATCGACCACGGGAAGGTCATCGCGCAGGGGACGGCCGACGAGCTCAAGTCGCAGGTCGGTGGGGAGCGGGTGGCCGTGACCGTGAGCCGCACCGACGAGGTGCCCGCGGCCCGCGCGGTGCTGTCCCCGCTCGTCTCCGGCGAGATCGCCGTCGAGGAGCACACCCGCACGCTGACCGCGCCGGTCACCGGAGGGACGGGTGCCCTCGTGGCCGTGCTGCGCGCCCTCGGCGACGCCGGGGTGGAGGTCCTCGACGCCGGGATCCGCCGGCCGACCCTCGACGACGTGTTCCTCACCCTGACCGGCCACGAGGCCGAGTCCGCACCGCAGGAGGCCGGCGCATGAGCCCGCTCGTCCAGGCGCTCTCCGACGGCTGGACCGTCACGCGCCGCAACCTCATCACGATCAAGCGGGTCCCGGACCTGCTCGTCGGCTCGATCATCTCGCCGATCATGTTCGTGCTGCTGTTCGCCTACGTGTTCGGCGGCTCGATCGCCCTCCCGGGCGCCTCGGAGCTCGACCCGGCGCTCTACCGCGAGTTCCTCATCGCCGGGATCTTCGCGCAGACCGTCATCTTCGGGGCCACGATCACCGGCTCCGGCATGGCGCAGGACCTCAAGAAGGGGATCATCGACCGGTTCCGCTCGCTGCCCATGGCGCCGTCCGCGGTGCTCGTCGGGCGGACCGGGGCCGACGTCGTCAACAACGTCCTCACGGTCGTGATCATGTCGCTGACGGGGCTCGTGGTCGGCTGGCGCATCAACTCCTCCCTCGGGGAGGCGCTGCTCGGCTACGTGCTCCTGCTGTTCTTCGCGTACTGCATCAGCTGGCTCATGGCGTACGTCGGGCTGCTCGTGCGGACACCCGAGGTGTTCAACAACGCGGTGTTCATCGTCATCTTCCCCCTGACCTTCATCGCGAACACCTTCGTGCCGTCGCAGAACCTGCCCGGCGTCCTGCGCACGTTCGCCGAGTGGAACCCGGTGTCGAGCGTCACCCAGGCGGCGCGGGAGCTGTTCGGCAACGTGCTGCCGGGCACGCCGGACCCCACGACGTGGCCGTTGCAGAACCCCGTGCTCTACACGCTGCTGTGGGGCATCGCGCTGCTGGTGGTGTTCGTCCCCCTGACCGTGCGCCAGTACCAGCGCGCGGCGGCGCGCTGATCGTGCGCCCGGGTCGCCGCCGTGGCGAGATGCCCGGCTGAGCGGTCCGTCAGCCGACGGGCTCCCGCGGCTCGGTCCGGACCCGGACGCCCTGCTCCGCGGAGCGCACCACGGCGTGGGCGAGCTCGAGCGCGCGCCGTCCGGCCCGTGCGTGGACCGGGGGCTCCTCGCCCGCGCGCAGGGCGGCGAGCACGGCGTCGACGTGCCGGTCGAAGGTGTTGTGGAAGCTGCGCGCCTCGTCGTCGAAGTAGCCGGCCTGCCACACCTGGGCGGTCTCGTCGCCGGGGCGGGAGAGCACGAGGCGGCGGACCGTGTCCTCGATGACGAGCCGGCCCGCCGTGCCGTTGATCTCCACGCGCTGCGCGTCCGGGTAGGCGTAGGACGAGTCGTACGTGCCCAGGAACGTCCCGACGGCGCCGGACGCGAGCTCCAGGGCGACCGCGATCGTGGTGAACACCCCGGCGCGGGCGCCGTCGTACGTCTGGGCCATGACGGACACGACGGGGCCGCACAGGTGCTCCAGCATGTCGAAGCCGTGCACCTGGGTCTCCACGAGGTTCGCGTGGGGCGACGTGCCGAAGTTCGGTTCGCCCCCGAACCGCCAGGTGGCGAACACGACGTCGCCCAGGTCGCCCGCGTCGAGGAGGCGCTTGGCGCGCAGCACCGGTTCCGCGTAGCGGTGGTTGAGGTCGATCGCGAAGAACGCCCCGCTGCGGTCCGCCTCGGCCAGCAGGGTGTCCGCCTGGCCGAGGTCGAAGACGAGCGGTTTCTCGACGAGGAGCGGCACACCGTGCCGGACGAGCTGCAGCGTGGGACCGAAGTGCTCCTCGTTGGGCAGGCACACGGTCACCAGGTCGGGGCGCTCCGCCTCGAGCATCGTGTCCAGGTCCGTGTACGGCGTCGTGCCGTAGGCGTCGGCCCGTGCCCGCGTGCGCCCCGCGTCGCGGCCCACGACGGCGCACAGCACGGTGTCGGTCCGGTCGGCGAAGACCCGGGCGTGCTGCTCGCCCCACCCGCCCGTGCCGACGACGGCGACCCGCAGGGAAGGGACGGTCGCCGGGACGCGCGGCGCGACGGGAGGTCGGAAGTCGATGGCCATGGCGACACTGTGCACCTCGTGCCGCCTCCTCCGCAGGAGTCCGGGCCGTACGTCCCTCGCGGCACCCCGTGGTGCTGCCTAGCGTCCGAAGGGACGGACCCGGTACGGCCTGGCGCACGGGTGTGGAGCTGCGCCGAGGCCCCGGGCCGCCAGGCCGCCCGGTGCGGACGGTCGGTCTGCGCGAGGGGGTCGACATGTCCGTCGTCGAGGTCGAGCACCTGACGAAGCGCTACGAGGAGCTCACGGCGGTCGACGACGTGTCCTTCTCGCTGGAGGCGGGGGAGGTGTTCGCCCTCCTCGGCCCGAACGGTGCCGGGAAGACGACCACCGTGGAGATCCTCGAGGGCGCGCGCCGGCGGAGCTCCGGCACGGTGCGCGTCCTCGGGCACGACCCGGCCGACGGCGCGCGGGACATGCGCGAGCGCACGGGCGTCGTGCTCCAGGAGGCGGGGTTCGAGGAGGAGTTCACCGTCGCCGAGCTCGTGGAGCTGCACGGCCGCATGTACCCGCGACGGCTCACGACCGACGCCGTCGTGGAGCAGGTGGGCCTGACGGACAAGCGCGACGCGCGGGTCCGGACCCTCAGCGGCGGCCAGCGCCGACGCCTGGACCTGGCCCTGGGGCTGGTCGGAGCCCCGGAGCTGCTGTTCCTCGACGAGCCGACGACCGGCTTCGACCCCACCGCCCGGCGTCGCGCCTGGGAGCTCGTGGAAGGCCTGCGGGAGCAGGGGACGACGGTCCTGCTCACCACCCACTACCTGGACGAGGCCGAGCACCTGGCGGACCGCGTCGCCGTCGTCGTGCGGGGTCGCCTGGTCGCCCTGGGCAGCCCGGCGGAGCTCGGCGCGCGACGGCAGGACGCCGTCGTCAGCTTCCGCCTGCCGGAGGCCGCGGACCTCACGTCCCTGCCCGCGCTGGACGGTGTGCTGGTCCCGGACGGGCTGGACTGGCAGCTCACGACGATGCGCCCGACGTCGGCCCTGCACGCGCTGACCGGCTGGGCGGCCGAGCGCGGCCTGGAGATCCCCGCCCTGGCGGTGCGCCGGCCGACCCTCGAGGACGTGTACCTGGGACTCGTGGGCGCCGCCGGCGCCGAGCCGCTCGAGGGCGCGCCCGAGGTCCCGCCGGCCGAGCCGGCCGGGCCGGCGCACCCTGCCGACGGCGCCGACGGGCCGCACGAGGCACGTCGGGGGGTCCGCGCACGCATCGGTGCCCGGAGGTCACGGTGAGCTCCGCCGTGGCCCTGGACCGGCCCGTCAGCCGGGGCGGGCCCGTCCCGGTGCGCCGGATGGTCGGCGACCACCTCCGCCACGCGGTGGTCGACCTCTGGCGGCAGAAGGTCGTCGCTCTGTTCATCGTCGTCGTCCCGCTGGTCTGGCTCGTCGTCATGGGCTTCCTGGCGGGCAACGCGGTGCTCGAGGGTGGCGGCGTGCGCGTCATGCAGTTCGTGACGCCGTCCGCCGCCGCGATGGGGGTCCTCTACGCGTCCTTCCCGACCGTGGCGATCTCGGTGGCGGAGGCCCGCCACACCCGGGTCCTGCACCGCTGGAGGTCCACCCCGCTGCCGCCGGCCGCGTACCTGGCGGCACGGGTCGGCGCGGCGGTCGTCTTCGCGGTCGTGTCGGTCGCCGTCATGCTCGCCGTCGGCGTCGTCCTCTACGACGTGCAGGTCGTCGGCTCCACCATCGCAGCGACGGCGCTCACGCTCGTCCTCGGGATGGCCTGCTTCGCCGCGGTGGGCATGGCCGTCGCCGCGTGGGCGCCGACGGTCGCGACGGCGCAGGCCGCCTCCATCGGCAGCGCCGTGGCGCTGACGTTCGTCTCGGGCCTGTTCACCTTCGGGGGATCCTGGCCGGGCTGGCTCGAGACGCTCGGTGACCTCCTGCCGCTCAAGCCCTTCACGGCGGCGTTGCAGGACCAGATGAACCCCTACCACCCCGAGCTCGGGTGGGACGTGGCGGGCGTCGCCGTGGTCGTCGGTTGGACGGCCCTGGCCGTGGTGGCCGCCGTGGCCGGGCTCAGGCACGAGCCCGGCCGTCGCGCTGGGACGCGGCGCAGCACCAACCGGGGCACGGCGGATCGCCGTCCTCGCGTCCCCGTGCCGTCCGCCGCGGCGACCCGCCGCGACCCGGTCGCCCGCAGCCCGCGGAGCACGGTGGTCGCCGACGTGCTCACGCCCGGACGCCCCCGCCGTGCGCGCCTCGTGCTGGACCAGGCCGCTGCGGGCGCCCGCGCGACGTGGCGCGACCCGGGCGCCCTCTTCTTCGCCGTCGTCATGCCCGTCGGCCTCTACGCGTTCGTCGTCGCCCTCTCGGGCGGCCAGGACGGTCCCGGCGGGCTCCCCACGACCGTGGTCATGGCGGCCAGCATGGTGGCGTGGGGCGCCGCGGTCGCGGCGTTCATGAACCTGCCCGAGGCGGTCGCGGTCGCGCGCGACGCCGGTGTGCTGGCCCGGCTCCGCGCCGCGCCGCTCGAGCCGTGGCACCACCTCGCCGGCCGGACCGTGGCCACGCTCGGCGTCGTCCTGCTCGTGGAGGCGCTGGTGCTCGTCCTCGGTGCCGCGGCGTACGACCTGCGACCCTCGGCCGGCGGGCTGCTGATCGGGACCGGCGTGGTCCTGCTCGGCACGCTCGTGCTGGGAGCGTGCGGCTTCCTCCTGGCCGCGGTCGTCCCCGGGGCCAAGGCCGTCGGCGCGGTCGCGCTCGTCGTCCTGCTGCCGCTCGCCTTCTTCTCCGACGTGTTCATCGTCGGCGGCCCGGCGTGGATGGGCGACGTCGGAGCGATCTTCCCGCTCAAGCACCTGCAGGACGCGCTCGAGCTGGCCTGGGCGCCGCAGCCCGCCGTCGGCTGGGGCCACCTGGCCGTGCTGCTGCTGTGGGGCGTCGTCGCCGGCGTCCTGGCCGCCCGCCTGTTCCGGTGGGACCTCCGGGAATGCTGAGCGTCAGTCGTCGGCGCCGAACTCCCAGTGCCACGGCTCCTGCGGTCCGCCGCCCCCCGGCTGCATGATCCGCGGGTGGAACCACCCGAAGTCCTCGGCGTTGGCGCGCATCCAGCGGTAGTTGGCGGTGCTGAAGTTGCCCAGGCCGCCGAATCCGCTGAAGTCCACGGCGACGGCGCGGCCGTGGTTCGACGTGCCCGGCTGCGCCGCGAGGCCCCCGCGGGTGCGCTTCACGGCCACCTGCGCCGAGTAGCTGCGGTAGGAGCTCACCACGTCCAGGTCGCGACCGAACTCCGCGCGGTAGGCGGCGTTGAGGTCCTCCAGCGCCGCGGCGGCGTCGCACCGCAGGAGGACGCCGGCGGAGAAGTCGACGCCGCACAGGACGCTCGTCGGGATGTCACCGTTGGGCGAGTCCTCGGCGATCGCGACCTTCCGGGCGAGCTCCGCGGCGGCGGCCTGTGCGGCCGCCTCCGCCGCGAGCCGCTGGGCCTCGGCCGCGGCGGCCGCGGCGGCTGCCTCGGCGATCCTCGTGTCCGCGAGACCCTGGACCTCGGCGGTCAGCGCGGCGACCTGCTCGGCCTGCTCGCGGATGCGCCGGGTGACCTCGATGTCGAGGTCGGGCAGCGCCTCGGCGAGGTCGGCGGGGGCTGCGTCCGTCGGCGCGGCCTCGGCGGCGGGCGCCGCGGCGTCGCCGACGGGAGTCTCGGCGGCCGGGGCCGCCTCGGGAGCCGGGACGGCCTCCGGTGCGGCGGCGTCGGCCTGCTCGGGCAACGGAGGGCGTCCCTCGGGCGCGACGGAGCGCGACGTCTGGTCGGTCCGCGCGTCGGCAGCGGCGTCGGCCGCGGGGTCCGCCCCCTCGGCCGCAGCATCCGTGGCCTCCGGCGACCGCGCGGCGAGGCCCTCGAGGGCCGGCACCGGCGCGGCCTCGACCATCGCGGCGAGCTCAGCGGCAGCGGCCTCCAGCGCGGCGACCTTCTCGGCCTCCACGACCGGGGCGGCGACCTCCTTGGCGCCGTGCGCGGCGGCGACGACCTGCTCGGCGGCGGTGAGCGCCTGCGTGCGCTGCGCCGCGGCGTACGTGGCGGCCTGCGCCGTGAGGCGGTCGCTCGTCGCGCTCTCCACGCGCTGCTGCCGCTCGACCTCCGCGACGACGGCGGCGCGCTCCAGGGCGGCCTGCGCCTGGGCGACGACGCCCTGCTCGGCGTGGACCTGGGTGACGCCCGCGGTGAGCAGGCCGGCCGAGAGGGCCACGACGGCGACCGGGCGCCGGCCGACGTGCGCGAGGAGCCGGCGCGTGTCGGTGGAGCGGGCCGGTCGGCCTGCGGGGCGCTGGGCGGGCGGCGCCGGGTGCCGGGACGCCGAGCTGGTGCGGCGGTCCACCGTCGATGCGGTCGGTGCGGTCGGTGCGGTCGGTGCGGTCGGTGCGGTTACGGCGCCGGCCGGCGCGGTCCGCGGTCCGGCGTCACCGTCGGTCGTGCCCACCGCCAGGACGAGGGAGGCGGTGAACGGGGGACGGCAGGCGGCGGCCACCTCGGCCGCGTCGGGCCCGGCAGGCTGCTCCGCCTCCAGCGCGCGGTCGCGCTCACGAAGACGGATCTCCCGGCGTGTCAGCGGGGTGCCGGCGGGGGCCGGGGTGAGCGACGCAGCGGGGGCGTCCACCGTGTCGTCCGACGGACGGCGCGTCGCCACGCCCTGCGCGGTGACGGCACCGGCGTCGTCGCTCGCGGCGCGGCGGGCCGCCACGCTCGGCGTGGTGGCGACATCCGCGGGGGGCGCGAGAGAGACCGAGGGGCCGACCGCGTCGGTCCGCAGAGCCGTGGTGGCGGCGAGGCGGAGGTCGCGGCGGCTGAGGGTCGGGCGGGGAGCCGTCGCCGCGGGGTCGGTGGTCCGGTGCGTGAGCGTCGTCTGCTCGGGGACCGCGGCGTCGGCGGCCTGCATCCGGAGGGCGCGCCGCGTGAGCAGCGCTCCGTCCTGCTGGGTCATACGTCGTGTCCTTGCGTCGTCCGGGCGGGGGCGGACCGGTGGGGGACCGGACCGGGGCGGTCGACCTGGGGTGCCCTCGTCTACCTGTCGGTCACCCTCACCCGAACCTGAACGGAACTGTGAGCCGCATCCACAACTCCCACACATCAAGCGCGCCAGCGGTGTGTCAGCAGTGGTTCAGCCGGTGCGCGGTGTGGCGCGCGCCACTGCGAGCCGTTTGTCACGGCGCTGTCATCGCTGGTCAGGGCAAGAAGTGACCCTTTCGTGACCTGAGCCGCGGCCGCCCCCGAGATGTCCACAGGACACCGACGGGCGCACGCGCCGAGGGGCCCCGGTCGTCGACCGGGGCCCCTCGGGCCTTCCTCCTGCGCTCGCCGGCACCGCCGGCGGGCGGCTCAGCTGCAGCCGCTGGTGCTGCCGCAGCCCTCGCAGACGTAGCACGAGCCGGCGGGGCGCATCTTGATCCCGCAGTTCATGCACAGCGGCGCGTCGGCCGTGCGGCCCTGCTGGAGCTCGAAGAGCTCCGCCGACGAGTGCACCGAGGCGTCCGCCGGTCGCGCCGCCGGGGCGGCGGCCACCGCCGGGTCCGAGGCGACGGCAGGCGTCACCGGAGCCGCCGGTGCGGGGGCGGCCTGCGGCGTCGGAGCGAGCTGGGCGTCGCCCAGCTCGTCGTCACCCTCGACCGGCTCGTACACGCCGGTCTCGAGCTGGCGCGCCCGCTCCTGGGTGGTGTGGATGCCCAGGGACGACCGCGTCTCGAACGGCAGGTAGTCCAGCGCCAGACGGCGGAAGACGTAGTCGATGATCGACTGCGCCATGCGGACGTCCGGGTCGTCCGTCATGCCGGCCGGCTCGAACCGCATGTTGGTGAACTTCTGGACGTAGGTCTCGAGCGGCACGCCGTACTGCAGCGCCACGGACACCGCGATGGAGAACGCGTCCATGACGCCCGCCAGCGTGGAGCCCTGCTTGCCGAGCTTGAGGAAGAGCTCACCGAGGCCGTCGCCGGGGTAGGAACCGGCGGTGAGGTACCCGTCGGCCCCGCCCACCGTGAAGGAGGTGGTGACGGACGTCCGCTGGCGGGGGAGGCGCTTGCGCGTCGCCCGCGCCGGTGCCGCGCTCTCGACCGCCGGGGCCTGCTGGACCGGCGCGTCGGCCTTCTTGGCCTTGGCGTCGGACAGCGGCTGGCCGACCTTGCAGTTGTCGCGGTAGATGGCGAGCGCCTTGATGCCCATCTTCCAGGCCTGGAAGTGGATCTCCTCGATCTCGTCGACGGTGGCCGTCTCCGGCAGGTTGACCGTCTTGGAGATGGCGCCGGAGATGAAGGGCTGCACGGCGGCCATCATGCGGACGTGGCCCATGGGCGAGATCGCCCGCTCACCCATCGCGCAGTCGAACACCTCGTAGTGCTCGGGCTTGAGGCCGGGCGCGTCGACGACGTGCCCGTGCTCGGCGATGTACTCGACGATCGCCTCGACGGTCTCCTCGGTGTAGCCCATGCGACGCAGCGCGCGCGGGATCGTCTGGTTGACGATCTGCATCGAGCCACCACCGACGAGCTTCTTGAACTTCACCAGCGAGAAGTCCGGCTCCACGCCCGTCGTGTCGCAGTCCATCATGAAGCCGATGGTTCCCGTGGGGGCCAGGACGGACGCCTGGGCGTTGCGCCAGCCGTTCGTCGTGCCGATGCGGTTGCCCTCCGCCCACACGCGCGTGGCCGCGGCGTGGATGCCGGCGTCCATGCTGTGCAGGGCGCGGACGTCGTCGTTGGCCGCGGCGTGCTTGCGCATGACGCGCTGGTGCGCCTCGGCGTTGCGGGCGTAGCCGTCGTAGGGCCCGACGATGCCCGCGAGCTCGGCCGACCGCTTGTAGGCGGTGCCCGTCATGAGCGAGGTGATCGACGCGGCGAGCGCGCGGCCGCCGTCGGAGTCGTACCCGTGCCCGGTCGCCATGAGGAGGGCGCCGAGGTTCGCGTAGCCGATGCCGAGCTGGCGGAACGCCCGCGTCGTCTCCCCGATCGCCTGCGTCGGGAAGTCGGCGAAGCAGATCGAGATGTCCATCGCCGTGATGACGAGCTCGACGGCCTTCTCGAACCGCTCGACGTCGAACGTGTCGTCCTCGCGCAGGAACTTCAGGAGGTTCAGGGACGCGAGGTTGCAGGAGGAGTTGTCGAGGTGCATGTACTCCGAGCAGGGGTTGGAGGCGTTGATGCGCCCCGACTCCGGGCTCGTGTGCCAGTCGTTGATCGTCCCGTCGTACTGCAGACCGGGGTCCGCGCACTCCCAGGCCGCCTCGGCGATCTTGCGGAAGAGGCGCTTGGCGTCGACCGTCTCGATGACCGAGCCGTCCGCGCGGGCGCGCAGACCGAATGACGTGCCGTTCTCGACGGCCTGCATGAACTCGTCGCTCACGCGGACGGAGTTGTTGGCGTTCTGGTACTGCACGGAGACGATGTCGCGGCCGCCGAGGTCCATGTCGAAGCCGGCGTCGCGGAGCGCGCGGATCTTGTCCTCCTCGCGCGCCTTCGTCTCGACGAACTCCTCGATGTCCGGGTGGTCCACGTCGAGGACGACCATCTTGGCCGCGCGGCGCGTGGCGCCGCCGGACTTGATGGTGCCGGCCGACGCGTCGGCGCCGCGCATGAACGAGATGGGCCCGCTCGCGGTGCCGCCGGAGGACAGCAGCTCCTTGGAGGAGCGGATGCGCGAGAGGTTCAGGCCGGCGCCCGAGCCGCCCTTGAAGATCATCCCCTCCTCGCGGTACCAGTTGAGGATCGACTCCATGGTGTCGTCGACGGCCAGGATGAAGCAGGCGCTCACCTGCTGCGGCGACGGCGTGCCGACGTTGAACCACACGGGGCTGTTGAACGAGAAGACCTGGTGCAGGAGCATCCACGTGAGCTCGTGCTCGAAGACCGTGGCGTCCTCGTCGGTGGCGAAGTAGCCGTGGTCGCGCCCGGCCTTCGTGTAGGTGAGCACGACGCGGTCGATGAGCTGCTTGAGGCTCCACTCGCGCTGCGGCGTGCCGGCAGCCCCACGGAAGTACTTCGTCGTGACGATCGTCGTGGCGTTCATCGTCCACGAGTCGGGGAACTCGACGCCCTTCTGCTCGAAGATCGTCTCGCCCGACCTCCAGTTCGTCTGGACGACGTCCCGACGCTCCCAGGTGACCTCGTCGTAGGGGTGGGCACCAGGTGTGGTGAAGACCCGCTCGACGGTCAGGCCCCGCTTGCGGCCCTTGGCGGCACGCCCGGCGGACCTGCCCGCGCTCTCCGACGTCTCTGTCATGTGTTCCTCCCGGGAGCCAGGTCGTATGACGACCGTGGTCTGGTGCTGATCCGTTGTCCGACTGCTGCCGCGTGCCGACCGTCGCTGCTCCACGGGTCCTGGCCGCGGACGCGGGTGGTGTCCGGACGGCGGGCCTCGTGGGCGGTGGCGTGAGCTCCTCGCGTGAGCAGCAACTTACACCGGTGCAACCACAAGATGTAGTGCCGACATTCCCTTTCACCCCCAGAGGTGGTGGTGGTTGTCCACAGGTCCGCGTGTCGCCGCAGGTCGGGACTGTGGACGGACGACGGCCCATGTGCACGACGCGGTGGACGGTCCGGAAACTCGTCCGGCGTGTCGCGCGCGGGCGGCGTGTCGGTGTGGCCGGGTGCCCCCGCAAGGTGTCCGCCGGGAGCGTCAGGGCGGGGGAGGGCCGGCGAACGCCGCCCGCACCGCCGTCCGCCGCAGCGCGGCGAGCAGGGGACGGCCCAGCAGCGTGACGCCGACGACCGTGGTGACGGCCCGGCCCACGTCCCACCCCAGGGACGTGGCGGCGGTGTACAGCAGGAAGCGCTGCAGGTTGTCGGCGACCGGCGCACCCGCGACGAAGGACAGCGCGGTCGCGCCACCGAGCTGGAACGGCCAGAACGCCAGGTTCATGAGGAGGCCGAAGGCGAGCGCCGCGACGGCGCCGTACGCGGCGACGACGAGCACCTCGAGCCGGCCGCGCAGCGCGCGCGGCAGCAGGCCCGCACCCAGGCCGACCCACGAGGCCGCCAGCATCTGGAAGGGCAGCCACGGTCCGACCCCGCCGGTGAGCAGCGCGGAGGTGAGGATCGTCGTCGACCCCAGCGCGAACCCGAACCCCGGACCCAGGACGCGCGCGCCCAGCACGACGACGACGAACACGAGCTCGACGCCGGCCGTGCCGGCGGACAACGGCCGCACGACCGCCCCGACGGCGGAGAGCAGCCCGAGGACGGCGACGCCCTTCGCGTCCAGGCCGCCGTCGGCGAGAGCCGTGAGCACGACCGCGAGCACGGCGACGACCACGAGGGCCAGCACGAGCGGTGCCTGCGTCCCGTCGGCGAGGCGAGCCCCCGGGGTCACGAGCAACGGCCACGCGAAGGCCAGGAGGCCCGCGGCCGAGGCCGCCACCAGGGCCGCGGCCGTGCGGGCCGGGACCGGGACGACGCGGGGGTCGGCCGGTCCGGCGGCGCGGACCCTCCGTTCCGGGGGCGGCGCGGCGCGCCGCGTCGTCGCCGGGGCCGCCGCCGGCCGCCCGGGGCGCCGGTCGGGGCCGGTCACGCCGTCGCCGCCAGCGCCGCGGCGACGTCCCGCACGGTGAGGAGCTCGGCCGGGTGCAGGATGCGGGCCACCTGCGGCGCGAACGTGGGCGACGCCACGAGCACCTCGCGGGCGGAGCCCTCGGCCACGAGCTCGCCGTCGGCGAGCACCGCGACGCGGTCCGCGCACTCGGCGACGAACTCCACGTCGTGGCTGGACAGGACGACGGCACCGCCGGCGGCGGTGTGGGCGGCGAGCGCGTCGCGCAGCTGTCGCTTGGCCGCGTAGTCCAGCCCCCGCGTCGGCTCGTCGAGGAGCAGCACGGCGGGGCGCGCCGCCAGCTGCACCGCCAGCACGAGGCCGAGGCGCTGGCCCTCGGAGAGGTCGCGGGGGTGCGTGTCCGGCGGGACGGGGCCGGTGAGGCTCTCCAGCAGGGCGACCGTCGTGCCTGCCGGGGCGTCGGCCTGGCGGTCACCGGCGGCGCACTCGGCGGCGACCGTCGGGAGGTAGAGGAGCGTCTGCGGGTCCTGCGGGACCAGCGCGATGCGATGGCGCAGCTCACGGGGCGACAGCCGCGCCGGGTCGGCGGCGTGCCGCGTGGACGACCCGTCGGTGGCGCGCGGCCCGTCGGCGCCGACGAGCACACGCCCCCCGCTCCGGGGCCCGGCACCGTGCAACGCCCACAGCAGCGAGGACTTCCCGGCCCCGTTGCGTCCCATGAGCGCGAGCGTCTGGCCGGGAAGCACGCGCAGGTCGACGTCCCGCACGGCGTGCACCCGGCCGTGGCGCACGTGGACGCCGGCGGCGAGGAGGAGCGGTGCCGGAGTCGCCGGGCCGGCGGCGGTCGCGGCGGCGTGCCGGCCGGCGGCCGGGGCGTGGCGGCTCCCCGAGAGCCGGTCCCGCAGGGGTGCGGCGCGCCGTCGGGCGTCCCGCACGCTCAGCGGCAGGGGGGACCACCCCGCCAGCCGACCGAGCTCGACGATCGGGGGGGCGACGGGGCTGTCCCGCAGCAGGTGCGCCGGCTCCCCGTCCCTCACCGTCCCGTCGGGGCCGAGCAGCACGACCCGGTCGGCGTACTGCACGACCCGCTCCAGGCGGTGCTCGGCGAGCAGGACCGTCAGGCCGAGGTCGTGCACGAGCCGGGTCAGCGCGGAGAGCACCTCCTCGGCCGCGGCCGGGTCCAGCGCGGACGTCGGCTCGTCGAGGACCAGCACGCGCGGGTGCGCGGCCAGGACCGCGCCGATCGCGACGCGCTGCTGCTCCCCGCCGGACAGGTCGCCGAGGGGTCGGTGCCGCAGGGACGCCAGGCCCATGAGGTCCACGACCTCCTCGACCCGCTTGCGCATGACGGTCGGTGCCAGGCCGAGCTGCTCCATCCCGTAGGCCAGCTCCTCCTCGACGCTGTCCGTGACGAAGCCGTCCGCGGGGTTCTGCAGGACGACCCCGACCACGTCCGCGAGGTCCCGGGGCGGGTGGGTCCGGGTGTCGCGCCCCGCCACCGCCACGGCCCCGGCGAGCAGGCCGCCGGTGAAGTGCGGGACCAGGCCGCACGCCGCCTTGAGCAGCGTGGACTTGCCCGAGCCGGTGGGCCCGACGACGAGGCACAGCTCGCCCTCGCCGACGTGCAGGTCCACGTCGCGCAGGGCGGCAGCGCGCGCACCGGGGTAGGTCACCGTGACGTCGGAGAAGCGGATCATCGGGCCACCTCGTGACCGGTGCCGGGCGCCCGGGCCACGCGCGCGCCGCCGGACGGAGCCGGAGGCCTGACGTCGTGGCGTGCCGGTGCCGGTGCCAGCACCGCGGGCGCGGCGGCGAGCAGGACGGCCAGGAGGGCGACGGGCGGCAGGGCGGGCCAGCCGAGGGGGCTCAGCGACGGGTCGAGGGCGGCCGGGTCCGTGGCGGTCACGGCCACGAGGAGCCCGCCGGCGACGACCCCGCACCCCGCCACGGTCCACGCGCGCGCGTCCCACCGGTCGGGGCGGTAGCGCGTGCGGCGGACGCGACGCCCGGCCAGCGCACCGCCGGTCACCGCGGCGGCCGCGCCGGCGAGCAGCACCGGCACCCCGAGCCACGCCGGCGACGTCCCGTCCAGCAGTCCGTAGGTGCCGAGGACCGCGGCGACGAGCGCCCCGAGCAGCAGCGCGGCGACGCGGCGGTCCGACGTGCCGGGCAGGGCGCGTGCGTAGCCGCGGGAGTCCATCGACGCGGCCAGCGCCACGGACCGGTCGAGGGCGTCGGTGAGGACGGGCAGGGCGACGGCGGGCAGCGACCGCAGCCCCCGCGGTGCGCTCCCGCGCAGACGCTGCGCGCGGCGCACCTGGGCGGCCGAGGTCACGAGCTGCGGCGTGACGCTCATCGCGATGACCACCGCGGTGCTCAGCTGGTGCAGGGCCGCCGGGAGGCTGCGCAGCGCCCGCCGCGGGTTGGCGAGGGCGTTGGCCGCGCCGAAGCACACGACGAGCGCCGCGAGACGCAGCCCCCCGTACACGGCGACCAGCAGCCCGGTCAGGGTGACCGGCCCCAGGAGCTCCACCGCGACCGCCCACTCGGGCAGCGGGACGCGAGGCAGGTCGAGCAGGACCACGCCGGGCGTCTTGATGCCGACGACGACGTAGAACAGCACCCGGACGACGACGATGCACACCCCCAGCAGGAGGTACCAGCGGAAGGCGCGCCCCCATGGGGCGTCCTCCCGCCGCGCCACCACCACGAGCGTCGCGGCGGCCATGAGCAGGCCGACGACGACGGGGTTCGTGGTGCGCGTGACGGCGACCACGAGCCCGAGGGCCCACGCCCACCACGCCAGGGGGTGCATCGTCGCCGCCGTCAGGACGGGCGCGCGGTGGTGAGGTCGGCGTCGTCGTCGGAGGCGCCCGCGACCGCGGCGGGCGCCGAGCGGCGGCGCGCGACGACGACGGCGGCGACGGCCAGCGCGGCGAGCAGCCCGAGGCCCACGACGAGCGGCAGCGCGGGGCCGGCGGCGTCCGCCGACGCCTCCTCTGTGCCGTCGGCGCTTCCGGCCGCGGCGTCCTCGCTCTCCTCGGTGCCGTCCGCAGCCGCGTCCGACTCCGCGTCGGGCGCCGGCGCCGCGATCGGCAGGGCGACGTCGGGACCCGCGCCGCCGTCCCCGTACCGCCAGCCCTCGACGGCGCCCGGAGCCGTCACCGCGGTGTCGGAGCCCTCCTGGTACGACTCCCAGGAGCCCGAGCCCGGCTCCGCGAACCAGTAGGACCAGTAGTCGCCGGTGAACTCCGTGGGGCAGGGGTCCGGCAGGCCGTCCACGGCGCAGATGAACCCGCTCGGGTCGCGGGACTCGCTGAACCCCGCCGCGACCAGGGCCTCGGTGCCGGTGACGCCGCCCTCCGGGGCGCAGCCGACCTCGATCCCGCCGCCGAGGTCCGTCGAGTCGACGACGACGGTGACGCCCTGGGCGTCGGTGCAGGCGCCCTCAGGGGCGGCGGCTGCCGCCGCCGCGGGGACGGCGACGAGCGCCGCCCCGGGAGCCACGAGGACGGCGGCGAGCGCCACCGCGCCGAGGCGACGGGCGGCGACGCGCCCACGGGCGGGGACGGGACCGCCCGGCGGCGCGGCGAGCGGGGATGCGGGTGACGTGGGGAGCACGGGTGCCTCTTTCTGAGCGGTCCGTGACGGACCCGGCACCGGCGCCCGCCCGGGCCACGCGACGGTGGCCGGGGTCGCGGCGACGACCCGGGCTCCGTCCCGTATGCCTCGACGGTAGGAGCCTCTCGCCTGCGGCAGGTGTTCCGGCTCGTCGGGACGGGTCCCGACCTACGGTTGCGGGTCAGCGCCGGCATCGGACCGGCTTCCCCTGCTCGCGGGCATGGAGCGCCGGCCCAGTGGCCGGCGCGCCCACGCTACCGCCCCGGGAGCCTGCGAGGATGCGCCCGGCGCGTCGTCACCGGGACGACGCCGAAGGAGGTCAGCGGTGCGCATCTACACCAAGGCGGGCGACGACGGCAGCACGGGGCTGTTCCTGGGCAGCCGGGTGCCGAAGTCCGACGTGCTCGTCGACGCGTACGGCGACGTGGACGAGGCGGTGGCGGTCATGGGTGTCGCCCGGTCGCTGTGCGAGGACCAGCGGCTCTCCTCGGCCCTCCTGGAGCTGCAGCGCGAGCTGTTCGTGGCGGCTGCGGACCTGGCGACCAACCCCGCTCACCGGGACCGGCTCAAGCCCGGCGTCTCGTGCGTGACGGAGGAGATGGTCGAGCGGGTCGAGGGCCTCATCGACACGCTCGTGACCGAGCGTCCCCTGCGCCCGGTGTTCATCGTCCCGGGCGCGACGCCGTCGTCGGCCGCGATCGACCACGCCCGCACGGTCGTGCGGCGCGCCGAGCGCAACGTCGTCCGGGCGCACGAGGCCGGCCACGCGGTGAGCCCCCTCGTCCTGCGCTACCTGAACCGGCTCTCCGACCTGCTCTTCGTGGTCGCGCGGCACGCGGCGGGCGACGCCGAGGAGCCGGCGAGCCACGACTGACGGCGCCTGGGCGGGGGAACGCCAGGACGCCCTCCGGCGTTGGACCCGGCGGCGGTGACGACGGGCTCGGACGCCCGCGCCGCCGCGTCCGCCCGCCACGTATCCTGCCTCCGCCGTGGAGCAGGGGCGGGCTTCGACGTGTGGTTCCCGACGACGACAGGACGAGGAGGCCCCGGTGGGTGCAGGCAAGCGGGAGGCGGCGGACGAGCGCCGCGAGCGACTGGCGCAGGTCCAGGCGGAGCAGCAGCGGGCCGAGCGTCGCCGGACCTTCCTCGTCGTCGGGGTCGTGTCTGCGGTCGTCCTGGCGCTCGCCGTCCCCGTGGGGATCTTCTTCTTCCAGGAGCTGAGCGCCCAGAACGAGGTGCGCGCGGCCGCGCAGGCCGACATCGACGGCGTGGAGGAGATCGAGATCGCCTCGACCCTGCACACGGAGGAGGCCGTCGAGTACGAGCTCCTGCCGCCCGTGGGTGGGGACCATCACCCGATCTGGCAGAACTGCGGCTTCTACGACGCGCCGGTGGTCGAGGAGCACGCCGTGCACTCGCTCGAGCACGGTGCCGTGTGGATCGCCTACGACCCCGCGCTGGAGCCGGCCCAGGTGGAGCGTCTGCGGGAGCTCAGCGCGTCCAACCCCTATCTCCTCGTCAGCCCGTTCGAGGACCTGGCGAGCCCCCTGACGCTGAGCGCCTGGGGCGTGCAGCTCGAGGTCGACTCGGTCGACGACGAGCGGCTCGAGCCGTTCCTGGTCAAGTACCTGCAGGGCCCGCAGACCCCGGAGCCGGGAGCGTCCTGCTTCGGCGGGGTCGGGGCGTGACGGAGGCCGACCGGCCTGGGCGTGACGACACCGGCGGCACCGTGCCGGCGGGCGACCGACCCGGGGGTCGCCGCCTGCCCGTCGCCGCCGCGGCGGTCCTCGCAGGCGTGGTCGGGCTCCTCGTCGGGGCCCTCGTGGCCGGCGTGCTCCTGCGCCCGGACACCCCCGCCGCGACCTCCGTCGACGCCGGCTTCGCCCGCGAGATGCAGGTCCACCACGGGCAGGCCGTGCAGATGTCCGTCCTGGTGCGGGAGCGGACCGACGACCCGGCCGTGCGGTCGCTCGCGCTCGACATCCTGCTGACCCAGCAGAACCAGCAGGGCCAGATGGCCGGGTGGCTGCAGGTCTGGGGCCTCGCGCAGACGGCCGCGGGCCCACCGATGCAGTGGATGAGCGAGCACGACGGGCACGGCAGCGGACCGGACGGCAGTGGGCCGCCCGAGAAGATGCCAGGGCTCGTGAGCGCCGAGCAGCTCGCGCTCCTCGAGGCGGCCGAGGGGCGGGAGGCGGAGAGGCTGTTCCTGGCCCTGATGATCCCGCACCACCAGGGCGGCGTGGAGATGGCCGAGTACGCGGCGACGGAGGCGTCGACCCCGGCGGTGCGCCGGCTGGCGTCCTCGATCGTCACGGCCCAGGAGGCCGAGATGGTCCTGCTGGAGGAGATGCTCGCCGAGCGCGGCGGGGCGCCGTCGGGCGTCTGACGACGGGGCACCCCGGACGTCCGCCGACGCCGGAATCGCGGTGGGAGCCGGTGGCCGTCCGCTCAGACGCCGCGGTGGCGTGGCTTGCGCGGACGCTCGTCCGGTCGCCCCACGCGGTCCGGTGCGCGGCCCGGGCGCTCGGTCCCACGGCTCGGCGCCCCGCGTCCGACGTGCTTGCGCTCCCCGGTGCGCCGCGGCGTGCGCGGCTCGTGGTGGTGGGTGCCCGGGTGCGACGTGGCGGCCGCCGCCGACCGGCCGGGTCGGCCCTCGTCGACGCGGATCCGCAGCGGCTGGCCCGCGACGCGCGCTGCGGCGATGCGCCGGAGCGTCTCCTCGCCCAGGGACGCGGTGATCTCGACGAGCGTGAACCCGGAGAAGATGTCGATCTTCCCGATGTCCCGTCCCGTCAGGCCTCCCTCGCCGGTCAGCGCGCCGACGACGGCCTCCGGCCGGACGCCGTGCCGGTGTCCGACGGCGAGGCGGTACCGCGTGCCGCCGTCGGGCGCGAACGCCTCCTCGATGACCTCCGGCTCCTCCTCGACCGTGGACCGGTCGTCACCGACGGCGAGTGCCGCCAGGGCGGCCGCGACGTCCAGCAGGTCCATGCCGGAGGTCTCGACGTGCTCCTGCAGCGCGCTGCGGTAGAGCTCCGTGCGCCCCGCCTCGTGCCGCTCCGGGGTGCGGGCGAGGAGGTTCACGATGCGGTGCCGTGAGACGTCGGCGGGCGTGGGGAGCGGGACCTCCTCGAGCCGCTGCCGCGTGGTTCGCTCGATCGCGCGGAGCTTGTGGCGCTCCTTGGGCGTGACGAACGTCAGGGCGCGACCCTCCCGGCCGGCCCGCCCGGTGCGACCGATGCGGTGCACGTAGGCCTCCGGCTCGCCCGGGACGTCGAAGTTCACGACCAGCCCGACGCGTTCGACGTCGAGGCCACGCGCCGCGACGTCGGTGGCGACGAGCGTGTCGAGGGCCCCGGTGCGCAGACGGTCGATGATCTTCTCGCGGTCCTTCTGCGCCACGTCCCCGGAGATGGTGGCGGCGGAGAGCCCGCGGGCGACGAGCGCGAGCCCGACCTCCTCCGCGGCGCTGCGCGTGCGGGTGAACACGATCGCCGCACCCGCGTCCGCGGTCGCGAGGACCCTCGCCAGAGCGCCGATCTTGTGGCGGTACGGCACGACCGCGTAGCTCTGCTTGACGGCCGTCACGGTCGAGGACTCCCGGTCGACCGCGACGCGGACGGGGTCGACGAGGTGCTGCGACGCCACCGCGACGATCCCGGGAGGCATGGTGGCCGAGAACAGGGCGACCTGCCGGCGCTGCGGGGCCGCGCCGAAGATCCGCTCGACGTCCTCGGCGAACCCCATCCGCAGCATCTCGTCGGCCTCGTCCAGGACGAGCATCCGGATGGCGTCCAGCGAGAGCGTCCCGCGGTCCAGGTGGTCCATGACGCGCCCGGGGGTGCCGACGACGACCTGGGCGCCCGCTGCCAGCGCGCGCTGCTGCGGGAGGAAGGGGGCGCCGCCGTAGACGGCGACGACGCGCACGCCGGGGGTCCGGCGGGCGAACGTGGTGATCGCCTCGGCGACCTGCTGCGCGAGCTCGCGCGTGGGGGTGAGCACCAGTGCCTGGACGGCGCGGGTGGCCGGCTCGACGGCCGCGAGCAGCGGCAGCCCGAAGGCGGCGGTCTTCCCGGTCCCCGTCTGGGCGACGCCGGTGACGTCGCGGCCCGCCAGCAGGACGGGGATCGTCGCCGCCTGGATGGGGGTCGGGCGCACGAAGCCGAGGTCGAGGACGGCCTGGAGGAGGGCCTCCGGGAGGCCCAGCTCGACGAGGTCGGGCAACCGCTCGTCGGCGGTCGGCTCGGGGGCGTCGGGGGAGTGGGGGGAGGGCATGGGGCGTCCCGTTTCGGTCGTGGGGCGGAGCGCCGGGCACACGACGCGAGCCGAACCAGTCTACGGCGCCCATGGTCGTCCGCGTAGGGCCTGACGCCCGAGGCCCGGTGACGTCGATCACCCGGCACGGCCGGACGCGCGGACCCTTGTTGCGCAGCGCACAATGCCTTCTGCTTGTGGACCGGCGCTGACGGACCCCGACTCCGACGACGTTGACCACGATCTGGACAGAGCCGTACCGTGCAGTAGCCCAGAGAAGCGGGCGACGACGACGTCGGCCGCCGGACGAGAGGACCACCCCTGATGCTCGCCACCCGCACCGACGTGCTCGTGCGCTCCGCGGACGACGTGCTCACCCCGGAGGACCAGCTCCGGCTGGACGAGGGCGCCGGGCTGGTGGTCGTGGGCGGGGCGGCCGGGTGGGACGCCGGCGTGGTGGCTCGTCTCGACCGGATCGGCATCCGGCCCCGGCCGTGCGAGCCGGAGCCGACGGGCGTCGTCGGCGACCGCGCCGGGCTCCTGGCGGCGACGGCCGAGGACCTCCTGGCTCGCGTCGACGAGGCCGAGGGGACGGTGGCGGCCACGCTCGAGCTCTCCGCCGCCGCCGCGCCGCTGCTGCGCTCGGCGCGCGGCGTCGTCGTCGGGGCCGTCGCCGACGGCGGTCCGGGACGCGTCGCCGTCGTGGCCGCGGACCTGCCCGACGCCCCGTGGGCCAAGGAGCTGCTGCACAACCTCGTCACCTGGGTCGCGCCCCAGGCCGCTGCCGTCGCCCCCGCCGCGGAGCGCGGGGTGGAGACGGTGACGCACCCTGCGTGGCACCGGCTGAAGGCCGCCGTCGCGGCCCTCCAGCCGTTGCAGGCCAAGGACGGGTCGGTGCCCGAGGCGGCGGACCGTGCGCGTGCCGCCGACCTGGCGCGCGAGGTGGCGGACGCGGTGCGCGAGCTCGCCCCCCGGTTCTCGCACGACGCCGCGTACCTCGCCGCGGTCCAGGTCGACCTGCGCCGGTGGGCGGACGACGGGATGGGCGTCCCCGACTTCCTCGACTCCCTCGTGGCGTTCCAGCCGGCGGCGCAGCGCGTCGACGGGATCCAGCACCTCGTCGTGTTCCCGATGTACACCCAGAACGGCAGCCCCGACCGGCACCTCGAGGCCGTGCTGCTCGAGGTCCGCTGGCCCGACTTCGTCGCGGAGCTGGAGGCGGGCGACTACTCCAACGCGCTGTTCGTGCCGATCCGCTTCCTCGACTTCACCGCCGGGTACGACACGAACTCCGCGGTGCTGTTCCCGGAGACCGTCGCGATGCGCGAGGTCCCCGCCTTCACGTGGGGCGGGATCTTCGCGGACCGGGAGGCCGCCCGCTTCCGCCGGGTCGTGCGCGCCGCCGCCGAGACGACCGGCCTCGCGCTGCCGCCGGACGCCGCCCGTCTCCTGACGGACCAGGCGCTGTGCGAGGAGACCTTCGTCATGTGGGACCTCATCCACGACCGGACCCACATGCGCGGGGACCTGCCCTTCGACCCCTTCATGATCAAGCAGCGGATGCCGTACTTCCTCTACGCGCTGGAGGAGCTGCGCTGCGACCTCACGGCGTTCCGCGAGGCCGTCGCGCTGGAGGCCCAGGGACTGCAGCACGGGCGGCTCGTGCAGTACGCGGTGCTCTTCGACCGGATCTTCCGTTTCCCGATCACCGGGTCGCGCGTGCGCAACTACGACGGCCTGGGCGGGCAGCTGCTGTTCGCGTGGCTGCACCAGCACCACGTGCTGCACTGGACGGACAACCGCCTCTCGATCGACTGGTCCGGCGTGCCGGAGGTCGTGCTCGAGCTCGGCCGACTGATCGAGGACCTGTACTGGCGCTCCATCGACCGGCCGAAGATCGCGCACTGGCTGGCTGCCTACGAGCTCGTGTCGTCCACGGTCACCCCGCACCCGGCCTCCACCTGGGCGAAGGGTACCGACGCGCTGCCCCTGACCGGTCCCCTCAAGGAGATGACGGACGCGGTCCTGCCCGACGAGTTCCCGCTCTCGATGTTCTACGAGGCCCTCACCCGGCGGATCGGTGACGTCGTCGCGTCCACGGCAGGGATCACCGGCTCCGACGCGTGAGCCGGCCGTCGCCCGTGCCCGACCCGCACCGGGCGTCGGGACCTGTCACGTGGTGAGAGGATTCCGCCCGTGACAGCGCTGAACGAGAGCTCGACGCCCAGCCCCGCCGCACCCGCCGAGGACCCGGCGCGCGACGACGACGCGCCCACCGCCGGGCGCGTCAGCTTCGCCTCGGACAACTACGCCGGCGTCCACCCCGAGGTGATCGAGGCGCTGGCGCGGGCGAACGTCGGGCACGAGATCGCCTACGGCGAGGACCGCTGGACGGCACGACTGCACGAGGTCATGTCCCACCACTTCGGGGGCGACGTCGAGGTCTTCCCGGTGTTCAACGGCACCGGGGCGAACGTGCTCAGCCTCCAGGCGCTCCTGCCGCCGTGGGGGGCCGTCGTCTGCGCCGAGACCGCACACATCCACACCGACGAGAACGGCGCACCCGAGCGGGTGGCCGGGATCAAGCTCCTGCCGGTGGCGACGCCGGACGGCAGGCTGACGCCCGAGCTGGTCGACCGGCAGGCGTGGGGCTGGGGCGACGAGCACCGGGCGCAGCCGCTCGTCGTGTCGATCACGCAGACCACCGAGCTCGGCACCTGCTACACGCCGGAGGAGGTCCGTGCGCTGGCGGACCACGCGCACGCGCGCGGCATGCGCCTGCACCTCGACGGTGCGCGCATCTCGAACGCCGCCGCGAGCCTCGACGTGCCGCTGCGCGCGTTCACGTCCGACGCCGGCGTCGACGTCGTGTCCTTCGGCGGGACGAAGAACGGGCTGATGGGTGCGGAGGCGGTGGTCGTCCTCGACCCCGCCGCGGCCACGGGCCTGCCGTACCTGCGCAAGATGAACATGCAGCTCGCCTCGAAGATGCGCTTCATCTCCGCCCAGCTCGTCACGCTGCTGGAGGGCGACCTGTGGCTGCGGTCCGCCCGGCACGCCAACGGGATGGCGCGGCGCCTGCGTGACGGGGTCGCCGGACTGCCTGGGGTGCGCGTGGTGCGCCCGGTGGAGGCGAACGCCGTGTTCGCCGTGCTGCCCGACGGCGTCGCGGACCGCCTGCGCACCCGGTTCCGCTTCTACGACTGGGACGTCGCCACCGGTGAGGTGCGCTGGATGTGCGCCTTCGACACGACCGAGGCCGACGTCGACGCGTTCGTCGCGGCGCTGCGGGAGGAGCTCGAGCGGTCCTGACCCCGCGGTCCGGTGCCGGGCTCAGGTCTCGAGCAGCCCGGTGTCGATCATCGCGAGGGCGAGGGCGTTGCCGTCCGGGCCGGTCACGGTCGTCGCGGCGCTCGTCATGCGCCGGACCCGGTCCAGCGGCTCGGTCGTCCCGTGGGCCAGCACCTGCTCGGTCGGGGTGAGCTGCCGGATCGCGACCGCGGCCACGGCGTCGGGGTGCTCCGCCGCGAACTGGCCGTAGATCTCCGGGTCGTGCTGGCCGTCGTCGCCGACGAGGAACCACTGCATGTGGGGGAACTCCTCGCGCAGGCGACGCAGCGCCGCGTCCTTGTGCGCCTGGCCGCTGCGGAACCAGCCGGTGTTCGTCGGGCCCCAGTCGGTGAGCAGCAGCGGCCCGGCCGGATAGCCGTGGCGCTGGAGGAAGCGGCGCAGCGCGGGGGCCACGTTCCACGCACCGGTCGACAGGTAGAACACCGGCGCCTGCGGGTGGCGTGCCGTCCAGCGGCGGTAGAGGCCCGCCATGCCGGGGACGACGCCGCGGGCGTTCTCGTGCAGCACGAACGCGTTCCACGCCGCGAGGAGCGGCCGGGGGAGCGCCGTGACCATGACCGTGTCGTCGATGTCGCTGACCATCCCGACCTCGGCGGCCGGGTCGACGACGAGCACGGGGGCTTCCACCGACTGCCCGCCGAGCTCCAGCCGCACCTGGTGCCAGCCGGGCGGCAGGTCCGCCTCGACGACGGAGTCCAGGTAACCGCCGCGGTCGGCCGTCACCTCGTGCGTGCGCCCGCCGACCTCGACACGCACGACGGCGCCGCCGAGCTGGGCACTGACGAAGCTGCGCCAGCCGCGCACGGCACGCCCCGCCGACTCCGCGTCACGCTCGGAGACCTCACGGCCCGTGGTGTCCGGGGCCGCCAGCACGGCGCGGCCGAGGACGCGGACCCAGCCGGTCGCGCCGTAGCCGGTGTAGGGCTCCGCGCGTGGCACCCAGCCACGCCGTCGGAGCACCGCGTTGAGCCTGCTCAGCGCCGCGTCCTCCAGCCGTGCCGCCCAGTGCGGGCGACTCGTGGGGTGCGCGGAACCCGCTCGAGCGGGGGGCGTGCTGGGGTGCCGGCCTTCGTCAGGGGTGTCCACAGCGCTGCAGTCTCCCACCCGGCGCCGCACCGCGCTCGACAGGCGCCGCCGACGCGTCAGCGGTAGGAAGATCAGGTGACTCTCTTCGGCTTCCACGCCTCCCACGAGCAGATCCACCCCGGCACCTTGCTGCGGGCCGTGCAGCGCGCCGAGGCGGCGGGCTTCGACGCGGCCATGTGCTCGGACCACTTCGCGCCCTGGAACACCGACCAGGGGCACTCGGGCTTCGCGTGGTCCTGGCTGGGCGCCGCGCTGGCGACGACGAGCCTGCGGTTCGGGGTCGTGAACGCCCCCGGGCAGCGGTACCACCCGGCGATCATCGCCCAGGCGATCGGGACCCTCGGCGCCATGTTCCCGGGCCGGTTCTGGGCCGCGCTGGGGTCGGGCGAGAACATGAACGAGCACATCACCGGCGAGCCCTGGCCGCGCAAGGAGCTCCGCGACGCGCGGCTCGAGGAGTCCATCGACGTCATCCGGCGCCTGCTGGCCGGCGAGACGGTCACCCACGACGGGCTCGTCACGGTCGACCGCGCCCGGCTGTGGACGCTCCCGGACCCGGTGCCCGCGCTCATCGCGCCGGCCGTGACGGTGGCGACCGCTCGCCGCATGGCCGCGTGGTCGGACGGCCTCGTGACGATCAACCAGCCCCTGGACACGCTGCGCGAGATGGTGGCGGCCTACCGCGACGCCGGCGGCCGGGGCCCGGTCGTCCTGCAGGTGCACCTCTCCTGGGACCCCGACCCCGCGGAGGCCGAGCGCGTCGCCTTCCAGCAGTGGCGGACCAACCTCTTCTCCCCGCCGCTGCCCTGGGACCTGGACACGCCCGAGGCGTTCGAGCAGGCCGCGGCCCATGTCCGCCCGCAGGACGTGCACCAGGGGGTCAAGATCTCCGCCGACCTCTCGCAGCACGTCGACTGGCTCACCGAGCTGGCGGAGGTCGGGTTCGACGAGGTCTACCTCCACCACGTGGGGACGGAGCAGGACGCGTTCATCGACACCTTCGGCGAGCACGTCCTCCCGCAGCTGCGGGACGCCGTGGGCGACCGCCGCAGCCCGGTGAACGAGGTGAGCGCCCCGTGAAGATCACCGACACCTCGGACCTGTGGTGGAAGAACGCCGTCGTCTACTGCGTGGACGTCGAGAAGTTCATGGACTGGGACGGCGACGGCATCGGCGACTTCCAGGGCCTCAGCCAGCGCATCGACCACCTCGCCGAGCTGGGGGTGACGTGCCTGTGGCTCATGCCGTTCTACCCGACGGCGAACCTCGACGACGGCTACGACATCTCCGACCACTACGGCGTGGACCGGCGGCTCGGGACCCTGGGTGACGTCGTCGAGCTCGTGCGGACGGCCCAGGACCGGGGCATGCGTGTCATCGTGGACCTCGTCGTCAACCACACGTCCGACCGGCACCCGTGGTTCGTCGAGGCACGCAAGAGCACCGACAACCCGTACCGGGACTTCTACGTGTGGCGTTCCGACGAGCCGCCGGACACGTCCGCCGAGGTCGTGTTCCCGGACCAGGAGGACAGCATCTGGGAGCTCGACGAGAAGACCGGTGAGTGGTACCTGCACCGCTTCTACCGGCACCAGCCCGACCTCAACGTCGCGAACCCGAGGGTCCGCGACGAGATCGCCAAGATGATCGGGTTCTGGCTCGAGCTCGGCATCTCGGGCTTCCGCGTGGACGCGGTGCCGTTCCTCATCGAGACCATCGGCATGGACGAGGGCGAGGAGTCCCGCTACGGCGACCCGCACACGTACCTCGCGTCCCTGCGGCAGTTCATCAGCCGGCGCTCCGGGAGCTCGATCCTCCTCGGGGAGGTGAACCTGCCGTACGAGGACGCGGTGCGCTTCTTCGGCGACGGCCACGGCACGGAGCTGACCATGCTCTTCGACTTCGTGGGCAACCAGGCGATGTACCTGGCCCTGGCGCGCCAGGACGCCAGGCCGCTCGCCGAGACGCTGGGCTCCCGGCCGCAGATCCCTCGCGACTGCCAGTGGGCCAACTTCGTCCGCAACCACGACGAGCTGACGCTGGACAAGCTGTCCGAGGAGCACCGGCAGGAGGTGTTCGCCGCCTTCGCGCCCGAGGAGGACATGCAGCTCTTCGGACGCGGCCTGCGGCGCCGGCTGCCCCCGATGCTGGGCGGTGACCCGCGCCGCATCCGGCTGGTGTACTCGCTCATGTTCGCCCTGCCCGGGACACCGACGCTCTTCTACGGCGAGGAGATCGGGATGGGGGAGAACCTCGACGTGCCGGGGCGGCTCGCCGTCCGCACGCCCATGCAGTGGTCCGACGCGCCGAACGGCGGGTTCTCCTCGGCGCCGGCGCGCAAGCTCCCGACGCAGCCGCCCGACGGCGGCTTCGGCCCGCAGTTCGTCAACGTGAGCCTGCAGCGGCGCGACCCCGACTCCCTGCTCTCCTTCCTGTCCCTCCTGGTCAGGCGGTACAGGGAGTGCCCGGAGATGGGCTGGGCCCCCCTCCACGTCCTCGAGCAGCCGCACCCGTCCGTCCTGGCCCTGTGCAGCTCCGTCGACGAGGCGACGGTCGTGACGGTGCACAACCTCTCCTCGGACCCCGTGGCCGTGCCCCTGCGGCTTCCGGACCACACGGGCGAGGGGCACCGACTCGTCGACCTCCTCGCCGACGGCGAGGTCGCGGTCGCGTCCGACGGCTCGGCCGAGGTCCCGCTCGAGGGGTACGGCTACCGCTGGCTCCGGCTCACCGGCTCGGCCACGCGCCGCCTCGTCTGACCCGCGTCAGGCGAGCAGCTCGGCCAGCGTCCGCAGGGCGGTCACGTCACCCTGGACGAGGAGCGACGTCACGACCGTCCCGCGCCAGGCGGCGAGCCGGTCGCGGATCGCCGCCGGGGGACCGACGAGCGCGATGTCCTGCACGAGGGACGTCGGGACAGCCGCCGCGGCCTCGCCCCGTCGCCCGTCGGCGTACAGCGCAGCCACCGTCTCGCACTCCTTCACGTACCCGAGCCGCTCCACCATGTCCCGGTGGAAGTTCGCCGTCCGGGCGCCCATGCCGCCGATGTAGAGGGCTGCGAAGGGGCGGACCGCGTCGGCCGCGCGCTCGACGTCGTCGTCCACCACGACGGGGACGGTCGCGCTCACCTCGAAGCGGTCCGCCGGGCTCAGGTCCGCGGACCGCCGCGCGAAGCCCTCGGCCAGCGCCGCCCGGTAGAACCCGTCGACGCTCGGCGCGTAGAACAGGGGCAGCCAGCCGTCGGCGATCTCGGCGGCGAGCGCCACGTTCTTCGGCCCCTCGGCCGCGAGGTGGATGGGGAGGCCCGGCCGCAGCGGGTGCACCGTGGAGCGCAGCGGCCGTCCCAACCCGGTGCCGCCGTCGTACGGCAGGCGGTAGAACGCGCCGTCGGCCGCGACGGGGCGCTCGCGGCGCAGGACGTCACGGACGATGCCGACGTACTCCCGGGTGCGCGCCAGGGGCTTGTCGTACGGCTGGCCGTACCAGCCCTCGACGACCTGCGGACCGGAGACGCCGAGCCCGAGGGTGAAACGACCGCCGCTGAGGTGGTCCAGCGTCAGGGCGGCCATGGCGGTCGCCGTCGGGGTCCGCGCGGACATCTGCGCGATGGCGGTGCCCAGGCGCACCCGCTCGGTCCGGCTGCCCCACCAGGCGAGCGGGGTGAGGGCGTCCGAGCCGTACGCCTCGGCGGTCCACACCGAGTCGACACCCAGCCGGTCGGCCTCCAGCACGAGGTCCGCCGCGCCGGCCGGCGGCCCGGCCGACCAGTAGCCGAGGTGGTGTCCGAGACGCATCGTCGAGTCCTCCGTCATGTGCGGGACGCCGGCCCCGGTCGGGTCGGCGGGAAGGCGGCCGCGTCAGCGGGCGGGCTCGTCGAGGGCCGCGCGAGCCCGCGGCGGGGGTCGGCGGCGGCGGCGCGTCACGCGCACCACCACGGCGACGACGACGGCGACGAGCACCACCACGAGCACGGGGACGAGGAGCGCCGCGAGGCTGAGGGAGAGGCTGGTCGCGTCCTCCACGGCGCTGACGACCGGGCCGCCGACCCCCAGCGTCGCGGCGTTGACGAGGGGCCGTGACAGCGACTTGGTCACGTGCACGGCCAGGGCCAGGACGACCCCGAGGGCGACCGGCACCCAGACCCCGGCATCGGACAGCGCGGTGGGGTCCTCGACGGCCACGGTGGTCGAGCCCACGCCGGCACCGAACGCCAGACCGCCGGCGGTGGGGCGCACCACGGTCTGCACGAGGTCGTTGACGTGGTCCAGCCCCGGCACCTTGTCGGCGACGACGTCGAGGACGACGAGCACGGCCAGGACTGCCAGCACCCACTCCTGGGAGAGCCAGGTCCAGCCGACGGGGAGGTCGACGAGCGGTGTCCACCGGGCGGCGGCACCCAGCAGCAGGAGCGGGAGCCCGGCGTTGAGCCCTGCGGCGGTCGCCAGACCGGTCGCCGTGAGCACCTCGAGCATCCCCCCAGCATGGCAGGCGGTGCGGCGCGGGACCCGACTCCCCGCGGCGAGCCGGGCGTCGAAGGTCCCGGGCACGCACCACCGCACCCGTAGGATCGTCGCAGGTCGGGCGCACGGCGCACGGTCTTGCAGGAACGGGCGGTGGGCGACCCGCGCCTCGGCCGGTGCAGGTCGGGGGGCGGGTCCGGACAGGACGGTGGGGCGACGGTGACCGACCTCGGTGCACCCGGCGGCGCGGAGACGCCGTCGGCCGGGTCGAGGGTCCTCACCGTGCCGAACGTCATCAGCGCCCTGCGGCTCGCGCTGGTCCCCGTGTTCGCGGTCCTCCTCGCGCAGGAGCAGGACGGCTGGGCGCTCGCCGTCCTGGCGATCTCCGGCGCGTCGGACTGGCTGGACGGCATGCTGGCGCGACGGCTCGGCCAGCAGTCGCGCCTCGGTGAGCTGCTGGACCCCGCGGCGGACCGGCTCTTCATCGTCGTGACGCTCGTGGCGCTCACGGCACGGGACGTCGTCCCGCCGGGCCTGCTCGTCGCGGTCGTCGGTCGCGACCTCATCCTCGCGGTCGTGCTCGCGATCCTCATGGCGCGCCACGTCGGCCCGCTGCCGGTCCACTTCGTGGGGAAGGCCGGCACGTTCGCGCTCCTGTACGCGTTCCCCCTCCTCCTGCTCGCCCGGTGGGACAACGGCATCGGGCTCGCCGCTGGCGTCGTCGGCTGGGCCTTCGCGTGGTGGGGCATGGGCCTGTACTGGCTCGCCGGGGCCGTCTACGTCCGGCAGGCGGTGGGCGAGCTGCGGCGCGGACCGGTCACCGCATGAGCCACCGTGAGCCCCGGCCGTCACGGGCCACCGGGCGGGGTGACGGCGTCCCGCCCGCCCGGGCGGTCGACGCCTCCATGGGCCTGCTCAACGACGTCATGTACCGGCCGGTGCGACTCGGCCCGTCGCGGCCCTCGTCCGGAGGGGGCGGCTCCGACAAGGACGGTGGCCGGCGTCGGATGGTGACCGCGGTGCTCAGCGGGCTCCTGGGCCTCCTGACCGTCACGGCGATCCTGTCGCTGCGGGCGCCCGCGGCCGCGGTCGACGAGGGGCGCGCGCTCCTGGTCGAGGAGATCACCGACCGGACGGCCGAGCGCGACGACCTGGAGACGACGAGCAGGCAGCTGAGCGACGAGATCGCGGAGCTGCAGGAGCGGCTGCTCCGTGTCTCCGACCCGACGCTCGTCGCCGAGCTGCGCCGTCTGGAGCTGCTCGCGGGGGCCGTCCCCGTCGGCGGGCCGGGGCTGGTCGTCGAGCTGGACGACGGCGCCGTGCTGGAGCAGGGCGCGGCGGACCCGGAGAGCCGCGTGCAGGACGTGGACCTCAAGATGGTCGTCAACGCGCTCTGGGCCGCAGGTGCCGAGGCGATGGCCGTCAACGGCGAGCGGCTCACGTCCCTGACGACGGTCCGGACGGCGGGGGAGACGATCTGGGTGAACTTCGTCCCGCTGACCGCGCCGTACCGCGTGGAGGCGGTGGGGGACCCGGCGACGATGCAGACCCGGTTCGCCCGGTCCTCCGCGGCGGCGACGCTCGTGTCGCTGGAGAGCACCTACGGCATCACCGCCACCGTGAGCACCGCCGAGGAGCTCGATCTGCCGGCGGGCTCCGCGCGCGGGCTGCGGTACGCGACCACCACGGTCGATGTGACATCGTCGACGGAGACGCCGGCGCAGGAGGGGGCTTCATGATCGCGATCCTCGGGCTGCTCGTGGGTGCCCTCGTGGGCCTGGTGCTCGAGCCGGAGGTCCCGGCCGTGCTGCAGCCCTACCTGCCGATCGCGGTCGTCGCCGCCCTCGACGCGCTCTTCGGTGGCCTCCGGGCGCTCCTGGACGGCACCTTCGACGACCGGGTCTTCATCGTCTCCTTCCTGTCGAACGTCGTCGTCGCGGCCGTCATCGTCTTCCTCGGCGACCAGCTCGGCGTCGGCACCCAGCTGTCGACGGCGGTGGTCGTCGTCCTCGGGATCCGGATCTTCTCCAACGCCGCCGCCATCCGGCGGCACCTGTTCCGGGCATGACCGCCGACGACCCCCGCAGGGACCAGGGGCAGACGCCCCCGGACCGGGAGCAGAGCTCCCGGGACCACGCCGTGCCCCCGCCCGCGGACGACGTCGCGCCGACCGTGAGCGGGTCCTGGCGCACCCTGGGCCGGGCGCTGGCGCCCCGCGCCACCAAGGCGCAGGCGGCGGTCGCGCTCCTGGCGGCGCTCGTCGGGTTCGCGCTCGTCGTGCAGGTCCAGCAGAACCGGGACGACGGGCTCGCCTCGCTGCGCCAGGACGAGCTCGTGCGGATCCTGGACGAGGTCACCCAGAGGGGCGAGGAGCTCCAGAGCGAGGTGGCGGCGCTGCGGTCCCAGCGCGCGGAGCTCGTGACGGGCACCGACACGGAGCTGGCCGCCCGGGAGGCAGCCCAGGAGCGTGCCCGCGTGCAGGGGATCCTGGCCGGTCGCCTCCCGGCGGTAGGCCCGGGTGTGCAGATCACGCTGGGGGTCACGGAGCGTCAGATCCCTCCGCTGACGCTGTACAACGTCCTGGAGGAGCTGCGCAACGCCGGCGCCGAGGCCGTCCAGGTCAACGACGTGCGGCTCACCGCGTCGAGCTACTTCGTCGAGGGTCCGGAGGGCGTCATGCTCGCGGACGGTCAGACGATCGAGCCCCCGTACCGGTGGCGCGCGATCGGCGACCCGTCCACGATGGCGAGCGCCCTGCAGATCCCGGGCGGCGCCATGGCGCAGGTGCGCGGGGTCGGCGGCACGACGACCGTCACGGAGATGGACGAGGTCGAGGTGTCGGCCACGCGTGAGCCCGTCGCGCCGCGGTTCGCGACCCCCGTGCCGCCGGAGGGGTGATCCGGTGCCGCGACGCCGTCGGTCGGGGCGACCCGGGGCTGCCGAGTCGCCTGGCCTGCGCATAGGCTGTGGCTGCACCGTCGCGGGACCGCGCCGGACGTGGGCGTGACCCGCGTCGGACGGCCCCCGGCGGGCCCTGGAGGCAGGTCGCGCGTGCGCGGTCGTCCTCCGGGCGTCCCGTCAGCGGTCCGCTCGGGTGAGCGGACCATCCGTCGCAGTGGTCACGACCGCTACGCCGAGGAGGAGCCATGACCGAGGGTGACGCGCAGGACCCGCGCGGACGTGAGCCGGAGGACCCGCGCTGGGCCTCGGCGGACACGACCATGTCGTTCGGTCCGGGCGTGATCGTCCCGGTCGAGCAGGACGTCTCGCCGGCGGGGCTGTCCGGCGAGGAGAAGGCGGCCGTGGCCGCCCTGCCGCCGACGTCCGCCCTCCTCGTCATGCAGCGGGGCCCGAGCGCCGGGGCGCGCTTCCTCCTGGACGCCGACCGCACCGTCGCGGGTCGCAGCCCGGACGCCGACATCTTCCTCGACGACGTCACCGTCTCGCGCAAGCACGTGGAGTTCGTCCGGGAGGGTGCCGGGTTCGTCGTGCGCGACGTCGGTTCGCTCAACGGCACCTACGTCAACCGCACGCGGATCGAGCAGGCGGTGCTGCGGGCCGGTGACGAGGTGCAGATTGGCAAGTTCCGCATGACCTTCCACCCGAGCCCGGCGCGCGCGTCCGGCGACCAGGGCGCCCGGTCGTGACGTCCGGCTCGGGCGCCGCCGCGGCGCACCGGGTCGGCCGGCAGGAGCGCGACGCGGAGAGCGCGCGGCCGGGGGGGACGGCCCACGCTCCCGCCCCGCTCGGCGGTGACGGGCAGCAGGTCGAACGGGCGTGGCCGCCCGGCCTGTCCCGCGAGCCGTCGATGCGGATCTCGGACGTCCTGGCGGACCTCCGGCCGGACTTCCCCACGGTGACGCCGTCCAAGCTGCGCTTCCTCGAGGAGCAGGGGCTCGTGGAGCCGAGGCGCACCGCGGGCGGGTATCGCCAGTACAGCCCGGCCGACGTCGAGCGCCTGCGCTACGTGCTGCGTCAGCAGCGGGACCGGTACCTGCCGCTCAAGGTCATCGGGGACCAGCTCGCCGCGCTCGACGCGGGGGAGTCCGCGGAGCCCGTGGTGCCCCGCCTGGCGACCCGGGACGGCGAGCGGACGGGGCAGGGCGGCCGGGTCCGCTTCACCGTCGACGCCCTCGCCGAGGAGACGGGCGTCGACCCCGCGCTCGTGACCGCGCTCGTCGAGGCCGGCGTGGTCCACGTGGCACCGTCGGGTCACCTGCCCGCGTGGGCGCGCGACGTCGTCCTCGCTGCGGCCGCCCTGCAGGAGCACGGCGTGGACGTGCGGCACCTGCGGTCCTTCCGCGCGGCGGCCGACCGGCAGGTGTCCGTCGTGGACCAGATCGTGGCGCCCCTGCGTGCGCAGCGGACGGGCGGCCCGGCGAGGGCCGCGTCGGTGGCCGCGGAGGTCGGGGAGCTGTGCGGCCGGCTGCACACCGCCATGGTGCGCGCGGGCGTGGCGGACCTCGCGCCCTGACGCCTCCGGCCCGGACCCCGTCCGCGTGGACGGAGCGGTCGACGGCGCAGGGCCCGTCGGAGCGGGTGCCGCCGTCGGGCCATCGGACGTAGCGTGGAGCCGTGAGCGACGACGACCTGGTGGAGCTCGAGGTCCTGGGTGTGCGCCGGCAGGCGCCCCTGGACCAGGTGGTGGTGCTGCTGCTCGACATCGAGGGGCGGCGGCTCCTGCCCATCGTCGTCGGGCTCACGGAGGGGACCGCGATCGCCGCCGCCCAGAGCGGCGCGGTTCCGCCGCGTCCGATGACCCACGACCTCCTCGCCGCGACCCTGGATGCCGCCGGCGTCGGCCTGGTGCGCTCGGAGGTGGTCGCCCTCGTGGACGGGGTGTTCCACGCGGCGCTCGTGCTGGACAACGGGAGCCGGGTCGACGCCCGGGCCTCGGACGCCATCGCCGTCGCGGTCCGGACGGGCAGCCCGGTGCTCTGTGCACCCGCGGTCCTGGAGGAGTCCGGCCTGCCGGTCGAGGAGCGGGGGGAGGAGGAGGAGGTCGAGGAGTTCCGGGCCTTCCTGGACACCGTGAGTCCCGACGACTTCGTCAGCGGTGAGGAGGGTGGCCCGCCAGGCCCTTCCTGAGGCCGGACGTCGTCCGGGACGCCGGGTCTGAGGTTCAACCTCAGGCTGAGACACGCACACGCGACACGCCGATCGTCGACCGGCCCTGTCGGTCGTTGACCTCCCTCCTCCGCGGTCCTAGCGTGAGGACATCACTCCGGCCCCTCCGGGCGAGCGGAGCGCGCAGGGAATGACGAAGGGGAGTGGCCGTGAGCGGCACCGGAGAGTCGATCGGGAGCTCGTCGCCGGGCATCCCGCAGCGTGCCCAGGGCCTGCTCTTCGGCGACGAGCTTCCCGACCTGGACACCACCACCGGGTACCGCGGCCCGACGGCGTGCCGCGCGGCCGGGATCACCTACCGCCAGCTCGACTACTGGGCCCGGACCGGGCTCGTGGAGCCGAGCATCCGTCCCGCCTCCGGCTCCGGCACCCAGCGGCTCTACAGCTTCCGCGACATCCTCGTGCTCAAGGTCGTCAAGCGGCTGCTCGACACCGGGGTCTCCCTGCAGCAGATCCGGACCGCCGTCGCGCACCTGCGGGAGCGGGGCGTCGACGACCTGGCCCAGATCACGCTCATGAGCGACGGCGCCAGCGTCTACGAGTGCACCTCCGCCGACGAGGTCATCGACCTCGTCCAGGGCGGTCAGGGCGTGTTCGGCATCGCCGTCGGCCGGGTGTGGCGCGAGGTCGAGGGCTCCCTCGCCGCACTGCCCACCGAGCGGGCAGACGACGACTCCCCGGCCGGCGCGGGAGTGGACGAGCTCGCGCTGCGACGCCAGGCGCGCACCGCGGGCTGAGCCCCGACCGCACCCACCACCCGCCCGACGTCCGCCCCGCGGACGTCGGGCGTCTCACGTCGCGGAGCCGATACGGTGCTCCCACCCCCGTAACGGACGTGAGGTGAGCTGTGTTCTCGAAGGTTCTCGTGGCCAACCGTGCCGAGATCGCCGTACGGGGCTTCCGTGCCGCGTTCGAGCTCGGTGCCCGGACCGTGGCCGTCTTCCCGTACGAGGACCGCAACTCGGAGCACCGGCTGAAGGCCGACGAGGCGTACTCGATCGGCGAGCCGGGTCACCCTGTCCGCGCCTACCTGGACGTGCAGGAGATCGTCCGGGTCGCCCAGGAGTCCGGTGCCGACGCCGTCTACCCCGGCTACGGCTTCCTCTCGGAGAACCCGGACCTGGCGCGCGCGTGCCAGGCGGCCGGGATCACCTTCATCGGTCCGCCGGCGGACGTGCTCGAGCTGGCGGGCAACAAGGTCCGAGCGCTCAAGGCGGCGCGTGAGGCCGGCATCCCCGTCCTGGCCTCGACGGAGCCGTCCGCAGACGTCGACGAGCTCGTCGCGGCGGCGGACGCGATCGGGTTCCCGGTATTCGTCAAGGCCGTCGCCGGTGGCGGCGGCCGCGGCATGCGGCGCGTGGACCAGCCCGCCCAGCTGGAGGACTCGCTGCGGGCGGCGATGCGCGAGGCGGAGAGCGCCTTCGGCGACCCGACGGTCTTCATCGAGCAGGCCGTCCTGCGTCCCCGGCACATCGAGGTCCAGGTGCTGGCGGACGCCACGGGGGAGGTCGTCCACCTCTTCGAGCGTGACTGCTCCCTGCAGCGCCGTCACCAGAAGGTCATCGAGATCGCGCCGGCACCCAACCTCGACCCGGCGATCCGCGACGCGCTGTGCCGTGACGCCGTCGCGTTCGCGCGCAGCATCGGTTATGTCAACGCCGGGACGGTGGAGTTCCTCGTCGACACGGCGGGGGAGCGGGCGGGCCAGCACGTCTTCATCGAGATGAACCCGCGCATCCAGGTCGAGCACACGGTGACCGAGGAGGTCACCGACGTCGACCTGGTCCAGGCGCAGATGCGGATCGCCTCGGGGGAGACGCTCGCCGACCTGGGACTCGCGCAGGAGTCCATCCGCGTCAACGGGTTCGCGCTGCAGAGCCGGATCACGACCGAGGACCCGGCCAACGGGTTCCGGCCGGACACCGGCCGGATCATCGCCTACCGGTCGCCGGGCGGCGCGGGAGTGCGCCTGGACGGCGCGAGCGCCGCCGCCGGCGCCGAGATCTCCGGCCACTTCGACTCGATGCTGGTCAAGCTCACGTGCCGCGGCCGGGACTTCCCGACGGCGGTCCGGCGGGCGCGTCGAGCGCTGGCCGAGTTCCGGATCCGGGGTGTCCGGACGAACATCCCGTTCCTCCGCGCGGTGCTGGATGACGCCGAGTTCCTCGCAGGGAACATCGCGACGTCGTTCATCGAGGAGCGGCCGGAGCTGCTGGACGCCAAGGCGAGCGCGGACCGCGGCACGAAGCTCCTCGCCTTCCTCGGCGACGTCACCGTGAACCGTCCGCACGGGGTGGCGCCCACGGCACTCGACCCGAGCGCCAAGCTGCCGCGGATCGACCTGGCGTCGCCGCCGCCGGACGGCAGCCGCCAGCGCCTCCTCGAGCTCGGGCCGGAGGGCTTCGCCCGCGCCCTGCGGGAGCAGACCGCGGTGGCCGTCACCGACACGACGTTCCGCGACGCGCACCAGTCGCTGCTCGCCACCCGCGTCCGGACGTACGACCTCGTCGCGGTCGCGCCGCACGTCGCGCGGATGACGAGCGGCCTGCTCAGCGTCGAGGCGTGGGGCGGTGCGACGTACGACGTCGCCCTGCGGTTCCTCGGTGAGGACCCGTGGGAGCGCCTCGCCGCGCTCCGGGAGGCGCTGCCCAACGTCGCCCTGCAGATGCTCCTGCGCGGGCGCAACACCGTGGGCTACACCCCGTACCCGACCGAGGTGACCCAGGCGTTCGTCGCGGAGGCGGCGAGCACGGGCATCGACGTGTTCCGCATCTTCGACGCGCTCAACGACGTCTCGCAGATGGCGCCGGCCATCCAGGCGGTGCGGGAGACCGGCACCGGCCTGGCGGAGGTGGCGCTCTGCTACACCGGGAACCTCACCGACCCGGCGGAGGACCTCTACACCCTCGACTACTACCTGCGGCTCGCCGACCGGATCGTCGAGGCGGGCGCGCACGTCCTGGCCATCAAGGACATGGCGGGCCTCCTGCGGCCCGCCGCCGCCCGGACGCTGGTCTCCGCCCTCCGCGAGCGGTTCGACCTTCCCGTCCACCTCCACTCCCACGACACGGCCGGGGGTCAGCTCGCAACGCTGCTCGCCGCGGTCGACGCGGGCGTCGACGCCGTCGACGCGGCGAGCGCCGCCATGGCGGGCACGACGTCGCAGCCACCCCTCTCGGCCCTCGTCGCAGCCCTCGAGCACACCGATCGGGACACCGGCCTGAGCCTGCGCGCCGTGTGCGACCTGGAGCCCTACTGGGAGGCCGTGCGTCGGCTCTACGCGCCGTTCGAGTCCGGTCTGCCCGGCCCCACCGGACGCGTGTACGACCACGAGATCCCCGGGGGTCAGCTGTCGAACCTGCGCCAGCAGGCGATCGCCCTGGGGCTGGGTGACCGGTTCGAGGGCATCGAGGAGATGTACGCCGCGGCAGACCGCCTGCTCGGCCGGCTGGTGAAGGTCACGCCGTCGAGCAAGGTGGTCGGGGACCTGGCACTGCACCTCGTGGCCCGCGGCGCGGACGCGTCGCACTTCGCCGAGGCGCCCCAGGAGTACGACATCCCCGACTCCGTCGTCGGGTTCCTGCGCGGCGAGCTCGGCGACCCGCCCGGCGGGTGGCCGGAGCCCTTCCGGTCCCGCGCGCTGGCGGGTCGCAACGCGCGACGCGAGATGGTGCGGCTCACGGACCAGGACCGTGCCGACCTCGCCGCGGACCCGAAGACCCGTCGGGACCGGCTGAACCACCTGCTGTTCCCCGGCCCCACCAAGGACTTCGAGCAGGTGCGGGCGACGTACGGCGACGTCAGCGTGCTCGACACCCACCGCTACCTCTACGGGATGGAGTCGGCCACCGAGGTCGAGGTCGCCCTGGACCGCGGCGTGCGGCTGCTCGTGGGCATGGAGGCCGTCGGTGAGCCTGACGAGCGGGGCATGCGGACGGTCATGTTCACGCTCAACGGCCAGCTGCGGCCCATGCAGGTGCGGGACCGGTCCGTCGAGGTCGACCAGGAGACGGCGGAGAAGGCCGATCCCGGTGTCCCCGGCCACGTCGCGGCGCCGTTCGCCGGCGCGGTGAGCCCGGTGGTGCAGGAGGGTCAGCGCGTCGAGGCCGGCCAGGTCGTCGCGACGATCGAGGCGATGAAGATGGAGGCCTCCATCACGACGCCGGTCGCCGGGACCGTCCAGCGGCTCGCGATCGGGGCGGTGCAGCAGCTCGAGGGCGGCGACCTGGTGCTCGTCGTCTCCTGACGCGCGTCAGGTGCGGCTGCGGTACGCCGTGAGCACCAGCCAGCCGCCCCAGACGACGATCGCGGCCCCGACCCCGGCGAGCACCCAGTTCCAGACGATGGCCTCGCCGGAGGTCAGGATGGGCCACTGGTACGCGACGACGACGCCGCCGAGGACGGCGCGGAACGCGCCCGTCCACCACCAGCGCTCGTGCACCGGGGTCGTGCCCTCGCCGGGACCCGTCTCGGTGGCGTCGGACGTCGAGGCGTCGGTGTGCGGAGTGCGGCGGTCGTCAGGGGACAGGTCGTCGCGTTCGCTCATGCGCCCAGCGTGGCAGACCGCGGCTCCCGCACGCCGGACCCGGCCCCTGGCAGGCTGTGTCGCATGCGCGTGGACGAGCTGACCGAGGGCGACTGGCGCCGGCTGCAGTCCTTGCGCCTGCGCTGCGTCGTCGAGCAGCCGGACGTCTTCGGCTGGGCCCTCGCGCGGGAGGGCGGGTTTCTCGAGAGCCACTGGCGCCTCCGGCTCCGCGGGGCGACGTGGTGGGCGGTCGTCGCTGACGACGGCGCGGACGTGGGGCTCCTGTCCATGATCGAGGAGCCGGGCGCACCGGCGGGGGAGCGGCACCTGGCCGGGCTCTGGGTGGCGCCCGAGGCCCGGCGTCGCGGCGCAGGCCGTGCCCTGGTCGCGGCCGCCGCCGAAGGAGCCGCCGCGTGCGGCGCGTCCCGCGTGACGGCGTGGGCTCCGGACGACGCCGGGGTCGCGGCGTTCCTCGCGCGGTGCGGCCTCCGTCCGACGGGGGAACGGGTGCCCTCGCCACACGCCGCGACAGGCGTGGACGTGCGGTGGGCCGGGGAGTCGCCGGAGGCCTGAGCGCCAAAGTGGCCTGACATAATGTCACTTATCGGCGGCCGGGATGTGCGCGATCGCGCCTGTTCGGAACCGGGGCTCTGGGCTTGACCCCTCTCACCAACCGTGACGGCTAGCGTCGTCGTCGTGCGCTTCCACCACGTCCAGGTCGGTGGGCCCCGGACGAGAATCGAACATCTGTTCGCCCTAACGCTTGCGACTGATACGACGCCCCGCCGCCCCGTACCGACAAGACTGCTGGGCGTGAGCGTGTCGGTGCTGCTCGCTCCCACCGCAGTACCGCTCGGCTACCTCTGCGTCGCGCTGCTCAGCTGACCCCGGACGCGCCGTGCCACCGCACCGACACTGCGCGGGCATGCACCAAGGTGCTCGACTCATCGGCCGTATCCGTCGCAAGCGTCAGGGCAACATCTGTTCGACAGTCCTCTCACGCGCCGACGTAGGCGGCGAGGTGCTCCCCTGTCAGCGTCGACCGCGCTGCCACGAGGTCCGTCGGCGTGCCCTCGAAGACGACGCGCCCGCCGTCGTGCCCGGCGCCCGGTCCGAGGTCGATGATCCAGTCCGCGTGCGCCATGACCGCCTGGTGGTGCTCGATGACGACGACGCTGGTGCCCGAGTCCACGAGCCGGTCCAGCAGGCCCAGCAGCTGCTCGACGTCCGCCAGGTGCAGGCCGGTCGTCGGCTCGTCGAGGACGTACACCCCACCCTTGGCCGCCATGTGGGTCGCGAGCTTCAGCCGCTGGCGCTCACCGCCGGACAGCGTCGTCAGCGGCTGCCCGAGCGTGAGGTACCCCAGGCCGACGTCGGCGAGGCGCCTGAGCACCGCGTGCGCGGCCGGGGTGCGCGCCTCGCCGTCGGCGAAGAACGTCTCGGCCTCGGTCACCGGCATCGCGAGCACCTCGCTGATGTCCCGGCCACCCAGGCGGTACTCCAGGACGGACGCGCTGAACCGGCGCCCCTCGCACTCCTCGCAGGTCGTCGCGACCGTCGCCATGACACCGAGGTCCGTGTAGATGACCCCGGCGCCGTTGCACACCGGGCAGGCACCCTCGGAGTTGGCGCTGAACAGCGCCGGCTTCACACCGTTGGCCTTCGCGAACGCCTTGCGGACGGGCTCGAGCAGCCCGGTGTAGGTCGCGGGGTTGCTCCGCCGCGACCCCCGGATCGCCGCCTGGTCGACCGTGACCACGCCGTCGCGACCCGAGACCGACCCGTGGATGAGCGAGCTCTTCCCGGACCCGGCCACGCCCGTCACCGCGACGAGCACTCCGAGCGGGATGTCGACGTCGACGTCCCGCAGGTTGTTCGCGCTCGCGCCCCGCACCTCGAGCCGGCCCGACGGCGTCCGCACCGCCGGCTTCAGGGTGGCGCGGTCGTCCAGGTGCCGGCCCGTGAGCGTGCCGCTGGCCCGCAGCCGCTCGACGGTGCCCTCGAACACCACCTCTCCCCCGGCCGTCCCGGCACCCGGCCCGAGGTCGACGACGTGGTCCGCGACGGCGATGACCTCGGGCTTGTGCTCGACGACGAGCACGGTGTTGCCCTTGTCGCGCAGCCGCCGCAGCAGGTCGTTCATCCGCTGGATGTCGTGCGGGTGCAGGCCGATGGTCGGCTCGTCGAACACGTAGGTGACGTCCGTGAGGGCCGAGCCGAGGTGGCGGATCATCTTGGTGCGCTGCGCCTCGCCGCCGGAGAGGGTCCCGGAGGGCCGGTCCAGCGACAGGTAGCCGAGCCCGATCTCCACGAACGAGTCGAGGTGGTGCCGCAGCCCGCCGAGCAGCGGGGCGACGGACGGCTCGTCGAGGCCGCGCACCCAGGCGGCGAGGTCCGTGATCTGCATGGCGCACGCGTCGGCGATGCTCACGCCGTCGATCGTCGAGGACCGCGCCGCCGCGCTGAGGCGCGTGCCGTCGCACTCGGGGCACGCCGTGAACGTCACGGCCCGCTCCACGAACGCCCGGACGTGCGGCTGGAGCGAGTCGACGTCCTTGGACAGCATCGACTTCTGGATCTTCGGCACGAGGCCCTCGTACGTGAGGTTGATGCCCTCGACCTTGATCCTGCGCGGCGCGCCGTGGAGGAACTCCTGGAGCTGCCGCTTCGAGAACTGCTCGATTGGCACGTCGGCCGGCACGACGGCGCCGAAGATCCGCCCGTACCACCCGTCGGCGCTGTACCCCGGGACGGTGATCGCACCGTCCGCGAGCGATCGTGCCGGGTCGTACAGCTGCGCGAGGTCGATGTCGCTGACCGAGCCCATGCCCTCGCACCGCGGGCACATGCCGCCCGTGACGGAGAACTCGCGCTTCTCGGGCGTCGTCGCGTCGCCCTTGTCGACCTTGACCTGGCCGACCGCCGTCATCGACGCCACGTTGAAGGAGAAGGCCTGCGGGCCGCCGATGTGCGGCCGGCCGAGGCGGCTGAACAGGATGCGCAGGAGCGCGTTGACGTCCGTCGCGGTGCCCACGGTCGACCGCGCGTTCGCGCCCATGCGCTCCTGGTCGACGACGATCGCCGTGGTCAGGCCGTCGAGGACGTCGACGTCGGGCCGGGCGAGGTTCGGCATGAAGCCCTGGAGGAAGGCGCTGTACGTCTCGTTGATCATCCGCTGCGACTCGGCCGCGATCGTGTCGAAGACCAGGGAGCTCTTCCCCGACCCGGACACGCCGGTGAAGACCGTGAGCCGTCGCTTGGGGATCTCGACGTCGACGTCCTTGAGGTTGTTCTCCCGGGCACCGTGGACCCGGATGAGGTCGTGGCTGTCGGCGGGGTGGGCTGTCGTCGTCGATGACATGCAGGCATCCTCGCGAGCCGGCGACGTGCCCGTCCACCGTCTCCCGGCGGGCACGCCCCCGCCGGGACCGCACAATGGTCCCCGTGCCGGCGCTCCTCATGGACCTCACCCCGCTGCGGGTGAGCCTCCCCTACCGGCGGATGTGGCTCGGCACCTCGCTGTCCGGCATCGGCACCGCGCTGACGACCGTCGTCGTCGGTCTGCAGGTGTACGACATCACCGGCTCGACGGCGAGCGTGGGTCTGGTCGGCCTCTTCGGCCTCGTCCCGCTCGTGCTGCTCGGCCTGTACGGCGGCGCCGTCGTCGACGCGTACGACCGGCGCCGCGTCATCCTCCTCACCGCGGGCGGCCTCACCCTCGTGGGCGTCGCCCTCACCGCGCAGGCGTTCGCGGACCTGCAGGACGTCCGCGTCCTCTATGCGCTCGTGGCGGTGCAGAACGGGCTCTTCGCGATCAACTCCCCCGCGCGGACCGCCGTCGTCCCGCGGCTCGTGGGGCTGCACCTCCTGCCGGCGGCGAACGCGCTGTCCAGCCTGTCGTTCGGCGTGGCGATGACGATCGGTCCGCTGCTCGCAGGCGTGCTCGTCGGCTGGGCGGGCTACGGCTGGGCCTACGTCGTCGAGGTCGTCCTGCTCGGGGTCGCACTGCTCAGCCTGCGTGCCCTGCCGCCGCTGCTGCCCGAGGGGGACGTCCGCCGGGCGGGCCTGCGGTCCGTCCTGGAGGGGCTGCGGTTCCTGCGCGGTCGCCCGACCGTGCGCGGCACGTTCGTCGTCGACCTGGCCGCCATGGTGCTCGCGATGCCGCGGGTGCTGTTCCCCGCGATCGGCGCGGTGCTCATCGGTGGCGGCGCGCGGACGGTCGGGGTCCTGACGGCCGGCATCGCCGTCGGCTCGATCCTCGCCGGGGTGCTGTCGGGGCCGCTCGGCCGGGTGCGGCGCCAGGGGCTCGCCGTCGTCGTCGCGGTGCTCGGCTGGGCGGCGTCCGTGGTGGCCTTCGGCGTGGTGGTGGCCCTCTCCCCCGTCCCGACGGCCGGCGGCGGCGCCACCGTGGCGCTGTGGCCGGCGGCGGCGTGCATGGTGCTCGCGGGGACTGCGGACACCATCAGTGCCGTCTTCCGCTCGACGATCCTCCAGGCGGCCACGCCCGACGCCCTCCGGGGCCGCCTCCAGGGCATCTTCATCGTCGTCGTGGCGGGCGGGCCACGGCTCGGGGACGTCGTGCTCGGCACGCTCGCCGAGCTCACCGACGAGGCCCGCGCCGCGATCATCGGCGGGATCGCGTGCGCCGTCGGCGTCGCCCTCTTCGCCGTGCTGCAGCCGGGCTTCCGGCGGTACGACGCCCTCCACCCCACGCCGTGACGGCGCCGCGGTCGGGCCCCGCTGTCACGCCCTGAGCGGACGCCGCCCCGCCGCCGCGACGACTGAGGCACCCTGGACGAGCCCGTCCCCCACCCGAGGAGCCCGATGACGCGCCCGGTGACCACCGTGCCCACGGACGGTGAGCTGCTGCGTCGCATCGGCGCGCTCCTCGCCCCGCACCGCAGCCGCCTCGTGCTCGTCGCGGTGACGATCCTCGTCGGTGCGGCGCTCGGCATCACGATCCCGTTCCTGACGCAGGCCGTCTTCGACCGCGCCCTCTTCCCCCTCGACGGCTCGGGGGTCGACCTGCGCCTCCTCGGGCTCCTCGTCGGCGCCATGGTGCTCGCGCCGCTGCTCAGCTCCGGCGTGGGCGTGCTCCAGACCTGGCTGACGACGACCATCGGCAACCGCGCCATGGCCGACCTCCGAGGCCGGCTGTTCGAGCACCTCGAGCGCATGGAGCTGGCCTTCTTCACGGCCACCCGGACGGGCTCCATCCAGTCCCGGCTGGCCAACGACGTCGGCGGCGTGCGCTCCGTCCTCACGACGACCGCCGCCGGGATCCTGTCCAACGCCGTCACGGTCATCGCGTCGCTGGTCGCGATGCTGCTGCTGTCCTGGCAGCTCACCCTCGTCGCGGTGGCGCTCCTGCCGGTGTTCGTCGCGCTGCAGCGGCGCGTCGGCGCCCGTCGGCAGGTCCTGGCGCGCCGTGCCCAGGAGTCCCTCTCGGACATGACGAGCATCACAGAGGAGGCGTTGAGCGTCTCCGGCGTGCTGCTCGCCAAGGTGTTCAACCGGTCGGACGCGGAGGTCGCGCGCTACCGCGAGGAGAACGAGCGGCAGGTCGACCTCCAGGTGCGCCTCGCGATGGCCGGGCAGGGCTTCTTCGGTGTCGTCACGGCGTTCCTGGCCGTCACCCCGGCCCTCGTCTACCTCGCGGCGGGGTTCATGATCTCCGGCGGCTCGCCGGTCTCCGCGGGGACGCTCGTGGCCTTCTCCACGCTCCAGGCCCGCCTTCTCATGCCGGTCATCGCGCTCATGCGCGTCGCGCTGGAGGTCCAGACGTCGCTGGCGCTGTTCCGCCGGATCTTCGAGTACCTGGACCTCGTCCCCGCGATCCAGGACCGGCCGGGGGCCACGGTGCTCGACCCGGAGGAGGTGCGCGGCAGCGTCGAGCTCGACGAGGTCTGGTTCGCCTACCCCGCGCCCCCGCGGCTGACGACGCCGGACCCGGTGCCGGCACGGGGCGGGAGCGGGTCCCGCATGGGCGGAGGAATGGGCGGGGGCATGGGCGGAGGCATGGGTGGGCACGGCGCCCTGATGGCCTACGGAGCCGCTCCCCTCGGTGGACGGGGCGCAGCAGCCCCCCTCCCTGCCCCGGTCGCAGGGCCGCGGCCGGCCGACGAGGCACCGGCCGACGACGGCCCTGCGCCGCGCGGTCCGTGGGTCGTGCGCGGGGTCTCGTTCCGTATCGAGCCCGGCCAGGTGGCCGCGCTCGTCGGCCCGTCGGGGGCGGGGAAGACGACCCTGACGCATCTGGTGCCACGGCTGTACGACGTCGACCGGGGCGTCGTCCGCGTGGACGGCACGGACGTCCGCGACCTCACGCTGGGCTCCCTCGCGGACGTCGTCGGTGTCGTCACGCAGGACCCGTACCTGTTCCACGCGAGCATCGCCGAGAACCTGCGCTACGCGCGTCCGGACGCGAGCGACGAGGACCTGGAACGGGCCGCGCGGGCCGCGAACATCCACGACCGCGTCATGGCCTTCGCCGACGGGTACGCCACGACGGTGGGCGAGCGCGGGTACCGCCTCTCGGGCGGGGAGAAGCAGCGTCTCGCCATCGCCCGCGTGCTGCTCAAGAACCCCCGCGTCCTCGTCCTGGACGAGGCGACGTCCGCGCTGGACACCGCGTCCGAGCGGCTCGTCCAGCAGGCGCTCACCACCGTGATGGCCGGCCGTACGACGATCGCCATCGCGCACCGCCTCTCGACCATCCGGCACGCCGACGTCATCCTCGTCGTGGACGACGGCCGCGTCGTCGAGCGCGGCACGCACGACGAGCTGGTCGCGCACGGGGGGCTGTACGCCCGCCTGCACGCGGAGCAGTTCGGCGGCGGCAGCGTGGAGGCGCGGTTCGCCGACGGCGTGATGTTCACGGACGGCGTCGTCCTCCCCCGGTACTCCTGACGGGTCGCCGGCTGCCGGGTGCGAGGTGGCGTGGTCCTGAGAGCCCGCCGAGCCGTCAGCGCCGTGCCCGGGCGGCGAGCGGTTGCGCCCGACCCCCCGACACGGGACCGTGGTCCCGGCACGGCTCTCCAGCCTGCCGCGGGCCGCGTGGCCCGGGGCAGGCGACCCGCCCGGCGTCGTCCGCCCGCACCGCGAGCGTTCACCAGACGTTCACGGGGCGGCGGAACAGAACACCCGGACGGGGCGTTGGGCCAGAAGGACACCCACTTTCTCGGCGACCCCCTCGTCGCCGTCTCAGCCGCCAGAACGGAGGCCTCACATGGCTGACCGATCCCTGCGGGGTATGCGCATCGGCGCGAACAGCATGGAGTCGGAGGACGGCGTCGAGTTCGCTCCTCGCCTCCAGGCGTACTACGACTGCCCGAACGGGCACCAGATCGTCCTGCCGTTCTCCACCGAGGCGGACGTCCCCGTCGTGTGGGAGTGCCGGTGCGGCGAGGAGGCCCTGCTCCGCGACGCGAGCAAGCCCGAGCCGAAGGCCGGCAAGCCGCAGCGCACACACTGGGACATGTTGCTCGAGCGCCGCACCGTCGGCGAGCTCGAGGACCTGCTCGCCGAGCGTCTGGAGCTCCTGCGCGCCGGCAAGCTGCGCCGCTCCGCCTGACGCCCGGCACCACCCCGGTCGACCGGCCGCCACCGTCACGGTGGCGGCCGTCGTCATGTCCGCCGCCCGACCCTGTGACCCACGGCCCCGGCGGCGCCCACCACCGCTCGGGCGGCGGCACGGAGGTGCCGCTCGATGCCCCACAGCGTCACGCGGACGAGCGCCTCGCGCACGATCGCGCGACTCATCTTGCTGCGGCCCTCCGCGCGCTCGACGAAGGTGATCGGCACCTCCTGGACCACTCCCCCGCCCCGGACGACGCGCCAGGCCAGGTCCACCTGGAAGCAGTAGCCCTCCGACGCCACCTCGCCGAGCGGCAGAGCGGCGAGGACGTCGGCGCGGAACGCCCGGAAGCCCGCCGTCGCGTCCCGCACCGGCATGCCGAGGGCGAGCCGCGTGTAGGTGTTCCCCGCCCGGGACAGCACCTCCCGGTGGCGCGGCCAGTTGACGACGCGCCCGCCCGGGACCCAGCGCGAGCCGATGACCAGGCCCGGCCCGGCAGGTCCGTGGAGCGCCGCCAGCAGCCGCGGCAGCTCCTCCGGCTGGTGCGAGCCGTCCGCGTCCATCTCCACCACCACGGCGGCCCCGCGGTCCAGCGCCCACCGGAAGCCGGCCACGTACGCAGACCCCAGTCCCTGCTTGCCGGGCCGGTGGAGGACGTCCACGGCGGCGTCGCCGTGCGCCAGACGGTCCGCCACGTCACCGGTGCCGTCGGGACTGCCGTCGTCGACGACGAGCACGTGCGCGTCGGGCACGGCGGCGCGCAGACGGGCGAGCGTCGTCGGCAGCGTCGTGGCCTCGTCGTAGGTGGGCACGACGACGAGGACGCCTCCGCGCACCTCCGCCGCCGGGGGGGTGTGGTCGCTCACCGCGCGATCATGCCCGCGATCGTGCGGACGGGGGCCGCGCCACGGATCGCACCACGTCGCGGCCTCACCGGGCTCCGCTCCGGGCCGCTGAGGCGCGCCGGGCCGCGGGCCGGGCCGGCCGATCCGGCGTGCGACCGTGCTCGCGCCGCGTCCGCATCGCCCCCGCTGCGCCCGAGGCGACGACGACGACGGCGAGGACCCGCAGCGTCCACGTGAGGACGTCCCCGTACCGCGTCGCGGGCGTCAGGGTCGTCCGCAGGGCGAGGTCGTCGGTGAGCGTGGCGGCGGTGAAGAGCTCCGTCTCGTCCAGCACGCGGCCGTTGGGGGTGATGAGGGCGCTCACGCCGACGGTGGAGATCTGCACCGTCGCACGGCCGTGCTCGATGGCCCGGATCCGCGACATCGCCAGCTGCTGGGTGGACTCGTCGGTGAGGCCGAACGTGGCGTTGTTCGTCGGGATGACCAGCAGCTCCGCCCCGCGCTGGACCGACTCGCGGATGATCCGGTCGTAGGCGACCTCGAAGCAGATCCCGACGCCGAGCCGCACGTCCCGACCCAGCCGCTCGACGGGCACGTCGAGGACCGCGGGCTCGGTGCCGGGCAGCATGTCGGTCCGGACCCGGTCGACCGCGTCCGAGAACCGACGCGCTACGTCGCGGAAGGGGATGTACTCGGCGAACGGCGCCGGGCGCTGCTTGGCGTAGACGGGTCCGGGGCCGGTCTCGGGGTCCCACAGGAGCGTGACGTTGTACCGGCCGCCGTCGGCGGGGTACTCCAGGGTGCCCACGAGCACCGGTGCCCCGACGGCGCGCGCGGCACCGGTCACGAGCTCGGCGGCGTCGGCGTCGACGCGGGGGTCGATGTCCGAGCCGTTCTCCGGCCAGAGGACCACGTCGAGCGCCCCCGCGCCCTCCTGCTGCGCCAGCGCGTACGTCCCCGCCACGTGGTTCTCCAGGACCTCGCGCTGCTGGGAGAAGGAGTCCAGCCCGCGGTTGGGCACGTTGCCCTGCACCGCACCGACCGCGAGCCGCCCGACCTCGTCGCGGGTGTCCAGCGGCACGAGCAGGCCGGACCCCACGACGACGGCCACGAGGAGGAGCGCACCACTGGCGGCGCCGAGGTCCAGCCGGCGCAGGGCGAGGACGGCGAGCGCCACGAGGACACCGCCCCCGACGACGAGCAGCGACAGGAGCGGCACACCGCCCGCCCACGCCCAGCGGGCCAGCGGCGAGTCCGCCTGGGAGAACGCGAGCCGTCCCCAGGGGAAGCCGCCGAAGGGCCAGACCGACCGCAGCTCCTCCATGCCGACCCACAGCACCGCGAACGCCGGGACCTGCCACCGGGCGCGCCACCAGATCGCGGCGCCGCGCCGTGCCCACGACCACCCCGCGCCGAGGAGCCCGACGAAACCGGCCTCCAGGACCGAGAGGGCGACCCAGGGCACTGCGCCGACGGCGTACTCGGCCCACAGGATGTGCGGGAGGAAGAAGCACAGCCCGTAGACCGTGCCGACCAGGGTGTTCCAGCGCGCGCTGTCCCGGCCGAGCGCCAGGAAGAGCAGGGCGACACCCACGAGGGCCAGGGGCCACCAGCCCAGGCCGGGGAACGCGGCGTCCGTCGCGAGCCCGCCCAGGGCCGCCAGGACCACGGACGTCAGGCGACGCGGCTCGGGGATGGGCACGGCGTCGAGCCTAACCAAGCGGAAGGGGTGCGACGGCCCAGGGACGCGGCCGTCCGGGCGGGGGGCGGGACGGGGACGGTCGGGCCGGGCCGGACCGCGCTGTCCGGCGACCGGCCGACTGGCCCGCGTGTCCTTCGGACCGGACGGCGCACGGGCGGTGTCTCCACGCCCCCGCACGCCGTCCGTTGTCTACTGAACACGCGGGCCCAGCCGGGGTCCGCGATGCCCCTCGGGCCCGTCTCTGGGACCGGCTCCGCCATGGGACAACACCCGCGAACATAGCCGCTCCACGCGTCGCGTCAAGGGGCCGAACGTCCAGGTCAGCGCCGTCCGGGCAGGTCAGGTGGGTCCGGTCCGGCCCGTCCTCGACCGGCCTCTCGGCGTGTCCTCCGGCGTGTCGCGCGGCGCTGTGGGTCGGCCCGCGTCGGCCTCGCGTCGGCCCGCGTCGGCCCGCGCGGGGGTCAGCGCGCGTCCAGCACGTCGTGCAGCACGACACCGTCGCGCAGGGTGCGCAGGCAGCGGGGCCGGCCCTCACCGGCAGCCAGCTGCGCCGGGTCGGGCAGCTCCGGCAGCAGCGGGCTGCCCGCCCGGACATCCGTGCTCCAGGCCGCCCGGCCGGGGTCGGGCGCCTGCACCGTGAGCGCCGGGGCGTCCCAGATCGCGAGGTGCGCCGGCGCGCCGAGCCGGATCTCGCCGGCGCCCAGGTGCTCGAGGCGGGCCAGGCGCCAGCCGCCGCGCGTGTGCGCCCGGAACGCGGCCCGGGCGGTGATCCGCTGACCGGACGTCCGGTGGTGCACCGCGGCGCTGACCGCCGCCCAGGGGTCCACCGGCGTCACCGGGCTGTCCGAGCCCAGTGCCAGGGGCACACCGGCCGCCGCGAGGTCGGCGAAGCGGTTGAGCCGGCCGGCGCGGTCCGCTCCGAGGCGCTGGGCGTACATGCCCTCCGTCCCGCCCCACCGGGCGTCGAAGAGCGGCTGCACGCTCGCGGACAGCCCGAGAGCGGCCAGGGCGGCCACCGCGTCGTCGTCGGCCATCTCGGCGTGCTCGACGCGGGCGCCCGAGCCGCGGACGTCGCGCGCGTCGGGTCCGGCGAGCGCGACGCGCACGCCGTCGAGCACGGCGTCGAGGGCGCGGTCGCCGATGGCGTGGAACGCCACCTGCACGCGGGCGAGCGAGGCGGCGACGAGGTGGGCGGCGACGTCGTCGGCGTCCAGCTCGAGGACGCCGCTCGTCGCCGGGCGGTCGGCGTACGGCGTGCGGAGCGCCGCGGTCCACGAGCCGAGCGACCCGTCCACGGTGAGGTCCCCGCCGATGCCGGTGAGGCCGGGGACGGACGCGAGCAGGTCACGGGCCGCCTCCACCTCCCGCAGGAGCTCCGCGCGGTAGCCGACGACGAGCGGCAGTCCGGACGCCGCGTCGGCCGTCATCGCCAGCAGGGCGGCGAGGCCCTCGCGGGTGTCGAAGGACGGCGCGCTGTGCTCGTGCACGCTGACGACGCCCTGCGCCGCCGCGGCGCGCAGCGCCGTGCGGTACAGCGCGGCCCGGGTGGTCTCCCCCGGCCGCCGGGTCGCGGCCCGGGCGGCGCGGTGGGCGTCGTCGGTCACCCAGCCGTCCTCGCGCCAGCCACGGAGGGTGGTGAGCGGCTCGGACAGCGCCCCGCCGACCACGGCGGAGTGCACGTCCGTGCGTGCGAGGTACGCCGGCCGGCCGCCGGTGGCGCGGTCGACCTCCGCACGCGTCGGGGGTCGGCCCTCGGGCCAGGCCGTCTCGTCCCACCCGTGCCCGAGCAGCGTGGCCCCCGCGGGGAGCGCTCGTGCGGCCGCTGCCACCCGGTCGAGGGCCGCGTCGAGCGTCGCGACGCCCGCCCCGACGGACAGGTCCACCCCGGTGAGGGCGAGTGCCGTCTCCAGGACGTGGACGTGCGCGTCGACGAACGCCGGGGCGACCAGCGCGCCGTCGAGGTCGACCACCTCGTCCGCCCCGTCCTGCACGGTGTGGGCGCTGTCGTCGCCGCCCAGCCAGGCGACCCGACCGTCGGCGACGAGCACGGCCTCCGCGAAGGGGGCCGCGGCCGAGTGGACGACGCCGCCGCGGTACAGCACGGAGCGGGGGCTGGAGGAGGTCACCGTGGGACGCTAACGCACCCGCGCCCCTGCTCCCCCGGGCGGCCGCTCAGACGGAGCTGTACGCCACGACGCCCCGACGCAGCTGGTCGACGGCACGGCGGGCCGTGGTGCGCGTCGCCGAGGACGGTGCCGCCTGACCGATCTGGTCGAGCAGGTCGATGACCTGCTTGCACCAGCGCACGAAGTCCCCGGCCGCCAGCTCCGTCGACTGCAGGACGGTGCCGAGGCTGCGTCCTGAGGCCCAGCGGTGGATGGGCTCCACCAGGCCGGTGTCCAGGGGACGCGTCGTCTGCAGGCGGTGCGCGAGCTCCAGGTCCTCCAGCCTCGACCAGACGCGCACCGTCTCGTCGAGCGCCTGCCCGAGCCGGCCCTGCGGCCCGCCGGGGACCTGCGGCACGTGCTCGCGCTCCTCGCGACGCGCCTCGAAGACGACCGTCGAGACGACGGCGGCGAGGCTCGGGGCGTCCAGCCCGTCCCAGACGCCGCGCCGCAGGCACTCGGCGACGAGGAGGTCGCTCTCCGCGTACAGGCGCCGGAGCCACTGGCCCGAGGAGGTGACGCGCAGGCGCGTCCGCCCGTCGTCGTCGGCGTCCTCCAGGTAGCCGGTCTCGGAGAGGACGTCGCAGATGCGGTCGAAGACGCGGGCGATCGAGCTCGTACGCCCGTCGATGCGACGCACGAGTGCGTCGTGCTCGCGCTTGAGCCGGTGGTAGCGCTCCGCCCACCGGGCGTGGTCCTCGCGCTCGGAGCAGCCGTGGCACGGGTGGGCGCGCAGTCGACGGCGCAGGCCCGCGACCGTGGCGTCGTCGGCGGCGGGCGACCGGTCCCCGCGGGCGCCGGCGGCGGAGCGGTCCGGCCGCACGAGCCGGGCCGGGTCCGCCAGGGCGCTGCGCAGCGCGGAGGCGAGGTCGCGCTTGTGGGCGGCGTTGCGGGGCGAGAACTGCTTCGGCACCCGCACGGAGCTCACCGTCCGGACGCCGCGGTCGAGGTCGGCCGCGGTCAGCGTCCGCACCTGCCGCTCGGCGGTGAGCACCGTGGGCCGGGGCCCGTCCAGCCCGGCGTCGCGGCCCGGGTCGAGCACCACCGCGTAGCCGGCGCGCCGCCCGCCGGGGATCTCCACGACGTCCCCGACGCGCAGCTGCTCCAGGCTCGCGCGTGCCTCGGCGCGCCGCGCGCGGGCGGCCTCCCGGGACAGGTCCCCCTCGCGGTCGGTCAGCTGACGCCGGATGCGGGAGTACTCGGCGAAGTCGCCGAGGTGGCACTCCATCGCCTTGGCGTACCCGTCGAGCGCCTCAGCGTGCGCCTGGGCCTGCCGCGCCAGCCCGACGACGGCGCGGTCGGCCTGGAACTGGGCGAACGACGTCTCCAGCACCTCCCGGGCCCGCTCGCGACCCACCTGCGCGACGAGGTTGACCGCCATGTTGTACGTGGGCCGGAAGCTGGAGCGGAGGGGGTACGTGCGCCGCGAGGCCAGCCCGGCGAGCGCGACCGGGTCGAGCGCGCCGTGGTCGACGACGACGGCGTGCCCCTCCACGTCGATCCCGCGTCGCCCCGCCCGACCGGTGAGCTGCGTGTACTCCCCCGGCGTGATGTCGAGGTGCGCCGACCCGTCCCACTTCGTGAGCTTGTCGAGGACGACCGACCGTGCCGGCATGTTGATGCCGAGTGCGAGGGTCTCCGTCGCGAAGACCACCTTGACCAGTCCTCGTGAGAACAGCTCCTCGACGGTCTCCTTGAACAGGGGCAGGAGCCCGGCGTGGTGGGAGGCGATGCCCCGCTCGAGCGCCTGGCTCCACTCCCAGTAGCCCAGGACGGCCAGGTCCTGGGCGGGCACGGCGGCGCACCGCTGCTCGACGATGCCCCGGATCGTGGCCTCCTGCTCCGCCGTCGTCAGTCGCAGGCCCGAGCGCAGGCACTGCTCGACCGCGGCGTCGCACCCGGCACGGGAGAACACGAAGAAGATCGCCGGCAGCAGCGCCTCCCGGTCCAGGACGTCGACGACGGCGAACCGCGGGGCCGGCCGCCGCGAACCCGTGACGAGGCCCCGTCGTCCGCCGCGGCCCCGGGGACCGCCGTTGCCCGCGCCGCTCCCCCGGTACGGACCCTCAGCGCGCTCCAGGCGCCGCAGGGCCTGGGCGAGGTCGGGGTTGATCGGCGGGTCCACCCCCGGCGCGGTCGGGTCGACGTGGCCCGCGTAGAGGTCGAACAGGCCGTCGCGCGTCATGACGTGCTGCCACAGCGGCACGGGCCGGACCTCGCTGACGACGACGGCGGTGTCGCCCCGCACCATCGTGAGCCAGTCGCCGAACTCCTCGGCGTTGGAGACGGTCGCGGACAGGGACACCAGCTGGACGTCGTCGGGCAGGTGGATGATCACCTCTTCCCACACGGGACCGCGGAACCGGTCGGCGAGGTAGTGCACCTCGTCCATGACGACGAAGGCGAGCCCGTCCAGCGCCGGCGACCCGGCGTAGAGCATGTTCCGCAGGACCTCGGTGGTCATGACGACGACGGGCGCGTCACCGTTGACGCTCGTGTCCCCGGTGAGCAGCCCGACGTTCTCGGCGCCGTGTCGACGCACGAGGTCGCCGTACTTCTGGTTGCTCAGCGCCTTGATGGGTGTCGTGTAGAACGCCTTGCGGCCCTGCTCCAGGGCGAGGTGCACCGCGAACTCGCCGACGACCGTCTTGCCCGCGCCGGTCGGGGCGGCGACGAGCACGCCGCGGCCGCCCTCGAGCGCCTGGCACGCCGAGCGCTGGAAGTCGTCGAGCTCGAACTCGAGGAGCCGCGTGAACGCGGCGAGCTGGGTGCGCTGCTGCGCCGCCCGCTGGCGGGAGGCGGCGTACCGCTCGGCGGGGCTGGACATGGCGTCAGCCTAGGCAGACGTGCCCGTCCGTGGCTCGCGCGCAGGCGCGTCCGCGCGGGCGGCCGCCTCACACGAGCAGGCGGACGGCGCCAGGGACCACCTCGGCGAGCAGGGGCAGCGGACCCAGCCGCTCGCCGTCGGCGTACGCCACCGGCGGGGTGGGGCCCAGCGCGCTCGGCTCGACGAGCACGCTGCGGCTCCGCAGGACGGTGCAGGCGGGGTGGTCCACGTGCCCGCCGGAGAAGACGCGCGGGAAGACCGTGAGGAGCTGGGTGCGGCTCAGGGGGCCGGCGACGAGCACGTCGAGGAGGCCGTCGTCCATCCGGGCGTCCGGGGCGATCCGCATCCCCCCGCCGAAGTGCGGCGCGTTCGCGACGGCGACGAGCGTGCCGGTCGACTCCCACGTCGTGCCGTCGTCGAGCGTCAGACGGTAGCCGTACGGCCGGAACGTCCGCAGCTCGGTCAGGAGCGCACGCACGTACCGGGCCGTGCCACGGGGCCAGGTCAGGGTGTTGGCCCGCGCGTTCACCGCCGCGTCGACCCCGCAGGACAGGACCCCGAGGTACCAGTCGCGCTGGGCATACCCTGGAGGGCCCACCGAGACGGCGTCGAGGGCCCGCACGCCGTCAGCCCCGTCACCCAGGGCCCGTTCCATGACGGAGAGCGCCGCCGCGGGGTCGTGCGTGGGCAACCCGTTGACCCGTGCGATGTCGTTGCCGCTGCCGGCCGGGACGACGCCCAGCGGAAGGTCCGTCCCGGCGACGACACCCGCTCCGAGGTGGACCATCCCGTCCCCGCCGACGACGACGAGCGCGTCGAGCCCGTCCACCACCGCCTGGCGTGCCCGGCGGACCGCGGTGGGTGCGTCCGGGCCCGAGAGGTCCAGCACGGTGTGACCGCGCCGTCGCGCGACCTCGAGGAAGGCGGCACCCCGCCGCCCGCCGCGGCCCAGGCCGGCGGTGGGGTTCACGACGACGCCGAGCCGGAGCGGGGCGCTCACCGGTCGATCGGCGTGGTGTCCGCCTCGGCCGTCAGGGCGCCTCGGCGGGCGTCGTCGCGCCGGTCGTGCAGCACGCAGACCCCGACGGCCACGAGGTACAGGGCGAGCATCGGGAGCGCCACGACGAACATCGTGACCACGTCGGGCGTCGGCGTCGCGAAGGCCGCGAAGGTCATCACCAGGACGACCGCCCAGCGCCAGCCGTGGAGCCAGGTGGAGCCGCGCACGAGGCCGGCGAGGTTCAGCCCCACCATGACGACCGGCAGCAGGAACGCGATCCCGAACGCCAGGACGACCCGCATGACGAAGCTCAGGTACAGCTGGGCGTCGATGAGGTTGGTGGCCTCGTCCGGCGTGAACTCGGTCAGCAGACGGACCGCGTTCGGCAGGACCCGCCACGCGAGCCACGCGCCCGCGAGGAAGAGCGGGACGGAGCCGGCGAGGAACGCCACGGCCGACCGCCGCTCCCTGCGGGTCAGGCCGGGCGTGACGAACAACCAGAGCTGGAGGATCCACCAGGGGCTGGACAGCAGGACCCCGAGGAACAGCGACACCTTGACCTTGAGGTCGAACGACGTCGCCACACCGGCGAAGTTCAGCGCGACCAGGCCCTCACGCTCCAGCCGCAGGACGGGTTCCTGCAGAACGGCGATCACGGGGTCGTAGAGGAACCAGCCGACGACGGCGCCGACGAGCAGGCCGATCGTCGCGAGCACCACGCGGCGGCGCAGCTCGAGCAGGTGCTCGCGCAGCGGCATCCGACCGTCGGGGTTGCTCCGACGGCGTTGGGCGGCCACAGGTCAGGCGGTCGGGCCGCGGTCGCCGTCGGCGGCGCGCTGCTCGCCCGACCTGTTCCGGGCGGGGTACTCGCTCACGGCCGGGGTCGCGCCGTCGGCCGTCGGGGCCTGCGTCGTGGTGTCGTCCCGTCGGCCCTCGACGGCGCGCGGCTTGTCGTTGTCGTCGTTGAGGTCCTTGACCTCGCTCTTGAAGATCTTCAGCGACTGGCCGACGCTGCGGGCCAGCTCGGGGAGGCGGCGGGCGCCGAACAGCAGCAGGATGATCAGCACCAGGACGATGATCTGCACGGTGGTCGGTCTCATGCTGGTCCTCTCGGCGACGGCACCACGGCCCCACGGGGGTCGGCTCCTCCGATGGTAGCCGCGCAACCTGACGACAGGGTCACGCGACGGTCGTCAGTGGGTGAACGACCGCCAGCGGGCGTAGGCCGCGTCGTGGCGGACCTGCCGCGCGGCGCGGCGGCGTCCGGTGGCCGCTGCGGCGAGGGCCCGACGGGCGCGGGCCGGCTCGGGGTCGGTCAGGTCCACCGGCGCCGGTGCCGTGAGGACGAGCTCGTCGGCGCGGCTCTCACCGCGCTGCGCCGCCTCGCCGAACACCTGCGACGCCCGGTCGAGCTCGGCGAGCAGCCGGCGGCCCTTGCGGTAGAGGTCGCGACCGAGGAAGAAGGCACCGGCGAGGGTGCCGAGGACGAGCAGCGTCCAGACCGTGAACCACATCACCCGGGCAGCGTAACGTCGCGGTCGCCGTCGGCACCGCGGTCCGCCCGCCCGTCGCCGTCGCTGCCGACATCGCCGTACCGGGCCAGTGCACGGCCGGCCGCGGCGGCGGCCTCGGTGGCCGGACCAGCGGGCTCGACCACGCGGACGTCGTCGGCGAGGCGCAGGAGCAGGCGGCGCAACCAGGCCCGGGAGGCGATCGGCAGGGTGACGCGGAAGCCGCCGTCGGGGAGGTCGGTCACGCCCTCCACGGGCAGCTGCTCCGCGACCCACCGTGCCCGACCGGAGAGCTCCACGGTGACGCGTTCGTGCCCCGCCTCGGCCTCGAAGGTCGCGGGTGCGTGCGGCCGCTCGGGCCGGTGCGTGACGGGCGCGTCGAGCACCTCCAGGGCGAGGATGCGGTCGAGCCGGAAGAGGCGCTCGCCACCCGCGCTGTGGCACCACGCCTGGAGGTAGGACCGTTCGTCGCCGGTCACCAGCTGCCACGGGTCGACGTCGCGCTCGCTCGTGCGGTCCGCGGCGTCGACGTAGCGCAGGTGCGCCCGGCGGCCACCGCGGACGGCCGCACGGGCATGTGCCAGCACGGCGGGGTCGGCCTCGAGCGCGATGTGGACGTCGACCGTCGACGCGGCCTCACCCGTCGCGTCCGAGAGGATCTCCAGGGTGCTCGCGAGGACCTCGCGCTCGTCCTCGTCGAGGGCCTGCCCGACGGACTCGCGCAGCGCGCGCAGTGCCGCGACGAGCACGACCGCCTCGCGGGTCCCGAGGCGCAGTGCCCGTCCCATCCCGCGGGACTGCGTGAGCCGGACGAGCCCGGAGTCCAGCGACGCCGCGTCGAAGTCGATGAGGTCGTCGGGGAAGTAGCCCGGGGTCCCGGTCATCCACAGGAGGTCGACGTCGTCGAGCACCTGCCGCGCGCTCACGCCGAACCGGGCGGCGAGCTGCTCGACGGTCGCACCGTCCGTGTGGTCGAGGTAGGCCACCATCCCGAGGAGCCGGACGAGCCGTTCCGGTGTCCGGTCAGCCATGGTCGGCCTCGGGCGCGCCGACGCCGACGCGGTCGCCCATGACGACGGCGGCGCGCAGGCGCGTCACCACCGCGTCCCGCAGCGTCCGGGGCGCGAGCACGACGACGGCGTCGGTGTAGCCGGTGATCTCGTCGGCGAGGTCGGAGGTGCGCTGGTACGGGACGGCCACGACGTCCGAGCCCTCCGGCGCGACGACACCCTCCGGTACCTGGTCGGGTTCCGCGGCGGCCCGGGCGCGCAGGGCGCCCGCCCGGTCGGGCGCGATGGCGAGCCAGGCGGTCCGGGCATCGGCGCGCTGGACGCTGGTGACGAGCGCGAGCGGGTCGACGTCGGCCGGGATGGCGAAGGCATCGCGCTCACCGACCGCGCGGACCCGGCCCGTGATGCGGCTGAGGCGGAAGACGCGGGGCGCGTCCCTGTCCCGGTCCCGTCCGACGAGGTACCAGCCGCCGCGGCTCGCGACGAGCCGCCACGGCTCGACGTGGCGCGTGAGCACCTCCCCGGTGCTCGCGGCCCGGTACGTGAAGGCGACGACCTGGCGGTCGTGGGCGGCGTCCAGCAGAGGCGCGAGGGCCGGCCCGGCCGGGTGGACGCGGGGCGCGAGGCCCGCGACGGCGTCGGCCTCGGCCGGCGTGTCCCCGACGACGCGCAGCTTCGTCAGGGCGCGGGACGCGTCGCCGCGCAGGGTCTGGTCGTTCCAGAACTCCGCCGCGAGCGTCAGGACGCCGAGCTGCGCCGCGGACAGCTGCAGCGCGGGCAGTGCATACGCGTCGGTGTCGATCCGGTAGCCGACCTCGTCGCCGTGCGCCGCCGCCGTGACGGTCACGACCGGCACACCGAGGTCGCGCAGGATGTCCTTGTCGCGCTCGAACTTCCGGTCGAACGCCTCGGTGCTGGCGCCGTCGTCGTACCCGGCCACGGACGAGCGCACCTGCTCCTTCGTCATGGGGGCGGTCGTGTTGACCAGCGCGATGACGAGGTTGAGCAGGCGCTCCGCCTGGGGGATGGAGTCGGGCATCGGGTCCACGCTAGTGGGCCGGTAGCGTGACCGCGTGATCACGTGGCGTTCGGGAACCGTGGTGTCCCTCGGGACGGCGTGGCCGGGGGCCGTCGAGCTCCGTGTGGCGATCACGGCACCCGGCATCTCGGGTCCCGCGACCGGGCACGACCGGGCGTCCCTCGCGCCGGAGCTCCGGGCTCTGGCGTACACGGAGCTGGTCGGGACGCCGGTCGTGGGCGACCGGGTGCTGCTGAACGTCAGCGCGCAGGCGCGGGGGCTGGGGACCGGGGGGTACGCGTTCGTCGTCGCGCTGCCGGACCGGCTCCCCGCCGACCCGGCGCCGGGCCCCGGCCACCTCGTCAAGGCGCGGTACACCGCCCTGCAGGCCATGGTGCTCGGCGTGGACGAGCAGGAGTCGCCGCACCACGCCGTGCTCGAGGACGCGGACGACCTCGACGGGCTGCCCGTCGTCGTCGCGGACCTGCACTCCGCCGTGCCGGCCGTCGTCGCCGGTGCCCGGTGGGCCGCGCTCGCGGCCGGGCGGCCGCTCCCCCGGGTCGCCTACCTCATGACCGACGGCGGTGCGCTGCCCGCCTGGTTCTCGCGCAGCGTCGCCGGCCTGCGCGACGCCGGCTGGGTGGACGCGTGCGTGACCGTGGGCCAGGCCTTCGGTGGGGACCTCGAGGCGGTGACCGTGCACACCGGGCTGCTCGCCGCCCGGCACGTCCTCGACGTGGATCTCGTGGTCCTGGCGCAGGGGCCCGGCAACCTCGGGACGGGCACCCGATGGGGCTTCTCCGGCGTCGCAGCCGGGGAGGCTGTCAACGCGATCGGCGCCCTCGGTGGGCGAGCGGTGGCCGGTCTGCGCGTCTCCGGCGCGGACCCGCGGGAGCGCCACCTGGGTGTCTCCCACCACTCGCGCACGGCCTACGGGCGTGTCGCCCTGCACCCTGCCGACGTGCCGGTGCCGGTCCCCTCCCACGAGTCGGTCCCGGGCCTGCGGAGCGCGGTCCTGGAGCAGGTGCACCGTCAGGCGGTGGAGCTCTGCGCCCCCCGGGGGCGGCACCGGCTGGTCGAGGTGCCCGCGGAGCGCGGGCTCATGGCCGCGCTCGAGGAGACGCCGGTGCGGCTGTCCACGATGGGCCGCGGCCTGGACTCCGACCCCGAGTCGTTCCTCGCCGCCGCGGTGGCCGGTGTCCACGCCGAGCAGCTGCGTGCGGCTCGGTCGGACTGAGCTACCACCACGTGCTCGTGGAGACCGCCTCGTCAGGGGGGCTCGTCGTCGGGCGACGGGACGCCCGGCCGGCGATCCGGGCCCTGCAGGTGCACGTGTCCGGTGCGGGTGCGCCCGACGAAGGATCCCGGCGTCGGCTGCTCGAGGCTCGGGTCAGTCGTCCCGGCTCGTCTCCGAGTGCCGCGCCACGAGCGTCGCGAGCCGCTTCGCCTCCGCGACGGCCCGAGCGCCGTCGGCCCGCTGGATGCCCATGACGGCGAGCGTCTCGCCGTCGGCGAGGTCGAGCTGCACCCACGGGTGCCCGTGCCCGAACCGGACCGAGACGATCTCCGCCCACGTGACCGTGCGCGTGCTGGTCAGGTTCCTGACCCTGAGCCCCTCAGGGCTCGGGTCCGCGCGCACCGCGGCGTGCCGCAGCAGCAGCAACGCGCCGCCGGCCGCGACCAGCGCGAAGCCGAGCCGGTCGAGCCACGCGACCGTCACCGTGGCGTAGGACGGCACGACGAACGACAGCCCGATGATGACCACCGCGAAGACGACGGCGACCACCGTGGACACCCACCGCGCCGCGCGGGGTCGGAACGGCCGGTACGGGTCGCCGCCGTGGCGGTCGCCGTGCGTGCTCATCGCTACAGGCGGCAGGCGTGGATCTGCGTGACGAGGATCGCGCGGGCGCCCACGTCGTACAGCGCGTCCATGACGCGGTTCGTCTCGTCCTGGCGGACCATGGCGCGCACGGCGGACCACTCGCTGTTGTGCAGCGGGGACACCGTCGGGGACTCCAGCCCTGGCGTGATCGCGACCGCCTGCTCGACCAGTGCGATCGGCACGTCGTAGTCCATGAGCACGTACTGCTGGGCGACGAGCACGCCCTGCAGACGGCGCGTCAGGACGTCGAGCCCCGGCGGCGGCGCCTTGGTGCCGTCCGCCCGCACGAGGACCGCCTCGGAGCGGAGGATCGGGTCGCCGAAGACCTCCAGGCCCGCTGCCCGGAGGGTCGAGCCGGTCTCCACGACGTCGGCGATGACGTCCGCGACGCCGAGCTGGATGGCCGTCTCGACCGCCCCGTCGAGGCGCACGATGGGCGGCGTGCCGACACCGTGGTCGGCGAGGTGCTGGGCCACGAGGATCGGGTACGACGTGGCGATCCGTCGCCCGTCGAGGTCCCCCACGCCCGTGAGGCCCTCGGCCGGCGGTGCGGCGAACCGGAACGTCGATCGCGCGAAGCCGAGCGGCAGGTGCTCCACGGCGGAGGACCCGGAGTCGAGCAGGAGGTCGCGACCGGTGATCCCGGCGTGGACCGTGCCTGCCCCGACGTACACGGCGATGTCGCGTGGCCTGAGGAAGAAGAACTCGACGTCGTTCGCCGGGTCGGCGAGCACGAGCTCGCGGGTGTCACGTCGCTGCTTGTACCCGGCCTCGCGCAGCATGGCGGAGGCCGGCTCGGACAGCGAGCCCTTGTTGGGGACGGCGATGCGCAGCACGGGTGTCCTGGTCTGTTCGAGGCGGTCGGTCGGTCGGGGTGGTCCGGCTCAGGGTGCAGCAGGACCGGGTGCGGCGGTCGCCCGAGGGGCTGCGCCGCCGACGGGTCACAGGTGGGAGTAGACGTCCTCGAGGGTGAGGCCGCGGGCGAGCATGAGGACCTGCAGGTGGTAGAGCAGCTGCGAGATCTCCTCCGCGGTCCGGTCGTCGCCCTCGTGCTCGGCGGCCATCCACACCTCGGCAGCCTCCTCGACGACCTTCTTGCCGATCGCGTGGACGCCGGCGTCGAGCTGGGCGACGGTCCCGGATCCCTCGGGTCGCGTGCGGGCCTTCTCGGACAGCTCGGCGAACAGGGTGTCGAAGGTCTTCACGTCGTCAGAGCCTAGTTCCCCGTGGCGGAGCCGGGCAGCGGCGTCCCGCGCACGGGCAGCCCACCCGGGAGACCGGCCCGCCGCACCGCGGCGTCACTCGACCAGGACGGCGGTCCCGGTGCCGGCCACCGCGGCCCGCTCCGGTGCCGGGACGCCCTCCTGGCGCTGCGCACGCAGCCAGACCGTGAAGCCGTAGGCGACGACCACGCCGTAGACGGCGTAGAGGACCGCCGAGGGGTAGTAGCCGGCCCGCAGCAGCAGCGGCACGCCGACGACGTCCACGGCGATCCAGACGAGCCAGAACTCCGTCCAGCCCCGCGCCATCCCGTACGTCGCGAGCAGCGAGCCGGTGAAGATCCACGCGTCCGCCCACGGCCCCCACGAGCCGAGCGCCTGGAACACCAGCGCGAACACGACCGTGCCGACGACGGCGCCCACGCCCAGCTGCAGCCAGCCCGCCGCCCCCGCCCAGCGCGGCACGACGGCGGCAGCACCGGGCCCGCCGGACCGCTGTGTCTCGCGCCACCGGACCCAGCCGTACACAGCGACGGCGACGAAGAACACCTGCCGCCCGGCCTGGCCGTACAGGTCCTTGGCCTGGGGCGTGTCGAAGACCCCGCCGAGGAAGACCGTGAAGAGCAGGACGTTGCCGACGATGCCGACAGGCCACGCCCACAGGCGCCGCCGCATGCCGCCGACGGCCGACGCCAGGCCGAACGCGTTGCCGACGATCTCGCGCCACAGGATCGGGGCGCCGGCGATCGTCAGCTCCGCGCCGAAGAGCCACTCGAGGGGTCCCACTCAGAGCCCGCGCAGCGCCAGGACGGTCGCGACGGCGGCCTCCGCCGCCTCGGCACCCTTGTCCTCGCGGGAGCCCTCGAGGCCCGCGCGGTCCAGCGCCTGGGCCTCATCGTCGCAGGTGAGGACGCCGAAGCCGACCGGCGTGCCCGTCTGCAGGGCGACGTCGGTCAGCCCCTGGGTCGCCGCCTGGCACACGTAGTCGAAGTGCGGCGTCCCGCCGCGGATCACCACGCCGAGGGCGACGACGGCGTCCGCGCCCGTCCGAGCGGCGTGCAGCGCCGCCACGGGCAGCTCGAACGAGCCCGGTACCCGCACCAGGGCGACGTCGGTGACCTGAGCGCGCTCGAGCGCGCGCTGCGCGCCGGCCACGAGGCCGTCCATGACGACGTCGTGCCAGCTCGCGGCGACGACGACGACGCGCAGCCCGCGGCCGTCGAGCTCGAGGGTGGGAGCTCCGGCTCCGCTCATGGGGTGTCCTCCTCCAGGGTCAGCAGGTGGCCCATCGCCACCGCCTTGGTGTGCAGGTACGCGGCGTTCTCGGTGGTCCGCCCGACCTCGTGCGGGACCACCTCGACGACGTCCACGCCCGACGCGGCCAGCCCGGTGACCTTCGCGGGGTTGTTGGTGAGCAGACGGATCCTGCTCAGCCCCAGGTCGGTGAGCATCGCGGCCGCGGCGCCGTACTCGCGGCGGTCGGCCGGGTGGCCGAGCTCGAGGTTCGCCTCGACGGTGTCCCGTCCGGCGTCCTGCAGCGCGTACGCGTCGATCTTGGCCAGCAGACCGATGCCCCGCCCCTCGTGCCCGCGCAGGTAGACGACGGCGCCGCCCTCCTTGGCGGCGCGCTCCAGGGCCGCGTCCAGCTGGGGCCCGCAGTCGCAGCGCAGCGAGCCGAACGCGTCGCCCGTCAGGCACTCGGAGTGGACGCGGACGACCGGGACCGCGGCGGGGTGCTCGACGTCCTCGGGCACGAGCGCGACGTGCCCGGCACCCGTGCGCAGGTCGCGGTAGCCGTGCACCGCGAAGTCGCCGTGGCGGGTCGGCAGTCGGGCGCTGCCCGTGCGCTGCACCCGTGCCTCGGGGGCAGGCGCCTCCTCCGTGGGGAGGTCACCGGTACGCCGGCGCCAGTCGACGAGGTCGGCGATGGTGAGGAGCACGAGGCCCTCGTCCTGCGCGAGCACCGCGGCCTGGTCGAGGCGCATCATCGCCCCGTCGTCGCGGACGAGCTCCGCGATCCCCGCGACCGGCTCCAGACCCGCGAGCCGGCAGAGGTCGACGGCCGCCTCCGTGTGCCCGGCCCGGTGCAGCACGCCGCCCGGCACCGCGCGCAGCGGCAGGACGTGGCCGGGCCGGATGACGCTGGACGGTCCCGACGCGGGGTCCGCCAGGACCCGCAGCGTGTGGGCGCGGTCCGCGGCGGAGATGCCGGTCGTGACGCCCGCCGCCGCGTCCACGGTGACCGTGTACGCGGTGCGGCGGGGATCCTGGCTCGACGGCACCATGAGCGGCAGGTCCAGGGCGTCCGCCCGCGTGCCGGGCATCGGGGCGCACAGGTAGCCCGAGGAGTGCCGGATGGTCCACGCGACCCACTCGGTGGTCGCGGACTGGGCCGCGAGCACGACGTCGGCCTCGTTCTCGCGGTCGGGGCTGTCGGCCACGAGCACCGGCCGCCCGGCGCGCAGCGCCTCGACCGCCTCCTCGACCGTGCCCAGCCGGATCGCTGCTGCCGTCATGCCGATGCCTCCTCGTCGTGGGGCGAGGCGCCCGGCCGGGCGCCGAGCAGCCGTTCCACGTACTTCGCGACCACGTCGACCTCGAGGTTGACCCGGTCACCGGGGCGCAGTCCGCCCAGGGTGGTGGCGGCGAGCGTCGTCGGGATGAGGGAGACGCCGAACGTGTCGTCCCCGACGTGCGTCACCGTGAGGGAGACGCCCGACACGGCGATCGACCCCTTCTCCGCGACGTACCGGGCGAGCGCCGCGGGGAGCCGCAGGACGAGGTCGTCCCAGCGCGGCCCCGGGGTGCGGCTGACGAGCTCGCCGACACCGTCGACGTGTCCCTGCACCAGGTGACCGTCGAGGCGGCCGTCCGCGCGCACCGCCCGCTCCAGGTTCACCCGGTCCCCCGGCGCGAGGCCGCCCAGGGTGCTGCGGCGCAAGGTCTCCGGCATGACGTCGGCCGCGAAGGTCCCGTCGTCCCCGAGCGCGGTGACCGTCAGGCAGACGCCGGAGACCGCGATCGAGTCGCCCGGGCGGACACCCGCGGTGACGACGGGACCACGCAGCCGGAGCCGCGCGTCCTCGCCGGTGTGCTCGACGGCCAGCACCTCGCCGACCTCCTCCACGATGCCGGTGAACATCAGGTCTCCTCCGTGCTCGGACTGCTGGTCGTGCTGCTGGTGGTGGTTCCGGCGCGTGGTCCCGACGGGCGGGCGACGACGAGGACGTCGTCGTCGAGCCGGACCGTCTCGACGGTGCGCCAGCGGGACGCCCCGCCGATGGACGCGATGCCGAGGTCCGCGACGGCGGTCGGGCCGGCGCCGAGGAGGACGGGGGCGACGTACGCGTGGAGCTCGTCGACCGCGCCGGCGCGCAGGAACGCGGCCGCCAGGGTGGGGCCGCCCTCGACGAGCAGGTGACGGACGCGCCGCTCCGCGAGCACGGCCAGGACCTCCCCGACGTCGTGCGACCTGGCCTGGACGAGGGCGCCGCCCGGTTCCCGCAGGCGCGCGCCCTCGGGCACGTCCCTGCGGCCGACGACGACGCGCAGCGGCTGGTGGGCCGGCGGCTCGCCCTCCTCGGGGCGGACCGTGAGGGCCGGGTCGTCGGCGAGGGCCGTCCCGGTGCCCACGGCGATCGCGTCGACGAGGGCGCGGTGGGCGTGGGCGTGGCGCCGTGACGCGGCGGAGGTGATCCACCGGCTCGTGCCGTCCGCCGCGGCGACGCGCCCGTCGAGCGTCGCGGCGAGCTTGAGGGTGACCCACGGCCGGCCGCTGCGGACGGCGTGCAGCCAGACCCGCAGGAGCTCCTCCCCCTCGCCGCGGCGCAGGCCGCCGACGACGTCGACGCCCGCCTCGCGGAGCCGGTCGGCGCCCCCGGCGGCATCCGGGTCGGGGTCGTCCACCGCGTGGACGACCGTGGTCACGCCCGCGGCGAGGAGCGCCTCCGTGCACGGGCCGGTGCGTCCGGTGTGGTTGCACGGCTCGAGGGTGACGACGGCCGTGGCGCCGCGGACGTCCGCGCCGGCTCGGCGGGCCGCCTCCAGTGCGGCGACCTCCGCGTGCGGGCTCCCGGCACCGGCGTGCCAGCCCTCACCGAGGGCGGTCCCCCGGCGGTCCAGGAGCACGCACCCGACGCGCGGGTTCGGCCCGTGGGCGGGTCCGCGACCCGCCAGCTCGAGCGCGCGCAGCATGGCGGCGTCGAGTGCGGCGCGCGTGCCCGCGTCCTCCACCGTGCACCTCCCGAGCCTCAGGTGCTCCGGGGTACGACGCGGCAGGACGCGTCAGCGGTCGTGCACTGCCGCGCCCGGCCGCGGAGGGCCGGTCGGACGCCCCCGAGGAGGCGCACCAGGACCGTGCACGACCACCACGTGCTTCCTCCCATCCGGACTGTCACCGTCGGTCCTGGAGTTCCACCAGGTCAACCGTCCCGCCGTCACCCTGGGGCGACTGCACGGGCCGGGTCGCGGACTGTCACCGCCGGTTCGGAATTGCACCGACCCCGGAGCACGTACGTGTTCGAGCCGAATTCTGCCACGGCCCGACGCCGTCCGGCCGCGTGTCCGCCGACGGCGGACGGGTCGCGCCTCAGTGGCCGTGGGCGGCGGACGCCAGGCGGCGCAGCTCGGCGATGCGAGCGGCGGCGTCGTCGCTGCCGTACACCGCCGACCCGGCGACGAAGACGTTGGCGCCCGCATCGGCGGCCCGCTCCACCGTCTCCGTGGAGACGCCACCGTCGACCTGCACCCACACGTCCAGGCCGGAGGCGGCGATCGCGGCACGGGTCCGGCGGATCTTCGGCAGGGTGCCGTCGATGAACGCCTGCCCGCCGAACCCCGGCTCGACCGTCATGATCAGGACCATGTCGACCTCGGCGAGCAGGTCGAGGTACGGCTCGACGGGCGTGGCCGGCCGCAGTGCGACGCCGGCGCGTGCGCCGAGGCGCCGCAGCTCGCGCGCCAGCCGGACCGGAGCCCGGGCGGCCTCGGCGTGGAACGTCACCGACGCGGCACCCGCCTCGGCGTAGCCGGGTGCCCAGCGGTCCGGGTCCTCGATCATGAGGTGGACGTCGATCGGCACCGGGGAGACCTGGACGATCCGCTCGACCACCGGGAGGCCGAGCGTGAGGTTCGGCACGAAGTGGTTGTCCATGACGTCCACGTGGGCGAAGTCCGCGTCCGCGATGCGGTGCAGCTCGGCCTCGAGGTTCGTGAAGTCGGCGGAGAGGATGCTCGGGGAGATCGCGACGTCCATGGCAGCAGTCTGACGCAGCGATGAGTTCACGGGGCCCCACCGGTCTACCTCGTGACGGGACGACCACGACGGGAGACGACCATGGGCCAGATCCACATCGAGCTGTTCACCACCCTCGACCTCGTCGGGCAGGCGCCCGGGGGCCCGGACGAGGACCCGGTGCGCTTCCCGTTCGGCGGGTGGCAGGCGCCGCTGCTGGACGACGTCAGCGGCGAGCAGGTCGCCGCCGCGTACGAGGGCACCGACGCGCTCCTCCTCGGCCGGCGGACGTACGAGATCTTCGCGGCCTACTGGCCGCACCAGGAGGGCGGCGAGGACACCTCGATCGCGACCCTCTTCAACCGCGTGCCCAAGTACGTGGCGTCCCGGGGCCGGCCGGACCTGTCGTGGGCGGGGTCGTCGCAGCTCGGCCCGGACCTGCCGGCCGCGGTGCGCGAGCTGCGCGACCGGCACGAGCAGGTGAAGGTCGTCGGCAGCCTCAACCTCGTGCAGACGCTGCTGCACGAGCGGCTCTTCGACCGCCTCGACCTGTGGGTGCACCCCATCGTGCTCGGCGTCGGGAAGAAGGTCTTCGACGGCGGCGAGGTGCCCACGAGCCTCACGCTGCTGGAACCACCCGTCGCCGGTCCGAAGGGCGCGGTCCTCCTGCGCTACGGCCTGGCGGAGGGCACGCCGGGGACCGGGGACATGTCCGCGCCCGGACGCGGCACCGGTCGGGACGGCTGAGCCGGTCCCGGCGCGCGGTCAGGCCCGACGGCGCAGCAGGGCGAGGTGCATCGCATCCGTCCCGTGGACGTGGGGCCACAGCTGGACCGCCGGTCCCTCGCCGAGGGGGATGTCGCCGGCGACGGCCCGCACGGCCTCCCGTGCGTCCAGCTGCTCGACGTCGTCCCGGCGCCGCAGGACGTCGTCGACGACGAGGCGGGTCTCGGCCACGTGCGGCGAGCACGTGACGTAGGCGACGAGCCCACCGGGGCGCACGGCGTCGAGCGCCGACGCGAGCAGCTCCCGCTGCAGTCGTCCGAGGTCCGGCAGGTCCGCGCTGCTGCGGCGCCACCGCGCCTCCGGTCGCCGGCGCAGGGCCCCCAGGCCGGTGCACGGGGCGTCGACGAGGACGCGGTCGTAGGCGCCCGGCTCCTCGGCGCCGACGTCGCGCCCGTCCGCGGACCGGACGGTGACCGTGCCGGGCGGGACGGCCGAGGTGGAGCGGCGCACCAGCTCCGCGCGGTGCGGCTGCACCTCCGTGGCGACGACGTGCCCGCCGTGCTGCGCCGCGACGGCTCCGAGGAGCGCCGTCTTCCCGCCCGGACCGGCGCACAGGTCCAGCCACCGCTCACCGTCCCGCACGGGCTCCGCGGCGACGAGGGCCAGCGCGACGAGCTGGCTGCCCTCGTCCTGCACCCCCACGCGCGCCTCGCGCACGCCGGCGACCGACACCGGGTCCCCGCCGGGCAGGACGACCGCCGTCGGGGCCCAGCGCCCGGGCCGTGCGTCCCGGGTGCCCGCGAGCACGTCGGCGCGGTCCGCCAGGCCCGGGCGCGCGACGAGCGTCACCGCGGGCGCCGCGTTGTCGGCGGCGAGGAGCTCGGCGAGCTCGGCGACGTCGCGGCCGTCCGTGACCAGCGCCTGGCGCATCGCACGGACCACCCACGCCGGGTGGCTGTGGACGACGGCGAGACGGGCGACCTCGTCCGGTGCCTCGTCGGCGAGGCGCGCGAGCCACTCCTCCGCCGTCGACGCGCCCACCTTGCGCAGGACCGCGTTGACGAACTGCGACGCGCCCGTCCCGACGGCGGTCCGGGCGAGCCCCACCGTCTCGGAGACCGCGGCGTGCGCGGGGACGCGCATCGCGAGCAGCTGGTGGACGCCGAGGCGCAGCAGGTCCAGCACGGGCGGGTCGATGCTCTCCAGCGACCTGCTGGCGGCGACGGCGATGACCGCGTCGTGCCGCCCCCGCAGGCGGAGCGTGCCGTAGGTCAGCTCCGTCGCGAACGCGGCGTCCCGCCCGACGATGCGGCGCTCCCGCAGCAGCGGCGGGAGCACGAGGTTCGCGTAGGCGTCGGAGTCCGCGACCTGCCGCAGCAGGTCGAACGCGGCGGTCCGCGCCGGGTCGCCGCCGCGCCGTCGCTGCGCCGGTGCCTGGGCGGTCCGGGGTGCGGGCCGTCCGGACGACCGCGCAGGGCCACGCTGGCGGCCTGCGCGGTCGCGTCCGGACGCCGAGCGGTCCGAGTCGGAGCCGGAGCCGGAGCGGGCGCCTCGGCGGGGCCGCCCGTCCCCGCCCTCGCCGGCGCTCATGGCGTCCCGCCGAGCCGCGCGTCGTCGGGCAGGCGGGCCCCGCGGGCCCAGTCGGCGGCGGGCATCATCCGCTTGCCGGCGGGCGCGACCTCCCCGAGCTCCACCGGGTGCGTCCCGGTGCCGACGACGACGCCCGCCCGCGTCGACCGGAGCACCCCCGGCGGGAGCGGCTCGAGGTCGTCGCGGGGACGGACCGGGCCCAGCTTGAGCCGGGCGCCGTCGGGCAGCGTCGTCCAGGCGCCGGGGGCCGGCGTGCAGCCACGGACCCGGCGGTCGACGGCCAGGGCCGGGTGCTCCCACCGGACGCGGGCGTCGTCGACGGTGAGGCGCGGGGCGTGGCTCACGCCGTCGGTGGACTGCGGCTGCGGGCGGAGCGAGCCGTCGGCGATGCCGTCGACGGTCGCGCGGAGCAGCGTCGCGCCGGCCGCGGCGAGCCGCGTCAGGAGGTCGCCCGACGTGTCCCGAGGGCGCACGGTCTCGGTGAGCGTGCCGTACACGGGGCCGGTGTCCAGCCCCTCCTCGATCCGGAAGGTCGTGGCCCCGGTCACCTCGTCGCCGTGCAGGACGGCGTGCTGCACCGGGGCGGCGCCGCGCCACGCCGGCAGCAGCGAGAAGTGGAGGTTCACCCAGCCGTGCCGGGGGACGTCGAGGACGGCGGGCGGCAGCAGCGCCCCGTAGGCCACGACGGGCGCGAGGTCCACGTCGAGGGCGGCGATCCGGTCCACCACCTCGGGATCGCGCAGGCTCGAGGGCGTGAGCACCGGCACGCCGGCCTCCTCGGCACGCACCCGCACGGGGCTGGGTGTGAGGCGTCGTCCGCGGCCGGCGGGGGCGTCAGGCCGGGTGAGGACCGCGACCACCTCGTGGGTGGAGTCGAGCAGTGCGTCGAGGGACGGCAGCGCCACCTCGGGGGTACCGGCGAACAGCAGACGCATCCGACGATCGTAGGCGTCGGAGGTCACAGGACGTCCTGCGGCTGGACGTGGAGGCGCACCGGGCCGGGGTCGCGACGGGCGCTGCGGGCGGCCCGCGCACCGGCCAGGCGTGCGACGACGTCGGGGGCGAGCGGCCAGGGCGTCCGGACGAGCGCGCGCACGACCACCTCGGTCGGCAGCTCGAGGAGCACGGTCGCGGACTCCCCCTCCAGCGGCGGCGCGACCGGCAGCGGACCCAGGACGTCGCACTCCCCCGGCAGCGCGGCGCGCACGAGGAGGTCCTCGACGGCATGCCGCGGACCCTCGATCGCGACGACGTGGACCGCCGGGGGCAGGCGCAGCTCGTCCCGCTCGGCGAGCTCGCGCTCGGCGAACCCGGCGGGGTCCCAGCGGACCAGGGCCTGGGTCGCTCGGGGCGCCCCGTCACCCACGAGCACGACGACACCGCCCTCCGGCGCGGGGCGCACGAGCGCGGCCGCGCGCATCCACGTCCGCAGCGCGCTCTCGCCGACGTCCAGCGCGTCGCGCGACGACACGACCGCGGCGTCGAGGAGCACGGCGGCCGCGTAGCCGGCGTCGGCACGGGGTTCGGCGCCGGGCGTCGCCACGACGAGGGCGGGGCGGTCCGGCACGGTCGTGAGGACGCCGTCGGTGGCCTGGGCGCCGGACTGCCGGACCGGCACCCCGGTGAAGGCGCGCCCCAGCTCCTCGGCGGTCCGGGTCGAGCCGACGCGCACGGCGCGCAACCCTTCCGCCCGGCACGCGGGGCACCGCCAGCCGACCGCGAGCCGTCCGCACCACCGGCACGACGGCGCCGACGACGCGCCGGGCAGCCCCAGCGGCCCGTGGCACGCGGGGCAGCGCGCGGTCGCCCGGCAGCGGACGCACGCGACCGCCGGGACGTACCCGGCCCGGGGCACCTGGACGAGGACGGGCCCGCGCGTGAGACCGTCCCGCACGGCGCGCCAGGCGGGCGCGGGGAGGCGGGCGGCGGCCGCCGGTCCCTCGACCGCCAGGTCCGCGGAGCCGAGGGCGGCGATCCTGGCGACGGCACGACGCACCGCGGCGCGGTCCGCCTGGACCGGACGGGCGACCCCGTCGCGCACCCAGCGCTGCACGTCGGTCGAGCGGCTGAAGCCCCCGACGAGCAGCGCGGCGCCCTCCTGCTGGGACCGGAGCAGCAGCACGTCGCGGGCGTGCGGGTACGGCGCCCGTGGCTCGGCGTGCAGCGGGTCCGCCTCGTCCCAGCACACGGCGAGCCCGAGCCGCGCGACCGGGGCGAACGCGGCGGCCCGCGTGCCGACGACGACGCCGGCGTGGCCGCGGACGGCCGCCAGGAACGCGCGGTACCGCGCCGCGGGGCCGTCCTCGGCGACGAGCCGCACCCACCCGGTGCCGTCGACCGGAGCGCCCGGCACCCACGCGGGCACGCCGGCGGCCTCGAGGGCCGCGGTGACGACGTCGACGTCCGTCGCGGTCGGCACCACGACGAGCGCGCCGCGGTCACCCCGCAGGGCGGCCACGACAGCAGCGGCGAGCGCGTCCGCCCACGCCTGCCCCGCCCGGCCCGGCAGCGCGGACCACACCGCGCGCGGGGCCCCGCCGTCGACGACGTGGCGGAGGAAGGCCGTGCCGCCGGCGTAGGGCGCCCAGGGGGGTGTGGTGTCGGTCGGCGGGGCGGTGGTCCCCAACGCGCCCGCGCCGCCCCCGGCGGTCGTCCCGGCCACCGCGGGACCGACCTCGCCGGGTGGTGCGTCCGCCGTGCCGCCGGCACTCCCGGGGCCGGCGTCCTCGGCCTCGGTGCGCGCGTGGCGCGGAGGCACGGCCAGCCGGAGGACGTCGGCGAGCGTGCCGGCGCAGCGGTCGGCCACGGCCCGCGCCAGCGCGAGCACCGCGGGCGTCAGCACGACCTCCGGGGACACCACGCGACGCAGGGGCACGAGCTCGCCGTCGTGCTCCGGCTCGTCGGCCCGGTCGACGACGAAGCCGTCGACGTCCTGCCCGCCGAACCGCACGCGCACGCGCACGCCGGCGCGCACGTCGGCGTCCAACGACGCCGGCACCCCGTACTCGAACACGCGGTCCAGGTGCGTCAGCGGTCTGTCGACGACCACCCGGGCGACCGGGCGTCGCTCGGCCAGCGGCACGGGACCGCGCACGCGACGCCTGCGGGGCGTCGGCAGGCCGGTGAGGGTCGGCTGCACACCCTCGTCGCCCGAGGACCCGCCCTGCCCCGCGACGGCCTCGCTCATCGACCCCTCATCCGGTCCGCCGGGCTCTCCACGCGGACATCCCACCACGCTGTGCCGACACCGCTGCCGCGACGGCTGCCGACACGGCCGGCGACATCCTGGGTCCCCGGCTGCCGACTGCGACCCGGCGTCAGGACAGGGCGCTGTGCAGGTCGAGCACCCGGTCGGTCCGCTCCCACGTGAAGTCGGCCAGCTCGCGCCCGAAGTGCCCGTAGGCGGCGGTGCGGGAGTAGATCGGCCTCAGCAGGTCCAGGTCCCGCACGATCGCCGCGGGTCGCAGGTCGAACACCTCGCGGATCGCCGCGGTGAGGCGCTCCACGGGGACGGTCTCGGTGCCGAAGGTCTCGACGTAAAGCCCCACGGGGTGGGAGGCGCCGATCGCGTACGCGACCTGCACCTCGCAGCGGCGCGCGAGGCCCGCGGCCACGACGTTCTTTGCGACCCAGCGCATGGCGTAGGCCGCGGAGCGGTCCACCTTCGAGGGGTCCTTGCCGGAGAACGCACCCCCGCCGTGCCGCGCCATGCCGCCGTAGGTGTCCACGATGATCTTGCGACCGGTGAGGCCCGCGTCGCCCTGGGGCCCGCCGATGACGAACGTGCCGGTGGGGTTGATGAGCAGCCGGTGGCCGGTCGTGTCCAGCCCGAGCTCGTCGAGCACCGGTGCGATGACGTGCTCGGCGACGTCCGGGGCGAGGGTCGCGTCGAGCGCCACGCCCGGGTCGTGCTGCGTGGAGAGCACGACGGTGTCCACGCGCACCGGCCGGTCGCCGTCGTACCCGATGGTGACCTGCGTCTTGCCGTCGGGGCGCAGGTAGCCGAGCGTCCCCTCCTTCCGCACGGACGCCAGGCGCTCGGCGAGCCGGTGGGCGACCCAGATCGGCAGCGGCATGAGCGACGGCGTCTCGTCGCTCGCGTACCCGAACATGAGTCCCTGGTCGCCGGCTCCCTGGGCGTCCAGCGGGTCGACCTGCTCCCCCGTCCGGAACTCCCACGCCTTGTCGACGCCGGCCGCGATGTCCGGGGACTGCTGGCCGATGGACACGGAGACACCGCAGGAGTCTGCGTCGAACCCGATGGCCGACGAGGTGTAGCCGATCCGGCGCACGACGTCGCGGACCACCTGCGGGATCTCGACGTACGCCTCGGTCGTCACCTCGCCGGAGACGTGCACCAGGCCGGTCGTCACCATCGTCTCCACCGCCACGCGTGCGGCCGGGTCCTGCTCGAGCATCCTGTCGAGGATCGCGTCGGAGATCTGGTCGCAGATCTTGTCGGGGTGCCCCTCGGTCACCGACTCGGACGTGAACAGACGCAGCGGCGTGGTGGTCATGGCCGCAGCCTAGTTCCGGCCACCGACGCGCCGGTCGCCGACCTGCGTGCGGACCGCGGCGCCACCCGCCCCGTCAGACGAGGCGCGTCCGGATCGCGTCCCACACCGCGTGCGCGACGTGCTCCTTGGTGCCGCCCGAGCGGACGACGTCGGTCCCCTCCCGGTCCAGGACGACCACCTCGTTCTCGACCTCGCCGAACCCGCGCCCTGCACCGACCGCGTTGACCACGAGGAGGTCCGCGCCCTTGCGGAGCGCCTTCGCGCGCCCGTGCTCCAGGACCGAGCCGGACGCGTCCCCGGTCTCGGCGGCGAAGCCGACGACGACCTGGCCGGGTCGCAGCCGGTCCTGGGCCAGCTCGGCGAGCACGTCAGGGTTCTGCACGAGCTCGAGGGTGAGCCCGCCGTCGCCGTCCTTCTTGAGCTTGCTGCTCGCGGTCGTCGCCGGGCGGTAGTCCGCCACCGCGGCGGCCATGACGACGACGTCCGCCGCCGCCGCGTGCTCCCGGACGGCCGCGCGCAGCTCGGCGGTCGTCTCGACCGGGACCACCGCGACGCCCGCAGGGTCCGGCAGCGAGACGTTCGCCGCGACGAGGGTGACCTCGGCACCCCGTGCCGCCGCCGCGCTCGCCAGCGCGTACCCCTGCCGACCGGTCGAGCGGTTGCCCAGGAAGCGCACCGGGTCCAGCGGCTCGCGCGTCCCCCCAGCGCTGACGACGACGCGCCGTCCCGCGAGGTCCTGTCGCAACGGTGTCCCGACGAGCGCGAGGGCCGCCTCCGCGATCTCCTCCGGCTCCGGGAGCCGCCCCGCACCGGAGTCGGCACCGGTGAGCCGGCCGACGGCGGGGTCGAGCACGTGCACCCCGCGCGAGCGCAGGGTGGCGACGTTGGCGCGGGTGGCCGGGTGCTCCCACATCTCGGTGTGCATCGCCGGCGCCAGCAGCACGGGGCACCGCGCCGTGAGGAGCGCGGCGGTCAGCAGGTCGTCGGCCCGACCCGTCGCGGCGCGGGCGAGCAGGTCCGCCGTCGCCGGCGCGACGACGACGAGGTCGGCCTCCTTGCCGAGGCGGACGTGCTCGACCTCGGGCACGTTCTGGAAGACGTCCGTCGTGACCGGACGCCCGGAGAGGGCCTCCCACGTCGCGGTGCCCACGAACGCCAGCGAGGCCCGTGTCGGGACGACACGGACCTCGTGACCGGACTCCGTCAGGAGCCGGAGGAGCAGGGCCGACTTGTAGGCGGCGATGCCCGCCCCGACACCGAGGAGGATGCGCACGGCAGGTGCGTCAGGACTCGTTGCTGGTGAGCGTCAGGAGGCCCGCGTTGATCTCGCGCATGGCGATGGAGAGCGCCTTCTCCTGGTGGCGCGCCTCGACGAGCGGGCCGACGTACTCGAGGAGGCCCTCGTTGAGCTGCGAGTAGTACGCGTTGATCTGGCGCGCGCGCTTGGCGGAGTAGATGACCAGCGCGTACTTGGAGTCGGTGGCCGTGAGCAGGTCGTCGATCGGCGGGTCGGTGATGCCCTCGGGCTTGGCGACGGTTCCGGACATGAGGCGCGGCTCCAAAAGGGGACGTGGGAGGTGGTCGGTCGGTGGTCGACTGGCCATCCTATCGCCCGCGGCGGAACGGTCCGTCCGCGAGGCGCGCCGGCAGCGCTCGTCGTACGCGCGAGGGTCTCAGCAGCCGACGCCCGAGCGCGTCCGGACGCCCATGACGTCGATGAGCTCGTCCGTCGCGCGGTGGACCTCGTCGTTGACGATGACGTGGTCGAACTCGGCCTCGGCGGCGAGCTCGACCCGCGCGGTGGCGAGGCGCCGCTCGCGCTCCTCCTCGTCCTCGGTCCCGCGTCCCACGAGGCGCCGGACCAGCTCGTCCCAGCTCGGCGGCGCGAGGAACACGAAGCGCGCCTCCGGCATCGCCTCGCGCACCTGGCGGGCGCCGGCGAGATCGATCTCCAGCAGCGCGGGGGTCCCGGTGGCCAGCCGCTCCATGACGGCGGCGCGCGGGGTGCCGTAGCGGTTCCGGCCGTGCACGACGGCCCACTCGAGGAACTCCCCCTCGGCGACCATCCGGTCGAACGTCACGTCGTCCACGAAGTGGTAGTGCACGCCGTCGATCTCCCCCGGCCGCGGCCGCCGCGTCGTGGCCGAGACCGAGAGCCAGACCTCGGGGTACCGGGCGCGGACGTCGGCGGAGACGGTGCCCTTGCCCACCGCGGTGGGCCCCGCCAGGACGGTCAGGCGCGCGCTCGGGTCCGGCTCCTGCCCGGAGGGGCGGGAGGCGTCACGCGTCCCGTGGTCGTCCCGCACCTCAGCCGAAGCGCTCGATGAGGGCCTGCGCCTGGTGCGGCCCCAGGCCGCGCAGGCGTCGGGTCTCGGAGATGCCGATCTCCGCCATGATCGCGCGGGCCTTGATCTTGCCGACGCCGGGCAGGGACTCCAGCAGGGCGGACACCTTGAGCTTGCCGATGACGTCGTCCGTCCGGCCCTGCTCGATGACCTCGGCCAGGGAGCCCTGGGAGTACTTCAGCCGGTTCTTGACCTCGGCTCGCGCCTGGCGAGCGGCGGCAGCCTTCTCGAGTGCAGCGGCGCGCTGCTCGGGGGTCAGAGGGGGTAGGGCCACGCGGGGTCACCTTCTTCGCGGGAGGGACGGGGGCGGACACTCGAAAGTAGCGAGGAGGTGCCGCTCAGGGCAACGCAGAGCGACGACGAGATCGGACGAGTCTTGCAGGTCAGGGGCGCCGACAGGGCCCCGAGCGCGCCGCGGCGAGGCGTCGCGGGGCGTGCCGGGTGCGCCTCACCGCAGCACGCGCGCGACGTCGTCGGCGGTCCGTCGCGCCGCCGCGAGGAGGTCGGCGGGGGCCGGGCCGGCGCCGAGCACGCCCCGGGAGACCGACGCCAGGACGGCGCGACGGGCGTCGCCGAAGACGTCCTCCAGCTCCGCCGGGCCCGCACCCTGCGCGCCGACGCCCGGTGCCAGGAGCGGGCCGCCGACAGCGGTGAGGTCCACGCCGAGCGTGCGGGCGGCCGCCCCGATCGTCGCGCCGACGACGAGCCCGACCGATCCCAGCGGGGCGCCGGTGCGCGCCGTCTCGGCGGCGTTGAGCAGCGCGGCCGCGGCGGCGACGGCACCCGCGACGGACTCCCCCGGCGCGCCGTCGGCGGCGACGGTCCGCGCGTGCTGGACGGCGGCACCCTCGGGGTTCGAGGTGAGGGCGAGGACGAACAGGCCGCGGCCGGACGCGCTCGCCGCCTCCACCGCCGGCCCCAGCGAGCCGAACCCCAGGTACGGGCTCACCGTGAGCGCGTCACCGGCGAGCGGGGAGCCGTCGCGCAGGTAGGCGTCGGCGTAGCCGTCCATCGTCGAGCCGATGTCGCCGCGCTTGGCGTCGACGACGAGCTCGGTGCCCGTGCCCCGCGTCGCCGCCACGACCTCCTCCAGGACCGCGACGCCGGCCGAGCCGTGCCGCTCGAAGAACGCCGACTGCGGCTTGAGCGCCGCGACCTGACCGGCCAGCGCCTCGACGACCCCGAGCGAGAACCGCCGCAGGCCGTCGACGTCGTCCGTCAGGCCCCACCGCTCCAGGAGGGCCGGGTGCGGGTCGATCCCGACGCACAGCGGTCCGTGGCGGTCCATGGCGCCCGCGAGCCGGGCGCCGAAGGTGGCCGCGGCGCCGTCGTCGGCGGGTCCCGTGCTGTGGCTCACCGGCTCACCGGCTCGCCTTCGTGGCCTCACGGAGCTCGAGCACGTGGTCCTGGAGGCTGCGCACCGAGAACGGCCCCGACAGGAGCGACTCGATCCCCTGCACGGCCGCACCGAGCTGCTGGACGGTCGTGACGATCGGCTTGTCGGCCGAGACGGCCGCGGTGCGGATCTCGTACCCGTCGGCCCGCGCGCCCTGGCCGGAGGGGGTGTTGACGACCATGTCGACCTCGCCGGAGACGATGAGGTCCACGATGGTCGGCTCCCCCTCGGGCCCACGGCCGGCGGAGTGCTTCCGCACCAGGCGCGAGGGGATCCCGTTCCGGCGCAGGACCGCGGCGGTGCCCTCGGTGGCGAGGATCTCGAAGCCGAGCTCGGCCAGCCGCTTCACGGGGAACGTGATGGACCGCTTGTCGCGGTCGGCGACGGAGATGAACACCGTGCCGCTCGTCGGCAGGCCACCGAACGCCGCGGCCTGCGACTTCGCGAACGCGCGGGGGAAGTCGACGTCGAAGCCCATGACCTCGCCCGTCGACCGCATCTCCGGGCCGAGCACCGTGTCCACCATCGAGCCGGAGGCGGTCCGGAAGCGCCGGAACGGCAGCACGGCCTCCTTGACGGCGATCGGGGCGTCCAGGCCGAGGTGGCTGCCGTCGCCGTGCGCCGGCAGGACGCCGTCGGCGCGCAGGTCCGCGATGGTGTGGCCGACCATCACCAGGGCGGCCGCCTTGGCGAGCGGCACCCCGGTGGCCTTGGAGACGAACGGCACCGTGCGGCTCGCGCGCGGGTTCGCCTCCAGGACGTAGAGGACGTCGGAGACGAGCGCGAACTGCACGTTGAGCAGGCCGCGCACCCCGACGCCCTCCGCGATCGCCCGGGTCGACTGCCGGATCCGCTCCAGCTCGGCCTCGGAGACGGTGACGGGCGGGAGGACGCACGCCGAGTCGCCGGAGTGGATGCCGGCCTCCTCGATGTGCTCCATGACGCCGCCGAGGTAGAGCTCCGTGCCGTCGTAGAGCGCGTCGACGTCGAGCTCGATGGCGTCGTCGAGGAAGCGGTCGATGAGCAGCGGCGGGATCTCCCCCGTGCCGCCGTCGGTCGCCACGGCCGCCCCGAGCGCCCGCTCGACGTAACCGGCGAGCTGGCCGTCCGAGTAGACGATCTCCATGCCGCGGCCACCGAGCACGTACGAGGGGCGCACGAGCACGGGGTAGCCGATGCCGCGGGCCACCTCGGTCGCCTCGACGAGCGACCGGGCGGTGCCGAAGGCGGGCGCGGGCAGCCCGGCGTCCGTGAGGACGCGGCCGAAGACGCCGCGGTCCTCCGCCGCGTCGATCGCCGCGGGCGGGGTGCCGAGGATCGGCAGACCCGCCGCCTCGAGGCGCTCGGCGAGGGCGAGCGGCGTCTGCCCGCCGAGCTGCACGATGATGCCCTTCACGGGCCCGACGGCGAGCTCGGCCTGGTAGACCTCAAGGACGTCCTCGAAGGTCAGGGGCTCGAAGTACAGGCGGTCGGACGTGTCGTAGTCGGTCGAGACCGTCTCAGGGTTGCAGTTCACCATGATCGTCTCGTACTCGTCGCGCAGCGCGAGCGCCGCGTGCACGCACGAGTAGTCGAACTCGATACCCTGGCCGATGCGGTTCGGTCCCGAGCCGAGGATGATCACGGCCTCGCGCGTGCGGGGCTCGACCTCGGTCTCCTCGTCGTAGGAGGAGTAGTGGTACGGCGTCTGGGCCGCGAACTCGGCCGCGCAGGTGTCCACGGTCTTGTAGACCGGCCGGACGCCGAGGGCCTGCCGCACCTCGCGGACCGTGCTCTCGGCGATGCCGCGCAGGCTCCCGATCTGCCGGTCGGACAGCCCGTGCCGCTTGGCGTGCCGCAGCAGGTCCGGGGCGAGCTCGCTCGCCCGCGCGACGTCGTCGGCGATGCTGTTGATGAGCACGACCTGGTCCAGGAACCACGGGTCGATGCCCGTGGCGGCGTAGACCTCCTCGACCGTGGTCCCGCCGTCGGCGCCCACGGAGCGCAGCGCCTGCTGCACCTCGATGAGCCGGCCCTCGGTGGGGATCCGGACGGCGGCCAGGAACTCGGCGAGCCGCTCCCCCGTCGGGACCGGACCGTCCCAGTGGAAGGTGGAGCCGGCCTTGTCGATGGAGCGCATCGCCTTGCCCAGCGCCTCGGCGAAGTTGCGGCCCATGGCCATGGCCTCGCCGACGGACTTCATGGTCGTCGTCAGCAGCGGGTCCGCGGAGGGGAACTTCTCGAACGCGAACCGCGGCACCTTGACCACGACGTAGTCCAGCGACGGCTCGAAGGACGCCGGCGTGGACCCGGTGATGTCGTTGGGGATCTCGTCGAGCGTGTAGCCGACGGCGAGGCGCGCGGCGATCTTCGCGATCGGGAAGCCGGTCGCCTTGGACGCCAGCGCCGACGAGCGCGACACGCGGGGGTTCATCTCGATGACGACGACGCGACCGGTCTCCGGGTGCACGGCGAACTGGATGTTGCAGCCGCCGGTGTCGACCCCGACCTCGCGGATGACCGCGATGCCGATGTCGCGCAGCCGCTGGTACTCGCGGTCGGTGAGCGTCAGGGCCGGCGCGACGGTGATCGAGTCGCCGGTGTGCACGCCGACGGCGTCGACGTTCTCGATGGAGCAGACGACGACGACGTTGTCCGCGTTGTCGCGCATGAGCTCGAGCTCGTACTCCTTCCAGCCGAGGATGGACTCCTCCAGGAGCACCTCGGTGGTCGGCGAGTAGTGCAGGCCGGCGCCCGCGATCCGGCGCAGCTCGGCCTCGTCGTACGCGATGCCCGACCCGAGCCCGCCCATCGTGAAGGAGGGCCGGACGACGACGGGGTACCCGAGGTCCTCGACGGCGGCGAGCACCTCGTCCATGGAGTGCGTGATGTGGCTCCGGGCGCTCTCCGCGCCCGCGCGCTCCACGACGTGCTTGAACGCCTGGCGGTCCTCAGCCAGGTGGATGGAGGCCGTGTTGACGCCGATCATCTCGACGCCGTACCTCTCCAGCACCCCGGCCTCGTCGAGCGCGATGGCGGTGTTGAGGGCGGTCTGCCCGCCGAGGGTGGGGAGGATCGCGTCGGGGCGCTCCTTGGCGATGATCGCCTCGACCACCTCGGGGGTGATGGGCTCGATGTAGGTGGCGTCCGCGAACTCCGGGTCCGTCATGATCGTCGCCGGGTTGGAGTTGACGAGGATGACGCGCAGCCCCTCGTCCCGCAGCACGCGGCAGGCCTGCGTCCCGGAGTAGTCGAACTCGGCCGCCTGCCCGATGACGATGGGGCCGGAGCCGATGACGAGGACGCTGGTGATGTCAGTGCGACGGGGCATCGGTGGGCTCCTTCGTGGCGTCGCCGGTGCCCGCGGTGCCGGTGGCACCGACGGCGCGGTCGGGGACGGACCCGGTGGTCATGAGGTCGACGAAGCGGTCGAAGAGGTAGTCCGCGTCGTGCGGGCCGGCCGCCGCCTCCGGGTGGTACTGCACCGAGAAGGCGGGCAGGTCCAGGCACTCCAGCCCCTCGACCACCTGGTCGTTGAGGGCGACGTGCGAGACGGCGACGCGGCCGTAGCGGCCGTCGTCGTGCGGGGCGGTGGACTCCGCGTCGGTCGGTGCGTCCACGGCGAAGCCGTGGTTGTGCGCGGTGATCTCGACCTTGCCGGTGCGGCGGTCCAGGACCGGCTGGTTCACGCCCCGGTGGCCGTACTGGAGCTTGTAGGTGCCGTAGCCGAGGGCACGGCCGAGCAGCTGGTTGCCGTAGCAGATGCCGAAGAAGGGGATGCGGCGGTCGAGCACGTCCCGCAGCAGCTCGACCTCGTGCACCGCCGCACCGGGGTCGCCCGGGCCGTTGGAGAAGAACACGCCGTCGGGGGCGAGGGCCAGCACGTCCTCGGTGGTCGCGGTGGCAGGCAGGACGTGCGTGCGCACGCCGCGCTCGGCGAGCCGCTGCGGCGTCATCGACTTGATGCCGAGGTCGATCGCGACGACCGTGGCCACGGCCTCGGTCCCGCTGGCCGGGCCGCGCATCGGCTCCACCGTGTACGGCTCCGCGACGGTCACCTCGCGGGCCAGGTCCGCGCCCGTCATGACCGGGGCCGCGGTGACCTCGTCCAGGAGGTCCTGCTCGACCTTGCGCCGCCCGCTGCCGTCCAGGAGCGCCTCGCCCGAGAAGATGCCCGCCCGCATGACGCCGCGCTCGCGCAGGTGCCGCGTGAGGGCCCGGGTGTCCAGGTCGCTGATCCCGACGACGCCCTCCGCCGCCAGCGCGTCGTCGAGGGTGCGCGTCGAGCGCCAGTTCGACGGGCGGATGGCGGGGTCGCGCACGACGAACCCGGCGACCCAGATGCGCGTCGACTCCGGGTCCTCCTCGTTGACGCCGGTGTTGCCGATGTGCGGCGCCGTCATGACGACGATCTGCCGGTGGTACGAGGGGTCGGTGAGCGTCTCCTGGTAGCCGGTCATCCCGGTGTTGAAGACGATCTCGCCCACGGTGCTGCCGCGGGCGCCGAACGCGCGGCCGGTGAAGGTCCGTCCGTCCTCGAGCACGAGGACGGCGGCCCGCGTCCCGGTGCGCGCGGCGGTCTGCACGGCGGTCTGCTCGCTCATCGGGGCTCCTCGCTCGTGGGTGTGGTGGAGTCGTCGCGATCGGCGACGAGACGCTCGACCGCGTCGACCAGCAGGTCCGCGTCGGCGCGGTGCCGCAGACGCAGCCCGGTGTCGAGGACGAGGTCCGCGTCGACGTCGCGCAGCGTCCAGCGCAGGACGACGAGCCCCTCGCCGCCGGGGTACTTGCCGGCCTGACCCGGCGAGCGGTGCACGTCGACGAGGTCCGCCACCGGCAGGAAGAGGTCCCGCTCGCCGGTCCGCAGCACGATGACGCCGGCGTCGTGCACCTGCACGCGGGCCGGGGACCGGCGCCCGAGCGTGTGCCCGGGCACGCGGTCGAGCCAGTCCTGCGCCGTCGTCGTCGAGACGTACGTGGCCTCGAGCGCCTCGGTGCGCGCGGCACCGAGGACGGCGGCGTCGGGCACCTCGGGCGGCGGCGGCACGGACGCGCTCGAGGACCGCTCCTTCGCGCGCAGGGACCGGACCATCGACACGGCGACGATCGCGAAGAGGAGCAGGAGGACGCCGACGGCGAGCCAGGTCCGGTCGGTCACCGCGCACCTGCCCCGGGTGCGTCGGCGGGCTCGACCGGCGCGCCGTCCAGGACCGTCGCGCGCCCCCGCAGGAACGTGGCGACGACGCGCCCGCTCAGCTCGCGTCCGCCGTACGGGGTGTTCGTGCTCGCGCTGAGCAGCCGGCGCGGCTCGACCGTCCACCGCGCCGCCGGGTCGACGAGCGTGAGGTTGGCGGGCTCGCCGACGGCGACCGGGCGACCCTGCGCCGTCGGCCCGCTGTCCACCCGGCCGATGCGCGCCGGCGCGGAGGACAGGACGCGGGCGACGTCCGCCCAGGTCATGCGGCCGGTCTCGACCATGGTGCTGACGACGATCGGCAGGGCCGTCTCGAGGCCGGTCATGCCGAACGCCGCCGCGGCCCACTCGCAGTCCTTGTCCTCGCGGGTGTGCGGCGCGTGGTCCGTGGCGACGATGTCGATCGTCCCGTCGGCGAGGGCGCCGCGGAGCGCCTCGACGTCCTCCGCGGTCCGCAGCGGCGGGTTGACCTTGTACAGCGGGTCGTACGTCCGCGCGAGGTCGTCCGTCAGCAGCAGGTGGTGCGGCGTGACCTCGGCGGTGACCGCGATGCCGCGGGCCTTGGCCCAGCGCACGATCTCGACCGACCCGGCGGTGGAGAGGTGGCACACGTGCAGGCGCGAGCCGACGTGCTCGGCAAGCAGCACGTCGCGGGCGATGATCGCCTCCTCCGCGACGGCCGGCCATCCAGCCAGCCCGACCTCCGCGGAGACGACGCCCTCGTGCATCTGTGCGCCGACGGTGAGCCGCGGCTCCTGCGCGTGCTGGGCGATGACGCCGTCGAACGCCTTGACGTACTCCAGGGCGCGGCGCATGAGCACCGGGTCGTGGACGCAGTGGCCGTCGTCCGAGAAGACCCGCACGCGCGCCGCGGAGTGGGCCATGGCGCCCAGCTCCGCGAGCTGCGTGCCCGCGAGCCCGACGCTCACGGCGCCGACCGGGAAGACGTCGACCCAGCCGGCGTCGCGGCCCAGGCGCCACACCTGCTCGACGACGCCCGCCGTGTCCGCGACCGGGGAGGTGTTGGCCATGGCGTGCACGGCGGTGAAACCGCCGGCCGCGGCCGCCCGGGTGCCCGTGCGGACGGTCTCGGCGTCCTCGCGGCCCGGCTCGCGCAGGTGGGTGTGCAGGTCGACGAGCCCGGGCAGGAGGACCAGCCCGTCCGCGTCGACGGTCTCCGTGTCGGTGTCAGCACCGGCACCGGCGTCCGTGCCGAGCGCGGCGATGCGTCCGTCGGCCAGGAGGACGTCGGTCGCGTCACCGCCCAGCGGGGACGCCCCTCGCAGCAGGTACGTGGTCATGACCAGGCCTCCCTCTCCCCCGCCAGCAGCAAATACAGCACCGCCATCCGGACCGCCACGCCGTTCGCGACCTGCTCGACGATCACGGCGCGGTCGGAGTCCGCCGCGTCCGCGGAGATCTCCAGGCCGCGGTTCATCGGGCCGGGGTGCATGACGATCGCGTGGTCCGGCAGCATCCGCAGGCGCCGCGCGTCGAGCCCGAACGTCCGCGTGTACTCCAGCGGGCTCGGGAAGAAGCTCGTGGCGCCCGTCGTCCCCCCGCCGCCGGCGCCCATCCTCTCCCGCTGCACCCGCAGCATCATGATCGCGTCCGGCTGCTGGTCCGCGATGACGCCGTCGAGGTCGTAGGAGACGGCGCACGGCCACGCCTCTACGCCGACCGGCACGAGGGTCGGCGGGGCGACGAGCGTGACGCGCGCCCCGAGCGTGTGGAGCAGCAGGACGTTGGAGCGGGCGACGCGCGAGTGCAGGACGTCCCCGACGATCGCGACGTGCTTGCCCGCGAGGTCGAGGCCGACCCCGTCGGGGTTGTCGGCGTCACCGGCCAGGTGCCGGCGCAGCGTGAACGCGTCGAGCAGCGCCTGCGTGGGGTGCTGGTGCGTCCCGTCCCCCGCGTTGACCACGGCGGCGTCCACCCAGCCGGCGTGCGCCAGGCGGTGCGGCGCGCCCGAGGCGTGGTGGCGGATGACGACGGCGTCCGCGCCCATGGCCTGCAGCGTCAGCGCCGTGTCCTTGAGCGACTCGCCCTTGGACACGCTCGAGCCCTTGGCCGAGAAGTTGATGACGTCCGCGGACAGGCGCTTGGCCGCCGCCTCGAAGGAGATCCGGGTCCGCGTGGAGTCCTCGAAGAACAGGTTGACGACCGTGCGCCCGCGCAGCGTCGGCAGCTTCTTGATCTCCCGCGACTGCGTCGCGGACATCTGCGCGGCGGTGTCGAGGACGGCGATCGCGGTCTCGTGGTCGAGGTCCGCCGCGCTGAGCAGGTGCCGCAGGCCGGTCATCGGGTGCCTCCCGCGATGACGACGGAGTCGACGCCGTCGGTCTCCGCCAGCAGGACCCGAACGGTCTCCACCAGCGACGTGGGGAGGTTCTTGCCGACGTAGTCGGCGCGGATCGGGAGCTCCCGGTGGCCCCGGTCGACGAGGACGGCGAGCTGGACCGCGCGGGGCCGGCCGAGGTCGTTGAGCGCGTCGAGCGCGGCGCGGACGGTCCGACCGGAGAACAGCACGTCGTCGACGAGGACGACGACCTGCCCGTCCACCGACCGCCCGGCCGGCAGCTCGGTGCGGCCGATCGTCCGCGTCGGGTGCCGGTGCAGGTCGTCGCGGTACATCGTCACGTCGATGGAGCCGGCGAGCTGGTCCGGGTCGACGCCCGGCTCCACCTCGGCGATGCGCTCCGCGAGGCGCCGCGCCAGCGGCAGCCCGCGCGTCGGGATGCCCAGCAGCAGGAGGTCCTCTGCGCCCTTGGTGCGCTCGAGGATCTCGTGGGCGATGCGGGTGAGGGACCGGTGCACCTCCGCCGGCCCGAGCACCTCGGTGCCGACGGCGTCGTCGGGCGGTGCGGCATCGGGCGGCGTGGGCTCGCTCGACGCGAGGGGCGGGACGGGGGGCTCCGTGGGAGCGCCGGGCACGGCAGGGCCAGAGGACATCTGGCGACCTCCTTCCCCGCCTCACAGGACGGGCCTTAAAGGATGTCTGACGCCGCGAGGCTACTGCACCGCGACTACTGGCCGCCGTCGGGTCTCATCCCCGGCGGCCCGGCCGGCGGACGGCCGCCCGCCTCGCGGGAGGACCGCCGGTACTGCGCGGGCGTCTGCCCCGTCAGCCGCCCGAACGTGCGCGTGAGCACGGCCTGGTCGTAGAAGCCCGTCGCCGTCGCGATGGCCGCGATGGGCTCGTCCGTCGTCGTCAGCAGCGCCGCAGCGCGGTCGATGCGCGCGCGCAGCACGTACCGGCGCGGGGAGAGCGAGAACACCTTGCGCATCCGGCGGTCCAGGGCCGGTGCGGAGCACCCGGCCGCGGCGGCCATCTCCGCCACGGTCACCGGCTCGCCGAGCCGCTCGTGCACGAGCGCCACGACCCGCGACAGCGAGCTGAGCGCCACGTCCGCCGGGTCGGACGTGCGCAGGTCCTCGGAGACGCTGACGAGCCCGACGACGACGTCGCCCGAGCGGACCGGCTCCTTGGAGGTGAGGTACCACCCGGGCGAGCCGCCCGGCCGCAGGATGAGCTCGAGCTCGTCGCGCAGCGGCTCGCCGGTCGTCATGACGCGCTCGTCCTGCGCCGCGTAGTGCGCGGCGAGGTGGCCGACGAACAGGTCCTCCGCGCGGCGGCCGACGACGGCGCGGCGGGAGGTCTCGTTGGTGCGGTCCACGAACGCCTGGTTGACGGCGACGTACCGGCCGGTCGTGTCCTTGGCGCAGAACATGGTCCCGGTGAGCCCGTCCATGAGCCGGACCAGCTCCGGCGTCAGGGCGGCGAGCAGCCGCTCCCCCTCCGGCCAGCGGACCGGCGTCACGGTGGGCGCCGGGGACGGCGCGGGCGCCGCGGACCGCACAGGCTCGGCGTCGGCACGGTGCGCGAGCGGGTCGCGCCCGGGTGCGTCGTCGTCGGAGGGCCTCATCGCGCGGCGAGCCTACCGGCGCGCCACGGCCCGATTTGACCCGGCCGGTCGCGTGGCAGGTCGACTGCGTACAAGACGGCGCGACCCGCCGGGGCGAGGATGCACGGATGACCGCCACCGTGACCGACCTCACCGACGCCGCCGTCCGCCTCGCGCACGAGTGGCTGGACGCGACCGCCGCCGGGGAGACCGCGGACGAGCGGCGCACGACCGGTCGGCTGGCGTCGCTCGTCGGTGACCCCGCCGGGCTCGAGCTCGCCCTGCGGTTCGTGGACCGGGTCGCGCGGCCGGAGGACGACCGGACGGCGGCGGCCGAGCTGGCGGCGCTCGCGCCCTACACCCGGGCGGCCGGCGGCTTCCTCGGTCCGGTCGACCGGGCGCTGCTCGGCCTCGGCACGCTCGTGGCGCCCGTGCTGCCCGGCGTCGTCGTCCCGGCGGCCCGGCTGCGGCTGCGACAGCTCGTCGGCCACCTCGTCGCGGACGCCGGGCCCGGGCTCGGCGCGCACATCGCCCGCGTCACCGGCGAGGGCTTCCGCCTCAACCTCAACCTCCTCGGTGAGGCGGTCCTCGGCGAGCAGGAGGCCGCCGGGCGTCTGAAGCGGGTGACCGCGCTCGTCGAGCGGCCCGACGTCGACTACGTCTCGGTGAAGGTCTCCTCGGTCGCGAGCCAGCTGTCGACGTGGGACACCACGGGGTCGCGCGACCGGGTCGTCGAGCGGCTGCGACCGCTGTACCTCACCGCGAAGCGGCACGGGACGTTCCTCAACCTCGACATGGAGGAGTACCGCGACCTCCAGCTCACCGTCGCGGTCTTCGAGCAGCTGCTCGCCGACCCCGAGCTCGCGGACCAGGAGATGGGGATCGTCCTGCAGGCCTACCTGCCCGACGCCCACGACGCCCTGGAGGAGCTCACCGACCTCGCCCGCCGGCGCGTCGAGGCCGGCGGCGCCCGCATCAAGGTGCGGCTGGTCAAGGGCGCGAACCTGGCGATGGAGCAGGTCGAGGCGGAGCTGCACGACTGGCCGCAGGCACCGTACGCCGGCAAGCCCGACGTCGACGCCTCGTACGTCCGCCTGCTCGACCGTGCGCTCGACCCGTCGCGCACCCGGTCGGTGCGGATCGGTGTGGCCAGCCACAACGTCTTCCACCTCGCTCTGGCGCACCTCCTGGCCGGCGAGCGCGGCGTGACCGCCGACGTGGACGTCGAGATGCTGCAGGGCATGGCCCCGGCGCAGGCCCGCGCGGTGCGGGACACGGTCGCCATCGGTGGCGGGCAGGTGCTGCTCTACACGCCGGTCGTGGCGCGCGAGGACTTCGACGTCGCGATCTCCTACCTCGTCCGTCGCCTCGAGGAGAACGCCGCGGAGCAGAACTTCCTGCACGCGATGTTCGCCGCCGCGCCGGGCTCGCCGCACGGGATCGGGGCGCAGGAGCGGGCCTTCGTCGCCTCGGTGCGGGACGCCGCGACGGTGGGCACGCAGCGCCGTCGGACGCCGCGTCCGCCGGTGGACCTCGACGCCCCGGCGCCCGAGGGCTTCGAGAACGCCGCGGACACCGACCCGGCGGTGCTCGAGTCGCGCGCGTGGGCGCGGGAGGTGCTGACCCGGCGGGTCGAGGTGCCGGAGCCGATCGCGATCCGGTCGACCGCCGACGTCGACGCGGTGATCGCCCGCGCTGCGGCGGTACGCGAGCGCTGGGCCGCCGTCGCGCCGGCCGAGCGCGCAGCCCTGCTGCGCCGCGCGGCCGTGCACCTCGAGGCCGCCCGCGGCGACCTCGTCGCGACGGCCGTCCAGGAGGCCGGCAAGACGGTCCCCGAGGTCGACCCGGAGGTCAGCGAGGCGGTCGACTTCGCCCGCTACTACGCCGAGCGCGCGGCGGAGCTCGCCGACGGCACGGTGCGCCACGCGCAGTTCCGGCCCGACGGCGTGACGGTCGTGACGCCGCCGTGGAACTTCCCCGTGGCGATCCCCATCGGCTCCGTCCTCGCGGCCCTGGCGGCCGGGTCTCCCGTCGTCATCAAGCCCGCTCCCCCGACGCCCCGGTGCGCCGGTGTCGCGGTCGCGGCCGTGCACCGCGCGATGGACGACCTGGGCGTGCCGCGGGACGTGCTGCAGATCGTGGACTCCCCCGAAGGCGAGATCGGGCGGCACCTCGTCACGCACCCCGACGTCGCCCGCGTGCTGCTCACCGGCTCCATCGAGACCGCGCGGCTGTTCGGGCGTTGGCGGCCCGACCTGGACGTGCTGGCCGAGACGTCCGGCAAGAACGCGCTCGTCGTCACCGCCTCGGCCGACGTCGACCTGGCCGTCGCCGACGCCGTGCGGTCCGCGTTCGGCCACGCCGGGCAGAAGTGCTCCGCCGCGTCGCTGCTGATCCTCGTCGGCGGCGCGGGCCGCTCCCGGCGCCTGCACCGCCAGCTCGCCGACGCCGTCCGGTCCCTCCGGGTCGGGCTGCCGACGGACCTGTCGACCGGCGTCGGCCCGCTCACCGAGCCCGCCTCGGGCAAGCTGCTCGACGCGCTGACGTCGCTCGACGAGGGCGAGCGCTGGCTCGTCCGACCCCAACGCCTCGACGACGAGGGCCGGCTGTGGCGCCCCGGCGTCAAGCACGGCGTGCGAGCCGGCTCGCCGTTCCACCTCACGGAGTACTTCGGGCCGGTGCTCGGCGTCATGCGCGTCGAGACGCTGGACGAGGCGATCGACCTGCAGAACGCCGTGCCGTTCGGCCTCACGGGCGGGATCCACTCCCTCGACGAGCGGGAGATCGCGCACTGGCTCGAGCGGGTCGAGGTCGGCAACGCGTACGTCAACCGGCACATCACCGGGGCGATCGTGCAGCGCCAGCCGTTCGGCGGCTGGAAGGCCTCCTCGGTCGGACCGGGCGCGAAGGCGGGCGGCCCCAACTACGTCGCGCAGCTCGGCCGGTGGCAGGACGCCCCGGGCGTCCCCGCTGACGACGACGCGTGGCTCGCCGCGGCCCGCGCCGACGACGAGCGCGTGTGGGCGAGCGACCTCGGCGTCGAGCACGACGCGAGCGGGCTGCGCGCCGAGGCCAACGTCTTCCGGTACCGCCCGGTCGACCACCTCACGGTCCGCGTCGGCGACGGCGCACTGGGGCGGCACGTCACCCGCGTGCTGGCGGCGGCGGAGGTCGCGGGGGTCGCCGTCACGGTGAGCACGCGCGCCGAGGAGGACGACGCCGCGTTCGCGACGCGGGTCCGCTCCGGTGAGGTCTCCGGCCGGGTGCGAGTCGTCGGCACCGCTCCCGGGCTGCGCGAGGCGGCGGCCGAACGGGTCGGCGACGTCGTCGTGCTCGACGCCCCGGTGGTGCTCAGCGGTCGGCGCGAGCTGCTCACGGTGGTGCGCGAGCAGGCGGTGAGCCGCACGATGCACCGGTTCGGCCACGTGAGCCAGGACGTCGGGGAGCGGCGGCCGACGGCGGTCTGAGGCGCTGCGGCACCGTCCGGCGGCCCCACCGCACGGACGGTCGGCGTGTCGGGGGCCGAGCGTCCCAGGCCTGCGTCCGATTTGCCCGGATACTCCTCGTTGTGATCGTTCTCATGCCGGCGGAAGGAAGCGGTGTCGTGCTGTCCGGCGTCGAGCTCGCCATCGCCCTCGGCACCGTGGGACTCGCGGTGCTGCTTCCCGTCCTGGCCGTCGTGGCGTTGCTGCAGGAACGTCGCCGGCACCTGCGCACGCCGGTCGCCGGCACCCTCGCCGCGCCGCCGTCGTCGTCCTGGGACGCGCTCACCGGGCTGCCTGGCCGCGCGCCGCTCGAGGAGCGGCTCGTCGAGGCGCACGCCCGGGCGCGCGCGACGATGGGCCGGCTCGCCGTCGTCGTGTGCGACGTGCAGCGCGTGCACGAGGTGAACCGCCGGCACGGCCGGGCGGGCGGCGATCAGTTGCTGCGGTTCGCCGCCGACCACCTCGTGGCCGTCGCCGGACCGGACGCCTACGTCGCCCGCACGGGGGGCGACCAGTTCACGCTCCTGCTCGAGGAGCCCGTGACGGACGCGGACCTCATCCTGCTCGCCCGCGAGCTCGGGGCGCCCGCGGTCGGCCCGCACGGCGAGGAGGTGCTCTTCTGGGTCGGGGCGTCCGTGTGGACGCCGGGCCAGGGCACGGACGCCGGGCAGGTGCTCGCGGACGCGGAGCTGGCGCTGGGGCAGGCGCGCCGCACGCGGCGCCCCGGCGAGGCGGCGACACCTGCCTTCTACGACGCGCCGCTGCGGGACGACGTCGTCCGCCGGGAGCGGCTGCGCCGGGACCTCGTCGACGCGGTGGCCCACGGCGACATCGTGGCGGTCTTCCAGCCGGTGACGGACACGACGACGCTGGACGTCGTCGGCCTCGAGGCGCTCGCGCGGTGGCACCGGTTCGGCCGGCTGCTCGAGCCGGCGGAGTGGTGGGACCTCGCCGACGAGGAAGGCCTCGTCGCGACCATCGGCTTCGGGGTGCTGCGCGCCGCCCGGGCCGTGACCGAGCGGTCCGGCCTGCCGGTCGCGGTCAACGTCGCGCCGTCGCAGGTGGAGCACCCGGGCTTCGTCGCCGCCGTCGAGGAGGCGTGGGGTCCGGGCCTGTGGGACCGGCTCACGCTGGAGATCACCGAGTCGGACGCGCTGGAGGACCTCGACGTGGCCGAGCGGGCGCTGAGCCGCCTCGTCGCCCTCGGGGTGCGGGTCGCGATCGACGACTTCGGCACCGGCTACAACTCGCTGGCGCGGCTCGGGACGCTGCCGCTGCACGTGCTCAAGGTGGACCGGAGCTTCGTCCAGCGGGTCGTGACGACCGAGGGCGCCGCTGTCGTGCAGGCCATCGTGTCGCTGGCGCGCGCGCACCGGCTCGACGTCGTCGCCGAGGGCGTCGAGGAGCCGGAGCAGCTCGCCGCCCTGTCGGCGATGGGTGTCCCGACCGTGCAGGGCTTCCTGCTGGGTCGCCCGTCGCGGACGATCCCGCGGCGCGCGCACGCCGCGCCGTCGATGGGCGGCGGGCCGGTCCCCCGGCTCAGTCCAGCAGCGTCGGCTTGAGCTGGACGACGCGGCCGAGCAGACCGTTGACGAACGACGGCGAGTCGTCCGTCGAGAGGGACCGGGCGAGCTCCACGGCCTCGTCGACGGCGACGGCGTCCGGGACGTCGTCGTTCCAGAGGATCTCGAAGACGCCGACGCGCAGGACGGCCCGGTCCACCGCTGGCATGCGTGCGATCGTCCAGCCCTGCGAGTAGGTCGTGAGGATCTCGTCGATCTGCTCGGCGTGCGCCATGACGCCCTCGACGAGGTCGACCGAGTACTGCGGCAGGGCGGCCTCCGTGCCCGGCTGCGCGATGCGGTCGCGCAGGACGTCGAGCGGCGCGGTCCCCCGCTGGTCGGCCTCGAAGAGGACGTCGACGGCGCGCTTGCGCGCCTTGGTGCGTGCGGCCACGCGTCAGTCGTTCACGCGGCCGAGGTACGACCCGTCACGCGTGTCCACCTTGACCTTGGTGCCGGCCTCGAGGAACAGCGGGACCTGGATCTCGGCGCCGGTCTCGAGCGTCGCGGGCTTGGTACCGCCGGTGGAGCGGTCGCCCTGCAGGCCCGGCTCGGTGTAGGTGATCTCCAGCACCACGGACGCGGGCAGCTCGACGTACAGGGGCGTGCCCTCGTGCGTGGCGACGATCGCGGTCTGGTTCTCGAGCATGTAGCTCGCGGCGTCGCCGACGACGGTCTCGCCCACGTGCAGCTGGTCGTACGTCGCGGTGTCCATGAAGACGAAGTCGTTGCCGTCCTTGTACAGGTACTGCATGTCGCGCTTGTCGACGTTCGCCGTCTCGACCTTGGTGCCTGCGTTGAAGGTCTTGTCGACCGTCTTGCCCGAGAGCACGTTCTTCAGCTTCGTGCGGACGAAGGCGCCGCCCTTGCCGGGCTTGACGTGCTGGAACTCGACGACCGCCCAGAGCTGGCCGTCGAGGTTCAGCACGGTGCCGTTCTTGAGGTCGTTGGTCGTGGCCACAGGAGTCCTTCGGGTCGGCGTCCGGGGAGCCACGCGGGGCCGCGGGGTGCGGCGCGGGACCGTGCGGACGGCCCGGGCGCGTGGAGCGGCGGCCAGTCTAGCGGGCCGGAGGTGATCGCTCCGACGACGGCGGTGCGGCCCGACGGGTGCGACTCAGACGACGAGCGCCCGCGCCGCGGCCCCGAGTGCGGCTGCCCACGCCAGCGACGCGAGCGTGCCGATGACGAACCGCTCCGACAGGCCGGGGTGCTCCCGCAGCTCGGGGTACCGGCCGAGCCCCTTGACGGCGATGACGAACGCGACACCCTCGGGGTAGCCGAGGGCCAGCGTGCCGGTGACGGCGAGGCGTTCGAGGATCCCGATCCACGTGCCACCGCGCAGGACGGCGCGTTCCGGGTCGGGCGTCGTCGTGGCGCTGCCCGCGGGCTGGGTTGCGGCGTCGGCGGGCGAGGAGGCGGCGGCCGACGTCGCCGGTGACTCCTTGCTCGCGGGCACCGCCGGAGCGGTCGTCGGCTCGCCGTCGTCCTCGGGCTGGGCGGGCGACGGGTCCGTGCCCGCGTCCCGCGAACGCGCCGCCCAGCGCAGGACGGCCGCGGTGAGCGGCCACCCACCGATCGCGCTGACGAGCAGCGCGCCCAGTCCGATGAGGACGGCGATCGCCTCGGTCATCCCTCGTCCCCCTGGTGGTCGCGACGGTCAGCCCGGCGCAGCAGACGCGCTGCCGCCGGCCGCGCCGCCTGCTCCTCGGCCCACAGCGCCGCCCGCAGGCGCTGGCTGACTGCCTGCTGGGTGATCCCCAGGCTCTCAGCCACACGCTCCTGCGTGGTGGAGGCGCGGGTCAGCGCGTCGACGACCTCCCAGCCGCTGTCCGTCCGCCGTTCCGTCACGACCCCGAGGAGGGTCAGCACGGCCTCGGCGTCGGACGCCTCGAGCGCACCGGCGCCGTCGACGGCGAGCGGGACCGGGCGACCCCGGGTCTTGGCCCGCTCCACGGCCTGGCGGGCCAGCACGAACGCGGTCCCCGACCCGGCGCGCGACGACGCGGGCAGCGGCTCGTCCACGGGGCCCGCACCGATGCCGACGGACCACCCGCCCCAGCGCAGCAGCCGGAGGGCGACGTCGACGGCGTCGTCGGCGTCGTCGAGGACGCACTGCACCTCGTCGCCCACGGTGCGTTCGAAGCGGCGCACCACGCCCGCGCGGCCGTCCTGCCACGAACCGAGTCGCGCGAGGAGGTCGTCGACGCGGTCGCCCACGCGGCGGCTTCCCTGCTGGTCGACGGTGATCACGAGCACGGGAACAAGCCTAGGGCATGGTTCCCTGTGGTACAAGGGTGGGGGTTTGTGTCCTGTCAGCCTGGGAGACGGGCGGCGACCGCCTGAAGAGCGAGCCGGTAGGACTCGAGACCGAACCCGGCCACCGTCCCGGTCGCCACCGGTCCGATGACGCTGACGTGCCGGAAGTCCTCGCGCGCGAGGGGGTTGGAGAGGTGGACCTCGACGAGCAGGAGCCCCGCCGTCGTGATCTGCGCTGCGGCGTCGCGGAGCGCGTAGGAGTAGTGCGTGAAGGCGGCGGGGTTGAGGACGACGTGGGCGCCGCTGTCCACCGCCTCGTGGACCCAGCCGATGATCTCGGCCTCGTCGTCGGTCTGGCGCACGACGACGTCGAGGCCCAGCTCGGAGCCCCACGCCGTCGCGGCGGACTCGAGGTCGGCGAGCGTCGCCGAGCCGTAGACCTCGGGCTCGCGCACGCCGAGGCGGCCGAGGTTGGGTCCGTTGAGGACGAGGACGCGCGTCATGGCCGCAAGGCTAGGGCAGCCGCTGTCACAGGGACACGGGCGTCCGGGTGGTCGGCAGGTCGCGGCTGACCTCGGCGTACGCGGCGGCCAGCAGTGCCGGGTCCGGGCCCTCGAGACGGGTCGGGCGGCCGACGTCCTCGAGGATGACGAAGCGCAGCAGGTCCCCGCGGCTCTTCTTGTCCCGGCGCATCGCGGTGAGCAGCTTCTCCCACCGGTCGCCGCGGTACGTCACGGGCAGCCCGAGCGCGGTGAGGATCGCGCGGTGGCGGTCGACGACGTCGTCGTCGAGGCGTCCGGCGAGGCGCGCGAGCTCCGCGACGAAGACCATGCCGACGGCGACGGCGGCGCCGTGGCGCCACTGGTACCGCTCGGTGAGCTCGATGGCGTGGCCGAAGGTGTGGCCGTAGTTGAGGATCTCGCGCAGGCCCGCCTCCTTGAGGTCCTCCCCCACGACGCGCGCCTTGACGGCGATGGACCGCTCGACGAGCTCGCGCAGCGTGCGCCGGGCGTCGTCATCCATCTGATCGGCGGTCAGGCCTGCGGGGTCGGCCTCGATGAGCTCGAGGATGCGCGGGTCGGCGATGAACCCCGTCTTGACGACCTCGGCGAGCCCGGCGGTGCGGTCGTGCCGCGGCAGGGTCTCGAGGGCGGTGAGGTCGCACAGGACGCCGGCCGGCGGGTGGAACGCGCCGACGAGGTTCTTGCCCTCGGCGGTGTTGATCCCGGTCTTGCCGCCGACGGCCGCATCGACCATGGCCAGGAGCGTCGTGGGGACGTGGATCACCTTGATGCCCCGCAGCCAGGTCGCCGCGACGAACCCGGCGAGGTCGGTCGTGGCGCCGCCGCCCAGCCCGACGATCGCGTCGGAGCGCGTGAACTCGGCCTGGCCGAGGACCTGCCAGCAGAACGCCGCGACCTGGGCGGTCTTGGACTCCTCGGCCTCCGGGACCTCCGCGAGGTAGGCCTCGTACCCCTGGGCGAGGAGGTCCTCCCGGACCGCCTCCGCCGACGTCGCGAGGGCGCCGGGGTGGATGACGAGGACGCGCCGCACGCCCGTGCCGAGCAGGCGGGGCAGCTCCCCGAGCAGATGATGGCCGACGACGACGTCGTAGGGCTGGTCACCCTTGACCGTGATCGTCGTGGGGGCATCGGAGCGCGGTGCCTCGCTCATGCCTGGGCCCCGCCGTGCTCGACCCCGCTGATCGTCGTCGCCTCGTCGGCTGACGCAGCCGTGTCGCTCAGCGCCTCGGCGATGCGGTCCGCGACCTGCCCGGGCCGGAGCCCATCGGTCGAGATGTTGAGAGTGGCGAGCCGCTCGTAGACGGGGCGGCGGGCGTTCATGAGCCCCTGCCACTGCGCGCGCGGGTTGCCGAGCAGGAGCGGACGGGAGGTGTTGAAGCCGACCCGGGGCGCCGCGTGCGTGAGGCTGACGTCGAGGAAGACGACGCTGCCGCCTGCCCCCGTGTGCGCCTCGAGCAGGCGCTGCGTCCCCTCATCGAGGACGGCTCCCCCGCCGAGCGACAGGACGCCGTCGTGCTCGGCCAGTGCCCGGGCGACGGCCTCGCGCTCGAGCTCGCGGAAGCGCGGCTCGCCGTCCTCGACGAAGACGTCGGAGATCGTCTTGCCGGCGACCGTCTCGACGTCGGCGTCGGTGTCCCGGAAGGTGACGCCGAGCCGGTCGGCGAGGAGGCGCGCGACGGTGCTCTTGCCCGATCCGGGTGGGCCGATGAGGACGGCGGCCGGGCGGGAGGCCGGCGGCCTCGTCTCGCTCATCGCTGCAGCTCGGGGATCGCGTCGAGGTACGCCTGGAGGTTGCGGGCGACCTCGGCGACGCTGTCGCCGCCGGTCTTCTCCAGCAGCGCGTCGGCGAGGACGAGGGCGACCATCGCCTCGGCCACGACCGCGGCCGGCGGGACGGCGCACACGTCGGACCGCTGGTGCTGGGCAGCGGTGGGCTCGCCGCTGGCGGTGTCGATCGTGGCGAGCGCGCGCGGGACGGTGGAGATCGGCTTCATGGCGGCGCGGACCCGGAGGACCTCGCCGTTGCTCATGCCGCCCTCGACACCGCCCGCGCGGTTGCTGCGCCGGCGGATGCGGCCGGTCACGGGGTCGCGCTCGATCTCGTCGTGCGCCTGCGACCCGCGGCGGGTGGCCGTGCGGAACCCGTCGCCGACCTCGGTGGCCTTGATGGCCTGGATGCCCATGAGTGCGGCGGACAGTCGCGCGTCGAGGCGCCGGTCCCAATGGGTGTAGCTACCGAGACCGCTCGGCACGTCGTAGGCGAGCACCTCGACGACGCCGCCGAGCGTGTCGCCGTCCTTGTGGCACTGGTCGATCTCGGCGACCATCGCGGCCGACGTCGGGCCGTGGAAGCAGCGGACGGGATCGGCGTCGAGGGCGGCGGCGTCGTCCGGGGTCGGCAGCTCGGCGTCGTCGGGCACGCCGACCGAGCCGATGGCGACGACGTGCGAGACGAGACGGATGCCGGCGGCCTGCTCGAGGAAGTGCGCGGCGACGGTGCCGAGCGCGACGCGGGTCGCCGTCTCGCGGGCGGACGCGCGCTCGAGCACGGGGCGGGCGTCGTCGAAGCCGTACTTGCGCATGCCGACGAGGTCCGCGTGTCCCGGCCGGGGGCGGGTGAGGGGGCGGTTGCGTGCGACCTCGCGGACGTCACCGGTGCCCGCGTCGACCTGGAGGCGCTCGGCAGGGATCGGGTCGGCGGACATGACGTCGACCCACTTCGGCCACTCGGTGTTGGCGACCTCGATCGCGACCGGGCCGCCCTGGGTGACGCCGTGGCGCAGGCCGCCGAGGATGCGGACGGCGTCCTTCTCGAACTTCATCCGGGCGCCGCGGCCGTAGCCGAGACGGCGGCGCGCGAGGCGGTCCTGGACATCCTCGGTCGTGACGCGGACCCCCGCCGGGAGCCCCTCGAGGATGCCGACGAGCGCCTCGCCGTGGGACTCGCCTGCGGTCAGCCAGCGCAACATGGTCGCGATCCTCCCATGACGTGCTGACACGACACCGTCGTCGTCCGGGCGTCGGACGTGGTGCTGGGTCTCCCGTCACGGCGTACCGGGGAGTAGCGTCCCGCGCATCCTGTAATGACGCAGGTCTCCTTCGAGAGAGGACGCCCCCATGCGCTTCACCCGCGCAGCGGTGGCACTGACGGCCGCACTCGGCCTGGCAGCAGTCTCCGCCTCCCCCGCCGCCGCCATCCGGTACGGCGAGCCCGACAACGAGGAGCACCCGTACGTCGGGATCATGGTCGCCGACGACGCGGACGGGACCCCGATGTGGCGATGCAGCGGCACGCTGATCTCGCCGACGATCTTCCTGACCGCCGGCCACTGCACGTTCGATGCCGCGAACGTCACGATCTGGTTCGACGAGGACGTCAACGACCGTGAGGCGTCGGGCTACCCGCTCGGCGGCGAGACGTCGGTCGAGGGGACGCCGTACACCCACCCCGCCTACGACGACGCGGCGTTCTACCTCAACGACCTCGGGGTCGTCGTCCTGGACGAGCCGGTGTACATGGACTCGTACGGGGTGATCCCCGAGGAGGGCTACTTCGACGACTTCTTCGTCAAGCGGGGCCAGAACAAGCAGCTCTTCACGGCGGTGGGCTACGGACTGCAGCGCTCGATGCCCGCCGGGGCCGGGCTGACCGAGCGCTCCTTGGAGCGGCGCCAGGCGACACTGAAGATCATCAACCAGGACGCAGCGTTCGGTGAGAAGAAGGCCGGCAACTCGGTGCTCTTCACGAACAACGCGGCCACCGGCGGCACGTGCAGCGGCGACTCGGGTGGCCCGATCTTCGTCGAGGGCTCGAACGTCGTCGCGGCCGTGACGTCGTACGGCCTCAACGCCATCTGTGCCGGCACGGGCGGCGGATACCGCGTCGACACCGCTGATGACCTGGCGTGGCTTGCCACGTTCGGGATCTTCCCCGGCGAGAACTGGGAGACCCCCGAGGGCTGAGCCTCTCGGCTGAAGAACGACGGTGGGCCCCGACCGCTCCGGTCGGGGCCCACCGTCGTTCACGTCTCAGTCGAGCGGCGCGTACGGGTTCCGCGTGGTGCTCGGCAGGGGCGCGGGCGCAGGCTGCTCGCCCTCGACCGGTGCCTGGACGGGCGCCAGCTCGGGGAGCACGTACGTGTACCCGGTCACCGTGAGCTCGACGTCGCCCTCCGCGATCGCCGGCTTCGACGGCGTCGCCTCAGCCTCCTGCTGACTGGTGCCGTCCACCTGGGTCACCAGGAAGAGACGCTCGGTGCCCGTCTGGAGTGCGGCGAGGAACGCGTTCGTCGCGTCGTAGGTCCCGAGCACCTTGAAGGTGAAGGGAACGGCGACGAGCCCCTCGGGCGCGACCGGGCCGGCGGGTGCCGCCGGCTCGTTCGAGCCGAGGCCGGCGTCGGCGATCGTGCCGGTCTCCGACTCCGTGCTGACCTCACCCTCCGCACCCTCCACGGGTGCGGGCGGCGCCTCGACGACCGGCACGGGGACGGTGAAGACGGTGGCGGCGCCCGGTGAGACCTCCAGGAGCGCGACGTCGTTCGCGGTTGCGAGATCCGCGACCGTCCGGGCGTAGGCCGGGAGGGCGGCGGTGCCGGGGATCTGCTGCTGCAGCGTCGCCACCTCCGCCTTGTACGCCTCGAGGTTCGCGAAGTCGGCCTTGAGCTGGGCGTTCTGCGTCTGGAGCAGGTCGTTCTGGAAGCGGGAGTTCTCGACCTCGAGCATCGTCTCCGCCGCCGCCTCGAAGCGAGGAGCCGCGAGGAGGAACCAGGTGCCGGCGAGGATCGCCAGGACGAGGACGACGGTGCCGACGACCCAGCCGACGGTGCGTGATCCGGTCATCAGCCCTCTCCCTCGGTGGCGGCGAAGCGGTTCGCGCGGGCGTCCTCGGTGATCTGGATCGTCCCGGTGACGGTGTAGTACGCGAGCTCTTCGTCCTCGGTGATGGTCGCCGAGCTGAACCATGCGTTCGTGAGCCCTGTGACGCTGCCGAGCGCCTCGACCCACTGGGCCGTGTCGGGGACAGTGAGGGAGTTCGCCGTGAAGGTGATGGTCCCCACGGCGGCCTCGTCGAGCGGCGTCAAGGGTGCCGGCGGCACCTCCATGGGCGACGCCGCGAGGATGCTGACCGTCTCGATGCTGACGCTGTCGGGCGCGGAGGCGGCGATCGCGGAGATGTAGTCACGCCACAGCACCTCGGTGGACATGCCGAGCTCCCGCGCCGTACGGATGCTGTCGAGCTGCGACAGGACGACGGGCACCTCGGCGTACTGCCTCTGCTCCTCCAGGAGCGCTTCGGTACGGAGCTGCTCGGCGGCGAGCTCCTCGTCCACCGCCTGCTGGGTCATGACGCTGAGCGCCACGATCCCTGCAGCGATGATCAGGGCCAGCACGACGACGACGGCGAGCCAACGCTTGACCCGGGTGAGCGTCCTGGCGGCGTAGACCTCCGGCGGGAGCAGATTGACCTGCGGCAGGGTCGACACCAGGCCACCCGAGCGCGAACGGTTCTTCTTGCCCCCGCTCGGGGCGGCGGGCCGTTCCAGGGTGGCGGTCATGCTGCGACTCCGTAGGCCAGGCCGAGAGGCATCGCGGGGAAGGTGGCGTGGCGGCTCGGGTCGATGCCGAGACCCTTGCCGACGCGCAGGATGCTCAGCGGGTCCGCCATCGAGACCGCGAGGCGGCTGGCGCTGGCCAGGTACTGGCCGAGACCCGGCAGCTGTGACCCGCCGCCGGTGAGCACGACCATGTCGATGCCGGCGCCGGGGTGGTTGCTGGCGTAGTAGACGAACGTGTTGCGGACGGCCTCGACGAGAGGACGCACGACGTTGCTGATGGCCTCGGCGGCCGCGGTCCGCTCTGGGGGCACCGCGAAGCCGATGCCGACCTCGCGCTTGATAGCCTCGGCGTCCGGCGCCGAGCACCCGAGGGCGCCGGCGACGGCGTCGGTGACGTTGCCGCCGCCTGAGGGGAGGACGCGCACGAAGCGCGGCGTGCCCTCGGCCGCGATGATGACCTGCGTGATCCGGGCCCCGATGTCGACCACGGCGACGGTCCGACCCGCCATCTCGCCGTGGACCACGGCGCGCATGAGCGCGAAGGGGCTCAGGTCGACCAGCTGCGGACGCAGCCCCGCTGACTCGACGGCCATGACGTTGGCACGCACCGTGTCCTTGGTCGCCGCGACGAGCATCCCCTGGACCATCCGACCTGCGGCGGTCGTCACCTCACCGGTCGGGTAGAAGTCCAGCAGCGCCTCGTCGGTCGACATGGGCAGCATCTCCTGCACCTGGAACGGCAGGGATGCCTTGAGCTGGGGCAGGGGCATCCACGGCAGCTCCATCTCGCGGACGACGACCCGCTGGTTCCCGATGCCGATGTTGACCTGTCGGGTGCTGAACTTCGCTCCCGCCCACAGCTGCTTGAGGGCCGCGGTCACGGTCGGTTGGTCGGCGACCTCGCCGTCCCGCACGGCGCCCGGTGGCAGCGCCACCTCGCCGTACCGCACGAGCGTGCCGCCCTGGCGACCCCTGCCGCCCACGACCTCGGCCGCACGGACACTGGTCGTGCCGATGTCGAGCCCGATGACTCCTGACTTGGCCACTGGCCGTCCTCCTCCCGGCGCCGCAAGGCACCCATCGGGCTTATCGGGTGTACGTCGGTCCGTCTTGAGGACTTCCGGCGTCAGACGCCCAAGAGGCGTAGGTACGCGGTCCAGAGCTGTTCACCGACGGCAACACCGACGGCGGCGCCCAGGAGCATCCAGGGGCCGAACGGGATGCCTGACGCGCGACCAGCGCGCTTCGTGACGAGCAGGCCGATGGAGAACAGCCCGCCAAGCAGGAAGGCGGCGAATCCTCCGACGACGAGGGCACCCCATCCGACCCAGGCCAGTGCACCGCCGAGAATTCCGGCGAGCTTGACGTCGCCGAAACCCATGCCGCCCGGTTTCGCAACGGCGAGCGCGAAGTAGACGGCGAACAGCGCCGCTCCCCCGATCCCGGTGCGGAGGAGGGCCGGCCAGTCCTGCTCGCCCCAGCTGGCGACGACGAGAAGCGCCGCTGTCACGGGGTACGCGGGCAGGACGATGGCGTCGGGCAGGCGGTGCGTGTCGAGGTCGATGAGCGCCAGCGCCACGGCGATCGCGGCGAGGTAGAGGAACGCCGGCAGAGCCCACGAAGGACCGAACCGCAGACCGACGAGCAGGAACAGCACGCCCGTGGCGGCCTCGACCAGCGGGTACCGGGCGGAGATCGGCGTCGAGCAGTCCCGGCACCGGCCACCGAGGACCAACCACGACACGACGGGCACGTTGTCCCGCGGCCTGATCCGCGTGTCGCACGACGGACAGGCGCTGGGTGGCGCGACGACGGATCCACCGCGGGGTACACGCCACACGACCACGTTGAGGAACGAGCCGATGAGCAGCCCGACCACACCGAGACCCGCGAGGCCTGCAACGGAGACGACCGCCATGTCGAGAACCCCCATGGTTAGAGGTTCTCCCGCTTGTAGAGGATCTCGAGGTTGTAGTACTCGATGGTCGACGTCACGACGTCGACCCCGGCCATGGGCAGCATGACGAACGTCATCGCTGTCTTGTTGCTGAGGTACGCGGTGCCGCCGGAGTAGATCTGCCCCATGACGTCCGTCTGATTCCGCTTCTGAATGTCGCACGGCGAGTACAGCATGACGTTCGCCGTCGTGGTGAAGGCGACGTTGTTGCCGATGTCGATCCCCGGGACGCCGGCGGTGCAGGTGGAGTCGTACGGATGCATGAGGTAGAGGTTGCGCGCGGTCGTCGAGGTGGACTTGACGATCGGGTTCCCCTCGAGCTTGATCCCGCCCTTGGCGAAGACGGCGAAGTTGGCGTTGAACGACAGGTCGACGCCGGACATGTAGATGGGGTTCGCGCACGTCGAGATGAGCACCGTGTTCCCGGGCAGAGACGAGGCGTTGTTTTTGATCCACTCTCCGACCTTGTCGGTCTTGTCGCCGGGGCCCGGGACCCCGCACGTCACGGGGTCGGTGACGATGTTCGTGAAGCCCAGCTCGCTCTGCCACGCAGAACCGACCTTGGTCCAGGTGATCTCGGGGAACGTCTCGGACGGCGGCATGGGCACGTCCGCCACGGTCTGGCACTTGGTTGCCGGCGTGCACCCGGAACCCGTTGCCGTGAATGGCGACTTCGCCTGGGCGTACTGCCCGAGGTGGCCCTTGATGACGATGTTGCCACCGGCGGCGAGTGCTCGACCGTTGATGACGGCCGACGGATCGTTGGCCGTGATGCCCAGGCCGGCGTGGGCGTCGACCGCCACGACGCAGGACGACCCTGTGCTCAGCGTGATGGACCCCTTCGCCTGAATCGATCCTTGGTACGTCTGGTTGCCGTCGCAGATGACATTCCCGTTGCTGTACACGTCGGCGTTGGGCTGACCGTCCGGGGTGGTGATGGTGCCGTTGTTCTGGACGACCACGCCGGCGTTCCCGAAGATCGCCTTGTCGAGGTCGTTGCCGTAGGAGGGCGTGAGCCGCACGAGCGTCTCGACCGTGCGCTGAGCCGGCAGCGTCCCAGAAATCGCTGTGGCCTTCGTCGTCGCACTGATCTTTGCCTGCCGGATATTCGCCGCGGTGGCGACCGACGCACATGGGACCTCAATCCCGGCGTCAGTGAAGTAGGTGACCTTCGACCCTACGGCTAGTTGGTCCGAGACCACGGACTGGTTGACGGCCGCCAGGTCACCGCAAGGGAGAACAGCAGGCGCGGTGGACTGAATGACCGAAAGCAGCGAGTCCACCCTTCCTTCCGCGCTCATGACGGACACGGAGCGCTGGCGGTCGCGGCCTGTGCCGCGAGCTTCACCGATTGCCACGGAAACGAGAGCCAGGACCAGGATGGCTACGAGCCCCATCAATGAAATCGATACGATCATGGCGATGCCGTCGTCCCCGCCCGTTCGACTCCGGACGTACCGCCGCACGGTAGCGATCATCGGTCTAGCCCTTCTTCTGAGACGAGGAGGTGGTCACGGCACAACGACGGTGGCGCCAGGAACGGGCTCGCACTGCCCGCTGTCATAGCCGTAACTGGTGTTTCGTCCGGTCAGCGACGAGTCGATCTCCACGGGCAGATTCTGGCGTTCGTCCATGACCTCGAGGTGAACGCGAAGCATCCGCTCCTTGTACGGCGTTGACGCGCCCTCAAGAGTGAACGGCATGGGGGTCGTGCCCATCACGAAGTTAATGTCCCGGGCGACGACGTTCCAGGCTGAGACGGAGCCACCGGTCTGCCAATTGGTCTCCCAGCTGCGCGTCTGGAGGACCCTCTTGGTGGCATCAGCGGGATCGGGGCCGATCTGCCACTGGACGCATTTCTGGTCGCCGTTGGACTGGGTGAAGATCCGCATGCACGTGCCCGCGTTGCTGCCGACGCCGCCGTCTTGGCACGTAGTGAGCCATGCGTCCTCGTCCTCTGGGCTGAAGAGCACGTTCCCGGACCGGACCTGCCGGTCGATCTGCGCGAGACCCTGGCGCAACTCCGTGACGGCATCAGCGGCTTGCTGCGTCTCGCGGCTCCACTGCATGGTGAGGATGACGGCGGAGTACACCATTCCGATGGCGATCGAGAAGACGATCATCGAGACGAGCAGCTCCGTCAGGGTCATGCCGGCGTCGCCCTGCGGTCGACGTCGGCGCCAGTTGTCACGCATTAGGGGCCGCCTTGTACGACGCCTGCGCGACGAGCCCACCGAGGTTCAGGCCCATGGAGAAGCGCCCGAGGGGTGGGGCGACAGACAGCGGGTCATACGGGACGGCCGTGATCGTCACCTCAAGGTTCACGACAACGCCGGCGCCCCCACTGACCCGGCTGACACACGCCTCGGCCTTGCAGTCCGTGAGGGCGTTGCCTGAGCGGGCCGCCGGTGTGCGCGACGTGCTGGGCGGCTCGACCGAGACGGTCCCTTCGTACGTCAGGTAGTAGGACCCGTACTTGAAGGACGTCGCTGGGATGTCGACAGGCACCGACGGGGGGGCAGTCACATCGATGACCTGGTGCGTGCTGCCGTTCCAGACCAACAGGGAGCCTGTGCGTGAGTACGTGGGCGCCCCCGCGCCGGTTCCATCCTCAGCGGTCGCCGACTCTGCGAAGCCGGTGAGCCGCACGATCGCCCCGGGATTGGTCGCCGTGTTCCAGCCCGTTGGGAAGGCCTCTGGAGTCCCGGTGCCACCGACCAGAACGTCTGCATACGAACGGCTGGCGGCGGCGTGCGCGCAGCCCAGGACGGTTGGCCCGGAGCCCTGGATGCAGGCGCCGGCGTTCGAGCTCGTCAGGTTGGCCGCAACAGATCGCCACACGGACCCGGTCTCGGTCAGCTGAGCGAGGGTCATGGCGCCGCCGCTCGGGGGAGTCCAATCGAGGGACGCATCGCCGCCGCTCGGAGTGATGCGCGACGAGGCGCAGGGCCGCAGTGCCGCCGACGGACCGGTTGCCAGGGCGACACCTGAGGCCCCGATGCACTCCGTTGTGGTGGCCTGGATTGCTGCGTCCGCGCGGCCGGAGTCCGCCGTCGACGGCTTCAGGGAAAGCGTGCCTGCGGCGCCGGTGAGGGACTGGGCTCCACTCGTCTGTCCGGATGTCCCGCTGCCGGAGATCTGACCCTCGACGGACGACGGGTCGGAGTCCACGGCTGCGACAGCGATCTGGCCGCCGCTCGCCGCACTGTCAGACCGGGCACTTGAAGTCTGCGCGTTCGAGGTCGCGCTCGCCGTCTGCTCCAGCAAGAGGTTGGAGTTCACCCCGCTCAGCGTGAGGTCGAGCAGGGTGCCGCTGCCGAAGCCTTCGACGGGAAGCTTCGAGTCGACAGCATTGGCGACCGAGATACCCCCGAGCACGGTGCCTGCCTGGGCGGTGAAGTAAGCCTGGCAGGGTGCTGCAAAGGGGCTCTGCGCCGTCGAGAGGCAGCCAGCCGGCGAATACGTCACGGACCGTTGTGCCGTGGTGCGCGTGCCGTTGGTGACCGAGCTGGACCAGGAGACGAGCGCAGTCAGATTGAAGGTCTGTTGCCCGGCAGGCGTAGCGGCCGGCTTCGTCACGTAGGTCTGGATCTTGTAGGTCACTCCGTCGACGGCCTGCGTCTGAACTCGCCCTGAGCGGCTGTTGACCACGAGAGCCTCGTCAACGCCCGGAAGCACCGCCGTGGGCTGGAAACGAACTACGCCGCTGACAGTGGCCACGTACTCGAGCGCAGCGTCGACGCTTCCGGCCGCCGGCTGCGTCACCTCGTCGTACGGAAGTGCGCGGAGTCGCTCGAGCGCCTGGGTTGCAAGAGCCGTTGCGGTCTGACGCTGGCGCGCGTGCGTCACCGTGGAAAGGCTCGAGATCAAGACACCGATCAACGACACCATGACCACTGCCACGATGAACATGGCGAGAAGCACCTCGATGAGCGTAAACCCGTCATCTGCGCGGGACCGCTCGCTCACCCGAAGATGCCGCACTTTGCACCTCTCATCGATGTCTGTCTGGATGCTCGGGCGGGGTGGGGGCCAGTGGCCCCCACCCCGCCCGGGTTGGATCTACCTATCAGCAGACGTCGTTAGGCGTGAGGCCGGCGTTGGCCGCGTAGCTGTAGTCCTGGACGTCGCCGTTGGTGTTGATCGCGTCAACACACCACGTGGTCGACTGAGCCGGGGTGTACGTGGTCGTCGCGTCGAAGACCGTACCCTCGCTGATGTCCACCGTGGAGACGTTTGTGCCGTTCGTCAGCGTGACGGTGGTGGCGTTTGCCGTCACGACGAGGTCGCCGATCGGCTCGACGTAGTAAGCAGCGATCTCCTTGCCGACGGTCGACAGGTCGGCCTTGGTGGAGGTGTCACGGGCCTTCTCGCGCTGGCTGAGGAAGACCGGGATGGCGATCGCGGCGAGGATGCCGATGATGATCATCACCACGAGCAGCTCGATCAGGGTGAAGCCCTGGTCCTTCTCGCGCATGGACTTGTGAATACGAGCGATCATGACGCTCCCCTTCGTGTGCTGTGTCAGGTGCCGAGGACTCGGCGGTAGGTGACTACGTGAAGTACATCGGGGTGCCCGGCTGGCTCTTGAGTCCATTGCGGACTCTTCACCCGGGTTTCACCCGAGCGGACCAACGTCATGGGACGTTCGTCCAACTTCTGTGAGCAGACATCAAGTAGCGCCGCGTCGATTGGCCCTGCGCTGAGGCCGCACGTGAACAGCTCTTGCGCTCGCTGCACGGCGCGTCCGGGTCGCTGTAGCTGACCGTGCTGCCGATCGCGCACGTGTATTGCTGCTTCGCGTCCGGTCGATCCCCCGCACGCGCCGCCGCAGGATCTGCATCCACGCAGGAAGTGACGGAGCGGTTGCTGCTCTAGCAGCCCGAGACGCCTCGCACAGCGGGAGTGGCGCTGGGGGTCATGTCGAACGGACTAATCCGGGCGGCTCCACGGTGCGAAGGCGGCAGACCCACGCGTCTCAACGGCGGCACGTCTCTTCATCCGCCGCACTTACGAGGCAGAAAGTCTCCGAGACGTCAGCGCGGATCCCACGGGGACTAGCCGATCAGTTCGAACACTCCGAAGATCGGCATGTACATAGCGATGATCATAGCGCCGATAATGCTGCCAATGACGACAATCATGATCGGCTCAATGAGCGACGTGAGCTGTTCCGTCGTCGCCTCGACCTCCTGGTCGTAGAACTCGGAGATCTTGTGCAGCATCGTGTCGAGGGCACCGGTGTCCTCGCCGACGGCCATCATCTGCACGACCATCGGTGGGAACACGGGGTGCTGGGTCAGTGGGCCGCTGAGCGACTGACCTGTCCTCACGGACTCCTGGACGGCTCTGACGGCCCTCTCGACCACGTAGTTCCCAGACGTGGCAGCGACGATGTCGAGCGCCTGAAGGATCGGCACGCCGGCGTGGATCATCGTGCCGAAATTCCGAGTGAAACGCGAGATGGCGATCTTCTGGAAGAGCGAACCGAAGACTGGCACCTTGAGCTTGAAAGGGTCCACGCGCCGTCTGACGCCCTCGTCGTTCTTGTGCTTACCCCACCAGACGGCGAAGACGATGAGCGCGATCGCGGTGATCGGAGCGGTGAACTTCATCGCCGTCGACAGCATCATGAGGATGCGCGTCGGCATCGGCAGCTCACCGCCGAGGGACGAGAACATGCCCGCGAAGACCGGCACGATGAACAGCAGCATTCCCGTCACGGCAAGGATCGCGATGACGAAAACGACGACCGGGTACGTCATGGCCGACTTGACCTTGCCCCGCAGCTTGACCTCGGCCTCGAAGTTGCTGGCAATGGACAGGAGGACCTGGTCGAGGAACCCGCCGATCTCGCCCGCCTTGATCATGTTTACCATGAGCGGCGGGAAGACGTTCGGGTGCTTCGCCATGGCGTTGGACAGCGCCAGGCCGGTCTCGACGTCGTTGCGCACCTGCTGGAGGATCTTGGCGAGCGCCTTGTTCTCGGTCTGGTCCGCGAGGATCGACAGCGCCCGGAGTAGCGACAGGCCAGAGTTGATCATCGTGGCCATCTGGCGCGCCATGATGGCGAGGTCCTTGAGGCCGATCCGGTCCGTGAGGCCCGGGATCGAGAGCTCCCTCTGCAGACCGGTTGACGCCACCTCGGTGATGGCGATGGGCGCCATGCCCATCGTCTTCAGGCGGTTCGCGACGGCGGCCTGGTTGTTGGCCTCGATCCGGCCCTTGACGACCTTCCCCGCGCGGTCCCGGACGGAGTACTCGAAGGTCTTGGTGGCCGTCGCCGTCGCCATCAGTGGCTCCCCATCGTGTACTGCGCCTGGTTGCCGGCGGCGAGGCTGACCGCGCCGAGCGGGTCTCCGCCGCTCATGGCGCCGAGCGACGTCCCGCCGCCGCCGTCACCCAAACGGCCCGTCAGGCGGTTGAAGTCGGCGGCGTGGTGGCACTTCTCGAGCCCCTGCTCGTACGTGATCTTCCCGTTCTTCACCAGCTCCGCGAGGTGCTGGTCCATCGTGTGCATGCCCAGCTGGGCACCGGCCTGCATGGACGAGTAGATCTGGTGCGTCTTGCCCTCGCGGATGAGGTTGCGGATCGCTGGCGTCGCGATGAGGACCTCGGTCGCGACCGCACGGCCGGGACCGTCCGCCCGCTTGCACAGCGTCTGGCAGACGACACCCTGGATGGCCCCGGCGAGCTGTGTGCGCACCTGCGCCTGCTGGTGGGACGGGAACACGTCGATGACGCGGTCGATCGTCTGCGCGGCATCCTGCGTGTGCAGGGTCGCGAACACGAGGTGACCGGTCTCGGCGGCCGTCAGCGCCACGGAGATGGTCTCCAGGTCGCGCATCTCGCCGACGAGGATGATGTCCGGGTCCTGCCGCAGCACGTGCTTGAGCGCGTTGGCGAAGGAGTGGGTGTCCGCCCCGACCTCGCGCTGGTTGATGAGCGACTTCTTGTGCCGGTGGAGGAACTCGATCGGGTCCTCGACGGTCATGATGTGGTCCGACCGCGTGCGGTTCGCCAGGTCGATGATCGCGGCGAGCGTCGTGGACTTGCCCGAGCCCGTCGGGCCCGTGACGAGCACCAGACCGCGCGCCATGGTGGCGAAGTTCGCGACGATCGGCGGCACGCCCAGCGCCTCGAGCGGCTTGATCTCGTAGGGGATGACGCGGAAGGCCGCACCGAGCGAGTCGCGCTGCTGGTACATATTCACGCGGAACCGGGCGACGCCGCGCACCGCGTACGCGAAGTCGAGCTCGAGGTTCGCCTCGAACGTCTCACGCTGGCGCTGGCTGATGATCCCGTAGAGCGTCCGCTGGATCGCGTCCGGCAGCATGCTCGGGAATCCCTCGAGCGGCTTGAGGCCGCCGTCGAGCCGGACGTTCGGCGGAGCACCGGCGGTGACGTGGAGGTCGGACGCGCCGACCTCGATCATCTTCTTGAGCGCCAGGTCGAGGTCGAGGTCACCGTCCTGCGACAGGGCCACACCGAGGCGCGAGCTGCGCTCCTTGGCGGGAGCCCGCTGCGGGATGTCCTGCGACTGCCGTGGTCCGCCCTCGGCGGTCGGGATGCCCGAGGCGCGCTGCAGCTGGCTCACCGAGGCCGGTCCGGCGGCGGGACGCGCAGCGGACGGGACGACCGGTGGTGCCGGCGGACCGGCCACGGCGCGGGGCGCCTCGGAGAACGTCGGCTGCGGTCCGGGCGGACCCACCGGCCGCGGCGGCGCGGGGGGCTGGCCGCCGGCAGCACCGACGGGGCGGGCCACCGGCGCTCCGGGCGCGAAGGACGCCGTCGGCGGTTGGGGCGGCGCGCCGGCACCACCCGCAGGCGCCCCGTTGGCCATCGACCGGCGGGTCGGGAACGCCGACGGCGCCTCCCCCGCACCGGGTGCGCTGTGACCGTACGGCGCCGCCGGGGGCGGGCCGGCCGGCTCGAGCGTCGGGACGACGGGGGCGGCACCGGCCGGAGCAGTGACCGGACCACCGAAGGGCTGGGCCTGCGGCCCGCCGAGAGGCGGCATCGGAGGAACCGGGCGGTCACCGCCCTGCGGCTCGGGGAAGAACTGGTTCACAGCGGCCCTCTCGATCGTGGTCGTCCCGACGGACGTCCCCCAGTGCTCATCGACCTCTTCGCGTCCGGCTTGAGCCCACCGGCGCTGGATGACCGGGCTGAACCGGACGGTGCACCCGTCCGGCGCAGCCGTACGACGCGCCTCACGACACGACGCGCAGGACCTCCTCGATGGAGGTGTCCCCCAGCAGCACCTTCGTCCAGCCGTCGTTGCGGAGCGTGATCATGCCCTGCTCGCGCGCCGTCCGGCCGATGTCCGCCGAGGAGGACTGCGCGACCGCGTGCCGCTCGATGTCCTCCGTGACGCGCATGACCTCGTGGATCGCCATCCGGCCCTTGTAGCCGGTCCGCGAGCACGAGCTGCAGCCCGCGGGACGGAACAGCGTCGGGATCTCCTCCCCCGGGCTCCACGGGAACCGCGCGGAGATGAGCTCGACCTCGCTCGGCTGGTACGGGTCCTTGCACTTGGTGCAGAGCCGGCGCGCGAGGCGCTGGGCCACCACGCAGTCCAGCGCCGAGCCGACGAGGAACGGCTCGATCCCCATCTCCACCAGACGGGTCACGGCGCTCGGCGCGTCGTTGGTGTGCAGGGTCGAGAGCACGAGGTGTCCGGTGAGCGCCGCCTCGATCGCGATCTGGGCGGTCTCGTGGTCGCGGATCTCACCGAGCAGCACCACGTCGGGGTCCGAGCGCAGGATCGACCGCAGCGCGCCGGCGAACGTGAGCCCCGCCTTGGGGTTGACCTGGACCTGGTTGATCCCCGCGAGCCGGTACTCGACCGGGTCCTCGACGGTGATGACGTTGATCTCCGGCTTGGACACCGCGTTGAGCGTCGCGTACAGCGTCGTGGACTTGCCCGAGCCGGTCGGCCCGGTGACGAGGATCATCCCGTATGGCTTGGTGTAGGCCTCCTTGTAGACCTCGAGGTTGTCGTCGAGGAACGACAGGTCGCGCAGGTCCAGGCTCGCCGTGGAGTTGTCGAGGATGCGCATGACGACCTTCTCGCCCCACACCGTGGGCAGCGTCGCGACGCGGAGGTCGATCTTGCGGCCGTTGTGGGTGACCGACATGCGGCCGTCCTGCGGCTTGCGCCGCTCGGCGATGTCGATGTCGCTCATGATCTTCAGGCGGGAGATGACGCCGCCCTGGATCTGCTTGGGCGCCCGCTGCATCTCGTGCAGCACGCCGTCGATGCGGTACCGGACGCGCAGGTCCGTCTCCGCCGGCTCGATGTGGATGTCCGACGCGCGGTCCTGGATCGCCTGCTGCACCAGGATGTTGACGAACCGCACGATCGGGGCGTCGTCGTCGACGAAGTCCCCGACCTGCGACAGGTCCGTCGTGTCCGTCCCGGCGGCGTCCTCGAACGCGGACGCCAGGTCGTCGATCTCGTCGTCGGCGCGGCAGTACCGGTCGATCGCCGCGCTGAGGTCGTCGTGCGTCGCGACGACGGTGCGCACCGGCAGGCCCGACAGCGTCCGCGCGTCGTCGACGGCGACCACGTTGCCCGGGTCGGCCATCGCGAGCACGAGGTACCCGTCCTGGATGCCGACCGGCAGCGCGGTGTAGCGCCGGCACAGCGTGCCCGGGAGGAGCGCGACGGCGGCGCGGTCGACCGGGAACTCGGCCAGCTCGACGAACTCCATGCCGACCTGGTTCGCCAGCGCGCGCACGAGCTGGGACTCGGTGAGCATCCCGATCTCGACGAGCACCCGACCGAGGGACTCCCCCCGCATCGCCTGCTCGTCCAGGGCTGCCATGAGCTGGCCCTCCGTGACCAGCCCCTCTTCGAGCAGGATGTCGCCGAGCTGCTTCACGGGTGTCCTTCCCAGGGGGTCTGCCGCGGTGCGCGGGGCGCGTCGGCACCTCGCTCCCTACCTATCGGCACCTCACCCGGGCGAGTGAAGGAGGAAATCAGCCGGCGAGAGCGTCCTCCAGGGCGCGCTCCATCGCCTCGCGCGGCGCGGGCCGCCCGGTCATGAGCCGGACCTGCTCCGTCGCCTGGTGCAGGAGCATCCGCTCGCCGCTCACGGCGCGCCCGCCCGCCGCGGTCCAGGCCGCCACGAGCGCCGTCGGCCGGGGGTCGTACGCGCAGTCCAGTAGCACGCCGCCGACGGCGTCGCCGAGCTGCTCCGCCCAGGGGTCCGCCGCGCGGGGCGGCAGCGTGGACACGACGACGTCGGCCGTGCGCAGCGCGTCCAGCATCCGCGGCGGCGTGTCCATGACGAGGAACCGCGGCTCGACGCCCATGCGGTGCGCCGCGCGCATCGTCACGCCGGCCCGGCCGAGGGACCGGACGTAGATCTGCGCCGTCGTGCAGCCCAGCTCGGCGAGCGCGGCGAGGGCCGACGACGACGTCGCGCCGGCACCGAGCACGACGGCCGACCCGATCCGGCGCTGCTCCCCCAGCCCCTCCCGCAGCGCGGCGGCGACGCCGTGCACGTCGGTGTTCGCCCCGACCAGCACGGGACGGCCGGGAGCCGCCTGGACGAGCAGCGTGTTCACCGCGCCGACGACCTCCGCCAGAGGCTCGACGTGGTCCAGCAGCGGGATGACCGTCTGCTTCAGCGGCATCGTCAGGCTCAGGCCGGCCCACGAGCCGTCGAGCCGCCCGACGAAGCCGGCCAGCTGCTCCTCGGTGACGTCGACGGCCTCGTACTGCCAGTCGTCCAGCCCGAGCGCGGCGTACGCGGCGCGGTGCAGGACCGGCGACAACGAGTGGGCGATGGGGTGCCCGAGAACGGCCGCGCGCCGCCCGGGCGCCCGACCCGGACGGTCAGCGGCGGCGCTCACCCGTTCTGCGCCTCCCACTCCCGCAGGAGCTGGACGTTCTCGTTGTGCTCGGCGAACGTCTCGGCGAAGCGGGTCTCCCCCGTGTCGAGGTTGACCGTCACCCAGAAGAGCCACGGTCCGGGCTCGGGGTTGAGGACGGCGTCGATGGACTCCAGGCTCGGGGACGCGATCGGCGTCGGCGGCAGGCCCGTGTAGCGGTACAGGTTGTACGGGGTGTCGCTGTTCGCGGTGTCGTCCCGGGTCAGCTCGGTGCCGGACTTGCCGAGGCCGTAGGCGACGGCGGCGTCGATGTCGAGCTTCATGTCGATCGCGAGGCGGTTCTCGATGGCCTGGGCGACCTTGCGGCGGTCCTCCGCCGAGCGCGCCTCGCGCTCCACGAGCGACGCCTTGGTGAGGACGGTCTCGCGCTGGTCCGCCGGGACACCACGCTCGTCGAGCAGGCGGATCGTCTCGCCGACCATCTGCCCGATCATCTCCGCGGGTGTGGTGCCCGGCTCGAACGTGTAGGTGGCGGGGAACAGCCAGCCCTCGTAGTTGCCCTCGGCCTCGGCCGGCAGGCCGGTCGCGGCCGTGTCCTGCATCGCGGCCTCGAAGTCGGCCACGGGGATCGCCGTCACGGAGGACAGGCGCTCCAGGATCTGGTCGGCGCGCAGCCCCTCGGGGATCGTCACACGGGTCTGCACCCGGTTGCCGCCCTCGAGCAGCGCGGCGACGGCGTCCTGCGCGCGCATCTCCAGCATGAGGCGGTAGGTGCCGGGCTGGATGCCCGCGGCGTCGGGGTTCGCGGCGAACGCCCGTGAGAACGCGGTCGCCGACGCGACGACGCCGGCCTCCTCGAGCGCCGCACCCATCTGCCCGCCGGACGCGCCCGCCTCGATGGTGACCTCGACGCTGCCGTTGCCCGGCCCGGGGAAGTCCTCGACCGGCGTCTCGCGGTCCCCGAGCGAGGTGACCATCGGCCCCACGACCTGGACCAGCGCGTACGCGGCGCCACCGAGCACGAGCACGGCGATGAGCACCGCGATGAGGCTGCGGCGCCGCCGCTGCCGGCGCTTGCGCTCTCGGTCCTCGCGGCCGCCGCGCCGGCGGTCACCACCCTGCTCGGACGGATCCGGCTGGATCACCTCGTCCAGGAACACGTCGTTCACCGTCCAGCCTCCTGTCGCGCCCTCACCGTGCGTCCCTCTCGCCCGTTCCTGCGGCCGGTCCCCCGGCCTGCGGAACGTCCTCGGGCGGGTGCTCGATCACGACGAGCTCCCCGCACCGCGCCCCCGTGGTGCGCTCCGCGTCCATCGCGGACTGCAGGATCACCACCGCGGCCGCCTGGTCGACGACCTGCCGGTGGCGGCGCCCGGAACGTCCGGACGCGTACAGCGCCTGATGCGCGGTCACCGTGCTCATCCGCTCATCCACGAGCCGCACCGGCACCGGTGCGACCGCGCGCGCCAAGATCCCACAGTACGTGCGGACGTCCTGTGCTGACGAACCCTCGGCCCCCGACAGGTGCCGGGGCAGCCCGACGTACACCACGGCGGCGTCGCGCTCGGCGACCAGACCCGCGAGGTGGCGGACGTCAGCCCCGGCGCCGGAGGCGTCCCGGGCGACCGTCTCCACGGGCGTCGCGACGAGCCCGTCGGGGTCGCTGGACGCCACGCCGATCCGCACCGTCCCGAGGTCCAGCCCCAGTCGGACGCCGCGGGGCAGGCGCGCCCCGTCCGTGCCGCTCGACACCTCAGCGGCCGCCCACGGTCTCGGCGACGGCCGCGGAGACCGCGGCGAGCGCCGTCGCGCAGCGCGGTGACGTCCGTGCCACCGCCCTGCGCGACGTCGTCCTTGCCGCCGCCCCCGCCGCCGAGGGCGCCGGCCGCGACCTTCGCCAGCGCACCGGCCCGCAGGCCGACGCCACGACCCGCCGGGTTCACCGTGACGAGCACGACCGGTCGCTCCTTGGCGAGGCCCGCGACCGCGACGACGGCGGGCGACTCCCCGAGCCGGTTGCGCACGTCCAGCGCGAGCGTGCGCAGGTCGTCCGCCGACGCGACGGCGCCGGCCTCGTGCGTGACCACGCGGACCCCGGCGACGTCCGCCGCGCGCGCCGCGATGGAGCCGGCGGCGGCGAGGAGCTGCCCCTGGCGCAGCGCGGCGAGCTCCTTCTCCGCGTCCTTGAGGCGCGCCACGAGCCCGCTCACGCGCTCGGGGAGCTCCTCGGGGCGCACCTTGAGGGCGTCGGTCAGCGCGGTGACGAGGGCACGCTCGCGCGCCAGGTGGTGGAACGCCTCCAGCCCGACGACGGCCTCCACGCGCCGCGAGCCCGAGCCCACCGAGGACTCGCCGGTCAGCGCGATGATGCCGATCTGGCTCGAGTGGTCCACGTGCGTGCCGCCGCACAGCTCGCGCGACCAGGGGCCGCCGATCTCCACGACGCGCACCTGCTCGTCGTACGTCTCGCCGAACAGCGCGATCGCGCCCCACGCCTTCGCCTCGGGCAGCGTCATGTACTGCCACTTCACGCCGAGGTCCTCGCGGATGGCCTTGTTGGAGACGTCCTCGACCTCGCTGCGCGTGGCCGGCGACAGCGCCTGGTTCCAGGAGAAGTCGAGCCGGAGGTAGCCCGGCTTGTTGTACGAGCCGGACTGCAGCGCGTTCGGGCCGAGCACCTCGCGCAGCGCCGCGTGGACGACGTGCGTGCCGGAGTGCGCCTGGCGCGCGCCGCGGCGCCACTCCGGGTCGACCTGCGCGAGCACCTCGGCACCCGCGGCGACCTCGCCCTCGACGACGCGCACGGTGTGCACGATGAGGCCCTTGACGGGGCGCTGGACGTCGAGGACCTCCAGGCGTGCGCCGTCCGCCGTGATGACGCCGGCGTCGGAGTCCTGGCCGCCGGACTCGGCGTAGAACGGGGTGCGCGCCAGGACGAGCTCCACCGTGTCGCCCTCGGACGCCGCGGGCACGGCGGCACCGTCGCGCAGGAGGCCGCGGACCGTCGAGGGCGTCGCCAGCTCGGTGTACCCGGTGAACTCGGTGGCGCCCTGGTCGCGCAGCTCGCGGTACGCCGTCGTCGCCGCAGCACCGCCCTTCTTGGCCTTCGCGTCCGCGCGCGCCCGCTCCCGCTGCGTCTGCATGAGGTCGCGGAAGCCCTGCTCGTCGACCGCCAGCCCCTGCTCCGCCGCCATCTCCAGCGTCAGGTCGATGGGGAAGCCGTAGGTGTCGTGCAGAGCGAAGGCCTGCTCGCCGCCGAGGCTCGCCCCGCCGGACGCCTTCACCTGCGCGACCGCCGTGTCGAGGATGGTCGTGCCCGCGACCAGGGTGCGTCGGAACGCCTCCTCCTCCGCGTACGCCGCCCGCGAGATGCGGTCGAAGTCGGTCGCCAGCTCGGGGTACGAGGCGCTCATCGCGTCGCGCGACACCGGCAGCAGGTGCGGCAGCGCCGGCTCGTCGACGCCCAGCAGACGCATGGCCCGGACCGAGCGGCGCAGCAGGCGCCGCAGCACGTAGCCGCGCCCCTCGTTCGACGGCGTGATGCCGTCGCCGATGAGCATGAGCGCGGAGCGCACGTGGTCCGCCACGACGCGCATCCGGACGTCGTCGTCGTGGTCCGCGCCGTAGCGGCGGCCGGACATCTCCTGCGCCGCCGTGATGACGGGGAAGACCTCGTCGATCTCGTACATGTTGTCGACGCCCTGGAGGAGGTACGCGACGCGCTCCAGGCCCATGCCCGTGTCGATGTTCTTCTGGGCGAGGTCCCCGGTGATCGTGAAGTCCTCCTTGGACCGCACGTCCTCGATCGCGTACTGCATGAAGACGAGGTTCCAGATCTCCAGGAAGCGGTCCTCGTCGACGACGGGTCCGCCGTCCTTGCCGTGTGCCGGCCCGCGGTCGATGTAGATCTCCGAGCACGGACCGGCCGGTCCGGGCTGGCCCGTGTGCCAGTAGTTGTCCTTCTTGCCGCGGCGCTGGATGCGCTCCTCCGGCAGGCCGGCGACCTGCCGCCACAGGCGCGCCGCCTCGTCGTCGTCGTGGTAGACGGTGACCCAGACCGTGTCCGGGTCGAAGCCGTAGAAGCCGTCCGCCTGGGGGCCGGTGACGAGCTCCCAGGCGTACTCGATCGCCCCCTCCTTGAAGTAGTCACCGAAGGAGAAGTTGCCGTTCATCTGGAAGAACGTGCCGTGGCGGGTGGTCTTGCCGACCTCCTCGATGTCGAGGGTGCGCACGCACTTCTGCACGCTGGTCGCGCGGTTCCACGGCGGGGTCTGCTGGCCCAGCATGTAGGGGATGAACGGGACCATGCCGGCGATGGTGAACAGCGTCGACGGGTCCGGGGACACCAGCGAGGCGCTCGGCACGACGGCGTGCCCGCGCCCCTCGAAGTAGCTGAGCCAACGGCGTCGGATCTCGGCGGTCCGCATGGTGTCCTCACGTCTGTCCGCGGCCCGGGGGCCCGGTGGTCGATGGGGGCCGTCGGGGCCCCGCTTCACGGTGTGCGTCGTGCGGTGTGCGTCGTGCTGCGCAGTGCGTCAGAAGTCGTACAGGGGCTCGGCCTCGTCCACGCGGCCGGACGGGCGGGCCGGAGCTGCCGCGCCGTCGTCGCCGCGTCCGGCCGCGGCGCGCCGTCCGGTGCCCCCCGACGGCGGCGTCGCGGCGTCCCACGCGTCGCGCTCGCGACGGCCCCGGCCGAGCACCGCATACGGGTCGCCGTCCTCGGGCGTGACCAGGAGCGTCGTCAGCAGCTCCTGCTCCCGCTCGGCGCGGGCCGTGCGGAAGCGCTGGAGGGCGCTGCCGACGGCCTCGGTGGTCCGCTCCCCCGCCACCTCGACGCGCTCGGCCACGCCCGCGGGGGTGTAGCGCCGGGCGGTCTGCTCGAGCCGCCGGGCGACGACGACGGCGCCCGCAGCGCCGACGGTCACCCAGAACAGGCGCCGCATCAGCGACGGACCTTCTCGGCGAGCCCGGACATGGCCTGGCGCACGCCGTAGCTGAAGGCGGCGACCTTGATGAGCGGACCACCGATGGTCGCGGAGACCAGGGCCGTGAGGGCGGAGACGTTCTGGCTGATCTCGGCGGCCGACGTCGTCATCGTGTCGACCTTCAGCAGCTGCGCGTTGGTGGTCGCGACCGTCGTGACGGTCTCGTCCAGCACCGGCACGGCGTGGTCGGTGATGTCCTTGACCGACTGCGTGGCGGCGTCGAAGACCTTGCCCAGCTTGATGAGCGGCAGCGCCAGGAAGCCGACGAGCGCGACGAACGCGATCGCCGCGATGAGACCTGCGACGTCTCCGAGGGACATCTGTGGGGCCTTTCTGCGGGGGTGGACGGCGGGTCCGACCCTACCGGGCGAGCGTGGACGTCATGGTCGACGGGATCGGGGTGCCGTGCGCCCTCCGCCGGCGATGCGAGAGCCGGAGCCCCACGGCGCCGGCCAGCCGCGCCCGGGTACGAGAACGCCCCGCAGCCGTCCGACCGAGGTCGTGGCTGCGGGGCGTCCCGGGTGGGTCAGCGCGAGTAGTACTCGACGACCAGCTGGACCTCGCAGGTCACGGGGACCTCGGCGCGCTTCGGGCGGCGCGTGAGCACGGCGCTGAGCTTCTCGAGCTGGACGTCGAGGTAGCCCGGCACGGCCGGCAGGACGTCGCGGTGGGCGCCGGCGGCGGCGACGAGGAACTGGTCGCTCGCCTGGCTGCGCGGCTTGATCTGCAGGGTCTGGCCCGGCTTCACGCGGAAGGACGGACGGTCGACGATCTTGCCGTCCACCAGCACGTGACGGTGGACGACGACCTGGCGGGCCTGGAGGATCGTACGGGCGAAGCCGGCGCGCAGGACCAAGGCGTCCAGGCGGGTCTCGAGGTTCTCGACCATGACCTCACCGGTCAGGCCGGGGGTCTTGCGAGCCTCGTCGAACGCCCGGGCCATCTGCTTCTCGCGCAGGCCGTACTGGGCGCGCAGACGCTGCTTCTCCCGCAGACGGACCGCGTAGTCCGACTCGGTGCGGCGACGGGCACGGCCGTGCTCACCGGGCGGGTAGGGGCGCTTCTCGAAGTGCTTGACGGCCTTGGGCGTCAGGGCCAGGCCGAGGGCCCGGGACAGACGCACCTGGCGGCGCGAACGAGTCACAGAGGACACAGAGATACTTCCTGTCGTTGTCGTGGCACGACCCGCGGCGGGTGTGTTCCCGGCGGGTGTGGGACCAACCTTCGTGATGCGGCTGAGGTCCCCAGGGTCGCCCGGCGAGCGGGCAACCCGACAACTCTACCCCAGCCCCACCCCCCAACCGCCCGCCGTCCCCGCCGCCCGCCGTCCCCGCCGGCCCGCCGTCCCCGCCCGCAGTCGTCCCGCGCCGTCCGCTCCGCCGTCCTCCCCGCAACCATCCCCGCCGCCCTCCCCGCAGCCATCCCCCACCGCCGCTCCCCGCAGCCATCCCCGCCGCTTCGCACATTTCGACGTCTCGGTGAACCAGGTCGCCGAGACGTCGAGCTCGGTCATCAGCGCGCCGCAGTCGCGCGGCGGATCGTCGCGACGACCTCGCGCGGGCGGTCGTGAAGGTCGGCCCAGGTGAACCTCAGCACGGTGTAGCCGGCGGCGACGAGTCGGTTCTGCTTCGTGCGGTCCGTCTGGAAGGCCGCGCGGGAGTGGTACGCGTACCCGTCGACCTCGACGACCACCTTCGCGGCGGGGAACAGCACGTCCACCCGCCCGATCAGTCCGCCGGCGTCGAAGACCCGCACGTCTGCCTCCCAGCCAGTCACGCGTGCCTGGGAGAGGAGCCGGTGCATCCTGCGCTCCGCGGCGCTCAAGGCGCCGTCACCGATGTCGGCGAGCGCGCGGCGGAGCGCACGGGTGCCGCGCTTCCCAGCCCGTGCGGAGATCGCGGCCTCGAGGGAGTCGGCCGTGAGCAGCTCGCGGGTGACCGCCCACGTGGCGAGCCTGTCAGCGTCCTCGGCGCCGAGTCGACCTAGGCAGTCCAGCACCGTGCGGCTCACCGTGGTCACGGCTCCGGCGCCGACCGTGACGACGTCCTCGGAGGTCACGAGGTACTCGTGCGGAACCATGCCCGCCCGCGGGCGCGGCGCCCGGACGACGAACGCGTGGACGAGCCCGTCGTCGGGGACAGGCAAGCCGTGGAAGGCAGCCGCCGTAAAGAACGCCGCGACGCAGCCCGGCCAGGTCAGACCGGCCGCCTGGACCCTCCTGCGAGGCGTGTCGTCGAGCGTGGACCGGGCGAGACCCGAGCCGAGGACCCTCCGCCAGACACCCCGCTCGCGCCGGTGGCGCACCTGGGCCGGCGTGGCGCCCGCCCGGATCGCCTGCGCCGCGGTGAACACGCCGTCCTGGCGATGGGCGACGTCGGGCACCCAGTGCGGAGGAAGTCGGCTCGCCACGACGGCGAGGCTGTCGGCCGGCCGCAGGCGCGCGCTCGACGGACGGCGCGGGCTGTGGATCGCCGGTCCGGAGACTCGCCGTGGACGACGCCCCGTCCCGGCGTCCCGCCCTCGATGATCCGCCGCGCGGTCCTGGTGACCGAGTTCGACGTCTCGGCGACGGGGATCGCTGAAACGTCGAGATGTGCGAGCGGGAACCGCCGCGACGGGGTTCGCCGAACGGCGCGGTCCTGGTGGCCGAGTTCGACGTTTCAGCGTCAGGGATAGCCGAAACGTCCAGATGTGCGGCTGCACATGGCGACGACGGAACCGGTGCGGGCGGGGGCGGAGCGGGGCAGCGGAGGCTGGGCGGAGCGTGGCGGAGGCGGGCCGGGCGGGGCCGGGCGGGGCGGCGAGGTCAGCGGTGGCGGAGGGTGTCGCGGATGCGCGCGAGACGTTCCGCGACGGCGCGCTCGTAGCCGCGGTCGCTCGGCTCGTAGTACTGCGTGCCGTCCACCTCGTCCGGCGCGTACTGCTGCCCGACGACGGCGTGCGGCGCGTCGTGCGCGTACTTGTAGCCCTGACCGTGGCCGATCTTCTGCGCGCCGGCGTAGTGGGCGTCGCGCAGGTGGGCCGGGACGGACCCGGCCTTGCCGGCGCGGACATCGGCGATGGCGGCGTCGATGGCCTTGTACGCGGCGTTGGACTTCGGCGCCGTCGCGACGTGCACGACCGCCTCCGCGAGGATGATCCGCGCCTCCGGCATGCCGATGAGGGCGACGGCCTGCGCGGCCGCGACGGCGGTCTGCAGCGCAGACGGGTCCGCCATGCCGACCTCCTCGGCGGCGGCGATGACGATGCGGCGGGCGATGAACCGCGGGTCCTCCCCCGCGACGACCATCCGCGCCAGGTAGTGCAGTGCGGCGTCGACGTCCGAGCCCCGCATCGACTTGATGAAGGCGCTCGTGACGTCGTAGTGCTGGTCACCGGCGCGGTCGTAGCGCACCGCGGCCACGTCGACGGCGCGCTCGACCGTCGTCAGGTCGATGACCGGCACACCGTCGGCGTCGAGGTCCCCCGGAGCATCGACGCCGTCCTCCGCCTCCAGCGCCGCTCCGGCGGCAGCCTCGAGGATGGTGAGCGCCTTCCGCGCGTCCCCGCCGGCCAGGCGGAGCAGGTGCTCCTCCGCCTCCCCCGCGAGCCGGACGGCACCGCCCAGACCGCGCGGGTCCTCCAACGCCCGGTGCACGAGACCGCGGACGTCGTCGGTCGCCAGCGGCTGCAGCGTGAGCAGCAGCGACCGGGACAGGAGCGGCGAGTTGACCGAGAAGCTCGGGTTCTCCGTCGTCGCGGCGACCAGGGTCACCCAGCGGTTCTCGACGCTCGGCAGCAGCGCGTCCTGCTGCGTCGTGGAGAAGCGATGGACCTCGTCGATGAAAAGGACGGTCTCCGGGCCCCCGGTCGCGAGGCGCCGTCGGGCGTCGGCGACGACCGCCCGGACGTCCTTGACGCCCGACGTCACACCGGACAGCTCGACGAACCGGCGCCCGGACGTCAGCGCGATGAGGTACGCCAGCGTCGTCTTGCCGGTCCCCGGGGGTCCCCACAGGACGACCGACGACGGCGCCGCCCGGCGCGAGCCCTCCTCCGCGGGCTCCACGAGCCGCCGCAGCGGCGACCCGGGGGCGAGCAGGTGCTGCTGGCCGGCGACCTCGGCGAGGGAGCGCGGCCGCATGCGGACCGCGAGGGGCGCGCCGGCGTCGACCTCCGGCAGCCCCTCGGTCGTCGACGTCGTGGCGTCGAAGAGGTCCATGTCGCGAGCCTACGCAGCACCACCGACGCGCGACGCCACGACTGCTCGACGGTGCCACGACCTGCGAGGATCAGGGCGTGTTCGACTCCCTCGGCAGGCTCATCGCCCGCGCCCCCCGGACGGCGATCGCCCTCTGGGCCGTCCTCACCGCCGGCTCCGTCGCCCTCGCCCTGCTCGGTCTCGGCGGTCAGACGCTCTTCGAGCGCCTGTCCACGGGAGCCCCGGCGATCCCCGGCTCCGAGAGCACCCGGGCCGACGAGATCATCCGGGAGAACGCGACCGCCGGGGAGAGCGTCAGCCTCGTCGTGGAGGGTGCCCCGCCGACCACGGAGGGTCTGGCGGAGCCCGTCGGCGCACTGCGCGAGGACCTCACCGCGGTCGACGGCGTCACGGTGGTCATCGACCCCTTCGCCCTGCCCGAGGGCCCGGCCAACCCCGCCGCCGCCCCGCTGCTCGCGGACGACCAGGACGGCTTCCTCGTCGTCGTCGACCTCGACGCGGACCTGACGGAGGCCGAGGAGGACGCGGCGCTCGAGGAGGTCGTCGCGCTGCTGCGGGAGGCGCCCGAGCGCCTCCAGGAGGCCGCGCCGGGCGCGACCGGCCAGGTCGGCGGGACGACGCTCATCATCGAGGCCATCACGGAGCAGGTCGAGGAGGACCTGCAGACCGGGGAGGCCATCGCGCTCCCCGTCGCGCTGCTGGTCATGGTCATGGTGTTCGGGGGCTTCCTCGCCGCCTCGATGCCGATGGTCGGCGCGATCGCGTCCATCGGGACGGGCCTGGGCACCGTCTACGGCCTCAGCTACCTGCTGGACCTCGACGCCTCCGTCGTCAACGTGGTGACCCTGCTGAGCATCGGCCTGTCGATCGACTACGGGCTGCTCATCGTGTCCCGCTACCGCGAGGAGCTGCACGTGCTCCTGGACGGGGCCGTCGACGTCCCGCACCGTCGCCGCCGCCACGACCCGGTCGTCGAGACCGCGCTGCGCCGCACCATGGGGACGGCGGGCCGCACGGTCTTCTACTCCGCGGTGACGGTCGCCATCTCCATCGCCGGGCTGCTCGCGTTCCGGCCCGACATCCTCCGCGGGTTCGGTGCCGCGGGCGTCGTCGTCGTCCTCATCGCGGTGGCGACCGCCATGACGCTCGTGCCGGCGCTCCTGAGCCTCACCGGCCGACGGCTCGTCCGTCCGGGTCTCGTCAGCCGCGTCCCCGGGCTGTCCTGGGTGCTGGACCGCACGGGCGACGTGTCCTCGGAGGAGGGCGCGTTCTCCCGCCTCGCCGCGCGCGTGCAGCGGCGCCCGCTCCTCGTCATGCTCGGGTCCCTCGCCGTCCTCGGGCTGCTGTCCGTGCCCGTCTTCCACATGGAGCTGCGCAACTCCGACATCGAGCTGCTGCCGGTCGGGTCGGAGCAGCGCACCTTCGTCGAGACGATCGCGGAGGACTACCCGGCGTCCGAGGCGCCCGCGATCCAGGTCGTCGCGCGCACCACGGCGGAGGAGGCCGCCGCCTGGGCGGAGGAGCTCACCGGCATCCCCGAGGTCGCCTCGGTCGACCCGCCCGCGCAGCTCGGCGAGTACGTGCTCCTGGGCGTCCGGGCGGACACCGACGACGGCGGCGGCCCCGTCGCCCGCGACGCCGTCCAGGCCGTCCGTGACCTCGACCCGGCCTTCGACACGTGGGTGACCGGCCAGGCCGCGAACCAGATCGACTTCACACAGGCCCTCGTGGACCGCGCGCCGCTCGCCATCGGCATCGTGGTGGCCGCGACCTTCGTGCTGCTCTTCCTCATGACCGGCTCGGTCGTCATCCCCGTGAAGGCCCTGCTGACGAACACGGTCTCCCTCGCGGCGTCGCTGGGTGTCATGGTGTGGGCGTTCCAGGACGGCAACCTCGAGGGGCTGCTGCGCTTCACCTCGACCGGAGGCATCGAGACGTACGTGGTGGCACTGATCATCGCGTTCGGCTTCGGGCTCGCCATGGACTACGAGGTGTTCCTGCTCTCGCGGATCAAGGAGGCGTACGACGCCGGGCGACCCAACGACGAGGCGGTGCGGGTGGGGCTGCAGCGCTCCGGCCGGATCATCACGTCCGCGGCGCTCATCATCATCGTCGTGTTCACCGGCTTCGTGTTCGGCGAGCTGCTCGTCATCAAGGCGGTCGGCTTCGCCCTCGCCGTGGCCGTGCTCGTCGACGCCACGCTCGTCCGGATGCTGCTCGTGCCGTCCACGATGACGCTCCTCGGCCGGTACAACTGGTGGGCGCCGCGGTTCCTGCAGCGCGTCCACCGTCGCTTCGCGATCGAGCACTGACCCTCACGTCGGCGGGCGCGTGCTCCCCGCCGGCCCGAACGACGAGAACTCGGCCAGCGTCGCGAACCCCAGACGGTGGTAGATCCGCCGCGCGACCTCGTTGTCCGCGTACATGCCCAGGGACACCCACTGCGCTCCTGCGGCGAAGCCGGCGCGGCTCAGCGCCGCGGTGAGCGCCGCGCCCAGACCACGCCCGCGCAGGGCCGGGCGCACGCCGAGCCCGTGCAGGTGCCACGAGAACCCGCCCTCCTCCGCTCCTCCGCGGGTCTGGGCGCCGAAGACGCCCAGCAGGCCGCCGTCCTCGTCGCGCACGCCGACCCACGCCGCCTCGTGCGGGCCGGTCGGGTCCGCCGTCGTGCCGGGGTTCGCCTCGGCGAGGCAGTCCGCGATCGCCGACGCCTCCGCGATCGGGTCGAGCGGGACGACGACGTCCTCACCGGCAACCGTGCCGGGTGGGGCCTCCGCGAGGAGCCAGTCCCACGTCGAGAACGGCTCCAGGTGCAGCGGCCGCAGGACGTCCTCCGGGACGACGGCGCCCCGCGGCACGCTCATCCACCCGGCAAGGCCGGGCGTGCCTGCGGCGCCCCGCATGCCGGCGACACCGAGGCCCGCCGACGACCGCAGCGCGGCCACGCGGTCGCGCAGCAGCTCGACGACGCCGCCGGGTTCACCGCGGCCGAACAGGACGAGCCGATCACCCCGCTCGGCGGCGACGAGCAGGCTCCGCTCGTCCCCCGTGCGTGAGACCGTCGCACCCGCCCAGCGTGCCCGGTCCCCCAGCAGCATCCGGTCCGAGGCCCACACCGGCCCGAGCACCTCAGGAGTCACCGGCACACCGTGCCACCGTCACGCGCCCGCGTCGCGGCGGCGCGTCGGTCAGGCCCCCGCGACCGCCTCGGCGGCGGGCACGGGCTCGCTGCCGCCCCGCGGCTCCGGCGTGGCGTCGACGCCCGCCTCCTTGCGCTGCTCCGGCGTGATCGGCGCCGGCGCACCGGTGAGCGGGTCGTAGCCACCACCGGACTTGGGGAACGCGATGACCTCGCGGATGGACTCCGACCGGGTCAGCAGCGCCACGATGCGGTCCCAGCCGAACGCGATGCCGCCGTGCGGGGGCGCGCCGAACTGGAAGGCGTCGAGCAGGAAGCCGAACTTCTCCTGCGCCTCCTCCTGACCGATCCCCATGACCGCGAACACGCGCTCCTGCACGTCGCGACGGTGGATACGGATGGACCCGCCGCCGATCTCGTTGCCGTTGCAGACGATGTCGTACGCGTAGGCGAGCGCGTTGCCCGGGTCCTCCTCGAAGCGGTCGATCCACTCCGGCGTCGGCGAGGTGAACGCGTGGTGCACCGCGTTCCAGGAACCGGTACCCAGGGCGACGTCGTCGTCCTCGTCGGCGGACTTGAACAACGGCGCGTCGACCACCCACAGGAACGACCACGCGTCCTCGTCGATGAGGTCCGCGCGACGGCCGATCTCCAGGCGGGCCGCCCCGAGGAGCGCCCGTGCCTCCGACGCCTTGCCGGCGGCGAAGAACACGGCGTCGCCGGGCTCTGCGCCGACGGCCGCGGCCAGCCCGGCCCGCTCGTCGTCGGACAGGTTCTTCGCGACCGGGCCGCCGAGCTCGCCGTCGTCAGCGACCGTCACGTACGCGAGCCCCTTGGCTCCGCGCTGCTTCGCCCACTCCTGCCAGGCGTCGAACCCGCGGCGCGGGGTGGCGGCACCGCCGGGCTGCACGACCGCGCCAACGTAGGGCGCCTGGAACACCCGGAAGGGCGTGTCGCGGAAGTACTCCGTCAGCTCGACGAGCTCGAGCCCGAAGCGCAGGTCCGGCTTGTCGGTGCCGTACCGGGCCATCGCCTCGGCGTAGGTCATCCGCGGGAGGGGCGTCGGGACCGTGTAGCCGATGAGGTCCCACAGCGCGACCAGCACCTGCTCGGCGACGGCGATGACGTCGTCCTGCTCGACGAAGCTCATCTCGACGTCGAGCTGGGTGAACTCCGGCTGCCGGTCGGCGCGGAAGTCCTCGTCCCGGTAGCAGCGGGCGATCTGGTAGTACCGCTCCATCCCGGCCACCATGAGGAGCTGCTTGAACAGCTGCGGGGACTGCGGCAGCGCGTACCAGGAGCCCGGGGACAGCCGCGCGGGCACGACGAAGTCCCGGGCGCCCTCGGGTGTCGAGCGCGTCAGCGTCGGCGTCTCCACCTCCACGAAGTCCTGGCCGTCCAGCACGCGCCGTGCCGCCGCGTTCACCCGGGCGCGCAGGCGCAGGGCCGCGGCCGGCCGCGGGCGGCGCAGGTCGAGGTAGCGGCGCTGCAGGCGCGCCTCCTCGCCGATGTGCTCGTCGAGCGCCGAGGACACCTGGAACGGCAGGGCCGCGGCCTCGTTGAGGACGACGACGTCGCTCGCGGTCACCTCGACCTGTCCCGTCGCCAGGTTGGGGTTCTCGTTGCCCTCGGGGCGGGCGCCGACGGTCCCGGTGACCTGCAGGACGTACTCGTTGCGGAGCCCGTGGGCGACGGTCTCGTCCCGGACGACGACCTGGGCGATGCCCGACGCGTCGCGCAGGTCGATGAAGGCCACGCCGCCGTGGTCGCGCCGCCGGTCCACCCACCCCGTGAGGGTGACGGTCTGGCCGATGTGGTCGGCTCGCAGCGAGCCGGCGGTGTGGGTGCGGAGCACGAGGGTCCTTCCGGATGGGTCGAGCGGGGTGCTGGTCGGCGGACGGTGAGCGGGGCGCCCGACGCGCCACGGCGTCGCCGTCGGGACGCCCGGACGAGTCTAGTCACCGCCCTGGAGCGGGCAGGATGGACCAGCACCCGCCCGAGGAGGAGGCCCCATGGCCCGGAAGATCGCCACCGCCGACCGTGTCAGCCGGGAGGAGCTCCTGGAGTTCCTGCGGCCGCGTCACCACGCCGTCCTGCTCACCCGACGGCGGTCCGGCGCACCGCAGATGTCTCCCGTCACGTGCGGCGTCGACGAGGCGGGGCGCATCGTGATCTCCACCTACCCGGACCGCGCGAAGGCCACGAACGCCCGTCGGGACCCCGCGGTGAGCCTCTGCGTCGTCTCGGACGAGTGGGACCCGTGGGTCCAGGTGGACGGCACGGCGGAGGTGCTGGACCTGCCGGACTCGGTCGAGCCGCTCGTGGAGTACTACCGGTGCATCGCCGGGGAGCACCCCGACTGGGACGAGTACCGGCGTGCCATGGTCGAGCAGGGCAAGTCCCTCATCCGCGTGACGATCGACGCGTGGGGGCCGGTGGCGACGGGCGGCTTCCCGCCACGGCTGGCCGACTGACCGCCGCCGTCCACAGCGCACCCGGCGCGTGGTCGGGCACGACGGGCTGCACCGGTGGGACCGGGGCGACGCGCCGGTAGACGGTCTGGTCCGCGGGGCGCGGGTCGTCCTCCCCCACGTTGGGCCACATCCCGAACGCCCTCTCCGCCTGGGCGGTGATGGTGAGCGACGGGTTGACCCCGAGGTTGGCGGTGACGGCAGCGCCGTCCACGACGTGCAGCGTCGGGTGGCCGTGCACGCGCTGGTAGGGATCGACGACGCCCTCGGCCGCGGAGGCCCCGATGGGGCAGCCGCCGAGGAAGTGGGCGGTCAGCGGCATGTTCGCCACGTCGCCCCACGACCCGCCCGCGATACCGCCGAGCTCCTCTGCCAGCAGCGTGGCCGTGCGGTGCGCCGACGGGATCCACGTCGGGTTCGGCTCCCCCGGGCCCTGCCTGCTCACGAGGCGCGTGCCCAGCGGTCCGCGCCGCAGCCGCACGACGAGCGAGTTGTCCAGCGACTGCATCACCAGGGCGATCGCCGTGCGCTCGCTCCACCGGTAGGGGGTGAGCGTCCGCACGGCCCGTAGGGGGTTGCGGGCGAGCTCCCGGGCGTAGCCGCCGAGGATCTTCAGCCACCGCGTGGAGCGCGGGCCGCCCGTGGTCAGCACCGTCTGGAGCAGCGCCATCGCGTTGCTCCCCGCGGCGTACCGGACGGGCTCGACGTGCGTGTGCGGCTCGGGGAAGAAGGACGACGTGATCGCCATTCCCCGGTGCAGCGCCCGACCGGGGTCGACCGACGGCGCCGTGCCGCCGACCAGGGCCTCGGAGTTGGTCCGGGTGAGGTGGCCGAGCCGCGGCGACAGACCGGACAGGTCGCCCCGCCGTCGTGCGCGGTGCAGCAGCAGCTGCGTGTTGTACGTCCCGGCGGCCAGCACGACGTGTCGCGCCCGCCAGACCGCCCGCTGCCGCCCTGCCGTGGCGCGGACGTCGACCCGCCAGCCGCCGTCGTCCGGGCGGAACCGCTCGACCGTCGTCATCGGCACGACACGTGCGCCCGCACGCTCGGCGAGGTGCAGGTAGTTCTTCGGCAGCGTGTTCTTAGCGCCCACGCGGCACCCGGTCATGCACGCGCCGCACTCCGTGCACCCCGGACGCGCCGGCCCCGCACCGCCGAAGTAGGGGTCCGGCACCGTGACGCCCGGGATGCCCAGGTGCACCCCGACCGGCGTGGTCCGGAACGTCCCCGCCACGCCCATGCGCTCGGCGACGCGGCGGAAGAGCACGTCGGCGGCCGTCGTCGTCGGGTTGTCGGTCACCCCGAGCATCCGTGACGCCTGGTCGTACCAGGGCGCGAGCTCGGCGGCCCAGTCGGTGATCCTCGACCACTGCGGGTCGGCGAAGAACTCCGGGAGCGGCCGGTACAGCGTGTTGCCGTAGACGAGCGACCCGCCGCCGACCCCGGCGCCGGCGAGGACGAGCGAGTCCGAGACGCGGTGGATCCGTTGGATGCCGTAGCAGCCGAGGCGCGGCGCCCACAGGAACCGCCGCAGGTCCCAGGACGTGCGGGCGAAGTCCTCGTCGGCGAACCGCCTGCCGGCCTCGAGCACGACGACGCGGTAGCCCTTCTCGGACAGCCGCAGCGCTGCGACGCTCCCCCCGAAACCGCTGCCGACGACTACGACGTCCGCCTCGCGCTCGTCGCCCATGGCGGAACTGTAGGCCGGATCAGAACAAGGTCGGCTGGGCGCCGACCAGGGCCGGCTCGGGGGCGTCGTGCGTCGGGCGCCACGGTGCGCGGGACGTGAACCCGTGCCGGCGACGCAGGGGCTGGACCCGGTCCGACAGCCAGCGGGTGTACTCGGCGGGCACGTACGCACCGCTGCCGTACAGGCGCCGGTAGGGCGCGACGAGCCTCGGGCGCTCGCGCGCGAGCCACTGCAGGAACAGCGGCTTGACGGCGCCTCGCAGGTGCAGCGGCATGACGGTGACGTCCGCCGCGCCCGCGTCGGCGAGGCGACGCAGCAGGTCGTCCAGGTGCTCGACGCCGTCGGTGAGCCATGGCAGCACGGGCGCGACGAGCACGGTGCACGGCAGCCCCGCGTCCGTGATCGCCCGCACCAGCTCGAGGCGGGCCCGCGGGTCCGGTGTGCCCGGCTCCAGGGACTGCTGCAGGGCCGTGTCACCGACCGCCAGGGAGACCGCGACGCTGACCGGCACGGTCGCGGAGGCCTCCACGAGCAGCGGGAGGTCGCGGCGCAGGAGGGGGCCCTTCGTCAGGACCGACAGGGGCGTCCCCGAGCCGGCCAGCGCGCCGATGATCCCCGGCATGAGCCGGTACCGACCCTCCGCGCGCTGGTACGGGTCCGTGTTGGTGCCCAGGGCGACGTGCTCCCGGCGCCACCCGCGGCGCGCGACCTCCGCCCGGAGCACCTCCACGACGTTCGTCTTGACGACGATCTGCGTCTCGAAGTCCCGCCCGGCCCCGAGGTCGAGGTACTCGTGCGTGGGCCGCGCGAAGCAGTACGTGCACGCGTGCAGGCACCCGCGCATGGGGTTCACGGTCCACCGGAAGGGGACGCGCGACGCCTCGGGGACCCGGTTCAGCGCCGACCGCGCTGCGACCTCGTGGAAGGTCACGCCCTGGAACTCCGGGGTGCGGACGCTGCGGACGAGCCCCGACAGCGCCAGGCCCGGCAGCGCGTCGTCGGCGGCCGCCCGGGTGGCGTCGTCGCCGCTCGCACCCCCGATGCGCTGCCCGTCCCATCTCATCACGTCAGTCGAACATGCGTTCGACACCCGGTCAAGGCGCCAGGCCGGATGTGCGCAGCGGACCGCGCGCCTCCGCCGGCGGGGGCGCGTCAGCCGCGCAGGTACGGGTTGGACCTGCGCTCGGTACCGATCGTCGACGTCTCCCCGTGGCCGGGCAGCACCTGCGTCCGCGGCGCCAGGCCGGCGAGCCGCGCGAGCGAGACCCGCATCGCCTCCGCGTCACCGCCCGGGAGATCCGTGCGGCCCACGGTGCCGGCGAAGAGGACGTCCCCCGTGAAGGCCGCGCCGTCCCGTGCGTCCTCCGGGCCGTCCGCGTCGCCGAGCAGGTAGACGGTGGAGCCCTCGGTGTGCCCCGGGCTGTGCAGGGAGCGCAGCCCCACGGCCTCGGTGAGCGGGACGCCGCCGTCCTCGCGGAACGTCCGCACGTCGCCGGGCTCTCGATACGGGTCGCCCAGGGTGCCGGCGAGAGGCGCGAGCTGCGACCCCAGCGGGCCCAGCGTCCCGAAGGGGTCGCCGAGCCGGTAGGCGTCGTCCTCGTGGAGCACGAGCGGCACGCCCCACGCGCTCGCCAGCGCCCCCGCCGACCACGTGTGGTCGACGTGCCCGTGCGTGGCCAGGAGGGCCACGGGCGCCAGCGCGTGGTCGTGGACGAGTGCGAGCAGGTCGCCGACGACGCCCGCCCCGGGGTCGACGACCACGGTCGAGCCGTCGTCGGCGGAGACGACGTAGCAGTTCGTGCCGAGGAACGGCGAGACCACGGTGCGCACGATCACGTCTCGGAGGGTAGTCCGGGGACCGAGACCAGACCGTGACTTCGTCCGGACCAGCGCGGACGCCGTCCTCGGGACCGCTTGCCTAGACTGGGCCGGTCCCGGTGCGCGCTGGAGCGTCCGGGTGGTGAACGTCGAGCCGGAAGGGGAACGGTGACCTCGACCACGGTCGGCCGCCCGCGTGCGCGCGTGTGCGACCACGGACGCGGCCGGCAGCGGCCGGGCACCCACCGATCCCCCCAGGAGCGTCGTCGCCGTCGTCGTATCGCGTCCGGCAACCGGCCGACCGCGATCGTGACCCTCGCGTGGGCAGTGGCTCCGGACGTCCCGGTCGCCGTTGCTCCCGCGGGCCGTCAGGTGCCCTGCGGCACCGCCATCGAAGGAGTGCAGACCCAGTGAGCCACGACGAGCACACGGCCGAGCCGGTCGACGCCGCACCCGCGCAGGAGCAGACCGCGCCGCTGAGCCCGACGACCCCCGAGGAGCCCGCCCAGCCGGGTGCCGACGCGGCGTCCGTGGACGACGAGTCCGGCGAGGTCGACGCCCCCGTGGACGACGAGTCGCCGGTGTCGCAGCCTGCGGCGACCGACGAGGAGCCCGCCGCCGCGACCGAGCCCACCTCGGTCCAGGACACCGCGGTCCCGGACACCGCGGAGACGCCCGCCGCTGTGCCGACGGCCGAGGAGCCTGCCGACGAGCGTGCCCTCGAGACCGACGTGCCTGCCGAGGAGGCGCCGGCCCCTGAGGAGACCGACCCGCACGTGGCCGCCGGCAGCGTCGACGAGCCCGCCGGAGAGCCTGCCTCCGAGAGCGATGCGACCGAGGACGCAACGGTCGTGTCCGATGAGCCGACGGAGCAGCCGGAGGCGGCCACCGCGGAGGAGCCGGCGGAGCAGCCGGAGACCGCCCCCGCGCCCACCACTGACGAGTCGACGGAGCAGCCCGAGGCCGCCGCGCCCACGGCTCCCGAGCCGACGGAGCAGCCCGAGGCCGCCCCCGCGGCCACCTCGGACGAGGAGGCAGAGGCCACGCCCGCGCCCACCGCCGAGGAGCCCGCGGAGCCCGCGTCCCCGCCCGGACCCCGTCCGGTCCCCCGCCCGCTCCCGCGGCCGGCGGCTCCCACCCCTGCTGCCGTCGCGCCCGCGGTCTCCGCCCCGGCCGCGCCCCTGCCCCCGGCACTGACCCCGGCCGAGACGGCCGAGGCGGCCCGCTGGGGCCGGGTCGACGACGACGGCACCGTGTGGGTGCGTGAGGAGACCGGTGAGCGCGTCGTGGGGCAGTACCCCGACGCCGACCCGACCGAGGCGCTCGCCTTCTACGTCCGCCGGTACGCCGACCTCCACGCGAAGGTCGTGCTCTTCGAGGCTCGCCTCGCGGCGACCGACCTGGCCGTCAAGGAGATCGACACGACGCTCACCCACCTCGGTGAGGAGCTGGCGGAGCCCGCGGCGGTCGGCGACCTCGCCGCCCTGCGTGCGCGGCTGGACGCGCTGCGGTCCGTGGCTGCGGAGCGTCGCGCCGCCGCCGAGGCCGAGCGCGCGGCCGCACGGGAGACGGCGGTCGCCGAGCGCACCGCGATCGTCGAGGCCGCGGAGAAGATCGCCGCGACCGACCCCGACCGCATGCAGTGGCGTCCGGCCGGTGAGCAGCTGCGCACGCTCCTGGACCGCTGGAAGGACGCGCAGCGTCACGGGCCGCGACTGGACCGGGGCACCGAGGACGCGCTGTGGAAGCGGTTCAGCCACGCACGCTCGGCGTTCGACCGCGAGCGGCGCCGGTGGTTCTCCGAGCTGGAGAAGCGCAACGCCGGCGCCAAGGCCGAGAAGGAGGCGCTCGTCGCCGAGGCCGAGCGCCTCTCCTCCAGCACGGACTGGGGCGCCACCTCGGCCGCGTACCGCGACCTCATGACGAAGTGGAAGTCCGCGGGGCGCGCCAGCCGGAAGGACGACGACGCCCTGTGGGCGCGCTTCCGCGGCGCGCAGGACGTCTTCTTCGCGGCCCGCGACGCCAGCCAGCGCCAGACGGACGAGGAGTACGCCGCCAACCTCGAGGTGAAGCTGCGTCTCCTCGAGGAGGCCGAGCGGCTCGTTCCGGTGACGGACCTCGGTGCGGCGAAGGCCGCGCTCCGTGACCTCCAGGACCGGTGGGAGCGCGCCGGCAAGGTCCCCCGCAACGACGTCCAGCGCGTCGAGGGGCGGCTCCGGGCGGTCGAGCAGGCCGTCCGCGACGCCGACCAGGCCCAGTGGCGCCGCACGAACCCGGAGACCCGGGCACGCGCCGAGGGCGCCGCCGCGCAGCTCTACGCCGCCATCGCGGGCCTGGAGGCGGACCTCGAGACCGCCAAGGGCACGGGCGACGCGCGGAAGGTCGCCGAGGCGCAGGCGGCGCTCGACGCGCGCCGCGCCTGGCTGGAGCAGATCGAGCGCGCCGCCCAGGAGGCCCGCGGCTGACGCGGCGCGGCCCCCGGCTCAGTGGAAGCTGGGGGCCTCGGCGGCCTTGGTCCCCGTGATCCGGTAGACGTCGAAGACGCCGTCGACCTTGCGGACAGCGGACAGGACCGAGCTGAGGTGCGCCGGCTCGGCCATCTCGAACACGAAACGGGACAGCGCCACGCGGTCCCGCGACGTGGAGACGCTCGCCGAGAGGATGTTGACGTGGTGGTCCGACAGGACCCGCGTCACGTCGGACAGCAGACGGCTGCGGTCCAGCGCCTCCACCTGGATCTGCACGAGGAAGAGCGAGCTCGCGCCGACGTCCCACTCCACGTCGACGATGCGCTCGGGCTGGTCGCGCAGCGCGCGCACGTTGTCGCAGTCGCTGCGGTGGACGGACACACCGAAGCCGCGCGTGACGAACCCGATGATCTCGTCGCCGGGGACCGGCGTGCAGCACTTCGCGAGCTTGGCCCAGACGTCGCTGACGCCCTTGACGACGACGCCCGCGTCACCCGCCCGCAGCCGCCGCGACGTCTTCGCGCCCGGCCGGGCGACCTCGGCGGCGTCCTCCTCGTTGCCCTGCTCCCCGCCCATCGAGTGCACGAGCCGCTGCACGACGGTCGCGGCGGACACCTGCCCCTCGCCGACGGCGGCGTAGAGCGCCGAGACGTCGGCGTAGCGCATCTCGTTCGCGAGGACGACGAGCGCGTCGTGCGTGAGCAGGCGCTGGATCGGCAGGTTCTGCTTGCGCAGCGCCTTGGCGATGGCGTCCTTGCCGTGCTCGATCGCCTCCTCGCGGCGCTCCTTGGAGAACCACTGGCGGATCTTGTTGCGGGCGCGGGGGCTCTTGACGAAGGTCATCCAGTCCCGGCTGGGACCCGCGGTCTCCGACTTGGACGTGAGGACCTCGACGACGTCGCCGTTGTCGAGCGCGCTGTCCAGCGGGACGAGCCGGCCGTTGACGCGCGCGCCCATGGTGCGGTGACCCACCTCGGTGTGCACCGCGTAGGCGAAGTCGACCGGCGTCGACCCGGCCGGGAGGGCGATCGCCTCGCCCTTCGGGGTGAAGACGAAGACCTCGGCCCCACCGATCTCGAACCGGAGCGACTCGAGGAACTCCGCGGGGTCGGCCGTCTCCCGCTGCCAGTCGACGAGCTGGCGCAGCCAGGCCATGTCCGCGGCGCCGTCGACGGCCGCGGCGGCCTGCTGCTTGGGGTGCTCCTTGTACTTCCAGTGCGCGGCGACGCCGTACTCGGCACGGCGGTGCATGTCGTGCGTGCGGATCTGGATCTCGACGGGCTTGCCGCCCGGCCCGATGACCGTCGTGTGCAGCGACTGGTACATGTTGAACTTCGGCATCGCGATGTAGTCCTTGAACCGGCCCGGCACCGGGTTCCACCGCGCGTGCAGCGCCCCGAGCGCGCCGTAGCAGTCCCGGACCGAGTCGACCAGGACGCGGACGCCCACGAGGTCGTAGATGTCGGCGAAGTCGCGACCGCGCACGATCATCTTCTGGTAGATCGAGTAGTAGTGCTTGGGCCGGCCCGTGACGGTCGCCTTGATCTTCGCGCCCCGCAGGTCGGCGGTCACCTGGTCGCGCACCACCGACAGGTACTCGTCGCGGGCAGGCGCACGCTCGGCGACGAGGTGCACGATCTCCTCGTACACCTTGGGGTACAGGGTCGCGAAGCTGAGGTCCTCGAGCTCCCACTTGATCGTGTTCATGCCGAGACGGTGGGCCAGCGGTGCGTAGATCTCGAGGGTCTCGCGGGCCTTGCGCTCCGCAGACGCCACGGGGACGAACTTCCATGTCCGGGCGTTGTGGAGGCGGTCCGCCAGCTTGATGACCAGCACGCGGATGTCGCGGGACATGGCCACGACCATCTTGCGGACCGTCTCTGCCTCCGCCGACGCGCCGTACGTGACCTTGTCGAGCTTCGTGACGCCGTCGACGAGCATCGCCACCTCGTCACCGAAGTCCCGCCGCAGGTCGGTGAGCGAGTACTCGGTGTCCTCCACCGTGTCGTGCAGGAGGGCGGCCGCGAGCGTCGGGGGCGTCATGCCGAGGTCCGCGAGGATCGTCGCCACGGCCACCGGATGGGTGATGTACGGGTCGCCGGACTTCCGCAGCTGGCCCCGGTGCGCCCGCTCCGCCACCTCGTAGGCACGCTCGAGGACCGACAGGTCGGCGCGCGGGTCGTTGGCGCGCACGGCCAGCAGCAGCGGGTCCAGGGCCGGCGAGGCCGTCGAGGTACGCGTCCCGAGGCGCGCGAGGCGGGACCGGACGCCGCCGAAGTCCGACCCGCGCTTGACCGTCGCGGTCGCGGCCTCGGTCGTCGCGTCCGGGGTCGTCTCGTCGTGCGTCGCCATCTCACCTCCCCGCCGTGGTCAGACGGTCGATTCTAGTCGCGCTGCATGGACCGGCGCCGCGCCGGTCGGGGCTCAGAAGCCGACGAGGACGTCGAGCCGCTGCCCGTCCAGCTTCTCCCGCCCGTGCAGGAAGGTCAGCTCCATGAGGAAGCTCAGCCCCACGACCTCCCCGCCGGTGCGGCCGATGAGCTCGACGGTCGCGGCGGCGGTCCCGCCGGTCGCCAGCACGTCGTCGACGACGAGCACCCGCGCGCCGTGCCCGATGGTGTCCGCGTGGACCTCCAGCACGGCGCTGCCGTACTCGAGGTCGTAGGCGCCCGTGACCGTCTCCCGCGGGAGCTTGCCCGCCTTGCGGGCCGGGATGAAGCCCGCGCCGAGCGCTGCGGCGACGGGCGCACCGAGGATGAAGCCGCGGGCCTCCATGCCGACCACCAGGTCCACCCGACCCGGGGCCGTCCCGGCCATGTGGTCCACGACCGCCCGGAACACCGGGCCGTCGGCCAGGAGCGGGGTGATGTCCTTGAAGACCACCCCCGGCTCGGGGTAGTCGGGCACGTCGTGGATGAGCTCACGGACGCGCTCGACGAGCTGGTCCTCGGTCATGGCTGGTCTCCTGGTGGCGGGCCGGTGGTGCGCGTCAGCGACGGTCGACGTCGTCGGGGTCGCGCGGCTCCGCGGTGAGGCTGGACGCGTCGTCCGGAACGGTGCCGACGGGGCGGTCGGTCTCGTCGTCGTGGTCGTCCTCGAGCTCGTCGTCGACCACGGGCGGCTCGACCACCTTGGCGATGGCCGCGCGCAGCCACCGGCTCGTCACGCCCGGGGACGTCTCGAGGGTGATGACGTCGGCCTCGACCGCCACGACGGTGCCGAACAGCCCGGAGCCGGTCATGACCTCCTGACCCGGCGCCAGGTTCTCCCGGAACGAGGCGGCCTCCTTCTGCATCTTCCGCGTGCGCCTCGTCATGAGCCAGAGGAAGCCGAAGGCGAGCAGGAGGGGCAGGACCAGTTCCATGGTGTCTCTTTCGTCCGGGGGTGACCTCGGCGAGTCTAACGACGGAGGTGCGGCGATCGTTCGCCCGTGTCACGCGCGCCGAGCGGCGCGGCCGGACCCACCGGGGCACCCTCGACACGGGGTGCCCGGGCCCCGGGCCTCAGGCGAAGAGCGTCGGTGCCGTGGGCGGCGGGCGCAGGTGCAGGTGCTGCCACGTCCGGGTCGTGGCCACCCGGCCGCGCGGCGTCCGGCCCATGAGCCCCTCGCGCACGAGGAACGGCTCCGCCACGGTCTCGACCGTCTCCGGCTCCTCCCCGACGGCGACAGCGAGCGTCGTCAGGCCCACCGGTCCCCCGCCGAAGCGGACGCAGAGGGCGTGCAGCACCGCCCGGTCCAGCCGGTCCAGGCCGATCTCGTCGACCTCGTAGACCTCCAGGGCGGCACGCGCCGCCGCCCGGTCCAGCGTGCCGTCGCCGCGGACCTGCGCCCAGTCCCGCACGCGGCGCAGCAGGCGGTTGGCGATACGCGGCGTGCCGCGGGAGCGCCGCGCGATCTCGTTCGCCGCCGCGCGGTGCAGGTCCACCCCGAGCAGGCCGGCGGACCGCACGAGCACCTGGACGAGCTCGTCGTCGTCGTAGAACTCCAGGTGGCCGGTGAAGCCGAAGCGGTCCCGCAACGGGGCCGGGAGCAGACCGGCCCGCGTCGTCGCACCGACGACCGTGAACGGCGGCAGGGTGAGGCCGATCGCGTTGGCGCCCGCGCCCTTGCCGACGACGACGTCGACGCGGAAGTCCTCCATCGCGACGTACAGCAGCTCCTCGGCCGGTCGCGCGATGCGGTGGATCTCGTCGAGGAAGAGCACCTCCCCTTCCTCCAGCGAGGAGAGGACGGCCGCGAGGTCACCCGCGTGCTGGATGGCGGGTCCGGAGGTGATCCGGACCGAGGTGCCGAGCTCCGCCGCGATGATCATGGCGAGCGTGGTCTTGCCCAGGCCGGGAGGGCCCGACAGCAGCACGTGGTCGGGCGCGCGGCCCCGCGCGAGGGCCGCCTCGAGCACCAGGCCGAGCTGGTCGCGGACGACGCGCTGGCCGACGAACTCGTCGAGCCGCTTCGGTCGCAGCGCGGCCTCCGCGGCGCGCTCGACGTCCTCGGCACCGGCCGACACCAGGCGCTCGAGCCCCTCAGCCACGACCGCCCCCCAGCACGCGCAGCGCGCCGCGGAGGACGGCCGAGACGTCCTCCGCGTGGACGGTCTGGTCCGTCGGGACCACGGCGGCGACGGCGTCGTCGGCGGCCTTGACGTTCCAGCCCAGCCCGACGAGCGCGTCGACGACCTGCGCACGCTGGTCGCCCGCACCGGCCGGGACGGCCACCCCGCCGTCGGTGGTGCCCGGCGCGCCGAGCCGGTCGGTGAGCTCGAGCACGATGCGCTGTGCGCCCTTGCGGCCGATGCCGGGCACCCGCTGCAGGGCGGTGAGGTCCTCGCCCGCGACCGCGCGGCGCAGCGCGTCCGGCGTGTGGACGGCCAGCATCGCCAGGGCGAGCCGCGGGCCGACGCCGCTGACCGTCTGGAGCGTCTCGAAGACGTCGCGCTCGTCGTCGTCGGCGAACCCGAAGAGGGTCAGCGAGTCCTCGCGCACGACGAGCGTCGAGGCGAGCCGAGCCTCCTCGCCCACGCGCAGGCCGGCGAGCGTCGTCGGTGTCGCGTACGCGAGCATCCCGACGCCGCCCACGTCGACCACGGCGGCGTCCAGCCGTACGGCGAGGACGCGTCCCCGGATGCTCGCGATCACTGCGCCTCCTGCCCTCGACGGGCCGGTGCCCGTCGCGACGCGAGCGCACCAGGACCCGAACACCTGTACGAGCGGTCACCGTAGCAGGCGGCCGACGGTCCGGGCGGACGGCGCACCGGCACCCGGCCGGGTCCTAGCGTCCGCGCCGCGCCGCTGCCTCGGCGACCGCCCACGCGCGCTGCGCGGGGGTCGCGGAGGCGGTGGTCCGCGTCGGCGCGGCCACCTCCCCGGCGGCCGTGCCCGACGTCCGCGCCGCGACCGGGCGCCAGAGGTGACAGATGCCGAGGGCCAGGGCGTCCGCCGCGTCCGCCGGGGACGGCAAGGCGTCGAGCCCGAGGATGCGCGCCACCATGAGCTGGACCTGTGCCTTGGGTGCGCGACCGTTGCCGGTGACCGCCGCCTTGACCTCGCTCGGCGTGTGGAGGACGACCGGCAGCCCTCGCCGCGCGGCCGCGACCATGACGACCCCGGAGACCTGCGCCGTGCCCATGACGGTCCGGACGTTGTGCTGGGCGAACACGCGCTCGACGGCGACGCCGTCCGGACGGTGCCGGTCCAGCCACCGCTCCACCTCGGCCCCGATGGTGAGCAGGCGCTCGGCGGGGTCCGCGTCCGCGTCCGAGCGGGCCACGCCGACCTCGACGAGGTGCACCCGGCGTCCGGGTGCCGACTCGACGACGCCGAGTCCGCACCGGGTCAGCCCGGGGTCCACTCCCAGCACGCGCACCGGGCCAGTCTCCCAGCCTCGCGCGCGCCGGGCGGCACCGACGCGCCCGCCGGCGGCGGACGGGGTGTCAGTCCTCGTCGTCCAGCTGCGCCATGACCTCGTCGGAGGCGTCGAAGTTCGCGAAGACCTCCTGGACGTCGTCGCTGTCCTCGAGCGCGTCGATGAGCCGCAGGATCTTGCGGGCGCCCTCGACGTCGACCTCGACCTGCGTCGCGGGGACGAACTGCGCCTCGGCGGAGTCGTAGTCGATCCCGGCCTCCTGCAGCGCCGTGCGGACCGCGACGACGTCGGTCGCCTCGCTCATCACCTCGAAGGCCTCGCCGAGGTCGTTGACCTCCTCGGCGCCCGCATCCAGGACGGCCGCCAGCACGTCGTCCTCCGTGAGGCCGTCCGACTTCGGCACGACGACGACGCCGCGGCGGGAGAAGAGGTAGGACACCGAGCCGGGGTCCGCCATGGTGCCGCCGTTGCGCGTGAAGGCGACGCGGACGTCGGAGGCGGCGCGGTTGCGGTTGTCTGTGAGGCACTCGACGAGGACGGCGACGCCGCCGGGGCCGTAGCCCTCGTACATGATCGTCTGGTAGTCGGCGCCGCCGGCCTCCTGGCCGGATCCCCGCTTGACCGCGCGGTCGATGTTGTCGTTCGGGACCGAGGACTTCTTGGCCTTCTGGATCGCGTCGAAGAGGGTCGGGTTGCCGGCCGGGTCACCGCCGCCGACGCGGGCCGCCACCTCGACGTTCTTGATGAGCTTCGCGAAGAGCTTGCTGCGCCGCGCGTCGACGACGGCCTTCTTGTGCTTCGTGGTGGCCCACTTGGAGTGACCCGACATACCCGTACCCCTCAACCACGCTCGGAGACGATCTGGACGAACAGGCGATGCAGACGCAGGTCCCCCGTGATCTCCGGGTGGAAGGAGGTCGCCATGACGTCGCGCTCGCGCACCGCCACGATCCTACCGGCGGCCTCCCCGCTGCCCACGCGGGCGAGGACCTGCACGCCCGGCCCCACCTCCTCGACCCAGGGCGCCCGGATGAACACCGCGTGCACGGGCCGCTCGACGCTGTCCTCGACGCCGTCGACGACGAGGTCCGTCTCGAAGGAGTCGACCTGGCGGCCGAACGCGTTCCGGCGGACCGTGACGTCCAGGCCGCCGATCGTGGCCTGCCCCGGCGCACCGCCGGCCAGGCGGTCCGCGAGGAGGATCATCCCGGCGCACGACCCGTACGCCGGCAGCCCGCCGCGCACCGCGTCCTGCAGCGGCTGGAAGAGCCCGAACGTCCGCAGGAGCTTCTCGATGGTGGTCGACTCCCCGCCGGGCACGACGATCCCGTCCACCTCGGCCAGCTCGCTCTCGCGTCGCACGGCGACGGTGCGCGCGCCGGACGCCTCCAGCGCCGCTCGGTGCTCGCGCACGTCGCCCTGCAGCGCGAGGACGCCGAGCGTGGGGGGACGGGAGGAGTCGGCCGGGGTCACGGCCGACGATCCTACGGCCCGCCGTCTCCTATCCTCCGGTCATGACCGCCCACGACGACGTCGTCGACGCCCTGGCCGTGCGCGCCGCCGAGCTCGACGACGCGCACGCCTCGACGGACCGCCGCGACCGCTTCACCCTCCCCGAGGGCGTCGTGTACCTCGACGGCAACTCCCTCGGCGCGCTGCAGCGGCACGTCCCCGCGGTGCTCGCCGACGTCGTCCGCCGCCAGTGGGGTGCCGACCTCGTCACGTCCTGGAACGTCCACGGGTGGTGGGACGCGCCGACCCGCGTGGGCGACCGGATCGCCCCGCTCGTGGGTGCGGCGCCGGGCCAGGTCGTCGTCGGCGACTCCACGACCGTCGCCCTGCACCAGACGCTCGGCGCCGCCCTGCGCCTGCGTCCGGGCCGCCGTGCCGTCGTGACGGACCCGGCGTCCTTCCCGACCGACCTCTACGTCGTCGCGGGGCTCGCCGCCGAGCACGGCCTGGAGGTGCTGCATGCCTCGCCGCCGGACGTGCCGGACCTGCTGCGCCGGCGCGGGGACGACGTCGCCGTCGTCGTCCTGTCGCACGTCGACTTCCGCACGGGCGAGCTGTGGGACCTGCCCGGCATCACCGGTGCCGCGCACGTCGCCGGTGCCCTCGCGCTGTGGGACCTCAGCCACACCGCCGGGGCGGTGCCCGTCGGTCTGGACGAGCACGGCGTCGACCTCGCCGTCGGCTGCGGGTACAAGTACCTGTGCGGCGGGCCGGGCGCGCCGGCGTTCACGTACGTGGCCCGCCGCCACCAGGACGACTACCGCCCGCCGGTGCAGGGCTGGAACGGCCACGCCGAGCCGTTCGCGATGGCGGCGGAGCACCGCTTCGCCGACGGCGTCGCGCGCGCCCGGATCGGCACGCCGCCGATGCTGTCGCTGCTCGCGCTCGACGCCGCCCTGGACCTCTTCGACGACCTGCCGATCGAGGCCGTCCGCGCCAGGTCCCTCTCGCTCACCGGCTTCCTCGCCGACGCGCTCGGCGCCCTCGTGCCCGAGGCCGAGCTCGTGACGCCGCGCGACGACGCGCGCCGCGGCTCCCACGTCAGCGTCGCTCACCCGCGGGCGTACGGCCTCGTCCAGGCGCTCATCGCCCGCGGCGTCGTCGGCGACTACCGGGAGCCCGGGCTCGCCCGCCTCGGCGTGGCGGCGCCCTACCTGTCCCACGCCCAGATGCTCCGGGCGGCACTGGAGGCGCGGGCGGTGCTCGACCGTGGCGAGGAGAGTGCGCACCGCGACCGGGCGACGGTCACCTGACCGCGCCGGCGCACGCGACGACCGCGGGCGTCACGCCTGGTCGGGCAGCACCCTCGTCACGCCGTCCCAGCCGCCGAGCAGAGCCCTGACGACCGAGACGAGCGGCGCGGGGAAGATCTCCTCACGCACCTGATCCAGCTCGTCGAGGTGCCACCAGCGCACCTCGTCCATGAACCCGCGCTCCACGTCGGTCCACCCGGCCGTCGTGACGGCCTCGGGGCGCGTGACCCGGGCGAGGAAGAACTCCTCGTCCTGACGGACCGTGCGGCGCCAGAAGTCGAAGACGGCGCGTCGCCGGAGGACGGGGCCGACGAGGTCGCTCGCGGCGACCCGCAGCCCCGTCTCCTCGAACAGCTCCCGAGCGGCGGCGTCGTGCGCCGACTCCCCCGCGTCGATGCCACCGCCGACGGTGAACCACCACGTCCGCTCCGGCTGGTCGACGTCGTGACCGCGCACGAGCAGCACCCGGTCGTGCTCGTCGAGCAGGATGACGCGGGCGCCACGGCGGAACGGCACGCCGTCCTCACCCACGACCCAGTCGGGCCCGAGCTGGGTGGGTCCGGGCGAGCCGTCGCCGGCCGGGCCCTGTGGCCAGGCCTCCGGCCTCACCAGCCGCGCTCGGCGAGGCGGTGCGGGGCCGGGACCTCCTCGACGTTGATCCCGACCATGGCCTCGCCCAGACCGCGGGAGACCTTCGCGATGACGTCGGGGTCGTCGTAGAAGGTGGTCGCCTTGACGATCGCGGCCGCGCGCTCGGCGGGGTTGCCGGACTTGAAGATGCCGGAGCCGACGAACACGCCCTCGGCGCCGAGCTGCATCATCATCGCGGCGTCGGCGGGGGTCGCGATCCCGCCCGCGGTGAAGAGCACCACGGGGAGCTTGCCCGTCGCCGCGACCTCCTTGACGAGCTCGTACGGCGCCTGCAGCTCCTTCGCGGCGACGAACAGCTCGTCCTCCGGAAGCGCCGTGAGGGCCTTGATCTGCTGCCGCAACGTGCGCATGTGGGTCGTCGCGTTCGACACGTCGCCGGTACCGGCCTCGCCCTTGGAGCGGATCATCGCCGCGCCCTCGGTGATGCGGCGCAGCGCCTCCCCCAGGTTCGTCGCACCGCACACGAACGGCACGGTGAACTGCCACTTGTCGATGTGGTGGGCGTAGTCCGCCGGGGTCAGCACCTCGGACTCGTCGACGTAGTCGACGCCGAGCGACTGCAGCACCTGCGCCTCGACGAAGTGCCCGATCCGCGCCTTCGCCATGACCGGGATCGACACGGTCCCGATGATCTGGTCGATGAGGTCCGGGTCGCTCATCCGCGCGACGCCGCCCTGGGCGCGGATGTCCGCCGGCACGCGCTCCAGCGCCATGACGGCGACGGCGCCTGCGTCCTCGGCGATGCGCGCCTGCTCGGCGGTGACCACGTCCATGATCACGCCACCCTTGAGCATCTCGGCCATGCCGCGCTTCACCTTCGCGGTGCCGATGACGTTCGGGGTGCTCTCGGTGTTCTCGGTCGGCACGTCAGTCCTTGCTCGTCGCGTGCGCATCGTGCGCAGGGGGTGGTCGCGGCGTCCGCCGCGGCCCTCCCATCCTAGACGGCGAGCCGTCGGCGGAGCTCCTGCCTCAGCAGGTCCAGCTCAGCCAGCAGCGCCGCCTCGTCGTCGCGTCCGGCCCACCACCGGGCCCGGTCCGTCGCCACGCGGTGGCGGTGGTGGGCCAGCCTCGACGCGGTCCCCTGGAACATCCGCATCGCGGCGACCGCCCGCACCCCGCCGCGGTCGCGCGCCCACCGGCGAGCGGCGCGCCGCGCCGGCAGCGAGGTGAGCATGCGGAGCTCCTGCGGGGCGAGCCAGCCGGCCGCCGCGTACCGGGCGAGCTCCTCGCGCACGAGGCGCGCCTCGGCCCGCCGCAGCCACACCACGAGTCCGACGGCGGCGAGGAAGAGCGGCACCTGGACCGTGACGTACACCGAGACGAACGAGGCATCGGTACCGAGGGTCGCCGAGCCGTTCCACAGCGCGTGCAGGGCCACGGCGACGACCAGTCCCCCGACGAACGCGCCGATCCACGCCCCGGCCGACCGGCGCGCGGCCCAGCCGAGCGCCAGCCCGACCGCGGCCGTGAAGACGACGTGGGCGAACGGGGACATCACGGCACGCAGGACGAAGACGACGGCGACGGCCTCGCCGCCGTCGGCGACCGCCGCCGACTCCGAGACGGCCTGCCCGAAGTAGAGGATGTTCTCCACGAATGCGAAGCCCGCCGCGACGGTCGCGGCGTACACGACGCCGTCCACCGGTCCGTCGAACCAGCGCCGCCACACGAGGAAGAGGAGCAGCACGCCGAGGGCCTTGATGCCCTCCTCGACGACGGGCGCGACGACGGTCGCCGTCAGCGCACCGGCGCGCAGGTCGTCCAGGCCGACGACGAGCAGCGCCGTCTGCGCCCCGGAGTTGATCACCAGCGCGACGAGCACGGACACCGACGCGCCCCAGCCGAAGGCGACCGCCAGAGCCGGCCACGGCTCGGGCTCCCACCGGTCCACCCACAGCACGGTGCCGAGCACCGCGGCGAGCGGGACGAGGGCCAGGACGGTCGCGACAGGGAACGCGGGCGGCCCCACCATGAAGCCGACGAGACCGACCGCCACGAGCGTCAGCACACCGAGGACGACGGCGGCCAGGACGGTGCCGACGCCGGGACGGGAGCGCCGCGCGTCCACCGGGACGGGCGGCGGGAGCCACGGCGCCGTCGGGCCGGCTCCGCTCATCCGACGTGCCCCGGGCGGGGCAGCCCGTCCGGCCAGTCGTCGTCGATCTCCACCGTCCGCGGCATGGCCGCGCGGCCGTGCAGCCGCAGCACCCGCACGAGCGCCTTGCGACGGACCCGCTGCGTCTGGGCGACCGCCTCGTTGTGGAAGCGGCGCGCGAGCTGGACGCGGTACCAGGACGCCGCCAGGGAGGTGAGGAGCTCACCGACGAGCTCGTCGGCGTCGAGCGCGCGCACCTCGTCCGGGTCCGCGAGGGCCGTCCGCAGCGTGAGGGACAGGTCGCTCTCCGCGACCTCCCGCTCGCGCGCGCCGGGAAGTCGTTCGCACGGGTCACCCGGCGGGTGCGGGGTCACCCCGAGCAGCTCGCCGTCACCGCGACCGCCGACCGCCAGCGCCGACCAGGCGGCATCGGCGAGCAGGACGCTGCTCGCCGGGTCCAGGACGCCCGCGGCGGCGATCTCGGCCGCGGCCGACGCCCGCCGGACGAGCTGGTGGTCCAGCGCCTGGCGGGACGAGGCCACCTTGCGGTGCAGGCGGTCCAGCCGGTTGGCGGCGAGCCACACGAACCACACCAGCAGCAGCAGCGCGGCGACGACGACCACCGCGACCTCGGACCACGTCATCGGTCACCCCGCAGGCCGGCCCAGCGGGTCCGCCGGGAACGCGGGTCCTCGCCCACGCGGACCCGGGGTCCGACGCCCGACAGGACCGTCTCGTACACCGTGAGCACCTGCTCGGTGACGGTCGACCAGTCGTACCGGCGCACGACCTGCGAGCCACGCCCGACCACGCGCTCGCGCAGCGCCGGGTCCTCGACGACGCGGACCAGGGTCCGCGCGAGGTCGTCGCCGTCCCCGGTCCGGAAGAGCACGCCGGCGTTGCCGTCGTCCAGGACGCGCCGGAACGCCCCCAGGTCGCTCGCCACGACCGCGGTCCCGGCGCTCATCGCCTCGACCAGGACGATGCCGAAGCTCTCGCCGCCGGTCTGGGGCGCGACGTACACGTCGACCGACCGCAGCAGCGCGGCCTTCTCCTCGTCGGTGATCCCGCCGAGGAACTCGACGGACCCGGCGTGCTCCCCGAGCGCCTCCCGGGCCTCCGCAGCCCCCGTGTCGCCCCGCCCGGCGACGAGGAACCGTGCGCCCGGGTGCGCGGCCAGCACCTGCGGGACCGCGGAGGTGAGGACGGGCAGCCCCTTGCGGGGCTCGTCGAGCCGGCCCAGGAACGCGATCGTCGGCGCCTGCGGGGTGCCGGTCCAGCGGGGGTCCGGCTGCGCCCGCTCGAACGGGTCGACGAACACCCCGTTGGGGATGACGACGGCGTCGCCGCCGAGGTGCTCCACGAGCGTCCGCCGGGCGTCCTCCGAGACCGCGATGCGCGCCGAGATCTTCTCCAGGCTGGGCCGGACCACGGGGTAGGCCATCTGCAGGGCACGGGACCGGATGAGCGCGGTGTGGAACGTCGCGACGATCGGTCCCTCCGCGATCCACAGCGCCAGCATCCCCAGGCTCGGCGTCACCGGCTCGTGCAGGTGCAGCACGTCGAAGTCGCCGGCCGCCAGCCAGCGACGGACACGGGCCGCGCTGAGCGGACCGAACGTCATCCGCGCGACGGCCCCGTTGTAGCGGACCGGGACGGACCTGCCCGCGGTCGTCATCTGCACCGGGACGGGGGTGTCGTCGTCGGCGGGCGCGAGGATCGAGACGGTGTGCCCCCGCGCCTCGAGCGCGTGCGCGAGGTCCCGGACGTGGAACTGGACACCCCCGGGCACGTCGAACGAGTACGGGCACACGATCCCGATCCTCAGGGACCGGTCGATCACGTGTCGGCCCCCGGTTGCGTGAGCGCCGCGTAGCGGCTCGGGTCCAGGTCGGCCACGAACACGCGCTGCAGCATGTGCCACTGCGTGGGGTCCGCGGCGATGTCGGCCGCCAGCACGTCCACCCACGCCTGGGTCAGCGCCGCGACACGGGCCGTCCGGTCGGTCCCCTCGGGCACGGAGACAGGAGCGTGGAAACGGATGACGACGCCCCACCGCGAGCCGGCCGCCCGGCGTCGCGCCCCGCGCAGCCGCTCGTGCTGGACCGTGACGGGCAGGAGCGGCGCGCCGGTGGTGACGGCCAGCGCCGCCGGTCCGGCCGCGACCCGGGCGCGCTCGCCGAACAGGTCCACCTCGACCCCGCGCGCGGTGAGGTCCCGGTCCGCGAGCAGCGGGACGAGCAGCCCGCCGCCGCGCACCGCCCGGACCAGCTCCCGGAACACCTGGCCGCCGTCGTCCAGCGGCAGGATCCGCAGGCCGATCCCCTCCCGCAGGCGGACGAACTCCTCGAACACCTCGGCGGGCTCGAGCCGCTCGGCGACCGTGAGGACGGGAGCGAGGGCACGGGTCGCCCACGCGCCCGCCAGGTCCCAGTTCCCCTGGTGGGACAGCGCGAGCACCAGGCTCGTCCCGTCCTCCAGCAGCGGTCGCAGGTTCTCCAGGCCCTCGGCGCGCACCCGGGCCTGCATCGTCTCCCAGGGCAGCCGCGCGAGGGTGAAGGTCTCGGCGTAGTAGCGCAGGTAGGAGCGCATGCCGGCGCGGCTCAGGCGGCGCAGCTCACGCGGGGACGCGCCGGGCCGGGCGCGCCGGACGTTGGCCTCGAGGCGCCGGACCCCCGCGCCGTGCCGGAGCCACGCGACGTCCGCCGCGACGTGCATCGCGCCGCGCACGACCGGCTCCGGCAGGCGCGACGCGAGGTGCCAGCCGGCCGGCAGCAGGCGCGCCGTGTCGATCCCGCGGCTCACGGCGTGGTCGCCGATCCGCCGGCGGCGAGGAACTGGCGCCGCACGTGCACGACGCGCTGCACGACCGTGACGAGGCTGGCCAGCGCCAGCACGCCGAGGACGACGGTGAGGACGGCCGAGGGCAGGCCGAGGCCGACGAACGCCGTCGTCGTCAGCACGACGACGAGCCGGTCCGCGCGCTCGGCGATCCCGACGTCCGCGCGCATCCCGAGCCCCTCGGCGCGCGCCCGGGCGTAGGGCACGATCGAGCCGAGCACCAGGCAGGCGAGGGCCAGCACGGCGCCGACCGGGTCGTCCCCGCGCTCGGCCAGGTACAGCACCAGTCCGGCGAAGATCGCGCCGTCGCCGAAGCGGTCGAGGGTCGAGTCGAGGAAGGCGCCCCAGCTGCTGGTCCGGCCGGACCGGCGCGCCATCGTCCCGTCGAGCAGGTCCGACAGGACGAACACGGTGATGACCAGCGTGCCGACGAAGAGGTGGCCGAGCGGGTAGAGGCTCAGCGCGGCGACGACGACGCCGATGGTCCCGAGCACCGTCACGGCGTCGGGCGAGACGCCGGCGCGCAGCAGCGCGTCCGCGACGGGGTCGACCACGCGCGCGACGACCCTGCGGAGCCGGCGCATCAGGCGTCCGTCCCGTCGGTGGGCCAGGCCGCCGCGAGCCGCTCACGCGTGTCCCCGAGCAGCTCCGGCATGGCCTTGGTGCGCGCGACGATGGGGAGGAAGTTGCTGTCCCCCGCCCACCGCGGGACGACGTGCTGGTGCAGGTGGGCCGCGATGCCCGCCCCCGCGACAGCGCCCTGGTTCATCCCCAGGTTGAACCCGTGCGGCGCCATCACCTCCCGCAGGACCCCCATCGCGGTGCGGGTCAGGGCCGACACCTCCGACACCTCCGCCTCGGTGAGCTCCGTGTAGTCCGCGACGTGGCGGTACGGGACGAGCATGAGGTGCCCGGAGTTGTACGGGTACAGGTTGAGCACCGCGAAGCACGTGCGCCCGCGGGCCACCACGAGCGCCGCGGCGTCGTCGTCCGTCGCGGCGGCACGGCAGAACGGGCAGGTCGCCTCACCGGCGTCGCTCGGCTTGTCCTGGCCGCCGATGTAGACCATGCGGTGCGGCGTCCACAGCCGCCCGAAGCCGTCCGGCTCCCCCGCGAGGTCACCGGCGTCCTGGAGGTCCGCGCCGCCCCCGTCGCTCCCCCGGTCCGCCACGGTCAGACCTGCGCGCGCGTGCGGACGGCGTCGACCACCCGGCGGACCGCCTCGTCGACCGGCACGCCGTTGTCCTGGCGGCCGTCGCGGTACCGGAAGGAGACGGCACCGGCGGCCACGTCCTCGCCTCCGGCGATGAGGACGAACGGCACCTTCTGCGTGCTCGCGGTGCGGATCTTCTTGCCGAACCGGTCGTCGGACAGGTCGACCTCCGCGCGGATGCCCTCGGCGCGCAGCCGGGCGACGACGTCGGCGAGGTAGTCGTTGAACGGCTCCGCCACCGGGACGGCGACGACCTGGACCGGTGCCAGCCAGGCGGGGAAGGCCCCCGCGTAGTGCTCCAGAAGCACGCCGAAGAACCGCTCGATCGAGCCGAACAGGGCCCGGTGGATCATCACCGGGCGCTGCCGGCTGCCGTCCGGCGCGGTGTACTCGAGCTCGAACCGCTCCGGCAGGTTGAAGTCCAGCTGGATCGTCGACATCTGCCACGTCCGCCCGATCGCGTCCTTGGCCTGGACGGAGATCTTCGGGCCGTAGAACGCGGCACCGCCCGGGTCGTCGACGAGCTCGAGGTCCGAGGCGCGCGCGACCTCGCGGAGGGTCGCCGTCGCCTCCTCCCAGATCTCCTCGGAGCCGACCGACTTCTCGGGGTTGCGCGTGGACAGCTCGAGGTAGAAGTCGTCCAGGCCGTAGTCCTTGAGGAGCTCGAGCACGAACCGGAGCGTCCGCGTGAGCTCGTCATGCATCTGGTCGCGCGTGCAGTAGATGTGGGCGTCGTCCTGGGTCATGCCGCGGACCCGGGTGAGGCCGTGCACCACGCCGGACTTCTCGTACCGGTACACGCTGCCGAACTCGAACAGGCGCAGCGGGAGCTCGCGGTACGAGCGGCCGCGCGAGGCGAAGATCAGGTTGTGCATGGGGCAGTTCATCGGCTTGAGGTAGTAGTCCTGCCCCGGCTTGCGGACCGTGCCGTCCTCAGCGAGCTCCGCGTCGACGTGCATCGGCGGGAACATGCCGTCCGCGTACCAGTCCAGGTGACCGGACACCTCGTACAGCCGCGACTTCGTGATGTGCGGGGTGTTGACGAAGGAGTACCCGGCCGCGACGTGCTTGCGCCGCGAGTAGTCCTCCATCTCCATCCGCACGATGCCGCCTCGCGGGTGGAACACCGACAGGCCCGAGCCGAGCTCCTCCGGGAAGGAGAACAGGTCGAGCTCGGTGCCGAGCCGGCGGTGGTCGCGCCGCTCGGCCTCCGCGACGCGCTCGAGGTAGGCCTTGAGCTCGTCCTTCGTGGGCCACGCGGTGCCGTAGACGCGCTGCAGCTGCGGGTTCTTCTCCGAGCCGCGCCAGTAGGCCGCGGCGGTGCGCGTCAGCTGGAACCCGTTGGCGATGAGCCGGGTGCTGGGCAGGTGCGGCCCGCGGCACAGGTCCTGCCACGCCACGGAGCCGTCACGGCGCAGGTTCTGGTAGATGCTCAGACCGCCCTGGCCGACCTCGACGGCCGCGCCCTCGGTCGACGCGGCCGACCCCTTGATGCCGATGAGCTCGAGCTTGTACGGCTCGTCAGAGAGCTCGGCGCGCGCCTCGTCGTCGGACAGCTCCCAGCGTCGGAAGGTCTGGCCCTCCTTGACGATGCGCTGCATGACCTTCTCGAGAGCCTTGAGGTCCTCGGGGGTGAAGGGCGTGTCGACGTCGAAGTCGTAGTAGAAGCCGTCCGTCACGGGCGGGCCGATGCCGAGGCGTGCCTGCGGGTGCAGCTGCTGGACCGCCTGGGCGAGGACGTGGGCCGTGGAGTGCCGCAGCACCGCGAGACCGTCCGGGGAGTCGATGGTCACGGCCTCGACGTCCGCACCCGCCGCCAGCGGGGTCCCGAGGTCGACGAGCTCGCCGTCGACGCGCATGACGACGACGTCGCGGCGGTCGCGGTAGAGGTCCGTCCCCGAGGTGCCGTCCTCCAGCGTCCGTTCGACACCATCGGCGGTCAGGGTGATCTGTGGCACGTGCTCTCCTCGGTCTGGACGGCCCGACGATCGTACCGACGCGGGGCACCCGCGCCGGGCGCGCACGCGCCGCCGCCCCGACCCGGTGGTCGCCGTGGAGGGCACTGAGCCAGTCGAGTGACACCGCGGCGCGCGGTTGCTCCGCTCGCGGGTGAGACTCAGCCCCGCGCGTGCCTGTGACCTGCGCAGACGGTGGTCGCGACCGGGGCGGGAAGGGTTGGGTCCGTTCGGGGGATCCCGGTGTGAAGATCAGGTGGGCGATACTGGGTTCGAACCAGTGACCTCCTCGGTGTGAACGAGGCGCTCTACCACTGAGCCAATCGCCCTCACGCCCGGCCGGTCACCCGGGGACGCGTCGACGATCGTAGCGAATCGACGGCGGTTTGCCGAACACGGCGGACATGCCTGCCGATGAGACCACGAGGGCGACGGACGGGCCCACGAGGAGCGGGGAGGGGTGGTGAGGATGGCCGAGCACGCACGAGACGTCTGCGAGGTCGTCCCGATGCACCTGGTGCTTCCGGACGCCAGCGTCCTGCCGGTGAGCGCTGAGCTGCACTTCGCGCCCGCCGACCCGTACACGGTGCGCATCGTGTTCCGCGGCACCAGCTCGACGTCCACGTGGCTCATCGGGCGCGAGCTCATCGCGCACGGCCTCCTCGCTGACGCGGCGGCGCCGGCGGGGACCGGCGACGTGCGGATCTGGCGCGACGAGGACCCGGCCTACCTGCTCGTCGGGCTCAGCGGTGTCGAGGGCGACGCGCTCCTCGCCGGGCCGGCCGAGCCGTTCGTGCGGTTCGTCGCGGCCACGGTCGCGCTGGTGCCGTTCGGCTCCGAGGGTCCGGTCATGGAGGACGAGATCTCGCGCCTCATCGTCACCCTCCTCGACGCCTGAGCGGGCGTCAGGGGTCGACGTCGTCCGCCGCGCGGGCGGCGTAGAGGTCGACGACCTGCTGGGTGAGCGGCGAGACCTCGAGCGCGACGCCGTCGAGCGCCACGACGGGGACGGCGGTGCGCACCGAGCCGGTGAGCGCGAGGCCGCTCCCCCTCGCCACGACGTCCTCGAGCACCGACCACGGCAGCTCGCCAGGTGCCGCCTCCCGCACGGGGAGGTCGGCGTCGGCCGCCCACTCGAGCACGAGGGCGCGCGTGATCCCGGCGAGGCACCCCGACGACAGCGCTGGGGTGAGCATCTCGTCGCCGACCTCGACGAAGACGTTGCTGCCGGTGCCCTCGCACAGCCCGCCGACGGTGTTCGCCAGGAGCGCCTCGTCGGCGCCCTGGGCGGTCGCGCGGGCCAGTGCGACGACGTTCTCCGCGTAGGACGTCGTCTTGAGGCCGGCGACCGCGGACCGCTCGTTGCGCACCCACGGGGCGCGGACGGCACGGGCGGGCGTGGGCTGGGCCGTCGCGCCCCCGGGTCCGGCGACGACGACGACGGTCTGCGGCTCGCCGGGCGTCCGTCCCGATCCCAGCGGTCCCAGCCCCGCCGTCACCGTGATCCGGAGGCGACCGGCGCCAGGGGCGCGCTCGAGCACGGCCGAGACGGCGGTGCGCACGAGGTCCTCGTCGGGGTCCTCGAGCCCGAGGCCCCGAGCCGAGACCCGCAGCCGGTGCAGGTGGCGCGTCAGCGCGAAGGCGTGACCGTCCACGACGCCGCACGTCTCGAAGACCCCGTCGCCGACCGTGACGCCGTGGTCGACCGGGCTGAGCACCCGCTCCCCCGGCGCCAGGAGTCGCCCGTCGGCCCAGACGACGAGCCCGTCCCCCTGCTGTGTCCCGCTGCCCTTCTCGGCCACCACGCGCCTCCCGTTCTGTGCGTTCCTGCTCACCCGCCCCTGGCTCACCCCTGCGACGCCAGCCCCACCAGCCGCTGGGCCTTGAGCTCCGTCTCGTGCCACTCCTTCTCCGGGTCGCTCTCCCACGTGATCCCGGCCCCGGTGCCGAAGGCGAGCCGGCCGCCGTCGTCGGGCCGCCACCAGAAGCCGCGGATGCCGACGGCCAGCAGAGCGGTCCCACGGTCGGCGTCGATCCAGCCGATCGTGCCGCAGTACGGCCCCCGCCGGACGGGTTCGACACGCCGGATGTGCTCCAGCGCGCTGTGCTTCGGTGCGCCGGAGACCGACGCCGGGGGGTACGTCGCGGCGAGCAGGTCCTGCCAGCCGGTGCCCGGCCGCAGCCGCGCCTCGACCGTCGTGACGAGGTGTACGAGGCCGGGGTGGTCCTCGACCGCCAGGAGGTCCGTCACCTCGACGGTGCCTGGCAGCCCGACGCGCTGGAGATCGTTGCGGACCATGTCGGCGATCATGACGTTCTCGGCGCGGTCCTTGTCGGTGAGCCCGTCCCGCGTCACGGCGGTCCCCTTGATGGGTCCGGAGGCGACCCGGCCGTCCCCGACGCGGAGGAACAGCTCGGGCGATGCCGAGACCACCCACGCCGGTGGGAGGGGGCCGCCCGCGGGCACGTGGATGCCGCCCGCGAACGGCGCGGGGTTGCCGCGGTCGAGGACGCCCGCCAGTGCGTGCGCGTCGGGCTCGCGTCCGTCGACCGGTGGCAGCGGCGCGGTGAGGACCCGGCAGAGGTTGACCTGGTAGACGTCGCCCTCGCGGATCGCCTCCCGCACGACGTCGACGCGCCGGCAGTACTCCGCGCGGTCGAGGGACGAGGTCCAGGCCGACGCCGGCGGTCCGGTCCACGCCCCGGTCGTCCGCCCCGGATGCTCCGGGGGGTCCGACCGACCGTCGCGGTGCCGCACGTCCTCGAACCGCCAGGCCCGCACCGGGCCCTCGAACTCCCCGACGACCGCCCAGAAGCCCCCACGGCGCAGCGGCGCGTCGTCGACGGCGAGGTCGGTGCTCTCGACCGCCCCGATCGCCTCGACGCCGGCGAACCACGCCCTGCCGCCCGCCGCACCCGTCCGCCGCACCCGGCCACGGTAGCGGCGGGTCGAGGGACGCGTCGCTGGTCATGGGGCTGTCGCGCGGCCGACGCGGCGGCTCGTGACGGGCTCGGAGCCGCGCCGACGGGTCGGGCCGAGTTGGACGTTCCCGGCGGCGTTCGGTTAGAGTCCTCAACGCCGCACAGCGCCGGGGAGACCCGGCCGGTGCAGCGCGGACGTGGCTCAGTTGGTAGAGCATCACCTTGCCAAGGTGAGGGTCGCGGGTTCGAATCCCGTCGTCCGCTCGGAGGCGACATTCCCGTGTCGGGGTACAGCCCGGCCGAGGCATTGAACCTACGGTGGAGTGGCCGAGAGGCGAGGCAGCGGCCTGCAAAGCCGTATACACGGGTTCGAATCCCGTCTCCACCTCGCAGCAGACCGGGCGCGAGCCCACGGGCGATTGGCGCAGCGGTAGCGCGCTTCCCTGACACGGAAGAGGTCACTGGTTCGATCCCAGTATCGCCCACCAGCAACAAGGCAGTTCAGAGGCCGTTCCGGAGCGATCCGGGGCGGCCCTTCTGGTCTCTGGGCCCCGAGATGTAGCCAAACGTGCAGCCATACCCAACCTTGACGCGTGTGTGATGGCCCACACCACGCTCCCCACCCAGGATGGCGGTCGCCGTCGCCTCGGCGGCGGCGTCATGAAGGAGTGGACGGCATGGCTTTCGAGCTGCCGCGCCCACGCGTCTGCGCCGCCCTGCCCTGACCAGTTCCTCGTACTGTGATGGCCGCAGGACGGGGAGAGTGGGTCCTGAGCGCCAGCACCCCCAGGACGAGGAGCACGCATGAGCGTCGACGTCTCCAGCACCATGACGATCGGGCGGCCCGTCGCGGTTGTCGCGGACTACGCGGGTGACCCGACGAACGCCCCCGCGTGGTACGCCAACATCTCCTCCGTCGAGTGGCAGACCTCGCCCCCGGTCGCCGTCGGATCGCTCCTGACCTTCCGTGCGTCGTTCCTCGGCCGCGACCTCCTGTACACGTACGAGGTCGTCGAGCTGGTGCGTCGGCGCAGGCTGGTCATTAGCACGGCGGAGGGCCCCTTCCCGATGGAGACCACGTACGAGTGGGAGGCCCTTGACGAGCAGCGGACCCGTATGACGTTGCGGAACCGCGGCGAGCCGGCCGGCTTCGCCCGGCTCAGTGCACCGCTCGTGGCCGCGGCGATGCGCCGGGCGAACGCGAAGGACCTCGTCCTGCTCAAGAAGATCCTCGAGGGGCCTGACCCGAGGTGAAGGCCGCGAGCCGACTTCGTACCCGTCGAGCAGCCGCGCTGCGTTCACCAGCCCGATTGGGAGGGGCCTGCGGAACGTTCCCGAGCATCTCCCCCGCGACCGGGTCGTAACCCTCCGCCAGGAGACCCACGTGGTTGACGGTCGGTCGTAGGTCAGCGCCTCGAGAGTGATCAACGACCGGGCGACGAGGTCCGCCCCCGGGCCCTGGGCCTGATCCGGGGTGGCCTTAGGCAATGTCAAAGGGACGGTGTGGAGAGATCCCTGCTGCGGGGCGGTGACTCGCGTCCGGCACCCCACCAGCTCGACAACGCGACGAGCCCGGCCAGCACGGTTCCGACGACCGTTGCGACCGTCGCGCCGATCCCGTAGGACATCGCCTCTTCACCCGAGCCAGCGAGTAGGTACCCGCTACGGACGTCGAACCAGACGTCCAGCATCACGAGCGCGACCACGAGCGGTAGTTGCGGGAGGCCCACGAGCACGGCCCCACCGGCGCCGACCGCAGGTCTGCGCCGAGCGACAACGTGTGCGACCACGGGCGCTGCCGTCAGCACGGCGAGGAGCCAGATCAGGGTCACCGCAGGGGCGCTCTGCGTAGCGGACGGGTCACGGAAGAACTCCGGCGCGAACACGAGCACGGTCGCCACGGCCGACGTCGAGGCGGCGAATGCGATGTCCCGCCGCGAGGCCGCCATCGTGTGGTTTGAAGTCCGGCTGACCATCGTGGCCTCGCGACCCGTCGGCGGTGCTGAGGCGCTCATGCTATCGCTCGACGCTCTGAGCCGCCCCGGCTTCAGCTGAGCCTCTCGTGCGTCCCGGAGGGGAACGACGCAGTCCGCAGCAGGAGCCCGCTTTCGGCTCCGAGCTCGCAACGCTCAACCAGGCGTTCAATCCGATCGCACGCGACATCGCCGCAACAGAGCCCTAGTGGGCGGAGAGCTGGGTCCCTGGGCCTTCGTGCGGTTCCTTCATGTGCTCGGCGCCGTGGCGTGGCTGAGAGGTCAGCTGACCGTCTCCACTTTCGAGCTGCCGCTGGTCCGACGGCACCTCCGTCCCGCCGACCGGGCAGACCTGATGCGCTCGCTCGGCCTGCGGCTCGGAAGGGTGACCGTCGTCGCGCTCGTGCCGCTACAGGTGGCCACCGAGGTCGCGCTCGCGTGGCACCAGGGGTTGACGCTCGCCTCGCTCGCGGAGCCCGGCTACGGCCGCCTCCTCGCGGGCTAGCTGACGGCGTTCGTCCTGGTGATGCTCGCCGCCGGGCTCGACGGCTGGGCGAACGGCCACGGGCGTCGGACGCTCGCTCGTGCGCTCGCGGTCGGGTCGCTCGTCGGGTCGCTCGGCATCGGCCTGCTCGCCACGACGCCGCCGGTCAGCTGGCGCCCCTGTCGACGTCACCGACGTGGGCGGGTTGGCGGCGCGGCCGGATGTCGGTTCCCTTCGTCCCGCGATGTGGACACCCTGACTGTGACCGGCGCCACAGCACAAACATCCACGCTCTTCGGGGAGCGACCTGCGACGACGCCGGCCGTGGGCGCGCCGAGAGGATGCCGGAGCACGCCGCCGTGTCGCCGTCCAGGTTGCCTGTTCCCCACCGGTAGGTATGGGATTCCCCAATGGTCATGATCAGCGCGGCGGCCGCCGAGCCGTCCACCTCCTGGGTCCGCGACGTCGAGACCGCCATCAACGAGGCGTTCGCGCCCATCGCGTCGGCGTTCGGCTCGGTCATCTTCGCGGAGGTCACCGTCCTGGGCGTGACCTTTCCCGTCCTCGTCGCGTGGCTCATCACGGGCGCCCTGTTCTTCACGATCGCGCTCCGGCTCATCCAGGTCCGCGGCTTCGGGCACTCCCTCGCCCTGGTCCGCGGCAAGTACTCGCGGGCCAGCGACCCCGGTGAGGTGACCCACTTCCAGGCGCTCGCCTCCGCCGTCTCCGGGACCGTGGGCCTCGGCAACATCGCCGGCGTCGCCATCGCCGTGACGATCGGCGGTGCGGGGGCGACGTTCTGGATGATCGTCGCCGGTCTGCTCAGCATGGCCACCAAGTTCGTCGAGTGCACCCTCGGTGTGAAGTACCGGGAGGAGCACGAGGACGGCACCGTGACGGGCGGCCCGTTCCGCTACCTGCCCATCGCCTTCGCGCGGTTCGGGCGCATCCCGGCGCGTGCCCTCACCGTCGTCTTCGCCTTCGCCATCTTCTTCTTCGGCCTCACGGGCGGGAACATGTTCCAGGCGAACCAGACGTTCGCCCAGGCCCGCAACGTCACGGGCGGCATGGACGGTCCGCTCGGCAACGACGGCGCCGCGCTGCTGTTCGGCATCGCCCTCGCCGTCGGCGCCGGCCTCGTCATCATCGGCGGGATCCAGTCGATCGCCCGGGTCACCAGCAAGCTCGTCCCGGCGATGGCGATCCTCTACGTCCTCGCCTGCCTGACGGTCGTGCTCAGCAACCTCGAGAAGGTCCTGCCCGGTCTGCGCTCGATCGTCGAGGGCGCGTTCGACCCCGAGGGCGTGGCCGGAGGCATCGTCGGCGTGATGATCGTCGGCTTCCAGCGTGCCGCCTTCTCCAACGAGGCAGGCATCGGCTCGGCCGCGATCGCCCACTCCGCCGCCAAGACGCGACGCCCTGTCACGGAGGGCTTCGTCGGCCTCCTCGAGCCCTTCATCGACACGGTCGTCATCTGCACCCTGACCGCCCTGACCATCGTCATCGCGCAGCCGCAGTCGTGGATCGACAGCCGGGCGGCCGTCGCGGCCGGGGAGTCCGCCGTCGGCGACGGCGTCACGCTGACGTCCGACGCGTTCGCGACCGTGCTGCCGTGGTTCCCTGTCGTGCTCGCCGTGGCCGTGGCGCTGTTCGCCTTCTCCACCCTCATCACGTGGGCGTACTACTCGCAGAAGGCGTTCACGACGATCTTCGGCCGCACGCGGCGGAACGAGCGGATCTTCCAGTACATCTTCGTCAGCTTCACCGTGATCGGCACGGTCCTGTCGCTGGGCGACGTCATCGGGCTGGCGGACGCGATGCTGTTCCTCTGCGCGTTCATCAACGTGCTGGGCCTGTACCTCCTCTTCCCCGTGGTCCGGGCCGAGCTCCGGGGCCACCTCGCGGACCTGCGCAGCCGGCGGCTGGTGCCCGTGGCCGAGGAGGAGGGCGAGCGGGTGGGTTGAGGCGCATCGGCAGACGGGCGACATCGGTGAGCCGTTCGGATGACTTTCACCCGGGCGGTCCTGGGGCCACGCCATACTCACCGGTCAGGGGACCATTCGCGGATCCCACGACCGGACGGAGACGCCGTGCGAGACCTGGCCCCGGAGATCTGCCGACAGCGGGTGGTGGTGGAAGGGCTGTGCAACGAACCCATCGGTGAGCAGTCCATCAAGGGCTACCTCTCCGAGCTGTCCAAGGCGATCGACATGATCACGCTCCTGGAGCCGGTCACCCACCAGTCCCCGCTGTACGGCTGGGCCGGGTGGATCCACTGGGAGACGTCGGGGGCCCACTTCTACGCGTGGGACGTGCCGCGGCTCTTCTTCAGCGTCGACGTGTACGCCTGCAAGCCGTTCTCCGCCGCCGCCGTCGTGGACCTCACCCGCGAGTGGTTCGGGGCGACCGAGATCGTCCACAAGGAGTTCTGATGGCCGCGCCCCTGACCCTGCACTTCGACGTCACCGGCGACCTCCTCGAGGCGGCACGCGACTGCGAGGCCGAGGTGTTCCTGCGGTGGTACGGCAACACCCGCGAGCAGCTCGCCGACGAGTACGGGCCCTACGAGGACAGCTCGGCGTTCCTGTGCATCGCCGACGAGCACGGGGACGTGCTCGCGGCGGCCCGCCTCCTCGCGCCCGGCGGGTCGTCCGGCCTGAAGACGCTGACGGACGTCGGCCGTGAGCCCTGGTACGTCGACGGCGCCCGGTCCGCCCGCGCCGCGGGTGCGGAGCTGGACACCACGTGGGACGTCGCCACCATCGGTGTGCGCCGGCAGTCCAACGACACGGCGCGGCTCTCGCTCGCGCTGTACCACGGCGTCGTCAACGTCTGCCGCGCCAACGGCATGAGCGGGTTCGTGGCTGTACTGGACGAGCGCGTCCGCCGGCTCCTGGACTCGGTCGGCATCGTGACGCGCACCCTCCCCGGGGCGTCCACCGCCCCCTACCTGGGGTCGCCGCAGAGCACGCCGGTCTACGTGCTGCGCTCCGCGATCTTCGACCAGCAGCGGCGGGAGTTCCCGGACGCCTACCGGCTCATCACGCTGGGGCACGGGCTCGACGGCATCGCCGTGCCCGACCTGGAGGACTTCCGGTACCACCGGTTCACGGACGAGGACCTCGTGCGCTGGCGGGCGGAGGAGTTCGCCGACATGCCGCTGACCGTCTGACGACGGCAGGGCGGCGGCAGGGCGGCGGCGGGCCCAGCGCGCCTCAGCGCTCGGTCGTGCCGGGCCGCATGCCCTGCAGCGCCACGAGCGCGCGCCACCGTGCCACCCACGCACCGACCTCGTCCGCAGGCATCGGGCGGGCGATGTGATAGCCCTGCAGGATGTCCACGCCGAGCGGCAGGAGCGCCGCGGCCACCGCGGCGTCCTCCACGCCCTCTGCGACCATCCGCAGGTTCATCGCGCGCGCCATCTGCGTCGTCGTCTGGACGATGAGCCGGCTGCGGTCGTCCTGGTCGACGCGGGCGACGAACGAGCGGTCCATCTTCAGCTCCTGGACCGGGAGGTCGCGCAGGTAGGCCAGGGAGGAGAAGCCGCTGCCGTAGTCGTCGATCGAGACCTGCACCCCGTGGCTGCGGAGCTGGAGCAGGACCTGCCGCGCCCGGTCCGGCTCCGCGAGGAAGGAGTCCTCGGTGACCTCGACGGTGAGCCGCTCGGCGGGGACGCCGGCGCTGGTGAGCGCGGCGACGAGGGTCGGGACGAGCGCGCCGGCGACGACCTCCTCGGGCGCCCAGTTCACCGCCACCCGCAGGTCCAGCCCCGCGTCGAGCCACCGGCGCAGGTCGGCCACGGCGGTGAGCAGCACCTTCTCGGTCAGGGCAGTCATGAGGCCGACGCGCCGGACGTCCGGCAGGAACGCAGCGGGCCCGAGCAGGCCCTCCTGCGGGTGCTGCCACCGCACCAGCGCCTCGAACGCGACGACCTGCCGCGTCCGGGCGTCGACCTGCGGCTGGTACTGCAGCACCAGCTGGTCGTGGGTCAGGGCGTACCGGAGCTCCTCGCCGCGACGCAACCGGTCGCCGGCCAGGCCGTCCAGGGACGGGTCGAAGAGCAGGGCGCCCACGCGGGACTGCTTCGCCTCGTACATGGCGATGTCGGCCCGACGCAGCAGCTCGTTCGCCGCGGTCGGCCCGGTGGCGTGCAGCGCGATGCCGACGGACGCGTCGATGGCCAGGTCCATGGTGTCCACCCGCACCGGCGCAGCCAGCGCCTGCCGCAGCCGCTGCGCGGTCTCCAGCAGCAGGATCGCGTCGGCCCCCGGCGCGAGCACCGCGAACTCGTCCCCGCCGAGCCGCGCGACCAGCACGCTCGGCGGGAGCAGCCGGCGCAGGCGCTGGGCGAGGGTGAGGAGGACCTCGTCGCCCGCCGCGTGCCCGAGGCTGTCGTTGACGTCCTTGAACCCGTCGAGGTCCAGCAGGAGCACACCGACGGCGCCGCCCGCCTCCAGCGCGCGGTCGGTGGCCGCGAGCAGCGAGCGTCGGTTCGGCAGCCCGGTGAGCTCGTCCGTGAGCGACAGGCGCATGGCCTCGGCGGCGCCTCGCGCCTCCCGCAGCGCCAGCGTCATGCGGACGCCGGCGGCGAGGAGAGTGAGCAGGGCGACCACCCGGACGACCCAGCCGACCGCGGTCCACGGGTCCAGCACCAGCACGACCAGCGCCAGTCCGGAGGCCGTGACGAGGACGGGGGTGCTCTCGCGGGCGTCGGGGCGACCGTCCGGCACGCCGGGTGCCCGGCAGCCGGCGGCGACGAGCGCCGCGAAGCTGGCGCCCCAGAGCGCCTGCAGGGCGACGCTCGCGGTGTACGTCTCCGTCGAGAGGCTCCCGATGAGGCTGCTGTCCGCGACCGCGATGCCGAGGAAGCCCAGCGCGAGCATCAGCGTGCGGACGGACCGGTCGCGCTGCCGGAGCACCATCTGCGCGATGACCATGGTGGAGAGCACGAGGTTGATGAGGGGGAAGAGCACGGCCAGCAGCAGCGCCAGCCCGCCGCGCACGCCGGTCCCGGATAGCGGCGCGAGCACGGCGAAGCCCGCCAGGCACACCGCGGCACCGCACACGATGCCCGCCTCGGTCCAGGCGACGGCCGACGTCGCGACCCGTCGCGGGGCGTCGACCTGCAGGAAGGCGGCCAGCGCGAGGTAGGCCAGGACGCACAGGATCTCCCCCGGTGCGGGGAAGGTCACCGCGCTGAGGGTGCGGCCGACGCTCACCCACGCCGACCCGGCGGACCAGAGGGCCACGCCCCCGCCCAGCAGGAGCAGGGACAGGCGGCGGTGCGGCTCCCGGTGGGCGGTGAGCACGACCCGCGTCAACAGCAGCCCGAAGACGGCGGTCAGGGTGATGACGAGGCCGACGGCCTCGTCCTCGCCGGTGAGCACGAGGCTCGACAGCACCCCCGCGACGATCGCGGCCCACGGTCCGCCGTCGAGCACGCGTGCGAGGACACCACCCGTGCCGAGCCGCACATCGGCGCGGTCCATGCTCACCTCGGCGGCTCTCGCGGGCGCCGTGGCACCCTGTGGGGCAGTTTCGTACCTCTTGTGACCTTCTCATCGGCAGCACCGCCCGGTCCTTGAGGAACATCACCCGCTCCCGGCCGACAGGGGTTGCCGTCACGTCCGCGACGACCACCACGGCGACGGGCCAGGTCACCGCCCTACGCTGACTCCATGAGCACCGTGCCGTCCCCGGTCGGGCCCGACGGACCCGTGGTCGTCGTCGGCGCCGGCCTCGCGGGTCTGGCGTGCGCCGTGCGTCTCCACGCCGCCGGCGTCCACGTCGTCGTCCTGGAGGCCGCGGACGACGTCGGAGGACGCGTGCGGACCGACGTCCTGGACGGCTTCCGGTGCGACCGCGGCTTCCAGCTCCTCAACCCGGCGTATCCCGAGGTGCCGCGGCTGCTCGACCTCGACGCGCTGGACCTGCGCTCCTTCGGGGCCGGCGTCGTCGTCGCCCGAGGCGGACGACGGCACGTGCTCGGCGACCCCCGGCGCCTGCCCGCGTCGCTGCCGGGCGACCTGCTCGCCGGCGGCGGCCTGCGCAGCAAGCTGGGGTTCCTGGCCTGGGCGCTGCCGGCGCTCGGGCCCGTCGACCGACTCCTCGCCGGGGAGGACCGGCCGCTGCGGGAGTCGCTGGACGCCGCCGGGGTACGCGGCGCGTTCCGCAGCGGCGTGGTCGACGGCTTCCTCGCGGGCGTGCTCGCGGACGACGCCGGGGAGAGCTCCACCACCTTCGCCCGCCTGCTCGTGCGCTCCTTCGCACGGGGGCTCCCGGGCGTGCCCGCGCGCGGCATGGGTCAGGTGCCGCGCCAGCTCGCCGCACGGCTGCCGGCCGGATCGGTGCGGCTCGGGACCCGGGTGACGGAGGTCCGGGCCGACCGTGTCCGGACCGCGGACGGCGGCGCGCAGGAAGCGGCCGCCGTCGTCGTCGCGACGGACCCGGCCACCGCCGGAGCGCTCGCCGACGTCCGGGTGCCACCGCTGCGGGGCCTCACCACCTACTGGCACACGACCGACGCCGGCTCTCCGGCGACCCTCCCGCTGCTGCACCTGGACGGCGACCGCACGGGCCCCGTGGTGAACACCGCGGTCGTGTCCGACATCGCTCCCGAGCTGGCTCCCCCGGGCCGGACGCTCGTCGCCAGCACGGTGCTGGGCGTCGGCGGAGACGCCGAGGAGGAGAGAGCGGTGCTGTCGCAGCTGGGACGCGTCCACGGCGTCCCCACCGCACGCTGGTCCACCGTGACGGTGCACCGCGTCGCGGAGGCACTTCCGGCGCAGCTGCCACCGCTCGTGCGGCGCCGCCCGGTCGTCCTGGTCGACGGAGTGCTGGTCGCCGGCGACCACCGCGACACCGCGTCGATCCAGGGCGCGCTCGTCTCCGGACGCCGTGCCGCGGACGCCGTCCTGGCTCGCCTGGGAGGTGACCCGCGGGACCTGCGGGTCCCGCCGCCACCGCACGCCTGAGGCACCCACGAGACGCAGTTGCACCGTGCGGGACGCTCCGCGACAGTGAGCGCACCGCACCCCACCCGAGGAGACCCCGTGGACGACCGCGAGCACACCTGGACCGAGCCGACGACCGAGCGTCCCGCGCCGTCGGGCGTCCTCACGTTCGCGCTGTGCTTCCTCCTGTTCCTCGGGGCGCTCGCGCTCATGGGCTTCGGCTTCGACCAGGCGTCGGGCGCGCTGTTCGCCGCCGGGCTCGTGCTCGGCTCGCTGGCGTTCGCCATCCCGATGACCTCGCGGAGCTGAGCCGCACGGGGCACCGGCCCCGTCGCGGTGCACCAGGTGCTACGCCGGCACGAGCCGGGACGTCACGCTCGACGTCGACATCGCGCTCGACAGCGGCGTGCTGCGGACCCTGCCGGAGACGGCGTGACGCGCAGAGGGCGCGCGACCCTGGGAACGGTCTCCTACGGTGGGGGTGCGGCGCCCGCACGAGACCTGGAGGACGGATGCTGACGACCGAGGTGGCCGACCGGGTGCACCGTCTGGAGCGCGCGTACGTCAACTGCTACGTCGTCGCCGACGACGACGGGCGGGTCCTCCTCGTCGACGCCGGCCTGCCCGGGATGTGGCCGCTCATGGGCTTCGCCCTGCGCGAGCTCGGGCACCGCCCCGAGGACGTGGCAGGCCTCGTGCTGACCCACGCGCACTTCGACCACGTCGGGTTCGCCGCGCGGCTGCAGGAGCGCGTGGGCGTCGACGTCTGGGCGCACGAGGCGGACCACTGGCTCGCAGCGCACCCTTACCGCTACGCCCACGAGAACCTGCGCGCCGCGTACCCGTTCCGCCACCCCGCCTCGTTGCGCATCCTCGCCGCGATGGCCAGGGCCGGCGCCCTCAAGGTCCGGGGTGTCCGCGACCTCCGCCCCCTCGAGGACGGGGAGGTGCTCGAGCTGCCCGGTCGGCCGCGCATCGTGTTCACGCCCGGCCACACCTACGGCCACGTCGCGCTGCACCTGCCGGAACGGGACGCCGTCCTCACGGGTGACGCGCTCGTGACGCTCGACCCGTACACCGGGCTCGACGGTCCCCAGATCATCGCCGGTGCCGCCACCGCCGACTCCGAGCTCGCCATGCACTCCCTGGACCGCCTCGTGGAGACGGGCGCGGACCTCGTCCTGCCCGGTCACGGCGAGCCGTGGACAGGGGGCGTGGTGGCGGCCGTCACGGAGGCCCGGGCGATCGGCGCGCACTGAGGGCAGGTCGGTCGGCAGGGATCGGGGCCCACCGAGGTCGCGGAGGGACCCCGGAGTCGCAGAAGGACCCCGCACGAGAAAGGACCGGAGCACCCCCTGGTGCTCCGGTCCTTCTGCCGGCGGTGACGGCCCCCCGTGGGTTGCCGGCGGCTCGACGGCGGGGGTCAGCGCTTGAAGGCGTCCTTCACCTTCTCGCCGGCCTGCTTGAGGCTCGCGGCGGACTGGTCGGTCTTGCCCTCGGCCTCCAGGTCCCGGTCCCCCGTGACGCGCCCGGCGCCCTCCTTGGCCTTGCCGCCCATCTCCTGGGCGCTGTTGCGCAGCTTGTCGTCGGTGCCCATGGCTCCTCCTTCTGCTCGTCTCAGCGTCCTTCGAGACTAGGCCGGGAGCCGGAGGTCCGCCTCCCGGGGCGCGGCTGCGCCGCCGGAGGCGTGCCCGGCACGATGCCGCCGGTCAGCGCGACGAACACGAGTCCGTCGTCGAGGGCCGCCCGCGCTGCGACCGTGCGCGCCAGGGACGCCAGGGTGGGAACGAGGTGCTCGCGCGAGACCTCGAGGACGGCACCGTCCCGACGGAGCGGGACGAGGCGCGCCCAGTAGCACTCCAGCGCCGGGTCCCAGCCCCATCTGGAGCGCGCGGACCATCCGGGCAGGAGCACGGGCCGGGGCACCGGGTCGCGGCGCGCGGTCACCTGGACGGTCATGGCCCCATGGTCGCCCCCACCACCGACACGGCTGCCGGTCCGGCGACGGAGCGACTCGGCCGGCGCCGGGACACGCCGGAGACCGCCGTCGGCCGCCCTGCCGTCACACGACGGCGGCGTCCACCGACGCGACGAGCGCGACGACGCACAGGCCCGCGACCACCATCGCGAGCGTGAAGGGCAACCGGCTGGTCGGCCGGACCAGACCCACGGTCCCGGCGACGGCACCGACCACCGCCGCGAGGGCGCCCACGACGACCACGCCCGCACCCGGCGCACCCGCCGGAGCCAGGACCGACGTGGCCGCGCCGGTCGCGAGGAGCACCGGAGCCAGGACCCCGGTGGGACGACGACCCAGGACGTGCGGCAGCCCCCGGACGCCCGTCGCGGCGTCGTCGTCGAGGTCGGGCAGGACGTTCGCCAGGTGAGCGCCGACGCCGAGCAGCGCCCCCACGCCCACCACCCACGCCGCGGGCCGGCCGTCGCCGGGCAGGGCGAGCACCACGAACGCGGGGAGTGCTCCGAAGGCGGCGGCGTAGGGCAGCCACGACCAGACCGTCGACTTCAACCCGGCGTTGTACGCCCACCCGGAGGCGACGACCACCAGATGCGCCATCCCGGCGGCCGGCCCGAGGGCGAACGGGAGGGCCGTTCCGGCCAGCCCCGCGACGACCGCGGACATCCGCAGCGTGCCCACGCCGACCAGGCCCCGGACGACGGGCTTGTCCGGGCGGGCGACGGCGAGGTCGCGGGGTGCGTCGATCCAGTCGTTGGACCAGCCGATCGACAGCTGGCCGAGCAGGACCGACAGCACCACCAGGACGACCGTCACCGCGGGCGCACCCACGGCGATCGCGACGGCTCCGGACAGCGCCGTGACGACGACCGTGGGACCGGTGTGGCAGGCGAGCGCGAGCCCCAGCGCCACCCGGCGGACCCGCCGGCCCGTACGGCGCCCGTCCCTCCGCGTGCTCGTGCTCACCGGCTCGCTGCTCCCCTCGTGCTCCGACCTCGTCCTCGCACCACGTGGCACGACCGGCCACCACCGACCACCACCTGGCACCGCCCTGGCAGCCGCACCCGCGGGCCGCGACGGATGACCGACAGCGTGACACGATGCCGAGATGTCCCACGTGATCTCGGTCGCACCGGCCCTGCCGGGGCCGCCCCGGCCCCAGGCGGAGATCACCGCTGCGATCGCCCCGCTGCTCGCCCCCGACGCGACGGCGCGCGCGCTGCTGGAGAAGGTCCACCGGAACAGCGGCGTGACGACCCGCCACCTGGCGCTGGAGCCGGCGGCCTACGCCGACCTCGGGGACTTCGGGGCGACGAACGACCTCTTCCGCACCCTCGGCACCGACCTCGCCGAGCGGGCCGCGGCCGACGCCCTCGCCTCCGCGGGGATCGCCGCGGACGAGGTGGACTTCGTGCTCTTCACCTCCGTCACGGGCATCTCCGCCCCGTCGGTCGACGCGCTGCTCGTGGGCAGGCTGGGCCTGCGGCCCGACGTCCGCCGCCTGCCCTCCTTCGGCCTCGGCTGCGTCGCCGGCGCGGCCGGGCTCGCCCGGGTCCACGACTACCTGGCGGGCCACCCCGGCGACGTCGCCCTGCTGGTGTGTCTCGAGCTGTGCTCCCTCACCGTCCAGCGCGGCGACCGGTCGCCCGCCAACATGGTGGCGAGCGGTCTCTTCGGCGACGGCGCCGCTGCCGCCGTCGTCGTCGGTGACGCGCACCCTGCCACCGCGCGCGCCGGGCAGGGGCCGGAGGTCGTCGCCACCCGCAGCCGCCTCTACCCCGGCACCGAGGACGTCCTCGGCTGGGACGTGCGCGCCGAGGGCTTCCGGATCGTCCTGTCCCCCACGCTCCCGGCGCTCATCGAGGAGAGCCTCGGGCAGGACGCGGAGGCGCTGCTGTCGGCGCACGGCCTGAAGCCCGGTGACGTGACGACCTGGGTCGTGCACGCGGGCGGCCCGCGCATCCTCGACGCGGTCCAGGTGGCGCTCGGCCTCGACGACGACGCCCTGGAGGCGAGCCGCGCGTCGCTCGCCTCCGTCGGGAACCTGTCCTCCGCGTCGGTGCTGGACGTGCTGCACCGCATCCTCCGGCGTCCCGTCGCCCCCGAGCCCGGCTCCCCCGGCATGGTCGTGGCGTTCGGACCCGGCGTGAGCGCCGAGCTGGTCCTGCTGCGGTGGCCGGAGGCCGCTGCGTGCTGACCGTCTACCTCGCCGTCGTCGCGGCGACGGCGCTCGAGCGGCTCGCCGAGCTCGTCGTCTCCGCGCGCAACGCCCGCTGGTCCTTCGCCCGCGGCGGGGTCGAGAGCGGTCGCGGCCACTTCCCCGCCATGGTCGCGCTGCACACGGCGCTCCTGCTCGCCTGCGTGGTGGAGGTGCTCGTCGCGGACCGGCCGTTCCTGCCGTGGCTCGGCTGGCCGATGCTGGCCCTGGTCGTGCTCGGCCAGGCGCTGCGCTGGTGGTGCATCGCGACCCTCGGCCCGCGCTGGAACACCCGCGTCATCGTCGTGCCGGGGCTCCCGCTGGTCGACCGCGGTCCCTACCGCTGGTTCCGGCACCCCAACTACGTCGCCGTCGTCGTGGAGGGCATCGCCCTGCCGCTCATCCACACGGCCTGGGTCACGGCCCTGGCGTTCACCGTGCTCAACGCGGTCCTCCTGTGGCGCTTCCGGATCCCCGCCGAGGAGCGCGCGCTGCGGCGTGCCCTCGCGGCCGCCTGACGGCCCCGGGATGACGGTCCGCGGGACGGACACGGACGTGCTCGTCGTCGGTGGCGGGCCCGTCGGTCTGGCGGCCGCGCTGGAGTGTCGCCGAGCGGGGCTCGACGTCGTCGTCGTGGAGCCCCGCGAGGGCGCCGTGGACAAGGCGTGCGGCGAGGGCCTCATGCCCGGTGCCCTCGCTCTCCTCCGCTCCTGGGACGTCGACCCGCCCGGGCACGTGCTGGCGGGGATCAGCTACCGGCAGGGTCCGCGGCACGCTGACCACCGTTTCCGCGGGGCAGTCGGGCGCGGCGTCCGCCGCACGACCCTCCACGCGGCGCTGGCCGAGCGCGCGGCGGACCTCGGCGCGACGGCGCTGCACGGGCGCGTCACGGCGCTGCGCACACGGCCGGACGGCACGGCGGCCGCCATGGTGCAGAGCGGACGGGCACCCGGCCCGCCCGAGCCCTCCGCCGACGACGCCGCGACGGGCACGGGCACGGCCGAGCTCACCGCGCGCTGGGTGCTGGCGTGCGACGGCCTGCACTCCCCCGTCCGCCGGCTGCTCGGGCTCGAGGCGGCGCCGCGGCACCCGGACGCGCGCCGGCGCTTCGGCCTGCGTCGGCACTACCGGCTGGCGCCCTGGGACGACCTCGTGGAGGTGCACTGGTCCCCGAGCGCAGAGGCCTACGTGACCCCCGTCGCCGAGGACCTCGTCGGTGTCGCCGTGCTCGGGCCGCGCGGCACGGACCTGGACGCCACGCTGGCGGAGCTCCCGGAGCTCGCGGCGCGGCTCGCCGGGGCCGCGGCCGACGGTCCTGTCCGCGGCGCCGGACCGCTCCTGCAGCGCAGCCGGCGGCGCAGCCTCGGGCCCGTGCGGCTGGTCGGGGACGCGTCCGGCTACGTCGACGCCCTCACGGGCGAGGGTCTGCGGGTCGGCTTCGCGCAGGCCCGGGCCGCGGTCGCCACGCTGGAGGACCCGGCGCAGTACGAGCGCGCGTGGCGCGCCGCGACGCGCGACTACCGTCTCCTGACGTCGGGCCTGGTCCGCGCCGCGACCTCGCCGGTGCGACGCGCCGTGGTGCCGGCCGCGGCACGGCTGCCGGGCGTGTACGGCGCGGTCGTGGAGCGCCTGGCGCGCTGACGCCGGTCGCCCCTGCGCGGGACCCTCAGCTCGACGATGCCTGCCCGCCGACGACGGACGGGCGCGCGCGACGCCGGGGGCGCAGCACCGGGCTCGCGGTGCCGGCTCCGTCGACCATCCCGTCCACCAGCTCGGCGAGGCTCTGCACCGCGGATCGTGCCGGCACCCAGCCCAGCACCTCCCGGGCACGGGCGGTGTCGAGCACCGGGACGCCCGCGGCGAGGTCGAGCCAGCCCGGGCTGAGGTGTGCCGCGCGGAGCCGCCAGGCCGCGGAGAGGGCACCGCGCACGACGGGGAGCGGCACGTCGACCGTCCGGCGGGCGGAGAGGACGCGGGCCACGTCGTCGCGCCGCAGCACGTCGTCGGCCGCGAGGTTGAACGGCCCCGTGGCGCGCCGGGCGAGGACGGCGCGGACGGCCGCCGCGACGTCGTCGGCGTGCACCGCCTGCACACGGACACCGCTCGGCCACGGGAGCACCGGCAGGGGCAGGCGCAGGACCCGCGCGGGCAGGGCGGGTCCGAGGAAGTAGCGCTCGATCGCCGAGGCGGCCGCCCGCTGGAACACGAGCGCGGGGCGCAGCCGGGCGACGGCCAGACGGTCCGACCAGGCGTCGAGGAGCTCCTCCGTCGCGGCCTTGTCGACGCTGTACGCGCTGCGCCGAGGCTCCGCGTCGACGGGCCACGACTCGTCCCGGGGCTCGTCGTCCTCGACGGGGCGGTACGCGCCCACGGAGGACGCCGCGACGACATGGGGCACACCGGCGGCGTCGGCGGCCTCCAGGACGCGCCGGGTGCCCTCGACGTTGGTCCGCCGCAGCCGGTCGCGGTCGTGGCTCGGCTGGATCTGCCACGCGAGGTGGACGACGGCGTCGGCACCCCGGAACGCCGCCTCGAGGCGGTCCAGCACGGGCCGGTCCGGGCCCACGGCACCGATGTCGCAGCCCGTCCACGTGACGTCGTACGGCTCCGGGACGTCGTCCGTCGCGCCGACCGGTGGGACGCGGCGCGCGACGGCCCCGACGACGCACAGCTCGGGGTCGTCGTGCAGCGCGCGCAGGACGGCCGTGCCGAGGTTCCCGCTGCCGCCGACGACGACGACGCGCCGCCTGGTCAGCCGGCGTCCCCGGCGGCGTCGCCCGTGCGCGGGTTGAGCATGTCGGGGTCGGCGTCCGGGTCTCCCTCGGAGGGGCCGCCGGCGGCCTGCGAACCGGTCCGCGGCTGCAGGTTGTCGGGGTCCGCGTCGGGGTCCTCGGCGGGGTCGTACGGCTTCTCGGACGGTGTCTGCTCGCTCATGGGGCCACGGTCGCACCGGACGCCCCGTGCCGCATCCGCACGCCGCGCACCCGCTCCCGGCGCTGACGGGCCATACGCCCCGGGGTATCGGACCTTCGTCCCTGTCGCACCGCCCGGCAGGTTCCTAGCGTCGTCGGTAGGACGGCGGACGCCGCCCCCCGCCCTCAGGCGGACCAGCCAGCACCAGGAGCCCCGATGAGAAGGCTCGTCGTCCTCGGTGCCGGGACGGCCGGCACCATGGTCGTCAACCGGCTCCGCCCGCGCCTGCCCCACCACGCCTGGCACATCACCGTCGTGGAGCAGTCCGACACGCACTACTACCAGCCCGGCTACCTCTTCCTGCCGTTCGGGACGATGCGGCCCCGGGACGTGCGCAAGCCCGTCCGCGCGACGCTGCGCCACGACGTCGACCTCGTCACCGGCACGATCGACCGGGTCGACCGGGACGGTCGCACCGTGCACCTCCAGGACGGGCGGGAGCTGCCCTACGACTACCTCGTCATCGCGACGGGCACGTCACCGCGGCCCGCCGAGACGCCCGGCCTCGAGGAGGCCCTGGCCGGCGGTGACGTCCACGAGTTCTTCACCTACGCCGGCGCCATGAGGCTCGCAGCCCGCCTCGCGGACTGGCCCGGCGGGCGGTTCGTCGTGCACGTCGCCGAGATGCCCATCAAGTGCCCCGTCGCGCCGCTGGAGATGGCGTTCCTCGCGGACTCCTTCTTCCGCGAGCGCGGCATCCGGGACGCCGTGGACCTCACCTACGCCACGCCGCTGCCGGGCGCGTTCACGAAGCCCGTGTCCGCCGAGCTCCTCGGGTCGATGCTCACCGAGCGGCGGATCGCCCTGGAGCCGGACGTCGTCGTCGAGAGCATCGACGGCGACGCGCACGTCCTGCGCTCCTTCGACGGGCGGGAGATCCCCTTCGACCTCCTCGTGACCATCCCGGTGAACATGGGCGCCGACTTCGTGGCTCGCAGCGGGCTCGGCGACGAGCTCAGCTACGTGCGGGTCGACAAGCAGACGCTGCTGTCCGTCGACGACGACCGGATCTTCGCGGTCGGCGACGCGGCGGACACGCCGGCGTCCAAGGCGGGCTCCGTCGCTCACTTCCAGGTGGACGGCTTCACCGAGAACTTCCTCGCGCACGTCGATGGCCGGCCCATGACCGACCTCTTCGACGGCCACGCCAACTGCTTCATCGAGTCCGGAGGCGGGAAGGCGCTCCTCATCGACTTCAACTACGAGACCGAGCCGCTGCCGGGGACCTACCCGCTGCCCCGGGTGGGTCCGATGCAGCTGCTGCGGGAGAGCCGCATCAACCACCTCGGCAAGCTCGCGTTCCGCCACCTGTACTGGCACGTGCTCCTGCCCGGCAGGCGCATGCCCGTGCCGGCCCACATGTCCATGGCGGGCAAGCGCCTGCCCGCCACGGACGGCGACGGCGGGGCCGCCGTCGACCGCCCGGACGCACCCACCCCGGTCTCGATCGTGCCCAGCTTCGGAGAGGACTGACCAACCATGCCTGTCACCACCATCGACGGCCGCGAGGTGCACGTCGACCCCGAGGGCTTCCTGACCGACCCGACCGAGTGGGACGAGGGCCTGGGCAAGGCGCTGGCGTCCGCGATCGGGATCGACATGACCGAGGACCACTGGCGGCTCGTGCGCTTCCTGCGCGAGGACTTCGCGGCCCAGGGCGAGACCGCGACGACCCGACGGGTCCAGACGGTCGGAGGCTTCCCCACGAAGCAGCAGTTCGAGCTGTTCCCCAAGAAGCCGGCGAAGAAGATGGCCTACGTCGCCGGACTGCCCAAGCCGCGCGGCTGCGTCTGACGCCCGCCACCACCGGAGAGGACGCACCATGACCGACGCACCGATCGTCCCGTCGTTCGACGACGAGGGCTCCGAGGGTCGCAAGCTCGCGATCATCTGCTCCAAGGGCAACCTCGACATGGCGTACCCGGGGCTCATCCTGGCCAACGCCGCGCTCGGCGAGGGCGTGGAGACGCACCTCTTCTTCACGTTCTGGGGCTTCGACATGATCACGAAGTCGCGGATGCACGACCTGAAGTTCACGCCCGTCGGCAACACCGCGACGCACATGCCGCAGGGCCTCACCCCGATGCCCGGCATGACCACGATGGCCACGCGCCAGATGAAGAAGACCATCGCCGACCTGGGCGTCCCGGACGTCCCCGAGTTCCTCGAGCAGATCGTGGCCGCGGGCGGTCACCTGTGGGCGTGCCGCATGAGCGCGGACATGAACAAGCTGTCGGAGGCGGACCTCTACGACGAGGTCGAGGCGATCATCAGCGCGAGCGACTTCATCGAGCTGACCGAGGGGGCGCAGCTGCTCTTCATCTGACCGCCGGAGAGAGGCCCCGGCCGGCCGGCGCACCCGTGGCGCCGCCCGGCCGGTCGGTGCCGTCCCCGGATGACCGTGATCACCCGCACACCCCGGATCGCTGTGCACGGTGAGCGGACCCCCCCGGGGCCTGGCACTCTTGGCCCATGCAGATCTGGCCCGGCAGGCCCTATCCCCTCGGCGCGACGTTCGACGGCACGGGTACCAACTTCGCAGTCTTCTCCGAGGTCGCAGAGCGCGTGGAGCTCTGCCTCATCGCCGACGACGGGACCGAGGCGCGCGTCGAGCTGCCGGAGGTGGACGCCTTCGTGTGGCACGGGTACTTCCCCTCCGTGCAGCCCGGCCAGCGCTACGGGTTCCGCGTGCACGGCCCGTACGACCCGGCGGCCGGTCACCGGTGCAACCCCGCCAAGCTGCTCCTCGACCCGTACGCCAAGGCGATCGACGGCCAGATCGACGGCCACCAGTCGCTCTTCTCCTACGACTTCGGCGACCCGGAGTCCTTCAACACCGACGACTCCCTCGGCCACACCATGACGTCCGTGGTCATCAACCCCTTCTTCGACTGGGGCCACGACCGCCCCCCGATGCACGAGTACCACGAGAGCGTCGTCTACGAGGCGCACGTCAAGGGCCTGACGATGCAGCACCCCGGCATCCCGGAGGAGCTGCGCGGCACCTACGCCGGCATGGCGCACCCCGCGATCATCGACCACCTGCGCGACCTCGGGATCACGGCCATCGAGCTCATGCCCGTGCACCAGTTCGTCAACGACCCGACGCTGCAGGAGAAGGGTCTGTCGAACTACTGGGGTTACAACACCATCGGGTTCTTCGCACCGCACAACGGCTACGGCTCGTCCTCGACGCCGGGTCAGCAGGTGCAGGAGTTCAAGCAGATGGTCAAGGCGCTGCACGAGGCCGACATCGAGGTCATCCTCGACGTCGTCTACAACCACACCGCCGAGGGCAACCACCTGGGCCCCACCCTGTCGTTCCGGGGCATCGACAACGCGGCGTACTACCGGCTCGTCGACGAGGACAAGCGGCACTACTACGACACGACCGGGACGGGGAACTCGCTGCTCATGCGGCACCCGCACGTCCTGCAGCTGCTCATGGACTCGCTGCGGTACTGGGTCAACGAGATGCACGTGGACGGTTTCCGGTTCGACCTCGCCTCGACGCTGGCCCGGCAGTTCCACGAGGTCGACCGCCTCTCGGCCTTCTTCGACCTCGTCCAGCAGGACCCGGTCGTCAGCCAGGTCAAGCTCATCGCCGAGCCGTGGGACGTCGGCGAGGGCGGCTACCAGGTCGGTGGCTTCCCCCCGCTGTGGAGCGAGTGGAACGGCAAGTACCGCGACACGGTGCGCGACTACTGGCGGGGCGAGCCCGCCACGCTGGCGGAGTTCGCGAGCCGACTGTCCGGCTCCTCCGACCTCTACGAGCACACGGGCCGCAAGCCGATCGCGTCGATCAACTTCGTGACGGCCCACGACGGCTTCACGATGCGCGACCTCGTCTCCTACAACGAGAAGCACAACGAGGCCAACGGCGAGGGCAACGCCGACGGCGAGAGCCACAACCGCTCCTGGAACTGCGGCGTCGAGGGCCCCACGGACGACGAGACCGTCGAGGCGCTGCGCTGGCGGCAGATGCGGAACCTGCTCACCACCCTGCTCACGTCCCAGGGCGTGCCGATGCTCGCCCACGGCGACGAGATCGGGCGCACCCAGCACGGCAACAACAACGGGTACTGCCAGGACAACGAGATCACGTGGATGGACTGGGACCTCAGCACGGAGGAGGCGGCGCACCTCGAGTTCACGCGCCGCATCGTGCACCTCCGCCGTGACCACCCCGTGCTGCGGCGCCGCCGGTTCTTCGCGGGCAACGCCCAGCACGGCGGCGAGTCCGCGCTCAAGGACATCGTCTGGTTCACCACGGCGGGCACGAAGATGTCCGACGAGGACTGGCAGGCCGGGTACGCGAAGGCACTCATGGTGTTCCTCAACGGGGAGGCCATCGACGAGCCGGACGTCCGCGGCGAGCGCGTCACCGACGACAGCTTCCTCATGCTCTACAACGCCGCCCCGGAGACGGTGCGGTTCACCATCCCGCGGCGCAAGTACGGCACGGCCTGGACCTGCGTGCTGGACACCGACCACAACCTCGAGGTCGGCGACGACGTCAAGGCGGGTGACACGATCGACGTCACCGGACGGTCCGTCGTCGTGCTCGAGCGTCCGGCGACCGGCGGAGCGGCATGACGGAGGCGCGCCAGGGCCCCGCACGACGTCGGCCGCCCCAGGGCCGGCCGATCCCCGTCTCCACCTACCGCTTCCAGCTCAACGCGGACTTCACGTTCGACGACGCCGTGGCGCAGGTACCGTACGTGGCGCGCCTCGGCGCCACGCACCTGTACCTGTCGCCGGTCCTCACCGCCGCACCGGGCAGCACGCACGGGTACGACGTCGTGGACCACGACGAGATCTCCTCGGTGCTCGGCGGTGAGGCGGGCCTGCGGCGGCTGCACGCGGCCGCCCAGGAGCAGGGCCTCGGCCTGGTCGTCGACGTCGTGCCCAACCACGTCGCGGTGCCGACACCCGTGTGGCACAACCGGGCGCTGTGGTCCGTCCTCGCCCACGGCCCCGAGTCGCCGTACGCCGCGTGGTTCGACGTGGACTGGAGCGCCGGCGAGGGCGCGCTGCTCATGCCGGTCCTCGGCCGCCGCCTCGGCGCGGTCCTGGCCGCCGACGAGCTCTCCCTCGACGAGGCGGTCGTGCCCGGCAGCGACGAGCCGCAGCCGGTCCTGCGGTACTGGGACCACGTGTTCCCGATCCGGCCCGGGACGGAGAGCCTGCCGCTGGCGGAGCTGGTGGACCGGCAGCACTACCGGCTCGCGTACTGGCGGGTCGCCAACGAGGAGCTCAACTACCGCCGGTTCTTCGACGTCGGGACGCTCGCCGCGATCCGCGTCGAGGACCCCGACGTGTTCGACGCCACGCACCGCCTGCTCGTGGGGCTCGTGCACGACGGGACCGTCGAGGGTCTGCGCATCGACCACCCCGACGGCCTCGCGGACCCGCAGGGGTACCTCGAGCGGCTCGCCGAGGCGACCGACGACGCGTGGGTCGTCGTGGAGAAGATCCTGGCGCCCACCGAGGAGCTGCCCGAGGACTGGGCGACAGCGGGGACCACCGGCTACGACGCCATGTGGCGCGTCGAGGCCGCCTTCGTCGACCCCGGCGGTGGCGGGGAGCTCGGCGCGGTCATGCACCGCCTCACCGGTGACACGACCGACGCCCTCCCCGCGATGATCGACGAGGCGAAGCGCGAGATCGTGCTCGGTCCGCTCTACGCCGAGGTCGACCGGCTCGCCGGCCTGGCGGCCGACATCTGCCGCGACGACGTGCGGCTGCGGGACCACACGCGCCGCTCGCTGCACGACTGCCTCGTGGAGCTCCTCGTCGCGGCCGACCGCTACCGCTACTACGTCGCCCCCGGCCGTCCCGTCCACCCGGACTCCGCCGCCGCGTTCGCCGAGTGCGTGCAGCGCGCCCGTGCCCACCTCGAGGGTGACCGCCTGGAGACGCTGGACCTGCTCGCCGAGATGCTGCTGGGCCACGAGATCGGGTCCGCCGGCCGCACCCGCGAGGCCCGGCGGGACGAGCTGATCGTCCGCTTCCAGCAGGTCTGCGGCGCCGTCATGGCCAAGGGCGTGGAGGACACGGCGTTCTACCGCTGGACGCACCTGCTGAGCCTGGCGGAGGTCGGGGGCGCTCCCGAGCGGTTCGCGATCAGCCCGGAGGAGCTGCACGCCTTCGCCCTGCGGGCGCAGCAGCACTCACCGGTCGCCATGACGGGGCTGTCCACGCACGACACCAAGCGCAGCGAGGACGTGCGGTCCCGTCTCGCCGTCCTGTCCGAGCTGCCCGTCGAGTGGTCCGAGCTCGTCGACACCCTCCGGGCCGCGACCGCGGACCTGCGGCCGTCGATCCTCGACGGACGCACGGAGAACATCCTGTGGCAGACGCTCGCGGGCACCTGGGACGACGGTGGCCCCATCGACGCCGACCGCCTCACGCAGTACCTCACCAAGGCGGTGCGGGAGGCGAAGTCGCACACGTCCTGGACCTCGCCGGACGAGGCGTACGAGCAGGCGGTCCTGGACCACGCGCGCCAGGTGCTCGACCTGCCCGCCGTCCGTGACGCGTATGCCGGGTGGGTGCGTCGCACCGCCGCCGGCGTGCGCGCGACCACCCTCGGCACCAAGCTCGTGCAGCTCACGATGCCCGGGGTCGCCGACGTGTACCAGGGCACCGAGGTGCCCGCGGTCGCGCTGGTGGACCCGGACAACCGGCGGCCGGTCGACTACGGCGCCCTCAGCCAGGCGCTGGACCGGCTCGAGGAGCAGCAGCCGCGCTCGCTGGCGGACGAGAAGATGCTCGTCACCTCGCGCGCGCTGCGGGCGCGTCGGTCGCACCCGGAGGCCTTCGTCGACGCGACCGCGGGCTACCAGCCCCTCCCGTCGTCGTCGGGGAACGCCCTGGCCTTCGCGCGGACCGCCGACGGCGAGCCGCGGGTCGTCACGGTCGCGACGCGGCTCGCGCTCGCGCTCGAGCGCCTCGGCGGGTGGGGGGACCACACGGTGGCCCTGCCGGAGGGGACGTGGCAGGACACCCTGAGCGGCCGCGAGGTGCCGGGGGGCCTGGTGCCCCTGACCCAGCTCCTCGACACCCTCCCGGTGGCTCTCCTGGTCCGCCCCGGGCAGTCTTGACCGGGTGACGACCAGCACCTCCACCGACAGCCCCGCACTGCGACCCGCCCAGGGCGCCCCCAGCCGCCCGCGCGTCTGGGCGCCCGCCGCCGCCACCGTCGACCTCCACCTGCCCCGCGTGGACGGCGGCAGCGTCGCCGTCCACCCGATGATCGGCCGGGACGGGGGCTGGTGGGAGTCGCCCGTCGAGATCCCCGACGGCACGGACTACGCCTTCGCCGTCGACGGCGGGGACGCGCGCCCGGACCCGCGCAGCCCGTGGCAGCCGCACGGCGTGCACGGCCCGAGCCGGACGTTCGACCCGGGCGCGTTTGCGTGGACCGACCGCGACTGGGCGGGCCGAGACGTCCGCGGCGCCGTCGTCTACGAGCTCCACGTCGGCACGTTCACGGACGCCGGCACCCTGGACGCCGCGGTCGAGCACCTCGACGAGCTCGTCGCGCTCGGCGTCGACGTCGTCGAGCTCATGCCCGTCGCCGCCTTCCCCGGCGTGCACGGCTGGGGGTACGACGGCGTCGCGCTGTACGCCGTGCACGACCCGTACGGCGGCCCGGCTGCCCTCCAGCGCTTCGTCGACGCGGCCCACGCCCGGGGCCTGGCCGTGTGCCTCGACGTGGTCCACAACCACCTCGGACCGTCCGGCAACTACCTCGGCGTGTTCGGCCCCTACTTCACCGACCGGCACGAGACGCCGTGGGGGCAGGCGGTCAACCTCGACGGGCCTGACGCCGGGGAGGTGCGCGCGTTCGTCGTCGACAACGCCCTGCGGTGGCTGCGGGACTTCCACGTCGACGTGCTCCGGCTGGACGCGGTGCACGCCCTCGTGGACGACTCCCCCACGCACCTGCTGGCCGAGCTCGCCGACGCCGTGCAGGCGCTGGCCGCGCAGGTCGGCCGGCCGCTGTCGCTCGTCGCCGAGTCCGACCTCAACGACGCGACGATGGTCACGCCGACCGCCGAGGGCGGGATGGGCATGACGGCGCAGTGGGCCGACGACGTGCACCACGCGATCCACGCGGCGGTCACCGGGGAGCGGCACGGCTACTACGTCGACTTCGGGTCCCTCGAGGTGCTCGACACGGTGCTCACCCGGGTGTTCCGCCACGACGGCGGCTTCTCCCGGTTCCGGGGCCGCGACTGGGGTCGTCCGGTGCCCCCCGGGACGGACGGACGACGGTTCGTCGTCTTCTCCCAGGACCACGACCAGGTCGGCAACCGCGCGCTGGGCGACCGGCCCTCCGAGCACGTCGACGCCGGCGGGCTGGCCGTCTCCGCGGCGCTCGTCCTCCTCTCGCCCTTCACGCCGATGCTGTTCATGGGCGAGGAGTGGGGCGCGCGCACCCGCTGGCAGTTCTTCACCGACCACGCCGAGCCCGACCTCGCCGAGTCGATCCGGCGCGGGCGCACCGAGGAGTTCGGCGGCCACGGCTGGGAGGAGATCTACGGCGGCCCGGTCGACGTCCCCGACCCGCAGGCGGCGTCCACGGTGGCCGCGAGCCGGCTCGACCGCTCCGAGCGCGACCGGCCCGAGCACGCCCGCATGCTCCGCTGGTACACCGACCTCGTCGCGCTGCGGCGTGCGGAGCCGGACCTGGCGTCCGGCGACCTCGCGGCCACGAGCACCCGCCACGACGACGACGGCACCTGGTTCGTCCTGCGCCGGGGCGGCGTCGCCGTCGTCATGGTCCTGGGCGAGGACCACGTGACGCTCGACCTGGACGCGCGCGAGGTGCTCGCGGCCTGGGACGGCGCCACGGTGGACGACGGCAGGGTCACGGTGCCCGGCCGGTCCGTCGCGGTCGTCCGGACGGGAGCGGGCGCGTGACACCGCGCGGCGACGACAGCGCGGGGACCGGCGCGGGGACGACGACCCCGCCCGGCTGGTCCGTCCCGGCGCACGAGGCGCTGCGCGCCGGACCGGGGTTCGACCTCGCGGGCATGGACCGCCGGGGCACACCCGGGTTCGACGGGGACAAGGCGCAGGGGCGGACCGCGATGGCGGCCCGCGGGGAGACCTTGTCGGAGCTGCAGGAGAAGCTCTACGCCCACGGGCGCACCGGGGGCGACCGGTCGGTCCTCCTGGTGCTGCAGGGCATGGACACCGCCGGCAAGGGCGGCGTGGTCCGGCACGTGCTGGGCATGGTCGACCCGCAGGGCGTGTCGCTGCGCGCGTTCGGGCCGCCGACGCCGCAGGAGGCGGCCCAGCACTACCTCGAGCGGATCCGCGCGGCGCTGCCCGCCCCAGGACGCATCGGCGTCTTCGACCGTTCCCACTACGAGGACGTCCTGGTGGTCCGGGTCGAGAACCTCGTGCCCCGCAGCGAGTGGAAGGGCCGCTACGACGAGATCGTCGCCTTCGAGGAGGAGGTCGCCGCCCGCGGCACGGTGGTGGTCAAGGTGATGCTGACCGTCTCCTACGAGGAGCAGGCGGCGCGCCTGCGCGAACGCCTCGAGCGCCCGGAGAAGCACTGGAAGTACAACCCGGGCGACATCGACGCCCGTCTGCGCTGGGACGACTACCAGGAGGCGTACCAGGCCGTCCTGGACCGCACGTCGACCGACGAGGCGCCCTGGTACGTCGTGCCGGCGGACCGGAAGTGGTTCGCCCGGCTGGCGGTCACCGAGCTGCTGGTGGAGGCGCTCGAGGGCCTGGGGCTCGACTGGCCGGAGGTGCACCTGGACGTGGAGACCGAGCTGGCGCGCCTCGACGCCACCGCCCGGTGACGGGCTGGTCCTCGCCGGACCTGCCGCGCGGCGGGCGCCCCGTCAGGCGTTCGCGGCCGCCCTGCCCTGCTCGGCCAGGGCGCCGAGCCGGGAGAGCGCACGAAGGTACTTCTTGCGGTACCCGCCGCGCAGCATCGCCTCGTCGAACAGCCCTGCCGTCCCGGTGCCGCCCAGCAGCACCGGGACGTCGCGGTCGTAGAGCCGGTCCACGAGGACGACGAGTCTCAGCGCGTCGGCCTGGTCCGCGACCGGGCCGGTCCCGGTGACGGCCGCGAGGGTCACGCCGTCGAGGAGGGCGCCGTACCGGCTGGGGTGGACGGTCCGCAGGTGGGCGAGGAGGTCGGCGAAGCCGTCGCACGTCGCGCCCGGCACGGCCCGTGCCGCGGCGACGACGGCGTCGTCGGGCAGGCCGGACTCCGGACGCGGCGCCCCGCGGTGCCGGTAGTCGGGTCCGTCGATCCGGAGCACCTCGAACCTGGCGGCCAGGGCCTGGATCTCGCGCAGGAAGTCCTCCGCGGCGAACCGGCCCTCGCCGAGGGACTCAGGAAGGGTGTTCGACGTTGCGGCGAGCGCGACGCCGTGGTCGGCGAGCTCGCGCAGCAGCCGCGACATGAGGACCGTGTCGCCCGGGTCGTCCAGCTCGAACTCGTCGATGCACACGAGCCGCCGGTGGGACAGGGCTCGCACCGTCGGGGCGAAGCCGAGCGCCCCGACGAGGTGGGTGTACTCCACGAACGTGCCGTAGGCGGCGGCCTCCGGGCCGACGGCGCGAGCCAGCGCCGCGAGCAGGTGGGTCTTGCCGACGCCGAAGCCCCCGTCCAGGTACACCGCCGGCGGCGCAGACGGCCGCCGTGCGAACAGCCCGCGGCGCCGGGGCGCGGCCAGCTCGGCCGCCGCTCCGCTCATCCGGGACCGGGCGCGCTCCTGGCTCGGGTGGTCGGGGTCGGGACGGTAGCCGTCGAACGTCGCGTCCTGGAAGTGCCGCGGCGGCACCAGCCCCGCGAGCAGCCGGTCGGCCGGGACCTGCGGTCGGCGGGCCGTCAGCGCGGCGGTCGGCTCGGCGGTCGGCTCGGTCACGAGGAGCCAGCGTAGGCGCTGGCTCCTCCCGTGGTGTCCCGGTGGGAGCGCACCAGGTACGGTCGGCGAGGTGGAACCAACGCTCGACGTCCTCCTTCCCGCGGGTCGGCCGCCGCTGCCGCCGGACCCGTCGGAGTCGTCGCTCCTGGAGATGTACGCCTCCCCGCCCGTGCGGTGGGTGCGGGCGAACATGGTCGCGACGCTCGACGGCGGGGCGACGGGTGCGGACGGCCGGTCGGGCTCCATCAACGGCGCGGCCGACCACCGCGTCTTCGACGTGCTCCGCAGCCTCGCGGACGTCATCCTCGTCGGCGCCGGGACAGCGCGGGCCGAGCGCTACCGCGGGCCCCGCACTCCCGAGGCGCTGCTCCCGGCGCGCCGGGCGTCGGGCCTCGCGGACCACCCGCCCCTCGCCGTCGTGACACGGCGGGGCGACCTCCCCGGCGCCCTGCTCGACGACGAGCCGCGGCCGTGGGTGTTCACCGTCCCCGACGCCCCGTTCCTCGGTCACCTGCGGGCGCACCTGCCGAAGGACCACCTGCACCTGCACCCGGGCGGCGTCGACCCGCGGCGCGTGCTCGACACCCTGGCCGACGCCGGGCTCGTCCACGTCCTGTGCGAGGGCGGACCGCGCCTCCTCGCCGACCTCGTGGCGGCGGACGCACTCGACGAGCTGTGCCTGACGCAGACACCCGCCGTCGTCGGCGGCGACGCCACGCGCGTGGTCCACGGCGGCCCCTGGACCGACCCGGTGCGCACGGCCCGGCCCGCCCACCTCCTGCACGCCGACGGCGTCCTGATCGGGCGCTGGGTCCTCCGGCGCGACTAGGCTCATGGCCGTGACCGAGACGATCCTGCTGCTCACCGAGGACGCCCTGACGACCGCCGACGTGCAGCACATCACGACCCTGCACGCGGGCGACGACGTCGCCTACCGGGTCCTGGTCCCCGCCGACACCGAGCAGAACATGCTCGTCTCGATCGTCGACCACCTCAGCCTGGGCGAGCTCCGTGAGGCGCTCGACGCCGCGCTCGGCCGCGAGGAGAAGCCGGACGCCGCCCGCCGGACCGCCGCGGAGCAGCTCGCCACGACCCTCGCCGAGCTCCGGGCCTGCGGTGCGGCCGCGGAGGGCGTCGTCGTCGAGGACGACCCGCTGCCCGCCCTGCGCGCCGCCGTCGCCGCCGGTCCCGTGCGGGAGGTCGTCGTCGTCACGCGTCCCCACGCGGTGGAGGACACCTTCCACACCGACTGGGCCTCGCGGGCCCGCGACGTCCTCGAGGTGCCCGTCATGCACCTGTACAGCGGCACGAACCTGCTCGGCTGACCGCCGGACGCGACGTCGTCGGGCGGTCGCAGCCGCCTCGGCGACCGGTCGTCCACCTCGTCCGCCGAGGCCGGCCCTCCGGGGATCCGGCGGGTCACAGCCCGGTGCCGGTGACCTCCGGGTAGTACCGGCGGAACTTGCGCACCTGGTTCACCGCGGCGGCCAGCACGTACAGGCGCCGCTGGGGACGTCGCTCGGCGCGGTAGCGGAGCGGGTGCACGGTCGCACGCCGCCTGATGAGGTCGTCCACCGTGGCGCGGAGCGCGGGGTCCAGGACGTACCGGCGCAGCAGCCGGTGCGGGACGATCGAGTAGAGCACCTCGCGCTCGACGACCACGGGGGCGACAGCGGTCCCGTCCACCCGGTCCTCCACCAGGAACCGCGTCGGGTTCGCACCTGCCGCCGTGACGTAGTAGTTGTTCCGACCGATCCGCGGGTTCACCTCGAAGAACTGCGCCTCGCCGGTCCGCGGGTCCATCTTCACGTCGAAGTTGGCGAAGCCGCGGTAGTCGGTCGCCCGCAGCAGGCGGTGCGCCTGCTCCAGCATCGCGTCCCACCGGCCGGTGATCATCGCCGCGGGGTTGCCCAGCCCGCTGGGCGTGTGCTCCTCGAGCAGCACGTGGGCGCAGCAGGACAACGTGATCTCGCCCCGCTCGTCGACGTAGCACGTGATGCTGCGCATCTGCGTGTCGTCACCGGGGATCATCTCCTGGACGACGAAGCGCCCCCGGAAGCCCGCGGTCCCGAGGGTCCCCCAGAGCACCTGGAGCTCCTCGGCACTCCCGACCTGGTACACCTTCTTCTTCCCCGGGAAGGCCAGCCGCTCGTAGTCCGCGCTGTTCGCCGCCTTGGCGATGACCGGGTAGGTCAGGTCACCTGCCGTCGTCGTCGGTGCGCCGTCGGCGAAGTCCGCGACGACGGTCCGAGGCGTGCTGATACCGAGCTCCTCGCAGAGCTGCGCGAACCGCGCCTTGTCCGCCAGCCGGTCCAGGAGCTCGCGGCTCAGGAACGGGACCGTGTACCGGCGCTCGAGCCGCTCGCGGTGCGTGACGAGGAACCGCACGAGCCAGTCGGTGTTCGCCAGGAGGAGCAGCTCGGGCTCCTCCGGGTCGCTCTCGAAGCGGGCCGCCACCCCCTCGACCGCCGCCACGATGTCGTCAGGGGTGGCGTCGGCGCCGAGGACGACGTTCTCGAGGATGCTCGAGTCCGCGACCGGACCGGTGACGGTGAGGCTCACGACGATCGACCGGAGCCCGTACTGCTCGTGGAAGGACCGCGCGAGCGCGTACACGCCGATGTCCGCGCCGAGGATGACGGGCTGGAACGCGCGCCCGCCGGGTGAGCGCCCCTGGGCACGGTCGATCACGCCGTGACCTCGGTCCGGTCGGTGGTCCACTGGGTGTGGAAGGTGCCGGGGCGGTCGGTGCGGCGGTAGGTGTGGGCGCCGAAGTAGTCCCGTTGGGCCTGGATGAGGTTCGCCGGCAGGCGCTGGGCGCGGACCGCGTCGTAGTAGGCCAGGGAGGAGGAGAACGCCGGGGTCGGGACCCCGTTCAACGCCGCGGACGCCACGACCGACCGCCACGCGGGGACCCCGTCGGCGACCGCGGCGGTGAAGTACGGGTCCGCCAGCAGCAACGGCAGGTCCGGGCGGCGCTCGTAGGCCTCGGTGATCCGGTCCAGGAACCTGGCCCGGATGATGCACCCACCCCGCCAGATCCGCGCCATCGCACCCCGGTCGATGTCCCACCCGTACTCCGCGGACGCGGCGGCGATCTGGTCGAACCCCTGGGAGTACGCCACCACCTTGGAGGCGTACAACGCCCGCCGCACGCTCTCCACGAACGCGTCCCGGTCCGGGACCTCCCACGTGCCCGCGTGAGCCGGCAGCACCCCCACCGCGGCCTCGCGCTGCGGGACCGACCCGGACAGGGCCCGGGCGAACGTGGCCTCGGCGATCCCGGTGATCGGGACGCCCAGGTCCAGACCGTTCTGCACCGTCCACCGCCCGGTGCCCTTCTGCTCGGCCTGGTCCAGGACCACGTCCACGAACGCCCCACCGGTCACCGGGTCCGTGTGACCCAGCACCTCCGCGGAGATCTCGATCAGGAACGACTCCAGGTCACCGGTGTTCCACGCCGCGAAGATCTCCCCGATCTCCCCCGCACTGGCCCCCAGGCCCTGGCGCAGCAGGTCGTACGCCTCCGCGATCAGCTGCATGTCCGCGTACTCGATACCGTTGTGCACCATCTTCACGAAGTGCCCCGCACCATCCGGACCCACATACGTGCAGCACGGGACCCCGTCCACCTTCGCGGAGATCCGCTCCAGGATCGGCCCCAACGTCTCATAGGACTCCCGCGACCCCCCCGGCATGATCGACGGACCCAGCAGCGCACCCTCCTCACCACCGGACACCCCACTGCCGACGAAGTGCAGTCCGTGCTGCGCCAACGCCGCCTCCCGGCGGATGGTGTCCGGGAAGTGCGCGTTCCCCGCATCGATCACGATGTCCCCGGCCTCCAGCAACGGCACCAGCTCATCGATCACCGCATCCGTCGGCCCACCGGCCTTCACCATCACCACCACCTTGCGGGGGCGCTCCAACGCCGCCACGAACTCCTCCAACGACTCCGCACCCACGAAATCACCCTCAGAACCGTGATCCGCCACCAACGACCGCATCTTGTCCACCGAACGGTTGTGCACCGCCACCGTGAACCCGTTCCGGGCGAAGTTCCGAGCCAGATTCCGACCCATCACCGCCAACCCCGTGACACCGATCTGCGCGCGTGCGGACATGCTCGAGGACTCCCCTCAGCCGGAAGGACGACGCCGCCACCCTAGTTCCCGGCACTCCCCCGCACCGGACCTGTCCGGCATCCGCGACCGTCGGCGGCGCCGTCGGGGCGTGCACCGCGCGCCCTCCACGTCCGTGTCGCCCCTGCGATCTACCCTGCAGGAGTGATGACTGCGGATGCCGAGGTCCCTGCCGAGTTCCTCCGCGCCCTCCACATGCTCCGGGAGCACCGGCCGCGCCAGGAGGTCCGCCTCACGGAGATCCCCGCACCGGCGCGCATCGCGCCGTACGCGGTGGCGCTCACCGGCGAGGTCTCACCGCCCCACGACGAGCCGGACGAGGAACCCGCCGGCGGCCGGTTCGTCCTGCTCCACGACCCGGCCGGCCAGGAGGCCTGGGAGGGCACCTTCCGCGTCGTGACGCTGGTCCGGGCGACGCTCGACCCCGAGGTCGCCGTCGACCCGCTGCTGTGCGACGCCGCCTGGACCTGGGTCGAGGAGGCGCTCAGCGGCTCGGGTCTGGACCACCACGCCCTCGGCGGCACCGTGACGCGCGTGCAGAGCCGCTCGTACGGCGCCCTCGCCGAGCGTCCCGACGAGGTGGAGGTCGAGATCCGCGCCTCGTGGTCACCCTCCCCGGCCGACGCGGGGGCGCACCTCAGGCCCTGGGGCGCCATCCTCTGCACCGCGGCCGGGCTCCCCCCGCTGCCGGAGGGCGTCGCGTCGCTGGGTCGTCGCCTGTAGCAGCTCCTCGGGGGCGCCCGCCACGTCCGGGTGAACCTGCGCACTCCTCGCCGACCCGGGCTCAAGGTGGCGCTCGGACGTGCCGATGTGACGTCATCAGCAGCACCGAACGCATCGCCGCCTTCCCCCGGGAGCACCCCGTGACCGTCGAGCACGTCCGCACCGCGCCCCGCGCCCTCGTCCCCGCCACCGCGGGCCGTGCCGTCGGCATGCCGCCGGCGCCCGCCCCCCTGACGAGGCGCGCCCCCGTCGGCGCACCGGTCCGTCGTCCGGCCCGCGCACCCCTGTGCCTGGTGGTCCCCGAGCTCAACGAGGGGGACGGGACCGCGCTGCTGCGCACCCTGCGCCGCCGCGAGTCCACGCACGCGGTGCTGCTCACCCGCAAGGCCGGCCGGCGCGAGCTCGTCGCCCTGCTCGGTGGCGGCGTCCGCGGAGCCGTCACCGCGGAGACGCCCGGGGCGGTGCGCATCGTGGGCCGCACCCCGGCGCCCGCGCGGACCGGCCCAGACCTCACCGCCCGCGAGCTCGGCGTCCTGCAGCTCGTCTCCGAGGGCAGGACCAACCGGGAGATCGGCGAGGCCCTCCAGCTCTCCGCCCTCACCGTGAAGAGCCACCTCGCCCGCATCTCCCGCAAGGTCGGCACCGGCGACCGCGCCGAGATGGTGGCGTTCGCGATCCGCAGCTCCCTCCTGCGCTGACCCCTCGGCTCACCCTGCGCTGACCTCTCGGCGCCCCGGTGCACGCCGCGCGCGGCGACGCAGCACCGCGCCGAGCGCCTCGCGCCGGACGCGGCCTGTCGGCAGGGGGCGGCGCAGCCGACCGTCTAGCGTGGTCGCATGCCTCCGCCCACCACCGTCGGCCAGGACGCCGAGGTACCCGACCAGCCGGCCGTCATCCCCCTGACGGAGCCGGCGGAGGGCGTGCCGCCGGTCGTCGACACCCCTGAGGCGCTGGCCGCCGTCGTCGAGGCGTTCCGCTCGGGGACCGGCCCGGTGGCCGTGGACGCCGAGCGCGCCTCCGGCTACCGGTACGGCCAGCGCACCTACCTCGTCCAGCTGCGCCGTGCGGGCGCCGGCACCGCCCTCGTCGACCCCGTCCCGTTGCCCGACCTCGGTGCGCTGTCCAGCGCCCTGACGGGTGTCGAGTGGGTGCTCCACGCCGCGTCCCAGGACCTGCCGGGCCTCGTCGAGCAGAACATGCGCCCCGACGCCGTCTTCGACACCGAGCTCGCCGCCCGCCTCCTCGGCATGGAGCGCGTCGGCCTCGCGGCTGTGGTCGCGGAGGTCCTCGGTCTCGGCCTGGCCAAGGAGCACTCCGCCGTCGACTGGTCCACGCGCCCGCTGCCCGGTGAGTGGCTGCGGTACGCGGCGCTGGACGTGGAGGTCCTCCTCGAGCTCCGTGCGGAGCTCGGCCGGCGCCTGGAGGAGGCCGGGAAGGCGGAGTGGGCGCGCCAGGAGTTCGAGGCCGTCCGCACCGCCCAGCCGGCGCCGCCGCGCGTCGACCCGTGGCGACGGATCTCCGGTCTGCACACGCTGCGCGACGCGCGCCGGGTGGCCGTGGCGCGCGAGCTCTGGCTGCTGCGGGACGCCGAGGCCCGTCGCCGCGACCTCTCGCCGGGGCGGGTGCTGCCCGACGCGGCCATCGTCGCGGCCGCCGCGGCCCTGCCGACGTCGCTCGAGCAGCTGGTCGCCCTGCGCCCGTTCTCCGGCAAGGCGACCCGGCGCAAGGCGGAGCAGTGGTTCTCCGCCGTGCAGCGCGCCCTCGGCCTGCCCGACGCGGCGCTCCCGTCGGTCCGCGGACCGCGCGGGGACGGCCCTCCGCCCCCCCGCAGCTGGGCCGACCGGGACCCGGCCGCCGCAGCACGCCTGACGGCGGCACGAGAGGTCATCACCGGGCTGGCGGAGGAGCACGCGGTCCCGGTGGAGAACCTCCTCCAGCCGGACCTCCTGCGCCGGGTGTGCTGGTCCCCGCCGCACCCGACGGACGCCGCGTCCGTGCACGAGGCCCTCCTGACCGGCGGCGCGCGCCCCTGGCAGGCGGACCTCGTGGCGGCACCCCTGGCCGCCGCGTTCGCGGACGCCGCCGCCGCCTGACGCCCACGTCGAGTCCCCCGCCTGGCCTGATGGTCACCGAAGTTACTGTCGAGTAACATCGACGCGCCCGGACACCGCCGTCACCCTGGAGGCCACGATGCCCACCGCCCCTGCACCCCGCGCCGGTCGCAGCGTCGTCTTCGTCGACGGGGTGCGCACACCGTTCGGGCGGGCGCGGCCGGACGGGCTCTACGCCCACACGCGCGCCGACGACCTCGCGGTGAAGACCGTGCGCGAGCTGCTGCGCCGGCACCCGCAGCTGCCGCCCGAGCGCATCGACGACGTCGCGATCGCCGCGACGACGCAGTCGGGCGACCAGGGGCTGACCCTGGGGCGGACGGTCGGGGTGCTGGCGGGGCTGCCACGCTCGGTCCCGGGCTTCGCGGTCGACCGCATGTGCGCGGGCGCGATGACGGCGGTGACGGCGACCGCAGCCGCGATCGGCGTCGGCGCGCAGGACGTCACGCTGGCCGGCGGTGTCGAGCACATGGGGCGCCACCCCATGGGTGCCGATGCGGAGCCGAACCCACGGTTCCTCGCCGAGCGCCTCGTGGACGCCGAGGCCCTGAACATGGGCTGCACGGCCGAGAACCTCCACGACCGGGACCCCCGCCTCACCCGCGAGCGGGCCGACGCCTACGGGGTGGCGAGCCAGCGCAAGTACGCCGAGGCGCTCGCCTCCGGGCGCATCGACCCGGACCTCGTCCGCGTCGCGCTGCGGGACCCCGACCACGGCTGGGGGCTGGCCACGGCTGACGAGCCGCCGCGACCGGGGACGACCGTCGAGCAGATCCGGGCCCTGCCCACACCCTTCCGGGCCGGGGGTCGCGTGACCGCCGGGACAGCGGCACCGCTCACCGACGGCGCGGCCATGTGCCTCCTGGCGGCGGAGGACACGGCGCTCGAGCTGGACCTCGCACCACGGATGCGGCTCGTGTCCTTCGCCTACGCCGGCGTCGACCCGTCCGTCATGGGCCTCGGGCCCGTGCCGGCCACGGAGAAGGCCCTCGAGCGCGCCGGACTGTCGATCGACGACATCGGCCTGTTCGAGATCAACGAGGCCTTCGCGGTCCAGGTCCTCGCGTTCTGCGACGCGTTCGGCCTCGCGGACGACGACCCCCGGATCAACCCCTACGGCGGCGCGATCGCCGTCGGCCATCCCCTCGCGAGCTCCGCCGTGCGCCTCATGACCCAGCTCGCCCGGCAGTTCGCCGAGCAGCCGCACGTCCGCTACGGCCTCACGACGATGTGCGTGGGGCTCGGCCAGGGCGGCACCGTCATCTGGGAGAACCCCCACCACGAGGAGAGCACGCCATGACGACCCACGAGCCGACCTCGGTCGCCGGCCGCCCCGATGCGGCCTCGGTCCTGCGCGCCGCCGAGGCGCTGGCGGCCGCCACGGCCGACGTCGAGCGCGTCACCTCTGCGCACGTCCGCGACGTGCCGCTGCCCCGTGGGCTGGGGACGCTCGCCCTCGTCACGGTCGACAACGGCCTGGACCACACGAAGCCCACGACGCTGGGGCCCGCCGGGCTCCTGCGCATCGGCGCGGCCCTGCGCGAGCAGCAGCGGCGTGCGGCGGACGGCGAGATCGTGGCCGTCGCGGTCACGGGCAAGCCGTACTACCTGGCGGCGGGCGCCGACCTGTCGATCATGGGCCGCCTCGAGGACCCCGAGGACGCCCGCACCATCGCGCGGCTCGGCCACGACACCTACCGGCTGCTCGCCGAGATGCGCGTGCCCACGTTCGGCTTCATCAACGGCGTGGCGCTGGGGGGCGGCCTCGAGCTGCCGCTGCACTGCACGTACCGCACGGTCGCCGCGGACGTCAGCGCCCTCGCCCTCCCCGAGACGTTCCTCGGCCTGGTCCCCGGCTGGGGCGGGTGCTACCTGCTCCCCCGTCTCGTCGGCATCGAGGCGGCCGTCGACCTCGTCCTCACCCGTCCGCTGGCCAACAACCGCCGCACCGACGCCACGACGGCCCGCCGGATCGGCCTGGTGGACACCGTCCTGCACCCGGCCGACTTCCTCGAGCAGTCCGTCGCGTGGGCGGCGGACGTCCTGTCCGGTGACGTCGAGGTCTCCCGGCGCCTGCTCGACGACCAGGGGACCTGGGACGCCGTCGTCGCGGGCGCGCGCGCCCAGCTCGACCGCCGGCTCCACGGCTCCCGCCCGGCGCCGTACGCGGCGCTGGACCTCCTCGCGGCGGCCCGGACGGACGACGTCGACACGGCCTTCGTCGCCGAGGACGAGGCCCTCACCGACCTGCTCCTGTCCGAGGAGCTCCGGGCGAGCCTCTACGCCTTCGACCTGACCACCCGCAGGTCCCGGAAGCCCGCGGGCGCCCCGGACGAGGCGCTGGCGCGGCCGGTCCGCAGCGTCGGCATCGTCGGCGCAGGGCTCATGGCCCGCCAGCTGGCCGTCCTCGTGGCACGCCGCCTGCGGGTGCCCGTCGCCATGCGGGAGGTCGACGAGGAGCGCGTCACGGCAGGACTGGACGGGATCCGGTCCATGGTCGAGGACATGGTTCGCAAGGGCCGCCTGAGCGAGGCGGAGGGCAACCGCGTCGTCGACTCCGTGACCATCAGCACGGACCTGCGGGACCTCGCCGCCGCGGACCTGGTCATCGAGGCGGTCACCGAGGTGATGGCGGTCAAGCAGCAGGTGTTCGCGCAGCTCGAGGAGCTCGTCGACCCGGAGGCGGTGCTCGCCACGAACACCTCGGCCCTGTCCGTGACGGAGATGTCGGCGGGACTGCGGCACCCGGAGCGGGTGGTGGGTCTGCACTTCTTCAACCCGGTCGCGCAGATGCCGCTCGTGGAGGTCGTCCGCGCCGACCACTCCTCGGACGCCGCCGTCGCGACCGCGTTCGCCGTGGCGAAGGCGCTGCGCAAGACGGCGGTCGGTGTCGCCGACCGGCCGGGGTTCGTCGTCAACCGCCTGCTGCTGCGCATGCTGGCCGACGTCGCCGCGACCGTGGAGGCGGGCACACCGGTGCAGGTCGCCGACCGTGCCCTGCGACCGCTGGGACTGCCGATGGGGCCGTTCGCGCTGCTGCAGCTCGTCGGGCTGCCCGTCGCGCTGCACGTCCTGCAGTCCCTGCACACCGAGCTCGGTGACCGGTACCCGCTGTCACCGGGCCTCGAGCGCCTCTCCGCCGAGGGCCGCCGGGTCGTGCCCGATCCCGACGGGCGCGGCGCCGAGACCGACGTCGACCCGGCGATCCAGGAGGTGTTCGGCGAGCCCGGTGGCCCGTCCGCCCTGGACGAGGCCGGCGTGCTGGACCGCGTGCTGTCAGGGCTGGCCGAGGAGGTGGGCCTCATGCTCGACGAGCACGTCGTCACCGGCGCCGACCAGATCGACCTCTGCATGGTCCTCGGAGCCGGCTGGCCGATGCACCTGGGGGGGATCACGCCGCACCTGGACCGGACGGGCCACGCCGAGCGCGTCGCGGGCCGACGCTTCCACGAGGTGGGCGTCGCGAGCCTGCGGACCGGGCGGACGAGCGCCTGAGCCGACGACGCACGACGGCGGCGCCGCTCCGGCCGGAGCGGCGCCGCCGTCGTCGTCCGGGCGTCGTCGTCAGTGCACGGTGAGGCCGTGCGCGCGGAACTGGCCCCGCACCCGGTCGACCAGCTCCGGCTCCGGCGCCCGGGTGTCCTCGAGCTCGTACCGCATGCCGAGCTGCTCCCACTTGTCCTTCCCCATCTGGTGGAAGGGCAGGACCTCGACGCGTGTCACGGTGGCGAGGGTCGCCACGTACTCGGCGACGGCCTCGACGTTCGCCTCGTCGTCGGTGAGACCGGGCACCAGGACGAAGCGCACCCAGATCTCCGTGCCGCTCGCGGCGACCCGGCGGCCGAAGTCCAGCGTCGGCTGCAGGTCGCGGCCGGTGACGCGGCGGTAGGTCTCCGGGTCCCCCGACTTGACGTCGAGCAGCACGAGGTCGAGGTCCTCGAGCATCTGGTCGCTGCAGTGCGCCCCGAGGTAGCCGGACGTGTCCAGTGCCGTGGGGACGCCCATCGCGCGGGCCCCGCGCAGCAGCCGCGCGACGAACGAGGGCTGCATGAGCGGCTCGCCGCCGGAGACGGTGAGCCCGCCACCGGTGACGCCGAAGACGGCCCGGTATCGCCCGACCCGGGCCAGGACGTCGTCGGCGGTGACCGGTTCGCCGCGGCGCATCTCCATCGTGTCGGGGTTGTGGCAGTACAGGCAGCGCAGGGGGCACCCGGACAGGAACACGGTCAACCGCGTCCCCGGCCCGTCCACCGCCGTCACGAGCTCCCAGGAGTGCACCGCGCCGAGCTCGCCGGCACGCATCTGGGCGAAACGCTCGGAGCGCTCCGCCTCGCTCACGTCCAGCCCCGCGGTGCCGGCCGTGGACCGCACCGAGGACCCGCCGACGACCGGCACGGTGAGCTCGACGATCGGCGCGCCGCAGCGCGTGCTCGCCGCCCGGTCGCTGGTCGGCCGGGTGGTCGGGACCGCCGTCGTCGTCATGCCTCCAGCCTCTCGCGCCAGGACCCGCAAGTCATGGGACGAATGTCCGTGAGACCGAGATCACAACGCTGCCCGGCACCGCTCCCGGCTCCCCCACGACGGCGGGGCGTGGTGCCGGCAGCACCACGCCCCGCTGTCGCCGCCGGTGCACCGGCGGCGCGATCACATCCCCGCGTGGAACGTCCGGGAGAGCACGTCGAGCTGCTGCTCGCGCGTGAGCCGGACGAAGTTCACCGCGTATCCCGAGACGCGGATCGTCAGCTGCGGGTAGTTCTCCGGGTGCTCCATCGCGTCCTCGAGGGTCTCGCGGTTGAGCACGTTGATGTTGAGGTGGAACCCGGAGCTCACGTTGTACCCGTCGAGGAGCCCGACGAGGTTCGTCACCTGCTCGTCGCGGGTGCGGCCCAGCCCGGACGGTACGACGGTCGAGGTCAGCGAGATGCCGTCCTCGGCGTCGCCGTACGGCAGCTTGGCGACGGACAGCGCGCTCGCCAGCATCCCGTGGCTGTCGCGGCCGTTCATCGGGTTGGCGCCCGGTGCGAACGGCTCGCCCTTGCGGCGACCGTCGGGCGTGTTGCCCGTGTTCTTGCCGTACACGACGTTGGAGGTGATGGTCAGCACCGACTGGGTGTGCTTCGCGTCGCGGTACGTCGGCTGGCGGCGCACCTTCTCCATGAACCGGCGCACGAGGTCCACCGCGATCTCGTCGGCGCGGTCGTCGTCGTTGCCGAAGAGCGGGTAGTCGCCCTCGGTGACGTAGTCCACGACGAGGCCCGTCTCGTCCCGCACGGGCCGGACGGTCGCGTACCTGATGGCCGAGAGCGAGTCCGTGACCACGGAGAGTCCGGCGATGCCGCACGCCAGGGTGCGCAGGATGACGCGGTCGTGCAGCGCCATCTCGATGCGCTCGTAGGCGTACTTGTCGTGCGACCAGTGGATGCAGTTGAGGGCGTCCACGTACGTCTGCGCGAGCCAGTCGAGCAGGCGGTCGAAGGACGCGAACACCTCGTCGTAGCGCAGGACGTCGCCGCCTACGGGCATCGAGGCCGGCGCGACCTGCTTGCCGGTGATCTCGTCCCGGCCGCCGTTGATGGCGTACAGGAGCGCCTTGCCGAGGTTGACCCGAGCCCCGAAGAACTGCATCTGCTTGCCGACGCTCATCGCCGAGACGCAGCACGCGATCGCCGCGTCGTCGCCGCACTGGTCGCGGACGAGCTCGTCGGACTCGTACTGGATCGCCGAGGTGTCGATCGACACCTGCGCGCAGAACCGCTTGAACCCGTCGGGCAGCTGGTGGCTCCACAGGACCGTGAGGTTCGGCTCGGGCGCCGGGCCGAGGTTGTAGAGGGTCTGCAGGTAGCGGAAGGAGGTCCGCGTGACGAGCGTGCGGCCGTCCTCGCCCATCCCACCGATCGACTCGGTGACCCACGTGGGGTCGCCCGAGAAGAGCGCGTCGTACTCGGGGGTGCGCAGGAACCGGACGATGCGCAGCTTGATGACCAGGTCGTCGACGAGCTCCTGCGCCTGCTCCTCCGTCAGGACGCCCGCGGCGACGTCCCGCTCGAGGTACACGTCCAGGAAGGTCGAGGTGCGACCCAGGGACATCGCGGCGCCGTTCTGCTCCTTCACGGCGGCGAGGTAGGCGAAGTAGAGCCACTGCACGGCCTCGCGGCCGTCGCGGGCCGGCCCGGAGATGTCGAAGCCGTAGGACGCCGCCATCTGCTTGAGCTCGTCGAGCGCCTTGATCTGCTCGGCGTTCTCCTCGCGCTCGCGGATGACGTCCTCCGTCGACCGCTCCATGTCCAGCTCGGCACGCTCGAGGCGCTTGGCGGCGACGAGGGCGTCGACCCCGTACAGCGGGACCCGGCGGTAGTCACCGATGATCCGCCCGCGGCCGTACGCGTCGGGCAGGCCGGTGATGAGGTGCGAGGAGCGCGCCGCGCGGACGTCGGGCGGGTAGACGTCGAAGACGCCGTCGTTGTGGGTCTTGCGGTACTTCGTGAAGATCTCCCCCACGACCGGGTCCGGCTCGTAGCCGTAGGTCTTCAGGGCACCCTCGACCATCCGCCAGCCGCCGTAGGGCATGATCGCGCGCTTGAGCGGCGCGTCGGTCTGCAGGCCGACGACGAGCTCGTTGTCCTTGTCGATGTAGCCCGGCGCGTGCGCGGTGATCGAGGCCGGGGTCGTGGCGTCGACGTCGTACACGCCCTTCTCGCGCTCCGCGGGGAACATCGCCAGCAGCCGGTCCCAGATGCCCGTGGTCCGCTCGGTCGGTCCGGCCAGGAACGCGGCGTCACCGGTGTACGGCGTGTAGTTGCGCTGGATGAAGTCACGGACGTCGATCCGGTCCTGCCAGGGACCAGGGACGTAGCCGCGCCACGCGTCGCCGTCCTGGCGGGGGGTGGTCGCCGGGCCGCGGTCGGTCGTGATGGCCATCGGGCTGTCTCCTCGGAGCGTCGGGCTGGTGCTCACGACGCTACGTCCGAGGTCATGGGATGACCTGGGACCTTCGGCTGGTCGGCGTCCCGGGCGGGCTCGGCGCACGGTGAGACTGGTCACACCCCGCCGGCCGCTCCCCTGTGCCCGCGCCACGCGGGTGCCGCACCGCCGTCAGGACTGCGCGCGGATCTCCGCGAGGAGGTCGTGGGCGACGTCCTCCGCCCGCAGCCGCAGCGCCTCGACGATCTGCGCGATGGTGGCGTGGTCGAGGAACGTCAGCGGCACGCCGACGGCGCGCACGGGCACCGCGAGACCCGCCTCCGCGCACCGCTGACCGATCAGCGCCCCGACGCCGCCCTCGACCAGGCCGTCCTCGAGGACGAGCACGCGCCCGTGCTCGCCGGCGAGCTTGACCAGGGCGGACGGGACCGGCAGGACCCAGCGCGGGTCGACGACCGTGCTGCCCACGCCCTCGGCAGCGAGCAGTCGCCCGACCTGGACGGCGGTGTGCGCCATCGGGCCCACCCCGACGACGAGCACCGGCGAGGCGCCGTCGTGGCGGGCCAGGACGTCGACCCCGTCGACCGTGTCGACCGCCGGCAGCGGGTCGGGCAGCGGGCTCTTCGGGTAGCGCACGACGCTCGGTGCGTCGTCGATGTCGACGGCGGTCCGCAGCGCCTCCCGCAGCGTCGGCTCGTCGCGGGGCGCGGCGAGGTGCAGCCCGGGCACGATGCGCAGCAGCGCCATGTCCCACATGCCGTTGTGGCTGGCCCCGTCGTCGCCGGTGATCCCGGCGCGGTCCAGCACGAACGTCACGCCGGCGCGGTGCAGCGCGACGTCCATGAGCACCTGGTCGAACGCGCGGTTGAGGAAGGTCGCGTAGACGGCGACGACGGGGTGCAGCCCCGCGAACGCCATGCCGGCCGCCGACGTGACGGCGTGCTGCTCGGCGATGCCGACGTCGTGCACGCGCGAGGGGAACTCCGCCGCGAACGGCGCCAGGCCGACCGGCTGGAGCATGGCCGCGGTGATCGCGACGACGTCGTGGCGCCTGCGGCCGATCTGCACCATCTCGTCGGCGAACACGGACGTCCAGCCGAACCGCGAGGGTGCGACGGGCAGGCCCGTCTCGGGGTGGATCTTGCCGACGGCGTGGAACCGGTCCGCGACGTCCTGCTCGGCCGGCACGTAGCCGCGCCCCTTCTCGGTGATGACGTGGACGAGCACGGGCCCGCCGAACGCCTTCGCGCGGTGCAGGGCGTGCGCCGTCGCCTCGAGGTCGTGCCCGTCGACGGGGCCGACGTACTTGATCCCCAGGTCCTCGAACATCCCCTGCGGGGCGACGACGTCCTTGATGCCCTTCTTGACGCCGTGCAGCGCGTCGTAGGCCAGGCGCCCGGGGGGCCCGGAGCGGCGCAGCGTGCGCTTGCCCCACGCCAGGACGTTCTCGTAGCCGCGCGTCGTGCGGAGCGTGTCGAGGTGGTGGGCCAGGCCGCCGATCGTCGGGTCGTAGGAACGGCCGTTGTCGTTGACGACGACGACGAGGCGGCGGTCCTGGCCGGCGGAGATGTTGTTGAGCGCCTCCCAGGCCATGCCGCCGGTCAGGGCGCCGTCACCGATGACCGCGACGACGTGCCGGTCGACGGCGCCCTGCAGCGCGTAGGCCTTGGCGATCCCGTCCGCCCAGGACAGCGCCGTCGAGGCGTGGGAGTTCTCCACGACGTCGTGCACCGACTCCGTCCGGCTCGGGTAGCCCGACAGCCCGCCGCGCTTGCGCAGGTCGGCGAAGTCCTGCCGGCCGGTGAGGATCTTGTGGACGTAGGACTGGTGCCCGGTGTCGAACACCATCGTGTCGCGCGGCGACTCGAAGACGCGGTGCATCGCGAGGGTCAGCTCGACGACGCCGAGGTTGGGACCGAGGTGCCCGCCCGTGCGCGACACCCTGTCGACCAGGAACGTGCGGATCTCTCCGGCGAGCTGCTCGAGCTCGGCCGGCCGCAGCCGCCGCAGGTCCGCAGGGCCGTTGATCCTCGCCAGGATGGACATCCGGCCATCGTACGGGCGAGGACGGCGGACGGTCCTGGGCCTCCCGGCGCTGTTCGCCGACGGCACAGCGGTCTCACCGAGTCGCCGGGCGCGCGGCGCCGGGCCTGCGGCCGGCCCGCCGGGAAGGCCTCGGCTCCTAGGCTGCCCCCATGCGCTTCCTGCCGGGCCACACCCCGACGTCCGACCTCACCTACGGCGACGTCTTCCTCGTCCCGTCCCGGTCGGACGTCGAGAGCCGCTTCGACGTCGACCTCACGACCGCGGACGGGACGGGCACGACCATCCCCGTGGTGGTCGCGAACATGACCGCCGTGTCCGGCCGGCGCATGGCCGAGACGGTGGCACGCCGGGGCGGCCTCGCCGTGATCCCCCAGGACATCCCCGTCGACGTCGTCGCGGACGTCGTGGCCTCCGTGAAGGCGCGGCACACGGTCGTGGAGACCGCCGTCGTCGTCCGGCCCGACGACACCGTCCACACGGCGCTGACGCTCATCGGCAAGCGGTCGCACGGCGCCGCCGTCGTCGTGCGCGACGACCGTCCGGTGGGCGTGGTGACGGCCGGCGACTGCACGGGTGTCGACCGCTTCACGCAGGTCGCCGAGGTGATGAGCGCCGACCCGACCGTCGTCGACGTCGACGTCCTCGCCGCCCCGGACGGCCTCGAGGCGGCGTTCGACCGGCTGCACACGTCGCGCCGGCGGTTCACGCCCGTCGTGGCCGACGGCCGGCTCGTCGGCGTCATCACGCGCACCGGCGCTCTGCGCTCCTCCGTGTACCGGCCCGCGCTCGACGCCGACGGGCGGCTGCGCGTCGGCGCGGCCGTCGGCATCAACGGGGACGTGGCCGGCAGGGCCGCCGCGCTCCTGGAGGCGGGTGTCGACGTCCTCGTCGTCGACACCGCGCACGGCCACCAGCGCAAGATGCTCGAGGGCGTGGCGGCGGTCCGGGCGCTCGGTCCGGCCGTGCCCGTGGTGGCCGGCAACGTCGTCACGGCCGAGGGGACGCGCGACCTCGTCGAGGCGGGCGCCGACGTCGTCAAGGTCGGGGTCGGTCCCGGTGCCATGTGCACCACCCGGATGATGACCGCCGTCGGGCGGCCGCAGTTCTCGGCCGTCCTGGAGTGCGCGGCGCAGGCCCGCGCCCTGGGTGCGCACGTCTGGGCGGACGGCGGGGTGCGGCACCCCCGGGACGTCGCGCTCGCCCTGGCCGCCGGCGCGTCCCAGGTCATGGTGGGCTCCTGGTTCGCCGGGACCCACGAGAGCCCCGGCGACCTGCACGAGGACGGGGACGGCCGGCTGTACAAGGAGAGCTTCGGGATGGCGTCGGCCCGGGCGGTCGCCGCGCGGACACGCGGCGGGTCCCCGTTCGAGCGTGCCCGCAAGGCGCTGTACGAGGAGGGCATCTCCTCCTCCCGCATGTACCTGGAGCCGGGGCGGCCCGGCGTCGAGGACCTGCTGGACCAGATCAGCTCCGGGCTGCGCTCCGCCTGCACCTACGCCGGAGCACGGACGCTGGAGGAGCTGGCCGAGCGCGCCGTCGTCGGCATCCAGTCGGCGGCCGGCTACGAGGAGGGGCGGCCGCTGCCGCAGGGGTGGTGACGGGCGCGTGACGACGTCGGGGCCGCACCGGGGGGCCGGGGACCACGAGGACGTGCGCGCGCAGCTGCGCGGCCTGGCCGGCCGGGGGGTCCGCTGGCCCGTCGGCCGGTGGCCCGACCGAGGCCCGCTGCGACCGGCGGCCGTGCTGGTGCTCTTCGGCGTCCTCGACGGTCTGCCGGCGTCGCACGCGACAGGGGCCGTCCCTGCCGACCTCGACGTCCTGCTCGTCGGCCGCTCCCCCGACCTGGCGCACCACCCGGGTCAGGTCGCGTTCCCGGGCGGGCGCGTCGACGACGACGACGCGTCCCCCGAGGCGGCCGCGGTCCGTGAGGCGGTCGAGGAGACCGGTCTGGACCCGGAGGGCGTCGAGGTGCTCGGCAGCCTCGCCACGGTGCCCGTCCCGGTGAGCCGGCACCTCGTCACGCCCGTGATCGCGTGGTGGCACGCGCCGTCGCCCGTGGGCGTGGTGGACCGCGGGGAGTCGGCGCACGTCTTCCGCGCGCCGGTGGCGGACCTCGTCGACCCGGCGCACCGTCGCACGGTCGTCGTCCCGGTCGGGGCCGGTCGCCACCGCACGCCGGCGTTCCTCGTCGGCGACCACGTGGTGTGGGGGTTCACCGCGATGGTCCTGGACACCGTCCTGGAGCAGCTCGGGTGGGCGGAGCCGTGGGACCGCTCGGCCGAGATCCCCGTGCCGCGCTGATCCGCGGCCGTCGAGCCGTCGCGCCGACGGGCCCGGCGCTGCGGGTCAGTCGTCCTCGGGGCCGGGGACGCTCCGCGGCGGCTCGCCGTGCTCGGCGACGACCTCGTCGTACACGGGGGTGTCCCACTCGGTCGTGGTCGTCGCCCGGCGCTGACCCGGTGTGGGTCGCTCCTGGGTGCCCGGCAGGCTCATGCGGGTGCTCCGATCGGTCGTACGTACGCCGCATCATGGCGCGACGAGGGGCGCCGCGCGACCCAGGACGATCACGAGGCCCTGCAGGTGGGCGCCACGATCCGCCCGTCGGCGCGGAACAGCGCCTCCTCCGTCCGCGTTGACGCCGCCGTGAGCACGGACCTGGCGCGGGCGGTCGACGACGTCGCCGACGCCCTGCGCTTCGCGCTCGTCGAGGCGGCCGCACGAGACGACCTGTCGCCCGCCGAGCGCCGGATGCTCGTCGCGCTGGCCGCCGACACGGCGGAGCAGCTCGACACGTGGCTCGCGTCCCTCCCCGCCGGTGGGCCGCGGCCGGCCCCCGGCACCACCAGGCCCGGACCACTCGTCGGGCGCCTCGCCGCGCAGCTGGCACCGCCCGCTCGGGAGCCCGCGGGACCGCCGTCGGGGCCGCCCCCGGCCCGGCCGAGTCCCGACGACGGTGACCGGCCGGCCGGCCCGCCGGCCGACCCGGTGCTCGTGGCGCGGCGCCAGGCGGAGCGCGCCGTCCGCCGGACCGCCCGGCGGCTCCTCCTGCCGGCCCGTGCGGGCGTCGCCGTCGGCCTGCTGGCGACGGTGCTGCTGTGGAGCCTCGAGGTCGCCGCCCTGCGCGGCGAGGGCAGCGTCGTCCTGCTCACCGCCGGGATCGGCGTGCTGGCCCTCGGGATGCTCGCTGCGACGGCGTTCTCCCCCGGCTTCGTCTCCGAGCTCGGGTCGGGGACGGGTGCTGTCGTCACACGGGCCGCGTCGGTGGGTCGGCACGCCGAGCAGCTCTTCGCGGACCGGACCGGGGCCGCGGTCCGGGCGATGACGGCCCTCGGCGCACCCCCACCGCGACCGACCACGGTGCTCCGGCTGCGGGCCTCCCTCCGCGCGGCCACCGCGCGCGTCTACGCCGCCGCGCTCGCCGTCGGGCTGGCCCTCTTCCTCGGGATGACGCGCGTGCTCGGCCTCCTCTGACGCCCGGCACGCACGCCGGCGTCCTTCCCGTCCGGACCGGCGCTGCGCGGGACGGCCGGGACCGCCGCGCCGTACGCTGCGCGCGTGAGCCCAGACCCCCGGTCGGCCGGCGACGACGCCGTCCCGCCGCAGCCCGCGTCCCCCGGCACGGGCGGGCACCGGCCGCCGGGCGCCGCCGACCCCGGCCGCCGTCCCGGTCGCATCGCCGCGTGGGCGCTGTGGGACTGGGGCTCGGCCGCCTTCAACGCCGTCGTGACGACCTTCGTCTTCACGCGGTGGATCACCAGCGAGGCCTTCGTCGACCCCGCCGTCGTCAGCGCCGCCGAGGCGGATCCCGACGGCGGAGGCGCAGCCACCGACGCCCTCGACCTCGTGCTCGCGCAGCACTCGGCCTGGCTGGGCTGGGGGCTCGCCGTCGCCGGTCTGCTCATCGCGGCCCTGGCCCCGGTCGTCGGCGCCCGCTCGGACGACGCCGGCCGGCGCCGGCGCTGGCTCGGGATCCACACCGCCGTGGTCGTCGTCCTCATGGCCGCGATGTTCTTCGTCGAGCCGGACGAGGACGCCCTGACGTTCAACCTCCTGCTCGGCATCACGCTGCTGGCGATGGCGAACGTCGTGTTCGAGCTCGCGTCCGTCAACTACAACGCGATGCTGGCCCAGATCTGCTCGCCCCGGTCGTACGGGCGCGTGAGCGGGATCGGGTGGGGAGCGGGCTACGTCGGCGGGATCGTCCTGCTGCTCATCCTCTTCGTGGGCTTCATCAACCCCGACGTCGGGTGGTTCGGCGTGACCTCCGAGGACGGGATGGACATCCGGGTCGCCGTGCTCGTCTCCGCGCTGTGGTTCGGCGTCTTCGCCGCCCCGGTGCTGCTCGCGGTGCCGGAGCTGCCCGCCGACGACGCCCGACGGCGGCTCGGCGTCGCGGAGTCCTACCGCGCGCTGTGGCGCGACGTCACGGGGCTGTGGCGGCACTCGCGCTCGACCCTGCGGTTCCTCGTCGCGAGCGCGGTGTACCGCGACGGGCTCGCCGGCGTCTTCACGTTCGGCGCGGTCATCGCGTCCGGCACGTTCGGGTTCAGCGCCAGCGAGGTCGTCGTCTTCGCGATCGCCGCGAACGTCGTCGCCGGGCTGTCGACCTTCGCCGCGGGCTTCCTCGACGACCGGCTCGGCCCGAAGCGCGTCATCGTCGGGTCGCTCGTCGGCCTCCTGGTGGCGGGGACCGCCGTGTTCGTGCTGCACGACGGCGGCACGACGGTCTTCTGGGTGTTCGGCCTGCTGCTCACCGTGTTCGTCGGCCCGGCGCAGTCCGCGAGCCGGTCCCTCCTGGCCCGCGTCATCCCCCCGGGCCGCGAGAGCGAGATCTTCGGTCTCTACGCCACCACGGGGCGCGCCGCCAGCTTCCTCGCGCCGGTGGCCTTCTCGAGCTTCATCGCGATCTCCGGCGCGCAGTACTGGGGCATCCTCGGGATCGTGCTCGTGCTCGGTGTGGGTCTGGCGCTGCTGCTGCCGCTCACGGTGCGCCCGGTGCCCCACGAGGCGGTGCCGCCGGCCCCCGCCGCCAGCCGGGTCGCGGACTGACGGCGCGCACGCCGACGGTCAGCGCTGGTCGACGAGCCGCATGACCACGGGCGTGCCCGACTCGACGGTCCGGGAGACGGTGCAGGACCGGTCGTGCGAGACCTGCAGCGCCCGGGGCAGCACCGTCCGGGCGGCGTCACCGTCCGGCCCCTCGGGGAACCGGACGTCGAAGGCCACCTCGATGTCCCGCAGCGTGCTCGCGCCCTCGACGCGGACCTTCTCCGCGTCGACCCGGACGGTGAACGTCTCCGGCTCCGCACGCCGCACCGCCACCTCGAGGTCGACCGCGGAGCACGTGCCCAACGCCACGAGGAGGAGCTCCACCGGCGTGAAGCCCGGGTCGCCCGCCGCGCTGACGCGCAGCTCGCCGCCGCGCTCGTTGCGCGCCACGTAGGTGCTCGGTCCCGTGCGCTCGATCTCCACGGAGCGTCGGGGGGACGCGGCGTCGGCCGACGGCGTCGTGGCCGCCGTCCCCGGGGCGGTCCCGTCATCGGTGGGTGTCGTCATGGGGCCATGCTGCCACCGGCGCCGCCTCCCGGAGCCGGGGCGGTGCTGAGAGCTCCCGGCGAGGGCGCGGAACACCGGAGTGCGGCCGCGGGTTGTGCGGCTGACGACGTCCGCCCACGCAGCGAGGTGACCATGGAGCCGCACGCCGCCGGGACGCCCGCCGTCGACCATCGGGTCGATGCGCCGAGCGGCCGCGGGTCGCGCGGGCCGTCCGCCGTCGCCGGCCTCGTCGCAGCAGGCGTCACGCTCGGCGCCGCCCACCTCACCGCCGCCCTCCTCGAGCCCCGCGGCACGCCGCTGACGGCGGTCGGCGACGCCTTCGTCGACCTCACGCCCGCCTGGCTCAAGGACCTGGCCATCGCGGCCTTCGGCGTCGCGGACAAGGTGGCGCTCCTGGTCGGCATGGTCGTCGTCCTCGGGCTCGCCGCCGCCGGTCTGGGTGTGCTCGCCCGGACCCGGCCGGGCCTGGCCCGGGCGGGAGTGCTGGCCATCGGCCTCCTCGGTGCCGCGGCGGCCGTGACGCGACCGTCCGCCGGCCCGCTCGCGGCCGTCCCGTCCTTGGTGGGCGCGGCAGCAGGCCTCCTGGCGCTCGGCCGGCTCGTGGGCCTCGCGGCAGGACGGACCCGGGGCTCCGCGGGGCCGGCGGTCCCGACCGGGCCGGACCGCCGGGCGTTCCTGGGCGCCGCGGCCCTCACCGCGGCCGCCGCCGTCCTGGCCGGTGCGGCCGGCAGCGCGGTGGGCTCCCTGGGACGCACCGTCGACGCGGCCCGCACCGCCCTGCGGCTGCCCCGACCGGCGCGTCCGGCGGCCCCCGTCCCGGCCGCCGCGAGCGTCGCCGTCCCCGGCGTCGGACCCCTCGTGACGCCCGCCGACGCGTTCTTCCGCATCGACACCGCGCTCACCGTACCCCGCGTGGACCCCGCCACGTGGGAGCTGCGGGTGCACGGCCTGGTGGAGCAGGAGGTCCGCCTCCCGTTCGACGAGCTGCTCGCGAGCCGGCTCGTGGAGGCCCACGTCACGCTCGCGTGCGTCTCGAACCCGGTGGGTGGGGACCTCATCGGCAACGCCCGGTGGCTCGGTCTCCCGGTCCGGGAGCTCCTCGCCCGCGCCCGCCCCCTCGCCGACGCGGACATGGTGCTGTCCACCAGCGCCGACGGCTTCACCGCCTCGACGCCGCTGGAGGTCCTCACCGACGACCGCGACGCGCTCCTGGCCGTCGGCATGAACGGGGAGCCGCTCCCGCTGCAGCACGGCTTCCCCGTGCGGATGGTCGTCCCCGGGCTCTACGGCTTCGTCTCGGCCACCAAGTGGGTCGTCGACCTGGAGGTCACCCGGTTCGCGGACGCCCAGGCCTACTGGACCGTCCGCGGGTGGTCCGAGCGCGGGCCGGTGAAGACGTCGTCGCGGATCGAGGCACCGCGGCCGGGCGCCCGGGTGGCCGCCGGACGCGTCGCCGTCGGCGGGACCGCCTGGGCCCAGCACACCGGGATCGCCGGGGTCGAGGTGCAGGTCGACGACGGCCCGTGGCGGGCCGCCGACCTCGCGGCGCCGATCTCCGTCGACACGTGGCGTCAGTGGTCCTGGACCTGGGACGCGACCCCCGGCGAGCACGTGCTGCGGGTCCGCGCGACCGACACCACGGGCCGCACCCAGACCGAGGAGCGGCAGGACGTCGTCCCGGACGGCGCGACGGGGTGGCACGAGGTCCGCGTGTCCGTGGACGCGTGAGACGACGCTCGCCCGCGCCGGGCCGGGCACCTATGCTGGTGGCCATGTCTCTGGTCCTGGTGCGCCGCGTCCACGTGGACCTGCTGCGCACGGACAGCTGTCTGTGTCGGGCCTGACCGCTCCGACACCCAGCTCGTCCCCGCAGACCAGAAGGAAACACCCCCATGAACCCGCACTCCGTACTGCCCGCTGCCCTGCCCACCCACCGGCCCACCCACCGGCCCACCCCCCCGCCCACGAACCGGTCCACCGAGCCGCCGGCCCTGCCGGTGCTCGACCTGCGTCAGGCCGACGACCCGGCCACGGCGGAGGCGTTCCGCACCGCGCTGCGTGAGGCCACCCACGGGCACGGCTTCTTCTACCTCGTCGGTCACGGCGCCGACGCCGTCCTCGTGGACCGGCTCATCACGACCGCGCGGGCCTTCTTCGCCCTGCCGGACGAGGCGAAGCTCGCCATCGAGAACACCCGCAGCCCGCACTTCCGCGGCTACACCCGCGTCGGCGGCGAGCGCACCCAGGGCAAGGTCGACTGGCGGGAGCAGATCGACGTCGGCCCGGAGCGGCCCGCGCTGCCCACCGGCCCGGCCGACCCCGCCTACCACGTCCTCCAGGGGCCCAACCTGTGGCCGGAGGACCTCCCGGCGCTGCGCACCGTCGTCGACGAGTGGACCACGCTCATGGGCACGGTCGCCGACCGGCTCCTGCGCGAGTGGGCGCTGTCGCTCGGCCAGGAGGCGGACGTCTTCGACGCGGCGTTCGGCGACGCGCCGGCCTGGCTGACCAAGGTCGTGCGGTACCCGGGGCGCGTCGAGGGCGGCACGGACCAGGGCGTCGGCTGGCACAACGACTTCGGCGTGCTGACCCTGCTGCTCGTCGAGCCGGGCCGTCGCGGCCTCCAGGTCGAGTACGAGGGCGAGGCCCTCGACGCGCCGCCCCTGGACGGGGCGCTCATCGTCAACATCGGCGAGATGCTCGAGTGGGCCACCGACGGTTACCTCAAGGCGACGCGGCACCGCGTCCTCGCGCCCGAGCCGGGCACGGACCGCGTCTCGGTCCCGTACTTCCACAACCCGTCCCTCGACGCCGTCTTCCCCCGCCTGACGCTGCCGGCGGAGCTCGCGGCGCGGGCTCCGGGGGTGGCGCGGGACGCCGACGACGAGGAGATCCTCGACGAGTACGGGTACAACGCCCTCAAGAGCCGTGTGCGGGCGCACCCGAACGTCGTCGAGGCCCACCACCCGCACCTCGCGGCGGGCGCCGTCCGCTCCTGACGTCCCCGACGCCTCAGGTGCCGCCCTCACGGGCGATCTCGGCGGCGACGGCGTGGGCGGTCGCGGGGTCCAGGTAGCGACCACCCCGCGGCCGCGGCACGCCGTCGCCGCCGACCGCGTACACGAGGGGCTGCGCCTGCGGCAGGTTGAGGTGCAGCACCTCCTCGTCGCTGAGCCCGTCGACGACGGCGCACATCGCCCGCAGGGAGTTGCCGTGCGCGACGACGAGGACGACGGCGCCCCCGGTCACCCGGGCGCGGGCATGGGACCAGCAGGGTGCGACGCGCTCGACGACGTCCTGCAGGGACTCACCCCGGCCCGCGGGCGCCAGGCCGGCGCCCCGGGCCTCGAAGAGGTCCAGACCCGCGGCGACGGCGGGGTCGAGGGGCCCGGGGAGGCCGTGCCGCGTCCGGCGGAGGGAGACGAACCGCTCCTCCCCGAGCCGGTCGCGCGCCTCGTCCTTGGGCATGCCGGTGAGGAACCCGTAGTCCCGCTCCACGAGGCGCCACTCCTCGGTGAGCTCGACCTCGAGGGCGAGCTCGTCCCGCACCGCGCGCGCCGTGCGGAGCGCGCGCAGCATCGGGGACGTCAGGACGACGTCGGGGACGAGGCCGGCCTCGGACAGGAGGCGCGCGGCGCGGCGGGCCTGCTCCTCGCCCCGGTCGGTGAGGTCGACGTCGACACGCCCCGTGAACTCCTTCGCAGCGTTGGCGACGCTCTCGCCGTGGCGCAGCAGCACCAGACGGCCGGTCACGCGGGCACCCCTGGCGGCCACCGGCGGGCTCGGGCAGGGCAGGGGGCGTCGCTCGGCATGGCTCCGACCCTAGGAGAGACGGCCGTCCCACGCTGGCCTAGGGTCGCTGCGTGATCCCTGACGACGTCGCGCTCCTGCACACCCCCGGCACCCCGGCCCTGAGCCCCGACGGCTCGACGGCCGTGTGGTCCGTCACCGCCCCGGACCCGACGACCGACGAGTACGTCGGGTCCCTGTGGACGGCCCCGACCGACGGGTCAGGCGCGCCCCGCCGGCTGACCCGGGGCCACCGCGACACGGCACCGACGTGGTCCCCCGACGGTCGCTGGGTCGCGTTCCTGCGCTCGGAGCCGAAGGGCCGCGCCCAGCTGTGGCTCGTCGAGGCGTCCGGCGGCGAGCCCGTGGCCCTCACGGACGCGCCGCTCGGGGTGAGCGAGCCGCGCTTCTCGCCCGACTCGAGCCGGATCGCCTACCTCGCGCGCGTGCCCGAGGAGGGGCGCTACGTCGCCGGCGAGGACGCGGCCGGCGAGCCGCCACGCCACATCACGACGTTCCGCTACCGCGGGGACGGCGTGGGCTTCTTCCGCGACCGACCCCAGCACCTCTTCGTGCTGGACGTGCCGGCGGACCCGTCGTCCGGCCCCCTGCCCGAGCCGACGGCCCTCACGGTCGGCGACCTGGAGGTCGCCGGCCCCCGCTGGCTGCCCGACGGGGAGCGCCTCGTCGCCGTCGCCGCGGTGCACGCCGCCCGCGAGGCCGACCTGCTCAGCGACGCCGTCCTCGTCGCGGCACCGCGTCGGCCGGCCGACGGCGCCCCACCGGCCGCCCCCGTCCCGCTCACGCGGGCCGGTGCGCGCGACACCCTGTCCGTCGACGCGGTCGCCCCCTCGCCGGACGGCCGGACCCTGTGGCTCCTCGCGAGCGACCAGGGACCCACGGGCAGGGACTTCGTGACCGCGCAGACCGGGCTGTTCTCCCTCGCGCTGCAGGACGGGGAGGCCACCGACGCGGGCCCCCGCCGGCACACCGACGCCGAGGCCGTCGACCTGCTGCCCGGGCTGCTCGTGGCGACGCAGGACGCCGTCGTGGTGGCGGACCAGCGGCGCGGCGCCGTCGTGCTCGTCGCGCTGCCGGCCTCCGGCGAGGGGGACGAGCACGTCCTCCTGGGCGGACCCGTGGTCGTCTCCGGCGCGGACGCCACCCCGGACGGCGGGGTCGTCGTCGCGGCGGTGGCGCGGCCGGACTCGACGGGCGACGTCGTCGTCGTGCGGGACCCGGCAGGCGCGGCGGACACCGGGGCGGGCACGGTCGTGCTCACCGACCTGTCGGCCGCCCTGCGCGCGACGGGCCGGCTGCGCACGCCCCGCGAGCTCACCGCGACCGCGTCCGACGGGTACCCCGTCCACGGCTGGGTCGCGACCCCCGACGGGGAGAGGTACGCGGGCCCCCACCCGACGATCCTCATGATCCACGGCGGACCGTACGCCCAGTACACCCACGCGGTGTTCGACGAGGTGCAGACGCTCACGGAGGCCGGGTACGCCGTCGTCCTGGGCAACCCGCGGGGCTCGGCCGGGTACGGCGCCGCCCACGGGCGGGCCATCCGCGGCGCGTTCGGCACGGTCGACACCGACGACGTCCTGGCGCTCCTGGACGCCGCGCTCGCGGACACCACGCTGGGGCTCGACCCGGACCGGCTCGGCGTCATGGGCGGCTCGTACGGCGGGTACCTCACCGCGTGGCTGACCACGCGCACGCAGCGGTTCACCGGCGCGATCGTGGAGCGCGGGTTCCTGGACCCCGTGAGCTTCGTCGGCTCCAGCGACATCGGGTGGTTCTTCGGGCTCGAGTACCTCGGCGACCCGCGCACCGCCGACGGCGAGGCGGCGGTCGCCGCGCAGTCCCCGATGGCGCACGTCGACGCCGTCCGCACGCCCACCCTCGTGATCCACTCCGAGAACGACTGGCGGTGCCCGGTCGAGCAGGGTCAGCGGTGGTTCGTCGAGCTGAAGCGGCGCGGCGTCGGGGCGGAGCTGCTGCTCTTCCCCGGCGAGGGCCACGAGCTGACCCGGTCGGGGCGACCGCGTCACCGGGTGCAGCGGTTCGAGCACGTGCTGGACTGGTGGTCCCGGCACCTGCCCGTGGGCGGCTGAGCCGGCCCGTACCGTCACCCGGAGGTCCTCGTGCCCGTCCCTCCCCTGCCCGACGACGTCGCGGCGCTGCTCGCGCGGCCGAACCCGGCCGTCATGGCCACCGTGGCCGCGGACGGCCGGCCCGTCACCGTCGCCACCTGGTACCTCGTCGAGGAGGACGGCACCCTCCTGCTCAACCTCGACGCGGGACGCGCCCGGCTGCGTCACCTGCGCAGCGACCCCCGTGTCTCGCTCACCGCTCTGGCGACGGACGACTGGTACACCCACGTCAGCGTCCAGGGACGGGTCACCTCGATCGAGGACGACACCGACCTCGTCGACATCGACCGCCTCTCCAGGCACTACGGCGGCAACCCGTACCCGGTGCGCGACCGCGCCCGGGTGAGCGTGCGCATGAGGGTCGAGCGGTGGCACGGCTGGGGCGCCGCCGGGCAGGACTGACGCCCCGGCGTGCGGCGCGACGCTCCGACGACGTCCGCATGGTGGGCAGAAGGTCCCTTGCGGCCGTAGCCTGACGGCACCACGGGCAACGGAGCCCGAGCCTCACGAGGGCGCGGGCTCCGCCACACACGGAGCGAGACATGTTGCGTTCACACGTCCACCCGACCGCTGTGCACGAACGACGCGAGACGGCGAGAACCGCCGCTGCGTCGGAGCGTGCCGACGACCACGACGGCGCCGAGGCGCCGCAGGAGCACGGCGCCCAGGCGCCGGAGGACCAGCGCGCCGACGCGCGCGACGAGCGGCTCGTGCAGCTGCTCGCCCCCGACGGGACACGAACACCCGACCCCGAGTACGAGCCCTGGGTCGAGGACGTCGACGCCGACCGCCTGGTCGCCCTCTACGAGGACCTCGTCGTCGTCCGGCGCCTCGACGTGGAGGCGACCGCGCTGCAGCGGCAGGGCCAGCTGGGCCTGTGGCCCCCGCTGCTCGGCCAGGAGGCCGCCCAGGTGGGCTCGGCCCGCGTGCTGCGACGCGACGACTTCGTCTTCTCCAGCTACCGCGAGAACGCGGTCGCGTACTGCCGCGGCGTGGACCTCACCGACATGGTCAGGGTCTGGCGCGGCACGGCGAGCTCGGGCTGGGACCCCTTCGCGGTCGGGATGGCGACACCCCAGATCATCATCGGCGCCCAGACCCTGCACGCCACCGGCTGGGCGATCGGAGCCGTCAAGGACGGCACGGACGCGGTCGCGGTCGCGTACTTCGGCGACGGCGCCACGAGCCAGGGCGACGTCAACGAGGCGATGGTCTTCGCCGCGAGCTTCCGCGCGCCGGTCGTGTTCTTCTGCCAGAACAACCAGTGGGCGATCTCCGAGCCGGTGGGCCTGCAGGCCATCCGGCCGATCGCCGACCGCGCGCCGGGGTTCGGCATCCCGAGCGTGCGCGTCGACGGCAACGACGTGCTCGCCGTCATGGCGGTCACCCGGCAGGCGCTGGACCGGGCGCGTCGCGGCGAGGGCCCGACGTTCGTCGAGGCGGTCACCTACCGCATGGGTCCGCACACGACCTCCGACGACCCCACCCGCTACGTCGACCCGGCCGACCGCGAGGCGTGGGCCGGACGGGACCCGCTGCTGCGCGTCGAGCGGCTGCTCGAGCGCGAGGGGATCCTCGACGACCAGGTCTCCACGGCGGTGAAGAACGCGGCGGACTCCGCTGCGCGCCGGATGCGCGCCGGGTGCCTCGGGCTCACCGCACCCGAGCCGCTGAGCCTCTTCGACCACGTGTACGCGACGCCGTCCGTGTGGCTCGAGCGGCAGCGCAGCCAGTACGCCGCGTACCTGGCGATGTACCGCGAGGACGAGACCGACGCCCGGTCCGCCGGTGAGGGGGGTGGTCACCGATGACCGCGCCCACCACCGACCGCGCGGCGGTGCCCGCCCCGCAGGCCCACGCGGCACCGGACGCGGCGGCCGCCACCCTCACGCTGGCCGGAGCGCTCAACCTCGGCCTGCGGCACGCGCTCGAGGACGACCCTGCCGTCCTGCTGCTGGGTGAGGACATCGGCACCCTCGGGGGCGTGTTCCGCGTCACGGACGGGCTGCAGCGCGACTTCGGCGCCGACCGGGTCATGGACACCCCGCTCGCCGAGGCCGGGATCGTCGGCGTCGCCGTGGGGCTCTGCTACCGCGGCTACCGGCCCGTCGTGGAGATCCAGTTCGACGGCTTCGTGTACCCCGCGTTCGACCAGCTCGTCGCCCAGGTGGCGAAGCTGCGCTACCGGACGCGGGGCAAGGTCGCGATGCCGATCACCGTGCGGATCCCGTACGGCGGCGGGATCGGCGCCGTGGAGCACCACTCCGAGTCGCCCGAGGCGTACTTCACGCACACCTCCGGCCTCCGTGTCGTCACGTGCTCCCACCCGCAGGACGCCTACACCCTCCTGCGTCAGTCGATCGCGTGCGACGACCCGGTGATCTTCCTCGAGCCGAAGCGCCGGTACTGGACCAAGGCGCCGGTGGACCCGACGCTCGACGCGGCACCCCCGATGGAGGCCGCGGCCGTCGTCGTCGAGGGCACGGACGTCACCCTCGTGACCTACGGGCCGCTCGTGGCGACCGCCCGCGACGCGGCGGTCGCGGCGGCCGACGACGGCGTCAGCGTCGAGGTGATCGACCTGCGCTCGCTGTCCCCCATGGACCTGGCCGCCGTGGAGGAGTCCGTGCGGCGCACGGGCCGCCTCGTCATCACGCACGAGGCGCAGCAGCACGGCGGGCTCGGCGCCGAGATCGCCGCGAGCATCACCGAGCGGTGCTTCGAGCACCTCGAGGCGCCCCCCGTGCGCGTCACGGGCTTCGACGTGCCGTACCCGCCGGCCAAGCTGGAGGAGCACTTCCTCCCCGGCCTGGACCGGATCCTCGACGGCGTGGACCGCGTCCTCGGCCGCCCGCACTCGCTGACCGGATGGGAGGGCTGATGGCCGTCGAGGAGTTCGCGATGCCGGACCTCGGTGAGGGGCTCACCGAGGCCGAGCTCGTGTCGTGGCAGGTCGCCGAGGGCGACACCGTCGAGCTCAACCAGACGATCGCGGAGGTGGAGACCGCCAAGGCGCTCGTCCAGGTGCCGTCCCCCTTCGAGGGCACGGTCGCGCGGCTGCACGTCGAGGAGGGCACGACCGTCTCCGTCGGGACGACGATCCTCTCGGTGCGGACCTCCGCCGACGACGACGCGCCCGCGGCCGACGACGCCGCCGGGTCGACCACCGACGCCCCAGCCGCTCCGACCGGACCGGGGGCCGACGGGGCGCCCGCCGCGGGCGACGCGGACCAGTCCGGGGCACCCGCCCGGACGGCGGTGCTGGTCGGGTACGGGCCGCCGGTCGAGGGCGGCGCACGGCCGCGTCGCCGCGAGCGGGCCGCGTCGTGGTCGGCGCGCCACGGCGGCGCCGCTGCGCTCGCCGGCGGCCGGCACCCCGGCGGGGCGGGCGGGCAGACCCGGGTCGGCGCGGTCCACGCCCTGTCGGGCGAGCGGCCGCGGTCCTACCCGCCGGTCCGCAAGCTCGCGCACGACCTCGGTGTGGACCTCGCGGGCGTCGTCGGGACCGGCCCGGCAGGCCTGGTGACGCGCGAGGACGTGCTCGCCTCCACGCGCGGCACGGACCGGACCGACGCCGGCGCGCCGTCGTCGGCCCCCGCGGGGCCGCGGGAGGAGCGCATCCCCGTCACGGGGGTCCGCAAGCACACGGCGGCGGCGATGGTGGCGAGCGCCTTCACGGCGCCGCACGCCACGGAGTTCCTCACCGTCGACGTCACGGCCACGTCGGAGCTGCTCGCGCGACTCGCGGCGGACCGGCGTCTCGCGGGGCACCGCATCGGCGTCCTCGCGTTCGTCGCGAAGGCGATGACGGTGGCCCTGCGGGCGCACCCGACCCTCAACGCGCGGTGGGACGAGGCGGCCGGCGAGATCGTGCAGTACCGGTACGTCAACCTCGGCATCGCGGCGGCCACGCCGCGCGGCCTCGTCGTGCCGAACGTCAAGGACGCCGACCGGATGGACCTCGTGGAGCTCGCGGACGCCCTGCGGGACCTCGCCGAGCGCGCCCGGGCGGGCGCGACCCCGCCGGCGGAGATGAGCGGCGGCACCATCTCCATCACGAACATCGGGGTGTTCGGCATCGACGCCGGCACGCCGATCCTCGTGCCCGGCGAGGCAGCCATCCTCGCGCTCGGGGCCGTGCGGCGACGGCCGTGGGAGCACCACGGAGAGGTGGCGCTGCGCGACGTCATGACGCTGAGCCTGTCGTTCGACCACCGGCTGGTCGACGGCGAGCAGGCCTCACGGTTCCTGCGCGACCTCGGCGACGTCCTCGCCGACCCCGGCCGCCTGGTGACGCTGGTCTGACGACCGGACGCTCGCCGCCCTCAGCCGTGACCGAGGGCGGCGAGCGCCATCGCCTCGAGCAGCGCGGTGACGCGCCCCCGGGACACGCCGCGCACGCCCTGGCCCTGCGCGCTGTACGGCGTGGAGTTGAGCAGGCCGAACATGGCCTGCGTCCGCAGGCGCAGCTCGCCGACGGGCGCGTCCGCGTCCAGGCGCGCCAGGACCGCGACCCACGCCTCGACGTAGGCGCGCTGCAGGCCGCGCACCGTCCGCCGGTCCGCCTCGGCGAGGGCGTCGAGGTCCCGGTCCTGGACCCGGATGACGTCGGGCTGGGCGAGCGCGAACGCCGTGTGGAACGCCACGAGGCCACGCAGCGCGGCGGCGTCGTCGGCGGCCTCGGTCACCACCGCGTCGCCGCCGTCACGCAGGCGCACGCTCGCGCCGACGAGCAGCGCCGCCAGCACCGCCTGCTTGTTCGCGAAGTGCCGGTACACCGCGGGGCCGCTGATGCCGGCCGCGGCGCCGAGGTCCTCCATGGAGACGCCGTCGAAGCCGCGCCGGGCGAAGAGGCGGGCGGCCTCCGCCAGCAGCGTGGCGCGCCGGTCCGCCTTGGCGCGGCTCCGTGCGGTGGTGCGCGGTGGGTCGTCGCTCACGGCGCGTCCTCTCGCCTGGACAGATGTCGGAGATCACACTAGCGTCATCTCGGTTAGTGACGACTCACTGAGATGGACGAGCTCGACGGAGAGCGACAGACCTGATGGAGACCCTCCGCACCGCGGCGGACCGCGGCACGCCCGAGCACCGGGCGAACGCCGAGGCGCAGCGCGCCCTCGTCGCGGACCTGCGCGACCGGCTGCGCGCCGCCGCCCGCGGCGGCTCCGAGGCCGCCCGCGAACGGCACGTGGCCCGCGGCAAGCTCCTGCCGCGCGACCGCGTCGACGCGCTGCTGGACGAGGGCAGCCCCTTCCTCGAGGTCGCGCCGCTGGCGGCGAACGGCCTGTACGACGACGCCGCGCCCGGCGCCGGCGTCGTCGCCGGGATCGGGCTGGTCCACGGCAGGCACGTCATGGTGCTGTCGAACGACGCCACGGTGAAGGGCGGGACGTACTACCCGCTGACGGTGAAGAAGCACCTCCGGGCGCAGGAGATCGCCGCGGAGAACCGCCTGCCCTGCATCTACCTCGTCGACAGCGGCGGCGCGTTCCTGCCGATGCAGGACGAGGTCTTCCCGGACCGGGACCACTTCGGGCGGATCTTCTTCAACCAGGCGCAGATGTCCTCCCGCGGGATCCCGCAGATCGCCTGCGTCATGGGCTCGTGCACGGCCGGCGGCGCGTACGTGCCGGCCATGAGCGACGAGACGGTGATCGTCCGTGAGCAGGGGACGATCTTCCTCGGCGGCCCGCCGCTCGTGAAGGCCGCGATCGGCGAGGAGGTCACCGCGGAGGAGCTCGGCGGCGGCGCGCTGCACAGCCGCACCTCGGGCGTGACCGACCACCTCGCGGAGAACGACGCCCACGCGCTGCAGATCGTCCGTGACATCGTCGCGACGCTCCCCCGGCCCACCACCACGGCGTGGGACCTGCAGGAGCCGGAGCCGCCCGCCCTGCCCGAGGAGGACCTCTACGGCGTCGTGCCGGCCGACGTGCAGACCCCGTACGACGTCCGGGAGGTCGTCGCGCGGATCGTCGACGGCAGCAGGTTCCACGAGTTCAAGCGGGAGTACGGCACCACCCTCGTCACCGGTTTCGCCCGTCTGCACGGGCACCCCGTCGGCATCGTGGCCAACAACGGCGTGCTGTTCAGCGAGTCGGCCCTCAAGGGCGCGCACTTCGTCGAGCTGTGCGACCAGCGCGGGATCCCGCTCGTCTTCCTGCAGAACATCGCGGGGTTCATGGTCGGCAGCGCGTACGAGGCCGGCGGCATCGCGAAGCACGGCGCGAAGATGGTCACCGCCGTGGCGACGACCCGCGTGCCGAAGCTCACCGTCGTCGTCGGCGGCTCGTTCGGTGCCGGCAACTACTCGATGTGCGGCCGCGCGTACGGACCGCGGTTCCTGTGGACGTGGCCGAACGCGCGGATCTCCGTCATGGGCGGCCAGCAGGCGGCGTCGGTCCTCGCGACGGTGCGCCGCGACCAGCTCGAGGCCCGCGGGGAGGAGTGGTCCGCCGCGGACGAGGAGGACTTCCGCACCCCGATCCGCGAGCAGTACGAGACGCAGGGCAACCCGTACTACGCCACGGCCCGACTCTGGGACGACGGCATCATCGACCCGGCCGACACCCGCCGCGTCCTGGGCATGGCCCTCGACGTCTGCGCGACGGTCCCCCTCCCCGAGCCCCGCTTCGGGCTCTTCCGGATGTGACCGCCATGACCACGCCCTCCCCCGTCGGGCCGACCGGCACGCGTGCCGCGGCCGCCCCGGCACGCCTGTTCTCCACCGTCCTCGTGGCCAACCGCGGCGAGATCGCGTGCCGGGTGATCCGGACGTTGCGGGCCCTCGGGATCCGGTCGGTCGCCGTCTACTCCGACGCCGACCGGGACGCCCGCCACGTCGCGCTCGCCGACGAGGCCGTGCGCCTCGGCCCGGCCGACGCGCGCCGCAGCTACCTCGACGTCGACGCCGTCCTCGCCGCCGCGCGCGCGACGGGCGCGGAGGCGATCCACCCCGGCTACGGGTTCCTGGCCGAGAACGCCGCCTTCGCGCGCGCCTGCGCCCAGTCCGGCGTCGTGTTCGTCGGGCCCGGCGTGCGCGCGCTGGAGGTCATGGGCGACAAGATCCGCTCCAAGCGCCACGTCGCGCAGGCGGGCGTGCCGGTCCTGCCCGGCGTCAGCGAGCCGGGGCTGGACGACGACGCCCTGGTCGCGGCTGCGGCCGACGTCGGCTTCCCCCTCCTGGTCAAGCCGTCCGCGGGTGGCGGCGGCAAGGGCATGGAGGTCGTCGAGCGCGCCGAGGACCTGCCCGAGGCGCTGCGGACCGCGCGGCGGGTCGCCGCGGCCGCGTTCGGGGACGACACCCTCCTGCTGGAGCGCTACGTCCGGGAGCCGCGCCACATCGAGGTGCAGGTGCTCGCCGACACCCACGGCACCGTCATCCACCTCGGCGAGCGCGAGTGCTCCCTGCAGCGCCGTCACCAGAAGGTCGTCGAGGAGGCGCCGTCGCCCCTGCTCGACGAGGAGACCCGCCAGCGGATGGGGGCGGTCGCGTGCGCGGCGGCGGCCAGCGTCGGGTATGTCGGTGCGGGGACGGTGGAGATGATCGTCCCGGCGGACGACCCGACCGCCTTCTTCTTCCTCGAGATGAACACGCGCCTGCAGGTCGAGCACCCGGTGACCGAGATGGTCACCGGCCTCGACCTCGTCGAGCAGCAGCTGCGGGTCGCCGCGGGCGAGCGGCTCGCCGTGCGCCAGGAGGACGTCCGGCTCGTCGGCCACGCGATCGAGGCACGCCTGTACGCCGAGGACCGGTCGCGGGGGTTCCTCCCCGGGACCGGCCGGGTGCTCGCCCTCGAGGAGCCGGTCGGCGACGGGGTGCGGGTCGACAGCGCGCTCCTGCCCGGCCTCACCGTCTCCGCCGACTACGACCCGATGCTGGCGAAGGTGATCGCCTGGGGCGCCGACCGCGACCAGGCGCTGCACCGGCTCGACGCGGCCCTGTCCCGCACGACGGTCCTCGGGGTGCCCACCAACATCGCGTTCCTGCGCACCCTCCTCGCGGACGAGGACGTCCGCGCCGGCCGGCTCGACACCGGTCTCGTCGAGCGCGTCCTCGCCCGGACCACGGACGACGTCCCCCGCGCCGGGGACGCGGCGGGGGGCGCGGGCCGTCCGCTGGAGCACGTCGCCGTCGTCGTCGCCGCCCTGGAGCACGACCGGCGCGCCGGCACGGGCGAGGGCACCGCGCCCGGCGCATCACCGTGGCGGTACGACGGCTGGCGCGCCGGGGAGCCGGTCGCCGTCCGGTCCGCGTTCGCTCTCACCGACGGCGCGGTGCTGGACGTCGCCGTCCGGGCGGACCCCGCGGCGCCGTCGGCCGCCTCCACCGTCACCGTCGACGACGGTCCGCCGGTCCGGGCGGGCCTGGCGCACCGGGACGGACCCGTGGCGACGCTCGAGCTCGACGGCGCCGTCCGCCACGTCCGGATCGCGACCGACGGCGCGACGACGTGGGTGGGGGTGGACGGCGCCGCCGTCGCCGTCCGCCGCCTGGACCGCGCCGAGCGCCTCGCCGACCTGCTCGCCGCGGCGGCGCGGGAGGACGGCGGCGTCGCGGCGCCGGAGATCCGCTCCCCCATGCCCGGGACCGTCGTCGCGACCCACGTCGAGTCGGGCGACCACGTCACCACGGGGCAGCCGCTGCTCACGGTGGAGGCGATGAAGATGGAGCACAGGCTTGCCGCGACGTCCGACGGCATCGTCACCCTCACGGCCCGACCGGCCGACCGGGTGGCGCTCGACCAGGTGGTGGCGACGATCGCCGCCCACCCCCACGAAGGGACTCAGGGATGAGCCACGACCTCGACCTCACGACCGAGCAGCAGAAGCTCGCCGACCAGGTGCGCGAGTTCGCCGACGAGGTCGTCGCGCCGGCCGCGTACGAGTACGACACCAAGCGGGAGCTGCCCTACGGGATCATCGCCGAGATGGGCCGCATGGGCCTGTTCGGCCTGCCCTTCTCCCCCGAGTACGGCGGCCAGGGCAAGACCTACGTCGAGCTGTGCCTCGCGGTGGAGCAGCTCGCCCGGGTCGACCAGTCGATCGCGGTGACGCTCGAGGCCGGCGTGGGCCTGGGCACCATGCCAATCTACCGGCGGGGCACCGAGGAGCAGAAGCAGCGGTGGGTCCCGCCGCTGGCGCGGGGCGAGGCGCTCGCCGGCTTCGGGCTGACCGAGGCGGAGGCGGGCTCGGACGCGGCCGGCACGCAGACCACCGCACGCCTCGAGAACGGCGAGTGGGTCATCAACGGCACGAAGCAGTTCATCACCAACTCCGGCTCGGAGATCACGAGCCTGGTCACGGTGACCGCGGTGACCGGTGAGGAGACGCGCGTGGACGGCTCCGTCAAGAAGGAGCTCACGGCGATCCTCGTCCCGGCCGGCACGCCGGGGTTCACGGTGGGCCCGGCGTACGACAAGGTCGGCTGGCACACGTCCGACACGCACCCGCTGACGTTCGAGGACGTGCGCGTCCCCGAGGAGAACCTCCTCGGCGAGCGCGGCCGCGGCTTCGCGAACTTCATCCAGAGCCTCGACGAGGGCCGCGTGGCGTTCGCGGCGCTGTGCACCGGCGCCGCGCAGGGGTGCCTCGAGGAGGCGATCCGCTACGCGAAGAAGCGCCAGGTGTTCGGCCGGGCCATCGGGGACAACCAGCACATCGCCTTCATGATCGCCCGCATGCAGGCGCGGACGCACTCCGCCCGGCTGGCGACCTACGACGCCGCGCACCGGATCGTCGCGGGCAAGCCCTTCAAGATGCAGGCGAGCCTCGCCAAGATGATCAGCAGCGAGGCGGCCATGGCCAACGCGCACGACGCCGCGCAGATCTGGGGCGGGTACGGCTTCCTCAACGAGAACGCCGTCGCACGCCACTACCGCGACGCGAAGGTGCTCGAGATCGGTGAGGGGACGACGGAGGTGCAGCTGATGATCATCGCCCGCGAGCTGGGGTTCGGGGCAGCGGCATGACCGAGGACCGCACGGACGCCGACCGTCCCCGTGCGGACGGCACGGCCGTGACCCCCGACGGACCGACCGACGAAGGTCTTGTGCAGCCCAGCCACCCGTCGCCCGGCCACGGCACCGCGGCGCGGGACGAGGTCGTCCAGCGCGGCCTGTACTTCGAGGAGCTCGAGGTCGGTGCGCGCTACGTGCACCGGCCCGGGCGCACCCTCACCGAGGCCGACAACGTCCTGTTCTCCACGCTGACGATGAACCACCAGCCGCTGCACCTGGACGCCGCGTGGTCCGCGACGCAGCCCTTCGGCCAGCGGCTGGTGAACTCGCTCCTCACGCTCTCCACCCTCGTCGGGCTGTCCGTGGGGCAGCTCACGCAGGGCACGATCGTGGCGAACCTCGGCTTCGGCGAGGTGGCGTTCCCGCACCCGCTGTTCCACGGCGACACGCTGTACGCGGAGACGGTCGTGACCGCCAAGCGGCTGTCGCGGTCCCGGCCCGGGCAGGGCGTCGTGACGCTCGAGCACACGGGTCGCAACCAGGACGACGTCGTCGTCGCGACCGCGACCCGCGCCGTCCTCTTCCTGTGCCGGGAGCAGGGGTGACCCACCCCGGGGCGTCGTTCGCGATGGGGCCGGCCCTGCTGTTCTGCCCCGCCGACCGGCCCGACCGCTTCGCCAAGGCCGCGGAACGCGCCGACGCGGTGATCCTGGACCTCGAGGACGCGGTGGCGCCCGAGGACAAGGCGGCCGCCCGGGATGCCCTCGTCGCCACACCCCTGGATCCGGAGCGCACGATCGTCCGCGTCAACGCGGTGGGCACCCCGTGGTTCGACGAGGACGTCGCGGCCCTGACGCAGACGCGGTACCGCACGGTGATGGTCGCGAAGACGGCGTCCGCCGACGACGTCGTGGCGGTCCGGCGCCGGGGCCCGTGGGACGTCGTGGCGCTGGTCGAGACCGCCGCGGGCGTGGTCGCGGCGCCGGCCATCGCGGCTGCCAAGGGCGTGGTCGCGCTCATGTGGGGGGCGGAGGACCTCGTCGCGTCGCTCGGCGGGACGTCCAGCCGCCGCGCGGACGGCTCGTACCGTGACGTCGCCGCCCACGCCCGCTCGGCCGTCCTCCTCGCTGCGGGCGCCGCCGGCCGTGCGGCCATCGACGCCGTCCACCTCGACATCGACGACGTCGACGGCCTCGCGACCGAGGCGGCGGACGCCCGGGCGTCCGGGTTCGCCGCCACCGCGTGCATCCACCCGGGCCAGGTGGCCGTCGTCCGGGCGGCGTACCGGCCGACGGACGCGGAGGTCGACCGCGCCCGGCGTCTGCTGGGGGCCGCGGCGGGCCGCGCGGGGGTCTTCCGGTGGGAGGGGCAGATGGTCGACGGACCGGTCCTGCGGCACGCCGAGCAGGTGGTGCGCGCCGCGGCGCGGTGACCGCTGCCGCTCGAGTCCTCGTCCCCGGGTGGGACCTGTGCCCCGCCGGCCTCAGTGGACGTGCCGGTGGTGCAGGTCGGGGACGTGGGGATGGCTGTGGCGGACCGTCCCGTGCTCGTGCGGGTGCTGGTGCCGTCCCGTGAACCCGTCCTCGTGGGTGTGGTCGTGGTGGTCGTCGTCGTGGACGTGCTCGTGGTCGTGGACGGTCGCGTCGTGGGCGTGCGCGTGGACGTGGTCGGACCCGGACACCAGTGCGACACCGATCGCCGCCACGACCAGGGCGATCACCGTCGGGACCCGGACCGGCTCGGCGAGCACCGTCCACGCGACCACCGCGCCGAGGAACGGTGCGGTGGCGAAGACGACCTGCGCCCGCGCTGCGCCCAGGTCGCGGGCGCCGGCCACCCACAGCGTGATGGAGAGCCCGTAGCCGAGCGCCCCGATGAGCAGGGCCGCACCGACGACGGGCGGCGCCGGGGCCGGGGCCGCCAGGAGCCCGATCACCGTGTTCGCGGTGCCGGCGACGAGCCCCTTGGCGAACGTGATGTGGGCCGGGGCGAGCTCGTCCAGCTCGGCCGTGACGCTGTTGTCGATCGCCCAGCACACGCACGCCGCCGCGATGAGCACCGCGCCGAGCCGGAGGCCGGCCGTCGCGCCGGGGCCGGTGAGGATCAGGCTCGCCGCCCCGACCAGCACCGCGCCCGTGGCGACGCGCGGGCCGATGTGCTCCCGGAACACGAGCGCCGCGAGCGCCACGGTGAAGACGAGCTCGAGGTTGAGCAGCAGGGAGGCGTTCGCCGCGGAGGCGTGCTGGAGCCCGAGCGCGAGCAGGACCGGTCCCGCGGCTCCCCCGACGACGACCGCGACCGCCAGCCGCCCGGCCCCCCGGCGCAGGGCCGCGGGGTCGGGACGGCGCGTCACCGTGCCCGGCAGGACCGCGATCGCCGCGCCGAGGTAGAGCAGCCCCGCCAGCGTGAAGGGGTTGGTCTCCCGCGCGATCTGGGCGGCGAACGGCGTGGACGCACCGAAGAGCAGCGCGGCGAGGGCCGCGCGCACGATGCCCCTACGCACCGCTGGGGTCGGCGATCGGCCGTCCGACGGTGAGGGCGTCCCGCAGGGCGGGGTCCAGCGACCGGTACGCGGCGGCAGCCGCGGCCGCGGCCGCGGCCGGGCCGACCTCATCCGGGGGCTGGATCCAGCTCATCCACCGACCTCCTCGTGCGACGGTCGCGGTCCGGCCGCGGGACGCCGTCAGGGACAGCACCGTACGCCCCGCCCGGGCCGCGTCGTCAGCGGACGGCGACCGTCGCCGTCAGGCGGTCGTCCTCGCTGGACGTGCCCACGTGGAGCCGGTACGTGCCGGGGACCACGACGAAGTCGTGCGCGGCCGCGTCCCACACGGACAGCGGGTGGTGCGTGGCCGCGGGGTCCACGACCAGGCGGACGCGCGCGGACTCCCCCGGCTCCAGGTGCACCTTGCGGAACGCGACCAGCCGCTTGGGCGGCTGCCCGAGCGACTCCGGCAGGCCCAGGTACACCTGGACCACCTCGGCGCCGGCCACCTGACCGGTGTTGGTCACCGTGACCTCGACCGACAGCGGCGTGGTGCCGTCGGTCTCGGCCGCGCCCACGGCGAGGTCGTCGACGGTGAAGGTGGTGTACGAGAGGCCGTACCCGAACGGGAACAGCGGGGCGATGCCCTCGGACTGGTACCAGCGGTAGCCCATCCGGAGGCCCTCGCTGTACCGGATCACCGGGTAGCCGGCGCCCTCGTCGGTCCCCGGGTACCGCTCCGGGTGCCCGGCGAACGGCGTGTCCTCCCACGACCGCGGGTAGGTGGTCGGGAGCTTGCCGGAGGGGTTGACGACGCCGAGGAGCAGGTCGGCGACGACGTGCCCGTCCTCGGCGCCCTGGTTCCAGACCTCCAGCACCGCGGGCACGGCGTCGAGCCACGGCATGAGCACCGGGTTGCTGTCCTTGAGCACGACGACGGTGCGCGGGTTGAGCGGCGCGACCTCCGCGATCATCCGGTCCTGGTCGTTCAGCATGCTCGGGTGCGGCTGGTCCGCGCCCTCCGTGGCCACGAGGCCGGCCATGACGACGACGACGTCGGCGTCACGGGCCGCGGCCCGCGCCTCGTCCAGGTTGGACAGGTCGTCGGCGACCGTGACGCTGCGGACCTCGGCCGAGGAGCCGAGGCCGTCGAGGACGTCCCGCAGGCCGTCGAGGGGACGGACGGTGTAGAGCGGGTCCACCTTCGAGCTGCCGCCGCCCCCCTGGCAGGCCTGGTCGACGTAGGCGGCCTGCCCGATGACGACGACGCTCCCCATTCCCGGGTCGAGCGGCAGCAGGGCGCCGTCGTTCTTCAGCAGGACGGCGATCTGCTCACCGATGCGCCGGGACACCTCGCCGTGCCCCCGGGCGTCGATCTCTCCGGGCGCGTACGGCCGCTCGAACTGGCCGAACCGGAACATCTGCGTGTACCGGCGCACGAGCGCGCGGTCCACGGTCTGGATCTCGAGGCTCGTGTCGCGCAGCGCCGCGGTGACGGTCCCCTCGTTGAGCCACTTGGCGTCCGGCATCTCGTGGTCCATGCCCGCGTTGAGGGACGGCGCCGCCGAGCGGCACGACCAGAAGTCGGACTGGACGTAGCCCTCGAAACCCCACTCCTCGCGCAGGACGGTGTGGAGCAGGTACCGGTTCTCCGTCGCATAGGTGCCCCGGACTCGGTTGTACGCGCTCATCACGGCCGCGATCTGCGCGTCCTTGACGAGCATCTCGAACGGCAGCAGGTACAGCTCGCGCAGCGTCTGCTCGTCGACCTCCACGTTCGCCCGGAAGCGCTCGTGCTCCTGGTCGTTGACGACGTAGTGCTTGGCCATGGCGATGAGGCCGTGTGCCTGGATCGCCCTGGTGACCTCGACACCCATGACGCCGCTGAGGTAGGGGTCCTCGGAGAAGTACTCGAAGTTGCGCCCCCCGGTCGGCAGCCGGTGCAGGCACACGCCCGGACCCTCGAGGACGTGCTGGCCCAGCGTCGCCGTCTCGTCCCCGATGAGGTCCCCGTACGTCCGGGCGAGCTCGGGGTCGAACCCCGCGGCCAGGCCGATCGCCATCGGCAGGGCGGTGGCCTTCGGGCTCGGAGTGCCGTCACCCATGCCGACACCCACCGGGCCGTTGGTGATCCGGAACCGCGGGATTCCGAGCTCCTCGATGCCGGCGACGTGGCGCTCGACGCGGATCTGGGCGGCGAGCTGCTCGAGGTCCTGTCCCTCGGCCGCCGCTCGCGCACTGATCTCGTAGATGTCGATCGTCTCCATCGCCCCGTGCAGGTGGGCGATCTTCTGCTCGAGCGTCATCGCGGCCACCAGGAGGCGGGCGCGCTCCGCAGGTGCGAGCGACGTGTCCGTCCAGGGCCGGTCCGTGCTGCGGCTCGGCGCGGCCTCGCCGCTCACGACGGGCTCCCGGGCGTCGTCGGCACGGCGAGGGCACGGCGCGCCGCGATCTCGCCGGCGATCTGCCGGTACTTCTCCTCCGTCAGCGGGTAGAAGGCCATGACGGCGATCGAGACCAGGGTGAAGGCGCCGATGAGGCCACCGGTCCAGAGCTGGATGTTCTCCGCGACCCCCGGCCGCTGCGCGTCGCCGCTGGAGGCGAGGGATGCGCTGAAGCCGGCCCACGTCAGAGCGAAACCGCCGACGAAACCGCCGAGTGCCTGCCCCATCTTGCGGGTGAAGGAGAACACCGCGTACGTGGTGCCCTCGGTGCGGTTCCCCGTGCGCCACTCGCCGTACTCGACCGTGTCCGCCTCCAGGGCCCACATGAGCGTGTTGACACCGTTCAGCGCGATCCCGATCAGGAAGAAGGCCACCGGGCCCCACCACGGGTTCGAGCCGAGCGGGGCGAAGGCCAGGACGGCCGCCCCGAGCAGGCTGACGCTGCCGAATGCCACGTAGCCCGCGCGCTTCCCGATGGTGCGCACGACGGTCGGGATCAGCGGACCGACGACGAAGAGGGCCACCGTCTGCGCCAGGACGTTCCATGCGATGAACTGCGCGTCCTGCTGGACGTAGATGGCCACGTAGGACGCGAGCGTCGAGAACGCCGTGACCCCGGTGAGGAAGAGGACGGCCCCCGCGGAGAGCCACAGCAGCGGCTTGTTGGTCGTGAGGGTCCGCAGGCTGTCCCGCATCGACACCGGGGTGGCCGGACGGGCCACCTGCTCCTGCGTGTTGAACACCAGGAAGAGGTAGAGGGCCATGCCGACGACGACCAAGCCGGCGGTGGTGATGAACAGCGACCGCTGCAGTGCCTCAGGGTTCTCGATGTTGGCCCGGATCTGCGGCGCGATGATGAAGGCGAGCGCGAGGATGGCGACAGCGGCCCCGTACCCGCGGAAGGCGGCGAGCTTGCCACGCTCGACAGGTACCTGGGTCAACGCCGGGGCCATCGAGCCGTACGCGATGTTCACGAGGGTGTAGAAGATCGAGCCCATGGCCAGGTACGTCACGTACATGTAGACGACCGCCGCGGTGCCGGAGATCTCCGGGAAGAACGTCCTCGCGGAGTAGATCGCCATGCTCGAGAGCAGCAGGGGCAGGGAGAACCAGAGGATGAACGGCTTGAACTTGCCCAGCCGGCCCGATCGCTTGGCGTCGACCGCGCGCCCGACCAGCAGGTCGGTGAACGCGTCGATGAAGCGGACCACCAGGAACATCGTGCCGATGACGGCCCCTTCGACCCCCACGACGTTCGTGTAGTAGAGGATGAGGAACATCCCCGCCATGGTGAACGAGAGGTTGTTCGCGGCGTCGCCGGCGGCGTACGCCAGGTAGTTGCGCAGCGTGAGCGACCGTGCGGTGACGACCGGAGCGGTGACCTGCGTGACGGTGTTCATGCTCAGGACTCCTGGGGACGACGGGCCGGCGCCGCGGGGGCGGACGGGGTGATGGCGCGCACGACCTGGACGATGGCCTGCACCACGGCGTGCAGCGGGATGCGGCTGGTGTTGACGACGACGTCGTAACGATCCGGCAGGCGGGGGTCCCAGCCGTAGAGCACCACCGACATCTGCGCGCGGACCTCGTCCTCCCGCACCTGACGTCGAGCGGCCTCCGTCACCGAGATCCCGGACTCCTCCGCCGCCCGCGCGACGCGGTCCTCGACGGAGCCGGTCAAGAGCACGTGGACCGTCCGCGGCCGCGACGCGAGGACCACCGTGGCGTTGCGGCCCACGATGACCCCTCCCTCGGCGGCGTCGGCCCACACGCTCCGGTTGTTCGTCATGACGAGGTCGTACTTGTCCTGCTGCGTCGCCACGACGTCACGCCCCTCGAACCCGCCGTAGGCGCCGCCGAGCGCCGAGTACACCTGGGCCAGGGTGGCGTTCTGCGCGGTGGAGCCGTCGTCGGCCGCTCCGAGGTCGTCGGAGGTGAAGGCCTGCGCGTGGAAGGGGAGCCCGAGCTCCTCCGCCACCGCGCGTCCGACGGCTGACGCGCCGGCTCCGTAGTGCTCGAAAAGGGTCACGACCGGTCGGTCGGACGGCGTCGCGGCTGGGTCGTCGCTCATCGGGATTCTCCGTCTCCGTCGGCACCGTCCGGCGCCGGCGGGAGGGTCCCGTGAGGCGGCCACCTGAGGTGCTGCACCCAGTCCACTGCGCGCGACGATCGGACGGCAACCGGTTGCCAACTGTTGCCACGACATGCCACCGACCGTCGTGTGCCGGTCGGGCGAACCGCGTGGCTACCGGCCGACGTCCGCGCCGCTGAGGGTGGTCCGACGCGTCGAGCCCCCGTGCCACTCGAGCAGCACCAGCGCGGCGTCGTCCTTGATGATTCCGCCGGTCGCCTCGAGGAACGCCCGGGAGAGGTCCTGCGCGACGTTGCGCGGGTGCCGGTCGGCCGTGTCGCCGAGGAAGCCGCGGATGTCGAAGGCCGCCGCGGTCCGCTCGTACATCCCGTCGGTCATGAGGAGCAGGCGGTCGCCGGGAAGCAGCCACAGCTCCTGCTGCTCGAAGGCTCCCGCCCGGATCCCGAGCGCCGCGTTGCCCGCGGCGGCGACGTCGACCACCTCGCCCCCGCGCAGCAGCAGCCCGCCGGGGTGCCCGGCGTTGACGATCCGCAGGGCGACGGGACTCGACGGGTCCTCGTGGTCGTCCGGCTCGGTGACGTCGGCCGTCGTCAGGTCCACCTCGAGCACGATGCCGGTGACGAACTGCCCAGCCTGGGCGTGGGTGAGCAGCGCCTCGTTGGCCGCCTCCACCTGCTCCAGGAGCGTGGCGCCGCTGCGCCGGGCGTTGCGCAGCGCGTTGACCGTGAGCGTGGCGAGCAGGGACGCGGTCACGTCGTGACCCACCGCGTCCGTGAGGCTGACGGTGAGCCGGTCGGTCGAGGCGGTGTAGTCGAAGGTGTCCCCGCCGGCGCTGGCGGACGGCTCGAACCAGCCCGCCAGCGTGAAGGCCCCGCCCTCGCACACGAACGCCGACGGCAGCAGGCGGCGCTGGATCTCCATCGCCAGGCTGAACGGCGCAGACCGCATGGCGGTCTGGAAGACGTCCGTGTGGCGCTGGTTCGCGATCACGATGTAGCCGAGGGTGTGAGCCACCGCGTTGAGCTGACGCACCACCGACTCCCTGAGGAAGGCCCCGTCCGCGTCGGTGCCGGCCGAGGTCCAGCAGTCGTCGGCCGGCAGGTGGACGACCAGGACCCCGAGGGCGTCCCCTCGCACCGTCACCGGCACGTACGCCCGCCGCTGCACGGCGTCGACCTCGAGCCGCTGGTGGCGCCACGCCTCGCCGGGCGGCGTGGTGTGTTGAGGTCCGCCCGGACGGCGTTGTCGAGATGGTCGATGAGGGCGTTCCCGCCGGCATCGGCGATGAGGAACCTCACCTCCCCCGTCCCCAGGGCGCGCTGGAGCTCCTGGTTCGCCGCGACCACCGCAGCGGCCGGGGACGTCTCCTCGGCCGCCGTCAGCAGGTTGGCCACGTCCACGCCGAGGTCGTCCATGCTGCTGAGCATGGCAGCAGGGTCCACCGGCGGACAGCCCTGGTGCCCGGCCACGGCATGGTGACCGACCCTGCCCCGGGCGACCCGAGATGAGGCGTAGCGTGGACAGATCAGCCGTCGCCGGCGACGACGGCAGACGGGAGACGGTCCTGTGACAGCACCGTGGAACGGCATGGGCGCGTGGATGGGCTGGGGGTGGCTGTTCTTCCTGCTCGTGGTCGCCGGGGCGGTGCTGATCGTGGTCGCGGTGGTCCGGGCGACAGGCAGCCGGACCACTTCTGCAGGTGACGTCGCCGCCCGACCACCGCGCGCGGAGGAGATCCTCGCCGAGCGCTACGCCCGCGGCGAGATCGACAAGGACGAGTACCAGGAGCGGCTGCGAACGCTGCGGGGCGACTGACGGTGGAGCCGATCAGCCGGCGCGGCGCCATCCAGCTGGGCGTCCTCGGTGCGGCGAGCGTGGCGGTCGGCGTCGTGGGGCTCTCACGCACCGGCGTACCGCCCGACCTGACCCCAGTCGGCCGGGCGCCCACGGCGGGCTCCGCGGTCGACGGGCTCGCGATGAAGGAGCCGCCGACGCTGCGCAGCACCGACGGGCTGCTGCGTGTGCGCCTGGACGTGGCGCCGACCGAGGTGGACGTCGCCGGCACCCGCGCGCGCATGCTGACCTACTCCGGACACCTGCCCGGACCCACGTGGCGCGTCCGCCCGGGCGCCCGCGTCGACGTCCGCCTGCACAACGGGCTCGAGGAGCCGACCAACCTCCACGTGCACGGCCTGCACGTGTCTCCCGAGGGGAACGGCGACAACCCCTTCGTCTCGGTGCTCCCGGGAGAGTCGTTCGAGCACGTCATCCACATTCCCGAGGACCACCCCGCGGGGACCTTCTGGTATCACCCTCACCATCACGGGCATGTGGCGGACCAGATCTTCGGCGGCCTCTACGGAGCGATCGTGGTCGAGGACGACGACGTCCCGGTCGACCGGGACCGAGTTCTGGTCATCTCGGACACCTCGTTCACCACGGACGGCGCCGTCCGCAGCGCGTCACGGTCTGAACGGATGGCCGGACGAGAGGGCGAGCTCGTCCTCGTCAACGGCGAGGTCCGGCCCGTCCTTCGGGCGCGTCCGGGCGAGGTGGAGCGCTGGCGTCTCGTCAACGCCTGCGTCTCCCGCTACCTGGACGTGGCGCTTCCCGGGCAGGAGGCGCTCGTGCTCGCCCGGGACCAGGGCCGGGACGCGCCGCCGGCGCCGCTCGAGTCGGTTCTCCTGGCGCCGGGCAACAGGGTGGAGCTCCTCGTCACCGCGCGTTCCGGCACCGTCGAGCTCGTCTCGCGGGGCCACGACCGCGGCGCGCCGGGGATGGGCATGATGCGCGGCCGCTCCGACCTCAGCGGGCCGGTGGCGCTCGCCACGTTGGTGGTCTCCGGCGAGGCGACGTCGGGTGAGGTCTCGCCTCCTGGGCCGCCGGCTCGCGTCGACCTGCGCACGGCGGAGCCTGCTCGGCGGCGGGACATCGCGTTCACCATGGGCATGGGCATGGGGATGGGCATGCGAGGGGCGGGGATGACGTTCGGGTTCGACGGGCGGGGGTTCGACGCCGACCGGCTCGACCAGGAGGTCTCCGGCGGCACCGTCGAGGAGTGGACCATCCGCAACCGCACGCCCATGGACCACCCGTTCCACCTGCACGTGTGGCCTATGCAGGTGGTGGACGACGACGGCGCCCGGCCGGACGAGCCCCGCTGGCGCGACGTGGTGAACGTGCCCGCGCGCGGAGCCGTCACCGTGCGCATCGCCTTCGACGACGTCATCGGCCGGACGGTCTACCACTGCCACGTCCTCGACCACGAGGACCTCGGAATGATGGGCGCGGTCGAGGCGCGCGCTCCCGGTCCGATGTGATGCGTGAAGTCCCACTCAGGGCGTCAGGACACCGAGAGGGCCGTCCCGCCTCAGCGGAACGGCCCCCTGACCTGCTCTTTCACTGTCGGGATGACAGGATTGGAACCTGCGGCCCCTTGACCCCCAGGGTGTGCTCCGCCTCGTGCAGGCGCACGCGCCGTTTCTTTTTCGCAGGTCAGGGTCCGTTTGTGTCCATGAGCGTCCACCTTGGCCCGCGGGGATGCGACATCCAGCAACCCGACGCATCGGCGCAGCGCCAACGGTGCCGTCGCGACCATGACGAGCATCGGCGACCACAGCGTTAGCGCGTTCCCGCCTATCTTCCCCGCGGGCGAACTCCACATCGATGCTCGTGACCTGCCTCGTAGCCTTGTGAGCGAGCACCCGGAACTAGCGGAGCGCCGGCTCGAGGGCGGCATCGTTCGCCCGCCGGAGACCGTCGTCGGCGCCGTCCAGGCGGCGTTTGCCCCCGGTCCTGCAGACCCGATTGAGACTTCTGCCGTATCCCCGCTTGTCGAACCATTCTCGTTCTCGCCGCGACCTGGGGCGGAACCGCTCGGCTTCGTCAGGACCCCGGCCAGCAGCTAACGAGGGGCGCCCATCGGCTCGCCATCGTCCGCCCCGCTTACCACGTCACCAACGAGGGCCGTGTCCTCGTCACACCCCCCTTCCGCGCCCTTTAGACAGTCGCCGGATGCGCCGTGCCACGCCGGGCTTTCGAGGTCAGGGCGATCTGGACGGGTGCCCTCGCCGCCGGTCGCGTGAAGGTGCCCGTCCGGCTGTACTCGTCGACGAACCGGTGGATCTAGTTCCGCCAGTGGCCGGACCGGCGTGCACCGATCTCTGACTTCAAGCCGCGCGTGCACCTCCGGGATCTTCTGCGGATGAGGACTGGCGACTGCACTGGTCGTAGTCGAGAGCCCGTCCGAGCAAGCCATCCTCGAAACGACCAGCGGTGAGTGGTCGGTCGGTAGTGCGCACCTCGGAAGGGATCGGACTGCCCCCGGTCCGCACGAGATCAGTCTTCGTTCTCGTCCTCGTCCTCCCGGAAGGCGACGCTGCGCACGTCCGAGATTTCCGCGATGGCCGGGATCGCTTCGCGAAGGGGCGTACGACCGCGCAGCCGAATGTCCATGACCACCGTCCTCGGTTCGTCCTTGCCGTCTCGTGTGCTTGAGATCAGCGCAGCTTCGAATCCCAGGGCCGTCGTCGTAGCAAGAACGGAGCGAAGCACTCCGCGCCCGTCGACATACCGTATGCGCAGCGTCCGTTTGCGATCTCCCGTGGGGATCTTGTGGACCAGTGTCGCCAGAACCGTCAGCGTGAGCAGATGCATCACCGTGAGCGACGCCGCCATCAGGACCATGCCGGCCCCGCACGCCATACCCACCGCGGCAGCTACCCAGATCGTTGCTGCCGTCGTGAGACCGCGGACGACGTCCTTGCGGGTGAAGATCACGCCGGCGCCCAGGAAACCGATGCCGCTGACAATCTGCGCCGAGATGCGCGACGGATCGATGATGGATCCGACACCAACGACGGACTGGAAGCCGAAGGCTGACACCAGCGTGAATGCCGCCGAGCCCACTCCGACCAGGACGTGGGTGCGGAACCCAGCAGCCTTCTGGCGGATCTGTCGCTCGATCCCGATCAACGAACACAGGATGAATGCGGCGCCGAGGAGGAACAGCTCTGTGACGAGCGTGTCCGTCGTCTGAAAAACTCCGTTCACGGGGCTCCCCCTCTCTCTCTCCGGAACTTGCGGTCGGCATATGATGGTGCAGATGGCACAGCCACAACGTTTTTCGGTTACAGGGTGACGCCCAGCAGATCGGGTAGTCGAGCGACCGAGTCGACTACGTACGTCGGGTGGTCGGCCGTCGGATCAAGGTCGTGCCGATTCGTCACGCCCGTGAGGACAAGCGCTGTCTGCATGCCGGCACGTCGCCCGGTCTCCACATCAGTTTCCACGCGGTCACCGACGATCATCACCGCCTCGGCCCCAAGACCCAGCCGCTCGAGAGCCGCCTCGGCGATGACAGACGAAGGCTTTCCGATCAAGACGTCCACCGACCGACCCGTACTGACTTCAAGAGCTGCAACGATGCCGGCGCAGTCCGGAACGACACCATCCGCGACGGGACACGTCACGTCAGGGTTGGTGACCGCGAAGAGGGCACCCCCCAGGAGCGCCTGGAAAGCGGTGTTCCACTTCGCGTAGTCAAACGTTCGGTCGAATGCTGCCAAGACGACGTCGGCCTCCTGGCCGTCGACGACTACCACTCCGCCGTCCTTGAGCTCGCGGATCAGCGACTCTTCCCCCACGACAAAGACCCGAGCGTCCGGCCGGTGCAGACGGAGCCACTCAGCTGCGACACCGCCGCTGGTCAACACCTCGGCTGGACGGGTCGCGACGCCCATCGCAGTCAGCTTCTCGGAATAGGCGCCGGCTGTCGCTGTGGGGTTGTTCGACACGAAGACGATCCGCATCCCGGCATCCCGCAGGGCGCGGATCGCCTCGACGGCTCCCGGGATGAGGACGCCACCCCGGTACACCGTCCCATCAAGGTCGAAGATCACGCCTCGGACAGCCCTGGCTGCAACCTGCGTCTCACGGACACCGGTCAACGGATGCCTGCCCTCATGAAGCTCTGGACAAACTGCCTCTGGAAGATCAGAAAGGCAATGAGGAGAGGCGCCACGACGAGGATGGTGGCGGCCGAGAGCAGGGTCCAATCGATCCCAGATTCCGTGCCGTTATAGACCGCAAGGCCAACCGTTAGAGGGCGGGACTCGACGCTGTTGGTGATGACCAGCGGCCACAGGAAGTTGTTCCAGTGGGTCGCGACCGACACCAGCCCGTACGCAACGATCGTCGGTTTCGCTAACGGCACGTAGACTCGCCATAGCCGTCCCAACCGAGAACAGCCCTCGATCTCGGCCGCTTCGTCCAACTCGATCGGCATGGTCTTGAAGGTCTGCCGGAGCAGGAAGATTCCGAAAGCGCTCGCGATGTAGGGCAGCCCGATAGCGGGGATCGTGTCGACCAGGCCCAGAGTGGCCATCGTCGCGTAGTTCTCCGAGATGAGAATGTCAGGCATGATCATGAGCTGTATCAGGACCAGCGCGAACGCGACGTTCTTCCCGAAAAACTCGAACCGGGCGAACGCATACGCGGCCAACACGCCGAGCACGATCTGCCCTGCAAGGATCCCGAGCACGAGCAGCACCGTGTTGAGGTAGTAACGATCGAACGGCGCACCGTTCCACACGGTGACGAAGTTCTCGAAAGTCAGTGGCGCAGTGATGTCGAACGTGCCGGCCGATTCGCGATGGTGCACCGAGGCCCAGAGCGCAAACAGGAGGGGCAGCAGCCACAGCGCTCCCAGCACCCACGCGCCGAACGTCTCGACAGCGCGGCCGAAACTCAGCGACCCGTGCCCAGGGAGGGCGTTCGTGTTGGCGCTCATTGGTAATGGACCCGCTTCCCGAGAACGGTGAACTGCAGGACCGCGACGGTGCCGAGGATCAGGACCAGGGCGACCGTGAGTGCTCCGGCGTAGGCCAGGTCGAAGAAGCTGAAGGCCGTCTCGTAGATGTAGTAGAGCAACAGGTTCGAGGCGTTGTTCGGACCACCGCCGGTCATGATGAACAGGTGATCGATGATCTTGAAGACGTCCGTCACCGCGACGACGAACACGAACAGCGTCGTCGGCATGAGGAGCGGGAACGTGACCCGGCGGAAGTGGTACCAACGGGAAGCGCCCTCGAGGCTGGACGCCTCCTCCAGCTCAGGCGAGAGGTTCTGCAGGCCCGCCAGATAGAAGATCATGAAGAAGCCTGCATGCTTCCAGATCATCATGATCACCAATGCCCACAGCACGGTATCGGGGTTCCCGAGCCAGTTGCGCGTCGGTAGGCCGAGCCAGTCACCGAGGACTACGTCGACAAAGCCTAGCCCGGGCGAGTAGAAGAACAGCCAGATGCTGGCCACCGCCACCATCGGCAACACGGTGGGCGTGAAGTAGGCGAGCCGGAGGTAGCCCTGACCGTGGATCTTGCCGTTGACCCACACCGCCATGAGGATGGCCAGTGCCATGCTTGCCGGCACCACACCGAGCGCCATCAGCAGGTTGTTCTCCACGACTTGCCAGAACACGTCGTCATTGAGCATCCGCTCGTACTGACCCAAGCCTGTCCCGCCACCTCGCTCCTCGGTGCTCCGAATCACCGAACGGATGATCGGGTAATGCGTGAAAGCGATGAGGACTACGAAAGCCGGCGCCAGGAGTGCCCAGGCGTACGCCTGGTGGCCCAGGCCGGGACGGCCGCTGCGCCCACCTCGGCCCAGGCGCCGGGGAGCCCGGGCCGAGGTGGTGTCGCCTTCCTCGACGTCAGACGGTGACGATGAGAGGACCGTGGCCATCGGTCAGCCCCTGTACGGTTCGAGGATCTGGTCAACCTGGTCCTGGAGCTCCGTCATCGCAGCCTCTGGCTCAACCTGGCCCGTCAGGACAGACGCGATCGCATCGTTGACCAGCTGGACGACGCGGCCGTTCTCGTGCGTCGAGAGCTCGACGACGGCGTTCTCGAGCTGATCGCGCGCGACGGCTGCCTCGGGGAACTCGGCGACGTACTCCGTCATCGCTTCGGTTTCCCACGCCTCTGGACCGGTCGCGACGTAACCCGTCTCGATGCTCCAGGCAGCCGTGTTCTCAGGTGACGTCAGGCACTCGGCGAGGGTCAGCGCCGCCTCGCGCTGTGCCTCGTCAGCCTGCTGGAAGATGTAGATGTTGCCGCCGCCGGTCGGCGAACCGGGCCGCTCGTGGGCAGGTAGCTCGCTGACGCCGAAATCGAACCCTGCGTTCTGCCGGACATTGGTCAAGTTGCCCGTCGTCGTCCACATCATTGCGGTCCGGCCCTGCAGGAAGTCCTCCGGGGTGGAAGCCCACTCGGTGGTTCCGGGCGGCATGAGGCCCTGCTGCTGGAGAGAGAGCCAGTACTCCATCGCTTCGACGACCGCGGGATCGTCGAACTGAGTTTGCGTACCGGTGCCGTCGGTGACCTCGGACCCGGCCTGGGTGGCCAGCGCCTGCAGCATCCAGTAGCCGAACTGTGTCGACGGGATCTCGATCCCGTACTCCGCGGCTCCGGACTCAACGATGGCCTTGCTCATGGCCTCGAGCTCTTCCCACGTCGCCGGGGGTGCTTCGGGGTCCAGGCCCGCCTGCGCGAAGAGGTCCTTGTTGTGGTACTGGACGATGGTCGAGCGCTGGAACGGCACGCTCCAGATCGTTCCGTCGGCGTCGATGCCGCCCTGGAGGAATGCGTCGTAAAACCGGTCCTCGACCCAGCCGAGGTCGTCGGAGATCTCGTTGAGGGGCACGATGAGGTTCTGGTCCTTGAGCGTGAAGAGCTCGGTGGAGAGGAGCACTGCGAGGTCTGCTCCCTCACCGGACCGGGCGGCCGTCTGAGCCTTCGTCATCGTGTCGGCGTAGCTTCCGGAGTACACCGCCTCCACCGAGATGTTCGGGTGCTCCTCGGTGCACGTGGCGATCAGCTCGTCGACGACGCCAGTGAGGGGTCCTCCGACGGCGATCGGGTAGTACATCGTGAGCTCGACCTGCTCGTCACCGCTACCCGCCGCGGCACCGCCGTCGGCGTCACCACCGCCGCAGGCGCCCAGAAGCAGGCCGCCGGCGGCGATCGGGGCGATGAGCATCACCTTCCGGTTGCGCATCATGTTCTTGGACATCTTTGGAGCCTCTCTTCGGTCAGACGGGAGTACGCGATGGGTCCGGCGTCTGCACGCCCTTACCGACCTCCCCCCGGCTCGACCAACTCGGCCATCGGAATCCGCAGACGGGTGTCCCGGTCGAAGAACCGCAGCTGGTCCGGGTCTGCCTGGAGCACGACCCGGGCGCCCTCGTCGACACGGACGATCCCGGGCATGCGCGCCACGACTGAGTGCTCGGGGGTGACCTCCACGGTGAGGAGGGTCTCGGCACCGAGGATCTCCGTCGTCCGGACCCGGCCGGCAAACGTCGCCGCTCCGGTGCGCTCCGTGAGGGAAAGAGTCTCCGGCCGCACGCCCAGGAGCAGTTCCTTGGACGAGCCGCCGACCGAAACCGGCCAGCGTGCCTCGCTGCCCGGCACGACGAGCTCGCCGTCGCGCGCCTCGACCGGGAGCAGGTTCATCGGCGGCGAGCCGATGAACGCTGCGACGCCCGCGTCGGCCGGGTCGACGTAGAGGTCCACCGGTGACGCTGCCTGGGCCACGTCGCCGTCCCGCATGACCACGACGTGGTCGGCCATCGTCATGGCCTCCACCTGGTCATGGGTGACGTAGATGACCGTCAGTGCCAGGTCCCGCTGCAGCGCACGCAGCTCGATCCGCATCTGGTGGCGGAGCTTGGCGTCCAGGTTCGAGAGGGGCTCGTCCATGAGGACGACCTTGGCGTCGCTGACCAGGGCCCTCGCGAGCGCCGCGCGCTGGCGCTGGCCGCCGGAAAGCTGGCTGGGGCGACGGTCCAGGAACGGCGTGAGCCCGACCTTCTCGGCAGCTTCGCGCCCCTGGCGCTCCCGCGTCTTCTTGTCCACCTTGCGCACGCGCAGCCCGAAGACGATGTTCTCCATGACCGACAGGTGCGGATAGAGCGCGTAGTTCTGAAAGACCATGGCCACGTCGCGCTTCGCCGCCGGGATGTCGTTCACCCTCTGGCCGTCGATGAGGACCTCACCCGCGGTCGCCTGCTCGAGCCCAGCGATGATCCGCAGGGACGTCGACTTGCCGCAGCCCGAGGGCCCGAGCAGGACGACGAACTTCCCCGACGGGGCCATGATGTTGACGCCGTGCAGCACGGCGGTGCTGTGGCCCTTCGCATCTGTGAACGACTTCTCCACTGCTCGAAGCTCAACGTCGGACACTGGTCCTCCAGAGGGGTACGGCGGTGTACCGGGCAAGACCGCTTCGGCCTATTCGGCGACTGTACCTAAATCGTTTAAGACGGTCAACGCGTGGCTTCCGTGTGGTTTGCTTCTGGTCAAGGGCGCGGTGCGTCGAGCCGGTACGTCGGTTTCCGCGCGGGGCGGCGCAGGGCGACGTCTGCCACCAGCACCTTGCTGGCCCGCCCGCTCGCCCGCCCGAGAAAGGATCCCGTGGATCGCCGACCGAGCATCCGAGACGTCGCGCGTGAGGCCGGCGTGTCGACGGCGCTCGCCAGCTTCGCGCTCAACGACCAGAAGGGTGTCTCGGCTGCCTCGCGGGCGCGGATCCTCGAGGCCGCCGAGAAACTCGGCTACCGCGCCGATCCGGTCGCCCGTGCGCTGCGCACCGGTGATGGGAACGCCTACGGAGTGATGATCCGAAACATGGCTAATCCGTTCTTCCTCGACGTGCTGCGCGGCGCTCAGGAGGCGGCCACGCGTCAGGGCGCAACGATCCTGGCGGTTGACTCGGAGTACTCGGTGGAGCGGGAGCGCGAGCACATCGACCTCCTCGTGGCCCAGCGCGTCCGTGGTTTGGCGATCGCACCGGTTGGGTCCGGAGAGGGCGTTGCCCGGTGGCTGGAGCTGTGTCCCGGGCGGTCCACTGTGGTGATCAACGCACTCCGTCCCACCAACGCACGGGTTACCCGTGTGTCCCCGGACAACGAACGCGCGGTCACACTTGCCGTGGACCACCTGGTTGAGCTCGGGCACCGCCGCATCAGCTTTCTGACGGCGCCTGCCGGGCTGGTGGCGGACGACGATCGGAAGCGGTGCTTCCTACGGCGCTGCATGGAGAGAGGCGTGGAGCCAGACCTGGTGGAGACCCACCTGAGCCTGGAACGGGTGCACTCGGCGGTCACCGCTCGCCTCCGGTCGACCCAGCCACCTACGGCGATCATCACGAACTCCGACTTCACGGCGCACGCGGTCTACCGGGCTGCACGCGACTGCGGCGTGCTCGTCGGTAAGGACCTCTCGGTCGTGGGCCACGACGACCTCCCGTCGTCACAGCTACTCGATCCACCGTTGACCACGCTCCGGCTGGACCGCCTGTCGATCGGCAAGGCCGTTTTCGCGCGGCTGGCAGACCCGGAGGGACTCGGTGACCACGTGGAGCCGGTAGAACTCATCCAGCGACGGTCGACCGGGCGGGTGGGCTGATCAGCGGACGCGACCAGTTGAGGATCGGCGGGCGCGGGGGTCGGGCAGGACGAGTTCGACGTTGCGGTCCGCGACCGTTCCCTGAGCCTCGAAGCCCCCGACGCCCATGGGGTCGTTGGCCGCGAGCTCGCGGTGCCACGACGCCAGGCCTCGCGGCGATGACATGTCGTCGGGCGCGAGAGGCGCGGCGTGGTCCACAGCCGTGCAGACGATCGACAGAGTCCCGTCATCGTTGTCCATGATCTCCATCAGCCGCGCCTGGGATGGCCAATCCATGACCGAGGACGTGGTGATCTCCCAGAAACCACCGGTTGTCGTCGCTTTGGGCCGCAACGCATTGCGGTGGATGTGACCACTGACCCACGCGACCACATGGGGGAACCGGGCCAGCGTCGCTGCGAGCTCCTCCCCGAGCACCCTGCCGCCCGGGTCCTCACCTGGGCCGACGCGGTCGTTCGTCATGCTCGTGCGCGGATGGTGTGAGGCGACGACCACCAGACGATCATCCCCGCCACCGCTCACGACCCGGCCGTCGGCGTCCTCGTAGTGCCGGTGAACCTCGTGCAGGCGCTCGGTCAACCACACGAGCTGACGGCGGTCCAGGCTGCCCTCGAACAGCCCCGACGGGTTCGTCGTGTCCAGCACGATGACCCGCAGGCCTGGCACCCCGTCGTAGGCGTAGTACGTAGTCCCCTCACGCAGGTTGGCGCGGGTGAGGCCGTGACCCGACGGCTCCTCACCAACGCCGAAATGAGACTCGACGAACTGCTCACGCGTCAGCAGGCGTCGTTCATAGCTGGCCGTGACGTCCCACGCTGGGCCGGTGAACATCTGGGCCGCATCACTGACGAAATCGCCGAGCGGGCCGGGCGGCAGGTCGAACACCTTGCGGTGCCCGACCGTGAGGGCCGCCAGAGCACGGTCCGCCGGCGCTCTTCCCTGCACCAAACCGTCGTGGTTGCCATAGCAGGTCAGCCACGGCACGGTGAGTCCCGAGGCCCGGAAGGGGCGCAGACCTGCGTTCACCAGTCCGGGTGCGTGGGGGAAGCCGTGCGCCCGACCCCAGAGGTTGTCGGGATCGTCCGGCGCCCACGCCCACGGGAAGCGTCCATCTTGGACGCCCTCGTACTCCGGCCCGCCGGAGTCCATGCTCACGTCGCCTCCGGAAAGCAGGCGCATGAAGGACTGCAGTTCGTTCCACTGCATGTTGTCGACGTTGTCGCCCGTCGTGAGCACGAGCTGCAGCTCCGCCCCGGTCAGCGGGCTCGTGCGCAAGCCGTTGAGCGCCGTGACCAGCGCCTCCGTGGCGTGCGCCGCCAGAACCTCCTGGGGACGCTGCATCGGGAGCAGCAGGGCCGTGTCGGGACGACGGCCGAAGCGATGGAGCGCCTCGAGCCTGCCAGGCGATTGCACGTCGATCAGCTGGACGTCTGTCAGGTGGGCCAGGTAGGCGAGGCTGCGGCGCTGACTGTCCACGCGGCGTTCCGCTAGTTCGGTCCGGGGCCGATGCGGCTCCCCTGGCCCCCTTTCAAGCCCGTAGTACGGCTGCTCGGAGCCCTGACGCAGAATCGGGCCCCTCCGGATCGTCGAGTCGAGCGTCGACCCGGTCGTGCCCTGCATGTGACTCCTTCGTCGATGTTCCGTTGAGACGGGTGCCACGTGCGCCGGTCTCCGCGCTTCCGCGCTTATGCGCTTCCGCGAAGACCGGCGCACGTGTGCCAGAAGTTCGCCGCCCGGCCTCAGGTGGCCGCCCAGCAGCGGCAACCGTCACCGTCGCTGGGTGGGCGGCGGTCGCTCAGTAGTACGCGTAGAGGTCCACCAGCTCCAGGTCCGGGGTGAACACGGCGATGCTGTCCCCGCTGTTGTTCAGCACGTTCGAGGTACCACCGACGTAGTACTTGTCCGCGGTATTGGTACCCGTGCCCGTGTAGACGTTGAGCGTGGCGCCGGGGGCCAGTGTGTAGCCCTCGCCGACCACCAGGCGATTGATCACGGCATCCTGGAGCACGTAGCCGCTGACGTCCACCGTGGTGTCGCCCGTATTGGTCAGCACCACGTGCTCACCCGTCTCCGGCTGCAGATCACTCCCCGGGACGTCCTCCACCACGTCGAGCACCTCGATCCCGTTGGCCCCAGGAATGGGGTCCAGCCCGCACTGCACGCGGGCAAGTACATCCGGGAAGTCCGTGATCACCGAGTCGACTCCAAGTTCGGTGACCGCCAGCATGTGATCGACGCTGTTCACGGTGTACACATCGATGGTCAGACCGGTGGCCTGGACGCGCTGAACGTCGGCCGGGTCGAGGTTGCGATAGTTCGTCACGATGCCGTCCGCCCACGTCGCCAGGTCTGCGAGTTCCGCGTCGGACTCAGGTACGTCGCCGATGTAGAGCACCGGGATGTGCGGGGCCAGCTCGTGGAACATTCTCAGCGACTGCTCGTCGAACGAGCTCACCAGGATCTGGTCCCGTGCAATGAGCCGCTGCCAGTACCGGTTGTCCTCCAGGGCCGTCGCCAGCGCCTGCTCGACACCCGGCGAGTTCTGTGGTGACTTGAGCTCGATGCTGATCCCGGTCTGAGGGTCGGTGGCCTGGGCTGCCTCCACCAGGGTCGGGACGAGCTCCCCGTCGAACTCATCGCTGAAGTACGACCCGGCGTCCAGCTGGCGGAGCTCCTCGAATGTGAAGGTCACCAGGGGGTCGTCGGCACGGTCGGGAAACACCTCAGCCACATTCGTGGTCCGCGCGCCTGTCGTGTCGTGGAACAGCACCAGCTCACCGTCGGCACTGAGATTGACGTCCACCTCGATGTAGTCGGCCTCGGCGTCGGCAGCTTGTTCAAAACTTGCAATCGTGTTCTCCGGAGACAGCCCCGCGCTACCGCGGTGACCGACGATATGCGGCGGGTCCCCCTTGGTGCACTGCGGGTCCGCCGGCACGGCAACCTGCACCTGCGTGTCTACCGCGGCCATTGCGGTCGTTGCGCCTGTGGCGGTCAAGACCCCGACACCGGCGACCGACGTCACAAACTTTGCCCAGTTGTGGATGCGGTGCGTCCTCACGTCGGACCTCCTCGTTGAGTCGACATACCGAGCGCCGTGACCAACGCCCGGCTGGGTCCGGCCACGGTATCTTAATCGTTTTAGGTCAGCAAGACCCTGGTGAGGGGTCCCGTCCTCGGCCCGCCCGGCACCGGCAACACCCAGCTCGCGACCGGGATCGCGATGCGCGCCTGCCAAGCCTGGCACCGCGTCCTGTTCGCCACCGCCGCGGAGTGGGTGGACCGACTCGCGACCGCCCACCACGACGGGCGCCTGAAGGACGAGCTATGCCGCCTGGGTCGCTACCCCGCTGCTGGTCGTCGACCAGGTCGGTCACATCCCCTTCGAACCTGAGGCCGCGAACCAGTTCTTCGAGCGCGTCTCGGCCCGCTACGAACGAGCGTCCTTGATCGTGACCTCGAACAAGCCCTCCGGCCGCTAGGGCGAGGACTTCGGCGACGACACCGTCGCCGCCGCGAGGATCGATCGGCTCGTCCACCACGCCGACGTCATCGCCCTCAAGGGCGACTCCTACCGACTCTAGAACCGCGACCTCGGCCGCCCACCGGCGGCTGTGACCGACTGACAACCCCACACCCGAGGGGTCCCGTTTCACCCGTCGCAAGGGGTCCGCTTTCAGCCGTCGTTTGACAGGCGCACCACAACGCCGCGCTGGCCACGCGCATCCGATGGCGTCCGCAAACTGACTGGACAAGCGCTGACGTGGGCGCGCGGTCAGCAGCTGTCGTGCCTGGACACCCTCCGCTCGCTGACACGGAACTGGCCTCACATAGGCTCGGCTCGCGCGGACGCGCCACCCATCCGTGGCACGTCGATGCCATGTTCGTCCAGAGCGTACTTGGGCTCCCCCTGAGGCGTCCCTCGGCGACCAGAGGGCCGCTCCGCGGAAGCGGAACGGCCCTCTGACCTGCTCTTTCACTGTCGGGATGACAGGATTTGAACCTGCGACCCCTTGACCCCCAGTCAAGTGCGCTACCAAGCTGCGCCACATCCCGAACGGCTCGTCGAGCCGCCGATACTCTACCGCACCTCCGGCCCGCCGTCGGACGCCGTGCCCGCCGCGCGGGCGTCCTCGGCCTCCCTCGCCGCCGCCTCGCGGCGTGCCTCGGCCGCCTCCATCTGGCTCAGCTCGGCGACGACGAGACCCAGCACCACGAGGTCGACGAGCAGTCCGGCCGTCGCCGCCCACTCCTGCAGCCGGAACACGAAGACCTGCGTGACCAGCAGGCTCACGAGCACCGCGCGCCGGAACAGCCGGTACGCCCGTGGCCGGTTCCGCCGGACGACCGCCAGCCCCACCAGCGCGACGAGCGTCGACACCCCCGCGCTCACGACGAGCGCCACGAGCATCCACCCCGGGACGTCCGTGCCGCTGGACCACGCCAGCAGCCCCTGCAGCACCCCGGCGCCGGTGGCCAGCAGGAGGGCGCCGACGGTCACCCACGGCACCCACCGCGCCGTCACGAGCCGTCGGAAGCCCGTGACGACGAGCGCGGCGCTGCGGTCGACGACGTTCGGCAGCTCGGCGTGGTCCTCCTCGATCTCGTCCAGGAGCCGGCGCACCTCCTGCGCACCGGGCACGTCGCCGGCGCGCTCGAGGAGGCCGTGCGCCTCGTCCCGCGTCCGTGGGGTGAAGCCGCCCGTCAGCCCCGACACCGCGTGGTCCGCCGCCCCGGCCAGGTACTCCTCCGGCCGGTGCGGTCGCCGCCCGTGCAGCGCCTCGGCGATGAGGACCAGCGCGACGACGGTCACGTAGATGAGCGCGGCCGTCGGCTCGTAGAAGTAGTCGTTGTCGGACGTGACGAACTTGCCGATCTCGTCGATGAACAGGCCGAAGCCGACCCCGCCGACGAGGGCGCCCAGGGGTCGCACCACCGGCCCGGCGAAGGACAGCAGCAGCACGAAGGCGAGCGCCATGAGCAGGCCGCCCCACAGGACGTGCGCGACGTGGAGGCCACCGCCACCGATCTGCGGGTAGCCCGCGGCGGCGAGGAAGGCCCGCGTCAGCAGGACGCTCGCCACGGTCGTGACCAGGAACGCCGCGAGGTGTCGCGAGGCCGCGGGGTCGCGCGGCATGCCCCAGCGCAGCAGCACCGGACGCTGGGCCACGCCCGACGGCGACGCCGCTGGACGCCCCGCCGACGCCGTGCTCACCGCTTGCGCTTCTCCCGCACCCGCACCGAGATGGAGATCGGCGTGCCCTCGAAGCCGAACGTCTCCCGCAGGCGCCGCTCGATGAACCGGCGGTAGCCGGCCTCGAGGAAGCCGGTCGCGAAGATGACGAACCGCGGGGGCCGCGTGTCCGCCTGCGTCGCGAAGAGGATCCGCGGCTGCTTGCCGCCGCGCAGCGGGTGCGGGTGCGCCGCGACCATCTCGCCGAGGAACGCGTTGAGCCGGCCCGTGGGGATCCGGGTGTCCCACGAGTCGAGCGCGCGCTCGATCGCCGGTACCAGCCGGTTCTTGTGCCACCCGGTCTGCGCGGACAGGTTCACGCGCGGTGCCCACTGGATCTGCACGAGGTCCTGCTCGATCTCGCGCTCGAGGAACGGCCGGCGGTCCTCGTCCATGAGGTCCCACTTGTTGTACGCGATGACGAGCGCGCGGCCGGCGTCGATGACCTGCTGGATGACGCGCGTGTCCTGCTCCGTCATCGGCACGCTCGCGTCGACGAGCACGACAGCGACCTCGGCCTTCTCGATCGCGGCCTGCGTGCGCAGCGACGCGTAGAAGTCCGCGCCCTTGGTCTGGTGCACGCGCCGGCGGATGCCGGCGGTGTCCACGAACACCCACGGCTTGCCGCCGAGGGCGATGAGCTCGTCGACCGGGTCCCGGGTCGTGCCGGCCGTGGCGTCGACGACGACGCGCTCCGAGCCGGCCAGCCTGTTGAGCAGGCTGGACTTGCCGACGTTCGGCCGGCCCACGAGCGCGACGCGCCGCGGACCCTCCGGGCGCAGCACCCCCCCGAACTGCGCCGTCTCCGGCAGCTTCTTCACCGCGGCGTCCAGGAGGTCACCCGTGCCGCGGCCGTGCAGCGCCGAGATGGGGTGCGGCTCGCCGAGGCCGAGGCTCCACAGGGCGGCAGCGTCGGACTCCTGGCGGGGCCCGTCGACCTTGTTGGCGGCCAGCACGACCGGCTTCTTCGCCTTGCGCAGCAGGCGGACGACCTTCTCGTCCGTCGCCGTCGGGCCCACGGTCGCGTCGACGACGAACAGCACGACGTCGGCCAGCTCGATCGCCACCTCGGCCTGCTCCGCGACGCGCGCCTCCATGCCGGCGACGTCGACCTCCCAGCCGCCGGTGTCCACGAGCGTGAAGTCGGTGCCCGCCCACTCCGCCGGGTAGCTCACGCGGTCCCGGGTGACACCGGGCGTGTCCTCGACGACAGCCTCCCGGCGACCGAGGATCCGGTTGACGAGCGTGGACTTGCCGACGTTCGGCCGCCCGACGACGGCCAGGACCGGCAGCGGGCCCTTCGGCGCCGCGTCGGCGTCGCCCTCGCCGGGGTGGTCCAGCAGCGCCAGGTCCTCGCCCGAGAGGTCGTAGTCCTCCAGGCCGGCCCGCAGCGACTGCGCGCGGACCAGGTCGTCGTCGGTCTCCGCGCCGGCCCGCGCGGAGGTCGGCTCGAGGGACGGTTCGTCGTCCTCGGCGTCCCCGTCCTCGCCTGCACCCTCGCCGTCGAGGCCCGCGGCCTCGTGCGGGTCCGCGGGCGCGCCGGTCAGCCCCGCGGCGTCGGCGAGCTCCTCGGCGGCGGGGCGGGGCTCGTCGAGCTGGGTGCGGTCGGCGTGGGGCTGGTCGGTCATGGGGTCCATCCTCCCCTGCCGCGGCACCCGACGACGAACCGGGCCCTCACGCCCGCGGCGCCGAGGCTCAGCCGTCCCCGAGCGGGGCGTCGTCCGGCAGCACGAGCCCGGTCCGGGCGACGGTCGCCCGAACGTGCTCCGCGAGGGTCACCCGCAGCACCTCGTGCGCCTCCGCCACCACCTGACGACCGCTCACCCCGGGGGCGCGGTCCAGGTGGACCGGCGTGCCGAACGCCACGACGAGCCGGCGCCGCAGCCCGGGCACGTGCCCGACGGCCTCGCCGGTCCGCCGCGTGCCGAGGACCGCCGTGGGCACCACGGGCGCTCCCGAGTTCACGGCCAGCCACGCGACGCCGGCGCGCGCCTGGGTCGCGTCGCCGCGCCCGCGCACCCCCTCGGGGAAGATCCCGACGGCGCCGCCGCGCCGCAGCACACCGAGCCCTGCGGCGAGCGCCGGACGGCCCCCGTGGCGGTCCACCGGGATCTGCCCGGCTGCGCGCAGGACGGACCCGACCGGACCGCGGAACATCTCCTCCTTGACGAGGATGTGCGTGCCGCGCGGGACCACCCCGTGCACGAGCGGGCCGTCGACGAACCCGATGTGGTTGGCGGAGATGATCACCGGCCCGTCCAGGGGCACGTGGTGGGCGTCGAGCACCTCGGTGTCCCACACGACGTGGGCCAGGAAGCGGCCGATCTGGCGCGACCACCGGGGGCCGGACTCCGACGGGACGGGCAGGCCCCCGCCGGTCGTCGCCCTCGCTGCGCTCATCGGGCGCTCATCGGGTGCTCACCGCGCCGCGACCTCGCGGACCACCGCGAGGACCGCGTCGACCGTCTGCTCCAGGTCGAGGTCGGAGGAGTCGACGGTGACGACGCCGTCGGCGGCGGTGAGGAAGTCCACGACCGTGGAGTCCTGCGCGTCGCGTCGGACCACCTGGTCCCGCGTCGCCGCCACGCTCGCCGTGTCCGCGCTGCCGTGGACCTCCAAGGCCCGGCGCGCCAGGCGCGCCTCCTCGCTCGCCGTGAGCAGGATCCGCACGTCCGCGTCCGGTGCGATCACCGTGGTGATGTCGCGGCCCTCGACGACGACGCCGCGGCCGCCGCTCCACCCCCTGGGTCCCCGCTCGGCGCCGATGACGGCCCGCTGGCGGGTGCCGAGGTCCGCGCGCGCCTCGAGGTTCATCGCCACCCGGCTCACCACCGAGGAGATCGCGGTGGTGCGGATCGCGGCCGCCACGTCCGTGCCGTCGACCGTGAACGTGGGGGCCTGGGGGTCCACGCCCACCTCGAGCGGCATGTCCCGCACGGCCGCGGTGACGGCGTCCTCGTCGGCGAGGTCGACGCCGCGCTCGAGGCACCACCACGTCGCCGCGCGGTACATCGCCCCGGTGTCGAGGTACGCCAGGCCCAGCGCGGCGGCGACGCGCCGGCACACGCTCGACTTCCCGGAGCCGGACGGTCCGTCGACGGCGACGACGACGGGACGACCGGCGCCTCCGGTGTCCGGGTGGGGCACGGCAGCCTCCTCGTGGGGTGCGGGACGGGTGGGTGTCATCCGCCGGAGGATCCTGCCAGGCGCCAGCCGCGCTCGGTCAGCGCGCGCTCCAGCGTGTCGCGGAGCCCGCGCAGCACCGACAGCGACGCCAGGCCGACCGGCTGGCTGGGCGCGTGCTCGAGCTGCAGCTCCTCGAGGTTCACCCCGGCGGCGCCGACCTCCGCCAGGAGCCGCGCCAGCTCGCCGGGCCGGTCGGGCACGAGCACGGTCACGACGTCGTACGCCCGCCGGATGCCGCCGTGCTTGCCCGGGACCCGGCTCACGCCGGCGTTGCCGGCCGCGATGGCCTCGGCGACCGTGCCGAGCGCCCCGGCGACCACGGACTCGGCGTCGCGGGCCACCGCGGCGTGCCGCAGCGCGCCGAGCAGGCGGTCCAGGTCCGAGCGGAGCACGTCCAGCACCGGCACGACGGCCTCGGCGTTGGCGGCGAGGATGGAGGTCCACAGCCCCGGGTCGCTCGCGGCGATGCGCGTGACGTCCCGCAGGCCCTGCCCGGCGAGCGCCAGCGCCGCCGGGTCCGCGTCGGCGAGACGGGCGGCGACCAGCGACGCCGCGATCTGGGGGACGTGGGAGACGAGGGCGACGGCGTCGTCGTGAGCGCGCGCGTCGAGCATGACCGGTGCGGCGCCGACGTCGGCGGCGAGGTCGCGCACGGCGAGCACCGCCTGCGGGCTCGACGCCCCGGACCCCACGACGACCCACGGACGGCCCGCGAACAGGTCCGCCCGCGCCGCCGTCGGCCCGGACCGCTCCGAGCCCGCCATCGGGTGGGAGCCCACGTAGCGCGCCAGGTCGGCACCGGACCGCTCCAGCTCGGCCAGCACCGCGCTCTTCACGCTGGCGACGTCGGTGACGACCGCGCCCGGGTGCGCGGCCAGCTCGGCGAGGACCACGTCCGGCGTGACGTCGGGGGGCGCCGCGACGACGACGAGCCGGGGGGCGTCGTCCGCGGTCGCCAGGCGGCCCGCGCCGACGTCCCGGGCGAGGACCGCGGTCGTGCGCGAGGGGTCGTGCAGGACGACATCCACCCCGTGGGCGCGCAGGGCCAGCCCGATGCTCGTGCCCAGCAGACCCGTCCCGACGATCCGCACGGGACCGCGCGTGGCCGCGGGCGCCGGTCCCGTCCCTGGCGTCGAGGAGTTCCCGGGCACGCTCACTGCGCGAGGTCCTTGCGGAGCACGGTCGCGCCGTGCAGGTAGACGTGGCGGATGTCGGTGCGGGGGCGGTCGACGTTGACGTGGGCCATGAGCCGCACGACCCGCGGCAGGGCCTGCGGGACGTCGATCTCGACCGCGCACATGAGGGGGACGTCGCCCATGCCCATCTCGCGCGCGGCCGCGGCGGGGAAGTCGCTGCGCAGGTCCGGGGTGCAGGTGAAGAGGATCGAGACGAGGTCGTCGACCGCGAGGTCGTTCGCGCGCAGCACCTCGCGGACCAGCTCGCCGGTGCGCTCGAACAGGTGCTCCCGCTCGTCCCGGTCGAGCTGGGTCGCCCCACGGATCGCGCGGACGGTCACGGTGCACCTCCTCCACGTCCCGCCGCCTGCGGGACGGCGCGAGACTACCGGCCGTCGTCGGCGCCGACCCGGGCCGACCGGCCCGTGAGCGCGGCGGGACCGACCGCCGGGCGGCGGCACGGCGCGACGGCGACCGCTACAGGCCCACGTCCGCCATGAGACGGCCCAGCTCCTCGCGGCCCAGCACCCGCGTGCGCCCCGGACGCAGGTCGCCGAGGCGGATCGGGCCCACCTGGGTCCGCACGAGCCGCGTCACCGGGTGGCCCACCTCCTCGAAGAGGCGACGCACCACGCGGTTGCGACCCTCGTGGATCACGACCTCGACCATCGTTGCCCCGGGCGTCGCGTCGACCACGCGGAACCCGTCGACCACCACAGGACCGTCCTCGAGCTCGACGCCGCGGCGCAGGCGCGCCCCGACGCCGGGTCGCACGCTGCCCTCCACGGTGGCGAGGTAGGTCTTGAGGACGCCGTGCGCGGGATGGGCCAGGCGGTTCGCGAGCTCGCCGTCGTTCGTGAGGAGCAGCAGGCCCTCGGTCTCCGCGTCGAGGCGCCCGACGTGGAACAGCCGCTCCGCGCGGTCCGCCACGAACGGGGCGAGGGACGGCCGCCCCTGCGGGTCGTGCATGGTCGACACGACGCCGGCGGGCTTGTTGAGCGCGAGGGTGACCAGCGACGTGTCGAGCTGCAGGCGCATCCCGTCGACGTGGATGGTGGCGCCGCGCGGGTCGACCCGGACGCCGAGCTCGCGCACGACGACGCCGTCGACGCTCACCCGGCCGTCGCTGATGAGCTCCTCGCACTTGCGTCGCGAGCCGAGGCCCGCGGTGGCGAGGACCTTCTGCAGCCGCACGCCGTCCGGGTCGTGCACGTCGCGCGGGGGCTCGGCGGGTCGGGACGGGGCGCGTGCGGGACGGGGCGGACGGCCACCCGCACCCCCGGCACGGCCACTGCGGCGGTCCCGCGTGCCCCGCTCCCCTGCCCGCCGGCACGACCACCGGTGCCCCCGGTCCGAGCCGCACCCGGGCTCCCGCCCGCGTTCCCCCGTGCTCCTGCACCACGACCCTGTGCCATCAGCCCTCTCCTCCCGCGTCGCGACGCCCGTCACCGTCGACGTCGAACCCCTCGAGGTCCGGCAGGTACGGCGCGAGCGGGGGCAGCTCGTCCAGGCTCGTCATCCCCAGGCGCTCCAGGAAGTACGACGTCGTCCCGTACAGGACGGCACCGCTGGGCTCCGTGCCCTGCTCCGCCACCAGGCCACGGGCGACGAGCGTCCGCACGACCGAGTCGACGTTGACCCCGCGCACCGCCGAGACCTGACCCCGGGTGACCGGCTGCCGGTAGGCGATGACCGCCAGCGTCTCGAGCGCGGCGTGGGTGAGCCGGGCCGTCTGTCCGTCGAGGACGAACCGCCCGACGACGTCGGCGTGCGCCGTGGCCGAGTAGAACCGCCAGCCCTCCGCGACGTGGCGCAGCACGAAGCCCCGCGGACGGCCCCCGTCGACGCCCGCGTACTCCTCCGCGAGGCCGCTCAGGAGCGCCTCGACGCGCTCCGTCGTCAGACCGAGCGCCGTCGCGAGCCGGACGGCCGGGATCGGCTCGTCCGCCACCATGAGCACCGCCTCGAGCGCCGCCGCAGCGCCCCCGGGCAGCTGCTCCACGTCGAAGGCCAGCTCGTCCGGCGCGGGTCCCGCGCCGTCCGCGACGTGGTCCGCCGTGACGCGCTCGCGGGTGTCCTGCGTGGCGTCGTCCTGGGTCGTCATCCCTGTCCCTCCTGCGCGCTCACGGCCGGCTCCGCCGCGTCGTCGTAGTCGTCGGTGACCTCGACGTCGCCGTCCTGGCCGCCGGTCCAGCGCACCGTGAGGTCGCCCAGCGGGCTGACCTGGTCGAACGCGACCGCGCCCTCGCGGAAGAGCTCGAGGACCGCGAGGAACCGCACCACGACGACGAGGGTGGAGTCCGCGTCCTGCACCAGCGTCCGGAACGCCGCCGAGCCCGAGCGGCGCAGGCGGTCCACGAGGATCGCCGCCTGCTCCCGGACGCTCACGGCCGGGGCGTGCAGGTGGCCGATGTCGACGGTCGGCGTGACGCGCGGCCGCAGGGCGTGCGCAGCGAGGATCGCGAGCTCCGACGGGCCGATCTCGAGGACGAGGTCGGGCAGCAGGGCCGCGTGGTGCGGCTCGAGGCCCACCGCGCGGGGCAGGCTGCGCGCCTGCTGCTCCAGCTGCTCGGCCAGCCGTGCGGCGACGTCCTTGTACGCCCGGTACTGCAGGAGCCGGGCGAAGAGGAGGTCCCGCGCCTCCAGCATCTCGAGGTCCTCGGCGTCCTCCACGTCGCCCGCGGGGAGCAGGCGTGCCGCCTTGAGGTCCAGCAGCGTCGCCGCGACCACGAGGAACTCGCTGATCCGGCCGAGCTCCCACGGCTCGTCGCCGGCCTCCGCCGCGCGGACCGCCGCGATGAACTCGTCCGTCACCTGCGCGAGCGCGACCTCGGTGATGTCGAGCTTGTGCTTGGCGATGAGGCCCAGGAGCAGGTCGAACGGACCGGTGAAGTTGTCGAGGTGCACCTCGAAGGCAGCCCCGCCCGCCCGCGCGGCGGTCCCGGTCGGCTCAGGGTCCTGGGGGCCCTCAGGCCGCATCGCCACGCGCCACCAGCTCGCGCGCGAGCTGGCGGTACGCCGTGGCGCCCGGGTGGCTCGGCGCGTAGGAGGTGATCGGCTCGGCCGCCACGGAGGAGTCGGGGAACTTCACGGTCCGACCGATGACGGTGTGCAGGAGCTGGTCGCCGAAGGCTTCGTGGACCCGGGCCAGCACCTCGCGCGAGTGCAGGGTGCGCGGGTCGTGCATGGTCGCGAGGATCCCGTCGACCTGAAGCCGCGGGTTGAGCCGGTCGCGCACCTTGTCGACGGTCTCCACCAGCAGCGCCACGCCGCGCAGCGCGAAGAACTCGCACTCCAGCGGGATGAGGACGCCGTGCGCCGCGGTGAGCGCGTTGACGGTCAGCAGACCCAGCGACGGCTGGCAGTCCACGAGGATGACGTCGTACTCCTCCTCGGCCGGCCGCAGGACCCGGCTGAGGATCGACTCCCGGGCGACCTCGCCGACGAGCTGCACCTCCGCGGCGGAGAGGTCGATGTTGGCGGGCAGCAGGTCCAGGCCCTCGACCGACGTCCCCCGCACCATCTCGCGGCAGTCGGTGCCGCGCTCCATGAGCAGGTTGTAGACGGTGCGGTCCAGCTCGTGCGGGCTGGTCCCCAGGCCGACGGACGCGGCGCCCTGCGGGTCGAAGTCGACGACGAGCACGCGGCGGCCGTACCCGGCGAGCGCGGCGCCGAGGTTGATGGTGGTCGTCGTCTTGCCGACGCCGCCCTTCTGGTTGCACAGCGCGATGATGCGGGCCGGCCCGTGGGCCGACAGCGGAGCCGGGTCCGGGAACTCGGGCAGCGGCCGGCCGACGGGGTCGGTCAGCGGGGTGTCGAGGTCGTCCGGGGCCTGGCGTCTCACGCGCCGAGGCTACAGCAGCGACCCCCGTCGGACGCGGGACGCGCGCCGCGTCACAGGGCCCTGGGATGAGCCGCCGCGTACACCTCGCGCAGCGTGTCGACGCTCACGTGCGTGTAGATCTGCGTCGTCGTCACCGAGGCGTGCCCGAGGAGCTCCTGCACCACGCGCACGTCGGCACCTCCGGCCAGCAGGTGGGTGGCGAAGGAGTGCCGCAGCGTGTGCGGGGACACGTCGTCGGCCCGCGCGATGCCGGCCCGCTGGGCGGCGAGCCGCAGGACCGCCCAGGCGCTCTGCCTGCTCAGCCGCGCGCCCCGGGTGTTGAGGAAGAGGGCCGGCCCTCCCCGCCCGGCGGCCGCGAGAGCCGGCCGGCCGCGCACCAGATAGGCCTCGACCGCCTCGCGGGCGTACGAGCCCACCGGGATGACCCGCTCCTTGCTGCCCTTGCCGAAGACCCGCACCGACGACGCGGCCGGGTCCAGGTGGAGCTCGTCGACGTCCAGGCCGACGACCTCGCTGATCCGCGCGCCGGTCGAGTACAGGAGCTCCAGCAGCGCCCGGTCCCGCAGCGGCACGGGACCGTCGCCGAGGCCGGCGGCCTCGAGGAGGCGCTCGACGTCGTCCGTGGAGAGGGCCTTCGGCAGCCGCTGCGGCCGGGCCGGCGGCCGCACGCCGCGGGAGGGGTCGTCGTGGCTGATGCCCTCCATCGCGCAGAAGCGGTGCCACCCGTGCACCGCGGCGACGACGCGCGCGGTCGACGACGCCGCCAGCCCGCGGGCGCCGTCGTGCCCGGTCCTCAGGTCGACCACGAAGTCCCGGACGTCGTGCTCCCGCACCTCGGCGGGGGTGCCCAGACCGCGCCCGGCGAGGAAGGACAGGTAGCGGGTGAGGTCACGCCGGTAGGCGGACAGCGTGTTGGCCGAGAGGCCGCGTTCGACGGCGAGGTGGTCGAGGTAGGTCCGCAGCGCGTCGCCCAGCGCCGCCGGGACCTCGGGGCCCTCGACGGCCCCCGGTGTCCCGCGCTCCTGGTGCGGCGCCGCGCTGCGCCCTCCCCCGACCATCCGGCGTCAGGGCCCGGTCACAGGGGCAGGAACGGGTCGACGCCCACCGCGACGAACAGCAGCGTCAGGTACGTGATCGACTTGTGGAACAGCGACATCTCGCGCAGCTTCACACCGGGCCGGCGGCTGCCCGCACGGCGCGCGAACGCCACGGTCGCTCCGCCGAACCACAGGCCGAGGGCGACGGCCACCGCCGTGTACACCCACGTCATCCCGGCGAGCGGCACGAGGGCCAGCGAGGACGCGACCATCGCGACGGTGTGCGCGAGCATCTCCCGGGCGACGCGCACGTCCGAGGCGACGACCGGCAGCATCGGGACGCCGGCCGCGGCGTAGTCCCGGCGGAACCGCATCGAGAGCGGCCAGTAGTGCGGGGGCGTCCAGAAGAAGATGACGCCGAACAGGGCGACGGGGGCCCACGCGAGGCTGCCGGTCACCGCCGACCAGCCGATCAGCACCGGCATGCAGCCGGCCACCCCGCCCCAGACGATGTTCTGCGGCGTCCGTCGCTTGAGGATCATCGTGTACCCGACGACGTACAGGACGATCGCGCCGAGGGCCAGGGCCGCCGAGAGGACGTTGACGGTCAGCGCGAACCAGACCAGGGAGAACGCGCCGAGCGCGAACCCGAAGACCAGCGCCTCCCGCGGACCGACCTCGCCCGTCGCCAGGGGTCGCCGCTTCGTGCGGTGCATGACGCGGTCGATGTCCCGGTCGATGTAGCAGTTGAGCGCGTTCGCCGACCCCGCCGAGGCGGCACCTCCGACGAGCGTCGCGAGCACGAGCCAGATCGACGGCATGCCGCGCTCGGCGAGCACCATCGTGGGCACGGTGGTCACGAGGAGGAGCTCGATGATCCGCGGCTTCGTCAGCGCCACGAACGCACCGACCCTGCCCCACCGCCTGCGCGGACCGGTGGTCCCGTCCCCGGAGGCAGGCGTCACGGGCGTCCGCTCGACCGGGGCCGGGCTGGCTCTGAGCACGGTGCGGGGGCTCCGTTCGGTCGGGGGTGCTCCACCCATGGTAAGGGCCACGGCGCGCTGGTCAGCGGCCCGGCTCAGGTGACAGCGGTCACCGGGCACCGCGCACGCCGAGGCGCCCTGAGGACCGTCGCCCGGGCGGCGTCGTCCCACCAACCGGCACGCCCGTCCTGACGGTGGGACGCTGAGTAGTCTCGACCACGGTGCTCGACGCGACAGACGACGACTCGGCCGGTGCCGGCCGAGGCTGATGGCCCGGACGATCCCGGGCGGGAAAGAGGTCCTGTGAACGTGCCCCCCACCGACGAGCTGACCTGGACAGACCTGGACCGGCGCGCCGTCGACACCCTCAAGGTGCTGGCCGCGGACGCCGTGCAGAAGGTCGGCAACGGCCACCCCGGGACGGCGATGAGCCTGGCCCCGGCCGCGTACCTGCTCTTCCAGCAGCTCCTCGCGCACGACCCGAGCGACTCCCACTGGGCGGGGCGAGACCGCTTCGTCCTCTCAGCCGGCCACTCCTCCCTGACGCTGTACCTCCAGCTCTACCTGTCGGGCTACGACCTGACGCTGGAGGACATCGCATCCCTGCGGACCTGGGGCTCGCGGACCCCGGGCCACCCGGAGTACAAGCACACGGACGGTGTCGAGATCACGACCGGTCCGCTGGGCCAGGGGCTCGCCTCGGCCGTCGGGATGGCGATGGCCGCCCGGCGCGAGCGCGGGCTCTTCGACCCGGAGACGCCGGCCGGGCAGAGCCCCTTCGACCACACGATCTGGGCCATCGTGTCCGACGGCGACCTCCAGGAGGGCGTGACGTCGGAGGCGTCGTCGCTCGCCGGCCACCAGGAGCTCGGCAACCTCGTCGTGATCTACGACGACAACAAGATCTCGATCGAGGACGACACGGACGTCGCGTTCACCGAGGACGTGCTCGCGCGGTACGCGGCCTACGGCTGGCACACGCAGCGCGTGGACTGGACCGAGGGCGCCGACGGCTACCACGAGGACGTCCCCGCGCTGGACGCCGCCCTCCGCGCGGCCCGTGAGGAGACGGGCCGACCCTCCATCGTCGCGCTGCGCACCATCATCGGGTACCCGGCGCCGACCAAGCAGAACACCGGGAAGATCCACGGCTCCGCGCTCGGCACGGAGGAGGTCGCGGCGCTCAAGGAGCTCCTCGGCTTCGACCCGGAGGCGTCGTTCGTCGTCGAGGACGAGGTGCTCGCCCACGCCCGTGGCGTCGTGGACCGCGGTCGCGAGGCGCACGCCGCCTGGGACGAGACGTTTCAGCAGTGGCGCGCGGCCCAGCCCGAGCGTGCGGAGCTCTTCGACCGGCTCGCGGAGCGCCGGCTGCCGGCCGGCTGGTCCGACGCGCTGCCGGTCTTCGAGGGCGGCAAGGAGGTGTCGACCCGCGCCGCGTCCGGCAAGGTCCTCACCGCACTCGCGCCGGTCCTGCCCGAGCTGTGGGGCGGCTCCGCCGACCTGGCGGAGTCCAACAACACGACGATGGAGGGCGAGCCCTCCTTCATCCCCACGCACCGCTCCACCAAGAGCTGGCAGGGGAACCCGTACGGCCGGACGCTCCACTTCGGCATCCGTGAGCACGCGATGGGATCCATCCTCAACGGGATCACGCTGCACGGGGGCACGCGGCCCTACGGCGGGACGTTCCTCGTGTTCTCGGACTACATGCGGCCCGCCGTCCGGCTCGCGGCCCTCATGCAGATCCCGACGACGTTCGTCTGGACGCACGACTCCATCGGCCTCGGCGAGGACGGCCCGACGCACCAGCCGATCGAGCACCTCGCCGCGCTGCGCGCCATCCCGGGCCTGGACGTCGTCCGGCCCGCCGACGCCAACGAGGTCTCGTGGGCGTGGCGGACGGTGCTCGAGCGGACGTCGAACCCGGCCGGCATCGTGCTGACGCGGCAGAACGTCCCCACGTTCGAGCGCGGCGACGGCGCGGCGGACGGCGACACGTTCGCGGCCGCCGACGGCGTGGCGCGCGGCGCCTACGTCCTTGCGGAGGCCGCGGGCGGCACGCCCGAGGTGATCCTCCTCGCGACGGGCTCGGAGGTGCAGATCGCGGTCGCCGCCCGGGAGGCCCTCCAGGCCGACGGCGTCCCGACCCGCGTCGTGTCGGTCCCCTGCCGCGAGTGGTTCGACGAGCAGCCCGACGAGTACCGCGAGCAGGTGCTGCCCGCCATGGTGCGCGCGCGTGTCTCGGTGGAGGCCGGCGTCTCCCTCGGGTGGCGCGACCTCGTCGGCGACGCCGGCCGCACGATCTCGGTCGAGCACTTCGGCGCCTCGGCGGACTACAAGACGCTCTTCCGGGAGTTCGGGCTGACCCCCGAGGCGGTCGTCACGGCGGCCCGGGAGTCGCTGGCGGGCGCCGCGTCCGCCACGCCCGGCTCCCCGCCCCGCCCCACCGAGGGCGGCACGGCGGACCGCTGAGCACGCCGGGCCGGGGGCGGGCAGCCGCCCCCGGCCCGACGTCGCAGGCCCGGCCCGCCCCACCGTCCGCGTCCACCTCGCCGGCACGTCCACCCGCACCGACCGTCCCGCAGCCGACGCACACCGTCCGGACCGTGCACGGCGACACCACCTCACCGCAGGAGGAACGATGACCGAGCAGACCGCAGCAGCCGGTACCACCCCCGCCCCCGTCACCCGCCTGAGCGAGGCGGGTGTCGCCATCTGGCTCGACGACCTGTCCCGTGAGCTCCTGCGCACCGGTGAGCTCCAGCGGCTCGTGGACGAGCGCGGCGTCGTCGGCGTGACCAGCAACCCGACGATCTTCGCGTCCGCCCTGTCGAAGGGCGACGCCTACGACGAGCAGCTCCGCGAGCTCGCGGCGTCCGGGGCGGACGTCGACGAGGCCGTGTTCGCCATCACCACCGACGACGTCCGCGAGGCGTGCGACCTCCTCGCCCCGGTCCACCAGGAGACCGGCCGGGACGGCCGCGTGTCCCTCGAGGTCGACCCGCGGCTCGCGCGCGACACCGACGGCACGCTGGCGGCCGCCCGCCGGCTGTGGGCCACCGTCGACCGCCCGAACCTCTTCATCAAGATCCCCGCGACCGTGGAGGGCCTGCCGGCGATCACCGCCGCCATCGCGGAGGGGATCAGCGTGAACGTCACGCTCATCTTCTCGCTGGAGCGCTACCGCGCCGTGGTCGACGCCTACCTCGACGGCCTGGAGCAGGCCCGGGCGAAGGGCCTCGACCTCACCACGATCGAGTCCGTCGCGTCCTTCTTCGTCTCGCGCGTGGACGCGGCCGTCGACCCGCAGCTCGACGCGATCGGCAGCCCCGAGGCGGCGGACCTGCGGGGCACCACGGCGATCGCCAACGCGCGCCTCGCGTACAAGTACTTCGAGGAGGTGTGCGCCTCGCCCCGGTGGCAGGGCCTCGCCACCGCCGGCGCGCAGGTCCAGCGTCCCCTGTGGGCGTCGACGGGGGTCAAGGACCCCGCGTACCCCGACACGCTCTACGTCGACGAGCTCGTCGCGCCGGACACGGTGAACACCATGCCCGGCAAGACCCTCGAGGCCGTCGCCGACCACGGCGAGGTCCGCGGCGACACCGTGACCACCGCGTACGACGACGCCGCCGCCCGGATGGAGCGCCTGGCCGCCGTCGGCATCGACCTGGACGCAGTGACCGAGCAGCTCGAGGTCGAGGGCGTGGAGAAGTTCGAGGCCAGCTGGGCCGAGCTGCTGCAGACGGTGACGGAGGGCCTGCGGGGCACCGGCCAGGACGGGGAGAGCGCCGAGTGAGCCCCAGCCCCGTCACGGCGGAGCTCAACCCGCTGCGCGACCCGCGGGACCGCCGACTGCCCCGGATCGCGGGCCCCTGCGGCCTCGTCATCTTCGGCGTCACGGGAGACCTCGCACGCCGCAAGCTCATGCCGGCGGTGTACGACCTGGCCAACCGGGGGCTGCTCCCCCCGGGCTTCGCGCTCACCGGCTTCGCACGCCGCGACTGGGAGACCCAGGACTTCGCCGAGGTCGTCCACGACGCGGTCAAGGCCAACGCCCGGACGCCGTTCCGGGAGACCACGTGGAAGCAGCTCGCGGAGGGCATCCGGTTCGTCCAGGGCGAGTTCGACGACGACGCGGCGTTCGACCGGCTCAGCACGACCGTCGCCGAGCTGGACGCGGAGCGGGGCACGGGCGGGAACCACGCGTTCTACCTGTCCGTGCCGCCAAGCGCGTTCCCTCTCGTCTGCCGTCAGCTCGCCCGCTCCGGCCTGTCGGAGCAGCCTGAGGGGGCGTGGCGGCGCGTCGTCGTCGAGAAGCCGTTCGGCCACGACCTGGCGAGCGCCCGGGAGCTCAACGACGTCGTCTCGGAGGTCTTCGAGCCCGAGTCGGTGTTCCGCATCGACCACTACCTGGGCAAGGAGACCGTCCAGAACATGCTGGCGCTGCGGTTCGCGAACCAGCTGTTCGAGCCGATCTGGAACGCGCACTTCGTCGACCACGTGCAGATCACGATGGCCGAGGACATCGGCATCGGCGGCCGCGCGGGGTACTACGACGGGATCGGCGCCGCACGCGACGTCATCCAGAACCACCTCCTGCAGCTGCTCGCGCTGACGGCGATGGAGGAGCCGGTCTCCTTCGACGCGGACGCGCTGCGCGCCGAGAAGGAGAAGGTGCTCTCGGCGGTCCGGATCCCCAAGGACCTGGCCCGTCACACGGCCCGCGGCCAGTACGCCGCCGGGTGGCAGGGCGGGGAGGAGGTCGTCGGGTACCTCGACGAGCAGGGCATCGGCCCGGACTCCACGACCGAGACGTACGCGGCGATCCGGCTCGACATCGACACGCGGCGCTGGGCCGGGGTGCCGTTCTACCTGCGGGCCGGCAAGCGGCTCGGCCGGCGCGTCACCGAGATCGCCGTCGTGTTCAAGAAGGCACCGCACCTGCCGTTCGAGTCGACGGCGACGGAGGAGCTGGGCAACAACGCGCTGGTGATCCGCGTCCAGCCCGACGAGGGCGTGACGATGCGGTTCGGCTCCAAGGTCCCCGGCACCGCGATGGAGGTCCGCGACGTCACGATGGACTTCGGCTACGGGCACGCCTTCACGGAGTCGTCCCCCGAGGCCTACGAGCGGCTCATCCTCGACGTCCTGCTCGGTGACCCGCCGCTGTTCCCCCGCCACGAGGAGGTCGAGCTCAGCTGGCGCATCCTCGACCCCATCACGGCGTACTGGGCGGAGAACGGCCGGCCCGAGCCCTACCGCTCGGGGACGTGGGGGCCGGAGTCGGCGGACGCGATGATGGCCCGCGACGGACGCAGCTGGCGCCGGCCATGAGCGGGACGGTGCCTGCGGTGCCCAGCGACGGAGGACGACGATGATCCACGACATGCCCGACACGACGACGTCCGCCGTGGCGAAGGCGCTGCTCCGACTGCGCGACGAGGGCGGCGCGGTCGCCCTCGGACGGGTCCTCACGCTGCTCGTGGAGGTGGCGGCGGACCACCTCGAGGACGCCGTCGGCGTCGCCAACGCGGCGAGCCGGGAGCACCCCTGCCGGGTGATCGTCCTGGCCGAGGACCAGCGGTGCGAGCACGGCCGGGTGGACGCCCAGATCCGCGTCGGCGGCGACGCGGGTGCCAGCGAGGTCGTCGTGCTCCGCGCGTCCGGCGAGATGCTCGCGCACGGGGACACCCTGGTCATGCCGCTCCTCCTGCCGGACGCGCCGATCGTCGTCTGGTGGCCCGACTCGATGCCGGACGTGCCCGCCGAGCACCCGCTCGGCCGGATGGCGCAGCGACGGATCACCGACACGGTCCGCTGCGCCGAGCCGCGGGACGCCCTGCGCCGGCTCCGGGCGGCCTACGCCGCCGGGGACACGGACCTCGCGTGGACCCGGCTGACGGTCTGGCGCGGTCTCCTCGCCGCGGCCCTGGACCAGCCTCCGCACGAGCCGGTCACCCGCGCCGCCGTGCACGGCTCCGGACGGCACCCCAGCGTGTGGCTGCTGGCGGCGTGGCTGGCGGAGTCGCTGGACTGCCCCGTGGACGTGGTCACCCTCGACGCGGAGGCGGTGACGCGGGTGGAGCTCGAGCGCAGCAGCGGGCCGGTCGTCATCGACCGGCCGGACGGTCGTGTCGCGACCCTGCAGCAGCCCGGTCAGCCGGAGCGGCGCGTGTCCATGCCGCTGCGCCAGCTGACCGAGTGCGTCGCCGAGGACCTGCGGCGACTTGACCCCGACGAGGTGTTCGGCGAGGTGCTCACCATCGGGCTGGAGAGGGTCGACCGATGACGACACGACCAGGGCGGCTCGCCGTCGTGCACCCCGACGCCGCCACCGTCGCGTCCGCCACCGCGGCCCGGCTCCTCCTGCTGCTCCTCGACGGCCAGGCGACGCACCGACCGCTGCACGTCGGACTCACCGGCGGCACGGTGGGCATCCGGACGCTGCGCGAGGTCGCCACCTCGCCGCTGCGGGACGCCGTCGACTGGACCGGCGTGCACCTCTGGTGGGGCGACGAGCGGTTCCTGCCCACGGGGCACCCGGACCGGAACGAGACGCAGGCCCGCGAGGCGCTCCTGGAAGCCCTGCCGATCCCCGCCGGGAACATCCACGCCATGCCGGCGGCGGACGCCCCCGGGATCGCGACGCCCGAGGACTCCGCGGAGGCCTATGCCACCGAGCTCGGGAGCTTCGCGGCGGAGCACGAGCCGGGCGACGACGCGGGTCCGGCCGTCCCCACGTTCGACGTGCTGCTGCTCGGCATGGGACCCGACGGCCACGTCGCGTCGCTCTTCCCGGGCCACGAGGCGCTCACCGTGGTGGACCGCACCGTGGTCGGCGTGCACGGCTCACCGAAGCCGCCGCCGGAACGCGTGAGCCTGACGTGGCCGGTGATCGAGGCGGCCCTCGAGGTGTGGCTGGTCGTCGCCGGCGCGGACAAGGCCGAGGCGGCCGCCCGCGGGCTGGCGGGCGACGACATCGTGAGCACCCCGGCTGCCGGTGCGCTCGGGCGGCGGCGGACCCTCTGGCTGCTGGACGTCGAGGCGGCGAGCCAGGTGCCGTCGGCGGACTGACGTCCAGCGGGCACGGCGCACCGGCCCGACGGCCGCAGCCGCCGTGCCGCCCGCCGCGGCCGGAGCCGTGGTGGGCTCAGCCGCCCCGTCGGGCCCGCAGGGCCGAGAGCGCCTCGTCGAGGATGGCCGCGCCGTCCTCGTCCGTGCGACGCTCCTTCACGTAGGCCAGGTGCGTCTTGTACGGCTCGTTCCGCACCGGGGCCGGAGGGTTCTCCTGGTCCTGACCGGCGGGGTAGCCGCAGCGCGGGCAGTCCCACGTCTCCGGCGCCTCGGCTCCGGCCTCCTCGGAGAAGCTGGGACGCGTCTCGTGGCCGTTGGCGCACCAGTACGACACCCAGAACCGGGGAGCGGACTCCCCGCGCTCGGCCTCACCCATCGGTCCCGCGCCGACGCGGGACCCTCGAATTGCACTACCGCTCGCCACGGTCGACCTCCGTTGTCAGCTGACGCGCTGGATCAGGCCCAAGAGCACGACGACGACCGCCCAGAGGACGGCCAGGCCGATGGTGATGCGGTTGAGGTTCCGCTCGGCCACGCCGGAGCTGCCCGCACCGCTCGAGATGCCGCCGCCGAACATGTCCGACAGGCCGCCTCCCTTGCCCTTGTGCAGGAGCACGAGAACGATGACGAGGAAGCTGGAGAGGACCAGCAGGACCTGAAGGATGATGCGCAGGGCGTCCACGAACTCGTCTGTTCCTCACTCGTGCGGCAGCAGGGCACCGGCGGGCGCCCGCTCAAGGATAGGCGACGCGGGGCGGGCAACCCGCACGCGTCACCGGTTCGGGCGTGGCACGCGTCGGCCCCCGCCCGTCCGGACGGGGGCCGACGGGCGTCGATCAGAGGCCCGTGCTGTGCGACTGGTAGCGGACGATCTTGGCGAACTCCTCGGCGTCGAGGCTCGCGCCACCGACGAGGGCGCCGTCCACGTCCGGCTGCGCCATGATCGCAGCGACGTTGCCGGACTTCACGGAGCCGCCGTACAGGACGCGGACGCCGTCGGCGACCTCGCGGGAGTACAGCTCGGCCAGCCGCTCACGGATGGCCTGGCAGACCTCCTGCGCGTCCTCCGGGGTGGCGACCTCACCGGTGCCGATGGCCCAGACCGGCTCGTACGCGACGACGATCCGGCTGGCGTGCTCCGCGGGCAGCCCCTCCAGGGCACCGTCGAGCTGCGCCAGCGTGTACGGGACCTGCTCGCCCGCCTTGCGGACGTCCAGGCCCTCTCCGACGCAGAGGATCGGCACGATGCCCTGGCCGAACGCCGACCGGACCTTCGCCGCGCACAGCGCGTCGTCCTCGCGGTGGTACTCGCGGCGCTCGGAGTGGCCGACGGCGACGTACGTGACGCCCAGCTTGGCGAGCATGACCGGCGAGATCTCGCCGGTGTAGGCGCCCTCCGTGTGGGCGGAGACGTCCTGCGCGCCGTACACGAGGTCGAGCTTGTCGCCGTCGACGAGCGTCTGCACGGAGCGCAGGTCCGTGAAGGGCACGAGCACGGCGACCTCGACGGCCGAGTAGTCGTGCTTCGCGTCCTTGAGCGTCCACGCCAGCTTCTGCACGAGGTGCGTGGCCTGGTGGTGGTCGAGGTTCATCTTCCAGTTGCCCGCCATGAGCGGGGTGCGGACCGTCGCCATCGTCACTTCTCCGTCTTCTGCTCGAGGACCGCGATACCCGGGAGCTCCTTGCCCTCGAGGAACTCCAGGCTCGCCCCACCACCGGTGGAGATGTGCCCGAAGCCCGCCTCGTCGAAGCCGAGCTGACGGACGGCCGCGGCGGAGTCGCCACCGCCGACGATCGAGAACGCGCCGTCCCGGCCGGCGTCGACCATGGCCTGGGCCACCGCCCGGGTGCCGGCGGCGAACGCCTCGAACTCGAAGACGCCCATCGGTCCGTTCCACACGATCGTCCGCGCGTCACGGATCTTCGCCGCGAACAGCTCGGCGGACTCCGGGCCGATGTCCAGGCCCATCCGGCCGTCGGGCATCGCGTCCGCCGGCACCACGTCGTGGGGTGCGTCGGCGGCGAAGGCGTCGGCGACGACGACGTCGGTGGGCAGCACGATCTCCACGCCGCGCTCCTCGGCCGTGGCGAGGTAGCCCTTCACCGTCTCGACCTGGTCCTCCTCGAGCAGCGAGGTGCCGACCGACCAGCCCTTGGCCGCGAGGAACGTGAAGACCATCCCGCCACCGATGAGCAGACGGTCGGCCTTGGTCAGGAGGTTCGCGATGACGCCGAGCTTGTCGGACACCTTCGCCCCGCCGAGGACGACGACGTAGGGCCGCTCGGGGTCGTCGGTGGCGCGACGGAGCGCGCTCACCTCGGACAGCACGAGCCCGCCGACGGCGGCCGGCAGCTTCAGCGCCACGTCGTAGACGGACGCCTGCTTGCGGTGGACGACGCCGAAACCGTCCGAGACGTAGGCGTCGGCGAGCGCGGCGAGGTCGTCGGCGAGCGCAGAGCGCTCCGCCTCGTCCTTGGAGGTCTCACGCGCGTCGAAGCGGATGTTCTCCAGGAGCGCGACCTCGCCGTCGGCCAGGCCCTCCACCGTGGCGCGAGCGGACTCGCCCACCGTGTCCTCGGCCAGGCGGACCGGCACGCCGAGCAGCTCACCGAGCCGGACCGCGACCGGGGCGAGGGAGTTCTTGGCATCGGGAGCGCCCTTGGGCCGCCCGAGGTGGGCCGTCACCACGACCCGGGCACCGGCGTCGATCAGCTTCTGGAGCGTCGGCAGCGCCGCGCGGATGCGGCCGTCGTCGGTGATCGTGCTGCCGTCCAGCGGGACGTTGAAGTCGGAGCGGACCAGCACGCGCTTGCCGCGCAGGTCGCCCAGGTCGTCGATGGTCTTCATGTGCCTTCCTCGGTGTCTGTCAGGGGGCGGACGCGACGACGTCCGCGTGCGCCGCGGGCTCGGGGCTGCGGCGCACGCGGACGTCGGTCATCGTGCGGTGCTCGTCGGAGGACGGACGACGGTCAGAGACGGTCGCCGACGTAGCTGACGAGCTTGACGAGGCTGTTGGAGTAGCCCCACTCGTTGTCGTACCAGGCGACGACCTTGACCTGGTCGCCGATCACCTTGGTGAGGCCGGCGTCGAAGATGCTCGAGGCCGGGTCGGTGACGATGTCAGTGGAGACGATCGGGTCCTCGGTGTAGGTGAGGATGCCCTTGAGCTCGGGGCTCTCGGACGCGGCCTTGACCGCGGCGTTGACCTCCTCGACCGTGACCTCGCGGGAGGCCGTGAAGGTCAGGTCCGTCGCGGAGCCGGTCGGGACGGGCACGCGCATGGCGTAGCCGTCGAGCTTGCCCTTGAGCTGCGGCAGGACGAGCGAGACGGCCTTGGCGGCACCGGTCGACGTCGGGACCATGTTGAGGGCCGCGGCGCGCGCACGGCGCAGGTCCTTGTGCGGGCCGTCCTGGAGGTTCTGGTCCTGGGTGTACGCGTGGATCGTCGTCATGAGACCGCGCACGATGCCGAAGTTCTCGTCGAGGACCTTGGCCATGGGGGCCAGGCAGTTCGTCGTGCACGAGGCGTTCGAGATGATGTGGTGGTTCGCCGCGTCGTACTCGGTGTGGTTCACACCCATGACGAAGGTGGCGTCCTCGTTCTTCGCCGGCGCCGAGATGATGACCTTCTTGGCGCCCGCGTCGAGGTGCGCCTTCGCCTTCGTGGCGTCCGTGAAGATGCCGGTCGACTCGATGACGATGTCCGCACCCAGCTCGCCCCACGGCAGCGCCGACGGGTCGCGCTCCGCCAGGGCCTTGAAGGACTTCCCGCCGACGGTGATGCTCTCCTCGTCGAACGTGACGTCCTGCGCGAGCCTGCCCAGGATCGAGTCGTACTTCAGCAGGGTGGCCAGCGTCTTGTTGTCCGTGAGGTCGTTGACACCGACGATCTCGATGTCGGCGCCCGACTCCAGGACTGCGCGGAAGAAGTTACGTCCGATGCGGCCGAAGCCGTTGATTCCGACGCGGATGGTCACTATGCCCTCCTCAAGGCGCACCGCATTCCCGGTACGCACGATGGGTCGTTGACGGGTTGCGCACGGCGGTGTACGCCCTGGGGACCGCACCACGAGGCTCGATCTCTGTCCCAGATGTTGCCCAGGTTACACGGCGGGCACACGCGCGTCGTCGGGACGTTCGTCCGGCAGCGACGCCGCAGGACGTGCTGCTTTCTCACGGCCCCCCACCTGGGCGGGGACCGATCGTGCCGGTCGGCTCAGACGTCGAGCATGTCGGCCGTCAGGCCCGCCTCGGTGTCCGGCAGACCCAGCTCCGCGGCCTTCTTGTCCGCCGTGGCGAGGAGCCGCCGGATGCGACCGGCGACGGCGTCCTTCGTCAGCGGCGGGTCGGCCAGCTGACCCAGCTCCTCCAGGGACGCCTGCTTGTGCTGGAGCCGCAGCATCCCGGCCTCGCGCAGGTGCTCGGGCAGGTCCTCGCCGAGGATCTCGAAGGCGCGCTCCACGCGGGCACCCGCCGCGACGGCCGCGCGCGCGGACCGCCTCAGGTTCGCGTCGTCGAAGTTGGCCAGGCGGTTCGCGGTGCCGCGGACCTCCCGACGCATGCGCCGCTCCTCCCACACGAGCACCGCGTCGTGGGCGCCGAGGCGGGTCAGCATCGCGCCGATCGCGTCCCCGTCCCGGATGACCACGCGGTCCACGCCCCGGACCTCTCGGGCCTTGGCGGCGATCCCCAGCCGCCGCGCGGCGCCCACGAGCGCGAGGGCGGCCTCCGGTCCGGGGCACGTCACCTCCAGCGCGGCCGACCGGCCCGGCTCGGTGAGCGAGCCGTGCGCGAGGAACGCCCCGCGCCAGGCGGCCTCCGCCTCCCCCGTCCCCGCCGACACCACCTGGGGCGGCAGGCCGCGGACGGGCCGGCCACGGTTGTCGAGGAGCCCGGTCTGACGCGCCAGCGACTCGCCGTCCTTGACCACGCGGACGACGTAGCGGGTGCCCCGCCGCAGGCCGCCGCCGCTGACGACGACGACGTCGCTCGTGTGGCCGTAGACCTCCGCCACGAACTGGCGCAGCCGCCGCGCGGCGACCCCCGTGTCCAGCTCCGCCTCGATGACGATGCGGCCGGAGATGATGTGCAGGCCACCGGCGAACCGCAGGGTCGCCGACACCTCCGCCTTGCGGTGGGAGGTCTTGTCGACGGGGAGACGGGCGAGCTCGTCCTTCACCTGTGCGGTCAACGCCATGGGCGTCATCCTGCCATCACCGCGCCCTCGTCCCGATGTCGCCCAGGAAGCCCTCGAAGGCGTCGCGGTAGGCCGCCGCGAGCCGCAGCGGGTCGTGGCACGGCGTGCCGTCGCCGACCCGCACCTGGCGCAGGAGGAGGTGCCCTCCCATGGCGGCGCACTCGTCCTGGAGGGCGGAGACGTCGTCGATCGCGCTCGGGTCGGCGACGACGACGTCGATGCGGAGGTCCGGGGCGTGCCGCCGGAGGGCGACGAGGTGGTCGTGGGCGCGCATCCCCGGGGTCTCCCCCGTCTCCGCGGAGAGGTTGAGGGTGAGGCAGCGTCGTGCGGCCGTGCGGTGCAGCGCCGCGGAGAGCTCGGGCACGAGGAGGTGCGGCATGACGGACGTGAACCACGAGCCGGGGCCGAGCACGACCCAGTCCGCCGCGTCGACGGCCGCGACCGCCTCGGGGCACGCCGGCGGCTCGGCGGGCAGGAGCCGCACGGACCTGACCTGGCCGGCGGCGGTGGCGACATGGCTCTGCCCCCGCACGACCGTGACGCGCTCGGAACCGTCGACCGTGTCGACGAGCTCCGCCTCGATGGCCAGCGGGACCGCGGCCATGGGCAGGACGCGACCGCGCGAGCCGAGCAGCCGGCCGACCCAGTCGAGCCCGGCGACGGTGTCCCCGAGGAGCTCCCACAGCGCGACGATGAGCAGGTTGCCGACGGCGTGCTGGTCCAGCGACCCGTCGGACGTGAACCGGTGCTGGAGGACGTCGCGCCAGGTGCGGCCCCAGTCGGTGTCGTCGCACAGCGCCGACAGCGCCATCCGGAGGTCCCCCGGCGGGAGCACGCCCATCTCCTGCCGGAGCCGGCCGCTCGAGCCGCCGTCGTCGGCGACGGTGACGACCGCCGTCAGGCGGTCGGACATGAGCCGGAGCGCGGACAGGCTCGCGGAGAGCCCGTGCCCACCACCGAGAGCGACGACGGCCGGGCCCACACCACCGGGGTGCAGCCCCGGCGCGGGGCCCGTCACTCCCGCCCCAGGTCGCGGTGCGACACGACGACGCGGTGGCCCCTCTGCCGGAGCGCGGCCGCCACGGCCTCGGAGATCGCGACGGAGCGGTGCTTGCCCCCGGTGCACCCGACGGCGACCGTCGCGTACCGCTTGTCCTCCGTCTCGTAGCCGGCGAGCACCGGTTCGAGGGCGTCGACGTACCGCTCGACGAACAGCGACGCGCCGGGCAGGCCCAGCACGTAGTCGCGCACGGGCTCGTCCCGCCCGGTGAGGTGGCGCAGCTCGCCGATCCAGTAGGGGTTGGACAGGAACCGCACGTCGACGACGTGGTCCGCGTCGAGCGGCAGGCCGTACTTGAAGCCGAAGGACAGGACGTTGACCCGCAGCGCGTCGCCCTCGCCCCCGGTCACGGCCGCGCGCACCTCGCGGGCGAGGTCGTGCACGTTGAGCTCGGTGGTGTCGATGACGATGTCCGCGCGCTCACGCATGCCGCGCATGAGCTCGCGCTCGTCGGCGATGCCGTCGAGGATCCGGCGTTCACCCTGCAGCGGGTGGGGGCGCCGGACGGCCTCGAACCGCTGGACCAGCACCGGGTCCGACGCGTCGAGGAACAGCAGCCGGTAGGGGAAGCCGGACTCGCGGAGGCCGTCGATCACCTCGACGAGGTCGCGGAAGAACTCCCGTCCGCGGACGTCGACGACGGCCGCGAGACGGTGGACCGCCCCGTGTGCCGCGCTCATCATCCGCACCATCTGCGGCAGGAGCTGCGGTGGCAGGTTGTCCACGACGTACCAGTCGAGGTCCTCGAGGACCGCGGCGGCCCGGCTGCGACCGGCGCCCGACATGCCGGTGATGAGCAGCAGCTCGGGCAGCTCTCCCCGCGGGGTCGGCGTCGTCGCCTCGAGGACCGGGATGCCGGACGGGACGGTGGTCGTGGGCGGCTCCGAGCTCATGCCTCCAGCATGCCAGGCGCGTCCTGGCGGGTGCCGCGGCCTCCACCGCTGTGGTCGGCACCGTTCCGGTCGGGACCGTCCTGGTCGGCACGGCCCTCGCGCTGCAGGGCGTCCACCACGGCCTGCGCCGTCCTCGCCCCCATGCCCTTGACGGTCGCGATCTCCTCCACGGTCGCGGCACGGAGCCTCTTGACGGAGCCGAAGTGCTTGAGCAGCGCCGCGCTGCGGGACGGGCCGAGGCCCGGTACGCCGTCGAGCGCAGACACCGTCATGCTCTTGCTCCGGCGCGACCGGTGGTGCCGGATGGCGAACCGGTGCGCCTCGTCGCGGACGCGCTGGAGCAGGTACAGGCCCTCGGAGCTGCGCTGGAGGATCACCGGGTAGTCCGCCCCCGGCAGCCAGACCTCCTCCAGCCGCTTCGCGAGGCCGCACAGGGCGACGTCGTCGATGCCGAGGTCCGCCAGGGCGCGGGCGGCGGCCGCGACCTGCGGCGGCCCCCCGTCCACGACGACGAGCTGCGGCGGGTACGCGAACCGGCCGGGCCGACGGGCCTCGGCGGACACCTCCCGTCCCGGCGACGGGTGCGGCAGGACGTCGTCGTCGGACTCGCCGAGGGGCAGGTCCCCGGACTCCTCCTGCTCCTGCAGGTAGCGCCGGAACCTCCGGGTGATCACCTCGTACATCGCGGCGGTGTCGTCCCGGGCGCCTTCCCCGTCCGCACCGCGGACGACGAAGCTGCGGTACTCCCCCTTGCGCGCCAGGCCGTCCTCGAAGACCACCATGGACCCCACCTGGTGCGTGCCCTGCGTGGTCGAGATGTCGTAGCACTCGATCCGCAGCGGCGCCGTCGGCAGGTCCAGCGCCTCCTGGAGCTCCTGGAGCGCCTGGCTCCGGGTCGTCAGGTCGCCGGCGCGTCGGGTGCGGTGCAGCACCAGGGACTGCTCCGCGTTGCGCCGCACCGTCTCGGCGAGGTCGCGCTTGTCGCCGCGCTGCGGCACGCGGACCCGGACGCGCGAGCCCCGCACGCCGCTGAGCCACGCCGTCACCTGCTCGACGTCCGGCGGCAGGACCGGCACGAGGACCTCGCGCGGCACGGCGCTCTCGGCGACCCGCACCTGCTCCGGGCGCCGCGCACCCCCGGAGTCGCGCTCGGGGGCCGACCAGCCGCCCTCGTCGCCGTAGACCTGCTGCAGGAGGTGCTCGACGAGCTCGGCGTCGGTGATGTCCTCCACCTTCTCCACGACCCAGCCCCGCTGACCGCGGATGCGCCCGTCCCGGACGTGGAAGACCTGCACGGCCGCCTCGAGCTCGTCCCCGACCAGGGCGAAGACGTCGGCGTCGGTGCCGTCGGCGAGGACGACGGCGTTCTTCTCGGTCGCCCGCTCGAGGGCGCCGATGTCGTCCCGGAGGCGGGCCGCCCGCTCGTAGTCCATCTCCGCGGCGGCCGCCCTCATCTGGGCGGTGAGGCGACGCGTGAAGCGCGCCGTCTCCCCCGCCATGAAGTCGCAGAAGTCCTCGGCGAGGGTGCGGTGCTCGGCCTCGCTCACCCGGCCGACGCACGGCGCCGAGCACTTGTCGATGTACCCGAGCAGGCAGGGCCGGCCCGTCTGCCTGGCGCGACGGAACACGCCCGCGCTGCACGTGCGGACCGGGAAGACCCGCAGCAGCAGGTCGACCGTCTCGCGGATGGCCCAGGCGTGGGCGTACGGGCCGAAGTAGCGGGTCCCGGGCCGCTTCCGGCCGCGCATCACCTGGACCCGGGGGTACTCCTCGCCGAGGGTCACGGCGAGGTACGGGTAGGACTTGTCGTCCCGGTACTTCACGTTGAAGCGGGGGTCGAACTCCTTGATCCAGGAGTACTCCAGCGCGAGGGCCTCCACCTCCGTGCCCACGACCGTCCACTCCACCGACGCCGCGGTCGTGACCATCTGCTGGGTGCGCGGGTGCAGCGCGGAGAGGTCCTGGAAGTAGCTGGCGAGCCGCGAGCGGAGGCTCTTGGCCTTGCCGACGTAGACCACCCGGCCGTGCTCGTCCTTGAAGCGGTACACGCCGGGAGAGTCGGGGACCTGGCCGGGTCGCGGACGGTACGTGGCGGGATCGGCCATGCGCACGAGCCTAGTTCGCCGCACCGACAGACCCGGACGACGACCGCGCCGGTGGCCGCCGAGGACGGCTCCTGCCCGACGGGGTTCCGCGCCGGTCCTGGGCGCACGCCGGTGCGGCCGGTAGCCTCGGCAGATGGGACTCCTGCACAGCTACACAGCCGACGTCGTCTGGACCGGTGCGGGCGAGTCCGGCACGACGAGCTACACCGCGTACTCCCGGGACCACGAGGTCCGGATCGGGTCCAAGCCGCCGCTGCTCGGCTCCGCCGACCCCGCCTTCCGCGGCGACCCCGGGCGGTTCAGCCCGGAGGAGCTCCTGGTCGCCGCGCTGGCCCAGTGCCACATGCTCTGGTTCCTCCACCTCGCGTCGGCGGACGGCGTGGTCGTCGTCGGCTACACCGACCGCGCCACCGGCACGATGCGGGTCGAGGGCGCCGGCCACGGCCAGTTCCGCGAGGTCGTCCTGCGGCCGTGCGTGACGCTCGCGGGGCCGCTGCGCGACGACGGCCGGACGGTCACCGACGGCGAGCTCGCCGGCCTGCACGCACGCGCCCACGAGCACTGCTTCATCGCCCGCTCCGTCAACTTCCCGGTCCGCCTCGACGCCGCCCCCTCCCGCGTGGCCCAGGGCGCCGTCGGCTGACCTCAGGCGGACGCGGCCATGCTGCGCTGGAGGAGCAGCTCGGCCAGGAAGCGCCCGGTGTGGCTGTCCTCGACCCGCGCCACCTGCTCGGGCGTGCCCTGCGCGACGACGACGCCGCCGCCCGAGCCGCCCTCCGGGCCCATGTCGATGACCCAGTCGGCGCTCTTGATGACGTCGAGGTTGTGCTCGATGACGATGACGCTGTTGCCCTTGTCGGCGAGCGACTGCAGCACGCCGAGGAGCTTGCGGATGTCCTCGAAGTGCAGGCCCGTCGTCGGCTCGTCCAGGACGTACGCCGTGCGGCCCGTCGACCGACGCTGCAGCTCGGCGGCGAGCTTGACGCGCTGCGCCTCACCACCGGACAGCGTGGGCGCGGGCTGACCGAGCCGCACGTAGCCGAGCCCGACGTCCACGAGCGTCTTGAGGTGGCGGGAGATCGCCGGGACGGCGGCGAAGAACTCCGACGCCTCCTCGATCGGCATGTCGAGCACGTCGGCGACGGTCTTGCCCTTGAAGTGCACCTCGAGGGTCTCCCGGTTGTAGCGGGAGCCGTGGCACACCTCGCACGGCACGTAGACGTCGGGGAGGAAGTTCATCTCGATCTTCAGCGTGCCGTCGCCGGAGCACGCCTCGCACCGGCCGCCCTTGACGTTGAAGGAGAACCGTCCCGGGGTGTAGCCCCGGACCTTCGCCTCGGTCGTCTCGGCGAAGAGCTTGCGCACGTGGTCCCACACCCCGGTGTACGTGGCGGGGTTGGACCGCGGCGTGCGCCCGATGGGGCCCTGGTCGACGTGGACCACCTTGTCGAGGTGGTCCAGCCCGGTGACCCGGGTGTGCCGACCGGCCACCTGACGCGCGCCGTTCAGCTCGTTCGCCATGACCGTGTAGAGGATCGAGTTGACGAGCGTCGACTTGCCCGAGCCCGAGACGCCGGTCACCGCGACGAAGCAGCCGAGCGGGAAGCTGACGTCGATGCCGCGCAGGTTGTGCTCGCGCGCGCCCACGACGGTCACCTGGCGCTTGCGGTCGATGGTCCGACGACGTTCCGGGGTCGGGATGCTGCGGCGCCCCGAGAGGTACGCGCCGGTGACGGACTCCGTCGAGGCGAGGAGACCCTCGAGGTCCCCGGAGTGCACGACGCGGCCGCCGTGCTCGCCGGCGCCGGGGCCGATGTCGACGATCCAGTCGGCGGTGCGGATCGTGTCCTCGTCGTGCTCGACGACGATGAGCGTGTTCCCGAGGTCCCTCAGCCGCGTCAGCGTGTCGATGAGGCGGCGGTTGTCGCGCTGGTGCAGCCCGATGCTGGGCTCGTCCAGCACGTACAGGACGCCGACGAGTCCGGACCCGATCTGGGTCGCGAGCCGGATCCGCTGCGCCTCGCCGCCGGACAGCGTGCCGGCGGCGCGGTCCATCGAGAGGTAGTCCAGGCCCACGTCGAGGAGGAAGCCGAGCCGCGCCTGGATCTCCTTGAGGACCTGCGCCGCGATGGCGCGCTCGCGCTCCCCGAGCTCGAGGGCGGCGAGGAAGTCGCGCGCCTCCCGCAGGGGCAGGCGGCACACGTCGGCGATCGACCGGCCGCCGACGCGCACGGCGAGCACCTCGGGCTTGAGGCGCGAGCCGGCGCACACGGGACACGGCACCTCGCGCATGTAGGCCTCGTACTTGTCCTTCGACCACTCCGAGTCCGTCTCGGCGTGCCGGCGCTCGATGAACGACACGACGCCCTCGAAGCCCGTGCTGTACTGCCGCTCGCGCCCCCACCGGTTGCGGTACCGGACGTGGACCTCGTGGTCCTTGCCGTGCAGGATCGCCTGGCGGGCGCGCTCCGGCAGGGCGCGCCACGGCACGTCCATCGAGAAGCCGAGGTCCTCGGACAGCGCGCGCAGGACGCGCTGGAAGTACTCCGACGACGTCTGCGACCACGGCGCGACGGCACCGCCGGCGAGCGTCGCGTCCTCGTCCGGGATGATCAGGTCGGGGTCGACCTCGAGCCGGCTGCCGATGCCCGTGCACTCCGGGCAGGCGCCGTACGGGGCGTTGAAGGAGAACGTCCGCGGCTCGATCTCCTCGAGCGTCAGCTGGTGGTCGTTCGGGCAGGCCCGGTGCTCGGAGAACCGACGCTCCCGGCCGGGGTCGTCCTCGTCCGCGTCGACGAGCTCGACGACGAGGAGCCCACCCGCGAGGGTCAGCGCCGTCTCGACCGAGTCCGTGAGCCGGCGCTGAACGCCGTCGCGCGCGACGAGCCGGTCGACCACGACCTCGATCGTGTGCTTGAGCTTCTTCTCCAGCACCGGCGCCTCGGTCAGCTGGCGGACCTCGCCGTCCACCCGCGCCCGGGCGAAGCCCTTCGCCTGCAGCTCGCGGAACAGGTCGGCGTACTCGCCCTTGCGCCCGCGGACGACGGGCGCGAGCACCTGGTACCGCGTGCCCTCCGGCAGCTCGAGGAGCCGGTCGACGATCTGCTGCGGGGTCTGGCGGCTGACCTGCTCGCCGCAGACAGGGCAGAACTGCGTGCCGGCGCGGGCGAAGAGCAGCCGGAGGTAGTCGTAGACCTCCGTGATGGTCCCGACCGTGGAACGAGGGTTGCGGTTCGTGGACTTCTGATCGATCGACACCGCCGGGGACAGGCCCTCGATGAAGTCGACGTCCGGCTTGTCCATCTGCCCGAGGAACTGGCGGGCGTAGGCGGAGAGCGACTCGACGTAGCGCCGCTGGCCCTCGGCGAAGATCGTGTCGAAGGCGAGCGAGGACTTCCCCGAGCCGGACAGACCCGTGAAGACGATGAGACTGTCCCGGGGAAGATCGAGATCGACGTTGCGGAGGTTGTGCTCGCGCGCACCCTGCACGCGCAGTCGGTCATTCACCGCAGCATCGTACGTGCCCGCCGACTGTCGTACAAGTGTTCGATGTCACACCCAGCCCGTCCTCAGCCGTCGACGGCCGGGACGAGCGGCCCCTGCGCCGGCGCCCCACGAGGAGCACGATGGACGCCATGAGCTACACCGGAGACGTCGTCCCGGGCGGGCCGCCGCAGGCGCGCGTCCTCGACGAGGTCGTGATCCGCAAGCTCTCCGTGGGGCCGATGGACAACAACTCCTACCTGCTGACCTCCCGCGTCGGCGGTGACCAGCTGCTGGTCGACGCTGCCGCCGAGCCGGACCGGCTGCTGGCGCTCATCAGGGAGGGCTCCCCCACGGCCCGGCTGAGCACCGTCGTCACCACGCACCGCCACGCCGACCACGTCGGTGCCCTGGAGTCGGTGCTGGCCGTGACCGGCGCGCACCACGCGTGCGGCGCGGACGACGCGGCCGCCGTCCCCGCCGCGGTGCACCGTCGGCTGCACCACGGCGACCTCGTATCGGTGGGCCACGTCGTCCTGGAGGTCGTGGCGCTGCGCGGGCACACGCCCGGCTCGCTCGCGCTCCTGTACCGCGAGCCCGCCCGCGGAGCCGGCCCCGACGCGGTCCCCGGCCGCGCGCACCTGTTCACCGGGGACAGCCTGTTCCCCGGAGGACCGGGGAAGACGGCCGACGCGGCCGCGTTCCGGACGCTCATGACCGACCTCGAGCAGCGCGTCTTCGGCACCCTCTCGGACGACACGTGGGTGTACCCCGGCCACGGTCGCGACACGACGCTCGGGGCGGAGCGCCCGCACCGTGCCGAGTGGTGGCGCCGCGGCTGGTGAGACGCCGGCCTCACTCCCGCCCGGCGGGACCCCGCTGGCCGGAGGGGTGGACCGGCGACTGCCCCGGCGCGTGGGCCGGCGAGCGCCCCTGACCCTTGCCGGAGCCGCCCTGACCGCCGCCACGCCCGCGGTTGCCGTCCGGCCCCACGCCGTTGCCCTGGTTCCCCTCGTTGCCCTGCTGCGCGTCCTCGTCGGCCGGCGCCTGGGGGGCCGGTGCCGGCGGGGCCGGCGGCGCCGGGTCGACCGGCACGACCGGCTCCACCACCTCGGTCCCGGGCTCCTCGGCCACCGGGGCCTCGGCAGCTGCGTCGTCGTCCGCCGGGGACGCGACCGCCTCCCGCACGGCGGTCAGCTCGGCCTCCACGGCGCGCAGGGCCTCGTCGACCGCGCGGTACCGCTGCACGGAGATGTCACCGTCCTCGACCGCCACGTCGAGCTCGGACCTCACGCGGGCGAGCGCTGCCGCAGCGGCGTCGTGGCGTCCCTGCGCGGCCGCCGACGACACGGACCACACGGCCTCCTGGAGCCGCGCCGCCGCGTCGGCGGCGAGGTCCACAGGCTGCGCGCCGCAGCCGGCCAGGGCCGTCGCGGCCGCCACCAGCACCGCGGCCGTCCGGTGGCGCATCCCGACGCGGCTCACGGCTCGACGCTCCGCTGCAGGTCCTCCAGGACCTCACCGAGCTCGCCCTCGACGGCCGGGTACGGCGGCGGCTCGGAGGCACCGCGGTCCCCGGCCGCGAGACCGATCACCAGGGCCACCGAGGCGAGCAGCACCACGGCGACCGCCACGAGGATCGCCCAGCGCCGCCGGACGGTCTGCCGGGCACGCGCGCCCGCGCGCCCGCGGGCCGTCGCGGGTGGGACCGACGCGGGCACGAGCGGGATCGGCTGGGTCCGCCCGGTGGCGTCCGGGTCGTGGTCCGTTCGCCCGGGCCGCTGGACGGTCCCCGCCGCCGCGCGCCGGTCGCGGCGCGACGGGGCGGGGGCATGCGTGGCGTGCATGGCTGCCGGGCCGGTGTCGGTCCCCATGCGGTGCGGCGCCGTCCCGTCGGCGTCCCCCGGCACGACGATCCCCGGCGCCGCCGGGGCGAGGAGCACGGCCTGCTCGGCAGCGCCGGTGCCACGGCCGGCCCCGGCGAGCGCACCGAGACGACGTGCCGCCTCGACCATCGTGAGCCGCGCCTCCGGCTCCCGCGCGGTCATGCCCTGGAGCAGGGCGGTCCACTCCGGGCCGACGTCGGGCGGGATGGGCGGGTCCGTCGTCAGGCGCGCCGCCGCGACCTCCGCGACGGTGCCCGTGAAGGCCCTGCGGCCGGTCAGGCACTCGAGCAGCACGAGGCCGAGCGCGTACACGTCCGTCGGCGGACCTGCGCCCGCCCCCGTCGCCTGCTCGGGGCTGAGGTAGGTGGCCGTGCCCAGCGTCGTCCCCGTCATCGTGAGCCGGGCGCCGTCGGCGAAGCGGGCGATCCCGAAGTCCGCCAGCTTGACGATCGGGCCCGTCGTCAGGGCTGCGTCCGGCGCCTCGCGCACCGCGGAGGCGCGCTCGACGAGCAGGATGTTGGCGGGCTTGATGTCACGGTGGACGACGTCGGCGGCATGCACGGTCGCGATCGCCTCGGCGAGCTGACGCCCGATCCGCGCGGTGTGCGTCGACGTCAGCGGACCCGTGGCGAGGAGGTCGGCGAGCGTCGGCCCCGGCACCAGCTCCATGACGATGTACGTCTGCTGGAGGGGGCCCCCGGCGTAGGCCGAGCCGGCGTCGTGGAGGGCGACGAGGCCCGGGTGGTTCATCTGCGAGAGCACCTTGATCTCGGCCTGGTGCCGGAGCACCTCGTCCGAGTCGGGCGTGGGAGGGAAGAGCTTCACCGCGACGTCGCGGCCGAGCGCCTCGTCGTGCGCCCGGTACACGGTCGCCATGCCGCCCTGGCCGACGACGTCCTCGATGCGGTACCGCCCGTCGAGGACGACGCCGTGGGCCACGTCGACAGGCCCTGGCGTCACGTCCCTCTCCTTCGTCCCGCGCCGACCTCGTCCGGCCGATCATGGCGGTGCCGCCGGTTCGCGCAGGGCACCGCTCAGACGCTACGGCTCAGAGCGACGAGATGCACGCCGAGCCGGCGTCCCCGGCGGCGCCGGCACGTCACACTGGTCCCGTGCCCATCTACGCGATCGAGTACCGCTACGACTCCAGGCCCGGTGTCCTCGACGCCGGCCGGCCCGCGCACCGCAGCTTCATGGGACGGCTCCACGCCGACGGGGTCCTGCTCGCGAGCGGCCCGCTGCGCGGCGAGCCGCTGACCGACGACGGCGCCGCCGCTCCCGGCGAGCCCGGAGCGCCCGGCGCGCTCCTGCTGCTCCGTGCCGACAGCGCGCAGGCCGCCCTGCGGATCCTCGACGACGACCCGTTCCGGGGGGCCGGACTGATCGCGTCGCGCACGGTCCGCGAGTGGGAGCTGGTCACCGGCGCCTTCGCGTAGGGGCTCCCGGGCGGCGCCGACGCCGGTCAGTCGCGCGCGTCCCGCTCGTCCGTCGCGTCGCCGAGCCGGCTGACCCGCGCGGAGTGGCTCAGGGGCGCCTCGGCGACCGGGGTGCCTGCCGACTCCGGGTCGACGCCCTGGCGGCTGAGGTCGCCCTGCTCCGCGACGGACTCGACGTGCTGCTCGCGGCGGCGCGTCGCGAGCAGGCTGGCGATCGTGGCGACCGTGAGGGTGCCGAGGATCACCATCAAGGAGAGCCAGATCGGGATCTCGGGCGCCCACTCGACGTGCTCACCGCCGTTGATGAACGGCAGCTCGTTCGTGTGGAGCGCCTCGAGGACGAGCTTGACGCCGATGAAGCCGAGGATCACAGCGAGGCCCTGGGACAGGTACACGAGCCGCTGGAGCAGGCCGCCGAGGAGGAAGTACAGCTGCCGCAGCCCGAGGAGCGCGAAGGCGTTCGTCGTGAAGACGATGTACGGCTCCTTCGTGAGCCCGAAGATGGCCGGGATCGAGTCGAGCGCGAACAGCAGGTCGGTCGACCCGATGGCGATCATCACGATGAGCATGGGTGTGGCCACCCGCCGACCGGCCTTGCGCACCCAGAGCCGGTCGCTGTGGTACTCGGTGGTCGACGGTACGACGCGGCGGACGAGCCGCAGCAGCCGGGTGTCCTTGAACTCGGCGGGCGCGTCCTCGTCGTGCTTCTCGCGGGCGAGCTTCACCGCCGTGTACACCAGGAAGGCACCGAACAGGTAGAAGACCCACGAGAACTGCTCGATCGCCGCGGCGCCCGCCCAGATGAACAGGCCGCGCAGCACGATCGCGATCGCGACCCCCACCAGCAGGACCTTCTGCTGGTACGGCCGCGGCACCGCGAACCTGGTCATGATGATGAGGAAGACGAAGAGGTTGTCGACGGACAGGCTCTTCTCCGTCACGTAGCCGGCGAAGTACTCGCCGCCGGACGTCGTGCCGGCGACCGCCATGAGGCCGAGTCCGAACACGATGGCGAGGGCGATGTACACGGTCGACCAGATCGCCGACTCCCGGAACGTCGGCTCGTGCGGGGTCCGCACGTGCGCGAAGAAGTCGAAGACGACCAGGGCGAGGACGCCGATGACAGTCGCGAGCCAGACCCACAGGGGGACGTCCACAGAACCTCCGGTACGAGAGATCGGGGTACCGGAGGTCTCCTCCGCCCGCCCCTGAGGGCCGGACCGGCGCACCGGGCTGACGGTCACGTCAGCCGTGATGACGATGCCACCGCGGCGGGAGTACTCCCCTCCAACCGGGTGAGCATAGACCCGCAGCGGACCCCGCGCTCTGCTCGCGGTGAGGTGCGCCCGGTCCCGGGAGGGCTGCGAGTCCCTTGAGAAGCCCTGCCACGAGAGCGCCGAGCCCCACCCCGGCAGAGGTCAGGCGGTCGCAGCCTGCATGTCGCGCAGCTCCTTCTTCAGCCCGGAGATCTCGTCGCGGAGACGGGCGGCCAGCTCGAACTGGAGCTCGGCCGCGGCCCCGTGCATCTGCTCGGAGAGCTCCTGGATGAGCTCCGCCAGCTCGCCGGCCGGGACCGCGGCCATCCGGGCCCGCGGGCTGTCGCCCTCGCCGCCGACACCGCCGGCGGGTACCGGCGCGCGGCCCTTGCCCTTGCCCCTGCCCGTCCCCTTGCCGGGGTTGCGGTAACCGCCCTCGAGGAGCTGAGCCGTGTCGATGTCCTCCCGCGCGAGCATGTCGGTGACGTCGCTGATCCGCTTGCGCAGCGGCGTCGGGTCGATGCCGTGCTCGCGGTTGTACGCGACCTGCTTCTCGCGCCGCCGGTTGGTCTCGTCGATCGCCTGCGCCATGGAGGGCGTGATCGTGTCGGCGTACATGTGGACCTCGCCGGACACGTTGCGTGCCGCACGCCCGATGGTCTGGATGAGGGACGTGCCTGAGCGCAGGAACCCCTCCTTGTCCGCGTCGAGGATGCTGACGAGCGACACCTCCGGCAGGTCGAGGCCCTCCCGCAGCAGGTTGATGCCGACGAGCACGTCGAAGAGGCCCATCCTCAGCTCGCGGAGGAGCTCCACGCGCCGCAGCGTGTCGACCTCCGAGTGCAGGTACCGCACCCGGACGTCCTTCTCCAGCAGGTAGTCGGTGAGGTCCTCGGCCATCTTCTTGGTCAGCGTGGTCACGAGCACCCGCTCGTTGCGCTCGGCACGGACGCGGATCTCCTCGAGGAGGTCGTCGATCTGCCCGCGGGTCGGCTTGATGACCACCTCGGGGTCCACCAGGCCGGTCGGCCGGATGATCTGCTCCACCACGCCGTCGGACTGGGACAGCTCGTACGGCCCCGGGGTGGCGGAGAGGTAGACCGTCTGCCCGATGCGCTCGACGAACTCCTCCCAGCGCAGCGGTCGGTTGTCCATCGCACTGGGCAGCCGGAACCCGTGCTCGACGAGGGCCCGCTTGCGCGACATGTCGCCCTCGTACATCGCCCCGATCTGCGGGACCGTCACGTGGGACTCGTCGATGACGAGGAGGAAGTCCTCGGGGAAGTAGTCCAGGAGCGTGTGCGGCGGGGTGCCCGCCGCACGGCCGTCGATGTGCCGGGAGTAGTTCTCGATGCCGGCGCACGTGCCGACCTGGCGCATCATCTCGATGTCGTACGTCGTCCTCATCCGGAGCCGCTGCGCCTCGAGGAGCTTGTTCTGGCGCTCCAGCTCCGCGAGGCGCTCCTCCAGCTCGGCCTCGATGCTCCCGACCGCGCGCTCCATGCGTTCCGGTCCGGCGACGTAGTGGGAGGCGGGGAAGACGAAGGTCTCCTGCTCCTGGCGGAGGACCTCCCCGGTCAGCGGGTGCAGCGTCTGGATCGACTCGACCTCGTCCCCGAACATCTCGATCCGGATGGCGAGCTCCTCGTAGACCGGGATGATCTCGACCGTGTCGCCCCGCACGCGGAAGGTCCCGCGTGTGAAGGCCATGTCGTTGCGCGCGTACTGCATCTGGACGAAGCGGCGCAGGAGCTGGTCCCGGTCGATGACGTCGCCGACGGCCAGCCGGACCATCCGGTCCACGTACTCCTGCGGCGTGCCCAGGCCGTAGATGCACGACACCGACGCGACGACGACCACGTCCCGACGGGTGAGGAGCGAGTTGGTGGCGGAGTGCCGCAGCCGCTCCACCTCCTCGTTGATGGAGGAGTCCTTCTCGATGTAGGTGTCCGTCTGCGCGATGTACGCCTCGGGCTGGTAGTAGTCGTAGTACGAGACGAAGTACTCGACCGCGTTGTTGGGCAGCAGCTCGCGGAACTCCGTGGCGAGCTGCGCGGCGAGGGTCTTGTTGTGCGCCATCACCAGCGTCGGCCGCTGCAGCTGCTCCACGAGCCAGGCCGTCGTCGCCGACTTCCCCGTACCGGTCGCTCCGAGCAGGACGACGTCCTTCTCCCCCGCGCGGACGCGGCGGGTGAGCTGCTCGATGGCCCGGGGCTGGTCGCCGGAGGGCTGGTAGTCCGACACCACCTCGAACGGGGCGACGCGGCGCTGCAGGTCGGTCACGGGACGCATGGGACAACGGTACGTCGGACCACCGACACGACCGGGCGGCCCGTCGGCGCCTCGCCCTAGTCGAGGCTCCCCGCGCTGGTCGACAGGTCCACCGGCGCGTCGAGCGCTGCGCGGACCACCGCGGCGAGAGCCCGCGCGAGGCGTGCGGCGTCCTCGTCGGCGTCGGCCGAGCCCTCCAGGGCCGTGGGCACGTGGACGAAGCCGCCACGCACGGCACCGGGCGCGCCGGCGTCGCCGGGCGGACCTACCTCCTCCAGCGCGTGGAGCAGCGCGTACGAGGTGGCGTTGCAGACGAAGGTCCCCGCGGAGTGGCTGACCTCCGCCGGCACACCGGTGGCGCGGACCGCCTCCGCGCACGCCTTGACGGGCAACGAGGACAGGTAGGCCGTCGGCCCGCCGTGGACGACGGGTTCGTCGACCGGCGCCGCGCCGGCGTTGTCGGGGATGCGGGCGTCGACGAGGTTGAGCGCGACGCGCTCGACGGAGACGACCTGCCGGCCGCCTGCCTCGCCGACGCAGACCACGAGGTCCGGCGCCACCTCGGCGATCAGCGCCCGGAGGCGGTCCGGAGCGGCGCGGAAGTCGACCGGCAGCCGGTCGACGACCAGCTCCTCGGGGCCGCGCCAGAGACGGCCGAGTCGGGAGACGGCCTCCCAGGAGGCGTTCACCGGGCGACCGCCGAACGGCTCGAACCCGGTGACCAGGACCGTCCGGGTCACGTGCCCGCCTCGCCCGCACCGGGGCCGGCGTCGGGCGTCCGGTCGACCCACCGCAGCCAGAGGGCGTCCACCTGCGCCGCGAGGTGCTCCACGGTCCCGGAGCCGTCGAGGAGCACGGTGGCGGCGACCCTGCGCTCCTCCTCACCGGCCTGTGCGGCGAGCCGGGCGCGTGCCTGCTCCTCCGCGATGCCGCGTCCCTCCACCAGCCGGGCCAGCCGCACGTCCGCGGGGGCCTCGACCACGACGACCTCGTCGAACGCGGCGGGGTCCCCGGTCTCGACGAGGAGCGGGATGTCGTGCACCACGACGGACCGACCGCCGGCCACCGCCTCCTCCTCGCGTCGACGCGCGGCCGCCCGGACGAGCGGGTGCACGATCGCGTTGAGCCGTGCGCGCGCCGCCGCATCGGTGAAGACGACCCCGGCGAGCGCGGCGCGGTCCAGGTCCCCGGCGGGCGTCACCACCTCGGGCCCGAACGCCTCGACCACGCCCGCGTACCCCGGCGTGCCCGGCGCGACGACCTCCCGGGCGAGCGCGTCGTAGTCGACGACGACGGCGCCCAGCTCCGCGAGCCGGCGCGCGACGACCGACTTGCCCGCGGCGATGCCGCCCGTGAGCCCGATCCTCAGCACACCGTGGACCCTAGCCGCTCCCGGTCCGGGGACGACGACGGGCCGACCACCCGGAGGTGGTCGGCCCGTCGTTCACCGCGGCACCGGTCCGTGGACGGACCGGGACCGGGTCAGTTGCCCGTGAGCTTCTCGCGCAGGGCCGCCAGGGCCTCGTCCGAGGCGAGCGTGCCACCGACCGGCTCGGCCGCCGAGGAGTAGCTCGACGCGGTGGACGGACCGGCGTCGGCGCGACCGCCGCCGCCGCTGCTGCTGCTGCTGTTGCTCGTGCTGCTGCTGGACGTCGCGGCCTGCGCGTCCGCCTCGATGGCCTCGAGGACCTGCTTCTTGTGCGCCTCCCAGCGCGAGTGGGCGGCGGCGTACTGCGCCTCCCAGGCCTCGCGCTGGGTCTCGTAGCCCTCGAGCCACTCGTTGGTCTCCGGGTCGAAGCCCTCGGGGTACTTGTAGTTCCCCTTGTCGTCGTACTCGGCGGCCATGCCGTACAGGGCCGGGTCGAAGTCCTCGCTGTGCGGGTCCAGACCCTCGTTCGCCTGCTTGAGCGACAGCGAGATGCGGCGACGCTCCAGGTCGATGTCGATGACCTTGACGAACGTCTCGTCACCGACGTTGACGACCTGCTCGGGCAGGTCGACGTGCCGGACGGCGAGCTCGGAGATGTGCACGAGGCCCTCGATGCCGTCCTCGACGCGCACGAACGCACCGAAGGGGACGAGCTTGGTGACCTTGCCCGGCACGACCTGACCGATCGCGTGCGTCCGGGCGAACGCCTGCCACGGGTCCTCCTGCGTCGCCTTGAGCGACAGCGAGACCCGCTCCCGGTCGAAGTCGACGTCGAGCACCTCGACGGTGACCTCCTGGCCGACCTCGACGACCTCGGACGGGTGGTCGATGTGCTTCCACGACAGCTCGGAGACGTGCACGAGCCCGTCCACGCCGCCGAGGTCCACGAACGCGCCGAAGTTGACGATCGAGGAGACGACACCCGGCCGGACCTGGCCCTTCTGCAGGGTCTGCAGGAAGGTGGAGCGGACCTCCGACTGCGTCTGCTCGAGCCACGCGCGCCGCGACAGGACGACGTTGTTGCGGTTCTTGTCGAGCTCGATGATCTTCGCCTCGATCTCCTTGCCGACGTACGGCTGGAGGTCGCGCACACGACGCATCTCGACCAGCGACGCCGGGAGGAAGCCGCGCAGGCCGATGTCGAGGATGAGGCCGCCCTTGACGACCTCGATGACGGTGCCGGTGACGACGCCGTCCTCTTCCTTGATCTTCTCGATCGTGCCCCAGGCGCGCTCGTACTGGGCGCGCTTCTTGGACAGGATCAGGCGGCCTTCCTTGTCCTCCTTCTGGAGCACGAGGGCCTCGACCGCGTCGCCGACCTTGACGACCTCGTCGGGGTCGACGTCGTGCTTGATCGAGAGCTCGCGCGAGGGGATGACCCCCTCGGTCTTGTAGCCGATGTCGAGGAGGACCTCGTCGCGGTCGACCTTGACGATGGTGCCCTCGACGATGTCGCCGTCGTTGAAGTACTTGATGGTCGCGTCGATCGCGGCGAGGAAGTCCTCGGCGGTGCCGATGTCGTTGATCGCGACCTGCGGCGTCGTCGGCTTGGCGGGGGTGGAGATGGTCATTGAGTTTCGAGCTCCGATGCGGACAGGGAGTAGTGCGGACAGGGAACGTGCTGGTGAAGACGTGCCTGCGCGACGAGGAGGCCCCGGGGACGCTCCACACGCGGCGGTGCGACGCACGAACGGACAGGATCCGGCGCAGGACGCGTCACGCCACCGGCCATCTTAGGCCGGAGGCGAAACGAGGGTCAAAAGGCCCGGGACGTCAGGCGAGGACCTGCGCGGTGCGGATGAGGTCGGGCGGGACCCGCTTCGGCTTGCCCGCCACCTCGCTGAGCGGCACGAGGACGACGTCCTCGCCCCGCAGGGCGGTCATGACACCCGTGCGGCCCTCGACGACCGCGTCGATCGCCGCCACCCCGAAGCGGCTGCCGAGGATCCTGTCGGTCGGCGTCGGGGAGCCGCCGCGCTGCACGTGACCGAGGATCGTCACGCGCGTGTCGAAGCCCGTCCGCTCGGCGATCTCGTGCGCGAGGCGGTCACCCACGGCGCCCGCCACGATCTCGCCGAACCGGCCCAGCTGCGTGGTGAAGTCCATCGACCCGCCCCGGCGCGGCTCGGCACCCTCGGCGACGACGACGATCGAGAAGTTCGCGTGCGCGCGGTGGCGGTGCTTGAGGAACTTGACGACCTGGTCGATGTCGAACGGGTCCTCGGGCGTGAGGACGAGCTCGGCCCCGCCCGCGATGCCGGCGTTGATCGCGATCCAGCCCGCGTGCCGGCCCATGACCTCGACCACCATGACCCGGTTGTGGCTCTCCGCGGTCGTGTGGATGCGGTCGATGGCCTCCGTGGCGATGTTCACCGCGGTGTGGAAGCCGATCGACAGGTCCGTCCCGGACACGTCGTTGTCGATGGTCTTGGGGATCGCCACGATCTTCACCCCGGCGTCGGCGACCTTGCTGGCGGCGTGCAGCGTGCCGTCACCGCCGATGCAGATGAGCGCCTCGATGCGCTCGGCCTCGAGGGTCGACAGGACGGCGTCGATGCCGCCGTCCTCCGCGTTCGGGTGGAACCGCGCCGTGCCCAGCAGCGTCCCGCCCACGGGAAGGACGTTGCGGATGTGCTGGCGGCCCAGCGGCATGACGTCGCCCTCGACGACCCCGCGCCAGCCGTTGCGGAACCCGATGATGGAGTGGCCGTAGGTGCCCTCGCCGTGCTTGACCACGGCACGGATCGCGGCGTTGAGGCCCGGGCAGTCACCCCCACCTGTCAGCAGTCCGACGCGCACGACGCTCTCCTTCAGGGACGGGGGTGGGGGCCGGCGCCGCGATGCGCCGCGACCACCCTAGCGGCGCCGTCAGCGGGTCGACGGGGCGGAGGTCCCCCGCACCGCTGCACCGACGGCGACGCGTCAGGCCGCCTGGGGCCCGAGGTCCAGCCGGCCGCCGGGGATCGCGTCGAGGAGCGCCCGGGTGTAGTCCTGCTGCGGGCGGTCGAAGACGTCGTCGACGGTGCCCTGCTCGACGATCCGACCCCGCTCCATGACGCACACCTGGTCGGCGATCTGCCGGACCACGGCGAGGTCGTGGCTGATGAAGAGGTAGGACAGCCCCAGCCGGTGCTGCAGGTCGGCGAGCAGGTGGACCCGGTTGCGGCGATGCGCGCCGGACCCCACCTCGTGCGCCCGCAGCGGCTCCTCGATGGTGCGGTAGATCGTGTGGAGGGCCCGGTGGCAGGTGGTTCACCGTGAGAACCCCGCGAGACTGTCCCCATGGACGCGCCAGGGCTCGGACGAGCCGGGTACCAGCCGGCCGACGACGACGGGCGCGCGGCCCGCCGGTGGTGGGACGGCCACGCCGAGGAGTACCTGGACGAGCATGGCGACGACCTCGGTGTCGCCGAGTTCCGCTGGTGCCCGGAGGGCCTGCGGGAGGACGAGGCGGGGCTCCTCGGCGACCTGGACGGACGCCGTGTCCTGGAGGTCGGGGCGGGCGCCGCCCAGTGCACGCGCTGGCTGCGTGCACGCGGCGTCGACGCGGTCGCCAGCGACGTCTCGGCGGGGATGCTGGCGGCCGCCCGACGGCTCGACGCGGTCGCCGGCACGACGACGCCGCTGCTCCAGGCGGACGCCCGGCGCCTGCCGCTCGCCGACGACGCCGTCGACGTCGTCTTCACGGCGTACGGAGCGATCCCGTTCGTGCCGGACGCCGACGCGGTCCACCGCGAGGTGGCGCGCGTCCTGCGCCCCGGCGGCCGGTGGGTGTTCGCCGTGACGCACCCGGTCCGCTGGGCGTTCCCGGACGACCCCGGCGAGCGCGGTCTCACGGCGACCCGGTCCTACTTCGACCGCACGCCGTACGTCGAGGTCGACGACGACGGCGCCGTGGCCTACGCCGAGTACCACCGGACCGTGGGCGACCACGTCCGCGGGGTCACCGCGGCCGGGCTGCGGCTGGTGGACGTCGTGGAGCCGGAGTGGCCGCCGGACAACGGCCGGACCTGGGGCGGCTGGAGCCCGCTGCGCGGCGCGCGGATCCCGGGCACGGCCGTCTTCGTCGCGCGGTCGGAGCCCCCCGGGGCCTAGTGCCCGGCCTCGTGCCAGCTGCGGCCGACGCCGACCGACACGTCCAGGGGCACGGACATCTCGACCGCCCGACCCATCTGGTCGCGCACGAGGGCCTCGACCGCCTCGCGCTCCCCCGGCGCGACCTCGAGCACCAGCTCGTCGTGGACCTGCAGGAGCAGGCGAGATCGCAGGCCGTCCGCGCGGAGCTGCTCGTCGACACCGAGCATCGCGACCTTGATGATGTCCGCCGCGCTGCCCTGGATCGGTGCGTTGAGCGCCATGCGCTCGGCCATCTCGCGGCGCTGGCGGTTGTCGCTGGTGAGGTCCGGGAGGTAGCGGCGGCGTCCGAGCAGGGTCGCGGTGTAGCCGCTGCGCCGTGCCTCGTCGACGACGCCGCCGAGGTACTCACGCACGCCGCCGAACCGCGAGAAGTAGTCCTCCATGAGTCCGGAGGCCTCGGACACCGGGATCGAGAGCTGCTTGGACAGGCCGAACGCGGACAGGCCGTACGCGAGGCCGTACGACATGGCCTTGATCTTGGATCGCATCGCCGGCGTGACCTGGTCCGTCGGCACGCCGAACACCCGGGACCCGACGAAGTTGTGCAGGTCCTCCCCCGAGCGGAACGCCGCGATGAGACCCGCGTCCCCCGACAGGTGCGCCATGATCCGCATCTCGATCTGGCTGTAGTCCGCCGTCAGGAGCGTCTCGTAGCCCTCTCCGACGACGAAGGCGCGGCGGATCTGGCGGCCCGCCTCGGTGCGGATGGGGATGTTCTGCAGGTTGGGGTCCGTCGAGGACAGCCGCCCCGTGGCCGCGATGGTCTGCTGGAACGTCGTGTGGATCCGACCGTCGTCACCGATGGACCGGACCAGACCCTCGACGGTCTGCCGCAGCCGCGACGCGTCCCGGTGCGCGAGCAGGTGCGCGAGGAACGGGTGCTGCGTGCGCTCGAAGAGGTCCGTGAGCGACGCCGCGTCGGTGGTGTACCCGGTCTTGATCTTCTTCGTCCGCGGCATCGCGAGCTGGTCGAAGAGCACCTCCTGCAGCTGCTTGGGCGAGCCGAGGTTCACCTCCCGGCCGATGACCGCGTAGGCCTCCGCCGCCGCGTCGGCCACGGCCGCGGCGAACTCCCCCTCCAGCCCGTCGAGGTACGCGCGGTCGGCGGCGATGCCCCCCTGCTCCATCCGCGCGAGGACGTCGACGAGCGGGAGCTCGACCTCGGCCAGCAGGCGACGAGCGCCCCGGTCCTCGAGCTCGCCCTCGAGGACCTCGGCGAGCTCGGCGACGGCCGCCGCGCGCAGCGCCGTGGACTGGTGCGGCGGTCCGCCGTCGACGGACAGGTCCAGGGCGCCCTGGGCGCCGTCACCTTCGTCCTCGGTCCGCAGCTCGCGGTGCAGGTGCCGGATCGACAGGTCGGCGAGGTCGTACGACCGCTGGTCCGGGTGGCACAGGTACGACGCGAGCAGCGTGTCGACCGTGACCCCGGCGAGCGGCAGGCCGCGACCGGCGAGCGCGTGCCACACGTCCTTGGCGCCGTGGGCCGCCTTGAGCGCCTGCTCGTCGGCGAGCCAGGCCGCCAGGGACGCCTCGTCCTCCGGGCCGAGGTCGGCGAGGTCGAGGGCGACCGCGTGGTCCGCGCCGTCGGCGAGCCCGAGGGCCCACGCGTCGCCGCGAGTGGGCGCCGACGTCCCGGCGACCTCGAGCGCCAGACGGCGACCGCGCCGGGCCGCGAGCCACCCCCCGAGCTCGCCCGGCGCCGGGACCACGACGTCGAGGCGGAAGCCCTCGGCCTCCACGACGTCCTCCGGCACCATCGCGAAGAGGCGTTCCCGCAGGGTGCGGAACTCCAGGGCGTCGAAGACGCGGTGCATCGCCTCGCGGTCCCACGGCCGGACCCCGAGGTCGCCGACCGCGACCGGCAGCTCCACGTCGCGGACGGCACCGTTGAGCCGCCGGTTGACCCGCACCTGGTCCGCGCAGGCGCGCAGGCTCTCTCCCGCCTTGCCCGTGATGGTCGACGCCGCCGCCAGCACCCCGTCGAGCCCGCCGTAGGTGGTGATCCACTTGGCCGCCGTCTTGGGACCGACGCCGGGCACGCCCGGCAGGTTGTCGCTCGTCTCGCCCACGAGCGCGGCGAGGTCGGGGTAGGACTCCGGCGGCACGCCGTACTTCTCCTCCACGCCGGCGGGCGTGAACCGCACGAGGTCCGAGACGCCCTTGCGGGGGTACAGGACCGTGACGTCGCCGGCCACGAGCTGCAGGGCGTCGCGGTCGCCGGTGCAGACGAGGACGTCCATCCCGGCCGCCTGCGCCTGCGTGACGAGGGTCGCGATGACGTCGTCGGCCTCGAACCCCTCCTTCTGCAGCGTGGTGACGTTGAGCGAGTCGAGGATCTCCCGGATGAGCGGCACCTGACCGCTGAACTCCGCAGGGGTCGCGTCGCGCGTGCCCTTGTACGCGGGGTACTCCTCCGTCCGGAAGGTCACCCGGCCGGCGTCGAAGGCCACGGCGACGTGCGTGGGCTCCTCGTCGCGCAGCAGGTTCGCGAGCATGGACGTGAACCCGTAGACCGCGTTCGTGGTCTGACCGGTGCGGGTCGAGAAGTTCTCCGCCGGCAGTGCGAAGAACGCCCGGTAGGCCATCGAGTGGCCGTCGACGAGGAGCAGGAGGGGCCGGGTTCGCGCCTGGTCAGTCACGGGTGCCAACCTAGCGGGCATGACCGACACGCCAGCCGCCGCGGGCACCTCCGCCGCAGCCCCCGCACCGTCCGCGCCGGACGCCCTGGGCCAGGTGCGCGCGTCCCTCGCGGGCACCCTCATGGAGCGCATGGGCATCGAGATCCTCGAGGCGGGCCCGGAGCGGGTCGTGGGCACCATGCCGGTCGCGGGGAACACGCAGCCGTACGGACTGCTCCACGGGGGCGCCTCCGTGGTGCTGGCGGAGACCCTCGGGTCCTTCGGGGCGATGCTCCACGCAGGCCCAGACCGTCAGGCGGTCGGCGTCGAGGTCGGCGCCAGCCACCACCGCGGCCCCCGGGACGGCGTGGTCACCGGCACGGCGACCGCCGTGCACCTCGGCGCCACGACGGCGACCTACGAGGTGGTCGTGGAGGACTCGAGGTCGAAGCGCGTCTGCACCGCGCGGCTCACCTGCCTGCTGATCGCCCGGCGGGGCGGCTGAGCCGCCGGCTCGACGACGTCGCCCAGGACCGCCGTGGCGTGGCCGTGCTTCGGTGACGCCTCCGGCTCCGTGGACCCGCCCTCGCGCCGGCGGCTCTCCCGCCGGCGGGCGATGAGGTCCTCGATGCGTCGGGGCGAGCGGCGGGCCACGGGCGCGTCGTGCGTCAGGCGGCGGTGCAGGGCCGCCGCGGTCGCCACCCGGTGGGCTGCGGCCGGGGCGAAGCCCAGCTGCACGACGAACCGCTGCATCCCGCGGGCACCCGGCAGCGGGGCCACGTAGACGTGCTCGGCGGACGCGGCCAGAGCCACCTCGGTGGCACCCAGCATGAGGGCGCGGCCCACGCCCCGCCGACGGTGGGACGCCACCACGTAGACGACGTCGACCGCGAGGCTCGCGCTGTCGGTGAAGAGGTTGGGCTGGGTCACTCGGCCCAGGAGCAGCCCCACGACGTCGCCCTCGCACACCGCGACCAGGACGGTGCCGCCGGGCACGGCCGTGAGCGTGCCGAGCTGCCGGCGGAGGGCGTCGCGCTCGCCGCTGCAGACCTGCGAGCCGACGGAGGACTCGGCACGAGCCGTCTGGACGAGCGTCAGGACGCCCTCGACGTCTCCTGGCTCGACAGGTCGCACCTCGACACCTGGACGCACGGGTGTCCTCCTTCGGCACAGGGACCCGGGCGGTCGGGGGGAATGCCCGGGAGATGACGAAAAGATAACGGTGCGCGCCGCCCGAGGGAAGTGAGGCCCTGGGTGAGAGCACCTGAGAGGCGAACCACCGAGACGGTGGTGTCCTACGGCCCGTTCACCTGGCATCCTCTCCACGTCGTGAAACGTCCATGACATCCGGATTGCCTATCGTTGCCGCTCGCCGCCCAGGCGGGGCGACGCGGGACCCGACACGGGCACGGACGCCCGTGGAACGAACGAGCGCGAGAGCGCACGGCAGACGGAGGGCACAGGTGCCACCTGCAGCGACCCCACGGACGAGGCCCCCGGCCTCGCGCACGGCGGCCCGGGGCGGACCGTTGATCGCCGGCCTGCTCCTGCTCCTCGGCACCCTCCTCACCGTGCTCGCCCCACCGGCGACGGCGGCCGTCACGAGCTGCTCCCCGACGCCCACCACGGCCTGCCTCAACGGGACGATCCGCACGGCGGCGGGCGAGCCGGCCGTCGGCGTCGAGCTCTCGGTCACCGGACCGGAGGAGACCACGGCCGTCACCGGCGAGGACGGCCGATGGTTCGCGGAGGTCGCGACGGCCGGCACGTACGAGGTCGCGGTCGACGAGGCGACGCTCCCCGAGGGCGAGTCGCTGCGGGACCCTGCCGCGAACCCGCGCGCGGTGACCGTCACCCTCGGTTCGTCGGCCGGTGCGCTCTTCCCGCTGGGTGAGCCGTCGGCACCCAGCGGGCCGACGGCACCGCCCGCCGAGGGCGGCACCGACGACCCCGCCGCACCACCCGCGGCGGGAGGGGGCGAGCCCGGTCTCGACACGCCCACCCAGGGCGGCTCGGGCGGGTCGTCGATCACGTGGGCACGCGTCGCGCAGCAGGCCATGGCCGGCCTCGTGTTCGGCACCCTCCTCGCGCTCGCGTCCGTCGGCCTCTCCCTCATCTTCGGCACGACGGGGCTGAGCAACTTCGCCCATGGCGAGATGGTCACGCTCGGCGGGCTCGCGGCCTTCGTCTTCGTCCAGGTCGTCGGCCTCCCCCTCGTCCCGGCGGTCGTGCTCGCCGTCGCGGTCGGGGCGCTCGCGGGCTGGGTGCAGGACGCGGGCATGTGGAAACCGCTGCGCAAGCGGCGCGTCGGACTGACCCAGCAGCTCATCGTCACCATCGGCCTCGCCATCACGGCCCAGTACGTCTTCCAGTTCTTCTTCGGCGGTGGCTCGCTGCGCATCGTCACGGCCAACCCGTCGACCGTGAACCTCGGGCCCGTCTTCATCACGACGCAATCCCTCGTCGGCCTCGTCGTCGGCCTCCTCGTCCTCGGCGGTGTCGCGTACTTCCTCGTCGGGACGCGCACGGGGCGCGCCACCCGCGCGGTGTCGGACAACCCGGCGCTCGCCGCGGCCTCCGGCATCGCCGTCGACCGGATCATCCGGCTCGTGTGGACGATCGGCGGCGCGCTCGCAGCCCTCGGCGGCGTCTTCCTCGGGCTCTACTTCAACGCCACGGCGTGGAACATGGGCGCGACGATCCTGCTCCTCATGTTCGCCGCGGTGACGCTCGGCGGCCTCGGCACGGCCTTCGGGGCGCTCGTCGGGTCCCTCGTCATCGGCCTCGTCGTGGAGATGTCGAACCTCGTCATCCCGTCGGACATGAGGTACGCCGGCGCACTCGTCATCCTCATCCTCGTGCTGCTCCTGCGGCCCCAGGGCATCCTCGGCCGGGCCGAGCGGATCGGATAAGGCGGTCAGCATGGACTTCGAACGCATCCTCACCACCGTCGCGGGCGAGCTCTTCGCTCCGACGACGGCGGCCTACGCGCTCGCCGCGATCGGCCTCAACATCCACTTCGGCCTCACCGGTCTCCTGAACTTCGGCCAGGCCGGGTTCATGCTGCTCGGGGCGTACGGCTTCGCCGTCTCGACGATCGCGGGCATGCCCATCTGGGCGGCGCTCCTCGTGGCGGTCGCCTGCTCGACGCTCTTCGCCCTCATCCTGGGCATCCCGACGCTCAAGCTGCGGGGCGACTACCTCGCGATCGTCACCATCGCGGCCGCCGAGATCGTGCGCATCGTCGGGCGTTCGACGGCGCTCACCGACGTCACCGGAGCGTCGTCGGGCCTGCGCGGCGACAGCTACAAGGAGACCTTCCACGCGCTGTCGCCGTTCGGCGACGGCACGACGACGCTGGGCCCGTTCACCTACTCCAACAGCTTCTCCAACAGCTGGTGGCTGCGGGTGGTGGCGTGGGTGGTCGTGGCGCTGGCGTGCCTGCTCGTCTGGCGCCTCATGCGCAGCCCATGGGGGCGCGTGCTCAAGGGCATCCGCGAGGACGAGGACGCGGTGCGCTCGCTCGGCAAGAACGTGTACGCCTACAAGATGCAGGCGCTCATCCTCGGCGGTGTCATCGGCTCGGTCGCGGGCATCCTGTACGTGCTGCCGCGGGCCGTGCAGCCCGACTCGATGGGCCGCCCCATGACGTTCTGGGTCTGGACGATCCTGCTCCTCGGGGGAGCCGCGACCGTGTTCGGCCCCGTCCTCGGTGCGATGCTGTTCTGGTCGGTGCTCATGCTCATCCGGGTCGTCGGCCGCGCCACCATCCCCGGCTCGGTCATGTCCACGGCGCAGATCGAGCAGTTCGGCTGGATCATCGTCGGCGTGACGCTCATGCTCCTGGTGATCTTCCGACCACAGGGCATCCTCGGCGACAAGAAGGAGCTGGCGATCAATGTCCGCTGAGGCCATCACGGCGCTCGCCACCGTCCCCCGCACGCCCGGCGCCCCCAAGCCTGACGCCATCCTCGTCGCCGACCAGGTCACCCGCCGGTTCGGCGGCATGACGGCGGTCGACGTCAAGCACATCGAGGTCCAGCGGGGCACGATCACCGCGCTCATCGGACCGAACGGCGCCGGCAAGACGACCCTGTTCAACCTGCTCACCGGCTTCGACCAGCCCAACAGCGGGTCCTGGACCTTCGAGGGCCGCTCGCTGGCGGGCGTCCCGGCCGCGCGGGTGTCCAAGGCCGGGATGGTGCGGACGTTCCAGCTCACCAAGGCGCTCAGCCGCATGACGGTCATGGAGAACATGCGTCTGGGGGCGAAGGACCAGCCGGGCGAGAGCCTCGCCAAGGCCCTCGTCCCACCGCTGTGGCGCGCCCGCGAGAAGGAGATCACCGCCAAGGCGGAGGAGCTGCTCGAACGGTTCAAGCTCCACGAGAAGCGTGACGACTTCGCCGGGAGCCTGTCCGGCGGCCAGCGCAAGCTGCTGGAGATGGCTCGGGCGCTCATGAGCGACCCGACCATGGTCATGCTGGACGAGCCGATGGCCGGCGTGAACCCCGCCCTCACCCAGTCGCTCCTGGGACACATCCAGGCCCTGCGCGACGAGGGCACCACGGTGCTCTTCGTCGAGCACGACATGCACATGGTCCGGCACATCTCCGACTGGGTGGCCGTCATGGCCGAGGGCCGCCTCGTGGCCGAGGGCCCGCCGGGCTCCGTCATGGCCGACCCCGCCGTCGTCGACGCCTACCTCGGCGCGCACCACGACACGGACCTGGGTGACGACCGGCTGCTCGACGAGTCGGTCGCCAAGCAGCTCGAGGAGGAGGCCGCCGCCGAGGAGCGCGCCCACCAGGAGGAGCAGCGATGACGGCGACGAACCCCTCCCCCGCCCCCGCACCGCGTCGCGAGGGCGAGCTCCTCCTGCGGGCCTCCGACATCGTCGCGGGGTACCTGCCGGGCGTGAACATCCTCAACGGCTGCGACCTGGACCTGCACCAGGGTGAGCTGATCGGGATCATCGGGCCCAACGGCGCCGGCAAGTCGACGCTGCTCAAGGCACTGTTCGGGCTGGTCACGGTGCGCAGCGGCCGCGTGACCCTCGGCGGCGACGACATCACCAACATGCGCGCGGACGCGCTCGTGCACCGCGGCGTCGGCTTCGTCCCGCAGAACAACAACGTCTTCCCGACCCTGACGATCGAGGAGAACCTCCAGATGGGCGGCTTCCAGCGCCCCCGGAAGTTCGCCGAGCGCTTCGAGGCGATGGTGGACCTGTTCCCCACGCTGGGTGACCGGCGCAGGCAGCGCGCCGGCTCGCTGTCGGGAGGCGAGCGCCAGATGGTCGCCATGGCGCGCGCCCTCATGATGGAGCCGTCCGTGCTCCTGCTCGACGAGCCCTCGGCCGGCCTCTCCCCGGTCCGTCAGGACGAGACGTTCCTGCGGACGCGCCGGATCAACCGCACGGGGGTCTCGATCATCATGGTCGAGCAGAACGCCCGCCGGTGCCTGCAGATCTGCGACCGCGGCTACGTGCTGGACCAGGGCCGGAACGCGTACACCGCGTCGGGCCGCGATCTCATGAACGACCCGAAGGTCATCGAGCTCTACCTCGGCACGCTCGCGGCCGACGTGGAGAGCGCCTCCGGTCACAACAAGGAGCGCCGCCCGGCCACGCCTGACCCCTCCTGACCCGCACGACGACGGCGCCTCGCCCCCTGCCCGGGGTGGGGCGCCGTCGTCGTTGCCGGCGGGCCGCACGCCGGCACGACGCCGACGTCGTGGGGGGAGCCGGTGGTGACAGCACGACGGCCCGGCCGGTGTCCCGGCCGGGCCGTCGGTGGTGCGCTGTCAGACGGTGGAGCGCTCGGCGATCAGAGCTCGCCGAACTCCGCCTTGACCCACTCGTAGGTGTTGTCGGCGCCGTACTTGTAGATGCCGACGAACGCCGAGGACGGGTCGTTGTCCTCGTTGAACGGGCCGGCACCCGAGACGGCCTGGTAGGCGATGTCCTCGCCCCCCTCGAGCAGCTCGGCGCACTCGGCGAAGCCCGTGCACTCCGTCCCGCCCTCGGCACCGGAGACGGACGCCAGGTTCTCCTGGATGGTCACGCCGTCGGTGGCACCGCCACGGACCGCCGCCAGCGCGGCGAGGATCGTGGCGTCGTACGACTCCGCCGCGTAGGAGAAGTCGTTGAGGTCCGGGTCGATGCCGAGCAGGCGCTCCTGGAAGGACTCGTCGGGGAAGGCACCGGGCAGCGTGCCCTGGGCCCCGTCGAGCGTGCCCTGCTCGAACTCCTCGCTGTAGTTCGACAGGTTGCCGTCGACGAAGTACAGCTTGGAGGTGTCGAAGCCCGCTGCGGCCAGCTGCGGGACGATGAGCCGCGTCTGGTCGAAGGCGATGATGACGATCGCGTCCGGGTTCGTGGCCAGGGCCGCGGTGACGGCCGACGGGATGACGTCGTCGGAGGCCGGGTCGAACTCCTCACCGGGGTTGCCGTAGGTGACCGTGCCGCCTGCTCCCTCGATCGTCTCCTTGGCGACGTCGCGCAGCGTGATGCCGTAGTCGTCGTTGAAGACGAGGAAGGCGACGTTCGCGTGACCGTCGTTGACGATGAGGTTGCCCAGCGCGTTGCCCTGGATGAGGTCGGACGGCGCCGTGCGGAAATAGAACGGCGAGTAGCCGCTCAGCGCGGTGGCCGTGTTCGCCGGCGAGATCTGGACGACGTTGGCGCCCGTCACGTCGTCGACGACGTTGAGCGTCACGGACGACGACGCCGCACCGATGACGACCTGGGCGTTCTGGCTCAGGAGGTCCGTGACGGACTGCGTCGCCACCTCGGCGTTGTCCGCGTCGGAGGAGTCGGTGTGGATGATCTCGACGTCCTGCCCGAGCACGCCGCCGGCCTCGTTGATCTCCTCGATCGCCAGATCCACGCCCGCGATCTCGGGCGGGCCCAGGAAGGCCAGCGAGCCGGTCTGCGGCAGGAGCGAACCGATGACGAGCGGCTCGCCGTCGCCGCCGCCCTCGCCGGACGCCTCCCCGCTGTCGGTCCCGCCGTCGCCTTCCTCCGCCTCGCCGTCGCCGCCGCCGCAGGCGGCGAGGACCAGCGCGACGGCACCGGCGAGCGCCGCTGCTCGAGCCGTGTGGGTGGTTCTCTTCATTCGGGGCACCCCTCGTTCCAGGTGGTGATCACCGCGGATCTCGTCGCCCACGGTGAACTGTGTGGACGAAAAGTACCCCTGAACCGTGTCCGATTGGTGAAACCCGCGGTACCAAATCGAGCCGTTGCCGACTTGTGACGTAGGTCCCACATGCTGGTCAGCGGCCTGCGGAGGCCTACGCCCCTCGGTGGGCGCAGCCCCGCGCGTCGCCCGTGCCGGGCGCAGCCCGTGCGTCAGGCGCCGCCGCCCACCTGCTCGATGACCGCGTCCGCCACCTCACGCATGGTCAGGCGCCGGTCCATCGAGGTCTTCTGGATCCACCGGAAGGACTCCGGCTCCGTCAGGCCCATCTTCGTCATGAGCAGGCCCTTGGCCCGGTCGACGCGCTTACGCGTCTCGAAGCGCTCGGCGAGGTCCGCGACCTCCTCCTCCAGCGCGCTGATCTGCCGGTACCGCGAGATAGCGATCTCGACGGCGGGCAGGAGGTCCGCGGGCGTGAACGGCTTGATGACGTAGGCCATGGCACCGGCGTCGCGCGCGCGCTCCACGAGCTCCGTCTGGGAGAACGCCGTCAGCAGGACCACCGGGGCGGCGTGCTCCTTGCCGATCTTCTCGGCGGCGGTGATGCCGTCCATCACCGGCATCTTCACGTCCATGACGACGACGTCGGGACGGAGCTCGACCGCCAGTGCCACCGCGGTCTCGCCGTCGCCGGCCTCCCCCACGATGTCGAAGCCGGCATCCCGCAGCGTCTCCACGACGTCCATGCGGATGAGCGCCTCGTCCTCGACGACGACGGCGCGACGACGCGGGCGCTCACCGGTGGGCGCGGCCTCGGGAGCCGCGTCGGATGCGGTGCCGACCTCAGTGAGGAGGTCGCGCTCGGGGGTCTGCGGAACGTCGCTGTCGGTCACGCGCGCTAGCCTAGTGCCGACCTCCGCGGGCTGCGTAGAGCGCCCTGCGGAGCGGACCCGTGATCGTCGTCTCACCGGCATGACGGGTCCGGGCGCTGCGCCGTCAGGCCCCGATAGCCCAACCGGCAGAGGCGTTCGGCTCAAACCCGATCCAGTGTGGGTTCGAATCCCACTCGGGGCACCTGACGGAGGACGACGTGGCGACGACGGCGCAGGGCGCGGACAGCGGTCGGACGGTGCTCGAGGTCGAGACCCGCCACGGCACCGCCCGGGTGCATCTCGGCCCCGGCGACGCCGAGGCCCGTGCCGCCCTCGTCCTGGGCCACGGCGCCGGTGGGACGGTGGAGGCCCCGGATCTCGTCGAGGTGGAGCGGATCGCCGTCGCCGCCGGGTACCGCGTCGCGCTGGTGGAGCAGCCCTACCGGGTGCGCGGGCAGCGGGTGCCCCCGCGGGCACCGACGCTCGACGCCGCCTGGGAGGACGTCGTCGCCGCCCTGCGCGCAGGTGCGGTCGCCGGCCTCCCGCTCGTCGTCGGGGGGCGGTCCTCCGGAGCCCGCGTCGCGTGTCGCACGGCCGACGCGACCGGGGCGATCGGCGTGCTCTGCCTCGCGTTCCCCGTGCGGCCACCGGGCAAGGCGGGCGCGCCGGACCGGCTCCACGAGCTCGCGGCGGTGCGCGTCCCCGTGCTCGTCGTCCAGGGCGCCGCGGACCCCTTCGGCCGCCCACCGGCCGGCGGCGTCGTCGAGGTGGTGGTCGTCGACGGAGACCACTCCCTGCGCAAGGGCGTCGCGGCCATCGGTCCCGCGGTCGAGCCGTGGCTCCGCGCCCGTGTGACTCGCGGTGCTGCGACGACGCCCGACGGCCACTGACCGCCCGCAGTCACGCGCGGCCGATCTGATCCGCCTCCAGGCCGGTCACCGTCGTGAGGAGGAACACGCTGTCCTCCAGGGCGGTGACAGCGTGCCGCTGGTGCGTCAGCTCGACCAGGTGGCCCTCCTCGACGACCGTGCTGGGCTGCCCGGTGACCTCGACCCGACCGAGGAGCACCTGGATGCTCGCGGCATGGGGGGAGTTGTGCTCACCGAGCTCGCCCCCGCCCACGATGGCGATGACCGTCTGCCGCAGCACGCCGTCGTGGACGAGCATCTCGGCGCTGCGGCCGTGCTCCCCCGCCCGGGCCAGGTCCAGGTGCTGGCGGCCCATCGCGACCAGGTCCGGCATGGTGCCTCCTCCGCATCGACGTGATCACCATCCCAGCACGCCCGCGTGGCGGCGGCATCCCGTGCCGGCATGCACGGGCCGCCCACCGACGGGGCGCGTCGTCCGCACCCCGCCCGCACCGTCAGGCTCGCCGGTCGCGGCCCGGCGCGGCGTCGTCGGCGGCGGTCCCGGCGTCGTGGTGGTCACGGCGGTGACCCGGCTCGGCGAGGTGCGCGGAGCCCTGGGGGTCCTCGACGTCGCGCGTCGCGTAGAGGCTGGTCGCCGTGACGACCGCGAGCACCACGAGGATGACGAGCAGCGACAGCACGGTCGGGATCTCGGGGACGCCGGGCCACACCCCGTGCGCCCAGTGCAGCACGAGCTTGACGCCGATGAACCCGAGGATCGCGGCCAGGCCGTACCCGAGGTGCACGAGCTTGCTCAGCGCGCCCTGGAGCACGAAGTAGAGGGCGCGCAGGCCGAGCAGGGCGAACGCGTTCGTCGCGAAGACGAGGTACGGGTCGCCCGTGATGCCGTACACGGCCGGGACGGAGTCGACGGCGAAGACGACGTCGGTGGCGAACACCGCGGTGACCACCACGGCGAGCGGCGTGAGCATGCGCTTGCCGTCCTCACGCACGCTGAGGCGCGGGCCGCGGTAGTCGTCGGTCACCGGCATGAAGCGACGGATGAGCTTGACGGACCGCATCTCCGAGACGTCCATGTCATGGCTGCCCTCGGAGAGCTGGTCGCGCAGGATCTTCACCGCCGTGAGGAGCAGGATGGCACCGAAGATCAGGAACGCGAAGGAGAGGTTCGCCAGGACGGCGGCGCCGAGCGCGATGAAGATGCCGCGCAGGACCAGCGCCCCGGCGATGCCGAAGAGCAGGACACGCTGCTGCAGGGCTGCGGGGACCGCGAACGCCGACAGCAGCAGCATGAACACGAACAGGTTGTCGACCGACAGGGACTTCTCCACCAGGTAGCCGGTGAGGTACTCGACGCCGGTCTGGGAACCGAACCGGGCCCAGATCCAGGCTCCGAACGTCAGGGGCAGTGCGATGTAGAAGACGCTCCAGCCCACGGCCTCCTTCATGGAGACCTCGTGGGGCTTGCGCGTGATGACGAAGTCCATGACGAGGAGCGCCAGCACGCCGGCGATCGTCAGACCCCACAGGAGAGGGTCGGCGACCGAGGTGATCCCGGATCCGGGCACGGGGGACGTCTCGAGAGCGAGCACGGGCATCTCCTGGTCGTCGGGGCGGGCCGGCCGGCGTGGCACGCCCGGAACGGCCCGTCGAGGATAGGTGACCCGTCGATCATCGGCACGCGGGTGTCCACAGTTCCTCAGGGAGTGCCGGTCGCGCGGAGGGCCACCGGCCGTCACGTGCTGCCGAGGGGCCTCACCGTTTGACGTGGAGCCCCTGGTTTTCGTTCACTCGTGCCATGGATGATCCCTGCAGTCCCGGCACCCCCCGACCGAGCGGGCCACCGCTCACCCGAGGGGGTGCGGCATGGACCAGGACACGCTGACCAACATCGCGCTGGTCCTGGGGTTCATCCTGCTGGGCGGTGTCTTCGCCGGCACGGAGCTCGCCCTGGTCTCGCTCCGGGAGAGCCAGGTCAACCGGCTGGAGAAGCAGGGCCACCGCGGGGCACGCGTGGCCGCCGTCGCCCGCAACCCGAACCGGTTCCTCGCGGCCGTCCAGATCGGCGTCACCGTCGCGGGGTTCTTCTCCGCGGCCTACGGCGCCTCGACCCTCGCGCCGGACTTCGTCCCCGTGCTCGAGGAGGCCGGGGTGCCCTCCGGCGCCTCCGAGCCCGTCGCGCTCGTGGCCCTCACCCTCGTCATCGCGTACCTCTCCCTCGTGCTCGGCGAGCTCGTGCCGAAGCGCCTCGCGCTGCAGCGCGCCGGCACGGTCGCGCTCGTCGTCGGACCGCCCCTGGACCGCTTCGCCGGGCTCATGCGGCCGGTGATCTGGCTGCTGTCCGTCTCGACGAACGCCGTGATCCGGCTCCTCGGCGGCGACCCGCGCGCGACGTCCGAGGAGATGACCGACGAGGAGCTGCGGGACCTCGTCATCGCGCACGAGGGCCTCGCCGACGACGAGCGACGCATCCTCAACGACGTCTTCGACGCCGCCGACCGCTCCCTGAGCGAGGTCATGCGCCCTCGCGGTGAGGTGGCCTTCCTCCCGGCCCGCCTCACGGTGGCCGAGGCGGTCCAGGAGGTCGGCGACAAGCCGTACTCGCGCTACCCGGTGACCGGCGAGGACTTCGACGACGTCATCGGCTTCCTCCACGTCCGTGACCTGCTCGGCGCACCGGCGACGACGACGGTCCGCCGCCTCGCCCGCGAGGTCCTGCACCTGCCGTCGACGAACCGCGTCCTGCCGTCCCTGTCGCGGATGCGGCGTGAGGGGATCCACATCGCCGTCGTCGTGGACGAGTACGGCGGCACCGACGGGATCGTGACGCTCGAGGACCTGGTCGAGGAGCTCGTGGGTGACATCCGGGACGAGTACGACCTCGACGACAGGCGTGACGACCTGCCCGGCGGCCCGACGGCGATCGACGCGGGCCTGACCATCGAGGAGTTCTCCGAGCGGACGGGCGTCGAGCTGGAGGACGGACCGTACGAGACGGCGGCCGGCTTCGTGCTGGACCGGCTGGGGCGGCTCGCCGTGGAGGGCGACGTCGTCGTCGTCGGCACGCAGGAGGTGGTCGTCACCGAGGTCCAGAACCGGCGGATCACACGGCTGCTCGTGCGCCCGATCACCGCGCGCACCGCCTCGACCGGCCCCGACCGCGTCGACGCAGGTGCCGGCGAGGTGCCCACGGACGACCCTCACCGGCGACACGACCACGTCGGTGCCCCGCCGCCCGGCGAGGCCGGCATCGAGGGACCGGGGCGCGAGGCCGGCGCCGCGCGGCAGGCCTGAGACCGGAGCCGGCCTCCTCCGCGCCCCGGGCGTCCGGCCCTCTGCTAGCGTGCTGGAGCCCTCCCCTCCCCGACCCGAGGCCCCATGCAGGCTCCGCTCCAGCAGGTCACGTTCGACGCGACCGGCGACTCGATCCGCCGCGGTCGCTCCTTCGCCGTCGGCGCCGCGCGGGAGCTCGGCGTCGGACCCCGCACGCTGGCCGTCGTGGAGCTGCTCGCCTCCGAGCTGATCACCAACGCGGTCAAGTTCGGCGGTCCGGGGGGCGTCGTGCGCGTCGCGGTCCGTGCCGAGGGGTCCGTCCTGCGCATGGAGGTCGCGGACAGCAGCGTGGACGCCCCCGTGGTGGACGCCGGGCGGCCGGCCCACCTCGGTGGGCACGGCATGCGACTGGTCGAGCGGCTCTGCGAGGACTGGGGTGTCGAGCGCGACCGGACGACCGGCGGCAAGGTCGTGTGGCTCAGACTGGCGACCGACTGCACCTTCCGCGACCCCGCCCCCGCTTGCGGGAACGCACCGACGAGCACAGTCTGATCGTGAACGTCGTGCGCCCGAGACCGAGGGCGCACGCGGACGACGGGAGGACCACCATGGACCACCACCGCGATGTGCCGGTGACCGGCACGACGAACCCGGGCGGCGGGCGCGAGGAGAACCCCCCGGAGATCATCGACCCCCTGACGGACCCCTCGCACGCGGCCAACCCGATCGACGGCGCTCCGTCTCCGGGCCCCCAGCCCGGCTCGACGGTGCCCCACGACGACCACGACCACCACGGCCACGACCATGCGCACGACCATGACCACGACCGCGGCGCACACCGCGGCGAGGGTCACCTCGGCTGACGCCACGCTCTGGACCCGCAGTCCGGAGCGCACCACGACGACGGCGGGCGGGCCCCCACGGGGCCACCCGCCGTCGTCGTGGGCTCAGCCCCCGAACGGCAGCACCGGGACGCCCGGCACGTCCACCCGCACCCGGAAGAGGGCGCCCGCCTGCGCCTCGGGCTCCTCGAGGTTCTCGCGCGACGTCGTGATGTAGAGGTCGCGGAGGTCGTCGCCGCCCAGGGTGCAGGCCGTGACCTGGTGGGCCGGCACGGTGACCGCGTCGAGCACCGCGCCGTCGGGCGAGAGCCGGACCACCCGGCCCGCCCCGTGCAGGGCGGTCCACACGCACCCCTCGGCGTCGAGGACGAGACCGTCCGGCACCCCGTCGTCCGGGCGGTGGACCGTCGACCGGTCGAGGCTCTCAGGCCCCACGTCGGCCCACCGCGGGGTCCCGGGCCGCAGGCGGTCCGTCCTGCCCTCACCGCTGTCGTTGAACCACGCCGGCCCGCCGTCGGACGGGAACGCGATGCCGTTGGCGATGGTCGTCCCGCGCAGCACGACGGCCCCCCGCCCACGCGTGTCCACCCGCCACAGGTCCCCGCCGCCGGGGCGTGCGTCGTAGGCCATCGAGCCGGCCCAGAGGTTCCCCTCGGGGTCGCACCCGCCGTCGTTCATGCGCACGCCGGCGTCGTCCCACAGAGGGGGCAGCGGCACCGGGACGTCGTCGGGCCCGTCCGCGAGGGCGATGCCCCGCTCCACGGCCACGATGTAGCCGCCGGCCGTCCGCGGCCGCACGAAGGCCGCCACCTCGCCGACGTGCAGCCGGTCGACCCGTCCGCCCGGCCGGAGCGTCAGCAGGTCGCCGGCGAGCATGTCGACCCAGCGCAGGCCGCCCCATCCGGGCCACCAGCACGGCCCCTCGCCGTGGTAGGTGATGGCGTCGGTCACCTGCTCCGCCGTGGCGGTCATCGGTCCTCCTCGGTCGTCCGGCATCGGCTGGCTCACCGGGCGCAACCACGCCACCACCCGGCGGCGGTCACCGCAAGCGCGGCGGCCGGTCAGTCGGGCTCCACGGCGACGAGGTGGAGCCGCTCCCCCGGTCGGACCTGTCCCAGCACGTCGAGGTCGGCGTCGACGACGACGGCGACGACGGGGTAGCCCCCGGTGACGGGGTGGTCGGCGAGGAAGATCACCGGCTGGCCCTCCGGGGGCACCTGGACGGCACCGGGCACGGTGCCCTCGCTCGCCAGCTCGGACGTCTCGGCCCGCTCCAGCACCGGACCGGCGAGCCGCAGACCCACGCGGTTGGAGCGGTCGGTCACCGTCCACGCGTGCGCGTGCAGGAGGGCGCGGGCACCAGGGGTGAGCCAGTCCGCGCGTGGTCCGGGGAGCACGCGCACCTGGTGCTCGGGACCGGGTGGGACGTCGTACGCCGAGTCGTCCACCCCGGCGGGGACCGCCTCCCCCGGCGGCGGCAGCACGCCCAGCACGTCGCCGGCACGGAGGGGTGGGGGGCCCAGACCGGACAGGACGTCCGTCGCGCGGCTGCCGAGGACGAGGGGGAGGTCGAGGCCACCCCGCACGGCGAGATAGGTGCGCAGGCCGGTCGCGGGTGCACCGAGGTGGAGCTCCGCGCCCTCCGGGACGAGGACGGGGCGTCCCGGTCCCGGCCGCACCAGGGCGCTGTCGGCGAGGCGGAGCGTGACCGGCGCCGGAGCCCCGGTCACCGCGACGACGACGTCTGCGAGCGCGCGCACGGCCAGGCCACCGAGCAGGACCTCGAGCACCGCCTGCGCGCGGGTGTTGCCGACCAGCCGGTTCGCGCGGGCCGCAGCACGCCGGTCGAGCGCTCCGCTGGTCGGGACGCCGAGGGAGAGGTACCCCCGCCGGCCGAGATCCTGCACGAGGCACAGCGGACCGGTGCCCAGGACCTCCAGGGCCGGCCGGGGTGCCACGCCGGCCGGGCCGGCCGGTGGAGTCGCCACGTCGGCCGGCCCGGCGGGCGGGGCCGCGTGCTCGGCCCACCCCACCCTCGCGCGCTCCCGCACCGGCCGGAACCGGACCGTGGTCCCCGGCAGGAGCAGCGCCGGTTCCGCACGTCCCACGTCCCACACCGGCGCGTCGGTGTGCCCGACGAGCTGCCACCCGCCCGGGGACGCCGACGGGTACACCGCCGACCACGGTCCGGCGAGCGCCACGCTCCCCGCCGGCACGCGGGTCCGCGGTGACGCGCGCCGCGGCACGTCGGGCCACCGGGCATCCGACCGCAGGTACGCGAACCCCGGCGCGAACCCCAGGAAGGCCGACGTCCAGCCCGTCGCGCCGTGGCGGGCGACGAGCTCCTCGACGCTCCAGCCGAGGTGCGCGGCCACCTCCGTCAGGTCCTCGCCGTCGTAGACGGTCTCGACGACCACCTCGCGGTGCTGCGGTACGGGCGCGGTCCCGCTGGTCGCGCCCGTCCCGGCACCCTCGTCACCGGCACCCTCGCCCAGGATCTCCTCGAGCAGGCACCGCACCGCGTCCTGCCTGCCCTCCGCGACGCGGACCAGCACCGTGCGTGCGGCGACGACCGGTTCCACGACACCGCACGGCGGCTCCCGGTGCAGGCGGCGCCACAGGACCAGGGCATCGGCGGACCCGTCGCACTCCACGAGGAGCGCACGATCCCCCACCGGCAGGACGCGCCCGGTGGTCCGCGCGCGCTCGCTCACGGCGGGAGGAAGCCGGACACCGGTACCCCGGCGGCGTCCAGCGCGGCACGCGTCGCCGCGGCGACGGCGACCGCCCGGGGCGTGTCCCCGTGCACGCAGAGGCTCTCCACGTCGAGCCGCACGGTGCCGCCGTCGGCGGTGGGGACGGTGCCGTCGACGGCGATGCGCACCGCACGCGAGGCGACGTCCGCGGGTTCGTGCAGCACCGCGCCGGCCGCCGTCCGGGGCACGAGCCTGCCGTCCGCGGTGTAGCCGCGGTCGGGGAAGGCCTCGAGGACCACCCGCAGGCCCGCGCGCTCCGCGAGTCGTCCCACGGCGCTGCCCGGCAGCGCGAGCAGCGGGTACGTCGGGTCGACCTCCACCACCGCCCGGACGACGGCGGCCGCGTGCTGCTCGTGGTGGACGATCGCGTTGTACAGCGCGCCGTGCGGCTTGACGTAGCGCACCGCCGTCCCGGCGGACCGGGCCAGCGCCTGCAGCGCCCCGATCTGGTAGACGACCTCGTCGGTGAGCTCGGCGGGCTCCACGTCCAGGAAGCGCCGCCCGAACCCGGCGAGGTCGCGGTAGGACACGTGCGCGCCGACGACGACGCCGTGCCGGGCGGCGAGCGCGCAGGTCGTCCGGGCGGTCGGCGGGTCCCCGGCGTGGAAGCCGCACGCCACGTTGGCGCTGGACACGTGCGGCAGCACCGCGGTGTCGTCACCCATCCGCCACGCCCCGAAGGACTCACCCACGTCGCTGTTGAGGTCCACGGCCCCAGCCTCGCACCTCGGCACGGCAGACCCCCCCGTCGGTCGTCGCGCGCGTCAGGTCCGGCGGGGCAGCGGGTGCAGCGTCACCTCGGCACGTCCCGGCACGTCCGCGCCGACGCGCGCGGTCATGAACGTGGCGTGCGGCTGGCGACGGCGGTCCGTCGGGGACCCCGGGTTGAGCAGGCGCAGCCCGGACGGCGTCGTCGAGTCCCAGGGGATGTGGCTGTGACCGAAGACGAGGAGGTCCGTGTCGGACCCGTACGCCTCGTCGGCACGACGCTCCCGTCCGGCAGCGGGGCCGGTCTCGTGCACCACGGCGACCCGGACCCCGCCCAGCGTCACGCGGGCGACCTCCGGCAGGCGTGCCCGCAGCGCGGCGCCGTCGTTGTTGCCCCAGCACGCCACGAGACGGCGCGACCGTTCCTCGAGGGCGTCGAGGAGCCGGACGTCGACCCAGTCCCCGGCGTGCACGACGACGTCGCAGCGGTCCACCTCCGCCCAGACCGGCTCGGGCAGCTCTCGGGCACGCCGCGGCCAGTGCGTGTCCGCCAGCAGCAGCACCCGGACCGACGCGCCGCCCGGACCCTCGGACGCCATCCCCACCCCTCCTCCCGGCGCATGGCTCCCCGTCGCGCGGGGCACCGCCGTCCGACCTACGGTCGGAGGACCGACGCGAGGAGACTCTCATGCACGCACCGGGCACGCCGGGCGCCCCGTCCGACCGCTCCGCCGGGGGCAGGCACGGCCGGCACCACGTCGTCGTCGTGGGCTCCGGCTTCGGCGGGCTGTTCACCACGCGCGCCCTGGCACGCGACCGCCGGGTCAAGGTCACCCTGGTGGCCGCGACCGGGCACCACCTGTTCCAGCCCCTCCTCTACCAGGTGGCCACGGGCATCCTGTCCGAGGGAGAGGTGGCTCCCGCCACGCGGGACGTGCTGCGCCGCCAGCGCAACGCCCGCGTGCTCCTGGGGACGGTGACGGACGTGGACCTGGCCCGGAGGCAGGTCACCTCGACCTCGCCCGGCGGCACGACGACGACGTCCTACGACAGCCTGGTGGTCGCCGCGGGCGCGGGCCAGTCCTACTTCGGGAACGACCACTTCGCGCGCTACGCGCCGGGCATGAAGAGCATCGACGACGCCCTGGAGCTGCGGGGCCGGATCTTCGGCGCCTTCGAGCTGGCGGAGCTGTCCACCGACCCCGACGAGCGCCGACGCCTGATGACGTTCGTCGTCGTCGGCGCCGGCCCCACCGGCGTGGAGATGGCCGGGCAGATCGCCGAGCTCGCGCACCGCGCTCTGCGCGGGAACTTTCGGCACATCGACCCGCGCGGGAGCCGCATCGTCCTGGTGGACGCCGCCCCGTCGATCCTGGGGACGTTCAGCGAACGCCTCTCGCGCGCGGCGGCGCGGCAGCTCGAGGACCTGGGGGTCGAGATCCAGCTCGGACGGCTCGTCACCGGCGTGGACGCCGACGCTGTCGACCTGCGCGACGAGGCGGGGACGACCACCCGCATCGAGGCGCAGTGCAAGGTGTGGGCCGCGGGCGTCGCGGCGTCGCCGCTCGGCGCCCAGCTCGCCCAGGAGTCGGGCGCCTCCACCGATCGCGCCGGCCGTGTCCGGGTGGAGCCCGACTGCTCGTTGCCCGGGCACCCGGAGGTGTTCGTCATCGGCGACATGATGGCGCTGGACGACCTGCCCGGGGTGGCGCAGGTGGCCATGCAGGCGGGGAACCACGTGGCGGGCACCATCCGGGCCCGCCTCCGCGGCGAGACGACGACGCGCCCGTTCCGCTTCCGCGACAAGGGCAGCATGGCCACGGTCTCGCGTTTCCACGCCGTCGCCGAGGTGCGCGGGCTGGAGCTGTCGGGACTGCCGGCGTGGGTGATGTGGCTCGCCGTGCACGTCTTCTACCTCATCGGGTTCAAGAACCGCGTCACCACCCTGCTGCACTGGACCGTGAGCTTCATCGGGCGGGGCCGCTCGGAACGGACGGCCACCCTCCAGCAGGTGCGGGCGCGCCAGGCGCTCGCGACCCTGGAGGACCAGGCCGCCCGGGAGCGGGACGAGGACGACGCCTCTGCCGCCGGCGAGCAGCTGCGCCACCTCACCGCCGCGGCGGGACGTCCCCCGTCGGACGCCCCGCGCACGTCGACCTGACGCGGGGACCGCCGTCAGCGCCGACGCGCGATCACGGCAGGTCGGCGGGCGGGACCTCGCCCTCCTGCACCCGGTCGGCCGCCGGGACGCCGACGCCGTCGGCGGCCATCTCCTCCTCGTAGCCGGAGTGCGGGGAGCCGGACAGGCCGTGGCCGTCCCGGCCCGGCTCGTCGAGCGACGCCTCCGGGTCCTGCCCCGGCTCGTCGGGTATGGGGGTCGAGATGCTGTCGCTCACGGGTGCTCCTCGTCGGCGGGTGGGTCCGGGACGACCAGCCGACCACCTGGGCGGACGTCCCGCAATCGGGTGCACGCCCAGATGCGCGCGGCAGCACGGGCACCCATGCTGGGCCCGACACGGACGCAGGACGGCCGTCGCACCGACGCCGTCCTGCCCCGACCATGCATCGACCAAGGGGGAACCGCATGTCCCACCCGACGACCGGCTCAGCCGGGACCGCCCGCACGACCGACCGTGCGCCGTACCAGTACCTCGCGCTCACGATCGGCGTCGTCTACCTTCTCGTGGGGCTCGCAGGCTTCCTCGTGACCGGGTTCGACGGCTTCGCCCAGCACGACGACAGCAAGAGCCTGCTGGGCTTCCACGTGAACCCGCTGCACAACATCGTCCACCTGATCATCGGCGCGGCCGGTGTGGCCCTGTGGCGCACCCGGTCGGGCGCGCGGACGTACGGCTGGTTGCTCGCCGTCGGCTACGGCGCGACGTTCCTGTACGGGCTCCTCGCCGTGAACAACCCCGACATCAACTTCCTCAACATCAACGGTGCGGACAACGTGCTGCACCTGGTGAGCGCCCTCGCCGGCCTCGTCATCGCCCTGTGGCCGGACCGCCACCGCGACCGCGTGTGACGGTGCGCGCGGCGACCTTCTCCCGCGCGTAGCCTGGACGAGGGGCGGCCCACCGGGCCGCCCCTTCGTTCGTCCCCCGCCCGTACCGCCCCGCGCGAAGGAGAGCCCGTGGACGACAGCCCGCTCACCGCCACCGTCCTGGTCTCCGGACGCGTCCAGGGCGTGGGCTTCCGGTGGTGGGCGCGCCGGCGGCTCCACGAGCTCGGCCTGCAGGGCGAGGCCAGGAACCTGCCGGACGGCACCGTGGAGATCCGGGTCGCAGGCTCCGCCCGTGACGTCGACCGCCTGCTGACCCTCCTGCGCGGCGAGGACACCCCCGGCCGTGTGTCCGACGTCCGGCTCGTCACGGCGAGCCGGCCGACGTCGTCGGACGGCTCCCCCAGCGACCCGGACGAGCCCGGGGGCGACCCGGCGGATGCGGGCGGTACCGACGAGGACGACGACCGGCGGGTCCACGACGTCGTCGTCGTCGGGGGCGGGCCCGCGGGGCTCACCGCCGCCCTCCTGCTCGGGCGGTCGCGGCGCGACGTCGTCGTCGTGGACGACGGGCGGCCCCGGAACGCTGCCGCCGACCACGTCCACGGCTACCTCGGCCAGGAGGGGGCACGGCCCCTGGAGCTCCTCGCGCGAGGCCGCGAGGAGGTCGAGAGGTACGGCGTACGGCTGCGCACGGCGACGGTGACGGCCGTGACGCCGGCGGAGCAGCCCGGCGCGGAGCACTCCGGCACGGAGCCTGCCGGGACGCGGGCCCCCGGGATGCAGCCGGCGGTGACGCCCCATCCCGACCCGCTGACGGTCAGCCTCGCGGACGGAGCGCGCCTCCGGGCGCGGCGCGTCCTGGTGACCTCGGGCATGCGCGACGTGCTCCCCGAGATCGCGGGCATGGAGGAGCGCTGGGGACGCGACGTGCTGCACTGCCCGTACTGCCACGGCTGGGAGCACCGGGACCAGCGTCTCGTCGTGCTCGCGACGCACGCGGCCGAGGTCGACAAGGCGCTCACGGTGCGGCAGTGGTCCCCGACGGTGACGCTCGTCCTGCACCGCTACGCCGGCGAGCCCGTCGACGGGGTCGCCCGCCGACGGCTGGCCGCGACGGGCGTGGACGTCGTCGAGGGGGACGTGGAGGGGCTGCTCGTCGAGGACGACCGGGTCGTCGGCCTGCGCCTGGCGGACGGACGGACGCTGCCCTGCGACGCCGTCGTCGTGCAGCCGCGCGTCGTCGCACGCGACGACCTCCTGGTCGGCGCCGGCGTCGAGCTCGAGGCCGGTCCCTTCGGGGAGTGCGTCCGGACGGACGAGCGGGGGGCGACGGCCGTGCCCGGCGTGTGGGCCGCGGGCAACGTCGCGCAGGCGCAGGCACAGGTGGTGACCGCGGCCGCGGACGGCGCCCGAGCGGCGATCGCGATCGACCACGACCTCGTGCTCGAGGACGCCGACCGCGCGGTCGCGTCCGGTGGCGCCGTGCGGCCCGTCGCCGCTGATCGGCTGCGCTGACCGGCGACGCACGACGCCCCCGGGAACCGCGCGGCTCCCGGGGGCGTCGTGGCGCGGGTCAGCCCTTGCGCTGGGCCTCCGTGCCGATGCGGTGCACGGTGAGGGAGTTGGTCGTGCCCGGGACGCCGACCGGCGCGCCGAACACGATGACGACGATGTCGCCGTCCTCCGCCATGCCGTTCGCGCGCAGGGTCTGGTCGACCTGCCGCACCATCGCGTCGGTGTGCTCGACGGTCGGCACCTCGTACGTCTGCACGCCCCAGCTCAGCGCCAGGGTGTTCCGCACATGCTTGACCGGCGTGAACGCGACGAGCGGGATGTGCGCGCGCAGTCGCGACACGCGCCGGGCCGAGTCGCCGGACTGCGTGAAGGTGACGAGGTACTTCGCGCCCAGCGTCTCGCCGATCTCCGCCGCCGCACGCGTGATGGCGCCGCCGCGGGTCTGCGGCGTCCACCCGAGCGGGGCGATCCGCTCGAAGCCGTGCTCCTCGGTGTTCTCGATGATCCGCGCCATGGTGCGCACGGCCTCGATGGGGTACTCGCCGACGCTGGTCTCGCCGGACAGCATGACGGCGTCCGCCCCGTCCAGGACGGCGTTCGCGCAGTCGCTGGCCTCGGCGCGCGTCGGCCGCGGTGCCGAGATCATCGACTCCAGGACCTGGGTCGCGACGATGACCGGCTTGGCGGAGCGACGCGACAGCTCGATGGCGCGCTTCTGGACCAGCGGCACCTGCTCGAGCGGGAGCTCGACGCCCAGGTCACCGCGCGCGACCATGACGCCGTCGAACGCGTCGACGATCTCGGCGAGGTTCTCGACCGCCTGCGGCTTCTCGACCTTGGCGATGACGGGGACCGTCCGGCCCTCCTCGCGCATGATGCGCGCGACGTCCTCGTAGTCCGCGGCGCTGCGGACGAACGACAGGGCGATGATGTCCGCGCCCAGGCGCAGCGCCCAGCGCAGGTCCTGCTCGTCCTTGTCGGACATGGCGGGCACGCTCACCGCGACACCCGGGAGGTTGAGGCCCTTGTTGTTGGAGACGGGGCCCGGGACCTCCACGCGTGTCACCACGCGGGGACCCTCGACGGCGGTGATCCGGACGGCCACGCGGCCGTCGTCGATGAGGATGCGGTCGCCCACCTTGGCGTCGCCGGGCAGCCCCTTGTAGGTGGTGGAGACGAGTTCCTTCGTGCCCGGGACGTCCTCCGTGGTGATGGTGAACACGTCGCCCTCGGCGAGCTCGTGCTTGCCGTCGACGAACCGCCCCAGGCGGATCTTCGGGCCCTGGAGGTCGACGAGGACCGCGACGGCGCGGCCGGCGGCCTGCGCCGCGGCACGGACGTTGTGGTAGACGACCTCGTGCTCGGAGGCGTCACCGTGGCTGCGGTTGATCCGCGCCACGTCCATGCCCGCGTCGACCAGGGCCTGGAGCTGCTCGGGCGACGCCGTCGCGGGTCCGATGGTGCATACGATCTTGGCTCTGCGCATGTCTCCAGCCTATGTCGGTGGGGCCCCAGGCCCCGCGGGCCACGGTCCCCGGACGGGCCACCGCGGCTGTGGTATTCGTCTGCGGCGGCCTACGGACGCATCGCGCGGGTGCTCGGCGTGACAGGAGCCGGCAGCTCGCTGCTCCCGCGAAGGTACTTGTCGACGGCTGCGGCCGCAGCCCGGCCCTCGGCGATCGCCCACACGATCAGCGACTGCCCGCGACCCGCGTCCCCGGCGACGAACACGCCGGGCACTGAGGTCGCGTAGTCCTCGCCGCGCGCGACGAGCCCCCGGCCCGTCACGTCCGCGCCGGTCTGCTCCGTGAGCGTCTGCGCCTCCGGACCGGTGAACCCCATGGCGATGAGCACCAGGTCCGCCGGGATGACCGACTCGGTCCCTGGCGTGGGCACACGGCGCCCGTCGGGCAGGTACTCGGTCCGCGCGACGCGCAGCCCCGTGACCCGGCCGGCGGCGTCGCCCTCGAACGCGACCGTGGAGGCGAGGTACGTCCGGTCGCCGCCCTCCTCGTGCGAGGTGGAGACCTCGAAGAGCACCGGGTCGACCGGCCACGGCTGGTTCTCGGGGCGCTCCGTCGGCGGCTGCTTGCCGATGGCGAGGGTCGTGACCGACGCGGCGCCCTGGCGCAGGGCGGTGCCGAGGCAGTCCGAGCCGGTGTCGCCGCCGCCGATGATGACGACGTGCTTGCCGGTGGCCGTGACCTGGTCCGGAACCGGCACGCCCGCGACGACGTCGTTCGCCTGGTGCAGGTAGTCCATCGCGACGTGGATCCCCGTGAGGTCGCTCCCGGGCACCGGAAGACGCCGGGGCACGAGGGCGCCCGTCGCGACGACGACCGCGTCGTAGCGGGCGCGCAGCTCCTTCCAGGTGATGTCGACGCCGATCTCGACGCCCGGCCGGAAGCGCGTGCCCTCGCCCTCCATCTGGGCGATCCGACGGTCGATGAGGTCCTTCTCGAGCTTGAAGTCCGGCACGCCGTACCGCAGCAGGCCCCCGATGCGCTCGTCGCGCTCGAAGACGGCGACCGTGTGGCCGGCCCGCGTCAGCTGCTGGGCGGCGGCCAGACCGGCGGGGCCCGACCCGACCACGGCGACCGTGGAGCCGGTGAGGAAGTGCGGCAGCTGCGGCGTGACGAGCCCGCGCGCGAACGCCTCCTCGGCGATCGAGACCTCGACGTTCTTGATCGTGACGGGCGGCTGGGTGATGCCCAGGACGCACGAGGTCTCGCACGGCGCCGGGCAGATCCGCCCGGTGAACTCCGGGAAGTTGTTCGTCGCGTGCAGGCGGTCGCTCGCCTCGGCCCACAGGCCCTTGTGCACGAGGTCGTTCCACTCGGGGATGAGGTTGCCCAGCGGGCAGCCGGAGTGGCAGAACGGGATGCCGCAGTCCATGCAGCGCCCGGCCTGCCGCTGCAGGACGACGGCGCCCTGGGGGTCCTCGAGCGACGACCGGTGCTCGTGGACCTCCTTCCAGTCCATGAGCCGGACCGGCACGGGGCGCGAGGCCGGGACCTCGCGGTCGCGGACCTTCAGGAAGCCGCGGGGGTCAGCCACGGGACACCTCCAGGATCTGGTCCCACACACCGGGGGCGGTCAGGTCGAGGCCCTGCTCGTGCGCGCTCGCGAGCATCGCCCGCATCCGGTCGTACTCCGTCGGCACGACCCTCGTGAACCGCTCGAGCGAGGCGGGCAGGTCGGCGAGGAGCTCGGCGGCCCGCAGCGACCCCGTCTCCTCATGGTGGCGGCGCAGGAGCGTCTCGACGACGACGCCGTCCTCGTCCCCGAGCGCCCGCAGCTCGAGCTCGCCCGTCGCCAGCGCCGGCGCGTTGACCGCCCCGGGACGCAGGTCGAGCACGTACGCGTCGCCGCCGGACATGCCGGCGCCGAAGTTGCGTCCGGTCCGGCCCAGCACCAGGACGGTCCCGCCGGTCATGTACTCACAGCCGTGGTCGCCGACGCCCTCGACGACGAGCGTCGCCCCGGAGTTCCGGACCGCGAACCGCTCGCCGACGACCCCGCGCAGGTAGACCTCGCCCGCCGTGGCGCCGTAGCCGATGACGTTGCCGGCGATGACGTCGCGGTCGCCCGACAGCACCGCGGCGTGGTCGGGCCGGACCACGATCCGGCCGCCCGACAGCCCCTTGCCGACGTAGTCGTTGGCGTCGCCCAGCAGGCGCAGCGTGATGCCGCGCGGCAGGAACGCGCCGAGCGACTGCCCGGCCGAGCCGGTGAGCGTCACGTCGATGGTGTCGTCCGGGAGCCCCTCGCCGCCGAACCGCTTCGTGACCTCGTGACCGAGCATCGTGCCGACGGTGCGGTTGACGTTGCGCACCGGCAGCGACACCCGCACGGGCTCACGCCGCTCGAGGGCGTCCCCGGCCAGGGCGATGAGCTGGTTGTCCAGGGCCTTGTGGAGCCCGTGGTCCTGGTCGGTCGTGTGGCGCAGGGCGCTGCCGGGAGCGGGCTGCGGGCGCGCGAGCACCGGGCCGAGGTCCAGGCCCGAGGCCTTCCAGTGGTCGACCGCGGCGCGCGTGTCGAGCGACTCGACGTGGCCGACGGCCTCGTCGATCGACCGGAACCCGAGCGCGGCGAGGTACTCGCGCACCTCGGTGGCGATGAACTCGAAGAAGGTCTCGACGAACTCCGGCTTGCCGGTGAACCGGGCGCGCAGCTCGGGGTTCTGCGTGGCGACGCCCACGGGGCACGTGTCGAGGTGGCAGACCCGCATCATGACGCAGCCGCTCACCACGAGCGGCGCCGTCGCGAAGCCGAACTCCTCGGCGCCCAGGAGGGCGCTGACGACGACGTCGCGGCCGGTCTTCATCTGGCCGTCCACCTGCAGCACGATGCGGTCGCGCAGGTTGTTGAGGACGAGCGTCTGCTGGGCCTCCGCCAGGCCGATCTCCCACGGGGTGCCCGCGTGCTTGAGCGACGTGAGCGGGCTCGCGCCCGTGCCGCCGTCGTGCCCGGAGATGAGGACGACGTCCGCGTGCGCCTTGGACACACCGGCCGCGACCGTCCCGACGCCGAACTCGCTGACCAGCTTGACGTGGACCCGCGCCGACGGGTTCGCGTTCTTGAGGTCGTGGATGAGCTGGGCGAGGTCCTCGATCGAGTAGATGTCGTGGTGCGGCGGCGGCGAGATGAGCCCCACGCCAGGGGTCGAGTGCCGGGTCTTGGCGACCCACGGGTACACCTTGGTCCCGGGCAGCTGACCGCCCTCGCCGGGCTTGGCGCCCTGCGCCATCTTGATCTGGAGGTCGTCCGCGTTGGTGAGGTACTCCGCGGTCACGCCGAACCGGCCGGACGCGATCTGCTTGATCGCGCTGCGCCGCTCCGGGTCGTGCAGCCGGTCCGGGTCCTCTCCGCCCTCACCGGTGTTCGACCGGCCGCCGAGGCGGTTCATCGCGATGGCGAGCGTCTCGTGCGCCTCCGCCGAGATCGAGCCGTAGGACATCGCGCCGGTGTTGAACCGCGTGACGATCTCGCTGACCGGCTCCACCTCGTCCAGCGGGACGGGCGGACGAGAGCCCTCGGCGAAGGTCAGCAGGCCCCGCAGCGTCATGAGGCGACGCGCCTGGTCGTCGACCCGCCGCGTGTACTGCCGGAACACGTCGAGCTGTCGGGTCCGGGTCGAGTGCTGGAGGCGGAACACGGTCTCCGGGTCGAAGAGGTGCTCCTCGCCGTCACGGCGCCACTGGTACTCCCCGCCCACGGTGAGGCGCTGGTGCGCCTGGGGGTTGCCGGACGCCGGGTACGCGTCGGCGTGCCGCGAGGCGACCTCGGCGGCCAGCACGTCGAGCCCGACGCCGCCGAGCCGGCTCGTCGTGCCCGCGAAGTAGCGGTCGATGACCTCCTGGGCGAGCCCGACCGCCTCGAACACCTGGGCGCCGCGGTACGAGGCGATGGTCGAGATGCCCATCTTGCTCATCACCTTGAGGACGCCCTTGCCGAGCGCCTTGATGAGGTTGGCGACCGCCTTCTCGGGGCTGACGTCGCCCAGCGCGCCCTCGCGGGCCATGCGCTCGACCGTCTCCATCGCCAGGTAGGGGTTGACCGCGGCCGCCCCGTACCCGATGAGCAGCGCGACGTGGTGGACCTCGCGCACGTCGCCCGCCTCGACGACCAGGCTCACCCGGGTCCGCGTGTGTCGCCGCAGGAGGTGGTGGTGCACGGCGCTCGAGAGGAGCAGCGACGGGATCGGGGCCTGGTCGGCGTCGGAGTCGCGGTCGGACAGGACGATGAAGGACACGCCCTCCTCGACCGCCTGGTCCACCTCGGCGAAGATCTTCTCGAGGCGCTTGGCGAGCGCCTCGTGGCCGCCGTCCACCCGGTACAGACCGCGGATCGTCACCGTCCGGAACACGCCGGCGAGGTGCGGGTCGCGGTCGATGCGCACGATCTTCGCGAGCTGGTCGTTGTCCAGCACCGGGAACGGGAGCACGAGCTTGCGCGCGTGCTCGGGCACGTCGGCCAGCAGGTTGGGCTCGGGCCCGATCGCCCCGCCGATCGAGGTGACCAGCTCCTCGCGGATGGCGTCCAGCGGCGGGTTGGTCACCTGGGCGAACATCTGCGTGAAGTAGTCGAACAGCAGGCGCGGACGCTGCGACAGGACGGCGATGGGCGTGTCCGACCCCATGGCGCCGAGGGGCTCGGCGCCCACGGCCGCCATGGGCGTGAGGATGACGCGCAGCTCCTCCTCGGTGTACCCGAACGCCCGCTGACGTCGCCGGACCGAGGCCGGGCTGTGCTGGACGTGCTCCCGCTCGGGGAGCTGGTCCAGGAACACGGAGTGGTCCTGGACCCACTGGGCGTACGGCCGCTGCGCCGCGAGCGTGGCCTTGATCTCCTTGTCGTCGACGATCCGGCCGGCGCGGGTGTCGACGAGGAACATCTTCCCCGGCTCCAGGCGGCCCTTCTCGCGGATGGTCGAGGGGTCCAGGTCCAGCACGCCGCTCTCGCTGGCGAGCACGACGAGCCCGTCGTCCGTGACCCAGTAGCGGCCCGGGCGCAGACCGTTGCGGTCGAGCACCGCGCCGATCACCGTGCCGTCCGTGAACGTCAGGGCGGCGGGGCCGTCCCAGGGCTCCATGAGCGACGCGTGGTACTCGTAGAACGCGCGCCGGTCCGGGTCCATCTCGGCGTGGTTCTCCCACGCCTCGGGGACCATCATCAGCACCGCGTGCGGCAGGCTCCGCCCGGCCAGGTGGAGCAGCTCGAGCACCTCGTCGAACGTGCCGGAGTCGCTGGCGCCGGGGGTGCAGACGGGAAGCAGCGACGCGAGGTCGCCGAGGAGGTCGCTGCTCAGCGTCGACTGCCGGGCGGCCATCCAGTTCCGGTTCCCGCGCACCGTGTTGATCTCGCCGTTGTGGGCGATGAGCCGGAAGGGCTGCGCGAGCGGCCACGACGGGAACGTGTTGGTGGAGAACCGCGAGTGCACGAGCGCGAGCTCGGAGGCGTAGCGCGGGTCGGACAGGTCCGGGAAGAACGGCTCGAGCTGGGACGTCGTCAGCATGCCCTTGTAGGTGAGCGTGCGCGCCGACATCGACGCGAAGTAGATCCCGAGCTCGCGCTCCGCGCGCTTGCGGACCCGGTAGGCGCGGCGGTCCAGCTCGAGGCCCGCCAGGGCGCGGTCGGGGGCCGCGACGACGAGGTGGCGGAAGACCGGCATGCTGGCGCGGGCGGTGGGGCCGACGAGCTCGGCGGTCACCGGCACGTCGCGCCACGCCAGGACCTCCAGGCCCTCGGCCGCCACCAGGCTCTCGACGCCGTCGACGGCGGCGCGGCGGGCGTCGTCGTCGGTGGGTAGGAAGGCCATGCCGATGGCGTAGCGGCCCGGTGCCGGCAGCTCGGCGTGGACGACGTCGCGCAGGAACGCGTCCGGGATCTGGGTGAGGATCCCGGCGCCGTCACCGCTGTCGGTCTCGGCGCCGACGGCGCCGCGGTGGTCCAGGTTGAGCAGGGCGGTGAGCCCCGCGTCGACGATGTCGCGCCCGGGCGTGCCCCGCAGCGTCGCGACGAAGGCGACGCCGCAGGCGTCGTGCTCGGCGGCAGGGTCGTACAGACCCTGGGCCGCGGGCATGGCGCTGTGAGCCGGCCGGTTCATGTGTACCGTCCTCGCTGTCACCCGGGCACTGCCCGGGTCCTGATCGGGGGGTCACACCGGGACGCCGTCGGCCCGTTGCGTCGGGACGGGCGCCTACGGCGACGCGGAGCGGGGTCCCTGACCGCCTCACGTCGTCGGCTCAGCGCCCGAACGCCTCAGCCGGGTCCGACGACGTGGGCGTCCTCGTCGTCCACGGACCGCGACTGCACAGTGGTCTCGCGCCCGGGGTGGCGACGTCCGACCACGACGAAGGCTACCAGCGCCGCACCACCCACCAGGATGGACGTCCAGACGTTCAGGCGCAGACCGAGGACGGTCTCGGCGGGGTCGATCCGCAGGGCCTCGATCCACACGCGGCCCGCCGTGTAGAGCACGACGTAGAGCCAGAAGACCCGGCCGTGGCCGAGCCGGAAGCGACGGTCCGCCCAGATGAGCACGGCCGCGGCCGCGAGGTTCCAGAGCATCTCGTACAGGAACGTCGGGTGGAACAGCGTGTCCGCCGGCAGCCCGTCGGGGAACGTGGGGCTCGTGGGGTCGATCCGCAGGCCCCACGGGAGGTCGGTGGGTGAGCCGAAGAGCTCCTGGTTGAACCAGTTCCCCAGCCGGCCGATCGCCTGGGCCACGAGCAGGCCGGGCGCGACGGCGTCGGCGAACACCGCGAAGCTGACCTTCTGCCGCCGGCAGCCGATGTACGCGCCGACCGCGCCGAGGGCGATCGCGCCCCAGATCCCCAGGCCGCCCTCCCAGATGGCGAAGGCCTTGACCGGGTCGCCGTCCGCGCCGAAGTACGCGTCGGGCGAGGAGAAGACGTGGTAGATCCGGCCGCCGACGATGCCGAACGGCACCGCCCAGTACGCGACCTCCAGCACGGTCTCGGGGTCGCCGCCGCGCGCGGCCCAGCGCCGCTGCGTGAGCCAGACGGCGGCGACGATCCCCGCGAGGATCGCCAGCGCGTAGGCGCGCAGCGGGACCGGGCCGAGGTACCAGACGGACTCCGGGGGGCTGGGGATGGCCGCGGGCAGCCGCGCCGCGAGCCCGGTCACCGGGTCACCGACCGGACACCCGACGCGAGCTCGCCGACGACGCGGCGCAGCCCGGCGAGGCCGGCCTCCCGGTCGCCCTCGGCGAGGGCGCGGACGAACGCGCTGCCCACGATGACGCCGTCGGCGTAGCCGGCCACCTCCGCGGCCTGCTCCCCGGTGCTCACGCCCAGACCGACGCACACGTGACCGGCGCCGGCGGCGCGCGTGTCGCGGACGAGGCGCTCGGCGTCCGACCCGACGCTCGCCCGCGTGCCCGTGACACCCATGGTCGACGCGGCGTAGACGAAGCCACGGCTCGCGCCGGCCGTGAGGGCGAGGCGCTCCGGGGTCGAGCTGGGGGCCACGAGGAAGACCCGGTCCAGCCCGTGCGCGTCGGACGCGGTCAGCCAGTCGGCGGCCTCGTCGGGGATGAGGTCGGGCGTGATGAGGCCCGCTCCCCCGGCGGCCGCCACGTCACGCGCGAAGGCGTCGACCCCGTACCGCACAACCGGGTTCCAGTAGGTCATCACCAGGACGGGAGCGCCGGTGGCGGCGACCGCCTCCACGACGCGGAAGGTGTCCCGCACCCTGACCCCGCCGGCCAGCGCCTTCTCGACGGCGCCCTGGATGACGAGGCCGTCCATCACCGGGTCCGAGTACGGCACGCCGAGCTCGACCACGTCGACGCCCGCCTCCACCATCGCCGTGGCGGCGGCGATCGACCCGTCGACGTCGGGGAAGCCGACCGGCAGGTAGCCGACGAGCGCGGCGCGGCCCTCCGCCCGCAGCGCGTCGAGGCGCTCCCCGGTCCTGCTGGTCACCGGCTCGCCGGCCCGGTGCCGGCCGGTCCCCTGGTCGCTCGTCGCCTGCTCCGTCGTCACTGCGGCGCTCCCTCGTCGAGCAGGTCGAAGTACCGCGCCGCGGTCTCCACGTCCTTGTCGCCACGGCCGGACAGGTTCACCAGCACGACGGCGTCGCCGTGCCCGGCCTCCGCCAGCTCCCGCCCGAGGCGCATCGTGCCGGCGAGGGCGTGCGCGGACTCGATGGCCGGGATGATGCCCTCCGTCCGGCACATCAGGCGGAACGCCTCCATGGCCTCGGCGTCCGTCACCGGCCGGTACTCGGCCCGGCCGATGCTGGCCAGCCACGCGTGCTCCGGGCCCACACCCGGGTAGTCCAGCCCGGCGGAGATCGAGTGGCTCTCGATCGTCTGGCCGTCGTCGTCCTGGAGGAGGAAGGAGCGTGCGCCGTGCAGGACGCCGGGCGCACCGCCCGTGATCGTCGCGGCGTGGCGACCGGTCTCGACGCCGTCACCGCCGGCCTCGAACCCGAGCAGCCGGACCCCCGGGTCGTCGAGGAACGCGTGGAAGATGCCGATCGCGTTGGAGCCGCCACCGACGCACGCGGTGACGGCGTCGGGCAGGCGGCCCGTGAGCTCCAGCACCTGCGCCCGCGCCTCGACACCGATGATGCGCTGCAGGTCGCGGACCATCGCAGGGAACGGGTGCGGCCCGCCGACGGTCCCGAACACGTAGTTGGTCGTCCCGACGTTGGTGACCCAGTCGCGCAGCGCCTCGTTGATGGCGTCCTTGAGGGTGCGGGAGCCCGTCGTCACCGGGACCACCTCGGCCCCGAGCAGGCGCATCCGTGCGACGTTGAGCGCCTGGCGCCGGGTGTCCTCCTCGCCCATGTAGATGACGCACTCGAGGTCGAAGAGGGCGGCCGCGGTGGCCGTCGCGACGCCGTGCTGGCCGGCGCCGGTCTCCGCGATCACGCGCTTCTTGCCCAGACGACGGGTGAGCAGCGCCTGGCCCAGCACATTGTTGATCTTGTGCGATCCGGTGTGGTTCAGGTCCTCGCGCTTGAGCACGACGCGCACGCCGCCGCAGTGCTCGGCGAAGCGCGGCACCTCGGTGATGATGCTCGGCCGGCCCGTGTAGGTGCGGTGCAGCGACGACAGCTCGTCGGCGAACGTGGGGTCGGCCTTCGCCTTGGCGTACTCGCTGTCCAGCTCGTCCAGCGCCTCGATGAGCGCCTCGGGCACGAACCGCCCGCCGAAGTCGCCGAAGTACGGGCCGGAGCCGGCGAGGGCGGCGAAGGGGCCGAGCTCGGGCTCGGGGGGACCGTGCCGCCCCCCGGCGAGGGTCGTCGGCTGCTCCGCGCTCTGCTGCGTCATGGGCTGGTCCACTCCTGGTCGTGCGTCGTCCCTGTCGTGCTGGGCTGGGGCTGCTGGGGCCGGCTCGTGCTGTCCCCCCGTCGTGGCCACCGGCCACGCGCGGCCGGCAAGGAGGGACGTGACGATTCTCGTCCGCCCGCGGTGCTGCTCCCGCCGCGTCTCAGGACTCGTCCAGCGCCCGGCTCGCCGTCAGTGCCGGACGGCCCGCAGCGAGGGGTGCGCCCCGGCGGCGACGAGGTCGGCGACGGCGTCCCGCGGGTCGCGGCCGGTGACGAGGCTCTCGCCGACCAGGACCACGTCGGCACCCGACCGCGCGTAGTCCATGACGTCGTGAGGACCTCGGACGCCGGACTCCGCGATCCGCACCACGCCGTCCGGGATGAGGGGCGCGAGGCGGGCGAACGTCGTCCGGTCGATCTCGAGCGTCTTGAGGTTGCGGGCGTTGACGCCGACGCAGCGTGCGCCGGCGTCCAGGGCGCGGGAGACCTCCTCCTCGTCGTGCACCTCCACGAGGGCCGTCATGCCGAGGGAGTGCACGCGCTCCACGAGCGACGTGAGGACCGTCTGCTCGAGGGCGGCCACGATGAGCAGCACGAGGTCCGCGCCGTGCGCGCGCGCCTCCCAGACCTGGTACGGCGTGACGACGAAGTCCTTGCGCAGGACCGGGACGTCCACGGCGGCACGGACGGCGTCGAGGTCGGCGAGGCTCCCGCCGAACCGCCGCTGCTCCGTGAGGACCGAGATGGCCGCGGCCCCGCCGAGCTCGTACTGCGTGGCGAGCTGCGCCGGGTCCGTGATCGCCGCCAGGGCCCCCTTGCTCGGGCTGGACCGCTTCACCTCGGCGATGACGCCGACGGCCTCCTCGTCGTGCAGCCGACCCAGGCACTCCTTCGCGCCCGGGACACGGGCTGCACGTTCCTTGACCGCCGTCAGGGGCGTCCGGGCCTCGCGCTCCGCCAGGTCCTGCCGCACTCCCGCGACGATGTCGTCCAGGACCGTCATCGCCACACCTCCCGTCGGGATGCGGCTCCCCCGCCGCTCCACCTCCGCCATCGTAGGGCCGCCGGGATGTGGCCCACGCCACGCCCGCCTGCCGGACCGCCGTGCGCGGCACGGTCGCGAGACGTCACACCGGCGCGAGCCACGGCTCCAGCGCCGGGACGTTGCGTGCGATCGTGAACACGGTCGCGAGGGCCAGCACGGCCCACGCGGCTCGGGCCGACCGGGCACCCCCGGCGATCCGGGCGAGACGGTCCGGCCAGGCGCGCCCGCCGACCGGCCGCAGCCGCCCGGTGCTCCGGGCGAGCCACAGCCCCCACGCCGCGACGAGCAGCGGCACCGCGAGCACGAGGAGCGGGTTCATGCCCCACGCGCCCGCGACGTCGAGGCGCGCGAGGTCGTGCACCGCGCGCAGCCCGCCGCACGCCGGGCACCACAGCCCGGTCAGCGCCAGGAACGGGCACGCGCCGTAGCTGCCGCCGGCGTAGGGCGTGCGGACCGCGAGGGCGACCGTGGCCGCCGTCGTCAGCACGCCGACGGCGGCCGGGGCGAGCCATGCGGGTCGCGCGGCCGGGCCGGAGGACGGGCGGCCCGACCCGGGCACGACGAGGCCCCGCGGGCCGGGGTCCCGGTCCGCGGGGGCGTCGAGGGTGCGGCGGTGCACGGTGCGCTCGGGCCCGGTGGGTCGCGATCCGGTGCGCTCAGAACCCGGTGCCGGTCCCCGTCGACACCTCCGTGATCACGGCCATGCCACCGAGGAAGAAGAGCCAGATGAGGGCCAGGACGCCCCACACGATGCCGATCCAGCCGAGGACCACGCCCGCCTGGCCCAGGCCACCGTTGTCGGCCTGCCCCATGGCGGCGGCCTCCTTCGACTTGTTGCCGAGGATGACGGCGGGGATCGCGGTGACGAAGCCGCAGCACACCAGTCCGAGGATGCCGAGGACGAGCGCCCACACCCCGAGGTTGTTCTTCTCGGTGCCCGAGAACATCGGACCGCCGGCGCCGCCGCCGTAGTAGCCCGGCGGGGGCGGCGGGGCGGAGTACCCGCCTCCCATGTCACCGCCGGGTGCGCCGCCCTGTCCCTGGCCCCACGACGGCCCGCTGCCCTGACCCGGTCCCGAGGACGACCCTCCGGCCTGCCCCGGGGTCCACGAGGACCCGTCCCCCTGCTGTCCGTACGGGTCCTGAGGACCGGTCGGGTTGCTCACGTGCTCTCTCCCTCGAGATCAGTCGGATGTCCGGCCGGCGGCGGTGCCCCGGCCCCGCGACGTCCCGCTGCCCGACGTCGGCTGCCCGAAGCCGAGCATCTTCAGGACGTAGCCCACGACGCCGCCGACGACGACGATCGCCATGCCCACCCAGAACAGCCAGGGCATGGAGAACAGCACGGCGAGCGCCGCGGTCACGGCACCGGACATGATGACGATGACCGTCACCCACGCGGCCAGCGTGTGACCGTGGTTGCGCGGCGGTGACGCCACCGGGAGGTGGACCCGCTCCGTCGTTCTGTCGAGGGAATCGTCAGCCATTGCCTTCGTGCCTTTCGTGGACTGGGCGCACCCTATCGAACGGCGGGGGCCGCCGTGGCGTCGTGGGGACCTGCGGGCGACGTGTCCTCATGTGGGGTCCTCGCCCCGGCTGAGGGCGTCCCAGGCGTCCTGGTCGTCGACCCTCCGGCCGGCGGGTCCGGTCGCTTCGGGACCCGCCGTCGCGTCAGGACGGTCGGGGGCCGGCTCCGCGGTCGCGGTGCCGGTGGGCCGGTCGTGCCGCCTCCCGCCGCGCGACCAGCGTCCCGCCGCACCGACGGCCAGCAGGCCGACGACGACGGCGATCCCGCCGGCCACCAGCGCGACCCACACCGCGGCCGTCGTCGTCGCGGCGCCCTCGAGGGTGCCGACTCCCACCGCGCGCTGTGCCGCGGAGGCCGCCGGCGCCTGCGGGTCGGCCAGCACCCCGGCGGCCGACGCCACGACGAGCACGCCGCCGAGGACGACGCCGACCCCGGCCACCCGGGCTCCCCAGCGGCCACCGAGGGCCATGGCGAGGGCCGCGGCGACGACGACGAGGGCGCCCGCCGCGGACGCCGCCGCGGCGTCGGAGCCCGGCACGGCGAGGGCGACCTGCGACCGCAGCGCGCTCGACGTCGTGGCGCGCACCCAGGTCGTCGCCGTCGCGGCGAGGGCGACGGCACCGAGCGCGAGGGCACCGACCACGGCGCGCCGGCGGTCGGGGAGCGCCCGCCCTCCGGTGCGGGCGGGCACGGTCATCCGCGGGTCGCGGTCCGCAGCCGCGACGCGACCTGCACGGCACGGACCGCGGCGGCGGCCTTGTTCCGCGACTCCGCGTACTCCAGGGCCTCGACGGAGTCCGCGACGATCCCGCCTCCCGCCTGCACGCTGGCACGGCCGTCGCGGATGAGCGCCGTCCGGATGGCGATGGCCATGTCCATGTTGCCCGCGAAGTCGAAGTAGCCGACCGTCCCGCCGTAGATCCCGCGCCGGGCCGGCTCCAGCTCGTCGATGAGGGCGATCGCCCGAGGTTTCGGCGCGCCGGACAGCGTCCCGGCGGGGAACGTGGCCGCGAGCGTCTGCAGGGCCGTCGCGCCGGGCCGCAGACGGCCGACCACGGTCGAGCAGATGTGCATGATGTGGCTGAACCGCTTGACGGCCATGAGCTCGACGACCTCGACGCTCGTCGGCACGCACACCTTGACCAGGTCGTTGCGGGAGAGGTCGACGAGCATGATGTGCTCCGCCCGCTCCTTCGGGTCCGCCAGCAGCTCCTCGGCCAGCGCGGCGTCCTCCTCCGGGCCGTCCCCCCGCGGGCGCGAGCCTGCGATGGGGTAGGTGAGCACGCGCCCGTCGGTCACCTTGACCAGCGTCTCCGGGCTCGAGCCGACGACGGCGAAGTCCTTGCCCGCCGCGTCACGCAGCTGGAAGCAGTACATGTACGGGCTCGGGTTGATCGTGCGGAGCACGCGGTAGACGTCCAGGGGCGTCGCGGGGCACGCGAGGTCGAGCCGCTGGGAGAGGACGACCTGGAAGACCTCGCCCTCGCGGATCGCGTCCTTCCCGGCCCGGACCGCCTCCTCGAACTCCGCGCGAGTGCTGCGGAACTCCAGCTCCGGCTCCTCCCCGTCCCCCAGCACCGACGGGGGGACGCGGACCGGCTCGGCGAGCGCCGCCTGCATGGCGTCCAGCCGGGCGACGGCGTCGGCGTGCGCCTCGTCGACGCGCTCGTCCGTGGCGTCGAAGTTGATGGCGTTCGCGACGAGCCAGACGGAGCCGTCGACGTGGTCGACGACGGCGAGGTCCGTCGCGAGGCAGAGGGTCAGCTCCGGCACGCCGAGCTCGTCCGGCGCCTTCGCGGGCAGCGTCGGTTCCCAGTGCCGCACGACGTCCCATCCCATGGCCCCGACCAGGCCACCGGTGAGCGGCGGCAGACCGGCGATCGCCGGGGTGCGCAAAACCTCCAGCGTCTCGCCCAGGACGTCCAGCACGTCGCCCGACCGGGGCACGCCGACCGGCACGTCACCGGTCCACGTCGCCTCGCCGTCCGCCACGGTGAGCGTCGCACGCGAGCGCACGCCGACGAAGGAGTAGCGCGCCCACGTCCCGTCGACCTCCGCGGACTCGAGGATGAACGTCCCCGGGCGGCCCTGCGCCAGCGTCCGGTACAGCCCCACCGGGGTCACGTCGTCGGCGAGGAGCCTGCGCACGACGGGGACGACCCGGCGCCGACGCGCCAGCTCGCGGAACGTCGTCAGGTGCGGCCACGTCGACCCCCAGGCGAGGTCCCCGGGGCCGGGGGCGTCGTCGGCGACGCCGGCGCCCACGGCGGCCCCGTCCGTCGTCGGCAGGGCCGGTCCGTCGCCGGTCACCGCTGCTCCGCCGTCGTCGCACCCAGCGTGCCGCCGACGACCGCACCGAGGTCCCCGCCCGCCTCGAAACACGTCCGCGTGCCCGTGTGGCAGGCCGCGCCCACCTGGTCGACCCGGACGAGCACGGCGTCGCCGTCGCAGTCCAGCGCCACCGAGCGCACGTGCTGCACGTGGCCGGAGGTGTCCCCCTTGCGCCAGTACTGCTGCCGGGACCGGCTCCAGAACGTCACCCGGCCCGTCGTCAGGGTGCGGTGCAGGGCCTCGTCGTCCATCCACCCGACCATGAGGACCTCCCCCGTGTCGTGCTGCTGCACGACGGCGCACACCAGTCCCGCCTCGTCCCGCTTGAGGCGGGCGGCGACGGTCGGGTCCAGGGCGGTGACGTGTCGGTCGTCGGACGGGTCGTTCTCAGGCACCGGACGATCCTGCCACGTCGCGGCGGCGCGTCCCGAAGCCGTCCGAACACCGCTCCCCTGCCCGGTTCAGCGCGTCTGGGAGAGCCACGCGGCGTGCATCGCCGCGTACGGCCCCTCCTGCCCGAGGAGCGCGGCATGGTGCCCCACCTGCACGACGCGGCCCTCGTCGACCACGACCACGACGTCCGCCGCCTCGGCCGTCGACAGCCGGTGGGCGATCGTGAGGGTGCCGCGCCCCGCGGTGAGCTGGTCCAGCGCCCGCGCGATCCGGACCTCGGTGGCCGGGTCGACCGCGCTCGTCGCCTCGTCGAGGACGAGGTAGTCGGCGTCGGCGAGGTGGGCGCGGGCGAGGGCCACGAGCTGCCGCTCCCCCGCGGAGAGGCGCTCACCGCGCTGGCCGACGTCGGCGTGCAGGCCGCCGGGCAGCGCCTCGAGCCAGTCCTCCAGACCCAGGTCGGCGAAGGCGCGTCCCGCCGCGCGGTCGCGCGCCGCGGCGTCGTCGTCCGCGAACACGTCGCGGGCGCCGTAGGCGACGTTCTCCGCGAGCGTCCCGTCGAAGAGGAAGCCCTCCTGCGGGACGAGCACGACGCGGTGGCGCAGGCTCCGCAGGCTGATGTCGCGCAGGTCCACGCCGTCGAGCTCGACGTGGCCCGACACCGGGTCCGCCATGCGGGTGAGCAGCTTCGCGAGGGTCGTCTTGCCCGAACCGGTCCGGCCCACGACGGCGACCTTCGCCTGGCGCGGCAGCTCCAGCTCCACGTCGCGCAGGACCAGCGGGCCGCCGGGGTAGGCGTACGACACGTCGCGGAGGGCGAAGGCGGCGGGCCCGCGCGGGCTGTCGACGGCGTCGGGCCCGTCGGTGACCTCCGCCTCGGTGTCGATGACGCCGATGACGCGGCGCCACCCCGCCAACGCGTTCTGGAGCTCGTTGAGGATCTCCGTCGCCATCTGGACGGGGCCGGTGAAGAGCTGGACCAGGAAGAGGAACGCGAGCAGCTGCCCGACGCTCAGCCCTCCGTCGACCCCGAGCAGCGTGCCGACGACGACGACGGCGGCGAGCACGGCGTTCGCGACGAGGACGCCGCTGGAGAAGACGAGCGCGACGCGGGTCTGGGCGCGGACCATGGCGTCCCGGGTCGCGCGCACCGCCCGGTCGATCGAGCGCTGCGTGCGGGCGCCCACACCGTACGCGCGGATCGTCTCCGCACCCACGACCGACTCCGAGATGGCGCCGAGCATGGCGCCGACCTTGACGCGCACCTGCGCGTACGCGTCGCTGACGCGCCGCTGCGCCGGTCGCAGCAGGAGGATGAGCGGCACGAACGACGCCCAGACGACGAGCGTCAGCTGCCAGGAGTAGACGAGCATGAGGACCGTCGCCACCGCGATCTGCAGCACCGAGACGAGCAGCATGATCCCGCCCCACTGCACGAACAGCGAGATGGTGTCGACGTCGCTCGTCACGCGGGAGACGAGGCTCCCGCGGCGCTCCGTGTTCTGCGTCAGCGACGACAGGTCGTGCACGTGACGGAACGCCCGCGTGCGCAGCTGCGCCAGGCCCGCCTCGCTGGAGCGGAAGAGCCGCACGTTGACCAGCGCCGACGCGACGCCGGCGAGGACGAGGCAGGCGGCCGCTCCGGCCACGAGGAGCCCCACGCGGCCGGTGTCCGGCCCACCCGCGCCGAGGATGCCGGTGTCCACCGTCTGCTGGACGGCGATCGGCACGACGACCCGTCCGCCCGCGGCGACGAGCGCGAGCAGGACGGTCAGGGTCAGCCCGTCGAGCAGCTGCGGCGAGATCCGCACGCCGCGACGCAGGGTCGCCCAGGGTCCGAGCGCACTCGTGGTCTCCAGGCGGACGCCGTCCGCGGTCGCCGTGCCCGGGCCCCGCGCCCCTCGGGCGCCCGTCGTCGCGCTGCTCATCGGGCCTCCTCCAGCGCCTCGGCGCGCCGCGCCGACTCCTGCAGGTAGGCGGTCGCGAGCTCGCGGTACCCGGGGTCACGGCGGAGCAGGTCCTCGTGGGTCCCCCGGTCCACGACGGTCCCGCCGTCGAGGTGGACGACCTCGTCGGCGAGCAGGACCGACGCCATCCGGTAGGCGACCATGACGACCGTCGCCCCGGCACCGTCGGTGCGCCGGAAGCCGGCGAGGATCTCCTGCTCCACGCGGGGGTCGACGGCCGAGGTCGCGTCGTCGAGGACGAGCAGGCGCGGCCGGCGCACCAGGGCCCGCGCGATCGCGATGCGCTGGCGCTGGCCCCCCGAGAGGTTGGCGCCGCGCTCACCGAGCGGCGCGTCCAGCCCGTCGGGCAGGGCTCGGACGACGTCGTCGACGCGCGCCAGGCGCAGCGCCGCCCACACCGCCTCGTCGTCGGGGGCGTCCGGGTCGTCGGCGTCCGCGAGCGTGACGTTCGCGCGCACGGTGTCCTCGAAGAGGAAGGCGTTCTGGGCGACGAGGGCGACCTGGCGGGTGAGGTCCTCGGCGGCGACGTCGCGCAGGTCGGCCCCGTCCAGGAGGACCCGGCCGGTCGAGGGGTCCTGCAGGCGGCTCAGGAGGGACACGAGCGTCGTCTTCCCGGCGCCCGTCGCGCCGACGACGGCGACCGTGCTGCCGGGCCGGACCTCGAGCGTGACGTCGTGCAGCAGGTGCGCGGGGCCGGTCGGTCCGTCCACCTGCACGCCGACGTCCTCCATGCGGACCGCCAGGCCGGTGCCGCCGCCGGGGAGGGGGCGGCGACCGGGCGCCAGCTCGCCCTCGGCGTCGAGCACGCGGGCGATGCGGTCGTGGCCGACGAGCCCGCGCGGGAGCTCGCCGAGGACCCAGCCGAACGCGCGCACGGGCACGGCCATGAGGGTCAGCAGGTAGGCCGCCGAGACGATGCCACCGGTGTCGACCGCCCCCGCCGCCGCGCGGTTCGCGCCGACGAGCAGGACGAGGAGGGTGCCGAGGCTCGGCAGCAGGTCGATGACGGGGTCGAACACGGCGCGGATGGTGCCGACGCGGACGTTGGCGGCACGCAGGGTGTGGGCGCGCTCGGAGAACCGCTCGGCCTCGCGGTCCTCGGTGCCGAGCGACTTGACCAGCAGGGCCGCCTCGAAGCTCTCGTGCGCGACGTCCGCCACCTCCGCCCGGAGCTGCTGCGCGCGCGTGGCGGCCGGGGACATGTACCGCTGGAAGACGAAGTTCGCGAGGACCGCCAGCGGCAGCACCGCGAGGGCCGTCACCGCGATCCACGGGTCGACGGCGAAGAGCGCCACCGCCGCGACGAGGATCATCGCCACGACGCCGATGGCGAACGGCAGCGGGTTGAACACCCCGGTCGCCGCCTCGACGTCCGAGCTCGCGTTGGACAGCAGCTGGCCCGTCGGGTGCGCGCGGTGCCAGGACATGGGCAGCCGGACGTACTGGCGGGTGACCGCTCGGCGGTGGTCCGCCTGGATGTCCGCGTAGCCGATGCCGGCGAAGATGCGCCGGCCCGCGACGGACAGCGCCAGGGTGACGGCGACGCCGACGAGCGCGAGGCCGGCCCACCCGAGCCGCCCCCGGGCCAGGGCGTCGCCCTCCAGCGCCGGCACGACGACGGCGTCCGTCGCCCAGCCGAGGAGCTGGCTCACCGCGACGGTGAGGGCTCCGAACAGCGCCGAGGTGATGACCGCGAGGACGTACGTGCGCGGCTGGGAGGCCATGCCGCGGCCGATGAGGTGCAGGGACCGCCGGACGGTGCCGCCGGTCAGCGCCGCGGGCCGGCCGGCGCGGGGCACCGACCTGCTGGGCTGGGAGCGCGCGCGCACACGGGTCCTTCCTGACGAGGGGGTCGAAACGATTCTTGCACGCACCGCAAGAAGCGTCCGGTCCGCGCTCAGCGACTGCTCCGGCCGGGCTCGGCCGCGCGCCTCCACCCCCGACGGGCCGTTCTCAGGTCGGCGGTCGACGTGCGTGCGAGCATGACCGGCATGTCGTGGCACCCCCTGGAACGCGCCGCCGTCGTCGCGGCCCTGCGCGAGGCCGGGCCCGGCGCACCCACCCTCTGCGACGGCTGGCGGACGGAGCAGCTCGCCGCCCACCTCGTCCTGCGGGAGCGCGACCCGCTCACCGCCGCGGGCGTCGTCGTGCCGCCGCTGGCGGCCCGGACGGAGCGCCGCACGCAGGAGGTCGGTGCGCGCGCGGCGACCCCCGCGGCCTGGGAGGCGCTGCTGCACCGGCTCGCCGAGGGCCCGCCCGTCTGGAGCCCGCTGCGGTGGGCGGGCGACCCGGCGCAGCTCGCGGAGTACTTCGTGCACACCGAGGACGTGCGCCGTGGCGGTGCCGACGGGCGAGCCGTGCCGGGACGCCCCCGGGAGGCCCGGCACACGGCGGCGCTGTGGACGGCACTGCGCCGGATGGCGCCGTTGCTGCTGGGCCGTGCGCCCGTCCCCGTGGTGCTGACCGACGGCGACCAGGTCCTGCGGGCGGGGCCCCGTGGGGACGCTCCTGCCACGGTGCACGGTGACGTCGGCGAGCTGCTGCTGTGGGCCTACGAGCGCCCCGCGGTCGCGCACGTCGAGGTGACCGGGAGCCCGGAACAGCTCGCCGCGCTGGAGGCGTTCCGCCCCCAGTCCTCGTGACGGCTTGACGCAGCGCGGGTCGTGGGGACCGCGCGTCCGGCGTGCGTCAGCGGACGGGGACGTCCGCGTCGCGCAGGGCCGCCTTGACGTCGCCGACGGTCAGCACGCCGAAGTGGAACACGCTCGCCGCGAGCAGCGCGTCGGCGCCGGCCCGGGCGGCCTGGACGAAGTGCTCGACCGTCCCGGCGCCGCCGCTGGCGATGAGCGGCACCTGCACCTCCCGGCGCACGTCCGCGAGCATCTGCAGGTCGAAGCCGTCCTTGGTGCCGTCGGCGTCCATGGAGTTGAGGAGCACCTCACCGGCGCCGAGCTCGACCGCCTGACGGGCCCAGGCCACCGCGTCGATCCCCGTGCCGCGCCGTCCGCCGTGCGTGGTGACCTCGTAGCCGGACGGCGTGGGCGGCCCGTCGACCACGCGGCGCGCGTCCAGGGACAGCACGAGCACCTGGCTGCCGAAGCGCCGGGCGATTTCGGAGATGAGCTGCGGCCGGGCGATCGCCGCCGTGTTGACGCCCACCTTGTCGGCGCCCGCCCGCAGGAGCCGGTCGACGTCCTCGGTGGTGCGGACGCCGCCGCCGACCGTCAGCGGCACGAAGATCTCCTCGGCCGTCCTGCTCACGATGTCGTAGGTGGTGCTGCGGTCCGACGACGACGCCGACACGTCGAGGAACGTGATCTCGTCGGCGCCCTCGAGGTCGTAGCGGCGCGCCAGCCCGACGGGGTCACCGGCGTCCTGCAGGTCCTGGAAGTTGACGCCCTTGACCACACGGCCCGCGTCGACGTCCAGGCACGGGATGACCCGGACCGCGACAGCCATCAGCTCTCCACCTCCGTCGGGCCGCCCCGGGCGGCGAGGATGTCCACCACGAACACGAGGGTCTCGTCGGCGAGCTCGGTGTCCCCGGCGCCGAAGCCCAGGCGCGGCGGGACGACCAGCAGCACCTGCGACCCGACCGTCTGCTCCACGAGACCCAGGTCCCAGCCCGGCAGGACCGAGTTGACCCCGATGGGGAACGGTGTGGGGAGCTCGCCGTCGTCCCAGCTGGAGTCGAAGACGGTGCCGTCGGACCACGTCACGCCCTTGTACTGGACGATGATCACCTGGCCGGGCTGCACCTGGGGGCCCGAGCCGCGCAGCAGCGGCTGCACCACGAGGTCCTCCGGCGGTGCCGTCGGGGGCACCTCGATCTCGGGCTCGCCGTCGTCCGCCAGCGTGACGGTGGGCAGACCCTCGCGGGGCTCGACGGGCTCGCCCGACGCGCGGGTCGGCAGGATGTCGTAGACGGCGACGGTCGGACCGCCACGGTCGCCCTCCGGGGGCACGAGGTGGAGGATGCGCGACCCGACGGTCCTGCCCTGCAGGGCGTCGTGGATGGCCACGCCGAGCGACTCGGCGCTCAGCAGGTACGGCTTCGGCTCGGAGGAGTAGGTCTCCCCCACCACCGTGCCGTCCGAGCCGTCCTCGGCGTAGTAGTCGACGAGCACCGGCTCGCCGTCGACGAGCTCGGGCCCGTCGCCCTCGGCGAGCACCTCCACGGTCGGCTCGGCGACGACGAGGGGCGTCTCGTAGACGAGGTCGGGAGCGCTGCCGGCCTCGCCCTGCACGGTGACCTCGCCCGTCGGCTCCGGCTCGGTGGTGCACGCGGCCAGGCCCACGACGAGCGCGAGCACGACCGTGGTCACGGCGGGTCGACGGCGCACGCGTGGCCTCCTGCGGGTGGTCGTGACGGCGGGCACGGTCAGGAACTGTACGGGGTCCGGCTGCGCGCCGGCTGGGTGGTCGACGGCATGGTCGACGGCGCCGGGACGGCGGCCGACCGGCGGCGTCGGCGGCCGGCGCGGACCCGGTCGGGCGGTCCGCCGGCGCCGGTCACATCGACTCCAGGAGCCTCTCGACGCGCTCGTCCACGCTGCGGAAGGGGTCCTTGCAGAGCACGGTCCGCTGGGCCTGGTCGTTGAGCTTCAGGTGCACCCAGTCGACGGTGTAGTCCCGCCGCGCCTCCTGCGCACGGCGCACGAAGTCCCCACGGAGCTTCGCCCGGGTCGTCTGGGGCGGCACCGCCGTGGCCTCGAAGGTGTCCAGGTCCGTGACGACCCGCTCGACCATGCCGCGGGCGGCCAGGAGGTTGTACAGCCCCTCGGTGCGGGAGATGTCGTGGTAGGCCAGGTCGAGCCGGGCCACCCGCGGGTCGTCGAGCCCGAGGTCGTGCTTGGCGCGGTACCGCTCGATGAGCCGGTGCTTGATCACCCAGTCCAGCTCGCGGTCGACGAGCGACAGGTCGCCGGTGCGCAGGGCACGCAGGCCCCGCTCCCACAGGTCGAGCGTGCGCTTGATGACGTCGGTCGGCTCCACGGACTGGGCCACGAACTCCTGGACCCGCCCGAGGTACTCCTCCTGGATGTCGATGGCGGTCGCGGTGCGACCGCTGGTCAGGCGCACCTGCGCGTGTCCCGACATGTCGTGGCTGATCTCCCGGATCGCGCGCATGGGGTTCTCGAGACCGATCTCCCGCATCGGGACGCCGGCCTCGACCAGCCGCAGGACGAGGTCCGTCGCGCCGGTCTTGAGCAGCGTCGTGGGCTCCGCCATCGAGGAGTCGCCGACGATGACGTGCAGCCGGCGGTAGGACTCGGCGTCCGCGTGCGGCTCGTCGCGCGTGTTGATGATGGGGCGCGACCTCGTCGTGGCGCTCGAGACCGACTCCCAGATGTGGTCCGCGCGCTGGGAGAGGCAGTACACGGCGCCGCGCGGCGTGGGCAGGACCTTCCCGGCGCCGGTGAGGACCTGGCGAGTGATGAGGAACGGGACGAGGACGTCGGCGAGCCGGCCGAAGTCGCCCTGGCGCCGCACCAGGTAGTTCTCGTGGCACCCGTAGGAGTTCCCGGCCGAGTCGGTGTTGTTCTTGAACAGGTGGATCCGCCCCGGCAGGCCCTCGTGCTCCAGCCGCTGCTGGGCGTCGGCCACGAGCCCCTCGAGGATCCGCTCCCCACCCCGGTCGTGGGCGACGAGGTCCCGGATGTCGTCGCACTCGGCGGTGGCGTACTCGGGGTGCGAGCCCACGTCGAGGTACAGCCGCGACCCGTTGCGCAGGAACACGTTGGACGAGCGGCCCCACGCGACGACCTTGCGGAACAGGTAGCGCGCGACCTCGTCCGCCGACAGCCCCCGGCCGGTGTCGACCGCGCACGTGACGCCGTACTCGGTCTCCAGGCCGAAGATCCGGCGGTCCACGCGTCAGCCCTCGCCCACGTCGGCGGCCAGGAGGTCGGCGAGCAGCACGGCCGGCAGGCGGCGGAAGGCCCGGCGCGGGCGTGTCCGGTCCAGGACCGCGACCTCGAGCTGTGCCGGCTCCAGCACGCGGACGGGTCCCTCCGGCTGCGTCCCGAGGACGTCGACGGCGAGGCTCACGACCTCGGCGAGGGCCATGCCCGGGCGCCACCCCTCCTCGAGCCGCTCGGCGAGCAGCTCCGCCTGACCGCCGAGGACGACGTGTCCGCGCTCGTCCGCGACCGATCCGTCGTACGACAGGCGGTAGACCTGGTCCTCGTCGGCCGAGTCGCCGACCTCCGCGACGACGAGCTCGACCTCGAGCGGCTTGGACTCGGTCGTGAAGACGGTGCCGAGCGTCTGGGCGTAGGCGTTGGCGAGCCCGCGGGCGGTGACGTCCGAGCGGTCGTAGGAGTAGCCGCGCAGGTCGGCGTAGCGCACGCCGGCGACCCGCAGGTTCTCGAACTCGTTGTACTTGCCGACCGCCGCGAAGGCGATGCGGTCGTAGATCTCCGAGATCTTGTGCAGGGCCCGCGAGGGGTTCTCGGTGGCGAACGCGATGCCGTCGTCGTACGCCACGACGACCACCGACCGGCCGCGCGCGATCCCCTTGCGCGCGTAGTCCGCCCGGTCCTTCATGAGCTGCTCGGGCGAGACGTAGAACGGCATGGTCATGTCGGCTCCCCCGCTCCCTCGGTGCGCTGCCGGAGGGCGTCGACCTCGCGGCAGACGTCCGCGAGGTCGGCGTCCGGCACCCGCAGGTACCCGGACGCCGTCACCGTCGCGACGACGGGGTAGATCCGCCGCAGCGTGTCGGGCCCGCCCGTGGCCGAGTCGTCGTCCGCGGCGTCGACCAGGGCGTGCACCGCGGTGCGGATCGCCTCGGGCACGCCCATGCCGGGGCGCCACAGCTTCTTCAGGGAGCCGCGGGCGAAGACCGAGCCGGAACCGACGGCGTGGTGCTCCCGCTCCTCGTACCGACCGCCCGTCACGTCGAACGAGAAGATCCGCCCGGTGCCCGCGTCCAGGTCGTACCCGCCGAAGAGCGGGACGACCGCGAGGCCTTGCATGGCCATCCCGAGGCTTCCCCGCACCATGGTCGCGAGCCGGTTCGCCTTGCCCTCCAGCGAGAGGAGCGAGCCCTCGATCTTCTCGTAGTGCTCCAGCTCGAGCTGGAAGAGCCGGACGAGCTCCAGGGCGAGCCCGGCCGTGCCGGCGATGCCCACGGCGGAGTACTCGTCGGCCGGGAACACCTTCTCGATCGTGCGGCTGGCGATCATCGACCCGGCCGTCGCGCGCCGGTCGCCGGCCATGACGACGCCGCCGTCGAAGGCGAGCGCGACGATCGTCGTGCCGTGCGGCGCGCTCACCTCACCGGCAGGCACGGCGCGCGCGCCCGGCAGCAGGCTCGGGTCGTGCGCGGCGAGGAAGTCCAGGAACGACGACGTGCCCGTCATCCGGAAGGCAGGCGGCAGTGCTCCGTGCAGGTCGGTCATCGCGGCTCACTGACCGCCCTTCTGCACGAACCCGCGCACGAACGACTCCGCGTTGGACTCGAGCACCTCGTCGATCTCCTCCAGCAGGGAGTCCACCTCGGCGTCGCGCGCCTGGGTGCTGGGGGCCGCCGACGCGGGCGGGTTCTCGGGCGGTCCGGCTGGTTCCGCGTCCTCGTGACGACGCTGGACGTGCTCCTGGTCGGCCATGGTGACCTCCTGCCTCCTCCCCGGCGGGCCGGGGACGGTCGGGACACTGTCGATCCTAGGCATGCGCACCGACACCTGGCCTGCGTGTCCGCACACCGGTGCGCCGTCGTGGTCCGTTCGAGGGGCCCACCGGTCAGCGGGCCCTCAGGTCGGCGTCAGCGGGCCGCCGGTGCCAACCGTGCCACGAGCTCACCGGCGTCGGCGCACTCCTCGAGCAGCGCCCCCACGTGCGCGCGCGTGCCGCGCCACGGGTCCCGCAGCGGGATCCGCTGCAGGGTCGCCAGGCCGGGCACGTCCAGGACGACCGAGTCCCAGCTCGCGGCGCGCACCTGGGGGCCGTACCGGCTCACCACCGTGCCCCGGAAGTAGGCGCGCGTGTCGGTGGGCGGCTCCGTGACCGCCGCCTGGACCTCCGTCGGGTCGACCAGCCGCTCGACCGCGCCTGCCGCGAGCAGCCGGTGGTACAGCCCGCGCTCCGGACGCACGTCCGACCACTGGATGTCCATGGCCTCGAGCCGGGGGTGGTCCCACGCGAGGTGGTCCCGCCGCCGCATCCCGTCGAGCAGCCGCAGCTTCGCGACCCACTCGACCTCGCGGGCGCAGAGACGCGGGTCCTCGGCGAGGCGCGTCAGCACCGAGTCCCATCGCTCCAGCACGGACCGGGTCTCCTCGTCGAGGTCGGCCCCGACGGCGGCGCGTACGGCCTCGAGGTACACCCGCTGGATCTCCAGCGCCGTGAGCCGGCGGCCGTCCGCCAGCGTCAGGCGGTGGGTGAGCGCGAGGTCGCGGCTCACCTCGCGCACCTCCGCGACCGGGTCCGCGAGGGCGACCTCGGCCACCGTGCCGAGCAGGTCCGGTCGCGCCTGCGCCGCCTCGACGAGCCAGAGCACCAGGGACGCCGTGCCGAGCCGGAGCCACGTGGCCACCTCGAGCATCGTGGCGTCCCCGATGATGAGGTGGAGCCGGCGCCAGCGCGTGCGGTCCGCGTGCGGCTCGTCGCGGGTGTTCACGATCGGCCGCCGCAGTGTCGTCTCCAGGCCCACCTCCGCCTCGATGTAGTCCGCCCGCTGGGAGAGCTGGAACCCGGCGGACTGCCCCGCCTGGCCCAGGCCGACGCGGCCGGCCCCGGTGAACACCTGCCGGGTGACGAGGAACGGGATGAGAGCGGCCGACAGGACGTCGAACGGGACCGCGCGGTCGACGAGGTAGTTCTCGTGCGTGCCGTAGGAGGCGCCCTTGCCGTCGACGTTGTTCTTGTAGAGGACCACGTCGGGCATCCCGGGTGTGCCCGCGAGCGCTCGGACCGCCTGGAGGGCCACCTCCTCGCCCGCCTTGTCCCAGACGACGCCGGCGCGGGGCCCGGTCACCTCCGGGCTGGAGTACTCCGGGTGGGCGTGGTCGACGTAGAACCGGGCGCCGTTGCTCAGGATGGTGGTGGCGGCCCCCGGGTCGTCGTACTCCTCCACGAGGGGCCGCTCGCGGTGCGTGGCTCCGAGCCGGGGCCCCGCCGCGTCGTCCCAGCCGGCGGCGTCGTCGTCGGCGGTCGCGTCGCCCGAGGGGGCGGGCTGGGACGGGTCGTCGGTGAGCATCGAGGGGTGCGCGGCCGCGCGCTGCAGGCGGAAGCCGCGGGCGTCGGCCAGCGGGTCCTCGTCCTCGTAGTCCCAGCGCGCCCGCCCTGCCCCGGCTGCGAGCGCCGCGTACGCGGAGACGACGGTGCTGGACAGCAGCATCGGGTTGGCCTGCGGCCGCCCGGGTTCCACGATGCCGAACTCGGTCTCGATCCCCATCACCCGGCGCACGGTCACCCCGTCAGCGTAGGTCAGCGCCAGGCGGCCCGGGCTCGCTCGGGTCCGGTCGGGCTCGGCCGGCCGCACCCTCCGGCCGGGACCCGCGAGAGCAGGTCAGAGGTACTGGCCGGTGGGCGTCATCGTCTCGATCGAGCGGTGGGCCTCCTTGCCGCCCTTGCCCTGGACGATCGTGCGGATGAAGACGATCCGCTCGCCCTTCTTGCCGGAGATCCGTGCCCAGTCGTCCGGGTTGGTCGTGTTCGGCAGGTCCTCGTTCTCCTTGAACTCGTCCACGCACGCCGCCAGCAGGTGGTCCACCCGGATGCCGCGGGTGCCCGTGGCGAGGAACTCCTTGATCGCGGACTTCTTCGCGCGGTCCACGACGTTCTGGATCATCGCGCCGGAGCTGAAGTCCTTGAAGTACAGGACCTCCTTGTCCCCCGAGGCGTACGTGACCTCGAGGAACTCGTTCTCCGACGTCTCCGCGTACATGCGCTCGACCGTCCGCTGGATCATGGCGTCGACGGCGGCCGACGCGTCGCCGCCGTGCTCGGCGAGGTCGTCGGGGTGCAGCGGCAGGTCCGGCGTCAGGTACTTGGTGAAGATGTCGCGCGCGGCCTCGGCGTCCGGCCGCTCGATCTTGATCTTCACGTCGAGGCGTCCGGGACGGAGGATGGCGGGGTCGATCATGTCCTCGCGGTTGGAGGCACCGATGACGATGACGTTGTCGAGCCGCTCGACGCCGTCGATCTCGCTGAGCAGCTGCGGCACGACCGTCGTCTCCACGTCGCTGGAGACGCCGGTCCCGCGGGTGCGGAACAGCGACTCCATCTCGTCGAAGAAGACGACCACGGGGGTCCCCTGGGAGGCCTTCTCGCGGGCCCGGGCGAAGATCAGCCGGATGTGCCGCTCGGTCTCGCCGACGTACTTGTTGAGCAGCTCGGGGCCCTTGACGTTGAGGAAGTAGCTCGTCCCGGCCGGCACGGACGTCCCGTCCGGTCCCACCGTGGTGCGGGTCTGCGCGAGGGAGCGCGCCACCGCCTTCGCGATGAGGGTCTTGCCGCACCCGGGCGGGCCGTAGAGCAGGACGCCCTTGGGCGGGCGCAGCCCGTGCTCCCGGTACAGGTCCGGGTGGTTGAACGGCAGCTCCACGGCGTCCTTGATCTGCTCGATCTGCGAGGTGAGGCCGCCGATGTCCGTGTAGTCGATGTCCGGCACCTCCTCGAGGACGAGCTCCTCGACCTCGGCCCGCGGGATGCGCTCGAAGACGAAGCCGGTCCGCGACTCGACCGTCAGCGCGTCACCCACCCGCAGGGGCCCGTCCAGCACCTGGCCCGCGAGCCGGACGACCCGCTCCTCGTCGGCACGGCCGACCACCAGCGCGCGGCCGCCCTCGAGCAGCTCCTTCACCGTGACGATCTCGCCGACGTTCTCGTAGGCGCCCGCCTCGACGACGGTCATCGCCTCGTTGAGCTTGACCTCCTGCCCGGGCCGCAACGTCCCGAGCTCCACCTGCGGCGCCACCTGCAGCTGCATCTTGCGCCCGGAGGAGATGACCTCCGCGGTCCCGTCCCCACGCGCCTCGAGGAAGGTGGCGAAGGTGGCGGGCGGACGGCCCAGCTCGTCCAGCTGCTCCTGCATCTCGGCGAGCTTCTCGCGGGCCTGGCGCAGCGCGTCGGCGAGCCGCTCGTTCTTCGCGGCGAGGAGGGCCAGCTGTCGGGCGTCGTCGGCGGCGCGGCGCCGCTCGGCGTAGTGCTCGGAGGTGCTGGGCACGGTTCCGGAGGACGGCAGGGCGGACGGCGTGGTCGGCGAGCCCACGGCGGGACGGTCCGGGCCCGCGGCGTGCCGGTTCTCGTGCTCAGGCGTCTGGCTCATGGTGCCTCCTTGGACGACGGGGCCGGCCGGGCGTCGTCGGCCGACGACGTCCGGTGCGCCTCGCAGCACCTCAACCCTACGTCCGGGCTGGTCCCCGGCGCGGGATGGCGCTCAGGTGCCGGACAGCCCGTCGTCGTCCGCTCCCGCCACGCCGTCACCCTCCGGGTCGTCCGGCAGGTCGGCCACGTCCGCGACGCCCGCCGTGGCCCCGAGGTCGCGGCGCACGCGCCGCACCTTCTTGTCCGACACGGCGCGCTCCCCCAGCTCCTCGGGCGTCCAGGCGGCGTCGTCGGCCGGGTAGGAGCCCTTCGCGGGGCGCCGCTTGCGCTCGGGCGCCTGGACGCCGTCGGCCATGCGCCGCGTGGTGACGAGGAAGCCCGTGTGCCCGATCATGCGGTGCTGGGGACGCACGGCCAGGCCCTCGAGGTGCCAGCCGCGCACCATCGACTCCCACGCCTGCGGCTCGGTGAAACGGCCGTCGGCGCGCAGGCCCTCGGCCAGCCGTGACAGCTGGGTGGTCGTCGCGACGTACGCCACCAGGACCCCACCGGGAGCCAGGGCCTGGGCGACCGCGTCGACGTTCTCCCACGGCGCCAGCATGTCGAGCACGACGCGGTCGACGGTGCCCGGCTCCGCCACGGTCGGCAGCACGTCCGCGAGGTCGCCGATCGACAGGCGCCACGCCGGGTGCGGGCCGCCGAAGAACGTCTCCACGTTGGCGCGGGCGATCGCCGCGAAGTCCTCTCGGCGCTCGATCGAGTGCAGCAGGCCGCCGTCGCCGACGGCGCGGAGCAGGGACATCGTCAGCGCACCGGACCCCACGCCGGCCTCCACGACGCGCGCGCCGGGGTAGATGTCCCCCATCGTGACGATCTGCCCGGCGTCCTTGGGGTAGACGACGGCTGCCCCGCGGGGCATCGACAGGACGGCGTCGGCGAGCAGCGGGCGCAGTGCCAGGTACTCGACCCCCCCGCTGCTGGTCACGACGGAGCCCTCGGGCGCGTCGATGAGGTCGTCGTGGCGGAAGTAGCCCTTGTGGGTGTGGAACGTGGCGCCCGCGGCGAGCGTGATGGTGTGGAGGCGGCCACGGGGGTCGGTGAGCTGGACCCGCTCCCCCTCCCGCAGCAGCCCGCGACGCTGCGCCGCACCCGTGCTGGGCGCCGGGGCGGCTCCGCCGGTGTCGGATCGGTCGTCGCTCGCTGCGGGCTCGCTGGGGGTGGTCACGACGGAGCAGTCTAGGAGCGCAGGGCGCGGGCGACGTCGGCCGAGCGCAGCACGCCGACCGGCCGACCGGCGTCGACGACCGCCAGCACCGGAGCGAGGCGCGCGACGGCGGCGACCGCCTCGACCGCGCGTCGCCCGGTCAGGCCCACCGGCACCACGGCGCCGGGGGGCAGCGGCGTCGCGACGGCCGACAGCGGCGTGGTGGACCGCAGCGCCGGCGGCACGGCCGCCGCCGCTGCCGCGTCCACCACCCCGACCACCGCACCGTCCGGACCCTGCAGGAGCGCGTGCGAGGTCGGGGCCGACGACGCCGCGCCCACGAGCACCGTGTCGAGGTCGCCGACGGTGCCCCGGGCCGGCACACCGACCGCCGGCAGCATGAGCCCGGCGACCGCGAGGGCGTCCACGGTGCGCTCGGCGCGAGCGGCGCGCACGGCCTGGTCCGCCCCGCTCCACAGGAACGCCCCGACGAGCGCCGCCCACACCACGCTGACCAGGGAGACCTGCACGCCGAGGACCAGCGGCCGGACGAGCAGCCACGCCAGGACGCCCACGGCGACGAGCCGGCCGACCCATCCCGCGGCGACCGTGCCCCGCACGCGCTCCCCGGTGACCCTCCAGACGAGCGCCTCGAGCACCCGCCCGCCGTCGAGCGGCAGGCCGGGCACGAGGTTGAAGGCGCCGACGAACACGTTGGCCAGCGCGGCGGCGGAGAGCACGAGCCAGGCGACGCCACCGGGCGCCGTCGGTGCGGCGAGCAGCCAGGCGGCCGCGCCGAGAGCCAGGTTGACGAGCGGACCGGAGACGGCCACGAGGGCGCTGCTGCCCGGCGACGGCGCGGCGGCGCCCATCCGCGTGTGCCCGCCGAGCAGCGTCACGGCGAGCTCCTGCACCGGGACGCCGACGCGGCGCGCCATGAGCGCGTGCGCGAGCTCGTGGAGGAAGACGGAACCCAGCAGCAGCAGGACGAAGACGCCTGCGACGGCGTAGGCACCGGCCTCGGAGACGGCGACGAGGCTGCGGACCGTCGGCGCGAAGAGGTAGGTGAGGACGGCCGCAGCGAGGAGCCAGCCGGGCGAGACGACGACGGGAGCACCCGCCACCCTGCCGACGACCCAGCCGCGCGTCCCGCCGTCGTGTCCCGTCGCTCGCACGCGCTCACCCTAGGTCCCGCACCGCCGCCGACCACGTCGCGTGCGCCCTGGCCCTCAGGCGGGTGGGTCGGCGCCCGGCCGTGTCGGTGGCGGCTCGTACCCTGGGGCGCGTGCCGACGGACGAGCTCGTGAACCCTGCCACCGCCCCGACCCTGCCCACCGGGCCGGTGCCCGGTGGGGCGGGGCCCGACGGGGGGGTGCTGCCCGGTGGCGTCGCCGAGGTGGCGGCCCCGGACGGCGCGGCGGGCACGGACGAGACGGCGCGCCGACGACGACCCGGCCTGTCGCCGTCCCGGGCGAACGACTTCCTCCAGTGCCCCCTGCTCTTCCGCTTCCGCGTGGTGGACCGGCTGCCGGAGCCGCCGAGCGCGGCGGCGGTGCGGGGCACCCTGGTGCACGCGGTGCTCGAGAACCTCTACGACGCGCCGGCCGGCACCCGGACGCCGCAGACGGCGCGGGCCCTGGTCCCCCAGGAGTGGGACCGCCTCGTCACCGAGCGTCCCGAGGTGGTCGAGGTGCTCGAGGACCCGGAGGACGTCGAGGCCTGGTTCTCGGGCGCGGGGGCGCTGCTCGACACGTACTTCACGCTGGAGGACCCGAACCGGCTGGAGCCGGCGGAGCGGGAGATGGCCGTCGCCACGTCGCTGGAGGACGGCCTGGAGCTGCGCGGCATCGTCGACCGGCTCGACGTGGCGCCCGACGGCGCCATCCGCATCGTCGACTACAAGACCGGCCGGTCGCCGCGAGAGGGCTACGAGTCCGGAGCACTGTTCCAGATGCGGTTCTACGCGCTCGTCGTCTCGCGGCTGCGCGGGCGCGCGCCGGCGATGCTGCAGCTCGTCTACCTGGGCGACGGCGTGGTGCTGCGCCACTGCCCGGACCCCGCGGAGCTCGCCACGACGGAGAGGCGTATCCGAGCGATCTGGGCGGGCATCCGCTCGGCGGCCGAGACCGGTCGGTGGCTGCCGCGGACGAGCGCGCTCTGCGGATGGTGCGCCCACCAGAGCGTGTGCCCGGCGTTCGGCGGGGAACCACCGGACCTGCCCGCCGGGGCGGTGGAGCTCGCCCTGGGCATCACGCCGCGGGACTGACCAGGTCGGTCAGGGCGCGCCCGCGGCGGACGACGACGGCGCGGGCAGGCGGTCGATGACCTCGCCGGCCCGCAGGCGGGCGAGGTCGTCGAGCGTGACGCCGTCGAGCGAGCCCACGCGGCTCAGGCCGGGCCGCGGGTCGACGGGGACGATGTGCTGGACGCCGAGGGTGCGCGCGCCGGAGGCCAGCGCGGACCCGATCCCCGGCGGGGAGTCCTCGATCGCGACGCACTCGGTCACCTCGACGCCGAGCGCCGCGGCCGCGGTGAGGTAGGGCTCGGGGTGCGGCTTGCCGTGGGTGACCTCGTCGCCCGTGACGAGGACCGAGAACGCCCCGTCCGGGGCCGACCGCAGGACCGCCTCGGCCAGCCGTCGGTAGGACATCGTGACCAGCGCGCACGGCACGCCCGCGTCGCGCAGGGCGACGAGCAGCTCGCGCGCGCCGGGCTGCCAGTCGGCGTGCTCGTCCAGCGTCGCGATGACGTGGTCGAGCATCCGCTCCACGATCTCCGGCACGGGGAGCGCGACGCCCGCCGCCTGCAGCGCCGCCGCGCCGTCGGTCAGCGGCAGGCCGACGACGGCCTCCGCGTCCTCCTGCCCCCACGTCCCGCCGTGCTCCGCCACGAGAAGGCGCTCGGCCGCCATCCAGCACGGCTCGGTGTCGACGAGCGTGCCGTCCATGTCCCACAGGACGGCTGCCGGCAGGACGGCGGGTCGGTCGACGTGGGGCGGGGCCGGGGGCACGGCTGGGCTGGTGGGCACCGGCGAAGTCTACGGAGGGCGCCGGTCGCGTCGTCGGCCGCGGCCCCCCGCGTGCGTCGGCCGGGCGCCCTGACGGGCAGCACCTAGGCTGGCGTCATGACCGCAGGACTCCCGGACGAGCAGCTTCCCGGCCCGGTGCTCCTCGCAGCGTTCGAGGGCTGGAACGACGCGGGCTCCGCCGCGACGCAGGCGCTCGCGCACCTGCACGAGGTCTGGGGCGCCGAGCAGGTCGACGAGCTCGACCCCGAGGAGTACCACGACTTCCAGGTGAACCGGCCGACGATCGGCACGACCGAGGACGGCACGCGTGTCATCACGTGGCCGTCCACCACGGTGGCCCTCGCCGAGCCGGCTCCCGGGCGCCAGGTGGTGCTCGTGCACGGCATCGAGCCGTCGATGCGCTGGCGCACGTACTGCGCCGAGCTGCTGGAGATCGCCGAGCGGCTCCACGTCCGCACGGTGGTGACGGTCGGCGCGCTGCTCGCGGACGTCCCCCACACGCGCCCCATCCCCGTGACGACGACGTCCGACGACCGGCGGCTGCGCGAGGCGCTCAACCTCGAGCCGGCCAGCTACGAGGGGCCGACGGGCATCGTCGGCGTGCTGCAGCACGAGGCGGCCCGGCGGGGCATGCACGCCCTGTCCGTGTGGAGCGCCGTCCCGCACTACGTCGCGCACCCACCGTCCCCCAAGGCGACGCTGGCGCTGCTGGCACGCCTCGAGGAGCTCCTCGGCGGGAGCGTCCCGCTCGGGGACCTCCCCGAGGACGCCGAGGCATGGCAGATCGGCGTCGACGAGCTCGCGTCCGAGGACGCGGAGATCGCCGAGTACGTCGCGCAGCTGGAGGAGGCGAAGGACACCGCCGAGCTGCCCGAGGCGTCCGGCGAGGCCATCGCGCGCGAGTTCGAGCGCTACCTGCGGCGTCGCGACGGCGGACCGGGCAGCACCGGGGGCTGACGCCCGCGACGTCGGACCCGGAGCGTCAGACCCGGACGCCGAGGAGGGCGTCGAGCGCTCGGGCCACGAGCCCCGGGGCGCCGATGTCGTCCCCGCCGACGCTCAGTGCGGCGTCCGCCCACGTGTCGACGGCCCGCAGCGCGGCCGGGGCGTCGAGGTCCTCGGCCATCGCGGTGCGGATCGCCTCGATCGTCGACGTCGCGTCGGGACCGCCGTTGCCGGACAGCGCCGAGCGCCACCGCTCGAGCCGCGCGGCGGCGCGGCGGAGCGCCTCGTCGGTCCACTCCCAGTCCTCGCGGTAGTGGTGGGCGAGGATCGCCAGGCGCACCGCCATCGGGTCCACGCCGTGCTCCCGCAGGCGCGAGACGAGGACGAGGTTCCCGAGCGACTTGCTCATCTTGGCGCCGTCGTAGGCGACCATCCCGGCGTGCATGTGGGCGCGCGCTCCCTCACCCCCGAGGGCGCGGGCGTGCGCCGTGCTCATCTCGTGGTGGGGGAAGCACAGGTCACGCCCGCCCCCCTGCACGTCGAACTCGGACCCGAGGGCGTCCTGGGCGATGACGGTGCACTCGATGTGCCAGCCGGGCCGTCCGGTCCCCAGCTCCCCCGCCTCCCAGGCGGGCTCACCGGGACGCTCGCGGCGCCACAGCGCCGGGTCCAGCGGGTCGCGCTTGCCGGGACGCCTCGGGTCGCCGCCCCGCTCCGCGAACAGCGCGACGGTCTCGTCGTGGCCCAGGCCCGCCACGGAGCCGAAGTGCGGGTCCGCCTGGACGTCCGCGTAGACGTCGCCGAGGTCGGGACGGTCGCCGCCCGCGCCCTCCTCGATGGGCACGCGGTAGGCCAGGCCCTGGTCGAGCAGCCGCTGCACGGCGTCCGCGATGGTGGGGATGGTCTCCACAGCACCGAGGTACGTGGTCGGAGGGAGCACACCCAGAGCGGTCATGTCCTCCGCGAACAGGGCGGTCTGCTCCTCGGCGAGCTTCTCCCAGTCCACCCCCGTGGCCGTGGCACGTTCCAGGAGCGGGTCGTCGACGTCCGTGACGTTGGACGCGTAGTGCACCTCCTTGCCGGCGTCGAGCCAGGCACGGTGCAGCAGGTCGAAGGCGACGTAGGTGGCCGCGTGACCGAGGTGGGTCGCGTCGTACGGGGTGATCCCGCAGACGTACAGCTCGGCGACCGCACCGGGGGCGGCGACGACCAGCTCGCCGGAGGTGGTGTCCACGACCCGGACCTCGGGGCCGTGACCGGGGAGCTCGGGCACGTGGGGGGCCGGCCAGGTCTGCACCCACGAAGCCTAAGCCAGTGGTCCCACCACTCGTGCCGACGTCCTCCCGGCCGGATGGCGGCGACCGCGTGCGCACAGGCTCACGGCGTCCGTGCCCACACCTGTCATCCCGCGCGCCGATGGGTGCAGCCGCAGGAGTCGCGATGCTGCACCGTGGCGGGGATCCGCACCGCCCTGGGCTCCGATGCCGTGCCGGCGATGCGCCTCAGCAGCAGCTTCACCGCCATGGCACCGATCGCGCCGGCGTCCTGCGCGACCGTCGTGAGGCGGGGTGAGAACACGTCCGCCCACTCGAAGTCGTCGAAGCCGACGACGGCGACGTCCGCCGGCACGGCGAGCCCCCGGCTCCGCAGGGTGCGCATGGTGGCGATCACCATCGTGTTCTGGGCCGCCACGATCGCGGTGGGGGGCTCCGGGAGGTCCATGAGCGCCCCGACGACGGCATGGGTCCGCTCGGCGTCGGAGTCGCCGCGGACGATCAGCTCCGGCACCTCGGGCAGACCTGCCGCCGCCAGGCCCCTGCGGTAGCCCGTCACCCGTTCGTCGCTGGTGGTCAGGCCTGGCATCCCCGACACCATGGCGATCCTCCGGTGACCGCGCTGCGCCAGGTGCAGCACCAGCTGCGCCATCGGCTTGACGTTCTCGCTGCAGACCGAGTCGAAACGAGGATCGGGTGACCGGTCGACGAGCACGGTCGGGAGGCCGCTCCGGGCGAGGCGGTCGAGGACGGTCCCTGCTCCGGCGGACGGCGCCAGGAGGAGCCCGTCCAGGCGTCGCTCGCGCAGCGCCGCGACGACCTTCGCCTCCGTCGCGGGGTCGTCGTGCGTGTCGGCGAGGACAAGGGTGTATCCGACCTTGCTCGTGGCCTCCTCGATGGCGTGGACGACCTCACCGAAGTAGAGGTTCGTCAACGCAGACATCGCGACGCCGATCTGCTGCGTCTGCGACCGCACCAGCGAACGCGCCTGGTGGTTGGGCACGTAGTCGAGGGCGTCGATGGCCTCGAGCACCCTGTCCCGCGCCTCCTGGCTCACGAAGCGGGTGCTGTTGAGCACGTGGGACACGGTGGAGGCGGACACGCCGGCCCGCCGTGCGACGTCGGTGATGGTGACCACGCCTCAATGATCGCTCCCAGACAAGCGTTTGCGCAAACGCTTGCCCGTCCTAACTGTGATCTGTTTCACTCGCTGTACCCACAAAGGTGCCAAAGAAACGCACCAGTAACGCAAAGGAGCGCCACAGTGAGAACCCACCGACCGAGGACCAGCGGACGGCCACGGCGCCTGCCCGGCCACGTGATCGCGGCGGTCGCCGTGGCAGGCCTGGTGGCCGCGTGCGGCTCCGAGGGAGAAGCACCCGACGACGGGGCGGGCGGCGAGACCGGGGGCGGTGACGTCAGCATCGGGCTCGTCACCAAGACCGAGACCAACCCGTTCTTCGTCACCATGCGTGAGGTCGCGTCGGAGTACGCCCAGGAGCAGGGCGCCGAGCTGACCGCGCTCGCGGGCGAGTTCGACGGGGACAACGAGGGCCAGGTCCGGGCGATCGAGGACCTCATCGCGCAGGGTGTCGACGGCATCATGATCACGCCGAGCAACTCCAGCGGCGTGCTCGGCGCGATCGAGCAGGCCCGCTCGCAGGGCATCGTCGTCGTCGCCCTGGACACGGCCACCGATCCCGAGGACGCGGTCGACGCGACCTTCGCCACGGACAACTTCGAGGCCGGGCGGCTCCAGGGCGCCTACGTCCGCGCCGTCCTCGGCGACGAGGAGCCGAAGCTCATCATGCTCGACGGCACGGCCGGGGGCACGGTCGACACCCTCCGGCACGACGGCTTCCTCGAGGGATTCGGGCTGGAGGAGGGCGACCCGGAGATCGTCGGCATGGAGAACACCCAGGGCGACCAGAACACGGCGCAGACAGCGATGGAGAACCTCCTCCAGCGCAGCCCGGACGTCAACGCGGTGTACACGATCAACGAGCCGGCGGCGCGCGGTGCCTACGCCGCCATCGAGGCCCGGGGCCTCACCGACCAGATCACCATCGGCTCGATCGACGGCGGCTGCGAGGGCGTCCAGGACGTCGCCGACGGCAAGTACGCGGCCACCGTCATGCAGTTCCCCGCCGAGATGGTGCGCCAGGGCATCGACGCCATCATCGAGGCCGCCGAGGGCGGCGAACCGCCGTCGGGCTTCGTCGACACGGGCAGTGTCGTCATCACCGACGACCCGGTGGAAGGCATCGAGTCCGAGGACACCGAGTGGGGCCTGGAGAACTGCTGGGGCTGACCGCGCACGGACGCAGACGTCCCCACCGCGGCCGGCGCCCGGCCGCGGTGGGGAGGGCGGCACAGCGCCCTCCCCACCGCGGTCGCCGCGGCCGAGCCGCCGCAGGGACCTGACGACGAGACGAGGACCGACCATGACCGACACGACCACTGCCGCCGACCCGCCCTCGGGCGGACCGGCCCCCGCGTCGACCGAACGCCGGGAGGCGCTCGGACGAGCACTGCGGAACCCGCTCGTGGGTCCGCTCGCAGCACTTCTCTTCGCGATCGTGGTCTTCACGGTCACGACCGACACCTTCGCGACCGCGGGCAACGCGTCGCTGATCCTCCAGCAGTCGATCGTCATCGGCACGCTCGCGCTGGGGCAGACCCTCATCATCCTCACTGCCGGCATCGACCTGGCCAACGGCGCGATCGCGGTGCTGGGGACCATCGTCATGGCCAAGTGGGTCTTCGACGGCGGGGACCCGCTGCTGGCCCTCCTGCTGGGCATGACCGTCACCATCGCGCTCGGCACGGTCAGCGGCCTCCTCGTCACCCGGCTGGGGCTCCCGCCGTTCATCGTGACGCTGGGCATGCTCACCGTCGTCTACGCCCTGGCACGGCTGTACTCCGGCTCACGCAGCTACTCCGTGAGCGAGCCGCTCCTGCGGATCTGGGGACAGGGCACGACGGTGGGGGGCGTCCGGATCACCTGGGGGACCCTCCTGCTCATCGTGGTCTTCTCGGCCTTCTGGTTCGCACTCGCGAAGACCTCCTGGGGCCGCCACGTGTACGCCGTGGGCAACGCACCCGAGTCGGCCCGGCTGGTCGGCATCAAGGTCAACCGGACGATCCTGTCCGTGTACGTCGCCGCCGGGGCGCTCTACGGACTCGCGGCGTGGCAGGCTCTGGGTCGCATCCCCAACGCCGACCCGAACGCCTACCAGACCGCCAACCTGGACAGCATCACGGCGGTCGTCATCGGGGGCACGAGCCTGTTCGGCGGCCGCGGCAGCGTCGTCGGGACGCTGATCGGGGCTCTCATCGTCGGTGTCCTGCGCTCGGGGCTCACCCAGGCGGGCATCGACAACCTGTACCAGGACCTCGCCACCGGGGTCCTCGTCATCGTCGCGGTCTCTCTCGACCAGGCGTCACGCAGGAGGGCAGCACGATGAGCAGCAGCACAGGCACGGACGGGCGCGGTGCGACCGCGGCACGCGGCGACGACCGGACGCCGGTCCTCGAGGGGCGGAAGCTGTCGAAGTCGTACGGACACGTGCGCGCGATGGTCGACGCGGACTTCGAGCTCATGCCCGGGGAGGTCCTCGCCGTCATCGGTGACAACGGCGCCGGCAAGTCCACCCTGGTGAAGGCGCTGTCCGGCGCCGTGACACCGGACAGCGGCGAGCTGCTGCTCGACGGAGAGCCGGTCTCGTTCCACTCGCCGATCGAGGCGCGCGCCCAGGGCATCGAGACGGTCTACCAGGACCTGGCGGTGGCCCCGGCGCTCGACATCGCCTCCAACCTGTACCTCGGCAGGGAGGTGCGCCGGTCCGGACCGCTCGGCAGTCTCCTGCGCATGGTCGACGCTCGCGCGATGCGGGAGGAGGCGCAGCACCAGCTCGACTCCCTCGGGGTCCGCATCCCGGACGTCCGCCAACCGGTGGAGAGCCTCTCCGGCGGGCAGCGGCAGAGCGTGGCGGTGGCGCGGGCCGCCGCCTTCGGCACGAAGCTCGTCATCATGGACGAGCCGACGGCCGCCCTGGGTGTGCGGGAGTCGGGCATGGTCCTCGACCTCATCCGCCGGATCAGCGCGCGCGGCCTGCCCGTGGTGCTCATCTCCCACAACATGCCGCACGTCTTCGACATCGCGGACCGCATCCACATCCACCGCCTCGGCAAGCGGATCGCGGTCGTCAGCCCTCAGACGCACACCATGTCCGACGCCGTGGCGATCATGACGGGCGCCGTGGAGCCGGACGAGGTCGGGGGACGCAGCCACTACGACGAGCGGGCGCACCGACGCGAGACGGGCAAGGCATGAGCAGCACGGACCCGGTGCCGGCGCTCGACCCCGCGCTGCTGGAGCGGGCGCACCGCCTCGCGGACGCGGGCGGGCGCCGGATCCTCGGCATCACCGGCGCCCCCGGCGCGGGGAAGTCCACCCTCGCCGAGGCGCTCGCCGCCGAGCTCGGCGACCGTGCCCGACTGGTCGGCATGGACGGGTTCCACCTCGCGGAGGCGGAGCTCCGCCGGCTCGGCGTCCGCGACCGCAAGGGCGCACCGGACACGTTCGACGCTCTCGGCTACGTGGCGCTCCTGCGTCGTCTGCGGTCCGCCGACGACGCAGTGGTCTACGCCCCGTTCTTCGACCGGTCGATCGAGGAGGCCATCGCCGGGTCGGTGCCCGTCCCCCGCGACGTCCCCCTCGTCATCACCGAGGGCAACTACCTCCTGCTCGACGAGGGGGCCTGGGGCGCCGTAGGGCCGCTCCTGGACGAGTGCTGGTACGTGGAGCCCGGCGAGGGCCCGCGGCTCGAGCGACTCATCGCCCGTCACCAGCGGTTCGGCCGCTCACCGACGGAGGCGCGTGAGCGCTCCGTCGGATCGGACCAGCGCAACGCAGAGCTCATAGCGGCCACGCGGCAGCGTGCCGATCTGATCGTCCGCTGAGGCATGCGGCCGGCCGGTCCTGCCCTCACCAGGGCGGGACCGGTCGGTCAGGCGTCCGCGCCGGCGAGCGGCGCCAGCACGCCCACCACGAGCAGGACGACGACGACGACCGCGAGCGCGATGCGGTAGAGGACGAAGGGCATGTAGCTGTACGTCGACACGACCTTGAGGAAGCCGATGATGACGACGTACCCGACGCCGAACGCCACGACGGTGGCCAGGGCGGTGAGCGCCAGCGAGGGCGTCCCGGCGGTCCCGAACTCGTCCAGGCTGGTGAACAGCTGCTGGAAGCCCGAGCCGAGCACGGCCGGGATGGCCAGGAGGAAGGAGTACCTCGCCGCTGCCTCCCGGGTGTAGCCCATGAGCAGCCCCGCGGTGATGGTGCCGCCGGAGCGCGACACGCCCGGCACCAGCGCCATCGCCTGCGCGAAGCCGAAGAGGACGGCGTGCTTCCACGTCAGCCGGTCCAGGGTGCGGTGCTTGGCGCCGACGCGGTCCGCGATCCCGAGGAACACGGCGAAGAGCGCGAGCATCCCCGCGACGACGTAGAGGTTGCGGAACGGCCCGACGATCTGCTCCTCGAAGAGCAGGCCGAGGACGACGATCGGCACGCTGCCGAGCGCGATCCACCAGGCGATGCGCGCGTCCGGGTCGTCAGCACCGAGGCGGTCACGCCGGGTCGTGCCGTTCCGCCCGGAGACGGCCCGCCACCACGCCACGACGATCCGCGCGATGTCCTTGCGGAAGTAGAGGAGGACGGCCGTCTCCGTGCCGATCTGGGTCACGGCGGTGAACGCCGCGCCCGGGTCGGACCCGCCCGGCAGGACCTGCCCGACGATGCGCAGGTGCGCGCTGGAGGACACCGGGAGGAACTCGGTGAGCCCCTGCACGAGTCCGAGGACGACCGACTCCCACCATGTCACGGCGGGCAACGTTACCCGGGAGCGGACGAGCCTCCGACGTGCAGCCGACGTGCAGCCGACGTGCAGCCGACGTGCAGCCGACCTGCAGCCGACCTGCAGCCCACCTGCCCTGCCGCCCCCGCGCGCGCTGCGGCCGGGTCCCCCTCCCCGCCGGTAGCCTGCACGACCATGGAGGAACGACTCGTCGGGAGCACCGGTCTGCGTGTCTCGGCCCTGGGGCTGGGGACGCTCACCTGGAGCCGCGACACCGACGAGCACGAGGCAGCCGAGCAGCTGCGCGACTTCGTCGAGGCGGGTGGCACGCTCCTCGACACGGCCGCCTCGTACGCCGACGGGTCCGCCGAGGAGCTCATCGGTCACCTGCTGCGCACGGCGGTCTCCCGCGACGACGTCGTCCTGTGCACCAAGGCGGGCGTGCGCCACTCCCCCGGCGGCCGGGTCGTCGACGCCTCCCGGGGCGCGCTGCTGTCCTCCCTGGACGGGTCGCTGGAGCGCCTCGGCACGGACCACGTCGACCTGTGGCTCGTGCAGACGCCGGACCCGCGGACGCCCCTGGCCGAGACGGTGAGCGCGCTGGAGCTGGCCCTCGCCTCCGGGCGGGCCCGGTACGTCGGGCTGTCCAACCACCCCGGCTGGCAGACGGCGCGCGCGGCCACGCTGCTCGGACCGGGCCGCCTCGCCGCCGTCGAGGTGGAGTACTCGCTGCTCCAGCGCGGCGTCGAGCGCGAGGTCGTCCCCGCCGCCGCGGACCTGGGCGTGGGTGTCCTCGCGTGGTCACCACTGGGTCGGGGCGTCCTGACGGGCAAGTACCGCCGGGCGGTGCCCGCCGACTCGCGGGCGGCGTCCGCGCACCTGGCCGGGTTCGTCGAGCCCTACCTCGGCCGGGAGGCCGCGCCGGTCGTCGAGGCGCTGGTGACCGCCGCCGACGGGCTGGCGCGCAGCCCGCTGGAGGTGGCGCTCGGCTGGGTGCTGGGCCGCCCGCAGGTGGCCTCGGCCGTCGTCGGGGCCAGGACGGCGGCGCAGCTGCGGGCGGCGCTCACGGCGCAGACCGACCTGCCGGACGCGATCACCGCGGCCCTGGACGAGGTCAGCGCACCCGTCGTCGGGTACCCCGAGCGCCGCTGACGGCCCCGGAGAGGGTCAGACGTCCTCGTCGAGCTCCGTGCCGTCGAGCTCGTCGTCCTCGTCGAGGTCGTCCTCGTCGATGTCGTCGTCCTCGTCCGCCTCGTCGTCGGCCGGGTAGAACGGGAGCGTCTCGCCGTGCACACGGACCAGGGCGTCGTCGTAGACCTCGAACGCGTCGGCCAGGACGTCGTACGCGTCGTCGACGGCCGGGTCGTCCTCGTTGCGCCGGGTGCTCACGGCGTGGAAGTGGGCCTCGAGCGCTGCCTGGAACCTGTCGAGCGCGGCGCGCGGGTCTACCGTCATGCCCTGACCGTAGCGCCGGGACGTGCACAATGACACTCGATCCGTCGACACCACGGAGGTCCACGTGGAGATCAGCACGACGCGGCGTCCGGCCGTGCAGGGGTGGCGCGCACGGGGCGAGTACGCGTACCGCGTGCTGACCCTCGACCGTGGCACGCGGGTCAACGACGCCCGCCGGCTGCTCACCGAGGAGGCCGAGTACGGCCGCTGGGAGCTCGCCCGGACCTTGGTCCAGGCGGGCGGCGAGCGGAAGGTCTGGCTGCGGCGGAAGATCATCCGAGCGGTCAGCACCCTCTGAGGACTCGTCCTCCCGGGTGATGTCGCCCGGCCGGCCTCAGCAGGTCGCCAGCAGCCGGTCCAGGACGCGCGTGCCGAACCTCAGGGCGTCGACGGGGACGCGCTCGTCGACGCCGTGGAACATCGCCGAGAAGTCCAGCGAACCGGGCAGCCGCAGCGGCGCGAAGCCGTAGCCGGTGATCCCGAGGCGCGACAGGGACTTGTTGTCCGTGCCGCCGGAGAGCATGTACGGCAGGACCGTCGCCTCCGGGTCCTCCTGGTGCAGGGCCGCCACCATCGCGTCGACGAGGTCGCCCTCGAAGGGCACCTCCAGCGCGACGTCCCGGTGGATGTCCTCGACGCGCACGTGCTCCCCGGCGAGCCGCTCGAGCGTGGCCCGTGCCTCGTCCTCGCGGCCCGGCAGGAAGCGCGTGTCCAGGACCGCCTCCGCGCGCCCCGGGATGACGTTCGCCTTGTAGCCCGCCGCGAGCTGGGTGGGGTTGGCCGTGTTGCGGACCGTCGCCCCGACGAACCGCGCCGCCGGCCCGAGGGCGTCGACGAGCCGGCCCACCGCCCCCTCGTCCTCCGGCTCGAAGGGCAGGCCGGTCAGCTCGGCCACGCCCTCGAGCAGCGCTCGGACCGTCGGCGTCAGCTGCTGCGGCCAGGCGTACGTGCCGACGCGGGCGACGGCGGCAGCCAGCTCGGTGACGGCGTTCTCGGTGTTGACCTGCGAGCCGTGGCCGGCCCGGCCCTCCGCGACGAGCCGGAGCCACCCGATGCCCTTCTCGGCCGTCTGGAGCAGGTAGGTGCGGTGCCCACCGACGTCCACGGAGAACCCGCCGACCTCGCTGATCGCCTCGGTGGCGCCCTCGAAGAGGTCGGGGCGGTGCTCGACCGCCCAGCCCGCGCCGAAGCGCCCACCGGCCTCCTCGTCGGCGAACATCGCCACGACGACGTCGCGCGCCGGGCGGCGGTCCTCGCGAGCCATCTGGCGCACGACGGACAGGATCATCGCGTCCATGTCCTTCATGTCCACGGCGCCGCGTCCCCACAGCAGCCCGTCGCGCTCCTCGCCGGCGAAGGGGTCCACGGACCAGTCCTCCGCGGCGGCGGGCACGACGTCGAGGTGACCGTGCAGGACGAGGGCGGGCCTCGAGCGGTCCACGCCGGGCAGGCGCACGACGACGTTCGCCCGCCCCGGCGCGCTCTCGAAGAGCTCCGGGTCCAGGCCCACGTCGGTGAGCGCGCCCATGACGTACTCGGCCGCGACGCGCTCCCCCGGTCCGCTGCCGTCGCCGAAGTTGGACGTGTCGATCCGCAGCAGGTCCTGGCAGAGGCCGACGACCTCGTCCTCGGCGGTCGGGTGGGCGGTGCCGGCGGGGGCGTGCGACGTCATGCGCTGCACGCTACCCGCCGCGCTCCGGTGCTTCCTGCGCCGGAGCGGCCGAGGGCGCCCCGACGGCTCAGGCGCCGTCCGCCAGGCCCCGCCGCGCGAGCAGCGGCTCGATGCGGGGCTCGCGTCCGCGCAGCTCGCGGAAGGTGTCCATGACGTCCAGCGAGCCACCGCGGGACAGCAGCGCCTGCCGGAACCGGTCGCCGGTCTCCCGGAGCAGTCCGCCGTTCTCCGCGAACCACTCGACCGTGTCCGCGTCCAGCACCTCGGACCAGATGTACGAGTAGTACGCCGCGGCGTACCCGCCGCCGAAGACGTGGTTGAAGTAGGTCGTGCGGTAGCGCGGGGGGACGGCATGCACCGCGACACCTGCGGCCTCCAGCGCCCGGGCCTCGAACGCCTCGACCTCCTCGACGTCGGTGGGCACCTCGTCCGCCTGGAGCTGGTGCCACGCCTGGTCCAGCAGCGCGGCGGCGAGGTACTCGGTCGTGGAGAAGCCCTCGTTGAACTGCCGCGACGCGATCATCGTCCCGACCCACTCCTCCGGCATCGGCTCGCCCGTCTCGTGGTGCACGGCGTAGCGGCGCAGGACCGACGGCTCCCACGCCCACATCTCGTTCACCTGCGAGGGGTACTCCACGAAGTCGCGCGGTACGGCGGTCCCGGACTGCGAGGGCAGACGGACCGCCGAGAACAGGCCGTGCAGCGCGTGGCCGAACTCGTGGAACATGGTGATGACCTCGTCCCACGACAGCAGCGTCGGCTCGTCCGCCGGCGGCTTGGGGATGTTGAGGTTGTTCATGACGACCGGCAGGTCGCCCAGCAGGCCGCTCTGGTCGACGAGGTTGTTCATCCACGCGCCGCCGCGCTTGGAGGCACGGGTGTACCAGTCGGCGAGGAACAGGCCGATGCCCGTGCCGTCCGCGTCGTGCACCTCGTAGACCTGGACGTCGTGGTGGTAGCCGACCAGGTCCTTGCGGCGGGTGAAGGTGATGCCGTAGAGCTCGGTGGCCGCGTGGAAGACGCCGTCGTGGAGCACCCGGTCCAGCTCGAGGTACGGCCGCAGCAGGGCGTCGTCGAGGGCGTAGCGCTCCTGGCGCACCCGCTCGGCGTAGAAGGACCAGTCCCACGGCTCGAGCGTCGCGCCGGGCTCGTCCGCCTGGAGCGCGCGCTCGAGGTCGGCCGCCTCGCGGCGGGCGTTCGCCGCCGCCGCGGGAGCCAGCCGGTGAAGCATGCCGTCGACGGCCTCGGTCGTCCGCGCGGTGGAGTCGTCGGCGACGTACGCGCCGTGGTGATCGAACCCCAGGAGGCGCGCGCGCTCGGCCCGCAGTAGCGCCAGCTCGAGCAGGATCGCGCGGGTGTCGTGCTCGCCCCCGTGGCCACCGCGCCGGACCGACGCCTCGTGGACGCGGCGTCGGACGTCGCGGCGCCGCAGCGAGGCCAGCACGGGCTGCTGGCTGTACAGCATGAGCTCGACGAGCCAGCCGGTGTCGTGCCCGCGGTCCTGCGCGGCCTGGCGGGCCGCGGCGACGGCGTCCTCCGGCAGACCCTCCAGGTCCGCCTCGTCCTCGAGCAGGACGGCGGAGGCGTTGGTGTCGGCGAGGAGCTCCCGCCCGAAGGCGGTCTCCAGAGAGGTGATGCGGGCGTTCAGCTCGCGCAGGCGGGTCTTGGCGCCCTCCTCCAGCGCGACCCCGGCCCGGCGCACGTCGCGGCGCAGGGTGTGCAGCAGCCAGGCGGAGTCGTCGGGCAGCGTGACCTCGCCGGCCTCCACCCGCGCCTGGAGCGCCTCGAGCCGGTCGTGCAGCCGACGGTCGAGGTAGATGGCGTCGTGGTGCTCCGCGAGCCGCGGTGCGAGCTGCTCCTCGAGGGCGTCGAGGGCGTCCGTCGTGTCCGCGCTGGTGCGGCTGAAGAACACCGTGCTCACGCGGTCCAGGAGCGCGCCGGAGAGCTCGAGCTCCAGGAGCAGGTTCTCCTCGGTCGGCGGCTCCGGGTTCGTGACGATCGTCTCGACCTCCGCGCGCTCCTCGGCCATGCCTGCCTCGAACGCGGGCAGGTAGTGCTCGTCGCGGATCGCGGCGAAGTCGGGCAGGGCGTACGGGAGGTCCGACGGCGTCGCGAAGGGGTTGGCCGGGTCGAGGGCGGGGACGGTCGAGGTCGTCGATGTCATGGGGTGGATCCTCTCGTGGTCGGACCGGACGCGCCCCCGGGGGTCACGCCGGTGGCGCTGTGCTCACGGGGGTTCATGCCGGTGGCAGCGCGACCTCCACGGTGGTGCCGGGCCAGGGCCGGGCCGGCTCGCGGGGTCGTCACGGAGCAGTCCGCCCACCCAGTCGTCGCGGCGGGTGTCGCGCTGCACGCCGCCGAGCCGCAGGGCGCCCTCGAAGCGGAAGCCGTGCCGCCACACCGCCCGCCACGACCGCCAGTTCCCGCCGAACGCCTTCCACTCGACCCGGTCCAGGTCCATGCCGGTGGGGTCGAACGCGTGGTCGAGCACCAGGCCGAGGGAGCGGTCCAGCAGCCCCTGACCCCGGGCCTCCGGGGCCATCCAGTACCCGACCTCCGCGCTGCGCACCGGTCGGCGGGCCAGCCCCACCATCCCGCGGAGGTCGCCCCCGACCCGGACGGCCCAGGTGCGCTCGCGGTCCTCCCGCCAGCCGCCGTCGACCAGCTCCTCCACGAACCAGACGGCGTGCTCGCGCCGGTACGGGGTCGGCACCGTCGTCCACGCCTGGATCTCGGGTCGCCGAGGGTCACCGGGTGCATCCGCGCAGCGTAGGACGACGACGGCGCCGCGGGCCGCCGCTTCTCGGGGCGGCCTGCGGCGCCGTCGTCGTCGGGAGCGACGGTCAGACCAGGACGGCCTCGGGCGCCTGGCTCGTCATCCCGTGCGCCTCGGCGACCCCGGCGTGCAGGAGGACGCCCTCGTGCGTGGTCAGGCCCTTCGCGAGCACGGGATCGGCCGCGAGCGCGCCGCGCCAGCCGTGGTCCGCGAGCGCGGTCACGTACGGCAGCGTGACCGCCGTGAGCGCGTGCGTGGAGGTCACGGGGACGACGCCCGGCATGTTGGCCACGCAGTAGAAGATCGAGTCGTGCACGCGGAACGTCGGCTCGGCGTGCGTCGTCGGCCGGGTGTCCTCGAAGCAGCCGCCCTGGTCCACCGCGATGTCGACGAGCACGGAGCCCGGCTTCATCCGACTGACGAGCTCGTTCGTCACCAGGGTCGGGGTGCGCCGGCCCGGCACGAGCACGGCGCCGATGACGAGGTCCGCGGCGAGCACCGCCTCCTCGATGGCGTAGGCGCTCGACGCGATGGTGCGCACACGGCCGCCGTACTCGACGTCGAGCTGACGCAGGCGCGGCAGGCTCACGTCGAGGATGGTCACCTCCGCGCGCAGACCGACCGCGATGTCCGCCGCGTGCCGCCCGGACACGCCGCCACCGATGACGACGACGCGGGCCGGCGCGACGCCCGGCACGCCACCGAGGAGCGTGCCGCGGCCGCCCTCGCTCCTGAGCAGGTGGTACGCGCCCACCCCCGTGGACAGCCGTCCCGCGACCTCGCTCATCGGGGCCAGCAGCGGCAGGCCGCCGTCGGGCGTCTCGACCGTCTCGTAGGCGATGGAGGTGGTGCCGGCGCCCAGCAGCGCCTCGGTGCACGGCCGGCTCGCGGCGAGGTGGAGGAACGTGAAGAGCACCTGGTCCCGGCGCAGGTGCCCGTACTCGGACTCGACCGGCTCCTTGACCTTGCACACCATCTCGGCCGCCCACGCATCGGCTGCGGTGGGGACGATGCGTGCGCCGGCGCGCTCGTAGTCCTCGTCCGGGATCCCGGAGCCGGTACCGGCGCCCGCCTCGACCAGCACCTCGTGACCGTGCCCGACGAGCGTGTGGACGCCCGCGGGCGTCATGGCCACGCGGTACTCGTGGTTCTTCACCTCGGCAGGGATGCCGATCTGCATGGGGAGCCTCCTTGGTCGCCTGGTGCGAGAATGACACGTCCCGGGCTCCTGGAACAGTAGGGGTCAGCAGTTTCAGGATGCCCCGACGACGAAATCTGCAGGATGATGCGCCTGACGCGACCGAGACCGCACCGTACCGGCCACCCGTGAGCACGCCCGCACGTGGTCGACTGCTGCGATGACGACGTACGTCAAGCAGCGCCGCGGCGCCCCGCCGGGCTTCTTCGCGTGCGAGGCCGCCGGCCTGCGCTGGCTGGCCGTGCCCGGCGGCGCGCGCGTGGTCGAGGTGCGGGGCGTGTCCGAGGACGGGCTGCAGCTGGAGCGCCTCACGCCGCAACGACCGACGCCCGCCGTCGCCGAGGCGTTCGGCCACGCCCTCGTCCCGACGCACGCGGCCGGCGCGCCCGCCTTCGGTGCCCCCGCGGCCGGCTGGACGGGCGACGGGTTCTTCGGGCCGCTGGACGACCCGCGCCCGCTGCCCGCCGGTGACGAGCCGACATGGGGCGCCTTCTACGCCCGGTGCCGCGTCCGTGCCGTGCGCGACCAGCTGGCCGCCGCCGACGCGCTCCCCGCACGGCTCGCGCTCCTCCTCGAGCGGCTCGCGATCCGGCTGGAGAGCGGGGCGTTCAACGACGACACGCCGCCCGCCCGCGTGCACGGGGACCTCTGGTCGGGCAACGTCGTCTGGACGGCCGGCGGCGCCGTGCTCGTCGACCCGGCGGCGCACGGCGGCCACGCCCTCACCGACCTCGCGATGCTGGACCTCTTCGGGCTGCCCCACCTGGAGCGGGTGCTCGCCGCGTACGCCGAGGCGGCGGGCGGCACCCTGCCGGACGGCTGGCGTGACCTCCTCGGCCTGCACCAGGTTCACCCCGTCGGGATGCACGCGGTCCTCTTCGGTGGCGGCTACGGCCGGCAGCTCGAGGCACTCGTCGAGCGCTACGCCTGAACGTCGGCCGGTGGTACGACCGCCGCACCGACGGCTGGGGCGTCGCCGGTCCCCAGGTCCACCGGCGCATCGTCGAGCGCGACGCGCTCCCCCGCCCGGGGGACGACGGCGAGCCAGCCGAGCTCGGTCCGGATGCGTGCGGCGAGCGCCGCCGACCCCTCCGGTTCGCCGTGGACCACGTAGACGACGGCGGGCGGAGCCGGCAGCTCGCGCAGCCAGGAGACCAGCTCGTCGGCGTCGGCGTGGACGGAGAACTCCTCGTCCACGACGACCTCGGCCCGCACGGGCACGTACCGGCCGTGGACCTTGAGCTCACGCGCACCGTCGCGCAGGGCGCGGCCACGCGTCCCGGGCGCCTGGTAGCCGGTCAGGACGACGGCGTTGCGGTGGTCGGGCAGCATGTGCCGCAGGTGGTGGACGACCCGGCCTCCGGTGGCCATGCCCGACGCGGACACGACGATGCACGGCACGTGCGGCGCGTTGAGCGCCATGGACTCCTCCGGCGTGCGGGCGGCGTGGACGTCGGCAAGGTCGACGAGGGGCACCGGGACGTCCGGCCGCAGCTCGGGCCGCAGCGAGGGGCGCCGGTAGACGTCGAGCGCCGCGAGCGCCATGGGGCTGTCCACGTACACCGGGACGCGGGGGATGCGTCCTTCACGCCGCATCGCCTGCAGGGCATGGAGCACGAGCTCGGTGCGGTCGACGGCGAACGCGGGGACGAGGACCGAGCCACCGCGGGCGACGGTCCGCCGGATCGCGTCGGCGAAGGGCTCGTGGGCCGGCTGGACGCGCGGGTGCGTCCGGTCGCCGTAGGTCGACTCGACGACGACGGTCGTCGCCGCCGCCGGTGCGGCGCGCCGGCGCAGCACCGGGTGGTCGTCCCGCCCGAGGTCGCCGGAGAACAGGACGGTGGCACCGGGCGCCCGCCCGACCTCGAGCCGGACGCTCGCGGCGCCGAGCACGTGCCCCGCCGGACGGAAGGTCGCCCGGGCGCCGTCGGCGACGTCGACGGGCACGCCGGTCGGGACGGCGCGGAACTGCCGGATGGCGAGCTCCGCGTCGGCGGCGGAGTACAGCGGCAGGGGCGGGTCGTGGCGCGACCAGCCGCCCGCGCGCGCCTGCGCCGCGTCGCGCTCGTTGAGTCGCGCGCTGTCCCGCAGGACGATCTCCGTCAGGGCTGCGGTGCCCTCCGTCATGCAGACGGACCCGGTGAAGCCGTCGCGGACGAGTCGCGGGAGCCAGCCGCTGTGGTCCAGGTGGCAGTGGGTCAGCAGGACGACGTCGATCGACGCCGGGTCGACGGGGAACGGTTCCCAGTTCCGCCGTCGCCACTCCCGCTCCCCCTGGTACAGCCCGCAGTCGACCAGCAGCCGGTGCCCGTGCCACTCGACCAGGAAGCGGCTGCCGGTGACGGTGCCCGCGGCACCGAGGAAGCGCAGTGTCGGGTGGTCGCCCATGCGTCCAGCGTCGCGCGGTGGTCGCGGACGCCCCAGGTCGGAAGGTCCTCCCCTGCGGGCGCCCGACGCGCAGGAGCCGGGACCCGACCGGGTCCCGGCTCCTGTGGTGTGCGACGTCGCCGTCGGTGGGTCAGCCGCGCGGCTCGACCGTGAGCGTCACCGTCTCGCCACGCTCCAGCTCGCCGTCGGCGGGGTCCTGCGCGACGACGAGGTACGTCATCGGGTCCGCGACCTCGACCGGCGCGCCCGCCGCGTCGACGAGCTCGACCTCCAGGCCGGCGAGCATGAGGTTCGCCTGCCCGGTCTCGAGGATCAGACCGGTGACGTTCGGCACCGCCGAGGGGCCGTCGGCCGGCTCCTCCTCGGCGGGCTCCTCGGTGGCCTCGGCCGACTCGGTGGCCTCCGGGGACGCGGTGGTCGCCGTGCCGGTCGGCTCCTCCTGCGCGGAGCAGGCGGCGGTCATGAGGACGGCGGCGGCCGCGAGGCCGGCCAGTGCAGGACGCACGGAAGAACGCATCATCGTGGGGGGCCCTCCTGGGGCTGTCGTTGCCGGGTGGCCGGGCCGACGCCCTGCCACCTCGTGCCGGTCGGGCACCCTGCACGGTACGCCCGGAGGTGGAGCGCTCTCACACTATTGGGCCTCGACGAGAGCGACGTCACAGCCGGCAGCGCGGCGTCCCCGGCGAGCACGACCTCGTGCATTCGTGGGATGTGTGCGAGAGTGGCCGCAGAGGCGGCGCTCGACTGCGCGCCCTGCGTCGTGGAGATCCCCCCGGATTGTCTGGCGGCGGACCCCGACCCCCGAGAGCCCCGAGAGGCCCCCACCTGTGACCACCTTCGCCGACTTCGGCCTGCCCACCCCTGTCGTCCGCGTCCTCGCGGACCAGGGCATCACCACCCCGTTCCCCATCCAGACCGCCACGCTGCCCGACTCGCTCCGCGGCGCCGACGTGCTCGGCCGCGGCCGGACCGGCTCGGGCAAGACGCTCGCCTTCGCGCTGCCCCTCGTCGCCCGGCTCGCCGCCGCCGGGGACGCCGCCCAGCGCCGCCGCCCCCGCCGCCCGCGAGGCCTGGTGCTCTGCCCGACCCGCGAGCTCGCCAACCAGATCGAGGCCGTCGTCGCGCCGCTGGCCCAGTCCCTCGGGCTGCGCACGACGACGATCTTCGGTGGCGTCTCCCAGCACCGTCAGGTCACGGCCCTGGACGCCGGCGTCGACATCCTCGTCGCCTGCCCCGGACGCCTCGAGGACCTGCTCAACCAGAAGCTGCTGACGCTGGACGCCGTCGAGGTGACCGTCCTGGACGAGGCCGACCACATGGCCGACCTGGGCTTCCTGCCCGGCGTCCGCCGCATCATGGACCGCACGCCGAAGAAGGGGCAGCGCCTGCTCTTCTCCGCGACCCTCGACAACGGCGTGGACCAGCTCGTGCAGCGCTTCCTCACCACGCCCGTGCAGCACTCGGTCGACCCGGCGGAGTCCCCGGTCGTGGAGATGACGCACCACGTGCTCGAGGTCGCCGACGCCGACGCGAAGAAGGACGTCGTCCACCACCTCGCCTCCGGCCAGGGGCGCCGCGTCCTGTTCACCCGCACGAAGCACCAGGCCAAGAAGCTCGCCAAGCAGCTCACGACGGCGGGCATCCCGGCCGTCGACCTGCACGGCAACCTCAGCCAGAACGCCCGCGAGCGCAACCTCGAGGCGTTCTCCGGCGGTGACGTGCGCGTCCTCGTGGCCACCGACATCGCCGCCCGCGGCATCCACGTCGACGAGATCGAGCTCGTCGTGCACGTGGACCCGCCGGCCGAGCACAAGGCGTACCTGCACCGCAGCGGACGGACGGCTCGGGCCGGCTCCGGCGGGGACGTCGTCACCGTCATGCTCCCCGAGCAGCGCCAGGACGTGCGGGCGCTGACCCGGGCGGCACGGATCGACGTCAAGCCGGTACCCGTGCGCCCCGGCGACCCGCGGCTCGACGCCCTCGTCGGGGCGCTCGCCGCTCCGGTCCGGCCGACGGCGGCGCCCGCCGCGCCGCCGGCCGCACGCACGGGGCGAGGCCCAGGCACCGGACGGACCCGCAGCGCGGCACCCGCCCGCGCCGCGGCGACGTCAGGCCGGCCCGGCCACGTCGCCCCCGGACCCTCGGGCGCCGAGGCTCGCGCCGGGAACCACCCCGCCGACGGCATGCCCCGGCGTCGTCGGCGCGGTGGGGCCGGCCGTCGCCGTGGTGGCGCCGCCGCCGCGGGCGGCGCGGGCTCCGCGCGCTCCTGAGCCGCCCAGCAGCAACCGCACCGCGGCGGCGCCGTCCACGACGGCGCCCCGCAGTGCCGCGCGGGCGTCCAGCAGTGCCGCTCGCGCGTCCAGGAGGTCCGACCGTCCGGGGAACCACGGCAGGGCGGCCGCTGTCCGCCGGTCGGAGCCGTAGACCAGCAGCGCCAGGAACACCCCGTAGACGGGCAGGTGCCCGATCGTCTCCGTCGTGCCGAAGACGAGCAGCGTGAGGTTGAACGGCACGAGCGCGACCAGGACCGTCACCTGCGGCAGCGCGCCGGAGATGATGAGCAGGCCGAAGAGGATCTCCATCGCCCCGGCGAACGCGACGAAGACGTCGACCGGCACGGGTACCCCGAGCACGTCGGGGAGGTTCAGCTGCGGGTACTCCGCGAGCAGGTTGCGCGCGAGGTCCGGGTTCGTGAGCTTCTCGCTGAACGCGAGCGTGATGAGGGCGACGCCGACGAAGACGCGCAGCAGGAGCACGGCCCAGCGCAGGTGTGCCGGGCTCGGTGCGACGCGGCCGAAGGTCCGGTCCGACGGTGGCAGCACCGCCAGGAACAGGGCGACGGCGAGCGTGTCGGCCGTCTCGAGCAGCGCGACCGGACCCGCCGCGAGCAGGACCGGCGGGCCGAGCAGCACGACCGCCAGCGCGGCGGGACGCAGTCGAGCGCCGGTGATGAGCCAGATGCCGACGGCGCCCTGGACGACACCCGCCAGGACCCCGCCCGGCACCTCGTCCAGCGGCAGCGACGGCGTGAGGAACGCTCCCGTCACGGAGAACGCCAGGAGCGAGACGCCCATGTGGATCCCGAGCACGCGCGGGACGTAGGGCGCGAGCCGGCCGAGCGGAGCCAGGAACGGCAGCTCGGGCGTCGGCAGGCGGCGGGCGACCAGGCGCCACACGGCAGCGACGCCGACGACGGCGGCGGTCAGGACCAGCGGCACCGGGGAGAGGAAGAACGACCACTGCCCACCGGTGGCGTGCTCGGCGAACCACCGCGCGTGGGCGGCGGCCGGTCCCGCGGCGACCACGGCGGCGGCGAGCGCGAGGGACGTCGCTGCGGCGGCACGCGCGAGCGGGCGGGCGGCACGGACGCCACCACGCGGGCGACGGAGCCGGCTGCGGAGGACGGTCGGCATGCGGGAGGTCATGTCGGCCCCTGGAGGTCGGGATGCGCCGGGGTCCCGGCCCGCTCAGGTTACGAAGGCCCTGCGGAGAAATGACAGAGTCATGACCTGAACATGATGAAGATCACGGAGCGTCGGGGCGCTGACCTTCCCGGTCGGCAGCGTCCGCGCCGATCGGCTCGTGCGTCAACGGGTCCCTGCCCTCGCGCGCGAACTCCTCCGGGGCGGTCGGCTCCGTGCCGACGCCGTCGGCCCGCGCGGGGGCTCCCGCCCCCGGGTCGGCGGCGGCGACGGTCTCCTCGTCCTTCGGGTGCGGCACGAACGGCTCCATCATCGACATAGGACCACCCTGGTCCCGACGCGGCCCGCCCGCGACCGGACGCCCGGGCCCGCCCGGACCCCGGCAGCCCCGCCGGACCGGCGGCAGACTGTCCGGATGACGACACCAGCCCCCGCCGCACGCCCCGCTCCCGCCGGTCCCGCACCGGGGACGTACGACGTCGCCGCCTTCCGGGCCCGCTTCCCCGCGCTCGTCGAGGGCGCCGCACACTTCGACGGCCCGGGCGGCTCGCAGGTGCCCGGGGACGTCGCGCGGGCCGTCGCCGACGCGATGACGGCGGCGACGGCGAACGCGGGCACGGTGACCCGCGCGGAGCTGCGGGCCAGGGACGTCGTCCTCGGCGCCCGTGCGGCCCTGGGAGACCTGCTCGGGGTGGACCCGCGCGGCGTCGTCGTCGGCCGGAGCATGACGCAGCTGACGTTCGACCTCGCGCGGACGCTCGCGGCCGGCTGGGGTCTCGGTGACGAGGTCGTGGTCAGCCGGCTGGACCACGACGCGAACATCCGCCCGTGGGTGCTCGCCGCCGAGGCCGCCGGCGTCTCCGTCCGCTGGGCGGACTTCGAGCCGTCCACCGGCGAGCTGGACGTGGACGCCGTCGCCGCGGTCGTGGGACCCCGCACCCGGGTCGTGGCCGTCACCGCGGCGTCCAACCTCATCGGCACGCGCCCCGACGTCCCCGCCATCGCGCGCGTCGCGCACGAGGTGGGGGCCCTGCTCGTCGTGGACGGTGTGCACTCCACCGCGCACGTGCCGACCGACGTCCCGGCCCTCGGCGCGGACGTGTACCTGTGCTCGCCGTACAAGCTCATGGGACCGCACGTCGGGGTCATGGCGGCCGCGCCGGCGTTCCTCGAGACGCTCCACCCCGCGAAGCTCCTGCCCTCCACGGACGCCGTGCCCGAACGGTTCGAGCTGGGCACCCTGCCCTACGAGCTGCTCGCCGGGTGCACCGCGGCGGTCGAGGTGCTGGCCGGGCTCGGCGACGAGGCCGCGGACGGACCGCTCACGACACGGCGGGAGCGCGTGCTCGCCGGCATGGCGGCCGTCGAGGCGCACGAGGACCGGCTGCGGGCGCGCCTGGAGACGGCCGTGACCGACCTCGGCGGGATCACGTCGTGGTCGCGGGCACGCCGTCGGACCCCCACGGTCCTCCTGCGCGTCGACGGCGTCCCCGACGAGGTGGTCACGCGCCGGCTGGCGGAGCGAGGCGTGAACGCGCCCCGCGGGTCCTTCTACGCGCTGGAGGCGTCACGGCACCTCGGCCTGGGGGACGGCGGGGCGGTTCGCGTGGGGCTGGCGCCGTACACGGACGACGACGACGTGACGCGCCTGCTCGAGGGGTTGGCGGCACTCCGCTCCACCGGCGGCTGAGTGGGCGATGACCCGTGCGCGCACGGCGTCCCAGCAGTCCGCCGGGAGCCCGGCCCGGCGACGCCGTCAGCGGTTCGGCATGTCCTCGAAGATCAGCAGCGTGCGGGTCGACAGCACGCCCGGGATGCCCTGCAGCACGTCGAGCACCACCCGGCGCAACGCCTCGTTGTCACGCGTGCGCACGAGCAGGATCACGTCCACGTCGCCGCCACCGACGAGCGCCATGTGCTTGACCTCGGGGACGCGACGCAGGCGTTCGCTGAGGTCGCGCCACGAGCTCTGCCGCACGCTGAGGGTCACGTACGCGGAGGTCCCGAGCCCGCTGCGCACCGGGTCCACGACGGCGGTGAAGCCCTCCAGGACGCCCGCCGCCTGCAGCCGCTCGATCCGGCTGTAGGCGTGGGACCGGGAGACGTTGACCGCCTCGGCCAGGGCGCGCACGGACATCCGGCCGTCCCGCGTCAGCTCGTGGAGGATCCGTCGGTCGGTCTCGTCCAGGTGAACGTCCATCTGTCGCCGTCGCCTCCTCGGTACCGCGCCGTCGCGGGCCATCCGGCCTTAACCACGGCCTCGGCCGGGCCAAATGTCTCGTCTCTCCCCGCTGAACATACCCATCCGCCTCCGAGGGTCCATAGTCAGAAGGAGCTCTCGACGAGGAGGTGCGCATGTCCGTCGACACGTCCGCAGACCGGTCGGCGGATGCCGCCGTGGACCCGGTGCGGCTGCTGGACGCCGAGGGGCGGCTCGTGGGTCACGAGAGGTACGGGCTCCTCCCCCTCCCCGACCTCCTCGAGCGGTACCAGGCGATGGTCCTCGGCCGGCGGCTGGACGACCAGGCGGGCGCCCTCGTCCGCCAGGGCCGGCTCGCGGTCTACCCGTCGTCGCACGGCCAGGAGGCCTGCCAGGTCGCGGCCGCGCTGGCGCTGCGACCGGGCGACTGGCTGTTCCCCACCTACCGCGACAGCGTCGCCGTCGCGACGCGTGGGGTGGATCCGGTCGACGTGCTGGCGTGGCTGCGCGGCGACTGGCACTCCGTCTACGACCCGGTCACCCACCACGTCGCCCCCCAGACCACCCCGCTGGCCACCCAGCTGCTGCACGCCGTCGGCGTCGCGCACGCCGCCCGCCTCAAGGGCGAGGACACGGTCGTCCTCGCGCTGTGCGGCGACGGGGCCACGAGCGAGGGCGACTTCCACGAGGCGCTGAACTTCGCCGCCGTGTTCGGCGCCCCGGTGGTCTTCCTCGTGCAGAACAACAAGTACGCGATCTCGGTGCCGCTGTCGCGCCAGTCCGTCGCGCCGTCGCTGGCGAGCAAGGGCGTCGGCTACGGCGTCCCGGGGATCCTCGTGGACGGCAACGACGTCGCGGCGCTGTCGGCCGTGCTCGGAGAAGCCGTCTCCCGCGCCGCGTCCGGCGGCGGGCCCACGCTCGTCGAGGCGGACACGTACCGCATCCAGGCCCACACGAACGCCGACGACCCGACGCGCTACCGCACCGAGGCGGAGGTGCACGAGTGGGTCCTGCGCGACCCGATCAGCCGGCTGCGCACGTACCTGCGCGCCCAGGGCGCCCTGGACGACTCGACCGAGGAGGAGCTCGCAGCGAGAGCCGAGGAGCTGGCCGCGACGGTGCGCGCAGGGCTCAACCGGACGCCACCGAGCGAGCCGGACGAGCTGTTCACGCACGTCTACGCCTCGCCCACGCCCCAGCTCCTGGCCCAGCGGGACCTGCTGCGTGCCGAGCTCGCCGCCGAGGAGGGCGACCGATGAAGACCACCATGGCGGGCGCGCTCAACGCGGCCCTGCGTGACGCGATGGAGGCCGACCCGACCGTCCTCGTGCTCGGCGAGGACGTCGGCCCGCTGGGGGGCGTCTTCCGCGTCACCGACGGGCTGACGGCGCAGTTCGGCGAGCAGCGCTGCTTCGACACCCCGCTGGCCGAGTCCGGGATCATGGGCCTCGCGATCGGCATGGCGATGAACGGCATGCGTCCGGTCGTCGAGATGCAGTTCGACGCCTTCGCGTACCCGGCCTTCGAGCAGGTCGTGAGCCACCTGGCGAAGATGGGCAACCGCACGCGGGGCCGCGTCCGGCTCCCCGTCGTCGTGCGGGTCCCCTACGGCGGCGGGATCGGCGGGGTCGAGCACCACTGCGACTCCTCCGAGGCCTACTACGCGCACACGCCGGGCCTGACGGTCGTCGCGCCGGCCACCAACGAGGACGCCTACGGGCTGCTCCGGCAGGCGATCGAGAGCCCGGACCCCGTGGTCTTCCTGGAGCCGAAGCGGCAGTACTTCACCAAGGAGGAGGTGGACGTCGACGCCGACGTGCCGCCGATCGGGCGTGCCGTCGTGCGACGCGAGGGCTCCGACGTGACGCTCATCGCGTACGGGCCGGCGGTACCCGTCGCCCTGGCCGCCGCCGAGCAGGGCGCGTGCGAGGGACGCAGCATCGGCGTGGTGGACCTGCGCTCGATCGTCCCGTTCGACGACGCGACGGTGACGGCGGCCGTGCGGGCGACCGGGCGGGCCGTGGTCGTCGCGGAGTCCTCCGGGTTCGCCTCGGTGGCCTCGGAGGTGGTCGCCCGGGTCACCGAGCAGTGCTTCCACCACCTCGCCGCCCCCGTCCGGCGCGTCACCGGCTTCGACATCCCCTACCCGCCGCCGGCCCTGGAGCGCCACCACCTGCCGTCGGTCAACCGCATCCTCGACACCGTCGACGAGCTGCAGTGGGAGGACGCGTGACCCGCGAGGTCTTCACCCTGCCCGACCTCGGCGAAGGGCTCGAGGAGGCGCAGCTCGTCCGCTGGCTCGTCCGCGTCGGCGACCAGGTCGCCGTCGACGCACCGGTCGCCGAGGTCGAGACGGCCAAGGCGATGGTCGAGGTCCCCTGCCCGTACGCCGGGCAGGTGGCGTGCCTGCACGGCGACGAGGGCGACGTCATCGCGGTCGGGTCGCCGCTGGTGTCGGTGGACGCCGGCACGCCGGCGCCCGCGCCGGCGGACGCGTCACGGGCGGGACGGTCGGGCGGTCCCGCCGACGACGCCGCACAGCACCCGGCCGCCGCCGCGTACGTCCAGGAGGAGCGGGCCGGGTCGGGGAACGTGCTCATCGGCTACGGGACCTCCGACACCCCCACGGCCGGCGGCGGTCGGCGCGCGGCGCGTCGTGCCGCCCGGGCGGCCATCCCCCCGGCTGCGGCGGCGGCTCCCGCCGCGGCACCCCCGTCCGGGGGGACGCGGACCGCCGTCGCGGTGAGCTCCCCCCTCGTCCGCACCCTGGCGCGCCGCGCCGGCGTGGACCTCACGGCGCTGCACGGCAGCGGGCCTGGCGGCCTCGTGATGAGGCGCGACGTCGAGCGGGCGGCCGCCGGCGAGGTGGGCGTCTCCGGTGCGGCGGAGCACGACGACGCGGCCGCTGCACCCCGTCCGGGCGCCGGCCGGGCGGCGGCGCACGACGCCGCGTCGGCCGGGACCGACGAGCGCACCGGGCTCGCCGTCCGCGCGCTCGTCCCCCTGACCGGGGTGCGCCGCACGATCGCCGCGACCCTCAGCCGGAGCCGTCAGGAGATCCCCGAGGCCACCACCTGGGTCGACGTCGACGCGACCGGGCTCCTCGAGCTGCGGTCCCAGCTCGGCACGCCGGACCGACCCGCCCCCGGCATCCTCGCGCTCGTGGCCCGGTTCGTCGTCGCGGGGCTCGAGCGGTTCCCCGAGCTCAACGCGCGGGTGGACACGGACGGCGGGCAGATCGTCCACCTCGCCGGGGTCAACCTCGGCATCGCGGCGCAGACGGAGCGCGGTCTGGTGGTGCCGGTCGTCCGCGGGGCGCACACGCTGCGGACGCGCGCCCTGCACGAGGAGATCCAGCGCCTGACGACGGCGGCCCGCGAGGGCCGCGCCACGACCGCGGACCTCACCGGCGGGTCGTTCACGCTCAACAACTACGGCGTGCTCGGTGTCGACGGGAGCGCCGCGATCATCAACCACCCGGAGGTGGCCATCCTCGGCATGGGCCGGATCATGCCGCGGCCCTGGGTCGTCGACGGCGACGTCGTCGTGCGCAGCATCACGCAGCTGTCCCTGGTCTTCGACCACCGCGTCTGCGACGGGGGCACCGCGGGCGGCTTCCTGCGGTTCGTCGCGGACGCGATCGAGCGCCCGCTCCCGCACCTGCTGGACCTGGCGGAGCTGTGAGCAGGCTCGCCGCCCCCGCCGTCGTGGGCGTCGTGGGCGCGGGCACCATGGGGGCCGGGATCGCCCAGGTCGCCGCCCTGGGCGGGCACCCGGTCAGGCTCCTCGACGCGGCCCCGGGCCGGGCGTCCGCCGCTGTCGACCAGGTCGGCGCAGCGCTGGACCGGCTCGTCGGGCGCGGCCGGATCGACACCGCCAGGGCCGCCGCCGCCCGGGCCGGCCTCCGGGCGGCGGAGTCGGTCGACGACCTCGCGCCGTGCGCGCTCGTCATCGAGGCCGTCGCCGAGGTCCTCGACGTCAAGCGCGACCTGCTGGCCGCGGTCGAGGACGTCGTCGCGGCCGACTGCGTGCTCGCCACGAACACCTCGTCCCTGTCCGTGACCGGGCTCGCGGCGGCGATGCGCCACCCGGACCGGCTCGTCGGCCTGCACTTCTTCAACCCCGCGCCGGTCATGCGGCTCGTCGAGGTGGTCCGCGGGGACCTGACCGATCCGGACGTGGTGACCGAGGCCGCCGAGCTCATGACGGCGTGGGGCAAGACACCCGTCCAGGTCCGTTGCTCGCCGGGGTTCGTCGTGAACCGCGTCGCGCGACCGTTCTACGGTGAGGCGATGCGCCTCCTGGAGCGCGGCGTCGACGCCGCCACCATCGACGCCGTGCTGCGCGAGGGCGGCGGCTTCCCCATGGGCCCGCTCGAGCTCGCCGACCTCATCGGGCAGGACATCAACCTCGCCACCACCCGGTCCGTGTGGGAGCAGAGCGGTCGCGACCGGCGCTTCGAGCCGGTCGACGTCCAGGTGGCCCTCGTCGCCGAGGGAGCGCTCGGGCGCAAGACCGGTCGGGGGTTCTACGACCACGACGACGACGACGGCGCCGCGCCGGCGCCGCGCGGCACCGCGGCGCCCTCACCGACCGTCCCGGCTCGGGTGCGGGTCCGCGGTGACTGGGGACCGTGGGCGCCGCTGTGGGACCGCGTGCGCCGCGGCGGCGTCGTCGTCGATGACGGTGGGGACCGCGCCGGTGAGCCGGTGGCGGAGGTCGACGGCGGAGTCGTCGTCCCGACGGACGGCCGCCGCGCCGCGGAGCACGCCCGTCGGCTCGGCGTGCCGGTGGTCGTGCTCGACCTCGTCGGTGATGCCGGGACCGCCGAGCGGTGGGCCGTCACCGCGTCCGACGACGGCGCGTCGCCGGTCCTCACGCAGGCCGTCGGTCTGCTGCAGGCGGCCGGGGCGCAGGCGAGCGTGCTCCCCGACGTCGCGGGCCTCCTCGTCGCGCGGACGGTCGCGCTCCTCGTCGACGAGGCGTGCGACGTCGTCGCGCGCGGGGTCGCCTCGGCGGACGACGTCGACACGGCGATGCGGCTCGGCGCCGGCCACCCGCGCGGGCCGCTGGAGTGGGGCGACCGGATCGGGCCCGCGCGCGTGGCGGCGCTGCTCGACGCGCTGGCACCCGTGGACGCCCGGTACCGCGTCAGCGCGGCCCTGCAAGACGCGGTCCACGCCGGGAGGTCGCTCCGTGAGCGCTGAGCCCGGAACGGCGGACCGCGACACCGTCGCCCGGCGGTGCGCGGAGACGATGTGGGCCGCCGACCTGGCGAGCCGGCGCCTCGGGATGCGGCTCGTCGACGTGACCGCCGGTGCGGCTCGACTCACCATGAGGGTCACGGAGGAGATGGTCAACGGCCACGGGACGTGCCACGGCGGCTACCTCGCGGTGCTCGCCGACAGCGCGTTCGCCTTCGCCTGCAACACCGAGGACGACGTCACGGTGGCGGCCGGCTTCGACATCGTCTTCGTCACGCCCGCGGTGCTCGGGGACGACCTGACCGCCGTGGCGACGCAGCGGGTCCGTGCCGGGCGGAGCGGCGTCTACGACGTCACGGTCACCCGGGCCGACGGCACCGTCATCGCGGAGTACCGGGGGCGCAGCCGCTCCCTCGGCCGCCCCCTGCTCCCCCGGGAGGACACATGAGCGAGGCCTACCTGGTCGCAGGCGTCCGGACACCCGTCGGGCGGTACGGCGGGGCCCTCGCCGCGGTCCGGCCGGACGACCTCGCCGCGCACGTCCTCCGCACCGTCGTCGACCGCCACCCGTCGGTCGACTGGGAGGCGCTCGACGACGTGCTCCTCGGCTGCGCCAACCAGGCCGGGGAGGACAACCGCAACGTCGCCCGCATGGCCGCGCTGCTGGCCGGCCTGCCGGTCTCCGTCCCGGGCGGCACGCTGAACCGCTTGTGCGCCTCCGGGCTCGACGCGGTCGGGACCGCGGCGCGGGCGATCCGCGCCGGCGACGCCGACCTCGTCCTCGCCGGCGGGGTCGAGAGCATGAGCCGGGCGCCGTTCGTGGTGCCCAAGGCGACGACGGCGTGGGCCCGGGAGGCGGAGATCGCTGACACCACGCTCGGCTGGCGGTTCGTGAACCCGCGCATGCGCGAGCTGTACGGCACCGACTCGATGCCGGAGACGGCCGAGAACCTCGCCCGCGAGCACGGCATCAGCCGCGAGGACCAGGACGCGTTCGCGCTGCGCTCCCAGGAGAGGGTGGCGAAGGCCCGCGCCGGGGGCCGCCTCGCCCGGGAGGTCGTCGCCGTGCCGGTGCCCGCGCGGAGCGGCGAGGTGCTCGTCGACCAGGACGAGCACCCGCGCGACACGTCGCTCGAGGCGCTCGCCCGGCTGCGCCCCCTCGCCCCCGGCGGCACGGTCACCGCGGGGAACTCCTCGGGCCTCAACGACGGGGCCTGCGCGGTGCTCGTGGCGTCCGAGGCCGCCGTCGGCCGCTTCGGCCTGGTGCCCCTCGCGCGGGTGACCGGCATGGCGACGGCGGGCGTGCCGCCGCGCACCATGGGCATCGGCCCCGTGCCGGCGACCGAGCGGCTGCTCGCACGCGCGGGCCTGACGCTCGCCGACGTCGACCTCGTGGAGCTCAACGAGGCCTTCGCCGCGCAGTCCCTGGCCGTGCTGCGGTCCCTCGGCCTGCCCGACGACGCGGAGCAGGTCAACCCGAACGGCGGTGCGATCGCGCTCGGGCACCCCCTGGGGATGAGCGGCGCCCGGCTCGCCCTGACCGCGGCGACGGAGCTGGCGGACCGTCGCGGGTCCGGGGCACGGCGCGCGCTGGCGACCATGTGCGTCGGCGTCGGGCAGGGCGCGTCACTGCTGCTGGAGCAGGTGTGACCGCCCGGGCGCCGTCTCCGTGATGCTGCGGCGCATGATGATGCGGGGCATCCCGGACGCGACCGCCTCGGTGGTGCCGACCGTCTCGAAGCCGGCTCTCTCGAACATCGAGCGGGTGCCCACGAAGGCCATCGTCGTGTCCATCCGGCCCTCCGGGTCGACGGGGTAGGCCTCCACCGCGGGGGCCCCGTGCGAGGCGGCGTACTGCACCGCCCCCTCGAGGAGGTGGGCCGTGACCCCTGTCCTGCGGTGACCGCTGCGGACGACGACGCACACGATGCTCCAGACCGGGACGTCGTCGACCGGGCGGATGAGCCGCGACGCGGCGAGGCGTGGGATCTCGGTGCGCGGCCCGATGTTGCACCAGCCGACGGGCACCCCGTCGTGATAGGTGACCACCCCCGGCGGGTGCTCCCGCTCGCAGAGCCGGCGCATCGCTTGCTCGCGGTCGCCGCCGCCGAGCTCCTCGATGTCCTTGCCGCGCAGCCGGTGCGAGAGGCACCAGCAGTGGGTGGCCCGGCGGTTCGGGTTCACGACGTCGGCGAAGTCGTCGAACCGGTCCGGCGTCACGGGGAGCGTCTCCCAGGTCATGGCCCCATGGAAGCACCGGCGACCGACACGGAGCACCCGGTGTCGGCGGGGCGCATGATGGACTGGTCCGCAGCCAGCAGACGGAGGTGGTCCGGTGAGGACGCGCCCGATCCGACGCGCCGCGATCGTGTTCCTCGCCGCGACGGCATGGGGTGCGGCGGTCTCGGTGCGCGACGACGTCGTCGGGGAACCGCTGGGCCTGCGTGCTCCGGGTTCGGCCGTGACGCACCTGGTGACCGGGTGGGGCACCGGGCTGGCGGCGCCGTGGCCCATGGCGGCCCTGGTCCTCGTCGATGCCGTGCGGGAGGCCTCGGGTCGTCCGGCGGGGCGCTGGTCCCGCCTCGTCGGTGCTGCGGTCTTCGCGGGGACCGCGGTGGAGCCGGTGACGTGGGGGCGCCGTGCGCGGTCACCCCTCGTCGCGTCGGCGGTCGTCGTCAACCTCGTCGCCGGGACGCTCCTGCTCCGTGCCGGTCGCGGAGCGACCGCCCGGGCGCTCCTGGCACCCGGACCTGGGACAGCATGGGGGCATGAGCCGACTCGCTGAAGCCCGCACCTACGACCTCGACGCCCTGAGGGACCGGGTCCTGGCCGAGCCCGGCGGGTCGGTGAACGAGAGCATCCCGCAGCTCGCCGCGGCCGATCCCGACCTGTGCGGACTGGCCCTCGTGCTCGCCGACGGCACCGTGCGGACCAGCGCCCGGGCCGATGCGGCCGTCAGCGTCCAGTCGGCCGTCAAGCCGTTCCTCTTCGCGCTCGCGCTGCTGGACACCGGGGGCCGCGCGCTGGACGAGATCGGCATCGAGCCGACGGGTGAGGCGTTCGACGCGATCAAGCTCGAGACGGGGACCGGCCGTCCGCCGAACCCGATGGTGAACGCCGGCGCACTGCTCACGGCCGCGCTCGTCGACGGAGGTGACGTCGACGGCCGCGACGAGCGCATCCTGTGCGGGCTGTCCGCGTTCGCCGGCCAGGAGCTCGAGGTCGACGAGGACGTCGCCCGCAGCGAGCACCTGCTCGGCGACCGGAACCACGCCCTCGCGCACCTCATGCGCGCGGAGGGCACCTTGGCAGTGAGCGCCGACGACGCCGTCGCGGTCTACGCCCGCGCCTGCGCGGTCCTCGTCGACGCCCGGACGCTGGCCGTCATGGGGGCGACGCTCGCGTGCGGCGGCGTGAACCCGATCACCGGCCGGCGCGTCGTGCCGACCGAGGTCGCGCGCGACGTCGTCTCCGTCATGGCGACCTGCGGGGTGTACGACGGGTCAGGTCGCTGGATGCGCAGCGTCGGTGTCCCTGCGAAGTCCAGCGTGTCCGGCGGGATCGTGCTCTCGGCGCCCGGTCTCCTCGGGGGCGCCGTCCTCAGCCCGCCCTTGGACGAGCAGGGCACCAGCGTCCGCGGCCGCATCGCGTGCGAGACGCTGAGCGCCGACCTTGACCTGCACGTGTTCGGCTCGCACGCCGCATGACCGGCGCGGCGGACCGCGACGCGGCCGCGGGGCCGTCGTGAACCGGGTGTGAGTGACGACGAAGGCTCAGTCCCGTCGGGCGTGGAGGCCGTCCAGCGCCAGCTCGACCACCGCCTGCACGATCGCCTCGTCGCGTGAGGTCGGCACGGTCGGGGCAACCGGTCCACCGGCCGGCCCGTGCGGCGAGTGCCCTCCGGGTCGGTACCACTCGACCAGCGAGTTGACCATCCCGAACAGGAGCCGGGTCACCAGACGCGGGTCGATGTCCGAGCGGATCTGACCCGCGTCCATCGCGTCCTGCACCAGGCCGGCGAGCCGTGCGTCGACGGAGCGGCGCCGCTCCAGCGCCTCGCGCTCCACCTCGGTGTTCCCGCGCAGCCGCAGCAGGAGCGTGACGTAGGGCAGCTCGGCGACGAGCACCTCGGTCGTGCGGCGCACGACGTGCTCCAGCCGACGCACGGGGCTGTCGGCCTGACGCGCCTCGTCCTCGAAGACGCCGTCGAGCGCGTCGAGCGCCCGGTTCACGGCAAGGCGCAGCAGCTGCTCCTTGCCGCTGACGTGGTGGTACAGCGAGGACTTGGTCAGCCCGCTGGCCCGCGCGAGGTCCTCCATGCTGGCCGCGTCGTAGCCGCGTTCGAGGAACACCTGGGCGACGACGGCGACGAGGTCGTCCTGCGTGTAGCGCGCCGGGCGGCCTCGTCGCGACACACGGGGCGCGTCCTCGGGAGGCGGGTCGGCTGCAATTGACACGGCCCCAGTCTGCCCGAAGAATCAATACCGAACGTTCGTTCGGCAATTCCCGGGACGGCGACGCTGCCGCCCGGACGACGACGCGGAGGTCCCGTGCAGGTCGACGTCGACACCACCACCGAGGACCAGCAGCAGCGGTTCGACCGCATGATCGCGTCCGAGGACCGGATCGAGCCGCGCGACTGGATGCCCGAGGGCTACCGCAGGACCCTGATCCGCCAGATCGCCCAGCACGCGCACTCGGAGATCATCGGCATGCAGCCGGAGGGCAACTGGATCACGCGCGCGCCCAGCCTGCGCCGCAAGGCGATCCTCATGGCGAAGGTCCAGGACGAGGCCGGGCACGGTCTCTACCTCTACTCCGCGGCCGAGACGCTGGGCGTCGACCGTGAGGAGCTGCTCGACCTCCTGCACACCGGCAGGCAGAAGTACTCCTCCATCTTCAACTACCCGACCCTGACGTGGGCGGACATGGGCGCGATCGGTTGGCTCGTCGACGGTGCAGCGATCATGAACCAGGTCCCGCTGTGCCGGTGCTCCTACGGCCCGTACGGGCGTGCGATGGTGCGGATCTGCAAGGAGGAGTCCTTCCACCAGCGGCAGGGCTTCGAGATCCTCCACACGCTCTCGCACGGCACGCCGGCGCAGAAGGCGATGGCCCAGGACGCGGTGGACCGGTTCTGGTGGCCCTCCCTGATGATGTTCGGTCCGCCGGACGGCGCGTCGACGCACTCGGCGCAGTCGACGGCGTGGGGCATCAAGCGGTTCAGCAACGACGAGCTGCGGCAGCGGTTCGTGGACATGACCGTCCCCCAGGCGGAGATCCTCGGCCTGACGATCCCCGACCCCGACCTGCGCTGGGACGAGGCGAGCGGCCACCACGCCTTCGGCGCGATCGACTGGGCGGAGCTCGACCGCATCATCCGCGGCGACGGTCCGTGCAACGCCGAGCGGATGGAGCGGAGGCGCACCGCGCACGAGGAGGGCGCCTGGGTCCGCGACTCCGCCGACGCGTACGCCCGCAAGCACGCCGCAGCGGCCGACGCGACGACGGACGCCGCATGACGACGGCGGGCAGCGGGCCCCGGACCCCGCACGGCTGGCCGCTGTGGGAGGTGTTCGTCCGCGCGCGTCGCGGCCTGGCCCACCAGCACGTCGGCAGCCTGCACGCCCCCGACGGGGAGATGGCGCTGCGCAACGCCCGCGACGTCTACACCCGCCGGGGCGAGGGGGTCTCCCTGTGGGTCGTCCCGTCCGCGGCGATCGTCGCGTCGAGCCCCGACGAGCAGGACCCCTTCTTCGACCCGGCGCTCGACAAGGTCTACCGCCACCCGACGTTCTACGAGGTGCCGGAGGGGGCGGAGCACCTGTGACCACCCCGACCGCGGCCGCACCGCCTCCCCCGCCCGTGCCGACGGCGCCACTGGTCGACTACCTCCTCGGCCTCGGCGACGACGCGCTCGTCCTCGCCCAGCGGCTCGGCGAGTGGATCACGCGCGCGCCGCAGATCGAGGAGGACATCGCCCTGGGCAACATCGCCCTCGACCTCCTCGGCCAGGCGCGCGCCCTGCTCACGCGGGCGGGCGAGGTCGAGGGCGCGGGCCGCGACGAGGACGAACTCGCCTTCGGCCGGGACGAGCGCGAGTTCCGCAACGTGTGCCTCGTCGAGATCCCGAACGGTGACTTCGCCGTCACGATGGCGCGCCAGCTCGTCTTCTCCGCCTACCAGCTCGAGCTCTGGACCGCGCTGCGCGCCAGCGCCGAGCCGCTCCTGGCGGACCTGGCCGGCAAGGCCGTCAAGGAGGTCGCGTACCACCGCGACCACGCGACGCAGTGGGTCCTGCGGCTCGGCGACGGGACCGACGAGGGCCACCGGCGCATGCAGGCCGGTCTGGACCGCGTGTGGCCGTACGTCGAGGAGCTCTTCGCACCCGACGACGCCGCGGACCGGCTCCCGGGCGTCGCCGCGGACCCGACCTCGCTGCGCGAGCCGTGGGTCGCGTACGTCCACGACGTGGTCGAGCGCGCCACGCTCACCGTCCCGGTGCCCTCGTGGCGCTCGCGCGGGGGGCGCGAGGGCCTGCACTCCGAGCACCTGGGACACCTCCTGCCCGAGATGCAGCACCTGCACCGGGCGCACCCGGGGGCACGGTGGTGACCATGACGACGACACCGTCGGCCGCTCGCGACGTCACGCACCTGCGCGTGGTCGCCGGCGCCGTGGCCGACCCGGAGATCCCCGTCGTGACGCTCGACGACCTGGGGATCGTCCGCGGTCTGGAGGTCGCGCCGGACGGCTCGGTCGAGGTGACCCTGACCCCGACGTACACCGGGTGCCCCGCCACGGAGGTCATCGCCGCGGACGTGGCGCGCGCCCTGCGCGACGAGGGCGCCGAGCGGGTCGTCGTGCGCACGGTCCTCGCACCGGCGTGGACGACGGACTGGATCACCGAGGCCGGGCGCGCCAAGCTGCGCGCGTTCGGCATCGCGCCGCCGGACGGCACGCGCGCCGTGAGCCCGCCGGGTGGCGTGCCGCTGACCCTGTCCGCCCGCTGCCCGCGGTGCGGGTCGTTGCGCACGCGGGAGATCAGCCGCTTCGGGTCGACGCCGTGCAAGGCGCTGTGGTCCTGCCGGGACTGCGGCGAGCCCTTCGACTCCTTCAAGGCGCTCTGATGGCCCTCAGCGCGACGACCGCCGCCGTCGACGCGTCCGGCACCTCCGCGCGCCGGCACGCCGTCTTCCACCGCCTGCGCGTCGCGTCGGTCGACCGCCTCACCGACGACGCCGTCGCCGTCACGTTCGACGTCCCGCCGCACCTGCGCGAGGAGTTCCGCTTCCGCGCAGGCCAGCACCTCACGGTCCGCGCGCCGCAGATCGAGGGGGACGTGCGCCGCAACTACTCGATCTGCGCGCCGGCGACCGGCGACCTCCTGCGGATCGGCGTCCGCCGCATCGCCGACGGCGTCTTCTCCGGGTACGTCACCGAGCGGCTCGCGCCGGGCGACGAGCTCGAGGTCATGACGCCCACCGGCACGTTCTGCCCCGACCTGGACCCGACGCAGGCGCGGCGCTACGTCGCCGTGGCGGCGGGCTCCGGGGTGACGCCGGTGCTGTCGATCCTGGCGACCGCGCTGGCGGTCGAGCCGCACAGCACCGCCGCCCTCGTCCTGGCCAACCGCCGACCCTCGACGATCATGTTCCTCGAGGAGCTGGAGGACCTCAAGAACACCTACCCGGAGCGGTTCCAGCTGCTGCACGTGCTGCGTGACGAGGGACCCGGCCTCGAGCTGCTCTCCGGCCGCCTCGACCCGGAGCGGCTCGCGCGGATCCTCGACACGGTCCTGCCCGCCGACGACGTCGACGAGTGGTTCCTCTGCGGCCCGCTCGCCCTCACGGAGTCGGTCCGGGAGGTCCTGCTCGAGCGTGGAGTGGACGCGGGGCACGTGCACCGCGAGCTGTTCCACGTCGGCGCGTCGACCGCCCGGCCGCGGCGTGAGTCCCCGGTCGACGGCGTGGGCTCCGCCGTCACCGTGGTCCTCGACGGGCGCTCGACCACCCTCACCCTCCCGCGGGACGGGGAGTCGGTGCTGGCCGCGACGCTCCGGGTGCGCCCGGACGCGCCCTTCGCCTGCACCAACGGCGTGTGCGGCACGTGCCGCGCGCGCGTCCTGGAGGGTGCCGTCGAGATGGACTCCAACTACGCGCTCGAACCGGACGAGATCGCGCGTGGCATGGTGCTCACATGCCAGTCCCACCCCGTGACGGACACCGTGACCGTGGACTACGACCAGTGAGCGGCGACCACGAGGGCGCCGACGGCGGCGTCGTCGTGGAGCGGCGCGGCCCTGCCCTGCTGGTCGGGCTCGACCGGCCCGCGAAGCGCAACGCGCTGGACGAGGCGACGGTGGCGCGCCTGCACGCGGTGCTGCAGGAGGCCAAGCGCGAGCCGTGCGTGGTCGTCGTGCACTCGACCACGCCGGGCATCTTCGCCGCCGGGGCCGACATCGCCGAGCTCCTCGACCGGGACGCGAGCGACGCCCTGCGGGGCATCAACTCCGGGCTCATGGACGCCCTCGAGGCGCACCCGTGGCCGACGGTGGCCGCCGTCGACGGTCCGGCGCTGGGCGGCGGCTGCGAGCTGGCCCTCGCGTGCGACCTGCGGATCGGCTCGGAGCGGGCCCGGTTCGCCCAGCCCGAGCCGAGCCTCGGCATCATCGCCGGCGCCGGGGCGAACTGGCGCCTGCCGCAGGTCGTCGGCCTGCCGGTGGCTCGTCGGATGCTCTACGCCGGCGAGGTCCTCGACGCGGCCGCAGCGCACCGTGCCGGTCTGCTCGACCACCTCCACGACGCCGACGCCCTGCTCGACGAGGCGGTCGCCCTGGCGGAGCGGATCGCGACGCGGTCCTGGCGTGCCCTCGAGCTCACCAAGATGGCGTTGCGCGTGCACCGGCCCGCCACGACCGGCTTCGACGTCCTCGCGCAGTCCGTCCTCTTCGAGGACCCGGAGAAGCGGGCGCGCATGAGCGCGTTCCTCGACGAGCGCGAGCGCCGCCGCACGGGTGGCGGCGACGGGCTCAACCCGCGGGACGGCGGGCCAGGATGAGCGACGTCATCCGGGCCGTGCACAGCCGGCGGTCCTGCTCGTCGCGCACGGTCACCTCGTACGTCGCCACGGTGGACCCGCGGTGCAGCGGCTCCGCCGTGGCGGTGACGACGCCCTCGCGCGCGCTGCGGTGGTGCGTGGCGTTGAGGTCGACGCCGACGACGGTCCGGCCCGGCCCGGCGTGGATGACCGCGGCCCAGGAGCCGACCGCCTCCGCGAGGCACGCCATCGCGCCGCCGTGCAGCAGTCCGAACGACTGGGTGTTCGTCTCGACCGGCATCGTCGCCACGACCCGCTCCGGCGAGGCCTCGACCACCCGGACGCCCATCTTGCGGTCCAGCGCCCCGAGGGAGAGGTCCGGGTGAGCGCGGCGCAGCGCGTCGTCGTCGTCCATCCGCCGAGCATACGAACGATCGCCGCCCGTCCCGGGGACGGCACGAGCCGAGGAGCAGCGCAGTGACGGGAGCAGCGCAGTGACAGGAGCAGAGCCGTGACCATGATCGTCCGGAGCTATGTCGCAGGGCGCTGGGAGGCTCCCGCCGGACCGACGACCGCCCTGCTCGCCGCGGCGACCGCGGAGGAGGTCGCCGTCGTCGGCACGGACCCCATCGACCTCGTCCCCGTGCTCGACCACGCCCGCTCGGTCGGGGGCCCGGCGCTGCGCGCGCTGCCGTTCCACGAGCGGGCGCTGGCGCTCAAGAGCCTCGCGCTGCACCTCAACACCCGACGCGACCACCTCTACGAGCTGTCCGCGTGGACGGGCGCGACGCGCCGTGACTCCCTCGTCGACGTCGACGGCGGCATCGGCGTGCTGTTCAGCTACGCGGGCAAGGGCCGCCGGGAGCTGCCCAACAGCCACGTCCTCGTCGACGGCCCGACGGAGCGGCTGGGACGCGGGGGGCAGTTCGTCGGGCAGCACCTCTACACCTCGCGCCGCGGTGTGGCGCTGCAGATCAACGCGTTCAACTTCCCGGTGTGGGGGATGCTCGAGAAGCTCGCGCCGGCTTTCCTCGCCGGCGTCCCCACCGTGGTCAAGCCGGCCGGCCAGACCGCGTACCTGACGGCCGCCGTCGTCGAGGAGATCGTCGCGTCGGGGCTGCTCCCCGAGGGGAGCATCCAGCTCGTCGTCGGCCGGACGCGCGGGCTGCTGGACCTGCTCGCCGAGCAGGACACGGTCGCGTTCACCGGCTCGGCCGCGACGGCCGCCCTGCTGCGGGGGCACCCGTCGGTGCAGCACCGTGGCGTGCGGTTCAGCTCCGAGGCGGACTCCCTGAACTTCTCCCTCCTGGGTCCGGACGTCGAGCCCGGGAGCACGGAGATGGACCTCTTCGTGCGGCAGCTGGTCACCGAGATGACCGCCAAGGCCGGCCAGAAGTGCACGGCCATCCGCCGGGCGCTCGTCCCGCAGCACCTCGTGCCGGACGTGGTCGCGGCCGTCGACGCGCGCATCGGCAGCAAGGTCCGGCTCGGGAACCCGACGTCGGAGGAGGTGACGATGGGCTCGCTGGTGGGCCTGGACCACCGCCGGGCGGTGCGCGAGGGGCTCGAGCGCCTGATGCAGGGGGCGCGGCTCGTCGTCGGGGACCCGGACCGGTTCGACGTCGTCGACGCCGACCCGGACCGTGGCGCGTTCCTGCCTCCGCTCCTGCTGGTGGCGGAGGACCCGGCGCGCCCCGAGCCGCACGAGATCGAGGTCTTCGGACCCGTCTCGACCGTCATCGGCTACCGCGACGTCGACCACGCGGTCGACCTCGCCGCCCGAGGACGCGGCAGCCTCGTCGGGTCGATCGTCTCCGCGGACCCGGACGTGGTCCGCGACGTCGTCCTGGGCGTCGCACCCTGGCACGGGCGGCTGCTGGTGCTGGACAGGGACTCGGCGCCGGAGTCCACGGGGCACGGCTCCCCGCTCCCCCAGCTCGTGCACGGTGGGCCGGGTCGCGCGGGCGACGGCGAGGAGCTCGGCGGCATCCGGTCGGTGCTGCACTTCATGCAGCGGACGGCGCTGCAGGGCTCGCCGCGCGCCGTCGCCGCCGTGACCGGGACGTGGGTCACCGGGGCACCCCGGCGCACCGATGGGGAGCACCCGTTCCGCAAGAGCCTCGCGGAGCTCCAGGTGGGCGACACGATCACGGGTGGGCCGCGCACGGTCACCCTGGACGACATCGACCGGTTCGCCGACCTCTCCGGCGACCGCTTCTACGCCCACACCGACGAGGAGGCCGCTGCGGCCAACCCGTTCTTCGAGGGCCGCGTCGCGCACGGGTACTTCGTCGTCTCGTTGGCGGCCGGTCTGTTCGTCTCCCCCGAGCCCGGTCCCGTCCTGGCGAACTACGGCCTGGAGCGGCTGCGGTTCCTGGCCCCGGTGTACCCCGGCGACGCCCTGACGGTCCACCTGACGGTCGAGCGGATCTCACCCCGCGCCGACGCCGACTACGGCGAGGTGGTGTGGGACGCGGAGGTGCTCAACCAGGACGGCGAGGCGGTCGCGACGTACGAGGTCCTCACGCTCGTGTCGAAGGAGTGGCCGCGGTGACCGGGGCGGTCGGGCAGGACCCGGCCCGGGTGCCGTCGGGCGCCGACGAAGGGGCGGACACCGGCATCCGGCTCACCGGGTCCGATGCCGTCGCGGAGGTGGTCCTGGACCGGCCCGCTCGGCTCAACACCCTCGACGGGCCGGCGCTGCGGGCACTGCGCGAGGTCGTCGAGGGGCTCGTGGGCCGGCCGGGCCTGCGAGCCGTCGTCCTGCGGGGCGAGGGCCGCGCCTTCTGCGCGGGGCGGGACATCTCCGGGGTGGACCCGCGCGCCGACGACGCCGAGGCCTTCCTGTCCGAGCTCGTACACCCCGTGCTGGCGGCCGTGCGCAACGTCCCCGTGCCGGTGGTCGCGGCGGTCCAGGGCGCCGCACTGGGGATCGGACTCGGGCTCATGGCCGCGGCGGACGTCGTGTACGCCGGCCGCAGCGCGCGCCTCGGCTCCCCGTTCGCCCGCATCGGCGCGGTGCTGGACTCCGGGGGTCACGCGCTGCTCGTCGACCGTCTCGGACCGCACCGTGCCATGGACCTCATGCTCACGGGGGAGCTCCTCGACGGTGAGGAGTCGGCGCGCGTCGGGCTCGTGAGCAGGGTCGTCGACGACGACGTGCTGCTGGACCGCGTCCGTGCGCTCGCCGCGACGCTCGCCGACGGCCCCACCGTCGCGTTCGTCCAGTCCAAGCGCATCGTCCGCGACCTCGCCGCCGCGCGCGGGGCGTCGTCGGCCCTGCTCGAGGCCGAGGCCCGCGCCCAGGGTGCGGCGTCGCGCACGGACGACTACCGCGAGGGGTTCACCGCCTTCCAGCAGAAGCGCCCTCCGACGTTCACCGGTCACTGAGGCCACCGCCGGCCGCCGTCGTACCCGTCGGCTCAGCCGGCCGGTGCCAGCTCCCCCACCGGGACGGGCCCGGTCAGCGTGTTCCCCGCCTGCGGCAGCGGGCAGGCCCAGGACTCGTCGTGCGCGCACGACGGCGCGTAGGCGAAGTTGAGGTCGACCACGAGAGCAGCGCGGTCCCCGCCCAGGTCGGCGCCCTTGACGGTGTCCAGCACGTACCGGCCGCCGCCATAGGACCCCCTGCCGCTGGTGCCGTCGCGCAGGGGCAGGAAGAGGCCGCCGCCGTAGCCGGCGCACCACCACAGGTCCAGGCGACCGAGGCCGGGCAGGCTCACCCGTCCGACCAGGTCGAACGGCACGACCCCGTCCGTCCCCGTCGTGACCTGCCGCCGGACCGGCTCGACGTCGCCGTCGACGGGCACCGTGAACCGGAACGCCGGGTCGTAGCGCGCGACGGGCGGTGGCACGTAGCCGCGTCGCGCGGCGCGTGGCACGGGCGACGCCGGGTGGGTGGCCAGGAGGTCGGCGCGACCGGCGGCCCAGGCGGCGTGGGCAGCGGCCGGGTCCGGATCGAGCCGGACCGCGCGGTAGAGCTCCGCGACGCGCCGCCGCCAGTCGACGACGTCGGACCAGTCGTGCTCGACGGCGGGCTCCGCCACGGGATCGGTCATCAGAACGGGTGCAGGAGCCGCTGCACGAACTGCCGTGTGCGCTCCTCCCGCGGGTCTCGGAGGACCTGGTCCGGGTGCCCGCGCTCGACGACCGCGCCACCGTCGATGAACACGACCTCGTGGGCGACCTCCCGCGCGAACTGCAGCTCGTGGGTGACGATCACCATCGTCCAGCCCTCGTCGGCGAGCTCCTTGATGAGGCCCAGGACGTCCCCGACGAGCTCGGGGTCCAGGGCGGACGTCGGCTCGTCGAACAGCAGGAGGGTGGGCCGCAGAGCCAGCGCCCGCACGATCCCGACGCGCTGCTGCTGACCGCCGGAGAGCTCGAAGGGGTACGCGTCCTTCTTCTCGGCCAGCCCCACGCGGCGGAGCAGCTCGACGGCCTCGGCGGTCACCTCGTCCCGTGGTCGGCGCTGGACGACGACCGGCCCCTCCAGCACGTTCTCCAGGACGGTCTTGTGGGGGAACAGGTTGTAGTGCTGGAAGACCATGGCCGAGGAGTCGCGCAGCGCAGCCACCTGCGTGCGTGACGCCCCCTGCGAGAAGTCCACGACGACGTCGGACCCGACGAGGACCCGCCCCGCGTCCGGCCGCTCCAGGCCGTTCAGGCACCGCAGCGCCGTCGTCTTGCCGGAGCCGGACGGGCCGATGATGGCGAGCACCTGCCCTCTGCAGACCCGGAAGTCGACGGAGCGCAGCACCGTGTGGTCGCCGAAGCTCTTGCCGAGCCCCTCGACGACCAGCACGGGCTCCCCCGCACCGCCGGGCGGGCCGTGGCCACCGGGCGGTTCGAGCACGTCGTGGTCAGCGGGCGACATAGCGGTCCAATCGTTGCTCCAGACGGCCCTGCCCCGCGGAGAGCGCCAGGCAGATCACCCAGTAGACCGCCGCGGCCTCCAAGTACAGCACCATGAACTCCTGGCTGAACGCCGCGATCTGCTGGGCCTCGCGGAACAGCTCCGTCACCAGGATGAGCGACGCCAGGGACGTGTCCTTGACCAGGCTGATGAACGTGTTGGACAGGGGCGGGACCGACACGCGCGCCGCCTGCGGCAGGACGATGCGCCGCAGCGCCACCGCGTGCGACATCCCGACCATGTGCGCCGCCTCCCACTGCCCCTTGGGCACCGAGAGGATCGCGGCACGGATCACCTCGGCCGCATACCCGCCCACGTTCACCGAGAACGCCACGACGGCGCTCGGCCACGGGTCGATCACCACACCCACCGACGGCAGGCCGTAGAAGATGACGAACAGCTGGACGAGCAGGGGCGTGCCACGGACGACGGAGATGTACGCGCGCGCCGGGCCCGACAGCCAGCGCCGCTTCGACAGCCGCATCAGGGCGATCACCAGAGCGAGGACCAGCCCGAGGACGAACGACACCAGCGCCAGCGGGATGGTCCCCGTGATCGCGCCCCGGGTGATCGGCCACAACGACTCGGTGACGAGCTCGAGGGTCTCCGGGCTCACGACCGCGATCCCCCGCCTCCGTCAGCGGGAGACATCGCTGCCGAAGTACTTCTCCGAGATCTCCGCGAGCGTGCCCTCCTCCGCCAGGGTGGCCAGGGCCTCGTCGATGGCCGCCGCGAGCTCGTCGTCGCCCTGGGCGAGGGCGAAGGCGCTGAAGGACTGCTCCTCGGTCTCGGCGGCGACCTTGAGGCCGGAGGCGTCGTTGTTCTTCGCGTAGTCGAGGAACGTCAGCTCGTCGTTGATCGTGGCATCGACGCGCTCCTGCTCGACCAGCGCGACGGCCTGGGCCCAGCCCTCGACGGCCTCGATCTGCGCACCGCTCTCCTCTGCGAGCGCCTTCCAGTTGCTCGTCAGGGACTGCGCGGTCACCTTCCCGTCCAGCGACTCGAACGAGTCGATGGAGTCGTCGTCGGCCCGGACGACGACGACACCGTTCGAGACGGTGTACGGCTCGGTGAACGTGTAGGCCTCCTCACGCTCCGGGGTGATCGACACCTGGTTCGCGATGACGTCGAAGCGTCCCGCCTCCAGGCCCGCGAAGATCGCGTCCCACTGGGTCTCCTCGAACTCGACGTCCACGCCGAGCTCCTCGGCGACCGCCTCGATGACCTCGACGTCGTAGCCGACGAGGTCTCCGGAGCCCTCCTCGTGGAACGAGAACGGGCGGTAGGTGCCCTCCGTTCCGACCACGAGCACGCCGGCCTCCTGCACGTCGGACCAGGAGGTGTCCTCCTGGGCGCCCTCGGTGGCCGTGTCCTCCTGGGCGCCGTCGGCGGCGGACGACGGCGCACCGTCGTCGGCGGCCGAGCAGCCCGTGACGGCGAGCGCGAGGGCGGTCGCGGCCGCACCGAGGGAGATCTTGGTGGTGAGACGGGACATGTCGGTCCTTCGGGAGACGGGCGGGCGTCGGTCGACGCCTCGACGGGGGTGGGCAACCGGGAGCGGCACAGGGAGATTCCCTGCCGTCACGGGGTGTGGCGCCGCGCACAGTGCGCGGAGGGCCATGGACCGGTCTCAGGACCGGTCGCGTGCGCGGCTCAGAGACAGCGCAGGCGCGGACAGCACCGGGTGCGCGCAAGGCCGGCGGAACGCGGCGCGAGGAGCACGGTGGAGGTCACGGGACAAGTCCACCACGGAAGTCCTGCAGGACGCCAACCGCCGCCGGGACGCGCTTCACGGCGGCGCGGCGCGCGCTGGGGCAGACTCGATCGATGCTCGTCCTCCCGCGCCTCGTGCCTTACCCCGCCGAGACGGACGGGGGTCTCGAGGCGGACCTCAACCTCCCACCGATCGATCCCCGGCAGCTGGCGCTGGGCGCCGCGGTGATCGTGCTCGGCCTCGTCGTGGCCAAGCTCCTCCGCGTCGTCACGAGGTGGGCGTGGGCGCGCCGCCACACGCCGTCCTACGCCCGCGTCTTCTCCACGCTGGTCCAGTACGGGTTCGCCCTGCTGGCCATCGGCGTCGGCCTCACCATCGCCTTCCCGAGCGTCCAGCCGGTCGACGTCCTCGGGGGGCTCGGGATCGTCTCGGTGGCGATCGGCATCGCGTTCCAGAACGTGCTGGCGAACCTCTTCGCGGGACTGCTCATCCTCGTGCGGGAGCCGTTCCGGGCCGGGGACCAGATCGCCGTGAAGGACGTGCAGGGAACCGTCGAGGAGGTCAACCTCCGCGAGACGGTGGTGCGGACGTTCGACGGTCGGCGCGTGCTCGTGCCCAACAGCACCGTCCACGGCGAGGTCCTCACGGTGCAGACGGGTTACTCGCACATCCGCACCACCGTGGTGGTCGGCGTGGACTACGCCAGCGACCTCGCGACGGCACGGTCCGTCGTACTGGAGGCGGTCGCCGCCGTGCCCGGCGTCGCCGACGACCCCGCACCGCAGTGCCTGCTGACCGAGCTGGCGCCGTCGACGATCAACTTCGACGTCCGGTTCTGGTCCGGGGCTCGCCAGCTCGAGGCCCTGGAGACCCGTGACCGCGTCATCGAGTCCATCGCCGCGGCGCTGAGCGACGCCGGCGTGGAGATGCCGCCGGAGATCCAGATGATCCAGCCCTCGCCAGGCTTGGCGGCCCGGCTGGACCGGCTGGCCGAAGGCTCGACGCACCGCTCCCGCGCGGACGGCTGACCTGTCCACGGCCGCCGTCGACACGCGGCGCCGAGCCGTCAGGGGGTCAGGTGACCGAAGACCACGATGTTGTCCACGTAGTGGCCGGTCGTCCGGTCGAAGGCCCCACCGCAGGTGATGAGGCGGAGCTCCGCCCTGTCCGTCGTGTTGCCGTAGACCTCGGAGGTGGGGAACTCGGCCTTCGGGTACCGACCGACGGAGTCGACGGTGAACCGCGCGACGGAGCCGTCCTCCCGGGTGACGCTCACGATGTCGCCCGCGACCAGCTCGCCGAGCCGGTAGAAGATCGCTGGACCGTCCGGTCCGTCGACGTGGCCGGCGATCACGGCCGGCCCGAACTGGCCGGGCGTCGGTCCCCGGGTGTGCCACCCGGCGGTGGCGTAGTCGACCGGCGCGGGCAGGATCCCGTCGGCCCCGACGGTCAGCGGCACGAGCACGTCCGTCGTCAGCCCGATCGCCGGGATCTCCAGGCCCACGGGCGTGGAGCCCGCCATCACGGGACCGAAGTCCAGGGCCTGTGCAGCCGTCTGGGCCTCGCGCTCCTCCTCGGCCTCAGCCGGTCCGGTGCTCTTGTCAGCGCGCTCGGTCGCGGGCTGGTCGGTGGCGTCGGCGGCGGCCACCGGCTGGCTGGAGGGCTGGGGAGGCCCGCCCTGCCCGCGGAAGGCGAGGACGAGGACCAGGATCCCGACCAGGGCCAGCCCGACGGCCGCCACCGCGAAGACGCGGTGGCGGCCGTCGAGCCGTGAGCTGGTGGTCATCAGACCTTGGCGGTCGCGCGACGGGCGGCGAAGGCACCGGTGCCCGCAGCGGCGAGCAGCAGGGCGCCACCGGCCATCAGGAGGCCCTGGTCGGTGCCGGCGGAGGCGGCGCCGCCGGCGCCGGTCGCGACGCCACCGGCCGGAGCCGCCATGAGGACGCCGCACAGGGCCGGGTCCGTGGCCTCGGTGGGCAGGGACGGGTCGAGGTCGGACATCACGTCGCCGTCGTAGGCGCCGCTGTCGTTGTGGTCGACGCCGTGGATGACCACGGCCGCCTTGCCGGACGAGATCGCGTCGGCGACCTCGGGGGCGACCTCGATGCTGCCGCGCTCGTAGGTGAGCTCGCCGCCGGGCGCGGTGTCGAACCGGTCGACGGCCAGGCCGCTGTCCGGGCTGGTGTCACCGGTCTTGGTCAGCGAGACGACGATGCCGCCGTACGCGGGGCCACCCTCGGTCGTGTTGAGCGTGCCGTCGGCGGATGCGTCGTCGGCCGCGGTCGGGCACTCGTTGCGGGCGTCGGCACCAAAGTGGATGTGCGCGGCGTGCGGCGAGTCGGCGAGGAGGCCGCTGGCGGCCATGGTGACCGTGAGCATGGTGCCCTCGACCTTCACCATGGCGGTGCCGCTGCCCTCGACGCCGTTGAGGGCGACCGGGGCGAGCTGGGCGTTCGTGTCGGCGTCGGCGGCGAACGCCGACCCCGCACCGAGGGGAAGGACCACGGCAGCGCCGAAGGCGACTGTGACGATCTTGTGACGGATACGCATGAGAACTCCAATACCGGGCACCCGGTGAGGGCGCCCCAACTCGGAAACTTCCTGACATGTGTCGTTCGGAGCCCGGCGGCATGCGGATGGGTGGAGATTTCGATGACGTCCGCTACAGCAGGTCTTGACTCGATCCACCCCGAAGGAGGCACTCGGTCACCTGCGGTACACCACACTTCAACGCGACGTGAACTAGGGGGCGCCGCAGAGAGCACCGGGAGGCTGCGACGTGATATGCGGGGAAGCCGGGAACTGCACCTGAGACTGTCGCGGGCGTCGCCGACGCTCCCTGCCTCGTGGGTCGCCGCCTCGCCGCCCCGGGGCGAGCAGGCGTCGTGCCGGGATGCGCGGGAGCCGGCGCGGGGAGTCGCTCCCGTACAGTGGACCGGCCTGCGGTCCGTGGGCACTCCTCTTCCCCGCAGGCAGGCTCCGCATGAACGCGCCCACCGCTCCCTCGGCCGCCGCGGCACACGCGACGGACGGTCCGCCGTCGGAGGAGTCGACGCAGGCCCGCGTGCCCGGCATCGACGCCGCAGACCTGGCCGTCTTCCTGCGCGTGGTCGACCAGGTGGCTGCCCTGCCGCAGGACCACCCCGACCACGCCGTTGCGCGGCGCGCGGCCTCGGGCCTGTTCAAGGCGGCGAAGAAGCACCGTCGGACGACGAAGCGGCAGGCGGTCGACGCCGCCGACCGGGCCGTCATCGAGGCGACGGCCACGGGCAGCCGCGGCCGCATCGACGACGAGACCCGCGGCATCCCGCTCGTCTCCTCCGTCACCGGCGCCACCGCCGGCGAGCTGCTCAAGCCCCGCCCGTGCTACGTCTGCAAGCAGCCCTACACGACCGTCGACGCCTTCTACCACCAGCTCTGCCCCGCGTGTGCCGACCTCAACCACACCAAGCGCGAGGCCCGCACCGACCTCACGGGGCGCCGTGCGCTGCTCACCGGCGGCCGGGCGAAGATCGGCATGTACATCGCCCTGCGTCTCCTGCGCGACGGCGCGCACCTGACCATCACGACGCGGTTCCCCAAGGACGCCGCCCGGCGGTTCGCCGCCATGGACGACGCCGCGGACTGGCTGCACCGGCTGAAGATCGTCGGCATCGACCTGCGCGACCCGTCCCAGGTGGTCGCCCTCGCCGACGACGTCGCGTCCGCCGGGCCGCTCGACGTCCTCATCAACAACGCGGCCCAGACCGTGCGGCGGTCCCCGCGCGCGTACTCGCGGCTCGTCGAGGCCGAGCTGACGCCTCTGGCCCCGGGCCTCGAGCCGCTCGTCACGACCTACGGGCACACCAGCGACGCCCACCCCCGCGCGCTCGCCGGCTCCGTCACCGCGCTCACCAGCCCGGCGCTGGCCATCGAGCGCGCCGCCCAGGTCGCCGCCGCCGAGGACCTCGCGCTGCAGGCGCTCACGGCCGACGCCGCCGCGCTCGAGCGTCTCGTCGCGGGCACCGCGATCGACGCCGGCGGGCTGGTGCCGGACGAGGAGCGCACGAACAGCTGGGTGGCCACGGTGGAGCAGGTGGACCCGATGGAGCTGCTCGAGGTCCAGCTGTGCAACCAGACGGCGCCGTTCATCCTGATCAGCCGGTTGCGGCCCGCGCTCAAGGCCTCCCCGGCCCGACGGACGTACGTCGTCAACGTGTCGGCGATGGAGGGCGTGTTCTCCCGCGGCTACAAGGGACCGGGCCACCCGCACACCAACATGAGCAAGGCCGCCCTCAACATGCTGACCCGCACGAGCGCGGCGGACATGGCCGCCGACGGCATCCTCATGACGGCCGTCGACACGGGATGGATCACCGACGAGCGACCCCACTTCACCAAGGTGCGGCTCGCGGAGGAGGGGTTCCACGCACCTCTGGACCTCGTCGACGGCGCCGCTCGCGTCTACGACCCCATCGTGCGTGGCGAGGCCGGCGAGGACCTGTACGGCTGCTTCCTCAAGGACTACGTCAAGGCCGCCTGGTAGTCCTCGGGCGGGCGGCTCGCCAGGAGCCACCCTGCTGATGCTCGCGTTCCAGCCCACCGCGATCCCTGCTCTCGTCGAGGGAGTTGGTGCACTGCCCGTCTTGAGGTAGCCAGGACCTCCCACACACGACACCTGGATCCATTGACGTACGTCCCGTGTCGGAGGAGCGTCGGTACCACCGCACGCGTAAGGACGGTCGCGATGAAGCGCCTGATCTGTGCCGTGCCGGCCCACCGCGACGTGAGCGTCCCGATCGAGTGTGGCGTCGCGTCCCTACCACCGGTGTCGTCGGGAGCCACACGGCCATCTCATGCATGGCGAACGGCCCCGGCTCGCAGGAACGACCGCCGTCGCGCCCCCGAAGCGCGAGGGCGAGGCACGCGAACGCGCCGCGCTTGCCTTGTGATCCGGCAGGGCGTTGATGTTCGCATCCCCCCACCCACGCCACGCTGGATAAGGACAAGGTCCATGACCGGTCGTCTCGTTCGTCTTGCTCTCGTCGGCGCAACCTCCACCGCGCTGCTCGTCTCCGGCGCAGGTCCAGCCGGAGCTGCCGACCACATCAGCCGGAACACATGCCTGGCCGATGGTGGCACCTTCTCGACCGACAAGGGATATCGCATCTGCACCGTCGTCATCACCTATGACGAGAGCCTTGGCGTCTTCAGCTACCGGGACCCGGAGGAAGGCACGGTGTTCTACCGGGGCGAGCTCGAGCAGTTCATCACGATCCGGTACACGACAGTCACGACACAGCGAGGCAACGAGGAGCCGTCGATGACGGGCGGCGACGAGATCCTGGACGAGTGGGACGAGGAACGGTGCTACTTCGTCGAGGGCGCGACTGAGACCCTGGTCGACAACAGCGAGTGCGAGAGCCGCGGACTGCTGTGAGCTGCGACCTCGCGTCGCAGCGGGCCGGCACAGGCACCGAGCACTCCAAGGATCGATAGGTCCGGATGTCCGGAGGGGAGCCAGACCCCACCCCTCCAGACACCGAGGTTTCCCCAGAGCGCTCTGTGCGGGCGTCCGGAGGGACTCAACCCCCGACCGGCGTCTTCTCCCTGTTCGGTGCTGCGACGCCGTGCTCGGAACGGAGCACCCACACCGCGCTCGCTGGAGCAAGCGAAAGGCCCCCGGCCAGCGTGTCCGCTGGTCAGGGGCCTTGTCGTCGCTGTCTCAACGAGTGTCCGGAGGGGGACTTGAACCCCCACGCCCTATACGGGCACTAGCACCTCAAGCTAGCGCGTCTGCCATTCCGCCACCCGGACAGGTGGCCTCCGCGAGTCCTCTCGGAGCCCTCGGGGCGGCGCCAAACATAGCACGGAGTTTCGACCGCTCCCGCATCGATGACCTGCGGCAGACTGGCCGCCAGGGGGCTCCCACACCCTCGCCGAGGAGGTGTCATGACGGAGCACGACGTCACGGCGTCGGCCGACGCCGTCGAGCGCCCGAAGGCCTCGGTCAAGCACCTCAACGCCGCCGGTCCGGCCGCGAAGAAGGTCGCCGGGGTACGCCGCAACCCGAGCGTCGTCGGCTTCGAGGAGACCGCCCCGCACTGGCTGCGCGTGGTGGCCGGCTGGTCCTGGCGGACGCTCGTCGTCGTCGCCGCGGTCGCCCTCGTGTTCTGGGCCACGTCCAAGGTGCTCTTCGTCTTCATCGCGGTCTTCGTCGCGCTCGTCTTCACCGCCGTGCTGCGTCCGCTGGTCCGGGCGCTGAGCCGGATCATGCCCCGCGGCCTCGCGACGGCGATCTCCCTGGTGCTCTCGCTGCTCTCCGTCGCGGGCGTGTTCACCTACGTCGGCCTCTCGGTGGCCGGGCAGTGGCAGAACCTCGCGGAGCAGTTCAACGACGGCATCGCGACGATCTTCCAGTTCCTCGAGGACAGCCCGCTCCACCTCCGCGTGACCACGGAGGACGTCGAGGCGTGGCTCGCCACCGGTCAGCAGTGGCTGGAGGAGAACAGCTCCGAGGTCGCCGGACGGGTGTGGACCGGTGCGGGCTCCGTCGGTCTCGTCTTCTCGGCCCTCGCGCTCGCCACCTTCTGCACGGTGTTCTTCCTGACCCGCGGCGAGGAGATGTGGCACTGGTTCCTCAACCAGCTGCCGCTGCGGGTCCGCGAGACCTGGCTCAGCGGTGGCGACGTCGCCTGGTACACGTTCTCCGGCTACACCCGCGGCACGGTGATCGTCGCCGCGGCCGACGGCGCGCTCGCCCTCATCATCCTGCTGCTGCTCGGCGTGCCCCTCGCCGCACCCCTGGCGGTGCTGGTCTTCATCGGGGCGTTCATCCCGCTCATCGGCGCTCCCCTGGCCATGCTCGTCGCGATGATCGTCGCGCTGGCGACCAACGGGGTCGTCAACGCGATCCTCGTCGGTGTCGGCATCGCGCTCATCGGTCAGTTCGAGGGTCACGTGCTCACCCCGCTCGTCATGGGCAAGCAGGTGTCGCTGCACCCCGTCGCGGTGGCGCTGTCGGTGACGGCGGGGACCATCGTCGCCGGGATCCTGGGGGCGGTCATCGCAGTCCCGCTGGTGGCGGTCGCGTGGGCGGTCTTCTCCCGTCTGCGGCACGCCGACCCCCCGACGGACTTCGACCACCTCGAGGACGACGACACGGACGACGAGGACACGGAGGACCGGCAGACGGCTCAGCTCGCCGTCGACGGGCGACCTGACCCGTCACGGAGCTGAGGGGCCCGGACCTCCGGCTGCTTCATGCGGGCAGGGGCTCAGCGGAAGTCGCGGGAGGTCGCCGGCACCTTGAGCGACAGCGGCGCGAGGTGCTCGGCGACGAGGTTCGTGGCGCCGTCAGCCCGCTCGACCGTCCCGCGGACGACGAGGGCGGCGGACCCGCGCGCCACGGTGCGGAACCGCCGCCACAGCCCCGCCGAGCAGATGACGTTGAGCAGGCCCGTCTCGTCCTCCAGGGACAGGAACGTCACACCCTGGGCGGTCCCGGGGCGTTGGCGGTGCGTCACCACCCCCGCTGCGGCGATGCGACGCCCCGCCTCGTGCCGCATGACGTCGGCGACCCGCAGGACCCCCGCGGCGTCCAGGCCCTCACGGACGTACTGCGTGGGGTACGACTCCGGGGAGATGCCCGTGGCCCACACGTCCGCCATGGCCTCCTCCACCGCGCTCATGCCGGGCAGCGTGGGCGCCTCGACACCGACGCTGACGCCCGGCAGCGTGTCCGGACCCTCCTGCGCGAGCGCACCCGCCGCCCACAGGCCCTCCCGTCGCGTCACCCCGAGCCCCTCCAGCGCTCCGGCGGTCGCGAGCGCCTCGAGGTGGGCGGTGCTCAGGCGGACACGGCGGACGAGGTCACGGAGTCCGACGAACGGTCCGTGAGCGGTCCGCTCCTGGACCAGCGTGGTCGCCAGGTCCTCCCCCACCCCGCGGACCGACGCCAGGCCGAGCCGCACCGCCAGGTCGAGGTCCGGTGCCGGTGCGGTGCAGGGCGGAGGTGGCGCCTGGACGCCCGACCGCTCCGCGGCGTCGTCGGGGAGACGTTCCAGACCCGCCTGCACCCCCGAGCGCTGCACGTCCGGGCGCAGCACCGTGACCCCGTGGTGCCGGGCGTCGGCGACGAGGGACTGCGGGGAGTAGAAGCCCATCGGCTGGGCGGCGAGCAGCCCGGCGTAGAACGCCGACGGGTGGTGGACCTTGAGCCAGGAGCTCGCGTACACGAGATAGGCGAAGGAGAAGGCGTGGGACTCCGGGAACCCGAAGTCCGCGAAGGCCTTGAGCTTGTCGTAGATCTTCTCCTGCACGTCCGGGCCGATCCCCCGCTCGGCCATGCCGGCCAGGAGGCGGCCGCGCAGCGCCTCCATCCGCTCGGTCGACCGCTTGGACCCCATCGCCCGCCGCAGCTGATCGGCCTCGGCGCCGGTGAACCCCGCGACGTCGATGGCCATCTGCATGAGCTGCTCCTGGAACAGCGGCACGCCCTGGGTCTTGCCGAGCGACTTCTCCAGCAGCGGGTGCAGGAACGTCACGGGCTCCCGCCCCCGCACCCGGTTGATGTACGGGTGGACGGACCCGCCCTGGATCGGGCCGGGCCGGATGAGCGCGACCTCGACGACGATGTCGTAGAAGCACCGCGGCTGCAGGCGCGGCAGCGTCGCCATCTGCGCGCGGGACTCCACCTGGAAGACGCCGACCGTGTCCGCCGCGCACAGCAGGTCGTACACGGCCGGGTCCTCCTGCGGCAGCGAGTGCAGGCCGAGCCGGACGCCCTCGTGCTCGGCGACGAGCTCGAAGCCGATCCGGAGCGCGGACAGCATCCCCAGGCCCAGCAGGTCGAACTTCACCAGGCCGGCGTCCGCGCAGTCGTCCTTGTCCCACTGCAGGACCGTGCGCCCGGGCATGCGCGCCCACTCCACCGGGCACACCTCGATGACGGGCCGGTCGCACATGACCATGCCGCCGGAGTGGATGCCGAGGTGGCGCGGCAAGCGCAGGAACCGGTCGGCGAGGTCGATGACCTGCTCGGGGATCTCCGCGAGGTCGGACGCCGTCTGCGGCAGGTGCCGCGGCACGACGTCGTGGGAGTCCGAGCTGCCCCAGACCGACCCGGTGCCGGCCCCGCCGGACGAGGCCGCGGCCCGGCCGGTGGCCGGGACGCCGCCGGGGCCGACCGTCGGGGCCTTCTGCAGGTGGTGCCAGCTGCTGCTCGGCTCCGTGCCCTTGAGCGTCCCCCAGCGCTCGATGCTCTTGCTCCACGCGTCCTGCTGACCGACGTCGTGCCCCAGGGCGCGCGCGGCGTCGCGCACCGCCGAGCGCGGCCGGTAGGAGATGACGTTGGCGACCTGGGCGGCGTGCGCCCGGCCGAACCGCTCGTAGACGTACTGGATGACCTCCTCGCGGCGCATCGACTCGATGTCCACGTCGATGTCCGGGGGGCCGTCGCGCTCGGGCGCGAGGAACCGCTCGAACAGCAGCCCGTGACGCACCGCGTCGACCGCGGTGACCCCCAGCGCGTAGCACACGGCGGAGTTCGCGGCCGAGCCGCGTCCCTGGCACAGGATCCCCCGACGACGGCAGAAGTCGACGAGGTCGTGGACGATGAGGAAGTACCCCGGGAAGCCGAGCGACTCGATGACGTCGAGCTCGTGCTCGACCTGCGCCCAGGCACCGGCGACCCGTTCCTGGCCCGGTGGCCCGTAGCGGTCCTGCGCGCCGCGCCGGACGAGCTCGCGCAGCCAGCTCGCCTCGTCGTGGCCGGGCGGCACCGGGTACGGCGGCAGGCTCGGCGCCACGAGGGCGAGGTCGAAGGCGCACTCGTCCGCGAGCGCCGCAGCGGTCCCGACGGCGTGCGGGTGCCGCCGGTGGTGGCGCGCCATCTCCGCCGGTGAGCGCAGGTGACGTCCCGCGGCGGGCAGCCAGCCGTCGACGTCGTCCAGGCTGCTGCGTGCGCGGACGGCGGCGAGGGCCGCGGCGAGGTCGGCGTCGGCCGGGCGCGCGTGGTGGACGTTCCCGGTGGCGACGAGCGGGAGCCCGGCCCGGGCGGCGAGCTCCGCGAGGGCGTCGGCGCGCTCGGAGTCCCACGGGTCGCCGTGGTCGGTCACCTCGACGGCGACGTTGTCCCGGCCGAACAGCACGGTGAGCCGGTCGAGCTCGACCCGGGCGGCGTCGAGGTCCCACGTCGCGGCTGGTCGGCGCCGGCCCTCGAGCGCCTGTCGGACGGCGCCCTTGCGGCATCCGGTGAGCACGAGCCAGCGCCCCGCGGCGGCCTCGGCGAGGGCCTCGAGGCGGTAGTCGGCGGCGCCCTTGGTGCCGGTCGCCAGGTGTGCCTCCGCGATGGCCCGGGACAGCGCCCGGTACCCGTCGGGACCGCGGGCCAGGACGAGCAGGTGCGTGGCCCGCGGGTCCGGGGACCCGGTGGGTGGGTCCAGCACCCCGGCCGGGTCGGGCAGGTGCAGCTCGGCGCCGAACACCGTCCGCACCCCGGCGGCACGCGCCGCCTGGGCGAACCGCACGACGCCGTACAGCCCGTCGTGGTCGGTGATCGCCATGGCGGACAGCCCCAGCCGGGCCGCCTCCTGGACGAGCTCCTCCGGCTGGCTGGCCCCGTCGAGGAAGCTGAACGCCGAGTGGGCGTGCAGCTCGGCGTAGCGCTGGTCAGTCATACCGCGCCTCCAGCCGCCAGCGCCCGTCCCGTAGGCAGAGGAGCAGCCCTGCCCCGTCGTCGGTGAGGACCTGGAGGTAGGCAGCCCGGTCGGCGCCCGGCACCCACCACCGCTGCACGACCGGCCAGGGCCCGGCCCACGCCAGGACCCCCCGGCGGACGACGGTCCCGCCGGGCTCGTCGAGCGTGAGCGTCGCCGGCTCCCCGCTCAGCTCGAGTCGGGCGCTGACCCCCACCCGGGCACCGTCCGACGCCCGCACGTCGACGTCGGCCGGCTCGGTCAGCACCGTCGCCGGGGCGGGCGGCGGGAGCCTGCCTGGCCACGGCGCCGTCGTCGTCCGCGCGGGCGGCACGTCCTCGCCCCACGGGACCAGGTGCACCTGGTCGCGCAGGTCCCGTCCGCCCTGCACGACGGCGGCGAGCACCGCGTCCGCCCCCAGCAGGCCCTGGACGCGGTGCAGCGCCCGCTGCGCCCGGCGGTCGGCACCGCTGGGGTCCCCCCACAGCCTGCCCTGCTCCGCGCCGACGGGGACGACCTCCTCGGCGCGCAGGGACAGGTGCACCAGGCCCGCCGGCTCCGGGTCCAGCCCCAGGGACGAGCCGGGGGCGCGTCCGGTCGTGCCCCGGCCGAGCCAGCCCTCGAGCTGCCAGCGGACGCGGTCGGTGATCCGGCCGACCGACAGCCCGCCCAGGGCCGTGTCCGTGCGCCACGCCCGGACCAGGTCCTGACCCGCCTCGGTCCGGGCGACGATCTCGAGCCGCCCGCAGCCGGCGCCGCGCTCGACCAGGCGGGTGTGCAGCGCCTCGGCAAGACGCCGCGCCACGAAGGCGGTGGCCTCCAGCCGTTCGACCGGCGGGTCCAGGTCCTCCTCCACGACGACGTCCTCCTCGGGCCGGCGGACCGCCGTCGGCCGGTCGTCACGGCCCGACGCCACCCGGTGCGCCCAGACCCCGAGCTCCCCGAACCGGGCCAGGACGTCCTCGCGCGGCAGCCGGGCGAGGTCGCCGAGGGTCCGTAGGCCCAGCCGGCCCAGGAGGTCCACGAGCCCCGGGATGCGGGCGACCACCTCCTCCTCGGTCGCGACGTGGACGAGCTCGCCGATCGCCAGCGGGGCGAGGAACGTCGCGGCCGTGCCCACCGGCAGCAGGCGGGCCGCCCGGGCGGCGAGCACCGCGGCCCCCACCCCGTCCGCGACCCCCACCTGCGCCTCGTACCCCGCGCGGGCGACGGCCTCGACGAGCTGCTCGGCCAGGGCCTCCTCCGAGCCGTGGTAGCGGCCGGCCCCCGCGGCGGGCAGGAGGAGCAGACCGGGACGGGCCACCTCGACGCCGGCGACGACGCCCTCGACCGCCTCGACCACCGGCTCGAGCAGCCGCACGTCCCGTCCCGGGTCCGCCGCCAGGAGCACCACCTCCGGGCAGGTCTCCTGGGCGTGCCGACGACGCATGCCCCGCCGCACCCCCTGTGCCCGGGCGACCGCGGACACGGCCGTCAGCCGACGACCGTCGTGAACGGCGGCCGGCCGGTCGGCGGGGACCTCGGCGAGCGTCATGGCCGCCAGCACCGGCCAGTCCGGGACCCAGACCGCCGCGACCCGCTCCGGCGACGACACGGTCATCCCGCCCACCGGCGGTCGGACGTCCACGGGGTGGGTTCGGTGGTGGCCGGGGTGGCCCACGGGTGCGGCATCGCGGGGACGTCCACGTCGAGGACGGTGGTCCGACCCGACGCGCCGCGCCCGTCCCGGCGGACCGCGAGCGCCCGGCTGCGCAGGCGCCCGCTGCCCCGGCCCAGCCCCTCCCAGCGGGACCCCTCGGCGGTGAGGACGACGTGCGCGCCCGGCCACGGCGACGTGGGCAGCAGGACCGCGGACCGTTCCCGCGCCCGGGCGCTGAGCCGGCGCCGGTCCGCGTCCGTCAGCGCCGCCCCCGGTCCGACGACGACCGCGTCCACGCCGTCCAGCAGCGCCGCCACGGCTGTCGCCGCCTCGGGGCCGGGGGCAGGCACGAGCGCGACGCGGTCCAGCTCCAGGCCGAGCTGGTGGGCGGCGAGGACACCCGCGTCCGGCAGCCCCACGAGCGCGACCCAGCCTCCGGACCGCGACACGTCGGCGAGCAGGCCCAGCACCAACGAGGTCGACCCGGCGACCACCACCGTCGAGCCGCGCCGCAGGGCACCCTCCGGCAGGAGCGCACCCAGGCCCGCCGGGACGGGCAGCAGCCGCGCGGACGCCTCGGGGTCGACCGTCGCCGCGGGGACGGGCTGGTCGACGGCCGCACCCGTGCGGGGCGCAGGGAGCGCACCGGGCCCCCTCGTGAACCGGGCGGCACCTGTGCTCTCCTCCGCCAGGCGGAGGACGGATCGCGCGATCGCGGCACGGTCCGCCGTCGGCGCACCGGTGGCCACCACACCCACCGCACCCATGCCGCTCCTCGAGTCCGCCTGCACCGCCGGGGGTCGACGGACGCATGCCACGCCTGTCGACCATGCTCGAACACCTGTTCGAACTCGGCTCTCCAGTACACGTCCACGGCGACGGCCTGTCAAACCGCTCCGGCGTGTCCGGGCGACGCGCTCACCCGGACGGCCGCACCGCTCCCCGTCCGGCACCGAGCACCCGCCACGCGCCGCCCGCGGGGTGTGCATGTCAGCCGTCGCGGGCATGATGATCGGTGTTCCCGGGACCGGCCCGACACCCGGGGCACGGACGCACCCGACCGTCGACACGGAGGACCCATGGACCTGACCCGGCCCGACGCCCCCGAGCCGTACTCCCTGCTGCCGCAGGTCGGGACCTTCTCCCTGACCAGCCGCGACGTCCAGGACGGGCAGCCGCTCGCCCACACCTTCACCGCCGAGGGCGGCAGCACCTCCCCGCACCTGGCCTGGTCCGGCTTCCCCGAGGGCACCCGCAGCTTCGTCGTCTCCTGCTTCGACCCCGACGCCCCGACCCCTGCGGGCTTCTGGCACTGGACCGTCGCCAACCTCCCCGTGAGCACGACGGCGCTGCCCACGGATGCCGGCGAACCCGGCAGCGACCACCTCCCGCCCGAGGCCGTCCAGACCCGGAACGACGGCGGCGAGGTCGGCTTCATGGGCGCGGCCCCCCCGGCCGGCGACAAGCCGCACCGCTACGTCTTCGCCGTCCACGCCCTCGACGTGGAACGGCTCGACGTGGAGGCCGCGACGACGCCGACCGTCGTCGCCTTCCAGGCGCTGTTCCACACGCTGGCCCGGGCCACCCTGACCCCCACCTACGCGCGCTGACCGGCCGGTGACAGCTCATCTGACCTGGTCCCCCGCGCTGGGCAGGCCCGACCTGCTGGCCGCTCCCACCGCAGCCGCGCTCCACGCCTGGGCGGCCACGGACCCCCGGGTGGCGGAGCAGGTCATGGTCGCGGAGATCGACCCGGGCCTGGCCGACACCGCGGCGCTCAGCGCGGCCTACGCGCTGCCCCTCGACCTCTCGGCGAACTGCGTGGTCGTGGCCGGACGCCGCGGCGGCGAGCAGCGCGTGGCGGCGTGCGTCGTGCTCGCGACGACGCGGGCCGACGTCAACAACGCCGTGAAGCGGCTGCTCGACGTGCGCAAGGCGTCGTTCCTGCCGACGGACCGCGCCGTCGAGGGCTCGGCGATGGAGTACGGCGGGATCACGCCGATCGGCCTGCCGCAGGACTGGCGGGTGCTCGTCGACGGCCGGGTGCCCCTGGCCGGGGACGTCATCATCGGCAGCGGCGTCCGGCACTCCAAGATCGAGCTCCCGGGTGAGCTGCTCGCCGCCATGCCGGGCGTCGAGGTCGTCGACGGGATGGCTCTGGGGTAGTCGCTCCGTTCACGCAGTCCCCTGCTCCGCTCCCCCGGACGCGTCCCGCACCCGTGTCGCCCAGAACGCGACGGCGGCCGCGGCCGCGACGTTGAGCGAGTCCACGGCTCCCGCCATGGGGATCCGCACGACCAGGTCGGCCGCGGCCACCGTGGAGGGCCGCAGCCCGTCCCCTTCGGTGCCGAGCACCAGCGCCAGGCGCTCCGGCGGGTGCAGCTCCAGATGGTCGAGGGGCACCGCGTCCTGGGTCAGCGCCAGGGCCGCGGTGACGAACCCCGCCTCCCGCAGCATCCGGACGCCCTCCGGCCACGGGTCCACCCGCGTCCACGGCACCTGGAAGACGGTCCCCATCGAGACACGCACCGACCGGCGGTAGAGCGGGTCCGCGCAGCGCGGCGTCACCAGGACGGCGTCGACGCCGAGCGCGGCGGCGCTCCGGAACGCCGCCCCCACGTTGGTGTGGTCCACGACGTCCTCCAGGACCGCCACCCGCCGCGCGCCGGTACCGCCCCGCGCGGCGGCGAGCACCTCCGCGACGGACCGCAGCGGGGGGCGGTGCATCGCGGCGAGGGCACCGCGGTGCACGTGGAACCCCGTGATCGCCTCGAGCACCTCCGGCTCGGCGACGTAGACGGGGACCGCGGAGGCGTCGTCGGCCGCCTGCTCCCGCCCTCCCGGGCCGACGACGGCTCGGGCCAGCATGTCCGTGAGGTCCGCCAGCCAGCGCGGGGAGACGAGGACCGAGCGCGGGCGGTGCCCGGCGGCCAGCGCCCGGCCCAGGACGGTCGAGCTCTCCGCGATGTACAGGCCCTTCGCCGGCTCGTGCCGGGACCGCAGGGCGACGTCGGTGAGCGACACGTAGTCGGCGAGCCGGGGGTCCTGCGGGTCGTCGAGCGGGATCACCTCGGGCGTCAGCACGCCGACATCATGCCCGCTGACGCGCCGAGGGCCGGCCCGCGGTGCGCGGGCCGGCCCTCGACGACGGACTCAGGACGCCGGCGGCGGAGGCGGCCCGTCCTGCGGGCGCGGCTCGAACGACTGCTCCGGGGCTGGACCGTCCTGCGGGCGCGGCTGGAACGACTGCGCCGGGGGCGGCCCGTCCTGCGGGCGCGGCTCGAAGGACTGCACCGGCGCCGGCCGCTCGGCGGGCTGCGCCTCCCGCGTGGCCGCGCGGGCCGTCGGTCTCGTGACGGTCGTCGCCTCGCTCGTCGCGGCCCGCGACTCACGACGCGCCTCGGCGAGGGCCTCCGCCGGGTCCACGAGGGCCGACGGGCCGAGGTCCTCACGGGTGACCGGCGAGACGCCCGGCGGCCGACCGGAGCTCAGGTCCGGTCCGTCCCCGGCCCCTCCGAACCCCTTGGTGATGGCGCTCAGCGCCGCGGTGAACTCGGTGGGGATGAACCACACCTTGTTCGACTGCGTCCGGGAGACCTCCGGGAGCATCTGGAGGTACTGGTACGCGAGCAGCTTGGGGTCGGCGTCGCCGCGGTGGATCGCGTCGAAGACCTGGAGGATGGCGCGGGCCTCGCCCTCGGCGTTGAGGACGGCGGCCTGCGCAGAGCCCTCGGCGCGCAGGATCGCCGCCTGCTTCTCACCCTCCGCCGTGAGGATCTGGGACTGCTTGACACCCTCGGCCGTCAGGATCGCGGCGCGGCGGTCGCGCTCGGCGCGCATCTGCTGCTCCATCGAGCCCTGGATGGACTGCGGCGGGTCGATCGACTTGAGCTCGACCCGGTTGACGCGCACGCCCCAGCGACCGGTCGCCTCGTCCAGGACGCCGCGGAGCTGGCCGTTGATCTGGTCGCGGCTGGTCAGGGTCTGCTCAAGGTCCATGGACCCGACAACGTTGCGCAGGGTGGTGACGGTGAGCTGCTCGATGCCGGTGATGTAGTTGGCGATCTCGTACACGGCGGACTTGGGGTCCGTGACCTGGAAGTAGATGACCGTGTCGATGCTCACGACGAGGTTGTCCGACGTGATCACCGGCTGCGGCGGGAAGGACACGACCTGCTCGCGCAGGTCCACCCGGGCCCGCACGCGGTCGATGAAGGGCACCAGCACGTGCAGGCCGGCGTCGAGCGTCCGCGAGTAGCGGCCGAGCCGCTCGATGAGCAGCGCCGTCGCCTGCGGCACGATCCGGACGGCCCGGACGAGCGTGACGACGACGAACAGGGCCACCAGGCCGAGGACGAGCACGAGCACGAGCTGGTTGGCGCTGATGGTGGGACTCTCGATCATGTTCTCTCCGGTCGTCGACGAGCTCGGCTGGTGCGCGCGGGCCGCGCCGTCGGCGGGCCCGTCGGCAGGTCAGGGGGACGTGCCCGGGGCGTCGGGCGGGTCCTCGGCGGGCTGCTGGAGCGGGCCGACGACGGCGGTGGCGCCGTCGATCCGCAGGACACGGACGGTCACGTCGGCCGCCAGCACGAGCCCCGTGACGTCCGTGCGGGCCGACCACTGCTCCCCGGCCAGCTTGACCAGCCCGGAGCGGTCGGTGACCTCGGACAGCGTCAGCGCGGTCCGGCCGACATTGGCCGCCGCGTTCGTCTCCACCAGAGGGGTGCGACGGCGCAGGTTGCGCAGCAGGAACGGCCGGAGGAAGACCAGCATCACGGTCGACGTCGCGGCGAACGCCAGCACCTGCACGGTGATGTCACCGCCGAGCAGGCTGGCCACGAGGGCGGCCACCGCCCCGGTCGCGAACATGAGCAGGACCAGGTCGAGCGTGAGGATCTCCAGGACCCCCAGGCCGACGGCCGCGATGACCCACCACACCCAGTGGATCTCGATCTGGTCCATGTGCCCCCTCCGCGTCGGACGCCCCCGTCGCGGACGACGCCGGCCCGATCATCGTAGTGGCGCAGGGGCCGCCGGCGTGGGCGGCCCGGGCGGCGCGTCCCGCGCGGGCCGCTGCGGGGCCTCAGGGGGCCCCTGAGCCGGTCAGCCGGTCCTGCGTGCGCTCCAGCGCTCGCCGTGCCGGCCGACCTCGAGGTCCATCCCGAAGGTGTCGCTGAGCGGCTCGGTGGTGAGCACCTGCTCGATGGGCCCAGCGGTGCGCACGGCGCCGTCCCGCAGCAGGAGCGCGTGCGTGAACCCGGCCGGCACCTCCTCGACGTGGTGCGTCACGAGGACGAGGACCGGCGAGCGGCGGTCCTGCGCGAGCTCGGCCAGCGCGGCGACCAGCTCCTCCCGCCCGCCGAGGTCCAGGCCCGCGGCAGGCTCGTCCAGGAGCAGCAGCTCGGGGTCCGTCATGAGCGCCCGTGCGATCTGCACGCGCTTGCGCTCGCCCTCGCTGAGGGTGCCGAAGCGCCGCTCCGCGAACCGTCCGACGCCGAAGACGTCGAGCAGGGTGCGCGCGCGCTCGTGGTCGAGCGCCTCGTACTGCTCGCGCCAGCGCCCGGTCATCCCGTACGCGGCGGTCAGCACCACGTCCAGCACCGTCTCCGACGGGGAGATCCGGTCCGCGAGCGCGGCGGAGGCGACCCCGATGCGCGGGCGCAGCTCGAACACGTCGACGGCGCCCAGGCGCTCACCGAGGATCGTCGCGGTCCCCGACGTGGGGTGCATGCGCCCCGAGGCGATCTGGAGCATCGTCGTCTTGCCCGCGCCGTTGGGCCCGAGCAGGACCCAGCGCTGGCCGTCCTCCACCTGCCAGGTCACCCGGTCGAGGATGGTCGTGGTCCCTCGTCGGACGGTGACGTCCTGCAGATCCAGCACGGCGCTCATGACGCCGAACCCTAACGCGGTCCGCGACACGGGGCCGTAGGGTCGACGCGTGCACGACCCGGACGACCCCCTCACGCTCCCCCGCTCCGTCCACCTCGCGCTGTGGACGCGCTACGTGGGTGCGGGCGCGGAGTCCCTGCGGCACGCCCTGGACGCGGTGCAGGGGGACGACGAGCCGCACGCCGTCGTCGCCGACGACGACGCACCGGTCGGCGACGGGACGCTCGGGTCGCTCGTCGCGACGTGGGCCTCCGGGGTGCGCACGGCGGCCGCCGTGCTCCCCGTGCCCGGCGACCCGGCGGGCGCTCCCGCCGGAGCGGGCGCCGCGGCGCTGGAGGTCGGCGAGTGCGTCCTCGTCGAGACCCCCGACGGCGCCTTCGCGGCCGTCCCCGAGGTCCGGGCGTTCGGCACCGACCTCGAGCCGGGGCACCTCGTCACGTGGCACGTGCGCCGGGTCCCGCCCTGGTCCACGGCGCTGCTCGGCGTCCTGGGCACCCCGGCCGAGGCGGAGCAGGAGCTGCGCCATGCGCTGCTGCAGGCGACCGACGCGCTGACGTCGCTCGACGTGGCCCGCTGGCGACCGGACGCGGCGGCCGCGATCGCCCGGCTCCGCGGGGACACCGCACCGGCGTGGCACCTGCCACCGCAGCTGGACGCGCGCCGCGTCCGCGTCCTGACCCTCGCGGCACGGCTGCGCGGCGTCGTCGCCCTCGCCACCAGCGACGACGGCGGCGCCGTCAACCTCTGGCAGGCGGACCAGCGGTCGACCGCGCTGCGGGAGATCGACCACGCCGCGCGGCGCGCCCTGTCGGCGGTGACGGTCGCCTGACCGTCAGCGCGCGACGGACCGGTAGACCTCCAGCGTCCGCTCGCCGATGGCGTCCCACGCGAAGTGGTCCTCCACCCGGGTCCGCGCGGCGCGGCCCATCTCGGCGGCGCGCTGCTCGTCGGAGACCACCTCGGTCAGCGTCCGGGCGAGGTCGGCGACGAAGCGGTCGGGGTCGACCGGTGTGCCCGTGCCGTCCTGCACCTGCTCGATGGGCACGAGCCTCCCCGTGACGCCGTCGTCGACCACCTCGGGGATGCCCCCGGTGGCCGTGCCGACGACCGGCAGACCGCACGCCATGGCCTCGAGGTTGACGATGCCGAGGGGCTCGTAGACCGACGGGCAGACGAAGACGGTCGAGGCCGAGAGCACCGCGACGAGCTCCTCGCGCGGCAGCATCTGCTCGATCCACACCACGCCGCCGCGCCGCTCGCGCAGCCCGTCCACGAGCCCGGTCACCTCGGCCATGATCTCCGGGGTGTCGGGGGCACCGGCGCACAGCACCAGCTGGACCTCCGGCGGCAGGCTCTCGGCGGCGCGGAGCAGGTAGGGCAGGCCCTTCTGCCGGGTGATCCGGCCGACGAAGACGACGGCGGGCCGCTCCGGGTCGATGCCCAGGCGGCGCACGGTCTCCTCCGCGCGCGCCACCGCGTCGCCCTCGGGCCGGCGCCACCCGGACAGGTCGATGCCGTTGTGGACGACGTGGACCTTCTCGGGGTCGATCTCGGGGTAGCACCGCAGGATGTCGGCGCGCATGCCGGCGCTGACCGCGATCACGGCGGCGGCGCCGAGGTACGCGGTCTTCTCCGCCCAGCCGGACAGGGCGTACCCGCCGCCGAGCTGCTCGGCCTTCCACGGCCGCAACGGCTCGAGGCTGTGCGCGCTGACGACGTGCGGCACCCCGTGCAGCAGACCGGCGAGGTGACCGGCGAGGTTGGCGTACCAGGTGTGGGAGTGCACGACGTCGGCGCCGGCCACGTCCCCGGCCATGAGCAGGTCCACCCCGAAGGTCCGCAGCACGGCGTCGTGGTCGGCGAGCGCCGCGGGGACGTCGTACCCGTGCACACCGGCCTCCGTCCGCGGCCCGTCGAAGCAGCGCACCCGCACCTCGACGTGATGTCGCAGGACGGCACTGAGCTCCGCCACATGGACGCCGGCCCCGCCGTAGACGTGCGGCGGGTACTCCCTGGTCAGCAGATCGACTCGCACACCGACACGCTAGCGCTCCAGGAGCCGGACGGGATGGTCGTGACCTCGCTCACGCTCTATGGTCGATCACATGGCTGCGCCCCGAGTTCTCGCGATCGTCCTGGCCGGCGGCGAGGGGAAGCGGCTCATGCCGCTGACCCAGGACCGGGCGAAGCCCGCGGTGCCGTTCGGCGGGCTGTACCGCCTGGTGGACTTCGCCCTGTCCAACCTGGTGAACAGCCGCTACCTGCAGATCGTCGTGCTGACGCAGTACAAGTCGCACAGCCTGGACCGCCACGTCGCCCGGACCTGGCGCATGTCGCCGCTGCTGGGCAACTACGTCGCGCCCGTCCCGGCGCAGCAGCGGGTGGGCAAGCACTGGTACCTGGGCAGCGCCGACGCGATCTACCAGTGCCTCAACATCATCCAGGACGAGCGTCCCGACATCGTCGTCGTCGTGGGCGCGGACAACATCTACCGCATGGACTTCTCGCAGATGGTCGACTCCCACATCGAGTCCGGCGCGGAGTTCACCGTGGCGGGGATCCGCCAGCCGATCGGCCTGTCGGACCAGTTCGGCGTCATCAAGGTCGACACGGAGGACCCGTGCCGCATCGACGCCTTCCTGGAGAAGCCGAAGGACGTCGAGGGGCTGCCTGACGCGCCCCACGAGGTGCTCGCCTCCATGGGCAACTACGTCGCGAACGCGGACGCACTCGTCGAGGCCGTCACGCGCGACGCCGACAACCCCGACTCCAAGCACGACATGGGGGGCGACATCGTCCCCTACTTCGTCGACCGCGGGACCGCCGGCGTCTACGACTTCATCCGCAACGACGTGGCCGGGTCCACGGACCGCGACCGGCACTACTGGCGTGACGTCGGGACGCTCGACGCGTACTACGAGGCGAACATCGACCTCATCTCCATCAACCCGGTGTTCAACCTCTACAACTCCGAGTGGCCGCTGTTCACCGGGTACACGAGCCTCCCGCCGGCGAAGTTCGTCCACGCCGGGCCCGGCCGGCTGGGCCACGCCGCCGACTCGATCGTCTCCCCCGGCGTCATCGTCTCCGGGGCGACGGTCACGGGCTCAGTGCTGTCGCCCGGCGTCTACCTGCACTCCTGGGCGTCGGTGAGCGACTCCGTCGTCATGGACGGTGCGCAGGTCGGGCGGCACGCGCAGGTGCACCGCGCGATCCTCGACAAGGACGTCGTCGTGGAGGAGCGCGCCCGCGTCGGGCTGGACGTGGAGCACGACCGCGCCCGGGGGTTCACGGTCAGCGACTCAGGCATCACCGTCGTGCCGAAGGGCACCGTCGTCCGCCGCTGACGCTGCTGGACGCCCGCGCCGGGTGACCGGCCGACCGCGCTAGCCTCGCGCCGTGACGAGCCCCGGCAAGCCAGCCCCTCGCGAGCGTCGGCTCGTGGTGACGGACGTCGACTCCACGCTCATCACCGGCGAGGTGATCGAGATGCTCGCCGACCACGCGGGCAGCGGCGAGCGCGTGGCGGACATCACCAACCGTGCGATGCGCGGGGAGATCGACTTCGGCAGGTCCCTCGTCGAGCGTGTCGCGACCCTCGAGGGGCTGCCCGTCACCGTGCTGGACGACGTGCTGCACGAGATCGAGCTGACGCCGGGCGCAGAACGGCTCGTCGCCGCCCTGCACGACGCGGGCTGGCCGGTCGGCGTCGTGTCCGGCGGGTTCGTCGAGGTCGTCGAGCCGCTCGCGCAGCGCCTCGGCATCGGCTTCGTGCGCGCCAACCGGCTGGAGGTCGCGGACGGCCGGCTCACGGGTCGGGTCACGGGCGCCGTCGTGGACGCCCAGGCGAAGGCCGACGCCCTGCGCGAGTTCGCGGCCGAGCAGGGTGTCCCCCTGGACCGGACGGTCGCCATCGGCGACGGCGCCAACGACCTCCTCATGCTGCAGGCCGCGGGACTGGGCATCGCCTTCAACGCCAAGCCGGTCGTCTCCGACCAGGCCGACGTGGCGGTCCCGGGCAAGCGGCTCGACGCCGTGCTGGAGCTGCTCGGCCTGGAGGCCTGAGGCCTCAGTGCCGGGCTCGGACGACGTCGACGAGCCGGGCGTCGCCGGCGTCCAGCGCGGCCCACACGGCGTGGGTCTCCAGCACCGCCGACGACGCCGTGGGCAGCCCGGCCCGGACCTGCGCCAGGTGCTCCGCCTCCCCCTCGCCGGCCAGGCGGGCGGCCGCGGCGGAGACGGTCGGCTCGTGCCCGACGACGAGCACGGTCCGCGCGTCCTCGTCGACCTCGCGCAGCACGTCGAGCAGCTCCGCCACGCCCGCGAGGTACAGCCGGTCCGTGACCTCGACCCGGGCCGCCACGTCGCCCAGTCCCGCCCGGACCAGCTCCCAGGTCTGCCGCGTCCGCAGCGCGGAGGACACGAGGACGACGTCCGGCAGGAGCCCGGCCGCGGTCAGGTGGGCGGCCACGTCCCCGCACTGCCGGCGACCGCGCAGCGCGAGCGGCCGCATGTCGTCGCGCAGCGCGGCCGAGACCTCGGCCTTGGCGTGCCGCAGGAGGACGAGGCGACGCGCGACGGCGTCGCCCACGTCACAGGCCCATCGCGTGGAAGCCGCCGTCGACGTGGACGATCTCCCCGGTGGTCGCTGGGAACCAGTCCGACAGCAGGGCGGCGACGGCACGGGCCGTCGGCTCCGGGTCCTTGGTGTCCCAGCCGAGGGGCGCCCGGCCGGTCCAGCCGTCCTCCATGGTCTCGAAGCCGGGGATCGACTTCGCGGCCGTCGTGCGGATGGGCCCGGCAGAGACGAGGTTGACGCGGATCCCCTCGGGACCGAGGTCACGCGCCAGGTAGCGGGCCGTGGCCTCGAAGGCCGCCTTCGCGACGCCCATCCAGTCGTACACGGGCCACGCGTACTGCGCGTCGAACGTCAGGCCCACGACGGCGGAGCCGCGCGCGAGCAGCGGCTGGGCCGCCACCGTGAGGGACTTGAGCGAGTAGGCGGACACGTGCACGGCGGTGGCCACGTCGTCCCACTGCCCGGCGAGGAAGTTGCCGCCCATGACCGACTGGGGCGCGAACCCGATGGAGTGGACGACACCGTCCAGGCGGTCGACGTGCTCGCGCACGCGGTCGGCGAGCGCGTCGAGGTCGTCGGTGTCCGTGACGTCGAGCTGCACCACCGGCGCCGGCTCCGGCAGCCGCTTGGCGATCGCCTGCGTGAGCCTGAGCTGGCGCCCGAACGACGTCAGGACGACCTCGGCACCCTCCTGCTGCGCCAGCCGTGCGACGTGGAAGGCGATGGACGAGTCCACCAGCACACCCGTGACCAGAAGCTTCTTGCCCTCGAGCAGACCCAACGTTTCCTCCGGGACCTCCGTCGGCCGGTGGCCGACCTCCGACTGGACACGCGCTCGCGCGAGCACGTGCGGTGCGCTCAGCGCGCGGTGCGGCTCAGTGACCCATGCCCAGACCGCCGTCGACAGGGACGACGGCGCCGCTGATGTACGCAGCGTCCTCCGAGGCGAGGAAGTGCACCACTCCCGCGACCTCCTCCGGGCGCGCGAAGCGACCGGCAGGGATCGCTGCACGGTAGGCGTCCTGGCGCTCCTGGGGCAACGCCGCCGTCATCGCGGTGTCGATGAAGCCGGGGGCGACCACGTTCGCGGTGATGCCGCGCCCCCCGAGCTCGCGGGTGATGGACCGCGCCATGCCGACGAGGCCAGCCTTGGAGGCCGCGTAGTTCACCTGACCCTGGCCCCCGTAGAGCCCGACGACCGAGGAGATGAGCACGATCCGGCCGCGGCGCAGCCGGATCATGCCCTTGCTCGCGCGGCGCACGCAGCGGAAGGAGCCGGTCAGGTTCACGTCGAGCACCTGCTCGAAGTCCTCGTCGGTCATCCGCATGAGGAGCTGGTCGCGCGTGATGCCGGCGTTGGCCACGAGCACCTCGACCGGGCCGTGCGCCTCCTCGACCTCGGTAAAGGCCGCGTCGACGGAGGACGTGTCCGTCATGTCCCCGTGGACGCCCAGGACCCCGTCGGGCAGGTCACCGCTGCGGTAGATCGTCGCGACGCGGTCGCCCGCGGCGACGAAGCGCTCGGCGATCGCGCGACCGATGCCGCGGTTCGCCCCCGTCACCAGGACGCTGCGCGGTCCGGTGGTCGTCTCCACCACGGTCGACTCCTGTCTCCTCGTGCCTGCGGCCGGAGCCGACCGTAGCGGACGGGCGCCTGCCGCGACGTCCGCGACCGAGGGACGGCTGAGGCGCCCCTGAGGCGAGCGGGCCTGCGGCGCCGCCTGCCGGCGCGACCTCCGCCGTACGATCGGACCGTGTCCGTCATCCGTGGCCTCCCGAGCGGAGGTGCCCGTCCCACCGCCGGTCGCGGCTCCTCCCCGGCCGCCGGCGAGGTGCACCGGATCACGAGCGCGCGCCAGTCGCTGCAGGAGGACATCGCGGCCCGCAACAAGCGGTACATGCTGCAGATGAGCACCCGCGTGGTGTGCTTCCTCGGGGCCGTCGTGCTGGACCACTGGTCGCGGTGGGTCCTCGTCGCGGGTGCCGTGTTCCTGCCGTACATCGCCGTGGTGCTCGCCAACGCCGGCCGGGAGAAGGCCACGGACCCCGGCACGTACGTCGACGCCGCCGCGGACCCCCGGGCGCTGCCGAGCCGCCCCTCGGAGCCGGTGATGACCTTCGCCGACGAGACCGTCCCCACGTCGCCCCGCCCCGCCCGGGCCGGCGACACCTCGACGGGCAGCCGCGGACGGTGACCGACTCGCCGGACGGTCGGGCCGAGGACGCCATCGACGAGGTCGTCTGCAGCGCGAAGGGCTGCCGCAGCAGCGCCACCTGGGGGCTGCGGTGGAACAACCCGCGCCTGCACACCGCGGAGCGGCGCAAGGTGTGGCTCGCCTGCGACGAGCACCGGGGTCACCTCGAGCACTTCCTCGGCGCCCGGGGCTTCCACCGCGACACGGTGCCCGTCGGCGACCTCGCGGCGAGCGACGGCTGAGCCCCGCACCCCTACCGCACGGGATGGGAGGAGGGCTCAGCAGGTGCGCGACACTGGGACCATGACCGCGCCGCGCCCCGACCCGGACCGGGGCGCGGCGACGACCGGCACCACCGGGGTGACGGGGGGGACCGGGGACACGGTCCAGCCGGTGCAGACCGAGCACACGGAGCACGACCCCGCCGACGAGCGTCGGCGCTGGCTGACCACGGTCCTCGTCGCCGTCCTCGTGGCGGTGGGCTGCGTCGCGGCGGGCGTGTGGCAGTGGTCCCGGCACGCCGACCGCAGCGCCGCCGTGGCCGTCGTCGAGGCGAACTACGAGGCGCCCGTGGTCGGCCTCGAGGAGCTCGTGCGACCGGGCGACGCCCTCCCCGCGGACGCGGTGTGGCGACGCGCCGCGGTCACCGGCCGGTACGTCGGCGACCCGGTGCTCCTGCGCAACCGGCCCGTGTCGGGGCAGCCCGCCCTGCACGTGCTCCAGCCCCTGGTCGTCGAGGCCGGCCCGCTGAGCGGGAGCGTCCTCGTGGTCGACCGCGGGTGGCTGCCCACGGGTGAGGCGGGCGAGGGGGCGGTGCCGGCCGCCCCGCCGGGCCAGGTCGAGGTCGTGGCGCGCCTGCGGCAGGAGGAGGAGCCGTCGGGTCGGGACGCACCCGCGGGCCAGGTCCAGGAGGTCGTCGTCGAGGACGTCCGCGCCGCGTCCGGCCCACCGCCGCAGTGGCCGGAGGGAGCCGCGCTGCGCCTCTACGGCGCCGTCGTGACCGAGGACGGCGCGCCGGCGGAGGGCCTCGGGCGGTTGCCCGCCCCGCGGACGGCACTGGGCACGAACCTCTCCTACGCCTTCCAGTGGTGGCTGTTCGCGGTCGGCGCCCTGGCGGCGCCACTGGTGCTCCGGCGCAAGGAGCGCCGCGACGCCGCGGAGGCGGCGGCCGCAGCGGCGGAGCGCGCCGGGACACCCGACGGCGCCACCGCCCCCTCGACGGACGAGCCCTCCCCGCGCCCGGCCGTCGCACGACGACGTCGTCGGCCGACCGCCGAGGAGGAGGAGGACGCCCTGCTGGACGCCCACCTGCGCGACATCCCGGGGCGGGACGGCCCCTGACGCACGGACGTCCGCGGACCCGGCGCAGGTCCGCGGACGTCGGTGACTCAGGCGCGCGACTCGCGCAGGGCCTGTCGGCGGGCCTCTGCCGCGGCACCACGTGTGGCGCCTCCGCGGGAGCGCATGGCCACCCCGGACTCGGCGAGGACACCGTGGACGAACCCGTAGGACCGTCCGATGTCGTCGGCGAGGGAACGGATGCTCTCCCCTCGCTCGTACCTCTGCACCAGCGTCGATGCCAGGTCGTTCCTGCTGTCGCCGGTGATGCGTGACCCCTTCGGGAGCTTTGCGCTCATGGTTTCCCCTTCATTGCCATTGTCCCTGCGGCACGCCGACGTTCGGCCGTCGACGCCGCCCCCCGCCGTGGCTCCGACCGGGGACGAGCTCACGCGAGCGAGATGAGGTCCGCGTAGCTGTCGTTCCACAGATCTTCGTCCCCATCCGGCAGGAGCACCACTCGATCGGGTTCGAGGGCGGCGACGGCTCCCTCGTCGTGGCTGACCATGACCACGGCACCGGCGTACTGGCGCAGGGCGGCGAGGATCTCCTCGCGGCTGGCGGGGTCCAGGTTGTTCGTCGGCTCGTCCAGCAGGAGGACGTTGGCGGCAGAGACGACGAGCGTGGCCAGCGCCAGCCGGGTCTTCTCCCCGCCGGACAGGACGCTCACGGGCTTCTCGGCGTCGTCCCCGGAGAACAGGAACGAGCCGAGCACCGAACGCACCTGGGTGTCGGTGAGGTCCGGAGCGGCGTGCCGGAGGTTCTCCACGACGGTCCGTCCGGTGTCGAGCGTCTCGTGCTCCTGCGCGTAGTAGCCGAGCTTGAGCCCGTGCCCGGGAAGGACCTCGCCGGTGTCGGACTCCTCCACGCGGGCCAGCAGCCGCAGGAGCGTCGTCTTGCCCGCGCCGTTGAGGCCGAGGACGACGACACGAGTCCCCTTGTCGATCGCCAGGTCGACGTCCGTGAAGACCTCGAGGGACCCGTAAGACTTGCTCAGCCCGGTCGCCGTGAGGGGGGTGCGCCCGCACGGCGCGGGGTCCGGGAACCGCAGCTTGGCGACCTTGTCCGCGACACGCTCGCCCTCGACACCGGCCAGGAGCCGCTCGGCCCGCTTGGCCATGTTCTGAGCGGCCACGGCCTTGGTCGCCTTGGCGCGCATCTTGTCCGCCTGCGCCTTGAGGGCGGCGGCCTTCTTCTCGGCGTTGACCCGCTCACGCTTGCGGCGTCGCTCGTCGGCCTCGCGCTGCTCGAGGTACGCGTCCCACCCCAGGTTGTACTGGTCGATCTCGCCGCGGTTCGCGTCCAGGTGGAACACCTTGTTCACCGTCTGCCGCACGAGGCCGACGTCGTGGCTGATGACGAGGAACCCGCCCGCGTAGCTGCCGAGGTAGTCGCGCAGCCAGACGATGGAGTCCGCGTCGAGGTGGTTCGTCGGCTCGTCCAGGAGCAGCGTGTCGGCCCCGGAGAAGAGGATGCGGGCCAGCTCCACCCGGCGGCGCTGGCCGCCGGAGAGCGTCCCGAGCGGCTGGCCGAGCACGCGCTCGTCCAGTCCCAGGTTCGAGGCGATCCGGCCGGCCTCGGACTCGGCCGCGTACCCGCCGGCGGCGGTGAACCGCTCCTCCAGCCGGCTGTACCGCTCCATGGCCGCGTCCCGGGTGGCGTCGTCCGCGCTCGCCATGGCGCCCTCGGCGGTCCGCATCGAGCGGACGATCTCGTCCAGGCCGCGGACGGACAGGATCCGGTCCATCCCCATGACGTCGAGGTCCCCCGTCCGCGGGTCCTGCGGCAGGTACCCGACGTCACCGCTGCGGGTCACCCGGCCGCCGGTGGGCAGCGTCTCCCCCGACAGCACCTTGGTGAGGGTCGTCTTCCCGGCACCGTTACGACCGACGAGGCCGATCCGGTCACCGGCGCCGATGCGGAACGACGTCGGGTGCAGCAGCGTCCGCACGCCGACGCGCAGCTCGAGGTCGTGGGCGGTGATCACGCGGGGTACGTCTCCTCTGATCTGACTGATCTGCTGAGGTTTCCTCCCAGCGGTCCGCGGCCCTCTTGTGGCCGGGCACAAACGAGGCTCATCCTACGACCGGCTACCGTGACGACCTCCGCCCGACCTCTGCAGGGAGACCCATGTCGTTCGTGCCCGAGCCCGAGTCCGCAGCCGCGAGCACCGCCGTCCCCGCGTCGGCGCGCCCGCTCCCTGCACCCGCGACCCGCACCTCCGTCGCCACGGACGTGGCGCTCGTCGCCACCGGCGCGGCCTTCGTCGCCGTGTGCGCGCTCGGCTCGATCACGGTGCCGAACCTCGCCGTGCCGATCACCCTGCAGACGTTCGGCGTCATGCTCGTCGGGGCGGTGCTCGGCGCGCGCCGCGGGGCGCTGGCCGTGCTGCTGTACCTCGCCGTCGGGCTCGCAGGCCTTCCGGTCTTCGCGCAGGGCACCGGGGGGCTGGGTGTCCTGGGCAAGCCGTCCCTCGGCTACCTGCTGGCCTTCCCGCTCGCCGCGGCGCTCGCCGGGTTCCTGGTCCACCGCACCCACGGTTTGCGTCCCGCCCTGCGCCCGATCGCCGTCTTCGGCTCGCTCATGACGGCGTCGCTCCTGGTCATCCACCCCCTGGGGATCACCGTCATGGGGGCCCGTCTCGGCATGTCGGCCGGCGAGGCCGTCGCCGCGGGCGCCGTCTTCCTCCCCGGTGACCTGATCAAGAACGCGTTGGCCGCCGTCGTCGCGACGGCGGTCTTCCGCGCGTTCCCCGACCTGGCGCGCCGGCACTGATCACCACCACGCCGACGACGACGCGGCGGCGCCCGGCCACGCCGAGGCCGCAGCCGTGATCGAGCTCGTCGACGCGACCGTCACCGCGTACGGCCCGCCGGACGGCCGCGGTCGCGCGAGCGTCGTGACCCTCCTGCACCCGACGACGTGCACGCTCGGCGAGCGGCGGATCGCCGTCGTCGGCGCGAACGGCTCGGGGAAGTCCACGCTCGCGCGCCTCCTCAACGGGCTGGTGCGTCCGTCGGCCGGCACGGTCACCGTGGACGGCCTGGACACCGTGCGGGACGGTGCGCAGGTCCGGCGCCGCGTCGGGTTCTGCTTCACCGACCCCGACGCCCAGCTCGTCCTCCCGACGCCGCTGGAGGACGTCGCGCTGTCCCTGCGACGCCTCGACCTCGCCCCGGCGGACCGGACGCGCCGCGCGCGGGAGATCCTCGCCCGCTTCGGCCTGGCCGACCGCGCCGAGGTCCCGGTGCACGCGCTCTCCGGTGGCCAGAAGCAGCTCCTCGCCCTCGCGGGGGTGCTGGCGACCGAGCCGACCGTCCTCGTCTGCGACGAGCCGACGACCCTGCTGGACCTGCGGTGGAAGCGCGTGGTCGACCAGCTCCTGGACGGTCTGGACCAGCAGGTCGTGCAGGTGACCCATGACCTCGACGCGGCCGCGCGTGCGGACCGCGTCCTGGTCGTCGACGACGGCCGCGTGGTCCACGACGGCGACCCGCGCACGGGGGTCGAGCGCTACGTGAGCCTCATGACGTCCGGGTCCGGGCGATGAGGGCGACGAGGGCGCGCGGCGGCCACCTGCGTCCGCCGTGGGCCGGGCCGCTCGGGCTGTACCACGCGGGCGACACGGTCCTGCACCGGGCGTCACCGGCCGCGAAGGCGGCGGGGCTCGCCGTCCTCGGGCTGGCGGTCGTCGCCCTGGCCGGACCGGTGAGCGCCGTGGCGCTCCTGCTCCTCGCTCTGGCGGCGGCGGCACTGGGGCGGCTGCCGGTCGCGCCGACGGCGCGGGCGCTGCTGCCCGTGCTCGTCACCGCCGCGGTCGTCGCCGCCTACCAGCTCTGGCAGCGCGGACCGGCGACCGCCGTCGAGGTGGGTCTGGACCTGGTGAGCCTCGTCCTCGCCGCCACCGTCGTCACGGCGACGACCCGCGCGGACCGCATGCTCGACGCCCTGACGCGCGCCCTGCGACCGCTGCGCCGGCTCGGGGTCCGGCCCGACCTCGTCGCGCTCGCGCTCGGCCTCATGATCCGCACGGTCCCGGAGCTGGCCCGCTCGGCCGCCGAGGTGCGGGACGCAGCACGGGCCCGGGGCCTGGACCGGGAGCCGCGAGCGCTGCTCGTCCCCGCCGCGCTCCGCGCCGTCGGGCGTGCCCGGGTCACGGGCGACGCACTGGCCGCCCGCGGTCTCGCCGACTGAGGGCCTCGCCGGCCCCTCGCCGCGGGACGACCGTCGCGGCCGGCGCCGACGGACCGCCTCCCCGCGCCCCGATCGCCAGGTCGCCCTAGTTTGTGCTCATGACCTTCAACGAGGGCGGGCAGTTCGAGGGCGGCCGCGTCAGGACCCGTCGCGGCGGAGCGGTGGCAGGCGGCGGCATCGGCATCGGTGCGATCGCCGCCTTCCTCATCTACCAGTTCACCGGCGTCGACCTGTCCCCCGTCCTCAGCGGCGCGGGCGGCGGGGGCGGCACGTCCCAGGAGCAGGAGGGGACCGTCGCGGACTGCACCGCCGAGGAGGCGAACGCGGACCGGGAGTGCCGGCTGAGCGCGACCGTCCAGTCCCTCGACGCGTACTGGGTCGGCGTCTTCGACGCCTCGCAGAGCCAGTTCGTCCAGCCCGAGGTGTACTCGTTCACCGGCGGCACGTCGACCGGCTGCGGGCAGGCGTCCTCGTCGACCGGGCCGTTCTACTGCCCGCCGGACCAGGGCATCTACATGGACCTGGGCTTCTTCGACCTGCTGCAGAGCCGGTTCGGCGCCTCGGGCGGCCCGCTCGCCGAGATGTACGTCACGGCGCACGAGTACGGGCACCACATCCAGAACATCACCGGCGTCATGGAGCGCGCCGACCGCGGCGGCTCGGGCGCGGAGTCCGACTCCGTCCGCGTCGAGCTCCAGGCCGACTGCTACGCGGGCATGTGGGCGGGATCGGCGGCGACCACGGTCGACCCGGACACGGGCACGACGTTCCTCGAGCCCATCACGGAGGCGCAGCTGGCCGACGCGCTGTCCGCGGCCGCCGCCGTCGGCGACGACCACATCCAGGAGCAGTCCGGCGGCTCCGTCGACCCGCACACGTGGACCCACGGGTCGAGCGAGCAGCGCCAGCGGTGGTTCATGACCGGGTACACCGAAGGCACCCCGCAGGCCTGCGACACGTTCGCCGCAGCAGAGCTCTGAGGTCGCGGAGCCCTGAGGTCGCGGAGCTCGGAGGTCGCGGCGCGCCCACGGACGACGACGGGGCGGGAGCTCTGCCCCCGCCCCGTCCGTACGTCCGCGACGACCTCAGATGTTGAAACCGAGCGCTCGCAGCTGCTCACGACCGTCGGGCGTGATCTTGTCCGGTCCCCACGGCGGCATCCAGACCCAGTTGATCCGGAAGCCGTCGACGAGGCCGTCCAGGGCCTGCGCGGACTGGTCCTCGATGACGTCGGTCAGCGGGCAGGCCGCGGACGTCAGCGTCATGTCGACGACCGCGTGGTTGTTCGGGTCGACGCTCACCCCGTAGACGAGGCCGAGGTCGACGACGTTGATCCCCAGCTCCGGGTCGATGACGTCGCGCAGGGCCTCCTCGACGTCGGCAGCCGTCGTCGGGCTGGTCACTGACTCGCTCATCGCTCCTCCTCCTTCGTCGTCGCCGCACCGGACTGGGCGAGCGCGTCGCGCAGGGCCGCCCAGCCGAGCAGGGCGCACTTGATCCGCGCCGGGTACTTCGCCACACCGGTGAAGGCCGTGGCGTCACCGAGCCGGTCCTCAGCGTCCTCGTCCAGACCCTCGCCGCGCGACTGCATGAGCGCGCGGAACGTCTCACCGAGCTGCTCGACGTCGGGCACCGTCGCGCCGGTCACCAGCTCCGACATCACCGACACCGACGCCTGCGAGATCGAGCAGCCCTGGCCCTCCCAGCTGACCCGCTCCAGCGCCGGCGCGCCGGCGTCCTGGGCGAGGTGCACCCGCAGCCGCACCTCGTCGCCGCACGTCGGGTTGACCTGGAACGACTCGGCGGCATGGCCCTCGGCGAGGCCCCGGCCGTGCGGGTCCTTGGCGTGGTCCAGGATCAGCTGCTGGTACAGCTGCTCCATCGAGCTCATCGCGTCCCCTCCCGGTCCAGACCGAAGAAGGGTCGCACGCGGGCCAGGGCGTCGGCGAACGCCGCGATCTCCTCTGCCGTCGTGTAGACGGCGGCCGACGCGCGGGCGGACGCCGCCGCGCCGAGCCGCCGGTGCAGCGGCTGCGCGCAGTGGTGCCCCACCCGCACGGCCACGCCGGCGTCGTCGAGCACCTGGCCGACGTCGTGCGCGTGCACGCCCTCGACGACGAACGACGCGAGAGCGAGGCGGTCCTGCGTGTCAGCCGGCCCGAGCAGCCGGACACCGGGGACGGACGCGACCGCGTCGAGCAGCAGACGGGTCATCTCCGCCTCGTGGGCCGCGACGGCGTCCATCCCGAGCTCGCGCAGGTACCGCGCGGCGGCGCCCATCCCGACGGCCTGGGCGACCATCTGCGAGCCCGCCTCGAAGCGCTGCGGCGGCGGCGCGTAGGTGGTGGTCTCCATGGTGACGACCTCCACCATGGACCCACCCGTGAGCACGGGAGGCATCGCCTCGAGCAGCTCCCGACGGCCGTAGAGCGCGCCCACGCCGGTCGGCCCCAGCATCTTGTGCCCCGAGAAGGCGGCGAAGTCGACACCCAGCGCGTGGAGGTCCACGGGCAGGTGCGGGACGCTCTGGCAGGAGTCGAGGACGGTCAGCGCGCCGACCTCGCGCGCTCGTGCCACCACCGTGGCGACGTCGGTGATCGCGCCGGTCACGTTCGAGGCGTGCGAGAACGCGACGACGCGCGTGCGGCCGGTCACCACGGTCGCGAGGTCCTCCAGCCGGAGCCGGCCGTCGTCGTGGACGCCGATCCAGCGGAGCGTGGCACCGGTCCGGGCGCACAGCTCCTGCCACGGGACGATGTTCGCGTGGTGCTCCGCCTCGGTGACCACGACCTCGTCGCCGGCACCCAGGGCGAAGCGACGCGCCGCGGCGCCGCCGCGACCGACAGACGCGTTCGACATCGCGTACGCGACGACGTTGACCGCCGCGGTGGCGTTGGCGGTCCACACCAGCTCGCCGTCGTCCACCCCGACGAGCTGCGCGACCTCGTGCCGCGCCTGCTCGTAGGCCTCCGTGGCCTCCTCGGCGAGCTGGTGCGCACCCCGGTGCACGGCCGCGTTGCGCTGCAGGTAGAAGTCCTGCTCGGCGTCCAGGACGACGTCCGGCTTCTGCGAGGTCGCGGCCGAGTCGAGGTACACCAGCGGCCGCCCGTCCCGGACCGTGCGGCTCAGGATCGGGAAGTCGGCACGGACGGCCGCGAGCTCCGTGGTGCTGAGCACCGACGCGGTGCCCGCGACCGCGGGCTCCACGCCCGCGCCGGGCTCGGTGGTGGCGGTCATCGTGCTCCCCTCCGAACGGTTCGGGTCGTGGCTCAGGCGGACGCCCCGATGTAGCGGTCGTAGCCCTCGGACTCGAGGCGCTCGGCGAGCTCGGGGCCGCCCTCCTCGGCGATCCGCCCGTCCACGAAGACGTGGACGAAGTCGGGCTGGATGTAGCGCAGGATGCGCGTGTAGTGCGTGATGAGCAGGACGCCGGTGTCGCCGGTGGACCGCACGCGGTTCACGCCCTCCGAGACCACGCGCAGGGCGTCGACGTCCAGGCCGGAGTCGGTCTCGTCGAGGATCGCGATCCGGGGCTTGAGCAGCTCCATCTGCAGGATCTCGTGGCGCTTCTTCTCACCGCCGGAGAAGCCCTCGTTGACGTTGCGCTCGGCGAACGTCGGGTCCATGCGGAGCTGCTCCATGGCGCCGCGCACGTCCTTGACCCACGTCCGCAGGGCCGGGGCCTTGCCGTCGATCGCGGTCTTGGCGGTCCGCAGGAAGTTCGAGACGCTGACGCCCGGCACCTCGACCGGGTACTGCATCGCGAGGAACATCCCGGCGCGCGCCCGCTCGTCGACGCTCATCGCCAGCACGTCCTCGCCGTCGAGCAGGACGGTGCCGCTGGTGATCTGGTACTTGGGGTGGCCGGCGAGCGAGTAGGCCAGCGTCGACTTGCCGGAGCCGTTGGGCCCCATGATGGCGTGGGTCTCGCCGCTGCGGACGGTGAGGTCGACGCCGCGGAGGATGGGCTTGGCGCCCTCCTTCGTCTCGACGCTGACGTGCAGGTCCTTGATCTCGAGCGTGGTCATCAGGGTCTCCTCAGGCGTTCACGGTGGTGTCGACGTCCACGAGCACACGGTCGCCGTCGACGGTCAGGGGGTACACGGGGATGGGGCGCGTCGCGGGCAGCGCGAGCGGCTGCCCGGTGCGCAGGTCGAAGGTCGAGCCGTGGAGCCAGCACTCGATCGTGCAGTCCTCCACGTCGCCGTCGGACAGTGCGACCTGGCCGTGCGAGCACACGTCCGAGATGGCGTGCCACTCGCCGCTGCTGTCGCGCACGACGGCGACCTCCACGGGTCCCGACTCGCCCTCGAGCTCCACGCGGAGCGCGGAGCCGGGGGCGACGTCGTCGACCATGCAGGCGAGCTGAGCGGTCATGCGGTCACCGGGTCCTGCGCGGCGGCTCCGTCCAGCGTGCTCATGCTCCGGCTCAGCTCGGTCTCGATCGCGCCGATGAGGCGCTCCTCCAGGTCCGGGACGCCGACCTGGTGGACGAGCTCGGCGAAGAACCCGCGCACGACCAGACGTCGGGCGTCCTCCTCGGGGATGCCGCGGGCGCGCAGGTAGAACAGCTGCTCGTCGTCGAAGCGCCCCGTCGCGGAGGCGTGACCCGCCCCCTCGATCTCGCCCGTCTCGATCTCGAGGTTCGGGACCGAGTCCGCCCGGGCGCCGTCGGTGAGCACGAGGTTGCGGTTGAGCTCGTAGGTGTCGGTGCCCTCGGCGGCCGCGCGGATGAGCACGTCCCCGACCCACACGGTGTGCGCACCGGCGCCCTGGAGCGCGCCCTTGTACGTGACGCGCGACATGCACCGCGGCACCGCATGGTCCACGAACAGGCGGTGCTCCTGGTGCTGCCCGTCGTCGGCGAAGTACAGGCCGAGCATCTCGACCGAGGCGCCCTCGGCCGTGAACACGGCGTCCGGGGTCACGCGCACGACGTCGCCGCCGAGCGTGACCACGACGTGCTTGACGACGGCGTCGCGGCCCAGACGCAGGCGGTGCGCGGCCGCGTGGACCGCGCCGTCCGCCCAGTCCTGGATCGAGACGACCGTCAGGTGCGCACCGTCCTCCGCGACGACCTCGAGCGTCTCCGACAGCGTCGCGGACCCGATGTGGTCCAGGACCACGACAGCCTCGCTGAGCGGCTTCGCGTGCACGAGCACGTGGACCGCCGACGCCTCCGGCGCACCGTTGGCGGACGGCGGTCCCTCGACGCGGATGCTCACCGGTGCGGACGCCTGGGCCTGGGCCGGCACGGTGACGACCGTGGCCTCGCGGAACGACGCCCACGCCGTGGCGGCGGTCCGGTCGCCCGGCTTGCCCGCCGTCCCGAGCCGCTCGTCGTCACGGCCGACGATCTCGACCGTCACCTCCGGCGGGTTGACGACCGTCACGCGGGTGCTCGTGCCGGTGAGACCCTGGCCGGTGCTGTCGAAGAGCGGCGCCAGCCGGTCGACCGGGCTGAAGCGCCACTCCTCCTCGCGCCCGCTCGGCACGTCGAAGTCCGCGAGGTCGAACGAGGTGAGCCGGGCGGCGCGGGAGGCGGCGGGGACGGTCCCGGCGCCGTGCCCGTGCGCACCGTCGGCGACGGCGCGGCTGTGGTCGGTGGACAGGTCGGTGGTCATCGTCGAGGTGCTCCGTGGGGGTTCGTGGGCGCCGGCAGGCCGGTGCCCGGTGCGTGCGGGACGAGGGGCGACGTCAGCCGACGGAGCCCTCCATCTGCAGCTCGATGAGGCGGTTGAGCTCGAGGGCGTACTCCATGGGCAGCTCCCGCGCGATCGGCTCCACGAAGCCGCGCACGATCATCGCCATCGCCTCGGTCTCCTCCATGCCGCGCGACATGAGGTAGAAGAGCTGGTCCTCGCTCACGCGCGACACCGTCGCCTCGTGACCCATCGACACGTCGTCCTCGCGGACGTCGACGTAGGGGTAGGTGTCCGAGCGCGAGATCTGGTCCACGAGCAGGGCGTCGCACAGCACGTTCGACGCCGACTTCTCGGCGCCCTCGAGCACCTGGACGAGCCCTCGGTAGGAGGTGCGGCCACCGCCGCGCGCGACCGACTTGGAGACGATCGACGACGACGTGTGCGGCGCCGCGTGCACCATCTTGGCGCCCGCGTCCTGGTGCTGGCCCGCGCCGGCGAACGCGATCGACAGCGTCTCGCCCCGGGCGTGCTCGCCCATGAGGTAGATCGCCGGGTACTTCATCGTGACCTTCGAGCCGATGTTGCCGTCGACCCACTCCATCGTCGCGCCCTCGTGGGCGACGGCCCGCTTGGTGACGAGGTTGTACACGTTGTTCGACCAGTTCTGGATGGTCGTGTAGCGCACCCGGGCGTTCTTCTTGACGATGATCTCGACGACCGCGGAGTGCAGCGAGTCGCTGGAGTAGATCGGCGCGGTGCAGCCCTCGACGTAGTGCACGTAGGAGCCCTCGTCCGCGATGATCAGCGTCCGCTCGAACTGGCCCATGTTCTCCGTGTTGATCCGGAAGTAGGCCTGCAGCGGGATCTCCACGTGCACGCCCGGGGGGACGTACACGAAGGAGCCGCCCGACCAGACCGCCGTGTTCAGCGCGGCGAACTTGTTGTCGCCGGACGGGATCACGGAGCCGAAGTACTGCTGGAAGATCTCGGGGTGCTCGCGCAGGCCCGTGTCCGTGTCGAGGAAGATGACGCCCTGCTGCTCCAGGTCCTCACGGATCTGGTGGTAGACGACCTCGGACTCGTACTGGGCCGCGACGCCGGCCACCAGGCGCTGCTTCTCCGCCTCGGGGATGCCGAGACGGTCGTAGGTGTTCTTGATCTCCTCGGGCAGCTCGTCCCAGCTGGTCGCCTGCTTCTCGGTGGACCGCACGAAGTACTTGATGTTGTCGAAGTCGATGCCGGTGAGGTCCGAGCCCCAGGTGGGCATCGGCTTCTTGCCGAAGAGGCGCAGCGCCTTGAGGCGCGTCTTGAGCATCCACTCCGGCTCGTCCTTCAGCGCGGAGATGTTCCGGACGACGTCCTCGGAGAGCCCACGCTGCGCGGACATGCCGGCGGCGTCGGAGTCGTGCCAGCCGTAGCTGTAGCTGCCGATCGAGTCGATGATCTCCTGGTCGGTGGTCATCGGTTCGGTGGGTGCGCTCATCGTGTTCCCTCCACGGTCCCCGCGGTCGCGGGACGGTCGGTCGTTGCTCGGACGAGTGGTGCTGTGGGGATGTGGGTCGTGCAGACGTGCCCGCCGGACGCGAGCGTGGACAGCCGCTGGACGTGGACGTCCAGCAGCTCGGAGAAGACCTGGGTCTCGGCCTCGCAGAACTCGGGGAACTGGGCCGCGACGTCCTGGATCGGGCAGTGCCCCTGGCACAGCTGGACGGCCGTGCCGTGCGGGACCGGGCGGGCGCTGGACGCGTAGCCGTCGGTCGCGAGCGCGTCGGCGAGCGCAGCCACCCGGTCCTCGGTGGCCGGGCCCGCGCGGCGGACGACCTCGGCGTGCCGTCGCCGGAGCTGCTCGGCGCGGGCCCGCGCGAAGCCGACGACGGCCTCCCGGCCGGCGGTCTCCCCGAGGAAGGACAGCGCCTGCGCGGCGAGGTCGGCGTAGGCGCTGCTCAACGACGCCTGGCCGCGCTCGGTCGCGACGTACCGCCGCGCAGGGCGGCCGCGCCCGGACGTGCCGACGGCGGAGCGGTGCACCGCGATGCGACCGTGCTCCTCGAGGGCGGCGACGTGCCGGCGCACCCCCGCAGCGGTCAGGCCCACGCTCGCGGCGAGGTCGTGCACGGACACCGGCCCGGACTGCACCACGAGACGGAGCACGCGGTCGCGGGTGCCCCGGTCGGCCGCCTCACGCTCGGGCACGCCGGGGAGAGCGGGAGCGTCGAACCGCGTGGTGCTCGGCAACATCCACCTCCTGGGGCACGTCCTACGTCCGGACCTCACCCCACCCGGACTGCCGGGCGGGCACGGGCAGCATCCTGCCCGCGATTAAGGCAACATCGTCGTTGCTGAATTCGTTCCCCGCAACGAAGGTGCACCTCACCCGCCGCGGCCGGTGCACCGAGGCGGAACCGGTCCGCCGGAGCCCGGACCTAGACTGCGTGACCGTGCCTGCAGCCCCGACCGGACCGGTGACCACCGGACGCACCGTCGCCCCGGAGGCCGCCGTCGTGGTCTCCGGACTGGTGAAGCGCTACGGCCGCAGCGAGGCGGTCGCCGGCCTGGACCTGCACGCCCCCGCCGGACGGCTCACCGCGCTCCTCGGACCCAACGGCGCCGGCAAGACCACCACCGTCGAGTGCTGCGAGGGCCTGCGGCGCCCCGACGGCGGCACCGTCCGGGTGCTCGGGCTGGACCCCGTCGACGACGCCGCGCTGCTGCGGCCCCGCGTCGGCGTGATGCTCCAGGACGGCGGCCTGCCGACGACGGTGCCGGCCGGCGAGGTGCTCCGCCACGTCGCCGCGATGTACCGCACGCCCCGGGACACCGGGGAGCTGTCCGCGCGCCTGGGCCTCGAGGCGTTCGCCCGCACGCAGGTCCGCCGGCTGTCGGGTGGCCAGCGCCAACGCCTCGCCCTGGCGTGCGCGGTCGTCGGGCGCCCCGACGTCGTCTTCCTCGACGAGCCCAGCGCCGGCCTGGACCCGCAGGCGCGGCTGGCCGTCTGGGAGCTCGTCCGCGAGCTGCGGGACGCCGGCACGTCGATCGTCCTCACGACGCACCAGATGACCGAGGCCGAGACGCTGGCGGACCACGTCGTCGTGGTCGACGGTGGCCGTGCCGTCGCCGCCGGGACGCCGGCGGAGCTCGTCGGGGACGGGACCGGTCAGACCACGCTGCGGGTGTCCCTCGCGGCCGGTGACGAGTCCGACGACGACGCCGCCGCGGACCTGGCGCGCTGGCTCACCGCCGCCGGTGTCGGCGAGGCGCACGTCGCCGCCGGCGAGGACGGGCGGCTCGAGGTCCACAGCGCCGTCGACCCCGCCCTGGTCCACCACGTCACCGGCTGGGCGATGTCCCGCGGCCGGCTCGTCACCGGCCTGGACGCGGGCCGCCGCACGCTCGAGGACGTCTTCCTCGACCTGACGGGACGGAGCCTGCGATGACGACGACCGACCCGACCACGACGACCCAGGCCGCCGCACCCGCGGCACAGCGGGTGCTGGCCCAGGCGGCCTTCGAGATGCGCACGGTCCTGCGCAACGGGGAGCAGCTCGTCATCACGCTCGTCCTCCCCGTCCTGCTGCTCGTGGTCCTCACGCGGACGACGTTCGTGGACCTGGGGACCACGGACCGCATCGGCCTCGTCGCTCCCGGGGTCCTCGCCCTCGCCGTCATGTCGACGGCGTTCACCTCGCAGGCCATCGCGACCGGCTTCGACCGCCGCAACGGCGTCCTGCGGCTGCTCGCCACGACGCCGCTGGGGCGCAGCGGGCTCCTGGCCGGGAAGGTCCTCGGGATCGTCGCCGTCGAGGCGCTCCAGGTGGTGGTCCTGGCGGGCGTCGCGCTGGCTCTCGGCTGGCAGCCGGAGGTCGCAGGGCTGCCGGGCGCTGCGCTGGCGCTCGTGCTCGGCACTGCGGCGTTCACGGCGCTCGCCCTCCTCGTGGCGGGCACGCTGCGCGCCGAGGCGGTCCTCGCAGTGGCGAACCTCCTGTGGGTGCTCCTCCTCGCCGGCGGTGCGGTCGTCCTCCCCGCCGCGCTGCTGCCCGGACCGCTGCAGGCGCTGGCCCCGCTGCTGCCCTCCGGCGCCCTCGGCGAGGCCATGCGGGCGACGCTCGACGGCGGCGTGCTCCCGCTGCTCCCGGTGCTCGTGCTCGCCGGCTGGACGGTCGTCCTCGGTGCCGCGACGGCGCGCTGGTTCCGCTGGGCGGCGTGACCTCCGTCACCGGCCGCGCGGCCCGTCTGCAGAGGCGCTGAGGAGCGCGCCCGACGACCGCCGTAGGCCCGATACCGTGGTGACGTGAGCTCGTCTCCCCCCGCCGCCGGGCCGGCCCTCACGCCCGCCCCCGCGCGCCGCCTCGTGCCGTCCCACCGCTGGGCGCGCCGGGTCCTGTGGGCCAACCTCGTCGCGCAGATCGGGATCGTCGTCACCGGCGGCGCCGTGCGGCTCACCGGGTCCGGCCTCGGCTGCTCCACCTGGCCGCAGTGCGAGCCGGGCCGGTTCGCGCCGCAGCTCCACGAGGCCACGTCGTGGCACCCGTACATCGAGTTCGGCAACCGCACCCTCACGGGCGTCCTCGCCGTCCTCGCGGTCCTCACGGCGTGGACGGTCGTCCGGCAGCGCGAACGCAGCCGCGGGTTCCGCCTGCTCGGCGCGGTCCCCCTGCTCGGCACCGTCGTGCAGGCGGTCGTGGGAGGCCTCACCGTCCTGCTGGACCTGCACCCAGGATGGGTCGGGCTCCACTTCGTGCTGTCGATGCTGCTGGTCGCCGCGTCCCGTGCCCTGCTCGTGCGGCACGCGGAAGGCGACGGTCCCCCGCGACAGCTCGTGGAGGCGCGCACGCGCACCGTGAGCCGCCTGCTCGTGCCGCTGGGCGCCGTCGTCGTCGTGCTCGGCGTCATCACCACCGGGGCCGGTCCGCACTCCGGTGACGCGGACACCCCCTACCGCCTCGCGCTGGACCCGGCGACGGTCTCCCGCGTCCACGCCCTCTCGGTGTGGGCGTACGTGGTCGGCGTCGTGGCCCTCGTCGCCCTGACGCGTCGCGTCACCGCCGGCCGTGTCCGCACGGTCGCACGGCGACTCCTCGTCGTCACGCTCGCCCAGGGGCTCGTCGGGTACGTGCAGTACTTCACCGGCCTCCCCGAGGTCCTCGTCGGGGCGCACATGCTCGGCGCCGGCCTGCTCGTGGCCGTGCAGACGAACCAGTACCTCAGCCTCCGGCAGCGCGACGTCGTCGTCCGGTCCGCCCCGGCAGCCCCTGCCGCGCCCGTCCCCACCCTGCCTGACCGCCTCCCCCGAGCGGAGGCGCGACCGTCGGGCCGCCGGGGCGTCAGGGCAGGACGGGGGCGTCCGCCGGACGCAGGTCCGCCCACCCGCGGGCCCGCGCCGCGGCCGCCGCGAGCACGCCGATGACCGTGGACGGGTTGTGCAGGTGCCCGCCCAGGACGGCGGTGACCGCGTCGTCGAGCGGCATCCACAGCGTCGGCATCCCGTGCTCCTCCGCCTCCCTGCTGTGACGGTCCTCCTCCGGGACGGGCGTGAGGTCGCGAGCGAGGAAGACCCGCAGCGCCTCGTCGCTCCCGCCGGGGCTGCTGCGGTAGTCCACGAGCGTCCACCACCGCGCTGCGACGAGGTCGGCCTCCTCGGCCAGCTCCCGTGCTGCGGCGCGCTGGAGCGGCTCGCCGGGGACGTCGAGCAACCCGGCGGGCGGCTCCCACAGCTCCTGACGGACCGGGTGCCGGTACTGGCGCAGCAGCAGGACGCGGTCCTGCTCGTCGAGCGCGATCACGGAGACCGCGCCCGGGTGGCGCACGTACTCGCGCCGCACCGTCCCCGCGTCACCGAGGTGAACCGTGTCCCGGACGACGTCCCAGATCATCCCGCCGTGCAGGAGCTCGGAGGCGACCACGTCCCGCGGGGCGGCGACGTCCGCGGGAGGCGCGACGTCGCGCGCGACGCCGTCCGGGGTCCCGGGGTGCGTCACCGCGCGGGACGCTGCTCGAGCGCCGCCGAGACGAGCCCCGCGAAGAGCGGGTGCGCCCGCGTCGGCCGCGACCGGAACTCCGGGTGCGCCTGCGTCGCCACGTAGTAGGGGTGCACGTCGCGGGGCAGCTCGACGAACTCCACGAGGCCCAGCTCCGGGGAGACGCCCGACACCACCAGGCCGGCCTCCTCCAGGTCGCCGCGGTAGGCGTTGTTGACCTCGTAGCGGTGGCGGTGCCGCTCGGTGACCCGCTCGCTGCCGTACGCCTGCGCGACGACGGACCCGGGCGTCAGCGTCGCGTCGTAGGCACCCAGGCGCATGGTGCCGCCGAGGTCCCCGTCGCCCTCGACGATCGCCTTCTGCTCCGCCATCGTGGCGACCACCGGGTGCGGCGTCGCGGCGTCGAACTCCGACGACGACGCGCCGGCGAGGCCCAGGACCGTGCGGGCGTACTCCATGACCATCACCTGGAGGCCGAGGCAGATGCCCAGGGTCGGGACGCGGTTCGTGCGAGCCCAGGTCAGCGCGCCGATCTTCCCCTCGACCCCCCGGACGCCGAACCCGCCGGGGACCAGCACGGCGTCCACGCCCCCGAGCGCGCGCTGGGCGCCGTCGGGGGTGTCGCAGTCGTCGGACGCGACCCAGCGGATGCGCACCCGGGCGTCGTTCGCGAAGCCTCCCGCGCGCAGCGCCTCCGACACGGACAGGTAGGCGTCCGGCAGGTCGATGTACTTGCCGACGAGCGCGACCTCGACCTCGTGGGCCGGGTGGTGCACGGCGTGCATCACCTGGTCCCACCCCTCCCAGTCGACGTCCCGGAACGGCAGGTCCAGGCGGCGCACGACGTAGGCGTCCAGGCCCTCGGAGTGCAGCACGCGCGGGATGTCGTAGATGCTCCGCGCGTCCGCAGCGGTGACGACGGCCTCGTTGTCGACGTCGCACATGAGCGCGATCTTGCGCTTCGTCGACTCGGGCAGGTCGCGGTCCGCGCGCAGCACGAGGGCGTCGGGCTGGATGCCGATGGACCGCAGCGCCGCCACGGAGTGCTGCGTCGGCTTGGTCTTGAGCTCGCCGCTCGGGCCGATGTAGGGCACCAGCGAGACGTGCAGGAAGAAGACGTTGTCGCGGCCCAGGTCGTGGCGCACCTGCCGGGCGGCCTCGAGGAACGGCAGCGACTCGATGTCGCCCACCGTGCCGCCGATCTCCGTGATGATGACGTCGACCTCGGGGCCGGCCTGGGCGCGCATCCGCGCCTTGATCTCGTCGGTGATGTGCGGGATGACCTGGACGGTGTCACCGAGGTACTCGCCGCGCCGCTCCTTGGCGATGACCGTCGAGTAGATCTGCCCCGTCGTGACGTTCGCCTGCGCCGTGAGGTCGACGTCCAGGAAGCGCTCGTAGTGCCCGATGTCCAGGTCGGTCTCGGCGCCGTCGTGCGTGACGAACACCTCGCCGTGCTGGAACGGGTTCATCGTGCCCGGGTCCACGTTGAGGTAGGGGTCGAGCTTCTGCATGGTGACCCGCAGGCCCCGGGAGCGGAGGAGGCGCCCCAGGCTCGACGCCGTCAGACCCTTCCCCAGCGAGGAGGCGACGCCTCCGGTGACGAAGATGTGCCGGGTCGTCTGGTCCGACCGGCCGGAGAGTCGATGCGCGGCTGCCACGGGCTTCGACTCTACCCGACGGGTCCGTCACCCGGGCGCGCCGACGCGACGCCGTCGTCGTCCGACCCGTACCGGTCGCCGACGGCACCGAGAGCGGCCCCGTAGACCCGCGCGAGCTGGTCCAGGGTCCCGGCGAGGTCGGGCAGCTGCGCCGCCCGCTCCCGGGCGCGCCGGGAGAGGTCCGAGCGTGCCGCCGGGTCCGCGAGGAGGTGGCGGACCGCGTCGGCCAGCGCGCCGGCATCCGGTGCGACGAGCACGGCCGCGTCCTCGGTCACCTCGCGTGTGCCGCCGACGTCGGTCGCGACGACCGCCGCTCCCAGCGCGAGGGCCTCCTGCACGTTCAGGGGCTGGCCCTCCCAGCGCGCGGTGCTCACGACGACGTCGGCGGCTGCCATGAGGTCCGCCACGTCGTCCCGTCTCCCGAGCACCCGTACCGGCAGCCGGTCCGCCGCGACACGGCGCTCGAGCTCGTCCTGCAGCGGCCCGTCGCCCGCGACGAGCCACAGCACCCCCGCGTCCGTGAGCGCTGCGGCTGCGTCCGCGAGGAGGTCGAGACCCTTCTGCGGGGCGAGCCGCGCCACGGTGACCAGCAGCGCGGCGTCGTCGGGCACACCGAGAGCGGCGCGCGTCACGGCGGCCGGGCGCGCCACCGGCTGCGGCGGCGCCGGTACGAGCGCCCGCTCCGCGCGCCGGGCCCCCGCGTGCCGGGAGCGGGCGACGAGGTCCCCCGACACCCCGAGGACGACGTCGGCGCCACGACACACCACCTGCTCGAGGACGGCCGCCACGGCCCGGATGCCGCGGCCCCCGACGGGCAGGTTGTGCAGCGTCACGACGACGGCCGGGCGTCGCCGCGCCCCGTGACGGGACCCGCGGACGGCGAGGACGGCGAGCGCGCCGGCCCGCAACCCGTGCGCGTGCACGACGTCGGCCCGCCGGGACAGGGCTGCGATCCGCCGGACCGACGTCGCGTCGCCGCGTCCCGGCCGGTCCGTGATCTCCACCGGTGCGAACGTGGCCGACGACCCCGCGGGGACGAGCCTGTCCCCGAGCGACGCGGGTCCCGCCACGAGGACCCGCCACCCGCGGTCCGCTCCCCCGGAGGCGACCTGCGCCACGTGACGCGCCACGCCCCCCGCGCTGGAACCCAGCAGCTGCAGGACCCTCACCGGTCCGCCACGATCACGCATCGGTCGATCCTGCCGCACCGCGGCGCAGCACGGCACGCAACGACGAACGGTCCAGCGCGCCCACCGCGACGAGGACGACCGCAGCGGCGACACCCCCCGCCAGCACGCCGGCGCCCATGGCGCCGACGACGCCGACGTCGTCCAGCGTGCCGAGGAGACCGAGCGCCCCCCTGCCGGCCGTCACAGCCAGCGCACCGGCGGCGGCGACGACCACCGCCGTGCGCCCGACCCGGTGCATCGCGGCGCCGCCCGCAGCCCGGGAGACCGCGACGGCGAGGGCCGCCCCGGCCACGACCATGCCGACGGTGTTGGCCGCGCCGAGCCCGACGAGCGTGCCCGTCTGGTCACGGGTGCCGCCGGTGAGGAGCGGCACCAGGACGACGGCCGTGACCGCCACGGTGAGCCACCCGGACGCGGCGGCGACCACGGCGGCTCGGCCCCGCTCCAGCGCGTACAGGGCGCGCGACAGGTGGAACACCAGGGTGAAGCCGACGAGGCCGGGGGCCGTCCACGACAGGCCCGCTGCCATCCCCGTGAACGTGCCGGTCCCGTAGACCGCGAAGAAGCGCTCGACGGCGGGTGCGGCGGCGACGAGCATCGTCGCCCCGAGGACGGCGACGACCAGCAGCACGCGGGTGGTCCCCGCCACCAGCCGTGCGTACCCGACCGTGTCACCCTGCGACGCACGCTCTGCCAGCCGCGGGAACACCGCGGTCGCGACCGGGACGGCGAGCACCGCGTACGGCAGGACGTACACCGCCTGGGAGTACAGCACCACGGACAGCGTGCCGGCGCCGCCGACGGCGTCCCGCGCGCCGAACTGGTTCGCGAGGACGATCGTCGCCACGACGCTCACCTGCTGGGCGAGCAGCGCACCGAGGCCGGCCGCCGCGAGGGAGCGCGCGCGCCGGGCGACGCCGGGAGGGAAGCGGAGGGTCGGCCGCAGCCGCACGCCGGTCCGGCGGACCGGGACGAGCAGGGGCAGGCTCAGCGCCGCCACGCCTGCGGTCGTCCCCCAGCCGAGGAGGCTGATCCCGGCCGGCGGCACAGCGCCCAGGTCGGTCGGGTCGGGCACCAGGCGGCCGAAGGCGAGGTACACCGCGATGACGACGAGGCTGCTCAGCAGCGGCGCGAGCGCCGGACCGAGGAACCGGCGCTGCGCCTGCAGGACGCCGGTGAGCACCACCCCGACGCCGTAGAGCGGCACCTGCGGCGCGAAGACGCGCAGCAGCGCTGCGGCGACGTCGACCTGCGCCCGCGGCGCGTCCCGCAGGAGGAGCTCGGCCAGGGGGTCCGCGAGGAGCGCGAGGAGGACCGCGAGCGGCACGAGCACGACGAGGCACCAGCCGAGGAGGGCCGACGCGATGCGGTCGACCTCGCCCTTCATCGACCGCGCGAGCGGTGCGGCCAGCAGCGGGACGACGGCACCCGCGAGGGCGCCGCCGGCGGCCACCTCGAACAGCACGTTGGGCAGGAGGTTGGCGGTGTTGTAGGCGTCCCCGAGCGCGGTGGCCCCGACCTCACCGGACTGGACCACGGTGCGGCCGAACCCCGCCACGCGGCTCACCACGGTGACGACGGCGATCATCGCGGCCGCCCCGGCGATGCCGCCGGTCAGCGCGCGCGGCGCGAGCGCACGGCGGCTCAGCGTCGGCCCCACGCGTCGATCTCCCGCAGCACCGGGGTGCGGGCGATGACCTCCGTGAAGCTGACCCGCTCGCTGGCCAGCGTGAGGCCCACGGCGGCCGTCAGCAGGGCCAGGCGCCCCGCGCGACCGTTCCCCACGACGGCGCCGACGCCGAGGAGGGCGCCGAGCGCGTTGGCGCCGCCGTCCCCGAGCATGTCGGTCTCGCCGAGGTCACGCGGGAGCGCCGCGGCGGCCGAGCCCAGGACGGCGCCGGCCACGGGAGCGGCCGCACCGCCCAGGAGCGGTGCCCCTGCGAGGGCACCGGCCTTGAGGGCACGACCGGGCCGCAGGTCCAGCAGGTTGAGGAGGTTCGCGGTGGCGGCGACCAGGGCACCCGACACCGCGACGTCCACCGCCCGGGCGACCGGTCCGAGGTCGTCCCGGTCCGGCAGCACCGCCGCCGCGACGAGGGAGGTGGCGCCGATGCCGACGACCTTGAGGCCACCCGTCGTGAGCTCTCCGTGGACCAGCGCTCCGAGGTGCCCGCGCAGACCCTTGCGCGACCGGGACGTGTCCTCGGTGAGGTCGTCGACGAGACCGAAGGCCGCGGCTCCCGCGGCGGCCAGCCCGCAGGCGGCCGCGGTCCGGCGGTCCGGTGCGCCGACGACCGCGGCGGCCACGAGCCCGGCCGCCACCGCCGGCCCCTCGAGCAGGCTCAGCCGCGCGCCCCGGTGGTTGACCCGGGCCCAGCGCGCGTCCTCCGGGTCGACGAGCCGGTCCGCGGCACGGCGCACGCCCCACGTCACCGCCGCCGCGGACAGCGCCGCCGCGACCACGCGGACGGACCCGCCGCCCGCCCGCACGCCGCTCACCCTTCGCCGTCGCCGGTCGACCCGCCGTCGCCCGTCGACGCGCCCTCCGTGGGTGGCTCCTCGACCCCGCCGTCCGGCGCAGCGCCCTCCTCGGCGGGCGCCTGCGGCACGCGCACGACCGGGGGCAGCACGACGCGCGGCGGCATCAGATCGGTCGCGCTCTCACTGGTCCCGTAGTGCCCGACGACGCCGCTGATGCGGGCGGCGAGCGCCAGGGGCACCGCGACCTGGCCGGAGACCCGCTGGACGGACTCGACCGTGCTGACGAGGCCCACCGTCGCGTCGTCGGCACGGAGGCGCTGCACGAGGCTCGGCTCGACGAGGTCCCCACCGGCCACCACGGCGCCCGCGGAGCGGAGCTGGACCGCTGTGCTGATCTGCTGGGCCGCACCCAGGCGGCTCTCGCGCAGCTCGTCCTCCTGCTGCAGGACCTCCGGCTCCACCGTCTCCTGGTCGGCCTGCTCCTGCTCCTGCTCGGCCTGGACCGCGCTCACCGCGGGACCGGCCAGGACGACGACGGCGTCGGCCGGGGCGGTCACGTCCGCCGCGACCTCGATGAGACCGCCCTCGCGCAGCAGCTCCAGGACGACGGCCGCGGACTCGGCCACCGCGTCAGGGTCCTCCGGCCGGGCGGCGGTGAGGCCCTGCGCGAGGGCCTCGGCCAGCTCGGTCCCGGTGCCGGCGTCGTCGGCCGGCCGGGGGTCGAGGTACTCGACGAGCCGCCCGGCCAGCGACTGGCGGAACGCCAGCTCCGCCGGGTCCGTCCAGGCGTCGGTCACCTGCACGGTGGCGGACACGGTCGCGCCTGCCTGCTCGAGCCGGGCGATCACCGCGTCGCGGACCTCGGGCTCGACGTCGGCCACCTGGACCAGCGCGACCCGGCGCTGGCCCATGACCTCGGCGAGGAGGTCCCCGGAGACGTCGTCCAGAGCGGCCTGGCTGCGCGTCAGGTCGGCCTCGGCCTGCTCGAGCTGCTCGCGCAGGTCGGCACGCTCCTCCCGGAGCTGGTCGACCTGGCCGGTGAGGGTGTTGCCGATCGACTCCTCGAGCGGCCCGGCGCCCAGCGCGATCCCCACCGCGAGGGCGAGGAACACGGAGATGAGGGAGACGAGGTGGTAGCGGAAGTCGATCACGGGGTCAGTCCTCGGTCGGGGGCGGAGCAGAGGGCGGACGTCACGACGGCCCACCGCCGAACAGGGTGTTGAGCCCGGACCACAGGTCGTCCAGGCGTGCGCCGACGAGCCCGAAGAGGGTCTGGCCCGCCACGGTGGAGGCGAGCGCGACGCCGAGGGCGAAGAGGCCGGCGAAGAGCAGGAGCACGAGCTGCCACGTGGAGATGCGGTGGCGGTAGAGCCGGGAGACGCCCTTGGCGTCGATGAGCTTGCCCCCGACGCGCAGGCGCGTGAGGAAGGTGCTGGCCATGCCGGAGCGCCCCTTGTCCAGGAACTCCACGAGGGTCGCGTGGGTCCCGACCGCGACGATGAGCTCCGCGCCCTTGTCGTCGGCGAGGAGCATCGCCACGTCCTCGCTCGTTCCGGTCGCGGGGAAGACGACGGGGTCGACGCCGAGCTTCTCCACCCGCTCGACACCCGGGGCTCGGCCGTCCCGGTAGGCGTGGACCACGATCTCGGCACCACAGGTGAGCGCGCGGTCGGACACGGAGTCCATGTCGCCGACGATCATGTCCGGCACCCAGCCGGCCTCGATGATCGCGTCCGCTCCGCCGTCCACGCCGATGAGGACGGGCCGGTACTCCTTGATGTAGGGCCGCAGGACGACCAGGTCCTCCTTGTAGTGGTACCCCCGCACCACGATGAGCACCTGGCGGCCGTCGATCCGCGTGCGGACGTCCGGCACGCCCACGCCATCCAGCAGCAGCTCCCGCTCGCGCCGGAGGTAGTCCATGGTGTTGGCGGCGAAGGCCTCGAGCTGGACGGCGAGGCCCGCACGAGCCTCCTCCATCGCTGCCGCGATCGTGGCGGGGTCCTGGACCGAGCCCTCCGCGACCAGCCGCTCCCCGTCGTAGACGGCGCCGTCGACGACCCGGACCCGCCGACCCTCGACGAGCCCGAGCACGTCCGGTCCCAGGTCGTCGACGAGCGTGACGCCGGCGTCGACGAGGATCTCCGGCCCGAGGTTGGGGTACCGGCCGGAGGTGCTGCGCGCGGCGTTGAGCACCGCGACGGGCCGGCACGCCACGAGGGCCTCGGCCGAGACGCGGTCGATGTCGAGGTGGTCGATCACCGCGACGTCGCCGGGGCGTAGACGCTTGGTGAGGTTCTTGGTCCGCGAGTCGACGCGGACGACTCCGTGCAGGCCTGGTTCAGTGGCCGGCACGTCCTGCCGGCGTCGCTTCAGTGGACTCATCGGGCGTCATCGTCCCACGGTGGACCGCTCGAGGAGCTCAGCGGCATGCTCGAGCGCGGCCGTCGAGTCCTCCTGTCCCGAGAGCATGCGAGCGAGCTCGGCGACGCGGTCGTCACCGGTCACCTCACGCACGTCGGACACGGTGACGACGTCGCCGTCGGCACCGCTGCTCTTCGTGACGACGAGCTGCCGGTCCGCGAACGCGGCGACCTGGGCGAGGTGCGTGACGACGACGACCTGGGCCTGGCGCGAGAGCTCGGCGAGGCGACGGCCGACCTCGACCGCGGCCCGACCACCGACCCCCGCGTCGACCTCGTCGAAGACGAAGGTCGGGGGCCGCACCGCACCGGAGTCCTCCGCAGTGGCCAGCGCGACCTCGATCGCGAGCATGACGCGGGACAGCTCACCGCCCGACGCGCCCTGCCCGAGCGGCCGCCCCGGGGCCCCGGCGTGCGGCACGAGGTGCATCTCGACCTCCTCCGCGCCCCACGGGCCGGCAGGGTCGACGGACGTCAGCCGGACCTCCAGCGAGCTCCCGGACATCGCCAGGCCTTCCAGCTCGGCGGTGACCGCTTCAGCCAGGCTGCGGGCGGCCTCGGCACGGGCCGCCGTGATCTCCCCCGCCAGGAGGCTCAGCGCGTCGTCCGCCTCGGCGAGCCGCGCCCGGACCGATGCGGTCCGGTCCCCGGACCCGTCCAGCTCCAGGAGCCGCAGGCCGGACTCCCGCGCCCAGTCCAGCGCGGCCGCGACCGTGCCGCCGTGCGCACGGGCCAGCGTCGTCAGCTCCGAGCGTCGCTGCTGCACCGCCTCGAGCCGCGAGGGGTCGGCCTGCAGGCCGTCCACGTAGCCCGCCAGGTCGCTCGCCACCTCGTCGAGGAGGTACCCCACCTCCGCCACCCGGGTGGCGAGCCTGCCGAGCTCCTCGTCGTGGACGGCCGCCTGCTCGAGCAGCCGACGTGCTCGGTCGACGTCCAGGACGGCGCCGGCGCCCGGAGGTCCGCCGTCGTCGCCCGCCAGCGCCAGGTACGCCGTCGACGCCGCCATGCGCAGGTCCTCGGCGTGCCCGAGCCGCTCGGACTCGGCCGCGAGCGCGACGTCCTCGTCGGGCTGCGGGTCGACGCGCTCGATCTCGGCCAGGCCGATCCGCAGCAGCTCCGCCTCGCGGTCCCTCTCCTGCGCGTGCTCGACGAGGTCGTCGAGGTCCGCCTGCAGCTCCTGCCGCTCGGCCCAGCGCCGCCGGTACTCCGCGAGACGGCCGAGGTGGTCGGCTCCGGCGAACGCGTCGATCGCCTCCCGCTGCCGGCGGGGAGACCGGAGCCGGATCTGGTCCGCCTGCCCGTGGACGGTGACGAGCTCCTCCGCGACCTCCGCCAGGACGGCCTGCGGCACGCTGCGGCCCCCGAGGAAGGCGCGGGAACGTCCCTGCGCGGCCACGGTGCGGACGGCGACGAGCGTGCCGTCGTCGTCCACCGCCGCGCCCGCCTCCCGCGCACGGGCCAGCACGGGGGACGCCGGGTCGAGGACGAAGCACCCCTCGGCAGTGGCCTGGCGGGCACCGACCCGGACGGTCGCGGCGTCCGCGCGGCGTCCCAGCAGCAGCGCCAGCCCGGTCAGCACCATCGTCTTGCCCGCCCCGGTCTCGCCCGTGATGGCCGTCAGGCCCGGGGCGAGCGGGACGTGGGCCCGCCCGATGACGCCGAGGTCCTCGATCCGGATCTCCTCGATCACCGGCCGTCCTCCGGGGTCGCGCCCGCCACGCCGGTGCCACGGGTGCCGCCGCCGTCGCGCGCCGCCGTCCCGTTGGGCCCGCGCCCTCGCCAGCCGGTCACGGGCAGCGCGAACCGGGACACGAGCCGGTCGGTGAACGGCGCGTGGCTCATGCGCGCGAGCCGTACGGACTCGCTGCCGCGGCGCACCTCGACACGCGTGCCGACGGGCAGGTCCTCCTTGCGCCGTCCGTCGCAGGTGAGGACGCCCGGGCTGCCCGACCGCGTGAGGATCTCCACGGCGAGCACCGACGACGGCCCGACGACGATCGGGCGCGCGAAGAGGGCGTGGGCCGAGACCGGCACGAGCAGCGTGGCGTCGACGTCGGGCCAGACGACCGGCCCGCCGGCCGAGAAGGCATGGGCCGTGGACCCGGTCGAGGTCGCCATGACGACGCCGTCGCAGCCGAAGGAGGACAGCGGTCGACCGTCCACCTCGACGACGACCTCCACCATGCGGGCCCGGTCGGCCTTCTCCACCGTGGCCTCGTTGATCGCCCACCCCGTCGTCACGACACCGTCCGGCCGCAGCACCCTGACGTCGACCGTCCGTCGCTCCTCCACGTCGTACTCGCGCGCCGCGATCCGGCGCGCGGCCTCGTGGATGTCCTCCCGCTCGCTCTCCGCGAGGAACCCCACGTGGCCGAGGTTGACGCCCAGCAGCGGGACGCCGGTCCCGCGCGTGAGCTCGGCCGCGCGCAGGATCGTGCCGTCACCGCCCAGCACCACGACCATCTCGACGCCGGACGCACCGGCCGAGCCGGACTCGTCGATGATCGTCATGCCGACGTCCTGCAGGGCGAGCCGGGCCTCCTCCGCCGCGTGAACCGCTTCGGCCCGACCGCTGTGCGTGACCAGGAGGACGGAGCGGTTCATGTGCCACCACCGCCCCGGTCCGCAGCCAGCCCGTCAAGGGCCTCGAGCACGACGGGCTCCGCCCCGACGACGGCGCGGCGGACGAGAGCAGCTCGGTTCTCGGACTGCCCGGGCGTCACCGTGGGCAGGGGCGACGCGGCGCGCTCGCCCCACAGGAAGTACTCCCGGTTCCCCGACTCGCCTGCCAGTCCGCTCGGGACGACGGCGAGGACCCGGACACCCGCGTCCTCCAGGGCGTCGGCGACCACCGTGACCGCCTCGGCACGCAGCTCGGGCGAGACGACGACGCCGCCACGCCCGAGACGCTCGCGACCGACCTCGAACTGCGGCTTGACGAGCACGAGCAGCCGGCCCCCCGGCCGCGTTGCGCGCACGAGCGCCGGCACGACCGTCCGAAGCGAGATGAACGAGAGGTCTGCCACGACCAGGTCGACCGGGTCGCCGAGGTGGGACGGGGCGCCCGCCACGGAGGCCCTCAGCGCGGCGAGGTCGAGGTCGCGGACGTTGACGCCCTCGACCGCGGTGACCCGGGGGTCGCTCGCGACCAGTGGGTCCAGCTGGCCGTGGCCGACGTCCACGGCGAGGACGTGGGCGGCTCCGCCCCGCAGCAGCACCTGCGTGAAGCCACCTGTCGACGCGCCGGCGTCGAGGCATCGGGCACCGCCCACCGGCAGACCGGGCGGCGCGAGTGCGGCGACGGCGGCGAGCGCACCCGACAGCTTCCGAGCGCCCCGCGACACGTCGTCGTCCTGGTCGACCACGACGATCTCGGCGGCGTCCGGCACGGACTGGGCGGACTTGCGCGCCACGGCGCCGTCGACGGTCACCCTGCCGTCGTGGACGAGTGCAGCGGCACGCGTCCGCGACCGTGCGAGTCCACGGCGGACGAGCTCCGCGTCGAGCCGCACCGCCGTCACCGTCACGCCTGTCCCTCGGCGAGACGGTCGGAGAGCGCCCGGTGCACCGCGTCGAACGCGACCACGTGCTCGCGCACGGCGCGCTGCTCCAGGCCCTCCAGGCTGCGCAGCGCCTCGTCGACCGCTGCATCACCCGTCTCGGCACCGGGGAGATCCGTCACGCATCCTCCTCAGCCACGAGCCTGTCCGGCACCGGGCCCTCGATCGGTTCAGGTCGTCAGAAGCCAGACGCGACGCGCCGCCGTCGCGGACGGCCGGGCCCCGACGTCGCACCACGCTACCGTCCGGCGGTGGCACGCACGCCGTGACCCACAGCGGCGACGGCCGCGGATCGCTCAGCCGCCGACAGCCAGCTCGGGGACGCTCGTGGGCTCGACGTCCGTGCCCGCGTCGACCGCCTGCCACACGGCGGAGCACGCCACTCGGGCGGCGTCCACGCCGGCGGAGCGGTCGTCCAGCTCCAGACGTCCGTCGACGACCCGCGCCGCGGCCTCACCGAGCGTCCACCAGCCGGCCCGCTCGGACGGCGCCTCGTGCGGCTCGAGCAGGCCGCGCAGATCCGCCGCGAGGTAGGAGGGGCGCTCGGTCGCCGGCGCGAGGACCGCGTCCCGGGCCGAGCTCACACCGGTGAGGACGTGCAGGCCCGGGTAACCCGCCGCGACCGCACCGCCGAGGTCCGTGTCCAGCCGGTCCCCCACGACGAGCGGGCTGCGGGCCCCGCTGCGCTCCACGACGAGCCGGTACATGTCCGGCTGCGGCTTGCCCGCGCTGATCGGTGTGATGCCCGTCGCCGAGCGCACCGCGCCCACGAGCGACCCGTTCCCCGGCGCGAGCCCGCGCTCGGTCGGCAAAGAGAGGTCGAGGTTGCTGGCCATGTGGAGCGCGCCGCGCCCGATGGCGTACGCGGCCTCCGCGAGCTGGCGCCAGCCGACGGTGGGGGCGAACCCCTGCACGACGGCGACAGGCTCCTCGTCCGCACTCGACACGACCTCGAAGCCCGCGGCCGTGACGGCCGTCAGCAGGCCCGCGCCCCCGACGACGAGCACGCGGGAACCACGCTCGACGTGCTGCAGGAGCAGCGCCGCGGCGGCTTGAGCGGCGGTCATCACCTCGTCCGACGTCGCCGCGATGCCGAGACCCGTGAGCTGGTCCGCGACCGACTCCGGCTCTCTCGAGGCGTTGTTCGTGACGAAGACGAGGCGCATGCCTCGGGTACGCGCCTCGGCGAGGCTGTCGGACGCGTGAGGGATGGAGTCGTGCCCGCGGTAGGCGACCCCGTCGAGGTCGACGAGCGCCAGGTCGTACGCCTCCGCCAGCGGCGTTGCGGTCGAGAGCAGCATCACGCGGGTCCCTCCTCCGTGGTCGGGGCGTCGACGGCACCCGGCGACCCCGGTGCCTCGTCCCGCTCCTCGTTCGCGAGGGCCTCCTGGCCCTCGTCCTGGTCGTCCTGGTCGTCCTCGAGGCGCACGTCGTCCTCCACGCCCTGGTCGTCCTCGAGGTCGTAGACGAGGACGTCGTCGTCGGGCGTCGCGTGCTCCTGGGGCAGCGTCGAGTCCAGCCGCTCGGCCTCCGCCTCCCGCCCGGCCGCCTGCAGCGCGACGACGAGCGCCTGGGCGACACGCAGGCGTGCCTCGCCTGTGGCCGAGCGGACCAGCGGGCTGCTCAGCACGGCCACCGCGGCGTCCGGCTCCGCGAGGTCCAGGCGCGCACCGGAGACGACGATGGCCATCTCGACCTGGAGCTCCGGCGGCAGCGCACGCGCCGAGTCGTCCGACGCCAGGGCGATCGCGCGTTCGGGCCTGCCGAGCCCACGCTCGCAGTCGGCCATGAGCGGCAGGTGCTCGTCCGAGCCGTTGAGCCGGCGCACCGTCCGGAGCTCGCGCAGCGCCTCCGCGAAGCGTCCCGTACGGTACGCCGCGATCGCCGCCGCCTCGCGCACCACATCGACGCGGCCGGCCCGTCGGACGGCCGCCTGGGCGTGCTCGTAGGCGAGCTCGGGCTCCTCGTCGATGAGTCGTCCGGCCATCACCAGGTGACGTGCGACGCCGTCCGCGTTGTCCTTGCTCAGCGTGCGCAGGCGCGACCGCACGGTGCGGTCCAGATCGGCGGCCACCACGTCGTCGGGGAGCTCCGGCGCGGCAGCACGCGGCGCCTCCGCCGCGTCCGGCCGTGGCTCCCGAGCGTCGGGACCCGCAGCCCGCGACCCCCCGCGACGGTCCCCCGAGCCCGACATCCCGAGACCTCCGGCGCGGTCCGGACGTCCCCCCCGGTCCGGGTCCGGACGTCCCCCGCGGTCCGGACGTCCCCCGCGGTCCGGACGTCCCGCACCCGATGCACCGGCGCGCGGGCCCGAACGGCTCCCGCCCTGACCGGACGTCCGGCCACCGGCCCAGGATCCCGCCGGTGCGCCTGCACCCCCGTCGACCGCATCGCTGCGTTGCCGGCCCTCGACCCGAGCGGGTCGCCCGCCCCGCTGGTCACGAGCGGGCGCTCCCTGCCCACGCTGCCCCGACGGCGACGAGGGACCCGACCGACGAGCCCCCTGCCCGGCGCCGTCGCGGGCATCGTTCTTCCGCTCCGGACGCTCCCATCGCTCACCAGGGGCACCACGGCGCGCCAGGCCGCCAGGTCCCTGGGCACCGCCCGCGCCCCGCCCGGCGGTCGGCCCGTCCGTCGACGTCGGACGCCCACCACGCTCAGCGCCGGAGCGCGCACCACTGCTGGGTCCCCCGCCCCCAGGAGCTCGCGACGAGCGTCCGGCGGGCCAGGCAGCGTCCCGCGTCGTCGAACGACCGGTGGACCCACGACCGGTCGACCCACGTTCGTCCCGTGACGACGCTCCACGGGCGGACCCGGCGCCATCACGACCCGACGACCGCTCCGGTGCGCCGGAACCTCGGCCTCCGGCGACCACACCGCCGGACCCGACGGATCCACCAGCGCCGCGGCCCGCCGCCGGCTGGGAGCCGCGCGCGGACGACCTCTCACGCGAGGACCCACGCCCGCCCGCGGACGACGGGCCTCCCGTCGCCGGTCCACCACGCGTGGACGTACGCCCCGGGTGCTCCGGCCCGCCGCGATCCGGACGACGCTCGCCGAGACCCGCGTCCTTCCGTTCGTCGTCCGTGCTCACGGTCCACTCCCTCATCGCCGACGGTCACAGCTCACATCAAGGACCTACCTCGCCGGCTCGGGTGCCACTGTGGGCACGAGCCGGGCGGAAAACAAGAAAGAGGGCCACCGACTGGTGGCCCTCTTTCTCGAAAGGGTGTTCGGCGGCGACCTACTCTCCCACACAGTCTCCCGTGCAGTACCATCGGCGCTGAAGGGCTTAGCTTCCGGGTTCGGAATGGGACCGGGCGTTTCCCCTTCGCTATGACCGCCGTAACTCTATCGAGTTGTCAGTCGGGTTCCCGACCGTCTCTCGGGAACCGCACAGTGGACGCGTGCAACATGTATGTGTGTGTCAAGTTGTCGGCTTATTAGTACCGGTCAGCTACGAGAGTCTTTAGTCCTCTCTTCCACATCCGGCCTATTCACCCAGTGGTCTAGCTGGGAGCCTCTCGGGGCAAGCCCCGTGGAAACCTCATCTTGAAGCAGGCTTCCCGCTTAGATGCTTTCAGCGGTTATCCCTTCCGAACGTAGCCAACCAGCCGTGCTCCTGGCGGAACAACTGGCACACCAGAGGTTCGTCCGTCCCGGTCCTCTCGTACTAGGGACAGCCCTTCTCAAGTTTCCTGCGCGCGCAGCGGATAGGGACCGAACTGTCTCACGACGTTCTAAACCCAGCTCGCGTACCGCTTTAATGGGCGAACAGCCCAACCCTTGGGACCTACTCCAGCCCCAGGATGCGACGAGCCGACATCGAGGTGCCAAACCATGCCGTCGATATGGACTCTTGGGCAAGATCAGCCTGTTATCCCCGGGGTACCTTTTATCCGTTGAGCGACGGCGCTTCCACAAGCCACCGCCGGATCACTAGTTCCGACTTTCGTCCCTGCTTGACCTGTCAGTCTCACAGTCAAGCTCCCTTGTGCACTTGCACTCGCCACCTGATTGCCAACCAGGCTGAGGGAACCTTTGAGCGCCTCCGTTACATTTTAGGAGGCAACCGCCCCAGTTAAACTACCCACCAGGCACTGTCCCTGATCCGGATCACGGACCGAGGTTAGACATCCAGAACGACCAGAGTGGTATTTCAACGTTGACTCCACCGACACTGGCGTGCCGGCTTCACAGTCTCCCACCTATCCTACACAAGCCGTACCGAACACCAATACCAAGCTATAGTAAAGGTCCCGGGGTCTTTCCGTCCTGCTGCGCGTAACGAGCATCTTTACTCGTAGTGCAATTTCGCCGAGTTCGCGGTTGAGACAGCGGAGAAGTCGTTACGCCATTCGTGCAGGTCGGAACTTACCCGACAAGGAATTTCGCTACCTTAGGATGGTTATAGTTACCACCGCCGTTTACTGGGGCTTAAATTCTGAGCTTCGCCCCGAAGGGCTGACCCGTCCTCTTAACCTTCCAGCACCGGGCAGGCGTCAGTCCGTATACATCGTCTTGCGACTTCGCACGGACCTGTGTTTTTAGTAAACAGTCGCTTCTCCCTGGTCTCTGCGGCCTTCGAACGCTTCCCCAGCAAGTGGGTTCACGCCTCAGGCCCCCCTTCTCCCGAAGTTACGGGGGCATTTTGCCGAGTTCCTTAACCACGATTCTCTCGATCGCCTTGGTATTCTCTACCTGACCACCTGAGTCGGTTTAGGGTACGGGCGGCTAGAACCTCGCGTCGAGGCTTTTCTTGGCAGCATAGGATCACCCAATCATCCCGCGTAAGCGGTCACCATCAGTTCTCAGGCCATGTGAGATGCGGATTTGCCTACATCTCGCCCTACAACCTTGGACGTGGTCTACCATCGCCACGCTGGGCTACCTTCCTGCGTCACCCCTGTTAATACGCTTACCTACTACCGGATTGGTTCGTGCGCGCCACCGGCACGTCCCCGAAGGGATCTAGCCGGCTTTGGGCACTGAGCATCACCGGGCTCGGTATGGGCGGTTCTTCGCCGGTACGGGAATATCAACCCGTTGTCCATCGACTACGCCTGTCGGCCTCGCCTTAGGTCCCGACTTACCCAGGGCGGATTAGCCTGGCCCTGGAACCCTTGGTCATTCGGCGGACGGGTTTCTCACCCGTCTTTCGCTACTCATGCCTGCATTCTCACTCGTGTGGCGTCCACCGCTGGGTCACCCCGCGACTTCACTCGCCACACGACGCTCCCCTACCCATCCACACGCCTGGATCCGAGGACCTGGCTGTTGTGTGAATGCCACAGCTTCGGCGGTGTACTTGAGCCCCGCTACATTGTCGGCGCGGAATCACTTGACCAGTGAGCTATTACGCACTCTTTCAAGGGTGGCTGCTTCTAAGCCAACCTCCTGGTTGTCTGTGCAACTCCACATCCTTTCCCACTTAGCACACGCTTAGGGGCCTTAGCTGGTGGTCTGGGCTGTTTCCCTCTCGACTACGGAGCTTATCCCCCGCAGTCTCACTGCCACGCTCTCACTTACCGGCATTCGGAGTTTGGCTGACGTCAGTAACCTTGTGGGGCCCATCGGCCATCCAGTAGCTCTACCTCCGGTAAGAAACACGTGACGCTGCACCTAAATGCATTTCGGGGAGAACCAGCTATCACGAAGTTTGATTGGCCTTTCACCCCTAACCACAGGTCATCCCCCCGGTTTTCAACCCAGGTGGGTTCGGTCCTCCACGCGGTCTTACCCGCGCTTCAACCTGCCCATGGCTAGATCACTTCGCTTCGGGTCTAGAGCACGCGACTGAGACGCCCTATTCGGACTCGCTTTCGCTACGGCTTCCCCACACGGGTTAACCTCGCCACGTACCACTAACTCGCAGGCTCATTCTTCAAAAGGCACGCCGTCACCCCTGCTAGGGAGGCTCCGACGGATTGTATGCACACGGTTTCAGGTACTATTTCACTCCCCTCCCGGGGTACTTTTCACCTTTCCCTCACGGTACTTGTCCGCTATCGGTCACTAGGGAGTATTTAGGCTTAGAGAGTGGTCTCTCCAGATTCACACGGGATTTCTCGGGCCCCGTGCTACTTGGGATCCCTCTCGGGAGGCCGCGCCATTTCGTCTACGGGGGTAGCACCCTCTGTGCCGGGCCTTTCAATGCCCTTCGACTATGACGCGACTTTCTGACTCCCTGGAAGCTCGGCAGAACTTCCTGAAAGGTCCCACAACCCCGACCACGCAACGCCTGCCGGCTATCACACGCCATCGGTTTGGCCTTCTCCGCTTTCGCTCGCCACTACTCACGGAATATCTCTTCCTGTGGGTACTGAGATGTTTCACTTCCCCACGTTCCCTCCACACGCCCTATATATTCAGGCGCGGGTGACTGGACATGACTCCAGCCGGGTTTCCCCATTCGGACATCCTCGGATCACGGTTCGTTTGCCAACTCCCCGAGGCTTATCGCAGGCTACAACGTCCTTCTTCGGCTCCTAGTGCCAAGGCATCCACCGTATGCACTTAAAAACTTGACCACAAAGACATACAAAAAAAGATGCTCGCGTCCACTGTGCAGTTCTCAAGCTACGGGCGGTCCTGCTTTCGTCCAGCGCCTACCCGCACAACGCGGGCGGTTCATCCGAACAGCCACAGTCCGACGCACCGGCCACCGGCCGGCCCGAGGTCGAGCTTGCGCCCGATCCCTCAGGACCCAACAGCGTGCCTAACGCCCCACGACGAGCATCCGGTTCCACTCCCCAAGAGGAGGTACTGGGATGCCACCGCAGAACGCAACTGGTCGATGTTCCACCCGTGAGCAACCCTCCTCGAGACGTACGCCCGAGTAGAGGGCCCTGGACGCCGAAGCGCCAGAAGCTCCTTAGAAAGGAGGTGATCCAGCCGCACCTTCCGGTACGGCTACCTTGTTACGACTTAGTCCCAATCGCTGGTCCCACCTTCGACGGCTCCCTCCACAAGGGTTGGGCCACCGGCTTCGGGTGTTACCGACTTTCGTGACTTGACGGGCGGTGTGTACAAGGCCCGGGAACGTATTCACCGCAGCGTTGCTGATCTGCGATTACTAGCGACTCCGACTTCATGGGGTCGAGTTGCAGACCCCAATCCGAACTGAGACCGGCTTTTTGGGATTCGCTCCACCTCGCGGTATCGCAGCCCTTTGTACCGGCCATTGTAGCATGCGTGAAGCCCAAGACATAAGGGGCATGATGATTTGACGTCATCCCCACCTTCCTCCGAGTTGACCCCGGCAGTCTCCTATGAGTCCCCACCATGACGTGCTGGCAACATAGGACGAGGGTTGCGCTCGTTGCGGGACTTAACCCAACATCTCACGACACGAGCTGACGACAACCATGCACCACCTGTATACCGCCCTTGCGGACCCCATGTCTCCATGAGTTTTCGGTATATGTCAAGCCTTGGTAAGGTTCTTCGCGTTGCATCGAATTAATCCGCATGCTCCGCCGCTTGTGCGGGCCCCCGTCAATTCCTTTGAGTTTTAGCCTTGCGGCCGTACTCCCCAGGCGGGGCACTTAATGCGTTTGCTGCGGCACGGAACTCGTGGAATGAGCCCCACACCTAGTGCCCAACGTTTACGGCATGGACTACCAGGGTATCTAATCCTGTTCGCTCCCCATGCTTTCGCTCCTCAGCGTCAGTTGCGGCCCAGAGACCTGCCTTCGCCATCGGTGTTCCTCCTGATATCTGCGCATTCCACCGCTACACCAGGAATTCCAGTCTCCCCTACCGCACTCTAGTCTGCCCGTACCCACTGCAGGCCCGAGGTTGAGCCTCGGGTTTTCACAGCAGACGCGACAAACCGCCTACGAGCTCTTTACGCCCAATAATTCCGGACAACGCTTGCGCCCTACGTATTACCGCGGCTGCTGGCACGTAGTTAGCCGGCGCTTCTTCTGCAGGTACCGTCACTTTCGCTTCTTCCCTGCTGAAAGGGGTTTACAACCCGAAGGCCTTCATCCCCCACGCGGCGTCGCTGCATCAGGCTTGCGCCCATTGTGCAATATTCCCCACTGCTGCCTCCCGTAGGAGTCTGGGCCGTGTCTCAGTCCCAGTGTGGCCGGTCGCCCTCTCAGGCCGGCTACCCGTCGTCGCCTTGGTGGGCCATTACCCCACCAACAAGCTGATAGGCCGCGAGCCCATCCCTGACCAAAATTCTTTCCAGACGCTACAGATGCCTGTGCGTCTCGTATCCGGTATTAGCTCCGATTTCTCGGGGTTATCCCAGAGTCAGGGGCAGGTTGCTCACGTGTTACTCACCCGTTCGCCACTGATCACCCGGTGCAAGCACCGAGATCACCGTTCGACTTGCATGTGTTAAGCACGCCGCCAGCGTTCGTCCTGAGCCAGGATCAAACTCTCCGTACATGTCTATAAGCCACCCCCACCCAAGAGCAGGAGCGAGCTGACACACGAAGCGGCCCCGAAGGACCGTGATCATCTGGCCTCGATCAAATGCATGACATCAACTGACTTGCATTCGTCTCAACCACGTCACCGCACCACGACCAGCCCACCGAAGGTGAACCAACCACAACACGACGACACATGGCATCGACTTTTGGCACGCTGTTGAGTTCTCAAGGATCCGACGCGCATCCATCCAGATCTTCCGACCCATCAGGAGGCAACTTCTCTACTTTAGCGGTCCGTCCCAGGCCGGTCAAACGTCCTGGTCCCGCTCACACCAGCGCGCACGACGACGTCGCGGACAGTGGTGTGGGTGTCGCCCTCACGAGGGACCGACCAGCCGAGCTGTTCGTTCCTCCCCTGCGGGGCGGTGCACAACGTTACGCGACCCGCACCGCCGCAGGCAACCTGCGCCGCGGTGGTCTGGGTCACGCCGGCCAGGGCCACCTCGAGGGCGACCCGACGCACAGCCGGCGGACATCGTGAAGGGGCCACCCCACACAGGGGCGGCCCCTTCACGGAAAGGGTGTTCGGCGGCGACCTACTCTCCCACACAGTCTCCCGTGCAGTACCATCGGCGCTGAAGGGCTTAGCTTCCGGGTTCGGAATGGGACCGGGCGTTTCCCCTTCGCTATGACCGCCGTAACTCTATCGAGTTGTCAGTCGGGTTCCCGACCGTCTCTCGGGAACCGCACAGTGGACGCGTGCAACATGTATGTGTGTGTCAAGTTGTCGGCTTATTAGTACCGGTCAGCTACGAGAGTCTTTAGTCCTCTCTTCCACATCCGGCCTATTCACCCAGTGGTCTAGCTGGGAGCCTCTCGGGGCAAGCCCCGTGGAAACCTCATCTTGAAGCAGGCTTCCCGCTTAGATGCTTTCAGCGGTTATCCCTTCCGAACGTAGCCAACCAGCCGTGCTCCTGGCGGAACAACTGGCACACCAGAGGTTCGTCCGTCCCGGTCCTCTCGTACTAGGGACAGCCCTTCTCAAGTTTCCTGCGCGCGCAGCGGATAGGGACCGAACTGTCTCACGACGTTCTAAACCCAGCTCGCGTACCGCTTTAATGGGCGAACAGCCCAACCCTTGGGACCTACTCCAGCCCCAGGATGCGACGAGCCGACATCGAGGTGCCAAACCATGCCGTCGATATGGACTCTTGGGCAAGATCAGCCTGTTATCCCCGGGGTACCTTTTATCCGTTGAGCGACGGCGCTTCCACAAGCCACCGCCGGATCACTAGTTCCGACTTTCGTCCCTGCTTGACCTGTCAGTCTCACAGTCAAGCTCCCTTGTGCACTTGCACTCGCCACCTGATTGCCAACCAGGCTGAGGGAACCTTTGAGCGCCTCCGTTACATTTTAGGAGGCAACCGCCCCAGTTAAACTACCCACCAGGCACTGTCCCTGATCCGGATCACGGACCGAGGTTAGACATCCAGAACGACCAGAGTGGTATTTCAACGTTGACTCCACCGACACTGGCGTGCCGGCTTCACAGTCTCCCACCTATCCTACACAAGCCGTACCGAACACCAATACCAAGCTATAGTAAAGGTCCCGGGGTCTTTCCGTCCTGCTGCGCGTAACGAGCATCTTTACTCGTAGTGCAATTTCGCCGAGTTCGCGGTTGAGACAGCGGAGAAGTCGTTACGCCATTCGTGCAGGTCGGAACTTACCCGACAAGGAATTTCGCTACCTTAGGATGGTTATAGTTACCACCGCCGTTTACTGGGGCTTAAATTCTGAGCTTCGCCCCGAAGGGCTGACCCGTCCTCTTAACCTTCCAGCACCGGGCAGGCGTCAGTCCGTATACATCGTCTTGCGACTTCGCACGGACCTGTGTTTTTAGTAAACAGTCGCTTCTCCCTGGTCTCTGCGGCCTTCGAACGCTTCCCCAGCAAGTGGGTTCACGCCTCAGGCCCCCCTTCTCCCGAAGTTACGGGGGCATTTTGCCGAGTTCCTTAACCACGATTCTCTCGATCGCCTTGGTATTCTCTACCTGACCACCTGAGTCGGTTTAGGGTACGGGCGGCTAGAACCTCGCGTCGAGGCTTTTCTTGGCAGCATAGGATCACCCAATCATCCCGCGTAAGCGGTCACCATCAGTTCTCAGGCCATGTGAGATGCGGATTTGCCTACATCTCGCCCTACAACCTTGGACGTGGTCTACCATCGCCACGCTGGGCTACCTTCCTGCGTCACCCCTGTTAATACGCTTACCTACTACCGGATTGGTTCGTGCGCGCCACCGGCACGTCCCCGAAGGGATCTAGCCGGCTTTGGGCACTGAGCATCACCTGGCTCGGTATGGGCGGTTCTTCGCCGGTACGGGAATATCAACCCGTTGTCCATCGACTACGCCTGTCGGCCTCGCCTTAGGTCCCGACTTACCCAGGGCGGATTAGCCTGGCCCTGGAACCCTTGGTCATTCGGCGGACGGGTTTCTCACCCGTCTTTCGCTACTCATGCCTGCATTCTCACTCGTGTGGCGTCCACCGCTGGGTCACCCCGCGACTTCACTCGCCACACGACGCTCCCCTACCCATCCACACGCCTGGATCCGAGGACCTGGCTGTTGTGTGAATGCCACAGCTTCGGCGGTGTACTTGAGCCCCGCTACATTGTCGGCGCGGAATCACTTGACCAGTGAGCTATTACGCACTCTTTCAAGGGTGGCTGCTTCTAAGCCAACCTCCTGGTTGTCTGTGCAACTCCACATCCTTTCCCACTTAGCACACGCTTAGGGGCCTTAGCTGGTGGTCTGGGCTGTTTCCCTCTCGACTACGGAGCTTATCCCCCGCAGTCTCACTGCCACGCTCTCACTTACCGGCATTCGGAGTTTGGCTGACGTCAGTAACCTTGTGGGGCCCATCGGCCATCCAGTAGCTCTACCTCCGGTAAGAAACACGTGACGCTGCACCTAAATGCATTTCGGGGAGAACCAGCTATCACGAAGTTTGATTGGCCTTTCACCCCTAACCACAGGTCATCCCCCCGGTTTTCAACCCAGGTGGGTTCGGTCCTCCACGCGGTCTTACCCGCGCTTCAACCTGCCCATGGCTAGATCACTTCGCTTCGGGTCTAGAGCACGCGACTGAGACGCCCTATTCGGACTCGCTTTCGCTACGGCTTCCCCACACGGGTTAACCTCGCCACGTACCACTAACTCGCAGGCTCATTCTTCAAAAGGCACGCCGTCACCCCTGCTAGGGAGGCTCCGACGGATTGTATGCACACGGTTTCAGGTACTATTTCACTCCCCTCCCGGGGTACTTTTCACCTTTCCCTCACGGTACTTGTCCGCTATCGGTCACTAGGGAGTATTTAGGCTTAGAGAGTGGTCTCTCCAGATTCACACGGGATTTCTCGGGCCCCGTGCTACTTGGGATCCCTCTCGGGAGGCCGCGCCATTTCGTCTACGGGGGTAGCACCCTCTGTGCCGGGCCTTTCAATGCCCTTCGACTATGACGCGACTTTCTGACTCCCTGGAAGCTCGGCAGAACTTCCTGAAAGGTCCCACAACCCCGACCACGCAACGCCTGCCGGCTATCACACGCCATCGGTTTGGCCTTCTCCGCTTTCGCTCGCCACTACTCACGGAATATCTCTTCCTGTGGGTACTGAGATGTTTCACTTCCCCACGTTCCCTCCACACGCCCTATATATTCAGGCGCGGGCGACTGGACATGACTCCAGCCGGGTTTCCCCATTCGGACATCCTCGGATCACGGTTCGTTTGCCAACTCCCCGAGGCTTATCGCAGGCTACAACGTCCTTCTTCGGCTCCTAGTGCCAAGGCATCCACCGTATGCACTTAAAAACTTGACCACAAAGACATACAAAAAAAGATGCTCGCGTCCACTGTGCAGTTCTCAAGCTACGGGCGGTCCTGCTTTCGTCCAGCGCCTACCCGCACACGCGGGCGGTTCATCCGAACAGCCACAGTCCGACGCACCGGCCACCGGCCGGCCCGAGGTCGAGCTTGCGCCCGATCCCTCAGGACCCAACAGCGTGCCTAACGCCCCACGACGAGCATCCGGTTCCACTCCCCAAGAGGAGGTACTGGGATGCCACCGCAGAACGCAACTGGTCGATGTTCCACCCGTGAGCAACCCTCCTCGAGACGTACGCCCGAGTAGAGGGCCCTGGACGCCGAAGCGCCAGAAGCTCCTTAGAAAGGAGGTGATCCAGCCGCACCTTCCGGTACGGCTACCTTGTTACGACTTAGTCCCAATCGCTGGTCCCACCTTCGACGGCTCCCTCCACAAGGGTTGGGCCACCGGCTTCGGGTGTTACCGACTTTCGTGACTTGACGGGCGGTGTGTACAAGGCCCGGGAACGTATTCACCGCAGCGTTGCTGATCTGCGATTACTAGCGACTCCGACTTCATGGGGTCGAGTTGCAGACCCCAATCCGAACTGAGACCGGCTTTTTGGGATTCGCTCCACCTCGCGGTATCGCAGCCCTTTGTACCGGCCATTGTAGCATGCGTGAAGCCCAAGACATAAGGGGCATGATGATTTGACGTCATCCCCACCTTCCTCCGAGTTGACCCCGGCAGTCTCCTATGAGTCCCCACCATGACGTGCTGGCAACATAGGACGAGGGTTGCGCTCGTTGCGGGACTTAACCCAACATCTCTCGACACGAGCTGACGAGAACCTTGCACCGCCTGTATACCGCCCTTGCGGACCCCATGTCTCCATGAGTTTTCGGTATATGTCAAGCCTTGGTAAGGTTCTTCGCGTTGCATCGAATTAATCCGCATGCTCCGCCGCTTGTGCGGGCCCCCGTCAATTCCTTTGAGTTTTAGCCTTGCGGCCGTACTCCCCAGGCGGGGCACTTAATGCGTTTGCTGCGGCACGGAACTCGTGGAATGAGCCCCACACCTAGTGCCCAACGTTTACGGCATGGACTACCAGGGTATCTAATCCTGTTCGCTCCCCATGCTTTCGCTCCTCAGCGTCAGTTGCGGCCCAGAGACCTGCCTTCGCCATCGGTGTTCCTCCTGATATCTGCGCATTCCACCGCTACACCAGGAATTCCAGTCTCCCCTACCGCACTCTAGTCTGCCCGTACCCACTGCAGGCCCGAGGTTGAGCCTCGGGTTTTCACAGCAGACGCGACAAACCGCCTACGAGCTCTTTACGCCCAATAATTCCGGACAACGCTTGCGCCCTACGTATTACCGCGGCTGCTGGCACGTAGTTAGCCGGCGCTTCTTCTGCAGGTACCGTCACTTTCGCTTCTTCCCTGCTGAAAGGGGTTTACAACCCGAAGGCCTTCATCCCCCACGCGGCGTCGCTGCATCAGGCTTGCGCCCATTGTGCAATATTCCCCACTGCTGCCTCCCGTAGGAGTCTGGGCCGTGTCTCAGTCCCAGTGTGGCCGGTCGCCCTCTCAGGCCGGCTACCCGTCGTCGCCTTGGTGGGCCATTACCCCACCAACAAGCTGATAGGCCGCGAGCCCATCCCTGACCAAAATTCTTTCCAGACGCTACAGATGCCTGTGCGTCTCGTATCCGGTATTAGCTCCGATTTCTCGGGGTTATCCCAGAGTCAGGGGCAGGTTGCTCACGTGTTACTCACCCGTTCGCCACTGATCACCCGGTGCAAGCACCGAGATCACCGTTCGACTTGCATGTGTTAAGCACGCCGCCAGCGTTCGTCCTGAGCCAGGATCAAACTCTCCGTACATGTCTATAAGCCACCCCCACCCAAGAGCAGGAGCGAGCTGACACACGAAGCGGCCCCGAAGGACCGTGATCATCTGGCCTCGATCAAATGCATGACATCAACTGACTTGCATTCGTCTCAACCACGTCACCGCACCACGACCAGCCCACCGAAGGTGAACCAACCACAACACGACGACACATGGCATCGACTTTTGGCACGCTGTTGAGTTCTCAAGGATCCGACGCGCATCCATCCAGATCTTCCGACCCATCAGGAGGCAACTTCTCTACTTTAGCGGTCCGTCCCAGGCCGGTCAAACGTCCTGGTCCCGCTCACACCAGCGCGCACGACGACGTCGCGGACAGTGGTGTGGGTGTCGCCCTCACGAGGGACCGACCAGCCGAGCTGTTCGTTCCTCCCCTGCGGGGCGGTGCACAACGTTACGCGACCCGCACCGCCGCAGGCAACCTGCGCCGCGGTGGTCTGGGTCACGCCGGCCAGGGCCACCTCGAGGGCGACCCGACGCACAGCCGGCGGACATCGTGAAGGGGCCACCCCACACAGGGGCGGCCCCTTCACGGAAAGGGTGTTCGGCGGCGACCTACTCTCCCACACAGTCTCCCGTGCAGTACCATCGGCGCTGAAGGGCTTAGCTTCCGGGTTCGGAATGGGACCGGGCGTTTCCCCTTCGCTATGACCGCCGTAACTCTATCGAGTTGTCAGTCGGGTTCCCGACCGTCTCTCGGGAACCGCACAGTGGACGCGTGCAACATGTATGTGTGTGTCAAGTTGTCGGCTTATTAGTACCGGTCAGCTACGAGAGTCTTTAGTCCTCTCTTCCACATCCGGCCTATTCACCCAGTGGTCTAGCTGGGAGCCTCTCGGGGCAAGCCCCGTGGAAACCTCATCTTGAAGCAGGCTTCCCGCTTAGATGCTTTCAGCGGTTATCCCTTCCGAACGTAGCCAACCAGCCGTGCTCCTGGCGGAACAACTGGCACACCAGAGGTTCGTCCGTCCCGGTCCTCTCGTACTAGGGACAGCCCTTCTCAAGTTTCCTGCGCGCGCAGCGGATAGGGACCGAACTGTCTCACGACGTTCTAAACCCAGCTCGCGTACCGCTTTAATGGGCGAACAGCCCAACCCTTGGGACCTACTCCAGCCCCAGGATGCGACGAGCCGACATCGAGGTGCCAAACCATGCCGTCGATATGGACTCTTGGGCAAGATCAGCCTGTTATCCCCGGGGTACCTTTTATCCGTTGAGCGACGGCGCTTCCACAAGCCACCGCCGGATCACTAGTTCCGACTTTCGTCCCTGCTTGACCTGTCAGTCTCACAGTCAAGCTCCCTTGTGCACTTGCACTCGCCACCTGATTGCCAACCAGGCTGAGGGAACCTTTGAGCGCCTCCGTTACATTTTAGGAGGCAACCGCCCCAGTTAAACTACCCACCAGGCACTGTCCCTGATCCGGATCACGGACCGAGGTTAGACATCCAGAACGACCAGAGTGGTATTTCAACGTTGACTCCACCGACACTGGCGTGCCGGCTTCACAGTCTCCCACCTATCCTACACAAGCCGTACCGAACACCAATACCAAGCTATAGTAAAGGTCCCGGGGTCTTTCCGTCCTGCTGCGCGTAACGAGCATCTTTACTCGTAGTGCAATTTCGCCGAGTTCGCGGTTGAGACAGCGGAGAAGTCGTTACGCCATTCGTGCAGGTCGGAACTTACCCGACAAGGAATTTCGCTACCTTAGGATGGTTATAGTTACCACCGCCGTTTACTGGGGCTTAAATTCTGAGCTTCGCCCCGAAGGGCTGACCCGTCCTCTTAACCTTCCAGCACCGGGCAGGCGTCAGTCCGTATACATCGTCTTGCGACTTCGCACGGACCTGTGTTTTTAGTAAACAGTCGCTTCTCCCTGGTCTCTGCGGCCTTCGAACGCTTCCCCAGCAAGTGGGTTCACGCCTCAGGCCCCCCTTCTCCCGAAGTTACGGGGGCATTTTGCCGAGTTCCTTAACCACGATTCTCTCGATCGCCTTGGTATTCTCTACCTGACCACCTGAGTCGGTTTAGGGTACGGGCGGCTAGAACCTCGCGTCGAGGCTTTTCTTGGCAGCATAGGATCACCCAATCATCCCGCGTAAGCGGTCACCATCAGTTCTCAGGCCATGTGAGATGCGGATTTGCCTACATCTCGCCCTACAACCTTGGACGTGGTCTACCATCGCCACGCTGGGCTACCTTCCTGCGTCACCCCTGTTAATACGCTTACCTACTACCGGATTGGTTCGTGCGCGCCACCGGCACGTCCCCGAAGGGATCTAGCCGGCTTTGGGCACTGAGCATCACCGGGCTCGGTATGGGCGGTTCTTCGCCGGTACGGGAATATCAACCCGTTGTCCATCGACTACGCCTGTCGGCCTCGCCTTAGGTCCCGACTTACCCAGGGCGGATTAGCCTGGCCCTGGAACCCTTGGTCATTCGGCGGACGGGTTTCTCACCCGTCTTTCGCTACTCATGCCTGCATTCTCACTCGTGTGGCGTCCACCGCTGGGTCACCCCGCGACTTCACTCGCCACACGACGCTCCCCTACCCATCCACACGCCTGGATCCGAGGACCTGGCTGTTGTGTGAATGCCACAGCTTCGGCGGTGTACTTGAGCCCCGCTACATTGTCGGCGCGGAATCACTTGACCAGTGAGCTATTACGCACTCTTTCAAGGGTGGCTGCTTCTAAGCCAACCTCCTGGTTGTCTGTGCAACTCCACATCCTTTCCCACTTAGCACACGCTTAGGGGCCTTAGCTGGTGGTCTGGGCTGTTTCCCTCTCGACTACGGAGCTTATCCCCCGCAGTCTCACTGCCACGCTCTCACTTACCGGCATTCGGAGTTTGGCTGACGTCAGTAACCTTGTGGGGCCCATCGGCCATCCAGTAGCTCTACCTCCGGTAAGAAACACGTGACGCTGCACCTAAATGCATTTCGGGGAGAACCAGCTATCACGAAGTTTGATTGGCCTTTCACCCCTAACCACAGGTCATCCCCCCGGTTTTCAACCCAGGTGGGTTCGGTCCTCCACGCGGTCTTACCCGCGCTTCAACCTGCCCATGGCTAGATCACTTCGCTTCGGGTCTAGAGCACGCGACTGAGACGCCCTATTCGGACTCGCTTTCGCTACGGCTTCCCCACACGGGTTAACCTCGCCACGTACCACTAACTCGCAGGCTCATTCTTCAAAAGGCACGCCGTCACCCCTGCTAGGGAGGCTCCGACGGATTGTATGCACACGGTTTCAGGTACTATTTCACTCCCCTCCCGGGGTACTTTTCACCTTTCCCTCACGGTACTTGTCCGCTATCGGTCACTAGGGAGTATTTAGGCTTAGAGAGTGGTCTCTCCAGATTCACACGGGATTTCTCGGGCCCCGTGCTACTTGGGATCCCTCTCGGGAGGCCGCGCCATTTCGTCTACGGGGGTAGCACCCTCTGTGCCGGGCCTTTCAATGCCCTTCGACTATGACGCGACTTTCTGACTCCCTGGAAGCTCGGCAGAACTTCCTGAAAGGTCCCACAACCCCGACCACGCAACGCCTGCCGGCTATCACACGCCATCGGTTTGGCCTTCTCCGCTTTCGCTCGCCACTACTCACGGAATATCTCTTCCTGTGGGTACTGAGATGTTTCACTTCCCCACGTTCCCTCCACACGCCCTATATATTCAGGCGCGGGTGACTGGACATGACTCCAGCCGGGTTTCCCCATTCGGACATCCTCGGATCACGGTTCGTTTGCCAACTCCCCGAGGCTTATCGCAGGCTACAACGTCCTTCTTCGGCTCCTAGTGCCAAGGCATCCACCGTATGCACTTAAAAACTTGACCACAAAGACATACAAAAAAAGATGCTCGCGTCCACTGTGCAGTTCTCAAGCTACGGGCGGTCCTGCTTTCGTCCAGCGCCTACCCGCACAACGCGGGCGGTTCATCCGAACAGCCACAGTCCGACGCACCGGCCACCGGCCGGCCCGAGGTCGAGCTTGCGCCCGATCCCTCAGGACCCAACAGCGTGCCTAACGCCCCACGACGAGCATCCGGTTCCACTCCCCAAGAGGAGGTACTGGGATGCCACCGCAGAACGCAACTGGTCGATGTTCCACCCGTGAGCAACCCTCCTCGAGACGTACGCCCGAGTAGAGGGCCCTGGACGCCGAAGCGCCAGAAGCTCCTTAGAAAGGAGGTGATCCAGCCGCACCTTCCGGTACGGCTACCTTGTTACGACTTAGTCCCAATCGCTGGTCCCACCTTCGACGGCTCCCTCCACAAGGGTTGGGCCACCGGCTTCGGGTGTTACCGACTTTCGTGACTTGACGGGCGGTGTGTACAAGGCCCGGGAACGTATTCACCGCAGCGTTGCTGATCTGCGATTACTAGCGACTCCGACTTCATGGGGTCGAGTTGCAGACCCCAATCCGAACTGAGACCGGCTTTTTGGGATTCGCTCCACCTCGCGGTATCGCAGCCCTTTGTACCGGCCATTGTAGCATGCGTGAAGCCCAAGACATAAGGGGCATGATGATTTGACGTCATCCCCACCTTCCTCCGAGTTGACCCCGGCAGTCTCCTATGAGTCCCCACCATGACGTGCTGGCAACATAGGACGAGGGTTGCGCTCGTTGCGGGACTTAACCCAACATCTCACGACACGAGCTGACGACAACCATGCACCACCTGTATACCGCCCTTGCGGACCCCATGTCTCCATGAGTTTTCGGTATATGTCAAGCCTTGGTAAGGTTCTTCGCGTTGCATCGAATTAATCCGCATGCTCCGCCGCTTGTGCGGGCCCCCGTCAATTCCTTTGAGTTTTAGCCTTGCGGCCGTACTCCCCAGGCGGGGCACTTAATGCGTTTGCTGCGGCACGGAACTCGTGGAATGAGCCCCACACCTAGTGCCCAACGTTTACGGCATGGACTACCAGGGTATCTAATCCTGTTCGCTCCCCATGCTTTCGCTCCTCAGCGTCAGTTGCGGCCCAGAGACCTGCCTTCGCCATCGGTGTTCCTCCTGATATCTGCGCATTCCACCGCTACACCAGGAATTCCAGTCTCCCCTACCGCACTCTAGTCTGCCCGTACCCACTGCAGGCCCGAGGTTGAGCCTCGGGTTTTCACAGCAGACGCGACAAACCGCCTACGAGCTCTTTACGCCCAATAATTCCGGACAACGCTTGCGCCCTACGTATTACCGCGGCTGCTGGCACGTAGTTAGCCGGCGCTTCTTCTGCAGGTACCGTCACTTTCGCTTCTTCCCTGCTGAAAGGGGTTTACAACCCGAAGGCCTTCATCCCCCACGCGGCGTCGCTGCATCAGGCTTGCGCCCATTGTGCAATATTCCCCACTGCTGCCTCCCGTAGGAGTCTGGGCCGTGTCTCAGTCCCAGTGTGGCCGGTCGCCCTCTCAGGCCGGCTACCCGTCGTCGCCTTGGTGGGCCATTACCCCACCAACAAGCTGATAGGCCGCGAGCCCATCCCTGACCAAAATTCTTTCCAGACGCTACAGATGCCTGTGCGTCTCGTATCCGGTATTAGCTCCGATTTCTCGGGGTTATCCCAGAGTCAGGGGCAGGTTGCTCACGTGTTACTCACCCGTTCGCCACTGATCACCCGGTGCAAGCACCGAGATCACCGTTCGACTTGCATGTGTTAAGCACGCCGCCAGCGTTCGTCCTGAGCCAGGATCAAACTCTCCGTACATGTCTATAAGCCACCCCCACCCAAGAGCAGGAGCGAGCTGACACACGAAGCGGCCCCGAAGGACCGTGATCATCTGGCCTCGATCAAATGCATGACATCAACTGACTTGCATTCGTCTCAACCACGTCACCGCACCACGACCAGCCCACCGAAGGTGAACCAACCACAACACGACGACACATGGCATCGACTTTTGGCACGCTGTTGAGTTCTCAAGGATCCGACGCGCATCCATCCAGATCTTCCGACCCATCAGGAGGCAACTTCTCCACTGTACTCGGGTGCAGGTCGCGGGTCAATCCGCTCCGTGCGCCCGAGCCCACGACACTGGACGGACCGCGAGGTCCGTTGAGCTGGTGTGGGGCTCCCCGGGACCGACCGGCTCTCGCCGTTCGTTGCTCCCTGGGGGCGAAGAAGACTCTACGCCGTCGCTGCGGCGAAGTCCAAGCCCTCGGACGTGTGCTGGCTCACCCCGCGCGGGGCGGCGACCAGGTCACGCCCCCCGCTCCGCCACCGCCAGCGTCTTCTTGCCCCGTCGCAGCACCGCCCAGCGCCCGTGCAGCAGGAGGTCGGCCGTGAGGACGGCGTCCTCCTCGGTGACCCGGACGTTGTTCACCGAGACCCCGCCCTCGGCGATGGCACGGCGTCCGGCGCCGCGACCGGCCACCAGACCGGTCGCGACGAGGAGGTCCACGAGCTCCGTCGCGTCGTCGTCGACGGCCGTGCGCGGGAGCTCTGCCACAGCAGCACCCAGCGTCGCCTCGTCGAGGCCGGCGAGGTCACCCCGACCGAAGAGCGCCTGGCTCGCCGCGACGACCTTCTCCGCGGCCTCGTGCCCGTGCACCAGGCTCGTCACCTCCACCGCCAGCTCCCGCTGGGCGACCCGTGCTGCCGGCCGCTCTGCGACCTCGCGCTCGAGCTCCTCGATCCGCTCGCGGGAGAGGAAGGTGAAGATCCTCAGGTACCGGGCGACGTCCGCGTCGTCGGTGTTGAGCCAGAACTGGTAGAAGGCGTAGGGGCTCATCATGTCCGGCGCGAGCCAGATCGCCCCGCCCTCGGACTTGCCGAACTTCGTGCCGTCGGCCTTGGTGATGAGCGGCGTCGTCAGTGCGTGGACACCGACGTGCTCGCTCTTGCGCACCAGCTCCACGCCGGACAGCAGGTTGCCCCACTGGTCGTTGCCACCCGTCTGGAGCGTGCAGCCGTACCGCCGGTACAGCTCGAGAAAGTCCATGCCCTGGAGGATCTGGTAGCTGAACTCGGTGAAGGAGATGCCCTCCTCACTCGCGAGACGTCGCGCCACGGTGTCCTTCGCGAGCATCGTGCCCAGCCGGTAGTGCTTGCCGATCTCGCGCAGGAAGTCGATCGCGGAGAGGTCCGCGGTCCACTCCAGGTTGTTCACCATCCGCGCGGCGGCGTCGCCCTCGAAGTCCAGGAAGCGCTCGATCTGGGAGCGCAGCCGGTCGACCCACTCGGCGACGGTCTCCTTGGTGTTGAGGACGCGCTCCCCCGACATGCGGGGGTCGCCGATGAGGCCGGTGGCCCCGCCGACGAGCGCGAGGACGCGGTGCCCGGCCCGCTGCAGGTGCCGCAGCACGAGGAGCTGCACCAGGTGCCCGTGGTGCAGGCTCGGCGCCGTGGGGTCGAAGCCGCAGTAGACGGTGACCGGACCGGAGGCCAGCGCCTCGCGCAGCGCCTGCTCGTCCGTCGTCTGGGCCAGCAGGCCCCGCCACCGCAGCTCGTCCAGGATGTCCACCGGTCGTTCCCCTCTCGGTCCGTCGAGCGCCTAGTCTGCCGCGCCCGTGGCAGGGCGCGGGACGGCGTCCGGCCCGTGCGGGCAGGTGGGGTCCCGGGCGTCGGTCACGGACCGGTGGCCCGCCGGCGGCGAGGAGCCGCGGGCCGGTAGTCCGAGACGGTCGGCTCGTCCGGCAGCCACAGCCGCCACGGGTACACCGCCCCGTCGCCCCCGTCGCCGCTCACGCCGACCCGGGGGCCGGTCCGCCACCGCTGCACGGGCGCCCCGGGACGGATCCTCACGGCGTCGTCGGCCTCACCCACCCCGGCGCCCAGGTACGACATGTCCAGCCCGAGCGCCACCGTGAGGCGCGCGGGTCCGCGCGCCAGGTCGACGTCGCGCCGGACGACGCCCGCCGCCGCCCGGCGCCGTCGGGCCAGGTCCTGGCCGGCGACGACCTCACCCGCGCGCAGCAGCACGGCGGACGCACGCCCGTGGGTGCCGGTCACGACGTTGACGCAGTGGTGCAGCCCGAGGTGCCGGTAGACGTACAGGTGCCCCGCGGGACCGAACATCACGGCGTTGCGGGCCGTACGCCCCCGGTACGCGTGCGACCCGGGGTCCACCTCGCCGGCGTACGCCTCGACCTCCGTGAGGCGGACGGTCACCGCGCCGTCCGCCGCCCGCACCGTCAGGTGGGCGCCGAGCAGGTCACGGGCCACCTCCAGGACGGGGCGCGCGAACCAGTCGCGGCCCGCACCGGGGCCGTCCGGCGCGGCGGAGACGTCCGGCACCGTCACCCGCGCCGTCCGGCGAGACCTACCGAGCGCCCCGTCGGCACGCACGCCCCGCTCACGGCTCGAGCGGCCGCGTGCCGTCGACGACGACGTCCGCCCGCGCCCGCGTCCTCTCGCGCTCGAAGTGCGTCCCCTCGAGTTCCATCCACCGCTCCCACTCCTCGCGCATCGCCTCACCGTCCCGGGACAGGCCCCGGTCCAGGCGCAGGGCCGACGGCGCCTCCACCCAGACCACCAGGACGTTACGGCCGTCCGCGGCGCGGGGCGCGCTGCCGCACCCCTCGACGACGAGGACGTCGGGTAGGGGGACGTCGACCCACTCGGCGAACCGGCCCGCCACCCAGTCGTACCGCTGGTAGCGGCCGGGGGACCCGCTCGCCAGGGGGTCGAGCACCTGTGCCGCGAGCCGCTCCCACACACCGTCGAGGCCGGACCAGCCCTCGTACAGGTCGTCGAGGTGGACGACGGTCGTCCGCATCGGCACGAGATCGGTGGGCCCCGGTGTGCCGCTGCGGAGCGTCTCCGCCAGCCGGGCGGCGAGCGTGCTCTTGCCGGAGCCCGCGGGCCCGTCGACGCACACGAGACGGACGGGGCCCAGGCGCGGTGGTGCCGCCGCCACCCGTGCGGCGAGCGTCGACAGCGACGTCACGCCGTCGTCCACCCCCGCAGCCGCGCGGTCCGCTGCCGCGCGAGGTCGAGCTGCTCCGCCACGCGCACCGGCGCCGTGCCGCCCGTCGCGGAGCGCGAGGCCAGCGACCCCTGGACGCTGAGCACGCCGCGGACGGCGGGCGTGAGGTGCTCGCTGATCTCGACGAGGTCCTCGTCGGTGAGGTCCCACAGCTCGATGCCGCGGTCCTCGCAGACGCGGACGCACGCCCCGGCGACCTCGTGCGCCACACGGAAGGGCACGCCCTCGCGCACGAGCCACTCGGCCACGTCCGTCGCGAGGGAGAAGCCCTGGGGGGCCAACGACGCCATGCGGGCGGTGTCGAACTGCAGCGTGGCCACCATGCCGGCGACCGCCGGGAGGAGGACCGTGAGGGTGTCGACCTGGTCGAACACCGGCTCCTTGTCCTCCTGCAGGTCGCGGTTGTAGGCCAGCGGGAGGCCCTTGAGCGTCGTCAGCAGCCCGGTGAGGTCGCCGACCAGGCGCCCTGCCTTGCCCCGCGCGAGCTCCGCCACGTCCGGGTTCTTCTTCTGCGGCATGATGCTCGACCCGGTCGAGTAGGCGTCGGCGAGCCGGACGAACCCGAACTCCTTCGTCGCCCACAGGATCACCTCCTCGGACAGCCGGGAGAGGTCCACCGCCGTCATCGCCGCGACGAAGGCGAACTCGGCGACGACGTCGCGGCTCGCGGTGCCGTCGATGGAGTTCTCCACGGGTCCGTCGAACCCGAGGTCCGCCGCGACGGCGGCCGGGTCCAGGCCGAGCGAGGAGCCCGCGAGCGCACCCGACCCGTAGGGCGACACGGCGGCGCGCCGGTCCCAGTCGACCCAGCGCTCGACGTCCCGCATGAGCGGCCACGCGTGGGCGAGCAGGTGGTGCGCCAGGAGCACCGGCTGCGCGTGCTGCAGGTGCGTGCGTCCGGGCATGGGCGCGTCGGGATGCGTCGCGGCCTGGTCGAGCAGTGCGTCGACGACGTCGAGGACCAGTCCCGCGACGACGCGCGCGTTCTCGCGCAGGTACATGCGCACGAGCGTCGCGATCTGGTCGTTGCGCGACCGCCCCGCGCGCAGCTTCCCGCCGAGCGTCGTGCCGGCGCGCTCGATGAGCCCGCGCTCGAGGGCGGTGTGGACGTCCTCGTCGGCCGGCTCCGGGACGAACGCCCCCGAGACGACGTCGGCGTCCAGGCGCGCGAGCGCGTCGAGCATCCCGGCCAGCTCGTCCTCGGTGAGCAGACCGGCCGCGTGCAGGACCCGGGCGTGCGCCTGCGAGCCGCGGATGTCGTGGCGCGCCAGCCGCCAGTCGAAGTGGGTCGAGCGGGACAGCTCCGCGAGCGCGTCGGCCGGTCCGCCCGCGAACCGCCCACCCCACAGGGCGGCCGACGGCGGCGCCCCGCCCGCCGTCGGCCGGCCGGCCGAGGTCGGCTCAGGCATCGGCCGTCGCCTCGGCCGTGGGCAGGGCGCCCGAGCCGAGGTCCACGCCGTTGCCGAAGCGCACGTCGCGGGCGGCGGAGAGCTTGGCCGTCAGGCCGTAGATCTCGATGAACCCCTTGGCGTGGGACTGGTCGAACGTGTCGCCGGTGTCGTACGTCGCGAGGTTGAAGTCGTACAGGCTCGCCTCGCTGCGGCGGCCCGTCACCGTGGCACGCCCGCCGTGCAGCACCATCCGGACCTCGCCGCTGACGTAGCGCTGCGTGTCCGCGATGAACGTGTCGAGCGACCGCTTGAGCGGCGAGAACCACATGCCGTCGTAGACGAGCTCGGTCCACCGCTGGTCGACGCCCCGCTTGAAGCGGGCCTGCTCCCGCTCCACCGTGACGTTCTCGAGCTCCTGGTGCGCGGCGATGAGCGCCATCGCACCGGGGGCCTCGTAGACCTCGCGGGACTTGATGCCGACGAGGCGGTCCTCGACGATGTCGAGCCGGCCGACACCCTGGGCGCCGGCGCGGCGGTTCAGCTCCTGGATCGCCTGCAGCGGCGTCACCGGGACGCCGTCGAGCGCGACCGGGACACCCTGCTCGAAGGTGATGGTCACCTCGTCGGCGACCGGGGGGAAGGTCGGGTCGTCGGTGTAGGTGTAGACGTCCTTGGTCGGACCGTTCCAGATGTCCTCGAGGAAGCCCGTCTCGATCGCCCGGCCCCACACGTTCTGGTCGATGGAGAACGGGTTGTGCTTGGTCGTCTCGATCGGCAGCGCCTTGCGGTTGGCGTACTCGATGGCCTTGTCACGGGTGAGCGCGAGGTCCCGCACGGGCGCCAGGCACCGCAGGTCGGGGGCAAGTGAGGTGATGCCGACCTCGAAGCGCACCTGGTCGTTGCCCTTGCCGGTGCAGCCGTGCGCCACGGTGGTGGCGCCGAACTGCCGCGCCGCGCGCACGAGGTGCTTGACGATCACGGGGCGGGACAGGGCGGAGACGAGGGGGTACCGGTCCATGTACAGGGCGTTGGCCTGCAGCGCAGGCATGCAGTACTCGGTGGCGAACTCGTCGCGCGCGTCGGCCACGTAGGCCTCCACGGCGCCGCAGTCCAGGGCGCGGCGGCGGATGACCTCGAGGTCCTCGCCGCCCTGGCCGACGTCGACGGCGACGGCGATGACCTCGGCACCGGTGGCGTCGGCGATCCATCCGATGCCGACGGAGGTGTCCAGGCCGCCGGAGTAGGCGAGCACGACGCGTTCAGTCATGGCGGTTCTTCCTCAGCTGTGGTGGGTGGTGGGGGCGTCAGGGTGTCGGTGGTCGCGGGCGACGGCGGTCACGCGCCGTCGCTCGCGAGCTCGAGGAAGCGGCGGGCGACGGCGTCGCCCCCGTCGACCTCACGGGAGATGACCAGGACCGTGTCGTCGCCGGCGATGGTGCCCATCACCGACGGCAGGACCGAGTGGTCGATCGCGGAGGCGAGGAACTGCGCGGCGCCCGGCGGGGTGCGCAGCACCACGAGGTTCCCGGACGCCTCCGCCGTCGCGAGCAGCTCCGCGCAGAGGCGGGCCAGCCGGGCCGCGAGCTGCTCGACGTCCTGGCCGGCGTGCGGCGTGCGGTCCCCGCCCTCGCCGGGCAGCGCGTAGGCCAGCGTGCCGTCGACGGTCCGGATGCGGACGGCGCGCAGCTCCACGAGGTCGCGGGACAGGGTCGCCTGCGTGACGTGCACGCCCTCGCGCCCGAGGGCCGCCGCGAGCTCGCCCTGGGAGCGCACCGCCGTCCGCGCGAGCAGCCGCGCGATGAGGGCGTGCCGGGCGGCCTTGGTCGTGGGGACGCCGGTGGCCTCGGTCGCGCTCACGACCGCTCCAGCAGCCACGTCAGCACCGCCTTCTGCACGTGCAGACGGTTCTCCGCCTCGTCGAAGACGACGGACCGCGGACCGTCGATGACCTCGGCGGCGATCTCCTTGCCGCGGTACGCCGGCATGCAGTGCAGCACGACGGCATCCGGCTCGGCGCGCCCCAGGAGCGCCGCGTCCAGGCGGAACGGCCCGAAGAGCTGTTCCGCCTCGGCCGCGCCCGTCGCGTCGCCCATGGACACCCACGTGTCGGTCGCGACGGCGTGGGCACCGGAGACGGCCGCCGCGGCGTCGTGGAGCACGGTCACCGACCCGCCGGTCCCCGCCGCGACCGTGGCCGCGCGGTCCACGACGTCGGCGTCCGGTCGCCGGCTCGTCGGCGTGCCGACCCGGACGTGCATGCCGGCGGTCGCGCCGGCCAGGAGGTAGGAGTGCGCCATGTTGTTGGCCCCGTCGCCGACGTACGCCAGCGTCCGTCCGCGCAGCGCGTCCAACCCACCGGCGTGCTCGGCGATCGTGAGCAGGTCCGCGAGGGCCTGGCACGGGTGGAACTGGTCGGTGAGGGCGTTGACGACCGGGACGCCCGCGTGCCGCGCCATGGTCTCCAGGCGCGACTGGTGGAACGTGCGCCACACGACCGCGGCGACCTGGCGGCCCAGGACACCGGCCGTGTCCTCGACCGACTCGCGGACGCCGATCTGCGCCAGGTTGCCGTCCACGACCATCGGGTGGCCGCCGAGCTCGGCGACCCCGACGGTGAAGGACAGCTGCGTGCGCAGCGTCGGCTTGTCGAAGAGGATGGCGACGGCGCGGGGGCCGGCCAGCGGCCGCTCCGCGAACCGCTCCGCCTTGAGCCGCAGGGCGAGCTCGAGGACCTGTCGCTGCTCGGCGGGCGTCAGGTCGTCGTCACGCAGGAAGTGCCGGGTCATGCCTCCTCCGTCCGGTCGGCCGCTGCAGGCAGGGTGCGCAGGAAGTCCACGAAGGGGCTGACCTGCTCCCAGGTGAGGACGAGCGGCGGTGCGAGCCGCAGCGCCGTCGGCGTCACGGGGTTGACGACGAACCCGGCCTCCAGCGCCTGCTGGGCGACCGTGGCGGCGATCTCCGCCCCGAGCTCCACCGCGACGAGCAGTCCCACGGCCCGGACGTCCGTGACGGCGGGCACCGTCCGGAGCTCCGCCTCGAGCCGCGCACCGACCTCTCGCACGCGCCCGAGCAGACCGTCCCGCTCGATGACGCCCAGCGTCGCCAGGGCCGCCGCGGACGCCACCGGGTTGCCGCCGAAGGTCGTGCCGTGGTGACCGGGGCCGAGCAGCGTCGCTGCCGCGTCACCGAACGCCACGACCGCCCCGACGGGGAAGCCGCCACCGAGGCCCTTGGCCAGCGTCATGACGTCCGGGAGGACGCCGCCGCCGAGCGACGCGTCCTGGTGGGCGAACCAGTGGCCGGTCCGGCCGACGCCCGTCTGCACCTCGTCGACGACGAGGAGCGCGCCGTGCTCGGCGGTGAGGCGCCGGGCGTGGGCCAGGTACCCCGTCGGCAGCGGGCGGACCCCCGCCTCCCCCTGGACGACCTCGACCACGAGGGCCGCGACGTCGTCGGCCATGGCGGCCTCGAGGGCGGCCGGGTCACCGAAGGGCAGGAACTCCACCCCGCCGGGCAACGGCTCGAACGGTGCCCGGTACGCGGGCTTGTGCGTGAGGGCCAGCGCGCCCATGGAACGGCCGTGGAACCCGCCCTCCAGGGCGAGGATGCGCGGGCGGCCGGTGCGCCGCGCCATCTTGAAGGCCGCCTCGTTGGCCTCCGTGCCGGAGTTGGCCAGGAAGACCCGCGACCCCGGGACGTCGGCCGCGCCGCTGAGCCGCAGCAGCGCCTCCGCGAGCGCCACCTGCGTGGGCGTCGCGAAGAAGTTCGAGACGTGGCCCAGGGTGCCGAGCTGCGCGCAGATCGCGGCGGTCAGGGTGGGGTGCGCGTGGCCGAGGGCGTTGACCGCGATGCCGCCGAGCAGGTCCAGGTACCGCGTGCCGTCGGCGTCCCAGACGTACGGCCCCTCGCCGCGGACGAGCACGCGGCGGGGAGCGCCGAACGTGTTCATGAGGGCGTGCCCGTACCGCTCGGCCCACGCCTGGCCGGAGCCCGCGTCGGTCAGCGCGGGCGGGAGCGCCGCCGCGACCTCGGCGGGCAGCGGGGGCACCGACGGATCGGGGGTCCCGGTCATGCCGTACCTCCCTCGGGAGCGTCACGGTCGGGAAGCACCATCGTGCCGATCCCCTCCTCGGTGAAGACCTCGACGAGCACGGAGTGCGCCTGCCGGCCGTCGACGACGTGCGCCGCCGGCACGCCGCCCGTCACCGCGCGCAGGCAGGCCTCCATCTTGGGGACCATGCCGGACTCCAGCCGGGGCAGGAGCTCGGCGAGGCGGGTCGCGCCGATCCTGCGGGCGAGCGAGGAGCGGTCCGGCCAGTCCGTGTACAGCCCCTCGACATCGGTGAGCACGATGAGCTTGCGTGCACCCAGCGCGACCGCGAGCGCGGCCGCCGCGGTGTCCGCGTTGACGTTGAGCACCTGCGTCGGGTCCTCCACGTCCGGCGCGACCGTGCTGATGACGGGGATGCGCCCGGCGTCGAGCAGGTCGCGCACGGCCGTCGGGTCCACGCCGACGACGTCGCCGACCTGCCCGACGTCGACCGCCTCGCCGTCCACGACGGCGGTGCGCCGCTGCGCGCTGAGGAGGCCCGCGTCCTCGCCGGACATCCCGACGGCGAAGGGCCCGTGCGTGTTGATGAGGCCGACCAGCTCGCGGGAGACCTGCCCCGTGAGCACCATGCGCACGACGTCCATGCTCTCCGGTGTGGTGACGCGCAGGCCGCCGCGGAACTCGCTCGCGATGCCGAGCCGGTCGAGCATCGTCGAGATCTGCGGCCCGCCGCCGTGGACCACGACCGGGTGCAGGCCGCACAGCCGCAGGAACACCATGTCCTCGGCGAAGGCGCGCTTGAGCGTCTCGTCCACCATGGCGTTGCCGCCGTACTTCACGACGAAGAGCGCGCCGCGGAAGCGCTCGAGCCACGGCAGCGCCTCGATGAGGACCTCGGCCTTCTGGTCCGGTCGCAGGTGCGCGCCGGTGTCGAACGCGTCGTCGGCGGGTGACGGCGGCAGGTGGCTCACGTGGAGTACGCGCTGTTCTCGTGGACGTAGTCGTGCGTGAGGTCGTTGGTCCAGACGGTGGCCGTGGCGGAGCCCGCGTGCAGGTCGACCTCGACGCGCACCTCGCGCTGCGCGGCCAGGTCGACCAGGGAGCGGTCCTCCCCCACGCCGCCGGAGCGGCAGACCTGGACGCCGTTGATCGTCACGTCGACCTCGTCGGCCTCGAACGGCGCGACCTCGACCGGGACGGTGCCGGCGGCGGCGAGGATCCGGCCCCAGTTCGGGTCGTTGCCGAAGACGGCGGCCTTGAACAGGTTCGAGCGCGTGACGGCTCGGGCCACCGCGACGGCGGCGTCCTCGTCGGAGGCGTTCAGGACGGTGACGGCGACGTCGTGCGTGGCGCCCTCCGCGTCGGCGACGAGGGCGCGCGCGAGCGTCGCGCACGCCTCGGTGACCGCCGCCGTCAGGTCGTCCCGGCCGGCCGGGCGGCCGGCCGCACCCGAGGCGAGCAGGACCACCGTGTCGTTGGTCGACATGCAGCCGTCCGAGTCCACCCGGTCGAACGTCGTGCGGACGGCCGCACGCAGCGCGGCGTCCAGGTCCTCGGCGTCGGCCTGCGCATCCGTGGTGAGCACGCAGAGCATCGTCGCGAGGCCCGGGGCGAGCATCCCGGCACCCTTCGCCATGCCCCCGACGGTCCAGCCGTCCCGCTCGACGACCACCGTCTTGGGCACCGAGTCCGTCGTCATGATGGCGAGCGCGGCGTCGGACCCGCCGTCGCCGGACAGCGTCGCGGCCGCCGCGTCCACCCCCGTGGTCAGCCGGTCCATCGGCAGCCGCTCGCCGATGAGGCCGGTCGAGCAGACGACGACGTCCCCCGCCGAGCAGCCCAGCACCTCCGCCACGTGCTCGGCCGTGCGGTGGGTGTCGAGGAAGCCGTCCGAGCCCGTGCACGCGTTCGCGCCCCCGGAGTTCAGCACCACGGCGTGCGCGACGCCGTCGGCGACCGCCTGCCGCGACCAGACCACCGGGGCCGCCTGCACGCGGTTCGTCGTGAAGACGGCGGCGGCGGACTGGGACGGGCCGTCGTTGACAACGAGCGCGACGTCGCGAGCGCCGGAGGACTTCAGGCCGGCGACGACGCCCGCCGCGCGGAAGCCCTGGGGGGCGGTGACGCTCACGGGGCGACTCCTTCGACGGGCAGACCGGTGGTCTCCGGCAGCCCGAGGGCGAGGTTCATGGACTGCACGGCGGCGCCCGCCGTGCCCTTGACGAGGTTGTCGAGCGCCGTGACCGTGACGACCCGTCCGGAGCGCTCGTCGACCGCGACCTGGACCAGGGCGGTGTTGGCACCCACGGTCGCGGCCGTGGTCGGCCACTGGCCCTCGGGGAGCACCTGCACGAACGGCTCGCCCGCGTAGGTGTCCTCCCACGCGCTGCGCACGGCGGCGGCGTCCGCGCCGGGGGCCAGGCGCGCCGTCGTCGTGGCGAGGATGCCGCGGGACATCGGGACGAGCGTCGGCGTGAAGGAGAGGGACACCTCGCCGGCGCCGACCGCGCGGAGGTTCTGCTCGATCTCCGGGATGTGGCGGTGCGTGCCGCCCACGGCGTACGGGACGGCGGCGCCGAGGCCCTCCGAGGCGAGCAGGTGCGTCCTGGCCGCCTTCCCGGCACCCGAGTAGCCGACGGCGAGCACGGACACCAGGTCGGTGGACTCGACGACGCCGGCCGCGATGCCGGGCTGGATGCCGAGCGTCACGGCGGTGACGTTGCAGCCGGGGACGGCCACCCGGCGGACCCGGGCGAGGAGGTCCCGCTGCCGGCGTTCGCCGTGGTCGAGGACGAGCTCGGGCATGCCGTAGGGCCAGGTCCCCGCGTGCGGGGTGCCGTAGAAGGCGGTCCACGCGTCCGCGTCGACGAGCCGGTGGTCGGCACCGCAGTCCAGGACGAGCGTGTCGTCCCCCAGCTCCGCTGCCACGGCCGCCGACGCGCCGTGGGGCAGCGCGAGGACGACGACCTCGTGCCCGGCGAGGGTGTCCGTCGTGGTCGGCTCGATGACGCGGTCCGCCAGGGAGCGGAGGTGCGGCTGGTGCGCGCCGAGGAGCTCACCGGCGGACGAGTGGGCGGTCACGGCGCCGATCTCGACGTCGGGATGGGCGGCGAGCAGCCGCAGCACCTCACCGCCGGCGTACCCACTGGCACCGGACACCGCCACCCGCACTGTCATGGTGCATGACTATACATGCGGATGCATCATTGGCCCGACGGGAGGTCCGGGCACGGCGTTCCCCCGCACTCGTCCGGACGGCGTTCCGGGGGCGCGCCCTCTCCGCCTACCCTCGGGCATGCGCGCCGTCCTCGCCACCACGCCCGGAGGACCCGAGGTCCTCGCCGTGCAGGACCTCCCCGACCCTGTCGCGCCGCCCGGACGCGTCGTCGTCGCCGTGGAGGCCGCCGGGGTGAACTTCGTCGACACGTACCGCCGCGAGGGCAGGTACCCCATGCCGTTCCCGCACGTCGTCGGCGCGGAGGGCGCCGGGCAGGTGCTGGCCGTCGGCGAGGACGTGACGACGGTCGCGGCCGGGGACCGGGTGGGGTGGGTGTCCGGCAGCGACGGCTCGTACGCGGAGCGTGCCGTCGTCGACGCCGACGCCCTCGTGCCGCTGCCGGACGGCGTCCCGGCGGAGCTCGCCGCCGCCGTGCTCCTGCAGGGCATGACCGCGCAGTACCTCGTCGCCTCGACGTTCCCCGTGCGCCCCGGGCAGCACGTCCTCGTGCACGCCGGCGCGGGCGGGACGGGCCTGCTGCTCACCCAGCTCGCGGCCGCGCGTGGGGCCCGTGTCGTCACCACCGTGTCGACAGCCGTGAAGGAGCAGCTGTCCCGCGACGCCGGGGCCTCCGAGGTCATCCGCTACGACGGGCTGGCGGACCTCACCGTCGAGCTGCCCCCGCTCGTCCGCGCGGTCACGGACGGCGGCGTGCACACGGTGTACGACGGGGTGGGGCGGAGCACCTTCGACGCGTCCCTCGCGAGCCTGCGACCCCGTGGCGGCCTCGCCCTCTTCGGCGCCGCGTCCGGGGCCGTGCCGCCCGTCGACCCGCAACGGCTGAACGCCGCAGGCTCCGTGTACCTCACGCGACCGTTCCTCGCGCACTACATCGCCACGCGCGACGAGCTCCTCGAGCGCGCCGGCGAGGTGCTCGGGCGCGTGGCCGACGGGTCCCTGCGGGTCCGCGTCGGTGAGCGCTTCGCCCTCCCGGAGGCCGCCGCCGCGCACCGGGCCCTCGAGGGCCGCCGGACGGCGGGCAAGGTCCTGCTCCTCCCGTGACCCGTGCGAGCATCGAGCCCGTGATCAGGGACCTGCGCGCCGACGACCTGGAGGTCCTCGCCTCGCTCAACGACGCCGCCGTGCCGGCCGTCACGGCCCTGGGGACGGCCGGTCTCGCCCGGCACGTCCGGCGGTGCGCCGTCGCGCTCGTCACGGACGCCGGTGCGGGTCCGGACGGCTTCCTGCTCGCGCTGGCGCCCGGCGCCGAGTACCCCAGCGAGAACTACCGCTGGTTCAGCGAGCACCGCCCCGGCTCGCTGTACGTCGACCGGATCGTCGTCGCGCCGGCAGCGCACGGGCTCGGACGCGGGCGCGCGCTGTACGGGACCACGGCGCGTCGCGCGGTCGGGCTCGGGCTGGCCGAGGTGACCTGCGAGGTGAACCTCGACCCGCCGAACCCGGGGTCGCTCGCCTTCCACCGGCGGCTCGGCTTCGAGCAGGTCGGCACGCAGCGGACCTCCGGGGGGACCGTGGAGGTCGCGCTGCTGGCGGCGCCGTCGCACCGGCTCGTGCGGGACGGCGGCGCCGCCGGTTCCTGAGGAGCGACGCCCGAGGCGCGGTCAGGCCCGCAGGGTCGCGCCGTGCCGTCGGTGCGCCTCCGCGACGGCGGCCTCGCGCACCGCAGCAGCCTCCGCGGACGTCAGGGTCCGGTCCGCCGCCCGCAGCCGCAGCGAGAAGGCGACGGACTTGGAGCCGTCAGGCACCGGCGCGCCGCGGTAGACGTCGAAGACCCGCAGCTCCTCCACGATGTCCCCCGCCGGCGACGACGACGCCCCGACGCGCACCGCGTCGAGGAGCTCCCCCACCGCGACGTGCTCGGCCACGACGAGCGCGATGTCCTCCTTCGCCGGCGGGAACGTCGGCACGGCGACCGCCTGCACCGGTTCGGTCGGCGCCACGGCCAGCACGGCGTCGAGGTCCAGCTCGAACGCCACCGTCCGGGACGGCAGGTCCAGCGCCGCGACGACGCGCGGGTGGAGCTCACCGGCGTGCCCGACGACGACGCCGTCGGGTCGCCGCACCTCGGCCGTCCGGCCCGGGTGCCAGGGCGCGACGGCGGCCGCCGCGACCGACAGGTCCACGCCGACCGCCCGGCCGACGAGGAGCGCGGCCTCGATCGCGTCGGTGTGGTCCGCGCGGCGGCCGGGACCCCACCAGCCCGCGGGCTCGCGCACGCCGGTCAGGACGCCGGCCACGTGCCGCGGCTGCGGCGGCACCGCGGCGTCGAGCGCCGCGAGCTCCTCGGACGACGGGAGCGTGGCGCCCCGCAGCTGCGGGGCGGCCGGGGCACCCCGGTCCGGTCGCGTGACGAGTCCGGACTCGACCAGCGCGACGTCGACGAGCCCACGCCCGACGTTGCGACGCACGGTCTCCAGGAGCGTCACCAGGAGGTGCGTGCGCATCTCGGGCTGCTCGTCCGACAGCGGGTTGAGGAGGCGCACGGCGTGCCGACGTGCGTCGTCGGCCGGCAGGCCCAGCGCGTCGTGCTGGTGCGCACCGACGAACGGGTAGCTGAGCACCTCGACGAACCCGGCGCCGACCAGCGCGTCCGCCACGGCGCGACGAGCCGCCTGGGACCGGGTGAGACCCCGCCCCGCGGGAGCCTGGGGCAGGACCGACGGGATGGCGTCGTAGCCCCGCAGCCGGGCCACCTCCTCCACCAGGTCGACGGGCACCGCGAGGTCCGGACGCCAGCTGGGGACGGTCACCCGAGCGGACTGCCCGTCAGCCTCGACCGCGCAGCCGATCTCCGTGAGGGTCTGCGCCACCTCCTCCGCGGTGTACGGCACACCGACGAGCCGCGCCGGCAGGTCCAGCGGCAGCTCGACGACCGTCCGCGCTCCCGTGCGGTCCACGTCCGTGAGCGCGTCGTCCGCCGTGCCGCCGCCGTAGCGCAGGAGGAGCTCCACGGCGCGGCGTGCGGCGACCCGGGGCAGCTGCGGGTCCACGCCGCGCTCGAAGCGCTTGGCCGCCTCGCTGGGGATGCGGTGGCGCCGGGCGGTGCGCGCGACGGTGACCGGGTCGAAGTGCGCCGCCTCGATGAGCAGGTCCGTCGTCGCGTCGGTGACCTCGGACTCCGCCCCGCCCATGACGCCGGCCATGCCGAGCACCCGCCCGGCGCGGCCGGAGGCCGCCGGGCTGTCGGTGATGAGGAGGTCCTCCGGGTGCAGCTCGCGGAGCGTCCCGTCGAGCGTCCGCAGCTGCTCGCCGGCGTCGGCCCGCCGGACCACGACCGGCGCCGCGACCTGCTCGAGGTCGTAGGCGTGCAGGGGCTGGCCGAGGTCGAGCATGACGTAGTTCGTCACGTCGACCGCGAGCGAGATGGGGCGCATGCCGGCCTGCGTGAGCCGGCGCTGCATCCACGCCGGGGACTGGCCGTGCGCGCGGACGGCGCGGACGACCTGGGCGACGAAGCGGTCGCACCCCGCGGCGCCGTGGACCGGGCTCGCGTCGTCGACCTCGACGGGGAAACCGCCCTCCGCCGGCCGCTCGTCCGCGTCCTGCAGCGCGGCCGGGTCGCGGAACGACGCTCCCGTCGAGTGGCCGTACTCCCGGGCGACGCCCCGCATGGAGAAGCAGTAGCCCCGGTCCGGCGTCACGTTGATCTCGAGGACCTCCTCGCCGAGGCCGAGGAGCGCCTTGGCGTCGTCGCCGGGCGACGCGTCGACGTCGTCGGGCGACAGCACGATGATCCCGTCGTGGTCGTCACCCAGGTCGAGCTCCTTGGCGGAGCAGATCATGCCGTCGGACACGTGCCCGTACGTCCTCCGGGACGCGATGGGGAACGGACCGGGCAGGACAGCGCCCGGGAGCGCGACCACCACGAGGTCGCCGACGTCGAAGTTGTGCGCGCCGCAGACGATGCCGCGGGGGCGCACCGCACCGTCGTCGGCGGCCTCGTTGTGGCTGCCGACGTCGACGCGGCACCAGTTGATCGTCTTGCCGTTCTTCTGCGGCTCGGGCGTGCGCTCGACGACGCGGCCGACGACGAGCGGGCCGGTGACGGCGGCGCCGTGGACGGCCTCCTCCTCGAGCCCGACGCGGACGAGGTCGGCGGCGAGCTGCTCGGCCGTCGTGCCGGGCGGCAGGTCGACGTGCTCGGCGAGCCAGGTCAGCGGGATGCGCGGCATCAGATCGTCCCCTCGAGCTGGAGGGAGAACCGCACGTCGCCCTCCACCATGTCGTGCATGTCGGCGATGCCGTGGCGGAACATCAGGGTCCGCTCGATGCCCATCCCGAACGCGAAGCCGGAGTAGACCTCGGGGTCCACCCCGCAGGCGCGGAGGACGTTCGGGTTGACCATGCCGCAGCCGCCCCACTCGACCCAGCCGGGGCCGCCCTTCTTCTGGGGGAACCACAGGTCCATCTCGGCGCTGGGCTCCGTGAAGGGGAAGAAGGACGGCCGCAGGCGCGTGCGGGCCTCAGGCCCGAACACCGCACGCGCGAAGTGGTCCAGGGTCCCCTTGAGGTGCGCCATGGTCAGGCCCCGGTCGATCGCCAGGCCCTCGACCTGGTGGAAGACGGGCGTGTGCGTGGCGTCGAGCTCGTCCGTGCGGAACGTCTTGCCGGGGCAGGCGATGTAGACGGGCAGGTCGCGCTCGAGGAGCGTCCGGGCCTGGACCGGCGAGGTGTGGGTGCGCAGCACCAGCCCGGAGTCCTCGGCACCTTCGGGCGGGGCCACGAAGAACGTGTCCTGCATCTGGCGCGCGGGGTGGTCCACGCCGAAGTTGAGGGCGTCGAAGTTGAACCACTCGGCCTCGACCTCGGGGCCCTCCGCGATCTCCCAGCCCATGGCGACGAAGACGTCGGCGATGCGCTCCGAGAGCACCTCGAGCGGGTGCCGGGCGCCCACGGGGCGGCGGCCCACCGGCAGCGTGACGTCGACGGCCTCCTCGACCAGGACGCGCTCGTCCCGCTCGAGCTCGAGCTCCGCCTGCCGGTGCGCGAGCGCGGTGGTCACCTGGCCGCGGGCGGCGCCGAGCCGGCGCCCCGCCTCGGCCTTGTCCTGCGGAGAGAGACCGCCGATGGCCCGGTTGGCGAGCGCCAGTGGGCTCCGGTCCCCGGCGTGCGCCAGCCGGGCGGACTTGAGCGCGTCGAGGTCACCGGCAGCCGCGATCGCCGTGAGCGCGTCGGCGACAGCGGCCTCCACGCCCGGCCCGTCGAGCGGGGACAGCGAGAGCGGGGTGACGGTGCCCGACGACGGCACGCCGTCGGGCGGAGGGGTGGCGGACATCCGGGGCCTCTCGGGGGCTTGACGTGCGGCTACGGCCGGCTGGCGAGTCTAGTGGCGCCCGCCGTGGGGCCTCGTCGTCCTCCGCTGGATGGACCGTCAGGTCGCGCCGGCGCGATGGTCCGGCGGCACGACGTCAGCGGGGCGGGCCCTCGGCGGGCCGGCTAAATCGACCCGTCCGACGACGGCGCCGGGCATCCGCCGCGACGGCACGCTGCGCGGCGTCGTCGGGAGCGGGCGGCCGGGTCATGCCGGTCATCATGGCACAGGGCCCACGACCCAGGGCCGGCCGGCTGGAGCGGCGAGTCCGGCGCGGGAGGTCACGGCTCTCCGCCGTGACGGGCGTCCAGGGCGAGCCGGGCGACGTCCGTGTGCAGGGCGGACCCGCCGCGGCCGCGGCCGAGCTCCGACCGGACCAGGCGCAGGTCCGTGACCGTCCAGGAGGGGCCCTCGTAGACGCCGAGGGCCCGCACCGGACCAGCCAGTTCGTCCGGCGCCGGGCGGCCGTCACCCGGCCCCCGACGGCCCCGCGAGCGTCCTGCCCGCACGTCCTGCGCGACCCGACCGACGGTGAGGTGCGGCCGCGACCGTTCCCGCGTCTCGGCGTGGCCGAGGACGACAGCGCCGACCTCGCGCGCCCCGGCGCAGAGCTCGGCTGCGGCGCCGGCGTCGCCGCCGACGCCCACCCACAGCGTGCGGTGCGCGAACACGCCGGCGCCGCGGAGGCTCAGGTCGAAGGGCTCGCGGCCGGAGGACAGGACGGCCAGGCCCTCCTGCAGCTCGTGCGCCGCCCCGTCCGGCACGTCACCGTAGAACGCCAGGGTGACGTGCCAGTTCTCCGGTGGCGACCACCGCACCGGCGAGCGAGGACCGGCGGCGTCGGCTCCGTCGGTGCCCAGCCGCACGGCCTCGAGGGCCGCGGCGAGGTGGTGCAGCACGACGTCCGGAGGCCGCAGGGCGGCGAAGAGGCGCATCGGTCCAGGATGCCCGGAGCCGCGACGACGGGAGCCGTCAGGACCGCGAGCCGTCAGGACCGACGCTGGGCACGGGCGGAGGCGTACAGGCAGACGGTCGCGGCCGTCGCCAGGTTGAGGGACTCGGCCCGGCCGTGCAGCGGCACGCGGACGACGGCGTCGGCGAGCGCCCGGTCCTCCGGCCGCAGCCCCCACGCCTCGTTGCCGAAGAGCCACGCCGTCGGTGCGGCGAGGTCCGGTGCGGCCGACGGGCGCGCCGGGTCGCCCACGAGGTCGAGGAGGTCGTCGAGGTCCCACTCGCCACCGCCGTCCGCCGCCAGGACCTGGAGCCCGGCCGCACGCAGGAGCGCGACGACCTCCGGGAGCACCGCCCCGGTCGCGACCGGCAGGTGGAAGAAGGACCCAGCGGTCGACCTGATCACCTTGGGGCTGTGCACGTCGACGCTGGCCTCCGTGAGGACCGCACCGTCCGCACCCGCCGCGTCCGCCGCACGGATGACCGTGCCGGCGTTGCCGGGGTCGCGGACGTGGTGCAGCACGGCGACCAGGCGCGGCGCGGCCCGGAGCACGTCGGCCGCGCCGACGACGCGCGTGCGCGCGACCGCCAGCACCTCCTGCGCGTCCGGGCTCATGGCGGCAAGCACCTCGGCGGTGCCGATCCGCGGGCGGATCCCGGCCACCGCCGCCGCTGCCACGAGCTCGTCGTGGCGCCCCGCGGAGGAGTCGGTGAGGTACAGGTCGACGACGTCGCCGGGCGCCTCCACGACCAGCTCCCGGACGCCCTGCGGGCCCTCGACGAGGTAGCGACCGTGCCGCAGACGCGCCGAACGCCCGGCCAGTGCCCGGACCGCCCTCACCCGCTCGGCGCGGGGGTTGGTGAGCTCGGGCATCGGCCGGGTGTCCGCCGGTCGCGCGTGGTCGCGCAGCGGCTCAGGCCGCCGACGGCGCGTTGACGTCCGCGGGCAGGGCGTCCTTGGCGACCTGGACGATCGCCGCGAAGGCTGCCGGGTCGCTGACGGCGATCTCCGCGAGCGCACGACGATCGACCTCGACACCCGCGGCCTTGAGGCCCTGGATGAAGCGGTTGTACGTCATGCCCTCGGCGCGGACCGCGGCGTTGATGCGCTGGATCCACAGCTTGCGGAAGTCGCCCTTGCGCGCCTTGCGGTCGCGGTAGGCGTAGACGAGGGAGTGGGTGACCTGCTCCTTCGCCTTGCGGTACAGGCGGGACCGCTGACCGCGGTAGCCGGACGCCTTCTCGAGGGTCGACCGGCGCTTCTTCTGGGCGTTGACCGCCCGCTTCACGCGTGCCACGTGATGCTCCTTGCGTGTCGGGGCTCACAGGTGAGCGGGGTGCTGCGCACCCGCGGGCTCACTTGCCGAGCAGCTTCTTGATCTTCGGGGCGTCGGCCGGCGACAGGACCTGGTCCGACGCGAGGCGACGGGTCCGGCGGCTCGACTTGTGCTCGAACAGGTGACGCGCGCCCGCCTGCTCCCGCATGACCTTGCCGGTCCCGGTGAGCCGGAAACGCTTCTTCGCACCACTGTGCGTCTTGTTCTTCGGCACTGGTGTGCTCTCTTCCTCGTACGCCCGGGGGCTGGATCACGTGCGGGCCGGTGGGCTCGCACCTGGACGGGTGGTTCGTGGGGCCTCAGGCCTGGGCGGCGTCGGCGGGCGTCGGCGCGGCGGGAGCCTGCGGCGCCGGGGCGTCGGTGGCCGCGGGGGCGGCACCGTCGGCCTGACCGGTGCGCGCCGCGTCCTTGGCCGCCTCGGCCTCGGCCTGCGCCTTGCGCTTCTCGCTCTTCGCCTCGGCCTTCTTCTTGACCGGCGCAAGCACCATGATCATGTTACGGCCGTCCTGCTTCGGCATGCTCTCGATCGTGGCCAGCTCCGAGACGTCCTCGGCCAGCCGCTGCAGCAGGCGCACGCCCATCTCCGGGCGCGACTGCTCGCGACCACGAAACATGATCATGACCTTGACCTTGTCCCCCGCCTTGAGGAACCGCTCGACGTGGCCCTTCTTGGTGCCGTAGTCGTGCGGGTCGATCTTCAGGCGGAAGCGGATCTCCTTGAGGACGGTGTTGGCCTGGTTGCGCCGGGCCTCCCGCGCCTTCATGTCCGCCTCGTACTTGAACTTGCCGTAGTCCATGAGCTTGCAGACCGGCGGCCTGGCGTCCGGGGCGACCTCGACCAGGTCGAGATCGGCCTCCTGCGCCAGTCGCAGGGCATCCTCCACCCGGACGATGCCGACCTGCTCGCCGTTCGGACCGACCAGGCGGACCTCGGACACGCGGATCCGGTCGTTGATGCGCGGCTCGCTGATGTGCTGCTCCTCGACTCGACGGGACGACCGCCGCGACGAGGAAGGCCCCCGCGTCGAGCACGTCGCGGGGGCCTGCAGTCCGGTGCGCCGACGACGACGCCGAGGTGCTGGCCCCAGGGGGACGGCACCTCCGGACCGGACCCGGCACCTGTCGTCTGCCGAGGCAGACCGTCGGTACGCGGGTGGGATCAGCTCCGCTTGTGCACCAGGTCCCGTGCGACTGCAGTGCAGGCACGACGGAACCAGGTCGGTCGGGCAGCACTCTACCAGGCGCTGGCGATGGGGTCGCTGTCCCCCGTCGCACGCGGGCGGGGACCCCGGTCCGCGGAGGCTCCCCCTGCGGCGGCGCGGGCCGCCGGGCCGTGGCGCGGTGAGAGGATCCTGCCATGACACAGGGCCCGCTGGACGAGACCGCCGCCACGACCGCCGCGGTGCGGGACATCGCGGAGATCCCCGCCGTCGCCGTCATCCAGGCGGCCGCGGTCCACCTCATGAGCGCCGCGGCGGTGAAGTGCGGGCTCGCGGAGGACTCCGCCGACGTGCCCGGGGCCGAGCTCGCCGACCTCGACGAGGCGCGGAAGCTCATCACCGCGCTGGCGGGGCTCGTGACCGCGGCCGCGCCGGAGATCGGCAACCAGCACGCCCGGTCGCTGCGTGACGGCCTGCGATCGCTCCAGCTCGCCTTCCGGGAGGCGCTCCCCTACCCGGACGCCCCGGGCGAGGGGCCTGGCGAGGCGTTCACCGGACCGGTCTCCTGACGACCTACCCCGCCGAGGCGCCGTCGGGCCGGCGTCCTATGCTGGCCAGGTGACCGACAGCACCGGACTGCCGCGTCCCGCGGGGGGCCACGGCACCGACGTCGGCCGGCGCACGGGGGACGTGGACGTCCACGACGGCGACGGCCCGACGACGGGCCCGCGCGAGAGCGCGCTGCCGACCGCGCCCGCGGACGCCCCGGCGCCGCCGTCCGCCCCGCAGACCCCGGCGGCTGCGTCTCCGGGCGCCGCCGCCTCGGGCGCCACCGCAGCGAGCCCCGAGCCGACCGGCGGGCCGACGCCCGCGGGAGAGACCGACCCGGCGCCGACGGGACGGGACGAGCGGCGGCGCCGCCGGCGGCGCATCGCGACCACGACCTTCCTCGTCCTCCTCGTCCTGGCCCTCGGCGCGTCCACGGTGCACCTGTACCGCACGAGCACGGCCTGGCAGGAGCGCGCCGACGCCTACCTCGCGGACGCCCGCGGACTGGGCGACGAGCTCGCGGCGACGCGGGCGGCGCTGGCCGGCACGGAGTCCGAGCTGGACGGCGTCCGCGCGCAGCTCGCGACGGCGCAGGGCCGCATCGTCGAGCTTGCGGACGAGAAGGCGCAGATCGGCGACGACCGCGAGGTCCAGCGGCAGCTCGTCGACTACCAGGAGCGCGTCAGCGACGCGGCGGGCCAGGTCGCCCTCGCCCTGGACCAGTGCGTCCAGGGCCAGCAGGAGCTCATCGGGTACCTGCAGGACACGGTGACGGACGCGGCCCGGTACGACGCGGCCGAGCTGGAGCGCTTCCGCACCGACGTGGAGGACCTGTGCCAGACGGCGACCGAGGCGAACATCGCGCTGCAGCGGGAGCTGAGCCGGTGAGCCGACCTCCGGCGGCCACGTCGCGGCGCGTCCGCGTCGGCGCGAGCGCCGTGCTGGCGACGGTCCTTCTCGCCGGGTGCGCGACCGTCGACGGAGCTCTCGACGAGGTGCCGCAGATGCCCGGTCCCCGCGCCACCGACCTCGTGCCGAGCGAGGCGCCCATGAGCGAGCCGACGGGCTCCGGCGTCCTGTCCCCCGACGGGTTCGACGCCGTCCAGCGCATGGCCGTGCGCATCCGCAACGTCGGGTGCGGGACGCTGACCACCGGGTCGGGCTTCGCGATCGACGCGACGGTCCTCATCACCAACCGCCACGTCGTCGAGCAGTCGGACGAGGTGCAGGTCTCCACCTACGACGGGCGCGACATCGACGTGGCGACCGCCAGCACGGCCGCGCTGGCCGACCTCGCGATCGTCCGGACCGCCGGGGAGCTGCCGAGCTACCCCGTCCTGGCGGACGCGGACCCGGTGCGCGGTGACGCCGTGACCGTCGTCGGCTACCCGCAGGGCGGTGCCCTCACGGTGACGAGCGGCACCGTCATCGGCGAGACCACCGACCCCATCAACGAGAACCTCGGCGAGGTGCTCGTCACCGACGCGCCGGTCGAGCCGGGCAGCTCGGGGTCGGCCGCTCTCGACGAGCAGGGCCGCGTCATCGGCGTCGTCTACGCCAAGAACGCCGCGGGCCAGAGCTTCCTCGTGCCCGTGAGCACGCTGCGGCGGCTCCTCGACGACACGGCCGCCTTCACGCCGACCGAGCCCTGCGCGCCCTGAGCGCCTGACCGGGCCCCGGCGCGCTCACGGCCGCGCGGTCACGACGCGCATCTCGAGGCTGTCGACGCGCGCCGCGACCACCTCCTCGGCGGCGAGAGCCGCACCGACGCGCCGCAGCACCCGGTCCAGGTCCTCGCGGTCCAGGCCGGGGGCGAGGGCCACGACCACGGCGACCTCCGCCCGCCGCCCGGGCACGGCGTCGGCGGCCCGCACCTCGGGCACCTGCTCGAGAGCGACGGAGACGGCCGACCGCACCTCGTCCACGACGGCACCGTCGACCACGGCAGGACGCCACGTCGTGCCCAGCGCCAGGGCGCGCACCGCCGTCCGCGGCACCGGGACGGCCACCGGCCCCCCGGGGTCCACGACGAGCACCTCCCAGCCCTCCTGCAGCGCGGCCGCGGCGGCCCGCGGGCCCTCCGCCGGGACCGGCCGGGCGTCGGACCGCCACGCCCCGAGACTGGCCGTGCTGGTGAAGACGGGGAGCGCGGTCCGTCCGTCGGGGGTCGCCAGGGCGACGACGCCGGTCGACGCCTCCTTGTCGACGTGCAGGCCTGCGGCGGTCGTCCCGGACGCCTCCACCTCGGCGAGCACCGGCACGAGGACGCGCGCGTCGGCGAGCGCCGTGACGACGTCGGCCAGGGTCGCCCGCCCGTCCGCCCACGCGGTGACGGCCGCGGCGAGCCCGGGGTCCGCCGAGCCGTCGTCGCCGGCGAACGCCGACGTCGGCGGCAGCGCCTTGCCGGTCACGGGCGCCCGGCGACGTCCAGCGCCTCGGGCAGGGTGAAGGCGCCCGCGTACAGGGCCTTGCCGACGATCGCGCCCTCCACGCCGGCGTCGACGAGCCCGCGGAGGGCGGCGATGTCCGCGAGGCTCGAGATGCCACCGGACGCCACGACCGGGGCGTCGGTCCGCTCGCACACCTCACGCAGGAGGTCCAGGTTGGGGCCGCGGAGGGTCCCGTCCTTGGTCACGTCCGTGACGACGTACCGCGCGCAGCCCGCGGCGTCGAGCCGGTCCAGCACCTCCCACAGGTCGCCACCCTCACGCGTCCACCCCCGCGCCGCGAGCGTGGTCCCGCGGACGTCGAGACCGACGGCGATCGCGTCCCCGTGCTCGGCGATGATTTTCGCGGTCCACTCCGGGTCCTCCAGGGCGGCGGTGCCCAGGTTGACCCGTCGGCACCCCGTGGCGAGCGCACGCTCGAGCGACGCGTCGTCGCGGATCCCGCCGGAGAGCTCCACGCGGACGTCCAGGGCCCCGACCACCTCCGCGAGCAGCTCCGCGTTGGAGCCGCGGCCGAACGCGGCGTCCAGGTCGACGAGGTGGATCCACTCCGCCCCCCCGGACTGCCAGTCCAGCGCGGCGGCCATCGGGCTGCCGTAGGAGGTCTCGGAGCCGGCCTCGCCCTGGACGAGACGGACGGCCTGCCCGTCGGCGACGTCCACGGCGGGCAGGAGCTCGAGTCGCGTCATGCGTCAGTGTCCTCTCAGGCTGGAGACCCAGTTCCGGAGCAGCTCCGCGCCGGCGTCGCCGGACTTCTCCGGGTGGAACTGGGTCGCGGCGAGCGGGCCGTTCTCGACGGCGGCCACGAAGGGACCGCCGTGCTGGGCCCACGTCACCGCGGGGGGCGTGAAGCGGCCTCCGCCGAGCGGCGGGAAGCTGCGCGCGGCGTAGGAGTGCACGAAGTAGAAGTACTCGTCCTCGATGCCGGCGAAGAGCGTGGAGCCCTCCGCCGCGTCCACGGTCGACCACCCCATGTGCGGCACGACAGGCGCCTCCAGGCGGTCGACCACCCCCGGCCACTCGCCGAGCCCCTCCGTGCGCACGCCGTGCTCGTCGCCGTGCTCGAACATCACCTGCATGCCGACGCAGATCCCGAGCACCGGGCGGCCGCCGGCCAGGCGACGGTCGATGATCTGGTCGCCGCGCACCTGCCGCAGGCCCGCCATCACCGCCGCGAACGCACCCACGCCGGGCACGACGAGACCGTCCGCCGCGACCGCCGTCGTGGCGTCGGCGGTGAGCTCGACGTCCGCGCCGACGCGGGTCAGGGCCCGCACGGCGGAGCGCACGTTGCCGAAGCCGTAGTCGAGGACGACGACGCGGGGTGAGGTCACCGAGGGAGTGTAACGACGGGCCGCTCAGCCGCGCCGACGCGCCCGCGCCGCGGCCGTCAGGGTCCGCGCCGCCCTCCACCGCGACATCCCGACCGAGGTCACGACGCCCGGCAGGTCCCCCGCCGCTACCTGGCCGAGGAGCAGCTGCTCGACCACCGCGGGCGCCCCGTCGAGCATGAGCACGGCGGAGACGTCGTCTCCGCGGGTGCCGCCGGACCACCGGGAGCCGGACATCCGCCCGCCGCGGTGCACGAGCAGGACCACCATCGTGTTCGCCAACGCCTGCGACACGGCCGCCGCGGCCCGCTCGGGCTGCTCCCCCGTCGCGTCACGGCACACGGCGATCGCGCCGATGTCGCTGGGCACGACGTCGACGGGGACCTTGCCCAGCGCGCACGCGGCCGCGAGCGCCTCGGCGTGCGCGACCTGGGTGAGCAGGACCGCCGTCGGCGGCAGGGCGACGTCGTCCGCGCTCACAGGGCGCCCTTCGTCGAGGGGATCCCCTCCACCCCCGGGTCCGGCGCCACGGCCGCGCGCAGCGCACGGGCCAGCGCCTTGAACTGCGCCTCCACGACGTGGTGCGGGTCGCGGCCCGCGAGCACCCGCATGTGGATGCAGATCCCGGCGTGGTGGGCGATCGACTCGAGCACGTGCCGGGTCAGCGAACCGGTGAAGTGGCCGCCGATGAGGTGGTACTCCTGTCCGGCGGGCTCGCCGCCGTGCACGAGGTAGGGCCGGCCCGACACGTCGACGACCGCCTGGGCCAGCGCCTCGTCCAGGGGCACCAGGGCGTCGCCGAACCGGCCGATGCCGGCCTTGTCGCCGAGCGCGACCCGCAGCGCCTCGCCGAGCGCGATGGCGACGTCCTCGACGGTGTGGTGGACGTCGATGTGGGTGTCGCCCGTGGCGCGGACGGTCAGGTCGACGAGCGAGTGCTTGCCGAGGGCGGTGAGCATGTGGTCGTAGAACGGCACCGACGTGGAGATCTCCGTGCGTCCGGTGCCGTCGAGGTCGAGCTCGACGAGCACGCTCGACTCCGACGTGGTGCGCTCGATGCGCGCTGTCCTGCTCACAGTCCTGCCACCTCCACCAGGGCGTCGCGGAACGCCGTCATCTCCTCCGGGGTGCCGATCGACACCCGGAGCCATCCCTCGGGGCCCGTCTCACGGATGAGGACCCCCCGGTCCAGCAGTCCCTGCCAGACGGCGTGCCGGTCCTCGAAGCGTCCGAACAGCACGAAGTTGGCGTCGCTGTCCGCCACCGTCAGCCCGCGGTCCCGCAGCCAGCCCACCGTCGCGTCGCGCTCCCTGCGCAGCCCGTCGACCTGGGCCATGAGCTCGTCGGCGTGCGCGAGCGCGGCGCGGGCGACCGCCTGGGTCACCGCGGAGAGGTGGTACGGCAGGCGCACGACGCGCAGGGCGTCCACGACGGGGTGGTCGGCGACGAGGTACCCCACCCGGGCCCCGGCGAGACCGAACGCCTTGGACATCGTCCGGGTCACGACGAGGTTCGGGTGCTCACCGAGCAGCTCGAGCGCCGAGGGCACACCCCGCCGCCGGAACTCCCCGTACGCCTCGTCGACGACGACGACGCACCCGCCGGGGACGTCGTCGGCCGCGGCGAGGACCGCACGGACCTCGGCGGCCGGCAGGGCGGTGCCGGTGGGGTTGTTCGGGCTCGCGAGGAGCACGACCGACGGCGCGTGCTCCGCCATGCGGGCGCGCACCTCGTCGAGGTCCAGCGCGAAGTCCTCCGCGCGGCGCCCGGTCACCCAGCGCGTCGCGGTGTCGCGGGCGTACTCCGGGTACATCGAGTACGTCGGCGCGAACGACAGCGCGGTCCGACCCGGGCCGCCGAAGGCCTGGAGGAGGTGCAGCATGATCTCGTTCGAGCCGTTCGCCGCCCACACGTGCTCCACCGGGGGGCGGACCCCCGACTCCCGACCCAGGTACGACGCGAGGTCGGCGCGCAGCGCGAGGAACTCCCGGTCGGGGTACCGGTTGAGGCCGCGGGCCGCGTCGGCCACGGCGCGCGCGACGTCCGCGACGACCTGGTCCGACGGCGGGTACGGGTTCTCGTTGACGTTGAGCAGCACCGGCACGTCCAGCTGGGGGGCGCCGTAGGGCTCCAGGCCCGCGAGGTCCTCCCGCACCGGCAGGCGGGACCCGGCCGCTGATGCCGTCGCCGGCGCGGCGCCCGTCGGGGCGCGCGTCGCGGGGCTGGTCTCGGCGGTCACGCGCCCGATCGTAGCCAGCGGACTCAGCCCCCGGTGCGACCGCCCAGGTCCAGGACCCGCCGGTCCCCGTCGGCCCGGAAGCCCACCACCTCGAGGTAGCGCTCCGACGCCGCCATGCCGGGCGACGCGACGACCCGGCGGGTGCCGAGCGCCGCGAACGGGCCGTCGAGCCGGAAGACGAACTCGCCGGGCGTGAAGTCCCGGTACGCGGGCAGGACGTAGTCCAGGACGACCTGCTGCTCCTGCGCGTCGGCCCCGCGCCGGGTGAGGACCACGCCGACGACCTCGTCGCCGGAGCTCACGAGGAACGCGTGCTCGGCGGAGGTCGCGACGTCGTCGAGGTCGCGGCCCCGCAGGTCGGGGTTGAAGGTGGCGATGTCGTCGGCGTGCCGGTGCAGCAGGTGGCGCAGGAACGGCTCCTGCGGGGCGATGGGGACGGCGTCGTAGACGCGCGCGTCGTGCCGCTGGCGGACGAGCCGCACGATGAAGAAGAGGTTGATCCCGACCAGGACGGCGTTCATCGCCACCATCGGCCAGACGCCCAGCACGGCGTTGTAGAACACCAGGACGGCGCTGGCGGAGAGGTTGAGCACGCGGAACCGCATGACGCGGGTCTGCAGCAGCGACACGATGAGGACGGCCGAGCCGATCCAGCCGACCGCTTCCACGACGACCACGTCATCCTCCTGTCCGGGCCCCGGCGGCGTCGCCGGGCACGGCCGAGATCCTACGGCGCCCTGACCGTCGCACGGGCACGGTCCGGCGCGGGACGTCACACGGTGGAGCGGTCCGTTCAGGACGTCGCGGCCGTCTGGAGCGACCACGTCGCGACGACGTCGCCCACGGCGTCCGGGCGCAGGACGCCGTTGTGCGTCGCCCCTTCCACGACGACCACCTCGACCGGGTGGCCACCGTCGTCGAGCGCGTCCTCGAAGGCGCGGGCGAACTCCTCGCCCACCAGCCGGTCGGCGGTGCCGTGCACGAGCAGGAACGGGAGGTCGGGGCGCCCGCCGGCCAGCAGCAGCGGGTTGCCCTCCGCCCACAGGTCCGGCGCCTCCGGCTCGGCGACGCCGAAGAGGTTGCCCGCGAGACCGCCGGTCGCCGAGACGTCGTACGGCCCGGCCAGGCCGACCACGCCGTCGGCGGCCCGCGGCGGGTACGGGCAGAAGGCACCCCGACCCTCGGGCACCAGGCCGACGACGGCGGCCAGGTGCGCCCCGGCGGAGTGCCCGGCGACCAGGACGGGCACGTCCGGGACCTGCTCGCCGGCGTAGGCGACGGCGCACCGCACGTCGTCCGCGGGCACCGGCCAGCTGCTCCCGGTGGAGGAGGTGCCGTACGTGATCGTCACCACCGCCAGCCCGGCCGCGCGCAGGTGCTCGCCGAGCGGCGCGAGGCCGAGCGGGTCCGCGGTGCTCCAGCCGCCGCCCGGGACGAGCACCACGACGGCCGCGGGCTCGGCGTCGGGCAGGGCGACGGTCGCGGGCAGCCCGGCGAGGTACTCGCCCGGACCCGGCTCGGCCTCGGGGCGCGCCGGCGCGCCGACGGGGGTGGGAGAGGGAGCGGGCGAGGCGGTGGCGTCGGCGGCCTCCTGTCCCGGGCCGTCGGCCGGAGCGCGATCGGCGGCGGCCCGACCGGGTCCGTCGGCCGGAGCGGGCTCGGCGCCGCCGCAGGCCGACAGCGAGAGCGCGCCGACGCAGACGGCGACCGCAGCGGTCACGACACGTCGAGGGGTCACACCGGAAGTGTCGCAGCGACCGCCGGTCCGGCGCTCCGTGTCGGCGGCGGCTGCCACACTTCCCGGATGCCGGAGACGACCCTCGAGACGCCTGAGCCCGACCGCACCGCGACGCCCGGTCAGCAGGGCGCGACGGCGCTGCGCGACCGCGCCGAGCACCTGCTGCGCGCGCTCGTGGGGCGCGACGACGCGCGGCTGAGGGAGGACCAGTGGACCGCCGTCGAGGCCCTCGTCGCGGGGCGCCGGCGCGCCCTCGTGGTGCAGCGGACGGGCTGGGGCAAGTCGGCGGTGTACTTCGTCGCCACCGGCCTCCTGCGGGAGCAGGGCGCCGGGCCCACCGTCATCGTCTCCCCGCTGCTGGCGCTCATGCGCAACCAGGTGGAGGCCGCCCGGCGCGCCGGGATCCGGGCGGAGACGATCCACTCCGCCAACACCGACGAGTGGGACGGCGTGCGGGCCCGGATCGCGGCGGGCCAGGTCGACGTGCTGCTGGTCTCGCCGGAGCGCCTCACGCACCCGGGGTTCCGTGACGAGGTCCTCCCCCACCTGGCCGCCACCACGGGGCTGCTCGTCGTCGACGAGGCCCACTGCATCTCGGACTGGGGCCACGACTTCCGGCCGGACTACCGCCGGATCGGGACGCTGCTCGCCGACCTGCGGCCCGGCACGCCCGTCCTGGCGACCACCGCCACCGCGAACGCGCGGGTCACCGCCGACGTCGCGGAGCAGCTGCGCGCCGGGCACGACGGTGAGGTGCTGGTGCTCCGCGGCGGCCTGGACCGGGAGAGCCTGCGCCTCGCCGTGCTGGAGCTGCCGGACCAGGCCGCGCGACTGGCGTGGCTCGCGACGACCCTGCCGCGACTGCCGGGGTCGGGCATCGTCTACTGCCTGACCGTCGCCGCGGCGGAGCAGGTCGCCGCCCACCTGCGCACCGCCGGGATCGCCGTCCGCAGCTACACCGGACGCACGGAGCCGGCCGAGCGGACCGTGTCGGAGGACGACCTGCTGGCCAACCGGGTCAAGGCGCTGGTCGCCACCTCGGCGCTGGGCATGGGGTTCGACAAGCCGGACCTCGGCTTCGTCGTGCACCTCGGTGCCCCGGCGTCGCCCATCACCTACTACCAGCAGGTGGGCCGCGCCGGTCGCGCGACCGAACGCGCCGAGGTGGTGCTGCTGCCCGGGCGCGAGGACCGGGCGGTCTGGGACTGGTTCGCCGCGATGTCCTTCCCTGCGGAGGACCAGGTGCGGGCCACCCTGGCGGCCCTCGAGGGTGCGGGCCGCCCGCTGTCGACCGCGGCCCTGGAACCGCGGGTGGAGCTGCGGCGCTCACGGCTGGAGCTGCTGCTCAAGGTGCTCGACGTGGACGGCGCGGTCCGGCGCGTGCCCGGCGGCTGGACCGCGACGGGCCGGCCGTGGACCTACGACGCCGAGCGGTACGCCCGGGTGCAGGCAGCGCGCGAGGCCGAGGAACGCCTCATGACCGAGTACGTCACCGCACCAGGGTGCCGGATGGCCTTCCTGCGGTCGGTGCTCGACGACCCGGAGCTGGAGGGGTGGGTGCGGGCGGGGTCGGCGCCGGACACCTGGCGGTGCGGTCGGTGCGACCGGTGCGCTCCGGACGCCCCCTGGGCGGTCCCGGACGACGACGCGGTCCGTGCCGCGCGGTCCGCGCTGTCGGTCCCCGGCGAGGAGCTCGAGCCCCGGCGCCAGTGGCCCACCGGGATGGCGGCCCTCGACGTGCCCCTGACGGGGCGGATCCCCGCCGACGAGCAGGCCGGCACGGGGCGCGTCGTGGGGCGGCTGGACGCCCTCGGCTGGGGCAACGCGCTGCGGGAGGTGCTCGCCACGTCGTCCGACGGTCACGCCGTCGACGGACCCGTGCCGCCGGCCCTGCGCGCAGCCGTCACGGCGGTGCTCGACGCGTGGGCACCTCGGGTCGACGGCGTCGTCGTCATCGCCTCCGACAGCCGACCGGAGCTCGTCCAGCACCTCGCGTCCGGCACGGCACGCCACCTCGGCGTGCCCCTCGTCGGCGCTCTCGTGCCGGACCAGCGGGTGCCGTCCGGTCGCCACGACGTCAACTCCGCGCAGCGCCTCGCCGGGGTCGCCCGGCGGCTGACGCCGGACCTCGGCGACGCCGCGCTGGCCGGGCTCCCCGGGCGGACCGTCCTGCTCGTGGACGACCGGGTCGGCAGCGGCTGGACGATGACCGTCGGCGCACGCCTGCTCCGTCGGCTCGGCGCGGCACAGGTCCTGCCCTTCGCCCTCGCGGTGGGGTGAGCGGCCCCTCGGGACGCCTCGGCCCTGCTGCGCGCCTCAGAAGCGGGCGCGGACTGCCTCGCCGTGCGCGGGCAGGTCCTCGTCGCCGGCGAGTGCGACCAGGCGGTCCGCCACCTCGGCCAGCGCGTCGGCGCCGTACTCCACGACCTGGACCGGACGCAGGAAGCTGTGGACGCCGAGCCCGCTCGAGAAGTGCGCGCACCCTCCGGTCGGCAGCACGTGGTTGGACCCCGCCATGTAGTCGCCCAGGGACACGGGCGAGAACGCCCCGACGAAGATCGCCCCCGCGCTCGTGACCCGGTCCGCCACGGCCGACGCGTCGGCCGTCTGGATCTCCAGGTGCTCCGCGCCGTACGCGTTGACGACGGCGAGCCCGTGCTCGAGGTCGTCGACGAGCACGATGGCCGACTGCGGCCCCGACAGCGCTGTGGCGACCCGCTCGGCGTGCCGCGTGGCGCCCACCACGTCCGGCAGGAGCGCCTCGACGGCGTCCGCCAGGGCGGCGGACGCCGTGACGAGCACGGAGGCCGACGTCGGGCCGTGCTCGGCCTGCGAGACCAGGTCGGCGGCGACGTGCCGGGGGTCCGCCGTGTCGTCGGCGAGCACCGCGATCTCCGTCGGGCCCGCCTCCGAGTCGATCCCGACGACCCCGCGCACCAGCCGCTTCGCGGCCGTGACGTACTGGTTGCCCGGCCCGGTGACGACGTCGACGGGCTCGCACAGCACGTCGCCGTCCGCCTCGGACTCCCCCGCTGCGCCGTAGGCGAGCATCGCGACGGCCTGCGCACCGCCCACGGCGTACACCTCCTCCACACCGAGCAGGTGGCACGCCGCGAGGATCGTCGGGTGCGGGAGGCCCCCGTGCTCCTTCTGGGGCGGGCTCGTCACGACGAGGGAGCGGACGCCCGCCTCCTGCGCCGGGACGACGTTCATGACCACCGACGACGGGTACACGGCCAGGCCGCCCGGCACGTACAGACCGACGCGGCGCACGGGCAGCCAGCGCTGGCGCACCTGCGCGCCGGGCGCGACGTCGACGACCAGGTCCGCCGGCACCTGCGCGCGGTGCACGACACGCACCCGTCGGATCGCCTCCTCCAGGGCGGCGCGGACGGTCGGGTCGAGCGTCTCGACGGCACGGGCCAGCTCGTCGGCGGGGACGCGGAGCCGCTCCGGCCGCACGCCGTCGAACCGCTCGGCGAGATCGCGCAGGGCGGCGGCGCCGCGGTGCCGCACGTCCTCCACGAGAGGCGCCACCTGCTGCAGCGCCCCCTCGACGTCGAGCTCGGGGCGCGGCAGGGCCTGCGCGAGCTCCCGCGGGGTCAGCGTCCTGCCCCGCAGGTCGATGCGGGCGATCGTCGTCGAGGTGGTCGTCACGCCCTCGATCCTAGGTCGCCGCCCCCGGGCCGCGGCGGGGACGTCCGTGCGTTCTCAGCGGCTCCGGTGCGCCAGACTGGCGGGGTGGAACCACGGATCGTCGACGCCGAGGACGGCATCCGGCTCGGCCAGCTCCTCAAGCTCGCCGGCGTCGCGGAGAGCGGCGGCCACGCCCGGGCGCTGCTCGACGAGGGCGAGGTCACGGTCAACGGCGAGCCCGAGGGCCGACGCGGACGCCGGATCCTGCGGGGCGACGTCGTCGTGGTCGACCTGCCCGGTGGCGAGGAGACCGTCCGCCTCCGGTGAGTCGAGCGCCCGCGCTCCCGACCGGACGACGGTCAGCGGGTCATGTAGGCGGAGCCCATGATGCGGTCGACCGTCAGCCGCAGGACCACGCGCCGTGGGTCCTCCGTGAGCGTGCGGTACCGCACCGCATACCGCCGCATCGCCTCGAGCACCTCGTCGCGGTCCCGCACGACGGCGATCGTGCCCTCCAGGGTGAGCCACCGGCCGCCGTCGACCTGGCACACCGCTGCCCGCACCTCGCTGCCGGACCCGGCCCGCGTCTCGATGTTCCTGACCTTGGCCGAGGTGAACCGCGTCGTGATCCTGATGACGCCCTGCTCCGGGTCCCACGTGAAGCCGACGGGGACGACGTGCGGCGTCCCGTCCGGGCGCAGCGTGGTGAGGGTCGCCAGATGACGCTCGGTGACGAACACGTGCTGCTCCGGCGTCAGGTGGATCACCCGCGCAGTCTAGGGAGCGTCACCCGCCTGCGGGCCGACCGACCAGCACGGCCTCAGGGCTCCGGGCGTTCGCCGGCGTGCGCCGGGAGGTCGGGGCGCGGCGCGCCGGCCGGCGTCAGACGGCGAGGCAGGCAGGCCCCAGGAGGGCCTTGAGGTCGCCGAACAGCGCCGGCGACCGCTCGATGCGCAGACCTTCCTCCAGACGCATGACCGTCGACCGGCCTGGCTGCGTGAGGCGCAGGTGCACCTCGGTCACCCCGGGGTGCGTCGCCAGGATCTCCCGGAGCCGCTCCACGACCGGCGGCGTGCAGCGGGAGACCGGCAGGGTGATCGTCACGGGCGCCGTCTCCACCGCGGAGACGTCCGGCAGGGACACCTCGACGGCCTGGAGCTGGAGCGTCTCGTCCCGGCGCCGGACCCGGCCGCGGATGGTCACGACGGCGTCCTCGGACAGGACCGTGGAGTAGGCGAGGTAGGTCTCGCCGAAGAACATCACCTCGACGGACCCGTCCATGTCCTCCAGCGTGACGGCGGCCCACGGGTTGCCGTTCTTGGACATCTTCCGCTGCAGCGAGGTCACCAGGCCGCACACGGTCACCATCGAGCCCTCGGCGCGGGCGTCGTCCGCCATGAGCGTGGCGATCGAGCAGTCGGCGGTCGAGGCCAGCACGTGCTCCAGCCCCGACAGCGGGTGGTCCGAGACGTACAGCCCGAGCATCTCCCGCTCGAACGCGAGGCGCTGCTTCTTGTCCCAGTCCGGCACGTCGGGGACCTCGACGCTGAACGACAGCCCGTCGTCCTGCCCGCCGCCGAGGCCGGCGAAGAGATCGAACTGGCCCTCGGCCTCGCGCCGCTTGACGCCGACGACCGCGTCGACCGCCTGCTCGTGGATGAGCAGCAGGGCGCGCCGGCTCGGGGACAGGAGGTCGAAGGCCCCGGCCTTGATGAGGGACTCGATCGTCCGCTTGTTGCACACGACCGCGGGGACCTTGTCGAGGAAGTCCTGGAACGAGGTGAAGGCGCCCTTCTCCTCCCGTGCAGCGACGATCGCGTCGACGACGTTGGCGCCCACGTTGCGGACCGCGGCGAGGCCGAACCGGATGTCCGTGCCGACGGCGGCGAAGTTGGCGGCGGAGGAGTTGACGTCCGGGGGCAGGACGGTGATGCCCATCCGGCGGCACTCGCCGAGGTACAGGGCCGACTTGTCCTTGTCGTCGCGCACGCTGGTGAGCAGCGCGGCCATGTACTCGGTGGGGTAGTTGGCCTTGAGGTAGCCGGTCCAGTACGACACGACGCCGTATGCGGCCGAGTGGGCCTTGTTGAACGCGTACCCGGCGAACGGGACCAGCGTGTCCCAGACCGCCTGGATCGCCGCGTCGGAGTACCCGCGCTCGCGCATGCCCGCCTGGAACGGCACGAACTCCTTGTCGAGGATCTCCTTCTTCTTCTTGCCCATCGCGCGGCGCAGCAGGTCCGCCTGGCCGAGGGAGTAGCCGGCGAGGATCTGGGCGGCGCGCTGCACCTGCTCCTGGTAGACGATGAGGCCGTACGTCTCGTCCAGCACCTCCGCCAGCGGCTCGGCGAGCTCGGGGTGGATCGGGGCGATCTTCTGCAGACCGTTCTTGCGCAGGGCGTAGTTCGTGTGCGAGTTCATGCCCATCGGGCCGGGGCGGTACAGGGCGATGACGGCCGAGATGTCCTCGAAGGTGTCCGGACGCATCTGGCGCAGCAGGGCGCGCATCGGCCCGCCGTCGAGCTGGAAGACACCCAGGGTGTCGCCGCGACCGAGCAGCTCGTACGTGGGCCGGTCGTCGAGCGGGAGCGTCTCGATCTCGATGGGCGGCTTGCCGTTGGCCTCGATGTTGACCAGCGCGTCGTCGAGGATCGTGAGGTTCCGCAGCCCCAGGAAGTCCATCTTGATGAGGCCGAGGCCCTCGCAGGTCGGGTAGTCGAACTGCGTGATGATGGCGCCGTCCTGCGGGCGCTTCATGATCGGGATGATGTCGATGAGCGGCTCGCTCGACATGATCACGCCGGCGGCGTGCACACCCCACTGCCGCTTCAGCCCCTCGATCCCTTGCGCCAGCTCGACGACGCGCTGGGCGTCCGGGTCCGTCGCGTGCAGCTGCCGGAACTCCTCCGCCTCCGCGTACCGCGGGTCCTTCGGGTCGAAGATGCCCGCCAGGGAGATGTCCTTGCCCATCACCGCCGGGGGCATCGCCTTGGTCAGCTTCTCCCCCATCGCGAAGGGGAAGTCGAGCAGACGGGAGGAGTCCTTGAGCGCCTGCTTGGCCTTGATGGTGCCGTAGGTGACGATCTGCGCGACCCGCTCCGAGCCGTACCGCTCGGTCACGTACCGGATGACCTCGCCGCGGCGGCGCTCGTCGAAGTCGATGTCGACGTCGGGCATGGACACGCGCTCCGGGTTGAGGAAGCGCTCGAAGATGAGTCCGTGCTCGATGGGGTCGAGCTCGGTGATGCCCATGGCGTAGGACGCCATCGAGCCGGCCGCGGACCCGCGCCCGGGACCGACCCGGATGCCGTTGTCCTTGGCCCAGTTGATGAAGTCCGCCACGACGAGGAAGTACCCCGGGAAGCCCATCTGGGTGATGACGCCGACCTCGTAGTCCGCCTGCTTGCGGACCGCGTCCGGGATGCCCGTGGGGTACCGCTTGTGCAGCCCCCGCTCGACCTCCTTGACGAACCAGCTGGTCTCGTCCTCGCCGGCCGGGACGGGGAACCGCGGCATGAAGTTCGCGCCCGTGTCGAAGGAGACCTCGCAGCGCTCGGCGATGACGAGCGTGTTGTCGCAGGCCTCGGGCAGCTCCCGCCACACCTCCCGCATCTCCTGGGCCGACTTCACGTAGTAGCCGTCGCCGTCGAACGTGAACCGGTCCGGGTCCGTCAGGCGCGAGCCGGAGTTGATCGACAGGAGGGCGTCCTGGAAGGTCGCGTCCTCCCGCTTCGTGTAGTGCAGGTCGTTCGTCGCCACGAGCGGCGCGCCCAGCTCCTCCGCCAGCTGCAGGAGCTCCTTCTGGACCCGGCGCTCGATGTCGATGCCGTGGTCCATCAGCTCGACGTAGAAGTTCTCGCGGCCGAAGACGTCCTGCAGCTCCCCGGCGGCCCGCCGGGCCTCCTCGTACTGCCCGAGGCGCAGCCGCGTCTGGATCTCCCCGGACGGGCACCCGGAGGACACGATGAGGCCCTCGGAGTAGGTCTGGAGCAGCTCGCGGTCCATCCGGGGCCACTTGCCCATCTGCCCGTCGAGCGACGCCAGCGAGCTCGCGCGGAACAGGTTGTGCAGCCCGGTGTTGTTCCGGGCCCACATCGTCAGGTGGGTGTAGGCGCCGCGCGCCGACACGTCGTCGTCCTTCTGGTGCGCGTCGCCCCACCGCACCAGGGAGCGGTCGAAGCGGCTGGTGCCCGGCGTGACGTACGCCTCCACGCCGATGATGGGCTTGATCCCGGCGGCACGGGCCTTGCTCCAGAACTCGAACGCGCCGAAGAGGTAGCCGTGGTCCGTGGTCGCCATGGCGGTCTGGCCGAGCCGCGCGGTCTCCGCGAAGAGCTGGTCGAGCTTCGCCGCGCCGTCGAGCATCGAGTACTCGGTGTGCACGTGGAGGTGGACGAAGTCCGATCCAGGTGCCGACATGAGGGGAAGTCTAGGTCGGCGGACCGACACGTCCGGCCACGACGGCCCGTCGTCGGGCGTCCGCCCAGGCCGCACCGGCGCGCCCGGCGTGTCGGTCAGCGGTGGCCCGCGCTGAGCAGCTCCCAGGCGTGCGCGAGGTCCTGCGGGTACGTGCTCGACAGCTCCAGCCGCGCCCCGGTCGCGGGGTGGTCGAACCCGAGCCGCATCGCGTGCAGCCACTGCCGGGTCAGCCCCAGCCGCGCGGCGAGCGTCGGGTCGGCGCCGTACGTGAGGTCCCCGACGCAGGGGTGTCGCAGCGCGGCCATGTGGACACGGATCTGGTGCGTGCGCCCCGTCTCCAGGTGCACCTCCACGAGGGAGGCCTGGGGCACCATCTCGAGCACCTCGTAGTGCGTGACCGACGGCTTGCCGTCGGCCGTCACGGCGAACTTGTAGTCGGCGGACGGGTGGCGTCCGATCGGTGCGTCGACCGTGCCCGTCGTCGGTGCGGGGTGCCCCTGGACGACCGCGTGGTAGATCTTGTCGACCGTTCGCTCCTTGAAGGCGCGCTTCAGCACCGAGTACGCGTGCTCGCTCTTGGCGACCACCATGAGGCCCGACGTGCCCACGTCGAGGCGGTGCACGACGCCCTGGCGCTCGGCCGCACCGGACGTCGCGACCCGGAAGCCCGCCGCGGCCAGCGCGCCGACGACCGTCGGGCCGGTCCAGCCCGGGGACGGGTGGGCCGCCACCCCCACGGGCTTGTCGACGACGACGACGTCCGCGTCGTCGTGGACGATCCGAATGCCGGGCACGGGCTCCGGCGGGGCGGCCGGCGTGGCGGGCTCGTCGAGCGCCGTGAGGTCCACCTCGAGCCATCCGCCCGCTGCGAGGCGGTCCGACTTCCCGACCGCCCGGCCGTCGACGACGACGGCACCCGCGGCCGCGAGCTCGGCGGCGCGCGTCCGGGACACCCCGAGGAGCCGGGACAGGGCGGCGTCGACGCGCTCGCCCGCCAGCCCGTCGGGGACGGGCATGGACCGCGTGCTCACGGCGTCTCGCGCCGTCCCGCCGGGTCGGCGTCGGTGACCGACCGGTCCGCGCCGCCGTCGGCGGAGCCCCCGTCCGCCGCACCGTCGGCCGGAGCGCCGAGGGCAGGACCGCCCTCGGCCGGACCGCCGCCGGCCGCGGCGCCCTCCCGGGTGCCGTCCACCGCCACCCCGCGCACCGACAGCAGGATGATGAGACCGGCCGCCGCGACGATGGCGATGTCCGCGACGTTGCCGACGAAGAGGTCGCCGTAGGCGATGAAGTCGACGACGTGACCGACCGCGAGACCGGGCTCGCGCACCAGCCGGTCGACGAGGTTGCCCACGGCACCACCGAGGAGGAGCCCGAGCGCCACCGCCCACGTCCGGGAGCCGAGCCGGGCGGCGATCCGGACGACGACGATGCTGACGCCGATCGCCGCGAGGGTGAAGATCCACGTCATCCCGGTGGCGAGGCTGAGGGCGGCGCCGGGGTTGTACAGCAGGGTCAGCCCGAGGAGGTCACCGACGACGGGGACCCGCTCACCCTCGGTGAAGGTGGCGACGGCCCAGACCTTGGTCAGCTGGTCGACGACGAGCACGACCAGGGCGACGGCTCCGAGCAGGGCGACGAGGGGACGTCCTGGACGCACGCTCAGCGACGTTCCTGGCGGGCCTTGCACGTGACGCACAGCGTCGCGCGCGGGAACGCCTGGAGCCGCGCCTTGCCGATCGCCAGCCCGCACGACTCGCACGTGCCGAAGCCCGCGGAGCCGAGCCGCTCGAGGGCGTGCAGGTTCTGCGCGAGCAGGTCGCGGGTGTTGTTGACGAGCGTGAGCTCCTGCTCCCGCTCCAGGGCGCTCGACCCCGAGTCAGCCTGGTCGTCGCCCGCACCCTCACCGGAGTTGCGCAGGAGCGAGGAGAGCTCCGCGTCGGCCGCCGCCAGCTCCGTGCGGAGCCGGTCGATCTCGACGGTGATCTCCCCGGCGATCTCCTGCACCTCGTCCACCGTCCACGGCTCCTCGCCCTCGCGGACGGGGAAGGAGTCCACGACGTCGGCCAGTCGCCGCGTGTCGGGGACGGCCGTCACCCTGGTCAGGCCGGCCGCGTCGTCGATCGCCATGGTGCTCCTCGGTGTGAAGGTCACGCGAGACTAGACCTCCGCGTGCCGCACGCACAACGCACCACACCGGGACCCGGTGTGGTGCGTCGTGGTGCTGGTGGGACCGCGTGTCGGACCGACCCGGCGCGGGCCGGCCGACGCTGCGGTCAGCCGTTGAACTGCAGGCCCTGCTCGCCCTGACCGCTCGGCCGCGGGGCGACGCTCGCACCGCGGGCGTCGATGTCACCGAGGAGGTTCTCGAGGTAGCTCTTGAGCCGGGTGCGGTAGTCGCGCTCGAAGACCCGGAGCTCGTCGATCTTGCGCTCGAGGAGGCTGCGCTCCTGCTCCAGGGCGGTGAGGGTGCGGTTCGACGTCTCCTCGGCCTCCCGGACGATGCGCGTCGCCTGGGACTTGGCCTCGCCGATGATCCGCTCGCCCTCCTCCTGGCCGCTGCGCACGTAGTCGTCGTGCAGCTTCTGGGCCAGCTGGAGCATGCCGGTGGCGGACTCGGGCTCGCTGACGCGCTGCTGCGCGGGCGCTGCTGCGGCGACGGCGGCGGGCGCGGGGGTCGGTGCCTGTGCCTGTGCCGGGGCCGGGGTGGGCTCCGGCTGGCGGACGGGCTCGGGAGCGGGCTCCGGTGCGGCCTGCTGCGCCGGAGCGGCGCCTGCCCGCGAGAGCTCGGCGACGCGGCGCTCGGAGGCGGCCAGCTTGCTCTTGAGGTCCTCGTTCTCGGCGGTCACCGCGCGCAGCGTGTTGACGACCTCGTCGAGGAAGTCGTCGACCTCGTCCTGGTCGTAGCCCTCGCGGAACTTGGTCGCCTGGAACTTCTTGTTCAGGACGTCGTCTGCCGTCAGCAGAGCCATGCTGTCACCTCGGTTGTTCGTGCTGGTCGGGCCCGGCAGTCCGCCGACCGCCTCGCCTCACGGTAGCGGAGATCGCGACCGGTGCACGCCGCCCCGGTCCACGGCCCTCCGGCGTGTCGAGTGCCGGACGTGCCCGGCCCTCCGCGGCGGTGCCGTCGGCGTCGGCCGTCCCCCCGTCGCGGGGGACCTCAGAACTGGGCGGCGAGGTTCTGCAGGACGTTGAAGAGGATCGAGGTGGCGAAGAACACGATGAGGAACGCGAGGTCCAGCCGGATGCTCCCGAGCGTCAGCGGCGGCACCACGCGCCGCACCGCGCGCAGGGGCGGGTCCGTGATCGTGTACGTGACCTCGGCGACGACGAGGACCACCCCGCGCGGACGCCACTCCCGGGCGAAGACCTGGACCCAGTCCAGGGCGAGCCGCACGAAGAGCAGGATGAGGAAGAGGAAGACGACGAACGCGAGGACGCCGAAGACGAGGCCCACCGTCAGCTCTGGTTGTAGAAGCCCGAGCGGTCCTCGGGTGCGGCGACCTGCTCCTCACCGGCGACCTCGACGTGCTCGGGCGAGAGCAGGAAGACCTTGGAGGTCACCCGCTCGATGGCACCGTGCAGCCCGAAGATGAGACCGGCGGAGAAGTCGACCAGACGCTTGGCGTCGGCGTCGGTCATCTCGGAGAGGTTCATGATGACCGGGGTGCCGGAGCGGAAGGCCTCGCCGATCACACGCGCGTCGTTGTAGGACCGGGGGTGGATCGTCGTGATCCGACGCAGCTCCGGTGCGGGCGCGACCGGCGCCGGCAGGGGGGCACGGCGCAACGGGGTGACCTCGGCCTGGTACTCGTGCACCACGTCGTACTCCTCGGCGTCGAAGTGGTCGTCGTACTCGTCACCGTGACCCTGGTGACCAGCACGCTCATGACCCGCATGGCGGTCCTCCTCGGCCAGGCCGAGGTACAGCATCGTCTTGCGCAGCGCTCCGGCCATGAGGCCTCCATCCCACCGACTACCGCTCCGGTGGACCACCCCCCGCGGCCGGCCTCGCCGAGGCGTCCCGCGGACCGTGATCCGGTCGATCGTCACGCTAACCCAGCCGCCCGAGGGGCCCCGCGACGACACGCCGCACGTCACAGGAGGTGGACGACTCCGGCCATCCTGCCGACCCGCCGGTCGGGGGCATGGGGCGGGCGTCGGCCGCCCGTCGCGGCGCGGTGGGAGAACCACGTGCCGTCCTCGATGGTGCACCCGCCGTGGTGCACGACGTCCTGCACGCCCGAGGCGAGCAGCACCTCCGCCACACCGGCAGGGAGGTCCACGGCCGGTGTCCCCCAGGAGGTCGTGGAGGAGGCGGCGGGCACGGCGGCAGCCACCTCGTCCCGCAGCTCGACCGGCACCTCGTAGCAGCGGCCGCAGGCGGCGGGACCCACGAACGCGCGCAGCCGCTCGGGCCGTGCACCCTGTCCCACCATGGTGGCCACGGTCGCGGCGACCACGCCGTCGACGAGACCGCGGCGTCCGGCGTGCGCGACGCCGACGACGCCACCGACCGCGTCCGCGAGCAGGACCGGGACGCAGTCGGCCACGACCACGCCGAGGGCCACGTCCGTCCGGCGGGTGACCAGCGCGTCGGCGACCGCGACGACGTCGGGGTCGGACGCGTCGTCGCCCGGGACGGCGTGCCGCGTGGGGCGCGCTCCCGGCGTCGACGGCTCGACGACGTGGACGTCGGCACCGTGCACCTGGCGCGCGTAGACCACGGGCACGCCCATGACGCCGACGACGCGGGCGCGCACGCGCGCCACCTCTGCCGGGTCGTCCCCGACCGCGCTGCCCAGGTTCCCCGTGGCGGTCGTGGTGAGCACCGCGCGGACGCCCCGCCCGAGGTCCACGGGGACGACGGGCGGGGCGTCCGCGGCGCTCACGGCGTGTTCTTGAGGAAGTCCGGCAGGTCCAGGTCGTCCGTGCGGCGGGAGGGACGGTCCTCGAAGACGCGCGGGACCTCGACGCGCCCGGTGTCGGACGCGTGGGCCGGCCCCGGTTCGCGCTCCTCCGCGAGGAAGGACGGGACGGCCTCGCGCGGCTGCGGCTCCTCCGTGACGGGCGTGGGGCGCCGCTCCGGCGCGTGCCCGGGCGCGTCGGCCGTCCGCCACGGCTCCTGCCCGACGGACGGGCTCGGCACCGACGGCGGGAGGTCGGCCGCGGCCGGACGGGCGGGGTGCGGCTCCGGCGAGGGCGAGCGCCCGGCGCTCACCTGGCCGAGCGCGCGGGCGTCGACCCGCTGGGTCGGCGAGCCGCTGTCGAAGCCGGCGGCGATGACGGTCACCCGCACCTCGTCGCCGAGGGCGTCGTCGATGACCGCGCCGAAGATGATGTTGGCCTCCGGGTGCGCCGCCTCCTGGACGAGTCGCGCGGCCTCGTTGATCTCGAAGAGGCCGAGGTCCGAGCCGCCCTGGATGGAGAGCAGCACGCCGTGGGCGCCGTCGATGCTCGCCTCGAGCAGGGGCGAGGAGATCGCGAGCTCGGCTGCCTGGACCGCCCGGTCGTCGCCGCGCGCCGAGCCGATGCCCATGAGCGCGGAGCCGGCCCCCTGCATGACGCTCTTGACGTCGGCGAAGTCGAGGTTGATGAGACCCGGCGTCGTGATGAGGTCGGTGATCCCCTGGACGCCGGAGAGCAGCACCTGGTCCGCGGAGTGGAACGCGTCCAGCACCGAGACCGAGCGGTCGGAGATCGACAGCAGGCGGTCGTTGGGGATGACGATGAGGGTGTCGACCTCGGCGCGCAGCGCCTCGATGCCGGTCTCTGCCTGCAGGGAGCGCCGGCGACCCTCGAACGTGAAGGGGCGCGTGACGACACCGATCGTCAGTGCGCCCAGCGAGCGCGCGATCCGCGCCACGACCGGAGCGCCGCCGGTGCCGGTGCCACCGCCCTCGCCCGCGGTGACGAACACCATGTCGGCGCCGCGCAGGACGTCCTCGATCTCCTCCGAGTGGTCCTCCGCCGCGCTCCGGCCCACCTCGGGGTCCGCCCCGGCGCCGAGACCACGGGTGAGCTCACGACCCACGTCCAGCTTCACGTCGGCGTCGGACATGAGCAGGGCCTGCGCGTCGGTGTTGATCGCGATGAACTCGACGCCCTTGAGGCCGACCTCGATCATGCGGTTGACGGCGTTGACGCCGCCGCCGCCGATGCCGACCACCTTGATGACCGCCAGGTAGTTCTGGGGTGCTGCCACGTCGGTGCCTTCCGTCGGACCCGCAACCCTCAAGTTCAGGTAGAGGGTTAGAGTTATGTCAGATGTGCTGTCGAGGCATGACGCTAGGTGCCGGTCCGTGCCCCGGCAAACATCTGGCGGGCGTGTCGGCGGACTCGTCGTGCCGGTGCCTGCGTCGTGGCGTCAGGAGCTCGTGATCGGCAGCTCGGGCGCCGAGACGTCGAACACGCGGGCACCGCGGCTGGTCTCGGCGGTCCGCAGGGTCTGCAGCACGCGCGCCTTGAGTGCCGTGCGGTCCGCGCTCCCCCACTCGACCAGCACCCCGTCGACGAGCTCGAGCTCCACGGCGTCCCTCGTCTCCGCGGCGACCGCGGTCACCTGCGCCGCGAGGTCGTCCGGCAGCTGCTCCAGCACCGTGAGCACCGCGGTGAGGGCCCGCGCCTGCGGGTCGTCCAGCGGCACCTGCACCACCGGCAGGCCGGCGGGCGGCGCCGGCGCACTGCCGACCCGGACGCCCTCCGTGTCGAGCAGGGCGAAGCCGCTGTCGGGGTCGGGCACCGCCACGACGGGCTCGCGGGACACGAGCGCGACCCGGAGACCGTGCGGCCACTCCCGCGTCACCTCCGCGGCCCGCACCCCGGGGACCTCGAGGATCTGCCGGCGCAGGCCGACCGTGTCCAGCCGCGGCAGGGGCACCCCGCCGTACGGCTCGACCACGGCCTCGACAGCCGCGGGCTCGACGACGGTCCCCTGGCCCTCGACACGCAGCTGGGTCAGGTCCAGGGCCAGCAGGGACGAGCCGAGCAGCACCCACGCCAGCGTGCCGACCACCACGAGCGCCGAGCCCGCGAGGAGGAGGCGTCGCCGCGTGAGCCGGCGGCGCATGCGCACGCGCTCGGCGAAGCGCTCCGCGGACCTGCTGGAGACCACGGCGGGGCGGACGGGCTGCCAGCCCGCGCGCAGCGAGGCACCGGCGGACCGGGGGCCGGGTACCTGGGCGGGCAGGTCCGCCGCACCACGGGCGTCCGGCGTCGGCAGGCCGGCCGTGGCGCGCACCGCCGCACGCAGCGCCCCCTCGACGCCCTCGCGTGGGTCCGCCTGAGCCGCCGTGCCGTCGTCGTGGCTCCCTGCTCCGGGCCGTGCCGGCGCGGGCGTCCCGCCGGGCGCCGGGCGCGTCGGGCGCGTGCCGGTGGGCCCGGGTCCGGCGCCGGGGGCCGCGGGGCGGGGCTCCCCCGGACCGGGCCGGACCGGCGCCACCCGCCGGGGCCGGGCCGGGGGCCTCATCGCTGCTCGCCTCCCGCAGGCCCGGCGGCACCGACGGCGGCGAGCACCACGGGCGCCAGCTCGGTGACGTCACCGGCGCCGACCGTCAGGACGAGGTCACCGGGGCGCGCGAGCGCCCCGAGGATGCGCGCGGCCTCCTCCCGGTCGGCGACGAAGGACGCCGCGGGGTGACCGGCGGCGTCGAGGCCGTCGGTGAGGAGGGCGCCGGTGACGGCCGGGTCGGGATCCTCCCGGGCGGCGTACACGTCCGTGACGACGACGACGTCCGCCGCGGCCAGGGCGGTCGCGAACGCCGCCGCGAACGTGCGCGTGCGGGAGTACAGGTGCGGCTGGAACAGCACGAGGACGCGACCGTCGCCCGCGACCGCGCGTGCCGCGGCGAGCAGGGCCGCGACCTCCGTCGGGTGGTGGGCGTAGTCGTCGACCACCCGCACGCCGTGCGCCGTCCCGCGGTCCTCGAACCGGCGACCCGTCCCGCGGAAGCGGGCCAGTCCCTCCGCCGCGACGTCCGCGGGGACGCCCAGCAGCCGCGCCGCCGTCCAGGCGCCGGCGGCGTTGAGACCGTTGTGGGCGCCGGGCACGGCGAGCCGCAGGTCCGCGTGGTCGTCGTCCGGTCCGGTGACCGTGGTCGAGCCGCCGTCGGCCGTCGCGGTCCACGGGCCGACGCGGACGTCGGCGTCCGCCGCCGTCCCGTAGGTGCGCACCTGCACACCGGCGGCGCGGGCGGTCTCCGCGAGGCGTCGGGAGCCGGCGTCGTCCGCGCACGCGACGAGCCAGCCACCCGCCTCGACCCGGTCCGCGAACCGCACGAAGGCCTCCTCGAAGGCCTCACGGGTGCCGTAGTGGTCGAGGTGGTCGGGCTCGATGTTCGTCACGACCGCGACGCTCGGCCGGTACGCGAGGAAGGAGCCGTCCGACTCGTCCGCCTCCGCGACCAGGACGTCGCCGGTGCCGTGGCGGGCACCGGCCAGGGCCCCGCGGAGCGCGTCCCCGGGAGCGGCGGGGGCGGCCGAGGCGCGGACGTCGGTCTCGTCCCCGGACGCGCCCGGGCCGCTCTCGCCGGCGGGCTCCGCGGACCTCACGGTGCCGCCGATGGCCCACGACGGGTCCAGGCCGGCGTGCAGCAGCGTCACCGCGACCATCGCCGAGGTGGTCGTCTTGCCGTGCGCACCGGCGACCGCGACGGCGCGGCGGTCCGCCATGAGTGCGGCCAGTGCCTCCGACCGGTGGAGGACCCGGATGCCCCGCTCCCGCGCGCGGACGAGCTCGGGGTTGGTCGGGCGGATCGCCGTGGAGACCACGAGCGTGTCGGCGTCCGCGACGTGCGCGGCGTCGTGGCCGACGTGGACGGTCACGCCGACCGCGCGCAGCGCCGCCAGGGCGGGACCCTCCTTGGCGTCCGAGCCGGAGACCGTCAGCCCCCGGGCGCGGAGCAGGGCCGCCACCGCCGACATCCCGGCGCCGCCGATGCCGACGAGGTGCACGCGACCCAGCGCCTCCGGCGTCGGCTCCCCACCCGGCCCGGCCTCGGTCACCGGGCAGCCTCCTCGACGAGGTCGGCGACCCGCGCGGCGGCGTCGACCACCCCGACGGACGCCGCGGCGTCGGCCATGGCGTCGAGCCGGTCGGGGTCCGTCAGGAGCGGGAGCACCTCGTCGCGGACACGCTCGGGCGTCATGTCGGCGTCGGCCACGAGCAGGCCGCCCCCGGCGTCGACCACCGGACGGGCGTTGAGCCGCTGCTCGCCGTTGCCGATCGGCAGCGGGACGTAGACGGCCGGGATGCCCAGTGCGGCGAGCTCCGAGACCGTGCCGGCGCCGGCACGCGCGACGACCAGGTCGGCGACCGCCAGGGCGAGCTGCATCCGGGTGAGGTACTCGCGCGCCTGGTACCGCCCGGCCTGGGCGATCAAACCTCCGCGCGCGGCCTGCGCCACGGCCGCGCGCACGGGCTCGGCCTTGCCCTTGCCCGTCAGGTGCAGGACCTGCACGCCGGCGCGCAGGAGGTCCGTAGCGGCGCCGGCGACGGCGGCGTTGAGGCTCTGCGCCCCGAGGGACCCCCCGGTGACGAGCAGCGTGGGCAGGTCGGCGTCGAGTCCCAGCTCCGCGGCCGCACGGCGCCGCTCCCCGGCGGCGTCCTCCGCACGGGCCACGGCGAGCGCCAGGATGTCCGGCCGCAGCGGCAGGCCCGTCACCTGGGCGCCGCGCAGCGGGGTGCCGGGGAACGTGACGGCGACCGCGGCCGCCCACCGGGCGCCCAGGCGGTTGGCCAGCCCCGGTCGGGCGTTCTGCTCGTGGACGACGACCGGGACGCGGCGCCGTCGGGCGGCGAGGTACGCGGGCGTCGCGACGTAGCCGCCGAAGCCGACGACGACCTGCGCCTCGCTCGCCTCGATCGCCGCGTCGGCCGCGTCGACGGCGTCGCGCAGCCGCCCCGGGAGCCGGAACCAGTCGGGCGTGGGACGCCGCGGCAGCGGCACGCGCGGCACGGGCACGAGCTCGTAGCCGTGGGCCGGCACCAGCTCCGCCTCGAGGCCCTCGGCCGTGCCGAGCACGGTGATGGCCGTGCCGGGGTCCCGGAGCCGCAGCTCGTCGGCGACCGCGAGCAGCGGGTTGACGTGGCCGGCGGTGCCCCCACCGGCGAGGAGGACGGACTCAACCACGGGAACCTCTGCGGGACAGGACCGCCAGGGACCGGCGGACGGTGACGGCGCGCGCGGACAGCGCCTCGGCGGCGCCCGGCTCGTTGCGGGCGAACGCCAGGAGCACGCCCAGGGCGAGCAGGGTGGTGACGAGCGCCGATCCACCGGCCGAGACGAGCGGGAGCGGCACGCCGACGACCGGGAGGAGGCCGACGACGACGCCCATGTTGATGACCGCCTGACCCAGCACCCAGGTGCCGATCCCGGCGGCGGCGATCTGGACGAACGGGTCGGTGTGCCGGCGGACCACCCGCGTCACCGCCACCGCCAGCACGCCGAAGAGCGCCACGACGAGGAGCGTGCCGGGCAGCCCGAGCTCCTCGCCGATGATCGCGAAGATGAAGTCGTTGTGGGCCTCGGGCAGGTAGGACCACTTCTCCGTGCTCTCCCCCAGCCCGACGCCGGTCCATCCCCCGGACCCGAGCGCGATGGCTCCCCGGTAGGGCTGGTAGCAGGCACCCTGGGTGTCGCAGTCACCGGAGAAGAACGCCGTGATGCGCGCGACGCGGTTCGCGTTCGTGATCGCGAGCGCGGCGACCCCTCCCGCTGCGACGAGGCCCGCCCCGACGAGCATCCGCAGCGGCACGCCCGCCACGAACAGCGCCCCCGCGACGAGCACCATGACGACGATGGCCGTCCCGAGGTCCCGGCCGTAGAGCACGAGGCCCAGGACGGCGCCCGCGCCGAGGACGGCGGGCACGACGACGTGCTGCCACTGGTGCAGGAGGTGGCGCTTGGTGGCGAGCACCGCCCCGAGCCAGACGGCCAGGGCGAGCTTCGCGGCCTCGGACGGCTGCGCCGTGATGCCGCCCACCCGGATCCAGGCCCTGTTCCCGCCGACCTCGTAGCCGAGCGGGATGACGAGGAGCTGGAGGGCGACGGCCACCCCCAGCGCGGGCCAGGCGAGCCGCCGGTAGAACCGCACCGGCAGCAGGCTCGCGACGACGGCGACCGGGACGCCCACCAGCGCGAACCGCGCGTGGTTGACGAAGATCGCGTAGGGCGACCGGCCGTCCGTGGCGCTGAGGGAGTCGACGCTCGAGCTCGACAGCACCATGACCAGGCCGATGGTGAGCAGGAGCGCGGTGGCTCCGGCGATGAGGTAGTAGCTCGTCACCGCGCTGTCCCAGACGCCGCCCATGCTGCGGCGCCGTGGGGCGGCCTCGACGTCGTGGGTCCGGACCCCGGCTGGCATCGCTCGCCTCAGCCGGTCGCGGCCGACGCGCGGACCGCGGTGGCGAAGGCCTCGCCGCGGTGCGCGTAGGAGTCGAACTGGTCCATGGACGCGCACGCCGGGGCGAGCAGCACCGTGTCGCCCGGCCGGGCGAGCCGGCGGGCCTGCCTCACGGCGCGGGTCATCACGGTGCCAGTGTGTGCCGGGTCCACGATCGACACGGGGATTCCGGGCGCGTGTCGGGCCAGTGCGTCCGTCCACGGCTCCTGGTCCGTCCCGATGAGCACGACTGCCCGCAGGCGGTCGGCGCGCTGCGCCACGAGGTCGTCGAACCGGGCGCCCTTCGCGAGGCCGCCCGCGATCCACACGACCGTGCCGGGCGCCGCGGGACCGAGCGACGCGGCCGCGGCGTGCGCGTTGGTCGCCTTGGAGTCGTCCACGAAGGCGACGCCGTCGACGACGGCGACCACCTCGCGCCGGTGCGCGCCCGGCCGGTACGCCCGCAGGCCGTCCCGGACGGCGGACGCGGGCACGCCCTGAGCCCGCGCGAGCGCGGCGGCGGCGAGCGCGTTGCCGACGACGTGCGGCGCGAGCTCGCCGTCGGGCCCGGCGAGGTGGCGCAGGTCCTCGAGGGTGCCGAGCTCGGCCGCCGAGCGCTGCCGCGCGGGGTCGGCGAGGGGCAGGTGGAACGAGCGGTCCACGAGGATCCCGTCGACCACGCCGAGCTGTCCCGGGCCGGGCGCACCGAGGGTGACTCCCACCGCCCGGGCGCCGTCGGCGACGTCGGCCTGCTCGACCATGCGCTCCAGCAGCGGGTCCGCGGTGCCGTACACGCAGGCGACCTCGACCCGCTCGTAGATGCGGGCCTTGGCCGCGGCGTACTGCTCGAACGAGCCGTGCCAGTCCAGGTGGTCCTCGGCGACGTTGAGCACGGCCGCCGCCCGCGCGGCCATGGTGTGCGTGAAGTGCAGCTGGAAGCTGGACAGCTCGACCGCCAGGACGTCGTGGACCGGGTCCGTGGCGGCCTCGACCACGGGCGTGCCGACGTTGCCGACAGCGGGGGCGTCCAGGCCGGCGGCCGCCAGGACGGCGGCGAGCATGCTCACCGTCGTCGTCTTGCCGTTCGTCCCGGTGACGACGAGCCAGGGCGCGGGACCGCCGCCCGCCGCGCGGTCCACGCGGACGCGCCACGCGAGCTCGACCTCGCTCCACACCGGTACGCCCCGCTGCACCGCGGCAGCGAGGACCGGGTGGTCCGGTGCCCACCCGGGGGAGGCGACGACGAGGTCCACGAGCGTCAGGTCGACGTCCGCCGCGTCGCGCAGGTCCGCGTCCTCGGCCGAGGCGTCGAGCGTCGTGACGACGGCGCCTCGCTCGCGCAGCACGCGTGCGGCGGCGCGACCGGACACGCCGAGCCCGGCCACGAGGACGCGCGCCCCGTCGAGGTCGACGGGGTCGGTGGCCGCGACCATCAGCCGGCCACCCACTCGGCGTAGAACACGCCGATGCCGGCCGCGACGAACAGGCCGGCGATGATCCAGAACCGGATGACGATCGTGACCTCGCCCCAGCCGGACAGCTCGAAGTGGTGGTGCAGCGGCGCCATCTTGAACACCCGTCGACCGGTCATCTTGAAGAAGCCGATCTGGATGACGTCGGAGAGCACGACGAGGACGAACAGGCCGCCGATGATCGCGGCCAGGATCTCGGTCCGGGACAGGATGGAGAGCCCCGCCAGGGCGCCACCGAGCGCGAGGGAGCCGGTGTCGCCCATGAAGATCTTGGCGGGCGAGGCGTTCCACCACAGGAACCCGAAGCACGCGCCCGTGATGGCGGCCGCCACCACGGCGAGCTCGAGCGGGTCGCGGACCTCGTAGCAGCGGGGCCCCGCCGACGCGAGCGAGGAGCAGCGCTGGTTGAACTGCCACACGCCGACGATGACGTAGGCCCCGAAGACGATGAGCGAGGTGCCCGTCGCGAGCCCGTCGAGGCCGTCGGTGAGGTTGACCGCGTTCGACCAGGCGGTGATGAGGAAGTTCGCCCAGAGCACGAAGAGGACGAGGCCGAGCGTCGCGCCGGCGAACGCCAGGTCGATGTTCGTGTCCCGGATGAAGGAGACCTTCGTCGAGGCCGGCGTCCGGAAGTTCGCGTTGGGGAACTGCAGCGCCGCCACCGCGAAGGTCACGCCCACGAGGCCCTGGCCCACGATCTTCCACCGGGCCCGCAGCCCGAGGCTGCGCTGGCGGGAGATCTTGATGTAGTCGTCGAGGAAGCCGACGAAGCCGAGCCCGGTCATGAGGAAGAGCAGCAGGAGCGCCGAGGCGCTCGGCAGGTTCCCGGTGATGATGCTCGACCCGGCGAACCCGAGCAGGGTGGCCGCGATGATGACGACGCCGCCCATCGTCGGCGTGCCGCGCTTGGTGAAGTGCGCGGTCGGTCCGTCCTGCCGGATGAACTGGCCGTACTGCCGTCGCACGAGGAAGCGGATGAACAACGGGGTGCCGAGCAGCGCGATGACCAGCGACAGCCCGCCCGACAGGAGGACGGCGATCATCGAGGCGCCCCCGCGGGCCGACCGTCGTCGTCGGCGTCGAGCTCCGTCATGCCGTGGGGACCGGCGTCGGCCGCGACGTCGGCACCGGTGAGGAGGTCACCGAGGCGCCACAGGCCCGAGCCGTGCGAGGACTTCACGAGGACGACGTCGCCCGGACGCATCTCCTCCTCGAGCCAGGCGTACGCCGCGTCGACGTCGGGCAGCAGGCGGGACTCCTCGCCCCAGGAGCCCTCCTGGAGCGCGCCGGTGTGCATCGCGCGCGCCCCGTCGCCGACGACGACCAGGCGGTGGATGTCCAGCCGCACGGCGAGCCGGCCGACGGCGTCGTGCGCCTCGACGTGCTCGTCGCCGAGCTCGAGCATCTCGCCCAGGACGGCGATGCTGCGACGACCGGCCCGCGCACGCACGGCGAGCGCCTTGAGCGCGGCCCGGACCGAGTCGGGGTTGGCGTTGTACGAGTCGTCGATGACCGTCACGCCGTCGGGGCGCTCGACGACCTGCATGCGGTGCGGGCTCAGCGCCTCGGCCTCGCCGAGGCGCTCGGCCACCTCCCCGACGGTCAGGCCGAGGGACAGGCAGCAGGCCGCCGCGGCGAGCGCGTTGCTGACGTGGTGCTCCCCGACGAGCCGCAGGTGCACGTCCGCCTCGGCCGGGCCGGCGGCGCCGGGAGCCACGTCCGCAGCGCCCTCCGGCAGCGACCCGACGACGAGCCGGAAGCTCGCGCGCCCCTCCCCGTCCACCCGGACGTCGGTGGCGCGGACGTCGGCGCGGTCGCCCTCACCGAACAGCACCACCGAGCCGGGTGACAGCGGCGCCATCGCGCGCACGCGCGGGTCGTCGGCGTTGAGGACGGCGGTGCCGCCCGGGACGAGCCCGGTGACGATCTCGCTCTTCGCGCGCTGGATCGCCTCCACGCCGCCGAACTCGCCGAGGTGCGCCGAACCCACCACGAGCACGGCGGCGACGTCGGGCGCGGCGATGTCCGTAAGGTAGCTGATGTGGCCGAGGCCGCTCGCGCCCATCTCCAGGACGAGGAACCGGGTCCGCGCGTCGGTGCGCAGGACGGTCAGCGGCAGGCCGATCTCGTTGTTGAAGGACTTCTCCGGCCACACCGTCGGCCCGGAGGCCGCCAGCACCTGCGCGAGGAGGTCCTTCGTCGTCGTCTTGCCGACCGAGCCCGTGACCGCGACGACCTTGAGCTCGCCGGTGCGGCGCAGGCGGCCGAGCACGGCGCGCGCCAGTGCACCCAGGGCCTCGACGACGTCGGGCACGACCACCACCGACGGCAGCGTGGCGCCATCGTCGGCGGTGACGCGGCGGGACGCCAGCACGACAGAGGCACCGGACGCGACCGCGCGGGCGGCGAAGTCGTGCCCGTCGACGTTCTCCCCCGGCAGCGCCACGAACAGGGCGCCCGGCGCGGCGAGACGCGAGTCGACGACGACGTCACCGGTCACCGCCGCCTCACCGTCGCCGACGACGTCGCCGCCGACGAGCGCCGCCACCTCGGCGGCCGTGAGCCGGATCATGCGTGGGTGCCCGTGGCGGCGAGGAAGACGTCCCTGTCGTTGTAGCGGTGGAACACCCCGGCGATCTCCTGCGTCGGTTCGTGGCCCTTGCCGGTGACGATGATCGTGTCCTCCGGTCGGGCGAGGTCGAGGGCGAGCCGGATGGCGGCCGCCCGGGAGTCGGACTCGTGCACGTCGCGCCCGTCCGGCCGCTCCTGACGGACCCCGGCCAGGATGGCGGCGCGGATCTCCTCCGGCGGCTCGGACCGCGGGTTCTCGTCCGTGACCACGACGACGTCGGCCAGGCGGGCGGCGATCTGCCCCATGACCGGGCGCTTGCCGCGGTCCCGGTCGCCGTCGGAGCCGAGGACGAGGAGGAGCCGGCCCGGAGTGATCGGACGGACCGCCTCGAGCGCGAGCGTCAGGGCGTCCGGGGTGTGCGCGTAGTCCACGAGGCACAGCGGACGCGACCCGTCGCGCTCCACCACCCGCTCCATGCGGCCGGGGATCGCGGAGGCGCCGGCGACCGCCGTGGCGGCGACGTCGAGCGGCACGCCCGCGCGGTGCGCCATGACGACGGCGAGCGCCGCGTTGGAGACGTTGACCAGTCCGGGCAGGGGGCTGGCGGCGGGGGTCGCCGAGCCGTCCGGTCCGGTGAGGGTGAACGACGAGCCGACGCCGTCCAGCCCGATGCTCGCGTCCGTGACCAGCCAGTCCGCCTCGGACGCGCCCGCCGCGTCGGCACGCGTCGCCACCGCGTCGACGGGGACGGCGCCGTCGGCCCGCAGCTGCGCGGCGAGCCGCGTGCCCCACGCGTCGTCCACGCAGACGACGGCGTGCCGGGTGCGTCCGGGCGCGAAGAGGCTCGCCTTGGCGGCGAAGTAGCCCTCCATGTCGCCGTGGAAGTCGAGGTGGTCCCACTGCAGGTTCGTGAAGCCCGCCACGTCCAGCTCGAGCCCGCCGACGCGTCCGAGGGCCAGGGCGTGGGAGGACACCTCCATCGAGCAGGCAGTGACGCCGCGCTCACGCATGAGGGCGAAGAGCCCGTGCAGCACGGGCGCCTCGACGGTGGTCCGCGGGCTCTCGATCGCCTCGTCGGCGACGCGCAGCTCGACCGTGCCGACGACGGCGGTGCGCTCGTGCACGGCCCGCAGCGCGGCGTCGACGAAGTAGCTCGTGGTCGTCTTGCCGTTCGTGCCGGTGACCCCCACCGTGGTCACGTCGCGCGCCGGTCGGCCGTACACCCAGGCGGACGCCTCCCCCAGGCGGGCTCGCGGGTCGTCCACCACGAGGACCGGGAGGTCCGCCGCGACGCCGTCGACCGCGCGGACACGGGCCGCGCCGTCGTCGTCGGTGAGGACGGCGACCGCCCCGGCGGCAGCGGCCTGCTCCACGAAGTCCGCGCCGTGGGCGTGGGCGCCCGGGAGGGCGGCGAACACGTCGCCCGGCTCGACGTCCGCCGAGCCGACGGCGATGCCCGTGAGGACGACGGAGGCGGCGCTCGCGGGAAGCGTGGCGCCGAGCTCCGCCGCGAGGTCGCCGAGGTGACGTGCGGCGCGCTGCTGCGGTCGCATCCGACCGTGGGGGGACGTCACGCGCTCGAATGTACCGTCCGGGGCGGGGGCCGCCACGCCGGTCACTCCCAGGTGGTCGGGTACAGCTCCGGCGGTGTGCCGGTGGGCGGGATGCCCAGGTGCTGGAGGGTGAACGACGTCACGTCGCGGAACACCGGGGCGGCCACGGCGCCGCCGTAGATCGAGGTCTTGGGGTCGTACAGGACGACGTTGACGGCGATCCGCGGGTCGTCCACGGGGGCCACCCCGATGAACGAGGCGACGTGCTTGATGACGCCCGCGCCCTCGAACGCCTGCGCCGTGCCGGTCTTGCCGCCGACGCGGTAGCCGGGGATGGCGCCGTTGGAGCCGGTGCCCTCGACGACGGTCGTCTCGAGCATGCGCATGAGGGTCTGCGCCGTCTCCTCGGCGATGACCCGCTCCGGCTCCTCGAGCTCGGTGGGGACGAGCCGGCCGTCCGGGCCGGTCGTGCCCTTGACGAGGTGCGGCTGCACCCGGACGCCGCCGTTGGCGACGGTCGAGAAGACCTGGGTGTTCTGCATGACCGTCGAGCTGACCGCCTGACCGAACAGGACCGCGTACCCGGAGCGTCCGTCCCAGGTGTCCGCCGGCCACAGGATCCCGCCGGACTCCCCCGGGAGCCCGACGCCGGTCGGCTCGCCGAAGCCGAACTTGCGCAGGTAGTCGTGCCGGACCTGCTCCGGGATGGCCTCCCCGGCCATGATCGTCCCGGTGTTGGACGACTCGGCGAACACCCCGGCGAGCGTGAGCTGCAGGGTCGGGTGCTCGTGGGCGTCCTTGAACGTCTGACCGTTCGGCGTCGTGTACAGGTACGGGACGGTGAAGCGCGACTCGGGGGTCGCCGTCCCCGTCTCCAGGGCGGCCGCCATCGAGATGACCTTCGCGGTGGACCCGGGCTCGTAGACCGCCTCGATCGCCCGGCTGCCGCGGTCCCTGGCCGGCGTGGCGCCGGGCTCGTTGGGGTCGACGGCTCCGGAGTCCACCAGGGCGAGGATCTCCCCCGTGCGGACGTCGACGACCTGCACCGCCCCCCACTGGGCGCCGCTCTCGGCGACCTTCTGGTCCAGCGCGCGCTGCGCCATGTACTGCACGTCCCGGTCGATGGTCAGCTGCACGTCGCGACCGGGGACGGCCGGGACGCTCTCCTGCTCGCGACCCGGGATGCGCTGTCCGCGCGCACCGCGCTCGTAGGTCAGCTGGCCCGGTGTGCCCTCGAGGACCTCCTCGTAGATCATCTCGATGCCGGCCTGGCCGAAGCCCTCCGCACCGACGAAGCCGAGGATGTTGCCGGCCGTGTTCCCCGCGGGGTACGCGCGGTCGGTGGCGTGCTCGCCGGAGATCCCGGGGATGCGCAGGTCGCGGACCTGGTCGTACACCTCCGGGACGACGCCCTTGGCGAGGTAGACGAACCCCCGCTTCTCCGCGCCTCCCCACAGCTCGGCGCCCAGCTCGGCGGCCGGCACGCCGAGGACGGGCGCGAGCCGCTCCGCCTCCTGCGCCACCTTCTCGGGCGTGCCGAGCGCCTCGACGAGCTGCTGCTGGTTCACCACGATGTTCCACCGCTCGACGGACGTGGCGAGCGCCACCCCGTTCCGGTCGAGGATCTCCCCGCGCGGGCCGGGGATCTCCTGGGTGTGGAGCCGCTTCGCGGTGTGCTCGGCGGCCAGTGCCGGTCCGGCGACGACCTGCATGTGCACGAGCCGACCCGCCAGCACCGCGAGCAGGACCAGGACGACCACGAGCGCGATCCGCTGCCGTTCGCGCGGGGTGCCGGTGCGGGCGGGCGGCAGGACCGTGCCCGTGCCCGACGGCGTCCCGGCCGTGGCGCCGACCGCGCGCGGCGGCGACGAGGCCCGTGCCCCGACCGTGGTGCGGTGGTCGGGCACCGCGCCCTCCCCGCCGGCCCCTGCGGCGGACGGGGCCCGCCGGCCCGCGTGCCCCGCGTGCCCCGCCTGACGCGCCGGGCGTCCGGGCGTGACGTCGGGCGCCCCGGGAGCGCGTCGGGGACCGGCCGTGCCGGGCCGGGAGGCCCCGGACCGCTCGGTCGTCCCGCGGGTGGGCATGGCAGTGATGGTGCTCGCCACCGGTCGCGCCGTCGGCGCGACGCGCCCAGGACCCGCGGCGTTCCCCCGGACGGACGTCGGCCGGCGGCGGCGGACCGGCTGGTCCTCGGGCCGGCCGGGCTTCACCGGTCGGCCCCGGCCGGCGTCGGGTTGCCCAGGACGGCGCCGTCGGACAGCCGCAGGTACCCGCCGCCGGTGGACGGGACCATGCCCATGGCCGCCGCCTCGGCGGCGATCTGCGCCGGGGACTCCAGCTGCGCCTGCTCGCCCGCGAGCCGCTGCTCCTCCTGCGCCGCGCGGGTCAGCTCCGTCTGCAGCGCGAAGCGGTCGTACTCGCCCTGCGCCATCGCGGTGTTGAGCAGCAGCGTGCCCAGCAGCGACGCCGCGAGCACACCCATGCACAGCACGACGAACGGCGTGCGGGTGCGTGCGTGCTCCGGTGCCCGCACCACGTGCAGGCGCGGGCGCGGCGGCGTCGCCGCCGGCCGGCGCTCCCGTCCGGGCGTCGTCGTGGTCGTGGTCGGTGCGACGCGGCGCGACGGGACCGCCGGGGCGACGGCGGGTGCGGTGGCGCTCATGCTGTCCTCCTGCGGCGGGGGGTCGCGCGCAGCCGCTCGGCGGCGCGCAGACGGACGGGGGTCGATCGGGGGTTGTGCTCGGTCTCCTCCTGCGAGGCGCGCTCCGCGCCCCGGGTGAGGAGTCGCAGGTACGGCTGGTCCTCGTCCCGCACGACCGGGACGCCGGGCGGGGTGCTCACGGTCGCGCCGGCGGCGAAGGTCCGCTTGACCATGCGGTCCTCCAGCGACTGGTAGGCCATGACGGCGATCCGGCCGCCGACCGCGAGGCTGTCGACGGCCGCCGGGAGCGCCCGCTCGAGCGCCGCCAGCTCGCCGTTGACCTCGATCCGGAGCGCCTGGAAGGTCCGCTTGGCGGGGTTGCCCCCCGTGGTGCGCGCCGCGGCGGGGATCGCGCCGCGGACGAGGTCCACGAGCTCAGCGGTCCGCCGCAGCGGCGCCTGCTCCCGGCGCCGCACGACCCGCTGCGCGATCCGGGCCGCCCACCGCTCCTCGCCGTACTCCCGCAGCACCCGCGTGATGTCGGCCTCGGCGTAGGTGTTGAGGACGTCGGCGGCGGTCGGCCCCGTCGAGGCGTCCATGCGCATGTCCAGCGGGGCGTCGTGGGCGTAGGAGAAGCCTCGCTCGACCTCGTCGAGCTGGAGCGAGGAGACGCCGAGGTCCATGAGGACGGCCTGGACGGGGTGCCCGACCCGCTCGTCGACGACGTCGTCGATCCGGTCGTACACCGTGTGGACCGGCACGAACCGGTCCCCGAAGCGGGCGAGGCGCTCGCCCGCGAGCGCGAGCGCCTGCGCATCGCGGTCCAGGCCGACGACGACGAGCCCCGGCACGCGGTCCAGGAAGGCCTCCGTGTGCCCGCCCATGCCGAGCGTCGCGTCGACGAGGACGGCGGGGCCGTCGGGGGACGCGGCCAGCGCGGGTGCGAGGAGCTCGACGCAGCGGTCGAGCAGCACCGGGACGTGCCGCTCGGCGGCGGGACGGTCGGCCGCGGCTGCCATGGCACCTCCTCCTCGTGCGGTCGTGCCGGTGGTGCGGGGGACGGGGGACGTACGTGTGCTGCGGTGCGGACGGCAGCGGTGCCGTGTGCGGTCGGGCGGCCCTCCACCGCCCGACCAGGTCCCCCTCCGCGGCCCCTCTGACGCCGGGGAAGTGCGTCAGAGAAGGGCGGGAGGAGACCTCACCGTGCGGTGCGGTCCGCGACCGGACGACGCCGGGGCGCGTCCGCGGAGGTGTCACTCAGAAGGCACCGGGGATCACCTCCTCGGCGGTCTGCGCGTAGCTGGGCGTCTGCTCCTCGAGGTACGTCTCCCACGCCGCCGCGTCCCAGATCTCGACGCGGGTGCCGACGCCGATGACGGCGACCTCGCGGTCGAGCCCCGCGTAGCCGCGGAGCCCGGCGGGGATGGAGAGCCGGCCCTGCTTGTCGGGGACCTCGTCGTGCGCGCTGGCCAGGAACACGCGCAGGTAGTCGCGGGCCTGACGGCTCGTGACCGGTGCCTGGCGGAGCTGGTCGTGCATCCGGCGGAACTCGCCGACCGGGAAGACGAAGAGGCACCGCTCCTGGCCCTTGGTCATGACGAGGCCGGTCGCGAGCTGGCCGCGGAACTTCGCGGGAAGGATCAGGCGGCCCTTCTCGTCCAGCCGGGGCGTGTAGGTGCCGAGGAACAGCGGGCCGTCGTGGCCCAGCGTGTCCGACATCCCGTACCCCCGTCCGACCCGTCCCGGTCCTGCCCCGATGCCCTCCCGGCCGGTCCAGTGCGCGCCACATTACTCCACTACCCTCCACTCGCCCATCGACCACGCGGGTGAACGCGGTGCGTGTCGGGCGTCGTCGCAGGTCAGTGGGTGGGGAGCGTGGTGGAGGGCCACGGAGCTGACCGGGCCCCGCGCGTCGCGCCGGGCCGGGCACCCGCCCGGTGACGCGGTCCGTGCACGCTCGGGCCCTCCGGGGTCGCGGCCCTCTGACCTGCAGCGATGGCCGCATGTGCCGCTGGAGGTCCGTCGTCCTGACACCGCCGTCCCCGCCGTCGGACCCTCTCGGGAGCCTCGGGGAGAGCGCCGGGGAGCGATGTGGAGGGCCTGCCGGGAGCGATGCGGAGGGCGTCACGCGGAGTGCGGTGCCCGGCGACCCGGGGAGCGCGGTGGAGGGCGCGTCCACGGCCGCGGCACCGGAGCCGGTGGGAGCGGCGTGGAGCGTCCGCGGAGGACGCTGAGGAGAGCCCGGCTGGTCGTCGCGGTCCCCGGCGCGGTCACCTAGGCTTCGTCCAGGCCGACGAAGAGGTGACCATGCACGCGCTGCCGACCAGCGAGGAGATCGAGGACGTCGCGCGGACCTCCGCCGCCATCCGGGAGTCGATGGAGACAGTCATCTCCGGCCGGAGCGACCTGGTGCGCCTCACCGTCGCGGTCCTCCTGGCCGAGGGCCACCTGCTCGTCGAGGACGTGCCGGGCGTGGGGAAGACGACGCTCGCCAAGGCGCTCGGACGGTCCGTCGACTGCAGCGTCGGCCGGATCCAGTTCACGCCCGACCTGCTGCCCACGGACCTCACCGGCGTGACGATCTACCGGTCGCACACCCAGCAGTTCGAGTTCCGGCCCGGTCCCGTGTTCGCCAACATCGTCATCGGTGACGAGATCAACCGGGCGTCACCGAAGACGCAGTCGGCCCTGCTCGAGTGCATGCAGGAGGCGCAGACCACGGTCGACGGCACGACGTACCCGCTCCCCCGCCCCTTCCTCGTCGTCGCCACGCAGAACCCGATCGAGATGGAGGGCACCTACGCGCTGCCCGAGGCGCAGCGCGACCGCTTCATGGCGCGGCTGAGCGTCGGGTACCCGTCGCGGGACGCCGAGGTGGAGATGCTGGACAGGCAGGAGGCCGTCGACCCGCTCGCGCACCTCGTGCCCGTGGCGTCCGTCGAGCACGTCACCCGGCTCGTCGACGTCTGCCGGCGCCTCTACGCCGCCCCGTCCGTGAAGCAGTACGTCGTCGACCTCGCCGACGCGACCCGTCGGGACCCGATGCTCCGCCTCGGCGCGTCGCCGCGCGCCGGCATCCAGCTGCTGCGGGCCGCCAAGGCCCTGGCGGCGATGTCCGGGCGTGACCACGTGCTCCCCGACGACGTCCAGGAGCTCGCCGAGCCGGTGCTCGTGCACCGCCTGCTGCCGAGCACCGAGGCGCGTCTGGCCGGGCAGGCGGCGGCCCAGACCCTCCGCGCGGTGCTCGCCCGGACCGCCGTCCCCGGAGCGACGTCGGACGTGGCCCCGCGAGCCGCGACGGGCTGATGGACACCCGCCGCCTGCGTCTGACCGCCCGAGGCACCGCGCTGCTCGGGCTCGGCTCGGTGGGGCTGGTCGCGGGCGTGCTGCTCGGCGTGCCGGCCCTGGTGCAGGTGGCGCTCCTCCTGCTCGTCACCGTCGGGTCGAGCATCGCGCTGCTGTTCCTCCAGGCACGCCACCAGGAACGTGGCGGTCTGCAGCTCACGCGTCGGGTGACGCCCCACCCCGTCACGGAGGGCGACCCGGCGACGGTCGAGGTCGAGCTGACGTCGGGACGGAGCGGCCCGACCGCACCCCGCGTCGACAGGCTGGAGATCGCCGAGCGGGCCGCGCGCGAGCTCTCCGGCGGGGCACCCCTGCGGGCGAGGGTGAGCCGGGGACGGCACGTGCTGCGGCTGACGTACCCGATCAGCCCGACGGTCCGCGGCCGGTGGGGCGTGGGGCCGGTGCAGCTGCACCGTGCCGACCCGTTCGGGGTCGCGCGGTGGTCCGGCCCGCTCGGCGAGCCCGCCCTGGTCGCGGTGCGTCCGCGCACGACGCCGCTGAGCGTCAGCTCGACGGCGATGTCCAGCGACGCGGACCGCGCCCTGCTGGGTGCGCGCAGCCCCTCCCCCGACGACACGGCGCTGCGGGACTACCGGGCCGGGGACGACCTGCGCCGGGTGCACTGGCCCACGAGCGCACGGCGCGGCGAGCTCGTGGTCCGTCAGGACGAGCGGTCCGGGCGGCGACCGGCGAGCGTGCTGCTGGACCTTCCGCAGGACGCCGACGCCGGGGAGTGGTCGATCCGGCTCGCCGCGTCGGTGGCCGTCGCGCTCGTCGTCTCGGGCCACCACGTCCGCCTCCTCGGCGGCGACGTCCTCGACGCGGCCAGGGACCACCACCGTCCCGACGCGAGCGGTGCGGCGGTGGCCGCGCTCCTGGACCAGACGGTCGACCTCACGATGCCCGCCGACCCCGGCGAGCGCCGCGCCTGGCTGCGGACCGCCGTGGACACGCTCCAGGCGGACGCCGGCGGCAGCGAGCTCGTCCTCGCCCTCGTCGGTGCGCTCGACCGCGGCTCGCTCGCCGCCCTGGCCCGGACGGGCGAGTCCACGCACGGGTGGGCGATGGTGCGGACGTCCGAGACGGGCGGGGCCGTCGCCACCGCGGCCGCCGAGGCGACCGCGACGAGCCTGCGGCGCGCCGGCTGGGCGGTGTGCCTGGTGCGCGTCGGCGAGGACATGGCGGCGTGCTGGGAGCGTCTGCTCGGGTCCGACGACCGGGCGGTGATGTCGCGATGAACCGACGTCCGGTGCCGCCCACGGGCGGTCGCGCGGCGCTCGCCACCGGGCTGGTCGTCGTCGGTGTGCTGGCGGGGGTCTGGACGCTCCGGGCCGTGCTCGCTCCCGGTCCCTGGCTCGCCACCACGACGGTCACCGCCGTGCTCGTCGGCGTCGTCCTGGCGGCCGGGCGGTCGCTCAGCAGGTCGCCCGTCGCGCCCACGCTCTGGGGCGTCGGCGCGTCGGCGGTCGCGGTGGCCGCCCTCTACTCGGGCTCCGGCCGGGTCACCGTCCCGCTGCCCACGCTCGAGACGCTGCGGGCGCTGCGGCGCGTGACCGAGGCGGGGGCGCGCGCCGTCGTCGACGGCTCGATCCCCCTGCCCCCGTCCCGGGGCGCCGAGATGCTCGTGGTCGCCGGGACCCTGCTCGTGCTCGTGGTCGCCGACGCGCTCGCGGTCTCCCTCGGGCGCGCCGGCCTGGCGGGTGTGCCGCTCGCCGCCCTGTGGACCGTGGCGATCGTGTTCGAGGCGAGGCCGGCGCTCGTGCCGATGCTCGCGGGCGGCACGTCGTTCCTGCTGCTCCTCGCGCTCACGCGACCCCAGCGGTCCCGGACGCGCTCGTGGCGCGACGGCTGGCTCGTGGCAGCCACGGCGGCCGGGGTGACCGCCGTGGCCGTCGCCGTCGGGCCGCTGCTCGCCGCGGTGCCGGGCTGGGGGACGGTGACCCTGCCGTCCACCTGGGGCCAGGGATCCGCGGGGAGCGGCCCGGTGGAGCTCTCCCTCGACCTCGACATGCGGTCCAGCCTGGGCAACCGGTCCGACCGCGCGCTCATCACCTACACCCTCACCGGGGCCGACCCCGGTCCGCTGCGGCTGTACACGCTGACCGACTTCGACGGCACGGAGTGGCAGCGGGAGGACCAGCCGCCCCCGGAGCAGCCCGCCGTCGGTGGGCTGTGGCCGGCCGAGGACGGGCGGGCAGCGGCGGAGGGTGCCGAGCAGGGTCAGGACGGCGTCGGCGTCCTGACCGTCGAGGTCGGTGACCTCGACCAGGACCGCCTGCCCCTGCCGCTGGAGCCCCGTCGGGTGACCGTGCCCGGGGACTGGCGGTACGACCCCGAGCGCGACGAGGTCGCGTCGGCGACGCGCACGACGACCCGGGGCCTCAGCTACGACGTCCTCGTGGCGCCGCGGGACCTGTCCGCACCGACGCTCCAGGCCGACGACGTGGCCCCCGTCGCCGCGGACTCGCCCTACCTCGCCCTCCCCGCGACCGCCTTCGCGGAGGACGTGGCGGCACTGGCGCGCGAGGTCACGGCGGACACCGTGACGCCGTACGACCAGGCGCTTGCCCTCCAGTCCTACCTGCGGGACGGCTCGCTGTTCCGGTACGACACGGACGTGCCGGACGCGCGGACCGACGACGCGGTGTGGGACTTCCTCACGGACCGCACCGGCTACTGCGTGCAGTACGCGACCGCGATGACCGTGATGGCCCGTCACCTGGGCCTGCCGAGCCGGATGGCGGTGGGCTTCCTCCCGGGCCGTCCTGCGGTCGGTGGGCAGTACGCCGTGACGGGCCAGCTCGCCCACACGTGGCCCGAGATCTGGTTCGCCGGGGCCGGCTGGGTCCGGTTCGAACCCACGCCGGCGGTGCAGACGGGCGCTCCACCCGTCTACGCCGATCCCGCGGTCGCGACACCGGTGCAGCCCTCGGAGGAGCCCGCGCCGGGCACGGCCGCCACACCGGCACCGTCCAGCGCGCCGGCTCCCGCCGCGCCCGGCGGCGGGATCGCCGACGGTGAGGTCTCCCTCGGGACGACGCGGGTGCCCCTCGTGGCGGCCGTCGGCGGGCTGCTCGTCCTCGCCCTGGCCACCGCGGCGGCTGTCGTCGTCGTCCGGCGGCGCACGGCCCGTCCTGCGCCCACCGGACCCGAGGCGACGTGGCAGCGGCTGCGGGCGGCCCTCGCCGAGCGGGGGGTCGCCTGGGACGACGCGACCACGCTCCGCGGTGCCGCCCACGTGACGCTCGAGGCGTACGGCGACGAGCCGCCGGAGTCGCTGCGGGTCGGGCTGCACCAGCTCGCGACCACGGCGGAGGCGAACCGCTACGCACCACGCGCGCCGGCCTGGACCCAGGAGGACCTCGCGCGGTGGTCAGCCGACGTGCTCGCGGCGTTCGACGAGAAGGCGGCTGCCCGGCGGGCCGCAGAGCCAGCGCTCTCCGGTGGTCGCCGGCCGAGAGGCTGACCCGCCGACACGGGTATCACGCGATCACGGCATCCGAACGCCTGGCCGCCTGGTCGTCAGGGACGGCACGGCGAGACCGACCTGCCGAAGACCGGGGGTCTCGGCGAAGGGTCCCGACGACGAAGCGCCCCCGGCCCGTGGCCGGAGGCGTCCATCACTGCGGTGGTGTCCTGACCGGACTACCTGGTCGTCTCCCGCATCACCCGTACGAGGAGTCAGCGACCCCGCTCGTCCCGGCGCTTGTCCCAGCGGTCCTCCATGCGCTGCAGGAGCCCGCCCGACCGCGGCGGGCGCGCCTTCGCGGCGGGCCGCCGGACGCCGCCGTCCGCGCCCACGACCCCGGTCGGTCCGCTGCGCCGCGGTGGGGAGAAGGCGAACACGACGGACACGAACATGACCACGAACCCGAGGACGCCGACGAGCGGGTTGCTCGTGGCCGCGCCGAGGACGAGGACCGTGAGTCCGACGAGGGCCCCGAGCGAGACCAGCACCCACCGACGCAGCCCGTTCGAGGCGCGGCCGTGGAAGGTGTTGACCAGCTTGGGATCGTCGGACGAGAGCTGACGCTCCATCTGCTCCAGTACGCGCTGCTCGTACTCGGACAGAGGCATCGCTACCTCCGCGGTGCCGGTGGGACGGGGACCACCTCAGGATAGGTCCCCCTCGACATTCCGGATAGTTGAGCGCCGGACGTCACCCGGACCGGTCTCTCAGGTTCTCCTCGGGCGCTCCGGGACGCGCCGGCTGGTCGACGAGCGCGGCAGGCCGGACGGCCGAGGACCCGAACCGAGCCCGGACCGCATCCATCGCCGCCTCGGCCCGGCGGTGCGCGACGGGCGACTCGTCCACGGCCTCCTCCAGGGTGAGGGGACGTTCGGTGGCCGGGCCCAGGCCCTCGGCCCGTACCCCGACCAGGCGCACGGGCGTGCCCCGCAGGTCGGCGGCGGCGAGGAGCTCCCGGGCGACGAGGTAGAGCTCCCAGCCCACGTCCGTCGCCACGGGCAGCGTCCGCGACCGCGTGAGGGTGCGGAAGTCGTCCGTCCGGACCTTGAGGCTGACGGTGCGGCACACGTGCCCCTTGGCCCGGAGCTGGGTCGCGCAGCGGTCCGCGAGCCGCAGCAGGTGCCCCTCGAGCTCGCTGACGTCGGCGCTGTCGCGCTCGAGCGTCGTCTCCGCCCCGACGCTCTTCTCCGGCCGCTGCGGGTCCACCGTCCGCGGGTCCCGGCCCCAGGCCAGGTCGTGCAGGTGGGCGCCCGCGACCGTGCCGACCGCCCGCTGGACCACGCGCACGTCCGTCGCCGCCAGCTGCTCGACCGTCGTGATGCCCCAGCGCTCCAGTGCCTCGCGGGTCCGGTCCCCCACGCCCCACAGCGCCGCGACCGGCAGCGCCTGCAGGAAGGGCACGGTGGCCGCCCGTGGCACCAGCAGCAGCCCGTCGGGCTTGGCGAAGCCGGAGGCGAGCTTCGCCACGACCTTGGTCGCCGCCACCCCGACCGAGCAGGTGACCCCGACCTCGGCGCGCACGCGCCGGCGGATGAGCTCGCCGATGACGGTGGGCGGACCGAGACGACGCCGCGCGCCCGTGACGTCGAGGAACGCCTCGTCGACGCTCACCTGCTCGACGAGCGCCGTCACCTCACCCAGGACGGCCATGGCACGGCGGGAGGCCTGCTCGTAGGCGCGCCGGTCCGGTGGGACGACGACGGCCTGCGGGCACAGGCGGCGCGCCTGAGCCATCGGCATCGCCGAGTGGACCCCGAAGGCGCGGGCCTCGTACGTGGCCGCCAGCACGACGGACCGCCCCTCGCCGCCGACGATGACGGGGCGCCCCCGCAGCTCAGGGCGGCGCACCAGCTCGACGGACGCGAAGAAGGCGTCCATGTCGACGTGGAGGATGCCGACGTCCGCCTCGTCGTCGCCCCAGTCACGGCGGACGACCACCCCGGAGCGCCGACTCATGGTGGCAGCCTCGCGTCTCGGGATCGCCGACGCCACCTCGGCCCCACGGTCACCCCGCCCGGGCGACGCCGACGAGCGTGAGCGGCAGCCCCCACCGCTCGCGCACGAGGTCCTGGAAGTCCTCCGCAGCGGCCAGGGTCCGCTCGGCCCGCTCCGCGGTCACGACGTCGGTGCGGCCCGCCTCGACGGCGGCGCGCAGCGCAGCGCCGTCGGCGAAGAGGGCCGCCCACGGGGCCAGCTCCGGGGCGACGTCGGCGAGCTGCTCCCACACCGGACGGGGTCGCGAGCGGCGACGGGCCGGGGCCGCCGGCAGCACGGCCGCCGCCGCCCGCAGCGCGGCGAGGTGGCCGTGCCGGAACCGGTCGTGGGCGTCCTGAGCCAGCTGCGCCGCGACCAGCTCCTCGTCACTGCGCCGCAGCAGCTCGAGCACGGAGGGCGGCACGGCGGCGGGCCGAGCAGGGCGCACCGCCGGGGTCGCCCCCGTCGCCCTGGTGCGGGTCGGGGTCGCGGTGCGCATCGCCGTCGTGGTGCTCGGCGCCGTCGGGGTCCGCGTCGCCGTCGCGGCCGTCGCCGTGGTGCGCACGACTGGTCCCGCCACGTGAGAACCGAGTCCCCTGCTGCCCATGATCCACCTCCTCCCGTCATCGAACAGGTGTTCGATGTGTCTGTCAACCCGTCGGCTACCGTGTCGGAGTGCCCTCCCGTCGCCGCACCTCCCGGGGTCCGGCGCCGTCGCGACCCGGGCCGGCGCGGCGACCGGTCCTCCCGGTCGGGCCGGTCACGACGTCGTCGGGGACCGTCGAGATCGTGCGCCACCCGGGAGAGCCCGACGCCGTCACCGTCATGGTGAACGGGGTCCCCAGCTCGCACCTGGACCTCGTGGACCCCACGTGGCTCGAGTTCGAGTACATGCAGCACATGGCCGCCGTCATCGACCTCCTGCCGGCCGGTCCCCTCGACGCCGTCCACCTGGGCGCCGCCGCCTGCGCGCTCCCGCGTCGGGTCGAGGCCGTCCGTCCCGGGTGCCGCCAGCTCGCCGTGGACGTCGACGCAGAGCTGCTTCGGCTCGCCCGCGAGTGGTTCGGCCTGCCCCGGGCGCCGCGCCTGCGCCTGCGGACCGGCGACGGGCGCGCGGTGCTGGCCGGGCTCCCGGACGCCTCCGCCGACGTCGTGGTGCGGGACGCCTTCGCCGGGGACCGGGTGCCCGACCACCTCACGACCGTCGAGTTCGTGGCCGAGGTGCACCGCGTCCTGCGCCCGGCGGGCGTGTACCTGGCGAACTGCGCGGACCGCCCACCGCTGGCGCGAGCCCGTGCCGAGGTCGCGACGGCCGGCACGGCGTTCCGCACCGCACTGGTGGCCGAGCCGGGTCAGCTCAAGGGCCGGCGCTACGGGAACCTCGTCGTCGTGGGCACCCGCGAGGACGGCCCCGCCCTCGACGAGCCCGCCCTCGCGCGCGCGCTGCGGGCGCTGCCCGTCCCGGCGACCCTCCTGAGCGGTGGCGCGCTGCGCTCCTTCGTCGCGGGCGCCGCCCCGCTGCGGGACGAGGCCACCTGGACGCCCCCGACGGCGCGGTGAGCCGCCCCGGGAGCCCCGCAGCGGTCTCCCTGCCGGACGACGAAGGCCGCACCCCTCGGGGTGCGGCCTCCGTCGAGGTCTCAGGTGCGTCCGGTCAGAGCGGGCGGACCTTCTCGGCCTGCGGGCCCTTGGGACCCTGGGTGATCTCGAACTCGACCCGCTGGGCCTCCTCGAGGGACTTGTAGCCCTGCGTCTCGATCGCCGAGTAGTGCACGAAGACGTCGGCACCGCCGCCGTCCTGGGCGATGAACCCGTAGCCCTTCTCGGCGTTGAACCACTTCACAGCACCCTGCGCCATGCTCGTCCTGTCCTTCTGTCCGTCCGGGGACGTCGTGGGTCGGGCCCTGTACCCGACCGTCCTGTCGCAATCGGTCCGACGTCCTGCCCCGGGGACCCGGGAGAGGCCTGACATGGGCCGTGGAGCCCTGGGTCATGCGTCCGTACGTCACTGCAACGGCGCTCAGTGTGGCACGCACCACTCGTCAGGCGCCAGAGCTCCGACGTGCAGGTTCATCCCTCCGGGGGCCCCGGACGGCGCCGCCCGGCGGTGGTCGCGCGCCGCTCGCGGCGTCGCTCGAGGACCTCCCGCAGGGGTGGCACGACGACGCCGTCCGACCGCAGCAGGGCGCGTGTACGCGCCCGGCTCACCAGGACCCCGACGACGGCCAGGAGCCACGGCAGCCCGAGGACGCCGAAGCCCCACCGGAACGCGTCGAGCGACAGAGGGGCCGCCCCGGCCCCGGCGGCGAGGTCGAGCACGACGCCGACCACGAGCAGGGACAGGACGGCCATCGTGAAGCCGCCGGCGTTGACGACCGCCGTCGCCGTCCCGAGGCGGTGCGCCGGGTTCGCGGTCCGCGCGTAGTCGAACCCGATGGCCGACGCAGGACCGCCCACGCCGGTGACGAGGACGAGGAGCACCAGGAGCCACAGCGGGCTCGGACCCGGCTGCACCAGTACGGCGACCCACACGCCGAGGACCGCGGACGCCGTCGTCAGGACCATCCAGGACCGGCGCAGCGGGTGCCGCCCGGTGAGGACGCCGATGACCGGCCCCGTGACCACGACGGCGGCCACGTTGAGCGCCAGCAGCGCACCGGCCTGCGTCGGTCGCAGACCCTGCGCCACGGTGAGGAAGGGGAAGCCCCAGAGCAGGACGAAGACGGTCTGGGGGAACTGGGTGGCCGCATGGGTCCAGACGCCGAGCCAGGTCCCGGGCTCGCGCGCCACCGCCCGCAGCGGCATGTCCAGACCTGCGGTGCCCCGGACCACGTGGGACCCCGGCGGCGCGTCACGGACACCGGCCCAGGCGCCCACCGCTGCGACGACCCCCACGGCGGCGAGACCCACGAAGGTCGGCGCCCAGCCCGCCAGGTGCAGCACCGCGACGAGCGGGACGGCCGCGGCGAGCTGACCGAGCTGCCCCACGAGCCCCGTGAGCTGGGTGAACAGCGGCGCGCGGTGCGGCGGGAACCACAGGGCCACGAGCCGCAGGACGGAGATGAACGTCGCGGCGTCCCCCGCCCCGACGAGCACGCGCGCCACCAGCGCACCCGGGACGTCGTCGGCGCCCGCGAGGAGCAGCTGGCCGACGGCCATGACCGTCCCGCCGCCCGCGAGGAGGGCGCGGGAGCCGAACCGGTCCAGCAGCAGGCCCATCGGGACCTGCAGCGCGGCGTACACCGCCACCTGCGCGACGACGAACGACGCGAGGACCGTCGCCGTCACCGAGAACCGGTCGACGGCCTCGACGCCCACGACACCGAAGGAGGTCCGGTGGAGGACGGCGACGACGTAGGCGGCGACGGCGACGCCCCACACGGCCGTCGCGCGCTGCCTCACGGGCGCGTCATCGGAGCGTCACAGGCGAGGCCCGTCTCCGCCCTGCTGGGCCAGGAACCGCTCGAACTGCTCGCCCAGCTCGTCGGCCGTCGGCAGGTCCGCCGACTCCGCGAGCAGGCTCGTCCGACCGATGGCGCGGGCGAACGAGTCGTACTGCTCCTCGAGCGCCCGGACCACCGCGGAGACGTCCTCCGACGCCGCCACCTGACGGTCGACCTCCACCACCGCGTCGCGCGCCGCCTCCTCCAGCCCCGGGGTGTCCAGCTCGAGGCCGGTCGAGCGTTCCACGTGCTCCAGGGCGACCTGCGACGCGCGCGGGCACGCCGACTGCGCGAGGTAGTGCGGGACGTGGACGGCGAACCCCATGGCGTCGTGGCCCCACGTCCCGAGCCGGTACTCCAGGAGCGCGCTGACGCTCGCGGGGACCTGGACCGTCCCGAACCACGAGGTGTGCTCCGCGACGAGCTCCGGACGCGTCGCGTGGGCGGTGATGCCCAGCGGTCGCGTGTGGGGCACGCCCATCGGGATGCCGTGCACGCCGACGGTGAGGGGGACGGCGAACCGCTCGACGACGTCGCGCACCGCCCCCGCGAAGCGCTCCCACTGCACGTCCGGCTCGACGCCGTGCAGCAGGAGGAAGGGGACGTCCTCACCGTCACGGACGACGTCCACCGCCAGGGTCGGCTCGTCGTAGTCGGACCAGTGCGTCGAGCTGAACGTCATGGTGGGCCGGCGCGAGCGGTAGTCGACGAGCTGGTCCGCGTCGAACGTCACGAGGCGCTGCGCGCCGAACCGCTCGGTGAGGTGCTCAGCGGCTCCCTGGCCCGCGGCCCCCGCGTCGACGAAGCCCCGCACCATGTGGACGAGCACGGGGCCGGGGGCGCCGGCGGCCGTCCGGGCGATGAGCTCGCGAGCGACGTCCTCGTCCACCGTGTACAGATCCTGGGACTCGTTCATGGCTCCTCCGAGGCTCGGGTGGTCCTGCGGGTCGGAACGCCGCCCCGGGCACCGTCATTCCCGCCGTGGACCGGCCGGACGGCGCCTCAGTGCCGCGGGAGCCGGACGACGGAGACGAAGAAGTCGTCGATCTGCCGGACGACCTCGATGAAGCGCGAGAAGTCGACGGGCTTGGTGACGTACGCGTTGGCGTGCAACGAGTAGCTCCGCAGCACGTCCTCCTCCGCCTCCGAGGTCGTCAGCACGACGACGGGGATGCTCCGCAGGGCGTCGTCCGACTTCATCGCCGCCAGGACCTCGCGTCCGTCCATGCGGGGGAGGTTGAGGTCCAGCAGGACCAGGTCCGGCGTCGGGGCGTCGGCGTACTCGCCCTCGCGACGCAGGTACTGCATCGCCTCGGCGCCGTCGCTGACGACGGCGAGGCGGTTGGCGACCTTGTTCTCCTCGAACGCCTCCCGGGTCATGAGGACGTCGCCCGGGTCGTCCTCCACGAGGAGCACGTCGATGGGGGCCTGGTCCGGCATGTCAGCCGTCCTTCCTGGCGCCTGCGGCGACCGTGGGGGGTGTGCTCGCGGCGTCCGCCTCGGGCACGGTCTGCGGGTCCGTCGACGTCCCGGTCTCGGCACCGGTCTCGGGACGGTGCGACGCGACGTCGGGGTCGGCCGGCAGGCTCCACCGGATGCGCGTGCCCTCGGTGGCCGCGGTGTCGATCCAGATGTGCCCGCCGTGGTACTCCACGATCTTCTTGCACAGGGCCAGGCCGATGCCGGTGCCCTCGTACACGTCCTTCGGGTGCAGCCGCTGGAAGATGACGAAGACGCGGTCCGCGTACTGCGCGTCGATGCCGATGCCGTTGTCCTCGCAGGCGAACTCCCAGCAGTCGCCGTCGCGCTCGGCGGTGATGCGCACGTGCGGCGGACGGTCGGGGTGCCGGAACTTCAGGGCGTTGCCGACGAGGTTCTGCAGGAGCTGGACGAGCAGCGGACCCTCGCCGCGCACCACGGGCAGGCCCTCCGCGACCACCGTCGCGCCCGTCTCCTCGATGGTCGGCTCGAGGTCGTCGCGCACCTGGTCCAGCGCGACGGCCATGTCGACGTCCGCGACCTCGCCGCCGATCCGCCCGACCCGGGAGAAGCTCAGCAGGTCGTTGATGAGGCGCTGCATGCGCTTCGCGCCGTCGACCGCGAAGTGGATGTACTGGTCCGCGCGCTCGTCCAGCTGGCCCTCGTAGCGCTTGGCGAGCAGCTGCGTGAAGCTGGCGATCTTGCGCAGCGGCTCCTGCAGGTCGTGGGACGCGACGTAGGCGAACTGCTCCAGGTCGCGGTTGGACCGGCGCAGGTCCTCGGCCTGGTCCTGCAGCAGCTGGTGGGACTTCTCGACCTCCGCCTTCGCGACCGTCGCCTCGGCGACGAGGCTGGCCAGCCGGGCGCGCATGTGCTCCACGTCGCCGGCGACCTGGCCCACCTCGGCCGGTCCCCCTGCGCCCACACGGTGCTCGAGGTCGCCGTCGGCGACGCGCCGGGCATCGGCCGCGAGCACCGTCAGGGGGTCGGTGATCCACCGCCGCAGGAAGACCCACAGCAGGGCACCGACCACGACGGCCGAGATGACGAGGAGGACCAGGGTGGCGGTCAGGACGCCGCGCCACGTCTCCAGCTCGGTGACCACCTGCTCCCGCTCGGACCGCAGCACGTCGAGGTAGGCCTCAGCGCCCACGCGGACCTCGTCGAAGAGGAGCCTGCCCTCCTCGACCTGCTCCGGGGTCACCGAGGCCGTGCCGTCGGACTCGACCTGGTCGATCAGGGGCAGCGCGAAGCCCTCGTACCACTCGACCGCGGCGACGCGGGCCGGCTCCAGCTCGATCAGAGCCGGGTGCTCGGGACCGAACCTCTCCTCCAGCAGAGCGATCGCGTCCACGTCGGGCTCCTGGGTCTGCTCCGCCGCCTCACCGGAGGCGAGCAGCTCGAACGGCTCCAGGGTCGCAGCGTCACCGGTGAGGGCGTAGCCACGGACGGCCGTCTCGGCGTTGACGAGCGAGAGGTAGCCCGAGGTCCCCTGGTTGATGGCGACGAAGTACACCTCGACCAGGTCCTCGATCTTCCGGTCCAGCTGCACGAGCGCCGTCGCCGTGCCGGCGACCATGAGGGCGAGCACCGTCCCGGCGACGGTCAGCGCCAGCTGCAGGCGCCGGCGCAGCGAGTCCGTGCCGCGCATCACGACTGCGCTCCCCAGCCGAGCACCACGAGTGCCGTGTCGTCGACCAGGTCACCGCCGTGACGCGCACGCACCGCCTCGAGGATGCGGTCGACCAGGGGCCGGCGGGCGGCGCGGGGCTGCTCCTGCGCCTCGGCACGGACCTGCTCGGCCATGACCTCCATGAGGCCCTCCTCGCCCAGGCGCCCGCTGCCGCCGTCGATCGTCGTCTCCAGGACGCCGTCGGTGAAGAGCACGATGCGCCAGCGGTCCCCCAGCTCGACGCGCTGGGACCTCCAGCCCCCGTGCACCGGGATGCCCAGCGCCCGCCCCCGCATGTCGTTGGGCAGCGGGGCCGTCGGGATGCCCAGCAGGAAGGGTGTCGGGTGGCCGCACAGGAAGAGGTCCAGGGACCGCCGGTCGGGCTGGATGACCACCATGACCGCCGTCGCGAAGATCTCGGGGCGCCCCCGCTCGGCGGCGAGGATCTGCTCGGTGACGTCGAGGACCTGCTCCGCCGGGAGACCTGCCAGGACCGAGGTCCGCCACGCCGTCCGCAGGGTGGCGCCCAGGGCGGCCTCGTCCGGGCCGTGCCCCGCCACGTCGCCGACGATCGCGGCGACGGAGCCGTCGGAGCGCTCCACCACGTCGTAGAAGTCGCCACCGAGCAGACCGTCCCGGCCGGCGCGGTAGCCGACCAGCACCTCGAGCGCGCCGTCGGCGACGAGGGGCGTCGGCAGCAGCGCCCGTTCGAGGCGGCTGGTCTCGGAGGCGCGCAGCTGGGCGCGGTACAGGTCGCGCTCCTGGATCTCCGCGTGCCGGCGCTGGATCGCGTAGCGGACCGCGCGCGACAGCAGCTCGGGGCTCACGTCGCCCTTGACGAGGTAGTCCTGGGCGCCGGCCGCGACGGCACGCAGCCCCGCGCCCGACTCGGCCATGCCGGTGAGCACCACGACCGCCGGTGTGCGGGGCGAGGCGAGGATCCGTTCGAGGGCGCCGATGCCCGCGGCGTCGGGGAGCCCGAGGTCCAGCAGCACGCAGTCGACGTCGAGCATCTCCGCGGCGTCCTCGAGGCTCCGCGCCCGGGTGAGCTCCACCGGCACGTTCGCGTCGCTGAAGAGCTCCTCCACGAGGAGCGCGTCGCCGTCGTCGTCCTCCACGAGGAGCACCCGCAGGGAGCGGGGGTCGGACTCGACTGCCAGCACCACGACCCCTCTCCGTCGTTGCGTACCGGCACGTCACCGGCGCCGGCTCCCGGCGACCGCGCCGGCCCGGCGCCCTGGTGACGCCGATCTGCGCTCGAATCCTAGTCGGACGGACCGTTCGTGCCCGACGAGGACGGGCGTCGGCGCGCCAGGGACCGGGGTCCGTCGTCGCCACGTCCCGCAGGACGGATAATGGACGGCCCGTTCCGCGCGCGTGGACGTCCCAGGGGGGCCCGTGACTGACCTGCACGACCAGCTCGAGCACGAGCAGCGCGCCGTCGACGAGCGGTACGCCCGCCTCGACCGGCTCCGCGCGACGACGCGGGCCCGGCTGTCGCAGACGCGGCGCGTGGGACCGTCGGGCTCGCCCCAGAACCGGTCCGAGCGCGACGCCTTCGCCACGCTCTACGAGGACCGGATCGCGCAGCTCGAGGCCGTGGAGCAGCGGCTGTGCTTCGGGCGTCTCGACCTCGCCGAGGACGCGGCCCCGGCCCCGGACGCTGCCGGCGGGACCAGCGGGACGCTCTACATCGGCCGGATCGGCCTCACCGACGAGGACCAGACGTCGCTCATGACGGACTGGCGGGCGCCCGCCGCGCGGCCCTTCTACCGCGCGACGTCCGCGCGGCCGGAGGGCGTCGTCCGGCGCCGCCACCTCGTGACCCGCGGGCGGACGGTCACCGGGCTGGAGGACGAGATCCTCGACCTCGACGCCTACGCCGGAGCCGCCGCGTCGGTCGGGACGGTCGCGGGCGAGGGCGCCCTGCTGGCGGCGCTCGCCACGGCCCGCACCGGCCGCATGGGGGACATCGTCGCGACGATCCAGGCGGAGCAGGACGCGATCATCCGCTCCGAGCTCGGCGGCACCCTGGTCGTCCAGGGAGGACCCGGGACGGGCAAGACGGCGGTCGCCCTGCACCGTGCCGCGTACCTGCTCTACGCGCACCGCAGCACTCTCGAGCGCTCCGGCGTGCTCGTCGTCGGGCCCAGCCGCACGTTCCTGCGCTACATCGACCAGGTGCTGCCGTCGCTGGGCGAGACGGGCGTCGTCGCCGCCACGGTCGAGGAGCTCTTCCCGGGCGTCACCGCGACGGGCAGCGAGCCGGACGCCGCCGCCGAGATCAAGGGACGCGCCGTCATGGCGGAGGTGCTCGCCCGTGCCGTCCGTCAGCGCCAGCGCACGCCGCGCGAGCCGGTCGAGATCCGCGTCGACGGCCGCCTCGTCGTCGTCCGACCGCAGGACGTGGCGGACGCGATCGGCAAGGCGCGACGCACCGGCAGGCCGCACAACCTCGCCCGCGTGGTGTTCGTCCGCGAGATGCTCCAGCGCCTCGCGGACCAGTACGTCGCCCAGCTCGGCTTCGCCGTGGCCCCCGAGGACCGCGCCGAGGTGGTCGAGGACCTGCGGACGACCCGCGAGGTCCGCATCGCGCTCAACCTCGCCTGGATGCCGCTGACGCCCCAGAAGCTCGTCGCGGACCTGCTGACCCGGCCGGCGCGGCTCGAGGCGGCCGCGCCCCGGCTGTCCGCGCGCGAGCGGCACCTCCTGCTGCGCGGCCCGGACGCGCCGTGGACGCCGGCCGACGTGCCCCTCCTGGACGAGGCCGCGGAGCTGCTGGGCGAGGACGACCAGGCCGCGCGGGCGCAGGCGGCGGCCGACGCCCGGCGCCGCGAGGAGGAGCTGGACTACGCGCGCCAGGTCCTGCGGTCCACGGGCGCCGGGCGCGGCATGGTGAGCGCCGAGCAGCTCGCCGAGCGGTTCGGGCCCGCGGGCCCGGCGCTCACCACGGCCGAGCGGGCCGCGGCGGACCGGTCCTGGACGTACGGTCACGTCGTCGTCGACGAGGCGCAGGAGCTCTCCGCGATGGCGTGGCGCATGCTCCTGCGCCGGTGCCCGACCCGGTCGATGACCGTCGTCGGCGACGTCGCCCAGACCTCTGCTGCGGCCGGTGCCCGGGACTGGTCCGCCGCGCTGGACCCGGTGCTGCGGGGCTCGTGGCGACTGGCCGAGCTCACCGTCAACTACCGCACCCCCGCGGTCGTCGCCCGCGCGGCCCAGGCGGTCGCGCAGCGGGCGGGCCTGCCCGTCTCGCCGCAGACGTCGGCGCGGGACGTCCCGGACGCCCTGCGCGTCCACGTCGGCACCGAGGTGGACGACGGCACGCTGGTGCGCGCGGTGGAGTCGTCGCTCGCGGAGCTCGGGGTGCTGGACGGGACCGCCGAGGAGGGCGGGCGCGTCGTCGTCGTGGCCGCGGCCCAGGACGCGCCGGGCGTCGTCGAGCAGCTCCTGGCCTCCCGCCTCGCGACGTACCTCTACGCGGCCGGCGGGTCGCCGCTGGACGCCCGGGTGGCCGTCATGACCCCGCGGCAGACGAAGGGGCTGGAGTTCGACGTCGTGGTCCTCGTGGAGCCGCGGCGGATCGCCAAGGAGTCCCCCGGCGACCTCTACGTCGCGATGACCCGGCCGACGAGGACGCTGCGCGTGCTCGCCGCCGAGGGGCTGCCGGACGGGTTCCCGACGGTGGGCTGACCGACCGGGGACCTAGGGCCGGCAAGTCACCTGGCCGAGCAGAGCCAGACCCTGCCGGTCGCCCGGTCCGAGGTCGCTCCGCTCCCGCGTCAGCGGGTGCATGAGCTCCCCGGTGTCGTCGACGTGGTCCAGGCCCAGGACGTGCGCGAGCTCGTGCACGACGATGGCCCGCACCTGCTCCGCGCCGTCGGGGCGGTCCAGCATCGCGGCCAGGTCGGGGCCGTCCAGGACCACGCGCCCCGCCGCGAGCCAGCGCCCCTCCCCCGTGGGACCGGGCACGGCCGCGGATCCGCCGATCCCGGCGACCTGGCCCTCGAGCTCGCGGAACCCCGCCTCGTCGGACCACGCCACGAGGACCGGGGCCCAGTCCTCGCCGTAGCGGTCGGGCTGGATGAGGGGACGGTCCATCGTCGGCGCCTCGTCGGTCTCGCCGGCGTGGACGAGCAGCACGCCGGACGCCTCGGACACGATGCGGGCCGCCTCGTCGACGACCCCCGGGAGCTCCGCGGGCTGCCCGGCGGTGTTCGTCACGTAGGGGACGGGACGGCACGGGTCGTAACCCACCGGTGCCCCGGCGTCGTCGGTGTGCAGGAACGCGTAGGAGCCGGTCGTCGTCACCGGCACGGCGGGGAGCTGCCGACCGTCCGCCGGCTCCGGGCGCGGCACGGCGACGGCTTCGCCCTGGACCTCGACGTACGCGCGCGGGGACCACAGGTCCGTCACGGTGCGCGCCTCCCAGCCGGCGCCCTCCGCGGCCCACCAGCCGCCACCAGCGAGCGACGCCGCGACGGTGAGGCCCAGCACCGCCGGACCGGTCCGGCGCACCCCGCGGCCCTCCGCCCGGCGTTGCGCGCGCCTCGAGCGACGCAGCGCTCGGCGCCCGTCGGGGCCCTCCCACGTCCTCATCCCTCGATCGTCACCGATCGCGGACGGCCCCGCCCGTCGACGACGGCGCCGGCCGCCGGGTCCGCCTGTCGGTACCGCTGTGGAGCGTCGTGGGCGATGGCGCGATGATGATGCCGTGCTGCGTGCCCTGCTCCTCGAGAGCCTCCACCCCGTCGCCACCTCCATCCTGCGTTCCGACGGGGTCGAGGTGATCACCCGCAACGGCGCGCTCGACGAGGCGGAGCTCGCCGAGGCGCTGCAGGGAGTGCACCTGCTGGGCATCCGCTCCAAGACGCAGGTGACCGAGCGGGTGCTCGACCAGGCCCCGGACCTGCTGGCGGTCGGTGCGTACTGCATCGGGACGAACCAGATCGACGTGTCGGCCGCCGCCCACCGCGGGGTCGCCGCGTTCAACGCGCCGTTCTCCAACACGCGGTCGGTCGTGGAGATCACCCTCGCGGAGATCATCGCGCTGACGCGCCGCCTCACCGAGCGCGACAAGGCGCTGCACGCGGGGATCTGGGACAAGTCCGCCGAGGGCGCCCACGAGGTGCGGGGCAGGACGCTGGGGATCGTCGGCTACGGCAACATCGGCACGCAGCTGTCGGTGCTCGCCGAGGCGCTGGGCATGTCGGTGGTGTTCTACGACTCCGCCGAGAAGCTCTCGCTCGGCAACGCGCGGCGCATGCACACCCTGGACGAGCTGCTCGAGGCCGCCGACGTCGTCACGCTGCACGTCGACGGCCGGGACGGCAACGCGGGGATGTTCGGGGCGGCCCAGTTCGCCCGGATGCGCGAGGGCGCGATCTTCCTCAACCTGTCGCGCGGCTTCGTCGTGGACTACGCCGCCCTGCGCGACCACGTCCTGTCGGGCCACATCGCCGGCGCGGCCGTGGACGTGTTCCCCGACGAGCCCAAGCGGCGCGGGGACGCCTTCGAGTCCGACCTGCGCGGTCTGCCGAACGTCATCCTCACCCCGCACGTCGGGGGCTCCACCGAGGAGGCGCAGGAGGCGATCGGGCAGTTCGTCTCCGGCAAGCTGCTCCAGTACGTCACGCACGGCTCCACCACGCTCAGCGTGAACCTGCCGAACTTGGCCCTCGACGAGCGGACCGGGTCCCACCGGCTCGTGCACCTGCACCGCAACACCCCGGGCGTCCTGGCCGGCATCAACAAGGTGCTCGCCGAGCACGAGGTCAACATCGAGGCCCAGCTGCTGTCCACCCGCGGCGACCTGGGCTACGTCGTCACGGACGTCGGCAGCGACCTCGGCCCCGACGTGTGCGCGACGCTCGGCACGATGTCCCAGACCATCCGGCTGCGCGTCCTCAGCTGACGTCCGCCCGGGTACGGTCGGTGGCATGTTCGTGCCCGCGGAGGACCGCTACGACGCCATGACCTACCGCCGGGCCGGCCGCTCCGGCCTCGACCTGCCGGCCGTGTCGCTGGGGCTCTGGCAGAACTTCGGGTCGGCCGACCCGTACGAGACGCAGCGCGCGATCGTCCTGCGCGCCGTGGACCGCGGCATCACCCAGATCGACCTGGCGAACAACTACGGGCCACCGCCGGGGCATGCCGAGGAGAGCTTCGGCCGCATGCTCGCCACCGACCTGCGCGGTCTGCGCGACGAGCTCGTCGTGACGACCAAGGCCGGCTACCGGCAGTGGCCCGGCCCGTACGGCGAGTACGGCTCGCGCAAGTACCTCCTCGCCTCCCTGGACCAGTCGCTGCGCCGCCTCGGGCTGGACCACGTCGACATCTTCTACAGCCACCGCTTCGACGACCTGACGCCCCTGGAGGAGACGCTGGGCGCCCTGAAGACGGCCGTCGACTCCGGCCGTGCCGTGTACGCGGGGATCTCCTCCTACTCCGCCCGCCGGACGTCCGAGGCCCTGGAGGTGGCGGACCGGATCGGCCTGCGCCTCGTCGTCCACCAGCCCTCGTACTCGATGCTCAACCGGTGGATCGAGGAGCCGGACGACGACGCGGACGGTCGGAGCCTCCTCGACGTGCTCGGGGACGCTGGACTCGGTGCGGTCGTGTTCTCGCCGCTCGCCCAGGGCATGCTCACGTCCAAGTACCTCGACGGCGTCCCGGAGGGGTCGCGCGCGTCGCGGGGCGGCTCGTTCCGCCCGGACTTCCTCACGGAGGACGTCGTCGGGCACCTGCGCGCGCTCGCCGGGATCGCGGCGGACCGTGGCCAGACGCTGGCGCAGATGGCGCTCGCCTGGGCGCTGCGGGACCCGCGCGTCACCTCGGTCCTGGTGGGCGCCAGCTCGCCCGAGCAGCTCGACGAGAACCTGGCTGCCCTGCACGGCCCGGCGTTCGGCGACGACGAGCTGCGCCGGATCGACCAGCACGCCGTCGACGCCGGCATCAACATCTGGGCGCCCCGGTCGAGCGACCTCTGAGAGACGCGCGTCACGCCGCCCGGGACCCGTCACGGCGCCCGTACGGCCGCGAACCTACGCTGGCGTAGGTAGTGTCGATCCCGTGACCCACGACGACGCGACCCGCACCCAGCCCGACCCGCTGCGGCCATGGACCGCCTCGTGCGGGCCGGGGGTACCGGTCGACATCGCGGCGGTGACCGAACCGGTCACCCGCAACCTGGACCGGGCGGCGCAGGCCCACCCCTCCCGGATCGCCACCGACTTCCTCGGTGCGGTGACGACGTACGCGACGCTGCACCGCCGCGTGCAGCGGGCCGCCGGTGCCCTGCGCGACCTCGGCGTCGGGCCGGGCGACCGCGTCGCGCTGGTCCTGCCCAACAGCGCCACGCACGTGGTGGCCTTCTACGCCGTGCTGCGCCTGGGCGCCGTCGTCGTCGAGCACAACCCGACCTACACCGCGGCGGAGCTGGAGCACCAGCTGCGCGACAGCGGCGCCACCGTCGTCGTCGCGTGGGAGAAGGCGGTCGACGCCGTGCTGACCGCACGCCCGCGGACCGACGTGCGCCACGTCGTCGCCGTCGACCTCAGCGCGGACCTGCCCCTCGCCAAGCGCCTGGCGCTGCGGCTCCCGGTGGCCGCCGCCCGCCGGACCCGCGAGACGATGCGGTCCGCGGTCCCCGCCGACGTGCCCCGGTGGGACCGGCTCGTCGGCCGCGCGCGGCCGCTGCCCGACGACGCCCCGCACCCGTCCGTCGACGACGTCGCGCTGCTGCAGTACACCGGTGGGACCACCGGTGTACCGAAGGGCGCCGTGCTGCTGCACCGCCACGTCGCGGCCAACGCGGCGCAGGGTCAGGCGTGGACCGGCCACGCCGAGGCGACCCAGACCGTCTACGCCGCCCTGCCGTTCTTCCACGCGTTCGGCCTGACGCTCTGCCTGACGTACGCCGTCCGGGTCGCGGCGACGGTCGTCGTCTTCCCCCGTTTCGACGTCGACACGGTCCTCGAGGCGCAGCGGCGCCGGCCCGCCACGTTCCTGCCCGGGGTGCCGCCGATGTTCGAGCGGCTCGCCGAGGCCGCGCGCGCCCGTGGCGTCGACCTCACCTCGATCCGCCACAGCATCTCCGGGGCCATGTCCCTCCCGGCCCGCACGGCGCAGGCGTGGGAGTCGGTCACGGGCGGACTCCTCGTCGAGGGGTACGGGATGACCGAGACGTCACCGGTCGCGCTCGGCAACCCGCTGTCGCCGGCGCGACGGCCGGGCACGCTCGGGCTGCCCTTCCCGTCCACGTGGATGCGCGTCACCGATCCCGAGGACCCCACGCGCGAGGTCGGTCCGGGAGAGCGCGGCGAGCTCCAGGTGGCCGGGCCGCAGGTGTTCGCCGGCTACTGGCAGCGCCCCGACGAGACGGCCCAGGTCCTGGTGGAGCACGACGGGCGCACGTGGCTGCGGACGGGCGACGTCGTGGTCGTCGAGGACGGCGGCTTCGTGCGGCTCGTCGACCGCATCAAGGAGGTCATCATCACCGGCGGGTTCAACGTGTACCCGTCCCAGGTGGAGGAGGCGCTCCGGGCGATGCCGGAGATCGAGGACGTCGCCGTGGTCGGGGTCCCCGGCGGCGATCTCGGCGAGCGGGTCGTGGCCGCCGTCGTGCTGGCCGAGGGCGTCTCGCGGGTCGAGCTGTCGGCGGTCCGCGCCTGGAGCGAGAACCGGCTGGCGCGGTACGCCCACCCGCGCGAGCTCGTCGTGGTCAGCGACCTGCCGCGCTCGCAGATCGGCAAGGTCCTCCGCAGGGTCGTCCGGGAGCAGGTGATGGACAGGTTCCCGCTCCGCCGCGACGACGACACGCAGAGGCCCTGAGCGCGGCCCCGACGGTCAGACCAGCGCGCGGATCACCCTCGCACGCACGTGTGCGTGCACGTCGTCCATCGTCGCGACCTGCTCCGACGTCCGGGCGCGCAGCTCCGTCATGCGCGTCGCGTCGATGCCCAGCCCGCCGTCGAGGCCCTCCAGCACCTGCCAGACGCCGAGCTTGCCGACGAGGGCGCTGCGGAGCAGCTCCACCTCCAGCATCGCGTCGGTCCGGCGCCGGCGGAGGCTCCGGCGTGACGCCTTGAGTCGCGACACGTGCTCGCCGAGCCATGCCGAGGCCTGCTTGGCACGGTTCTGGGGGCCGAGATCGAGCGACTGGATGATGCTGCGCAGCTCGTCCCTCTCCTCGGCCACCTCGGCGGCGACCCGGGAGATCGCGGGACCGACGGACGTGGAGCCGAGTGCGGCAGCGAGTCGGGCGAACCGCTCCGCCCCTGCGACCGACCCGGCCAGGTGGTCGTTGAGGTAGGTCCCGAGGTCGCCCAGCGCCTGCTGCCTACCGTCGTCGGCCTCGTCCACGGCGTGCCTCCTCGCGTCGTCCGGGTGGGGACGCCTCGCCCCCACCGGTGCTCGTCGTGCGCCCCAGCGTCACACCCAGGGGGACGGACCGCGAGCGCACGCGGGACGGGGGCACGGGCGCCGGGGCGCCCAGGCCGCCGTGACCGGCGGGGTCAGGACGGGTGCGCGGCGAGCACGTCCTGGTCGGGGTCGCCCGCCGGCGCGGCCGGGCGGACCGGGCCGTCGCCGGAGCCGTCGGCCGCCTCCGCCTCGCGGCGGGCGCGCAGGGAGGTGATGGCGGCCTCGAAGTCCTCGAGGGAGTCGAACGCCTGGTAGACGCTGGCGAAGCGGAGGTACGCCACCTCGTCGAGCTCGCGGAGCGGTCCGAGGATCGACAGCCCGATCTCGTGGGCGTCGAGCTCGGCGCTCCCGGTGGTGCGCAGCGTCTCCTCGACGCGCTGCGCGAGCAGGGCGAGGTCGTCCTCGCTCACGGGCCGGCCCTGGCACGCCTTCCGCACGCCGTTGACGATCTTCTCGCGACTGAACGGCTCGGTCACGCCGGACCGCTTCACCACCGACAGGCTCGCCGTCTCGATCGTGGTGAACCGGCGGAGGCACTCCGGGCACTGACGGCGACGCCGGATCGCGGAGCCGTCGTCCGAGGTGCGCGAGTCGACGACCCGCGAGTCCCCGTGGCGGCAGAACGGGCAGTGCACCTCAGCCTCCCAGCGTGCCGCGCAGGGCACGACCAGCTCCGGGCTGGTGTCGCGGCCCCGTCACGCTACGCAGCGCACCGCACCGACGGCAAGCAGCCCCCGCTGTCGCCCCTGGCGTCCTCGCGCACGCCCGTGCGGGATCGCGACGTCAGCCCGCGGGTACCACCACACGCTGACCCGCGTGGATCTGCCCGCCCTCCAGGCCGTTGAGGTCCTCGATCCGCGCCACGACGTCCCGCACGTCCTGGCCCGGCCTCGCCACCGCCTCGGCGATCTCCCACACCGTGTCGCCCGGCTCGACGACGTACGCGGTCACCGGCACCGCACCGCCGGGGCCACCGGCGGCTGCCGCCTGCGCGGACAGCACCCCTCCGGCCGCGAGGCCACCGGCGAGCAGCACGACGGCGGCACGCCCCCGGCGGGTCAGACGCAGGGCGCCGGCCGTGGCGGGGCGCATGGTGCTCGGGATCCTCGCGGTCGTCGTGGTGCTCATGGTGTGCCTCCGGTTCGGTCCTGCCAGGCGTCGCGGTCCTCTCGAGGAGGAGGCCTTCGAACGTCTGTACGTCGAACGTCTGTACGAGTTGTAGCACGCCGGCCGCCGCTCGTCCAGGGCTGGCGGTACGGCTCGCGGTGCCCTCGGCCGCCGGACGCCGGGCGACACGCTGTCGAACAGGTGTTTGATCCCGGCGGTCCGGCGTCCTAGGGTTGCCGACGTGGAGGAGCACACCACCCACCACTGACACGGCCCGCACCACCGGTGAGCAGGAACCAGCGCAGAGCGAGCTTCAGGAGGAGACGTGGCACCGAGCCGACCGCCGACCCGTGACGAGGGCGAGCCGCTCGCGACGGTCCACGCCCTGCCCGACGGCCCCGGCGACGCCGACGGCCTGACGTCCCGGCAGCGCCTCGTGCTGGAGACGATCCGCTCGAGCGTGGAGCGCCGTGGCTACCCGCCCAGCATGCGCGAGATCGGGGAGGCGGTCGGTCTCACGAGCCCGTCCTCGGTCAAGCACCAGCTGACGGCGTTGGAGCGCAAGGGCTACCTCCGCAGGGACCCGAACCGGCCCCGGGCGATCGAGGTCGTCCACCCCGACGACTCCCGCTCGATCGCACCGTACGACCGGCCCGTCGCCCCCGAGGACTCGGGCGACCACGCCACGCACGTCGCGGCGCCGTCGTACGTGCCGGTCGTCGGTCGCATCGCCGCGGGCGGCCCGATCCTCGCCGAGCAGGTCGTCGAGGACGTCTTCCCCCTGCCTCGCCAGCTCGTCGGTGACGGCGACCTGTTCCTGCTGCGGGTGTCCGGGGACTCCATGGTCGAGGCCGCGATCTGCGACGGTGACTGGGTCGTGGTCCGGCGTCAGCCGGTGGCGGAGAACGGTGAGATCGTCGCGGCGATGATCGACGGCGAGGCGACGGTCAAGACGCTGCGGCGGGCGGACGGGCACGTGTGGCTCCTGCCGCAGAACGCGGCGTACGAGCCGATCCCCGGTGACGAGGCCGTCGTCCTCGGCCGCGTCGTGAGCGTCCTCCGCAGCCTCTGACGGCGCGCGCCCGGGCGAGCCGGCCAGCCTCCCGGGCCTCCGGCAGCCCGGGGGGCCGCTCCCCGTCGCCCGGGTGCGGTCAGAGGCCGAACTGGCGTGCGACGTCGCGCAGCGCGTCGGCGGACCGCCGCAGCCCCGCGAGCTCGTCGTCGGACATGCTGATCTCCAGACGGGCCTGGACGCCCTGACGTCCGACGACGGAGGGCACCGACAGGCACACGTCCGAGATCCCGCGGTAGTCCTGCAGCAAGGACGAGACCGGCAGGATCCGGTTCTCGTCGTTGAGCACCGCCTCGATGATCCGCGACCCCGCGAGGGCGACGGCGTAGTTCGTCGCCCCCTTGCCGGCGATGATCCGGTACGCGGAGTTGACGACCTCCTCGGCGATCCGCTCGCGGTCGTCCGGCCCCAGCCGCCCGGACACGCGTCCGTCCGGACCGACCATCCCGGGCCAGTCGGTCAGCGGCACCGAACCGATCGACGCCGAGCTCCACAGCGGGATCTCGCTGTCGCCGTGCTCCCCCGCGATGTACGCGTGGATGTTCTGCACCGCGACCCCGGTGTGCCGGTGCAGGAGATAGCGCAGCCGCGACGAGTCGAGGACCGTGCCCGAGCCGAAGAGCTGGTTCTCCGGGAGCCCGGAGACCTTCAGCGCCGCGTACGTGACGATGTCCACCGGGTTCGTGACCATGACGTAGATCGCGTCGGGCGCCACCGACACCAGCTGCGGGAGCATGGAGCGCACGAGGGAGACGGTCGCCTGGGCCAGATCGAGCCGCGACTGCCCCGGCTTCTGCTTGGCGCCGGCCGTCACGACGACGACGTCGGCGTCGCGGCACACCTCGATGTCGTCCGACCCGATGACGTCGGCCATGGGCATGAACTGGATCCCGTGGCCGATGTCGAGCGCCTCCGCCTCGACCTTGGCCGCGTTGATGTCGTACAGCGCCACCGTCCTGGCCGCCCCCCGCATGAGCGCGGCGTAGGCCATCGTGGCCCCGACGCTGCCGGCGCCGACGACGGCGAGCTTGGTCGTCCGGCGACCCTGCGGGCGTGGGTCGTCACGACCGAGGTCGTCGGTGTCGGGGCGGTGCTCGTGGGCCATGGGCGCTCCTCCTGGACGTCGTGTGGTGGCGCGGGGACAGGACGGGCGGTGGACCGCCCCTCGGCGGGGGACGTCCGCGATCGCGCGGCGACCTGACGGACCTGATCGACTCTAGGGGCGCCGGGCCCGGACGGTCATGTCGTGCCCGCGAGGCGACGCAGCGCATCCCGTGCGACCGCCGGGTCCGTGGTCCGCCACAGCGGCGGCATGCTCCCCAGCAGGAAGGCGCCGTACCGGGCGGTGACCAGGCGAGGGTCGAGGACCGCCACCATGCCGCGGTCCGTCACGCTGCGGACGAGGCGGCCGGCGCCCTGCGCGAGCAGCAGCGCGGCGTGGGTGGCCGCCACGGTCATGAACCCGTTGCCGCCGGCCGACTGCACCGCCTCCGTCCGGGCTGCCTTCACGGGGTCGTCCGGGCGCGGGAACGGGACGCGGTCGATGACCACGAGCCGGCAGGCGGGACCGGGGACGTCCACCCCCTGCCACAGCGACAGGGTGCCGAACAGGCATGTCGCCTCCTCCTCGGCGAAGCGCCGCACCAGCGTGGGCAGCTGGTCGTCGCCCTGGCACAGCACCGGCACGTCGAGCCGGGAGCGCATCTCCTCGGCGGCGACCTGAGCGGCGCGGCGGGAGGAGAAGAGCCCGAGCGTGGCACCGCCGGCCGCCTGCACGAGCTCGGCGATCTCGTCGAGCTGCACCGACGTCAGCCCGTCGCGGCCGGGGGGCGGGAGGTGCCGAGCGACGTAGAGGATGCCCTGGCGGGGGTAGTCGAAGGGGCTGCCGACGTCCATGCCGCGCCACGGCCCTGCGGAGGTCGCGTCCTCGTCCCCCGAGCTCGCGTCCTCCGTGCGACGCGAGCCCTCCGGCGCCACGTCACCGCGCGCCGGGTCGAGCCCGACCGCACGGGCGAGCGGAGCGAAGGTCCCACCCAGGGAGAGGGTCGCCGAGGTGAGGACCGCCGTCCGGCCGGCCAGCAGGTGGGTCCGCACGAGTCCGGACACCACGAGCGGGGCCGCCTGCAGGCGTGGACCGCCCGAGCGACCCCACCCCTCCCCCCGCGTGCACCACAGGACGTCGCGGCCGTCCCGTGCCGGGTCGCCCACCATCCGCTCGGCGACCTCCATGAGGGTGAGCACGGCCGAGGCCGCCATCTTGACGCCCCCCTCGGCGGTCGGGGCCGGCGCGCCCTCCGCCGGCCGCAGGGCGGACAGCAGCCCCCGGGCGGCGTCCCGGACCGCGCCGACCGCGAGGGCGACACCGCCGGGCAGGCCTCCGGGAAACCGGCCCTCCGGCAGCTCCTCGAGCGCCGCGGCGAGGTCACGGCCCGCGACGTCCAGGTCGTCCGTGACGACGCCCCCGTGCCGTCGGGCCGTGCGCGCCACCTGCTCCACGGACGCACCCGACAGCTCCACCGTCGCCTGCGCGGTGACCCGGTCGGCGAGCTCGTGCGCCTCGTCGACGACGAGGACGTCGTGCTCCGGGAGCACGCCGGGCGAGCCGCCCGCGGCGATGCCGAGCATGGCGTGGTTCGTGACGACGACGTCGGCCTCGCGCGCCAGGGTCCGGGCCCGCTCGGGGAAGCAGTCGTCCAGCAGGGGGCACTTCGCGCCGAGGCACTCCAGCGACGTCACGGACACCTGTCGCCACGCCTTGTCCGTGACACCGGGGTCAAGGTCGTCCCGGTCACCGGTGCGGGTCTGCCCGGACCACTCCCGCAGCCGCACCACCTGGCGCCCGAGCTCGGCGGGTGCGCCCGTCGCCGGTGGGTGGTCCCCGGCGCGGTCGGTCGGCAGCAGCTCGAACAGCGCCGGGTCCTCGTCCGGGTACCCGCCCGCGACCTTGTGCAGGCACACGTAGTTGTGCCAGCCCTTGAGGAGGGCGATCCGCGGGGCACGGGGCAACGCCGGTGCCACGGCCTCGGCCACGAGCGGCAGGTCGCGCGTCATGACCTGGCGCTGCAGGGCCAGGGTCGCGGTGGAGACGACGACGCGCTCGCCGGTCAGGACCGCGTGCCGCACGGCGGGCACGAGGTACCCCAGCGACTTCCCCGTGCCCGTCCCGGCCTGGACGAGGAGGTGCTCACGGCGACCGAGAGCCTCGTCGACCGCCTCCGCCATGTCGCGCTGGCCGGTCCGCGGGCTGCCCCCCAGGGCGGCCACGGCGCGGTCGAGGAGCGTCCCGACGCCGGGCGCGTCGGGCTGCTCGTCCGCGTCCGCCGGGTCGCGCCGGCCGGGCCGCCCAGGGGCGTCGGACCCGTCCGACCCCTGGGGCGTCCGGGACTCGGTCCGGGAGGTCACCGGAGCAGGGTAGTCGGCCCACCACGGCGGTGCCCGGACGGTCCCCACGACGGCGACGCACCGACCGCCAGGCGCGGGCGTCGCGTCAGGCGACGGCGGCGGCGCGGAGCTCCGCCGCCAGCTCCGAGGTGACGCGCGCCCGGAGCACGGTGCCCGCGGCGGTGTGCTCCTCGGCGTCGACCTCGCCCTCCATGTGAGCCCGGTGCACCAGGTCACCGCGCCCGTAGGGCACGACGACGTCGACCGTCTCCTGCGGACGCGGGAGCGCCTCGGCGACCTGCTCCGTCAGCTCCTCGAGCCCGGCACCGGTGTGCGCCGAGACGACGACGGAGCGGGGCTCGCGGCGGCGCAGGCGCGCCACCGTCTCGGGGTCCGCCACGTCGGCCTTGTTGAGCACGACGATCTCGGGGAGGGCGTCCGCACCCTCGATGTCGGCCAGGACGGTCCGCACGGCGGCGATCTGCCCCTCCGGGTCCGGGTGCGACACGTCGACCACGTGCAGGAGCACGTCGGCCTCCGCCACCTCCTCCAGGGTCGAGCGGAACGCCTCGACGAGCTGGGTCGGCAGCGACCGGACGAACCCCACCGTGTCCGACAGGGTGTAGGTGCGGCCGTCGGGGGTGCGCGCGCGCCGCACCGTCGGGTCCAGCGTCGCGAAGAGGGCGTTCTCGACGAGCACGCCCGCTCCGGTCAGCCGGTTGAGCAGGCTGGACTTGCCGGCGTTGGTGTAGCCGACGATCGCCACGGACGGCACCTGGTGGCGCCGCCGGGAGGAGCGTCGGGTCTCCCGGGAGGGAGCCATGGCGGCGATCTCGCGCCGGAGCTTCGCCATCCGGGCGCGGATCCGGCGCCGGTCCAGCTCGATCTTCGTCTCACCGGGTCCGCGCGACCCGATGCCCTCGCCGCCGGCGACCCGGCCACCGGCCTGCCGGGACATCGACTCGCCCCACCCGCGCAGGCGCGGCAGCAGGTACTCCAGCTGGGCCAGCTCGACCTGGGCCTTGCCCTCCTTGGACTTCGCGTGCTGGGCGAAGATGTCGAGGATCAGCGCGGTGCGGTCGATGACCTTCACCTTGACGATGTCCTCCAGGGCGCGGCGCTGCGAGGGGGCGAGGTCCGCGTCGACGATCACGGTGTCGGCGCCCTCGCTGCTCACCACCTCGGCGAGCTCGGCCGCCTTGCCGGAGCCGAAGTACGTGCTCGGGTCCGGGTGGGCGCGGCGCTGCAGCATGCCGTCCAGCACCTGGGACCCCGCCGTCTCGGCGAGGGCCGCGAGCTCCCGCAGCGAGAGCTCCGCCTCCTCGACCGTCCCGGAGGTCCAGACGCCGGCGAGCACGACGCGCTCCAGGCGCAGCTGCCGGTACTCGACCTCGGTGACGTCGGCGAGCTCCGTCGACAGGCCGCCGACGCGTCGCAGCGCGGCACGCTCCTCGCGGTCCAGCTGCTCCCCGTCGTCGTCGGTCCAGCGCGTCTCCCCCGCGTCGACGGCGGTCCCGGCGCGCGCGAGCACGCGGGCGACGACGTCGTCGGGGACGAGTCGACGTCCCGCCGAGGGGGCCTCGTCGCGCCGCCCGGGGCCGCCGGCTCCCTCGTCGGTCGGTGCCGGCACCGGGTGCGCGTCGTCGCGCCCGGCGGACGTCCCGGCCGTCGGGGTGTCCTGCGTGTCGCCGCCCGGAGCGGCGTCGGTGCTGGGGTGGGTCATCGGTTCCTCTCGTCGTCCTCAGGGTCGCACGCACGTCCGGGACCCCGCGACCGAATAGCGTGAGCCCGGCCCCGGCCATTCCCGCCGGGGCCGTGCCGACCCGCCAGGAGGGGCCCGCGGTGCCCGAGGACCACTACTTCACCGCCGTCCCCGCGTCGGACGGCGAGCGGCGGACCCTGCACGTCGTCCTCGCCGGGCGCGAGCTCGAGGTCGAGACGGCGGGCGGGGTCTTCTCCCCCGACCACGTCGACCTCGGCACGCGCGTCTTGCTCCGCTCGGTCCCCGAGCCACCGGCGACCGGTGACCTCGTCGACCTGGGCTGCGGGTGGGGACCTGTCGCACTGACCATGGCACTGCTCTCACCCGCGGCGCGCGTGTGGGCCGTGGACGTCAACGAGCGTGCGCTGGACCTCGTGCGCCGCAACGCGCGCCGGCTAGGCGTGGACAACGTCACGGCCGTGGCACCGCAGGACGTCCCGCCCGCGCTGCGGCCGACGGCGCTCTGGTCCAACCCCCCGATCCGGGTCGGCAAGGCCGCGCTGCACGAGCTGCTCGGCACGTGGCTGGCGCGGCTCACGCCCGACGGCGAGGCGCACCTCGTCGTGCAGCGCAACCTCGGCGCCGACTCCCTGCACGCCTGGCTGCACGACGGGCTGGGCTGCCCGGTGGAGCGGGTGGCGAGCGCCAAGGGATTCCGCGTGCTGCGCGTCGGACGACCTGCCTCCGCCGAGTGAGGCGCGGCGCGGCGCGGGGCGACCGGGACGCCGGCCGGGGACGACCTTCCAGGGCGCCCGACTGCGGTCAGGACGGGGTGGGCAGGGCGAGGACGGCGTCCGCCACGAGGACGGCCGGCCCGGCGAGCTCGACGCGCCCGCCCGGCAGCGCAGTGACCTGCACCGTCCCGCCGGGCACGTGGACCCACCACGCGTCGGGGGCCCCGGCGCCGGCCCAGGTGCGCACGGCCATCGCCGCCGCGCACGCCCCCGTGCCGCAGGACCGCGTCTCGCCGACCCCCCGTTCGTGCACCCGCATGCGGACCTCTCCGACGAGGCCGTCGGGGCCGCTGTGCTCCCCGAGCGGGACGACCAGCTCGACGTTCGTGCCGTGCGGGGGGGCCGGTGACACCTGCGGCGCGGCCGCGAGGTCCGCGGCCTCGAGCTCGCGCACGTCGGCGAGCGCCACGACGGTGTGCGGGTTCCCGACGTCGACCGACAGACCGGGTCGGGCGACCGGGAGGCCGTGGACGTGGACCTCGGCGTCGCCCGCGGTGTCGGTGCCCCCGCCGACGAGCCGCCACGCCCCCATCTCGACCGCGTACCACGGCGGACCGACGGCGTCCGCCGCGGGGGCGGTGGGGTCGAGCACGCGCCGCACGCGCCGCACGCCGGCCCGCGTGCCCAGCACCAGCTCGCCCGCGCCGTCCCACGCCCCGAGCCGCTCGGCGAAGAGCGCCGTCACGCGGACGCCGTTGCCGCACATCTCCGCCGCCGTGCCGTCGGCGTTGCGGTAGTCCATGAACCACACCGCGGCTGCGTCCTCCGCGAGGCAGGCACGCCCTTCCGGCAGGTCCGCGCTCGGCGCGAGGCGGATGACACCGTCGGCGCCAAGCCCGGCGCGGCGGTCGGTGAGGAAGCGCACGTCCGCGGGCAGCAGGTCCAGGGCGCCGGCCCGGTCGTCCACGAGGACGAAGTCGTTCTCCGTGCCGTGGCCCTTGACGACCGCGAGCCTCTCCGGCCGCACCGGCGCGGCGGGTGCTCGGCGGCTGGGGTCCGGGGCGGCGGTCACGAACCCAGCCTACGGTCGCGCTGACCCGGGTCGGCGAGCGCGCCGTCGTCGGCCGCGGCCACCAGCCGGAGCGCCCGCGCGGCGAGGTCCGGGTCGCGCGCGTCCAGCCAGTGGACCCGGGGGTCCCGACCGAACCAGCTCATCTGCCGGCGCGCGAGGCGCCGCGTCCCGACGACGACGGCGGCGCGGGCCTCCCCCTCGGTGGTCTCGCCGCGGAGGGCCTGCAGCACCTCGGCGTACCCCACGGCCCGTGCCGCCGTCCGGCCCAGCCGGGGGGCGAGGCCGCGCACCTCGTCGACGAGACCCTCGCGCCACATCCGCGCGACCCTGGCCTCGATGCGCTGGTCGAGCACCGCGCGGTCGCAGTCGAGCCCGATCTGCACCGCGGGGACGGCGTAGAGGTGCTCGGGCAGCGTCGCCGAGTACGGCCGCCCGGTGATCCGGACCACCTCGAGAGCACGGACGATCCGCCGGGTGTTGGCGCGGTCCACGCGGGAGGCGGCCAGCGGGTCCAGCCGGGCGAGCTCGTCGTGCAGGAGCCCGGGGCCCCGCTCGACAGCCTCCTGCTCGAGCTCGGCGCGGACGACCGGGTCGGCGGGCGGGAACTCGATCCGGTCCAGCAGGGCACGGACGTACAGGCCGGACCCGCCGACGACGACCGGCCTCGCCCCTCGCGCCAGCACGGCGGCGACGTCTGCCCGTGCGTGCCGCTGGTACGCGGCCACGGTGGCGTCCTGCTCCACGTCCAGGACGTCGAGCTGGTGGTGCGGCACGCCCCGGCGGGCACCCGGCCGCAGCTTGGCCGTGCCGACGTCCATGCCGCGGTAGAGCTGCATGGCGTCGGCGTTGACGACCTCGCCGCCCAGCGCCGCGGCGAGCTCCAGCCCCAGGTCGGACTTGCCGGTGGCGGTCGGTCCGACCACCGCGACCACCGGCCGGCTCACACCGGCGCCCAGTGGACGACCAGGTAGGTGGTGCCGAGGGGGACCGCCGAGTGCAGCAGCGTGCCGTGGAGCAGCGGGCTCCCGTCCGGGCCGCCGGCGGCGGCGCCCGCGGCGCCGACGAGCACCTGCCACGGCGCCCACGCGCTGATCGCCAGGTCGGCCGCGAGCGTGCCGTCCTGGCCGGTCAGCCGTGCGACCGCGTCCACGTCGAGGGCGACGAGGTCGCGCTCCAGCTGCTCGTCGGTCTCGGGCGCGCGGGGGTCGTCGGGCAGGGGCGCGTCCGGTCCCCGACGGGCGCTGAGCGCCCCGAGGAGCAGCACGGCCGTCGCGCCGTCGGCCGTGGCGGCGGCGCCGAGCGCGCGCAGGGCCTCGGGGTCGCGCGGGGCGCCAGCCACGAGCAGCGCGTCGGTGACGCCGTCCCACCCCGCCTCGGCCAGGAGGGCCAGACCGACCGACGCGCCCGGGTCGCCGACCACGGTCGCCGTCGTCGGACCCGCCGTCCCCGGTGCCGCCGTCCCGCCCGGGGACCACCGCTCGTCCGGGATCCCCGCGGCGGTCGTCGTCGACCGCAGCGGGTGCCGGAGGACGACGTCCTGCACGGAGCGCGGCGGGGAGGTGACGAGGAGGACGCGCTCCGGGCCGGCCGCCAGGAGCCGCCGCACGGCCTCGCGCGCCGCGGCGCGCTCCGGATCGAGCACCGTCGCGGCGCCGGCGGTCCCGGGCAGGAGGAGCACGGTCTCGGGCACGAGCGCGGCGGTGACGAGCACGTCGTGAACGGTACCGCCGGGCGCCCGCGCCCCTGGCCCCCGGCCGACAGGACGACGGCGGCCTGCGGTTCACCCCGGCGCCGGCGGTCCGGCCCGAGAGCGGGTCGGTAAGGTGAACCGATGGGTTTCCTCGCGTGGGTGCGCAGGGTCGGCGGGCTGACGGGGCCGCTGTCGGCCGTCGCCGCGCGGACCGGCAGCGCACCGGGCGCCGCCGGTCGCCCCCTCGCAGGTCTCCTGGGCGGGCCCCAGCGGAACGCGCCGGCGCAGACGGTCGCGGACGACGTCCCCACCCCCCTGTCGCAGAGGCGGCTGACCGACTGGTTCGCCGCGCACGGATACACCTACTTCGTGGACAGCGACGGCGACATCGGCGGGCTGTGGCGTGGCCGGCTCTTCTACTTCTTCTGCTTCGGCGAGCGGTCCGAGATCCTCCAGGTGCGGGGTCAGTGGAACCGCGAGTTCTCCATCGAGCGGCTCACCGAGGTCCTGGAGATCTGCAACGTCTGGAACGGCGAGCGGCTGTGGCCCAAGGCGTACGTCCGGGTCCGGGACGACGGCATGGTGCACGTGACGTGCGAGGTGGCGACCGACCTCGAGCACGGGGTGACCGACGACCAGCTCGGCCAGCTCGTCCAGTGCGGGCTCAGCTCGGCCAGCGTCTTCTTCGACGAGCTCGACGAGCTCTACCCGGACCCCGCGGGCGAGGCGCCGTGACGACCCGACCGAGCGGCCGCCCCGCAGCACGAGGTCGCCCCGCCCCTGACGCACCGCCGCAGCGGACGACGCCCCTGCGCCGCGCCCGCGTCCAGTCGTACCTGGTCTCCCGCGGGTACTCCGTCGGCCTCGACGACGACGGCGACCTGACCGGCACGTGGGACGGCGACCGGTTCTGGTTCATCCTCACCGGCGAGGACGAGGAGGTGCTGCAGGTCCGCGGTCGGTGGCACCGCACGCTGCCGGCCTCGCGCCGGACGGCGACCCTGCTGGCCGTGAACGACTGGAACCGCGAGCGCATCTGGCCCAAGGTGTACCTGCGCGAGGAGGACGAGAGGGTGGCGCTGTACACCGAGGTGTCGGTCGACCTCGAGCACGGCGTCACGGACGCCCAGCTCGCGCAGCTCGTCGCGTGCGGGCTGGGCACGGGCGTGCAGTTCTTCGCGGCCCTGGCGGGCCTGGTGCCCGACGACGACGCGTCAGCGGGCGGAGGGCATCCCGAGCAGCACCGGCCCTGAGGTGGTCGCGGCAGCGGCGCCGTGCCCGTGCGCGTCCTCGCCGCCGCGGGCACGCTCGCGCGCGGCCCAGGCCTCGCCGGCACGGGTCCGGCGGACCGAGTACGGGCCGCCCCCCACCGCCGAGTCGGCGACGAGGTGGTGCGGGGCGGCGCGCGTGACCACCACCGTCACGAGGTCACCGGGCCGCGCGACGTCGTCGGGCACGTCGTGGGCGCTGCGCGGGTCGACGTCGTCGCCGGCACGTGCCGCATGCCACGCGGCGACGTCGGCCGGCTCCGCCAGGTGGACCAGGCGGTTGTCGGCGGCGCGGCCCGTGACGCGGTGCGTGGCCCCGTCCTTGCGGCCCTCCCCCTCGGAGACGAGGACCTCGACGGTCCGTCCGACCTGCCGGGCGTTCTCCTCCGCCGAGATGCGCTCCTGCAGCTCGACGAGGCGCTCGTAGCGCTCCTGGACGACGGGCTTGGGCAGCTGGTCCGGCAGGTCGGCAGCGGCGGTCCCGGGCCGCGGGGAGTACTGGAACGTGAACGCCGAGGTGAAGCGGGCCGCCTCGACCACCCGCAGCGTCTCGGCGAAGTCCTCCTCCGTCTCCCCCGGGAACCCGACGATGACGTCGGTGGTGATCGCGGCGTCCGGCATGGCCGCCCGCACCCGGTCCAGGATGCCCAGGAAGCGGTCGGAGCGGTACGACCTCCGCATCGCGCGCAGCACCCGGTCGGAGCCCGACTGCAGCGGCATGTGCAGCTGCGGCATGACGGTGGGCGTCTGCGCCATCGCGGCGATCACGTCGTCGGTGAAGGCGGCCGGGTGGGGGGACGTGAACCGCACGCGCTCGAGGCCCGGGACGGCCCCGACGGCGCGGAGCAGCTTCGCGAACGCGCCCCGGTCCCCGAACTCGACGCCGTAGCTGTTGACGTTCTGCCCGAGCAGCGTCACCTCGATGGCGCCGCCGTCGACGAGCGCCTGGACCTCGGCGAGGACCTCGCCGGGACGCCGGTCGCGCTCCTTGCCACGCAGGTGCGGCACGATGCAGAAGGTGCAGGTGTTGTTGCAGCCCACGCTGATCGAGACCCAGCCTGCGTAGACGGACTCGCGACGGGTGGGCAGCGTCGACGGGAACACCTGGAGCGACTCGGCGATCTCGACCTGTGCCGCGGCGTTGTGCCGCGCCCGCTCGAGCAGCACGGGGAGGGCGTCGAGGTTGTGCGTGCCGAAGACGACGTCGACCCACGGCGCCTTCTCGACGATGCCGGCACGGTCCTTCTGCGCCAGGCAGCCGCCCACCGCGATCTGCATCCCGGGGCGGCTGCTCTTCACCGCTGCGAGCTGGCCGAGGTTGCCGTACAGCCGCGTCGCGGCGTTCTCCCGCACCGCGCAGGTGTTGATGACGACGACGTCCGCCTCCGAGCGTGCGGCCGACTCGGCCGGGGCGGCGACGTAGCCGGCCGCCTCGAGCATGCCGGCCATGTGCTCCGAGTCGTGGACGTTCATCTGGCAGCCCAGGGTCCGCACGACGTAGGTGCCCCGCGCCGCGACGGCGGCGCCCGTCCGGTCCGAGGCGGGCGCGGACAGGGGCGCGGCGGTGCGGTGCTCCGGCAGGGTCGTGCTCACCCGCACCAGGGTACGGCGCGGGGCGCACGGCACCGGCACCGGGGTGGTGGCCGGGTCTGGACTTGACCCGCTGTTGCACGAATGAAACACGACTGACTGGTCATGACCATGAATGGCCTCTAGTTTCGCCCCATGGCCCATGATCGCGCCCGCGCCGACGGCACCGCTGCCGCGGCGGTCGGAGAGCCGCTCGTCGTCCTGGCGGACGTCGACAAGCACTTCGGTGCCCTGCACGTCCTCCAGGACATCGACCTCACCGTGCACCGCGGCGAGGTCGTGGTGATCATCGGGCCGTCCGGGTCCGGCAAGTCGACCCTGTGCCGGTCCATCAACCGGCTCGAGCCGATCGACTCCGGCACCATCACGATCGACGGCCAGCCGCTGCCCGCGGAGGGCAAGGCGCTCGCGCGGCTGCGGGCCGACGTCGGCATGGTGTTCCAGTCGTTCAACCTCTTCGCGCACAAGACGGTGCTGGAGAACGTGACGCTCGGGCCGATCAAGGCCAAGGGCATGGGCCGCGCCGAGGCCAAGAAGCTCGCGATGGAGCTCCTGGACCGCGTCGGCGTCGCCAACCAGGCGCAGAAGCTCCCCGCCCAGCTCTCCGGCGGCCAGCAGCAGCGCGTCGCGATCGCCCGTGCGCTGGCGATGCGCCCCAAGGTGATGCTCTTCGACGAGCCGACGTCCGCCCTCGACCCGGAGATGATCAACGAGGTCCTCGACGTCATGACGGACCTCGCCCGGGACGGCATGACGATGATCGTCGTCACGCACGAGATGGGCTTCGCCCGACGCGCGGCGCACCGCGTGGTCTTCATGGACGGCGGCCAGATCGTCGAGGAGGCCGAGCCGGAGACGTTCTTCACCGCGCCTCGCAGCGAGCGCGCGAAGGACTTCCTGTCCAAGATCCTGACCCACTGACTCCCGGGGCCGCACCGACGCGGCCACCGGACGCCCGACCTCGCCGACCCGCGAGGGCACGACCCAGGTTCGCCCGACCGGGCGAGACCCCACTGAGGAGGAGACCATGCGTACACGTCGAGGACTGGTGGCGGTCATGGCCGTCACCGCGCTGACGCTCACCGCCTGCGGTGGTGGCGACGCGGAGGAGCCGGCCGAGGGCGACACCGACACCGGTGGCACGAGCGAGGAGAGCCCCGCGGAGGGCGGCGACGACGCCGCGGCCGGCGAGCTCCCGGAGGGCTCCACGATGGCGGAGCTCTCCGAGGCGGGCTCGATCACCATCGGCACGAAGTTCGACCAGCCGCTGTTCGGGCTCGTCGGGCCCGACGGGGTCCCGGAGGGGTTCGACGTCGAGATCGGCAAGCTGCTCGCCGAGCGGCTCGGCATCGAGGAGGACGGCATCGAGTGGGTCGAGACCATCTCGGCCAACCGCGAGGCGTTCATCGAGAACGGTCAGGTCGACCTGGTCATCGCCACCTACACGATCAACGACGACCGCAAGGAGCGGATCGACTTCGCCGGCCCGTACTACGAGGCCGGCCAGTCGATCCTCACCCTCGCCGACAACGAGGACATCCAGGGGCCGGACGACCTGGCGGGCAAGCGCGTGTGCACGGTGTCGGGGTCCACGCCCGAGGCGAACCTGCTCGAGAACTTCCCTGACACCGAGGTCGTGCCGTTCGGCGCGTACAACGAGTGCCTCGAGCCCCTGCGCAACGGCCAGGTCGACGCGGTCAGCACCGACAACGTCATCCTCGCCGGCTTCGCGGCCGAGAACGACGACCTCGAGGTCCGCGGCGAGCCCTTCACGAAGGAGCCGTACGGCATCGGGCTCGCCAAGGGCGACGACGAGCTCCGCACGTGGATCAACGACCAGCTCGAGGAGATGTACGAGGACGGCAGCTGGACGGAGGCGTGGGAGTCCACGGCCGGCGCCGTGCTGCCCACCCCCGAGCCGCCCGCCGTCGACCGTTACTGACGGCCCCGGCACGTCGGGCGCGGTCGAGGACACCTCGGCCGCGCCCGACGCCCCGCACAGAGGAGGCAGTCCCCGGTGGACGCCATCGTCGCGAACCTCGACACCTACGTCTCAGGGTTCCTGATCACCCTTCGGCTGACGCTGTGGTCCGCCGTCATCGCCATGGGCGTGGGCCTCGTCCTCGCCGCGTTCCGCGTCTCGCCGCTGGCGCCGCTGCGTGTCTTCGCGGCGACGTACGTCGAGATCCTGCGCAACATGCCGCTGACCCTCGTGTTCTTCTTCTTCGTGTTCGTCGCCCCGCAGTTCGGCATCCTGCCGCCGCTGGGCTTCTGGACGGCGGTCATCTGCCTGGGGGTCTACACCGCCGCCTTCGTGGCCGAAGCGGTCCGGTCGGGCATCAACAGCGTCGGCGTGGGTCAGGCCGAGGCCGCCCGGGCCATCGGCCTGACGTTCGGGCAGACGCTCGGCCAGGTCGTCCTGCCGCAGGCGCTGCGCACCGTGATCCCGCCGCTCATCAACGTCTTCATCGCGCTCACGAAGAACACCTCGGTCGCGGCCGGCTTCGCCGTCGTGGAGCTCACCGCGACCGGTCGCCGTCTGGTGACGACGAACGCGGCGGAGGGCCTGTGGCTGCTCGTCGGCGTGGCGCTCTTCTACCTGCTCATCACGATCCCCCTCGGACTCCTCGCCGGGACGGTCGAGCGGAAGGTGGCGTTCAGCCGATGACCTCGATCCTCTACGACGCCCCCGGGCCGGTCGCCCGCCGACGCGAGCTCATCGGCTCGGTCGTCGGGGTGCTGCTGCTCCTCCTCGTGATCGGCGCCGGCGTGCGCTACTCCGCCCAGCAGGGTCTGTTCACGGCCGAGCGGTGGGACGTCCTGTACGACCCGCCGAAGAACCAGGACGCTGCCGACGTCTGGCGGTCGATCGCCGTCAACGGCCTGGGAGCGACGCTGCGGGCCGCCGCCGTGGCGGCACCCGTCGCGCTCGCCCTGGGTCTCCTGCTCGCCGTGTGGCGGACGGTGCGGTCGCGCGTCCTGCGGCTGCCCTCCCTGCTCATCATCGAGCTGTTCCGCGGCCTGCCGGTCCTGCTCATGATGTTCTTCGGTCTGCTCGCGTTCGGCCTCAGCGCCTTCCAGGCGGTCGTCTTCGGCCTGGTCGTCTACAACATGGCGATCTTCGCCGAGATCCTCCGAGCCGGTCTCGCCTCGCTGCCGAAGGGCCAGTCGGAGGCCGCCTACGCGATCGGGCTCACCCGGTTCCAGACCCTGTTCACGATCCTGCTGCCGCAGGCCGTCCGCACGATGCTGCCGAGCCTCATCGCGCAGCTGGTCGTCCTGCTCAAGGACTCCTCTCTGGGCTTCATCGTCGGGTACGCGGAGCTGCTGAAGTCGGTCCAGAACAACGCCCAGTACTTCGGCAACGACTACTTCATCGCGCTCTTCGTCGTCGGCGCCGGGGTGTACCTGATCATCAACATCGCCCTGTCCTCGCTGGCGAGGTGGATCAGCCGACGGACCGGACCCCAGCAGGGCAAGGTCGACCCGGTCGTCGAGACGGAGCTGTCCGCCAACACCACGGGGCCTGGACTCACCGCAGGACGCTGATCCCCTGCGGCCACCTGGGTCGCGGGGTCAGCCGGCGGTGGCGCTCGCGCGGAGCTCGCGGACGACCGTCACGGTGATCTCGCCGGGGAAGCTCAGGTCCTTCTCGATGTGGCGCGCGATCGCGCTGGCCATCTCCGGCAGCGCACGGTCGTCGACGACGCTGGGTTCCACGACGACCCGGACCTCGCGCCCCGCCGCCATCGCGACGGCGCGCCGCACGCCCTCGTGCGCGGCGACGAGCGCCTCCAGGGTGTCCATGCGCTCGATGTACTGGTCGAGCTCCTCGCGACGGGCCCCGGGTCGCGCCGCCGAGCACGTGTCGGCCGCCTGGACGAGCACGGCCTCGACGGACTCCAGGGGCACCTCGTCGTGGTGCGCGGCGATGGCGTTGACGACCACGTCCGACTCCCCGAGGCGACGCGCGAGCTCCGCACCGAGGGCGGCGTGGGTGCCGGGACGGTCGGCGGTGAGCGCCTTGCCGACGTCGTGGAGGAAGGCGGCGCGCCGGGCGGTCTCCACGTCGGCGCCGATCTCGGCCGCCATGGCACCGGCGATGTGCGCGCACTCGACGAGGTGCGCCAGCACGTTCTGCCCGTAGCTCGTCCGCAGCCGCAGCCGCCCGAGCACCTCGACCAGCTCCGGGTGCAGACGCTCGACCCCGGCGCGCTCCGCCGCCTCGTGCCCGGCGGCGACGGCCCGCGCCTGCGCCCCCGCCAGTGCGTCGGCGTAGGCGATCTCGATGCGCTGCGGGTGGATGCGACCGTCCTCCATGAGGGCGGCCAGCGTGACGGCGGCGACCTCCCGCCGCTCGGCGTCGAAGCTCGAGAGCGTCACGGAGTCCGGGGTGTCGTCGACGATGACGTTGACACCGGTCAGCGCCTCGAAGGCGCGGATGTTCCGGCCCTCCTTGCCGATGATGCGGCCCTTCATCTCCTCGGCCGGCAACGGGAGGACGGTGACGACGCTCTGGGAGCTCGTGGGTCCCGCCAGCCGCTGGACCGCGGCGGCCACGACGCCACGCGCCCGGTCGTCCGCGGTCCGGCGGGCCCGGGCCTCGACGCGGCGCACCTGGGCCGCGGCCTCGCTCTCCGCGCGCGCCAGCGCGAGCCGGACCTGCTCGTGCCGGGCCTCCTCCGCGGAGAGGCCGGACAGCGCCTCCAGGCGCTCCGTGACCACGAGGTCGGCGCTCCCGCGGATCTGCTCGGCCTCCGCTCGGCGTGCCTCGGCCTCCGCACGCAGCTTCGCAGCGGTCTCCCGCTCGGTCTCCGCCTCCGCGATGCGCCGCTCGGCGGTCTCCGTGAGCCGTCGCAGCTCGTGACGCTCCTCGACGACCTCCTGCTCCCTCCGCGCGAGCCGGTCCGCTCGGGCGTTCAGCTCGTCGAGCCGGGCCCGCGCCTCGTCCTTCTGCGCTGTGACGTCCTCCAGCGCCTGGCGGCGGTGCGCCTCCGCCTCCCGCCGGGCCAGGAGGACGAGCACGAGGGCGACGAGGCAGGCCAGCAGGAGGACGAGGACCGTCGCGACCTCACCCATGCAGCTTCCTCCGTGCGCCGTGACCTAGTCGAGCGACCCAGGATCCCACGGATCGTGACGATCCTCGGAGTCGTCGCTCCGCGTCTCCTCCATCATCTCCCGCACGAGCCGCCCGGCGAGCGCACCGGGGTACCCCTTGCGCGCAAGCATGGCCGTGGCACGGCGAGCGCGGACCTCCGGGGCGAGGTCCCGCCCGGCGTGCCACTTGCGTCGCAGCAGCGCCCGGGCCGACTCCTCCTCGTCCTCCGCGTCGACGGTCGCCAGGGCGTCGTCGGCGTGCGGACCCACGACGCCCCGACGCCGCAGCTCGAGCGCGAGCGCCCGCCGAGCGAGTCCACGGCTCTCACGCTGCGACCGGACGAGCATGTGGGCGTACTCCGCGTCGTCCACGAGCCCCACCTCGGTGAAGCGGTCGAGGACCCGCGCGGACACCTGCTCGTCGACGCCACGCTTCGCCAGCGCCTGCTCGAGCTGGTGCCGACTGCGTGGAGCACCGGTGAGGAGCCTCAGGACGATCGCGCGCGCCACGGACTCGGGATCCGGTTCGGCGTCCTGCGCCGCCGAACCGGTCTCCGGCGGCTCGGGTGACCGCGTCAGAAGTCGACCCCGGAGGCAGGGTCGGCCGGCGCGTCGACGCGAGCACCGATGCCGAGCTTCTCCTTGATCTTCTTCTCGATCTCGTCGGCGAGGTCGGGGTTGTCGCGCAGGAACCCGCGGGCGTTCTCCTTGCCCTGGCCGAGCTGGTCGCCCTCGTACGTGTACCAGGCGCCGGACTTGCGGACGAAGCCGTGCTCGACGCCGAGGTCGATGAGCCCGCCCTCCCGGGAGATGCCCACGCCGTAGAGGATGTCGAACTCCGCCTGCTTGAACGGCGGCGCGACCTTGTTCTTGACCACCTTGACGCGGGTGCGGTTCCCGACCGCCTCCGTGCCCTCCTTGAGCGTCTCGATCCGGCGGATGTCCAAACGGACGGAGGCGTAGAACTTGAGCGCCTTGCCGCCGGTCGTCGTCTCCGGCGACCCGAAGAAGACTCCGATCTTCTCGCGGAGCTGGTTGATGAAGATCGCCGTCGTGCCCGAGGCGCTGAGCGCCCCGGTGATCTTCCGCAGCGCCTGGGACATGAGCCGGGCCTGGAGACCGACGTGGCTGTCCCCCATCTCGCCCTCGATCTCCGCCTTCGGCACCAGGGCGGCGACAGAGTCGATGACGACCACGTCGATCGCGCCGGAGCGGATCAGCATGTCCATGATCTCCAGCGCCTGCTCACCGGTGTCCGGCTGGGACACGAGCAGGGCGTCGGTGTCCACGCCGAGCTTCTTGGCGTACTCCGGGTCGAGCGCGTGCTCCGCGTCGATGAACGCCGCGATGCCGCCGGCACGCTGGGCGTTCGCCACGGCGTGCAGCGCGACGGTGGTCTTGCCGCTGGACTCGGGGCCGTAGATCTCGACGACCCTGCCACGCGGGAGGCCGCCGATGCCGAGCGCGATGTCGAGGGCGATCGACCCGGTGGGGATCACCTCGACGGGCGCCCGGCCCTCGTCGCCGAGCCGCATGATCGAGCCCTTGCCGAACTGGCGGTCGATCTGGCCGAGAGCGGCCTCCAGCGCCTTGGTGCGGTCTGCAGGAGCAGGCATGGTGTCCACCTCAGGTCTCAGGGGGCGTCTGCCGCCCCTGTCGTTCAGGTCCGATGTCGTACGCCGACGCTACGTCCCGCCACCGACACGACCTCCGGGAGGCCGTGCCCGCTGTGGACGACAGCGACGACGACCGCCCCGGGGACCATGCTAGACGAACACCTGTTCGACAGCGTCGCTGGCGACGCCGACACGCCGGAGGACCGTCACAGGCCACCGTCAGCCACGTCCGGTGCCCCACCGCTCCCCCGCCCGGGCCGGGCCGGGCCCGCCCGGAGCCGTCAGTCCCGGGCGCGGCGCGGTCGGTCGTGACCCCACCGCAGGCCGTCGGGCACGTCCATCGCGTCGCAGAGGGCGCGCCAGACGAGCCGGGGGTCCAGGCCGTCGTCGAGGGCCTCCTGCGCGGTCCGGTCCCCCAGCGGACCGAGGACCTGGTCGCGCACGAGGGTCGGGCCGATCGGACCGAGCACGTCGGTGACCAGCTCCCTGAACTCGCTGTAGCGCACGCCACCAGGGTGCCATGCGGCGAGCTCCCGGCTCCCCGCGCGCACCAGGCGGCGCCGGCCGCCGACGTCGGCTGAGCGTCCCCACAGGTCCGGACCACGACCGCGAGCGCCGTGTCGGACCCAGCGGACACAATGACCGGGTGACCGCCCCCACGCGCCCCGACGAGGGCGACCCCCGTGAGGCGCTCACCGGGTTCTCGGCCGCGACACGTGACTGGTTCTCCGGCGCCTTCCCTGCTCCCACCGCCGCGCAGGCCGGCGCGTGGTCGGCCGTCCGTCGGGGCGACCACGCGCTCGTCGTCGCCCCGACCGGCTCGGGGAAGACGCTCGCCGCCTTCCTGTGGGCGCTCGACCGGCTCATGACGGAGCCCGTGCCCGACCCCGCGCAGCGGTGCCGCGTGCTGTACGTCTCCCCGCTCAAGGCGCTCGCCGCGGACGTCGAGCGGAACCTCCGGTCGCCCCTGGTGGGCATCCGGCAGGCCGCGGCCCGTGCCGGCTTGGTGGTCGCGGACGTGGAGGTCGGCGTCCGCACCGGGGACACGCCGCAGTCCGAGCGTCGGTCCTTCGCGACCCGCCCCCCGGACATCCTCATCACGACGCCCGAGTCGCTCTTCCTCGTCCTGACGTCCGCGGCCCGAGCGGGGCTCGCCGGCGTCCGCACGGTCATCCTCGACGAGATCCACGCGGTCGCCGGCACGAAGCGCGGCGCGCATCTCGCGGTCAGCCTCGAGCGCCTCGACGCGCTCCTGGAGCGGCACGGCGGCCCGGCGCAGCGCGTCGGCCTGTCGGCGACCGTGCGACCGGTCGACGCGGTGAGCCGCTTCCTGTCAGGAACGCGGCCCACGGCCGACGGGGGCCGGACGGTCACCGTGGTGCAGCCACCGTCGACCAAGCGTGTCGAGGTCGAGGTGGTCGTCCCGGTGCCCGACCTGGCCGACCTCGCGTCGGCCGGGAGCCCCTCGCCGTCGTCGGCACGGGGGCCGGGCCGAGGACGGGGGGTGCCGGAGCCCACCCAGGACCTCACGGGCTCCGCGGCCGGCGCCCCGCCGCGGCCGTCGATCTGGCCGCACGTCGAGGAGCGCGTCGTCGACCTCGTCGCCGCGCACCGCTCGACCCTTGTCTTCACGAACTCCCGCCGCGGCGCCGAGAGGCTCACGGCTCGGATGAACGAGGTGTGGGCGGAGCGCCAGGGCGAGGACGTCCCGGACCCCGGCACGCTCCAGCCCGCCCAGGTCCAGGCGCAGTCCGGCGCCGCCGCGGGGATCGACACCGGCGACCCCACCTCCGTCCTCGCGCGCGCCCACCACGGGTCGATGAGCCGGACGGAGCGGACGCGGACGGAGTCGGACCTCAAGGCCGGGCGCCTGCCGGCCGTGGTCGCCACGTCGTCCCTGGAGCTGGGCATCGACATGGGCGCCGTCGACCTCGTCGTCCAGGTCGGCTCGCCACCGTCGGTGGCGTCCGGCCTGCAGCGGATCGGCCGCGCCGGCCACCAGGTGGGCGCCGTGTCGCGCGGCGTGCTCTTCCCGACGTTCCGCGGGGACCTGGTCCCCGGGGCGGTCATCGCCCAGCGCATGCGGGACGGGCAGATCGAGTCCCTCGCGGTGCCGCAGAACCCGCTGGACGTCCTCGCCCAGCAGGTCGTGGCGATGGTCGCCGTGGACGAGTGGACGGTGGACGACCTCGCCGCCGTCGTGCGCCGCGCCGCTCCGTTCGCCGAGCTGGGCGAGGGGACGCTGCGTGCCGTCCTCGACATGCTCGCGGGCCGGTACCCGTCCGAGGACTTCGCGGAGCTTCGTCCGCGGCTGGTGTGGGACCGCAGCACCGGTGTGCTGACCGGGCGTCCGGGTGCCCTGCGCCTGGCCGCGACGAGCGGTGGCACGATCCCCGACCGGGGGCTGTACGGCGTGTTCCTGCTGACCGGCGGGGAGGGTGACGGCGCCGGCCCCGGTGCCCAGCGGGGGGGCAAGCGGGTCGGTGAGCTCGACGAGGAGATGGTCTACGAGTCCCGCGTCGGTGACACGTTCACCCTCGGCTCCAGCACGTGGCGGATCGAGGACATCACCCCCGACCGCGTGCTCGTCTCCCCCGCGCCCGGGGTCCCGGGCCGGCTGCCGTTCTGGAAGGGCGACTCCCCCGGCCGCCCGGCGGAGCTGGGCCGGGCACTCGGCGGGTGGGTGCGGGAGCTGGCCGCGGCGGACCCGGCGGAGTCGCGGCGGCGTGTGCGCGCCGGTGGGCTCGACGACTGGGCGACCGACAACCTCCTGGCTTACCTGGAGGAGCAGCGCGCCGCGACCGGGCGGCTGCCGGACGACCGCACGATCGTGGTCGAGCGGTTCCGCGACGAGATCGGCGACTGGCGCGTCGTCGTCCACTCCCCCTACGGCGCCCGTGTCCACGCGCCGTGGGCCCTGGTGATCGCCGCCCGCCTGCGCGACCGGTACGGACTGGACGCCGCTGCGCTGCACTCCGACGACGGGATCGTCCTGCGCCTGCCGGACGTCACCAGCAGCGGCACCTGGGACGTCGCGGCGGGGCGCTGGGTGGAGGAGGGCGACGGGCCGGAGGTCGACCTCACCGACCTCGTCGTCGAGCCCGAGGAGGTCGCGGAGGCCGTCCGTGCCGAGCTCGGGTCCTCCGCGCTCTTCGCGGCGCGGTTCCGGGAGGCCGCCGCACGGTCACTCCTGCTGCCCCGTCGACGGCCGGACCGGCGCCAGCCGCTGTGGCAGCAGCGGCAGCGCGCGGCGCAGCTGCTCTCCGTCGCGTCCCGGTACCCCGACTTCCCCGTGCTGCTCGAGGCGGCGCGTGAGTGCCTCCAGGACGACTTCGACGTGGCGGCGCTGACCGACCTCATGCTGCAGGTCCGGCAACGCCAGGTGCGCGTCGTGGAGGTCACGACCCCCAGCCCGTCCCCGTTCGCCCAGTCCCTCCTGTTCGGGTACACCGCCCAGTTCCTCTACGACGGCGACGCGCCCCTGGCCGAGCGGCGGGCAGCGGCGCTGACGCTCGACCCCACGCTCCTCGCCGAGCTCCTGGGCCAGGGCGGCGCCGCCCAGCTCGCGGACCTGCTCGACCCCGAGGCGGTCGTGCGCACGGAGGCCGAGCTGTCCGGCACCGCGCCGGACCGGCGCGCGCGGGACCTCGAGGGCCTGGCCGACGTCGTGCGCCGCCACGGGCCGCTCACCCCCACCGAGGTCCTCGAGCGCGTCCGCGAGGACCGCCACGCCGACGTCGACGCGTGGCTGACCGAGCTCGTGACGTCCCGGCGTGTCCTGCACCTGCGCCACGGCGACCGCGAGTGGTGGGCGGCCGTCGAGGACGCCGGGCGCCTCCGCGACGCCCTCGGGGTCGCCCTGCCCGTCGGCGTGCCGGAGGTCTTCACCGAGCTGGTCCCGGACCCGCTCGGGGACCTGCTGCGCCGGCACGCCCGCACGCACGGTCCCTTCACCGCGGCGCGCGTGGCCGAACGGTTCGGCGTGGGGACCGGCGTGGTCACGGAGGTCCTGCGCCGGCTCGAGACCCAGCGCGTCCTGGCCTTCGGCCGGCTCCGGCCGGAGGCGCTCGGCGGGACGGGAGAGGACTGGTGCGACCTCGACGTGCTGCGCGTCCTGCGGCGGCGGTCGCTCGCCGCGCTGCGGGCCGAGGTCGAGCCCGTCGCCCAGCCGGGGCTGGGCGTGTTCCTGCCGCGGTGGCAGGGCGTGGTCGAGCACACGTCCGGACCCGCCAGGGTCGGTCCCGCCACGGTCGGCGGGGACGACGGCCGAGCCCTCGACGACGACGCCGCGCCGGACCGCGCCGACGCCTCCCCCGCCGCACGCTCCCGCCGACCCCGCACCACCCTGCGGGGGGTCGACGGGTTGGCGCGTGTCGTCGAGCAGCTCGCCGGGGCGGCCGTGCCGGCGTCCGCGCTGGAGACCCTCGTGCTCCCCGCGCGGATCACGGACTACGCGCCCTCGATGCTCGACGAGCTCACCTCCTCCGGCGAGGTGCTCTGGGCCGGGCACGGCGCACTCGCGGGCCGCGACGGTCTCGTGAGCCTGCACCCGGCCGGGACCTCCGACCTCACCCTCGCGCCGCCCGCCGAGCGCGAGGCGGGGACGCACCTGGCAGGTCCGGTGCACACGGCGCTCGTCCAGGCCCTCGCGGGCGGCGGGGCGTTCTTCCTCAGCGGTCTCGTGGACAGGGTGCGGACCCTGCTGGTGGCGGACGCCGCCGGCGCGCCACCGGCGGAGCCTGCCGCCCGCACCCGGGCGCGGTCCGACGGGGCGGCCCCGGAGGTCCCCGTGCCGCCCGTCACCGGGACGCCTCCCGCGCCTTCGGTCTCGACGGCGGAGGTGACCGAGGCCCTGTGGGACCTCGTCTGGGCGGGCTGGGTCACCAACGACGGCTTCGCGGTGCTGCGCGCGCGGCTCGCGGCGGGGTCGGGCGGGACCGCGCACCGGGTCCGCCGTCAGGCTCCGCGTGGCCGAGCACTCACGGGGCGTGCGCTCGGTGGCATCGCCCTGCGACCGGGGCGACCGGCCGCAGCGTCCGACGCGCCAGGGCGGTGGTCGCTCCTGCCCGAACGAGAACCCGACGTGACGGTCCGCAGCCACGCGCTCGCCGTCCAGCTGCTCGACCGGCACGGCGTGCTCACGCGCGCGGTCGCTGGCTCCGAGGGCATCGGCGGGCGCTTCACCGCGGTGTACCGGGTGCTCAGCGGTCTGGAGGAGGCCGGCAAGGTCCGCCGCGGCTACTTCGTCGAGCACCTCGGCGGGTCCCAGTTCGCCCTGCCGGGGGCGGTGGACGAGCTGCGCGAGGACGCGCGGGACGCCGTCGACGAGCTCGCCGACGCACCGGCTGACCTCGCCCCCGACCCGGCGAGCCGACGCGGCACGTCCGTGACCCGGTCGGACCTGCCGACCGTCGTCCTCGCAGCCACGGATCCCGCGAACCCGTACGGTGCGGCGCTCGCGTGGCCCTCCGCACCGGCGCCGGTCGACAGCGCTCCGGAGCAGCACGGGCCGTCGACGGCGGCCCGTGCGGCCTCCGCCGAGGACGGTGCGTCTGAGGGGGTGCGGCGGCCCGGCGCGCACCGACCAGGACGCAAGCCGGGCGCCGTCGTCGTCCTGGTGGGCGGCGCGCTCGTGCTGTACCTCGAGCGAGGTGGACGCACGGTGCTCTCCTTCACACGGGACACCGCTCCTCTCGCCGCCGCGGCGGGGGCACTCGCGACGACGTCGCGGGCCGGCAGGCTCGGCCGACTCACGCTCCAGCGGATCGACGGGGCCGACGTCCTGGACCGGACGACCCTCGACGGCCCGGTCGCCACCGCCCTGACCACAGCCGGTTTCGCCGCGACGCCCCGGGGTCTGCGGCTCCGCGACGGACGGTGAGCCGTGCCCGAGGGTGACATCCTCCGGCGTGCGGCGCGGTCGCTGGACGCAGCGCTCGCCGGTCAGCAGCTGGTGCGTGCCGAGCTGCGGTGGCCCTCGGCGGCCGGGGTCGACCTCGTGGGGGCGACCGTGGTGCGCACCGTCCCGTACGGCAAGCACCTGTTCACGCGGTTCGACGACGGTCGGAGCCTCCACACGCATCTGCGCATGGAGGGCTCCTGGCGCCTCGTCCGGACGGGCACGAGCGAGGCGCGCGCGCGGAGCCCCTGGGTCCGCGCGGTGCTGGGGACGGCGCAGTGGACGGCGGTCGGGCACCGCCTGGGCATGCTGGACGTCGTCCGCACCGACGACGAGCACACGCTCATCGGCCACCTCGGCCCGGACGTGCTCGCCGACGACTTCCCGCAGCTCGGGCTGGCGGAGGCCCTGCGCCGGGTGAGCGAGCGCGGCGACGTCCCCATCGCCGAGGTGCTGCTGGACCAGAGGGTCTGCGCGGGGATCGGCACGCTGTACGCGGCGGAGTCCCTCTACGCGCGGCGGCTGTGGCCGTGGACGCCGGCCGCCGAGGTGACCGACGTCCCGACGCTGCTCATGACCGCGCGTCGGCTCATGGAACGGAGCGTGGCAGCGCCGACGCCGACGGCCACGGGCGACGGCCCGCGTGGCCTCACGTCATGGGTGCACGACCGCGCGGGACGGCCGTGCCTGCGGTGCGGCACGCCCGTCGTCCGTGGGGTGGCCCGCCGACCTCCGATGGAGCGGCCGATCTTCTACTGCCCCACCTGCCAGACGGGCCGCTGACGCGGGGACCCCGCGTCCCGGCCGACCGGTCGGACGCCTCAGCCGACAGGCGTGAGGGCGCCGTCGCCGGAGCGCGACCAGCTCTCGCCGGTGCGCGGACGGCCCCAGCCGGCGGCCAGGTCGGCGGGCACGGTGTCGGGGACGAGAAGACCCTCGGCGACCGCGACACGGTCGCTGACCTCACGCAGCACCACCGACAGGTGCACGTCGAGCGCGTCGCAGATCGATGCGAGCAGCTCGGAGGACGCCTCCTTCTGGCCCCGCTCGACCTCGCTGAGGTAGCCGAGCGACACCCGGGCCGCCGAGGACACCTCGCGGAGGGTGCGCCCCTGGCGCTGGCGTGCGTCGCGGAGGACGTCACCGATCTCACGTCGTAGGACGACCATCGGACGACCTCCTTCCGTCGGCACCGGGACGCGGGGAGCACCCGGGTTGCTGGGGCGGACGACCCCGGAGGGTCGGACCCGCGAGGGGGTCCCACCGTACCCCGCAGGGCGGACAGGTTCGCGGCCAGCGCGCTGCGGGGATCTCGTCGTCGTCACACCCAGCCCAACGCGACCCACCTGGGCGGTGTTCCCCCGGTGGCTGCCGCCGAGCGTCGTGGCCGCTCAGCGGCGTCTCAGGGGACGCCGTGCGTGCCGTGAGCCCTCCGGTCGCCGTCGCGGGGGCGGCCGCGCCCCGTGGCGGCAGGTCGACTGTCGCCGGTGAGGGCACCCGATCGGCCCAGTGATCAGTCCAGGCCTCGGACCGTCGGCGCCGACCCGCTCTCCGCGGCTGCGGTCAGCGCCTCCAGGAGGAGCGCGAGCGCGGCATCCCGCGCCCAGGCCCGCACGGCGGGACGGCCACCGCCGGCCAGTCGGTCCGCGGGACCCGAGGACCGGACGCGGGTGCCGTCCGGACCGCTCACGGCCACGTGCACGGTGCCGGGGGGCCGGCCGTCCTGCGCGTCCGGCCCGGCGACGCCTGTCGTCGCCACGCCGTAGTCCGCCCCGAGCACGACCCGTACCCGGGCCGCCATCGCTGCGGCGACGTCGGCGTGCACCGCGCCGTGCCGCTCGAGGAGCGTCGCCTCCACGCCGAGGACGTCGCGCTTGACGTCCGTCGCGTAGGCCACCACGCCGCCCCGCAGGCACGCGGACGCGCCCGGGACGGTGACCAGGGCGTCCGTCACCGCGCCCCCCGTGAGGGACTCGGCCACCGCGATGGTCGCGCCGAGACCGGTGGCGGTCCGCACGACGTCGACCGCGACCGCCGGGGCTGCCCCGGCACGTTCGTCGCCGCCCGGCCCTGCCACGCCCGGAGCGCTCACCCCTCGGCGGGTGGTGGCGACACCGCGGCCCGTCGCACCTGCCACCCGCGACGCGCGTAGTCCAGTCCCGTGACGACGGTGACGACGACCGCGGCGACGACGAAGACCCACGCCACCACCGTCACGACGTCGGGGAGCCGGTCCAGCGGCAGCAGGAACAGCGCGATCCCGACGGACTGCAGGACGGTCTTGAGCTTGCCTCCCGGGGACGCCGGGATGACGACGTAGCGCAGGACCGCGAAGCGCATGGCCGTGATCCCGAGCTCCCGGGCGAGGATCACGACGGTGACCCACCACGGCAGGTCGCCGAGCAGCGACAGCATCACGAGGGAGGCGCCGACGAGCAGCTTGTCGGCGATGGGGTCCACGAGCTTGCCCCAGTCCGTGACCTGGTCCATCCGGCGTGCGAGCCACCCGTCGAGACGGTCCGTGGCGGCCGCGAGCACGAACGCACCGGCTGCCGCCCACCGCCACGGCCCGCCCTCGCCGCCGTCCGCGACGAGCAGCACGACCACGAGGGGCACGAGGAGGATGCGGGCGAGGGTCACGCCGTTCGCCAGGTTCCACACCAGTGCTGCCGTCGCCACGGCCCCACCCTACGGCGCCGCGGCTCCCGTCGCGCCGCTCGGTCGGACCTCGTGCACCGCGGGCACCGCGTCCGCCCTACGCCCGTCCGACGGAACGGTCGCGGGATCGGTCGCGGCCACACCCGCCCGCGGCTGCGGGACCACGTCGACGAGCGCGTCCGGCAGGTCACCGGACGGTCGGTACGCGAGCTGCAGGACCGCCTCGGACTGGCCGGCGCCGAAGAGCCATCCCTGGCCGTACCGCCAGCCGCACGCGTGCATGAACGCGGCCTGCTCGCGCGTCTCGATGCCCTCGGCGACGGTGACCATCCCCATCTCGCGGGCCAGGGCGCCCAGGGCCCGGGACACCCGTCCGGCGACCGGGTCCTCCGGGATGCCGGCGGCGTAGGACATGTCGAGCTTGACCCCGTCCACGGGCAGGTCCCGCAGGTACGCCAGCGGCGCCGCACCGGTGCCGAAGTCGTCGACGAGCACCGGGACCCCGGCCGCGCGCAGGGCGGCGATCTCCTGCCGGATCCGCGAGCCCGGGTCACCCAGGCCGCCCTCCGTGAGCTCGACGACAAGCCGGCCGGACGCGATGCCGTGCGACCGCACGTCGTCGATGACACGCGCGACGAGCTCCCCGTCACCGAGGTGCTCCGCAGAGACGTTCACGGAGACCCAGCGCCCGACCTCCGCCGTCCGCGCCAGGTGCTGCACGGCCTGCCGTACCACCGTCGCGTTGAGGGCCATCCCGAGACCGGTCTCGGTCACGGTCGGGAGGAAGGCACCGGGCAGCAGCAGGCCACGCTGGGGGTGCTGCCACCGCACCAGCGCCTCGTGGCCGACGACGTGACCCGTGCCGAGGTCGACGGTCGGCTGGTAGTGCAGGAGGAGCTGGCCGGCCTCGATGGCGGCCGCGAGCTCGGCGGCGACGGCGAGCTTGGACGACGCGGACGACCCCATCGAGGGGTCGTAGACGACCGTGCAGGAGCGACCGTTCCCCTTCGCCCGGTACAGGGCCGTGTCGGCGGCCGCGAGCATCGCCATCGCGGTCGGCGTCACGGCCGACGGGTCGGCGAGCGCGACGCCGATGCTGGCGTGGACGGGGACGCGGCGTCGCTGGGTCCGCGCGGGGACGCGCAGCGCGGCGTGGATCGCCGCCGCCACCTCGAACGTGACGCGACCGGCGTCCGCGTCCTCGACGACCACCACGAACTCGTCGCCGCCCATCCGCGCGACCGTGCCGCGGCCGGCCGTGGCCGCCCGCAGGACGCCGGCGACGTGGACGAGCACCTCGTCGCCGGTGGCGTGCCCGTAGGTGTCGTTGATGGGCTTGAACTCGTCGAGGTCGACGAGGAGGACGGCGACGCGGCCGGTGACGTCCGGATGGGTGAGCGCCCGCTCCAGCGCCTCCTGCATGTGGGCGCGGTTGGCCAGACCGGTCAGCGCGTCGTGCATCGCCCGGTGGGCGAGGAGCTCGGACTGCATCCGGGTCTCGGTGACGTCCCGGAGCTGCGCGACGAAGTTCTCGGCGGCACCGTCCTCCGTCCGCACGAGGACGACGTCCAGGACCGCCCAGACGGTCTGGCCGTCCGAGCGCTGGTACCGCTTCTCCAGCGTGAACCGCTCGGCCTCGCCGGACAGCAGGCGGTGGACGGCAGCGCGCTCGGCCGCCCTGTCCTCCGGGTGGGACAGCGCGGACAGGTCCCGGCCGCGCAGCGCTCTCGGCTCGGCACCGAGGAGCTGGGACAGCGCGTTGTTCACCTGCTCCAGCCGCCACCGCGGGTCCAGGAGCGCCATGCCGATCGGCGCGTTCTCCATCGCCGCCTGGAACTGCTTCTCCGAGCGCGCCAGCGCGGCGCGGATCTGCCGGGGACCGGTCATGTCCGCGAAGGTGGTGACGAGCTCCTGGTCGCCCTCGGGGGTCGCCGTCGCGCGCGTGGTGACCTGCACCCAGCGGATGGCCGCGCCCGACTCCGGGACGGCGCCCACGACGAGGGGCGGCGGCGGTGTGGGACCCACGTACGTCCGGCGGGCGAAGACGGACGCCGAGGTGACCGGCTCCGCGCCCTCGCTGATCCACCGGACGGGCAGCTCCTCGACCGGCACGCCGAGCAGCCCGGCCCGGGGGACGTCCACGAGCACGGCCATCGCCTCGTTCGCGTCGATGACACCGTCCGCGCCGTGCACGACGACGCCGTCGCGCCCGCCGTCCAGGACGGCCGCGAGGCGCCGGGTCAGGTCACGCACCCGGCGCTCTCGGCGCTCGAGGGCGCGGGCGGAGCGCCGTACGAGCACGGCGAGGACTACCCCCAGCAGCAGGAGCACCACGGCGGCGACGGTCGGCGCCAGGGCGCCCGGGCTCAGCCCGCCGTCGGCGACCATCGCTGACCGTCGTCCGGTGTGCGCTCGTTCTCCACACCGGCACCATCGGTCAGCCCCGCGTCGTCATGACCTGTTCCCTGCGGCGGGATCTCACCCGCGTTCTCACCCGGTTCGCCGCGCAGCATGGCGAGCGTCCCGGCGAGGTCGTCCGGCTGCACGAGGACGTCGCGCGCCTTGGAGCCCTCGGAGGGCCCCACGATCTCGCGGGACTCGAGCAGGTCCATGAGGCGCCCCGCCTTGGCGAACCCGACGCGCAGCTTGCGCTGCAGCATCGACGTCGACCCGAACTGCGTCGTCACGACGAGCTCGGCGGCCTGGAGCAGGAGGTCGAGGTCGTCGCCGATGTCCTCGTCCACCTGCTTCTTCGCGGCCGGGGCAGCCACGTCCTCGCGGTAGGTCGGCTTGAGCTGCGTCCGGACGTGCTCCACGACGGCGTGGATCTCGCTCTCGGCGACCCACGCACCCTGGACACGCATGGGCTTCGCGGCACCCATGGGCAGGAAGAGGGCGTCGCCCTGACCGATGAGCTTCTCCGCGCCCGGCTGGTCCAGGACGACCCGGGAGTCCGTGAGGGAGGAGGTCGCGAACGCCAGCCGGGACGGCACGTTGGCCTTGATGAGGCCGGTGACGACGTCGACGCTCGGTCGCTGGGTCGCGAGCACGAGGTGGATCCCCGCCGCCCGCGCGAGCTGCGTGATCCGCTGGATCGAGGCCTCGACGTCGCGGGGAGCGACCATCATGAGGTCGGCCAGCTCGTCGACGATGACGAGCAGGTACGGGTAGGGGGCGACCTTGCGCTCGCTGCCGGGCAGCGGCTTGACCTTGCCCGACCGGACACCCGCGTTGAAGTCGTCGATGTGCTTGTAGCCGAACATCGCCAGGTCGTCGTAGCGGGACTCCATCTCCCGCACGACCCACTCGAGGGCCTCCGCGGCCTTCTTGGGGTTCGTGATGATCGGCGTGATGAGGTGCGGGATGCCCTCGTACAACGTCAGCTCGACCCGCTTGGGGTCGACGAGGATCATCCGCACCTCGTCGGGCGTCGAGCGCATGAGGATCGACGTGATCATCGAGTTCACGAAGCTCGACTTGCCCGCGCCCGTCGCGCCCGCGACCAGGAGGTGCGGCATCTTGGCGAGGTTCGCCACGACGTAGCCGCCCTCGACGTCCTTGCCGACCCCGATCACCATGGGGTGCTCGCTGCGGCGCGCGGAGGACGACCGCAGGACGTCCCCGAGCGAGACCGTCTCGCGGTCGGTGTTGGGGATCTCGATGCCGATCGCGGACTTGCCGGGGATCGGGGAGAGGATGCGGACGTCGGCGCTCGCGACCGCGTAGGAGATGTTCCGGCCCAGTGCCGTGACGCGCTCCACCTTGGTGCCGGAGCCCAGCTCCACCTCGTAGCGGGTCACCGTCGGGCCCCGCGTGAAGCCGGTGACCTGGGCGTCGATCTCGAACTGCTCGAAGACGCCGGTGAGCGCCTCGACCACCCGGTCGTTCGCGGCCGACCGCACCTTGTGGGCCATGCCCTTCGCCAGGAGCGACTCCGCCGGCAGCGTGTAGACCACGTCGCCGGAGAGCATCGGCTGCTCGCCGCGCGGCATGGGGGCGGGCATCGTCGGGGCCGGTGCGGCCCCCGTGACGCCCAGCAGCGACGTGGCGACGTCGTCCGGCGCGGCGACGACCTCGGTGACGTCCTGGTCGACGTCGGCCGCGCCGGGGTCGGCGTCGCCTGCCGGCTCCGTGACCGCGGCGGTCTCGAAGGCCTCGTCGCCCGCGAACCCGCCCTCGGCGGCACGGGCGGCGGCCGCGGCGTCGTCGTCGAGGACGGCGCGCCGACGGCCGGGCAGCCGGCGTCGCGGCTTGTCCGGGTGGCCGTGCTGCTGCTGCGCGAGCGTCGGGAGGTCGGCGATCGACGTGCCGTCGGGGTCCTCGCCGGCCTCGGGGTGGTGGCGGCGACCGGTCGCCCAGTGGTACGCGGAGCGCAGCCGCGGGACGACCTGGTGGACGGGCGTCGCGGTGACGACGAGCACGCCGAACACCGCGAGCAGCAGCAGGAGCGGCACGGTGACCCAGACGGTCACGAGCGCCTCGAGCGGGGCGGCGATGACGTACCCCAGCACGCCGCCCGCCTCGCGGACGGGGCCGAAGCCGTCCCGCGGCGACGGCACGCCGGCGGACAGGTGGACCAGCCCGCAGACGGCGAGCACGATCGCGCCCAGGCCGATGACGATCCGCCCGTTGGCGTCCACGCGCTCCGGGTGGCGCATGAGGCGCACCGCGCCGGCGAGCAGGAACAACGGGACGGCCACGCCGACGACGCCGAAGGTCCCGGCGACCACCGCGTGGATCGCCTCCCCCGCCGCACCCGACAGGGCCCACCACTCGCGCGCCGCGACGACGACGGCGAGGCCGAGGAGCACGAAGGCGAGACCGTCGCGTCGGTGCGCCGGGTCGAGGTCGCGTGCGCCGTGGCCGATGCGCCGTGCGGTGCCGCCGACCAGGTGCGCGCTGCCCATGAACACCCCGCGCACGATGCGGACGGGCAGCGACCGCTGCGGCGGCGCAGCGGCCGTCGAGCCGCGGCCGGCGGGCCGGGTGGACGCGCCCGTGCGGCCACGGCCCGAGGCGGCGGGTGCGCCGGCGCGCGTGGCCGACGCCCGCGCGGCGGGGCGTCCGGTGGGGGTGCGCGTGGACATGCGCTCCACGCTACCCGCGGAGCCCCCGCGGACCGGGGAGGGCGGGCCGGTGTCGGCCGGGTGCGGTGTGTCCGCACCCACGGCTCACGCCTCCACGACCACCGGGATGATCATCGGCCGACGGCGCAGCCGGTTCGACACCCACCGGCCGACGACCCGGCGCATGACCTGCTGGAGCTGGTGGTTGTCGGCGGTGCCGGTCGTCGCGGCCTCCTCGAGCGCGCGGGCCACCTCGGGCTGGATCTCTGCGAACACCGACTCGTCCTCCGCGAAGCCGCGCGCGTGGATCTGCGGCCCCGCGACCACCTTGCCCGTGGCCGAGTCGACGACGGCGAAGATCGAGATGAACCCCTCCTCCCCGAGGATCCGCCGGTCCTTGAGCTCGGCGTCGGTGAGGGTCCCCACGCTCGAGCCGTCGACGTAGACGTAGCCGCAGGGCACCACGCCGACGACGGACGCGCGCCCGTCGACGAGGTCGACCACGACGCCGTCCTCGGCGAGCACGACCCGGTCCGCCGGCACTCCGGAGCGCACCGCGATCGCGCCGTTGGCGACGAGGTGGCGGACCTCCCCGTGCACGGGCATGACGTTGCGCGGGCGCAGGATGTTGTAGCAGTACAGGAGCTCGCCGGCACTGGCGTGGCCCGACACGTGGACGCGGGCGTTGCCCTGGTGGACGACCGTGGCGCCGAGCCGCATGAGGCCGTTGATGACGCGGAAGACGGCGTTCTCGTTGCCGGGGATCATCGACGACGCGAGGACGACGGTGTCCCCGTGCCCGACCTGCACCCTGTGGTCCCGGTTGGCCATCCGGGACAGCGCCGCCATCGGCTCGCCCTGCGAGCCGGTGCACATGAGCACCACCCGGTCCGGCGGGAGGTCGTCGACCTGCTTGACGTCGACCAGGACGTCGCCGGGCACGGTGAGGTAGCCGAGGTCGGCGGCGATCCCCATGTTGCGGACCATCGAGCGGCCGACCAGCGCGACCTTCCGGCCGTGGGAGTGGGCGGCGTCCAGCACCTGCTGGACGCGGTGCACGTGCGAGGCGAACGACGCGACGATGACGCGCTGCTCCGCGCCCGCGAAGACCGAGTCCAGCACGGGGCCGATCTCGCGCTCGTGCGTGGTGAAGCCGGGGACCTCGGCGTTCGTGGAGTCGACCATGAACAGGTCGACCCCTTCCTCGCCCAGGCGGGCGAACGCCCTGAGGTCGGTGATCCGGCCGTCCAGCGGCAGCTGGTCCATCTTGAAGTCGCCCGTGTGGAGGACGAGCCCGGCGCCGGTGCGCACGGCGACGGCGAGAGCGTCCGGGATCGAGTGGTTGACGGCGACGAACTCGCAGTCGAACGGACCGAACACCTCCCGCTGCCCCTCGCTCACGGCGAACGTGAACGGCGTGATCCGGTGCTCCCGGAGCTTGGCCTCCACGAACGCGAGCGTCAGCTGGGACCCCACGACGGGCAGGTCGGGCCGCAGGCGCAGCAGGTACGGGACGGCGCCGATGTGGTCCTCGTGCCCGTGCGTGAGGACGAGCGCCTCCACGTCGTCGAGGCGGTCCGCGATGTACGAGAAGTCCGGGAGGATGAGGTCCACGCCCGGCTGGTGGTCCTCGGGGAACAGGACGCCGCAGTCGATGACGAGCAGCCGGCCCTCGTGCTCGAGGACGGCCATGTTGCGGCCGATCTCGCCGAGGCCGCCGAGGGCGACCACGCGCAGGGCGCCGGTCGCCAGCGCGGGCGGCAGTCCGAGCTCGGGGTGGGGGTGGGACATCACGCCTCCTCGAGCAGACCGGCGGACACGAGGGCGGCGCGGACGGCGGCGACCTCGGCCTCGTCGGCGGGGACCTGGGGCAGGCGCATGGCCGGGCTCGGGATGACGCCCGTCAGCCACAGCGCGAGCTTGGACCGGAGTGCGCCGTTGCCGCTCCCGCAGATGACCTCGATGGCGGGCAGCTGCCTCACGAGGGCCTCGCGGGCCGCGGCGAGGTCGCCGGCGTCGACCGCCCGGATCATCGCGGCGATGTCGTCCCCGACGAGGTGGCCGGCCATGCTGACGACGCCGACGGCGCCGTGGGCGAGGAACGGCAGGGTGAGGGGGTCGTCGCCGGAGTACCACGCCAGGCCGGTGCGTCGGATCCCCCGCAGGGCGCCGACGACGTCGCCCGTGGCGTCCTTGATCGCGACGACACGGTCGTGCTCAGCGAGCCGGTCCAGGGTCTCGTCGGCGTAGCGGACGACGGTGCGGCCCGGGACGTCGTAGAGCATGACGGGCAGGTCGGTGCTGTCCGCGACCGCCACGGTGTGCCGGTAGACGCCCTCCTGCGACGGACGGGAGTAGTACGGCGTGACGACGAGCAGCCCGTGCGCACCGGCCTCCGCCGCCTGCTCCGCCATGCGGACCGCGTGGGCCGTGTCGTTCGACCCCGCGCCGGCGACGACGACGGCCCGGTCGCCGACCGCGTCGACGACGGCGCGCACGAGGTCGGCCTTCTCGGGGGCGTGCGTCGTGGGCGCCTCGCCGGTGGTGCCGTTGAGGACGAGGCCGTCGTGACCGTGGTCGACGAGGTGTCGGGCCAGCGCCGCGGCGGCGTCGAGGTCGACCGCGCCGTCGTCGGTCATCGGGGTGACCATCGCGGTGAGGACGGCCCCGAACGGACGGTGGGCAGTGGTCGGCACCATGGCGGACAAAGTACCGCTGCGCGTGCGGGTGCGGCGGCCGTGACCATGTGGGGGCGCCGCCCGCGGTCGCCGGTCGAGGTGTGCCCGGGCACCCACTCGGGGGACGCCCCCGCCGGATGCGGTCTCGAGCCGGGCGCGCCGCACCAGCGCGCCCGCCCTCTCAGCGCCGCACGTAGCTCCTGAACCGGTACGGCACCCCCGACACGGCCAGCGCCCACCCCTCCGCGGGGACGGTCGCGACGAGCCGCCATCGCGCCGGGTCGACCGCGGGGGCCGTGGTGTCACCCTCCACGTCGACGTCCAGCTCGGTGACCTCCAGCCGGTCCGCGACCGGCTCGAACGCCCGGTACACCTGCCCCCCGCCGATCACCCACGCGTCCCGGTCGCCCACGACGTCGAGCGCCTGCGTCACGGAGGCCGCGACCCGCGCGCCGGGCAGCTCGAGGCCGGCTCGGCGGGTGAGGACCAGGTTCTCCCGGTCCGGCAGCGGCCGGAACCGCTCCGGCAGGGCGTCCCAGGTCCCTCTGCCCATGACGACGACGTGCCCGCGCGTCAGGCCTCGGAAGTGCGCCAGGTCCTCCGGGACGTGCCACGGCATCGCGCCGTCGCGCCCGATCACGCCGCCGTGCGCCTCGGCCCAGACCATCCCCAGCACGGCGTCAGACCGCCACGGGCGCCTTGATGGCGGGGTGGTGGCGGTAGTCGACGACCTGGACGTCCTCGAACACGTACCCGTCGATGGACGCCGCCCGCCTCAGCCGGAGAGTCGGTGACGGGTAGGGCTCGCGCGAGAGCTGCTCACGCACCTGGTCCACGTGGTTGTCGTAGACGTGGCAGTCCCCGCCGGTCCAGACGAGGTCCCCCACCTCGAGGTCGGCCTGCTGCGCGACCATGTGCGTCAGGAGTGCGTAGGAGGCGATGTTGAACGGCACGCCGAGGAACAGGTCGGCGCTGCGCTGGTAGAGCTGGCAGGAGAGCCGGCCGTCCGCGACGTAGAACTGGAAGAAGGCGTGGCACGGCGCGAGTGCCATGCGCGGGATGTCCGCGACGTTCCACGCCGACACCACCATCCGACGCGAGTCCGGGTCGCGCCGCAGCGTCTCGATCACCTGGGCCAGCTGGTCGACCGTCCCGCCGTCCGGGGTCGGCCACGACCGCCACTGCACGCCGTAGACGGGACCCAGGTCGCCGTCGGGCGCCGCCCACTCGTCCCAGATCGTCACACCGTTCTCCTGCAGCCACCGGACGTTCGGGTCGCCGCGCAGGAACCACAGCAGCTCGTAGACGACCGAGCGGAGGTGGACGCGCTTCGTGGTGACCAGCGGGAAGCCCGCGCGCAGGTCGAACCGCATCTGGTGGCCGAAGACGCTCCTCGTCCCCGTCCCCGTGCGGTCGGACTTCGGCGTCCCGGTCTCCATGACGAGGCGCAGCAGGTCCTCGTACGGGGTGCTGGAGGGGGTCGTCGCTGGGCTCGTGGCGGCGTCGTCCGGCATGCGGGTCATGCTAGGCCCGCGCGGGATACTGCTCCGCGTGCCTGCCACCGACGACGCCGACCTCGTCGGCCGCGAGCACGCCGACGCCCGGGCCGTGGTCCGTCAGGCCGTGTCCGTGGCCGTAGCGACCGGTGTCTACGGGATCTCCTTCGGGGCGCTCTCCGTCGCCGCCGGCCTGGACCTGTGGCAGACCATGGCGCTGAGCCTCCTCATGTTCACCGGCGGCTCGCAGTTCGCCTTCATCGGCGTCGTCGGATCGGGCGGCGCACCGGTCGCCGCCGTCGCCACCGCGGGTCTGCTGGGTGCCCGCAACGCCTTGTACGGCGCCGTCATGGCGCCGCTCGTCCAGGCCCGCGGAGCACGCCGGCTGGCGGCCGCGCACGTGACGATCGACGAGTCCGCCGCCGTGGCCAACGCGCAGCGCGACGTCCGGGACGCGCGGCTCGGGTTCTGGTGGACCGGGGTGGGCGTCCTCGTCCTGTGGAACGCCTTCACGGTCGTCGGGGCCGTCGTGGGCGACGCGCTCGGCGACCCGGCGCGCTGGGGGCTGGACGCCGCCGCGGCCGCCGCGTTCCTGGGGCTGCTGTGGCCCCGGCTCGCCGGCCGTGCCGCGCAGGGGGTGGCGGCGGGCGCCGTCGTCGTCGCGCTGGTCCTGACCCCCGTCGCCCCGGCCGGCGTCCCGGTCCTGGCCGCCGCCCTCGTCGCGGTCGTGGCGGGGTGGCGCACCCCGGGCGAGCCGACGGCGCTGCGTGCCCGCGCGCGGCGACGCCGCTCCGGCCCGGGCCCGGAGGCAGCCCGGTGACCCCGTACGTCGCCACGTGGGTGGCCGTCCTCGCGGCGAGCGCGGTGTGCTTCGCGACGAAGCTGGCCGGTCACCGCGTGCCGCAGCACTGGCTGGCCGAGCCGCGGGTGGCGCGCGTCGCCTCGCTCGTCACGGTCGCGCTGCTCGGCGCACTCGTGGCCGTCCAGGCGTTCACGACCGGGCGCGAGGTCGGGGTCGACGCCCGCGCGGTCGCGCTCGGCGTCGCGGCCGTGGCCCTCGCGCTGCGGGCTCCGTTCGTCGTCGTGGTGGTGCTGGCGGCCGTCGTGGCCGCGACGCTGCGCGCCCTGACCTGACCTGGCCCGCCCCCGCCCGGCCGCTCGGCCGTTGCTAGCCTGCCGACATGGCCCTGTTCCGTGAGACCGCCGACGTGTCCGTCCGGCCCGCGACGCCCGGCGACGAGGCCGCGATCGCCCGCACCCAGCTCCGTGCCTGGCGCAGCCACCACGCCGACGTGCTCGGCGAGGCGGTCCTGGAGCAGCTCGACGCGGACGCGGTCCAGGAGCAGTGGGCCCAGGCGATCTCCGCGCCCCCGACGCGGGAGCACCGCGTGCTCGTGGCGTGCGACGGACCCCACGTGGTGGGGTTCGCCGCGTCCGCACCCGCGGAGGACGGCGTGGAGGTCGTCGCCCTCGAGGTCGACCCCGACCACCAGCGCGGCGGGCACGGCTCCCGGCTCCTCGCCGCCTGCGTCGACCTGGCGCGCGAGACCGGTGCGGACCACGTGCGCACCTGGGTCCTCGACGGGGACACCGCGCGCGAGGAGTTCCTGGGCGCGGCGGGCCTGGGCCCCGACGGCTCCCGTCGGGACCTCGCGTCCGCCGGCCCGGAGGAGGACGGGACCGGGCCGCGCAGCGTGGGCGAGCGCCGCTGGGCAGCCGAGATCTGACGGGTGTCAGGCCCGGCGGTGCAGCCGGGCGGCGGTGCGCAGCGACTCCCGCGCGCGCCGGCGGTCGCCCGCGGCGTCGTACGCGAACGCCAGCCGGTACCACGCCGCCCAGTCCCCCTCCGACGCCTCCACCGCGGTCCGCGCGGCGGCGAAGGCCTCGTCGGCGGCGGCGCGCTCGATGCGGCCACCCGGGCTGCGGGGCAGGTCGTCGACCGGCAGACGGCCCTGGCGCTCGAGCTCGTCGGCCATCCGCTGCACCGCCACGGCCATCCGCCACTCCCGCACGAGGACCCAGACGCCCAGCGCCGGCAGCACCAGGACGCCGACGCCGAGCACCACCGCCACCGGCTCACCGGTGCGCACGAGCGCCAGACCGCGGTCCGCGACCGCGACGATGTAGAGGACGAGGAGCGCGCTCAGAACGAGCGCTCCGACCGGGCCGCGGCGCACGGCTCAGCCGAGGTCGAGCAGGTGCTCGAGGCCGACGGTCAGCCCGGGGCGCCGTCCGATGCTGCGGACGGCGTGCAGCACGCCCGGCATGAACGACGTCCGGTCGAAGGAGTCGTGGCGGATCGTCAGCTGCTCCCCGGGGTTGCCGAGGAGGATCTCCTCGTGCGCCACGAGCCCGCGCAGGCGCACCGCGTGGACGTGCACGCCGTCGACGACGGCGCCGCGCGCCCCCTCGAGCTGCTGCGTCGTGGCGTCGGGCACGGGACCCAGGCCGGCGGCGCGGCGCGCCCGCGCGATGGCCTCGGCCGTGTGCCGTGCGGTGCCGCTGGGGGCGTCCACCTTGTCCGGGTGGTGCAGCTCGACGACCTCGACGGACTCGAACCAGCGGGCGGCCCGGGCGGCGAACGCCATGGCCAGGACCGCGCCCAGCGCGAAGTTGGGGGCCACGAGGACGCCGACGTCGTCCACCCGGTCCAGGTGGCGCCGCACGCGCAGGAGCGCCTCGTCGTCCCAGCCGGTGGTGCCGACGACGGCGTGCACGCCCAGGTCCAGCAGCGTGTGGACGTTGGCCTCCGTGACGTCCGGCACCGTGAAGTCGACGGCGACGTCGGCTCGCACCTCCTGCACGAGCGCGAGGTCGTCCCCCGCGTCGACCCGGGCCACGAGCTCGAGGTCGGTCGCCGCGTCGACGGCGGCGCACACGGTGGCGCCCATGCGTCCGGCCGCGCCGAGGACCGCGACCCGGAGCGGCTGCGGGTGATCGCCTGGTTTCACAGCAGCCGACAGTAGTCGCTGGGCACCGAGCCCCCGACCGAGGACGCCACGACGCTCAGACGCCGAACGGGCCGACGGTGACGACGGACCGCGGCCGGGCGGCGAGCTCGGCGGCGAGCTCCTGGACCTGGGCCCGGGTCACCGCGCGGATGCGCTCGAGCGTCTCCTCCTGGGACAGCAGCTGGCCGTGGACGAGCTCCGCCTTGCCGAGCCGGCTCATCCGGGAGCCGGAGTCCTCCAGCCCGAGGACGAGCCCGCCGGAGAGCTGCCCGACGCTGCGGCGCAGCTCGGCCTCGGTGATGCCGTCCGCCGCGAGCCGGTCCCACTCGTGGTGGAGCAGCTCGAGGACCTCCTCCACCTTGCTCGGCGTGCAGCCGGCGTAGAGGCCGAAGATGCCGGCGTCGGCGTGCTGGGAGGAGAAGCAGTAGGTCGAGTACGCCAGTCCCCGCTTCTCGCGGATCTCCTGGAACAGGCGGCTGCTCATGCCGCCGCCCAGCGCCGTGGTCAGCACCGACAGCACGAACCGACGCTCGTCCGCGGCGGTCAGGCCCAGGCCGCCGACGACGACGTTCGCCTGCTCGGTCGTGCGGTGGACGACCAGCGCCGCCCCGCCGGAGGGCAGACCGCTCGAGCCGTCCGCCGCCGAGGCCTCGGAGGTCCGACGCCGCACGGGGACGGCGGCGTCGTCGAGGTCCCATCCCCCGACGCGCACGGCGTCGAGCACCTGGGCGCACAGGGTGTCGTGGTCGACCCCGCCGGCGGCGGTGACGACCAGGGTCTCGGGCCGGTAGTGCTCGGCGTAGTGGTCGTGGACGGCGGACCGCGGCACGCCCTCGATGGTCCCCGGGGTGCCGCCGATGGGGCGACCCAGGGGGTGGTGCCCGAGCACGGCCGCGGCGAACTGCTCGTGCGCGACGTCCGACGGGTCGTCGTCGTTCATCGCGAGCTCTTCGAGGATGACGCCGCGCTCGATCTCGAGCTCGTCGGGGTCCAGGGTCGCCGAGGTGACCATGTCGGTGATGACGTCGACGGCCATGGGCAGGTCGGCGTCGAGCACACGGGCGTAGTAACAGGTGTGCTCCTTGCCGGTGGCGGCGTTCGCCTCGCCCCCGACGGCGTCGAACGCCTCCGCGATGTCCATCGCGTCCCGGCGCTCGGTCCCCTTGAACAGCAGGTGCTCGAGGAAGTGCGTCGAGCCGTGGTGGCCGTCGCGCTCGTCCCGCGACCCGACGCCGACCCACGCGCCGACCGTCGCCGAGCGCAGGCCCGGCATCGACTCGGTGAGGACCCGGACACCCCCGGGCAGGACGGAACGGCGCACGATCGCGCCGCCGTCCTGCCCGGCGGTCAGCCGGCTGCCCGGCTCGCCCGGGCCCACCAGCGGGAGGTCGAGAGGCACCTCAGCCCTGGTCGCCCTCGGCGGCGTCGCCACCCTCGGCGTCGGACTCCTGGACCACCGCGTGCAGCGACAGCTTGCCGCGCGGGTCGATCTCGCCGATCTCGACCTGGACCTTCTGGCCGATCGACAGGACGTCCTCGACGTTCTCCACCCGCTTGCCCCCGACGAGACGGCGGATCTGCGAGATGTGCAGCAGGCCGTCCTTGCCGGGCGACAGGGAGACGAAGGCGCCGAACGACGTCGTCTTGACCACGGTGCCGACGAAGCGCTCGCCGACCTCGGGCATGTGCGGGTTCGCGATGGCGTTGATCGCCGCGCGAGCCGCCTCGGCGGACGGGCCGTCCGTCGCGCCGATGTAGACGGTGCCGTCGTCCTCGATGGAGATGTCGGCGCCCGTCTCGTCCTGGATCTGGTTGATCATCTTGCCCTTCGGGCCGATGACCTCGCCGATCTTGTCGACCGGGACCTTCACCGTGATGACGCGCGGCGCGAAGGGCGACATCTCGTCGGGGGCGTCGATCGCCTCCGCCATGACGTCGAGGATGTGCAGACGCGCCTCCTTGGCCTGCGTCAGCGCGCCGGCCAGGACGTCGGCGGGGATGCCGTCGAGCTTCGTGTCGAGCTGGATCGCCGTGACGAACTCGCGGGTACCGGCGACCTTGAAGTCCATGTCGCCGAAGGCGTCCTCGGCCCCGAGGATGTCGGTGAGCGCCGCGTAGCGGGTCTCACCGTCCACGGTGTCGGAGACCAGACCCATCGCGATGCCGGCGACCGGCGCCCGCAGCGGCACACCGGCGTTGAGCAGCGACAGCGTCGAGGCGCAGACCGAGCCCATCGACGTCGAGCCGTTGGAGCTCAGCGCCTCCGACACCTGGCGGATCGCGTAGGGGAACTCCTCGCGGCTCGGCAGCACGGGCATGAGGGCCCGCTCCGCCAGGGCGCCGTGACCGATCTCGCGGCGCTTCGGGGAGCCGACGCGGCCGGTCTCACCGGTCGAGTACGGCGGGAAGTTGTAGTTGTGCATGTAGCGCTTGCGCGTCTCGGGCGACAGCGTGTCGAGCTGCTGCTCCATGCGCAGCATGTTGAGCGTCGTGACGCCGAGGATCTGCGTCTCCCCCCGCTCGAAGAGGGCGGAGCCGTGCACCCGGGGCAGCACCTCGACCTCGGCCGAGAGCGTCCGGATGTCCCGCAGGCCACGGCCGTCGATGCGGAACCCGTCGGTGAGGATGCGCTGACGGATCAGCGCCTTCTGCACCGAGCGGTACGCCGCCGACAGCTCCTTCTCGCGGCCCTCGAAGCGGTTCGCGAGCTCGGCGACGACCTCCGCCTTGATCTCGTCGAGGCGGTCGTTGCGCGCGGTCTTGTCCGCGATGGACAGCGCCTCGCCGAGGCGCGCCTGGGCGGCGGACTCCACGGCCTCGTAGGCGTCGGGCTGGTAGTCGGGGAAGACCGGGAACTCCTGCGTCTCCTTGGCGTTGCCCGCGGCGAGCTGCGCCTGCGCCTCGCAGAGCGCCCGGATGAACGGCTTCGCCGCCTGGAGGCCCTGCGCGACGACGTCCTCGGACGGCGCCGTGGCGCCCTCGTCCTTGATGAGGTTCCAGGCCTTCTCGGGCGCCTCGGCCTCGATCATCGCGATGGCGACGTCGTCACCGACGACACGGCCGGCCACGACCATGTCGAAGGAGGCGCGCTCGCGCTCGGAGTAGCGCGGGAACGCGACCCACTGGCCCTCGACGAGGGCGATGCGCACGCCGGCGACCGGGCCGGAGAACGGCAGGCCCGACAGCTGCGTGGACATCGACGCGGCGTTGATCGCCAGCACGTCGTACGGGTCGTCCGGGTGCAGCGCCATGACCGTGACGACGACCTGGACCTCGTTGCGCAGGCCCTTGACGAAGAGCGGGCGCAGGGGCCGGTCGATGAGGCGGCACGCCAGGATGGCGTCCGTCGAGGGACGCCCCTCGCGGCGGAAGAACGAGCCGGGGATCTTGCCGGCGGCGTACTGGCGCTCCTCGACGTCCACCGTCAGGGGGAAGAAGTCGAACTGCTCACGCGGGTGCTTGCCTGCCGTCGTGGCGGACAGGAGCATCGTGTCGCCGTCGAGGTAGGCGACGGCGGCACCGGCGGCCTGCTTGGCCAGGCGGCCCGTCTCGAAGCGGACGGTGCGGGTGCCGAAGCGGCCGTTGTCGATGACGGCCTCGGCGAACTGGATCTCGGGTCCCTCCACGGGAGCCCTCCTTGTCTCGAGGGCGCCCGCCTGGCGACGGTCTTCGATCGAGGTCCGCGGATGTCCCGGCAGTACCGGACGAGCTCCGCAGGCCACTACCGAGGACCGGGCACCGGTACGGGCGCGGGTGTGCGGTGGTGGTGCGCCGCCCGCTCCGGGCCCCCGTGGGCTGTGCCCTCGGTGGCCCCGACCGGGCGGGTGTCGGGCCCCGACACGCGGCGCCCGACACCGGACCAGCCCGGACCCTCGCGGGTCCGGGCTGGTCCGGGACGTTCAGCGGCGCAGGCCGAGGCGCTCGATGAGGCTCCGGTAGCGCTCGATGTCGATCTTCTGCAGGTAGCCGAGGAGGCGGCGACGCTGGCCGACGAGGAGCAGCAGGCCCCGACGCGAGTGGTGGTCGTGCTTGTGCTGCTTCAGGTGCTCCGTGAGGTCCTTGATCCGCTGCGTCAGCAGCGCGATCTGGACCTCCGGGGAGCCCGTGTCGTTCTCGGTGGTGGCGTACTCGGTCATGATCCGCTGCTTGGTGGCGGCATCAAGAGGCACAGGCTCTCCCTCGGGTCGTTGCGCGGTGCTCCGGGGCATGTCCACCCGGGCGCTCTGGGTCCGCGGCCGTTCTGACGGCACAGCCATCGTAGCAGTCCGGCGTCGGGCGGCCGCCGACCCCGCTACGCCCCCCGGGTCCGCGACGACGCGCGGCCCGGCGCGTCCGAGAGGTCGGCGCCCAGCACCAGGGGTCCGGCGGCGAGCAGCTCGCGGGTGCGCTGCACGTCCTGCTCCATCTGCGCCACCAGCGCCTCGACGGTGTCGAACCGCAGGGTCGGGCGCAGCCGGTGCACGAGCTCGACCACGACCTCCTCGTCGTAGAGCTCCAGGTCGGTCCGGTCGGGCACGTGCGCCTCGACGCGGCGCTCGACGCCGTCGAAGGTGGGGTTCGTCCCGATGGAGACCGCCACCGGCAGGTAGCCGTCCGGCAGGTCCGCGGGGCGGTCCACCCGACGCAGCCAGCCCGCGTAGACGCCGTCGGCCGGCACCATGCCCGTCGTCGTGCCGAGGTTGGCGGTCGGGTACCCCAGCCCGCGCCCGCGTGCGTCCCCGTGGACGACCACGCCCCGTACCCGGTGGGGCCGGCCGAGGATCTGGGTCGCGGCCTCCACGTCGCCCGCCGCGAGCAGCTCCCGCACCCACGTCGAGGACCACCGCCGCTCCTCCGGCGCCGTGCCGTGGACGTCCTCGAGGACGTCCACCTCGAAGCCGTACCGGCGCCCGAGCTCGACCATGGTGCTCAGGTCACCGCTGTTGTCCCGGCCGAACCGGACGTCCCGGCCGACGACGACGCGGACGGCGCCGAGCGCGTCCACGAGGTACCGGCGGACGAAGTCCTCGGGCGTGGTCCGCGCGAAGTCCAGGGTGTACTCGACGAGGAGCACCGCGTCCAGGCCCGTCTGCGCGAGCAGCTCGAGGCGGTCGGTCACGCCCGTGAGCAGCTCCGGCGCCGACTCCGGTCGGTGCACCTGGAGGGGGTGCGGGTCGAACGTCACGGCGATCGCCCGACCGCCCGTCTCGCGGGCCGACGCCACCATCCGGGACAGGACCGACCGGTGACCTCGGTGGACACCGTCGAAGTTGCCGATCGTGACCACCGACGGACCGGCGTCCCGAGGGACCTGGTCCAGGTCCGTCCAGCACTCCATGCGCGCTCCCTCTGCGTGAACGTCGGCGCCCGGCGCCGACCGACCGGACCAGCCTCCCACCCGCGCGCGGTCGTCCGCGCCGAGCGTCGCACCCCGTGTCGTGCCCGGACCGGCGGCCCTCATGCGGGCCGCAGGACGAGCAGGGGGCGCGCCGCGCCGTCGGCGTCGGCGAGCAGCGCGACGAGGCCGCCGTCCGGGGCGAACGCCGCCACGGGCGCCTCGGGCGTCCCCACCGGTCCGTCGACCGCGGAGGCGATCCGCTTGCCGTGCCCGAGGGCGACCGCCTCGGCGTCGTCGAGCTCCCGGACGGCGAAGGCCGCCCGGGCCGCGTCCTCCAGCGAGAGGACGGTGAAGGACTCCTCGAGCTGCTCGAGCGTCCGGGCCACGGCGAGGCCGTAGCCGCCGACCCGCGTGCGCCGCAGCGCGGTGAGGTGCCCCCCGACGCCGAGGGCGGCCCCGAGGTCCCTCGCCAGCGCGCGGACGTACGTCCCGGAGCTGCACGTGACGGCGACGTCGACGTCGAGCGCAGTGCCGTCCGCGGTCGGCACCTGCCGCGCGCCGCGCACGTCGAAGGCGTGGACGACGACGGGACGGGCCGGGAGCACGACGTCCTCGCCGGCCCGCACGCGGGCGTACGACCGCTTCCCGTCGACCTTGATCGCGCTCACCGCCGAGGGCACCTGCTGGATCGGTCCGGTGAGGGGGACGACGGCGGCGCGCACCTGCGCCTGGGTGACGCCTGAGGCGTCCGCGGTGCTGAGGGTCTCGCCCTCCGCGTCGTCCGTCGTGGTCGTCGCGCCCAGCCGGACGGTGGCCTCGTAGTCCTTGTCCGCGCCGACGACGTAGGTGAGCAGCCGCGTGGCCCGCTCGACCCCGAGCACCAGCACGCCGGTCGCCATGGGGTCCAGCGTCCCGGCGTGACCGACCTTGCGGGTCCCGGCGAGACGTCGCACGCGCGCGACGACGTCGTGACTGGTCCACCCGGCGGGCTTGTCGACGACGACGAGGCCCGACGGTGCGGTGGTCACGGCCGGTCGTCCGCCGCGCCGTCGTCGGAGGTGGCGGTGCCCGCCACGTCGTCGACGTGGGAGTCGTCGGCGAGGTCGTCGTCGGGCCGGCGGTAGGGGTCGGCGTCCCCCGCGTACTGGGCGGAGGCCGCCAGCGCCGCCAGCTCGGCGTCGCGCTGGGCCGCGCGGCGCAGGGTCTCCTCGAGGTGGCCTGCCGTCTCCGGAAGGGCGTCGGCCACGAACTCGAGCGTCGGCGTGAGCCGGATGCCGATCTGCTTGCCGACCTCCGAGCGGATGAGGCCCTTCGCGCTCTCGAGCGCCGCAGCGGTCCCCGCGCGGGCCTCCTCGTCGCCCAGCACCGTGTAGAAGACCGAGGCGTGCTGGAGGTCTCCGGTCACGCGCACGTCGGTCACGGTCACGAAGCCGAGCCGGGGGTCCTTGACGCGCGTGTCGAGCATCTGCGCGACGACCTGCTGGATCCGGTCCGCGACCTTCCGAGCCCGAGGATGATCAACCACGAGAACCTCTCTTCCCTCCTGTCCAGGAGGAGTAGCGACCGCTTCCGGTGAGCGGCCTCACGACAGAACCCCGCGGGTCTGTGCGGCCCCGAGCGGGTACCCACGGTGACGCCCGTGAGCGGGTCGGGGTACCGATGCGCGGACCGTGGTGGGCCTGGCAGGGCGCCCGACGAAGGAGGGCGCCGGGTGGGCCGCGCATCGGTACCCCGACCCGCGGCCCAACCCGGACGTCAACTCAGGAGCGAGGCTTCTCCCGCATCTCGAACGTCTCGACGACGTCGTCGACCTGCAGGTCGTTGAACGACCCGAGACCGATACCGCACTCGTAGCCCTCGCGGACCTCGGTGGCGTCGTCCTTGAACCGCTTGAGCGACTCGATCGCGAGGTTCTCCCCCACGACCGTGCCGTTGCGCAGGACGCGCGCCTTGGCGTTGCGGCGGATGATCCCCGAGCGCACGAGCGACCCGGCGATGTTGCCGAACTTGCTGGAGCGGAAGATCTCGCGCACCTCGGCGGTCCCGAGCTGCACCTCCTCGTACTCCGGCTTGAGCATGCCCTTGAGGGCCGCCTCGACGTCGTCGATCGCCTGGTAGATGACCGAGTAGAACCGGACGTCGACACCCTCGCGCTCGGCGAGGTCCTCGACGCGCTCGGCGTACTTGACGTTGAACCCGAGGATGATCGCGTTGTCGACCGTCGCGAGGTTGACGTCGTTCTGCGTGATGGCACCCACACCGCGGTGGATGACCCGCAGGGCGACCTCCTCGCCCACGTCGATCTTGAGCAGCGCGTCCTCGAGCGCCTCGACGGCACCGGAGACGTCGCCCTTGAGGACCAGGTTGAGGGTCTCGACCTTGCCCTGCTGCAGCGCGCTGGTGAAGTCCTCGAGGCTGATCCGCTTGCGGCGCTTCGCCAGGAGCGCGGCCCGCTCGGCGGCCTCGCGCTTCTCGGCGATCTGCCGTGCCGTCCGGTCGTCCGGCGCCACCAGGAAGGTGTCACCTGCGCGGGGGACGGACGTCAGGCCGAGCACCTGGACGGGTCGGGCGGGGGTGGCCTCGTCGACCGTGCCGCCGTGCTCGTCGAACATCGCACGCACGCGGCCGTGCGCCGTGCCGGCGACGATCGCGTCGCCCACCCGCAGCGTCCCGGACTGGACGAGCACGGTGGCGACGGAGCCGCGGCCCTTGTCGAGGTTCGCCTCGACGGCGACACCACGGGCGTCCTTGTCGGCGTTGGCCCGCAGGTCCAGCGCCGCGTCGGCGGTGAGAAGGACGGCCTCGATGAGGTCGTCGATGCCCATGCGCTTGAGCGCCGAGATGTCGACGAACATCGTGTCGCCGCCGTACTCCTCGGCCACCAGGTTGTACTCGGTGAGCTGCTGCCGGATCTTCGCCGGGTTCGCGCCCTCCTTGTCGACCTTGTTGACCGCCACGACGATCGGCACGCCGGCCGACTGCGCGTGGTTGAGCGCCTCGATGGTCTGGGGCATCACGCCGTCGTCCGCCGCGACCACGAGGATCGCGATGTCCGTGACCTGGGCACCACGGGCACGCATGGCGGTGAACGCCTCGTGGCCCGGGGTGTCGATGAAGGTCACGGCACGCTCGAGGCCCTCGTGCTCGGTGTGGATCTGGTACGCACCGATGTGCTGGGTGATCCCGCCGGCCTCCCCGGCGACGACGTCCGCGGAGCGGATGGCGTCGAGGAGCTTGGTCTTGCCGTGGTCGACGTGGCCCATCACGGTCACGACCGGGGGCCGCGCCGTGAGCTGCTCGTCGCTCTCCTCGGCGAGCTCGGCCTCGAGGTCGATGTCGAAGGCCCCGAGCAGCTCGCGGTCCTCCTCCTCCGCCGAGACCATCTCGATGACGTAGCCGAGCTCGGACGCGAGCGTGCCGAACGTGTCCTCGTCGAGCGACTGCGTGGCGGTGGCCATCTCACCGAGGTGGAACAGCACCGTCACGAGGCTCGCCGGGTTGGCGTCGATCTTGTCCGCGAAGTCGTTGAGCGACGCGCCGTGACGCAGCCGGACGACGGTCTTGCCGTCACCCCGGGGAACCTGCACGCCGCCGAGCGACGGCGCCTGCATCTGCTCGAACTCCTGGCGCTTCGCGCGCTTGGACTTGCGTCCGCGGACCGGGCGACCACCGGCACGCCCGAAGGCGCCCTGGGTGCTGCCGCGACCGGCGCCGCCGGGACGACCGCCACCGCCGCCGGGGCGGCCGGCGAAGCCGCCGCCACCGGCACCGGGCGCGCCGGGACGACCGCCGCCGCCCGCACCGGGACGACCGCCGCCCGGACGTCCGGCACCCCCACCGGGTCCGGCACCGGGCCGGCCCACGGAGGTCTTGCCGGGCATCATGCCGGGGTTCGGACGGGGGCCACCGGGACCCGCGGCCGGCGGCCGCGGTCCGCCGGGACGCTCGCCGGCGCCGTCACGGCTGCCGCCGGGCCGGGGCATGCCCTGGCTCGGGGCGAACGGGTTGTTGCCGGGGCGCGGGCCGCCGGGACGGGGTCCGCCCTGGCGGGGCATGCCCTGGCTCGGTGCGAACGGGTTGTTCCCCGGACGCGGACCACCGGGGCGACCGCCTGCGGGACGCGACCCCGCTGCAGGAGCGGCAGGCGCGGCGGGCGCGGCAGGCGCCGGGCGCGGGCCCGGCGTGGGGCCACCGGCACGGGCCGCGGGAGCGGCGGGTGCCTCGGGGGCCGCCGGGGCCTGGGCTGCGGGGCGCGCGGGGGCCGGACGCGGTGCCTCGGGCGCCGCCGGGGTGGCGGGCGCGCTGGGCGCGGCGGACGCTGCCGGCGCGGGCTGCTCCGCTGCAGGTGCAGCGGGGGCCGCGGGCTTCTGGGCCGGCTTGGGGGCGGGCTTCGTCGCGGGCTTCTCCGCGGCACCACCACCACCGGCGGGATAGGCGTCGCGGAGGCGACGCACGACGGGGGGCTCGATGGTGGAGGACGCGGAACGCACGAACTCACCCATCTCGTTGAGCTTGGCCATGAGGGCCTTGCTCTCGACTCCGAGCTCCTTGGCGAGCTCGTAGACGCGGACCTTTGCCACAACTCTCCTGTCCTCGGCCCGCCCGGACAGGAGCGGACCGTCGTCAGTTCTGGGGACTCATCGGTAGGTACTCATCGGGGGCCCATCGGCTTCCAGCCCGCTTCCTTGTCGATGAACGGTGGTCCCGGTCAGGCCGACGGTCGGCCGGACCGGTCCTCGAGGTGACGCCGGACGGGCGACGTGTCGAGCGGACCGCTGTGCAGGGCACGCGGGAGCGCTCGTCGCCGTTCGGCGAGCTCGAGACACTGCAGGTCGGGGTGCACCCAGGCACCGCGCCCCGGAAGGGAACGCCGCGCGTCGACGACGGCGAGGTCTCCCTCGTCGCCCCCCACGCGCACCACTCGCAGAAGGTCGATCTGCTGGTCGCGCCTCCGGCACCCCACGCACGTCCGCACCGGTCCCGTGACGGGACCAGTGACGCGCTCGGCGCCACCTGTGCTGTGCTCGGGGAGCCGGACCCGCGGTCCAGCACCAGGCAGTCTAGCGTGCCGGGTCACGAGGCGGGACCGGGGCCCTCGTCCGCCGTGTCGGACCGGATGTCGATCTTCCACCCCGTGAGCTTCGCGGCCAGGCGTGCGTTCTGCCCCTCCTTGCCGATCGCGAGGGAGAGCTGGTAGTCCGGCACGACGACCCGGGCGGCGCGCGCGACCGGGTCGACCACGGTGACCGAGGACACCCGGGCCGGCGACAGGGCGTGGGCCACCATCTCCGCCGGGTCGTCGCTGTGGTCCACGATGTCGATCTTCTCGCCGTGGAGCTCCGCCATGACGGCCCGGACGCGCGCGCCCATGGGGCCGATGCACGCGCCCTTCGCGTTGAGGCCCGCCACGGTGCTGCGGACCGCGATCTTGGTGCGGTGCCCCGCCTCGCGGGCGAGCGCGGTGATCTCCACCGAGCCGTCGGCCACCTCCGGCACCTCGAGCTCGAAGAGCTTGCGCACCAGGCCCGGGTGCGTGCGAGAGAGGGTGATCGAGGGACCCTTGGGTCCCCGGGAGACGTCGAGCACGTACCCGCGCAACCGCTCGCCGTGCACGTAGCGCTCGGTCGGGACCTGCTCGTGCGCCGGCAGGACCGCCTCGGTGCCGCGGACGGCGACGAGCACCGTGCGCGGGTCGCGGCCCTGCTGGATGACACCGGCGAGGACCTCGCCCTCCATGCCGCGGAAGCTCCCGAGGACCTGCTCGTCCTCGGCGTCGCGCAGCCGCTGCACGATGACCTGGCGTGCGGTCGCCGTGGCGACGCGGCCGAAGCCCTCCGGGGTGTCGTCGAACTCCGGCCCGAGCTCGAACGTGGGGCGTGGGGGCGTGGCCACCGCGTCGGCACCGTCCTCGTCGTCGTCCGCGTCGGGCGCGGGCTCGGCCGGGACCTCGATCTTCTCCCGGGCCCACACCGTGACGTGCCCGGTGCGGCGGTCCACCTCCACGCGGGCGTGCTCCTGCGCCCCGCTGGTGCGGTGGTACGCCGACAGCAGCGCCTGCTCGATCGCGGACACCAGCGTGTCGAGGCTGATCTCCCGCTCGTGCTCCACCAGGCGCAGCGCCTGCATGTCGATGTCCATCAGCCCTCCTCGCCGTCGGTGTCCGCGTCGTCGTCCGCGGCGGCGTCGGCGCCACGGAAGTCCAGCTCGATCGTGCCCCGCGCGACGTCGGCGAGCGGCACGTGCAGAGGGCCCGACGCGGCGTCGAGCTCCAGCACGTCGTCGTCGCTCACGGCGACCAGGCGGCCCTCGAGGGTGCGTCCGTCACGCAGCGCCAGCCGCACGAGCCGCGTCCTCGCGCGACGGAAGTGTCGCGGCTCGGTGAGCGGCCGCGACGTGCCGGGCGTCGACACCTCGAGCAGGTACTCACCGGGAAGGGGGTCGTGCCGGTCGAGCGCCCCGGAGATGTCGCAGGAGACCTCCGCGAGGGTGTCCGAGTCGAGGCTGCCGACGGCGTCCTCGGGCAGGTCCACGGTCACGCGGACCACCGAGTGGCGTCCCGCACGGCTCACCACCACGTCCTCCAGGTACAGGCCGGCGGCCGCCACGAGGGGCTCCACCACCTCGCGCGCCTGCTGCGCGGGGCCGCTTCCGGACGTGACCATGCTGGACTCCCGATCGTCAGGGCGGGCCCTCCGACGGATACGACCCTCTGGACTTGTCCCGACCAGCCTAACGACTCCGGCAGGGGTGGTCGTGGCAGGATCTCCCGCGATGCCCGACAGCCCCGCCCGCACCTCCGCCGTGACGCGCGTCAGGGTGGCGCTCCTCGTCGTCGCGACCCTGACCGTCACGGGGTGCGGCCTGAGGCTGGAGACACCGCCTCCGGAGCCGCCGGTCCCGGACGCGGCCGAGACCGTCCGCCAGCGCACGGTGGCGGACGCCGTCGCCCTGCAGGACCTCGCGGGCGGGACGGAGCACCCCGACCCGGCCGTGCAGCTCGTCCTGGACGCGGTCGCCGAGGCGTCCGCCGCCCACGTGGACGCCCTCGGCGGCGTGTACGACCCGGGCACGGACCCCGTGGGGCCGGAGCCGAGCACCGGGGTGCCCGACACCTCGCCCACGCCGACGGCCGGACGCCAGGACGGCGACGCCGCCGGCGGCGGCGGCGGCGGGACAGCGGACGGCGAGACCTCGGCGGACGAGACGGTGGAGGTGCTCGTCGACGCCCTGGCGGAGACGTCGGCGACGGCAACGGCCGACGCCGACGCGGTCGAGGACGGCACGGTCGCCCGGGTGCTCGCCGCCGTCGCGACCAGCAGGCTGCTGCTGGGTGAGCGCCTGGCGGTCGCCGACGGCGCTCCCGCGGAGGGCGCGGACCGGGCCGAGCCGTGGCCCGCGACGGCGCCGGCGGTCCTTCCCGAGGGCGTGACGGAGACGGACGTGCTGCCCCTGGTCACCGCGGAGGACCTGGCCGGCCAGGCCTGGGAGGTCGTCGCGGCGCGGCGCGAGGGCGACGCCCGCGCGGTCGCGGCCGAGCGCGCCGTGGTGCACCGCGAGCGCGCCCGCGCGTGGGCGGAGGCGACAGAGGTCGCCGGGACGGGTCTGGACCCGCGTCGGGCGGGCTACGCCCTGCCGCCGGGCCTGCTGTCGGGCGAGGAGCCCGCTGCCACCGAGGACCTCGCCACGCTCGAGACCGGGCTCGCCGACGCCTACGCCACGCTCGTCGCCCGAGCGGCGCCCACGCAGCGCACCCCCCTGCTCGCGGCCTCCGCCGACGCGACGGCTGCTGCGGCGTCGCTCACGGGTCGGCTGCCGACCTTCCCGGGCATGCCCGAGCTCGCCGGCTGAGCCACCGTCCGCGCTGATCGACCGGCGGGCGTCAGCCGCCGAGCAGGTCCGCCACCACGCGACCGATGTGGTCGGCGGCGTCCGCGACGGGGACCTGCTCGCCGGTCGGGCGACCGCCGTCCGACGACGCCCGCCGCAGCCGGACCTCCACGACCCCGTCGGCGAGGCCCCGGCCCACCACCACGACCACCGGAGCACCGATGAGCTCGGCGTCGGCGAACTTGACGCCCGGCGAGACCTTCGGCCGGTCGTCGTAGAGCACCTCCACGCCCTGACCCACCAGGTCCGCGGCCAGCTCCTCCGCGGCGGCGAAGACCGCCGCGTCCTTGCCCGTCGCGACGAGGTGCACGTGCGCGGGGGCGACGGCGGCCGGCCAGGTCAGCCCCGCGCCGTCGTGATTGGTCTCCGCGAGCGCGGCGACGGCGCGCGAGACGCCGACGCCGTAGGAGCCCATGGTCACGGTGACGGCCTTGCCGTTCTGGTCCAGGACGGACAGCCCGAGCGACTCGGCGTACTTGCGGCCGAGCTGGAAGATGTGGCCGATCTCGATGCCCCGCGCGAGCTCCAGCGGACCGGACCCGTCCGGCGCCGGGTCACCCGCCCGCACCTCCGCGGCCTCGACCGTGCCGTCACCCACGAAGTCGCGGTCGGCCACGAGGTCGAACACGTGCCGGCCGGGCTCGTCCGCACCGGTGACCCAGCGCGTCCCGGTGACGACCCGGGGGTCCAGGAGGTACCGGATGGCGTCGTCGCGGCCAGTGTTGGCACGTCCGAGCGCGCCGGGGCCGATGTAGCCCTTGACCAGCTCCGGGTGGCGTGCGAAGTCCGCCTCCCCCGCCGTCTCCACCGTGGCCGGCGCCAGGGACGCCTCGAGCCGCTTGAGGTCGACGTCCCGGTCCCCGGGCACGCCGACGACGACGACCTCGCGCTCGCCGGACGGGTGCACCAGCGCCAGGACGACGTTCTTCAGGGTGTCGGCGGCCGTCCAGGGCCGATCGGGACGCGGCTGACGCTCGTTCGCGACCGCGACGAGGGACTCGATGGTCGGCGTGTCCGGCGTGTCCTCGACGTGCGCCGCCGGGGCGTCGTCGTACGGCAGCGCGTCGGGCACCGGGGTGGTCACGGCCTCGACGTTCGCGGCGTAGCCGCCTGCGGAGCGGACGAACGTGTCCTCGCCGATGGGCGTCGGCATGAGGAACTCCTCGCTGCGCGACCCGCCCATCGCGCCGGACATCGCCGACACGATGACGAACTCGAGACCCAGCCGGGCGAAGATCCGCTGGTACGCCTCGCGCTGACGCAGGTACGACGCCTCGAGCCCGGCGTCGTCGACGTCGAAGGAGTAGGCGTCCTTCATGATGAACTCGCGGCCACGCAGCAGGCCCGCGCGGGGGCGCGCCTCGTCGCGATACTTGGTCTGGATCTGGTAGAGCGCGAGCGGCAGGTCCTTGTAGGAGGAGTACAGGTCCTTGACCAGGAGCGTGAACATCTCCTCGTGCGTCGGCGCCAGCAGGTAGTCGTTCTCCCTCCGGTCGCGCAGCCGGAAGAGGTTCGGCCCGTACTCCGTCCAGCGCCCCGTCTCCTCGTACGGCTCGCGGGGCAGGAGGGCCGGGAAGTGGACCTCCTGCGCCCCGATCGCCGCCATCTCCTCGCGGACGACGGCCTCGACCTTCGCCAGGACGCGCAGACCCAGCGGGAGCCACGTGTAGATGCCGGGCGCCGCGCGACGGATGTAGCCGGCCCGGACCAGGAGGCGGTGGCTCGGGACCTCGGCGTCGGCCGGGTCCTCCCGCAGGGTGCGCACGAACAGGGTCGACATCCGCAGCAGCATGGGCGTCAGCCTAGTGGCGGGCGGCGCGGCTCCCGGTCGGCGCGGGCACGCCTCCGGGCCCGGCGCGGGGGCGGGCGGAGCCCCTCGGCACGCGTCCGGCCGCGCCCGTGGCGCGCCCGACGCGACCGGGTGCACGATGGCGTCGTGCCCGAGCTCCCCGAGGTCGAGGCGCTCGCCCGCTTCCTGGCCGAGCGCACCGCCGGCCGGACCGTCGCCGACGTCACCGTGGTCGCCGTCAGCGCCCTCAAGACGTTCTCCCCCGCGCCGGCCGACCTCGTCGGGCGCCCGGTCCTCGACGTCCGCCGGCACGGGAAGTGGCTGGACCTGGCGACGGACGGGCCGCACCTGATCGCCCACCTCTCCCTTGCGGGATGGGTGCGCTGGTACGACGCCGTGCCGACGACGACGCCCCGGCCCGGCCGCAGCCCCATCGCGCTGCGGCTGCGGCTGGACGACGGCAGCGGGTTCGACCTCACGGAGGCGGGGACGCGCAAGCGCCTGGCGGTGCACCTGGTCGACGACCCCGCGCAGGTCCCGCTGGTCGCGAGCCTGGGCGTCGACCCCCTGTCACCCGAGCTCACCGTCGAGCGCCTCGCCGCGCTCCTGTCGGCCCGGAGCCAGCAGGTCAAGGGGCTGCTCCGGGACCAGCGCGCGATCGCCGGGATCGGGAACGCCTACTCCGACGAGATCCTGCACGCCGCGCGGATGAGCCCCTTCGCCCTGACGACGTCGCTGGACGCCGCGGCCGTGGCGCGGCTGCACGAGGTCGTGCGCACGGTGCTCACCGACGCGCTCGCGGCCGCCGCCGGCCGGCCGGCCGCCGAGCTCAAGGACGCCAAGCGTCGCGGCATGCAGGTGCACGGCCGCACCGGGCTGCCGTGCCCGGTGTGCGGGGACACGGTGCGGGAGGTGTCCTTCGCGGACCGGTCCCTGCAGTACTGCGCCACCTGCCAGACGGGCGGCAGGCCGCTCGCGGACCGGCGGCTGTCCCGCCTGCTGCGCTGAGCGCCGCGCGGTCCGCGCACCGACGTCAGAAGAGCACCGTCGCGTACGTCCCCACCCGGTGGAAGCCGACCCGCTCGTAGCTCGCGAGGGCGCGCTCGTTGTAGTGGTTGACGTACAGCGACACCAGGGGCGCGACCCTGGCCCGTGCGAGCCGGACGACCGCTGCCATCCCGGGCGCGGACAGCCCCTGGCCGCGCCGGCTCGGGGTCACCCACACCCCCTGGACCTGGGCCACCTCCCGCGTCACGGCGCCGAGCTCGGCCTTGAAGACGACCTGCGGCCCGTCCGGGCCCCGCTCCATGCGGACGTACGACCGCTGCCCCGCGATGAGGGCCCGGACGCGCGACTCGTAGGCCGTGCCGCCGCCCTCGACCGGGGAGTACCCGACCTCCTCCAGGAACATGTGGACGCACGCGGGCAGCACGGAGCCGATCTCGTCGGGTCGCGCGAGCCGCACCGCCGGGTCCGCGTCGACGAGCGGCTCGTGGTCGATCACCAGGGACGGCTGGTCGGCCCGCACCTCCCGCGCCGGGCCCCAGCTCGGCTCGAGCCGGCGCCACAGCCCGAGGACGGCGCCCGCGTCACCGACGATCGACGAGCACCGGCGGCCCTGGCGCAGGGCCGTGCGGGCGAACGCGTCGAGCGCCTCGTCGTCGTCGCCGCGGCACACCGGGACGAGGTTGGCCCCGGCCCAGCAGACGGCGTCCAGACGGCCGTCCCGGCGGAAGCCCCACAGCGCGGTCCCGGCACGACGGCCGCCCTCGGCCAGCGTCGCCTCGACCCGGGAGGCGGCGAGGACGGACGCGACGGGGTCCCGGTCGCACACCCGGAGCGCCTCGTGCAGGTCGACGTCCGTCGCCGCGCCGAGGTCCGAGCGCGTGCCGCCGAGGCCGGCGCCCCACCGTGTCATGGGCCGATTGTGCCTCAGCCCGTCACGACCGGGAGGGCACCACCCCGGCAGGCGTGGGCGGCCCGACGGGTCAGGAGACCGACACCGACGGCGACGCGCCGTCGACCGGTTCCATCTCCTCGGCGATCCGCATCGCCTCCTCGATGAGGGTCTCGACGATCTGCGACTCCGGGACCGTCTTGATGACCTGGCCCTTGACGAAGATCTGGCCCTTGCCGTTGCCGGACGCCACCCCGAGGTCCGCCTCGCGCGCCTCGCCGGGGCCGTTGACGACGCAGCCCATGACCGCGACGCGCAGCGGCACCTCCATGCCCTCCAGTCCGGCGGTGACCCGCTCCGCGAGGTCGTAGACGTCGACCTGGGCACGGCCGCAGGACGGGCACGAGACGATCTCGAGCTTGCGGGGGCGCAGGTTGAGCGACTGCAGGATCTGGATCCCGACCTTGACCTCCTCCACCGGCGGCGCGGAGAGGGAGACGCGGATGGTGTCGCCGATGCCCTTGCTGAGGAGGGCGCCGAACGCCACGGCCGACTTGATCGTCCCCTGGAAGGCCGGGCCGGCCTCGGTGACGCCGAGGTGCAGCGGCCAGTCCCCCCGCTCGGACAGCATCTCGTACGCGCGGACCATGATCACCGGGTCGTTGTGCTTCACCGAGATCTTGAACTCGTGGAAGTCGTGCTCCTCGAAGAGGGACGCCTCCCAGACGGCGGACTCCACCAGCGCCTCGGGCGTGGCCTTCCCGTACTTCTCGAGCAGCCGCTTGTCGAGCGAGCCGGCGTTCACACCGATGCGGATGGACACGCCGGCGTCCCTCGCCGCCCGGGCGATCGCCCCGACCTGGTCGTCGAACTTGCGGATGTTGCCGGGGTTGACCCGGACCGCGGCGCAGCCCGCGTCGATCGCCGCGAAGACGTACTTGGGCTGGAAGTGGATGTCGGCGATCACCGGGATCTGCGACTTCCGGGCGATCACCGGCAGCGCCGCGGCGTCGTCCTCGGTCGGGCACGCGACCCGCACGATGTCGCACCCGGACGCCGTCAGCTCGGCGATCTGCTGGAGGGTCGCGTTGATGTCGCTCGTCCGGGTCGTCGTCATCGACTGCACCGAGACCGGGGCGTCACCGCCGACGTCGAGCGACCCCACCTTGATCTTGCGGGTCGGGCGCCGGGGCGCCAGGACGGGCGGGGGTGCCTCGGGCATGCCGAGGTTGATGGGGATGCTCACCGGTCCAGTATCTCCTCTCCGCGGCCCGTGATCACAGCAGCGAGACGGGCCGGACGACGTCCGCGACGAGCAGGAGGACGCCCATCGCGATGAGCACGAGGAACACCCCGTAGGCCACCGGCATCATGCGCGCCACGTCGGCCGGTGCAGGGCGGGGCCGTCCGCGCAGCCGCGCCACCTGGCGCCGGGCGCCCTCCCAGACCGCTCCGACGACGTGGCCGCCGTCCAGCGGCAGCAGCGGCAGGAGGTTGAAGACGAAGAGCGCGACGTTGAGGGACGCCAGGAGCAGGAGCAGGGTCACCGCCGTCTGCGCCGGCCCGGCGCTCTCCGCCGCGACCTCGCCGGCGATCCGACCCACGCCCACCGGACCGAGGACGCCGGTCGCGTCGCGCTCCGCCCCGGTGACGAGCACGCGCACGAGGTCGACGAGCTGGGCCGGCAGCGTGACGATGACGGCGGCCGTGCCCGCGATCGCGGTGCCCGTGAACGCCAGCGCCTCCCCGACGCCTCGGCGCTCGATCGCGGCCGTCGGCGTGAGCCCGACGAAGCGTGTCGGCTCGGTCACCGGCTCTCCCGCCTCGTCCACGACCCAGGCGCCGTCCTCCCCGACGACCGGCCGCTCCGCCAGGACCGGCCGGACGGTCAGCGTCACGAGCTCGCCGTCGCGCTCGACGACCATCGGCACCTGCGCGGCCTGAGCGCCACGGATGGCGCCCTGGACGTCGTCCCACGTGCCGGTGGTCACGCCGCCGTAGGACACGATGCGGTCCCCGGGGAGCAGGCCGGCCTCGGCGGCGGGCGTCACCGGGTCGTCCGGCCCGCAGCCGTCCACCCCGACGGTCGGCACGCACTGCCCGACCACGCCGACCGTCGTCGTCGGGGAGCCGGGCAGGCCGATGCCCACCAGCGCGACCAGCACGAGCACGAACGCGAGGAGCAGGTTCATGACGGGGCCACCGAGCATGACGACGACCTTGCGCGGCGCGGACAGCCGGTAGAACGCCCGGTGGTCCTCACCCGGCCGGATCTCCTCGGCGCTCGCCGCGCGGGCCGCGTGGGCGATCTCCGCCATGCGGCCGGGGCGGCGGGTGGACCCCGCGACGACGCCCTCCGGCGGGAACATGCCGATGAGCCGGACGTAGCCCCCGAGAGGGATCGCCTTGAGCCCGTACTCGGTCTCGCCGCGGGTCCGCGACCACAGCGTGGGCCCGAAGCCGACCATGTACTGGCTCACGCGCACGCCGAACCGCTTCGCCGGCACCAGGTGGCCGACCTCGTGGAGGGCGATCGACGCCAGCAGCCCGACCACGACGACGACGACGCCGAGGACGTACTCCATCACGCTCCCGTCCGGGCTGCGCGGGCCCGGTCGGACGACCGGGCGCACACCGCAGACCGGGACCATCATCCCCCGGGGACCTGAGGGCCCCGTCCGTGGGGCTCCTGTGTCCGCGCTCCGCGAACACGCTGCTGCAGCGCTCCCCCGCGGCCCGGTGCCGTCCACGGCGGGCGGGTGCGATGCCGACGTCGTCGAACCCACGGAATTCGTGCATCACGACCCTGCCCAACGGCGCAGGAGCGCACTAGCATCGCGCCATGACGCACGGATCCGCAACGACGCACCGTCCCGATCACACCGCCACCGCAGGCGGTGCCGCGGTGCCCCAGGAGCGACGACTCCGGACCGAGATCCCGGGGCCGCGGTCGCGCGCGCTCGCCGAGCGCCGCGCCGCGGTCGTCGCGGCAGGGGTGGCCAGCACGCTGCCGGTGTACGTCGACCGCGCCGGGGGCGGCGTCGTCGTCGACGTCGACGGCAACTCCTTCATCGACCTCGGCTCGGGCATCGCGGTGACGTCGGTCGGCAACGCCGCCCCCGCCGTCGCCCGGGCGGTGCAGGAGCAGGTCGGCCGCTTCACCCACACGTGCTTCATGGTCACGCCGTACGAGGAGTACGTCGCCGTGTGCGAGGCGCTCGCCCGGTTGACGCCCGGCGACCACGACAAGCGGAGCGTCCTCCTCAACTCCGGCGCCGAGGCCGTCGAGAACGCCGTCAAGATCGCCCGGCGCGCCACCGGCCGCGACGCCGTCGTCGTGCTCGACCACGCCTACCACGGCCGCACCAACCTCACGATGGCGATGACGGCCAAGGCCATGCCGTACAAGACCGGCTTCGGCCCCTTCGCCGGCGAGGTCTACCGCGTCCCCGCCTCCTACCCCCTGCGCGAGCCCGTCGCCATCAGCGGCGAGGAGGCCGCCCGGCGGGCGACCGCCGTGATCGAGAAGCAGGTGGGTGCGGACCAGGTCGCCTGCGTCGTCGTCGAGCCGATCCAGGGCGAGGGGGGGTTCGTGGTCCCCGCCGCCGGGTTCCTGCCGGCGCTGGAGCGCTGGTGCCGCGAGCACGGCGTGCTGCTCGTGGCCGACGAGATCCAGACCGGGTTCGCGCGCACCGGCGCGATGTTCGCGAGCGACCACGAGGGCGTCGTCCCGGACCTGGTGACGACGGCCAAGGGGATCGCCGGCGGCATGCCCCTGGCGGCGGTCACCGGACGCGCCGAGCTCATGGACGCCGTGCACGCGGGCGGCCTGGGTGGGACCTACGGGGGGAACCCCGCGGCCTGCGCCGCCGCCCTGGCCGCCATCGACCTGTACGAGCGGGAGGACCTGGCCGGCGCCGCGCGCCGGATCGAGGCCCTCGTGGTGCCCCGCCTGAAGGCACTGGCCGAGCGCGCGCCCCAGGTGGCGGAGGTGCGCGGCCGCGGCGCGATGCTCGCCGTCGAGATCACCCGCCCGGGCGGGCTGGAGCCGGACCCGGCCGAGACCACGCGGATCGCGCGGGCGTGCGCCGCCGAGGGGGTCCTGGTCCTCACCTGCGGCACCTACGGCAACGTGCTGCGCCTCCTGCCGCCGCTCGTCATCGGTGAGGACCTGCTGCTGGAGGGCCTGGACGTCCTCGAGCGAGCCGTCCTCGCGGGCGCCTGAGCCTCCCGACCCGACCCGCCCGACCCCACTGCACCGTCCGTCCTTGGAGCGCGCATGACCGAGACCCCCACCCTGGTGGACCGGGACCGCCTGGAGCGGGCGTACCGCCAGGAGCTCGACCGGTTCGCCGCCGACCACCCTGCCTGCGCCGAGCTCGCCCGGCGGGGGCGCGAGCACATGCCGCTCGGGGTGCCGATGTCGTGGATGGCGAAGTGGCCCGGCGGCTTCCCCGTGCACGTCGCGGAGGCGGCCGGTGCGCACTTCACCTGCGCCGACGGCCACGAGCACGTCGACCTCTGCCTCGGCGACACCGGCGCCATGGTGGGGCACTCCCCCGCCGCCACCGTGCGCGCCGTCCGGGACCAGGTCGGGCGCGGCATCACCACGATGCTGCCGACGGCGGACGCGGCGGTGGTCGCGGAGGAGCTGACGCGGCGGTTCGGCACGGGCTCGCCGGCGGTCGACCAGTGGCAGTTCACGCTCACGGCCACCGACGCGAACCGGCACGTCATCCGGTACGCACGGCAGGTGACGGGCCGCCCGCGCGTGGCCGTCATCGACTTCTGCTACCACGGCAGCGTCGACGAGACGTTCGCGACGCTGGACGAGCAGGGACGCGTGGTGGCGCGGCGGGGCAACATCGGCGCGCCGGTGGACCCGGCGGTCACGACCGCCGTCGTGCCGTTCAACGACCTCGCCGCGCTCGAGCGGGAGCTCGCCACCGGCACGGTCGCCGCCGTGCTGCTCGAGCCGGCCATGACCAACATCGGCATCGTCCTGCCGGAGACCGGCTACCACACGGCGCTGCGTGAGATGACCCGGCGGCACGGCGTCCTGCTCGTCATCGACGAGACGCACACGCTCTGCGCCGGACCCGGCGGCTGCACCCGGGCCTGGCGTCTGGACCCGGACGTGGTCGTCATCGGCAAGACGATCGGCGGCGGCATCCCGTCCGCGGCCTTCGGCATGACGAGCGAGCTGGCGGAGCGCGTCGTGACCTCCGTGGAGCTGGAGGACATCGACGTCGGCGGCGTCGGCGGGACGCTCGCGGGCAACGCGCTGTCGCTGGCCGCGATGCGGGCGACCCTCACCGAGGTGCTCACCGACGACGTCTTCGGTCACATGGACGCGCTCGCCGTGGCGTGGGCCGACGGCGTCCGGGGCGTGCTGGACGCGTACCGGCTCCCCTGGCACGTGACCCGCCTCGGGTGCCGCGCCGAGTACGCCTTCTCGGCGCGGCCACCCCGTGACGGCGCGGCCGCCGCCGCGGCGGACGACTTCGAGCTCCAGCAGTACCTGCACCTGCAGGCGCTCAACCGCCGCGTGCTGCTCACGCCGTTCCACAACATGGCGCTCATGAGCCCGGCCACCACGGACTCCGACGTCGAGGCCCACACGGTCGCGTTCGAGGAGGCGGCAGAGGCGCTCGTCGGCTGACGCCCGCGCCGAGGGGGCCCTCAGTGCGTCGAGGTCACCCGGTCCCGGCCGTCGTCCTTGGCCCCGGTACATGAGCTCGTCGACGCGGCCGAGGACCGACTCGGGCGCCTCCTGGCGGTGCAGCACGGAGACCCCGAAGCTCGCGGTGACGCGCAGCCCCGCAACCCGCAGGACTGCGTCCGGCAGGGTCTCGCGCAGGCGTTCGGCCAGCTGGACCGCCTGCTCGCGGTCCGTCGCCGGCGCCACGACGACGAACTCCTCGCCGCCGAGCCGCCCGAGCACGTCGCTGTGCCGGACGACCGTCGCCGCCGCCGCCGCGACGGCACGCAGCACCTCGTCACCCGCCGAGTGGCCGAGGGCGTCGTTGACGGCCTTGAACCGGTCCAGGTCGAAGTAGACGACGGACACGGGGTGGTCCTCGTCGACCCGGGACGCCTGGAACCGCAGCTCCTCGAGCACCCGCCGCCGGTTGGCCAGCCCCGTCAGCTCGTCGAGGTACGCCAGGTCCCGCAGCCGGGCGGCGGCGGCGCGCGCCCTCTGGGCCTGGGCGGTCGCCTCCACGAGGCCGTCCTTCCAGCGCGAGTACAGGCGCAGGAGCACGAGCACCACGGTGAGGTACGCGCCGTACCGCAGCAGGTCGACGAGGTACGCGGTGCCGCCGGGCACCCGCGTCAGCCCCGCGCCCGTGACGGTCACCGTGGCACCGATGAGGACCGCCCCGTGCGTGACCGCCGCACGCGAGGAGCGGTCGAGGAACCCCAGCACGAGGAACACCACCACCCCCATGAACGACAGGGGGAACAGGGACGCCCAGGCCCGTGCGGCGTCGTCGGCGTCGACGAGCCGCGCCGCGATGCCGACGAGCCATGCGGCGTCCAGACCCAGGAGGGCGACGCGCGTGGCGGCGACAGTGCGGTGGGGGCGCCGGGCGAGCACCCAGGCGTAGCCGAGGAGACCCACCATGATCGGCGGATAGCCGTAGAGGACGTGCGGGTCCTGCGGCCCGCGGGCCGCCAGCAGCACGCCCATGACCGGTACCCCGGCGAGGACGCCGACGATCAGGTGTCGCCGGCCGTGGCCGGTCGCGACGTCGAACGCCGTGGGCGTGGGACGCCTGCCGGCCATATCACCTCTCCTCTACCACCGGGCCACCGCTGCTCCACCGCCGCGGCGACGTCGCGTCATCGTTCCTGCACACCCCACGGGGAGCCGTAGCCCTCCGGCTCCGGTGCGGCGAGGAGGTCCAGGAACGGCACCGCGTCGAACGCCTCCGGGCCGAGGACGCCGGACCCGGACCACGTGCCACGCGCGAGCAGCTCCAGGGCGACGACCGGGTTGACGGCGGTCTGCCAGACGACGCACTGGGCACCGTACTCGCTCATCGACCACGCGTTGTCGACGACGTGGTGCAGGTAGGCCGACCGGGGGACGCCGTCCTTGCCGGTCCCCGTCACCAGGACCCCCGCGCAGGTCGAGCCCCGCATCCGGTCGCCGAGGCCCGCCGGGTCGGGCAGGCATGCGGCGACGACGTCGCGCGGGCTCACCTCGACCACGCTGCCGTCGGCGGAGCGGACGCGCACGGGCGCGGTGCGGTCCAGGCCCAGGGTGTGCAGCGTGCGCAGGACCCCGATGAACTCCTCCCCGAGCCCGTACTTGAACGTCACCTTGTCGGCCTGGAGGAAGCGCGGCATGAGGAGGACCTCCTCGTGCTCCACGTGCACGCACTCGACGGGGCCGATCCCCCCGGGGAAGTCGAAGACCTCCGGCTCGTGGAACGGCGGCACCGTGTACCAGCCCGCCTCGGTGCTGCCACCGGCCTCCGCCCGCGAGCGCTCCCACACGACCGGGGGGTTGAGGCACTCCTCGATCGTGGTCCAGATGGAGAACGACGGCGCGAACATCGGCTCGCCGTCGTCGCCGAGCACGACGAGGTCGGCGCCGTCCCGCGTCCCGAGCTCGGTGATGTGCGAGAAGAGGTGGTCGGCCGCGTACCGGGCCAGCACGTCCGACAGGCCCGGCTCGACGCCCATGCCGACGAGGGCGAGGCGTCCCGCGTCCCGCCAGCGGGCCTCCTGCGCGAACTGCGCGTCACCCAGCTTCACCCCCGTGCGCGCGTACGGCTCCTGCGGGTGCGGCTCGGACAGCGACATCGCCATGTCGAGGTAGTCCGCGCCGGCCGCCAGCGCCCCGGAGAAGACGGGCATGACGAAGCGCGGGTCCACGGCGTTGAGGACGTGGGTGACCCCGTGCCCGCGCGCCAGCGCGGCCACGGCCGCCTCGTCCGAGGCGTCGACGTGCGCGGCGACGAACCGGTCGGGCCGGACGGTGGCCGGGTGCGTGCGGACCGCCGCGACCGTGCGCTCGGCCCGCGCGGTGTCGTGGTCGGCGACGACCATCCGGTCGAAGAAGCCGCGGCGGCCGGCGATGCGCGCCACCGCGTCGCCCACCCCGCCGCTGCCGACGACGAGGACCCGCACGGCACGGCCGCCCGTCCCCGCAGCCTCCGCCGACCTCGGACCCGACGCCACGCCGGTCATCGCCGCCGCCGGCGCGCCACGGACAGGACCTGGGCCGTGACGACCAGCAGCAGCGCGAGGAAGAACATGGCCGAGCCGATGACGTTCGCCTGCGCCGGGATGCCCCGGGTCGCCGAGACGTAGACGAACTTGGGGAACGTCGTGAAGTTGCCCGAGTTGAAGTTCGTGATGATGAAGTCGTCGAAGCTGAGCGAGAAGGCCAGCAGGGCGGCCGCGGCGATGCCGGGCAGCAGCAACGGGAACGTCACCCGCCAGAACGCCTGCCACGACGACGCGTACAGGTCCGCGGCCGCCTCCTCCAGCCGCGGGTCCAGGCTCGCGACCCGCGCCTTGACGGTGACGACGACGAAGCTGATGCAGAACATCGTGTGCGCCAGGACCACGGTCGTGAAGCCCGGGTTGACGCGGAGGCTGAGGAACTGGGCCAGGAGCGCCGCCCCGAGGACCACCTCGGGCGTCGACATCGGCAGGAAGATCAGCAGGTTGGCCAGCGTGCGGCCCCGGAACCGGTAGCGCACGAGCGCCAGCGCGATGAGCGTGCCCAGCGCCGTCGCCACGACGGTGGCGATGACGCCGACCTGGAGCGAGTTGACGAGCGCCTGGCACACCTGCGGCGCCCCGCAGGGGTTCTGCCAGTTCTCCAGGGTGAAGCCGCGCCACACCAGGTTCGTCCGGCCCGGCACGTTGAACGAGAACGCCACGGTGTACGCGATGGGCACCATGAGGTAGAGGAAGGCGAGCCCGGCGAAGACCGGTACCACCATGTCGCCCAGGCGCCACGACCGGCGGCCGGCAGCGGGCGGGCGGTCCGGGCCCTCGGCGTCGGCCGGCCGGGCGGTGACCCCGGCCGTGACGCTCGTGCCGACGGTGCCGCTCACAGCAGCTCCTCCGTGCCCACGCGGCGGATGTACGCGGCGACGAGCACGAGGATCGCCAGCATGAGGACGAAGGACAGCGCCGCGGCCGTCGGGTAGTCGCTCACCTTGAAGAACCGGGAGTCGATGACCTGGCCGATCATCGTCGTGCTGTTGTTCCCCAGCAGCACCGAGTTGACGAAGTCGCCCGAGGCCGGGATGAAGGTCAGCAGCGTGCCGGAGACGACCCCGGGCATCGACATGGGCAGCGTGACGCGCCAGAACGTCGTCGGCCCGTTCGCGTACAGGTCCGCGCCGGCCTCGATGAGCCGCGGGTCCAGCCGCTCGAGGTTGGCGTAGATCGGCAGCGTCATGAACGGCAGGAAGTTGTACGTCAGGCCGGCGACGACGGCCACGGAGGTCGCTGTCAGACGGCCGTCGGGCGGCAGCACCGACAGCGCCCGCAGCCCCGCGACGACGAAGCCCTCGTCGGCGAGGATCTGCTTCCACGCGATCGTGCGCAGGATGAAGCTGGTGAAGAACGGGGCGATGACGAGGACCAGGAGCATCGCCTGGAGGAACGGCCGGCCCCGGGCCTTGACGGCGATGGCGTACGCCATCGGGTACCCGATGCAGAACGCCAGGACCGTCGCGATCCCCGCGTACGCGAACGACCGCACGAGCTGGGGCCAGTACGTCTCCAGGGACCGCACGTAGTTCTGCCACTCGAACGCCGGCTGGAACTGACCGACGTCGCCGCCGGGCACCGGCACGTACAGCGACGTCATGAGCAGGGCGAAGACCGGGACGACGAAGAACAGGGCGAGGTACAGCAGGCCGGGCGCGAGCAGGAGGTAGGCGCCCCCGCGGGCACGCCGCGCGGGTGCCGGAGCGGCGGTGCCGGTGCCCCCGCCGTGGCCGAGCGCGGAGACGACGCTCATCGCTCAGGCCTCCTCGTCCTCGAGCAGGGCGCCGGCGGTCGCGTCCTCCGTGCCGTCCAGCCCGAAGGTGTGCTTGACCGCCCAGCCCAGCATGACCTCGTCACCCACGCGGATCGTCCTGCCGCCGAAGACGTTCTGCGCGAAGACGCCGATCGTCCCCAGGCCCGGCACGAGCACCTGGTACTGCGTGCTCACGCCGCTGAACGCCACGTCGGTCACCAGGCCCGGCCCGATGACGTTCGAGTCGTCCGGCACGCCCTCGTCGGCGAAGAAGATGTGGAGCTTCTCCGGCCGGACACCGACCAGCACCGGCCCGGAGGTCGACACCGCGCGACTCTTGGGGACCCACAGCCGGCGTCCGCCGACGTCGACGCCGACCGCCTCCCCGGCGTCCTCCTGGACCTGGCCGGTGAGGAGGTTCGACTGCCCGAGGAAGTTGGCGACGAACGCCGTGCGGGGCAGCTCGTAGAGCTCCTCGGGGGCACCCATCTGCTCGATGCGCCCGTGGTTCATGACCGCGACCGTGTCGGCCATCGTCATGGCCTCCTCCTGGTCGTGGGTGACGTGCACGAACGTCTGCCCGACCTCGAGCTGGATGCGCTTGAGCTCCGTCTGCATCTGCCGCCGCAGCTTGAGGTCCAGGGCGCCGAGCGGCTCGTCCAGGAGCAGCACCGCCGGGTTGTTGACCACGGCGCGCGCCAGGGCGACGCGCTGCTGCTGGCCGCCGGACATCTGCGAGGGGCGGCGGTCGGCCATGTGCCCCATCTCGACGAGGTCGAGCGCCGTCCGCGCGCGCTGCTCGGCGTCGGCGACACGCTTGCGGCGCAGGCCGAACGTGACGTTCTCGAGAACCGTCAGGTGCGGGAAGAGGGCGTAGGACTGGAAGACCGTGTTCACCGGGCGCTGGTACGCCCGGGTCCCGGTGACGTCGTCGCCACCCAGCAGCACGCGGCCACGGGTCGGCGCCTCGAGCCCCGCCACGATGCGCAGGGTGGTCGTCTTCCCGCACCCGGACGGGCCCAGGAGCGCGAAGAAGGAGCCGGACGGGATGGTCAGGGACAGGTCGTCGACGGCGGTGAAGGTGCCGAACTCCTTGGTCACCCGGTCCAGGACGAGGTCGGCCCCCCCGCCGGCCGGCCCGGTCGGCGCGGCGGGACGGGCGGTCCCGGGGACGCCCCGGCTGCCGGGCGGCTCGGCTCGGCCGGGGTCCACGTGCAGGTCAGCGCTCACGGCGGTCAGTTCCCGATCACGGACTGGAACTCGGTGTTGTACCGCGTCTCCTCCTCGGGCGTCAGCGCCCGGAAGACACGGGCCCGCGACAGGGTCTCCTCGTTCGGGAAGATCAGCTGGTTCTCGGCGAGCTCGGGATCGATGGAGAGCATCTCGTCGTAGGCGCCCTCCACGGGGCAGATGTAGTTGACGTACGCGGCGACCTCGGCCGCCACCGCGGGGTCGTAGTAGTAGTTCATGAGCTTCTCGGCGTTCGCCTTGCGCGGGCTGCCGACGGGCACCATGAGGTTGTCGCTCCACAGCGTGCCGCCGGCCTCCGGCAGGAGGAACTCCCAGTTGTCGCCGTTCTCGAAGTTGAGGACCGTGATGTCCCCGGACCAGCCGATGACCGCGAGGGCGTCGCCGGACACCAGGTCCTCGGCGTACGAGTTCCCCCGCACCTGGCGGATCTGGCCCGAGCCGATCTGCTGCTCGAGCACCTCCAGCGCGGCGAAGAACTCGTCGTCGCCCCAGTCCTCCGAGGAGGGGTCGACCCCCTGCTCGAGCAAGATCAGACCGACGGTGTCGCGCATCTCGCTGAGCACCTCGACGCGGCCGGCGAGGTCGGGGTTCCACAGGTCCGACACGCTCCGCAGCCCGTCCGGGACGGCCTGCTTGTTCCAGGCGATCCCGGCGAAGCCGGACTGCCACGTGAGCGAGTGCGCCCGTCCCGGGTCGAACGTCACGTCCCGGAGCCCGGGGAGCAGGTTCTCCCAGTTGGGGATGTTCGCCTTGTCGAGCTCCTGGGTGTACCCGAGGCGGATCATCCGCGCGGCCATCCAGTCCGTCAGCGTGACGATGTCCTGGCCGATGTCCTGGCCGTTGGCCAGCTGGCCCTGGATGCGCCCGTAGTAGGAGTCGTTGTCCTCGATGTCCTCGGCGTAGTTGACGGTGATGCCCGTCTCCTCCGTGAAGCGCTCGAGGGTCGGGTACGTCTGGCTCTCGTCGTCGTAGTCCAGGTACAGGGTCCAGTTGGCCCAGTTGACCGTGGGGTCCGACTCGGAGACGTCCTCGACCGGGCCGCCGTCGGAGGTCCCCTCGGCCGTGGGCGTGCCACCCGTCCCGCAGGCGGCGAGCAGGGCGCCCACGCCGGCCACGCCGGCGCCCGTCTGCAGGACGGAGCGGCGGGAGACGCCGGGGCGCCGGGCGAGCTGGGCCAGCTGGGCCTGGACGAGCGCGCGGACGACGGGGTCCGAGGGGGCGGGACGCTTCACAGGGGGGCTCCTGTCGGATCACTGCCCCGGGTGTGGATCCGCGGGGCACGTCGGGCTGGTGCACGGCCTGACGGCCGGTGCGGCGTGGTGGGGCGATGGTGTCAGGGTGGTGCGCGTCACACAAGCGATTCCATCGTCATCGCCTTGATCTGCAACGAAAAAGTCACACAGACGAGCCGATGACGGCCGTTCCGCGTCCGTGCGGAGGCCGGACCGCCCACGGTCCCCCGCGGGCGGCCCGGCCGTCGGTCACTCGAAGGCGCTCATGACGTGCTTGATGCGCGTGTAGTCCTCGAGCCCGTACATCGACAGGTCCTTGCCGTACCCGGAGTGCTTGAACCCACCGTGCGGCATCTCCGCGACGAACGGGATGTGCGTGTTGATCCAGACGACACCGAAGTCCAGCGCGCGGGACACGCGCAGCGCGGTCCCGTGGTCGCGGGTCCAGACGGAGCTGGACAGGCCGTACGGCACGCCGTTGGCGAGCGCGACCGCCTCCGCCTCGTCGGCGAAGGTCTGCACCGTGATCACCGGCCCGAAGATCTCCGTCTGGATCGCCTCGTCGTCCTGGCGCAGGCCGTCCACGACGGTCGCCTCGTGGAAGAAGCCGACGTCGCCCTGCCGGTGCCCGCCGGCGACGACGCTCGCGTGGTCCGGCAGCCGCTCGAGGAAGCCCATGACGCGCGCCAGCTGGTTCGGGTTGTTGACGGGCCCGAACGCGACGTCCTCGTCCGGACGGCCCGTCCGCGTCCCCCGTGCCTGCTCCGCGAGGGCCGCCACGAAGTCGGCGTGCACGGACTCGTGCACGAGGACCCGCGTCGCGGCGGTGCAGTCCTGCCCGGCGTTGTAGTAGCCGGCTCCGGCGATGCCCTCGGCCGCGGCCGCGACGTCCGCGTCGGCGAAGACGACGACGGGCGCCTTGCCGCCGAGCTCGAGGTGGACCCGCTTGACGTCCCGGGCCGCCGACCCGGCGACCTCCATGCCGGCACGCACGGACCCGGTGATGGACACCATGTCGGGTCGCGCGTGCTCGACGAGGGCACGACCGGTGTCCCGGTCGCCGCAGACGACGTTGAGCACCCCGGGCGGCAGGAACTCCTGCGCCAGCTCCGCGAGGAGGACGCTCGACGCCGGGGTGGTGTCGGACGGCTTGAGGACGACCGTGTTGCCGGCGGCCAGCGCCGGGGCGATCTTCCACACCCCCATCATGAGCGGGTAGTTCCACGGGGTGACCTGACCCACCACGCCCACCGGCTCACGGCGGATCCACGACGTGTGCCCCTTCATGTACTCGCCCGCGCTCGAGCCCTCGAGGATGCGGGCCGCACCGGCGAAGAACCGGAACTGGTCCACGCAGGGCGGCACCTCGTCCGTGGCGGTCAGCGCGAGCGGCTTGCCCGTGTTGCGGGACTCGGTCGCGACGAACTCCTCGGCGCGACGCTCGAGGGCGTCGGCGATGCGCAGGAGGGCCAGCTGGCGTTCGGCGGGCGTGGTGTCCCGCCACCCGGGGAACGCGTCCGACGCCGCGGCGTAGGCGGCGTCCACGTCTTCCGCGGTGGACAACGGCGCCGTCCCGTAGGCCTCGCCGGTGCTGGGGTCGACCACGTCGGTCGTGCGCCCCTGCGCCGCGGGGACCGTGCGGCCCCCGACGACGTTGTGCAGCTCGATCGCGCTCGTGGTGGTGGAGCTCGTGGACACAGCGCCTCCGTACGGCTCAAGGCGCGCCCCCGGGGGCCACGCCGTCGTGACTGGCTCGGTGGAACCACCAGTACGGTAGCCCAGGAACGCCCTCCGGTCACCGCTTTCCGCAGTTCTGACCGTGCGAGACGACGAGATGACGCGGGAGCGTGCGCCTAACCGACGGATTCGCTTGCCAACGGCGCTTCGTGCAGGGAACATCGCCCCCATGGTCGAGCAGCGCAAGTCACCGCCGGTGGTCCTCGACGCCGTCTCCAAGGGCATCATCGAGCAGCTCCAGGAGGACGGGCGTCGACCGTACGCCGCGATCGGCAAGGCGGTGGGCCTGTCGGAGGCGGCCGTGCGGCAGCGCGTCCAGCGGCTGGTCGAGTCCGGCGTCGTCCAGATCGTCGCGGTGACGGACCCCCTGCAGGTGGGCTTCTCGCGCCAGGCCATGATCGGCATCAAGGCCGAGGGTGACCTCCAGGCCCTGGCTGACCGCCTCGTCGGGATCCCCGAGATCGACTACGTCGTCGTCACCGCCGGCGCCTTCGACGTCCTCGTGGAGGTCGTGTGCGAGGACGACGAGCATCTGCTGCAGGTGCTCAACAACGACATCCGCACCCTGCCGGGAGTGCGGACCACCGAGACCTTCGTCTACCTCAAGCTGCGCAAGCAGCTCTACAACTGGGGAACCCGATGACCGAGACCATGGGCACCACCACCTCCACGACGACGCCGACCGGCACGGACCGGCAGCAGGCGGCGCGTGACCACCTGTGGGGCCACATGACCCGGCAGTCCACCTGGGACCAGGGGCCGGTGCCGGTGATCGTCCGCGGCAGCGGGCACCACATCTGGGACTCCGAGGGTCGCCGGTACATCGACGGGCTGTCCGGCCTCTTCGTCGTGCAGGCCGGCCACGGTCGCGCGGAGCTCGCGGAGCGAGCCCGGCAGCAGGCCGAGGAGCTCGCGTTCTTCCCGCTGTGGTCGTACGCCCACCCGCAGGCCATCGACCTCGCCGAGCGGCTGGCGCACCTGGCGCCGGGCGACCTCAACCGGGTCTTCTTCTCCACCGGTGGTGGGGAGGCGGTCGAGACGGCCTGGAAGCTGGCCAAGCAGTACTGGAAGCTCATGGGCCAGCCGACCAAGTACAAGGTGATCTCGCGCGCCGTCGCGTACCACGGCACGCCGCAGGGCGCTCTCGCGATCACCGGGCTCCCGGGGATGAAGGCACCCTTCGAGCCGCTCGTCCCGGGCGCCCACAAGGTGCCGAACACGAACATCTACCGGGCGCCGGTCGAGCTGCGCGACGACCCGAAGGCCTTCGGGCGCTGGGCGGCCGACCGCATCGAGGAGGCCATCCTCTTCGAGGGGCCGGAGACCGTCGCGGCCGTCTTCCTGGAGCCTGTCCAGAACTCCGGCGGCTGCTTCCCGCCGCCGCCGGGGTACTTCGAGCGGGTGCGGGAGATCTGCGACCAGTACGACGTGCTCCTCGTGTCGGACGAGGTCATCTGCGCCTTCGGTCGCATCGGCGAGATCTTCGCGTGCAACGACTACGGCTACGTGCCCGACATGATCACCTGCGCGAAGGGCATGACGTCGGGCTACTCCCCCATCGGCGCGACGGTCGTCTCGGACCGGATCTTCGAGCCCTTCCGCACGGGGACGACGACCTTCTACCACGGCTACACGTTCGGCGGGCACCCGGTGAGCGCCGCCGTCGCGATGGCCAACCTGGACATCTTCGAGCGCGAGCGGCTCACCCAGCGGGTGCACGAGAACGGCCCGGTCTTCCGCCGGACGCTCGAGAAGCTCCTGGACCTGCCGATCGTCGGCGACGTGCGCGGCGACGGGTACTTCTACGGCATCGAGCTGGTCAAGGACCAGGCCACCCGCGAGACCTTCGACGACGACGAGAGCGAGCGCCTGCTGCGCGGCTTCCTGTCGCACGCGCTGCTCGAGGCCGGCCTGTACTGCCGGGCGGACGACCGCGGGGACCCCGTCATCCAGCTCGCCCCACCGCTGACGACCGGCCCGGCCGAGTTCGACGAGATCGAGCAGATCCTGCGCGACGTCCTCAGCCGTGCCTGGGCGCAGCTGTGACCCTGGTGCGGTGAGTCCCGCGCGCGTGCTCGGCGGTCCGGGGGCGGCCCCGTGAGCCCGCCGTACCGTCGGCTGTCCCTGTGGCTGGACCAGGTCGCGGACGACGGCGACGCCCTCACCCCGCGCGCCGGCCTCACCGCAGCCACGGACGCGGACGTCGTCGTCGTCGGCGGAGGCCTCACCGGGCTGTGGACGGCCTACTACCTCACCGAGAACGACCCCGGGCTGGACGTCCTCGTCGTCGAGCAGGAGATCGCCGGCTTCGGGGCGAGCGGGCGCAACGGCGGCTGGTGCTCCGCGCTGTACCCCGTCCCGGCCGCGACGCTCGCCGCCGAGCACGGTGACGCGGCCGCACGGGCCATGCGCGCCGCGATGCGGGACACGGTCGTGGAGGTGGCCGGGGTCGCCGCCGCGGAGGGGATCGCGTGCGACGTCGCGTACGGCGGGACCGTCGTCGTCGCACGCTCCGCGCCGCAGCTGCGCCGCGCGCGCGCCGAGGCGGCCGAGGGACCCCGTTGGGGCGACGAGGCGGAGCTGCTGGACGCCGACGGCGCCCGCGCGCGCCTCGCCGCCACCGACGTGCGGGGAGGCACCTACGTGCCCGACTGCGCCGCCCTCCAGCCGGCACGGCTGGTCCGCGGCCTGGCGCGCGTGCTCGAGGAGCGCGGCGTCCGGATCGTCGAGCGGAGCCGGGTCGTCGGCATCGAGCCGGGCCGCGTCCTGGTCGAGCACGACGAGCACGACGAGCACCGCGAGCCCGACGAGCACCGTAAGCACGGCGAGGGCGCCCGGCCCGGGCGCACCCCCGCCCTGACGGCGGTGCGCTGCCGGCACGTCGTCCGCGCCACGGAGGCGTGGACGCCGCAGCTGCCGGGGAGCCGCCGTGCCGTCGTTCCGGTGTACTCGCTCATGGTCGCGACGGAGCCGCTGGGCGACGACGTCTGGGACGCCATCGGCCTGCGGGAGCGCGAGACCTTCTCGGACCACCGGCACCTCATCGTCTACGGCCAGCGGACGGCGGACGGTCGTCTCGCCTTCGGTGGGCGCGGCGCGCCCTACCACTGGCGCAGCGCGGTCCGGTCGCAGTACGACCGTGCCCCCGGGGTCTTCACCGCGCTCGAGCAGACGCTGCGCGAGCTGTTCCCCGTCCTGGCGGACGCCCGCGTCACGCACCGGTGGGGCGGGCCGCTGGCGATCGCCCGCGACTGGCACGCGTCCGTCGGGCTCGACCGGCGCACCGGCCTCGCGTGGGCCGGCGGGTACGTCGGCGACGGGCTGTCGACGACGAACCTCGCCGGTCGCACGCTCGCCGACCTGCTCACCGACCGGGACACCGAGCTGACGCGTCTGCCGTGGGTCGGGCACCGGTCACGGGCGTGGGAGCCCGAGCCGCTGCGGTGGCTCGGGATCAACGCCGGCCTGCGCGCCATGACCCTGGCCGACCGGGAGGAGGAGCTGACGGGCCGGCCCAGCGTCCTCGAGCGGCTGGTCCGGCCGCTGCTGGGCTGACCGCCCGCGGGGGCGGCGCGCCGCCCTCGTCCTCCGCTCGATCAGCGGCGGCCGAGCACCTCGTGGGTCCGCGCCCGCGCCCAGCGCTCGGCGTCCAGGACCGCGTCGAGCGTCAGCTCGCCGTCGTGGCCGGGGTGCTCGTCCAGCACCCGCTCGACCGTGTCCACGACGTCGAGGAAGCCGATCCGGCCGTCGAGGAACGCGGCGACGCACTCCTCGTTCGCCGCGTTGAGGACCGCGGGGTGGGTCGGCGAGGCGCTCACCGCCGCCCGGGCGAGGCGCAGCGCACCGAAGACGTCCTCGTCGACCGGCTCGAAGGTCCACGACGTCGCCGCCGACCAGTCGCACGCCGGCGCGACGTCGGGGACCCGCTCGGGCCAGGACAGGCCCAGGGCGATCGGCAGACGCATGTCGGGAGGCGACGCCTGCGCGATGGTGGACCCGTCGACGAGCTCCACCATCGAGTGGACGACCGACTGCGGGTGCACCACCACGGTGATGTCCTCGACCGGGACGTCGAACAGCAGGTGAGCCTCGATGAGCTCGAGGCCCTTGTTCATGAGCGTCGCCGAGTTGACCGTCACGACCGGGCCCATGGACCACGTCGGGTGCGCGAGCGCCTCCGCCGCGGTGACGGCCTTCACCTCGTCGCGGGAGCGCCCCCGGAACGGCCCGCCGGACGCGGTGAGGACGAGGCGCCGCACCTCCTCGCGCCGACCGGCGCGCAGGCACTGCGCGATGGCCGAGTGCTCGGAGTCGACGGGCACCACCTGGTCGGGCCGCCGTTGCGCGCGGCGGACGAGCTCGCCCCCGACGACGAGGGACTCCTTGTTCGCCAGGGCGAGCGTGCTGCCCGCCTCGAGCGCCGCGAGGGTGGGTCGCAGGCCGATCGAGCCGGTGATGCCGTTGAGGACGACGTCGGCGCCCCGGCCCGCGAGCTGCGTGGCGGCGTCGGGACCGGTGAGGAGCTCCACGCCGAGGCCGGCGAGCCCCCGCTCGGCGGCGACCCGGGTGACGGCCTCGAGCACCGCGACCCCGGCACCGGCGTCGGCCACCGCGACCGTGGTCACGCCGAGGTCGACCACCTGCTCCGCGACGAGCCGGGGATCACGGCCCCCCGCCGCGATGCCGACGACCCGGAAGCGGCCGGGGTTGCGGAGCACGACGTCCACCGCCTGGGTCCCGATCGACCCCGTGGAGCCGAGGAGGACGACGCTGCGCTGACCGGGCGGTGTGGTGTGCGGGCTCACCGCGGCATTGTGTCGCACGCGGCCGCGACGCCCCTCACTCGACGCCGAGCAGCACCTCGACCGCGCGGTCGCAGAAGGCGTCGACCGCGGCCTCCCCGTACGCCTTCGCTCCCCGGGCGCGGCGGAACGTCACGGAGCGGATCTCCTCGGAGGTGAGGCTCGCGCCGTTGTCGAAGTAGTCGACCAGGCGGTGGCACAGGGCGTCGACCTCGGCCGGCAGGTACCCCTGCTGGCCGCGCGCGGCGGGCGCGAACCGCTCCCCGTCCGGGCGGGTGAGGCGCCCGTAGAGCGTCCTCGCCTGGGCCGCGAGGTGGTCCATCCACGCCTGCTGGCCGTGGGCGCTGACGTAGTCGGTCCGCTGGCGTGTGATGAAGGCCCGCTCGAGCCGGTCCATCGCGGCGTCCACCGGGCCCGTCGCGTACCCGCCGCGCACGAGGTCGAAGGCGGTGAGCCGGACGTCGCGCGCGGTCAGCGCCTCGACCGCCCCGTTGCCCTCGTAGACCCGGCGCGCCCGGTCGAAGAACTCGTCCACCTGCGCCGGGTCGTACCCGGACCGCAGCCGGCCGGCGGTACGGAACAGCGTGCTCATCGGTCCTCCGCTGCGAGCTGCCCGCACGCGCCGTCGATCTCGCTGCCGCGGGTGTCCCGCACCGTCGTCGGGATGCCGTGGGCGCGGAGCCGCGCCACGAACTCCGCCTCCACGGCGGGGTCGCTCGCGGTCCAGATCGAGCCGGGCGTCGGGTTGAGGGGGATGGGGTTGACGTGCACCCAGCCGCGGCCCCGGTCGGTGAGCTTCTTCCCGAGGAGGTCCGCGCGCCAGGCGTGGTCGTTCATGTCCTTGATCAGCGCATACTCGATGCTGACACGACGGCCCGTCGCCTCGAAGTAGCGCCGCGCCGCGTCGAGGGCCTCGTCGACGGTCCAGCGCGTGTTGATGGGCACCAGCTCGCTGCGGAGCTCGTCGTCGGGCGCGTGGAGCGACAGCGCGAGGGTCACGGGGATCCCCGTCGCGGCCAGCTTGTCGATCGCCGGCACCAGACCCACCGTGGAGACCGTGACGTTGCGCGCCGAGAGCCCGAGACCGTCCGGTGCCGGCGCGACGAAGCGACGGACCGCCTCCAGCACCGTGCGGTAGTTGGCCAGGGGCTCCCCCATGCCCATGAACACGACGTTCGTCAGTCGGCCGGGCCCGCCCGCGATCTCGCCGCGCTGCAGCGCACGGGCGGCGTGACGCACCTGCTCGACGATCTCCGCGGTGGACAGGTTGCGGGTCAGCCCCTGCTGACCCGTCGCGCAGAAGGGGCAGGCCATGCCGCAGCCTGCCTGGCTGGAGACGCACAGGGTGGAGCGCCCCGGGTAGCGCATGAGGACCGACTCGACCTTGACGCCGTCGTAGAGGCTCCACAGCGTCTTGACCGTCGTCCCCGCGTCCGCCTCGAGCGTCCGGATCGGCCGCAGCAGCGGCGGGAAGAGGTCCGCCACGAGGTGGTCCCGTGTCGCCTTGGGCAGGTCGGTCATCTCCGCCGCGTCGGCGGACAGGTGGGCGAAGTAGTGGGTGGCGAGCTGCTTGGCACGGAACGGCTTCTCGCCGAGCTCCGTGACGGCGTCGGCCCGCTCGGCGGGCGAGAGGTCGGCGAAGTGGCGCGGCGGCTTGCCGCGCCGCGCGGGCGTCATGGTGAGCGCCAGCGGCGCACGTCCCTCCGCGGAGGGTCGGACCTCGGTCACAGCAGCGTCGTCCTTCGTCTCAGTCGCCCACGGCCGGCAGGGCCACGAGCAGCACCGTGTGCACGAGCGGTGCGGTCAGCAGGAGGGAGTCGAGGCGGTCCAGCACACCGCCGTGCCCGGGGAGGAGCGAGCCCATGTCCTTGAGCTCGAGGTCCCGCTTGAGCAGCGACTCGGCCAGGTCGCCCAGGGTGGCCGTCAGCACCGCCGCGACGCCGAGCACGACGCCGAGCAGCGGGGAGGCGTCGAACGCCAGCCACAGGCCCACGCCGCCGACCGTCCCGGCGAGGACGAGCGAGCCGCCGAGCCCCTCCCAGGACTTCTTCGGGCTGACGGACGGCGCGAGGGGGTGGCGGCCGGCGAGGACGCCCGCGACGTAGCCGCCGGTGTCGCTCGCCACGGCGAGGAGGACGAACAGCAGGACCCGCGCAGGCCCGTCGGCCTCGGCCAGCATGAGCATGACGAAGCCACCCATGAGCGGCACGTACGCGGTGGCGAAGGTGCCGGCCGCGGCGTCGCGCAGCGCCTGAGCGCCGCTGCCGTCCAGCACCCGCCAGACGACGACGCCGCCGGCGGTCAGCAGGAACGCGACGAACATCGCCTCGGCGCCCGCCACGTACGCCGACACGAGGATGCCGGTGCTGCCGACGAGCACCGGCAGGAGCGGCAGGTGCAGGTGGCGTCGGGTGAACGCCTGGGCGAGCTCCCACAGGGCGGCGCCGCACGCCAGCGCGGCGAGCAGGAGGAAGAGCTCCTTGCGCCACAGGAGGGACGCGAGGACGACGGCGAGCAGACCGACGCCGACCGCGACCGCACGAGGCAGGTCACGGCCGGCTCGGGAGGTGCGTACCCCTGGCTGCACCGTCTGCGTCCCCGCCAGCTCCGTCATCAGACCTCGAGCAGCTCGCTCTCCTTGTGCGCGAGGACCTGGTCGATCGCGTCGACGTGGCGCTTCGTCAGCGCCTCCAGCTCCTTCTCGGCACGGGTGACCTCGTCCTCCCCCGCCTCGCCGTCCTTGACGATGCGGTCGAGCTCCTCCTTGGCGCGCCGGCGGATGTTGCGCACGGCGACGCGCGCCTCCTCCGCCTTGTGCCGGGCGAGCTTGACGTAGTCCTTGCGGCGCTCCTCCGTCAGCTGCGGCAGGACGACCCGGATGATCCGGCCGTCGTTGCTGGGGTTGACGCCGAGGTCGGAGTCGCGCAGGGAGCGCTCGATCGCTCCGAGCGAGCTCGCGTCGAACGGCGTGATGAGGATCGTCCGTGCCTCCGGCGTGGTGAAGGAGGCCAGCTGCTGCAGGGGCGTCGGCGAGCCGTAGTACTCCACCACGATCTTCTGGAACATCGCCGGGTTGGCGCGGCCGGTGCGGATGGTCGCCATGTCCTCCTTGGCGACCTCGATGGCCTTGTCCATCTTCTCCTCGGCCCCGAGGAGGGTGTCGTCGATCACCGGTGCTCCTTCTCTCGTCGGTCGTGCTGCCCGGGCGCGCGGCCCGGGCCCGGACGGCTCAGCCCGCCGTGAGCAGCGTGCCGATCCTCTCACCCTGCAGCGCGCGCGTGACGTTGCCCGGCGCCTCGATGCCGAACACCCGCATGCGGACGCCGTTGTCACGGCACAGCGACAGGGCGGTGGCGTCCATGACCTCCAGGCCCTGGACGAGAGCCTCGGTGTACGTCAGCTCGTCCAGGCGGACGGCCGAGGGGTCGGTCCTGGGGTCCGCCGAGTACACGCCGTCGACGCCGTTCTTCCCCATGAGCACCTCGTCGCAGTGCGTCTCCAGCGCGCGCTGCACCGACACGGTGTCCGTGGAGAAGAACGGCATGCCCGCCCCGGCGCCGAAGATGACGACGCGGCCCTTCTCCATGTGCCGGATCGCCTTGAGCGGGATGTACGGCTCCGCGACCTGACCCATGGTGATCGCCGTCTGGACGCGGGTGCTCACGCCGGCCTGCTCGAGGAAGTCCTGGAGCGCCAGGCAGTTCATGACCGTGCCGAGCATCCCCATGTAGTCCGCGCGGGCACGGTCCAGACCACGCTGCGACAGCTCGGCGCCGCGGAAGAAGTTGCCGCCGCCGACGACGATCGCGACCTGCACGCCCGACCGGACCGCCGCCGCGATCTCACCGGCGATGCGCTGGACCACGTCCGGTGCCAGGCCGATGCCACCGCCGCCGAACGTCTCCCCGGAGAGCTTGAGGAGCACCCGTCGCGCCGCCGAAGGCGCAGACCCCGGCCGCTCGCGGTCGTCGTCGCCGTCGCCTGCGGGGCCGCTCTGGTCCTGCGTCACGCTGCCTCCCTGGTGTCCCTCTGCGGTGCCGTCACCCTGCTGTGCCGTCGCGGTGCTGACATCCCCGGGGTGCTGCGCGGCGTCGCCCCCAGGTGCACCACGGCGGCCCCGGCCCGAGGACCGGCGCCGCCGTGGTGACGCTACAGGTTCGGCTCAGGCGCCGACGCGGAAGCGAGCGAACCCGGTGACCGTGCCGTCCACGTCGGCCAGGACCTGGCCGACGGACTTCTTCGGGTCCTTGGCGAACGCCTGGTCCACGAGCACGGCCTCCTTGAAGAAGCCGTTGAGGCGACCCTCGACGATCTTCGGCAGTGCCGCCTCGGGCTTGCCCTCGTTGCGCGAGGTCTCCTCGGCGATCCGGCGCTCGGACTCGACCGTCTCGGCGGGCACGTCGTCCCGCGTGAGGTAGGCCGGCGAGTACGCCGCGATGTGCATCGCCACGTCGCGGGCCACCTCGGCGCCGGCGGCGTCGCTGCCCACGAGGACGCCGACCTGGGGCGGCAGGTCCTTGTTCACCTTGTGCAGGTACACCGCCACCTTGTCGGCGGACACGCGGGCCACCCGGCGCAGGACGACCTTCTCGCCCAGCGTGGCGGCCGTCTCGTCGATGGTCTCCTGGACCGTGCGGCCGTCCGCCTCGGACGCCAGGATCGCGGCGACGTCCTCCGTGCCGGTCGCGACGGCGGCCTCGAGCACCTTGTCGGCCAGCGCGATGAAGGTCGCGTTCTTCGCGACGAAGTCCGTCTCGGAGTTCAGCTCGATGAGGACGCCGGTCTGCCCCGAGGCGTCGTCGGCGATGTGAGCGGCGACGAGACCGTCGGAGGCCGCCCGGCCCTCACGCTTGCTCACGCCCTTGAGACCCTTGACGCGGATGATCTCGAGCGCCTTCTCGGCGTCGCCGTCCGCCTCGTCGAGCGCCTTCTTCACGTCGAGCATGCCCGCGCCGGTGCGCTCGCGCAGGGCCTTGATGTCTGCGGCGGTGTAGTTCGCCATGGGAGTCCTTTGCTGTCGTGGGTGCGTCGTGCGTCCGTCAGAGGTCGCGCCGCGTGCTGCGGCGCGACCCACGGCTGCGCGCGGCCGGAGCCGCGCGCTGCCGGGTCGGACGTCAGCCGGCGGTGGTGGTGCCCTCGGCGGTCGGCTCGGACGCGCCGGCGGCCTCGGCGGCCGGCGCCGCGTCCTGGCCCGTCGGGGCGTCGCCCTCGGCGACGGTCGTGCCGATCGCGTCGACCGGGCTCTCGACCTGCGCCTCGGCGGCCAGGTTGTCGGCGGGGAGGTCGTCGGTGGCGACGGCCGACGCGGTCGGCGGCACCGTGACGTCCTCCGGCCCGGCGGGGGCCGACGGCTCGGTCTGGGTCGCCGCGCCGGCGTCCGTCCCGCCGGCGAGGAGCTCGCGCTCCCACTCGGCGAGCGGCTCGGACGTCGCGTCGGCGCCGCCCTCGGTCGCGGCCTGGCGGCCGGAGTGGCGGGCGATGAGGCCCTCGGCCGCCGCGTCGGCGATGACACGCGTCAGAAGCGTGACCGCGCGGATCGCGTCGTCGTTGCCGGGGATCTGGTAGTCGACCAGGTCGGGGTCGCAGTTGGTGTCGAGGATCGCGACGACCGGGATGCCCAGCTTGCGCGCCTCGTCGACGGCCAGGTGCTCCTTGTTGGTGTCCACGACCCAGATGGCCGACGGCACCCTGGCCATGTCACGGATGCCACCCAGCGTCTTGGCGAGCTTGTCCCGCTCGCGACGCATGATGAGGAGCTCCTTCTTGGTGTAGCCGCTGCCGGCCACGTCCTCGAAGTCGATCTCCTCGAGCTCCTTGAGGCGCTGGAGCCGCTTGTTCACCGTGGTGAAGTTGGTGAGCATGCCGCCGAGCCAGCGCTGGTTGACGTAGGGCATGCCCACGCGGGCGGCCTGCTCGGCCACCGGCTCCTGGGCCTGCTTCTTCGTGCCGACGAACAGGATGGTCCCGCCGTGGGCGACGGTCTCCTTGACGAACTCGTAGGCGCGGTCGATGTACGACAGCGACTGCTGGAGGTCGACGATGTAGATGCCGTTGCGCTCGGTGAAGATGAACCGCTTCATCTTCGGGTTCCACCGACGGGTCTGGTGCCCGAAGTGGACACCGCTCTCGAGCAGCTGGCGCATGGTCACGACGGCCATGGCACGTCCTTCCGGCGCCGCCCGGCTGCGGACGGCGCAAGTGCAGGCGGGCGCACGACGAGTCGCGGCCCGCGATCCGGTTGTCGGTGAGCGGCCCTGTGCCGACCCACCCCTGACGCCATGCGGCCCCGACACCGGCACCACTGCTGTGGCCCCGGACCGTCGTCGGCGCTCGCCCCCGTGCCGCACCCGAGGGAGCGGCGGCGGGAAGATGGCGTGCGATGTCACCCGGAGGACCCGGGCGCACCGGCAAGCGTACCGGACACTCACCCGTGCCCGTGCGGTCGCAGGCCCACCGCCCCGACGGGCGCTGCTGGCCCGCGAGCCGCGGTGCGGCGCTCGGACGTCCACACGTCGACCCCCGCCCCCTGCGGGGCCGTCCACAGGCACGACGGTCCCGGCCCCGCGCGGGCGGAGCGGGCGCCACGGTGGGCGCATGCCCAGCCTGCCCCTCGCCGCCGCCGTCGGCACGGTCGCCCTGGGCGCGCTGCTCCTCGGCGCGCCGGCACCGTCCCCCGTCCACGGCGCCGCCGAGCGCTCCGCGGGCGCGCCGTCCGCGACCGAGGTGGTGCTCCCCGTGGAGGGCTCCGTCCTCGTCCGGGAGTTCGCGGAGCCGACGGTGCGCTGGGGACCCGGCCATCGGGGCGTCGACCTCGCCGCCGCGGTGGGCGCGGCGGTCCGCTCCCCCGCGACCGGTGTGGTCGCCTTCGCCGGGCACGTGGTGGACCGGGGGGTGGTCTCGGTGCTGCACGCCGACGGCCTGCGGTCCAGCGTCGAGCCGGTGAGCGCCGTCGCGGCGGTCGGCACGCCGGTGACCGCCGGCGAGGTCGTCGGGTACGTGACGACCGGCGGGCACTGCTCCGGGTGCCTGCACTGGGGCGTCCGGGACGGGGAGCGGTACCTCGACCCGCTGTCGCTGCTGTCCTCCGGCACGGTGCGGCTGCTGCCGCAGGGCGGTGCCGGGTGAGGTCAGCCGCGCTCGCTCTCCTGCAGGGAGGTCCGCAGCCGCAGCATGGCTGCCGTGTGCATCTGCGAGATCCGGGACTCGGTCACCCCGAGGACGCGGCCGATCTCCGCGAGGGTCATGCCCTCGTAGTAGTACAGGACCAGGACGATCTTCTCGCGCTCGCCGAGACGCTCGATCGCGCGGGCCAGCAGGATCTTCGTCTCCTGCGCCTCGACGTTCCCCGCGGGGTCCTCGGCCGCCGGGTCCTCCAGCGTGTCCAGGAGCGAGAGGGAGTCCCCCCGGTCCGAACCGCCGCCCAGCAGCTCGTCGAGCGCCGCGACGTTCACCGTGGACAGCTGCGTGAAGACCGCTCGCAGCTCGTTGACGTCCACCTTCAGCTTCGCGGCGACCTCGTGCTCGGTGGGCGCCCGCCGCAGCTCGCCCTCGAGCTCGGCGAAGGCACGGTCGACGGCACGCGCCTTGGTGCGCACGGAGCGGGGGATCCAGTCGATCGCCCGCAGCTCGTCGATGATCGCGCCCCGGATGCGGGCGCTGGCGTACGTCTCGAACTTGACGTCACGGTCGGTCTGGAACTTCTCGATCGCGTCGATGAGGCCGAACATGCCGTAGGACACGAGGTCCGCCTGCTCGACCGTGCTCGGCAGGCCGGCGCCCACGCGGTTCGCCACCATCGTCACGAGCGGCGCGTAGTGCAGGATCAGGTGCTCCCGGGCAGACCTGTCGCCGGTGTCCTTGAAGTGCGCCCACACCGTCGCGACCGGGACGGCGCCGTCGGCGGACGGGGGCGTCGACGGCCGTGGCACCCGGGTCGTGCTCGCGGCACCGTCGACCGCGCGCCTCGGGGCCCCGGCCTGGGCTGCCATCCGCCTCGCCCTCCTCAGGCTCGTGGGTGTGCCAGCTCGTACGAGCGGCGCAGTCGGTCAGGGGTCACGTGCGTGTAGCGCTGCGTGGTCGCTAGTGAAGCATGCCCCAGGAGCTCCTGGACGCTGCGCAGGTCCGAGCCGCCCTGGAGGAGGTGGGTCGCCGCGGTGTGGCGCAGGCCGTGCGGTGCGATGTCGTCGACCCCCGCCGCGCGGGCGAGCCGGTGGACGACCTCGCGCGCACGGCGCTGGTCCAGGCGACCGCCGCGCGTGCCGACCAGCAGGGCCGGTGTGCCGCTGCCCCGGCGGACGAGGGCGGGTCGCGCCGCGGACAGGTACCGCTCGAGCGCCCGCGCAGCGGGCACGCCGAAGGGCACGACCCGCTCCTTCGCGCCCTTGCCCAGCACGCGCAGCGTGCGGCTGCCCCGGTCGGCGTCGTCGACGTCGGCGCCGACCAGCTCCCCCACCCGGACCCCCGTCGCGTAGAGGAGCTCCACGAGGAGCCAGTCCCGCACGGCCTCGGCGTCGCCGGTGCCGGCATCGGTGCGCGCCTGCTCGACGAGTCGCGTGGCGTCGTCCACGGCGAGCGCGATGGGCAGCGGGCTCGCACCGCGGGCGGCGACGAGCCGTCGGGCCGGGTCCTCGGCGAGCATCCCGCGCTCGTGCGCCCAGCCGTAGAACGCGCGGACGGCCGCACCCCGGCGCGCCACCGTGGAGCGGGACCGTCCCGCCGTGACCATGGAGCCGAGCCAGGACCGCAGCGCGGCGAGGTCCACCTCCGCCCAGCTCGAGCCCCGGCGCCGCGCGAACGCGATGACGTGCTCGACGTCGGAGCAGTACGCCCGTGCGGTGTGCTCGGACAGGCCGCGCTCGGCGACCAGGTGCGTGCGGAAGGAGGCGACCACGTCCGCGCCGTCCGCGACGGGTACACCGGTACCGGTGACTGCTCCCCCATGCACGCCTCCTACCGTGGCGCGTCCGGCCCTCGGCCACAAGGCGGGACACGCCGACTTCACCCGGCGTCGTCGGGATCGGACCCGACCTGACGGCCGCGCCGCACCCCCTCACTGCCACCGGGCTGCCCCGCAGCGACGCGGCCGGTGCCCGCCGGGGGACCGTCAGCACGGGGACCCGCCCGCCGCCACCGGTCCGCGTCACGCCGGGCCAGGCCCGCGAGCTCCAGGACGCCCAGCGCGCCGCGCGCCTCGGCCGCGGAGACCCCCGCGACCCGGGTCACCGAGTCCACGGACGCCCACGCCCGGACCGGCAGCGCGTCGTACACCTGGCGCCCGACCCGGTCCAGCCCGTCGGTCTCGTGGACGTGACCGACGGGGTGGTCCCCGAGCGCAGGCTCGCTCCCGCGCAGGAGCTCGAGGACCTCCGCGGCGTCGGTGACGCACACGGCCGCGCCGTCGCGCAGCAGGCGGTGGCAGCCTGCCGACGCCGCGGAGGTCACCGGGCCGGGCACCGCACCCACCGGACGCAGCAGGGCGGCGGCCCGTGCCGCGGTGCTGAGCGCCCCCGATCTCCAGGCTGCCTCGACGACGACGGTCGCGCCGGTCAGGGCGGCGATGAGCCGGTTCCGCTGGAGGAACCGTTGCCTGCTCGGCACGCTGCCCGGCGGCACCTCGCTGACGAGCGCACCGCCCGAGTCCCGCACCGCCAGCAGCAGCCGGGCGTTCCCTGCCGGGTAGAGGCGGTCCACCCCGCCGGCCAGGACCGCCACGGTGACGCCACCGGTCGCGAGGGCGGCACGGTGCGCCGCCGCGTCGATGCCGTACGCCCCGCCCGAGACGACGACGCGTCCGGCGGCTGCGACGCCGGCCGCCAGGTCAGCCGTCACGTGCTCGCCGTAGTGCGTGCAGGCGCGGGCCCCGATGACGGCCGCGCCCGACGCCGCGGCAGCGGGCGCGGTGGCGTCGCCGGTCACCCACAGGGCGTGCGGCGCCTCCGTCCCCAGGTCCGCCACGCCGCTGGGCCAGCGTGGGTCCTCGGGCACCAGCAGCTCGCCGCCGGCCGCGCGGTGCCGGTCCAGCTCCCGCGACGCGTCCACGGCCGCCAGCCGGGGGGTCCAGCGCTCGAGGGCAGCCGTGAGCCGCTGCGCCGCACGCGCCGATCCGGGCAGCACCTGCCCCGCCTGGCGCCCGAGCTCGCCGGGACGGCCCAGGCGGGTCGACTCGACGACGAACCGCCACGCCTCGACCGGTCCCATCGCGGCGACCACGGCGCCGGCGACGGCGTCCCCCGGCTCGACCAGCCGGCTCCACGACGCGCGCGCGAGGAGCACGTCCTCGCCCGCCGTGGCCCTCACGCCCCCACCTGCCCACGCGTGCGCAGCAGCAGCGCCTGGCCGACCTCCTCGTGGCCGGGGGCGTCACGCCCGGCGAGGTCGGCGAGCGTCCAGGCGACGCGGAGCACCCGGTCGACACCCCGCAGGCTCAGTGCCCCGCGGCCGAGCGCCTGGTCCAAGGCCCCCACCGGCACGCCGGTCTGTCGCCGCAGCCACGAGCCCGGGACCTCCGCGTTGCTCCGCCACGGCGTGGCCGTCAGCCGACGACGCGCGCGCTCCCGCGCCGTGCGCACGCGGTCGGCGACAGCGGCGGTGCTCTCCCCGGTGCCCGCGGAGGCCCGGTGCACCCGCGTGACCGGCAGGACCTCGACCTGGACGTCCACCCGGTCCAGGAGCGGACCGGACAGCCGGGAGAAGTAGCGGCGGCGCTCCAGCGACGTGCAGGAGCAGTCGGCGCCCTTCCCCGTCGCCCGGCCGCACGGGCACGGGTTCGCGGCGAGGACGAGCTGGAAGCGGGCGGGGAACCGGGCGGATCCCGCAGCACGGTGGATGACCAGCTCGCCCTGCTCGAGCGGCTGACGGAGGGTCTGGAGGACCCGTGGGGAGAACTCCGGTGCCTCGTCGAGGAAGAGGACCCCGCGGTGGGCCCGCGACGCGGCCCCCGGCCTCGGCAGGCCGCTGCCCCCTCCGACGACGGCAGCCGGGGTCGCCGTGTGGTGCGGGTCCTCGAACGGCGGCCGGCGCACCAGGCCGTCCGTCGGCCGGAAGGTCCCGGACACCGAGTGCACGGCCGTCACCTCGACGGCCTCGCTCTCCGCCAGGTCGGGCAGGATGCCCGGCAGCCGTGACGCCAGCATGGTCTTGCCGGTTCCCGGCGGACCGACCATCAGCAGGTGGTGACCGCCCGCCGCGGCGACCTCCAGGGCCCACCGGGCGTCCTCCTGCCCGACGACGTCGGACAGGTCGGCACACCCGGCCCGCGGCGGACCGACGTGCTCGGCGGGGACCGGGACGACGTCGTCGTCCGGTGCGAGGTCGGCACCGTGCCGACGGAGCACGTCGCGCAGCGTCACCGCGCCGACGACGTCAGCGCCGGGGACGAGTCGCGCCTCCTCGAGGTTGCCGAACGGCACGACGACGTCGGGCCGCCCGGCGGCGACGGAGGCCGCGACGGCGGGCAGCACCCCGCGGACCGGCCGCAGCCGCCCGTCGAGCCCCAGCTCGCCGAGGTGCGTCGACGCGGCGACGCGGCCGGCGTCGCACACCCCGGCGCCCGCCAGCGTCGCCACGGCGACCGCGAGGTCGAACGCGGCACCCGCCTTGGGCAGCGCGGCCGGGGAGAGGTTCACGGTGATGCGCCGCTGCGGCCACGCGACGCCGGACGACGCCACGGCGGCCCGCACACGGTCACGGGACTCCGCGAGGGAGGCGTCCGGCAGCCCGACGAGCGTGAACCCCGGGACGGAGGCGGCGAGGTGCGCCTCGACCTCCACGACGTGCCCGGTGAGGCCTACGAGCGCGACGGCGGTCGTCCGGCCCAGCCCCGTCACAGCACGCCCCGCAGGTGCTCGACGGTCGCCGCTCCGCGGCGCGACGTCCGGACGGCGACGACGTCGATCCGCACGCTCGCCGGCCGCAGGTCGTGCTCGTGCAGCCACTCCCCCGCCAGGCGACGCAGGCGGGCCAGCTTCACGGCCGTCACCGCCTCGGCGGGGTGCCCGAACCCGTCACCGCTGCGCGTCTTCACCTCGACGACGACGAGCTCGTCGCCCTCGAGGGCGACGACGTCGAGCTCACCGCAGCGGCCGCGCCAGTTCCGGTCGAGCACCTCCCAGCCGGCGGCGAGCAGGTGCGTGACCGCCACCTGCTCCCCGTACCTGCCCACTGCGTCCTTGGCGCGCACGCGACCACCTCCGCGCCGAGCCTCGGCGGGCGGCGCGGAGGCGGCACGGGCGGACCGACCCTGCTGGGGACGACGGCGCCCGAGGACGACCTGGGGAGGACGTGCGGGCGGCGCACACCGCACGGCCCACCTCGGCGGCGAGCGCGGTCGACCTCGGTCGCGCGCCGCCCCGTCGACCTCAGCGCCGGAAGCCGCCGCCGTCCGGCACGTCGAGGTCCGCCTTCGCCAGCTCCTCGACGTTGACGTCCTTGAACGTCACGACGCGCACGGACTTCACGAAGCGGGCACTGCGGTAGACGTCCCACACCCAGGCGTCGGCGAGGGTCAGCTCGAAGTACACCTCGCCCGCCGCCGACCGCACCTGCAGGTCGACCTGGTTGGCCAGGTAGAACCGGCGCTCGGTCTCCACGACGTACGAGAAGAGGTTCACGACGTCCCGGTACTCGCGGTAGAGGGCGAGCTCCATGTCCGTCTCGTAGTTCTCCAGGTCCTCGGCGCTCACGCGTCCATCATCGCCCATCCGCGCCGCTCGTCGGCGTCCGGGACGCCCGAGCCGGCGCGGCCGTCCGTGCCGTCCCTGCCACCCGTCTCGGTCCCGACGACGTCGTCCTCGACGTGACCCGCGACGTCCACCAGTGCGTCCACGACGTCCGCGAGCTCCTCCACGACGCCGTCCTCGACGTCGTCCGCGGTCGGGAGCCGCCAGCTCGTCCGGTGCAGGGGGGACGGGCCGAGCCGACGCAGCGCCTCGACGTGCTCCGGCGCGCCGTACCCCTTGTTCTCCGCCCAGCCGTACGCCGGGTGGTCGTGCGCGTGGGCCGTCATGAGGGCGTCCCGTCGGCACTTGGCCAGGATGCTCGCGGCGGCGACGGAGGCGCACCGCTGGTCCGCCTTGACGCGCGTACGCACCGCGATGCGCGACCACGGGTCCACGGCCGCCGCGGGCGAGTCCTCGCCGAAGAGGTCGAGCTCCGCCGGCGTGGTCAGCCAGTCGTGGGAGCCGTCCAGCAGGACGAGGTCGACCTCGACGCCCAGCGCAGCGACCGCACGACGACCGGCGAGCCGGAGGGCCGCGATGATCCCCAGCCGGTCGATCTCGTCCGGCCCCGCGTGGCCGACGCCGCGTGCCAGGCCCCAGCGTCCCAGCGCGGGGAGCAGGCGCTCCCGGGAGGCAGCGGTGAGGAGCTTGGAGTCCGCCACGCCCTGCGGGCACGTGCGCGTGGTGAGGTCCACGGCGACGGCACCGACGGTCACCGGACCGGCGAGGGCCCCCCGTCCCACCTCGTCCATGCCGACGACGACCCGCGCACCGCTGCGCAGCAGGGCGCGTTCCATCCGCAGGTCGGGGCGTGGGCCCGAGCGCACGGTCACGGTTGCGGGACCTCCTCGAAGACGGCTCCCGGGTTGCGCAGGAGCTGCCACCGGTCGACGGGCCAGACGGTGACGAACGCCGTACCGACGACGTTGTCGACCGGGATGCTGCCACCTCCGGGAGACCCCTGCTTGTACCGGGAGTCCTGGGAGTTCTGCCGGTTGTCGCCCATGACCCACAGGCTCCCCGCCGGCACGGTCGTGGTGAACTCCACCTCGCTCGGCCGCGCGCCGTCGGCGAGGTACGTCTCCTCGATCGGCGCGCCGTTGACGGTGACGCGGCCGTCGTCGTCGCAGCACGCCACCTCGTCGCCCGGCAGACCCACCACCCGCTTGATGAGGTGCTCCCCCGAGTCCTGCGGCAGGAGACCGACGTAGGTGAGGACGTCGGTGAGCCGCTGCCGCCACACCGGCTGCGGCGCCGTCGGCATCTCGGGCAGCCAGCCGCCGGGGTCCTTGAAGACGACGACGTCGCCCCGGCTCAGCTCGAGGGGGCCCGGGGCGAGCTTGGAGACCAGGACCCGGTCGCCCACCAGCAGCGTCTGCTCCATCGAGCTGCTCGGGATGTAGAACGCCTGGACGAGATACGTCTTGATAACCAGCGAGAGCACGAGTGCGCTGACCACGATGATCACCGTCTCGCGCAGCCAGGCGCCGAAGCCGCCGCGGTGCTCCGCCGCCGTCGGGTCGTCCGTCGCTCCGGTGGCGTGGCGGGAGTGGCGGGACGTCACGGGGCCCACTGTGCCATGCCGGCCCGGCCCGTCAGGCTCCACGGACGCGGCGCGCGGCGTCGTCGTGTCGCCGTCGGCGGTGGGTCCGACGCCGACGGGCGGCCACTCCGAGGAGTGACCGCCCGTCGCGAGGTCGTCCGGCGTCACTTGGGAGCCGGGGTCTCGCGCTTCTCCTTGATCTTGGCCTTCTTGCCGCGGAGCGCGCGCAGGTAGTACAGCTTCGCGCGCCGCACGTCACCACGGGTGACGACCTCGATCGACTCCACGCTCGGGGAGTGCACCGGGAACGTGCGCTCGACGCCGACGCCGAAGCTGATCTTGCGGACCGTGAAGGTCTCCCGGACACCGCCGCCCTGGCGGCGGATCACGACGCCCTGGAACGCCTGGATGCGGGAGCGGGTGCCCTCGACGACCTTGACGTTGACCTTGACGGTGTCGCCCGGGCGGAACGCCGGGATGTCGGACCGCAGCGATGCTGCGTCGACCGAGTCGAGAATGTGCATGGTGGTCACTCCTCCGCCCTGCCACAGGTCAGGCACGTCGTCACGGGCAGCGGCGCTGCCTCGTCGGATCGGGTCGTGTGCCGGCCCGGGGGCCGGGCCGTGGTCGTCTCCCCTGTGGCAGAGACGCGGCCGACGCACACCGACCGGCCATTCTGCCACACGGACCGCGTCAGCCGGACGCCGTGTCCTCCCCGTGCGCGGGGTCCTCGCGCCGGGAGCCGCCCGGCGGTGCGCCGTCGTCGTCCCTCGCGGCACCCGCCGCCGGGACGGGTCCCTCGACGCCGACCGACCAGCCGAGGCCCGCCAGAACCCGGCGGTCGTCGGCGTCCAGCCCGTCGACCGCCAGCCGCCGCAGGAGGTCCGGGCGCCGCGCAGCGGTGCGCTCGAGGGCTCGGTCGCGTCGCCACCGCGCGATCCGGGCGTGGTGGCCGCTGAGCAGCACGTCCGGCACGTCGTGCCCGCGCCACTGCGGCGGCCGCGTGTAGACGGGGTACTCCAGGAGCCCGGCCGCCCCGTGCGACTCCTCCACGAGGGACTCCGGGTTGCCGACCACGCCGGGCAGCAGTCGGGCGACCGCCTCCACCACGACGAGCGCGGCGACCTCCCCGCCGTTGAGCACGTAGTCCCCGAGGGACACCTCGGTGACCGCGACGCCGCGGCCGCGGTAGTGCTCCGCGACGCGCGCGTCGATCCCCTCGTAGCGCCCGCAGGCGAGGACCAGGCGCGGAGCCGTCGCGAGCCGCTCCGCGACACGCTGCGTGAACGGCCGGCCCGACGGCGTCGGGACGAGGAGCTCCACGGCGCTGTCCTCGCCGAGGAGCTCGTCGAGGGCGTCGCCCCAGACGTCCGGACGCATCACCATGCCGGCGCCGCCGCCGATCGGCGTGTCGTCGACGGTGCGGTGCCGGTCCGTCGTCCATCCGCGCAGGTCGTGCACGCGCAGGTCGAGGAGACCCGCGCGACGAGCCTTGCCCACGAGGGACAGGTCCAGGGGCGCGAGGTACTCCGGGAAGATGGTGACGACGTCGATGCGCACGTCAGGCCTTGGGGCGGGCGGCGCCGTCGTCGGCGTCGTCCTCCTCGTCGGCGGGCGCGTCCGCGGCCAGCAGCCCCTGCGGCGCGTCGACGACGACGCGGCCGCCGGGCACGTCCACGACGGGGACGATCGCGCGGACGAACGGGACGAGCGTCCGCGCCCCGTCGGGCTCGCGGATCAGGAGCGCGTCCTGGGCGGGCAGGTGCTCCAGCCCCACGACCTCGCCGACGAGCTCGCCGTCAGGGCGCTCGGCCCGCAGGCCGACGAGCTCGTGCGGGTACCAGGCGTCCTCCTCGTCGGAGACCTCGGCCTCGACGACGAGCTCGACGCCCCGGACCTCCTCCGCGCGGGTGCGGTCGCCGATCTCCGCGAAGCTGGCGTACCACCGGCCGTTGAGCACCCGCGTCGCGCGCACCGTCAGCGGCCCGACGGCAGCCGGGACCGTCTGCAGGACGGCGCCGACGGCGAACCGGTCCTCCGGTCGGTCGGTGCGCACGTCGAGCGCGAGCTCGCCCCGCAGTCCGTGGGGTCGCCCGAGGGTCGCGACGGTCAGCTGCATCGTGCTCCGTTCCGTGTCCGTACGGCCGGTCCGTCGACGGCCTGCCCGTGAGGCATCGCCGGCGTCCTGCCCGGGACGGCGCAGGCCCGGCCCCCGCGGGGACCGGGCCTGCGCCGCGATGTCGTGCCGGTCAGCGCCGGTCGACGTCCACGACGTCGACCCGGACCGACCCCTGCGGCGCGAGAGCGCCGACGACGGTGCGCAGGGCGCGCGCCGTCCGGCCGTTGCGGCCGATCACCCGTCCGAGGTCCGAGGGGTGCACCCTCACCTCGAGGAGCTCCCCGCGACGCAGCGACCGTGCGTTCACCCGGACGTCGTCCGGGTGGTCGACGATCCCCCGCACGAGGTGCTCCAGGGCGTCGGCGAGCATCAGGCCTGCTCCTCCGCGGTGTCGGCCTGCTCCTGCTCCGACGCCTCGGCGGCGGGCGCCTCCGGAGCGGCGGCCTTCTTCTCGGAGGCCTTGGCCTTGGCCTTCTCGGCCGCGTCGGCAGCGGCCTTGACGGCCGCGGCGGCGGCGCCGTCGTCACCGGAGCGGTCCTTGACCCGGAGGGTGCCCTCGGCGCCCGGGAGGCCCTTGAACTTCTGCCAGTCACCCGTGACCTTGAGGATCGCGAGCACCTGCTCGGTCGGCTGCGCACCGACGCTCAGCCAGTGCTGCGCCCGCTCGGACTGCACCTCGATGAGCGAGGGCTCCTCGGTCGGGTGGTACTTGCCGATCTCCTCGATGACGCGGCCGTCACGCTTGGTACGCGAGTCGGCCACGACGATGCGGTAGTACGGCGCCCGGATCTTGCCGAGGCGCTTCAGACGGATCTTGACGGCCACTGTGGTGGTCTCTCCTGGTTCGGCTGGGGTGGTCACCGCGCACCGGCCCGTGGGGTAGGCGGGAGCGGAGACCAGGGACGCGGATCCCGGCCGGGTAGAGGGGCCGGCCGGGCCGAGTACAGCGGGTCATTCTGCCAGACGCCGGGGACGGCGGCGCACCGCCGTCCACCGGCCGCTGCACCGGCCGCGCGTGCCGCCCGGACCTCGAGGCGCAGCGACCCCGTCGGCCACGGGCTCAGGGCGCGAGCGACCGCCCGCGGAGCTCGGGCAGGGCCAGCGAAGCGGCCGCGGCGAGCACGAACGCGCCGGAGAACACGCCGAAGACGAGCCCCGGCCCGCCCGAGACGAGGAGGGGCGGTACGGACAGCGGGGCGATGATCGACGCGATGCGCCCGAAGCCGGCCGCCCACCCGGCACCTGTCGCCCGCAGCGCGGTGGGGTAGATCTCCGGGGTCACGGCGTACAGGGCACCCCAGGCGCCGAGGTTGAAGAAGGAGAGCAGCATCCCCGCCACGAGGACCTGCGTCGTGCCCGACGCGGCACCGAACAGCGCCGCCGACACGGCGGAGCCCAGGAGGAACGTCGCGAGGGTCGGTCGGCGCCCCCAGACCTCGACGAGCACGGCCGCAGCCGCGTAGCCGGGCAGCTGCGCGAGCGTGATGACCAGCGTGTACCCGAACGACTGCACGAGCGTGTACCCCGCCGAGACGAGCAGGGACGGCAGCCACACGAAGGCGCCGTAGTACGACAGGTTGACGAAGAACCACACCGTCCATGCCGCGGCGGTGCGACGGCGCAGGGGGCGGGCCCACAGCGCCCGCGGCCCACCGGTCCCCCTCCCGGTGCCGACGTCGTCCGGCGTGGCGGCGGAGGAGGTCACCGCCGCGGTCGACGCGCCCGCGTCGGGCCCGGTCCCCACGGGGGCCGGCGAGGCGGGCGTCGCCGTCCCTCCCCGCAGGGGCGCCGACTCCTCGAAGCCGCGCACGACGCGCTCCGCCTCCGCGTGGCGACCGGTCGCGAGGAGGAACCGCACGGACTCCGGCAACCCCCGGCGGACGACGATCGCGTACAGCGCGGGCGCGGCCCCGATGAAGAGCGCCCAGCGCCAGCCGTCGTCGCTCGCCGGCACGACCAGGTAGCCGATGACCGCCGCGAGGATCCAGCCGACCGCCCAGAACGCCTCGAGGACGACGACGACGCGCCCCCGGATCCGGGCCGGCGCCAGCTCGCTGACCAGCGTCGAGGCGACCGGCAGCTCCGCACCGAGGCCCAGTCCGACGACGAACCGCAGCGCCATGAGCGCCGCGACCGTCGTCGCGAGGGCCGAGGCCCCGGTGGCGAGCCCGTACACGAGCAGCGTGGCCGCGAACACCTGGCGCCGTCCGAAGCGGTCCGCCAGCAGTCCGCCGAGGCTCGCCCCGACGGCCATCCCCATGAAGCCGGTCGCGGCGATCCACGACATCTGCGTCGCGTCCAGGTCCCACTGCACGCGCAGCGCGGCGATGACGAAGGCGACGAGCCCGACGTCCATCGCGTCCAGCGCCCAGCCGACCCCCGAGCCCAGGACGAGCCGCCCGTGACGGCGGGTGAACGGCAGCCGGTCGAGGCGGCCCTCCAGCGAGGGAGCAACGGCCGGCGGCGCGGACGGCGTGGGCTGGGCATCGGTCACGCGATCAGTCTGTCGCCGTCCGGGCGCGGCCGCCTGCGGCAGGTGCCCGACGGGCGTGTCAGGCGACGACGCGGCCGCGCAGGACGACGGCGTCCGGCGCCGCCAGCACCCGGACGTCCTCGCGCGGGTCCGCCGGGTACACGACGAGGTCGGCGGGGGCGCCCTCCTGCAGGCCCGGCACGCCGAGGAACTCCCGGGCCCGCCAGCTCGCGGCGGCGACGACGTCCGCGGCCGGGACGCCCGCACGGGCGACCTCGGCGGCCTCGTCCGGCAGCCGCCCGTGGGCGATCGTCCCGCCGGCGTCCGAGCCGAGGAGCAGCCGGACCCCTGCCTCGTGCATCTCCCGGACGTGCTCGTAGCGCCGCTCGTGCATCCGGCGCATGCGCTCCGCGTACCGCGGGAAGCGGTCACCGGCCAGCTCCGCGAACCCGGCGAAGTTGGCGACCTGGACGAGGGTCGGCACGACCGGCACGCCGCGCCGCGCGACCTCGTCCACCATCTCCCGCGTGAGCCCGGTGCCGTGCTCCAGGCAGTCGACCCCCGCCGCGAGCAGGCCCGGCAGCGCCTCGGTGGCGAACGTGTGGGCGGTGACCCGGGCGCCGGCGTCGTGCGCCACCGCCACCGCGGCCGCGAGGACGTCGTCGGGCCAGAGCGGCGTGAGGTCCGCGTCCGTACCCAGGTCCCGGTCGATCCAGTCGGCGACGACCTTCACCCAGCCGTCACCGCGGCGCGCCTCCTCCGCGACGGCGGCGGGCAGCTCCCCCACGGCCCCGAGCTCCCGGCCGTACCCGCGCAGGTACCGCCTCGGGCGGGCGAGGTGGCGGCCGGCGCGGATGACGCGGGGCAGGTCGGCGTGCTCGTCGATCCACCGCGTGTCGCTCGGCGACCCGGCGTCCCGCACGAGCAGGGTCCCGGCGTCCCGGTCGGTCCGTGCCTGCGCGTGCGCCGTGGCCCGGTCGACCGGGCCGTCGGGGCCCAGGCCGATGTGGCAGTGCAGGTCCACGAGCCCGGGCAGCGCCCACCCGTCGAGCGTGACGACGTCGGCGGACCGGCGGCCCCGCGGCGGCGTGAACGTGACCCGCCCCCCGACGACCCACAGCGCGTCCGTCTCGCCGTCGTCGCCGAGCAGGACCCGGCCGCGCACGTGCAGCACCGGGGCGGCGTCACGACGACCCGGTCCGGCCTGCCCGCGGGCGGCGACAGCCTCGTGGCTCATCGGCCGAGGAACTTCTCCAGACCCGGGGGCAGGTCCAGCGACGACGGGTCCGCGGACGGCTCCGCGGGGCGGCCGAGACCGAACGCCGACCCCGGCGCCCCGGCCGGGCGCTTGCCCGCGGCGCGCTCGGCGGCCTCCCGCTCCTGCTGCGCCCGCTTGGCCGGGTTGCCCGACTTGGCCTTCGCCTTGCGCGCCTGCGGCGCCATCTTGCCGCGGGACTTCTTGCCGCCCATGCCCGGCAGGCGGCCCATGCCACCCATCCCGGGCAGACCGGCGCCCTTGGCCATCTGCTTCATCATCACCTGCGCGGAGGCGAACCGTTCGAGCAGCTGGTTGACGTCCGCGGTCGTGCTGCCGGACCCGCGCGCGATGCGGCTGCGGCGCGAGCCGTTGATGATCTTCGGGTTCTGCCGCTCCGCGGGGGTCATCGACCGGACGATCGCCTCGATGCGGTCGACCTCGCGCTCGTCGAAGTTCTCGATGACCTCGCGCATCTCGCCCATGCCCGGCAGCATCCCGAGCATCTTCTTCATCGAGCCCATCTGGCGCAGGCCCTGCATCTGGACGAGGAAGTCCTCGAGCGTGAAGTCCTCGCCGCTGGCGAGCTTGCCCGCCATCGCCTCGGCCTGCTCGGCGTCGAACGCCTTCTCGGCCTGCTCGATGAGCGACAGCACGTCACCCATGTCGAGGATCCGGCCCGCCATGCGGTCGGGGTGGAAGACCTCGAAGTCGGTGAGCTTCTCGCCCGTGGAGGCGAACATGATCGGCCGGCCGGTGACGGACGCCACGGACAGCGCCGCGCCACCGCGGGCGTCGCCGTCGAGCTTGGACAGCACGACGCCGGTGAACCCGACGCCCTCGGCGAAGGCCTGGGCGGTCGCGACGGCGTCCTGGCCGATCATCGCGTCGATGACGAAGAGCGTCTCGTCCGGGCCCACCGCGTCCCGGATGTCGGCGGCCTGCTGCATCATCTCGGCGTCGACACCGAGCCGGCCGGCGGTGTCGACGATGAGGACGTCGTGCTGGCGGCTGCGGGCGGTGGCCAGGCCGTCCCGCGCGACCGCGACCGGGTCGCCGGCCGGCGCGGAGAGGGAGCCGTCGCTGCCCTCCTGGGTGCCCGGGTGCGGGGCGAAGACCGGCACCCCGGCGCGCTGCCCCACGACCTGGAGCTGCGTCACGGCGTTCGGGCGCTGGAGGTCGGCCGCGACCAGGAGCGGCGTGTGACCCTTCTCCCGCAGGTGCAGGGCCAGCTTCCCGGCCAGGGTCGTCTTGCCCGCACCCTGGAGGCCGGCGAGGAGGATGACCGTCGGCGGCGTCTTGGCGAAGCGCAGCGGTCGCTGCTCGCCGCCGAGCACGGAGACGAGCTCGTCGTTGACGATCTTCACGACCTGCTGGGCCGGGTTGAGCGCGCCGGACACCTCGGCCGAGAGCGCACGCTCGCGGACCTTGCCGGTGAACTCGCGCACGACGGAGACGGCGACGTCGGCGTCCAGCAGGGCGCGGCGGATCTCGCGCACGGTCGCGTCGATGTCCGCCTCGGAGAGCCGGCCCTTGGTGCGCAGGTTCTTGAACGTCGACGTCAGGCGGTCGGACAGCGTGGCGAACACAGGACCTCACCGGTGGTACGGGCACGGGAGCCTTCAGGGTACCCGCGTGCCTCGCGGGGGTCAGGCCGGAGTCACGGGACCGCCAGCCTCGCCGCCGCGCGCCGGGTGAGGTCGTCGACGAGCCGCGCCCGCCACGGCGTCCACGCCGTCGGGCCGGCCGCGGACGCGTCGGCCTCCGTGAGCGCCCGCAGGCAGGTCAGCAGCTCCGCGCGGTGCTGGACGGCCCCGCACAGCGCGTCCACCGTCGCCGGGTCGTCGGGGTCCTGGGTCGTGGCGAGCTCGGCGAGGGTGAGGTGGTGGCGCACCAGCAGGCGGACGGCGGCCGTGGTGCCCTCGTCCAGTCCCATCCGGGCGCCGATCGCGGGGACGAGCGCCGCACCGTCGACGCTGTGGTCCGTCGCGCCGGGCCGCTTGCCGATGTCGTGCAGCAGCGCCGCGAGCAGGAGCACGTCGGGGCGGGGCACGGTGCGTCGTGCCCGGCCGGCACGCGCGACCGTCTCGACGAGGTGCCGGTCGACGGTGTGCCGGTGCACCGGCGAGCGCTGCGGCCGGTTCCGGACGGCGCCCCACTCCGGGAGCCACCGTGTGACGACCCCCGCGAGGTCGAGCGTCTCCCACACGGGCACCTGCGCGTGGCCGGTCGCGAGGAGCTGCAGGAAGTGGGCGAGGGCGCTCGCCGGCCAGGGCTCGGGCAGGTCCGGCGTGCGGGCGAGGCTGTCGACGGTCACCGGTGACAGCGGCAGGCCGAGCCGTGCGGACGTCGCGGCCGCGCGCAGGCCCAGCTGCGGGTCGTCCTGCGGGCGCACGCCGGCGGCGAGCACCAGCTCGCCGTCGTGCTCGACGAGGCCCTCGCCGACGGAGCGGAGCCGCGGCGCGACCCGACGCCCCCGGACGACGAGGGGTCGCCGCAACGAGGGGCTGGCCAGCGCCTGACGCGCGTGGCGGACGGTCGTGTCGAGCGCGTGGGAGACCGTCCGCCCGGCCTCGGCGAGCTCGGCGAGCAGGTCGTCGGCGTCCCCGACGCCGAGGAGGTCGGCCACCTCGTCCTGGTCCACCCGGAGCAGCCGGTTGGTGGGCCGGCGCGTGACGACGTGCAGCGCGTCCCGGACGTCCAGCAGCCGGCGGTAGGCGACGTCCAGGACCCCGTGGGGCCGGTCGGTCAGCCACGTCGCGGCGAGCGCGAAGACGACGACGGCGTCCCGGATCCCGCCACGCGCCTCCTTGAGGTCCGGCTCCAGGAGGTAGGCCAGCTCGCCGCTGCGCTCGGCGCGCTGCCGCGTGCCCGTGAGCAGCTCCGGGAGCCGGCGCCGCGCCGCGCTGCGCCAGTCCGTGAGCAGCGCGCTCCGGGCCCGGAGCACGACCGCCGGGTCACCGGCCACGTGCCGCAGGTCGAGGAGGCCGACCGCCGCGGGGAGGTCCGCGGACGCGACCTGCCGGCACTGGGCCAGCGAGCGCACCGCGTGGTCGAGGTCGAGGCCCGCGTCCCAGATGGGGTACCAGAGCCGCTCGGCGACGGCCGCGACCGTCGCGGCGTCGTGGCTGCGGCCGTCGTGGACGAGCAGGAGGTCCAGGTCGGACGCCGGTGAGGCGTCCTGGCGCCCGAGGCTGCCGACGGCCCCCAGGGCGATGCCGTCGCCGAGCCGGAGGTCGGCGGCGACGTCCTCCCAGAGCCCGGCGAGCCGGGAGCTGACGAGGCCGGCCACGGTCGACCGTCGCACGACGCCGTCCGCGCCGGGGCCGATCATCCGGCGGGCGAGGTCCAGCCGGTCGGCCCGGAGGCCCCACACCCCCGCAGGGGGGCGCAGGGCCTCCGTGACCTCGTCGGCCGCGCCGTGCTCCGGGGCGGTCACGCGGCGCCGATCAGAGGGCGTCGATGCCGTGCTCGCCGGTGCGGACGCGGGCGACGTCCTCGACCGGGACCACCCACACCTTGCCGTCGCCGATCTTGCCCGTCTGCGCCGCCCCGACGATCACCTTGGTGACGCTCGCGGCGTCCTCGTCGGCGACGAGGACCTCGATGCGCACCTTGGGCACGAGGTCCACGGTGTACTCGGCACCCCGGTAGACCTCGGTGTGGCCCCGCTGCCGGCCGTAGCCGCTCGCCTCGCTGACCGTCATGCCGCGGACGCCGAAGGCCTCCAGGGCGGACTTCACGTCGTCCAGCCGGTGCGGCTGGATCACTCCGGTGACGAGCTTGGTCATCACTTCACCTCCGTGGTGGTGCGCTGCCCTGCGGCTGCGACGGCCGGTGCCGCCGAGGCCAGACTGGTGCGGCTGTCGACGACGCGTCCACCGATCGTCTCGTACGCGCCCTCGCCGTGGACGGCGAGGTCGATGCCCCCGACCTCGGCGTCCTCGCTGACCCGCCAGCCCAGGGTGGCCTTGAGGGCGAGCGCGATGACGAGCGTCACGACACCCGACAGGACGATCGCGACCAGCGCGATGAGGACCTGGACGACGAGCAGGTTGATGCTGCCGCCGTACAGCAGGCCGCCGTCGGTGGCGAGGAACCCGATGAGCACCGTCCCGACGAGGCCGGCGACGAGGTGGACGCCGACGACGTCGAGCGAGTCGTCGTAGCCGAAGCGGTACTTCAGGCCGACCGCGAGGGCGGAGACCGCACCGGCGACCAGGCCGAGCGCCGCGGCGCCGACCGGGCTCAGGGCTCCGGCCGCCGGCGTGATGGCGACGAGGCCCGCGACGACGCCGGAGGCCGCACCGAGCGACGTCGCGTGGCCGTCGCGCAGCTTCTCCGTGAGGAGCCAGCCGAGGATGCCGGCGGAGGCGGCCGTGGAGGTGTTGACCCACGCCAGGCCGGCGACGCCGTCGGCGCCGTACGCCGAGCCCGCGTTGAAGCCGAACCAGCCGAACCAGAGCAGGGCGGCGCCGAGCATGACGAGCGGCAGGTTGTGCGGACGCATCGGCTCGCGGCCGAAGCCCTTGCGCCGGCCGACGACGAGCGCCAGGACCAGCGCCGCCATGCCGGCGTTGATGTGGACGACGGTGCCTCCCGCGAAGTCGACGGGCGTCGCGATGCTCGCGAACGGTCCCGCGTCGCTGAGGAGGCCGCCGCCCCAGACCATGTGCGCCATCGGGAAGAAGGCGAGCGTCGCCCACAGGCCCGAGAACACCATCCAGGTGCCGAACTTCGCCCGGTCGGCGATCGCACCCGAGATGAGCGCGACGGTGATGATCGCGAACGTCGCCTGGAAGCCCACGTCGACGATGATCGGCAGCCCGTCCGCGACGACGGCGGTGCCGTCCTCGGCGAAGACGCCGCCCCCGCCGAGCGCGAACTGCTCGAACGGGTTCGCGAACAGCCCGCCCACGCTCTGCGACCCGTACGACATCGACCAGCCCCACAGGACGTAGATGACGCCGACGAGGCCCATCGCGCCGAAGCTCATCATCATCATGTTGAGCACCGACTTGCCGCGCACCATGCCGCCGTAGAACAGCGCCAGACCCGGCGTCATCAGGAGCACGAACGACGCCGACACCAGCATCCATGCGGTCAGACCCGCATCGATCTCCATGTTGTCTCTCCCCTCGCCAGCCGGGGCGGCTGGTCCGGGGATCACTGTCCCGAGCGGCTGTTTCCCCGGACCTCCTGCGTCGTTACGACGCGGTGACGAACGGGGCCGCCGTGTGAACGTCTCGTTTCACGAACCGGACGCTCGCGTCCGGGTGGTGGACCGAGGCCTCCTCGTCCGGGCAGGAGGGCGGCGTGGCGCTCAGTCCTGCAGCAGGCCGTCGACGAACGCCTCGGGCTCGAACGGCGCCAGGTCGTCGGGACCCTCGCCCAGCCCCACCAGCTTGACGGGGACACCGAGCTCGCGCTGGACCGCCACGACGATGCCGCCCTTCGCCGTGCCGTCCAGCTTCGTCAGCACGATGCCCGTCACACCGGCGACCTCGCGGAACACGCGCGCCTGGTTCAGCCCGTTCTGGCCGGTGGTGGCGTCGAGCACGAGGAGCACCTCCCCGATGGGCGCACGGCGCGACAGCACCCGCGTGATCTTGCCCAGCTCGTCCATGAGACCCGCCTTGTTCTGCAGCCGGCCCGCGGTGTCGACGAGGACGACGTCGGCGCCCTCGTCCGCGGCGCGCCGGACGGCGTCGAAGGCGACGGCCGCGGGGTCGCCGCCGTCCTTCTCCGAGCGCACCGTCGGCACACCCACGCGGGCACCCCAGGTCTGCAGCTGGTCCGCGGCGGCGGCGCGGAACGTGTCGGCGGCGCCCAGCACCACGGAGCGGTTCTCGGCGACGAGGACGCGGGCGAGCTTGCCGACGGTGGTCGTCTTGCCCGTGCCGTTCACCCCGACGACGAGCACGACGGCGGGGTGCGGCGTGCCGTCGTCGGCGACACCGGGCGCGGTGCGCAGGGTGCGGTCCAGGGTGGGGTCGACGAGCTCGAGCAGCTGCTCGCGGAGCAGGTCGTGCACCGCCCCGGGCTCCCGGACGCCGAGGACCCGCACGCGCTCCCGCAGGCGGTCGACGAGCTCGGCCGTCGGGCCGGCGCCGACGTCGGCCAGGAGCAGGGTCTCCTCGATCTCGTCCCAGTCGTCCTCGGACAGGTGGTCCCGGGAGAGGACCTGGAGCAGCCGCGTGCCCAGCGGCGAGCCCGACCGGGCCAGCCGCTCGCGCAGACGCACCAGACGGCCGGCGACGGGCTCGGGTGCCTCCACCGCCGGGGCGACGGGTTCGGCCACCACCGCCTCGCCCGTGCTCACCTCGACGGTGGCGGTGGGGGCGGTGCCGTCGGTGGTCGGGGCGTGCTCCACGCCCTCGGCCGTCGTGGTGGGCGGCTCCGGGGTGCGGCCGCGGCGGGAGCGGAGCCCTACGACGCCGAGACCGACGACGAGCAGTGCGGGCAGGCCGTAGACGAGAAGATCGGTGAGGTCGTTCACGCGGGCAGTCTCTCAGGGTCGGGGCGGGTCCTCGACCCGCAGGGGCGGCTCGGGCACGACCCGCAGGGGCGGCTCGGGCACGACCCGCAGGGGCGGCTCGGGCACGACCCGCAGGGGCGGCTCGGGCACGACCCGCGGTCTCGGCTCAGCGACGGACGCGGTGCTGCACCTGCTGCACGCCGTCGACGACGACGCCCTGCGCCTTCTCGAGGGCGGCCGCGAGGCGGTCCGCCGTGACGTAGCCGTCCGGCACCGGACGGCCGACCCGGAACAGGTCGGTCACCGATGACTCGTCGTCATCCGTCCCGTCGGGCCCGTCGGCGCGCAGCGCACCCTCCAGGACGCCGGCGGCGCGGCGACGCAGCGAGCCCTCGGGCTGCCCGCCGCGCAGACCGGTCCATCGCTCCCGCGCGAGTCCGCCGCGCAGGGCGTCCCGCGCGTCGACGACGACCTCGCGAGCCGGTCGTCCGGCCGACGCGAGGGCGCTCATCACCAGGACGGCGAGAGCGACGACGACGGCGAGGGCGACAGGTGCGGCAACAGATCCCATGTCTGCGAGTATCGCCCGGACGACCGCCGGCGGGAGCCGTCCGCGCGTCGTGCGGCGTCGATCGTCACATCATCTCCACACGGCCTCCGGCCCGGAGCGGCTCGCGGCGGCACCCTCGTCGTCGGCGGCCGCGTTCGTCCGTCAGGGTCGCGCGTCCTCCCGCAGGCGCTGGCTGATGACCGTCGTGACGCCGTCCCCGCGCATCGTCACCCCGTAGAGGGCGTCGGCGATCTCCATCGTGCGCTTCTGGTGCGTCACGACGATGAGCTGGGAGTCCTCCTGCAGCTCCGTGAAGATGTCCAGGAGCCGGCCCAGGTTCGCGTCGTCCAGCGCGGCCTCCACCTCGTCCATGACGTAGAAGGGGCTGGGCCGGGCCTTGAAGATCGCGACGAGCAGGGCCACGGCGGTCAGCGACCGCTCGCCCCCGGACAGGAGCGACAGCCGCTTGACCTTCTTGCCGGCCGGACGCGCCTCGACCTCGATGCCCGTGGTGAGCATGTCGCCCGGCTCGGTGAGCACGAGGCGGCCCTCGCCGCCGGGGAAGAGGCGGGTGAACACCCGCTCGAACTGCACCGCCGTGTCGCGGTACGCCTCCGCGAAGACCTGCTCGACCCGCTCGTCGATCTCCTTGACGATCTGCAGCAGGTCGGTGCGCGACTTCTTGAGGTCGGCGAGCTGGGTGGACAGGAAGGTGTGCCGCTCCTCCAGCGCCGCGAACTCCTCCAGCGCCAGGGGGTTGACGCGGCCGAGGAGGGACAGCGCCCGCTCCGCCGCCCGCAGCCGCTTCTCCTGCTCGGCGCGGACGAACGGCACCGACTCGGCCGGCGCGTCCTCCGGTGCGTCGTCGTCCGGCTCGTCCGGCCCGTCGGCCCGCCCCCCGTCCGCCGCCCGGTCGCGGGCCGCCCGCAGCGCGTCCGCGCGGTCGCCCCAGACCGGGACGGGGGCGTGCGGGCCGTACTCGTCCAGGAGGACCTGCGGGTCCAGGCCCAGGTCCTCCACGGCACGGCTCTGCAGCTGCTCGATCCGCAGGCGCTGCTGCGCCCGCGCCACCTCGTCCCGGTGGGCGACGTCGGTCAGCTCGGCCAGCTCGGCGGCCCACCGGTCCACCTCCACCCGGACCGTACGCACCTGGCCGTCCCGCTCCGCCTGGGCCGCCTCGACGGCCTCCCGCTCACCGGTCGCGCGGCGCAGCGACTCCTCCAGCAGGACCAGCGCACGGTCCGCACCCGTGCGCACGGCGAGGGCCCGCCGGGCCTGCTCCGCCCTCTGCCGGGCGCGCTCGGCGGCCCGCTCCCGCGCCTGGCGCTCGGTCGCGGCCGCGCGCTCGAGGGACTGCGCGCGCCCGCTCAGCGCACGCGCCCGCTCCTCGCTGGTCCGCAGCGTCAGGCGCGCCTCGGTCTCGCGCGCACGCGCGGCCGACGCCTCGGCGGCGGTCCGCTCGCGCTCCGCCGCGGCCTCCTCGATCCTGTCGTCCGACTCCTCCGGGTCCCGCTCGGCGTGCTCCAGCCGCTCGGCGAGCTCGGCCAGCTCGGCCTGGTCGGCCGCGAGCCGCTCCCCCGCCGCCTCGAGGGACCGCTGCGCCCGCTCCACCTCGGCGCGGGCCGACCGCGCCACCGACCCGAGGTGCCCGAGCTGCTCGGCGACCGCGGCCAGCGCCGCGTCGGACTCGTGCAGCCGCTCCAGGGTGCCGTCGTGGTGCTCGCGCGCGGCGACCTCCGCGGCCCGCGCCGCCGTGAGCTCGAAGCGGGTGCGCTCGCCGCGCGCCACGGCGTCGGCGAGCCGGTCCCGGGCGTCGTCGAGGGCACCCTGCAGCTCCAGCGCCGACGGCGCGCTCGCCGAGCCGCCGGACGCCCGGGCCAGCCCGAGCAGGTCCCCGGCCCGGGTCACGGCGGTGAGGTCGGGGTGCTGCGTGACCAGGGCACGCGCGTGCGCGAGGTCCTCGACGACGACGACGTCGGCGAGCAGGACGCGCGCGGCGTGGGCCAGCGGGGGCGCGACCTGGACGAGGTCCAGGGCGGCGACCGCGCCCTCGGGCAGGGCACGGCCCTCCGTGGCGGCGGCCGGCACCTCCACGCCGCCCACGACGAGCGTCGCGCGACCCGCGTCGTCGGTGCGCAGGCGGCGCAGCGCGTCGACGGCGACCTCGACGGACTCGACCGCGACGGCGTCGGCCGCGGCGCCGAGGGCGGCGGTGATGGCGTCCTCGTAGCCGGCACGGACGCTCACCAGCGCGGCCACGGAGCCCAGGAGCCCGGGCAGGTCGTCGGTGGCGAGGAGCGCGCCCGCGCCGTCCTTGCGGACGAGGCTCATCTCCAGGGCCTCGACCCGCGCCGCCCAGGTGGCCCGGTCCTTGTCCGCGGCCTGCTCGGCGTCCTTGAGGCGCGACAGCTCGGCGACCGCCGCGTCCAGCGCCTCGACGGCCGCCTCGTGCTCGGCGTCGAGGCCCTCCTCGCCCTCCTCCGCCCCGGCGACCCGCGACTCCAGCGCGGCGAACTCGACCGTCGCCTCGTGCCCGCGCCGCTCCGCCTCCGCGACGGCCTCGCGGAGCCTGCCGATCTCGGCCTCTGCGGCCTCGACCCGGCTGCGGCGGGCGGCGACCTGGCCGGCGAGCCGGGCCAGGCCCTCGCGCCGGTCGGCGACGGCGCGCTGGAGCGCCGTGACCTGGCGTTCCGCCGTCCGCGCCGCCTCCTCGAGCTCCTGCCGCTGGGCGGCGGCGGCCTCGACCGCGGTGCGGGCGAGCTCGACCTCGCTCGCCAGCTCCGCCTCCGCGGCCCGCGCGCGCGCCGCCTGCGCCTCGAGGTCCTCGGGGTCGCGCCCGCCGGACGTCTCCTCGCCGGCGGAGCCGAGCAGCCGCAGGCGCTCCCCGGCGAGGGTCGAGACGCCGCGCAGCCGTTCGCGCACGGACGACAGGCGGTACCAGACCTCGCTCGCCTCGGACAGGGCGGGGGCCGCCGCCGCCGCCTCCGCCTCGAGCTGCGCCAGGCGGTGCCGGGCGGTCTGCAGCGCCGTCTCCACCTCCGCCCTGCGTGCCCGGACGGCGGTCTCGTCGGCGATCTCCTGCTCCAGGGTGGCCGTGAGCTGGGCCAGGTCGTCGGCGAGCAGCCGGGCACGGGCGTCGCGCAGGTCCGCCTGGACCGACTGCGCGCGGCGGGCCACCTCCGCCTGCTTGCCGAGCGGGCCCAGCTGACGGCGGATCTCGCTCGTGAGGTCGTTGAGGCGCGTGAGGTTCGCCTGCATCGCCTCGAGCTTGCGGAGCGCCTTCTCCTTGCGCTTGCGGTGCTTGAGGACGCCCGCGGCCTCCTCGATGAAGCCGCGGCGGTCCTCCGGCGTCGCGCGCAGCACCGCGTCGAGCTGGCCCTGGCCCACGATGACGTGCATCTCGCGGCCGAGCCCCGAGTCCGACAGGAGGTCCTGGATGTCGAGCAGCCGGCACGCGGAGCCGTTGATCGCGTACTCCGAGCCGCCGCTGCGGAACAGCGTCCGCGAGATCGTCACCTCGGTGTAGTCGATGGGCAGGGCGCCGTCGCTGTTGTCGATCGTCAGGCTGACCTCGGCGCGGCCCAGCGGCGGGCGCCCGGAGGTGCCGGCGAAGATGACGTCCTCCATCTTGCCGCCGCGCAGGGACTTGGCCCCCTGCTCCCCCATGACCCAGGCGAGCGCGTCCACGACGTTGGACTTCCCCGACCCGTTCGGCCCGACGACGCACGTCACGCCCGGCTCGAAGCTCAGCGTCGTCGCCGAGGCGAACGACTTGAACCCGCGCAGGGTGAGCGTCTTGAGGTGCACGCCGCGAGCCTAGGAGGTCCGGCGGCGGCCGACGCGCAGCCGCGCGGTGCCCGGGGGCGCCGTCGTCACGACAGGCCGGGGAACCAGAGCCCGATCTCGCGGCTCGCCGACTCCGGCGAGTCCGAGCCGTGGACGAGGTTCTGCACGACGCTCTCGCCCCAGTCCCGCCCGAGGTCACCGCGCAGCGTGCCGGGCGCGGCCGAGGTGGGGTCGGTCGCCCCCGCGAGGGAGCGGAAGCCCTCGATGGCGCGGTGCCCCTCCACGACGGCGGCGACGACGGGGCCCGAGCCCATGAACTCGACGAGGGGCGCGAAGAACGGCTTCCCTGTGTGCTCGGCGTAGTGCGCCTCGAGCAGCTCCGGGGCGGCGGTCCTCATCTCCAGGGCCGCGACGGTGTAGCCCTTCGCCTCGATGCGCCGCAGCACCTCGCCCACCAGGCCCCGACGGACGCCGTCGGGCTTGACGAGGACCAGGGTGCGCTCAGCAGCAGACGTCATGGCGCACACCCTAACCGCGTCAGGCGGGCCGCCCTCCCGCGTCCTCGGCGGCCGCCCGCTCGTCCCGCTCGCGGTCGATGCGCGCACCCAGGCGCAGGCTCCAGACCCACAGCACCACGAAGACGGCCGCGACGCCGAACATCAGCGGCACCACGAACCCGATCGCCACCATCGGCACCTGCAGGGCGGACCCGGCCACGTAGCCCGCCGGCCAGCGCAGCATCCCGGCGACGAGCACCATCGCGAGGGACAGGGTGCCCCCGACGACGAAGATCGCGACCGGGTCGCCCACGCGCAGCCCGAAGGCGACCAGCGTCGCGAAGAAGACGACGAACGCCTCCAGGACGAGCATCGTCGCGGCGAACTGACGCCGGGCCGACCGTCGCCGAGCAGCGGTGCCGCCCCGGGTCGCCGGCGCGGCCGCGTCGGGTCGCCCGCCCTCGGCGGACGGCGTGCCCGGTCGGCCCTGGCTGCTCACCGGCCCAGGGTATCCGGGCCGCGGGAGCCGTCGGCGCGCCGTCGCGGGTCGCTCTCAGACCTCGCCGAAGCCCGACTCGACGAGCTCGACGACGCGGTCGACCGCCTCCTGGGCGCCCGGGCCCGTCGCGGCCACGGAGATCTCCTGACCCCCGGTCGCCCCCATCGCCATGAGCTCCAGGACGCTCGCACCGTTGACGCCGTCGATCGTCAGCGGCACGCCCCCGTCGGCGACCGCGCGGGCCACCACGGCGGCGGGCCGGGCGTGCAGCCCGAGCGGGTTGCGGAGCGTCACCGTGCGGGTCACCCGACCGTCGCCGGCCGCGTCGTCGTCGGTCGGCGACGGCACGCCGGCCCCCGGCCCCGCCTCGTCCGCACCCCGTCCCGCGGTCGCCGTGGCGAAGAGCGCACCGGCCCGCTCGGCCGCGGCCAGGACGTCGTCGAGCCCGTCGCCCTGCTGCGCGGCCACGGCCGCCGCGACCGCGCCCTCGAGGAACGGCGCGTCGGCGAGCCGCACGCTGCCGACGACGTCCTCCTCGAGCGCCTCGAGCACGGACTCCGTGGTGAGGACGGCCGAGCCCAGGTCGGTCAGGACGACGGCGCCGTCCACGTCGCCTCCGGTCGCCGTCTCCACGGCCTCGAGGATCCGGGCGAAGTCCGTGCCGATCCCGTCGTCGATGCCGCCCGCGGGCAGGAGCGTGACGTCCGGCGCCATCTGCGCCGCGATCTCGGCGACCCCCTCGGCCGCCGCGCGGGAGTGCGAGACGAGGACGAGCGCGACCCGGGGCATCACGCCGCCCCGTCGGCGGCCGCCGCCGCGTCCGCCGCCGCGCGCAGGACGAGCGCCGAGGACGCGGCACCGGGGTCGCGGTGGCCGGCGCTGCGCTCGCCGAGGTAGCTGGCCCGGCCCTTGGTCGCGACGAGCGGGTCGGTGGCGACGGCGCCCTCCTCCGCTGCCGCGGCGGCCGCCGCGAGCACCTGCTCGGCGGAGGCGCCGTCGGCGGCGGCCTGCTGCGCGGCCGTGACCGCGGGGCTCCAGGCGTCCACCATCGTCTTCTCGCCCGGGTGCGCCTTGCCGCGGGCCACGATGCCCTCCAGCCCGGCCTCGAGCATGGCGACGACGCCCGCGGCGTCCAGCACGTCGGTGCCCGTCACCTTCGCGGCGCGCAGGTAGGCCGTCCCGTAGAGGGGACCGGCGGCCCCGCCGACGGTCGACATGAGCGTCGTGGCGACCGTCTTGAGGACGTCGCCCGGCTGGCCCGGCGGCTCGGTCGCCGCGTCGAGCTTGGCGACCACCGCGGTGAAGCCACGCTTGAGGTTCTCGCCGTGGTCGCCGTCACCGATCTTCCGGTCGAGCTCCACGAGGTAGTCCCGGTTCTCCAGGACGACCTGTGCGGTCCTGCGCACCCAGTCCAGCGCCCACGCCACGTCGAGGCTCATGACTCTCCTTCGTCGCTCGTCCGCCCGGACCGGGCGGTCCTCGTAGCGTGCCACGTGCGGGTGCCCCATCGCTGCCCCAGCGGGGCCCCACGATCGTGTCAACCGTGCTGGCCAGCGGCACGGCTCGCGGACGCAGGGCCGGTCGGACGGCCGACCGGCCCTGCGTCGCTGCGTCGAGCGCGCTGTCAGCGCACCTCCGTCACCGAGCGGTCACCACCGCAGCGCGGCCGTGTGGACGGGGGCGTCCCACAGCGCCGTCATCTCGTCGTCCAGGCGGAGGACCGTGACGGAGCAGCCCTGCATCTCCAGGGACGTCACGTAGTTGCCCACGAGCGACCGCGCGACCGTCGCACCGCGGCCCTCGAGGAGCCGGCGGGCCGTGCGGTACACGACGTACAGCTCCGACAGCGGCGTGCCGCCCATGCCGTTGACCAGGAGGAGCACCTGGTCGCTGCCACCCACGCCGAGGTCGTCCATGACCGGGTTCGTGAGCATCTCCGTGATCTCGTCGGCGGGCGCCATGGGGATCCGGCGGCGGCCGGGCTCACCGTGGATGCCGATGCCGATCTCGATCTCCGCCTCGGTGAGCTCGAAGCTCGGCGTGCCGGCGTGCGGGACCGTGCAGGCGCTCAGCGCCACGCCCATGCTCCGCACGTTGGCGTTGACGCGCTCGGCGATCTCGGCGACGGACGCGAGGTCGTCCCCGCGCTCGGCGGCGGCACCCGCGATCTTCTCGACCATGACCGTGCCCGCGACACCGCGGCGTCCCGCCGTGTAGAGCGAGTCCTCGACCGCGACGTCGTCGTTGACGATGACCGAGCGCACCTCGATGCCGTCGGCGTCGGCGAGCTCGGCGGCCGTCTCGAAGTTGAGGACGTCGCCGGTGTAGTTCTTGACGATGTGCAGGACCCCTGCACCACCGTTCGCGGCGACCGTCGCGGGGGCGATCGCGTCCGGCGTGGGGGACGTGAACATCGCACCGGGCACGGCGGCGTCGAGCATGCCGAGCCCGACGAAGCCGGCGTGCAGGGGCTCGTGGCCGCTGCCGCCGCCGCTGACGAGGCCGACCTTGCCCTGGACGGCACCGCCGGCGCGGCTGACGAAGATGGGATCGGTGTGGACCGCCACGAGGTCGGCGTGCGCCAGGCCGAAGCCCTCGACGGACTCGTCGACGACGCGGGACGGGTCGTTGATCAGCTTCTTCACGCTGGACTCCTTGTCAGCTCACGGAGGCACGCGGCGTCCTCGCCGCGCCCGCGGGACACCTCCGCCCCACGGCCGACCACGGCAGCGGGGTGGGGCCGGACGGAGCCGTCCCTGCGTGCCAGCATCGAAGACGCAGGTCAGAGGGTCAAGGGGATCGCGTGCGCCGCGGTTGCACATCCGTGCACGGCTACGCCTTCCCGAGCAGCGTCCGGGCCTCCGCGGCGAGCACGACCGAGCCCGTCACGAGTACCCCGGCGGCCGTCAGCGCCCCCTCGTTGCCGCCCTCGGCGACCTCGACCGCCCGGGCCACCGCCTCGTCCAGCCGCTCCGCGACGTGCACCCGGTCCTCGCCGAAGACGTCCACGGCCACCTGACGGAGGTCCTCCACGTCGAGCGACCGGGCGGACGAGGACCGTGTCACGACGACCTCCGCCAGGAGCGGCTCGAGGCCCGCGAGGATCTGCTCGGCGTCCTTGTCCTCCATGATCCCGACGACCCCGACGAGCCGCGAGAAGGCGAAGGCCTCCTCGACCGCAGCCACGAGGGCGTCCACCCCCGCGGGGTTGTGCGCGGCGTCCACCAGCACCGTGGGGGACGTGCGCACGACCTCCAGCCGGCCCGGGGACGTCACGTCGCCGAACGCGGCCTCGACCACGTCGCCCGCGAGCGCGCCGCCGGAGCGCAGGAGCGCCTCGGTCGCGGACAGCGCGAGGAGAGCGTTGTGCGCCTGGTGCGCGCCGTGCAGCGGCAGCGGGATGCCCGTGTAGAGACCGCCGGAGGTCCGCAGGTCCACGACCTGGCCGCCGACGGCGACGTGGCGCGTGACGACCTCGAGGTCGACGCCCTCCCGCAGGACGCGTGCGCCGCGCTCCGCAGCCGCCGCCAGCATCACGCCGTCGACCTCGTCGCGCTGCTCGGCGAGGACGAGGGTGCAGCCGTCCTTGATGATCCCGGACTTCTCGCCCGCGATGTCGACGAGCGCGTGCCCCAGCCAGCGCTCGTGGTCCATCGCGACCGGCGTGACGACGGCGACGTCCGCGTCGACCACGTTCGTCGCGTCCCAGACGCCGCCCATGCCGACCTCGACCACCGCGACGTCCACGGGTGCGTCGGCGAAGGCGGCGAGGGCCATGACTGTGAGCACCTCGAAGAAGCTCATGCGCGGCCCGCCCGCCGCGAGCGACTCGGTGTCGACCATGTGGACGTACGGCGCCACGTCCTGCCACAGCTCGACGAACCGCTCGGCGCTGACGGGCTCGCCGTCGATCGCGATGCGCTCGGTGACGCTCGTCAGGTGCGGGCTGGTGAACCGCCCGGTCCGCAGGCCGTGCTCCCGCACCAGCCGCTCGACCATCCGCGAGGTCGACGTCTTCCCGTTGGTGCCGGTCAGGTGCACGACGCGGAACGCCCGCTGCGGCTCACCGAGCAGGTCGCACACGCGGCGGACGCGGTCCAGCGTCGGCTCGAAGTCGTGCTCCGGGGCCCGGTCGAGGATGCCCGCGTAGACCTCGCGGAGCGCCATCTCCGCGGTCTCGTCCCCGCTGCCGGTCACGCCTGCACCTCGTCGACCTTCGCCACGGCCACGCGCGCCACGGCGGGCGCGTCGTCGGCTGCGGAGACGTCGACCTCGACGGCGAGGGTCTCGCGGGCGATCATCGCCCGGTGCTCCTCGACCGCCGGCACGCGCTCGGCCGGGACGGCGAGCGTGAGGCGGATGCGGTCGGAGACCTGCAGGCCCGCGGCCTTGCGCTCGTCCTGCACCACCCGGACGACGTCCCGGGCGTAGCCCTCCGCGCGCAGGGCGTCGTCCAGGCCGGTGTCCAGCAGGACCACGCCACCGTCGGCGAGGACGGCCGCGACGGTCGTCTGCTCGCCGTCGCCGGTGTCCGCCACGACGGTCGTCAGCTCGTACTCCGCCGGCTCGAGCGGCACCTCGCCGTCCGCCGTCCGCACGACGACGCCGCCGTCGGACTGCTCCCACTCCCCCGACCGCGCGGCCTGGATGACCGCCTGGACCCCGCGACCCAGACGCGGACCGGCGGCCCGCGCGTTGACCGCCAGGCGGGTCGTGACACCCAGGTCGGCGGGCCCGACCTCCGTCAGCGGCACGAGGGTGACGTGCTTGACGTTGAGCTCGGTGCGGATGAGGTCGGCGTACGGCTGCACGCCCTCGGGGTCCGAGAGCGCGAGGCCCAGCTCACGCAGCGGCTGGCGCACGCGCAGGCCGTGCGCCTTGCGCAGGCCGAGCGTCGTGGAGACGATCTCGCGGACCTGCTCCATCGAGGGCACCAGGTCGTCGTCGGCGACGAGGAGCGCGCCGAGCCCGGTGTCGGCACCGGACCCGTCGACGACCGCCGGCCAGTCAGCGAGGTGGACGCTGCGCCCCCCGGTCAGGCCACGCCAGATCTCCTCCGTCAGCAGCGGCGCGAGGGGCGCCATGACGCGGGTGAGCACCTCCAGCGCGGTCCACAGGGTGTCGAAGGCGTCGGCGTCCTCGGCCCAGAACCGGTCGCGCTGGGTGCGCACGTACCAGTTGGTGAGCATGTCGAGGTGCTCGCGCACCGTCTCGCACGCGCCGGCGACGTCGTACGCGTCCAGCTGCTGCTGCACGCGCGTGACGAGTCCGCGGGTGCGCGCCAGGAGGTAGCGGTCGAGCGAGCCGAGCCCGGCGACGCGCTCGGGGGTGAGGGGCTGCGCCACGTATCCGCGGCCGCCGTCGGCGGCGCCGGCGTAGAGCGTGAAGAAGTAGTACGTGCTCCACAGCGGCAGGTGGACCTGACGCACGACGTCGCGGATGCCCTCCTCGGTCACGAGGATGTTCCCGCCACGCAGGACGGACCCGGCCATGAGGAACCAGCGCATCGCGTCGGAGCCGTCGCGGTCGAAGACCTCGTTGACGTCCGGGTAGTTGCGCAGGCTCTTGCTCATCTTGCGACCGTCGGAGCCCAGCACGATGCCGTGCGAGACGCACGAGCGGAACGCCGGGCGGTCGAAGAGCGCCGTCGCGAGGACGTGCAGCGTGTAGAACCAGCCGCGCGTCTGGCCGATGTACTCGACGATGAAGTCGCCCGGGTAGTGGTGCTCGAACCACTCGGCGTTCTCGAACGGGTAGTGGACCTGCGCGAACGACATCGAGCCCGAGTCGAACCAGACGTCCAGGACCTCCGGGATGCGACGCATGGTCGAGGCGCCGGTCGGGTCGTCGGGGTTGGGCCGCGTGAGCTCGTCGATGAAGGGCCGGTGCAGGTCCGTGACCGGCACGCCGAAGTCGCGCTCCAGCTCGGCGACCGAGCCGTAGACGTCGATGCGCGGGTACGCCGGGTCGTCGCTCACCCACACCGGGATGGGCGTGCCCCAGTAGCGGTTCCGCGAGACGGACCAGTCGCGGGCGTTCTCCAGCCACTTGCCGAACTGACCGTGCATGATGTGCTCGGGCGTCCACTCGATCTGCTCGTTGAGCTCGACCATCCGGTCCCTGAAGTCCGTGACCTTGATGAACCAGCTCGAGACGGCCTTGTAGATGAGCGGGTTCTTGCAGCGCCAGCAGTGCGGGTACGCGTGGACGTAGGACGCCTGGCGCAGGAGCCGTCCGTCCGCGCGCAGCCGCTGGGTGATCGGCTTGTTCGCCTCGAAGACCTGCAGTCCCTCGAAGTCCGGCACCAGCGACGTGAACCGACCGCCGTCGTCGACGCTGAGCACCGTCGGGATGCCGACGGCCTCGCAGACCTCCTGGTCCGCCTCGCCGTACGCGGGCGCCTGGTGCACCAGGCCCGTGCCGTCCTCGGTCGTGACGTAGTCGGCCGGCAGGACCTGGAAGCCGTTCTCCATCCCGGGCCGGTCCAGGAGGTAGTCGAAGAGCGGTTCGTAGCGCACGCCCGCGAGCTCCGTCCCCTGCAGCTCGCGGACGACGGCGGCGCTCGCCTCGTCCGCGCTCGCGTAGCCGAGGTCCTTGGCGTAGCCGGGCAGGAGCTCCTTGGCGAGCAGGAAGTGCTCGCCCTGCAGCCCGCTCTGGGTGCCCTCGCGCGCCTCGGGCGCGACGGCGTGGGGCACCACGACGTAGGTGATGTCCGGCCCCGCGGCCAGGGCCGAGTTCGTGGGGAGGGTCCAGGGCGTCGTCGTCCACGCCAGCGCCCGGACGCCCGTGAGCCACAGGGCGTCGGCCTTCTCGCCCGTGAACGGGAACGTCACGGTCACCGTCTGGTCCTGCACGTCGGAGTAGACGTCGTCGTCCATCCGCAGCTCGTGGTTGGACAGCGGCGTCTGGTCCCGCCAGCAGTACGGCAGGACGCGGTAGCCCTCGTAGGCCAGGCCCTTGTCGTGGAGCTGCTTGAACGCCCAGATGACCGACTCCATGAACGGCAGGTCGAGCGTCTTGTAGTCGTTCTCGAAGTCGACCCAGCGCGCCTGGCGCGTGACGTAGGCCTCCCACTCGTCGGTGTACCTGAGCACCGACGCGCGGCACGCCTCGTTGAACGCCGCGATGCCCATCTCGTCGATCTGCGCCTTGTCGGTGATGCCGAGGACGCGCTCGGCCTCCAGCTCCGCGGGCAGTCCGTGCGTGTCCCAGCCGAACCGGCGCTCGACACGCTGCCCACGCATCGTCCGGTAGCGCGGGACGACGTCCTTGACGTAGCCGGTGAGGAGGTGGCCGTAGTGGGGCAGGCCGTTGGCGAACGGAGGGCCGTCGTAGAAGACGAACTCGTTGGCGCCGTTCTCACCCGCCGGCCGCTGCTCGACCGACGCGGCGAACGTCCCGTCCTTCTCCCAGTGGGCGAGGACGTCGCGCTCCAGGGCGGGCAGGTCCGGCGAGGCGGGCACGCTCACGGGGGCGCCGTTCTCGGCGGTCCGGTGCATCGGGTAGGCCACGAGGCTCCTCCACGGGTCCAGCACGGTGTGGGTCAGCTGACACATCGTGCGAGGACGACGTCCCGTCACCGGGTCACCGCGGTACCACCTCGCTTGCCGTCGACGCCGCCGCTCGGTCACCGTGCACGCACGACGTCCGGACGACGACGGCGGGGCCGCTCGTCGTGGGCTGTGACGGGCCCACCCGTCCGGTTCTACTGAGGCCGTCCGCCCGGGGGCGGGCGACCCGTTCTTCCGGAGGCTCGCCGGTGATGGCCGGGTCGACGCCTGTGACCGCCGATGCTACCCGCGCCGCGGCCCAGGGCCGCAACGGGTTCTTGCGGTTGACGCAGCGTCAAGTCCTACCGTGGACGCAGGACGGGACGGAGGGACCGCATGGGTACGGGAACGGGCACGAGAGCCGTGGCGCAGGAGTGGTCGATCCAGGAGGTGGCGCGCCTGACGGGCGTGACGAGCCGCACCCTGCGGCACTACGACAGCGTCGGGCTCCTGGCGCCGTCGTCCGTCGGTGACGGCGGGGTCCGGCGGTACGGCCGGCAGGAGCTGCTGCGCCTGCAGCGGATCCTCGTGCTGCGCGACCTCGGGGTGCCGCTGGCCACCATCCGCGACGCCGTCGGCGACGTCGGTGGACCGACGTCCGCCCTGGCCGCGCTGCGCGAGCACCGGGAGCAGCTGCGGCGCGAGGCGGACCGCCTCGCCCGGCAGGTGGCGTCCGTTGAACGCACCATCACCGCACTGGAGGAAGGAGGCCCGCTCGTGGCCGAGGAGATGTTCGACGGGTTCGACCACAGCTGGCACCGCGAGGAGGTCGAGCGCCGCTGGGGTGCACAGGCGTACGCCGACGGCGACGCGTGGTGGCGCGGTCTGGGCGAGGACGGACGACGCGAGTGGCAGGAGCGCAGCGCCGACCTCGGGCGCGACTGGGCGGAGGCGGCGTCGTCGGGGGCGGACCCGGCCGGGGAGCGAGGGCAGCGGCTGGCCGCTCGCCACGTCGGCTGGATGGGGAGCATCCCCGGCACGCCCGGCCACGGCGGCGGGCGTCCCGATCCGGGGTACGTGCTCGGGCTCGCGGACATGTACGTCGCCGACCCGCGCTTCGCCGCCCACTACGGCGGGGAGGCGGGCGCCACGTTCGTCCGCGACGCGCTGCGGGTCCACGTCGCGGCGTGGTGAGGCGGCGGGTCGGGGCTCCCCCAGCGTGCCCCGACCCGCCGCGTCCGGCGCTCAGGCCTCGACGAGCTCCTCGAGCGTCGAGGCCACGGACCGCGCGCCGAGGTTCGCCCCGCCGCGGTACCGGGCCGCGGGGTGCGTGTCGGGCACGCGCGCCCGGCCGGCGCCGAAGAGCCGCTCCCGCAGCGTCGCCTCCTCGTACCGCGTGCGGTACAGCCCCCGCCGCTGGAGCTCGGGCACGACCAGGCCGACGAAGTCCTCGGCCGTCCCGGGCGTGAGGAACTGCCGCAGGTTGAAGCCGTCGAGGTCGGTGGCGGCGACCCACTCCTCGATCGCGTCGACGACCTGCGTGGGCGTGCCGACCGCGAAGAACGGTCCCCGGTCGAAGCGGGTGACCTCGCGCAGCGCGTCCCCGACGGTGCCGTCGGCGCGGTGGAACCGCGCCTGCCTCGTTTGGTCACGTCCCGCAGCCGCCTCGGCCGCCAGGACGTCGCTCATGAGCGTGTCCGGCGGGTAGGCGGCCAGGTCCACGCCGCCGCCACCGGCATGGGCGAGGTGGCCCTCGGCGCGGGAGAGCAGGGCGAACTCGTCGGCCTTGCGCTCGGCGTCCTCACGCGTGCGCCCCACGATGACGACGGCCATCGCGTACGTCCGGACGTCGTACGGGTCCCGCCCGTTCGCGACGGCCTGCCGGCGGATGTCGGCCACGGTGTCGCGGTAGGACGCCAGGTCGTACCCGCCGACGAAGACGCCCTCCGCGTGCCGCGCGGCGAACGCCCGGCCCGCCGGGGAGGAGCCGGCCTGGAAGATCACCGGCGTGCGCTGCGGCGAGGGCTGCACCAGGTGCGGGCCCGCGACGGAGAACCGCTCCCCGACGTGGTCGACGTACCGCACCTTCGACGGGTCGGTGTAGACGCGGTGGTCGCGGTCCCGCACCACGGCGTCGTCGTCCCAGGAGCCCTCCCAGAGCTTGTAGAGCACGTCGAGGTACTCGTCCGCGATGGCGTACCGGGTGTCGTGCTCCACCTCGCCCGCGAGCCCGAAGTTCCGCGCGGCGTTGGGCAGGTACGACGTGACGACGTTCCAGCCGAAGCGCCCCTTCGTGAGGTGGTCCAGGGTGCTCGCCCGGCGCGCGAACGCGAAGGGCGGCTCGTACGTCGTGGAGAAGGTCGCCGCGAAGCCGAGGTGCTGCGTCACCGCCGCCATGGCGGGGATGACGAGCAGGGGGTCGTTGCTCGGGATCTGCACCGCCTCCCGCAGGGCCGTCTCCGGACCGCCCCGGTAGCCGTCGTAGGCGCCGATGACGTCGGCGAGGAAGACCGCGTCGAACAGCCCCTCCTCCAGCAGCCGGGCCTCGGACGTCCAGAAGTCCAGGTCGTTGAACCGGTGCCGGGTGTTGTCGGGATGGACCCACAGGCCGTGCGAGATGTGGCCCACGCAGTTCATCTCGAAGAGGTTGAAGCCGATCGGCCGCGGCTCGCGGCGAGGGGAGGCGCCTACCGCCTCCGTCGTGGTGACGGACATACTTCTCCCTGCGTGATGGACACCGGCCCTCGGGGCGGTGGACGTGCCCGCCGGCGGCAACCGGCGGGGAAGGTGCCGGGCGGACGGACCGCGTCCGCCCGGCACCGGTTCGGGTCAGCCCTGGACGACGCCCGCGAGCTGCGGCTGCCCGACGGCGGCCGCCCGGGACGGGTGGCCCGCGCGCGGACGCGTCTGCCCCTCGCCGAAGAGCCGCTCACGCAGCGTCTCCCCCGGCGTGTACGCCGTGCGGTAGCGCCCGCGCCGCTGGAGCTCGGGGACCACGTGCTCCGTGAAGTCGGCGAAGGTCCCGGGCGAGAGGTGCTGGATGAGGTTGAGCCCGTCGGCGTCGGTGCCGTCGACGAGCTCCTCGATCCGGTCCGCGACCTCCTGCGGCGTCCCGGCGATGAAGCGCGGGTCGTTCTCCGGGCGCGACAGGTGCGAGACGAGCTCACCCACCTTCTTGCGCTCCGACCCCTCGGACCACATCCGCTCGAAGGTCTGCATCGCGTCACCCCCGCGGTACTCGAGGTAGGCGTCGACGTCGTCGCCGGACAGGTCGATGCCGGCCCAGCCGCTGAAGAGGACCAGGTGCCCCTCCAGGTCGCGGAACTGCTGGAGGACGGCGAGCTTCTCCTCCACCTCCGTGCGCGTCGCGCCGACGACGACCTCTGCTCCGACGAACGCCTTGACGTCGTCGGGGGCGCGGCCGGCCTCGACGGCGAGGCGACGCAGGTCGGCGATCTCCTCCCGGCCCTGGACGTCGTCGCGCGGGAGGAGGAACACGGCCTCCGCGTGGCGGGCGGCGAAGGACTTGCCACGGCTCGACGTGCCCGCCTGGTAGAGGACGGGGGTCCGCTGCGGCGACGGCTCGGCCAGGTGGGGCCCTGCGACGGAGAAGTACTCGCCCTCGAACCCGATCTCGTGCACCTTGTCCGGGTCCGTGTACACGGCGTTCTCCGTGTCGAGGACGACCGCGTCGTCCTCCCACGAGCCCTCGAGCAGGCGGTAGACCACCTCCAGGTACTCCTCGGCGATGGCATACCGGTCGTCGTGCTTGATCTGCTCGCTGAGGCCGAAGTTGCGCGCCGCGTCCGGCAGGTAGCCCGTGACGATGTTCCAGGCCAGCCGGCCGCGGGTGAGGTGGTCCAGCGTCGAGAGCCGCCGGGCGTGGCCGAAGGGCGGCTCGTACGTCGTGGTGGAGGTCACCGCGAAGCCGAGGTGCTCCGTCACCGACGCCATCGCCGACACGACGAGCGACGGGTCGATGTTCGGGACCTGCATCCCGGCGCGCAGCGCGGCCCGGCGCGACCCGCCGTAGGTCGTGTAGGTCCCGACGACGTCGGCCAGGAAGACCGCGTCGAACAGGCCACGTTCGAGGACGCGGGCCAGGTCGGTCCAGTAGCCCAGGTCCTTGTACTGCGTGCGCCGGTTGCCCGGCACGCGCCACAACCCGTGGTTGATGTGGCCGGGGGTGGCCATCTCGAACGCGTTCACGTGGATCTGCTTCGTCATGATGATCTCTCTCGTGCTCGTCGGGGACGGGTCTGCCCGGTGGTCGCTCAGGCCGGGGTCGCCAGGGCGACCGGCAGCTCGTGCTCGGCCTCCCGCAGCGCCACCCGGAACGCGTCGGCGGTGCGGGCGACGCACGCCCGCGTCGACTCGTCGGCGAGCAGCGGGCCGCCCGAGGTGTGGTCGATGTGCTGGTCGAGGACGAACCGCCCCGTGGTGATGTGACCGGCACCCAGCGAGACGAGGACGGGGCGCAGCGAGTAGTCGATGGCCAGCAGGTGCGCGACCGTGCCTCCGGTGGCGAGCGGCAGGACGACCTTGCCCTCCAGGGCGCGCTGCGGCAGGAGGTCGAGGAAGACCTTGAGCAGGCCGGAGTAGGACGCCTTGTAGATGGGGGTGGCCACGATGACGCCGTCGGCCGCGAGCACCGCCTGGACCGCGTCGACGATCCGCGGGTGGGAGGTGTCGGCCGCGAGCAGGGCCGCGGCAGGCAGGTCCCGCAGGTCCAGGACATGGACGTCGTGCCCGGACAGGACGAGCTCGTCGGCGACGTGGTGGGCCAGGGCGGAGGTGCGGGACGTGATGGAGGGTGATCCGGTCAGGACGAGGACGGAGGCCATCGTCGTTTCTCCTTCGGACGGGCGCGCGGCAACGCGCTCGGGCGGGTGGGTCCTCGGGCGCGACAGCGCGCCGGGACGGACGGACCGTGCCGGGGCGCGGCGTCGTCGGTGGCGGCTGCGGGCGAGCGTGAGCGCAGGCGGGCAGGGTGACGACGCCGCGGACGGCAGGGCTCCCCGCAGGGGCGCGGTGCGCGGACCTACGGGGCGAGGCGGGAACCGCGAGTCGTCACCGCGTGCGGCCGTGGCCGGTGCGGTGACGTCGGGGGGCGGGCGCAGGCGCCGGGAGCGTCGTCAGCAGGCCGTGCGACGGCCGCCGGGCTCCGGTGGCGTGGTGTCGGTGTGTGGCGACGACTCAGCGCTGGTCCGCGGTTCCCACGGGCATGCACATTCGTGCCGCGACGACGTCGCGGTGCACGGTCGGCTGCCGGTGGGAACGCATGTGACGAACAGTGGCAGGCCGACCACGACGCGGGAAGCCGCGTCCCATCATGTGAGCCCGAGCGGGGGCTCAGCGCACGGCGTCGTCCACGAGGCCCAGCACCTCGTCGTACGCGGCCAGTGCCTGCTCGACCTCGGCGGCCGTGACGACGCACGGCGGCACGACGTGGATCCGGTTGTCCGCGGTGAAGGGCAGGACGCCGCGAGCGACCAGCTCGGTCCTGACCGTCCCCATGACGGCGGCCGGGACGGGCTCCCTGGTCGTCCGGTCGGCGACGAGCTCCAGCGCCCAGAACACCCCCATGCCGCGGGCCTCCCCCACCGACGGGTGGCGCTCGGCGAGCGCCTGCAGGCCCGGGGCGAGCACCTCCGCGCCGATGCGCGCGGCGTGCTCCACGACGCCCTCGTCCTCCATCGCCTCGACCGAGGCCACGATCGACGCCGCCGCGAGCGCGTGCCCCGAGTACGTCAGGCCGCCGGGGAACACCCGCTCGTCGAAGGTCGCCGCGATCTCGTCGGAGATGATGACGCCGCCCACCGGGACGTAGCCGGAGTTGACCCCCTTGGCGAACGTGATGAGGTCCGGCCGCACTGCCCAGTGGTCCCGGGCGAACCAGGCGCCGGTCCGGCCGAACCCGGCCATGACCTCGTCCAGGATCAGCATGATGCCGAACCGGTCCGCGAGCGCTCGGACGCCCGCGAGGTAGCCCGGCGGCGGGACGAGGACGCCCGCGGTCCCGGGGACCGTCTCCAGCAGGATCGCGGCGACCGACCCGGGCCCCTCGGACTCGATGACGCGCTGGAGGTGGTGCAGCGCGCGGGCCGCCTCCTCCTCGGCCGTCGTGGCCCAGAACTCCGTCCGGTACAGGTACGGCCCGAACACGTGGACATGGCCGGTCGCGTACTCGTTGGGGATCCGCCGCCAGTCACCCGTCGCGACGACCGCCGCTCCGGTGTTGCCGTGGTACGACCGGTAGGTCGAGATGACCTTGGTCCGGCCCGTGTGCAGCCGCGCCATGCGGATCGCGTTCTCGTTCGCGTCGGCGCCGCCGTTGGTGAAGAAGACCTTCGACATGCCGGACGGCGCGTGCCGCAGGACCGCCTCCGCCGCCCTCCCGCGGGAGATCTCCGCGTGCGGCGGCGCGACCATGGGCAGCCGGGCGGCCTGCTCCTGGATCGCGGCGACCACCCGCGGGTGGCAGTGACCGATGTTCATGTTGACGAGCTGGCTGGAGAAGTCCAGGTAGCGGCGGCCCGTCTCGTCCCACACGACGCTGCCCGAACCGCCGGCGAGGGTCAGCGGGCTCAGCGCACCCTGCGCCGACCAGGAGTGGAAGACGTGCGCCCGGTCCAGCCGCAGCGCCTCACCGGGGTCGCTCGCACCGCCGGCCCCGGTCGTGCCCCCGGTACCGCCTGCCTCGTCGACCGCGTGGGTCATCTGTGCCGCCTCCTGGTCGTGCGGGCGAGCCCCGTCGCGCGCCCCACCGCAGTATGCCGCCCGCGCCGGCGCGCCGGGAGAGGGCCGTGGCGGCGCCGCCAAGATCACCCGACCCCCCGCGCCGGTGGCAGGATGGCCCCATGGCGACGACCCTGTGGCTCACCGGCGACGACGCGGCGGACCGGCTCCTCACGGAGGACCCGTTCGCCCTCCTCGTGGGCATGCTCCTGGACCAGCAGGTCGCGATGGAGACGGCCTTCGCGGGGCCCGCGAAGATCGCGGACCGCATGGGGCGCTGGGACGTCCGCGCGATCGCCGACGCGGACCCCGACCGGTTCGCCGCGCTGTGCGCCGAGCCGCCGGCGGTCCACCGGTACCCCGGGTCGATGGCCGCCCGCATCCAGGCCGTGGCCCGGGCGGTCGTCGACGAGCGCGACGGTGACGTCACACGGCTGTGGGGCGAGGGCGACCCGGACGCCCGCGAGGTGCTGCGGCGCCTCAAGGCCCTCCCGGGCTTCGGGGACCAGAAGGCCAGGATCTTCCTCGCCCTGCTCGGCAAGCAGCGCGGCGTCACGCCGGCGGGGTGGCGGGAGGTGGCCGGCGACTACGGTGCCGCGGACGTGCACCGCTCCATCGCGGACGTCACCGACGCCGATTCCCTGATCAAGGTCCGCGAGACCAAGCGTGCCGTCAAGGCCGCCGCCCGCACCGCGAAGGCCTGACCGGCGGCCACCGGGCTCGTTCAGTCCTCCGCCGCAGCGGCGCCGGCCGCACGGACGCCGGCCTCGTAGCCGGCGTCGTGCCCCTCCGCCCAGCCCGCCCGGTACCCCTCGCGCCGGCCCTCCTCGTGCGCCTCGGCGCTGCCGAGCCGGAAGAGGTCCTCCTCGGAGGGCCGGACGAGCACCCGGGCGCCGGGGCCGTCGTCGTCGGTCACGGACCCGCCGAGCCCGCGGACGACGGCGACGGGACGGCCCTCCGCCTTCCCGCGCACCAGCTCGGTGGCCGCGGCCACCTCGTCGGCGAGCGCCGTCACGGTGACCGAGAGCGGCCTGCCGTGCGCGTCGAGACCGCCTCGCAGGTCCAGCAGGGGGGGCAGCCCCGCGACACCGATCGCCATGTCCGTGAGCCCGTCCCGCCACGGGCGCCCGGCCGTGTCGCTGAGGACGACGGCGAGCCGCACGCCGAGGCGCTCCTGCAGCCCCCGCCGCAGCCGCGACGCCGAGGCATCGGGGTCCTCGGGGAGGAGCAGCACCGTGCCGTCGGGGGTGTTCGAGGCGTCGACACCGGCCGCGGCCATGACCAGGCCGAGGCGGTTCTCCACGATCCGGAGCGCAGGCGTGCCGTCGGGGCGCGCGCGCGTCGCGACGACCCGGACGGTCTCCGCCGTGATCGCGTCCTCCCGGTCCGCCGCCTGGACCACGCGGCCCTCCGCCTTGGAGACGATCTTGCTCGTGACGACGACGACGTCGCCGTCCTCCAGCCCGCCGTCGGCCGCCAGGAGGTCGCCGACGCGGGCGACGAGGTCGTCACCCGGCGCGACCTCCCCCATCCCGCCGGGAGCCCACACCAGCAGCCGTGCGGGGCCGCCCGCCTGCGCGCCGCTCACCGGGTCAGCGCGGGCAGGACGTCGCGGCCGAACACCTCGATCCACTCCCGCTGGTTGCGTCCGACGTTGTGCAGGTAGATCCGGTCGAACCCGAGGTCGACGTACCGCTGGAGAGCGGCGCGATGCACGTCCGGGTCCGCGGAGACGACCATCCGGCCTGCGAAGTCCTCGGGGCGCACGAGCCGCGCCATCTGCTCGAAGTCCGACGGGTTGCGCACGTCCGCCTTGGGGAAGCGCATGCCGCCGTTGGGCCACTCGCGCAGGGCGTTGGCCATCGCCTCCTCGTCCGTGGCCGCCCAGGACAGGTGGACCTGGAGGACCCGGGGCATCGTCGCCGGGTCGCGGCCCACCTCCCGCGCGCCCTCGTCGAAGCGCGCGAACAGGTGGGCGATCTTCTCCGGCGGCGCGCCGACCGTGATGAGTCCGTCGGCGTGACGCCCGGCGCGCCGGGCGGTGACCGGCCCGGCCGTGGCCACGAGGACGTCCGGCGCCTCGTCCGGCATGGTCCACAGCCGCGTCGACTCCAGCCGGTAGTACGTGCCCTGGTGCTTGACGTCCCGGCCGGCGAGGGAGCCCGTGAAGAGCTTGCGGATGATCTCCAGGGCCTCGAACATCCGGTGGATCCGCTCGGGCGCCTCCGGCCAGTAGCCGCCGACGACGTGCTCGTTGAGCGCCTCGCCGGAGCCGATGCCGAGCCAGTGGCGACCGGGGTACATCGCCGCGAGCGTCGCCGACGCCTGGGCCACCATCGCCGGGTGCCAGCGGAACGTCGGAGCCGTCACACCGGGACCGAGGTCACCGGTCGTGCGCTCCCCGAGCGCAGCCAGGACGTTCCAGACGAAGGAGGACTGCCCCTGCGCCGGCACCCACGGCTGGAAGTGGTCCGCTGCCATGACCCCGGAGAACCCGTGCTGCTCCGCCAGCACCGCCAGCTCCAGCACCTCACGCGGGTGGATCTGCTCCAGCGCCGCCGCGTACCCCACGGTCAGAGCCACCGCGCACCACCCTCCGCGTCCGTGCCGTGCCGGCCGGAGCCGGTACCTCGTCGTCGGCCGGGTGTCGCAGTCGCTCCCGGCGCTGCGAGCGTAGTCCCGGCCGACGGCGCCGCCTCACTCGTACGACACGGCGTCCAGCACGTCCATGCGCGCGGCACGGATCGCCGGCCACAGCGCCGCGAGGACGCCGATGACGACCGCGAGTCCGACGAGCACCCCGAGCTGCCCCCACGGCACGGCGAGCTCGCTGAGGCCCTCGTCGGCGAACACCGTCGGGAGGGTCGCGGCGAGGCCGACCCCCACGGCGACGCCCAGCACCGTCCCGAAGACGGCCGTGAGGACCGACTCGATGGTGACCACGGACGCCAGCTGGAGCCGGCCCAGCCCCACGGCCCGCAGCAGCCCGATCTCGCGCGTGCGCTCCGCGATGGACAGCGCGAGCGTGTTGACGATGCCCAGGACCGCGATGACGATCGACAGCCCGAGCAGCGCGTAGAGGATGACGAGGACCTGGTCCACCTGGTCCGCGAGCTGGTCCGCGAACGCCTCGTTGTCCAGCACGGACAGCACGACGTACGGCTGCACGACGGCGGTGACGTCGTCCTCCAGCTGCGCGAGGTCGGCGCCCTCGGCCGCGACGACGAAGACCGTGTCGATCGACCCCTCGGTCGCCGAGACGAGGGCGGTGAAGACGTCCTCGGGCAGGACGACCGGCGCGCCGATCGCCCGGGACTCGATGACCGCACCGATCTCCACGACCCGCTCACCCAGGGAGCCCACGAGCTCCAGCTCGTCGCCGACGGCCCAGCCCTCGTCCTCCGCGGCGCCCTCCTGGACCGCCACCGCCCCGTCGGCGAGCGCCTCGAACGAGCCGTCCACCAGGGGGACGTCGAGCGCCGTGCCGAAGGCGCCGGGGGGCAGGCCGACCGCGAACGTCGTGTCGCCGTCGACCGCGAGGGTCCCCACGCGGACGGCGTCCGCCCGCTCCACGGCGTCCAGGGCCGCGACCTGCTGGACCACCTCCTCCGGCACGGTCTGCGCGGCGGACTGCACGAGGAGGTCGGACGTCGACTCGTTCTCCACGATGACGCGCGTCGACGCCTGGGTGGACGTCGCGAGCACGGCGGCGGCACCGACGAGCGCCATGCCGATCATGAGGGCGCTCGCGGTGCTCGCGGTGCGGCGCGGGAGGCGGGTGACGTTGCCCCGCGCGAGCGCGCCGAGCGGGCGCACGGCCGCGACGAACGGCGACGCGAGCAGGCCCAGCGCGGGAGGCACGACGGCGGGTGCGAGCAGGAGCACCGCGACGACCACCGCCGCGGCGCCCAGCCCGAGCACGGTGCCCGCCTCCTCCACGCCACGGGTGGCGGCCGCGACCGCGACGACGCCGCCCACCAGCAGCACCGCTCCCGCGGCCGCACGGACCACCGAGCCGCGCTCGTGCGTCGTGACCTCGTCGCGCATGGCCTCGACGGGTGGGGTGAGGGCCGCGCGACGCGCCGGGACGGCGGCCGCCACCAGGCTCACCAGGGTCCCCGTGACGACGGAGACGACCACGGTGAAACCGTCGACCGGGATGCGGCCCGACAGCTCCATGCCCATCGAGGCGAAGAAGCCCCGCAGGCCGGCGACGAGCGCCACGCCGGCACCCACGCCCGCCGCGGAGCCGAGGACGCCGACGACCAGCGCCTGCACGAGGATCGACGTGAACACCTGCACGGGCGAGGCGCCGACGGCCCGCAGCATCGCGAACTCGCGCTGTCGCTGCCGGACGACCATCTGGAAGGTGTTGGCGATGATGAACGCCCCGACGAACAGCGAGACGGCCGCGAAGACGAGCAGGAACGTCGAGATGAAGCCGAGCACCTCCTGCACCGACGCCTCGGACTCCGTGCGGAGCTGCTCCCCCGTGACCGCCGCGACCTCCGGACGGTCGATCGCGGCGTCGAGCCGCTCGACGAGCTCCGGCTCGGACACGCCGTCCTCGCCGTAGACGGCCATGGTGGAGACGGTGCCGTCAGCGGCGTAGAGCGAGGTCGCGGTCGCGACGTCGAGGAACACGATCGTGGCCCCGGCCACGGGCGCCCCGAACTGCACCTCGCCGACCACCTCCGCCTCGACGAGGCCCGGACCGACGACCACGGTGGTCGTGTCGCCGATCTCCAGCCCCGAGGCGGCGAGGCTCGCCGACTCCAGCGCGATCTCGTCGGCGCCGTCGGGGGCACGCCCGTCGACGACGGTCGCCGCCGGGTCCTGCGGGTGCAGGCCGACCGCGAAGCTCGGAGCGCCCCCGCCGCTGATGACGGCGGTGCCGTCCGCGCCGACGACGACGATCGGCCCAGTCACGTCGGGCAGCACCGACCGCACGCCCTCGACCCGCTCGGCGTCCGCCGCGACGTCGAGCGGGATGCGGTTGCGGCCGGACCCGGTCGTGGGGTCGGTCGCTCCGGCGGACTCGCTCGCGCCGCGGAGGTACGCGTCGCCCACGACCGAGCTGCTGATGATGTCCGTGAACGTGCTCGACAGCATGGTGCGCAGGGAGAAGGTGCCCGCGACGAAGGCGACCCCGAGCAGGACCGCGAGGACGGACAGCAGGAAGCGGCCCAGGTGGCTGCGGATGCCCCGCAGCGCGACCCGGGTCACCGTGCCACCGAGCCCGCGGCGTCGTCGGCGTGACGGCGGTCCTGGCCGGGGTGGGCCGGCTGGGCGTGCGCCGGGGACAGCTCGCGGAGGGCGTCCAGGACCGACTCCGAGGTCGGGTCCTCGAGCTCGCCCACGAGCCGGCCGTCGGCCAGGAACAGGACGCGGTGCGCGTACGACGCCGCCGTGGGGTCGTGCGTGACCATGACGATCGCCTGGCCGAGCTCGTCGACCGAGCCGCGCAGGAAGCCCAGGACCTCTGCGGAGGACCGCGAGTCCAGGTTCCCGGTGGGCTCGTCGGCGAACACGACCGCCGGTCGGGCGATGAGCGCCCGGGCGCACGCGACGCGCTGCTGCTGCCCGCCGGAGAGCTCTCCCGGTCGGTGGTCGAGCCGGTCCCGCAGCCCGACGGCGTCCACGACGGTGTCGAACCACTCACGGTCGAGGCGCCCGCGCGCGATGTCGACGGGGAGGGTGATGTTCTCCTCCGCCGTCAGGGTCGGGATGAGGTTGAACGCCTGGAACACGAAGCCGAGCCGGTCCCGCCGCAGCCGCGTCAGCCGGCGCTGGCTCATGCTCGAGACCTCCTCCCCGTCGACCACGACGGAGCCCGCGGTCGGGGTGTCCAGGCCGGCCATGCAGTGCATGAGCGTCGACTTGCCGGACCCGGACGGGCCCATGATCGCGGTCAGCTCGCCCCGCTCCAGGTCGACGCTCACCCCGTCGAGCGCGCGGACCGCGGCCTCGCCCCTGCCGTAGGTCTTGACCAGGTCCCGCGCCGAGGCGATCGGGCCCACGCCCGGGTCGGCGGCCAGTGCTCGCATGTGTCCGTCCTTGGTCGTGCCCCCCGGTGACCGGCGGGGCGCCGTGCGGCCGCCGTCTGCGGCCCGTGTCGTCTCGGTGGTGCTCGTCTCGATGCCGATCTTCGCGGAGCGCCGAGGACCTCGTCATCGGGGAGCGCCCGGAGACCTCCCTGAGTACAAGCGTGCGGACGGTCCGGGTCGTTCCCGGGTGACCTCAGGGGACGGACCCCGAGCGTCCCGGAGTCTGGGAGAATCGGCGCCCATGAGCGAGCAGACCCCCACGGCCCCCCTGCCGGAGCCGACGTCGTCGCCGACGTCGCCGAGCGCGTCCTTGTCGCGCGTACCGGAGAAGGTCGGTCTGGAGGGCCTCGAGGCGCGCTGGTCGACGGTCTGGGACGAGCGCGGCACGTACGCGTTCGACCGGTCGCGCACCCGGGCCGACGTGTACTCGATCGACACCCCGCCCCCGACCGTGTCCGGGTCCCTGCACGTCGGTCACGTGTTCTCGTACACGCACACGGACGTCGTCGCGCGGTTCCAGCGCATGCGCGGCCGGGAGGTCTTCTACCCCATGGGGTGGGACGACAACGGCCTGCCGACGGAGCGTCGCGTCCAGAACTACTACGGCGTCCGCTGCGACCCGACGCTGCCGTACGACCCCGACTTCTCCCCGCCGCAGGAGGGCGGCGAGGGCAGGAGCGCGCGGGCGGCGGACCAGGTGCCGGTCTCGCGCCGCAACTTCGTCGAGCTCTGCCAGCGGCTCACCGTCGAGGACGAGCAGCAGTTCGAGGCGCTGTGGCGCCGGCTCGGCCTGTCGGTGGACTGGTCGCAGACGTACCAGACCATCGACGAGCGCTCCCGGGCGATCGCCCAGAAGGCCTTCCTGCGCAACCTCGCCCGCGGCGAGGCGTACCAGGCCGAGGCGCCCGGCCTGTGGGACGTGACGTTCCAGACCGCCGTCGCGCAGGCCGAGCTCGAGGCCCGCGAGTACCCCGGCCACTTCCACCGGGTCGCGTTCCATCGGGCCGACCGCTCCGGACCGGTGCACGTCGAGACGACGCGTCCGGAGCTCATCCCGGCGTGCGTCGCGCTCATCGCCCACCCCGACGACGAGCGGTACCAGCCCCTGTTCGGCACGACGGTCCGCTCGCCGCTGTTCGACGTCGAGGTGCCGGTGCTGGCCCATCCCGCCGCGGAGCCGGACAAGGGTGCCGGCATCGCGATGTGCTGCACCTTCGGCGACCTCACCGACGTGCAGTGGTGGCGCGAGCTGCAGCTCCCGACGCGTTCCGTCGTGCAGCGCGACGGGCGCCTGGCCCGCGAGACGCCCGAGTGGATCACGAGCGGCAGCGGACGACGCCACTTCGAGGACATGGCGGGCCGCACGACGTTCTCGGCGCGCACCGCCGTCGTCGACGCCCTGCGCTCGTCCGGGGACCTGGAGGGTGAGCCGACGCCCACCCAGCGGATGGCGAACTTCTACGAGAAGGGTGACAAGCCCCTCGAGATCGTCACCTCGCGCCAGTGGTACATCCGCAACGGCGGCCGCGACGAGGGCACCGGCGCCGGCCTGCGCGAGGGCCTCCTCGCCCGCGGCGCGGAGCTGCAGTTCCACCCCGAGTTCATGCGGGTCCGCTACGAGAACTGGGTGAACGGGCTCAACGGCGACTGGCTCGTCTCGCGGCAGCGGTTCTTCGGCGTCGCGATCCCGCTGTGGTACCCCCTGACGGCCGACGGCGAGGTCGACCACGACCACCCGATCGTCCCGGAGGAGGCGCTGCTGCCGGTCGACCCCAGCAGCGACGTGCCCCCCGGCTTCACCGAGGACCAGCGCGGCGCCCCCGGTGGGTTCGTCGGCGACGCCGACATCATGGACACCTGGGCGACGTCGTCCCTGACCCCCCAGATCGCCGGCGGCTGGGAGCGGGACCCGGACCTGTTCGAGCGCGTCTTCCCCATGGACCTGCGCCCGCAGGGGCAGGACATCATCCGCACCTGGCTGTTCTCGACCGTGCTGCGGTCCCACCTCGAGCACGGCTCGCTGCCCTGGAAGCACGCCGGCATCTCCGGCTGGATCCTCGACCCCGACCGCAAGAAGATGTCGAAGTCCAAGGGCAACGTCGTCACGCCGATGGGGCTGCTCGAGGAGCACGGGTCGGACGCGGTCCGGTACTGGGCGGCCTCGGCGCGCCTCGGCACCGACGCGGCGTTCGAGGTCGGTCAGATGAAGATCGGCCGACGCCTCGCCATCAAGGTGCTCAACGCGAGCCGCTTCGCGCTCGGCTTCGCGGGCGAGGACGTGCCGCTGGACCGACCCCTGGACCCGGCCGACGTCGTCGTGCCCCTGGACCGGGCGATGCTCGCCGGCCTCGCGGACGTCGTGCGCCGCGCGACGGAGGCCCTGGAGGCGTACGACCACACGCGTGCCCTCGAGCTCACCGAGACGTTCTTCTGGACCTTCTGCGACGACTACCTGGAGCTGGTCAAGGACCGCGCCTACGGCTCGGGCGACGAGGTGCCGACGCCCGGCACCGTGTCCGCGCGCACGGCGCTCGGCATCGCCCTGGACGTGCAGCTGCGCCTGCTCGCGCCGGTGCTCCCGTTCGCGACCGAGGAGGTCTGGTCGTGGTGGCGCAGCGGCTCGGTGCACCGGGCGCCGTGGCCCGCACCGGACGCCCTCGCGGACGCGGGCGCCGACGCGGACCCCGCCACCCTCGAGGCGGCCGGCCGTGCTCTCGCGGCGCTGCGGAAGGTCAAGTCGGAGGCGAAGGTCTCCATGCGGACACGCATCCTCACGGCCGAGCTCGCGGTGCCCGCCGGCCAGCTCCCGCTGGTCGAGATCGCCCTGCAGGACGTCCGCGCCGCGGGACGCGCGGTCGGGCTGACGCTCGTCGGCGAGGAGGGGCTGGAGACGGCCGTCGTGCGCGGCGCCGAGCTCGAGCAGCCGTGACGCCCGGGAGTCGGTAGGTCCCCACGTCGCCGCGGCGGACGGTGCCGGGCGGTCCGACCGCCCGGCACCGTCCGGGTCAGTGGTGGCCGCGGCGGTGGGAGTCGCCCGTGTACGCCGGGGCGGTCTCGTGCGGCGTCGACGCGTCCGTCCACCGGAGCAGCGCTCCGAGCCCGTCCACGAGGGTCACGCTGCCCTCGAGCGCGAACGTGAAGCCCGCGTCCTGGGCGAGGGCGGCGCGCAGGACGGCGATGTCGGCCCGCAGCTCGTGCGCCTCGTCGTCGGGCACACCGAGCGCCGCGAGGTCCCGCCGGCTCGTGGCCAGGAGCAACGGGTCCGAGCCGACCCACAGCGACCGCTCGTTGAGGTGGGCCACCGAGTCCCCCGCGGCGTTGCGCAGGACCACGAGCTCCTGGACCTGACCCTTCCTGAGCACGTCGACGACGTCGCCGAGCTCCGTCACGGCGCCGTCCCCGCGGCCCAGTGCCTCGCGGACGCGGTCGACGACACCCTCGCGACGGCGTGCGCGGTGCGCCTCGAGGACCTCGGCGACGTGCCGGGCGAAGGACTCCGCCTTGACGCCGTCCGCCCGCGCGCCGCCGTGCACCTCGGTGAGGACCGCGGCCGTCTCGTGGCCGGCTGCCTCCTTGAGCAGCCCGACGGCGCGGACGTCGCCGGTGACGAGGACGAGCTCGGGCTTGTAGCGGGTGACGATGCGCTCGACCTCCTCGGCCACCGCCTCGGCGTTGCGCTCCCAGGAGTCCTGCACGCGGGCCTGGAAGCGACGGTGCGACCAGCCGCCCCCCTGGAACTTGTGCAGGACGTCGTGGCCGCCCTCGACCTCACCGAGCTCGGTGTCCGGGCGGTGGGAGTCGGCACCGGACCAGCTGAGGTCCGCCCCGGAGCGGTCGATCTCCACGAGCAGGTACCGGACGGCCTCGTCGGCCGCCCGGACCGCGGGCAGCAGCGACGGCGAGCCGTCGTGGAACGCCTCGTCGCGGACGGGCGGGTCGGGCAGGACGTGGTCGAAGAGCACCTGCTCGCCGGAGACGACGAGGTAGCGCCCGTGGGGCCCGGGGACGTGCGTCGGACGCAGGATCAGGTCCTGCATGACGTCGAGGGTCCGCGTCGGCGCGCCCCGCTGCTCCAGCTCTCGCCGCAACCCGTTCCAGCGGCTCCGGATCTCCTTGTCCCCGACGTCCTCGGACCGGCTGACGTCGAGGCACACCGTGGTCAGAGGGCCGTCGTGGTGGAGCAGGGGCTTGAGCGAGTCGAGCTTCATCGAGCACCTCACGATGGGGTCGCGGGAACCGGCCGAACCGGCTCGTCGGTCCCCTCCCACCCTGGTCCACGGGGGCGGCCGACGCCAGCCCTGCGGGTCGTCGATGTGACCCGACGCGCAGGGCCCGCGGGTCAGGCCGAGGTCAGGCCGACTTCTCGCGGGGGGTGCGCTTCGACGGCGCCTCGCGCGGCACGATCGTCGGGTTGACGTTCTCCAGCACGACCTCGCGGGTGATGACGACACGGGCCACGTCGTCGCGGCTCGGCACCTCGAACATCACCTGCTGGAGGACCTCCTCGAGGATCGCCCGCAGGCCACGGGCGCCCGTGCCCCGCAGCAGGGCCTGGTCCGCGACGGCCTCCACCGCGTCCGAGGTGAACTCCAGCTCCACCCCGTCGATCTCGAACATCCGCTGGTACTGCTTGACCAGCGCGTTCCGCGGCTCCGTGAGGATGCGCACGAGCGCCGACTGGTCCAGCGGGGAGACCGTCGTGATGACCGGCACGCGGCCGATGAACTCGGGGATGAGGCCGAACTTCAGCAGGTCCTCCGGCATGACCTCGCCGAACACGTCGGTGTCGTCGGCGGAGTGCAGGGGCGCACCGAAGCCGATGCCCCGGCGCCCTGCGCGGGACGTGATGATCTCGTCCAGACCGGCGAACGCGCCCGCCACGATGAACAGGACGTTCGTCGTGTCGATCTGGATGAACTCCTGGTGCGGGTGCTTGCGTCCGCCCTGCGGGGGGACGGAGGCCGTCGTGCCCTCGAGGATCTTCAGCAGCGCCTGCTGCACGCCCTCGCCGGAGACGTCCCGGGTGATCGACGGGTTCTCGCTCTTGCGGGCGATCTTGTCGACCTCGTCGATGTAGATGATCCCCGTCTCGGCCTTCTTGACGTCGTAGTCCGCCGCCTGGATGAGCTTGAGCAGGATGTTCTCGACGTCCTCGCCGACGTAGCCGGCCTCCGTCAGCGCGGTCGCGTCGGCGATCGCGAAGGGCACGTTGAGCATCTTCGCGAGCGTCTGGGCGAGATAGGTCTTGCCGCAGCCCGTGGGGCCGATGAGCAGGATGTTGGACTTCGCCAGCTCGACGTCGTCACCCGCGCTGCGGGCCGCCTCGCCCGCCTGGATGCGCTTGTAGTGGTTGTACACGGCGACGGCGAGGGACCGCTTCGCCGGCTCCTGGCCGACGATGTACTGCTCGAGGAACTCGAAGATCTCCCGCGGCTTGGGGAGCTCCACCATGCCGACCTCGGTCGCCTCGGCGAGCTCCTCCTCGATGATCTCGTTGCACAGGTCGATGCACTCGTCGCAGATGTAGACCCCGGGGCCGGCGATGAGCTTCTTGACCTGCTTCTGGCTCTTGCCGCAGAAGGAGCACTTGAGCAGGTCTGCGCCCTCGCCGATCCGTGCCACAGCTGGCTCCCTCCTGGTGGGTGCACCGGCGTGCACCCTTCACCGCGTCAACCACCATTCCACACCACGTCCCGGAGGCTGTCAGCCCGCCGCACGGTACGTGTCCGGATCGATACGGAGGACGCGCCACGCTCCGACCGACCTCGCGGGGCACCGGGAGACCGGTGCCCCGCGCCCGCGCTCAGGACGATGCAGCAGGGAGCAGCGCCGCCTTGCGGCTCTCCAGCACCTGGTCGACCAGGCCGTACTCGTGCGCCTGGGCGGCCGTGAGGATCTTGTCGCGCTCGATGTCGTGGCGGACCTTCTCCACCGGCTGGCCGGAGTGCAGGGCGATCGTCTCCTCGAGCCACTCCCGCATGCGGATGAGCTCGTTGGCGTGGATCTCGATGTCGGAGGCCTGCGCGTAGCCACCGCCCTCCATGGCGGGCTGGTGGATGAGGACACGCGCGTTGGGCAGCGCGAGGCGCTTGCCCGGCGACCCGGCGGCCAGCAGCACCGCGGCGGCCGATGCCGCCTGACCGAGGCAGACGGTCTGGATCTGCGGCTTGATGTACTGCATCGTGTCGTAGATCGCCGTGAGCGCCGTGAAGGAGCCGCCGGGCGAGTTGATGTACAGGATGATGTCGCGGTCCGGGTCCTGGCTCTCCAGCACGAGGAGCTGCGCCATCACGTCGTCGGCCGACGCGTCGTCGACCTGGACGCCCAGGAAGATGATCCGGTCCTCGAACAGCTTGGTGTACGGGTCCTGCCGCTTGAAGCCGTAGGCCGTGCGCTCCTCGAACTGCGGGAGGACGTAGCGGGAGGACGGCGCGCCGAACGGCAGGGCCGCGCCGCCCGCGGTGCCTCCGGCCAGCGCGGACGCGCGGGCGATGAACTGGTGCTCGGTGCTCACAGGTGCTCCTCGATGTGTGGTGGCCGTCGGGCGGGGTGCGCGGGTCAGGACGCGGCCGTGCCGCCGCCCCCGCTGACCGAGCCGGCGTGGGTGACGACGTGGTCGACGAACCCGTACTCCAGGGCCTCCGGAGCGGTGAACCACCGGTCCCGGTCGGAGTCGGCGTTGATCTGCTCGACGGTCTTGCCCGTCTGCTCCGCGATGAGCTCCGCGAGCACGCGCTTCATGTGGAGGATGAGCTCGGCGTTGATCCGGACGTCGGTGGCGGTGCCGCCGATGCCGCCGGACGGCTGGTGCATCATCACCCGGGCGTGCGGGGTCGCGTACCGCTTGCCCTTCGCGCCGGAGGAGAGCAGGAACTGCCCCATCGACGCGGCCATGCCCATCCCGACGGTGGCGACGTCCGGCTTGATGAACTGCATCGTGTCGTAGATCGCCATGCCGGCCGTGATCGAGCCGCCGGGCGAGTTGATGTAGAGGTAGATGTCCTTGTCCGGGTCCTCCGCGGCCAGGAGCATCATCTGCGCGCAGATGGCGTTCGCGTTCTCGTCCCGGACCTCGGAGCCGAGCCAGATGATCCGCTCGCGCAGCAGACGGTTGTAGATGCTGTCGTTGAGACCCATCGAGGGCGCGTCCCCGCGCGCCCCCCGCGGGGTCAGGTCTGCCTGCGTGTCGTTCACGGCTCTCCTCGTCCTGGACCACCCGGGCGTCCCCCGGGACTGACGTGTGCAGCGACCCTAACGCGGGCCACCGACGCCTGATGCCCGCTCCCGGACCGTTTCGCTGACGGCGCACGCGACGAGCCCCGCACCACCGGGCGGGTGGTGCGGGGCTCGTCGGACGTGCTCTGCTGCCGGGTCAGGCCTGGGTCGCCGCGGCGTCCTCGGAGTCCTCGTCGTCGGCCTCGGCGGCGGCGTCCGTCGCGTCCACCGGCTCCGTCCCCGGCTCCGTGACGGTCTCGAACGCGGCCTCGGCGGCGTCGTCCTCGTCCGTGCCGATGTACTCGCTGAGGTCGACCGGCCGGCCGGAGGCGTCGACGACCGCGACGCGGCGCAGCGCCACCGCCACCGCCTTGGAGCGACCCACCTCGGCGATCATCGTCGGGATCTGGCCCTGCTCGTCCACGGTCTTGATGAACGTGTTGGGGTCCATGCCGTACTGGCGCGAGGCGCTGACGAGGTACTCCAGCAGCTCGTTCTGGCCGACCTTGACCTCCAGCTGCTCGGCGAGCGTGTCCAGGAGGATCTGGTTGCGCAGCGCGTCCTGCGCCTGCGTCGTGACCTCGGCGCGGTGCTCGTCGTCCTCCAGGCGCCCCTCGGACTCGAGGTGGCGGTGCACCTCCGCCTCGACGACGCCGGCGGGCACCGGGATGTCCAGACCGTCCTGCAGCTTCTCGACGAGGGCGTCGCGGGCCTGGACAGCCTGCGACTGGGCCTTCGTGCCCGCGACCTGGGTCCGCAGGTCCTCGCGAAGCTCCTCGACGGTGTCGAACTCGGACGCCATCTGAGCGAAGTCGTCGTCGGCGGCGGGGAGCTCGCGGGTCTTGACGGTGGTCGCCGTGACGGTGACGAGCGCCGTCTCGCCGGCGTGCTCGCCGCCGGCGAGGGCCGTCTCGAACGTCGTCGTCTCCCCGGCCGAGAGGCCGGTGAGCGCCTCGTCGAGACCCTCGAGCAGGTTGCCGGAGCCGATCTGGTAGGAGATCCCGCTGACCGAGTCGACCTCCTCCTCGCCCACGGCGGCCCGGAGGTCGACGACCACGAAGTCGCCGTCGCCCGCGGGGCGGTCGACGCCCACGAGGGTGCCGAAGCGCTCGCGCAGCGAGGTGAGCCGCTCCTCGACGTCCTCGTCGGAGACCGTGACGTCCTCGACCGTGACGGTGAGCCCGTCCAGGGACGGGAGCTCGACGGTCGGCCGGATCTCGACCTGCGCGGTGAAGGTCATGCCGCCCTCGGTGCCCGTCAGCGCCGGCACCTCGGTGACCTCGATCTCGGGCTGGCCCAGGGGTCGCAGGTCGGCCTCGGAGACGGCCTGACGGTAGAAGGTGGGCATCCCGTCGTTGACGGCGTGCTCGATGATCGCGGGGCGGCCGACGCGCTGCTCCAGCAGGCGGGCGGGGACCTTGCCCTTGCGGAAGCCGGGGATCTGCACCTGCGAGCCGATGTGCTCGTACGCGTGGTCGATGCTCGGCTTCAGCTCGTCGTACGACACCTCGACGGTCAGCTTGACCGTGGTGGCGTCCAGGTTCTCGACGGCGCTCTTCACAGCAGTGGTCTCCCAGGGCTCGACGGATCCGGGGGCGGTCCCCGACTCGTGCGGTGCTCGCCACGTGCCCGCCGCGGGTGGCGGCAGGGCGGGGGTGACGGTCCTCGTGGCCCACGCGCAGGCACGCCGAGGTGACGCGCGCGGCGCCCCGATCGTACGGCACCGGGCGTGGGCACCAGGGTCGGGATGGACGGATTCGAACCGACGACCTTCCGCTCCCAAAGCGGACGCGCTACCAACCTGCGCCACATCCCGTGCCCGACGAGCGTAGCGGGGTGGGCGTCGACTTCGTGGTCTCCGACGATCCGGCTACCCTGGGCCCGCTGCCGCGGCATCCCGCCGGAACGGCACGTGCGGGCGTAGCTCAATGGTAGAGCCCCAGTCTTCCAAACTGGCTACGCGGGTTCGATTCCCGTCGCCCGCTCCCGCCGCTCCCGCTCTCGCTCGCCGCGCCGTCCCGGCGCCGAGTCCCTAGGGTCTGCGCATGGGACCCGCTCCTGCCGCGCGGCGGCACCGGTCGTCCCGTCCGCGCGCCGTGGCCGGTCCCCCTCGACACCGCTCGGGCGACGCCCGGTCCCCCGGGCACGCGCTCGCTGCGGGAGCCGCGGCGAGCCTCCTCCTCGTGGCGGGGCTCACGCAGGGTGCGATCGCGGCATCCGGTGCGGGCGCCGCCCGTACCGACGTGCCCGCTGCCGCGGCCCCGGGCACCACGGCAGCGCCTCCGTCTTCCGCGCCCGACGGTGGGGGCGCGGACGGCACCGCCGTGGCGCCGGGTGTCCCGGACCTGACGTCCGCGGTCGCCGACCCCCCGCCCGACCCCCTGCCCGGCGGCACCCTGCCCGCACCGGCGGGCCTGGGACCCGGGCCCGCCCCGGCGGCGGCGACCGGGACCACGCCCGGCACGACGTCGGGGACGGCGGCCGGCGCGGAGCCGTCCGCGGGGTCCGAGGCGGCGGCGTCGTCCCCAGCGGCACCGGGCTGCGTCCCGGCGCCGCTGGAGGAACGGGCGGCCGCCGTCCTCGTCGTCGGTCTGCCCGGCGTCACGAGCGCCGACCAGGACCTGGCCCGCGAGGTGGTGGAGCTGGGTGTCGGCGGCGTGTTCCTGTCCTCCTCCAACGTCCGCACGGCGCGGCAGACGACGGACCTCGTCACCGGGCTCCAGGCCGGCATGGACGTCGCGCACGGGCGTCCGCTCGTGGTGTCGACGGACGAGGAGAGCGGTCGCGTGGCCCTCGCACGGCAGGTCGTCGGCGCCGGGCCGTCGCCGCGGTCCCTCGCCGCGTCGAGCACGCCGGCCGAGGTCGAGCAGTTCGCGGCGGCGTCCGGGACGCGACTGGCCGAGCTGGGTGTCACGCTGAACCTCGCACCGGTCGTCGACCTCGACGAGGGTCCGGCCGACGGCGTCATCGGTGACCGGGCCTTCGGCGCGGACCCCGACGTGGTGACCCGCTACGCCGCCGCGTACTGGCGGGGCCTGGCATCGGCGGGCGTGGCACCCACGGTCAAGCACTTCCCCGGCCACGGCCGGTCGGTGACCGACACCCACGCCGAGGGCGACGTGGTCGAGACGTCGCTCGGGGAGCTCCTGCGCACCGACCTCGTGCCGTTCGCCCGCGCGGTCGAGGACGGCGTGCCCGTCGTCATGCTCAACCACCTGGGCTACCGCGCCCTGGACCCGCACCTGCCGGCCAGCCTGAGCCCCGCCGCGTACGCGGCGCTGCGGGAGATGGGCTTCGAGGGGGTCGCCATGACCGACAGTCTCGGCATGGGCGCGGTGCACCAGCGGTGGGACTTCCCGGAGTCGGTGGTCCTCGCCGTGCAGGCGGGGGCGGACGCGGCGCTGACCACCGACGGCTCGCAGGCGCGAGGGATGCGCGACGCGCTCGTCGCCGCGGTGCGCGCCGGCGCCCTGCCCGAGGACCGGCTGTCCGAGGCCGCCGCCCGGGTGACGGCGCTCGCGGGCGGCGACCCGGTGCGGATGTCGTGCGTGGACGTCGAGCTGCCCGCCGTCCGGGCCGAAGCGGCCCAGCAGGACGCCGGCCGCGCTCCTGCAGCGCCCGGGCCCGACGACGGACCATGACCGTCCGCTGTGGTGGGGGCGGTGGATCCGCTAGGTTCGTCCGCAGGAGCGGTGACCCGCCGCACGGCCGGGAGGAGGAGGCATGAGCTCGAGCGCTCGCCCCACCCGTCGGCCCTCCGCCGCCCCGCCGTCGTGCCCGCTCCCGACGGTCGGCCGCCCCTGCGGGTGCGTCGCCGGCTGCTGCTGTCCGTAGAGCGCTGGAGCACGCGCGGGATCCCGCGCACCCCCAGGACGCGCCAGCGCTCGAGCCCCGGCCACCGCGGCACACCGCGGAATTCCCCATGACGCCGCACGGTTGTGCAGCCAGGAGCATCCGGCAGGCACGCCGGCACGAAGCAGCCGGCACACCGTGCGTCCCGCCACCACCCGCCCCACGAGGCCCAGCGAGACGAGGACAACCATGGCCCGCATCTACGACGACGTCACCACGCTCATCGGCAACACCCCCCTGGTCCGGCTCAACCGCGTGACCGAGGGCGCCGGTGCCACCGTGCTGGCGAAGCTCGAGTTCTACAACCCCGCCAGCTCGGTCAAGGACCGGATCGGCGTGGCGATCGTCGACGCCGCGGAGGCGTCCGGCGAGCTCCCGCCCGGCGGCACGATCGTCGAGGCCACCAGCGGCAACACCGGGATCGCGCTGGCGATGGTCGGCGCGGCGCGGGGCTACCAGGTCGTCCTGGCGATGCCGGAGACGGCGTCGAAGGAGCGCCGCGTCCTCCTGCGGGCCTTCGGCGCCGAGCTCGTCCTCACCCCGGGCGCGGAGGGCATGAAGGGCGCCGTCGCCCGCGCCGAGCAGATCGCCTCCGAGCGGCCGGGCTCCGTCCTCGCGCGTCAGTTCGCCAACGAGGCCAACCCGGAGATCCACCGCCGCACCACGGCCGAGGAGATCTGGGCGGACACGGACGGCCAGGTCGACATCTTCGTCGCCGGCATCGGCACGGGAGGCACGATCACCGGGGTCGGCCAGGTGCTCAAGGACCGCAAGCCCGACGTCAAGGTCGTGGCCGTGGAGCCGGCGGAGTCGCCGATCCTCAACGGCGGCCAGCCGGGCCCGCACAAGATCCAGGGCATCGGCGCGAACTTCGTCCCCGAGATCCTCGACACGACGGTGTACGACGAGGTGTTCGACGTCGACGCCGAGACCTCCGTCCGCGTGGCACGCGAGACGGCCCAGCAGGAGGGCATCCTCGTCGGCCTGTCGTCCGGCGCCGCGATCCACGCGGCGGTCGAGATCGCCAAGCGCCCGGAGAACGAGGGCAAGACGATCGTCGTCATCGTGCCCAGCTTCGGCGAGCGGTACCTCTCCTCGATCCTCTACTCCGACCTCGTGGACTGATCGCATGCGCCCTGTCTGGCTCTTCCTCCAGGACCTCGTCGAGGACCTGGACGCGGCACGTCACGGAGACCCGGCGGCGCGGTCGCGGCTCGAGGTGGCCCTGGGCTACCCCGGGGTTCACGCCGTCTGGGTGTACCGGCTGGCGCACCGCATGTGGCAGCGCCCCGGGCTGCGCATCCCGGCCCGTCTGCTGTCGCAGGCGGCCCGGGCGGCGACCGGCGTCGAGATCCACCCGGGTGCCCACCTGGGCCGACGGCTGTTCATCGACCACGGCATGGGTGTCGTGATCGGCGAGACGGCGGTCGTCGGCGACGACGTCGTGCTGTTCCACGGGTCCACGCTCGGGGGCAAGAGCATGCGACGGGGCAAGCGCCACCCGACGCTCGGCGACCGCGTGGTCGTCGGCGCGGGGGCGAAGATCCTCGGCCCGGTCTGGATCGGCGACGGGGCGCAGATCGGCGCCAACGCGGTGGTCGTCAAGGACGTCCCCGCCGAGGCCACCGCCGTGGGCGTGCCCGCGGTGATCCGGACGCGACCGGCGGCGGCCCCGGCGGCCGAGCTCGTGGAGGACCCGGCGATCTACATCTGACTGAGGCGGACGGCGGCCGTCCCACCCGAAGGGCCCGTGCGTGAGCACGGGCCCTTCGGCGTCGGTAGGCGCGACGGGCGTCTCGCCATCTGAGCCGATCTGTCTCGCTGGTTTACACGGTCCCGGCCGTGCGCCTACTGTCACGACGTCGGCCGAGCGGCCGACTCGCGTCGTCTCGGACTCGGGACGCCGGCACGGGAGGGAGGTCAGCGCCATGATCGGTCACCACGACTCGATGGCGCTGCCGATGGCCCGAATGTGTGGCTGCATGCCACGCGCTGGCGCCTGACGAGCCGACCCGCCCCCTCGAGGGCAGCACCCCGCGGCACGTCCCGGTCCAACGGCGGACCTAGGTAGCCAGCGCAGACACCCCAGCCCCGTCCTGCACCCCCGTGCGCGACGTCCTGGCCTGCGCGCGCGCGGCTCCGGACGAGCACGGGTCCGCCGACCCCCCGAGGACCTGCCATGGCCATCACCACCCCTGCCCCCGTGCGCTCGCACCCAGCCCACCCCGTCAGCATCCGCGGCGTCGGCCGCACGTTCGCCCCTCGCGACCGCAGCGGCAGCCCGACCACGGTCCTCGCCGACGTCGACCTGGAGATCGGCGCCGGGGAGATCGTCGCGCTCATCGGAGCCTCGGGGTGCGGCAAGTCGACCCTGCTGCGCCAGGTGAGCGGGCTCGACGCCCCGACGGCGGGACAGATCCTCATCGACGGCGCCCCGGTCGACGGCGTGGACACCCGCTGTGCCGTCGCCTTCCAGGAACCGCGGCTGCTCCCGTGGCGCACGCTGGCCCAGAACGTGGCCGTCGGCCTCCCGCGCGGGACGGACCGGGCGGTCGGCAAGCAGCGCGTCCACGAGCTCCTCGGCCTCGTCGGCCTCGGCGAGTGCACCCACTACCGGCCGCGTCAGATCAGCGGCGGCATGGCGCAGCGGGCCTCGTTGGCGCGGGCGCTGGCGCGGAACCCCGGGGTCCTGGTCCTCGACGAGCCGTTCGGCGCGCTCGACGCCCTCACGCGCCTGCGGATGCAGGACCTCCTCCTCGACGTGCACGCGGTCGAGCGCGCCACCGTCCTGCTCGTCACCCACGACGTCGACGAGGCGCTCTACCTCGCCGACCGGGTCGTCCTGCTCGGCCGGCCGCAGGGCGCGCCGAGGGGTACGCCCAGCACGGTTCGCTCCGTCGTCGACGTGCCGGGCTCGCGGCCCCGCGACCGCGGCGACGCGGAGCTCGCGCACCTGCGCGCCGAGCTGCTCCAGGGCCTCGGCGTCGACCCGCACCACCACGCGGCGCGCTGAGCCGGACCCTCCCCAGATCCCCCCACCCCTGACCGGCCGGCACCTGCCGGCACCGCCGGCACCCGCCGGCCCCCACCCGAGAGGTACTCATGAAGATCCGATCAGCACTGTCCGTCACCGCCGCGTCCGTGGCCGCGGCCCTGATGCTCAGCGGCTGCGTCGCGGGTGAGGGCTCGGCCACCCAGGCGGACGCCCCTGCTCCCGGCGCCACGAGCGAGGACGGCTGGAGCAGCGACACGCTCACCGTCGACTTCGCCACCTACAACCCGCTCAGCCTCATCATCAAGGAGCAGGGCTGGCTCGAGGAGACGCTCGGCGACGACGTCACCGTGGAGTGGGTGCAGTCCGCCGGTTCCAACAAGGCCAACGAGGCGCTGCGTGCCGGCGTCGTCGACGTGGGCTCCACCGCCGGGTCCGCGGCGCTCCTCGCCCGGGCGAACGGGTCGCCGATCAAGACGATCTCCCTCTACACGCAGCCCGAGTGGTCGGCGATCGTCGTGCCGGCCGACTCCCCCGTCCAGTCCGTCGAGGACCTGGCCGGCACGTCCATCGCAGCGACGAAGGGCACGGACCCGTACTTCTTCCTGCTGCAGACGCTCGAGGAGCACGGCCTGACCCTGGCGGACGTCGAGGTGCAGAACCTCCAGCACGCCGACGGGCGCACCGCTCTGGAGAACGGGTCCGTGCAGGCGTGGTCGGGCCTGGACCCGATCATGGCCGACTCGGAGGTGAATGCCGGGTCCAGGCTGATCTACCGGAACATCGACTTCAACACCTACGGCTTCCTCAACGCGACCGAGACGTTCCTCGAGCAGTCCCCGGACCTCGCCCAGGTCGTCGTCGACGCCTACGAGAAGGCGCGGGCGTGGGCGCTGGAGAACCCGGAGGAGACGGCGCAGATCCTCGCCGACGTCGCGGGCATCGACCTCGCCATCGCCGAGAAGGTCATCCTCGAGCGCACCGTCATCGACCTCGACCCCGTGCCGGGCGAGGAGCAGCGCGCCGTGCTCGAGGTCGTCGGCCCGATCTTCGTCGAGTCCGGCGACGTGTCCAACCAGGAGCAGATCGACGAGGCGCTCGACAGCCTCTTCGAGGACTCGTTCGTGACGCAGGCCGACCCGGCCTCCATCACGGACTGACCAACCGGTGCCGGCCCTCGTCGGGGGGCGGGGGCCGGCACCCTCTCACCGCGCACCAGCCCCGCAGCAGCACCCCCGCAGGCCAGGAAGGGACGACCACCATGGACACGATCCTCGGAAGCACCGGGACGGGCCCCATCGTCGACCGGCAGGGACGACCGCTGCGCGGGCTGAACCCGGTCGACACGGGCCGCCCCGCGCCGTCGTCGGAGGGGGCCGGCGGCCGCCCCGACGACTCCGGGCCCGGCCCGCAGCCGCGGAGCGGCCGGCCGCGGCCTGAGCCCCTGTCCCGGCGCGGCGTGCGCATCGCGGTGTCCGCCGTGGTCCCGCTCGTCCTGCTCGTCGTCTGGCACCTCGTCACCTCGGTCACGGGCCAGTTCGCGTCCTACGAGCTCCCGTCGCCCACGTCCGTGTGGAGCGCCGCCGTCGAGCTCGCGACCTGGGACCGCGGGCCGTCGCTCTGGACGCACGTCGCCATCTCCGTCCAGCGCGTGCTCCTCGGCTTCGCGCTCGGGGCCGGCCTGGGCCTGGCCGTCGGTGCGGTCGTCGGGCTGTCACGGTGGGCCGACGCCCTGTTCAGCAGCACCATCGGTGCCGTCCGCGCCGTGCCGTCCCTCGGCTGGGTGCCGCTCATGGTGCTGTGGGTGGGGATCAACGAGGACTCGAAGGTCATCCTCGTGGCGATCGGCGCGTTCTTCCCCGTCTACACCACCGTCGCCTCGGCCCTGCGGCACGTCGACCGCCACCTGGTCGAGGCCGGACGGGCGTACGGCCTCAGGGGCCCCTCGCTCCTGCTGCGCGTGCAGCTGCCTGCCGCGACCCCGTCGGTGGTCTCGGGTCTGCGTCTCGGCCTGGCCCAGGCGTGGCTCTTCCTCGTCGCCGCGGAGCTCATCGCCTCGTCGATGGGCCTGGGCTTCCTGCTCAACGACTCCGCGAACAACGGTCGCGTGGACCGGATCTTCCTGGCCCTCGTCGTCCTGGCGGTGCTGGGCAAGACGACGGACGCCCTCATCGGCGTCGTCGAGAAGCGCCTGCTGCGCCGGTTCTGAGGCGGCGCACCCCTTCCGGCCCGCACGCCCGCCACCACGACCGACCCGAGGACGGCATGAGCACCGCGACCATCAGCAACCTCCTCGTCGAGGACCGGACCTTCCCGGCGCCCGACGGCGGCTGGAACGTCGGCCCGGACGAGCACGCTCGCCTCACCGCGGCGGCCGAGCGGGACCACGTCGCGTTCTGGGCGGACGCCGCACGGCGGCTCGACTGGGCGGAGCCCTGGGACACCGCACACACGTGGTCACCCGCCGTGCCGCACACCGACGACCCGGAGCAGCTCACCGTCCCGCGGGCCGAGTGGTTCGCCGGCGGCCGGCTCAACGTCGCGGTGAACTGCGTCGACCGGCACGTCGCCGCGGGTCGCGGGGACAAGGTGGCCCTGTACGTCGAGGGCGAGCCCGGCGACCGGCGGGTCCTCACCTACGCCGACCTGCAGCGCGAGGTCGCCCGAGCCGCCAACGCGCTGACGGCGCTCGGGGTCGGCCAGGGCGACCGGGTGGTCGTCTACCTGCCCGTGCTCGCCGAGACGGTCGTGGTCACGCTCGCCGTCGCGCGCATCGGGGCGATCCACTCCCTCGTCTTCGGCGGGTTCTCCGCGGACGCGCTCCGGTTCCGGCTCGAGGACCTCCGGGCCAAGGTCCTCGTGACCTCCGACGGCCAGTACCGCCGCGGGAAGGCCGTCCCCACCAAGGCCACGGCGGACGAGGCCGCGGCGGGGCTGGACCACCTCGAGCACGTGCTCGTCGTCCGGCGCACCGGCGAGGCCACGCCCGACGTCCCGTGGACGCCCGGCCGGGACCTGTGGTGGCACGACGTCGTCGACACCGCGGACGACCACCACGAGGCCGAGGCGTTCGACGCCGAGACCCCGCTGTTCGTCATCTACACGTCGGGCACCACCGGCAGGCCGAAGGGCCTCGTGCACACCGCGGGCGGCTACCTCACGCAGGCGTCCTGGACGCACTGGGCGCTCTTCGACGCCAAGGACGACGACGTCCACTGGTGCACCGCGGACCTCGCCTGGGTCACGGCCCACACGTACGAGATCTACGGCCCGCTGAGCAACGGGCTCACGCAGGTCATCTACGAGGGGACGCCGAACAGCCCGCACACGGCGCGGCACCTGGAGATCATCGAGCGCTACGGGGTCACCGTGTACTACACGGCTCCGACCCTCATCCGGACGCTCATGACGTGGTTCCCGGACGGCGTGCCGGACTCCTACGACCTGTCGAGCCTGCGCCTGCTGGGCACCGTCGGGGAGTCCATCAACCCGGAGGCGTGGGTGTGGTTCCGCGAGCAGCTGGGCCGCGGCGAGCTGCCGATCGTCGACACCTGGTGGCAGTCCGAGACCGGCGCCACCATGATCGCGCCGCTGCCGGGTGTCACGACGCTCAAGCCGGGCTCCGCGACCCGGCCGCTGCCGGGGATCTCCGCGAAGGTCGTGGACGAGGACGGCATCGAGGTCCCGCACGGCGCGGGCGGCTTCCTCGTCGTGGACCGCACCTGGCCGGGCATGGCCCGGACGGTCTGGGGAGACCCGGAGCGCTACCGCGACGCGTACTGGTCCCGCTTCGCCCGGCACGGCTACTACCTCGCCGGCGACGGCGCCCGCTACGACGCGGACGGCGACATCTGGCTCCTCGGGCGCGTCGACGACGTCATCAACGTCTCCGGCCACCGGCTGTCGACGATCGAGATCGAGTCCGCGCTGGTCGCCCACCCCGCCGTGGGCGAGGCCGGCGTCGCGGGCGTGAGCGACCCCACGACGGGGCAGGCGATCGCCGCCTTCGTCATCCCGGCGCAGCCGCCCGCCACCGCCGACGACGCCGCGGCCTGGGTGGAGCACGCGGCCGCGCTCACGGCGACGCTCCGTGCCCACGTGGCGAAGGAGATCGGACCGATCGCCAGGCCGCGCGACGTCGTCGTCGTCCCGGACCTGCCGAAGACGCGCTCCGGCAAGATCATGCGTCGTCTGCTTGCGGACCTCGTCGCCGGGGGAAGTCTCGGCGACGTGACGTCGTTGCAGGACGAGACGTCCCTCACCCGCATCCAGGCGGTCCTGCGCGCCCGCGCTGCGGCCACGTCGAAGGAGAACCCGTGACCGAACCGACGACCGGCGACCGCCGCTGGGGCTTCCGCACCCGCGCGCTGCACGCGGGCGGGGTCCCCGACCCGACCACCGGCGCCCGCGCCGTGCCGATCTACCAGACGACGAGCTTCGTCTTCGACGACACGAACGACGCCGCGAACCTCTTCGCGCTGCAGAAGTACGGCAACATCTACAGCCGCATCGGCAACCCCACGGTCGCGGCCCTGGAGGAGCGGATCGCCTCGCTCGAGGGCGGCATCGGTGCGGTCGCGACGTCGTCGGGCATGGCGGCGGAGTTCATCACGTTCGCCGCTCTGGTCGGCGCGGGCGACCACGTGGTCGCGGCCGCGTCGCTGTACGGCGGCACGGTCACCCAGCTCGACGTGACCCTGCGGCGGTTCGGGGTGGAGACGACGTTCGTCCCCGGCACGGACCCGGCCGACTACGCCGCGGCGATCCGGCCCGAGACCAAGGTCGTCTACGCCGAGGTCATCGCGAACCCCTCCGGCGAGATCACCGACATCGCCGGCCTGGCGGAGGTCGCCCACGCCGCCGGCGTGCCCCTCGTCATCGACGCGACGCTGAGCACGCCGTACCTGTGCCGCCCGATCGAGCACGGCGCGGACATCGTCATCCACTCGGTGACGAAGTTCCTCGGCGGGCACGGCACGACGCTCGGCGGCGTCGTCGTCGAGAGCGGGCGGTTCGACTGGGGCAACGGGAACTTCCCCCAGATGACCGAGCCCGTGCCCTCCTACGGCGGCGTGAGCTGGTGGGAGAACTTCGGCGAGTACGGGTTCCTCACGAAGCTGCGCTCGGAGCAGCTCCGCGACATCGGCCCGTCGCTGGCGCCGCAGTCCGCGTTCAACCTGCTCCAGGGCGTCGAGACGCTCCCCCAGCGGATCGAGGAGCACGTCGCGCACGCGCGCGCCGTCGCGACGTGGCTCGAGGCCGACCCCCGCATCGGGTACGTCAACTGGGCCGGGCTCCCGTCGCACCCGCACCACGCGCGGGCGCAGCAGTACCTCCCCCTGGGGCCCGGGTCGGTGTTCGCCTTCGGGGTGCGCGGGACCGTCGAGGTCCCCGGCCGCGAGGCCGGGCGCCGGTTCATCGAGGCGCTCCAGCTGGCCAGCCACCTGGCGAACGTCGGGGACGCGCGCACGCTCGTCATCCACCCGGGGTCCACCACCCACCAGCAGCTCTCCGCGGAGCAGCTCGCCGCGGCGGGCGTCCCGGAGGACCTCGTCCGGATCAGCGTCGGGCTCGAGGACGTCGAGGACGTCCTGTGGGACCTCGACCAGGCCCTCACGGCCGCCGTGGGCCCGCGGGAGGCGTTCACCGCCGACGACGACGCCGCCGCCCGCACCGAGACCGTGGAGGTGTCCGCGTGACCACCGACGCCCAGGCCTGCGCCCTCCCGGCCCCCGCACCCGCGCCCGGCGCGGCCGCGCGCACGTGGGTCGGCCCCAGCGCCCCCGAGCGCCTCGCCCTCCTGCGGCGCACCCGGTCCATCGCGATCGTCGGCGCGTCGGCGAACGCCTCGCGTGCCAGCTACTTCGTCGCCACCTACCTGCTGTCCTCCTCGCCGTACGACGTGTACTTCGTCAACCCGCGGGCGACCGAGATCCTCGGCCGGCCGGTGTACCCGTCGCTCGACGCGCTCCCCGTCGTGCCGGACCTCGTGGACGTCTTCCGCCGGCACGACGACCTGCCGACGGTGCTCGACGAGACGCTGGCCGTCGGCGCGAGGACCCTGTGGCTGCAGCTGGGCTCGTGGCACGAGGAGGTCGCCCGCCGGGCGGAGGCCGCCGGCCTGGAGGTGGTCATGGACCGCTGCGTGAAGATCGAGCACGCGCGGTTCCACGGCGGCCTGCACCTGGCCGGCTTCGACACCGGGGTGATCAGCTCCCGACGCGGCCTGCGCTGAGGGGACGGCGGTCCTGAGGTCCTGGAGGTCGCCGGCAGGCACGGTCAGGTCCCGTCGGGCCACCACAGCGCGTCGCGCAGGCGGACGCGTGCGTCGTCGGCGGACAGCGGGCAGCCCTCCGAGCGCAGGACCGCCAGCGCGTCGGCGCGCTTGAACGCGGGCGGCAGGCCGGACGCGTTGACCACGCGCCACCACGGCACGCCGGAGCCGGCCCGCGAGAGCACCGCCCCCACCTGGCGCGGGCCCCCTCGCCGGAGGACGCCCCCGACCTCCTCCGCGATGGTCCCGTAGGTCATCACCCGTCCGGCGGGGATGGCCGCGACGAGGTCCAGGACGGCCTCCAGGTACTCCTCGTCCACGCCGGCCCTCAGTCGCGGTGGATGAGGATGAGGCCGCGGTCGTCGCCCTCGCCGGCACGCACCCCGGCGAGGACCGCGTCGGCACCCCCGCTGCGGGTGGAGATGAAGCGCTCCGCCGCGCCCATGAGCCGGTCGATGCCGAGCTCCACGTCGGCGCCGGGCGCCTCGATGAGGCCGTCGGTGTAGAGCATCACGGTGTCACCGTGCTGCAGGACCCCGGTGTGGACGGAGAACAACGGCGCCACGACGACGCCGAGCGCCGGGCCGCCGGTGGTGTCGAGGCGCTCGATGCGCCCCGAGCCCGCGTGCAGCTGCACCGCCGGCGGATGGCCCGCCGTCGAGACCCAGAACTGCCCCGTGTCCAGGCGCACGGCGACGTGGATCGCCGTCGCGAAGCCCTCCGGCCAGTTCTGGTCGAGCAGGTAGTTGTTGGCTGCGGGCAGGAACGCCTCGCGCGGCATCGCGCCCAGCAGCCCGCCGAACGCCCCGGACAGCAGCAACGACCGGACGCCGGCCTCCTGGCCCTTCCCGGACACGTCCACGAGGACGATCTCGAGCATCTGACCGTGCTGGGAGCGCGCCGCGACGACGAAGTCGCCCGAGAAGGCCTCGGCGTTCGCCGACCGCACGACGCTGTCCACCCGCCATCCCTGCGGCAGCGGCGGGATCCGGCCGTGCGCGACGAGACGGTCGCGCAGGTCCACGAGCATGAGGTCGCTGGCGGCGCCCTGCAGACCGAGCCGCGACCGGCTGCGGACGAAGACCATCCCCGCCACGGCGCCCAGCGTGACCACGACGAAGACACCTGGAGGCACCGTGCGCAGGCCGGTGGTCGTCATGACGACGAGGGCTCCGAGGACGGTCGCGCACAGCAGGGCCATGCCGGTGACGCGCAGCATGAAGACGCCGAGCAGCAGGATGAACAGCATCGCCGACTGCGGCATCCACTGCGGCGAGAGCACCATCCCGGCGGCAGCGAGGAGGGCGAGCAGGACGAGCCCGGACGTCCCGAAGATCTGGCGGCGCATCATGGTGTGCCGCCGCGTGAGCCGCCCCCACCGGACCTGGCGGACCGCGCCCGCGCGACGACGCGCGCGGCGCCGTCGGGTCCCGCGGTCGTCGCGGCGCCGACGGCGACCGTCGTCCGGCGGGAGGGTCGTCACGAGCGCGACTGTATCCAGCCCGTGGCCCCGGGGCAGCACCCATCCGCCGCCACGCCGGACGGCGTCGGAAAGGTCGTGCGCTCCGGCCCGGCTGCGGAGCAGCATGGGCGCCATGACCCACCTCCCCGCGGGGTACCGCGCCGTCGACCTCGACCCCTCCCGCCACGCCGACGTCGTCGGCCTCGACACCTGGGCCTTCCCCTCCAGCGTCGACGACGACGTCCTTCTCGGCCTGCCGTCGCCGCTGACGTGGGAGCGGGCACGCGGCGTCCAGACCGACGACGGCGAGCTCGTCGCGGTCCACGCGTCCTACCCCTTCTCCCGGTTCCCCGTGCCGGGCGCGCGGGTGCCCGTCGCCGGTCTCACGTGGGTCGGCGTCCACCCGGCGCACCGCCGTCGCGGTCTGCTGCGCGCGATGATCCACGACCACGTCGCCCGCAGCCTGGCTCGCGGTGAGGCCGTCTCGGCCCTCTACGCCGCCGAGCCCGCGATCTACGGACGCTTCGGCTACGGCGTCGCGGCCTACGACGTCCGGCTCACGGTGCCCCGTACGGCCGCGCTCCGACCGGTCCCCGGGGCGGACCAGGTCCGCGTGCGCCTGGAGAGGGTGGAGGAGCGGCACGACCAGATCGTCCAGGCGCTCCACGAGGCCGTGGACCGTCCCGGATGGGCGACGCGGGAGACGCCCGAGCTCCGGGCCGCGTACCTCGACGACCCGCCGGCGTTCCGCAACGGCGCCGAGGCGCTGCGGATCGCGGTCGCCGAGCGGGACGGCAGGCCGGTCGGGTACGCCTTCTTCCGGCGCAAGTCGGACTGGGGGGCCGCTGGCCCCCGCGGGACGGTCCGCGTCCGCGACCTCGTGGCCGAGGACCCCGCCGTGGCCCGCGCCCTGTGGGGCGTGCTGCTGGACCTGGACCTCATGGCCACGACGGAGGCGTGGGTGACGCAGGACGACGCCCTGCTGCACCTGCTCGTCGACCTGCGCGCGACCGAGCCCCGGCTGACGGACAACGTCTGGGTGCGGCTGCTCGACGTCCCCGCGGCCCTGGCGGCGCGGCGTTACTCGACCGACGTCGACGTCGTCCTGGAGGTCCGCGACGACCTCGTCCCGGCGAACTCCGGCCGCTGGCGGCTGGAGGGCGGCGCCGACGGCGCCGTCGTGACGCCGGTCGACCGCTCGCCCGACCTGGTGCTCGACGTGCGGGAGCTCGGCGCCGCGTACCTCGGCGGGCCGTCCCTGGCCTCGCTCGCGGCCGCGGGCCTCGTCACGGCCCAGCGGCCGGCCGCGCTCGCCCGCGCGGCGACCGCCTTCGGGTGGCCGGTGCCGCCGGGGTGCAGCTGGGTCTTCTGACGCCCGCCCGTCAGCGGGTGATGTCCTCGCCCCGCTCGTGGGCGGCGAGCAGGTCGATGCGGCGCTGGTGCCGGGCATCGCCGCTGAAGGGCTCGGCGAGGAACGCCTCGACCATCGCGACCGCCTCCTCGCGGGGGTGCTGGCGCGCCCCGATCGCGACGACGTTCGCGTCGTTGTGCGCACGACCCAGCCGCGCCGTGTCCTCGTTCCAGGCGAGCACGGCCCGGACGCCCGGGACCTTGTTCGCCGCGATCTGCTCGCCGTTGCCCGAGCCGCCCAGCACGATGCCGAGGCTGCCCGGCTCGGCGACGACGGCCCGTCCCGCGGCGATGCACATGGGCGGGTAGTCGTCCTGCGGGTCGTCCTCGAAGGCCCCGTGGTCCACGACGTCGTGGCCCTGGGCGCGCAGGTGCTCCAGGAGGGCCTGCTTGAGGTCGAACCCGGCGTGGTCGGCGGCGATGTGGATGCGCATGGCGTCATCCTGCCAGCGCGGTCCTGCCGCGGGGCGGCTCCGTGGCGGACGTGTCTGCGGCCTCACCTAGCCTGGGCCCATGACGACTCCCGCCACGCCGCGCAGCGGCATCGACGTGACTGCGCTCGACCCCGCGGTCCGCCCGCAGGACGACCTGTACCGGCACGTCAACGGTCGATGGCTCGACAGCCACGAGATCCCCGCCGACCGGGCGATGGACGGCGCCTTCCGCGCGCTGCACGACCGGGCGGAGGAGCACGTCCGGGCGATCATCGAGACGCTGGGGGCGCAGGTCGCCGACGACGGCGCCACCGCGACGCCCGAGGCGGGCCCCGCCCAGCAGGTGGGGGCGCTCTACGCGAGCTTCATGGACACCGCGCGCATCGAGGAGCTCGACCTCGACCCGATCCGCGACGAGCTCGCGGCGATCGACGCGGCGGGTGACCTGGCGGCGCTCACGCAGGTCCTCGGCGGTCTCCAGCGGACCGGCGGCGCCGGTGGCGTGGTGTTCTGGGTCGACAACGACGCGAAGGACCCGGAGCGCTACGTCGTCTACCTGCACCAGTCCGGCCTGGGGCTGCCGGACGAGTCGTACTACCGGGAGGAGGCCTACGCCGGTGTCCGTGAGCAGTACGCGCCGCACGTCGCGCGGATGCTCGGCCTCACCGGTCTGGACGACGAGGAGTCCCGGCGGCAGGCGGACCTGGTGGTCGAGCTGGAGACGCGCCTGGCCGGGCACCACTGGGACGTCGTCCGCAACCGGGACGCCGACCTCACGTACAACCCCATGACGCTCGCTGCGCTCGCCGACGCGGCACCCGGTCTCGACTGGCGCGCGTGGGTCGCGGCGGCAGGGATCGAGGAGTCCGTCATGACGGACCTCGTGGTCCGTCAGCCGGACTTCGCCGTCGGCTTCGCGCTGCTCTGGCAGGAGGCACCGCTCGAGCAGTGGCAGGCATGGCTGCGCTACCACCTGGTGTCCGCGCGGGCTCCGTACCTCAGCGAGCGCTTCGTGCAGGCGAACTTCGACTTCTACGGCCGCACGCTGACGGGCGCCGAGCAGCTCCGGGACCGGTGGAAGCGCGGCGTGTCCCTGGTCGAGGCGGCCCTGGGCGAGGCGGTGGGGCAGGTGTACGTCGAGCGGCACTTCCCCCCGAGCCACAAGGCGCGGATGGTGGAGCTCGTGGACAACCTCGTCGCCGCGTACCGGGAGTCCATCACGGCGCTGGACTGGATGGGCCCGGCCACCCGGCAACGGGCCCTCGAGAAGCTCGACGCCTTCACGCCGAAGATCGGCTACCCGGACCGGTGGAAGTCCTACGACGGCCTGGTCGTCGACCCGGCCGACCTCGTGGGCAACGTGCGGCGGTCGTCCGCGTACGAGCAGGACCGCGAGATGCGCAAGATCGGGCGTCCCGTCGACCGCGACGAGTGGTTCATGACGCCCCAGACCGTCAACGCGTACTACAACCCGGGGATGAACGAGATCGTCTTCCCCGCGGCGATCCTGCAGCCGCCGTTCTTCGACCCGGAGGCGGACGACGCCGTCAACTACGGCGGCATCGGCGCCGTGATCGGGCACGAGATCGGCCACGGGTTCGACGACCAGGGCTCGAAGTACGACGGGCTCGGGCGCCTGGAGGACTGGTGGACCGAGGCGGACCGGACGGAGTTCGAGAAGCGCACCACCGCCCTCGTCGAGCAGTACGGCCGGTTCTCCCCCGCCCAGCTGGACGACTCCCACCGGGTCAACGGGGCGCTCACCGTGGGCGAGAACATCGGTGACCTCGGCGGCCTGTCCATCGCTCTCAGGGCCTACCGCATCGCCCTCGGACGACCGCTGGCGGAGGCGCCCGTGCTGGACGGCCTGACGGGCGCCGAGCGGGTGCTGCTCGGCTGGGCGCAGGTGTGGCAGTCCAAGGGTCGCGACGAGGAGATGATCCGCCGGCTCGCGACGGACCCGCACTCGCCGAACGAGTTCCGGTGCAACGGGATCGTCCGGAACCTCGACGAGTTCCACGAGGCGTACGACGTCCAGCCGGGGGACGCCCTGTACTTGGCGCCCGAGGAGCGGGTGCGGATCTGGTGAGGAAGCGATCGACGTGAGGAGGTCGGACGAGGTCGCGAGACGTCAGAAGAACAGGTAGCCGGCTCGCGCGACCGAGAACCCGGCTCCGCTCTCGTTGTGCCGGCACAGCACGCCGTTCGTGGAGCTCGCGCAGGTCATCGCGCCCACCGTGGTCTGCTCGCCGTACTCCAGCACCGGGGTGCCCTCGGCCGGGCCCGACGGCTCGCCCTCCTGGCACGTGAACCCGGCGTTCCCCTCCGCGTCGACCGCCAGCACGTTGCCGACCTGGCCCGCGCAGCCCTCCGGCGGGGCGGGTCGCTCGTAGCTGAAGGACAGGATCGTGCACGTCGCGGACGCCTCGTCCATGGTGCAGTGGATGTTGCCGCTCGGCAGGACGAACGCTCGGACCTCGCCCACCTCCTCCGCCTCCTCCTGGGGCGACTCCTCGGGTGACGTCTCCGGCTCGGGTGCCGCCTGCGTGGGCTGGGCGACGGGCTCCGGTTCCGCGCTGTCGCGGCCGGCGAGGGTCGTCCCCAGCACGACGAGGAAGGCCAGCACCAGGATCACGTCGACGACGAGGAACGCCGTGAGACCGGGTCCGAGCCGTCGCGCGGGACGACCGGCGGGCGGCGTGGACATGAGGGCTCCCTGTGGTCCGTTCGGGTGAATGCCTCAGGCAGCATGCCACGCCCGCGCCGTGGGAGGCGATGTCGCCCGGGGGCCGGCGACCGGCGCCGCGTCGGTGGACCGCCCCTCCTCAGCGCCCGAGGAGCGCCATCGCCGCCGAGCGCCCCGGGATGCCGCTGACCCCTCCACCGCGGACGGCCCCGGCACCGCAGAGGAGCACCCGCGCGTCATCGGTCGCCACGCCCCACCGGGCGGCGGGGGTGGCATCGCCCTCGTCGCGGTCGCGCCAGGGCCACGAGAGGTCACGGTGGAAGATGTGCCCGCCGGGCAGCCCGACGTCCGTCTCCAGGTCGACCGGGCTGCGCGCCTCCAGGCAGGGCCGGCCGTCGGCGTCGAGCGCGATGCAGTCCTCGATCGGCTCGGCGAGGACGCTGTCGAGCGACCGCAGCGTGGCCGCGAGGGCCTCCGCACGCGCCCCCTCCGGGTCACCCCGGAAGAGCCGAGCCGGCATGTGCAGCCCGAACAGCGTCAGCGTGTGCCACCCGCGCTCCCGCACGTCCGGGCCGAGGATCGACGGGTCCGTCAGGGAGTGGCAGTAGATCTCGGACGGCGGCACGGCGGGCACCCGGCCCGCGGCCGCCTCCTCGTACGCCTGCTGCAGCTGGGCGTACCCCTCGTGGACGTGGAAGGTGCCGGAGAAGGCGGCCGCCGGGTCGACGGCCGGGTCGCGCAGCCGGGGCAGCCGCGTGAGGAGCATGTTGACCTTGAGCTGGGCACCCTCGGGCTCGGCTGCGGGCTCGCGACCGCGCAGCCGGTCCAGGTCCCGCGGGCTGCAGCCGGCCAGCACGTGGCCGGCCGCGACCGCGTGCTCACGGCCGTCGGCGTCGTGCCAGGCGACCTCCACGGCAGAGCCGGACGTCCCGACGGACGTCGCGCGGGCCGAGGTGAGCACCTCGACCCCGGCACGCCGGCAGGCGGTCTCGAGCTCCGCGGCCACCGCCCCCATGCCGCCCACCGGCACGTCCCAGTCCCCCGTGCCGCCACCGATGACGTGGTAGAGGAAGCACCGGTTCTGCACCAGCGAGAGGTCGTGCGCCCCGGCGAACGTCCCGATCAGCGCGTCCGTGAGGACGACTCCCCGCACCAGGTCCGACGAGAAGCTCCGCTCCACCAGCTCGCCGAGCGGTCGCTCGACGAGGTCTGTCCACCACTGCGCACCGATCTGCTCCCGGACCGCCTCGGCGGTCGGCAGCTCATCGGTCACCGTGCCGAACACGGCCCGCGCCAGCGCAGCGGTGCGGGCGCCGAAGGCCCGCCACGCCGTGGCGTCGTCGGCGGCCCCGACGGCCTCGAACGAGCGGCGCGTGGCGTCGTCGTCGGCGTTGTCGACGAGGAGGCCACGCGCCGGGTCGATCGGCAGGGGCGTGTAGGAGGAGAACCGGCGCCGGCGCAGGTCCAGTCGCAGGCCGAGCTCGTCGCGCACCGCGGCCGGCATGAGGGAGACGAGGTACGAGTAGCGGGACAGCCGCGCGTCCACGCCGGGGAAGACCCGCGCGGACCGCGTCGCGCCGCCGAGGTGGTCGCCGGCCTCCAGGAGGAGGACGGAGCGGCCCGCCTGGGCCAGGTACGCGGCGGCGGTCATCCCGTTGTGCCCGCCGCCGACGACGACGGCGTCGTAGCGGGCCCGGGACGGGCGGGTTGCTGGTGTGGAGGCGCCCTCGTCGGTCACGGGTGAACGGTAGCGGGCAGCACCACGGCCGGACGTTGGGAGAACCGTCCGGCCGTGGGTCCCGCCGCGGCGGCGGCGAGGTAAGGGCGGAGGGCGGGCGGTGCGCTCCAGGTCACGCCCGCCCCCCGCCGTTCGAGGTCCCGGCTAGCTGCGCCAGGTGTCGCTGAGCGTGAGCGTCCCGGTCGAGGGCGACGTGGCCACCCGGTTCACCCCGCTCTCCCAGACGACGGTGCCGTTGCCGTCGACCTTGACGTACTTGTACTCGACCCGGGTCCCGGCCGGGAACGCGACGCTCGCGCGCCACACCGGGTAGGCCGCCGAGGACAGCGGCACGCCGGCCGCCGCGTTCCACGAGCCGAGCGACGGGTGGTTCCCCACGACCCGGACGTTCTGCCCGTACACGGTGGTCGCGTCGACGCCGAAGGAGATCGTCGTCTGCGTCGTGGGCGTCGTCGTGCCGGCGCCCGCCTTGGCGTTGACGTGGAGCGCGAGCGGGGTGCTCGCGTTCACGGTGGCCGTGAACTGGCCCGACGCGTCGACCGTGATGCTGCGGCCGGCGCAGCCGGTGCCCGTGGGAAGGCCCTGCGCGACGTCGCAGTACGCCCCCGCGGGCAACGACGTCTGGAAGGTACGGCTCAGCGCGGCGCCCTCACGGTTGATCACGACGTAGCCCTTGGCGCCGCGGCCGAAGGCGATCTGGTTGTTCCCGTTGGTCCACCAGTTGCCGACGGCGGCGCCGGCGGTGGCGTTGCGGAAGCCGACCATGTTCTCGATCTCGCGCCAGTCGTGCTGGCACCGCCAGCCGTTGCTGTAGCACGTGGGCGCGGGGACCGTGCCCGTGCCGGCGCCGGGAGGGCCCGCGTTGTAGTCCGTGAACGAGTAGCCGGAGTGGATGCTCGGGCTGCCGTAGGGCCAGGCCAGCATGAAGACGTTGGCGAGCGTGTAGGTCGACGCGTAGGTCTGGTTCAGCGTCTCGCCGTTGCGCTCGGTGTCGTGGTTGTCGACGAACACACCCGCCCTGGCCGACGGCATGAGGCCCCAGGCCTCGCCGAAGTTGCTCAGCCAGGAGAGCTGGCCGCCGGCGAACACGCGCTTGAGCTCCCGGGCGTAGTCGAACTCGTGGACGTCGGAGATGGACGTGTAGTCCGTATCCTTGATCGGCTCGCCCGCCGCTCCGATGACCTCCTGCACCATGTACACGTTCTGGTTCGTGAGGCGGCTCTTGATGTTGGCGATGTCGGCGGCCGGGATGTGCTTGGCCGCATCGACGCGGAAGCCGGTGACGCCCAGGGAGATGAGGTCGTTCATGTACCCCGCGATGCGTCCGCGGACGTAGTCCGACTCGGTCCTGAGGTCCGCCAGGTTGACCAGGTTGCAGTTCTGCACCTCCCAGGCGTTCCCGTAGTCGGTGATGTCCCGGCGGCAGTCGTGGAAGTCCTGGCTGCCGTAGGTGCCGGGGTAGCTGTAGTGCTGGAACACCGTGCCGGCCCAGCCGGTGCCGCCCGCGGACTGGCCGGACATGTGGTTGATGACGACGTCCGCGATGACCTGGACGCCGGCGTTCTTGCAGGTCTGGACCATCGAGGCGAACTGCGCCCGCGTGCCGAACCGGCTCTCGACCTTGTAGGACACCGGCTGGTAGCTGGTCCACCACTGGGTGCCCCGGACGTGCTCCTGCGGCGGCGACGTCTGCACGTAGCCGTAGCCCGCCGGACCCAGGTTGCTCGTGCACTCCCGCGCGATCGCGGCGAACGGCCACTGGAACATCACGGCCGTGACGCCCTTGCTCGCCGCGGTGGCCGCGACCGCCGGCTCAGCCGCGAGCGGCGCCGCCGTGAGGCCCGCGGCGAGCGCGGTCGTGACCATGGCGGCGCTGAGGAGTGCTGCCGGCGAGCGGCGTGCCCGTGGCGTCCGGCGCGCCCCCGCGCGCCGGAAGGGGGACGTGTCCCTCATGTGTGTTCGGTCCATTCGGGTCGGCCGGGTCCTCGATGACCCGGTGACGGCCAGCCGCCGCATCGGTGCGACGGCCTCGGATGGAGCGCATGCAAACGGGCTGCAACAACTCCCGCAACAACCTGGAAGGGTTGCAACGGTAGGTCCCTCGGGGTGCCGGCGCAAGGGGTGGTCCGGGCCGTCCAGCGCTCCTTCGAGCGGTCCGACGACACGCGACGCCGCAGGTCAGGACGATTGCGTCCGAAACGGACGACGCCGCCGCCGGGAGCCCGGCGGCGGCGTCGTCACCCTCCGGAGAGGGTCGTCCATGCGTGTCAGTCGAGCACAGGGCCCTGAGTACGCGTGCGCTTGAGCTCGTAGAACCCGGGCACCTGCGTCATGAGGACGAGCCCGTCCCACAGGCGCAGGGCGTCCTCGCCCTTCGGTGCCGGCGTCATGACGGGACCGAAGTAGGCGACGCCGTCGATGGCCACGACCGGGGTGCCGACCTCGTCCCCCACGAGGTCGATCGCGCGCTGGTGGGAGGCCCGCAGCTCGTCGTCGTGCGCGTCGGTGTCAGCGGCCTCGAGGAGCGCGGCCGGCAGGCCGACCTCGGCCAGCGACTCCGCGAGCACCTCACGCATCTCCTCGCGCCGCCCGCCGGGGTGCAGACGCGTGCCGATCGCGTCGTACAACGGCTTGACGACCTCCTCGCCGTGCGCGAGCCGAGCGGCGGTGACGACCCGGACCGGTCCCCACGCCTCGTCCATCAGCCGACGGTAGTCCTCCGGGAGCTCCCGACCCTCGTTGAGCACCGCGAGGCTCATGACGTGCCAGTGCAGGTCGACGGGTCGGTGCTGCTCCACCTCGGTCATCCACCGCGACGTCATCCACGCCCAGGGGCACAGGGGGTCGAACCAGAAGTCCGCCCGGACCGTGGCCTCAGCATCGGGTGCCGCTGCCTGGCTAGGCACGCTCGCCGTCGTCGTCATCGTTCTCCTCGGTGTCGATGGGGCCCGTCCGCGGGCCTGGCCGTCCACCAGGAGACAACGGTCCGCGGCCGCAGGCATTCCCGGCGTGGGTCCGGCACCTGCGTGGGAGGATCACCCGGACGTCACACCCCTGACACCGAGGAGCACCCGCTGTGCCCGCTGAGAACCTGACCCGCGCCGAGGCCCGCGAGCGCGCCGCGCTCGTGGACGTGCACTCGTACGACATCGCCCTGGACCTCACCACCGGTCCGGAGACGTTCGCCTCGACGACGGTCGTCCGCTTCGCCGCCACCCCTGGCGCAGCGACGTTCCTGGACCTCATCGCCCCGACCGTGCACGAGGTCGTGCTCAACGGTCGTCCGCTCGAGGTGGCCGCCGTCGTCGCCGACTCGCGGATCACCCTGGAAGGCCTGGAGGCCGAGAACGAGGTCCGCGTCGTGGCGGACTGCGCGTACATGAACACCGGCGAGGGCCTGCACCGCTTCGTGGACCCGGTGGACCAGGAGGTGTACCTCTACTCCCAGTTCGAGGTCGCCGACTCCCGCCGCGTGTTCGCCGTCTTCGAGCAGCCGGACCTCAAGGCCACCTTCGCGTTCTCGGTGACGGCGCCGGCGCACTGGACGGTCGTCTCCGGCTCGCCCACCCCGGAGGCCGTCCTGCTGTCGGGCGGCGACGGCGGGCCGACGGCGCGCTGGGACTTCGCTCCCACGCCACGGCTCGCGAGCTACGTCACCGCGATCATCGCCGGCCCGTACCACCGCGTCGACGGCGAGCTCACGAGCTCCGACGGCCGTCAGGTGCCGCTGGGCGTCCTGTGCCGCGCCTCGCTCGCGCAGTACCTCGACGCCGAGAACATCCTCGAGATCACCCGCGCCGGGTTCGCCTTCTTCGAGGAGCGGTTCGCGCTGCCGTACCCGTTCGCCAAGTACGACCAGATCTTCGTGCCGGAGTTCAACGCCGGCGCCATGGAGAACGCCGGCGCCGTCACCTTCCTGGAGAACTACGTCTTCCGGTCCAAGGTGCCCGAGGCGACGGTCGAGCGCCGTGCGGTGACGATCCTGCACGAGCTCGCCCACATGTGGTTCGGCGACCTCGTGACCATGCGCTGGTGGGACGACCTGTGGCTCAACGAGTCGTTCGCCGAGTACGCCTCGACGCTCGCGACGGCGGAGGCCACGCCGTGGCGCCAGGCGTGGACCACCTTCGCCTCGCTGGAGAAGTCCTGGGCGTACCGCCAGGACCAGCTGCCGTCCACGCACCCGATCGTCGCGGACATCCGCGACCTGGAGGACGTCGAGGTCAACTTCGACGGGATCACGTACGCCAAGGGCGCCTCGGTGCTCAAGCAGCTCGTGGCGTGGGTCGGCGAGGAGCAGTTCTTCGCCGGCGTCCGCGCGTACTTCGAGCGCCACGCCTGGGGGAACACGGAGCTGCTGGACCTGCTCACCGAGCTCGAGAAGACGAGCGGTCGTGACCTCGGCACGTGGTCGCAGCAGTGGCTCCAGCAGGCCGGCGTCACGCTGCTCCGCCCCGAGGTCGAGACCGACGACGACGGCGTCATCACGGCCTTCGCCATCACGCAGGAGGCGCCGGCGGACCACCCCCACCTCCGCCCGCACCGGCTCGCCGTCGGCGGCTACGACCTCGTCGAGCAGCCGGACGGCAGCGTGCAGCTGGAGCGCACGGTGCGCGTCGAGCTCGACGTGGACGGCGAGCGCACGGAGGTGCCGGAGCTCGTCGGTCAGGAGCGCCCGGCCTTCGTCCTGGTGAACGACGACGACCTGGCCTACGCGAAGGTCCGCCTGGACGAGCAGTCGCTGGCCGTCGCCACGGAGCACCTGCACGCGTTCACCAGCTCGCTGCCGCGCACGCTGGTGTGGGGTGCGGCCTGGGACATGACGCGCGACGGCGAGCTGGCGGCGCGCGACTTCGTCGAGCTGGTGCTGACCAACATCGCGCACGAGACGGACTCCTCGGTCGTCCTCGTGCTGCTGCGCCAGCTCACCCTGACGCTCGACCTGTACGTCGCACCGGAGCACCGGGAGGCCACCGCCGCGGCGGCCGCGGACCGGCTGTGGGAGCTCGCCTCGGCGGCCCCGGACGGCAGCGACCTCCAGCTCCAGCTCACCAAGGCCTTCGCAGCCCGGGCGACCACCCCCGAGCAGCTGGACCGGCTCGGGGCGCTCGTGGACGGCACGACGGCGCTCGGTGGCCTGAGCATCGACACCGACCTGCGGTGGGAGCTCCTGACCTCGCTCGTCGCCGGTGGGCGTGCGGGCGAGGAGCGGATCGTGCAGCAGCTGGCGACCGACGCGACGGCCACCGGGGAGCGTGCCGCGGCCGCGGCCCGGGCCGCCCTGCCCACCCCCGAGGCCAAGGCCGCCGCGTGGGCCGCCGTCGTGGAGCGCGGGGACCTCGCCAACGCGCTGCAGACCTCGACGATCGCCGGGTTCTCCCGCGTCCACGACCGCTCGCTCCTCGAGCCGTTCGTGGAGCGGTACTTCGACGTCATCGAGGACGTCTGGACGACCCGGACGAACGAGATCGCGCAGAACGTCGTCGTCGGCCTCTACCCCTCGCTCCTGGCCGGGACGCACGTGGACGTCCTGGGCCGGACCGACGCCTGGCTCACGGAGCACGGTGACCGGCACCCCGCCCTGCGCCGGCTCGTCGTCGAGTCGCGGGACGGCGTGCGCCGCGCGCTGGCGGCGCAGGAGCGTGACCGCGAGCGCTGAGCGCCGCGGGACAGCACGGAGGAGATCGAGCGCAAGTCCCCCGGAGCAGTGGCGCCGGGGGTCTCGCGGTGTCGCACGACCTGACGGCGTGCGCGGACGGCGGTCAGCCGCGCTGCCGGGACGCCCCCGCGGGGGTGTCGATGGCGTCGTTGACGGCCACGACCAGCGACCGCAGCCGCGGGTTGTCGAAGAGGGCGTCCACCGTCACCAGTCGCTGCGCCGAGTCGGCCAGCGGGACCTTCCAGTTCGGGTACTCCGTGTCGGTGCCGGGCTGGTTCTGCGCGCGCCGCTCCCCCACCGCGTCCGCGAGCGAGAGGCCGACGAGCACGGACGGCGAGGCGAGGACGAGCCGGTGCATCGCCTCGACCAGCTCGCGCTCCGAGGGGTCGGCGCCGACCAGGCCGCGCGCGGTGAGGACGTCCACCATCTGCTGCCGCTCCTGGGCGGCGGCGCGCCGCACGACGTCGACCGGCTCCGTCAGCAGCCCCAGCCGGTCCCGCAGGTCGACGTGCTCCCCGGCCAGGTAGCCGGCGGTCGGCGGCAGGTCGTGGGTGGTGACGGTCGCGAGCGCGAGACGCCGGTACTTCTCCGGGGCCATGAGCTGGTCGCCGTCGTACTCGAACCACAGGACCGACGTGCCGAGCACGCCGCGCTCGGTGAGGTACGTGCGCACCCAGGGCTCGAAGACGCCCAGGTCCTCACCGATGACGACGGCGCCCGCCCGCTGGGCCTCGAGGCAGAGGATGCCGATGAGGGCCTCGTGGTCGTAGCGGACGTACGCGCCGTCCTGGGCACCGGCACCCGTGGGGATCCACCAGAGGCGGAACAGCCCGAGCACGTGGTCGATCCGGATGGCACCTGCGTGCCGCAGGATCGTGCGCAGCATGTCGCGGTACGGGCGGTACGCGGCCCGGGCTAGCCCGTCCGGGCGCCACGGCGGCTGCGACCAGTCCTGGCCCTGCTGGTTGTACATGTCCGGCGGTGCCCCGACGGACACGCCCTGGGCGAGCACGTCCCGCATCGCCCACGCGTCGGCGCCCTCCGGGTGCACGCCGACCGCGAGGTCGTGCATGATCCCGATCCGCATGCCGCCCTCCCGGGCGGCGCGCTGCGCGTCGGCGAGCTGCTCGTCCGCGACCCACTGCAGCCAGCGGTGGAACTCGATCCGGTCCGCGAGCCGCTCCCGCAGCCCCTTCACCAGCTCCGAGCCGCGGTCGTCGGCCCCGGCCGGCCAGGCGCGGCCCTCGTAGTGCTCGGAGATCGCGCACCAGGTGGCGAAGTCGTCCAGACCTGGACCCTCCAGCTCCTTGTACTCCTCGAAGGCCGCCTGGCGGGCGGCCGAGCGGGGCGCGGCGTGGACCACCTCGAGCGCGACCTTCTTCGCGACCCAGACGGTGTCCCGGTCGATCGGACCCTCGTCCTCGCTGAGCGGGCGGGCGACCTCGGCCTGCCACTCCACCAGGGAGCGCTCCGCGACGGGGAGGTAGGCGGTCTCGGGGATGTCCTCGACCCGCAGGTAGATCGGGTTGACGAAGCGACGGGTCACCGGCAGGTACGGCGACGGGGTCATCCGCGAGCCGGGCTCCGCGGCGTGCAACGGGTTGATGAGCAGGAAGTCCGACGCACAGCGACGACCCGCCATCCACGACATCTCGCGCAGGTCCGCGAGGTCCCCCACGCCCCAGGAGCGCTCGGAGCGCACGGAGTACAGCTGCGCCATGAAGCCCCATGCGCGGCGCTCCTCCAGCCCGTGCCCCAGCTCCAGGCGGTCCGGGACGACGACGAGCGTGGACCGGCCGGTCCCGTCGGGGGACTGCGCCACGAGCTCGTGCCAGCCGAGCGGCAGGTCGGCCGGGACCACGAAGGTCGCCCTGCCGACCTGCCGGCCGTCGACGGTCCGCGGGGCGACGTAGGCGTCGGACTGCACGAGGTCACGGCGCCCGCCGCCCCCCTCGAGCTCGACGTGCACGGCGATCGGCCGGCCGTCGGTGACGTGGGCCGGGACATCGGCGGTGCTGCCGGCGCGGACGACGACGACGGGCGGCAGCGGACGGCGCCACGGGTCGTCCTCGGCGTGCTCGAGGGCGAGGTCGACGCGCTCCGGCGTCGAGGCGTCGACACCCAGGGCCGCCAGGACGGCCACCATGGTCGACTCGGACACGAACCGGTGCTGGCCGTCGAAACCCCAGAAGTCGGGGACGACCCCGTGACGGGCCGCGAGGTCCAGGAGGGGCTGCGGCAGGGGCGAGGCGTCGTGGGTCTCGGGCACGCGTCGATCCTGCCAGAGCGCGGCGTCCCGAGCCGGTCGGCCGCCCCGCGCGCCGCCGCCCGTGTGAGGATCCCGTGACAGGTCGTCGCGATCGGCGGCCGACGGCCGACGGCGGCGCCGGCGCTCGTTAGCCTGGCGCGCATGATCGTCGCTGTTCCGTCCCCCGATCCCTCCGAGGCCGTCTCCGAGGTCGTCGACCGGACCGCCGAGAAGACCACCGAGGCCATGGACTGGCTCCTGGGCTGGCCGCTGCAGAGCCTCGTCGCCGTCGTCGTCGGGATCCTCCTGCTCGCCGCGGTCCGCTGGGCGATCGGCCGGGCGGTGCGCTCGGTCATCGACGGCGGCGCGAAGGTCCGGTCCCACACGCGCCGCCTGCTCATGAAGTCGCGCGTCCCGGTGCCCGGGGAGGACTCCGACCCGCTGGCCGTGGCCCGGCGCGTGCAGCGCGCCGAGACGATGGGCTCGGTGCTGCGGTCGGTGGCCGGCATCGTGGTGACCGTCCTCGTCGTCACCGCGCTGGCCAACATCAACGACTGGGACCTCGGCCCCGTCCTGGCCTCGGCCGGCGTCGTCGGCGTGGCCCTCGGGTTCGGCGCCCAGACCCTCGTCAAGGACTTCCTCGCCGGCATCTTCATGCTGGTCGAGGACCAGTACGGCGTCGGGGACGTCGTGGACGTCGGCGAGGCCACGGGCACGGTCGAGGCCGTGGGCCTGCGCGTGACGCAGGTCCGCGACCTCAGCGGGACGCTCTGGTACGTCCGCAACGGCGAGATCCTCCGGGTCGGGAACATGACGCAGGGCTGGTCCGTGGCCCGCGTGGAGGTGATGGTCCCGCCCGACACGGACGTCGCCCACGCGACCGACCTGGTGCTGCGCGCGGCCACGGACGTCGCCGCCGTCCACGTCGACGACGTCCTGGGCGCGCCGGAGGTCACGTCCTACGAGTCGCTCAGCGCGGAGTCCGTCATGCTCCGGATGCTCCTCAAGGTCGCCCCGGCCAAGCAGTGGGCGATCCAGCGGGACGTGCGCGCGCGCCTGCGCGAGCTCTTCGTCGCGGAGGGCGTCGGCCTGGCGATCCCGCGGCAGGTGATGGTCGAGCGCAGCACCTCGGGGTCGTCCCACCAGGGCGACCCGAAGGAGCGGTGACGGCGGTCGGCGAGGTGCTGGCCGTCGGTCCGGCGAGCGACCTAGCGGAGGCTGTCGATGTCCGCGGCGAGCGTGTCGGCCTCCGGACCGACGACGACCTGCACGATCCGCCCGGACCGCACGACACCGAACGCGCCGGAGTCCCGCAGCGCGGGCTCGTCCACCAGCGCCGGGTCCTTGAGCTCGACGCGCAGGCGGGTGATGCACGGCTCGAGGTCGACGACGTTCCCGTCGCCGCCGAGCGCCGCGAGGATCTGCTCGGCCTTCGTCATCGAGGTCTCCTCCCGTCGTGCACGCCGTGCCGGACCGGGTCCCACCCACCCGCGACACACACTAGTCCGCCGTGGGAGAGGATGGGGCCGTGCCCGACAGCTTCTACGACCTGGTCGGCGGGGAGCCCACGTTCCGCCGGCTCGTCGCCCGGTTCTACGAGCTGGTCGCGACGGACGACCTCCTGCGACCGATGTACCCGGAGGAGGACCTGGGTCCGGCCGAGGACCGGCTGCGGACCTTCCTCGAGCAGTACTGGGGCGGCCCGACGACGTACTCCGACCAGCGCGGGCACCCGCGGCTGCGCATGCGGCACGCGCCGTTCCCGGTGAGCCCGGCGGCGCGCGACCGCTGGTTGCAGCACATGCGGACGTCGCTGACCGAGCTGCAGCTCCCGCCGCTGCCGCACGCCACCTTCTGGGACTACCTGGAGCGCGCCGCCCACGCCATGGTCAACACCTTCGACGAGGGAGCCCGATGACGACCGACCAGCGAACCGCCCGCACGCCGGAGACGGCGGAGGGGGCGCTGCAGCGCGTCCTGGACGTCCTGGACCTGCAGGAGACGGGCGAGGGGACCTTCGTCGGGTCGAGCCTGCCCAAGCCCGGCGGCCGCGTCTTCGGGGGACAGGTCCTCGCGCAGTGCGTCCTCGCTGCGGCGCGCACCGTCTCCCCCGACCGCCTCCCCCACTCGGTGCACGGGTACTTCCTGCGGCCCGGGGACGTCACCAAGCCGATCACCTTCTCGGTCGAGAACCTCCGCGACGGCCGGTCCTTCAGCGCCCGGCGCACGCACGCGCTGCAGGACGGCGTGCCCATCCTGTCGATGACGACGTCCTTCCAGGTGGAGCAGCCCGGCCTGGACCACACCGACACCCCACCGCCGTCCGTGCCGGGACCCGACAAGGTGCCGAGCGCGCTGGAGGTGCTCGCCGGCATCGACCACCCGATGGCCGACTTCTGGACCCAGGCGGCGGCGTTCGACCTGCGGCACGTCGAGGACGCCATCTACCTGGAGCCCGGACCGATGGCCAGCGGCCACCAGCTGGTCTGGATGCGGGCGCGGGCGCCGCTGCCCGACGACGAGGTCCTGCACCGCGCCCTGCTGGCGTACGCGTGCGACCAGGTGCTCCTCGAGCCGGTCCTGCGGCGGCACGGCCTCAGCTGGGCCAGCCCCGGCCTGGCGATCGCCAGCCTCGACCACGCCATGTGGTGGCACCGCCCCGTGCGCGCCGACGAGTGGCTGCTCTACGTGCAGTCCACCCCGAGCGGGCACGGCGGTCGAGGGCTGGGCGCCGCGCGGGTGTACCGCCAGGACGGCACCCTCGTGGCGACGATGGCCCAGGAGGGCATGGTCCGCACGCCGCTGGACGACTGAGCGCGGGCGGCACCTCGTCGTCGGCCGGGTGCCGTCGTCGGCGGGCCGCCGTCGGCGTTCGCCGCGACGCGGCGGGGACGGCACCGCACACTCGTGGCATGCCCCGCCTGCGCAGGTCCCGTCCCGGCGGCCCCGGCTGGACCCGTCGCAAGCAGGGTCGCGGGGTCGTCTACCTCGACGAGCGCGGGCAGCGGATCACCGACCCGGACGCCGTCGCGCGGTGCACGGACCTCGTCATCCCGCCGGCGTGGACCGACGTGTGGATCTGCCCCTGGGAGAACGGCCACATCCAGGCGCTCGGCACGGACGACGCCGGCCGGCGCCAGTACCTCTACCACCCGCAGTGGCGGCTGCGGCAGGACCGCCGCAAGCACGAGCACGTCCTGCAGGTCGCACGCCGCCTGCCGGCCGCGCGGAAGAAGGTGCGCGAGCACCTGGCGCTCCCGGGGATGCCTCGGGAGAAGGTGCTCGCCCTGGCCTTCCGGCTCCTGGACGACGCCTACTTCCGGGCCGGCGGGGAGGCGTACGCGCGGGACAACGGCAGCTACGGCCTGGCCACCGTGCGTCGCGACCACGTCCGGCTGCACCGGGACGGCGTCAGCTTCTGCTACCCGGCGAAGTCGGGTCAGGTCCGCGAGTCACGGGTCGAGGACCGTGCGGTCCTGGCGCCCGTCCGCGCCCTGCGCGAACGCGACGACGACAGCGAGGAGCTGCTCGCGTGGCAGGACGCCGACGGCGCGTGGCACGACGTCACGACCGCGGACATCGTCCAGTACGTCAAGGAGCGGCTCGGCGCCGAGGCGCGGCCCAAGGACTTCCGCACCTGGCACGCGACGGTGCTCGCGGCGGCCGGGCTGGCGGACGTGGGGACGCCGTCGTCGGAGCGCGGGCGGCGGCGCGCCGTCGCGACGGTCGTCAAGGAGGTGTCCGAGGAGCTGGGCAACACCCCGGCGGTGTGCCGCGCGTCGTACATCGACCCGCGACTGGTGGACCTGTGGGAGCGAGGTGCGACCATCGGCCGACGGCGGACCCGGGCGGCCGCGGAGCGCGCGACGCTGGAGCTGCTCGGCTGAGCCGCGCGCCCGCCCGGCCGCGGTGCTGCTGAGAGGCGCCTGACCGCCCGGCGCCCCGTCCACCCGTGACGCGGGGGCCGGGGCCGCCGTCGGACCTAGGCTGGCGCGATGGGAGCCCACGTCGCGGTCACGGGTGTCACCGGCTACGTCGGGGGGCGCCTCGTCCCCGAGCTGCTCGCGGCCGGCCACCGGGTGCGGGCGGTGGCCCGCAACCCGCAGCGGCTGCGCGGACGGCCGTGGTTCGAGCAGGTCGAGACGGCCGCGGCGGACGCCACCCACCTGGAGGAGATCCGCGCGGCACTCGAGGGCGTCGACGTCGCGTACTACCTCATCCACTCCCTCGGCACCGGTCAGCGCTTCGCCCGACGTGACCGCCTCGCCGCCCTGACGTTCGCACGTGCGGCGCGGGACGCCGGGGTGCGGCGCATCGTGTACCTCGGCGGCCTGCACCCGGAGGAGGAAGGCCTCTCCCCCCACCTGGAGTCGCGTCGCGAGGTCGAGGACATCCTCCTCGCCTCCGGCGTCCCGACGACCGTGCTGCGCGCCGCCGTGATCCTGGGGTCGGGGTCCGCGTCGTTCGAGATGATGCGGTACCTCACCGAGCGCCTGCCCGCGATGACGACGCCCCGCTGGGTGGACAACCGGATCCAGCCCATCGCCATCCGCGACGTGCTGCGGTACCTGGTCGGCAGCGTCACGATGCCGCCGGAGGTGAGCCGCGCCTTCGACATCGGCGGGCCGGAGGTGCTCACGTACCGCGACATGATGCAGCGGTACGCCGCGGTGGCGGGGCTGCGGCGCCGCATCATCGTCGGGGTGGGGGTGCTGTCGCCCCGTCTGTCGAGCCTGTGGGTGTCCTTGGTGACGCCGGTGCCCGCGTCGATCGCACGGCCGCTGGTGGAGTCCCTCGTCCACGAGGTGGTCTGCCGCGAGCACGACATCGCCCGCTGGGTGCCCGATCCGCCCGGCGGCCTCGTGCCGTTCGACGAGGCCGTGCGGCTGGCGCTCCAGCGCATCCAGGACGCCGACGTCGTGACGCGCTGGTCCTCCGCGTCGGTGCCCGGCGCGCCGAGCGACCCGCTGCCCAGCGACCCGGACTGGGCAGGCGGCTCCCTCTACCGCGACCGGCGACGCACCGAGGTGGCCGCTCCGCCCGAGGTGCTGTGGCAGGTCCTGGAGAGCATCGGCGGCGAGGTGGGCTGGTACTCGTGGCCGCTGGCGTGGCGCGTGCGGGGGGTCCTCGACCGCATCTGGGGCGGTCCCGGCCTGCGCCGTGGCCGACGCGACCCGCTGCGCCTGCTCGTGGACGACGCCGTGGACTTCTGGCGGGTCGAGGAGGTCCGGCCGGGGCGGCTGCTGCGCCTCCGGGCGGAGATGCGCGTCCCCGGGCTGGCGTGGCTGGAGCTCGCGGTCGAGCCGTCCGACACGTCCGCGGGCCGGTCCGTCATGACCCAGCTCGCGACCTTCCACCCGCAGGGGCTGCTCGGGCACCTCTACTGGTGGGCGGTGACGCCCTTCCACGGCGTGGTGTTCGGCGGGATGCAGCGGGGCATCCGCGAGGAGGCGGAGCGGCGGGCGGCGGGGGTCGCCGCCTGAGACCGGACCCCGACCTGCTCAACCGGTCGCGCGGCGGCGCATCGCCGGCGGCTCGCCGAGATAGCGGCCCCACACCGAGCGCTCGTCGTCCGTGAGCCGGCGCGGGCGCTGCGTGGCGGCGTCGATGAGCACGAGCGTGGTGATCGCCCGGGCGAACACCTCCCGCGCCGCCTCGTCCCCGCCGGTGATCTCGTAGCAGACGTCGATGCTGGCGCCGCCGAGGTGCCCCAGCCACATCTCGACCACCGCGGGCTCCCGGCGGTACGGCAACGGCAGGAGGTACTCGATCTCGGAGCGCGCCACGAGCGTGTGGGTCGAGGCGGTCGGCCCGGCGTCGAGCACGGCCGTCGGGGCTCCGAGGTCGACGTCGGCGGCGTCGACCGCCGGCGTCCCGGCGGCCGGGTGGCGCCAGAAGGCAGCGATGCGCGCCTCCTCGAGCAGCCGCAGCATGGCGACGTTGTTGACGTGGCCGTAGGCGTCGAGGTCACCCCACCGCAGCGGGACCGGCACGTGCAACCTCACGGTTCCTCCTCCCCCGCCGCGGCGGGGCGTCGTCGGTCGGGCGTCGTCAGCGCGAGCGCCCGCGGCGGCCGGGCTCGGCAGCCGCCGTGGTCGCCTCCGCGTGGCAGGCCGCCATCCTGTCGAGCACCTCGCGGACGGGCTCGACGACCCGCCGGTCGGCCACGAGTGCGACCGCCTCGTGCAGCCGTGCCGTCGCGCGTGCGGCCTGCCGGCGGGCACCGACCCCGACGGCGACCCGTGCGACCAGTGCGACGAGCAGACCGGCGAGGGCTCCGCCGAGCAGGGCGACCGTCGGCCACGGCACGTCTCCCCACCGCGGGGGCTCCGGGGCCGGCAGCTGGAGCGAGGCGAGCACCGCGAGCGCCCCGAGCCACAGGGCGCCGCCGACCAGCACGGCGAGCAGCAGCCACTGGAGCGCCCCGACGGCCGCCCACCACCCCGGCCGCCGGGCGGGCAGCACCGGCGTCGACGCCACCGCGTGGTCCAGCGCGTCCGGCAGGCCGTCGTGGTCGGGGGCGGTGCGGGCGTGCAGCACCCAAGGGTCGGGCGCGCCCTGCGTCACCTGGTCGACGTAGGCGCGCACGGCGCCCCGCGCCTTCGCCTCCTCCGCGGGACCGGGCGCCGGCAGCGACGAGCGCACGACCTCGGCGTCGGGATCCGCCTCGTCGGCGCGGCCCCCCGTACGCCCGAGGTGGAGCCTGCGGAGGGGGTCCGGTCGGAAGCGCGCCAGCCAGCGCGTCGGGGGCCAGCCGGTCGCACGGCGTCCGCGAGCCGCCCAGCCGGCACGCACGGCCGCGGTCACGAGCGGGACGCCACCGGCCCGTTCCAGGGCCACCACGAGGTCCCGCCGTGCCTGCGGCGGCGCGGACGTGGTCGGTGCCGTCACCGCGCGGATGCGCTCGGCGACCTCCCGCACGTCCGCGACGGTCCGTGCTGTCGCCGCCTCCCGGCGGCGGGCCGCGTCGTCGAGACGGTCCCGCAGCGCCTCGACACCCTCGCCCGTGCGCGCGGAGGTGAGCAGGACGGGGACGCCGGCCAGCCCGTCGTCGGCGAGGAGCCGAGCCAGGTCCGCGGCGCAGGCGTCCCGCTGGGCGGGCGGCAGCCGGTCGATCTGGTTGAGCGCGACGAGCAGCACGTCGCGGTGGCCGGTGAGGTTCCGCAGGTAGCGGTCGTGCAGCGCGGCGTCCGCGTACTTCTGCGGGTCGACGACCCACACCATGAGGTCGACGAGCGCGACGAGCCGCTCGGCCTCCAGCCGGTGCTCGACGACGACCGAGTCGTGGTCGGGCAGGTCGAGCAGCACGAGCCCGCCCTCGTCGACGGGCCGGCGGTTCCGCGCGAACCACGCGGCGTCCGCCGGGCCGTCAGGGGTGGGCTCCACCTCGAGCACGTGCCGGCGCCGCACACCGAGCCAGTCCAGGAGCGCGGCGGAGCCCTCCTCGCCGCGCACGAGCGCGAGGGCCTCCGACGTCGTCGGCCGGAGCACGTCGACGGCGGCGACGTCGACCCCCGTGACGGCGTTGACGAGCGAGGACTTGCCCGAACCGGTGGCGCCCGCGAAGGCGACCACGGTGTGGTCGGCCGACAGGCGCATGCGGTGCCCGGCGCGGTCCTCGACGGCGGCCGCGGCGACGACGACGTCCCGCGGCAGGACGTCCCGGCCGGCGACGACGGCACGCGCGAGGGCGTCGAGCCGCTCCGCGACGGTCAGCCCTCCCACAACGACCTCCACCAGCGCCGCAGACCGGACTCCGGTGGTGGCCCCTCGACGCGCACGTCGTCGGCGCGCTCGCCGGGTCCGCTGAGCACGGGCGGCAGCTCGACGGCGGCACCGAGCCAGGCGGCGTCGGCGGCGGCCCGGTGCGCGGCGGCACGCAGCCGCTGGCCTGCGGCAGGCGTGAGGTCCAGGGCGTCGACGACGGTCGCGAAGCGTCGCGCCTCGTCGTCGAGGAGCCGGTCGAACCGGGCCACGAGGTCCTCGTGCGCCGTGCGGGTCAGGCGGCGGACCGCCTCGTCGCCGAACACGGCCTCGAGGAGCCGCTGGGCGAGGACGGCCGTGCCCCCGGCGACCCCCACCTCGGCCGTCGTGAGGCCACCGGTGGAGGCGAAGATGACCACCATGAGCGTCGCGCCGAGCGCGTTGACGCCGAAGGACAGCGCCCGCGCCGTCGAGCGCTTGTCCGCGCCCTCCGTCGAGACGAGGTCGAGGACGCCGCGCTGCCACGCGCGCACCTGCTCCGCCACGCGGCCGCGCAGGTCGCCCGACGCCCGCGTGAGCCACAGGCCCTCGACCAGGCGAGCGCCCGCCGGGTCGGCACGCCACGCCGCGGCCGTCCGCTCGGCGGCCCGGTCCGCGGCGTCCACGACCAGGTCGACGAGGCCGCTGGAGATCGCCTCGGCGACCGGCTCCGGCGCGGGACGTCCGCGCAGGAAGGCCGCAGCGCGGTCCCGGAGGTTGCTCACCCGGGCCTCGATCGCCCGGAACACCTCGCCCGTGCCCACGAACTCCTGCCACCGGGCGAGGACCTCGCCCCGCAGCATCGTCCCGTCCGACGTGGCAGCGGCCACCCGCTGCCGGGCGTCGTCGTACGCCTGGTCCAGCTGCGAGCGGAGCCGGCCGGCGTGCGCGACGTGCTCGTCGACGGCCGAGGCCAGCGTCGGCACCGTCGCGAGCACGTCCTCCACGGCCCCGGCGACCGTCCGGTGGACGACCTGCTCGCGCGCCCCGCTGTCGCCGACGACGGCGCGCAGCCAGGCGTCCAGGTCCGCGACGGCCGAGCGGGGCAGGCGACCGTCGACGAGCGCCGCCTCGTCGACGGTCACGAGGCGCGCCTCGGGCAGGCCGTTCTCCGTCAGCATGCGGCCCAGGTCGGCGGCGACGGCGGTCCGCGCGGGCGGGTCGACGCGGTTGAGGACGACGGTCACGACGGCCCGACGACGCGCTGCCGCGGCGAGGAGGTCCCACGGGACGGCGTCGGCGTAGCGGGCCGCCGTCGTGACGAACACCCACAGGTCAGCGGCGCCGAGGAGCTCCTCGCCGAGCTCGCGGTTCTCCTCGACGACCGAGTCGATGTCGGGGGCGTCGAGGATCGCCAGACCGCGCGGCACGTCGACGTCCGCGACGAGCCGCAGGGCACGGCCCTGCGCGTCCCGACCGGTCACGCGCGGCAGCGTCGGGAGGATCCGGTCGGTCGCGAACCACGCCGTGTCGTCCGGGTGGTGCACCAGCACGGGCGAGCGCGTGGTGGGCCGCAGGACACCCGCGGCGGTGACCTCGCTGCCCACGAGGCTGTTGACGAGCGTCGACTTCCCCGCGCCGGTGGAGCCGCCCACGACGGCCAGCAGCGGCGCACCCATCTGCCGTACCCGGGGAAGGAGGTAGTCGTCCAGGTGCTCCACGAGACGGCGTGCGGTGCGGCGGTGGTGGTCGGCTCCCGGCAGGTCCAGCGGCAGCCGGGCGTCCTGCACGGTGGTCCGCAGGGCGGTCAGGGCCGAGAGCAGCCGGTCGGTCGAGTCCGCGTCGCCCGTCCCCGCGCCACCGGTCACCGCCTCGCCCGTCGCCGCCTCGCCCGTCACCGCCTCGCCCGTCGCCGCCTCGCCCGTCACCGGTTCGCCCGTCAGCGCGTGGCCCGTCACCGGTTCACGCGTCACTGCGTCGCCCGTCACCGGTTCACCCGTCACCGCGTCGCCCTCAGCCGTCACGGCGCCTCCTCGTCCTGGTCACCGGCCCGTGCCGGGCCGGCGCGGGCAACGCCCGCCCGCCAGTCTGTCGCAGGCGGCCCGGGTCCGCGCGTGCGTGGCTCACGCGCTGCCGACGCGACAGCGGCAGCGGCAGCGGCAGCGAGGGCCGCCCCCGTGCAGGGACGGCCCTCGCGGTGGCGGTCGCGTCAGTCGCGCGTCAGCTTGCGATACGTGACCCGGTGCGGACGCGCCGCCTCGACGCCGAGCCGCTCCACCTTGTTCTGCTCGTAGGACTCGAAGTTGCCCTCGAACCAGTACCAGGCCGCCGGGTCCTCCTCGGTGCCCTCGTAGGCGAGGATGTGCGTCGCCACGCGGTCCAGGAACCACCGGTCGTGGGAGACGACCACGGCGCAGCCGGGGAACTCCTCGAGCGCGTTCTCCAGCGAGCCGAGGGTCTCGACGTCCAGGTCGTTCGTCGGCTCGTCGAGCAGGAGGACGTTGCCGCCCTGCTTGAGCGTGAGCGCGAGGTTGAGGCGGTTGCGCTCACCGCCGGACAGGACGCCCGCCGGCTTCTGCTGGTCCGGCCCCTTGAACCCGAAGGACGCGACGTACGCCCGGGACGGGATCTCCACGTTGCCGACCTTGATGAAGTCGAGGCCGTCGGAGACGACCTCCCACAGGGTCTTCTTGGGGTCGATGCCCCCGCGGCTCTGGTCGACGTACGACAGCTGGACCGTCTCACCGATCTTGAGCTTGCCGGCGTCGAGCGGCTCGAGGCCGACGATCGTCTTGAAGAGCGTCGTCTTGCCCACGCCGTTCGGACCGATGACACCCACGATGCCGTTGCGCGGCAGCGTGAAGGACAGGCCGTCGATGAGGGTGCGGTCGCCGAAGCCCTTGCGCAGGTCCTCCGCCTCGATGACCACGCTGCCCAGGCGCGGGCCGGCGGGGATCTGGATCTCCTCGAAGTCCAGCTTCCTCGTGCGGTCCGCCTCGGCCGCCATCTCCTCGTAGCGCGCGAGGCGCGCGCGCGACTTGGTCTGGCGGGCCTTGGCCGAGGACCGGACCCACTCGAGCTCGTCCTTGAGGCGCTTGGCGAGCTTGGCGTCCTTCTTCCCCTGCACCTCCAGGCGGGCCTGCTTCTTCTCCAGGTACGTGGAGTAGTTGCCCTCGTACGGGTAGAGCCGCCCGCGGTCCACCTCGGCGATCCACTGCGCGACGTGGTCCAGGAAGTACCGGTCGTGGGTCACCGCGATGACGGCGCCGGGGTACTGCGACAGGTGCTGCTCCAGCCACAGCACGCTCTCGGCGTCGAGGTGGTTGGTGGGCTCGTCGAGCAGGAGGAGGTCGGGCTTCTCCAGGAGGAGCTTGCACAGGGCGACCCGCCGGCGCTCCCCCCCGGACAGGACCGACACGTCGGCGTCCGGCGGCGGGCAGCGCAGGGCGTCCATCGCCTGCTCGAGCTGCGCGTCCAGGTCCCAGGCACCCGCGTGGTCCAGCGCCTCCTGGAGCTCGCCCATCTCGGCCAGCAGCGCGTCGAAGTCCGCGTCGGGCAGCGCCATGAGGTCGGAGATCTCGTTGAAGCGGTCGAGCTTGCCCTTGATCTCGGCGACGCCCTCCTCGACGTTGCCGAGGACCGTCTTCTCCTCGTTCAGCGGCGGCTCCTGCAGCAGGATGCCGACGGTGTAGCCCGGGGAGAGCCGCGCCTCGCCGTTGGACGGCTGGTCGAGGCCGGCCATGATCTTGAGGATCGTCGACTTGCCGGCGCCGTTGGGCCCGACGACACCGATCTTCGCCCCGGGGTAGAAGCTCATGGTGACGTCGTCGAGGATCACCTTGTCGCCGTGCGCCTTGCGCGCCTTGTACATGGTGTAGATGAACTCAGCCACGGGTCCGGTTCGCTCCAGTCGGTGGTGGTGGGTGGTCAGGGCCGGCCCGCCGGTGGTCACCGGTCGCCGCAGCGGGGACGCGCACGCCGCCCGACGGGCCTGCTGCCGACCGCCCAGCCTACGGCGTCCGGGCCGCGCGCCCCGACCCGGCCGCCTCGAGTGCTGAACCGTCGGCCTCGGACCCCCGACCCGCCGACTCGTCGTCGCCGTCGGGGGCGACCGGCTCCTCGGCGAACTCGTCCTCGCCGACCGCGTCCGCGGGCCCGGTGGTTGCCCAGGGGTCGTCGACGACGGGGCCACCGGCAGGCGGGCGCCCCGTCCCCGACCGGGCGGCGTCCGCACCGACGTTCACCGTCCTGGTGAAGGCGGCCCGTCCACGCGTCAGGTCGTGGCCGAGCGCGACGACATCCAGCACGAGCGACATCCGCGGACCCGACTCGCCCTGCCACTCCTCGGTGCGCAGCCGCCCGGTGGCGACGACCGGGTCGCCCTTGCGGATCGACGAGCCGACGTTGAGCGCCACGTCCCGGAACGCCTTGACGGTGATCCACTCCGTCTGGCCGTCGGTCCACGCGCCTGCGCGTGGGTCGAACCGGCGCGGGGTCGTCGCGACGCGGAAGCTCGTGTACGGCACGCCGTCCCCAGAGATCTCGCGCGGCGTCGTCGCCGCCCACCCGACCACGGTCACGGTCAGTCCGCTGCCTGTCATGCGCCACCTCCAGCTCTGCGGAGCCGGTCCGTCCGGCCCCGCAGCGAGGCTGTCGCAGCACAGGGCGGAACCACCCGGGGGTCCGCGCCGCCTGGGGAGGCCGCGCCCCCGGTCGTGACTGTGGACGGCGTCGTCAGCGGGCGCGGCGGCCGGGTTCCGCCGTCGCGGCGCCCCGCACCGGTGCGTCGTCGCTCGCAGCAGCGACGTGCCCGGCGGAGTGACCCGTCGCGGCGCGCCGGACGGCGCGGTGATCGGCATGGACGGCGCGGGTCGGGACGACGAGCGCCTCGTCGACGACCCCGCCCAGCACCGTCCGCACCTCGGCGAGGAGCCGTGCTGCCCGAGCCCGCCGGTCCCGGTCCGCGGCACCCCGAGCCCCCACGGCGGCCGCACCCGCGGCGAGCAGCGCCACGAGAGCCGCGGCTCCGAGCACGAGCGCCACGACCGTCCCGTCGGCCACGACGACGCCGACGATGACCGCGGCCACCGCGAGCACCCCACCGACGACGGCGAGCGCCACCGCCACGCTCCGGCGTCGGTGTGCCGCCGAGAGGTCGGTGGGCGTGAGGTCGACCGCGGTCACCGCCCGGTCCGCCTCCTCGCGCAGCCCGTCCGCGCTGGGCACCGACGCGTCCACCGCCTCGCGCCACGGCAGCGGCAGGGGCCCCGCGACCTCGTCGAGCCACGAGCGGCGGACGACGGCGACGCGCTCCGCGTCGGCCGGCACCAGCTCCGGCACGGCCCCCGCGACGACCGCCTCCGCACCGGCGTCCGCGCCCACGAGTCGGACGAGCTCCTCGACGGTCGCGTCCCGCGGCAGGTTCCGCGGCTCGCCGTCCGCGACCGAGGCCGCCAGGGCCCGTGACGCGTCCGCGAGCTCGGCGTCCGCCCGTCGCTCGGCCTGCCCCCGACCGGCGACCGCCCGCGCGATCGCGGCGCGCAGCACGGGCACCCCGTCGCCCGTCGTCGCCGACGCGGCGTGGACGGGGACGTCGGCCAGACCGTCCTCGCGCAGCAGCCGGGCGATGTCGTTCAGGAGGGCGCCCTGGGAGCCCACCGGCACCGTGTCGACCTGGTTGAGGACGACGAGCATCGAGCCCTCGTGCCCGACGAGGTGGCGCAGGTAGCCGGTGTGCAGGGCGTCGTCGGCGTACTTCTGGGGGTCGACGACCCACACGAGCAGGTCCACCATCGGCAGCAGCCGGTCCACGACGGCGCGGTGCTCCTCCGCCACCGAGTCGTGGTCGGGCAGGTCGAGCAGCACGAGGCCCCGCAGACCCGCCTGCGTGTCGCCGTCCAGGGCGCTCTCCCGCTCGATGCGGCGGTCCGGGGCCACCCCGAGCCAGTCCAGCAGCGGATCCGCGCCGCCCCAGGTGCACGCCGTGACGGCGGAGGTGGTCGGCCGCCGCGCACCCACGTCGGCGAACCTCAGCCCCGAGAGGGCGTTGAAGAGGCTGGACTTGCCGGAGCCCGTCCCGCCCACCAGCGCCACGACCGTGTGGTCGACACCGAGGGCCAGCCGCTCGCGGACCGCGGCCAGGGACCGCCGCGCCACGCCGACGGCGTCCTCGGGCAGCCGGCCACCGCCCCGGACCAGGGCCTCCTCGAGGTCCGCGACGCGGTGCAGCAGTCCACGGGTCCGCGGGCCTGCAGCGTCCGGCGGGAGGTCGGTCATGTCAGCCCCTTCAGGACGGCGAGCCGCAGGCGCAGGCGCGACGCGGCGTCGTCGGCGAGGTCGGGTGCGGACAGCACGGCGCGCGCCGGGTCCGCCCCGGCGGCGGCCTGCGCACGGACGCGGGCCGCGAGGTCGTCCTGCAGCCGTCGGACGGCCGTCGCCGTCGCCTCCGCCCCGAGCACGCCGGTGAGCAGGACGCCCGCGGCACCGAGCCCGGCCGCGGCGGCCGCGAGGAGGGTGGCCGCGCCGTCGGACCCGACGCCCTTGACGAGGCGGTCCACGGCGCCGGCGCTCCTCCGGTCACCCGCACCCAGCTCCTGCAGGACGGACGCGGCGAGGCCGACCCACGCGGCGGCGTCGCCGGCGCCGTGGCCGGCGGGGACGTCGGTCGGCCCGACCGCGTCGAGCAGCCCCGGCGCACCGGGCAGCGCGCTGCGCTCCAGGGCGCCGAGGACGCCGTCCTGCGCGTGCCGGCGCGCCGCGGTCAGCAGCACGGTCGCGGACGTCAGCAGCTCCGCACGCAGGGACGCGAGCGCCTCCGCGCGCGCCTCCAGCCCGCGGCGGGTCCAGCGCCCGGCGAGCGGACCCCGGGCGCCGCCGACGGCGGCCCACCGGGCACGCACCGGGCCGTCCGCCGCCGCCCCGCCGCGGACCGCCAGCTCGGCGCGCTGAGCAGGCGCCTCGAGCGCCTCCTCCACGACGCGCTCGAGGCCGGCACGGGCGTCCACCTGCGCCTGGACGGCCTCGGCGAGCTCGTCGACCCAGGGCCGCAGCGCCTTGAGCGTGCCGCGCTGCGTGCGCAGGATGACGGAGCGGGCGCGGTCCGCGCCGGCGACCATGGCGAGCCAGCGCCGCACGGGCGCGACGACACCCGCCGCCAGCAGACCGTGACGCGGACCTTCGTCGGGCACGACGAAGAGCGGCACCGTGGTCATGCCGCGGTCGCGCAGCCGCTGCATGAGGTCCGATCGGACGGTGGTCATCGCGTCCGCCGGGACGCGGTTGAGGACCATGGCCATCGACGTGCCACGCTCGGCCGCCTGCGCGAGCGCCTGCCAGGGCACCGCGTCGCCGTAGCGAGCCGCGGTCGTGACGAAGACCCAGAGGTCCGCGGCGTCGAGCAGCCGCTGCGCGACGGTCCGGTTGGACGCCAGGAGGGAGTCCAGGTCCGGGGCGTCGACGAGGGCGATGCCGCGCGGCACCTCCTCGCGGACGACGACGTCCACGTCCTCCAGCAGCGGGTGGCGCTCGAGCAGCTCGGCGTCGGCGGGGTGGTGCGCCAGGACGGGACGTCGCGTCGTGGGACGGAGCACCCCGGCCGGCGAGACCTCCTCGCCGACGACGGAGTTGACGAGGGTCGACTTCCCCGCGCCGGTGCTGCCGGCGACGACGACGACGGCCGGGGCGGACAGCTCACGCAGGCGCGGGAGGAGCTGGTCGTCGAGCTGCTCGAGCAGCTCGCGCCGCCGCTGCTCGGCGCGGTCGGCCCCGGCGAGGCGCAGCACGAAGCGCGTGCGGTCGAGGTCCCGACGCAGGTCGCCGACGGCGTCCAGGAGGTAGTCGCTGGCGCGGGGCCGCGGCTCGGCGTCGTCGCCGCCCTCACCCGGCGCACCGGCACGCCCACGCCCCACGCGCGGCGCCGAGGCGGAGCGGTCGACGTCAGCGGGCACGGCGCAATCCTCCCGTGCGCGGGGGTGTGGACCAAACGCGCGCGCCGGAGCGGGAGGAGCGGGACGGCACCTCGTCCGGCGCAGGGAGCAGCAGGTGGACCAGCGCGTCGACCAGCACGTCCACCGGCACGTCGACCAGGAAGGCCAGTACTCTGGGCGGGCCCCTCGGGCGCCGGCCCCCGTAGCTCAGTGGATAGAGCATCGGACTTCTAATCCGCAGGTCGCAGGTTCGAATCCTGCCGGGGGCGCCCGCGTCGGCTCTGACCCGCGTCAGCCCTGCGTCGCCACCGTGACCGCCCGCGCGGCGCGCCGGCGGTCGACCGCCACCACGACGCCGAGCACGGCCACCGCGAGCGCCATCGACGCCACCACGTCCGTGACGAAGTGGTACCCCAGGTACAGCCTGCTCAGGGCGACCAGCACGACGCCGCCCGCGACGAGCGCCAGGCCACCCAGCAGCCACGCCGCCGTGGGTCGGGGCACCCACAGCAGGTAGGCCACGACGAGGAGGAACGTGGCCGTGCCGATCGTGTGCCCGGACGGGAAGGAGTACGTGGTCTCCGCCCCCGGCACGAGCATCGCGTCGACGGGCGGCCGGGGTCGGGCGATGACCGCCTTGAGGGTCACCGAGACCAGCGTCGACAGGACCATCGCCCCGGCGAGGAGGGCGGCCTGCCACCAGCTCCTGCCGAGGACGCCCCACACCACGGCTGAGACCACCACCACCACGGGCAGCACGACCGGACCCGTCACCGCCGACACGGCGGCGAGGAAGGCGCTGACCGGTTCGCTGCGGGCCGCTCGGAGCCCCTCGAGGACGGGCCGGTCGAGGGCCGCCAGGTCGTCCCGCTCCTGCACGGCGTCGAAGACGGCGACGAACCCGGCGAGGCCGAGCACGACGAGGACCACCCCGGCGACCACGGCGAGCTGGGCACGGCGGTCCCCGACCCACGACCACGCGGACCGCCCGCCGGTGATCGCCCTGGCGGCGGCGCGGCGCCGTCGGCCCGGGGGCGTGGACGGGTCGGGGGTCGCGTCTGCCATCGGCCCAGGCTCGCGCAGCGGCAGCGTGCGCGCACGAGGACGCCGTCCGGGTCCCGACGGCGGGTCGGTGCCACGCGGGCGCCCGGCTGCAGAAAAAGACGTGATCGAGGTCGTGCCCGGCTGCTTCAGTGGTGCCACCGCGGTGAACGGACCTGGCCAGTCCTCACTACCCAGTCCCTCACCAGGAGCCGCCACCATGCATCCCGCACTGCTCTACGACGCCACCGTCCGCGACCAGCAGCACCGCCTCGCTCTCGAGGCGCGCCGCCACGAGGTCGCGCGGCGCACCGGTGTCACCGCACCGGCCGGCCGACGCGTCCCGTCCGCCGCCCGCACCGTCCTGGTCCGCGCCCGTCGCGCGGTCCGGACCCCCTCCGCCCCCGCCGGGGCACCCGTCCAGCGGCCGGCCGCCACCGCGCGGCCGGCCGCTGACGGCCATGCGCTCGCAGCCTGAGCGCCACAGCTGCCCGACGTCCACGCCCTGGCCAGAGCACGTACAGTGACCGCGTGAGCCCCGCGAGCCAGCCCAACGACAAGATCGTCTGGATCGACTGCGAGATGACCGGACTCGACCTGGCCCGCGACGCGCTCATCGAGGTCGCTGCCGTCGTCACCGACTCCGAGCTGACCGTCCTCGGCGAGGGCGTCGACGTCGTGGTCACCCCGCCCCCCGAGGCGCTGGAGCAGATGGACCCCTTCGTCCGTGCGATGCACACGACCTCTGGCCTGCTCGAGGCCCTGCCCGGCGGGACCACCCTCGCCGACGCCCAGGAGCAGGTCATGACATACCTGCGCGCGTGGGTCCCCGAGGCGGGCAAGGCGCCGCTCGCCGGCAACTCGGTGGGCACCGACAGGGCGTTCCTCGAGCGGGACATGCCCGATCTCGTCGGGCACCTGCACTACCGGGTCATCGACGTCTCCTCCATCAAGGAGCTCGCCCGCCGCTGGTACCCGCGCGTCTACTTCGCCTCGCCCGAGAAGAACGGCGGCCACCGTGCGCTCGCCGACATCCTCGAGAGCATCGACGAGCTGCGCTACTACCGCGCCGCGATGCTCGTGCCGCAGCCGGGGCCGGACTCCACGGCGGCGAAGGACATCGCAGCCCAGGTCGTCGCGACCTCGGTGCGCGCCGGCCGCTGACGCCGCCTCACGGACGAGGCCCGGCCGCTCGAGCAGTGCTCGACCGACCGGGCCTCGTCATGGGGTGGCTAACGGGACTTGAACCCGCGACCCCCTGGACCACAACCAGGTGCTCTACCAACTGAGCTATAGCCACCACGGTCCGCCGATGCCGCGAACGGCTCCTCCGGTGCCCCGGGGGCGTGGACCGGCGGAAAGTCTACCGGGTCCACGCCGGTGCTCCGGACCGCTCAGGACGCGGGGATCCCTGCCCGCGCGACGATCGCGTCCGCGAGCCGGTCGACCGCGCCCTCCGCGAAGGAGGGGAACAGCGAGGGCTCCACCAGCTCGAGCTCCATGAGCACCGGACGACCGTCGTCGTCGGACACGACGTCCACCCGCGCGTAGAGGAAGGGCTGGTGGTCGTCCGCGCCGGCCGCGTCGGGGCGGGCGTCGAGCAGGCGGCGCGCGGTCGCGATGACGTCGTGCGCCATCTCGACCTCCTCGGCGGGGGCCTCGATCGCGCTGATGCTCTCCTCCTTGTACATGCCCTCCACGGCCACGTCGGGGCCGTCGAGCATCGCGCCCTTGCGCACGCTGTGGGAGTACTCGCCGCTGACGAAGACGTGGGCCCGCTCGCCCACCGTGTCGACACTGGCGAGGTACCGCTGCGCCATGACGGTGCGGTTCTCCCCGAGGAGGCGCCGTGCGTGGGCGATCGCCAGGCCCCGGGACTGCGCGTCGATGGCGGTGTACCGACCGGCGTCGAGGCTCCCGGCCGAGACGGCCGGCTTGATGACCATCTCCCCGTGGGCCGGGAACCGCGTGTGCAACGCCCGGGACGACAGGTGGCGCTCCGGCTCCAGCCACTGCGTCGGCACGATCCGCACGCCGGCGGACTCGAGCTCCCGCAGGTAGTGCTTGTCGGTGTTCCACACGATGACCGGCAGCGGGTTGGCCAGGTGCGTCACCACGGAGACCCGCTCCGCCCACGCGAGGAACTCGTCGTGACGCTGCGCGTAGTCCCACGCGGAGCGCACGACGACGAGGTCGTAGTCCTCCCAGCGCACCGTCGGGTCGTCCCAGACGACGGCGTCCGCGGTCGCGCCGCGGGCGGCGATCGCCGCGAGGAGGGGGGTGTCCTCGGGGTCGAGGTCCGGCAGGCGGGAGCAGGTCACGAGTGCGATGCGGGTCACGGGAACACCCTAGACATCACCGGTGGGAACGGGTGCGAACGGTTCTGCACATCGGTGCACACCCAGCCTGATCCGCACAGGGCCGAACGGGTCATCCGCCGCGCCCCGGAGCGTCCCCGTGGTGCCGTCGGCGCCGATCTACGCTTTCATCAGGAGTGCGCCTGACCTGGTGGGACGACGACACGGTCGGGCGGACGGTCCGACCGGGCGCGTGTGGTCGGGCCGGACATCCGGACCGGCGGACGGGCCGGCACGGACTACACGGAGGAACGGGTCGAGGATGATCGAGGCGCTGGGTCACGAGCACGACGGCGAGTCGTCGGGCATGACGCTGCACGAGGAGCCTGAGCGCTCGGTGGTGGAGGTCTTCGGCGAGGTCGACCTCGCCGTGCGGCAGAACGCCGGTCCCCTCTGCCAGGCGGTCGCCGACCGGAGGCTGCCCGTGGTCATCGAGGCAGGGCGCGTCAGCTTCGTCGACTCCGCCGGGATGTCCATCCTCGTCCGCCTCGCCCGGGACGCCGAGGCGGGCGGCTACCCCGTCGAGCTGCACCACGCGCCGTGGATGCTCCGCGAGCTCATGACCATCACAGGCGTGGACCGTCTCCTGCCGTTCGCCGACGAGCCGTCCGACGACGACGGTCCGTCGTCCGGCGCGTAGGCCCGACACCCGACGACGGCGCCGCCCCGCCGCTCTCGGCACGCGGGCCCCGGCATCCGTGACGTCAGCGTCAGCCCTGGGCCGACGCCACCGTCCGGCGCACGGCACGCAGGAGCCCGTCCGCGGTGAGGTGACCCACGACGGCGCCGCCCTCGGTCACCGGGACGCCGTCGGGCGCGGCCGCGAGCGCCTGGAGCACGACGTCGAGCCGGTCGCCGACGGCGACGGTCCCCGCGGCCGGCTCCGACCCGGCGGGGCGACCCGAGGGCGCGGCCGGACGCGGAGGGACGGCCGCGACGTCGTCGGCCGTGAGCTCGCCGATCGAGAGCAGCCGCACGGTGCTGCCCGTCCCGACGAGCTCGGCGACGGTCGAGGTCCTGGGTCGGGCGAGCAGCGTCACGGCGTCGGACACCTGCTCCAGGTGGCCGCCGCGACGGAAGACCGCGATGCGGTCACCCAGGCGCACCGCCTCGTCCACGTCGTGGGTCACGAACATCACCGTGGTGCCGAGCTCACGCTGGATGCGCCAGAACTCCTGCTGCAGGCGGCGGCGCCCCGACGGGTCCACCGCGCCGAACGGCTCGTCCATGAGCAGGACGGGCGGGTCGGCGGCGAGCGCCCTCGCCACACCGACGCGCTGCCGCTCGCCACCGGAGAGCTGGTGCGGGTAGCGGCCCGTGTAGGTCGCCGGGTCCAGCCCGACGAGCTCGAGCAGGTCACCGACCCGGGACCGGGTGCGTCCGCGGTCCCAGCCGAGGAGCTCCGGCACCGTCGCGACGTTCTGACCGACGGTGCGATGCGGGAACAGGCCCACGTCCTGGATGACGTAGCCGATGCGCCGGCGCAGGGCGACGGGGTCGACCGTCGCCACGTCGCGCCCCTCGACCAGGACCCGTCCGGACGTCGCCTCCACGAGCCGGTTGACCATGCGCAGCGTCGTCGACTTGCCGCAGCCCGAGGCGCCCACGAGGACGAGGAGCTCGTGCTCCTGGACCTCGAGGTCCAGCTCGTGGACCGCGACCGTCCCGTCCGGGTACTCCTTGCGCGCCTGCTCGAACCGGATGACGGCCTCGCCGGGCGCACGGGCCGCGCCGAGGGCCAGGGCGGTCGCCCGACCGGGGGTCTGCTCGCTGGTCATGAGCGACGACGCTACCCCGGCGCCGCTGGCCCGTCCCTGAGCACCGGGCGCCTGCGCCGGGGGTGCCCTGTAGCGTCGGTCCGGTGATCGGGAGCACAGCGGGCCTCGCCGCCCCCGCCGCCGCAGCACCTCCCGCCAACCCGTGGTTCACCTGGCGCTACGTCGAGAACAACTGGGGCGACCTCACAACGGCGCTCTCCCAGCACGTCACCCTGACCGCCCAGGCCGTCCTCATCGCCCTGGCGCTCGCCCTGCCGCTGGCCGTCCTGGCGCACCGGCGCCCCCGGCTGGCCGGACCGATCCTGGGCGCGTCCGGCGTCCTGTACACGGTGCCGGCGCTGGCCCTCTTCGCGATGATCTACCCGCTCCTGTGGGACCCGCGGACGACGGTGCTCATCGGGCTGGTCATGTACGCCCTGCTGGTGCTCGTGCGCAACATCCTGGTCGGGCTGCAGGGCGTGGACCGCGGGGTCGTGGACGCCGCCCGCGGCACCGGCCTGAGCCCCGGACGGATGCTGCTCTCGGTCGAACTGCCCCTCGCGGTGCCTTCGATCTTCGCGGGCCTGCGGCTCGCCACCGTGAGCACCGTCGCCCTCGTGACGATCGGCATCATCGTCGGCTACGGCGGTCTGGGCCAGCTGCTCTACCGGGGCTTCAACTCCCAGTACCGGGCCGAGATCGCCACCGCCACCGTGCTCACGCTGGCCGTGGCGCTGCTCGCCGACGTGGCCCTCATGCTGGTCGGCCGAGCACTCACGCCCTGGGCGCGGGGACGCCGCTGATGCGCGACGACGACGTCCTCGGCGCCGCGTTCCGCTGGCTCAACGACCCGCTGGTCTGGAACGGCACGGGCGGGATCCTCGCACGGACCGTCGAGCACCTCGGGATCGCGGGAGCAGCGGTGCTGCTCGCCGCGGTCGTCGCGCTGCCGTTGGGCGTGTGGCTCGGCCACCGCGGGTGGGGCGGAGCGTGGCTCATCCCCGCGACCAACACGTCGCTGGCCCTCCCGACGCTGGCACTGCTCATGATCTTCGCGTCGAGCGGCGTGGGGTTCGGCAACCGGCCGACGGTGATCGCGCTCGCGGTGTTCGCGGCACCGCCGATCCTGGCGAACGCGTGGACGGCGCTGCGCGAGGTCGACGGCTCGGTCCGCGAGGCCGCCCGGGGCATGGGGATGTCCCGGACCCGGTCCCTGGCCCGCGTCGAGCTGCCGCTGGCGCTGCCGCTCGTCGCCGCAGGGCTGCGGACCGCGGCGGTCCAGGTCGTGGCCTCGGTGTCGCTCGCGGCGTTCGTCGGCGGCGGCGGGCTCGGGCGTTTCCTCGTCGACGGCTTCGCGACCCGCCGCTACGGGGAGGTCCTCGCCGCGGCCGTCCTCATCGCGCTGCTGTGCCTCGTGGTCGAGGGCCTCCTCGCCGCCGGGCAGCGGCTCCTGACCCCGGTCCCGCTCCGCACCGGCCGAGGTGCCGTGGCGAGATCGTGACCGGACGGTGACCTCGGGAACGCCGGAGGAGTCTTGCCGGTTGTGGTCCGAGCACCTTCGATGGAACACCCGACGACCCGCCACGGGGCGGGCGAGAACGAGGAGACGATCCATGCGCCGACGCCGATCCGCCCTGGCACGGGCAGGCCTGCTGGCCACCGTGCTGCTGGTGACGGCCGCCTGCGGGGAGCCCGGCTCCTCCGGCGGGACCGCGCCCGAGCCCGACGCGACCACCGCGACCGACGACGCCGACGCCGGCGGTGAGCTCGAGGAGTGCGCCCCGGTGGCCGGCGACTCGCTGGTCGTCCTCGACGACGACCAGGGCCTGCAGACCGTCGACAACATCATCCCGGCCGTCAACGCCGCCGCGGTCGAGGGCGACGACGCGCTGCTGGGCGTCCTCGACGAGGTCTCGGCCGCCCTGGACACCGAGATCCTCATCGGCCTCAACCGGGCCGTCGACGTCGAGCGTCGCACCTCCAGCGAGGTCGCGGCAGAGTTCCTCGCCGAGCAGGGGCTGGACCAGCAGGACCAGGTCGGGCAGGGCCAGGGCGTCGTCGTCGGCGCCGGCAACTTCTCCGAGAGCGCCACGCTCGCGGAGCTCTACGCCGGGGCGCTGCGCGCCGCCGGCTACGACGCCTCCACGCAGACCATCGGCAACCGCGAGACGTACCTGCCGGCGCTCCTCGCCGGCGAGCTCACGGTGATCCCCGAGTACGTCGGCACGCTCACGGAGTTCCTCAACGACCAGGTGAACGGGACGGACGCCGACGCGGTCGCGAGCAGCGACCTGGACGCGACCGTCGAGGCCCTCACCGGCCTGGGCGAGGAGGTCGGGCTCGTGTTCGGCACCCCGTCGGACGCGCAGGACCAGAACGCCTTCGCGGTGACGACGGCGTTCGCGGAGGAGTACGGCGTCTCGACGCTCAGCGAGCTCGCGGAGACCTGCGGCGGGATCGTGCTGGGCGGGCCGCCGGAGTGCCCGGAGCGGCCCTTCTGCCAGCCGGGGCTCGAGGACGTCTACGGCCTCGACGTCGCCGAGTTCGTCTCGCTCGACCCGGGCGGCCCGCTGACCAAGGCGGCGCTGCAGCAGGGCGAGGTCGCCCTCGGCCTCGTCTTCTCCTCGGACGCCGCCCTCGCCACGGAGTGACGCGGCGCCACGGCTGACCGGCCGGCACGACGAAGGGCCCCGCCTCGGCGGGGCCCTTCTCCTGTGCGCCATCAGGGACTCGAACCCCGAACCCGCTGATTAAGAGTCAGCTGCTCTGCCAATTGAGCTAATGGCGCGCGGTGCACGAGGTTAGCAGCCGGGCAGGGGCGATGCGAAACCGCCGTCGTGTGAGGTCGCGCACCGCGGACCCGGCTCCGGTCGGCTCAGCGCGCGGGCGCGCCGTCCTCGGCGTCGGAGGCCTCGCCGCCCTCCCACCAGGCGACGTCGGGCAGGCCCTCCTCGGACAGGATCTCCGGCGAGGCCGGCCCCTCGGGGATGGCCAGGTCAGCGAGCAGGGCGAGCGGCACGTGCTCGCTGAGCAGGCTCATGACCTCCTGGCTGGCGTCGCGGTCCACGAGAGCGGCCTCGACGTCCGCCGGCAGGGCGACCTCCGGCGCCGTCGCCGGGGCGGTTCCCTGACCGCTCTCGGGCGCGGTGTCGTCCACCATGGTCGGTTCCCTCTCGTCGGCGTCCGAGGCAGCCCCGGACGATCTTGCGCGGACCCCCCGCCCGCAGCACGGCACCACTGCACCACCGCGCCGCCCGCACCGCAACGCCTGCGGCCGGACTGGCCCGACTTGTCCGTTCCGGGTCACCCGGCCGGGTTCCCGAGCGGACCTCGAGTCCCCCCGCGACGCCCCCGGGAGCGCAGGGCGCGCACGTCCGTTCCGCCGTGCCGATGCCGTCCACCAGGCACAACGGTCACAGGTACAGCCCGGTTCCCGTCCCCTCCGCCTGCGGCTCCGCGACGCCGTGCAGATCCCTCTCCCGCAGCAGGACGTAGTCCGCGCCGTGGAGCTCGACCTCCGCCCGGTCCTCGGGGTCGAACAGGACCCGGTCTCCCACCTCGACCTGACGCACGTGCGGCCCGGTCGCGACCACCTCGGCCCACGCCAGGCGTTTCCCGACGACGGCGGTCGCGGGGATGACGATCCCCGACGTCGACAGCCGCTCGGAGGACTCGGCATCCATGTGCACCAGGACGCGGTCGTGCAGCATCCGGATCGGCAGCCGGCCACCTCGGGCGGCGGCAGCGGGCCCGGGGGCGCGGGGCGGGGTGCTCACGGCGGAACCGTACTGGACGCCACAACTAGGCTGGGCGCCGTCGTCGGTGGAGCCGGACGGCTGCTGCCGTTGCTGCCGCCGCTGCAGGCCGGCGACCGCCCGCCCGCCCTCGCTCGACCCCGCGCCGTCGAAGGAGCCCCATGGCCCGCCTCGCCCCTGGTGACCTCGCCCCCGACTTCACCCTGCCGACCGCCGACGGCGGCTCGCTGACGCTGTCGTCGCTGCGCGGGAACCGTGTCGTCGTCTTCTTCTTCCCGGCGGCGATGACCCCCGGCTGCACCAAGGAGGCGTGCGACTTCGAGGACTCCTACGCCTCCCTCCAGGCCGCCGGGTACACCGTCGTGGGCATCTCCCCCGACCCGGTGCCCCGCCTGGCCGAGTTCGCCGAGTCCGCTGCGCTGACCTACCCGCTGGCGTCGGACACCGACCGCACGGTGCTGAGCAGCTGGGGCGCCTACGGCGAGAAGAAGCTGTACGGCAAGACGGTCGAGGGCGTCATCCGGTCGACCGTCGTCGTCGGGCCGGACGGGACCGTCGAGCTCGCCCAGTACAACATCAAGGCGACGGGTCACGTGGCGAAGCTGCGACGGGACCTCGGCCTGGACTGAGGGCCGCGGCCAGGCCGTAGGCTCCTGGCGAGCGCGAGTGGCGAAATCGGCAGACGCGCCAGGTTTAGGTCCTGGTGCCCTCGGGCGTGCGGGTTCGACTCCCGCCTCGCGCACGCCGGCAGGGGCGCGACCCCCTGACCGCCCGTCCGTGCGCCGGCTCAGGCCCCGGCCCGGCACGGCACGACGACGTCCGTCCGCGGACGGGCTGCATCCGGGCCGTCCAGGTAGGACTCCCAGGGCAGGTCGCGCGCCGCGAGCCCGTGCTCGGCCATCCAGCGCGACACGGCCTCGTGCGCGGCACCGACGCCGGTGTGCGGACCGACGTGGCGGGTACGGACCGCCCGGCCGCCCGGCAGCTCGGCGGCGGCCACGCGCCCCGTGTCGCGCACGGGTGTGCTGGTGGGCAGCCCGACCTCGACGTCGAGGTGGCCGTTCGTCGTCGCGCCGTAGCGGGTGAACGGCGGGCCTGCGGGAAGGACGCCCTGCCGGCGCACCGCGGCCATGACCTCCCCCAGCGCCGTGGCGACGAACCCGCCCACGTCCTCGGGGCGGGTCACGGCGCGTCGCACGACGGCGGCGGGACGGGGCGGCAGCTCGACGACCTCGATGTCGTAGTCCATGGCGACAGTCTCGGGGCGGCCGGGAACCCGGTCGTGGGGCTGAGGTCCCGTGTGTCCGGCGCGGAACACCGGCGGGCACGGGGACGTTCGGACGGTCGGGGCCGCGTGGCCCTGACCAGGTCAGGACCGCGACCGCCGCTGCCCTCAGCGGACGGCCGCCCGAGAGGTGAGGTGACCGTGCGCGCAGTGTGGAACGGGACCGTCGTCGCGCACAGCGACGACACGATCGTCGTCGAGGGCAACCACTACTTCCCGGCGGAGAGCGTCGACCGGTCGGTCCTCCGACCGTCAGGCACCCGCACGGTGTGCTCGTGGAAGGGCACGGCGTCCTACTGGACGCTCGAGGTCGACGGGCGGACCAACCCCGACGCCGCCTGGTACTACCCGGAGCCGAAGCCGGAGGCGGCGCACGTCCGTGACCGGGTCGCGTTCTGGCGCGGGGTCACGGTCGAGGCCTGAACCTCTCGGGGGAGCCTGGGGACCGGCGTGCGACGCCGCCGTCCGGCGCGCTCGAGCGGACCGGTCCCAGCACGGACCGGGCTCAGCGGCGAGCGGCCTCGCGCTGCGCGGCGAGCTTCGCCCGCACCTCGTCCATGTCGAGGCCACGCACCGCCGTGAGCACCTGCTCGAGGCCCTCCCGCGGGAGAGCACCGGGCTGCGCGAAGACGAGGACGCCCTCGCGGAACGCCATGAGGGTCGGGATGGACCGGATCTGGGCGGCCCGGGAGATGGCCTGCTCCGTCTCCGTGTCGACCTTGGCGTGCACGACGTCGGGGTGCCGCTCCGACGACTGCTCGAACACGGGCGCGAACATGCGGCAGGGGCCGCACCACGCCGCCCAGAAGTCCACGAGCACGATGTCGTTGCTCGTGACCGTCTGCTCGAAGGTCTGGTCGGTCAGGTCGATGGTCGCCACAGGTCCCCTTCCGGCGTCCTCGTTCGTCATGGCGGGGTCCCCACCCGCTCCTGTGCCAACACCGTGCGGCGGGTGCTATTCCGCGGCGGCCGCTCGCGACCCGTCGGTCCGCGCCGACCACGGTCGCGGGTCCCCGGCCGGTAGCCTCGCCCCCATGACCGAGACGGCCGACTTCCCCGAGCAGCCGACGCCGGACGGCTGGCTCACCGAGCGCGAGCTCGCCGCCGTCCGTGGTCGGCTCCCCCTCGTCTACGTGGACGCGGTACCGGTGCGCGTGGACGACAGCGGCGACGTCGTCGCCGTGGGCCTGCTCCTGCGCGTCAACGGCGCGGGTGAGATGACGCGGGCGCTGGTGTCCGGCCGGGTGCTCTACCACGAGCGGGTCCGGGACGCCCTCGTCCGGCACCTGGAGAAGGACCTGGGTCCGATGGCGCTGCCGCAGATCCCCGCCGCTCCCCAGCCGTTCACGGTCGCGGAGTACTTCCCCACGCCGGGCGTCACCCCGTACCACGACGCCCGTCAGCACGCGGTGGCCCTCGCCTACGTGGTGCCGGTGGCGGGCGACTGCGAGCCGCAGCAGGACGCGCTGGACCTGGCCTGGCTGACGCCGGAGGAGGCCTGCAGCGAGCAGGTGCAGGTCGAGATGACCGGAGGGCAGGGCTACCTGCTGCGCCAGGCGATGGCCCACGTGGGCCGCCTGCCCTGACGCGGGCGGTCGGCGGGACGCGTCAGCCGGACGCGCTCGCGAGCACCCGCGCCACCACCGGGGCGAGCGACCGGAAGGCGTGACCACGGTGGGAGATCGCGTTCTTCTCCTGCGGTGACAGCTCGGCGCAGGTGACCGGGCCGGTCGCCCAGGCGGGCTGCTCGTCGGGCACGAGGACGGGGTCGTAGCCGAAGCCGTTCCGCCCGCGTGCGACGCGGGCCAGGCGGCCCCGCAGCACCCCCACCTCCACGTGCTCGTACCCGTCGGGCGCGACCAGCGCGGCGGCGCAGGTGAACTGCGCGCCGCGATGCTCGTCGGGCACGTCCTCGAGCTGCGCCAGCAGCAGCGCGAGGTTGGCGTGGTCGTCGCCGTGGGAGCCGGACCACCGCGCCGAGAAGACGCCCGGCGCCCCGCCGAGGACGTCGACGCACAGGCCCGAGTCGTCCGCGAGCGCGACGACGCCGGTCGCCCGCGCGAGCGCCCGAGCCTTGATGAGGGCGTTCTCGGCGAACGTCACCCCGTCCTCGACGGGCGGTTCGGCGCCGACGTCGGCCGCCCCCACGACGTCCTCGGGGGCCAGGCCGGGCACGACGGGCGCGAGGATCTCGCGCAGCTCGACGAGCTTGTGCCGGTTGTGCGTCGCCAGGACGAGCCGGGGACCGGCGGCGGTCACGCGCCGGCCCGGACCGGGGCGGCGAGCGCCTCGCGCTGCAGCCGCGTCAGCTCGGCGGTGCCGCTGAGGGCCAGGTCGAGCAGGCGGTCGAGCTCGGCCCGGTCGAACGGCGTCTGCTCGGCCGTGCCCTGCACCTCCACGAACCGCCCGTCGCCGGTGACGACGACGTTCATGTCCGTCTCGGCGCGGACGTCCTCGACGTAGGGCAGGTCGAGAACCGGCGTGCCGTCGACGATGCCCACGCTGACCGCTGCGACCGAGTCGCGCAGGACCGTCCGGACGGCCGGGACGACCTTGGTGGCCTGGGCCCACGCGACGGCGTCGGCGAGGGCGACGTAGGCGCCGGTGATGGCCGCGGTCCGGGTGCCGCCGTCGGCCTGGAGGACGTCGCAGTCCAGCACGATCGTGTTCTCGCCGAGCGCCTTGACGTCGACGACGGCCCGCAGGGAGCGTCCGATGAGCCGGGAGATCTCGTGGGTCCGCCCGCCGATCCGACCGCGCACCGACTCGCGGTCGCTGCGGGTGTCGGTCGAGCGGGGCAGCATCGCGTACTCGGCCGTGACCCAGCCCTCGCCGGACCCCTTGCGCCACCGCGGCACGCCCTCCGTGAAGGACGCCGCGCACAGCACGCGCGTGCGACCGAACTCGACGAGGACGCTGCCCTCGGCCGTGTCGAGCCAGCTGCGCGTGAAGCGGACCGGACGCAGCTCGTCGGGGCGGCGACCGTCGGCGCGGGCCGTCGAGGGCGCGGCACCTGCTGCGGGAGGGGTGGTGGTCATGAGCGCCCACCCTAGGCGGTGCGTCGCGGCCCGCCCGTCACAGCACGACGACGAGTCCGGGCTCCGCCGTCCGGATGGGTCCGTCGTAGACCTCGGCCGCCTCGGCCGCCGCGAGGCCCGGGTCGTTCCACGCGGGGACGTGGGTGACCACGAGCGAGCCGGCGCCACCGGACGCGGCCGCCTCGCCCGCGCGCCGGCCGGTGAGGTGGATGCCGCGGATCGCGTCGTCGCGACCCTCGACGAAGGCGGCCTCGGCCAGGAGGACGTCGACGCCGGCGGCGAGCCGGTCCAGCCCGTCGCACGCGTCGGTGTCCCCGCTGTAGGCGAGGACGACCCGTTGCTCCGGGTCCGCGTCCGACGGTCCCTCGACCCGCACGCCGTACGCGGGCACGGGGTGCTCCACCGCGAAGGGGGTGAGGGTCATCGGCCCGACCCGCACCGGGCTGCCCGGCTGCCACACGTGCACCGCGAGGTGGTCGGCCATCGACTCCCCCGGCTCCAGGCCGTACGCCTCCGCCAGTCGCGACGCGGTGCCGAAGGGCCCGTGCACCGGGAGGGGCGCGCCGCGCCCGGGGCCGCCCGGGCGGTACTTGAGGTAGACGTACAGGCCCGAGACGTCGGCGACGTGGTCCGGGTGCAGGTGCGACAGGCCGACGGCGTCGAGGTCGACCGGGTCGCAGAGCCGCTGCAGCGGCCCCAGCGCTCCGCTGCCCAGGTCCAGCGCGACGTTCCAGGTGCGCCCGTCCGCGTCGTCGGCCTGGACCAGGTAGCACGAGGCCGCGGACGTCGGCCCGGGGAACGAGCCCGCGCACCCGACGACGGTCAGTCGCACACGACCACCCGGCTCACCGCAGCGTGCTCGCGGGCTCGACGGCGAGGACCTCCGGGCCGAGGAAGCGCCGGGCCAGGCGGTCGAACGACGCGGCGTCGCCCGTGGCGAGGAACCGGTGCACGGGCGGGCCGAGGGCGGGGTCGCGCTGGAGCCCGTGCTCGACCAGGGTGCGGTACACGTCCTTGGCGGTCTCCTCGGCGCTGGAGACCAGCGTCACGCGGTCGCCCATGACGTACGAGATCACGCCCGTGAGCAGCGGGTAGTGGGTGCAGCCGAGCACGAGGGTGTCGACGTCGGCCGCGACGACCGGCGCGAGCGCCTCCCGCGCAGCGGCCAGCACCTCGGGGCCGGACGTGTGCCCGGCCTCGACGAGCCGCACGAACTCCGGGCACGTCTGGGAGGTGAGCCGGAGGTCCGACGCGACCGCGAAGGCGTCGTCGTACGCGCGGGACTCGATCGTCGCGCGGGTGCCGATCACCCCGACGCGGCCCGTCCGTGTAGCCGCGGCCGCGCGCCGCGCCGCCGGCAGGATCACCTCGACGACGGGCAGGCCGCGCCGCTGCGTGTACCGCTCCCGCGCGTCCCGCAGCACGGCCGCCGAGGCGCTGTTGCACGCGATGACGAGCATCTTCACGCCCGCGTCCACGAGGTCGTCCATGACCTCCAGCGCGTGCGCGCGGACGGCGGCGAGCGGCTTGGGACCGTACGGGCCGTTGGCCGTGTCCCCGATGTAGAGGAGCGACTCGTCGGGGAGCTGGTCGATGATCGCCCGGGCGACCGTCAGCCCGCCGACCCCCGAGTCGAAGATGCCGATCGGCGCGGCCGCGTCTGTCACGGGGCGAGCCTAACGGGGCGTGGTCGGCGGTTCCGTGGCGCCCGTCGCACCGGGGGTGTCGCCTGCGTCACCGTCGTCGGCGTCGGGGAGGCCGCCCAGCATGAGCCCCACGAGCGACTCCTGGAGCATGCTGAGCATGACGTACACCGTCGCGAGCAGGCGGTGCGCCTGCTCACGCTCGTCGTCGACGGCCTCGCCGTGCGCGGAGCCCTCGTGGTCCCCGCCGTCCTGCTCACCGAGGACGAGGCGGTAGAGCGCGTCCGCCTCCTCGTCGCTGCGCAGCCCGAGGCGCTCGGAGGTGACGAGCCGGACGTCGGTGAGCGCCGCCGCGACGCGGGGCGCCTCGCTCGGCACGACGACCAGGTCGGGACCGGCCGCGTCGATGCACGCCCGCAGGCGCAGCAGCTGGTCCGACTTGGACCGACGCAGGTCCAGCTCCGTGAGCCGGCGGAACTCCGCGGCGACCTCCGCGTCCGCCGACGCGGGGGGCAGCAGCCGCAGCAGCGCGGGGTCGGTGGGCGGCGGCAGCGGCGCGGTGGTCATCTGCACCGCGGCGAGCGGGTCGTCGGCGCCCGCCCCGGGACGCGTCCGTTGCGCCGCCCGGGCCCCGACGAGCCCCAGCACGTCGTCGACGACGTCCAGGAGGACGGCGCGCTCCGGCGCCTCGAGGCGAGCCACGTACGCAGCGCCCTCGGGGACGAAGGTGCGCATCAGGCCTCCGCCGGCTGCACGGTGGCCCACAGGCCGTACCCGTGCATCGCCTGGACGTCGACCTCCATCTGCTCGCGGTTGCCGCGTGACACCGTCGCCCGACCCTCCTGGTGCACCTGGAGCATGAGGCGGTGGGCCTTGGCCTCGGAGTACCCGAAGTACGTCCGGAAGACCCAGGTGACGTAGCTCATGAGGTTCACCGGGTCGTTCCAGACGACGGTCGTCCAGCCGTCCGCGAGGCGCGCACCCTCGGTGCGGACGTCCTCGGCGGGCACGGTGCTCATGCGGACACTGTAGGCAGCGTGCGTGCCCGCGGCTCGCCCAGGACCGGGGTCCGCGCAGGGCCGAGGACCGTTCGGGTGACGGCCGGAAGGGTCGGCACGGACGACCCCGCGAGGACGTGAGGCGCACGCCCTGGCCGGGCCGCCCTACGGTGAGGCCATGAGCGCAGAGCTGCCCTCGCCGACGGCGCCCCACCTGTCCCTCGCCCCGGCCACGGGGTGGACGGGGCCACGCCCCTCGACATCGCTGCTCACCGACCGCTACGAGCTCACCATGCTCCAGGCCGCCCTCGCCGACGGCACTGCCCGGCGGCACTGCGTCTTCGAGGTCTTCAGCCGCCGGCTCCCGCCGGGCCGCCGCTACGGCGTCGTCGCGGGCACGGGCCGTGTCCTGGAGGCGCTCGCCGACTTCCGGTTCGGCGAGGAGGAGCTGTCGTTCCTGTCCCGCCAGGGCGTCGTGGACCGCGAGACGCTGCGGTGGCTGGAGTCCTACCGCTTCGGCGGCTCGATCACCGGGTACGCCGAGGGCGAGGTGTTCCTCCCCGGCTCGCCCGTCATGGTCGTGGAGGGCACCTTCGCGGAGGCGCTGCTCCTGGAGACGCTGACGCTGTCGGTCCTCAACTACGACTCCGCGGTGGCCTCGGCGGCGTCCCGTATGACGTCGGCCGCCATCGACCGGCCGTGCCTGGAGATGGGGTCGCGCCGGGCCCACGAGTACGCGGCGGTGGCCGCCGCGCGCGCCGCCGTCGTCGCCGGGTTCGACGGGACCTCGAACCTCGAGGCGGGGCGCCGCTACGGGTTGCGGACGATCGGCACCGCAGCCCACTCCTACACGTTGCTGCACGACGACGAGCGCGCGGCCTTCCGTGCCCAGGTGGCGGCGCAGGGAGTCGGGACGACGCTGCTCGTCGACACCTACGACGTCCCCCAGGGCGTGCGCAACGCCGTCGAGGCGGCCGGCCCCGAGCTGGGCGCGGTCCGCCTGGACTCCGGCGACCTGACCCAGCTGGCGCAGGAGGTGCGGGACCAGCTCGACTCCCTGGGGGCGACGAGGACGCGGATCGTCGTCAGCTCAGACCTGGACGAGCACGCGATCGCCGCCCTGGCGGTCGCTCCGGTGGACGCGTACGGCGTCGGGACGTCCGTCGTCACCGGCTCCGGCGCACCGACCTGCGGCATGGTCTACAAGCTCGTGGCCCGCGAGGGGGCGGACGGCCACCTCGCACCGGTCGCGAAGGCGTCCGCCCGGAAGGGCTCGGTCGGGGGCCGCAAGTGCGCCGCGCGGCGACTCGACGACGACGGGCGTGCGGTGGAGGAGGTGGTCGTGACCGGCCCCGACGACGCGGTCGCGACGTGGACGCCGCCGGGCGCCGAGCTGCGCGGGCTCATGGTGCCGCTCGTGGCGCACGGCGCCGTGGACACGAGGTGGACCGGGGCGGCCGGCGTGCAGCTCGCCGTCGAGCGGCACCGGCGGTCCCGCGCCGAGCTGCCGCGCGGGGCGCGGCGCCTGTCCCAGGGCGACCCCGCCATCCCGACGGTGACCCTCCGCCTGGAGTGACCCCCGAGCGGCCTGGTCGCCCGTACGGGTGGACGCACGGGTGGACGCACGACGACGCCCGGCCCACCGAGGTGGACCGGGCGTCGTGGGCGGTGCTCAGCACCGCGGTGGTCGGCGTCGCTCAGGACGCGCGACGGCGCTCAGGTGCGCGGTCAGACCTTCCGACGGCCCCCGACGAGGCCGAGGATCAGGCTGATCACCAGCACGATGATGCCGAGCCAGATGAGGAACTGCGCGGCCTCGACGGCGATCCCGAAGACGAGCAGCACGATGCCGACGATGAGGATGAGAAGCCAGGTGGGCATGATCTCTGCCTTTCGCTCGAGTCCCTGTGTGCGGACTGTGGAGGTCTTGCGGACGAATCCGTTCGACTGAGCGTGACAGCGGCGATCGAGGTCCGCATCTTGAAAGGGGGGTTGACAGCAAGTCGCGCGAAACTCGTCCACGCCTGGTACAAGCGGTCGGCTCGCGCGTCACCGCAGGTCAGCGGCGTCCCACGAACCAGTCCCGGACCATGGCCGTCCGCGCCTCGAGCTGCTCGGCGGTGGCCGTCGCGACCTCCGGCCCACCGCACCGGCGCCGCAGCTCCGTGTGCACCGAGCCGTGCGGCTGGCCGCTGCGCCGGGCCCACGCACCCACGAGCGTGTTGAGCTCCTTGCGCAGCTCCGCGAGCCGCCGGTGGTCCACCGTGGGCGCGTCGGCAGCTCGGCCGCTGCCCTTGCCGCGGCCCACCTGGTCGGCCTGACGCTGGCTCAGGAGCGTCCGGACCTGGTCCGCGTCGAGCAGGCCGGGCAGGCCGAGGAAGTCGAGCTCCTCCTCCGAGCCGACGTCCGCCCCGGTGCCGAACTCGCCTCCGTCGAACAGCACGCGGTCGAAGCTCGCCTGGGCCTCCAGCGCCTGGAAGCCGCCCACGACGCCGTCCTCCCCCACCGTGTCGGAGCCCTTCTCGGCGCGGTTGGCCTCGAGCAGGAGCAGGTCCTCCTCCTGCGGGGCGTCCGGCCCGGCCGGCCGGTCGAGCGCGTGGTCCCGCTCGAGCTCGAGCGTGGCGGCGAGCGCGAGGAGCTGCGGGACGCTCGGCAGGAACACCGATGCGGTCTCGCCGCGTCGACGCACCCGCACGAATCGGCCGACGGCCTGGGCGAAGAACAGCGGCGTGGCCGTCGACGTGGCGTAGACGCCGACGGCCAGGCGCGGCACGTCGACGCCCTCGGACACCATGCGGACGGCGACCATCCACCGCGAGTCCCCGGTGGAGAACGCGTCGATCCGGTCCGAGGCGCCGTCGTCGTCGGAGAGGACGACGGTCGCGGGCTCCCCCGTCAGGCGGCGCAGGTGCGCGGCGTAGGCGCGCGCGTCGGCCTGGTCGGTCGCGATGACGAGCCCACCGGCGTCCGGCACGGACCGTCGGACCTCCGAGAGCCGGCGGTCGGCAGCGGCCAGGACGGACGGGATCCACTCGCCCTCCGGGTCCAGGGCGGTGCGCCAGGCCTGCGCCGTCATGTCCTTGGTCAGGGTCTCCTCGCCGAGCCGGGCGCTCACCTCGTCCCCCGCCCGCGTCCGCCAGCGCATCGCGCCGCTGTAGGACAGGAAGAGCACCGGCCGGACGACGCCGTCCCGCAGCGCGTGGCCGTACCCGTAGGTGTAGTCGGCGACGGAGCGACGGATGCCGTCGGCGTCCGGCGCGTAGCCGACGAAGGGGATGGCAGCGGTGTCGGACCGGAACGGCGTGCCGGTCAGCGCGAGGCGGCGGGTGGCACCCTCGAACGCCTCACGCACCGCGTCGCCCCACGACAACGCGTCACCGCCGTGGTGGATCTCGTCGAGGATGACGAGGGTGGGCGCGGCGGTCGTCTTGGCGGCGTGCAGCGCGGGCTTCGTGGCGACCTGCGCGTACGTCAGCGCCACGCCGTCGTAGTGGGACCCGTGCCGACCCTGGGCGTTGCGGAAGTTGGGGTCCAGGTGGATGCCGACCCGCGCCGCGGCGTCCGCCCACTGGCGCTTGAGGTGGTCGGTGGGCGCCACCACCGTCACGCGGCGGACCACGCCGCGCTCGAGCAGGTCGGTCGCGATGCGCAGGGCGAACGTCGTCTTGCCGGCACCGGGCGTGGCCACGGCGAGGAAGTCCCGGGGGTGGCGTGCCTCGTAGGCCTCGAGCGCCGCGGCCTGCCAGGCGCGGAGCTTCTGGGCCGTGCCCCAGGGGGCGCGGGCCGGGAAGGCCGGGGACAGGTGGGACGCGGCGGCGGTGGACGCGACGGCAGGGCCCTGCTGAGCAGGGACGCCGTGGTGCCGGGCGCCGTGGTGCGGGCGGGTCACCGTCCGCCGGAGCCGAAGCCCGCGCCGGAGCCGCCCGAGCCGGGCCCTCCGGAGTCGCCGGGCCCGCCGTCCTGCGGGTCGCGCAGACCGTCGTAGATCTCCTTGCACACCGGGCACACCGGGAACTTCTGGGGGTCGCGTCCCGGGACCCAGACCTTGCCGCACAGCGCGACGACGGGGGTGCCCGAGACCGCGGAGGCGAGGATCTTCTCCTTGCGGACGTAGTGGGAGAACCGCTCCCGGTCACCGGGCTCGAGCTCCTCGCGCGCCTCCGTGCGCTCCAGCACGCTCGTCGACGTGCCGTCACCAGGGGCGCCGTACGGGTCCTCGGGTCCGGTGGTCTGGCTCATGCGCGGAAGTCTACGTCGGGGTCCGGACAGGGCCGCGGCGGTCCGAGCGCGGCTCGCCGTGAGCGCCGGGCGCCCCCCGCAGCTCTGGGGCCGGTGGGCACCGTCAGTCGACGCTCGCCAGCAGCCGCACGGCGCGGACCTCGTAGACCCGACCGCCGACCACGACGCCGCCGACCAGCGCCGCCGCGCCACCGAGGATGCCGACGGCGAGCACGAACCACGACAGGCCCGGGCGCCACCACAGCGCCGCGAGGTACAGCGCGGTCACGGGCAGGCAGACGACCGCGGTCGCCAGCGACGTCACCAGCTGCGCCACCAGGCTCGCGCCGAGCGAGCCGGCCTGCGCGGCGTAGGGGCTGGCACCCGGCGCCGGCACGGGGTACACGAGCGCCGCACTGGACACGGCCGACACGGCCAGGCCCGCACCGAGGACGCCGACGGCCGCGCCCACGCTCGCCGGCGCGAGATCGGCCCGCCCCGCCACGACGGCCCCGGCGACCGCGACGACGACGAGCACGGGCGCCGCCCACACGAGCGTGGCCGCCGCCCGTCCGGCCCGGTCCGCCCACCCCGGCACCTGCGAGACGACGTGCAGCCACAGGGCGGTGCCGTCGAACGCCGTGTCGTTGTGCCGCCCCCACGCGATGGTGCCCGCCATGAGCGGCGCCATGCTCAGGGCGACGGCGGCCGGGGCGTCGACCACCGTGGCGGCGAGCAGCACGATGATCACCGGCAGGGCGACGGCACCCACGAGCGCGCTCGTGTACCGCGGGTCCGTCGTCCAGGAGCGCAGGGAACGGAGCGCGACCGCACGGGCCGCGGCCGGGCCGGGCGCCGTCGTCGTCGGACGCGTCGTGGCACCGGGCCGGGACGGCCGCGGCAGCATCGCGTCGAGGCGGCGCCGCGAGCGACCGGACCGCGACGGCGGCTGCACGAGGGAACGACGCAGAAGGACCGCCCACACGCCGATGCCCACCGCGGCGCCGGCCACGGCGACCAGGCCCTGGCCGACGGCGGTCGCGGTCTCCCCCGCCGCGAGCATCGCGGGGGCGGACCACCCGGCTCCCCACGGGGTCCACCCGAGTGCGGCCGCGACCTCCGGTACGCCCTCCAGGACGCCCTCCAGGCCGAGCCGTCGCACCTGCGCGACCGCGACGACCAGCCCGACGACGGCCAGCGCGCCGGCCGCCAGCGCCAGCTCGCGGGACCACCGGGCACCCAGGAGCCGCGCCACCGCACCGGTGGTGATCCGCGACGTCACGACGCACGTGACGAGCAGGACGGGGGCGAGGACCACGGCCGCGACCTGCGCGGCCCCCCGCCCCGGCTCCGACCACGCGACGACGGGCGCCAGCGTCAGCATGCCGGTGAAGGCGGTCGGGACACCGAGCAGGGACGCCAGCAGCAGGCCGGGGACGAGCCGGGCGGGCGCCACGCCGGTGGTGGCGAACCGGCGGATGTCCAGGGAGTCGTCGAGTCCCGGCACGAGCACCGGGACGACGGCCCAGCCGAGGGCCAGGAGCGTCCCCGCGACGACCAGCACGTCGTGGGCGACGTCGGGCGACTGCCGCGAGACCCACGTCATGCCACCGAGCACCGAGGGCACGGCCAGCAGCGCCCACACGCACCCGAGGACCAGCAGGACCAGCCGCCACGGCTCCGCGGCGAGGGCACGCCGCAGCAGGACCGCCCTCAGCCGGAGGACGGTCGCAGCCACGACAGCTCCGTCTGGCCGGGCAGGCCGCCGAGGAGCGCGACGAACCTGCCCTCGAGGTCCTGACCACCTCGCACGTCGTCGAGCGTGCCCGCGGCCAGGACGCGCCCGCCGCCGACGACGGCGACGTGGTCGCACAGCTGCTCGACGAGGGCCATGACGTGGCTGGACAGCACGACGGTGCCGCCGGCGGCGACGAAGCCGCGGAGGATCCCGCGGATGGCCGTGGCGGAGACGGGGTCGACCGCCTCGAAGGGCTCGTCGAGCACGAGGACCCGGGGCGCGTGCACGAGGGCGCACGCGAGCGCGACCTTCTTCGTCATGCCGGCCGAGTAGTCGCTGACGAGCGTGCTGCCCGCGCCGCCGAGGTCGAGCGCGGCGACGAGGTCGTCGCGCCGGGCGGCCAGGACGTCGCGGTCCATGCCCCGCAGCAGGCCGGCGTAGGAGATGAGCTCGGGACCGGTGAGCCGGTCGAACAGCCGCAGCCCGTCCGGCAGCACGCCGAGCAGGGGGGCCGCCTGGCGCGGGTGCCGCCACACGTCGACGTCGTGGACGTGGACCGTGCCGGCGTCCGGCAGCAGGAGGCCGGTCGCCATGGACAGGGTGGTGGTCTTGCCCGCGCCGTTGGGTCCCACGACGCCGTAGAACGAGCCGGCGGGGATGTCGAGGTCGACGCCCGCGACGGCGGTCGTGGCGCCGAAGCGCTTCACGAGCCCCCGCAGCCGTACGGCGATCATGCCGGTGAGCCTACGGCGGGGTCGCGCACGGGCCGGTCAGGCGGACGGCGCGGGCATGCTCCCGCGCGGCGGCGCCACGACGAGGGGGCCGGGCGGCTCCGCGGCCGGCACCGAGTCCAGCGCCCACCGGATCGTGCCGGTGACGAACCGGCCGACCGGTCGGACGACCGCCCGCTCGAACCGCGGCGCGTCCGACAGCCGCAGCGGCTCCCGGGCCCAGCGGGGCAGCAGCGCGACACCGGCGGCGGTGATGAGCGCGTAGCCCGGCAGCACCGCCTTGGGCAGGGGCGGCTCGCGGAGCAGGAAGTGCGCGGCCTCAAGCGCAGCGGGGGTGGGTCGCAGCTCCGGGCGGTACGCCTCGACCTGCTCGCGCAGCTCCGCGAGGGTGAGGGGCAGCTCCGTGGCGCCCAGCTCCCGGCCGACGACGGCGGCCTGGCGCACGTACTCGTCGCACCCTGCCGCGTCGAGAGGTCGGCGGCCGTAGCGCTGGTGCGCGGCGAGGAAGCTGTCGACCTCCGCGACGTGGACCCAGCGCAGCAGGTGCGGGTCCTCCGCGTCGTACGGCTCGCCGTCGGGCGTCGTGCCCTTGATGCGCCGGTGGACCGCCTTGACGATCTCGACGGACCGGCGGGCGTCGTCGGCCGGGCCGAACGTCGTGGCCGCGAGGAAGGTCGCGGTGCGCTGCAGCCGACCCCACGGGTCCTGCTTGTACCCGGAGTGCCCGGCGACCGCCGCCATCGCGCGGGGGTGGAGGGACTGCAGCAGGAGGGCCCGGACACCCCCCGGGAACATCGACGCGTCGCCGTGGACCCGCCCGATGGCGCTGTCCGGGTCGAACCAGCGGGGACCGGGGGCGCTGTGGATCGCGGCGCGCGCGTCCGCCGGCTCCGGCCCGGCCACGCGGGTCAGCAGGGCGCCGGCCAGTCCCGTGCGGACGCGCGTGAGCGGGTGCGCGGGGCGGGCGGGGCGGTCGGCGGACACGTCGGTCATCGTCACACGCGGGCGGGGCCGGGCCCCTGCCGGGGCCGCCGTTCGGGGGTCCGGTCACAGCCGGGTCTCAGCGCGTGGCTCCCGGCCCTGCCGCCGCGGCGTCGTCGTCGGGCGCTCGCGGACGCCGCCGCCCGGGTCACAGCGCGTCGTCGGACCGGTCACGGGAGGGTCACATCGGCCCCCTGGCGCATCGATCCCGTCACGATGTCCCGGAACGATGCATGGGACGACTTCCGCGCCCTAGCGTGGCCGTATGAGCACCACCCGCCTGCCGCGCCGTCCTCGCCGATCGGCCGCTGCCCTGCCCGCCGCCGCCCTCGCCGTGGCGCTGCTGGCCGGCTGCACGGGGGCGGGCGCGGGCGCCGACTCGGCGGAGGTCGCGGCGAGCGACGGCGGCGGTTCGTCCGACGCCGCGGGCGGCGAGAGCGGCGGGGACGAAGCGGCGGACATGGATCTCGGCGCGGAGGCCCGGCAGGTCGTCACGGAGGGCTCCGTGGTCCTGGAGGTCGAGGACCCGCGCGCCGCCGCGAACGACGCCGCGCTGCTCGTCGAGCACGCGGGCGGGCGGGTCGCCGAGCGGGTCGAGAGCGCGGGCAGCGACCCGGACGGCGACTCGACCGCGAGCCTGGTCGTGCGGGTGCCGGCGGACGAGGTGTCGCGGGTCCTGGAGCAGCTGCGCCAGTTCGGGGAGGTCCGCGACGTCCAGCTGACCAGCACGGACGTCACGGGCCAGGTCACGGACCTCGACGCCCGCGTCCGCGCGCTCGAGACCTCCGTCGGGCGGCTCGAGGTGCTGCTCGCCGAGGCGACGACGACCCAGGCGGTCATCGAGGCCGAGCAGACGCTCACCGACCGGCAGGAGCAGCTCGAGCGGCTGCTCTCCCAGCGCGCCCTGCTCGCCGACCGGGTCGAGATGGCGACGTTCCGCCTCGAGATGTGGACCGCCGACGCGGTGCCCCAGCCCGCCGCGACAGGCTTCTGGGGCGGCGTGAGCACCGGGTGGGAGTCCCTCGTCACGGCGGTCGGTACCGTCCTGCTCGTGGTCGGCGTGCTCCTGCCGTGGGCCCTGGCCGCCGGTGTGGTCGCCCTCCTGGTGATCGCGCTACGGTCCCGCATGCGGCGACAGGCGACAACGGCGTCACCTGTCGCTACCCCTCCCCCGGCCGCCCCCGTCGGCGTCGGCGCCCCCGCGCAGGACGACGCGCCGCGCGACTGACCGACGCGGCACCCTGCCGCTCCCGTCCGTGTCGTCCCCGCGGGCTGTGTCCACCTCGTCCGCCGGCACCCGCGTCGCTGCGCACCTGCGCTAGTTTCGGCGCGCGCCCCATGGGCGCTGGGCGGCGTCAGGGGGCGCCGCCGGGGGCACAGGGGGCTGGATGACTGTCGTGCAGGGGGACGCGGTCGTGCTCGTCGAGCACGAGGTGCGCGAGCTGGTGCGCCGCCGCGGCATCGACCCGCTCACGGATCCACGCTCGCTCGGCGACCTCGTCACCGCGGTGCTGTCCGACTACGACCGGCGTGCTCTGCGCGGTGACGTGCCGCCCCTGGCGGACCCGGTCGGCACGCGCAAGGCGGTTCAGGACGCCGTCGGCGGCCTCGGTCCGCTGCAGCAGTACCTCGACGACGACGAGGTCGAGGAGATCTGGATCAATGAGCCGAGCCAGGTCTTCGTCGCCCGTCGCGGTCAGCCGGAGCTGACGACCACACTGCTGACCGAGGCTCAGGTCCGCGACCTGGTCGAGCGGATGCTTCGGCTGTCCGGACGCCGTCTCGACCTGTCCAGCCCGTTCGCCGACGCGGCGCTGCCGGGCGGCGAACGCCTCCACGTCGCCATCCCGGACGTGACCCGCCGCCACTGGGCCGTCAACATCCGCAAGTTCGTGGCGCGGGCCACCACGCTCGAGGACCTCGTCGCGCTCGGCTCGCTGACCCCCGCCGCGGCCCGGTTCCTCCACGCCTCGGTCGCCGCGGGGCTCAACATCCTCGTGTCGGGACCGACGCAGGCGGGGAAGACGACCGCGCTGAACGCGTTGGCGGGCTCGATCCCGCCTCGCGACCGCGTCATCACGTGCGAGGAGGTCTTCGAGCTGCAGGTCCCGACGCGCGACGTCGTGGCGCTCCAGTGCCGCCAGCCGAACCTCGAGGGCGCGGGCGAGATCACCCTGCGGCGGCTCGTCAAGGAGGCGCTGCGGATGCGCCCCAGCCGGATCGTCATCGGCGAGGTCCGCGAGGCCGAGAGCCTCGACATGCTCATCGCCCTGAACGCCGGCGTGCCGGATCATGATGATGGCACATCTGCCGAGACGTGCGCCGTACCATCGCGGACATGTCTCAGCGGGTTCCGGCGTTCCACGCCACGGCGTTCAATTGCCCGACGTGCGACGCCTTCGCAGCGCAGCACTGGTCGGACGTATACCTGAGAAACTCCAGCGGCGGCTTGTCGGATACGAGCCAGTTCGACGCGGCGCAGTGCAGTCACTGCGATGCCTGGAGCATGTGGTCAGAGGAACAGATGGTCGTCCCCGTGGGAGTGCGTCTAGGCGCCGCCCCGCTGGAGGGGATGCCCGACGACGTGCGTCGTCTATACGAGGAGGCGCGGAACGTGTCCGCCGTGTCCCCTCGCAGCGCGGCGGCGCTGCTCAGGCTCGCACTCCAGGTCCTCGTCGACGGTCTAGAACCGGGCGCAGGGTCGCTTCACGACAAGATCGGCCGCCTCTCACGGCGAGGGCTGAATCCCGACGTGTCCCGCGCGATGGACGTCGTCCGGGTCATCGGCAACAACAGCGTTCATCCGGGGCAGATCGAGGCCAGCGAAGATGAGCGACTCATTCCGGCCCTCTTCGCGTTGACCAACCTCATCGTAGAGCAGGTGATCGTGCGGGCGGCAACGGTGGATGCGCTCTTTGAGTCCCTTCCGGAAGGGGCGCGGTCCGCAATCGAGCGTCGAGACAGTTCACCCGAGAAGTGAGGAGAGTCCGCGCGCAAAGAGTCTGCGTGGTGGCGCTCGCGGCGCGGGGCGTCTGAGAGGGCGTGTAAACGACGAAGAGCCCCGCTCCTCCGGTCGGGAGGGGCGGGGCTCTGTCTTGGCCGGTGCTCGCGCGCGGCGCGGCGCCCGGTGAGTCGGGACGCTGGCGACGTCGGCTGACGCGGCAGACTTTAGGGATGGGTCTCTTCTCGCGGCGTGCAGCGACGCCCGCACCGCGGCCAGCGCCGGTCAGGTTCGCCGGAGGGATGGAGCGGCTCGTCCAGGGAGGTGAGGCATCGGCACCACGCCTCCCCGTCGGGACGGCCGTAGCGATGGCGCTGAGCCCGGACGAGCCGCCGCGCGACTGGTCCGGTGCCGTCGCGGTTCATGCGGACGGGCGGCGCGTGGGATGGGTGAACGGCGGCGGCGAAGAGATGCGGAGGGCGCTCCGCGAGATCGCCGCACGCGGGCTCTACGTTGTCGTGTCAGGGGTCGTCGAGACGGTGCAGGGCGCGCCTGCCGTGCGACTCTCGCTCCCGTGGCCCGCGGAGATCGTTGCCTGGCTCGGCGAGGGAGCGCCGATCGCCGACGGGCTCGCCGTGCGGCCGGTCCAGGTGATCTCGACTGGAGACGACGGCCTCGTCGTGCGCGGGCGGCGGCTTCCGCTCGCCGAGGTGCTCTACGCGGCGGGCACGCCGCCCGTGTGGGGGCTCGCGAAGCGACCGGAGCCGAGCGAGCGAGTCGCGGCCGTCCGCATCGACGACGTCCTCGTCGTCGAGGAGGACGAACGCGGTTGGACCGTCTCGGACGGCGCGGGCGTGCTCGGTCGTCTCCGCTGGCGCCGAGGCGACAACGGGAAGCCGCACTCGGCGAGCGGGGCCGTGATCCGCTACCCCGCGCGCGGGCGGCTCCTCGTCTTCCAGGTGACGGAGGTAGGCGGCCGGGTCGTCGACTTCGGCGGCGTCGTGGTCGAGGACCGGCCCGAGGCCTGAGCCGCGGGGTAAAGACGGAAGGCCCTGGCCCCGCCGACAAGGGCGAGGCCAGGGGCCAGGAGCGGAGGAGCGACAGTGTCCGAGGACGTGAAGTGCTGGTGTGGGCGTAGGACGCGCGTGTGGGTCTCCCCCGCGGACGAGCGGTCGATCACGGATACCGGGCACACGTCTGTCCGGATCTGCCCCGAGCACGGCGAGTGGTGGCGCGACGCGCCGTCGGCGGCGCCCGGCGACGCCGGAAAGGCCTAGCGGCTCGCGGCGGCCAACGAGCGCCGGACGAGCGACGCGCGCGCAGCGGCGAGGGTCTCGCGCTCGTTGAGCGAGCGGGCGTGCTGGGCGGCCTCGACGACGACGGGGTGAGCGCGGACGACGTCGAAGGCGGCGCGGAGGTCGCCCGGAGGGACGTCGAGCGCCGGGAGCGCGCGGACCGTCGCCGCGTCGGCCGTGGGGCGCCGGACGACGGCCGGGCGGCGCGTCATCGGCGGCCGATCGGGACGGAGCCGGAGCCGCCCCAGCGAGCGCGAGCGGCGGCGCGGCCCCGCTCGCTGGCGGTCTGGCGGTGGGACGGCGACGGCGGCGCCAGGCGGGCGAGAATCTGTGCCGCGGCGGTTCGGGCGAGGCGCGCCTCGACGGCGGCCGGGTGGACGACGGTCTGCCCGGTGGAGCCGGTCGAGACCATGCCAGCGGCGAGCGCGACGGCGTCGAGGCGCTCGGCCGCCGAGGTGAGCGCGGAGGCGTGCTCCAGCGAGGCGAGGTCGGAGCCCGCGAGGTCCGGGCGCTGGGTCAGGACCTCGGCGAACACGTCGCAGGCGCCCTGGGTCCAGTCCTTCGGCAGGCTCCAGCCGTCGAGAACGTCGCCGGTCGGGGTGGCGGTGTCGGTCATCGTCAGAAACCTCTCAGCGTGCCCGCGCGGCGCGGGCGAGGGTCGGGGACGGCGGCGCCGTCGGCGGTCAGCGGCGCCAGGCGGGCGCGGCGCTCGGCGGCCTCCTCCTCGCAGCGGGTGCCGCAGTACGGGAACGTGCTGGCGCTCGTCGAGACGGAGCGCCGACAGCACTCGCCGCAGGTGGTCGAGGCCATGCAGGGCCTCCTCTCGGGGTGGGGCGAAAATGGGGGAAGACCAGCGGCATGCCGGTACGCATGGCCGGGCGCTATGCCGTCTCGGGCCGGAGGTCACCCCCGGGGAGGGGGCAGGCCCCCAGGGTTGACCGGTGTGCGGTGCACGTCGCGGAGGGCGCGTGGGTCGATACCGTCAGCGAGTGGAATGGCACACGGTGGTCGCTGTGGTCTTCACAGTGCTCTCAGTCGCCGCGAATGCGCTCGCGCTGGGTGCGATCCGCGAGAGCGTGCGGCAGGGCGGGACCGGCGCTCGACGGTGGCTCTCGACGTCGCTCCGGCGAGCGCTCGCGAGACTAGGCGTCAACCGTTCGGTGACCGTCCACGTCGGCAGCGCGGCCGGGAGCGTCGCGGCAGTTGGCGAGGCCTCCGGCTACGCCCTGCCGAGTCACCTCGCCGAGGCCCTTCGCGGGTACATACAGGCGACGCGGAAGGAACTTGACCGCCTGGCCGAAACGGACCTGGAGCACGCGCGGCGGCTCGCGGACCTTGAGGCGGCAAGGGCGGCGTTGGAGGCGCGGGTCGTCAAGCACGACGAAGACGCGCAAGCGGCGACGGGGTACGTCATCGCCGGTGCGATCTTCGCCGTGCTGGCGCTGCTCGCGCAGGCGTTCTGCTAGGAGCCTGACGGCGCGTCCGGGAGCGAGACGGCTCCGACCGGGTAGAGCGTCACGAACGTCTCGCGGGCGAGGACGCCGAAGTCGTGGTCGCTCATCCCGAGTTCGCGGCCAATGCTCCAGACGTCCGCGTGCGCGCCGCCGTAGCCGAGGGTGGCGATCCCCCCGGCGAGCGCCAGGAGGTCGGCGTCGGCGTACCCGCTCAGGGCCGGGCACTTCACTCGCACGGTCTCCAGGAAGGCCGCCGAGGCGGGGGCGGTGGTGTGGTTGACGGGGTCGAGGATCATCGGGGGTCTCCTTCGATGCGGGCGGGGGTGTGCGGGCGTGTGCGGATCCGGCCTGGGCGGGTGCCGCGGGGGACGTCGTAGGGCGAGCGATAGGCCGCGGTGCGGCGTGCTCGCGGGCCGTCGAGGTTCGGGCGCCGAGGCGGACAGTTGCCATAGCGGTTGCGCTCCATCAGTCGGTCCTCTCTGCATGCGGGCGGTAGCGGGGCCAGGTGGGGCGGCTCAGGCGGGCCAGGAGATCGGCCTTCTCGGTGGCATGGGCGGGGTCGTCCCAGATGGTCGAGAGGCGACGCCGGGCGGCGACGTCGGCGCGGCGCTCGGCGACGCCGCGGGCCAGCGGCGCCGGGAGGATTCGGGGCGGCGGGCGCGGGCGGTCGAAGAGCGGGTCGGAGTGGTAGCGCTGGACGCCGTCGAGGGTTAGGCGGTGGCCGTGGGCGGGCATGGGCGGCCTCCGGTCGTGGGCTGGGGTGGGCGGGCGAGAGCGCGGTCAAGGCGGGCCTCCAGGACCGCCAGGCGCGCCAGGAGAGCCGCGGTGGTCATGGCCGGACCGTCCGGGCCGGGCGGTAGGTGACGTGGCCGTGCAGGCGCGCGGGGGTGCCCCAGCGGGCGTCGGCGGCGGCCAGGAGGGCGGTCTTCGTCAGAGCGCCGGGTGAGCCCGCTTCGGCGTAGGCGGGGGCGAGGGCGGAGCGCCGGAGAGTGGTCTCGGCGTCGAAGCGGGCGAGGAAGGCATCGGCGGCCGTGGCGTCGACCGGCCGAGTCGCCGGGCGGAGGTGCGGGCGGACGAGGTCCACCACGCCACGGCGCGCGGCGGCCGAGACGCGGATCTCCTGGGCGGTGGCCCGCAGGGCGTGGCGCAGGGCGACGCGCTCGGCGGCGGTCTCGCGGGTGTCCTCGGCGCGGTCGGCGTCGGTGGCGTCGGCCAGGGCGAGGGCGGTTGCCGCGCGCATCGGGCCGGAGGTGTCCAGGGCGCGCGCCCAAGTGAGGAACTCGACGCCGTCGGGTATCTCGCCGCGGTCGCCGTCATCGCAGGCTCGCAGGCGAGCGGCCATGCTCTCCTCGCCGAGCACGGCGCGGATCTGACGCAGGGCGGCGAGGCGGGGGTCGGGCAGGAGGAAGGCGGCGGCGTCCAGGACGTCGGCGACCATGCGGGCGGCCTGGTCGACGGAGATCCGATCGCCGTGGAGGGTGTACCCGGCGCCGCGAGCGAACGCGAGGCCGCGGGCGGTCAGGTCGGCGGCGATGAGGGCGCCGGGCAGGAGGCCGACGGGCCAGCCGAGGTGGTCCGGGCCGTGGGTTCCGCGGCGGGTGCGGCGGGTCTCCAGGGGCGGCAACGGGCCGGGGCCGGACGTGGGGGTGTCGGCCCAGGCGAGGAGGCCGCCGGGGTGCGGGACGGGCCACGGGGCCGGGGCGGGCTCGCCGCGGTCGGCGGCCAGGGCGGCGCGGGCTTCGTTGAGGCGAATCGCCTCTTCGGCGGGCGTGAGTCCGGGCATGGTGGGGTCTCCTGGGGTGCGGGCGGTGCCCGGGAGGGCGGGCATGCGGGGCGAGGCTTCGGAGGGTCTAGCGGCCTCCGGCCGGGCCAGGAGGCGGAGCCTCCCCGGCGTCTTTAAGTAGGTGGTGCAGTTCTAGCGCTCAGGGGTGCAGTTCTGGCCCTCGTGGGTGCAGCCGGCGGAATTGGCCGGCTCACGTTCTCCCACGTCAGGCGGCTACCGGGGTGCAAAGGTGCATCGGGTGCATGGCCCTGGGAGAGAGCGCTGAGAACTGAACTGAGAAGACCATCACTTGCGTCACTTCGTCACTGTCGGGGGTGCGGACCGCCCCTGGCGGCGACGGCCGCGCGCAGGTGGGCGACCTCCTCGGCGTCGCGGCGTCGCTTGCGCGCCGAGCGGCAGGTCGCCGAGCACGTCACCCGGCGGGGGTCCGCGTCGGCGGGCAGGGGTGCGCGGCACTCAGAGCACCTCATCGAGCACCACCTCCCGGTAGGCCCGACCGTCGCCCCACGACGCCGGATCAGTGTCGTCGTGGTGCGGGTCGAGCACGACCAGGGCGCCGCGCTCGCCGATCACCGGATAGAGGCCGTCACCAGACGGCGTGGCGACCAGGGCGGCGGCGGTCACGCCGTGCCGGTTCGGGCGGGTGAGGCTGGCGACGAGATCCGGCGGCAGGTGGCAGGGGTCGACGATCAGGAGGTGACCGGAGTCGACGGGGACGTCGCCGTGCTCGCTCTCGGTCAGGCTGATGAACGCGGTCATGGCGTGGCCTCTCGTGTGTGCGGAACGGAGCTGATGCGAGAGAGAGCCCCCGCCCGCCGGGGAGGCAGACGGGGGCGGGCCGGGCGCTCGGGCTCGGCTGTCCTCTGGGCAGGGGTGGAGTGGGCCGGGGCTAGCCCGGCTGCTCACTCCGAGGTCGGGGAACCTCAGGCGGCGGTCACCACGCGCACGGCGCCCGCGTGGGGCGTGAGGGTGACGGTGCCGTCCTCGTTGTCGACCGCGAGGGGCATCGCCCGGCAGCCGATGAGGGTCGACACGAGGGACGTGTCGGCGCCGATCGTGGGATCGAACGCGCGGACGTGGGTCAGGGCGAAGCCGCCCTCCTTCACGCTGGCGCTGTACGGGGCGCCCTCGGGGGCGATCGGCGCGCGCACGGCCAGGGCGAAGGCCTGCTCGACGAAGCCGACGATCTCCTCGGCGGCGAGGCGGGTCGACTCGTAGACGCGGAAGCCGCGGACCGTGTCGCCGTCCAGGGCCTCGGCGTCCAGGAGGTCGCCGTAGACGCTGGAGCCGACGGCCGCCAGGAGCGGAGTCTCGGCGGTCACGCCGTTGTCGCGCAGGGCCTTACGGATCTGCGTGAAGGTCTTCGCGGGGGCAGCCGGGTCGTAGGTGATCGTGGTGGTCTCCGGCGTGGCGCTCATCGCTGCGGCGACGGTCCGCTCGATGTGTCGGACGATCGCAGAGGCCTGCGGGACGAGGATCTGCTTCGAGAAATCGACGAGGTCCAGGTCGAGCGTGCCGCGGGCGAGCGGGATCTGGTCGTAGACCTCGTCCGTGAGGGTCACGGCGATGTGCTGCTCGCGGATCTCGCCGCGGATCAGCGGGTCGAGGGAGCGAACGCCGCGGGTCTGGGAGGCCAGGGCGCCGGGGACGCGGACCTTGACGGTGTCGCCGGAGCCGTCGCCGAGGTCGCGGTCGACGTCGCGATAGACCAGCCCAGCGAGGCCGAGGTCCTGGCCGACGAGGGCGGCGGCGACCGAGGCGATCTTGTCGGAGGTGAGAAGGGCGTTAACCATGAGGGGAACTCCTGTGAGGAGGGCCGGGGCGCCGAGAGGGTGCTCTCGGGTCCGGCGGGGATGAGTGAGTGGAGTTCCGCGGCTTCGCGGCGGGCGTGCTCGGGCGGCGCCTGGCCGCGGGAGTGCCCCTAGGGCATGCAGAGGGGCCGTCTCGCGCGCCTGGCGCGGACGGGATGAGGGCTGGCGGGAAGGAGGCTCCGGGCCTTGCCAGGAGCCCTACGCGGGCCGGTCCGTCGACGCCTTCCAGAGAGCGACGACGGACCGGCCGCGCCGCCGTGTCCCTCCTGAGGCGACACGGCGGGGCGTGCGTGCGAAGCCAGGAGCAACACGCGCACTCATCGGCCGTTGCTGAAGCGGCCGGGTATAGATCAGGCCGCCCCGCCCGCTAGGACGAGGCACGCACACCTCCGGGGCGGCCTGGAGACCAGTGGCCGAGCGCAGCGCGCCCGGCGTCGAGGAGGTCCCGGCGGCGCAGCCACGCGCGGCGGTGGCGGCAGCGGTCCGAGCACGTCAGAGCGTGCGGACGGCGGCCGTCTGGGAAGGGCTCAGAGCACACGACGCACGAACGCACGGCAGCACCTCCAGACCCCTCGGAGAAGCGACGACGCCGCTTCTTGTCCCATGGGAGGAGTGTGCCGGGCTGCTCACGCCGCCTCTGCTGCCACCTCGTCGAAGCGCCAGCCGATCTCAACGCGCGCCGGGTCCAGGCCGTGGGCGCCCCGCTTGCCCTTCGACACGGCGACGTACTCGATCGCCGACGTGAGGAGGTCGCGGCGCGCGAGCGTGTCGCCGCGGTCCCAGACCTCCCGCATCGTCTCCCCCGTGTCGACGTACTCAACCTCGGCGGGACGAGCCGCCGAGGCGACAAGGACCTCGCGGCGGGCGTCGAGCGCGTCAAGGCGCGCCAGGAGGACCGCGCGGTCGGCGCCTCGCACGCGCATGGCGTCCGTCGTCGCCGCGATCGCCTCCTCGACCTCTGCTAGCGCGAGCGTGGGCGCCTCGACCTCACGCGGCGCTGTGACGGCCCATGAGCCGAAGAGCCCGAGGAACGCGCTCGCGACGTGCTCTTCGAGGCGCTCCGCCGTGACGGCGGTCCCGGGGCACGGGCGCCCGTTCGAGCGGGCACCGCAGGCGTAGACCGTCGCTCGGGCCTCACCGCCGGGGCGGACGTAGAGCGGACCGCCGCACGCCGCGCAGGAAGCGACGCCAGAGAGGAGCCGCGAGCGCGACGAGGCGCGCTGGCCGACGGGCGCGCGCTTCGCCTTCCGCGCCCGAAGCGTGGCGCCGACCGTGCGCCAGACGTCGAGCGGGAGGACCGGCTCCCAGACCTGGAGCGGGACGCCGTCCGCGTCGGTGAGGATCTCGCCCTTCACCTTCACGCGCCCGACGATCGCGTGGCCCGCGAGGGCCTGAGTGAGCGCCTGGACGCTCCACGACTTCGCGCGAGGCGGGCGGACGCCGGAGGCGTTGAGACTCTGCGTCACCGAGTACGCCGACTCCCCCGCCACGATTCGCTCGGCTGCCTCACGCAGCACGGGCGCCGCGACGGGGTCCGGCACGAGGACGCGCCCGGGGCCGTCGGGCGCCGGGGTCGACGTGTAGCCGATCGGCGGCGTACCGCCCGCGAAACGGCCCGCCCGGCGGAGTGCAGCAACGGACGAAGAGACGCGCGTCGAGGTGTTCTCGGCTTCCATGCGGGCGACCTCGGCGAGGACAGACGCGACGATCCGCCACGCGGGGGCGTCGGACGAGAGGCCGTCCTTCAGGGCGACGAAGCGCGCCGCGGGCCGCTCGTCGAGCGCCTCAATGAGGCGGCCGAGCGCGCCGAGACCCTGGCGCGAGAACCGATCGAACTTCCAGACGGCCAGGACGTCGACCTCTCCCGAGCGGAGCATGGCGACGGCGCGATCGGCGCGCTCGCGTGAGCGGCGGCCGGAAATCCCTTCGTCGACGAGCACCTCAGCGATCTCCCAGCCCTCGCGCTCGGCGTGGTGGCGGAGGTCAGCCTCCTGCCGGTCGATCGACGTCGACTCCTCGGACTTCTCCGAGAGGCGCAGGTAGAGGGCGGCGCGTCGGTGCGGTGCGGTGGTCATCGTGAGCCTCCTGGCGGGTCGGGTTCGGCCAGGGAGGAGTAGGCCGGGCACTCCCGGCTGCTCATGTGCCATTCGTAGGCTTCGGCGTGCCGGGCATGTGCACGCTCCACGCCAACAGCGCGCGGGAGGCGCTCACCAAGCTGTGCACGCTGCCGCTGCTCGCCGGTGAGAACGTCTCCGCGCAGTTCGTCGTCCCGACGGTCGCGGCCGCCATCGACCTGGTCGTCCACCTCGACCTGGACTCCTCGGGCCGTCGGCGCACGCGCGAGATCGTCGCGGTGCCCGGTCGGGTCGAGAACGGTGTGGTGGAGACGAGCGATGTCTTCCACCGACGAGCCGGCGCGCTGGTCCGCGCCGACGGGTTCCCGCCCCATCCCGAGCGCTTCGAGCGCACGGGGTGCGACGTCGTCGCGCTCCTGCGCGGGCAGGGGGCCTGAGCGGTGGGCGTGGTCGCCGGTCTGGTGCTGGGGGCAGGTCTGTGCCTGCTGCTGTGGGCGGTGACGTCCGACCCGCCGTCCGGACCCGCGCCTGCCCGCCGGTGGACCGACCGGCTCACCGACCTCCTCGTCCAGGCGGGCGTCACCGGCGTGTCGGCAGGAGGTCTGGTCGGACTCAGCGCACTGGTCGCCGTCGTGGTGTTCGTGACCGTCACCGCCGTCTCCGGCGTCCCGGCGGTGGGGATGTGCTTCGCGGTGCTCGCCGCCGGCGCCCCGCTGAGCCTGGTGCGTGCCCGCGCCCGACGACGGCGGGCGGCGTTGCGTGAGGTGTGGCCGGAAGTGGTCGACCACCTCGCGTCGGGCATCCGGGCAGGGCTGTCGCTGCCGGAGGCCCTGGGGCAGCTCGGCCAGCGGGGGCCGGAGGAGCTGCGCCCGGCGTTCCGGGCCTTCGCGGAGGACCACCGCGTGACGGGGCGATTCGGCGACTGCCTCGACGCCCTCAAGGCCCGTCTCGCGGACCCGGTCGCGGACCGCATCGTGGAAGCGCTGCGCCTCACGCGCGACGTCGGCGGCAGCGACCTGGGACGCCTGCTGCGGACGCTGTCGCACTTCCTGCGCGAGGACCTGCGCACGCGTGGCGAGCTGGAGGCACGCCAGAGCTGGACGGTCAACGCCGCACGGCTGGCGGCCACCGCGCCCTGGGTCGTGCTGGCGCTGCTGACCACGCGGCCGGGGGCAGCCGCCGCGTACGGGACGGCGACCGGGGCGCTCGTCCTCGCCGCCGGCGGGGCGTCCACGGTGGTCGCGTACCAGCTGATGCTCCGGGTAGCCCGTCTCCCCGAGGACGTGAGGGTGCTCCGATGACAGCGCTCGTGCAGCTCGTCGACACGTCACCCGCACTCGTCGGGGGTCTCCTCGGCGCACTCGCCGCCCTCGGCGGCTGCCTCGTCGTGGCGCGCGTCCGCGCTCGGACACCGACGCTGGACCAGCGCCTGGCCCCGTACCTGCGCCGTCGGCCGAGCGGCTCGCGCCTGCTGGAGCAGGCACCGGCGCGGTCCCCGTTCCCGGTCCTCGCCAGACTGCTCGCGCCGCTCATGCAGGACGCCGTGCGGCTCGTCGAACGTCACGGCTCCTCGACGGGCGACCTGCAACGCCGCCTCGTCCGCGCGGGCCGCCGCCAGACCGTCGAGGAGCTCCGCGCCGAGCAGGTCGTCCTGGCCGTCGTCGGCGCGGCCGCCGGGCTCGCCGCCGCCATCGTGCTGGCTGCCGCCCGAGGGACCTCCGCGGTCGCCGGTGTGGTGCTCGTGGTCGCGGCGGCGGCCGCCGGACTGGTGGTCAGCGACCAGCGCCTGGCGCAGCAGGCGCGACGGCGCGAGCGCGTCCTCATGGCGGAGCTGCCGACCGTCGCCGAGCTGCTCGCGCTCGCCGTGGCAGCCGGCGAGGGCGCGCTCGGGGCGCTGGACCGGGTGAGCCGGACGGCGCGGGGCGAGCTGAGCGCCGAGATCGCAGTGGTGGTCGCCGACGTCCGCGCCGGAGGCTCTCTGACGGCTGCGCTGGACGCCCTGGCTGACCGGACGGGGCTCGTCCCGCTCGCCCGGTTCAGCGAGGCCATCGCCGTCGCGGTGGACCGTGGCACGCCCCTGGCGGACGTGCTGCGGGCGCAGGCCCAGGACGTCCGTGAGGCGGGGCGCCGGGAGCTCATGGAGGCCGGAGGGCGCAAAGAGGTGGCGATGCTCGTCCCGGTCGTCTTCCTCGTCCTGCCGGTCACGGTCCTCTTCGCCGTCTTCCCCCGGCTGATCGCCCTGCGCCTCGACCTGTGACCGCCGTAGCGACCGAACCGCCCGCCGACCGAGGAGGAACCATGCCGCACCCGCACCACATCCGACCCGTGATCAGGTCGTCGCACGAGGACGACCCGGAACGCGGTGACGTGCCGGGCTGGGTGCTCGTCACGCTCATGACCGCCGGGCTGGTGGTGATGCTGTGGGCCCTGGCGGGCGACGCACTGGCGGCCGTGTTCGAGCAGGCCATCAGCCGTGTCACCTCGGTCGGCGGCTGACGACGCCGGCTCGGCCGTCGTCGGGTTCGTCCTCGTCAGCCTGCTGACCACCGTCGTCTTCCTCGGGGTGCTGCAGGTGGCCCTGGCCCTGCACGTGCGCGCCACCCTCGTCGACTGCGCAGCCGAAGGGGCCCGGTACGGCGCCCTCGCCGACCGCACGGCCGCGGACGGTGCCGCCCGCACCCGGGAGCTCGTCGCCATGTCGCTCTCCCCCCGGTTCGCCGAGGACGTCGAGGGCTCACGCGCCGTGGTGCAGGGCCTGGACGTGGTACGGGTGGAGGTCTCCGCGCCCCTGCCCGTGCTGGGCCTGCTGGGACCCGGCGGCGTTCTGAGCGTCGACGGCCACGCCCTGGCGGAGGGACCGTGACCGGCACGGTGGGCAGGATCCGGGCGTGGTTCCGCCGATGGCTCGTCGCGGCGGAGGGCGACAGGGGCAGCGCCGTCGTGGAGTTCCTCGGCGTGACGGTCGTGCTGCTGGTCCCGCTCGTGTACCTCGTCGTGGTCACGGCGGCGGTGCAGGCGGCGACCTTCGCGGTCGACGGCGCGGCGCGCGAGGCAGCGCGCGCCGTCGTCACCGCCGACCCGGACGACGCCGGTCCCCGTGCCGCTGCGGCCGTCGCGATCGCCCTCGAGGACCAGGGGCTCGACCCCGCACTGGCCGCGGGTGCCCTCACGGTCCGGTGCGAGCCGGACTGCCTCAGCCCCGGCACCACCCTCACCGTCGAGGTGGCGCTCGACGTCGCCCTCCCCGGCGTGCCCGGGTTCGTCCGCGACGCCGTGCCGCTCGCGGTGCCGGTCAGTGCGACCATCACCGCGCCGGTGGACGACTACCGCAGCCGGGAGCGGCCGTGACCCCGGACAGCGCCCCGGCGCCGGGCGGCCCCGTGCGCCGCCTGCTGCACCACGGCGGCGACGACGGACAGATCATGCTGCTGAGCCTCTGCTACGCCGTGATCGCGCTGCTGCTGGTGACCGTCGTCGTCTCCGCGTCGGGCGTCCACCTCGAGCGCAAGCGCCTCCTGGCGGTGGCGGACCAGGCCGCGCTCGCTGCCGCCGACAGCATGGGTGAGGACGCCTACTACGGCCGCGACCCCGCCCGCGCCACTGCGGACGACGGGCTCGTCGTCCTCACCGAGACGGCTGTCCGGACAGCCGTCCAGGAGCACCTCGAGCGATCGCCGGGCGCCGCGCGGCTCACCGGCCTCGTGGTTGTCGGGACGAGCACGGACGGCCGCACCGCGGAGGTGACGCTCGGCGCCGTCGCCCGCCCGCCGCTCATCTCCTGGGTCACCGCCGCGTGGTCCGACGGGATCGCTCTCCGAGCGACGTCCCGGGCTCGCGCCGACTGAGGCGGCGGCGCTTCCGAGGGCCGGGCCGGCAGCCCGGCCGGGTGAGGGGGCCCGGCACCGCGCGATACCCTCGACCCTCGTGGCAGCCACCGACTTCCCCGCAGAGATCGCCGCCCTCCGGAGCACCCTCGGGACCATCCGGGCGGTCAGCGACCCCGACCGGTTGCGGGAGCGCATCGCCGAGCTGTCCGACCAGGCCTCCGCGCCCGACCTGTGGGACGACACCGACGCCGCGCAGAAGGTCACCTCCGCCCTCTCCCACGCCCAGAGCGAGCTCGAGCGGATCGAGACGTTCGACCAGCGCATCGAGGATCTCGAGACCCTCGTCCAGATGGCGCAGGAGGAGGACGACGCGGACACCCTCGCCGACGCCGACGCCGAGCTCGAGGGCATCAAGAAGGACCTCGGCGCGCTCGAGGTCCGCACCCTGCTGTCCGGCGAGTGGGACGAGCGCGACGCCGTCGTCACCATCCGCTCCGGCGCCGGCGGCGTGGACGCGGCCGACTTCGCCGAGATGCTCATGCGCATGTACCTGCGCTGGGCCGAGCGGCACGGCTACCCCACCACCGTCATGGACACCTCCTACGCGGAGGAGGCTGGCCTGAAGTCCGCGACGTTCGAGGTCAAGGCGCCGTACGCGTTCGGCACCCTGTCCGTCGAGGCCGGTACGCACCGTCTCGTGCGCATCTCGCCCTTCGACAACCAGGGACGCCGTCAGACGTCGTTCGCCGCCGTGGAGGTCGTGCCGCTCATCGAGGGCACCGACCACATCGACATCCCGGAGAACGAGATCAAGGTCGACGTGTTCCGGTCGTCCGGCCCGGGCGGTCAGTCCGTCAACACGACCGACTCCGCCGTGCGGCTGACCCACATCCCCACCGGGACCGTGGTGTCGATGCAGAACGAGAAGTCCCAGATCCAGAACCGCGCCGCGGCCCTGCGCGTGCTGCAGTCGCGCCTGCTCCTGCTTCAGAAGGAGGCCGAGCAGGCGCAGAAGAAGGAGCTCGCCGGGGACATCAAGGCGAGCTGGGGCGACCAGATGCGCTCCTACGTCCTGCAGCCCTACCAGATGGTCAAGGACCTGCGGACCGAGCACGAGGTCGGCAACCCGTCGGCGGTGTTCGACGGGGACATCGACGGCTTCATCGAGGCCGGCATCCGCTGGCGCCGCAACCAGAGCCAGTCGCCCGCCTGAGCCCCGTCGGCGTGTCACGGCCCGTTCCTCCGGTCCCGTCTGCCTACTCTCGAAACGGTCTGATGGGATTCGTGCGCGCGCAGCCGTGCCCGGTCCCGCCAGCGGTGCCCTGCCCCCGACGACTGGCTCTCACGTGATCCGATTCGAGAACGTCTCCAAGGTCTACGCGCGCGGCGCCCGGCCGGCGCTCGGCGACGTCGAGCTGGAGGTCGAGCGCGGGGAGTTCGTGTTCCTCGTCGGGGCCTCCGGCTCCGGCAAGTCCACCTTCCTTCGCCTCGTCCTGCGCGAGGAGCGCCCCAGCGCCGGACGCGTGTTCGTCGCGGGCAAGGACCTGTCGACGCTCTCGACGTGGAAGGTCCCGCACCTGCGCCGGCAGATCGGCGCGGTGTTCCAGGACTTCCGCCTGCTGCCCAACAAGACGGTCTTCGAGAACGTGGCGTTCGCCCTGCAGGTCATCGGCAAGCCGAAGCACCACATCCTCACGACGGTCCCCGACACGCTCGAGCTCGTCGGACTCGGCGGCAAGGAGAAGCGCCGCCCGCACGAGCTGTCCGGTGGCGAGCAGCAGCGCGTGGCGATCGCGCGCGCGTTCGTCAACCGGCCCCCGATCCTGCTCGCCGACGAGCCCACCGGGAACCTGGACCCCACCACGTCGGTCGGGATCATGCGCCTGCTGGACCGCATCAACCGGACCGGGACCACGGTGGTCATGGCCACCCACGACGACGAGATCGTCGACCAGATGCGCAAGCGCGTCATCGAGCTCGACAACGGGCGGATGGTCCGGGACCAGTCCCGCGGCGTGTACGGCTCGGACCGCTGAGGGGGATGCCATGAGACTGCAGTTCATCCTGTCCGAGCTCGGCATCGGCCTGCGTCGGAACCTGTCGATGACCATCTCGGTCATCCTCGTGACCTTCGTGTCCCTCACGTTCGTCGGCGCCGCCGGCCTCCTGCAGGTGCAGGTCGACCAGATGAAGGACGACTGGTACGACCGCGTCGAGGTCTCGATCTTCCTCTGCCCCGCCCAGTCCGAGCAGCCGACGTGCGCCGCGGGCGAGGCGACGCCCGAGCAGATCGAGGCGATCGGCGCGGAGCTGGAGGGCGAGGCGCTCGACCCGTACGTCGAGGAGGTGTTCTTCGAGTCCAAGGAGGACGCGTACGTCGCGTTCCAGGAGCGCTTCGCCGAGGAGTGGTGGGCCGCCGGCGTCACCGCCGACCAGCTCCAGGCCTCCTACCGCGTCGCGCTCGTCGACCCCGAGCAGTACCAGGTCGTCTCGGACGTCTTCACCGGGCGCCAGGGGGTGGAGGTCGTCCGCGACCAGCGGCAGGTCATCGAGCCGCTCATCCTCGTCCTCAACCGCGCGAGCCTCGTCGCCGCCGGCCTCGCTGCCGTCATGCTCCTGTCCGCGGTGCTGCTCATCACGACGACGATCCGCCTGTCCGCCCTGAGCCGCCGCCGGGAGACGGGGATCATGCGCCTCGTCGGCGCGTCGAACCTCTTCATCCAGCTGCCGTTCATGCTGGAGGGCGCGATCGCGGCGACGATCGGCGCGGCGCTCGCGGTCGCCGGCCTGTGGTTCGGGGTCACCTACCTCGTCCAGGACTGGCTCGCGCAGTCGGTGCAGTTCGTCCCGTACATCAGCACGGATGCCGTCTGGACGATCGCCCCGCTGCTCGTCGCCGTCGCGATCCTGCTCGCCGCCATCTCATCCGTGGTCACTCTCAGCCGATACACGAAGGTGTGAGGTTCATGCCCCGCCCGACGACGCCCCCGACGACGCGCTCCACGCTGCGGCGCGTCGTCGTCGCGCTGCTGGGCCTCGGCCTGCTCACCGCGACGACGCTGCCCGCGACCGCCGACGACCTCGACGACCGTCGCCGGACCACCGAGGACCAGCAGCGCGCCACCGACGGCGCGCTCGAGGGCCTGCACGCGGACCTGGAGGACACCGACGCCGAGCTGCTCCAGGCGCAGCAGGAGCTGCAGGACATCCAGGCGCGGATCCCCGGTGCGCAGGCGGAGCTCGCCGCCGCCGAGGCGCTGCTGGCGCAGCTGCAGCTGGAGGCCGAGCTCATCGCCGAGCGGCTCACGGTCGCCCAGGAGCAGGAGACCACCATCACCGGCCAGATCGACGCGGACGCCGGCCGCGCCGATGACATCCGCGTCGCCATCGGCCAGATGGCCCGCGACGCCTACAAGGGCGACATGGCCGCGTCCGCGCTGTCGGCCGTGCTGGACGCGAAGACGACCGACGAGTTCGTCCAGCAGTCCGAGCTCGCGTCGACCGCGCTGCGCGCGCAGACCCAGGCCCTGCGTGACCTGGAGCAGATCAACGGTGTCAACCGCAACCGGCAGGCGCGCCTGACGGCCGTGCGCGAGCAGATCGTCCAGCTCAAGGCGGAGGCGGACGCGAAGGTCATCGAGGCCGAGGCGGCACGGGCCCAGGCCGAGGCGCGCAAGGTCGAGCTCGAGCGCCTGCAGCAGCAGGAGACCGAGCGCATCGCGACGATCGAGTCCAAGCGTGCCGAGCAGCTGGCCCGCCGCGCGGAGCTGGAGCAGCAGCGGGCTCAGCTGGAGACGGAGCTGCAGCAGATCATCGCTGCGCAGGAGGCTGAGCGGCAGCGGATCATCGCGGAGCAGCGTGCCCGGGAGGAGGCCGAGCGAAAGGCCCGGGAGGCGGCCGAGCGTCAGGCACGGGAGGACGCCGAGCGCAAGGCCCGGGAGGCGGCCGCCAGCCGCGGGAGCGGCGGTGGTGGCGGAGGTGGCGGCGCCCCGGCAGCGCCCCCGCCGCCTCCTCCCCCGCCCGCCTCGACCACGAGCCGGCCGTTCACCAACCCCACGAGCATCGAGCCGATGTACAAGACGTCGGACTACGGCAACCGTCTGCACCCGGTGCTCGGCTACTGGCGGCTGCACGCCGGGGTCGACCTCCGCACGTGGTGCGGCACCCCGATCTACGCGGCGATGTCCGGTGAGGTCGTGTGGTCGCGCTACCGCGAGGGCTACGGCAACCAGGTCATGGTCAACCACGGCTACTGGGACGACCGGTCGCTGATGTCCAGCTACAACCACCTGTCGGGCTCGACCGTGGACGCGGGCCAGACCGTCTCGCGCGGCCAGCTGCTGGGGTACTCCGGCAACACCGGCACGTCGTCGGCCTGCCACCTGCACTTCGAGGCCTACATCAACGGCGGCACCGTCGACCCGTGGCCGATGCTCTCCCGCTGACGCGACCGTTGCGGCGACCCAGCCTGCCGCGGTCGTTAGTCTTGCCGCATGGCCAAGGAGACGGGACGCAAGCTCGTCGCGTCGAACAAGAAGGCGCGGCACGACTTCCACATCGACGAGACGTTCGAGGCGGGCCTCGTGCTGACGGGTACCGAGGTCAAAGCCCTCCGGGCGGGTCGGGCGTCGCTCGTGGACGGCTACGTCGACGTGGACCGCGGCGAGGCGTGGCTGGAGAACGTCTACATCCCCGAGTACACCGAGGGCACGTGGACGAACCACGCGCCCCGGCGCAAGCGCAAGCTGCTGCTGCACCGCCGCCAGATCGAGGAGCTCGAGCGGGAGTCGTCGGCGAAGGGGCACACGATCGTCCCGCTGGCCCTGTACTTCGTCGACGGGCGCGCCAAGGTCGAGATCGCGCTGGCGCGAGGCAAGAAGGAGTACGACAAGCGGCACGCCCTGCGCGAGAGGCAGGAGCTGCGTGAGGCGCAGGCCGCGATGAGCGTGCGCAAGCAACGGGCCTGAGCCCATGGGTGGGGGGCCTCGCCGGGTCGCCGTCGGCATCGTGCTGGGGGCGGCCGTCGTCGTCGCCGGCCCCGCCACCGCGGCCACGGACGGCGACGACCGGGTCACCCGCTACGACGTCACCATCACGCTCGACGACGACGGCGTGGCACAGGTCGACCTCGTCCTCGAGGTGGACTTCGGCCAGGACCCGAACCGGGGGCCGTACCTCTCGTACGTCGTCAAGCAGCGCTTCGACGAGGCGAGCGACCGCGTCTACCGGATCACCGACGTGCGGGCGTCCAGCCGCACCGCGCCCGACGAGGTGCACCTCGAGACCAGGGGCGCGCTGCTGGAGGTGCGGATCGGTGACGAGGACCAGGACGACCTCACGGGCGTCCACTCGTACCGCGTGACCTACCGCGTCGAGGGCTGGGTCAGCTCCGCCGACGCGTTCGGCCTCGAGCACGACGAGCTGTTCCTCAACGTCATCGGCGACTCGTGGACGATCCCGGTCATCGACGTCGGCGTGACCGTCGTCGGTCCGGGACAGGTGCAGGCCGCCCGCTGCTACGCGGGTCAGGACGCCGCGTGCATGCGGACGGAGACCGAGGGCCCGACCGCGACGTTCGCGGAGGCCACGCTGGTGCCCGGCGAGCCGCTGACGGTCGCGATCGCCTACCCGGCAGGCACCTTCGGCGGTGTCGAGCCCATCCTGCAGGACCGGTGGGCACCGGGCCGCGCGTTCGCCCTGACGCCGGTCACCGGAGGACTTGCCGGGGTGGTCGTGCTCGTCGGCGTGGGTGCCGCGCTCCGACAGCGTCGGGACCGCCGGTTCGCGGGCCTCGTCGCCGTCTCCGAACCGGCGTCGGGCGCCATCGCCGACACCCGCCGGCGCCGGTCCGACCCGACCGGGGTCCGCTCGACCCCACCGGAGGGCCTGCGGCCGGGGCAGCTCGGCACGCTCGTGGACGGCCGGGCCGACGCGCGTGACGTCACGGCGACGCTCGTCGACCTGGCCGTGCGCGGCCACGTCACGATCGCCGAGGTCACCGAGGGCGACTGGACCCTCACCCGCGCCGCACGGTCCACCGACGACCTCCTCCCGTACGAGCGCATCCTGGTGGACCGGTTCTTCGAGGGTCGGGACGTGGTGATGCTCTCCCAGGTCGCCGGCACGTTCGACGGCACGCTGGCGGAGGTCCGGACCGCCCTCTACGACGACGTCACCGCACGGGGCTGGTTCCGCGCCGACCCGCGGGCGGCCCGGAACCGTCGTGTCACCGTCGGGGTCGCCGTCCTCGCCGGCGGAGTGGTCGTCACCGTGGCGCTCGCCGTGTGGACGTCCTTCGCGCTGGTGGGCGCCGCCGTCGTCGTGGTCGGCGCCGCCGTGCTCGCCACGACCGGGGTCGCGCCGCTCCGGACCGCTCGGGGCGTCGCCGTCCTGCGCGAGACGCAGGCCTTCCGCCGGTACCTGGAGGCGGCGGACCCCGACGGGTCGGGGTCGCAGGACCACCTGGAGGTCTTCAGCACGCACCTCCCGTTCGCGGTCGCGTTCGGCCTGACGCGGCGCTGGGCGCGGGTTCTCGCCGTCCCGCCGACGCACGGCCGGCCCGCCGCGCAGCCGACCTGGTACGTGGGCCACGGCGCGCTGTGGGCGACCGGGACGTTCGGCGAGCGGATCGACCGGTTCACGCGCTCCACGGATGCGGCCGTCATCGCTCCGCCGCCTACGCCGGGCGAAGGCGGCGGCACCGGGTTCACGGCGGGCTCGGCAGGTGCCGGTGTCGGTGGGGGCGGCGGCGGGACCTGGTAGACCGGTGCGGCGACGGCGCGGGCCTCCTGTGGTCCCGACCACACCACCGTGCCGGGCGCCGGCGGGGGCGTAAGGTAAGGCTGTGCTTACTCGGGTTCAGGCCACGATGGCGCGGGCCTACCCCGCCTACCGCCCCTACGAGGCCGTCGTCCAGCGTGTCCTGCGGCTGTCGCCGCACCTCGTCCGGGTGACGTTCACCGGCGAGGACCTCGGCTGTCTCGGCACCGCCGGCCTGGACCAGCGCATCAAGCTGGTCCTGCCCACACCCGACGGCCGCCTCTGCGACGTCGGCGCGGACGACCACGAGACGATCCTCGCCGGGACCTGGTACGCCCGCTGGCGCGCCCTGCCGGAGGCGGAACGCAACCCCGTGCGCACCTACACGGTCCGGGCGGCCCGCCCGGAGCGGCGCGAGCTCGACGTCGACATGGTGCTGCACGACCCGCACCCCGGACGTCCGGACGGCCCGGCCGCGGCCTGGCTGCGTCGCGCCGCCGTCGGCGACCGGGTGGTCGTCGTCGGGCCGGACGCGCGGAGCGCCGACCGCACCGCCGGCATCGACTGGCGCCCGGGGAGCGCACGCCACCTCCTGCTCGTCGGCGACGAGACGGCGGCACCGGCCATCTGCAGCATCGTCGAGTCGCTGCGTCCCGGGGTCACGGCACAGGCGTTCGTCGAGGTGCCGACCGGCGCCGACATCCTCAACGTCATGGTCCCGGGGCGCTCCCAGGTGACCTGGGTCGCCCGGGACGCCGGGTGCGTGACGGCGCAGGGGTTCCAGGCGGTGGCGCCCCACGGGCTGCTGCTGCAGCAGGCGCTCGCCGCCTGGCTCCCCCGGCACATGAGCCACCTGGCCGGCGCCGTGCGGCCCACGCCCGACGAGCTCGACGACGTGGACGTGGACACGGAGCTGCTGTGGGACGCCCCTCTCGATCCCACGACGGGCGACTTCTACGCCTGGATCGCGGGCGAGGCCGGTGTCGTCCGCTCGTTGCGCCGGTTCCTGGTGAGTGACGTCGGCGTCGACCGGCGCAACGTCGCCTTCATGGGCTACTGGCGGCAGGGTCGCGCCGAGAGGCAGTGAACGCGCGCGCTCCAGCGACGCGCACCGGGTCCGTGTGACGTCGCCGACGCTCACCAGGCTGCGAAGAGCCGGTCGAGGTCCAGGTGGGGTGTGTTGTCGTCGTTGGTGAGGATGACGACGAGGTCCCCGGACTCCGGTCGGATCGCGGCCAGGCTCGTGTATCCGGGGATCTCGCCTGAGTGCCCGAAGCCGTCACCGGAGGGGAAGTCGACCCGTCCGAGGCCGAGGCCGTACCACGCCTCCTCGTCGGACGGCACGAAGGACCTCATGCGGTTCAGCGAGTCCTGACTGACCAGGTCGCCGCCGGCGAGCGCGGTGAAGAACGTGACCAGGTCCGGGGCGGTGGACACCATGCTCCCGGCCGCGCCCGCGCCGGTGGCCATCGCCCGGTAGGAGATCCCCTCTGAGTCGCGGTCGACACCGAAGGACGTGGAGAAGCCGGTGACCGGTTCGGGCGCGTCCCCGCCTGCCCCGGTCCGGGTCAGACCCAGCGGGACGACGATCCGCTCCTGCACCAGCTGCGTCCACGGCTGCCCGGTCACGGACTCCAGCACCATGCCCAGCAGGAGGTAGTTGGAGTTGGAGTACTCCTGATCGGCGCCCGGCTCGAAGCGGCGTGGGAAGGTGCCGACCAGTGCGAGCACCTCCTGCGGCGTCCAGAGCCGGTCCCTGTCGGCCGTGGCCTGGGCGTACAGGGCGTCGTAGAAGTTCGGGATGCCGCTGGTGTGGTTCAGCAGCTGCTCGACCGTGACGCCGGTTGTCCAGGGCACCCCGGGCAGTACCGACTCGACGGGGGCAGTGAGGTCCAGGCGACCCTCCTCGACCAGCTGTATCACCAGGACCGCCACGAACGTCTTCGTGATGCTGCCGATGCGGAAGGCGTCGCCGGTCTCCAGCTGCCGCTCGGCGCGGTCCGCTCGACCGGCCGCGCAGAAGCGGATCGGTTCGCCACCCTTGCCCAGGGCGATGACGACGCCGCCGGACGTGTCGGCGGTCAACCGCGTCAGGAGCTGATCGAGGGAGGCGTCCTTGGCGGGATGCGCGGCACGCTGCGCGCACACCTGCGCGGGCGCCGTGGTCGTCTCCGCCGTGGGCGCAGGAACCTCCGCCGGGGGCCCCGCGCTGCACCCGACGACCGTCAGTGAGGCGACCAGGACGACGACGGCGCACGTGCGCGCCCGCGGACACGTGGATGACACCGACCCGCCCAGGAAGCGCTTCATCGCGCCACCACCTTCATCACCGACGGATCCGGAGCGCGGACCAGGGCGGCGTCCGCCCTCGGCAGCCGCTCCGCAGCGACACGGTGCACAACCGCCGCCACGGCCGGAGCCGCTGCAGCGGGCTGCATCTCAACCGTCCTCTTCCTCCGTCGACACGTCAACGACACGACGGCGCACCGGCGCGACGGCGCGACGGCGCGACGGCGCGACGGCGCGACGGCGCGACGGCGCGATCCTGGCCGCTGTCGGGCGGTTCGGGGCGGGTGAGGTGGGAGGGTCGCCGCCCCGCCTCGCGTCTGCTGGAGCGGAGAGCACCCCCAGCGGCGCGGGCGGAATAGCGACGACGGCGCCGCGGTTCTGACCTACGATGGACCTGCTCGTCCCGGCCTTGCCGCTGGGGCGCGTGGTTGACAACTGCACAGGGGGTGATCGGTTTCGACGACGGTCGTCGATCCAGGGGAAGCGGGTCGAGGATGCATGGTCATCTCGTCAACGATCCATGCAAACCAATAGGTGCCGATTCCAAGCGCACCGACTTCGCACTCGCCGCCTGAGCGAGTCCCGGAGTCCGTCAGCCTGAGCTAGCTTCCGTCTCAGTTCCTGGCGTCATCTAGGAAGCCACTGGCTGTAGCCCTCGTCATCGGGGCTGCCGCGACACTCAGATGACTGGGCCCGTCAGCGACATGTCTGCGTGATCGCTGGGGCCGAGAAAATCGTCAGCAGACTGCACCCGGAGAAGCCCTGTTTCACTGCCGCCGGACGCGGGTTCGATTCCCGCCACCTCCACGCACGCTGTGACCGCCGCAAGGTGGGCACGCCCTGAAGGCCGTCATCCCTCTCGCCGGGGGTGGCGGCCCTTCGTGTGCGCTGAGAGCCGACCGGACGCCGAGGCCGGGCACGCGCGAGCCGGTCGAGTTCGCAGGATGCTTGCCAGCCCGTCGTGGTTGGGTGGCGTCCTGCTGCTCTCCGCAGAGCTGGCCATCCTCCTCGGCGTCTGGTGCCGACCGACGGTCGAGGTCGAGATCGACGTACCGGTGACGATGATGCAGAACGGCTACGGGCCCTCCTCGTCCCGTCCGGTCCCCTGCCGACCGGGCGGTACCGGCTCGTCCCTGCGCTGTCACGGACCCGCTGGGACACGACCGAGGCGGCCGACGAGCTGAACACCTACCAGCAGCAGGCCGACGTCGTGCTGGAGATGTGAACCGTCGCCTCGACGGTGCCCGACGTCGGACGCCGCGAGTGTTGCGCTGCATGCGTACGAGGAGCAGGATCGATCGAGGACAACGGCGTCCCCCGTGACCCGGTCCATCGTGCTGATTCTGCGCAGCGTGCAGCCGGCGATGCGCACTGCGAAAGTGCGCGGTTCAGGCGTCGTCGCCTCGTTCAGCGCCGTCGGCCCTGCGTGCCACCAACTCGATCGGCCTCATCCGGAGGATGACATGAACGTCTCGCGCCTTCTCGCGACTGCAGGTGCAGCAGCCCTCTTGACTCTCGCTGTGGCTGGGCCGGCGTCTGCCGACCACTCCCACATCATCGACACTCCCGGCGCGTGCGTGGACAAGGCGGGTGTCGGATTCGGCACCGGCGAGGCGCACGACCCTCCCTCGTTCCACTCGCAGGTCCACAAGGGCACCCCAGGCCTTTTCGCCTTCGAACGGGTGCACAACCCGGTGTCCGTCGTCGGGTTCGCACTGTGCCCCTGACCAGTCGCTCAGCTCAGCGCACAGGCTCCGCTGACGGGCCGGGTCTCGCACCCTGACAGGGTCGTGCCCACCCCGAGGGCCGCTCAACCCTCCCCTGTAGCCGGCTCCGACGGCGGTTCCGTCGCACCGGTGCGAGCTCGGCGGGCTGGCCAGGGCAAGGCCTGTGTAACTCGATCCTGATCACCGCTACATCGCTCGACCGTCGGCCACCGCCGCGACGTCCACGGCCGGGGTGCCCAGACGTACGCCGAGGATGCCGAGGCACCCCGAGGGACGCATCGAACCGAGGCGAGTCGGGTCTGACAACACTGTCACCGCCCCATCGGCCTGAGGCAGCAGACCATGGGTACAGCCGGGCAAGGGAAAGCCCCCGACCCATCGACCGGGGGCGTCCCTGTGTGGTGCTACTGCGCGGCCCGGGAGCCGGAGTCAGTCTGCATCCCGCCGGAGGTGGGAACGAACTGCCACGTGTAGGAGCCGTCGTCCTTCAGGTCCATCCGAAGGTGACCCCACGTATCCGAGAACTTCTTCTGGATGTAGGCGGGGTTGCTCGTGAAGGACCGGAGGCTGATGCCGCCCGTGGAGACCTGGAACTGCTGCATCCCGTCGGCAACGCACTGATCCGCGTTGTTCACCGGACAGGACCGCTCATAGTTGTGCTGGCTGCCGGAGAGCAGAACCTTGACCCGGTTCTTCCAGAACACGTCGATCCACGGCTTGCCCTCAGTGAAACGGGTGTGCGAAGAGGTGTTCGACGTGAAGTACGGGTCATGCATGACCACGGCGAGATGCTTGCCCGCTGCCCGGGCTGCAGCGAGGTTGGCGTCCATCTCGGCGGTCATGGCGCGGGCGCGGGTGGCGTCATACCGCCACACAGCAGACGGGGCAACAAGGAAGTGCCAGTTGCCCTTGTCGAAGCTGTACCATTCCTCATCCTTCTGGAATGTACCGGCAGGGTTCGGGCCGTTGCGGGTCGGATCAGTGCTGGTGGCACTCCTGGTGGTAGACACACACTGACCATCCATGAACCTGGCAAGATCGGTGTTCCGGCCGGGCTCGTAGTCGTGGTTCGGCGCTGCAGTCCAGTACGTCCTGTCCTTGAACGCGCCCCATTGGGTCTGCCACTTGGCGAAGGTGTCGTTCGGGTAGGCCGAGAGCCCTCCACAATGGCCCACGCTGTACTGGAAATCGCCCAGTCCGATGAAGTTGTCCAGTGTGCCGTCGGCCAGTGCTGCCTTGATGCTGTTCGCGTTCTTGCCCGAGTCGCCGGTAGCGGAGGTGTGACCGCTGGGGTTCATATCCCCGACTGCGGCGAACTGGAAACCATCGGTAGCCGGAGCCGGCGGCGCAGTCGGCGTAGGTGTAGGCGTCGGGCTCGGCGGGGTAGTGCCGGCCGGGGCGTGAACGCGTACCCAATCCACCCTCATCTCACCGGTACCGTTCGCGGTGGAGTCCGGGAACCAGTCCAGCTGAAGGGTTTGATGCATCGGGCCCGGGGGGAACTGGGCCGGGTCTGTGGTTTCGAACCACTTCACACCATCCACGTAACCGATGATGCCGCCGGGGTGCCAGTCAACCGCGTAGTTGTGGAACTGGGAAACATCCAGCGCCTTGGTGGCGGATACCTGACGGTTCTCGCAGGAGTAGTGGTGGAAGAACTGGATGATGTTCCAGTCACCGGTTGTCTCGGCGTAATCGATCTCGCCGTCACAGGGCCAGTTGCCGGAGTCGGGCCACAGGATCGAAACCATGTGGTACTCGTCATCGCCGGAGCCGGCCGCGCGCACTTCCCAACGGCCGTACCTCTGATTGGCGAACTTGGCCGACATGCCAGCGGTAGTCCCGTCAGCTGTGCCGTTCATGACCATCTTGGAACCGTCGACGGTGACCTGCTGTGGCGAGCGGATACCGTTGCCCGCGTGCCCGGCGGAGGCATAGACGCTCCACTTGGAAGGGTCCGGCGCTCCGGTGTAGTTGAACTCGTCACCAGCTACCGGGGCTCCCCAGTTCTGGGTGGAAGCAGCAGTAACGCCGTCGGTGCTGGGCGGAGGAGGCCCAGGGATAGTCGCCGTGGGGGTCGTCGCCGTGGGGGTAGGCGTAGGCGTCGGTGTCGGCTCAGATCCGACGCGCGGTTCGGTCTTCACGATGAGCTGCGGACGCTTGGAAGCGTCAGAAGCTTCCTTGGAGGTGAAGCCGATCCACTTCCGGACGTCGGACTCGATCTTGAAGTTTACGGAGCCGCCGTCCCCGATAGCCTGTGTGACGTCAAATTCCACGCGCTGGTCATCAAGGAACCCACCCTTGCCGTCCAGCAAAGTCCCGCGCGCGGGAACGTTGCTCCACGTGGCCCCGGTCTCTGTCCACGAGCCGGTGGTCTGGTAGACGTTCACACGGTCCGTAGCGGACAGGGCGAGGTCCAGCTTGGCCGTGACGGAAAGCTTAGCTGAAACTACTCTCTCGTCCGCTGGGATGGTGGGTGCCTGGAAGCGGATCAGGCTACTACGCCTCACGTCCGCCCGGCCATCGACGGACCATCGAACGCTAGAACCGTAGTTCGTATTCGGATGGTCATACCGGACGTAGGTGTCGGCCGTAGGGAAGAGTGTCACCGTCCCGGCCGCTTGGCTGGAGGCCGCCGCCGTCACCGCCAATCCCACGCCCATGCCTGCCGCTGTAAGCATGGCGAGTAGTTTCCGTCTCACGTTCACCCTTCGGTCGGTTCGGTAGAATCGCAATGTCGTAATTCCCCGCATGTCATTGCTCAAGGTTTTGTCCGATTTGCGGGGAAAGCACGGCCTCTGCTTTCTTGACGCCGCCGAACTCTAGCATTTAATTCATCACCATCTGCATGCGTCGATGTTGTCGACAACACGCGCGCAAATCAAAACCTGTTACCGGCAACATGTCACCTCCGCAGGCCGACGAAAGCGGCGTTATGGGGTGATACTGGGCACTCCGCACGTCTCTCGCGACGCACGGAAGGAGCCGCCATGGATCGACCCTCTCCTTCGGCCGTGCCGACGACCGAGGCCGCGGGGGCGTCCGTCCCTTCGAAGACCGACGCTGAGCCCGACGCCCTCGCGTCCGCGCCCGTCGAGCCCGAGGGCGATGCTCCGCCGCGGCGGCGCGAGGCGCTCTCCACCCTCAGACGCGCCTCACCCCAGAACGCCGACAAGCCGCCGACCATCTACGACGTCGCCCGCGCGGCGGGCGTGTCGCACCAGACGGTGACGCGCTATCTGCAGGGCTACGAGGGAATCCGCCCGGCCACCCGGGACCGCGTCACCGACGCGCTGAAGCTCCTCGGCTACCGGCCCAACCTCACGGCGCGGTCCCTCACGACGGGACGGTCGCACCGGATCGGGGCACTGACGCACGAGATCGACCGGTTCGGACCGAGCAAGATCATCCATGGCGCCGCTGCCGCGGCGCGCGCCGCCGGCTACGTCATGGACATCGTCACCCTCGACGTCAGCAGTCCCGGCTCCATCGAGGAAGCGCTCGAACTGCTCCGCCACCACGACCTCGCCGGCGTCCTCGCTCTGTCCTCAACGGACGAGATGACGTCCGCGTTCGAGAGGGCCGACTTCGGTGTCCCCGCGTTCATCGGTGCGGAGCCTGACGACACCGGTGGCGAGACACGCTCTGAGCTCACCACGACGGGTTTCCGATCGCTCATCGAGCACCTCGCGGACCACGGTCATCGCGACTTCCTCCACATCGCGGGGCCGCGGACATGGTCGTCGGCGCGCAACCGCGTCCGGGCATACGAGACGGAGCTCACGTCTCACGGGCTCCGAGCCGTCGGAACTGTGCACGGCGACTGGTCGGCACGGTCCGGGTACGAAGCGGTCCGATCCCTCGCGGGCGGGGTCGAGGCGACGGCGATCGTCGCCTCGAACGACCAGATGGCCCTGGGAGCCATGCTTGCCCTCGAGGAGTGCGGCCTGCGGATACCGGACGACATCAGCGTGACGGGTGTCGACGACGTCCCAGATGCGGCGTACTACCGCCCGCCACTGACGACGCTCCGCGTCGACTTCGCGGCCCAGGGCCGGCAGGCCGTCACGCAGCTTCTCGGCCGGATCAGCGGCGAGGAGCCTGCGCTCGAAGCCGCCCTGCCCAACGAGCTGATCGTGCGCCGCTCGACTGCCCGGGCACCGGGCCGCCGACGGCGGCGATGACGACTGCCGGCTCCGACCTGCCGCGCGCGCGGCGGCCCTCGCGGACAGCCGGGGCGTGCCGGTCAGTGCTGGAGTCGGTTGCAGGCGCTGTCGAGTGGCGGAACTCAGGCGTCATGCATGGGTTCCACGGTGCACGCGTGTCGACGACGGCGGCAAGGTCGAGCAGGTATCGACGCCTGGACGCTGGAGCACTCTGGTCGGTCGACCAGGGACAGCCATCCGTCGACACGGATCGCTCTTCTGTGCCCGGGCTCGCCCCCGGGAGCGACGTCACGGAGGGCTGCCAGGGCTGCTACTCCAGGAGCGACGCTGCCGTGACCTGCCACGCGGCGCGGTCGAGACGGTACTGCCGGAACATGATCCCGCCGTACATCACCTCGCCGTCTGGACGAAAACCGAACCGCATGAGCGCACGTGTGGCGTTGCGTGAGAACGGGAGCGCCACGGTGACCTCGTCGAGTCCGAGCTCCGCGAACCCGCGCTCGAGCATCACGTGAAGCAGCGTCCGGCCGATGCCCCAGTCGGCACGATCCATGACCAGAGCGAGATCGGCCCCGCTCGCCTCGCGCTGGAAACCGCCCCAGCCGGCCAGCCGTCCGTCGACGGTGACGGCCCAGGGGCCGTAGCCGGCCTCTTCCCACTGAGCGTCCTTGTCGCGGACCCAGGCGGCCACCTGCTCCGGAGTGAAGGGAGCCGCGAGCGGGAGGTGTCGATGGCTGCGCTCGTCGTTCAGCAGCGCGTGAACGGCCTCGAGCGGCACCTCGCTGAGTCGCACCAGGGCGATGCCGGCCTCGTGCATGTCCCGATGGTGCGCCCCCGTCTGCAGCGTCGTCAACGAGATCAGCCCCCTCACGCTCATACCTGTGCTGACGCTCTGCCCAGATGCGAGAGCCCGCGCGCAGCGCACTGAAGACTGCCGCGCGGCGCCCTGTCTAGCCGTCCGCCGCGAGAGCGACCAGCTGATCGACGACGTCGGCCGGCTCCGGGAGGGCCGCGATCTCGGCCTGGAGCTCCCGCGCCCTGCCCCGCTCCGCCGTTCCGGACAGCAGGTGCTCGACCTCCCGCCGGATCGCCCCGGACTCGGGGTACGGCTCCACCAGGGCCCGCGCAGCACCGACCTCGCTCAGTGCGGCTGCGTTGGCGTACTGGTCGGCGCCCTGCGGCATCACCAGCTGGGGTAGTCCGTTCGCCAGCGCGCCAAGCACGGAACCCGTCCCCCCGTGGTGGACGAGCAGGTCGACCCGGGCGAGCACACCCGCCTGGTCGACGAACCGCTCCACCTGGACGTTCGCCGGCACCGCACCGAGTGCCGCCGGGTCTCCCTCGGGCCCGACGACGACCAGCAGGTCGACGTCCAGGCTCGAGATCTCCTGGACCGCTCGCCTCAGCACATCGACGGCGCCGAACGAGACCGTGCCGAGCGTGAGGTACACCCGGGGCCGGGAAGCGGGAGCCGTCATCCATGCCGGGACGGTCGCGGAGCCCTCGGCATACGGCACGGGCCGAACCGGGAACCTCGTCGCGTCGAGCGCCGCGCCGAGCCCACGCAGCGACGGCGGGGTGTGGTCGAGCAGCCCCCGCCCCAGCAGCACGACGTCCTCCGGCGGTCGCCGGCCACGCCTGCGCCACGCCTCCTGCCGGTACCGCACCGTCGCCGGATGGACGGCCGCGGGACCGTCCTGCACGAGCGAGATGGCGTACGCGACCGCCGGCACGCCCAGCAGGTCGGCGACGACGCCGACCCCGGCATCCATCGCCTCGTACACGATCAGGTCCGGCGGGGACGCCTCCAGCGCAGGGAGGAGGGTCTCGACCACTGCCTCGGCCGTGACATCGGCGAACAGCCCGACCATCAGCTCCCCGCCATGGAGGTGCGGGTTGCGTCGCTGCGTCTCCGCCATGGTCGCCTCCAGGTCCAGCCCTGGAGGCTGTTGGAGGATCGTCGGGAGGGGCAGTCGACCCAGGAAGGGCGGCCCGGCTGCCACCGTCACGTCGTGGCCGGCGTCCGCGCAGGCCAGGGCCAACGGCATGAGCGGGTACAGGTGCCCGAACGCCGGGATGGCGGCGAAGACAAGCCTCACCAGCGCAGTCTCGCAGCGGGGCGCTCCGTGCGACAGGGGGCAGGCGGACCTCAGCCTGACTGGACGAGATGTGGTGCATCCGACGGAGCACCCGCCGCCGTAGTGGAGGTGAGGTCCGGGATGAACCGGACACGAGATCACTTCAGGAGGCTCCCCATGAAGAAGAAGATCGCCCTCGCCACCACCGCCCTCGTGCTCAGCGCCGGCTTCGCCGCCGCGCCCGCGACCGCCGCGCCCGCGAACGCCGGTGCTGCGTGCGCCCAGCAGGGCATCGGCTTCCTCAAGGAGGCGGGCCTCCTGCAGGCCGCGGCCCAGAAGCAGATCGACTACTCGACCCTGGCCGACCCGGTCAGCGGCCCGATCTTCACAACCCTTCCCGCCGGCAGCAACCTCTCGCTGGGCCAGGTCGTGAAGCTGCACACCGAGAGCCCCTCGCTCTTCGCCTGGTGCCGCTGACCAGGGCATAGATCCACGCCGGGGGGCGCGGCCACGCCGTCGTGACGGCGTGGCCGCGCCCTTCGGGAGTCAGCCCGGACCGCGAGACCCTGGGACAGGAGGTCGCGGGGTCAGCACGGCCACCGGGATGATCCGGCCTGACTTCTCCTCGTACTTCGCGAAGAACGGGGCGCGCGCCAGCACCACGTCGCGCCACAGCAGATCGCGCGTGGGGGCGTCCGGCACCGTCACCTCGGCGTCGTAGGACTCCGTGCCGATCTCGATCCGGACCCAGTGGGCGGCGCGGACGTTGCGGAACCACTGAGGGTCGACCGGGGCGCCGCCCGCCGACCCGGTCACGACGTAGCCGCCCTCGTGCTCCAGGTACGCCACGGGCACGGTGTGCGGGGTGCCGGTACGCCGCCCCGGAGCGGTGAGCAGCAGGACGGGTACGCCCTTCGCCGAGCCACCGATCCTGCCGCCCGAGCGGCGGTAGAGCGCGACGGCCAGGCGGTTGGCCCCCCGGAACAGCCGCTGCAGCGCCGGGCCGGGAGACGACGTGCCGCGGACCCCGGCGATGTAGCGGTCGTACCGGCGGCGTCCGACGAGTCGCCACATCACCGTGGTCGCGACGGGCCGTCCACCGGTGAACCAGGCCGCCTCCTCAGCCGTCGCCACGTCCTCGAGGGCCCCCGTCGCCGTCAGCTTCTCCGGATCGGTGAGCTCCTCGAACGTCTGGCGACCGAACCGCTCCCACTCCGGCGCGGTGATGTGGGCACGGATGAGCGGTACGACGTGAGCCTCCTCGTCGTCGAGGTGCTCGCCCAGCGCGGCGCTGAGCTCGTCGATCGCCACGGCGAGCGGTTCGCCGTCCGTCGCCGATCCCCGCCAGGCGTCCAGCAACGAGCGGACCCGGCCGGACCGCTCCGCGACGGTCGCGTGCTGCGCCTCCATCCGCCTGACCAGCTCGGCCGCGGGGGCGGCGCGCTCCAGCAGCAGTGGCCAGATGTTCCTGTCCTCGCCGGAGTGGTGGTGATGAAGGGCGCTGAGCAGGAAGTCGAGATGCCCGGCGATCACCTCCGAGCGGCCGGTAGCGCCCGGCGGCGTGCGACGGACCAGCCCGGCGACCATGGGAAGGCCCCGCCGGAACACCCGGTGGATGACGGCCATCTCCTCGGTACGAGCCGGTGTGGGAGCGGCAGTGGTCCTCATCGGCGCGCCTCCGCGAGCTGGTGCCGGACAGGTCCTACGGTTCACCTGATAGTCAGGTATACCTGAGGATGTGACCATGCGGCAAGAGCACACCCCGGAGCAGGCCGGCAACACGGTCGCCATGCTCGGGCGTGCGTACAGCATGCTGGGCTTCCAGATCGTCGACGGTGTCGTCGGTGCCGGTTACCCGCAGAAGCCCTCCCACTCCGCGGTGTTCGCTCAGATCCACCCCGACGGCAGCCGCCTCACGGCGCTCGCGAGGGGGGCGAACATGTCACCTCAGGCCATGGGCGAGCTGGTCGACGAGCTGGAGGAGCTGGGCTACGTCGAGCGGACGCCCGACCCGACGGACCGTCGGGCGAAGCTGATCGTCCTGACGCCGCGCGGACAGCAGTGCATCGCGGCGGGCATCGCCACGATCCAGGGCATCGAGAGCCGCCTCGACGACGTCCTCGGCCCGGAGGGCCACGCCACGCTGAGACGGCTGCTCGCCCGGCTGCTCGCGGCCGGGTGAGCGGAGGTCCGGACGGGCGCACGACCTCGGCGCCGTGTAGACAGAGAGTCACCCACCCACAGCTGGAGGACCGCATGGCTACCACGCTGACCCGCCCGCGACGGGGCGAGGGCGCCGTCATCGCCGGAGTCGCCGCCGCCGTCGCGGACCGCTTCGGGCTGTCCCGCACCCTCGTCCGGCTGCTGTTCGTCGTCTTCGGTCTGGTCGGCGCCGGCGAGCTCGCCTACGTCGTCCTGTGGGTGTTCATCCCCAAGGCGCGCTGACCCTCGGGGGCTGGTACGGCGTCGCCCGCGAGCAGCCACCGCACCGCCTCCGCGGCCGACCACCCACCCGGGTACGTCCGCACCAGACGCAGGGGCCCCTCGAGATCGGTGCCCAGGGTCACCAACGGCTGCTCGACGTAGCCGTCGGGCCGCGTCTGCCCCAGCCCCACGTTGGCGGCGAGCGCGTTGCACAGGCACGCCCGGCCGGCCGCCTCGGCGACGCTCCCGCCCTTGCGGGCGTGCGTCAGGAGCGGCTCGGACGGGCAGTGGTAGCCGACGCCACCGCCCGGACGCACGTACGGCGTGCGCAGGTACCCCAGGTCGCACAGGCGCGGCCGGTCAGCGCTGAGGCGCTCGTCCGACAGGGTCCCCGCGAGCTGCGCGACCTTGAACGGGAAGCCGGTCGGCGAGGCGCGGGGGTCGGTCCGGACCTCGAGCGTCCCTGCGCGGAGCTCCGCCAGCAGGCTCTCGCGCAACGACGGCGCCAGCCCCGAGTCGGAGCTCAGCGCGAACAGCGAGCCGACCTGCACCCCGCACGCGCCCGCGGCCTGCGCCGCCTGCAGCGCCTCGGGCGTCCCGAACGAGCCCGCGAGCCAGAACGGCAGGCCCAGGGCCGCGACCTTCGCCACGTCGGCGGCATCGCGCGGCCCGAACACCGGCTGGCCGAGGTCGTCCAGCACGGGACGGCCCCGAGGAGGCGCGTTGTGACCGCCGGCGCTCGGGCCTTCGACGACGAGCCCGTCGGGGCGGATCGCCTCGTCGCGAGCCAGATAAGCGGCGAGCACGTCGGCCGAGACGATGGCGAGCAGGTCCGGCCGACGGACCGTGAGAGGGCCGAGGAGCCCCACCGGGTCGAGGTCCACACCGTGCTCGCCCACCGCGGCGCCGGTGACGTGCACGGGCAGCCGCACGGGCTCCTGCGCGGCGAGCCGGTCGAGCATCCGCGGGATCTCCCGCGGCACGCCCGCCCCCATGAGGACGACGTCGACGCCCGCGACCATGGCGCCGTACACGGCGGCCGGGGTGGCCATCTGGACCTTCTCGAGGAGGTTGATGCCCACCCGGCCGGTGTGGCGCTCACGGGCGAGCCAGACCTCGACGAAGCTGCCGAGGACGATGAGCTCCTGCATCGCGCGGGTCTGCCGCAGGGCCAGCCGCGGTTGGGGCAGGTACGGCCGGCCGGCCGCGCGTCCACCGGCTGTGAAGTACCGCTCGAGCACCCGGTCGGCGACCTCCGGGACGGGGAACGCCGCCATCGCCCGCCGGCAGCTGCCGTCGACGTCGCCGTCCTGGAGCCGGCGCGCGAGGACGAGGTCCAGCGCCGTCCCGGAGACGACGCCGAGCTGTCCGGCGCGGGCCACCGCCGACGCGAGTCGCCACGACGACACGGCGACGCCCATCCCGCCCTGGATGGCGCGGGGGTGGCCACCGGGAGGTCCCGTCGACGCGGACGGTGAGCTCATGGGCGCGGCTCCTCGATGCTCGGCGGGACCCCGGGGGCGGCAACCTACGGTTCCGTAGGTTCGCTCACCGTAGGCAGGCCGTCCCGGCGCACCCGGGACCTTCGTCCCTCCCGGCCGCGGTCACAGCCCCGTCGCGTGGAAGCCGCCGTCGACGTGCACGACCTCGCCGGTGGTCGCCGGGAACCAGTCGGACAGGAGGGCCACGACGGCCCGGGCGGTCGGCTCGGCGTCGCGCATGTCCCAACCCAGCGGCGACCGCTCCGGCCAGCGCCGCTCGATCTCCTCGAACCCCGGAATCGAGGTCGCGGCGGTCGTCCGGACGGGGCCTGCCGAGACGAGGTTGACCCGGATGCCGTCCGGCCCGAGGTCGCGGGCGAGGTACCGCGACGTAGCCTCGAACGCCGCCTTCGCGACTCCCATCCAGTCGTAGACCGGCCAGGCGTACCGCGCGTCGAAGGTCAGCCCGACGACGGCGGAGCCCCGTCGCAGCAGCGGCCGGGAGGCCACGGCGAGGGCCTTGAGGGAGAAGGCGGACACGTGGACCGCCGTCGCGACGTCCTCCCACGACGCCGCCAGGAAGTTCCCGCCCAGGACCGACTGCGGCGCGAACCCGATCGAGTGGACGACCCCGTCGAGGTGGTCCGTGTGCTCGCCCACCACGTCGGCGAGCGCCGCGAGGTCCTCCGCCGACGTGACGTCGAGCCGGACCACCGGTGCCGCCGCGGGCAGCCGGCGCGCGATCGCCTGGGTGAGCCGCAGCTGGCGCCCGAACGACGTCAGGACGACGTCGGCGCCCTGCTCCTGCGCGAGCCGTGCCGCGTGGAAGGCGATGGATCCCTCGGTCAGGACGCCGGTGACGAGGAGCTTCTTGCCGTCGAGCAGGCCCATCGAGGGACTCCGTCCAGTCGTGTGCGGGCGTCGCCGGCGCGCAGGCGCTGCGACGGCCGGGCCCGACGCTAGCCCGCCGGGTCCGGCCGCGACGGTCGCCCGGCGGACAGGAACAACCGGTCGTCTTGTCGGGTGCCCACGACGCAGCGGGCGAGTCCGGCGGACGCACCGCGGTCACGGCTCGGGTGGCCTCACCGCAGGAGCTGGGCGCGCGCCGCCGTCGCGAGGGCCGCGCCGACGCGGTCCAGCCGCGCCGATCGCAGCTTCCACTGCTGCCAGTGCAGGACGACGTCGACGGCCCCGGCCGGGTCCAGGTCGACCAGGTCGCCGGCGTCGCGCGCGGCGGCGGCCTGGAGGTCGGGGAGCATCCCCCAGCCCATGCCGAGCCGGACGGCGGTGAGGAACTCCGCCGACGCGGGCACCCCGTGCGTCGGCGGGGACACCGGCTCCGAGAGCCGCTCGCGCAGGTAGCGGTGCTGCAGGTCGTCCTTGCGGTCGAAGACGACGACGGGCGCGCGCGCCAACGCCTCGGCCGTCACGCCGCCGGGAAACCAGCGGCGGGCGAACGTCGGCGACGCCGTCGGTCGGTAGCGCATGACGCCGAGGCGCGTGACCGAGCACCCCGGGACGGGGTCCGGGTCCGTCGTGACGGCGGCCACGACCGCGCCGGAGCGCAGGAGGGCCGCGGTGTGCTCCTCGTCGTCGCGGTGCAGCTCGAGCGCGACGTCGCCCGCCAGCTCGGCCAGGGCGGGCAGGGCCCACGTGGCCAAGGAGTCGGCGTTGACCGCGATCGGCAGCGTGACGATCCGGTCGTCCGCGGCCGCGACGCCGAGCTCGGCGACGGCGTCCCCGGCGAGGAGGTCGATCTGCCGGGCCAGGCGGAGCAGCACCTCCCCCGACTCGGTCGGCCGCACGGGCCTGCTGCGGACGAGGAGCACGCGGCCGGTGGCGACCTCGAGGGCGCGCAGCCGCTGGCTCACCGCGGACGGCGTGATGTGGAGCGACCGCGCAGCGGCCTCGAGCGTCCCCTCGGAGACCGTCGCGCTGAGCGCGCGGAGCTGGGCGAGGTCCAGGTCCATGAAGCCACGCTAACCGATCGTCAGAAACCTGAACTGGTCTTCATCGACCCCGACGCCTAGCGTCGTCGCGTGCTCCCCGACGTGCTCGCCGCGCTCTCCGGCCTCGGCCTCGGCCTGTCCCTCATCGTGGCGATCGGGGCGCAGAACGCGTTCGTCCTGCGACAGGGCCTGGCTCGGCAGCACGTCGGTGCCGTCGTGCTCGTGTGCGCGCTGTCCGACGCCGTGCTCATCGCGGCGGGTGTCGCGGGGGCCGGCGCCGTCGTGCAGGGCCGACCGGTCCTGCTCGACGTCGTGCGGGTCGCCGGTGCGGTGTTCCTCACGACCTACGGGTTGCTGGCCGCGCGCCGCGCCGTGCGCCACGACGTCCTGGCGCCCCGCGGCGGGGCCGTGCCGGCGTCCCTGGCGGCGACCGCCACGACGGCGCTCGCGCTGACGTGGCTGAACCCGCACGTGTACCTCGACACCGTCGTGCTGCTGGGGTCCATCGCCCAGAGCCACCCGGGCAGGCAGTGGTGGTTCGCGGCGGGCGCCGCCGTCGGCAGCGTCGTGTGGTTCAGCGCCCTGGGGTACGGGGCCGCGCTCCTGCGGCCCCTGTTCGCCCGTCCACGCGCGTGGCAGGTGCTCGACGCGGCGATCGCCGTCGTCATGCTCGTGCTCGCCGCGTCGCTCGTGGCCGCCGCGCTCTGACCCCGCCCCCGGGGCGCCACCGGACCGGGCTGCCGGCTACTCCGCCTCTCCCATGACCAGGCCCTCGATCGTGTGCTTCTGGACGATCGGCGTCAGCTCGTCCACCACCGGGCAGTGCAGGTGGTCCCGCACCTGCTGCGGCAGGGCCGCCCAGTAGTCCTCGGTGACCGCGAGGTCGTGGTGCTCGGCGTTGCCGGCCCCGGGGGCGTCCACCCCGAGGACCAGCACGGGACGGTACTTCTCCGAGTGGTTCGTCGTCCCGCGGTGGATGGTCAGCGCTGACCGCGCCGAGATGTCCCCGCGCTGCGGCATCTTGCGGACGGCGAGGCCCTCGTACCGCCCGTAGTGCTCCTTCGGGGGGAACATGCCGTGGTCGAACTCCGGGCTGTCGTCCCACTGCGTCCCCGGCGCGATCTCGAAGGGCCCCATGTCCTCCGTGGTGTCGACGAGCGTCATGTTGAACGCGAGCGACGTGAGCCGGCGCTCCTGCCGGGTCTCCTCCGGCATGGGGAAGTCGCGGTGCCACGGCTGGTTCATCGCCCCCGGGAACGGGGTGTCGAAGCCGACCTCGACGATCTCGTAGTCCGGGCCGAGGACGGCCTCGCACGTGGCGACCACCCACGGGGGGGTGACGAGGTCGACGAACCCGCGGATCTGCTGCGGGTGGATCTCCACGTACCACCGCTTCGGGCCCCGGCCGACGGCGCCGCCCGGGCGGTTGACCGCGTCCTCGAACGCGGCGTCGACGTCCTCGCGCAGCCGGTCGACCCACACGACGTCGAACGCGCCGCGCAGCGCGGTGATGCCGTCCGTGTAGAGCGCGTCCACGATCGGAGCGGTGTCGATCTCGTGCGAGGTGCCGTGCGAGGTGCCCTGCGCCATGGTGGCCTCCTGCGGTCGTCGTCGTCCGGAGGGCCAGTGTCACCCCGGAAGCCCGATCGGTTCAACGTTTACCGCGGATCGGCCCGCCTGAGAGCCGGCCCATCCAGGCGGCGACCGCCCCGCACCACGGGTGCACAGTGGAGCCATGGGCGCGCAGCCGCTGACCGTGACCGCCCCGGTGCTGCCGGGCGCACGCATCATGGGCCAGGCATGGCGGGACCTCACGTTCGTGCACTGGCGTGCCGACCCGGCCGTCGTCGCGCCGCTCCTTCCCGCCGGGACCCACCCCGACGTGCACGACGGCGCCACGTGGGTCGGCCTCGTCCCGTTCCGGATGGTCGGCGCGGGAGTCGGTCGGGGGCCTGCGATCCCCTACCTCGGCACGTTCGCCGAGACGAACATCCGCCTGTACTCGGTCGACGACCAGGGGCGCCGCGGGGTCGTGTTCCTCACCCTGGAGGCGTCCCGGCTCGCCGTCGTCCTGGCGGCGCGCGCGGCGTTCGGCCTGCCGTACACCTGGGCACGGATGAGCGTCCGGGAGTCCGACGGCGTCGTGCGCTACCACTCGCGGCGGCGCTGGCCAGGCCCGCGGTCGGCGGCGACGGCGCTGGCCGTCCGGCCGGGGGCCGCGGTGACGGACCCAGGACCGCTGGAGCACTTCCTCACGGCGCGGTGGGGTCTGCACACCCACGCGTTCGGCCGCACCCTCTACGTCCCGAACACGCACGAGGCGTGGCCGCTGCAGCGCGCCGAGCTGCTCCACCTCGACGAGACGCTCGTCGCCGCGTGCGGGCCGGCAGGCGTCGCGACGCGGCCGCCGGACTCGGTGCTCTTCTCCCGAGGGGTGCGGACCCGGTTCGGCGCACCGTTCGACGCGCGACGTCCGGTGACGCCGGTCGACGGGTGACCTCCGCCGCGCCCTCTCCCGGGACGCCACGCCCGCCGCTGGGTAGCCTGGCAGCATGCGCCGGCCGGGGTCGGACGCTCCTCACGACAGCGACGTCATGGAGGTCGTGCTCGTCGAGGACGAGACCCGTGACGAGTTCCTGGACCTGCTGCGCGAGATCGCGCTCGCTGCGGTGGCCCTGCGCGCGGTGTCGCCCGGTGACCCCCGGGAGGAGCGGCCGGACGGCGGCGACCCCCGCGGTGAGGGCGCCGGCGCGCTCTCCTTCCGGACGTCGTGGCGGCGTTGGGCCCTGGCCGCTGTCGCGCTGCTGACCGTGGTCGCGGTCGCCACGACGGTGGTCGACGCCCGCAACGCCGCTGCCGCCGCGGCGCGGCTCGCGGCGGATCCCGGGGTGCTCCAGGAGCTGGACGGACCACCGACGGAGGCATGGCGGACCAGCGGACCGGACGCAGCCACCCGACCGCCCGTCGAGCCCGCCGGGGCCATCGACCGCACCCTGCCCGACGGCTCCCGGGTGATCTGGTCGACCGACGGGGAGCGGGACCGCGGCCGCGTCGTCGTCCGCGGAGGCTCCCGCAGCTACGCCCTGCCCGGCCCGGTCCTCCTGCCGGCCGTCACCGACGGCTCGGTGCCCCGGACGCTCGTGGTCGTGACCGGGGACGGCACCCACCTGCGCGGCATCGCCCTCCTCACAGGCGACCGGCTCTGGTCGACGCCGCGCGTGCGGACCGGCCCCGTGGAGGCCGTCGCGCAGGTCGACGGCGTGCTGGTCCTGGACGAGGGCACGGCTCTGACGACGCTCGACGTGCGCACCGGCCAGGCGCTGTGGACGGCGACGGTCGAACCCGCCGTCGCCGGCCACGGCCTCACCGACGGTCGGGTCCTCCTTCTCCCGGAGCGTGACACCGACGGCGACCTGGTCCTCGTCGCACGACGCCTCACCGACGGCACGGAGCTGTGGCACACCGACCTGCCGGTCGGGACGGCGGCGCTCACGGTCGTCGACCACGAGCTGGTCCTCACGGCGGCGGACGTCGTCGTCGGCCTCGCCGGCCCGAGGAAGCGGTGACGACGGGAGGCGTCGTCGTCGGTCGTGGGTGAGACTGCTTGATCACCCCTCGACCCCGGGAGCCCCGCCGTGCGCCTCACCGACACCAGCGACCTCTGGTGGAAGACCGCCGTCTACTACAACCTCAACCTCGAGACCTACATGGACTGGGACGACGACGGCATCGGTGACCTGGCCGGACTCGCGCAGCGGCTGGACTACCTGGCCGAGCTCGGGGTGACGTGCCTGTGGCTCGCGCCGTTCTACCCGTCACCGCGCCAGGACAACGGCTACGACATCGCGGACTACTTCGGCGTGGACGAGCGCTACGGCCACCTGGGCGACCTCGTGGAGGTCGTCCGCACGGCACACGACCGGGGCATGCGGGTGATCGTCGACCTGGTCGTGAACCACACGTCCGACCAGCACCCCTGGTTCCGAGCCGCCAGGAGCTCGCCCGACAGCCCCTACCGGGACTTCTACGTGTGGCGTGACGAGCCGCCCGCGCAGCAGCGGCCCAGCATGTTCCCGGACGCCGAGGACGGCGTGTGGTCGTTCGACGACGCCGCGGGGCAGTACTACGAGCACTCGTTCTACCGGCACCAGCCGGACCTCAACACGGCGAACCCGGCGGTGCGCGAGGAGATCGCGAAGGTCGTCGGCTTCTGGCTGCAGATGGGCGTCGACGGGTTCCGCGTCGACGCGGTGCCCTTCCTCATCGACGGCGAGCACGGCGACGAGCACGACTACCTCCGGGCGATCCGCGGGTACGTCGGCCGCCGCAGCGGTCACGCGATGCTGCTGGGCGAGGTCAACGTCCCCTACGCGGAGCAGATGGCCTTCTTCGGCGGCTCGGACGGCGACGAGCTGACGATGCAGTTCGACTTCGTGGCAAACCAGCAGCTCTACCTGGCGCTCGCGCGGCAGGAGGCCGGGCCGCTGGTCGAGGCCCTGCGTGCCCGTCCCGCGATCGCCCTGACGAACCAGTGGGCCAACTTCGTCCGCAACCACGACGAGCTGACCCTGGACCAGCTCAGCGTGGAGGAGCGCGAGGAGGTGTTCGCGGCGTTCGCGCCGTCGGAGGACCAGCGGGTCCACGGGCGGGGCATCGTCCGGCGACTGCCTCCCATGCTCGACGGCGACCCGCGCCGGGTCCGCATGGTCTACAGCCTCCTGTTCTCGCTGCCCGGGGCACCTGTCCTGTACTACGGCGAGGAGATCGGGATGGGCGAGCACCCGGGCCTGCCCAGGACGCGGGACGCCGTGCGGACACCGATGCAGTGGTCCTCCGGCGACACCGGCGGCTTCTCGAACGCGGACCCGGACGCCTTCACGCTCCCCGTGGTCGAGGGCTCCTACGGGCCGGCGCACGTCAGCGTCTCGGACCAGCTCCACGTGTCGGACTCGCTCCTGAGCTTCATCCGCACGCTCGTGCACGCCTACCGGCGGTCCCCCGAGATCGGCTGGGGCCGGCTCGAGCTGCTCGAGCAGGACGACCCCGCCGTACTGGCCCACGCGATGACGGGGACGACGGGTCAGCTCGTCCTGCTACACAACCTCTCCGCGAACCGCAGGACGGCGCGCGTCCACCTGCGTGACGCGGACACGACCACGCGGGTGGTCGACATGGTCGGTGAGACGACGAATGCGTGCGACGAGGCCGGGTGCCTCCAGGTCGAGCTCGACGGGTACGACCACCGCTGGCTGCGCATCGTCCGCGGGCAGGAGAAGCGGCTGCTCTGAGCCGGCGCGGTGGCGCCGTCCCTCTGCAGGCACGAGGCCTGGTCTTCGAACACCTGTTCGACTAGGCTCGGGACATGCCGAGCGAGGGCGCGACGATCCTCCATGCAGACCTCGACGCCTTCTACGCGTCCGTGGAGCAGCTGCTGGACCCCGCGCTGCGCGGCCGCCCGATCGCGGTCGGCGGCGGGCCGACCGGCGGCGTGGTCCTTGCGGCGTCCTACGAGGCCAAGGCGTTCGGCGTCCAGGGCGGGATGCCGGGGTGGCGTGCGGCCACGCTGTGCCCTCGGCTCGTCTTCGTCCGCGGGCACTTCCGCGAGTACCAGCGCCTCGGCGACGCCGCGATGGCCGTCCTGCGCGACGTGACCCCCGCGGTGGAGCGGATCTCCATCGACGAGGCGTTCCTGGACGTGTCCGGCTCGACGCACCTCTTCGGCGCGCCCGAGGTCATCGGCGCGACGATCCGCCGGCGCGTGCGCGACGAGGTGGGCCTGCCGATCTCCGTCGGGGCCGCGCGGACCAAGCACCTGGCGAAGGTGGCCTCGCAGGTCGCCAAGCCAGACGGCCTCGTCGTGGTGCACCCGGGCACGGAACGCGCGTTCCTCGACCCGCTGCCGGTCGGCCTGCTGTGGGGGGTCGGCCCCGTGACCGAGAAGCGGCTGGCCGAGCAGGGGATCCGGACGGTGGGCGAGCTCGCGGAGGTGCCCGGCAGTCTCGTCGAGCGGCTCCTCGGCGGCGCCGTCGGGCACCGGCTCAGCGCGCTGGCCCACGACGAGGACCCCCGCCGGGTGGTCACCTCGCGGCGCGCACGCTCGGTGGGGGCCCAGTCCGCCATGAGCCGGCGTCGGCCCCAGCCGGAGGACGTCCGCGCGACGCTGACGCACCTCGCGGACCGCGTCGCGCGCCGGCTGCGGGAGAAGGACCTGGCCGGGCGGACCGTCACGGTCGCGGTCCGGTTCGCCGGGATGGGACGGGCCACGCGGGCCCGGACGCTCCCGCAGCCCGTCGCGTCCACGCTGACGCTCACCGAGGTGGCCGAGCGGCTCGCATGGGGGGCCATCGACGAGCGCGGTCCGGGAGCGGAGATCACGCTGCTCGCGGTGTCCGTGTCCCACCTGACCACGCAACGCACCGTGCAGCTCGAGCTCGACCTGCCGCCGCAGGACCCGTGGCGGCCCGGGACCGTCCCGGGCGCGGCACGGCGCGCGGTGGACGGGTCCATGGACCGTGTCCGGACCAGGTTCGGCCGCGACGCGGTCGGCTACCTGCCCGCGCTGCTCAGCCGGGGTGCGACCGTGCCCGAGGAGTTCCGCGAGCTCGCGGAGCACGACCTGTGAGGCCGGTGCGGCGCGTCCGTCGGGCGCGCCTCGTCAATCGATCGTGCCGCAGGCGACAGGGAGCGACGCCACGTACTGGCCGTCGACGAACGCGCCGTGCACGACGATCGCCTCGTCCGTGAGGTCCGCGACGTCGCCTGTCACCTCGAACGTGCGGTGGTAGTTGATGTGCCCCTGCGGTGCGGTGGTGTACGGGGCGAGGTCGACGAGGACGCCGCCGTAGTACGGGAGCCCTTCGACCAGCGTCAGCACGCCGTCGTCGCCCGCGGCCGACGCCGGCGGGCAGGTCGCCTCCGCCGAGCCCGGTAGGCCGTGGATGTGCTGCGGGTGGAGCATGTCGGGCTCAAGACCGCGGGCGGTGAGGTGGACGCGAAGGACGCCGTCGCGCTGGACGAGCACCGCCTTGCCTTGGACTCCCGAGTCGTTCAGCGCGTGCAGCTCGACCTGGTGGACGACGGCGCCGCGCGAGGCCTCCGGCGCCTCGCCGTGGTGGCCGGCAGCTGCCGGGGCGGCGACGGCCGCCACGAGCGGGAGGGACATCGCGAGGGCGAGGGAACGACGGGACATGACAGCCTCCGGGGGCAGGGACGGGTCGCGCATCAGCAGGACAGGACGGCCGGGTGCGCCGCCTGAGAGAGGGACAGGAAGGACCTCCGTCACACCACGACGGGGACCTCGTGGACCTCGGACGCCGGGTGACCAGCACGCTCGTGGATGCGCTTGACGGCGTCGGCGTCCGGCGCCTCGGAGAGGCACCACACCATGCCGGCCTCCGGGTCGGCCCAGGCGCGCTGGAAGTCGACGCCCTCCTCCCCCTGGATGTCGAGGTCCGCCTGGTGCGCCGCCTTGAGCGCCTCAGGGGTGATGCCGTGCATCCCGTGGTGGACGTCCATGAACGTGGGCATGAGGTCTCCTGGTTCGGCCCGCGCGCCATTGCGCCGGTGGTTCCCTGGTCTACTCCTCCTCCCCGGTCGCCGATAGATGAAAAGTGCTGCCGTGGTGCCACCCCGAGAGCGGCCTGCGGCGGCGCCCTCCTCTAGCGTGGCCGGATGGCCACCGTGGTGCGCCCCGCCGTCGGGCGCTTCGAGGACGTCGCCACCGTCGTGGGCACGCAGCGCCCGGACGCGGGCGCCTGCTGGTGCATGAGCTACCGGGACTCGCGGGTGAGGAACACGGAGCGGCCCGCGTACATGGCGGGCGAGTGCGCGACCGAGCCGGGGCCGGGGGTGCTCGCCTACGTCGACGGCGACGTCGCGGGCTGGTGCTCGGTCGCTCCCCGGAGCTCCTACCGGCGCCTCATGAACAGCCGGACCATCCCGGTGCTGGACGACCGTGACCCGTGGAGCGTCGTCTGCTTCGTCGTGCGGGCACCGTTCCGGCGGCAGGGGCTGATGCACGTGCTGCTCGCGGGGGCCGTCGAGCACGCGGTCGCCCACGGGGCCGCGGTGATCGAGGGCTACCCCGTCGAGACCGGCGGCACCCGAGTCGACGTCGTCGCAGGCTACGTCGGCACGGTCGAGCTCTTCGAGGCCGCCGGGTTCCACCGCGTCAGTCCGACGACGGCGCACAGCGGCCACCGCGAGCGCTGGATCATGCGCCGCGAGGTCGCTCAGCACCCCCGGGAGCCGTAGCGCCGGCCGAGGCGCGCGCCAGAGGTCTCGGACGGCCTCTCGGCATCGACCGCGCGACGGTGCAGGACCTCCCCGGACGAGCCCGGCCTCGCCCTGACCACCTCGCAGCCAGGGCTGAGGACGGCGACCGTAGACTCCGCGGGTGCGGTGCCACTACTACGACGCGGCGCTGTGCCGGTCCTGCACGCTCCTCCCGACGCCCTACGCCGACCAGGTCGAGGGCAAGGAGCGTCACGCTCGCGAGCTGCTCGGCGACCCACCCGGCCTCGCCTGGCTGCCGCCCGTCCTCAGTCCGGAGCAGCGGTTCCGGAACAAGGCGAAGATGGTCGTCGGCGGCACGGTGGAGCACCCGACCCTCGGCATCCTCGACGCCGACGGCCACGGCGTCGACCTGCGCGACTGCGGGCTCCACTCCCCCGGGCTCCACGCCGCGCTCCCGGCCCTGGCCCGCTTCGTGACCCTCGCGGCGCTGGTCCCCTACGACGTGCCGGCGCGGCGCGGGGAGCTCAAGCACCTCCTCGCCACCGAGTCGCCCGACGGCGACCTCATGGTCCGGTTCGTGCTGCGGTCCACGGAGGCGGTGAGCCGCATCCGCAAGCACCTGCCCACCCTGCGCGCCGCCCTCCCGGCGGTGCGCGTGGCGTCGGTCAACGTGCAACCGGAGCACAAGGCGGTCCTCGAGGGCGACGTGGAGATCCTCCTCACCGAGCACGAGACCTTGCCCATGCGGCTCGACGACGTCACCCTGCACCTGCGCCCGCAGAGCTTCTTCCAGACGAACACGCCCGTCGCCGCCGCCCTGTACCGGCAGGCGCGCGCCTGGGTGGACACCGCGACGCCGCGGTCCGTGTGGGACCTGTACTGCGGGGTCGGGGGCTTCGCGCTGCACCTCGCCGCGCCCGGGCGCGACGTCGTCGGCGTGGAGGTGAGCGCCGAGGCCGTGGCCAGCGCGCGACTGTCCGCGGGCGAGGCCGGCCTGGTCCGGGCGGGCTTCGTCGCCGACGACGCGACGGCGTTCGCGCTGCGGTCGCCGCCGGAGACGGCGCCGGACCTCGTCGTCGTCAACCCGCCCCGGCGCGGCATCGGTGCCGAGCTGGCCGGGTGGCTCGAGGCATCACGGGCGCGCCACGTCGTGTACTCCAGCTGCAACGCCGTGTCCCTCGCGCGCGACCTCGCCGCGATGCCGTCGCTGGCGCCCGTGCAGGCGCGGCTGCTCGACATGTTCCCGCAGACCACCCACTACGAGGTCGCCGTGCTCCTGGAGCGCCGTGCCTGACGGCGGCTAGGGCCGCTCGGCGTCCCGGGAGTCGGGGGCGTCCGGGGCGTCAGGGGCGTCCGGGGCGTCGGGGCGTCACGGGAGTCGGGGGCGTCAGGGATGGTGAGGGCGTCGTCGGCGTGCGCGACGTGCCGCAGCTGCCCCCAGAGCAGGACGACGAACAGCACCGACCCGACGAACGCGAACCAGAACGGCGCGGTCACGCCCCACCGCTCGGCGAGCACGCCGCCGATGGCGGAGCCGACGACGAGCCCTCCGAACACCCCGACGAGGTTGACGCTGCCCACGCGGCCCTGGAGCTCGCGCGGCACGGCGCGCTGGCGGATCGTCGTCGAGGTCGTCCCCCAGACGAAGGCGTGGAGGCCGAAGACGAAGAAGATCGGCAGCGCGACCCACGGGCTCCGGGCCAGAGCGAGCCCCAGGTGCGTCAGCGCCTCGATGACGAGGCCCGCGCGCATGAGGTTGCCCAGGCTGACCCGGCGCGTCAGCCACCCGTACGCCGCGATGCCGACGACGCCGCCGACCGCGCCGACGGTCGTGAGCAGTCCGTAGCCGACGGGACCGAGTCCGATCCGTTCGGTCGCGTACAGCACGAGCACCGACCACGCCGCCCCGAACGTCACGTTGAACACGAGGATCGTGATGACGAGCGTCCGCACGGCGGCGTGGTGGCGCACCCACCGGAAGCCCTCGGCGATGTCGCGCCGCAGGTGCGAGCGCGGCGCCCGCTCCCGGCCGTGCGGGGGCAGGGCCACGCGGGACACGAGCGCGACGCTCAGCGCCATGACCAGCGCCTGCGTGGACCACGGCCACATCGCGCCGAGGGCGAAGAGCGCGGCGCCGATCGGCGGCCCGGCGAGCTGGTTGACGGTGACGAAGCCGGCCTGCAGCCGGGCGTTCGCCACGGCGAGGTCGTCGCGCGCGACGAGCGTCGGCAGGAACGTCTGGGCGCTGTTGTCCGCGAACACCTCGGCGCTGGCGAGCACGAAGAGGGTCACGAGGACGACGACGACCGGCGCCTGGCCCGTGAGCAGGAGCGCTGCCAGCACGAGCAGCACCACGACGCGGACGACGTTGACCGTGATGACGATGCGGCGGCGGTCCAGCCGGTCCGTGAGCGCACCGGCCGGCAGACCGAGCAGCAGGGGTGGGAGCCACTGCAGACCCGCCGCCAGCGCGACGACCCGCGCGTCGTCCGTCAGAGAGGCCACCAGCAGGGGTCCCGCCGCGAGCGCGATGCCGTCACCCAGGTTGCTCGTCCAGGACGAGCCCATGAGCCACCGGAAGTCGGTGCCGAGGCGACGCGGCAGCACGGCCTCCACGAGAGCGCTCACAAAGGCGAGATGCTACGCCGCGCCCCCGTGATCACCTGAGCGCGCCCTGGCCGGACCCGACCCGGCGTGCTCCCCCAGATGCGCTCATGAAGACCTCGACGGACGGTGGACGTCGCGCGGCGGCCCGCCGCGCCCGCGCCTCCAGCGCTCCGACGACACCCTTTGGGGGACACCCATGAGCACGAACACCGTCATCCGCTCGCTGCACGACCTCGGCGCCGCCGCGTGGTTCGGCGGCAACCTCATGGGTGCCGTCGGCCTCAACGGCGCCTCGAAGGTCGTCTCCAACCCCACCGAGCGCCTCAAGACGGCCTCCGCAGGGTGGGGCAAGTGGGCGCCGCTCAACGCGGCCGCGATCGGTGCGCACCTCGTCGGGGGCGCCGGCCTGCTCTGGGCGAACAAGGACCGTCTCGCCGTCCAGCAGGGCGTGGGCGCCAGCACGGTCGCGAAGCTCGCGCTGACCGCCGCCGCCCTGGGGACCACCGCCTGGAGCGGTGCCCTCGGCGCGAAGATCGCCCAGGCCGCCGACGCCCCCGCCGAGAGCGCGGTGACGCCGTCCGCGGCCACTCCCGAGGACGTGGCGAAGGCTCAGAAGCAGCAGAAGGTGCTCCAGTGGGTGACCCCGGCGCTCGTCGGCTCGGTGCTGGTGCTCAACGCGCAGCAGGGTGAGCTGCAGAAGCCCGAGGAGGTCAAGCAGGGGATCCTCGCCAAGCTCGCGAAGCGCTGACCCGCTGCCCTGCACGGCGGACGGCCCGTCCCTCGCGGGGGCGGGCCGTCCCGACGAGGGGCTCCGACGGGCTCGGACAGGGCGTCGGGCAGCGAGTGGGAGCGGGATGATCGGGCCCATGAGCAGACCCGTCGTCCTCAGCCCCTTCCCCGTCGAGGCGGACGGCGTCGAGGTCGCCGTCTGGGACGGTGGGCCGCTCCCCGCCGCCGACGTCCTGGACCGGGTCGGCCTCTTCGTCGTGCCGTACACGTTCGACGCCTGGGCGGTCGACCCGCTGCGCCGCGGGCTGCCCGCGCTGCGCGCGGTCCAGTCGCTGACCGCGGGCGTCGAGCACCTCGCCGACCTCGTGCCGCCCGGGGTGACCCTCTGCAACGCGAGGGGGGTGCACGACGCGAGCACCGCCGAGCTCGCCGTCGGCCTGACGATCGCGTCGCTGCGCCGGATCGACGACGCGGTGCGGGACCAGGCCGCGCAGAGCTGGGCGCACGTGCGCCACCCCGCGCTCGCCGACCGGCGGGTCCTCGTCGTCGGCTGGGGCTCGATCGGCCGGGCCGTGGGCCGCCGGCTCGAGCCGTTCGAGTGCGAGGTGGTCCCCGTCGCGAGCCGGACCCGGAGGGAGCCGGACGGCACCGTGGTGCACGGTATCGACGAGCTCGCTGCCCTGCTGCCGACGGCGGACGTGGTGATCCTCGTGGTCCCGCTCACCACCGCGACGCGGCACCTGGTCGACGCGTCGTTCCTCGGGGCGCTGCCCGACGGCGCGGTCGTGGTGAACGTCGCCCGCGGCGCCGTCGTCGACACGGACGCGCTGCTCGCGGAGCTGGCGACCGGGCGGCTGCGCGCCGCCGTCGACGTCACGGACCCGGAGCCGCCCCCGCCCGGGCACCCGCTCTGGCACGCACGGGGGCTGCTCATGACGCCGCACGTCGGCGGCAACACGAGCGCCTTCGAGCCGCGCGCGCGCCGGCTGACCGAGGCGCAGGTCCGACGCTTCTCGGCCGGCGAGCCGCTGGAGAACGTCGTGCGCTGACGCGCCCTCGCGCGGTCACCCCCGGACGCCAGGAGCGCGACAGCGCGTCCTGTCGGTGCCGTGCGCCACGCTGTCCCGGTGAGCACCGCGGGCACGGCGTACGAGTTCGACGCGGAGGTGTGGGTGTGGGACGCCCGCAAGACCGACACCTGGACCTTCGTCAGCGTGCCGGAGGCGCAGGCGGACGAGATCCTCGACGTGGTCGGCAGCAGGGCGCGCGGCTTCGGGTCGGTCCGCGTGGAGGTGACGATCGGCCGGACGGTGTGGCGCACCTCCCTGTTCCCGGACTCCTCCGCCGGCACGTACGTCCTCCCGGTGAAGAAGGCCGTCCGTACCGCCGAGGGTCTGCTGCCCGGCACGACGACCCACGTGCGCGTGGAGCTGGTCGACCTCTGACCGACCCTCGCGGCTCACGGCACGACGCGCTCCACGCGGCTGTACACGTTGAGCGCGTCCCCGCGGTTGAAGCCGACGACGGTGACGCCGAGCTCCTCCCCGAGCTCCACCGCGAGCGCGGACGGCGCGGACACCGCCGAGAGCACCGGGATCCCCGCCATGGCCGCCTTCTGCACGAGCTCGAAGGACGCGCGCCCGGACACCTGCAGGACGGTCCGGCGCAGCGGGAGCCTGCCGCCCAGCACCGCCCACCCGACGACCTTGTCCACCGCGTTGTGCCGCCCGACGTCCTCCCGGACGCACAGCAGCGCGCCGTCGTCGTCGTGCGGGCCCCCCTGTGCCGGGATCGACAGCAGCGCCGCCGCGTGCACGCCGCCGGTGCGGCCGAACACCTCCTGCTCCGCACGCAGCCGCGCGGGCAGCCCCAGCAGCGTGCGCAGCGGGACCGCGACGTCGTCGGACGCCACGTCGAACCGGCTGACCGTCCGCACCGCGTCGATCGACGCCGTCCCGCACACCCCGCAGCTGCTCGTCGTGTAGACGTGCCGGTGCCGCGACGCGTCGGGCGGCGCGACCCCGGGGGCGAGCCGCACGTCCACCACGTTCCGGTCCCGCTCCCCCGTGGCCGTGACCCCGGCGCGGTCGTCCATGAGCAGGACGTCGTCGGCCGCCGCCAGGACGCCCTCCGAGACGAGGAACCCGGCCACCAGCTCGACGTCGTGCCCGGGGGTGCGCATCGTGACCGCGTACGAGCGTCCCCCCACGCGGATCTCGAGCGGCTCCTCGCCCGCGAGCACGTCGGCGCGATCGCGCGTGCCGCCGTCGGCAGAGAGCCGGCGCACCCGCCACCGTTTCGTGATCCGCATGAGGACAGCCTGTACCAGGAGCCGTACGGGCGCCGCCGACCTAGCATGGGTGGATGGCGACGACGCCCGCAGACGACCTCGACCGACCCGCCGACACGGTGGAGGTGGGTCGCCGCAAGCGCACCGCGGCCGGTGTGCCGGGCGTGACGACGGCGATGCAGCACGCGCTGCGGGAGATGGGGCCGGTCCGGACGCTCAGCGGTCTGCTCCGGATGAACCAGCCCGCCGGCTTCGACTGCATGAGCTGCGCCTGGCCCGACCCGAGCGCACCGGACCGCAGCCACGCCGAGTTCTGCGAGAACGGCGCCAAGGCGCTCGCGTCGGAGGCGACGCGCAAGAAGGTCCGGCCGGAGCTCTTCGCGGAGCACTCGATCGACGCCCTGTACGAGCGCGACGACCACTGGCTCAACCGCCAGGGCCGCCTCACGACGCCGATGCTGCGCGAGGACGGCGACACCCACTACCGCCCGATCAGCTGGGAGGACGCCTTCCGGCGCATCGCGGACCAGCTCCGGAGCCTCGACAGCCCCGACCAGGCGGCGTTCTACACCTCCGGCCGGACGTCGAACGAGGCGGCGTTCCTCTACCAGCTCATGGTCCGGGGGTACGGCACGAACAACCTCCCCGACTGCTCGAACATGTGCCACGAGTCCTCCGGCGAGGCGCTCGGCAAGACGATCGGCATCGGCAAGGGCTCGGTCACGCTGCACGACGTCGAGACCGCCAAGCTCATCCTCATCGCGGGGCAGAACCCCGGGACGAACCACCCGCGCATGCTGACCTCGCTGGAGAAGGCGAAGGAGCAGGGCGCGCGGATCGTCGCGATCAACCCGCTGCCGGAGGCCGGGCTCACCCACTACCGGAACCCCCAGCGGGTCCACGGCATGCTCGGCCGGGGGACGCGGATCGCGGACGTCCACCTCCAGGTGCGCCTCGGCGGGGACCTGGGCGTGTTCCTGGGTCTGGGCAAGGTGCTGCTCGAGGCGGAGGACGCCGGTCGGCGCTCGATCGGCCTGACCTCGGTGCTGGACCACGCCTTCGTCGAGCAGCACACCGTGGGCATCGAGGAGTACGCCGCGAACCTGCGGGCGACACCGTGGAGCGACATCGAGGAGGCGACGGGCCTGAGCGAGGCGCAGATCCGCGAGGTCGGCGAGATGCTCCTCGACTCCGACCGGACGATCGTCGCCTGGGCCATGGGGCTCACCCAGCACAAGCACGCCGTCGCGACGATCAAGGAGATCGTCAACCTCGTGCTGCTCCAGGGCAACCTCGGGCGCCCCGGCGCGGGCCTGCTCCCGGTGCGCGGGCACTCCAACGTCCAGGGCGACCGCACGATGGGCATCTTCGAGAAGATGCCGCAGCCGTTCCTGGACCGGCTCGAGGCGGAGTTCGGCTTCGCCAGCCCGCGCGAGGCGGGGCACGACACCGTGGACACGATCCGCGCCATGCGCGACGGCCGGGTGCGCTTCTTCATGGGGATGGGCGGCAACTTCCTCAAGGCCGCGCCGGACACGGCGGTCACCGAGGCCGCGCTGCGCTCCTGCGCGATGACCGTGCAGGTCAGCACGAAGCTCAACCACTCCCACCTCGCGCCCGGGCGGACGGCGATCATCCTGCCGACCCTCGGACGCTCCGACCTCGACGTCCAGCGCACCGGCCGGCAGCGCGTCACGGTCGAGGACTCGATGTCGATGGTCCACGCGTCCTCGGGACACCTGCAGCCCCCGGCGAAGGGCCTGCTCTCGGAGATCGCGATCGTGTGCCGCCTGGCCAGCGCGCTCTTCCACGACGACGACGGCCGCCCGCGGCCGGGCGCTCCGGAGGCGGACTGGCAGGCGATGGAGGACGACTACCGTCTGATCCGCCGGCACATCGAGGCGGTGGTGCCGGGGTTCGTGGACTACGAGCGACGCATCGACGACCCCGGCGGCTTCCGGCTGCCGCACGGCCCGCACGACGTCCGGACCTTCGAGACGACGAGCACGAAGGCACACTTCACGACGACCCCGCTGTGGTGGCCCCGGACGCCGCCCGGCCGCCTGCTGCTGCAGACCCTGCGGTCCCACGACCAGTACAACACCACGGTCTACGGCCCGGACGACCGGTACCGCGGCATCCACGGCGGGCGGCGCGTGGTCCTGGTCAACGCCGCCGACCTGGACGAGCTGGGGTTCGCCGACGGCGACGTGGTGGACCTCGTGTCGGAGTTCACCGACGGCGTCGAGCGGCGGGCCGAGGCCTTCCGCGTCGTCGCCTACGACACGGCCCGGGGCTGCGCCGCCGCCTACTTCCCCGAGACGAACGTGCTCGTGCCGCTCGACTCCACCGCCGACGACTCGAACACCCCCACGAGCAAGAGCGTCGTCATCCGTCTGGAGCCGGCGGCCGCCTGAGCGCAGCGGGCCGGGCGCCGTGGGACGCACGGCGGGCCCGGACCCCGAGGGCCCGGGCCCGCCGCGTGGTCCTCAGGCGGCGCCGAGGTACCCGTTCGGGTCGAGCACGTACTTCTTCGCCGCGCCCGCGTCGAACTCGGCGTAGCCCTCCGGGGCCTTGTCGAGCGTGATCGGGGTCGCCTTGACGTTCTTCGCGATGCTCACCCGGTCGTGCAGGATCGCCATCATGAGGTCGCGGTTGTACTTCATGACCGGGCACTGGCCCGTGGTGAAGGACAGCGACTTGGCCCAGCCGGTGCCCAGGCTGAGCGACAGGGAGCCCTTCTGGGCGGCCTCGTCGATGCCGCCCGGGTCACCCGTGACGTACAGGCCGGGGATGCCGAGCGCCCCACCGGCCTTGGTGATGTCCATGAGCGAGTTGAGCACCGTCGCCGGCGCCTCGTGGCTCGCGTCCTGGCCGTGGCCGCGCGCCTCGAAGCCGACGGCGTCGACGCCGCAGTCCACCTCGGGCACCCCGAGGATCTCCGCGATCTGCTCCCCCGGGTCGCCCTTGGACACGTCGATGGTCTCGCAGCCGAAGCTGCGGGCCTGGGCGAGCCGGTCCTCGTTGAGGTCGCCCACGATCACGACGGCGGCGCCCAGCAGCTGTGCGCCCGTGGCAGCGGCGAGGCCCACCGGGCCGGCACCGGCGACGTAGACCGTCGCACCGACGCCGACGCCGGCCGTGACCGCACCGTGGAAGCCCGTCGGGAAGATGTCCGACAGCATGGCGAGGTCGAGGATCTTCTCCATCGCCCGGTCCTTGTCCGGGAACTTCAGCAGGTTCCAGTCGGCGTAGGGCACGAGCACGTACTCGGCCTGCCCGCCGACCCAGCCGCCCATGTCCACGTACCCGTAGGCGCTGCCCGGGCGGTCGGGGTTCACGTTGAGGCAGATGCCGGTCTTGCGTTCCTTGCAGTTGCGGCAGCGGCCGCAGGCGATGTTGAACGGCACCGAGACGAGGTCGCCGACCTTGATGAACTCGACGTCCGAGCCGACCTCGACCACCTCGCCGGTGATCTCGTGGCCGAGGACCAGGTCGGTCGGCGCGGTCGTCCGACCGCGGACCATGTGCTGGTCCGAGCCGCAGATGTTCGTCGCCACCGTCTTGAGGATGACGCCGTGGTTCACCTTGCGGCCGACGTTGGCGGGGTTGACGCCGGGCCCGTCCTGGAGCTCGAAGGTCGGGTAGTCGACGTCGATGACCTCGACCTTGCCCGGACCCTTGTACGCGATAGCGCGGTTTCCTGACACGGACGATCCTCCTTGACCGTCATGGACCGACCCCTGCTGGTCGGCCCGTCCCTCCACCTTCGACCTCGCAGGCCGGTACCGCGAGCGGAATCGGGATCGGACCGTGACCGGATCGTGACCACGCACGGAGCCGGGGTACCGGGTCGGATGCTGAGACGTCGTCGTCTCAGCATGGCAGACCACCAGCCGGGCAGCAGGCGCGTCACGGGGTCGCGCGGCGCTCCAGGAACGTGGCGAAGGGCGCCGCGAGCTGCTCCCGCGTGAGGCCGGTGACACCCGGGCGGACGCGCTCGGGACGGTACTGGGCGACGACGCGGCACAGCTCGGCGGGGATGTCGCTGACCGCGGCCGGCACGAGCGCCGCCTCGGCGGCGTAGACGACCTCGTCGACCGGGCGACCGCGGCGACCGTCCGGCAGACGGGGCACGGCTCGCAGCTCGAGTACACGGTCACCCCCGCCAGGTCGGCGCGCCCCAGCCGACGGGCCGCGTCGCGGACCGCCTCGACCTCGGCGTGCGCGGTCGGGTCCACGGCCACGTCCCGCGTGTTCACCCCGACGCCGACGACGACGCCCTCGTACACCGCGATCGCCCCGAACGGCTCGGCTCCGGCCTCGGCGTTCGACTGCGCCATCTGGACGGCGCGGGCGAGCAGCCCCTCCTCCCCCAGGCCCGCCACCTCGGTGCCCACCAGGCTCGCCGGCGGGTGACCCGCCAGCTCCTGGAACACGGTGACGTGGAGTCCCTCGGGGTCGGTGACGCGCGCGTTGAGCGACTCCCAGGGGGTCCGGACCGGCGCCGCCACGAGCGGTGCCGATGCGTCGGTGAGCGCCACCGTCGCGATCGCGGCGTCGTCGACCTCGAACGCCAGGCGGACGGGCGTGCTGGCGACCCCGCCCGTCTCCACGTCGGCGATGAGCTGCGACTGCGCCGGGTTCGCGAGCTCGAGCGTCGCCCGGCCGGCGTCGAGGATGACGACCTCGGCGTCGTCGGGCCCGGAGAACGCCTCCAGGCCCGCGAGCCCCAGCGCGTCCCGGTAGAACGCGAGGGCTGCGGGCAGGTCGTCGGTGTTGAGGACGACGCGGAGCTGGCGCACGTGCGGGGTCATGTCGAGCACGGTAGGCCGGTAGGTGCCGGGACCGCACGCCCCGGCTTGCCGACGGCGGCTCACGACGTCGGCGCCGGTACCGGCGCCCCTCCGCGGCGACGGGCGCAGGACCCGCGCGGCACCTACCGTGAGCCGGTGATCGAGTTCGAGGGCTCGGGGATCCTCTTCGCCGCGATCGGGCTCGCCACCCTCGCCGCCGCCCTGCTGCCGTGGGTGCTGCGCCGGGCACCGGTGTCGTGGCCGATCGTCTTCCTCGGCTCCGGCATGGCCGCGTTCGCGCTGCTGCCGCAGCTGCCGGACCCGGACCCGATCCGCTACCAGTCGGTCGCCGTCCACCTCACCGAGGTGTGCGTCATCGTCTCCCTGATGGGCGCCGGCCTGGCCCTCAACCGCCCGTTCGCGATCCGCACCTGGGGCACGACGTGGCGCCTCCTCGCGGTCACCATGCCGCTGACGATGCTCGCCACGGGACTGCTCGGGTGGTGGTTCCTGGGCTTCGGCGCCGCGGGAGCCATGCTCCTCGCCGCCGTCCTCGCACCGACCGACCCGGTCCTCGCGACGGACGTCCAGGTGAACCGGCCTCTCGCCGAGCCCGGCGCCGAGGACGACCAGGCTCGGTTCGCCCTGACGTCCGAGGCCGGGCTCAACGACGGCCTCGCCTTCCCGTTCACGTACGCCGCCGTCGCGATCAGCATCGCCGGCGTCGCCCCGGGCGGCTGGCTCGCCGAGTGGGTGCTCGTGGACGTCCTGTGGCGCCTGGGCCTGGGGGTCCTCGGCGGGCTGGCGGTCGGCTGGCTCCTCGGCCGGCTGTTCTTCTCCAGCCTCGCGGCCGAGCACCGCATGACGGAGAACCTCCAGGGCTTCGTCGCCCTGGCCGCCGTCTTCCTCGCCTACGGGCTCACGGAGCTGGCCGAGGGGTACGGCTTCATCGCGGTCTTCGTCACCGCGGCGACGATACGGAGCACCGAGCGGCACCACGAGCAGCACGCGGTCATGCACAGCTTCGTCGAGCAGGTCGAACGGCTCCTCACCGTCGCGGTCCTCGTGCTGCTCGGCGGCGCGGTCGCACGCGGCCTGCTCGCGCCCGTCGGGTGGGCCGAGGTCGCGGTCGTCGCGGTGTTCCTGCTCCTGGTGCGTCCCGTCGCCGGCTGGATCGGGCTAGCCGGCAGCACCACGGGCCCGCGCGAGCGCGCCGTCGTCGCCTTCTTCGGCGTCCGCGGGGTCGGCTCGCTCTACTACGTCGCGTACGCGCTGCAGGAGGGTGACTTCGCGCTGGAGGACAGCCGCCTGTGGGCGCTGGTCGGGCTCGTGGTCGTGTCCTCGGTCGTGCTCCACGGCGTCACCGCGACCCCCGCGATGGCCTGGCTGGACGACGCGCGGCGTCGGTTGGCCGGCAAGCCGGAGGCGGACAGCGAGGACCCGGAGGTCGCCGGCACGTCGGCATGAGGGAGAGCGCGCCGCGGAGGCCCACGCACGCCCCGTCCCGCCCCGACGGTGGCGACCGTCGGGGCGGGGGCGGATCACGCCCTGGGCCTGCGCGCGCCGGGGAACTCGGCCGGCGCGGCCCCCGTGCTCAGGACGTGACGTCTGCGGTGGTGAACCGGCTCCACGCCAGCGCCCCGAACACGGCGACCCAGGCCGCCTGCACGGCCAGGCCCTGACCGAGGACGGCGGGGTCGACCTCCAGCCGCAGGAACTCGGCGAAGTCCAGCCAGTGGTGCGTCAGCAGCGCTGGATGGATCGCGGACAGCTGCGGCAGGGTGTCGAGCACCGCCGACACCACCGCGGTGACCACGGTCCCCGCCATGGCGCCGACCGGCACCTCGGTGAGAGTCGAGTAGAACAGCCCGACGGCGACCAGGCCGGTCAGCGAGAGCGCCACGTACGCGACGACGCCGGCCATGCGCAGGACGCCGTCGGCGACCGGGATGGTCGCCCCGGACAGCAGGGTGAGGTCGGACAGGCCGAACAGTGCGGACCCGGCCGCGAGCGCCACGAGGGCGATGCCGAGCACGGCCGCCCCGACGAACGCCAGCGTGGCGAGCGCCTTGACGACGAGCAGCCGCGTCCGCCGAACCGGCAGGGAGAGCAGGTACCGCAGGGTGCCGCCGGCCGCCTCCCCCGCGACGGCGTCGCCCGTCGCGATGCCGATGGTCAGCGGCAGGAGGAAGGGCAGGCACAGGAACAGCGACGCCACGACCAGGAACAGGCCGTTGCCCGTGACCCGGCCGACGAACCCCGGCCCCTGCCCGGCCAGCGCCGTGTCCTGCGCGACGAAGAGGACGAGGCCCAGCAGCAGGGGCACGGCGGCGAGGCCGGACAGCAGCGCGACGTTGCGGCGTCGGCCGAACACGAGCGCCATCTCGCTGCGCAGCATCCGACCGAAGGCGCCGGGCCGGGGCAGCCACTCCGCGGCCGGGTCGGTCGCGGGCCCCCCGAGCACCCCACCGGGGTGCGCCGCGGGACGCCGCGCCCCGGCGACGTCAGCGGGCGACATCGAAGCCCTCCCCCGTGAGACGCACGAACAGCTCCTCGAGGCTCTGGCGGCGGACCTCCAGGCCGAGCAGGTCCACGCCGGCACCGACGAGCCCGGAGGAGACGGCGGCCGGTCCCACGCCGTCGAGCACACCGTGGACCAGGGCCCCCTCGCGGGTCACCCCACCGACACCCAGCCGGCGCAGGACCTCGGCCGCCCGGGGCGCGTGGTCCGTCGTCGTGGTGACGTGAACGTGCGGCGTCGCCACGCCCATCACGACGTGCCGCTCGCCCTGCACGAGGAGACGCCCGCGGCTCATGATGCCGAGGTGGGAGCACACCTGCTCGATCTCGCTGAGGAGGTGCGAGGACACGAGGACGGTCGTCCCCGCGTCGGCCAGCTCGCGGATGAGGACCCGCACCTCACGAGTGCCCTGCGGGTCCAGGCCGTTGGTCGGCTCGTCCAGGACGAGCAGCTCCCGGGGCCGCAGGAGCGCGGCGGCCAGGCCCAGCCGCTGCTTCATGCCCAGGGAGTACTGCCGGAAGGGCTTCGCGGCGGCGGCCGCCATGCCCACGCGCTCGAGCGCCTCGTCGATGCGCCGCCCGGACGTCCGCGGGTCGGCGGTCGCGTCGTTCGCGTCGAGCCGGGCGAGGTTGCGCCGACCGCTGAGGTACGGCTGGAACGCCGGGCCCTCGACGAGGACACCGACCCGCGGCAGGACCGTCGGCCCCGCGTCCGGCATCGGGCCGTCGAGCAGCCACGCCCGGCCCTCGGTCGGGCGGACCAGACCCAGCAGCATCCGGATGGTCGTCGTCTTGCCCGAGCCGTTCGGACCGAGGAAGCCGAAGACCGCGCCGCGCGGCACCTCGAGGTCGATCCCGTCGACGGCCACCTGACCCGAGCGGAACCGCTTCGTGAGGTGCGCGGTCCGCACGGCCAGGTCTCGCTCCGGGGCCGCCCGCTCGGACCGGCCCTCCGGCTGCGGGACGTTCACGACCGGAACGCTACCCGTGGCGACCCCCATGGCAGCGGTCCTCGGGCCTGTCAGGCCAGTCCGCGCAGGACCTCGGCCGGCACGGCGCCGTACAGGACCCGCCCGTCCGTGGTCACGAGCACGCTGAGCAGGGCCGACGTCAGCAGGCGACCCTCGGGGACCTCGGTGGTGAGGCTGTCGTAGAGCGCGGCGCCGTCCAGCTCGAAGGCGCTCGCCTGCTCCTCGTCCGGCAGGAACTCCGAGATGAGGTCCTGCGCGCGGTCCGAGCCGATGAGCCGCTCGGACTCGGGCAGCGAGGTGAGCGCGGCGGGGTCACCGGCGAGGATCGCGGCGACGTCGACGCCGGCGACCTCGGTCACGGTCTCCCAGCCGGTCCCCGTCGTCGCGACGCCCTCGGGCAGCAGCGCCGGGTCGATCGGCTCACCCGGGGCCGGCGGGTCGGCCGCGAGCAGCTCCTCCAGCGCGCCCGGCTCCTGCGGCTCCATCATCGGCATCACGACCTCGCGGACGGTCGCCCCCGCCGGTGTCGAGAAGGTCAGGACGCCGTCATCGGGCAGGCCGAACGTCACGTCGGTGAAGCCGATCTCCAGCGCCGGCACGTCCGCGTCCTGGACGCTCCAGACCTGCACGCGCAGCGGCGTCGAGGTCTCCGCGTCGACGGCGACGACGACCCGGCCCACGAGGGTCTCCGCGTCCCGCGGCGTCACCACGAGCTGGTACGCGGCCCGACCGGCCACCGTGGTCTGCGCGTCCAGCGTGACGGCGGAGTAGCCCTGGACCTGCTCCAGCGCGGTGCGTGCCGCCTCCTCGGGCGTGGGCAGCGTGCCGACGACGTCGGGGGCCAGGCCGGCGCGCACGTCGGCCGCGGCGGCCTCGTACTGCGCCCGGCCCGCGGCGTCGAGCGTGTAGTGGACGACCTCGTCCGTCGTGCTCGAGTACGTCCAGGCGTCGGGCCCGTCGGTGACGAGCGAGTACTCCGACGCGGCACCCAGGAGCGCGATGCGGGAACGCTCCGCGCCGTCCGTCCAGACCCGTAGCGTCGAGGAGCCGCCGAGCAGGGCGACCGGGTCGGCGCCCGTCGCCTCGGTGAGCGGCAGCTCGGGCAGCCCGAGGCGGGCCGTGTGCACGACGGTCCCCGACAGCGGGGCGGGCTCCGCGGCCGCGACGCGCTCGGCGAGCTGCTCCGGGGTGATGTCGGGGAGGGAGTCGTCGCCTGCGCTCGCGAGCAGCGGCGGGGTGGCGAACGCCGCGGCGACGGCGATGGCGACACCGGCGGGCACGGCCCACGCCGTGCGCCGGGAGCGGGGGGCGCCGGCGGTGGTGGCGCCGGTGCGGGTGGAGCTCTGGGTCATGCGAAGAGCGTCCCCCCGGGGCACTGAGACGGCGCTGAGGTCATCAGGCCCGCCTCAGCCGTCCGGGGCCTCCGCGGTGGGATGCTGGTCAGGTGCGCATCCTGGTGATCGACGACGAGCGCGGCCTCGCGCGTGCCCTGCAGCGTGGGCTGGCGGCGGAGGGCTTCGCCGTCGACCTCGCCCACGACGGCATCACGGGGCTGGAGATGGCCACGCACGGCGACTACGACGCCGTCGTGGTCGACATCATGCTGCCCGGCAAGAACGGCTACGACGTCGTCACCGCGCTGCGGGAGCGCGAGGTGTGGACCCCCGTGCTCATGCTCAGCGCCAAGGACGGCGAGTACGACGTCGCGGACGGCCTGGACGTCGGCGCCGACGACTACCTCACCAAGCCCTTCGCCTTCGTGGTGCTCGTGGCGCGGCTGCGCGCGCTCATCCGACGTCCGCTGGCGCCGCGCCCGCCGGTGCTGACCGCCGGAGACATCGTCCTCGACCCCTCCGCCCGCACCGTGACGCGCGGCGGCGAGGCCGTCCAGCTGACTGTGCGGGAGCTGGCTCTGCTGGAGTACCTCATGCGCCACCACGACCGGGTCATCGGCAAGGTCGAGCTGCGCGACCACGTCTGGGACTCCCCCGGTGAGGACCTCAACGTCGTCGAGGTGTACGTCGGCTACCTGCGGCGCAAGCTCGGCCGCGACGCCGTGGTCACCGTGCGCGGCGCCGGGTACCGCATGGCGGCCTGAGCCGCCGTGCACGCGGGCACCGCACCGCCCGTCGAGCGACCTGACGCGGGTCGCGGGGACACCGGCAGGGACGGCGCCGACCCGTGGCGGAGCCGGTCCCTGCGGACCCGGCTCACCGTGCTCACCGCCGGCCTGCTCTGCGTCACGCTCATCGCGGGGGCGCTGACGCTGACGACCGTCCTGTCCCGCTCGCGCGTCGCCGAGCTCGACGGGATCGTCCGCGAACGGGCGACGACGACCGCGGAACTCGTCGCCTCCGACAGCCTGCCGGACGCGCTGCCGGTCGAGGAGCCCGGGGAGATCGTGCAGGTGCTCGACCGCGACGGGCTCGTCGTCGCCACCTCTCCCAGCGCCAGCCGCACGCTGCCCGTCCTGCCGCCGGACGAGATCGCCCGCCTGCGCGCCGCGACCGCCACGAGCGGGGTGGTCAGCCCGACGTCGCAGAGCGCCTACGACGGCCAGGCACGCGTCGCCGTCGTCCCGACGACGTGGCGCGGCGAGCAGGTCACCGTGGTCGCCACGATGCCGCTCGCCGAGGTCCAGGGACTGCTGCGGGCGCTGAGCCTGTCCCTGGTCGGCGTCGTGCCGACGCTCACCGGCATCCTCGCGGTGGCGGTGTGGCTGGTGCTGGGGCGCGCGCTGCACCCCGTCGAGCGGATGCGCTCCGCCGCCGCCCAGGTCGCCCGCGCCGGCGGCCCGGGCTCCCTTCCCGTCAGCCCCGCCGACGACGAGGTCTCCGCCCTCGCGCGCACGCTCAACGAGATGCTGGACCGGCTGGAGACGGCGTCGGCCCGGCAGCGGCGGTTCGTCGCCGACGCGGCCCACGAGCTGCGCTCGCCGCTGGCGACCCTCCGCGCGAGCCTGGAGGTGGCCCGGCAGCACCCGGAGGTCTACCGCACCGACGAGCTGGCCGACGACCTCGTCGGCGAGGTGCTGCGCATGCAGGGGCTCGTCGACGACCTCCTGCTCCTGGCGCGGGTCGGCTCCGCTCCCCGGACGCGGGAGGAGGTCGACCTCGTGGACGTCGCGCGCGACGCCGTCGGCGGGTCCGGCGCGGTCCTGCGCCGGCCGGACGTCCGCGTGGAGGTGGACGGGACCGGGTCCGCCGTCGGCGACGCGCCCGCGCTCGGCCGCGTGGTCCGCAACCTCGTGGACAACGCGGTGCGCCACGCCACCTCGCGGGTGCGCGTCACCGTCGGGCAGGGGTCGGTGACCGTCGACGACGACGGCGCCGGCATCCCCGCCCACGACCGTGACCGGGTGTTCGAGCGGTTCGTGCGCCTCGACGAGGCCCGCGAGCGCGAGGCGGGCGGGAGCGGGCTGGGCCTGGCGATCGTGCGCGAGATCGCCCGGGAGCACGGCGGCGACGTCACGCTGGCGGAGGCACCGCTGGGCGGGCTCCGCGCCCGCGTGGACGTCCCGCCGCCCTGAGCCGCAGGGAGGGGACGGCAGAGGGGACGGCAGAGGGCACGGCGGCGGGCCGGGACGGGTACGGTCGCACCGGACGACCCGACCACGCCGCCCACGAGGCGCGACCACGACCGGAGGCGCACGTGCCCCACGACCTGCTCCAGGACCTGCTCGCGGACGCGGAGGCGATGGCCGCGGAGCTGGCGGCGCTGCGCCACGACCTGCACCGGATCCCCGAGCAGGGACTCGAGGTGCCCATGACGCAGGCGCGCGTCCTGGCCGCGCTCGAGGGGCTGGGGCTGGAGGTCACGACCGGGACGGCCGTCGGCTCCGTGGTGGCCGTGCTGCGGGGCGCTCGCCCCGGGCCGGCCGTGCTCCTGCGCGGGGACATGGACGCGCTGCCCGTGACGGAGGAGACGGGTGAGCCGTTCACGAGCGAGCACACCGGCTTCATGCACGCGTGCGGGCACGACCTGCACGTCGCGGGGCTGGTGGGCGCGGCACGGCTCCTCGCCGCGCGCCGCGAGGAGCTGGCGGGCTCGGTCGTCCTCATGTTCCAACCGGGCGAGGAGGGCTTCCACGGCGCCCGGTACATGATCGACGAGGGTGTCCTCGACGCCGCGGGCGAGCGGGTCGTCGCCGCCTACGCCATCCACGTGGCGTCGTCCAACACCCCGCTGCGCGTCGTCACCGGCCGTGCGGGGACCGCGATGGCGGCGTCGGACCAGCTCTACGTGACCGTGCGCGGCCGCGGCGGCCACGGGTCGATGCCGCACCTCGCGGCGGACCCGGTGACGGTCGCCGCCGAGATCGTCCTGGCGCTCCAGACCGTCGTCACGAGGCAGTTCGACGCGCACGACCCCGTGGTGGTCTCCGTGGGGCGGGTGGCGGCCGGCACGACCGACAACGTCATCCCCGAGACGGCGCAGCTCGACGCGACCGTCCGGACGTTCTCCCGCGAGCACCACGAGGCCATCCCCGACCGGCTCGTGCGCGTCGCCGAGAACATCGCCGCGGCGCACGGCCTCACCGCGGAGGTCACGTACGAGCGCGGCTACCCGGTGACCGTCAACGACCCCGCCGAGGTGGACCGCGCGGAGCGGGTCACGCGCGCCGTCGTCGGGCCGGACGCGTACGAGACGGCGAAGCAGCCCGTCTCCGGTGCGGAGGACTTCGCCTACGTGCTGCAGGAGGTCCCGGGGGCCTTCCTCTTCCTCGGCGCGACGCCGGCCGGCGAGGACCCGGCGACCGCCCCGTACAACCACTCGCCGCAGGCGCGGTTCGACGACGCGGCGCTGCCCGTCGCCGCGGCCGTGCTCGCCGGGCTGGCGCTGGACCGGCTCGCCGAGGGCTGAGGACCACCATGGTGCTCGTCGTGGCGGCCGTGCTGCTCGCGGCCGCCGGCGTGCACATGGTGCGCCGGCACCGCATCCCGCCCGGCGCGGAGCCCCTGCCCGGGGAGGTGGTCGAGGTCGCCGTCAAGCGGTCCTCCATCTCGGGGAGCAGCCATCTGCTGTACGCCCCGACGGTCGCGTACCGCGACAGGGCCACCGGTGAGCGCCGGCTCCTGCCGCCGGCCTCGCACCAGCCGAGGGCGTACGAGGTCGGCGAGCAGGTCACCCTCATGCAGCTGCCGGACACCCGGGAGGTCCGTCTGCCGCTCCCCCAGCCGCGGCGCCAGATGGCGCTGCCGTTCGTCCTCAGCGCCCTCGCACTGGCGCTCGGCGTCGCCGACCTCGCCGGCTGAACCCTCAGGCGAAGGCCGACGCCGGCAGGTCCCGCTCGTCCGCCTCGACCGCCCGGACGACGCGGGCCGCGACGTCGTCGGGCGCCAGACCCTGCCCCAGCGGAGGCGCCTGACCGGCGATCGGCCGGCCCGCCAGCCCCGTCTCGGTGTGGGGCGGACGGATGTCGAGCACCCGGACCCTCCGACGGCGCAGCTCGTGGGCGAGCGCGGCGTCGAACCCGGTCAGGCCCGCCTTGGCGGCGGAGTAGGCCGCCATCCCCGCCGTGGGGCGCTCGGCGACGACGGCGCTCACGTTCGCCAGGAAGCCCCCGTCGGCGAGCACGGGCACCGCCGCACGCGCGAGCCGCACGGGCGCCACGAGGTTGAGCAGCAGGAGGGCGTCGAGGACGTCGTCGTCGAGCTCCGTCACGGGCCCGAAGGCGACCACACCCGCCGCGAACACGACACCGTCGAGCGCACGGGCCGCCGAGGCGGCGCCGACCACGTCGGCCGGTGCGGCCGGGAACGTCATGTCGGCCGCGTGCGTGCCCACGACGGCGTCGCCCAGCTCGCCGGCGAGGGCGTCGAGCCGGTCGGCGGACCGTGCGCTGAGGGACAGCCGGGCGCCGCGGTCGGCGAGCCGGCGGCTGATCGCCGAGCCGAGGCCGCCCGTCGCGCCGACGACGAGGACGTGCGCGGAGTCGAGTGCGGTCATACCGGTCAGCGTCGCAGCACGTCCGGCTGCCGGCGAGGCCCGGCGGACCCCGTCACAGGCGCCTGCCAGCCTGCGGTGCCCGGCCCCGTCGCGGCGGGCACCGCGCGCACGTCTACGCCTCAGGAGAAACCCCTCGTCCGTGTCGGTGCCCTGCGTGACACTGGTCCGGTGCTGATCCAGGTGCTCCGTGAGCGCACCCGCCCGTACCTCGCGCTCGTGGTGGTCGTGGCGGTCCTGCAGCTGGTGCAGGCCGTCGCGAACCTCTACCTCCCGAGCCTCAACGCGGACCTCATCGACCAGGGGATCGCCCAGGGGGACATCGGCCGGATCCTCCGGATCGGCGGCGTCATGCTCGTCGTCACCGCCGTGCAGGTCGTCTGCGCCGTGGGCGCCGTGTACGCCGGTGCGCGGGTGGCGATGTCCGTCGGCCGGGACCTGCGGGGCGCGGTGTTCGACCACGTCCAGACGTTCTCCGCGCGCGAGGTCGGCCGGTTCGGGGCGCCGTCGCTCATCACCCGGACGACGAACGACGTCTCGCAGGTGCAGCTCGTGCTGTACCTGGGCCTCACGCTCATGATCGCGGCCCCGGTGATGATGGTCGGCGGGGTCGTCATGGCGCTGCGGGAGGACGTGCGCCTGTCCTCGCTGCTCCTCGTCGTGGTGCCGGCGCTGGGCGCGGTGCTCGCGGTGGCCGTGTCGCGGATGCGCCCGCTGTTCCGGGCGATGCAGACGCGCCTCGACGCGATCAACAGGGTGCTGCGCGAGCAGATCACCGGCATGCGGGTGGTGCGGGCGTTCGTCCGTGAGGACCACGAGCGTGCGCGCTTCGACCGGGCGAGCACCGAGCTCATGGACGTGGCCGTCGGGGCCGGCCGGATCATGGCCCTGACCTTCCCGACGGTGTTCCTCGTGCTCAACGTCTCCAGCGTCGCGGTCATCTGGTTCGGCGCCCAGCTCATCGACACCGGAGCCATGCAGATCGGCTCGATGGTGGCCTTCCTCAGCTACCTCATGCAGATCCTCATGGCCGTGATGATGGCCGTGATGATGGTCATGATCATCCCCCGTGCCGAGGTGTCCGCCGAGCGCGTCACCGAGGTCCTGCGCGCCGAGAGCACCGTGGTGCCGGCCGTGGACCCCGTCCGGCCGCCGCCCCTGCGCGGCGAGGTCGAGCTGCGGGACGTGGAGTTCCGCTACCCCGGTGCCGCGGCGCCCGTGCTGCGCGGCGTCAGCCTGCGCGCCCGGCCGGGTGAGACGACGGCCGTGATCGGCTCGACCGGCTCGGGGAAGACGACGCTCCTGCAGATGGTGCCCCGCCTGCAGGACCCGACCGCGGGCGCGGTGCTCCTCGACGGCGTGGACCTGCGCGACCTGGACCTGGAGACCGTGTGGGGCGTGATGGGACTCGTCCCGCAGAAGGCGTTCCTGTTCTCCGGGACCGTCGCGTCCAACCTCCGTGACGGCGACGAGGAGGCCGACGACGACGCCCTGTGGCACGCCCTGGAGGTGGCCCAGGCGGCGGACTTCGTCCGCGGGATGGGCGGCCTCGGCGCCGCCGTCACGCAAGGGGGCACGAACGTCTCCGGGGGGCAGCGCCAGCGCCTGTCGATCGCCCGGGCGCTGGTCCGGCGGCCGCGCGTCTACCTCTTCGACGACGCCTTCTCCGCCCTCGACGTCGCGACCGACGCCGCCCTGCGGGCGGCGCTCGTGCCCGAGACGAGGGACGCGACGGTCATCGTCGTCGCGCAGCGGGTGAGCACGATCCGGCACGCCGACCACATCGTCGTGCTCGACGAGGGCGTCGTCGTCGGCGAGGGGACCCACCACGAGCTCATGGAGTCCAACGCGACGTACCGCGAGATCGTCCTGTCGCAGGTGACCGTGGAGGAGGCGGCATGAGCGCGCCGGCACGGCCTGCGACCGGGCACGGCGGGCACGGCGGTGGTGGGCACGGCGGTGGTGGGCACGGCGGTGCGGGGCACGGCGGTGCGAGCGGGCCCGGTCCGGGCGGCGGGCCGCCGCCCGGCGCCGGTGGCCGGCCGATGGGGCACGGGCCGATGGCGGCGGCCGTGCCCCCCGCCAAGCCGCTGCACTTCCGCGCGTCGCTGGGGCGCCTGCTCGGCGTCCTCGCTCCCGAGCGGGTCCGGCTCGCCACCGTCGGGCTGCTGACGGTCGGCTCCGTCGCCGCCCTGGTGGCAGGGCCGTACGTGCTGGGTCGGGCCACCGACGTCATCTTCTCCGGCGTGCTCGGAAGGCAGCTGCCCGCCGGCGCGACCCGGGAACAGGTCGTCGCCTCCCTCGAGGCGGCGGGGCAGGACGAGCTGGCGGCGATCGCCGCGACCGCGCCCGGGCTCGTGCCGGGCGAGGGCATCGACACCGGTGCGCTGGCCCGGATCCTCGTCGTGGCTCTCGCGCTGTACGCGGGCGCCTGGGTGCTGGGCTGGTTGCAGGGGCGGATCACCACGGGCGTGGTCCAGCGGACGGTGTTCGGCCTGCGGCGCGACGTCCAGGCCAAGCTCGACCGGCTGCCGCTGGCCGAGGTGGACCGGCGCGCCCGGGGTGACCTGCTCTCCCGGGTGACGAACGACGTCGACAACCTCGCCCAGACCCTGCAGCAGACGCTGAGCCAGCTCGTGCAGGCGGTCCTCACGGTGCTCGGCGTGCTCGCGATGATGCTGTGGATCTCGCCCGTGCTCGCCCTCGTGGCGGTCATCACGGTGCCCGCGGCGGGCCTGCTCACCGCCGTGATCGCCAAGCGCGCGCAGCCGCAGTTCGTCCAGCAGTGGGCGAGGACGGGGACGCTCAACGGCCACGTCGAGGAGATGTACACCGGCCATGCGCTGGTCAAGGTGTTCGGACGGCAGCGTGCGGTGTCCCAGCGCTTCCACGAGGAGAACGAGGCGCTCTACGACGCCGCCTTCCGGGCCAACGTCATCTCGGGCCTCATCCAGCCCGCGATGATGTTCCTGTCCAACCTGTCGTTCGTGGCCATCGCCGTCGTCGGGGGCCTGCGGGTGGCGGCCGGCGCGATCACCCTCGGCGACGTCCAGGCGTTCATCCAGTACTCCCGTCAGTTCACCCAGCCCATCACGCAGATCGCGTCGATGATGAACCTCCTCCAGTCGGGCGTCGCGAGCTTCGAGCGCGTGGTGGAGGTGCTGGACGCACCGGAGCAGTCACCGGACGTCGCGCCCGCCCCCGCGCCGGCGGACGGCACCCGTGCCCGCGGGAAGGTGACGTTCGAGCACGTGTCGTTCCGGTACGAGCCCGACGCGCCCCTCATCGACGACCTCTCCCTGGAGGTCGAGCCGGGCCGCACCGTCGCCATCGTCGGTCCCACCGGGGCGGGCAAGACGACCCTCGTCAACCTGCTCATGCGCTTCTACGAGATCGACGCGGGACGGATCACCCTCGACGGCGTGGACACCCGGCAGATGTCGCGGGCCGCCCTGCGCCGCAACGTCGGGATGGTGCTGCAGGACACGTGGCTGTTCGGCGGGACGATCGCGGAGAACATCGCGTACGGACGTCCCGACGCCACCGAGGACCAGGTCCTCGAGGCGGCTCGGGTCGCGCACGTCGACCACGTCGTCCAGGCGCTGCCGGACGGGTACGACACCGTGGTCGACGAGGAGGCCGGCAACCTCAGCGCGGGCGAGAAGCAGCTGGTGACCATCGCGCGCGCGTTCCTGGCCGACCCCGCGATCCTCGTGCTCGACGAGGCGACGTCGTCGGTCGACACGCGCACCGAGGTGCTCGTGCAGCAGGCGATGGCGCGGCTGCGCAGGCAGCGGACGTCGTTCGTCATCGCCCACCGCCTGTCGACGATCCGCGACGCCGACACGATCCTCGTCATGGACCGCGGCTCGATCGTGGAGCAGGGCAGCCACGAGGAGCTGCTCGCCGCCGACGGGGCCTACGCGGCCCTGCACCGGAGCCAGTTCGCGGCGGCGGTGGCGCCGGCCGACTGACCGGTGCCCGCGGGCCGGGGTCAGCGGTCGAGCAGCCCCCCGCCCACCCACGTCCGGATGGCGGCGACGTCCTGCGCGGTGAGGTCCATGCGAGCGCCGCGGCACAGGCCGAGGACGTTGTCCGCCCACGTCTGCGCGATGGTCCGGGCGTCGGGCCTCGCCGCCAGGTCGAGCCCGGCGTAGAGCACCCCGGCGATGACGGTGTTGACGGACGCCTTGCCGATCGCCTCCCCCGCGGCCTGGCACGCGTCGCGGACCCGTCGGGCCGTCTCCGGCCGGTCGAACGGGTGGGCCGCCACGTCGTCGGCGAGGGCCGTGAGGAGCGCGCGGTACCGCTCCGTCGGCAGGTTCGGGATCTCGGTCACCTCGACGACCTGACGCTGCAGCGGCGGCAGGTCCACGCCGCCCGCACCGGGCAGGTCCGCCTCGCTGAACCGGGCGGGGTCCCAGACGAACCCCGCCGACGCCGCGACCTCCGGCACCGCGGTGGCGAGCCAGGGGAAGAAGCTCCCCGCACCGTCCCAGTTCGTGGAGGCGAGCGCCGGCTCCGCCTTCTGGGCCGCCTGCGCGAGCGACCCGCCGTTGAGCGGCCGGTCCGCCGTCCGGACCTGGCGCAGCACGAGCGCGCGCGCCGGTCCGCCGCCGATGCCGCGGGACCTCGGCGGTGCACCCTCCTCGACCCCGGCGCGCCGTCGGCCCGTGCCGGCGCCTCCGGGGGTGCTGCCCTCGCCGCCGGCCGACCTGCCGGTGCCGGTCGCGGACGCGGTGGCCGTCTGCTCGACCACGGGGACCGGCACGGCGGCCACGGCCTCCGCGAGTCGCTCCGCCGTCGTCGGCAGGACGAGCTCGGTGAGGGCGTCGGCCGTGATGACGGTGTCCGCGACGGCGCGGTAGGCGCTCGCGGCCGGGCTCGCGGTGATGATGGTGACGCGGCGGTCGGCGGCGCGGAACCGGTGCGCCAGCGGGGTGAAGTCCGCGTCGGCGGAGACGATGACGAACTCGTCGTAGAACGTGGGCGCCGCGAGCGCGTCGACGGCGTCGAGCACGAGGTTGATGTCCGCGCTGCTCTTGCCCTGCTGCGTCAGCGACGGGCAGTCCACGACGCTGAAGCCGGCGCGCGTGAAGTTCGGCCGGAACTGCGAGAAGACCGACGGGTTGAGGTAGCACGCCCGGACGAGGAAGCGGCGGGTGAAGTCGCCGTCGTCGTCCGTGCCGCTCTCCAGCCCGGAGAGCCAGTGCCCCGGGTGCGTGGCGAAGGCCTCCGCGGCCGTCGGGTCGAGTCGCTGCAGCCCGATGTAGACGTTGTCGAAGTCGACGAAGAGGGCGCAGCGCAGGCGGCGGGAGGCCGCGTCGGTGGTGGTCACGCCCCCATCGTGGTGCACGGGTCGATCACGGACCACCGCCGCCCTCGCTGCGGTGGTCCGGGGCCGGGCGAGGTGCGGGCCGATCCCGGCGGGCGCGCCAGCGACGGAGGTCCCGTGCGGGCCGCCGTCGGGCGCCTAGCGTGGGAGGACGGGAGGTGGCGTGATGGAGCAGACCGACATGGTGGTTCTCACCGACGCGGAGGCGTGGGACGTCCTGCAGCGGCAGTCCCTGGGGCGACTGGCGTACCAGGTCGCCGGCGAGGTGTACCTCGTCCCCGTGAACTTCGTCGTGGACGGCGATCGCGTCGTCTTCCGGACGGCCGAGGGCAGCAAGCTCTTCGGGACGACCGTCAACCACGGCGTGGCGTTCGAGGTCGACGACGTGGTGGCCGACCACGCCGTGAGCGTCGTCGTGCGGGGGACCGCGCGTCACCTCAAGGGCGACGCCGCGGACCGTGCGGAGGCCTTGCCGCTGCGCCCGTGGGTGGGCACGGACAAGACCCAGCTCGTCGCGATCAGCGTCGAGGAGATCACCGGCCGGCGCTTCCACGTGGACCTGCCGGGTGCCGACGAGCCGACGATCTGACCCGCCCGTCCGTGGGTGACCGGGACGCGGCCGACGACGTCGCGGTGCAGCGCCTGCTGCGCCGGCTGGACCGGATCGGCGCGGCCCTCGCGGCCGACGGCCGCGCGCTCGCGCTGCTGGGGCTGGGATCCGTCGGTCTCGAGCGGGACCGCCTGGACCGGTGGTCGGACCTGGACTTCTTCGTCGTCGTCGGACCGGGCGCGAAGGGCCCGATGATCGAGGACCTCTCCTGGCTGACGGGGGTCGCCCCGGTGGCGTACGCGTTCCGCAACACGCCGGACGGCTACAAGCTCCTCTACCGCGACGGCGTCCTGTGCGAGCTCGCGGTCTTCGAGCCGCACGAGCTCCCCGGCATCCCGTTCGCGGCCGGGCGTGTCGTGTGGGCGCAGGAGGGCTTCGACACGACGCTCCTGCGACCGGTGCGCACCGCACCGGCTCCCCCGCCGGTCGACGTCGCGTGGGCCACCGGTGAGGCGCTCACCGCCCTCTACGTCGGGCTGGGGCGGTACCACCGCGGTGAGCGGCTCGCCGCGGCGCGCCTCGTGCAGTCGCACGCGGTGGACCGTGTGCTGGAGATCGCCGCGTCGGTCGAGATGCCGACGGCGGCGCCCGTCGACCCCTTCGCGCCGGAGCGGCGGGCGGAGCGGCGGCTGCCGCTCACGGCGCAGCACCTCGCGACGTTCGTGCAGGGCTACGACAGGACGCCGCAGTCGGCCCGGGCCGTCCTGGGATGGCTGGACGAGCACGTCGACGTGGACCCGGCGATGCGAGCCGCGGTGCTCGCGCTCTGCGCCGACTGAGCCGCTTCGACGCGCCGACCGAGCCGCCTCGACGCAGCGCCGCACGAGCCGCCGGCGCGCCCGGGGCCCGTCGCCGGCGCGTGACGGCCCGGTCGCCCTCCCTGCGAGGGCGACCGGGCCCGGTCCCGGCGGGCTCAGTGGGCCATGACCACCTTGAGCGCCTTGGTCGCCGCGGCGTCGCCGAAGGTCTCGTAGGCGTCGAGGACCTTGTCGAAGCCGAACCGGTGCGTCACGAACTTCTCGACCGGCAGCTTCTGCTGCTTCACCAGCTTGAGGAGCATCGCGAGGGTCGTCGTGTTCACGAGCCCCGTGGTGATCGTCAGGTTGGCGATCCAGAGGTCCTGGAGCGGGAGCTCGACCGGGTGGCCGTGCACGCCCACGTTCGCCACGTGGCCACCGGGCCGCACCATGTCGGTGCACATGCGGAACGTCGCGGGGATGCCCACGGCCTCGACGGCGACGTCCACGCCGTAGCCGTCCGTCAGGGCGAGGACCTGCTCCTTCCAGTCGGCGGCACCGGAGTCGACCCCGTGCGTCGCGCCGATCGTCTTCGCCATCTCGATCCGGTTCTCGTCCAGGTCGATCGCGATGATCTGGGCCGCGCCGTAGAGGCCGGCGGTCGCCATGACGGCGAGACCCACGGGTCCCGCGCCGACGACGGCGACGGTGTCGCCCGGCTTCACGGCGCCGTACTGCACACCCATCTCGAAGCCTGTCGGGAAGATGTCCGACAGCAGGACGGCCGCCTCGTCCGGCACGCCCTCCGGCAGCGCGTACAGCGAGCTGTCGGCGAAGGGGATGCGCACGTACTCGGCCTGGGTGCCGTCGATGAGGTGGCCGAGGATCCAGCCGATCCCTGAGGCGCCCTCGTCGGCGAGGCAGTGCGAGGGGTTGCCGCTGCGGCAGTACACGCACACGCCGCACGACGTGATGCAGGCGATGATCACCCTGTCGCCGACCTTGTGGTTCTGGACCGAGGCACCGACCTCGACGATCGTGCCGACGCCCTCGTGGCCGAGGATCCGGCCCTCCGTCACGCTGGCCACGTCGCCCTTGAGGATGTGCAGGTCCGTGCCGCAGATGGTCGTGGTGTCGACCTTCACCACGGCGTCCGTGGGCGCCTTGATGTGCGGGTCGGGGACGTCCTCCCAGGCCTTCGAGCCGGGCCCGTGGTAGACGAGAGCCTTCATGGTGACCTCCAGTCGCCGTCGACCGCTGGGGGCGGGGTCCCCGCCCCTGTCCCCCAGGGAACGCCCGACGGCGGGCGTGGCGTGAGGGACGAACGTCCTCGGATCGGCGGCGGGCGGTCGGCTAGGCCAGACGGTCGAGGTAGCGCAGGATGAGCCCCTCGCGCAGCGCCCACGGCGAGACCTCGAGCTCCCGCACCCCGAACGCGCGCATCGCGGCGGCGAGCACGATGCCTCCCGCGACGATCTGGAAGGTCCGGTCCTGGGTGATGCCGGGCAGGGCGGGGCGGGCGTCGGCCGGCATCTTCGCCAGGCGCGGCACCCAGTCCTCCAGCTGGTCGAGCCGGAGCAGGCGGCGGTCCTGGGCCCCGACGCCGTCCGCCACCGACCCGGCCAGCCGTGCCAACGAGCGGATCGTCTTGGAGGACCCGACGACGTGCTCGGGCTTCGGGGCGTCGGAGAACGCCTTCACGGTCTTCTTGAGGACGCCGGCCGCGTGCTCCCGCAGCTCGTCCATCTGCTTCGAGGTCGGTGGGTCGTCGTGGAGGAAGCCGATCGTGGACCGGCCGGCACCGAGCGGGACCGACACCGCCACCTCGGGCTCCTCCTCCCCGCCCGCAGCGATCTCCAGGGAGCCGCCGCCGATGTCCAGCAGGAGGATCTCCCCCGCCGACCACCCGTACCAGCGGCGGACGGCGAGGAAGGTGATCCGGGCCTCGTCGTCGCCCGACAGCACCTGCAGGCGCACCCCCGTCTCGGACTCCACGAGGTCGAGGACCTCCTGGCCGTTGGGCGCCTCGCGCAGCGCCGACGTCGCGAAGGGCAGGAGCTCGTCGATCTTGGAGCGTTCGGTGTGGCGGCACGCCTCGCGCACCGCCGCCAGGACCGCCTCCACCCCCTCGTCGCTGATCCGGCCCGACGGCTCGAGGTACCGCATCAGGCGGAGCACCGACTTCGTGGACGACTGCGGCACCGGCGGGGCGCCGCGGTGCGCGTCGACGACGAGGAGGTGGACGGTGTTGGAGCCGACGTCGAGCACACCCAGTCTCATGGACGCACGGTAGTGCCGCGTACGCTGACCGCGGCGTCGACACCCACACCCTTGGAGCCCACGTGCACGACGACCTCCGCGAGGACGGCGTCCGCGTCGCACCCGGCGCCGACCGCGGGCCACTCCTGCGGCCGCGCCTCGACGTCCGGGAGATCGCGGGAGCCGTCGGCGACGTCGGGGTGCTGGTCCCGATCGCGGTCGCCATGATCGTCGTCAACGGCCTCTCGGCGACGGCCGCGCTGCTCCCCGCGGGCGTGCTCTACATCCTCTCCGGGCTGTACTACCGCGTCCCGGTCCCCGTGCAGCCGCTCAAGGCCTTCGGCGCGATCGCCATCGCCGCCCGGCTCGGCCCGGACGAGATCGCCGCCGGCGCGCTGCTCATGGGCGTGGTCTTCCTCGTCCTCGGCGCCACCGGGCTGCTGGACCGGGCGGCGCGCGTCTTCCCGCTGCCCCTCGTGCGCGCGGTCCAGCTGTCCGTGGGTCTGCTGTTCCTCGAGGTGGCGACCGGACTCGTCACCGCGCCACCGACCACGTTCGCCGACCACACCCGCCCCACCGCCTACCTCGTCGGTGGGGCCCTCCTGGTCGCGGTCCTGGCCGCGCTGCTGCGGCGGTACGCCGTCAGCCTCGCGCTCGTGGCGGTGGGCGTCGTCGTCGTGCTCGTCACGGGCCCCGGTGCGGTGGCTCTCGGGCCGGCCCCGCTCGACGCGCCGGACCTGTCGTGGTCCGTCGTCGCCGTGGCCGCCGTGACCCTCACGCTGCCGCAGATCCCCTTGACGTTCGCGAACTCCTGCATCGGCGCGGCCGAGGCGGCCCGCACCTACTACGGGGCGGCGGCGCGGCGGGTGACCCCCAACCGCCTCGCCATCAGCCTCGGGCTCGCCAACGTCGGCGTGGGGGCGGTGAGCGGGATGCCCGTGTGCCACGGCGCCGGCGGGTTCACGGCCCACCGCGCCTTCGGAGCCCGGACCGGCGGGGCGTCGATCGCGATCGGCACGCTGCTCGTCGGGCTGGCGCTGGGCGTCGGGGCGGGGCTCGGACCCGCGCTGCAGGCCTTCCCCCTGCCCGTGCTCGCGGGGCTGCTGGCCGTCGCCGGTGTCCTGCACATGACGCTCCTGCGCGACCTGCGCCGACCGGTCGACTGGGCGTTCGCCGTGGTCGTGGGCGTGCTGGGCGTGGTGCTCAACCTCGCCGTCGCCCTCGTCCTGGGGCTCCTCGCATGGTGGCTGGTGGCGCGCCTGGACGCCCGGCGCCGCGGGACGCCCTGATGCCGACCGCCGCGGCCGGGACGCCCGACCCTGCGGAGGCCTTCCTCGACGACCTGCGCACCTGGACGCCGGTGGACGACGGCCAGCGCCGGCTGGCCGCCCGCTACGCGTCGCTCGTGCGCACCCTCGGGCCCGCGGCGCTCTCGCGTGACGGAGGGCCGGAGCACCTCACCGGCTCGTGCTGGATCCTCACGCCCGACCTGAGCCGGGTGCTGCTCTGCTTCCACCGCAAGGGCCGGTTCTGGGTGCAGACGGGTGGGCACGCCGAGGCGGCGGACACCTCGCTGGCCATGACCGCGTTGCGGGAGGCGCGCGAGGAGAGCGGCATCGCCGGGCTCCGGCTCGTCGGCGCCGTCGGTGACCGGCTGCTCCCCGCGGAGCTCGACCGGCACGAGCTGGGCGCGTCGTTCGGCCGGTGCCGGGCGCACTGGGACGTCGGCTACGTCGCCCTCGCCCCCGCCGACGCGACGCCTGCCGTCAGCGACGAGAGCGAGCACGTCGCGTGGTTCGACGTCTCGGCTCTGCCGGCGGACGCGGCGCCCGGGCTCGCCGAGCGGCTCCGCCTGGCACTCCTCGAGCTCCACGCACGCGCGGCGACGTAGGTCCGACGACGGGACGCGTCACCGTCGCAGCGGGGCGCCCCTCAGCGGCGCGGCCACGACCACTCCGGCCCCTCGAAGGCGAGGCTGCCGACGACGCCCGTCGCGCCGCCGTCCTTGTGCAGCTCGAGGAGGTCCGCGTCCGCACGCAGCGCCCGGACGAGCTCGCCGGAGTGCGTCACGACGACGACCTGCGAGCGCGTCGCCGCGTCCGCCACCAGGGCGGCGAGCGCCGGCATGAGGCTGGGGTGCAGGCTCGCCTCGGGCTCGTTGAGGACCAGGAGCGCCGGCGGGCGCGGGGACAGCAGCGCCGCGGCGAGCAGCAGGAAGCGCACGGTGCCGTCGGAGAGCTCGGCCACGCCCAGGGGCCGCCGCACGCCCGGCTGGTCCAGCGTGAGGCGGCAGCCGCCGTCGGCGTCCTCGCCGACCTGGAGGGTGCATCCCGGGAACGCGGCGTCCACCGCGCTGTCGAGCGTCTGCGCCACGCCGACCCGCTGGATCGTCAGCAGCGCGGCGGCCAGGTCAGCGCCGTCGGCCGCCAGCACCGGCGTGAACGTGGCGACCCCCGGCCGCCGAGCGGGCGCGTCGGCATCGGTGCGGACGTGGTCGTAGAAGCGCCACCGCCGCGCCTGCTCCCGGATCGCGTAGAGCTCGGGGGCCTCCGCCGGGTCCGCGAGCGTCGCGACGAGCGACTCGTGCGCGCGCACCTGCCACGGGGCGACGACCAGCTCCCCGTCGCGGTCCCGGATCCGCACCCGGGGGCCCTTCCGGTCGGCGAGGACGGCGCCGGCGCGCAGGTGCGGACCCGCCCACACGACCTCGGACTTCACCTCGGGGTCGAGCGGGAAGGGCGTCGGCGGCTGCGGCATGCCGAGGTCGACGGCGTACGACAGGTCGTCGTCGGCGAACCCCAGGCGGAGGGACACGCGCTCACCGGTCCACGGCCCCGCGTGCAGCGCCGACCGGAGGCCGCCCTCGCGCGCGAGGCTGGACAGCGCGCCGTCCCGCGTCAGGTCGGCGAGCAGCCGCAGCGCACGGTAGACGCTCGTCTTGCCCGAGCCGTTCGGCCCGGTGACCACGGTCAGCGTCCCCAGACCGACGACGAGGTGGCGCAGCGAGCGGTACCCCTCGACGGCGATCGTCCGGATCATCGCCGAACCGTACGCCCCGGCACCGACCGCGCGGCGGCCGCCCCGCTCAGCGGACCGGCATGACGACCCGGGTCCGCCAGCGCGCCGGGTCCGGCTCGGCATCCGGGCCGTCGAGGTACTCCTCCCACATGACGTCGCGCGCGACGAGCCCGCGTCCGGACATCCACTGCTCCAGACGCGCATAGGTGTCCCGCAGGGTGTCGTAGGGACCGACGTGCACGGTGACCACGGCGGGGCCCTCCGGCAGCCGCACGTCCGCCAGGCCGTCCCCCGGCGCCGGGGCGTCGAGCGGCACGGGGAACCCCGCCGTGACGTCGACCCGGTCGGTGACGTCGCCGCGGTACAGCGCCACCGCCGGCCCGGACGGCGGCGCACCCACGGCCGCCACCGCCGCGGCCGCGGTCCCGAAGGCACGACCGAAGAAGTCCGTGAGGTCCGGCACCGCGACCACCTCGTGCACCCCCACGAGCCGCCCAGGCGCCAGGTCCACCGTCTCCACGTCCATGTCGTCCTCCTCCCCGATGTCGCGCCGCCGGCCACCGGCGACTCCCCCAGGCCACGCCCGTCGAGCAGTCCGGTCCAGGTACCAACGTCCCCGGCGGTGCCCACCCGCCGCGGCTCGACGTGCCGACGACGGCGGGGCGTCGTTCACTGGGAGGACCACGAGCTCGAGGAGGAGCCATGAGCGCCGACGCCTTCGGACACGGGACCCGCGCGATCACCCTGGTGAGGGAGGGCATGGCCGTCGTGGACGTCGACGGCCACAAGCTGGGCAAGGTCAAGGACGTGCACCTGGGGGACCCGGACGCCGTGACCGCCGAAGGGCAGGAGACCCTCCTCGGCGACGACGGCCCTCCCGCCTCCGCGGCGCACTGGCTGGCCCGCACGGGCTACCTGCGCATCCACAAGGGGCTGCTCGGGGGTGACACCTGGGTGAGCGGCGACGACGTCGCGTCGGTGGACGACGACGAGACGGTCCACCTGTCGATCGACGAGGGGCGCCTCGTCCGCTGAGCCGACCCGACGACGGTCACTCGTCGCCGAGACGCACCTCGGCGACGACCCCCGTGCCGCGCAGCTCATGCAGCCGCGCGACCGTGTCCGCGCGCAGCACCCAGGGGTCCACCGTCGTCACGTGGATCCCCGTCGCGCCCTCGAACCCCGCGGCCGTCGCGTCGCGCCACTTCAGGACGACGTTCCACGGCAGCCGCTCGGCGGCGTCGGGCGGGCGGTGGTGCCACTCCTCGTTCGACGGCATCGCGACACCCGTCGCGGCGTGCAGCGCGTGCAGCAGGTCCGACATCCCCCGGACCTGCTCGTCGTCGTGCTCCCACGGCAGCCGGTCGTCCAGCGACCACACCTCGAACGCGGGGTAGGTGTGCCCGACGCCGGCCAGCGCGACGGCGTGGTCCGTCCGCGCGACGACGAGCCCGCGCTCCTCGGCGTGGGCCAGCACCCGGCGACGCACCACGTCGGGGTCCTCGCGCAGCCGGCGCAGGACCGCAGCCGTGCGCGGCCCGGGCTCGTCGATGGCGATGACCTGCTTGTGCAGGTGGTCGAACGACGCCCCGGCCGGGCGCAGCCAGTTCTGGAACGCGACGACGTACCGGGCGTGCGGCTGCTCGGCGTACAGCGAGCGCACCGCGTCGAGCGTGAAGGCGACGAACCGGTGGTGCTCGTCCGGCGTCATCGTGCCCGGACCGGCCAGCTCGTCCTCGAACCGCGCCCCGTCCACGTGGTGCCTGCGGGCGGCGACGACGTCGTGCGCCCCGGCGAACAGGTCGACCGCACGCTCCAGCCGGGCGTCGTCCGGGAGCGCGGCCCAGGCGGCGTCGTCGACGCCCTCCGCCGCGGCACGCCGGCGCAGCACCCCGAGCACGTGCTCGCGACCGAGCGGCTGGGCGACGTAGGCCGCCGCCCGCGCCTGCACCTCGTCGGGCACCGCCCAGCCGTGGTCCGTCCGCCAGTAGTCCACCGACAGGATCTCGAAGAGGTTGGCGAACCGGCGCAGCTCGGGCTCCGTCGCTCCGAGCGCGGACGCAGGGACGTGCCGCTGGACCTCCCCGGTCGACAGCATCCGCGCCTTCTCCGGCGGCGTCTCCAGGTGCCGTCCGGGGCAGAACGCGCAGACCCGCCCCGCCGCGGCGGCGTCGAGCGGCCGCCGCGGACCCTCACCGGGCCGGTCGTGGTGCGGCCGGTGGGCCCGACGCGGCACCGTCCACACCTCGGTGCCGGTCAGCGGGGAGCGGTGCTTGAGGGTCCCGTCCGGGAGCCGCACCACCACCGGCGGGTCGTCCTCCCCCGCGGCACCGAGCGCTGCCTCGAGGCGGTCGAGGAGCTCCGTCTGCGCCCCGACGACGACCTCGCGGGCCTGCGCCAGCGGCCACCACCGGAACCTGTCGATCTCCGGGAACGTCTGCACCCGCCCGGACCGCGGCGGCCAGGGCATCTCGAAGGTGCCGCTGACGGCGGCGCCCGCGTCCAGGTCGGCCTCCACGGCCCAGGCCGTGACCTCCTTGCCACCCTTCTGCCGCACGGTCCCGAGGGGCAGTCGCCGCCCCGGCGGGGGCTCGAGGCCCGTCTCCTCGGCGAACTCGCGGTCGGCCGCCGTGTCCGCGTCCTCGTCGTCGTCGTGCTCGCCCTTGAGGACCGTCCACGCGCCCTCCTCCTTGCGCGCCCAGAGGGGCCCGCCCATGTGGCCGAGGAAGACCTCGACGACGCCGTCCCGCCGGCGGTACGGGAGGAGTCCCGCGCTGCGTCGCACCATGGGCCCATCCTGGTGCCCGCATCCCCCTGAGGGAGGACTGAGGGCGCGCGCGGCGTCGGACCTGCGGACCTCGACGCGCTCCCGGACCGGGGCGAGGATGGGGGCATGTCGTCGCGACCCCGCCGTCCCCGCCCAGGCGTCCGCTGGGCCTTGCCCGCCGGACTCGCGGTCGCCGTCGTCGGTGCGGGGCTGGTGGCCCCCGTCGTCGCCTCCGCCGCGCCGGACCTGCCCGACCGCACGGCGACGGAGCTCCTGGACGACCTGCAGTCCGCCGAGGTCGAGGGGCTGTCCGGCACGCTGGTTCACCGCGCGGACCTCGGCCTGCCGTCGTTGCCGGGGATCTCGGCGGACGCCGGCCCCGGGTCCTCCACGGACGCCATGTCGCTCCTCGAGGGTGAGCACACCCTGCGGGTCTGGGCGCTCGGGCCCGATCGCTCGCGCGTCTCGCTGCACGGCCGGATGGGCGAGCTGACCGTGGTCGCCGACGGCGAGGACCTGTGGACGTGGTCGAGCGACGACCGCCTCGCCACCCGCTACCTCCTGCCCGACGACGGCCCGGGCACGCCCGCGGCGGACCTGCGCGCCCGTGTCGACGCCGCGGTGCCGCCGCTGACGCCGCGCGAGGTGAGCGACCTCGTCCTGCAGGCGCTCGAGCCGTCGACCGACGTCACCGTCGGTGAGCCGGTGACGGTCGCGGGCCGACCCGCCCACCAGCTCGTCCTCACCCCGCGCGGCGAGGGGTCGCTCGTGGCGTCCGTCCGGATCGCCGTCGACGCCGCGGACCGGGTGCCCACGCGCGTCCAGGTCTTCGCGGTCGGCCACGCCGCGCCGGCCCTCGAGGTCGGGTTCACGAGCCTCAGCCTCGTGCCGCCGGCCGAGGACACCGTCACGTTCACGCCGCCGCCGGGTGCGACGGTCGAGGAGGTCGACCTCACGGCCCGCCACGGCGACGGCCCCGCCCCGGCGCCCGGCGACGCTGCGGCGGACGGCGCCGCTCCGGGCCCTGGAGGCGTGCCGGACGCCACGACGGACGCGGAGCCGCAGCTCGTGGGCGACGGCTGGTCGTCGGTGCTCGTGGCGGCGCTGCCCCCGGGAGCGCTGGACCGGCTCGCCGGCGGCGGCGCGGGCGAGGCGCCCGGCGACGACGGCGGTGCGCCCTTCGGTCCGGGGCACGGCGGGGAGGACGAGACCGGGTCGACCGCCGCCCAGGCAGCCGCGCTCCTGAAGTCCCTGCCGGCCGTGTCCGGTGAGTGGGGCTCGGGCCGGCTGCTCACGTCGCGCCTGCTCAGCGTCCTCGTCACCGACGACGGCCGGGTGCTCGTCGGCGCGGTGGACCGCGCCACGCTCGAGGCGGCCGCGGCCGCCGCCCCGCCCGGGCCGACCGGGTGAGCGCCCCCGCCCTCGACGTCCCCCTCGCACCGGCTCCGCCGACGGACCTCGCCCTGGCGACCCGCGGACTGACGAAGCGCTTCCGGTCGGGCCAGGTCGCCGTCGACGGGGTCGACCTCGCCGTGCCGCACGGGGCCGTCTACGGCTTCCTCGGCCCCAACGGCTCGGGCAAGACGACGACGATCCGCATGCTGCTCGGCCTCCTGCAGCCGACGGCGGGCGAGCGCTTCCTGCTCGGTCACGCCATGCCCGACGACGCCGCGGCGGTCCTCCCGCGCGTCGGCGCCCTCGTCGAGGGGCCGGCGTTCCACCCCTACCTGTCCGCTGTCGAGAACCTGCGGCGTCTCGACGCCGCCGACCGCACCACCGACCCGCGCACCCTCGACCGGCGGATCGGCGCCGCGCTGGAGCGGGTCGGGCTGGCGGCCGCGGCGGGCAAGCGCTACCGGCACTACTCGCTCGGCATGCGGCAGCGACTGGGCCTCGCGGCGGCCCTGCTGCGCCCGCGCGACCTGCTCGTCCTCGACGAGCCCACCAACGGGCTGGACCCGCAGGGTACCCGCGAGGTGCGGTCCCTCCTGCTCGAGCTCGCGGCGTCCGGCTCGACCGTCGTGCTCTCCACCCACCTGCTGTCCGAGGTGGAGCAGGTGTGCACGCACGTGGGCGTCATGCACCGGGGCCGGCTCGTCGCGCAGGACGCCCTGCCCGACCTGCGCGCGCGGAGCGCCGCCGTCGTCGCCGTCCGCTCGAGCGACCCGGCGGGCGCCGCGAGGGTGCTCGACCGCCTGGGCCTCGCGGCCGTGGCCCTCGACGCCGACGCCGTCACCGCCACGCTGGGCGCCACCGCCCCGGAGGACGTCGTCGTCGCGCTCGTCCGGGCGGGCGTGCCGGTGCGTGGCCTGGAGGTCCGCACCGCCGACCTGGAGGAGATGTTCGTCGAGCTCACCGGGGAGGGCTTCGATGTCAGCGGCTGAGGCGGTGCGGCCCGTCGTCGCCGACGACGCCGGCCCTCGGGGCGCGACGTGGCGGCTCTTCGTGTCCGAGCTGCGGCTCATCTACCGGCGGCGCCGCAACATCGCGGGCGCCGTCGTGCTCGCCGCCGTCCCCGTGATCATCGCGGTGTCGATCCGGGTGTCGGGCTCCGGCGACGGCGACTCGTTCCTCTTCGGCCAGATCACGGTCAACGGCCTCTTCGTCGCGCTCGCCGCGCTCTTCGTCCAGATGCCGTTCTTCCTGCCGACGGCGGTCGCGACGATCGCCGGGGACGCCGTCGCGGGCGAGGCCAACCAGGGCACCCTGCGCTACCTGCTCGTCGTCCCGGTCGAGCGGACCCGGCTGCTGCTCGTGAAGCTCGCCGCGATGGTCGTCTTCGCCGCCTCCGCGACGCTGCTCGTCGCCGGCGTCGGCGGCACGGTCGGGGTCGCCCTCTTCGGGACGGGCCCGCTGCCGACCATCTCGGGCACGACCCTCACGTTCGCCGAAGGGCTCGGGCGCGTGCTCCTGGTCTGCGGGTACCTGACGCTGTGCCTGGTGGCGCTGGGTGCGATCGGCCTGTTCATCTCCACGCTCACCGAGCAGCCGCTCGCGGCGACCATCGCCGTGCTCGTGGTGGCGCTGACCAGCCAGATCCTCGACGCGCTGTCCCAGCTCGAGCCGATCCACGAGTACCTGCCGACGCACTGGTGGTTCGCGTTCGCGGACCTGCTGCGTGACCCCGTCGCGACGGAGGCCCTGCTCCCCGGCGTGGTGTCCGCCCTCGCCTACACCGCCGTCTTCACGGCGGCCGCGTGGGCGCGGTTCACCACGAAGGACATCAGCTCCTGAGAGCGGCGCTGCTCACCGCGGTGCGGTGAGCGGTGTCGCGAGGCGCGCGAGCGCAGCCAGGACGACCCGGGCGGAGCGGTCGGCGGCGTCGTCGACGTGGGTGAGGAAGTCGCCGTCGGCGGCGGGTCCGCACAGGTCGGAGACGCCCCGCACGGAGACGAACGCGGTGCGGTGCACGAAGCAGGCGTGGGCCAGGGCCGTGGACTCCATGTCCGTCGAGAGCGCGTCGGGGAAGGCCGACCGCAGGTGCTCGACCCGGGACGCCTCGACGAAGGTGTCGCTGGAGACCATGGTGCCCGCCCGCAGCGTGAGGTCAGGCGCCTCCACGGTGGCGCCCTCGGCCACGGCGTCCACGAGGCCGCCGTCGGCGGTGTAGGCCGCCGGCATGCCCGGGACCTGTCCGAGGACGTACCCGAACGCCCGGGCGTCGGCGCTGGAGTAGACGTACCGCTCCCCGACGACGACGTCGCCGACGCGCACGTCGCTGCCGAGGCCGCCCGCGCTGCCGGCGCTGATGACGACGCGCGTGCGAGCGGTCGCCACCACGACGGCGACCGCGGTGGCCGCGTTGACGAGACCGATGCCGCTCCGCACGAGGAGCACCGCCCTGCCGTCGACCTCCAGCATGCGCTCGACGGCGCCGCCCACCTGCACCGGGTCACCGACGCGCGTCGCGCGGTCGAGGAACGGGGCGGCCTCGTCGTCCATCGCGACGACGACGGCGGCGGCCACCTCGGGCCCGCCCCGCGAGGGCGGCGGCACGGTCACGCCGTCGCCCGCGTCACCGTGCTCCACTCCGCGCGCGCGGCGAGGAAGCGCCGTGCCGCGTCCTGCGCGCCGGTGAGCGTGTGGTTGGCACCCCAGCCGCACTGCGTCTCGTTGGCGGCCGGCACCTCCTGGGCCCGGGTGACGTCCTCGAGCGTCGCGGCGATGAGGTCCTGGACGTCCCCGTCCGCCCACTCGCCGGAGAGGATGAGGTAGAAGCCGGTCTGGCAGCCCATCGGGGAGAAGTCGATGACCCGGTCCGAGTGGTTGCGGGAGTGCTCGGCGAAGAGGTGCTCCAGGGAGTGGACCACCGGCATCTCGAGGTGCGCCACGTTCGGCTGGGCGAAGCGGACGTCGTACTTGCTGAGCACGTCCCCGGCGGGCAGGACCTTGCGGTCGGCCAGGCGCACGTACGGCGCCGCGACGGTGCGGTGGTCGAGGTTGAAGGACTCGACGTTCATCTTCGGCTGGTCCACCGGTGTGCTCCCTCATCGGTACGGTCCACGTCCGTCCCCACGACGGAACGCCCTCCCCCAGTGTTCCGTACGGCCGGCCCGGCAACGGCAGAGGGCGGCACCGCGCGGTGCCGCCCTCTGTGCCGTGCCTGCTCGGGGGATCAGTCCCAGAACTGCGGCAGGTCGTCGTCCTCGTCGTCGACGGGGATGGTGTCGGGGCGGGGGGTGAGCGTGGTCATGTCCCTACTCTCGGCAGTCGGCGACGCCCCGTCGGAGGACTTTCGTCATACGACTCCTGGGACCTCCGTCGCGGCCGGCGGGGTCCCGTCCGTGGTCGTCGTCGGCTCCCGGCACGCGCCGCCCCCGCTCAGCGGGACGGGCTGCGGCCCCCGTCGTCGTGCGTCTCGTGGGCGACGTGCCGCTCACGGCCGTCGTCGTACCCGTCGGAGGAGCCCGGGGTGCCGTCGTCCCGGCGAGCGTCGTGGTCCGTGCCGCGGTCCGTGTCGTGGTCCGTCCCGCGGTCCGTGCGACCGTCGTGCCTGCCGTCGCCCGGCCGGTCGGGGTCGATCTCGTCGGCGCGGCGCAGCCGTTCCTCCACGTCGTGCCTCGGCGTCGCGAGCTCCTCCTGACGCTCCCGCGCCTGGGCCTGCAGGCGTGCGGCGTCGGCGGAGCGGCTGTCCGCCTCGGCCTGCGCCATGCGCGCGTGCGCGTCAAGGCGCTCCGCCTCCGCCTGCCGCTGCTGCAGCTCCACCTGGTCGGCCTCGGCGCGACGACGCAGCTCGGCGGCCTCGTGCCGCTGCTTCTCCACGCGGCGCTCGGAGCTACGGCGCGACCACCACAGGGCCAGCCCGATGATCAGGGCGAGCACCAGCACGGCCACCACGATCCACACGATCGTCCCGGTCTCCATCGTCCTCACCTCTCGTCGGCGGCGGGGGCGTGATCGCCACCGTCGACTCGATTGGACGGCCACCGGGCAGGAGCCGCAACTCCAAACGGTCAGGCCTCCAGCACGTCACCGCCCTCGACACGCACCTCGAACGGCACCAGCGGCTCGGTCGCCGGCCCCTCGAGGGGCTCCCCGGTGGCGACGTCGAACACCGATCCGTGGCACGGGCACGCTAGCTCGCTGCCGGCGGGCGCGACGGTGCACCCCTGGTGGGTGCAGACCGAGCTGTAGCCGACGACCTCGCCCTCGACCGGCTGGGCCACGAGGACCTTGAGCCCCGAGGAGCTCGTCACGAGGACGGCGCCACCCACCGGCACGTCCGCGAGAGCCGTGAGAGCACCGGAGCCCGCACCGTCGTCGCCTCCGGTGGTCGCACCCTCGTCCGGCTCCGGCGCCCCGCCCTCAGCGGGCCGGTCACCGCCGGACGCGCCGCAAGCCGCGAGGAGGCAGGCCCCGGCGGCCGCTCCGGCGGCTCCGGTGAGGACGTGGCGTCGGGTGGGGCTCATGGGGACTCCTTCGGGTGGGCGGGCGGCCGACGTCGGTGCCGACCGGCCCGTGCGTGGGCACAGGGGGTTCGCGGCTGCGGGGCGCACGGATGGGTCACGGAGGCGTCAGTGACGGCTCCACGTCGTCGGCCGGATCGGCGACGTCACCGGCACGCTCGGGGACCACCGGATGCGTGAGGAGGCCGTAGGCGTCCGGCCGCCGCGTGCGCAGGAACGGGAACAGCGTCAGCCAGTCCTGCCGCTGCTGGAGGTCCAGGTCGACCACGAGGACCGCGGACGCGTCCCTCGGCGCGCGGGCCAGCACGCGCCCGTACGGGTCGGACACGAACGAGGACCCGTAGAAGGTGATGAGGCCCTCCGCACCCCAGCGGTTCGGGACGACCATGAACAGGCCGTTCTCGATGCCGTGGCCCACGACCACCTGGCGCCAGAGCGGCTCCGTGTCGAAGCCCGGGTGGTCCGGCTCCGACCCGATCGCCGTGGGGTAGACCAGCAGGTCGGCGTCTGCCAGCGCGTACGCGCGCGCCACCTCGCCGAACCACTCGTCCCAGCACGTCGGCATCCCCAGCCGCGCGCCGGCCAGCAGGGGGTGCCCGTGGACGGGGAACGGGTCCGGGGCGGCCGGGCCCGGCCGGAAGTACGTGTCCTCGTGGTAGCCGGCCGTCACCGGGATGTGGAGCTTGCGGGTCCGCCCCACGACGCCCTCGGGACCGACGAGCACGGCGGTGTTGTAGCCGAGCCCGTCGGGCCCGTCCGGCGCGTCGGCCCGCTCGTAGAGGGACGCCTGGACCAGCACGCCGTGCTCGCGCGCGAGGCGGGTCGCGAGCGTGACCGTCGGTCCGCCGTCCAGGTCCTCGGCGGCGGCGCACGCGTCGGGACCCCCGCGCCGGTCGGCCGGGTATCGGGAGAGGGTCAGCTCGGCCAGGAAGACGACGACGGCACCCTCGCGCGCCGCCAGCGCGACGCCCTGCGCGAGCTCGTCCGCCAGCCGCTCGGGGTCGGCGTGCCAGCGGTGCTGCACCACGCCGACCCGCAGCACCGGACCTCGCGCGGGGCCGGTCCTGGCCGGGGACTGCGGTGGGTCGAACGCCGTCACGAGCTCCACGTGGCCTCCTCGTGCGCCGCCCCGGTGCGGAGCGACGCGGGTTGCTGCTGGGTGATGCAGTGGATGCCGCCGCCCCGGTCGAACAGGGGCCGCGCGTCCACCCGGACGACGTCGCGCCCGGGGTAGCTCTCCGCGAGGATCGCGGCGGCCTCGTCGTCGGCGGGGTCGTCGAAGGAGCAGGCCACGACGGCGCCGTTGAGCACGTAGTGGTTGACGTAGCTCCAGTCGACCCACCCGCTGCCGTCGCGGAGCGTGCGCGGCGCCGGGAGGTCGACGACCGGCAGCGGCCGGCCGAGGGCGTCGTCGGCCGCCTCCAGCGCCGCGCGCACCTCGCGGGTGACCGCATGGTCCGGGTGGGTCGGGTCGCGCTGGTCGTGCAGGAGCACCGGGCCGCCGGGGGTGGGTGCCGCGACGATGTCGACGTGACCGCGGGTGCCGTAGCGCTCGCTGTCACGGGTGAGCCCCCGGGGGAGCCACACGACGCGGCGAGCCCCGATGGTCCTGGCGAGCTCGGCCTCCACGTCCGCCCGGGACCAGCCGGGGTTCCGGGCGGGGTCGCGCTGGACGGTCTCCGTGAGGAGCACCGTCCCGCGTCCGTCGACGTGGAGGCCGCCGCCCTCGTTGACCAGCGTCGAGGTGATCCGCTCGACGCCGGCCAGGCCGGCGACCTCGGCGGCGACCCGGGAGTCGTGCTCCCACGACGCCCACTCCTGCTGCCCCCACCCGTTGAAGACCCAGGTGACCGCCGCCACCGCTCCGTCGGGTGCCCGGACGAACGTGGGGCCGATGTCGCGCATCCAGGCGTCGTCGAGCGGGAGGACGACGACGTCCACCGCGGTGGCGAGCATGGGCCGTGCCGTGCGCTCCTCGGACGCGGTCACCACCATCGTCACCGGCTCGTGCTCGACGACGGCGTTCGCGACAGCCGCCCAGGCGCGGCGCGCGGCGTCCGCCTCGGCGGCGCTGTCACCGAGCGTGTACCCGCCCGACGGCCACGCCATCCACGTCCGCTCGTGCGGCTCCCACTCGGCGGGCATGAGGAATACCGGGCCACCCGCAGACCTCACCGCCACCTCCGTCGCGCGACGGCCGACGGCGTCGCCGACCGGAGCCTCACGCTAGGCCGTCGTGCGGACACGGCGGAAGGGTCCGGCTCCGCGCAGGCCTGCGTGCTCTCAGGTTGCCCCGCGGACGGTCGGGCTCGCCGGCAGCACGCGCGAGCAGGGCGTCGCCCGCGTGGGCAGGCGCACGCCGTCGCTCGACGTCTCAGGGGCGGCCGGCCCGGCCGTAGGCGTTGCCGTGGCCGTTGCCGGCGGGGCTCCCCGCGACCTTGCCCCGCGGGTGAGGCTTCTTGTCGCCCGGGGCGGACGGCCCGGTCCGCTCCGGTCCCGCGTCCGTCCCGGGCGCGGCCGGGTCCTCGGGCGCCCCGGTGCCCTCGGCAGCACGCTCGGCGGCGCGCTCGGCCGCCCGCTCGGCTGCCCGCTGGGCGTTGCGCTCGTGCGCGCGCCGCCGGATCTCCTGCCCGTCCACCCCGCCGTCACGGGCGTCGGCCGCGACGGACTGCCCGAAGTCCGACGCCGCGGGCCGGTCCTTTGCGGGTGCGACGTCCTCGCCGTCGGTGAGGGCGTCCCCGTCACCACCCGCGCCCGCGTCGTCAGCCGCGTCCGCGTCGACCGGGTCACCGTCGACCGGGTCACCGCCGCCGGCCGGGTCACCGTCGACCGGGTCACCGCCGCCGGCCGGGTCACCGTCGACCGGGTCACCGCCGGCGCTCGACCCGTCGTCGGAGACGACCTGGTCCGGCACGACGACGTCCGCGACCGGCACGGCGCCCACGGCCCCGACGGCGACGCCCACAGCGAGCGTGGCCTTGGCCGGGAAGCTCAGCGCGGCGAGCTTCGCCACGACCGCGGCGATGACGGAGGCAGCCATGGGTGCTCCTCGGACGTGCCGCGAAGCGGCGATGGCCAGGACGCCCGACGTGGGGGTCCTGACCATCGTCCCGTCCCGGACGGGCGCCGGGTAGCGCCCGCGGGGGTGAAAGCGGCGTCGTGCCGTCGTCCCCTGCCGGGTACTCAGCGCCGGCGGGCGTCCAGCACCTCGGCGACCCGCACGGCGAGCGGCTCCGCGAGCAGGTCCTCGACGGGGAGCGGGAGGCTCAGGCACCAGTTCGGCCACTGCGTGACCGTGCCGGGCATGTTGGGCCGCTCCGCCACCCCTCCGGCGTCGTCGAGCGAGGCGAGGACCACGCGCGCCCGGCACTCGGAGAGCCGCGTGTACTGCGCGACCACGGCCTTCTCGATCTCGGGCCGGCCGATCGGCTGGTCCAGGTCGACCCGAGCCGTGGCGGCCAGCTCCCGGCGGACACCCTCGAGCTGCTCGAAGTTCGCGGCCTTGCCGATCCGTCGGAGGTCCTCGTTGTCCGACCCCGTCAGGGTGCCCGCGACCGTGGCCTGGTCGTGCGTCGACGACGCGCCCATGACGGCCTCGGGGAACTGGTCGACCGGCAGCCGCAGGGCGGCGCGGTAGCCGAGCATCCCGGACTCCTCCATCGTCTCCCGCACGCCGGCCGCGACGGTCCCCATGTCCTCACCGACGACCCACGCGCCGACCCGGCTCGCCTCGAGCCGCAGGATCGCGAGGAGCGCCTCCGTCGGGTAGTGGACGTAGACGCCGCCGGCGGGGTGGCCGCCCAGAGGCACCCAGTACAGCCGCCACAGCTGCATGACGTGGTCGATCCGGAGCGCGCGGGCGTGCCGGAGGGCAGCACGCATCATGCCGACGAAGGGGGCGAAGTCCGACGCGATGAGGGCGGCGGGGTTGATGGACGGCAGGCCCCACTTCTGGCCGTCGAGGTTGTGCCGGTCCGGCGGGCAGCCCACCTCGTAGTCGAACGACACCATCTCCTGGTGCATCCAGGCGTCGGCCGAGGAGGAGTCGAAGCCGACGGCGACGTCCGCGACGATGGTCGCCCCCGCCTGGCAGGCGGCGGCGAGCTGCACGTCGGCGACCCACTGCGCCCAGGCGAAGAACGCGACCCGGTCGGCGTTCTCCACCGCGAAGGCCTCGGCGCCGGCCGGCGTCCGGAAGCGCTCGGGCCAGGCCCTCCAGTGCGCGGTGCCGAAGCGCTCCGCGAGCGCCGACCACAGCGCGAAGCGACGCAGGTCCTCCCCACCCTCGGCGACGAAGACGTCGTGCTCGACGGGCAGGTGCCCCTTCGTGGCGGCCCAGACGCGCTCGAGCGCGGCGAGCTTCAGCTCCCAGACGGAGTCGCGGTAGATGCGCCGCTCGGTGTTGAGGGCCTTGCCGCGCACCGCGAGGTCGGACAGGTCCACCTCGCTGGCGCCGGGGACGTCGTCGATCGCGATGTGGAGCAGCTGCAGCCACTGCCGCGAGGCCGGCGAGTAGGGCGAGGCCTGCTGCGCGGGCACGGGGGCGGCCGCGTGGACCGGCGAGATGAGAACCGAGCCGGCGCCCGCCCGCGCGGCGGACCGGGCGACGAGCGCGAGGTCGCCGAAGTCGCCGATGCCCCAGGAGTCCCGGGACCGGGCGGCGTAGAGCTGGACGGCCCAGCCCCAGCCGCGCTCGGGCTGCGCGAAGCGCTCCGGTGCGCTGACGACGAGCCGTCGGCGGCCGTCCGGCTGCGCGAGGCGGTAGTAGCCGGCCTCGGGACCGACGCCGCCCGCGTCGCCGATGCGGTGGCCGTCGAGGGTCCAGAGCTCCCCGTCGAGCTCGTCGGAGGCGCGCCCCGGGGCGCACACGACCGGGGGGACGGGGTCGCCGTGGTCGGCGATCACCGACATCACGGCGGACCGGGTCCGCGGGTCCAGCTCCTGCACGGTCTCGTGTGCGTCGACGTACGACGCGGGGACGATCTCGGGGAGTGTCACGGTGGTGTCCATACCTGCACTCGTTCGCTCGGGGCCCGAGGGCCAGTGACGGCACAACGTCGGTGGGACGGGTGATGTTCCACCGGTCGTGCCCTGCTGCCCCTAGGGCTGTCGGGTCGATCTGTCGGGTGCTGCTGCTCGTTCGGTCGAGGTGGTGCTCGGGTCGTTCCTTGCAAGACTTTCAGAAACTTACTGCGGCGGGGCGCCCGATCCTAGGTCCCTCGACCCTCGACCCCCGAACGGCCCTGTGGTCCCCGCACCTCTCCGTCGAGCGGGACCGGGGGACGAGCCGCCGGGGACGCGGTCAGTGGTCGACCGGACGTCCCGATGATCGCATGCAAGCGCTTACATGGCGTGAGCGCAACCATCCCACGACTTGTGCCGGGCTCCTCGGGCTCCTCGGGGACCGCCCGACGCGTCCCGGCAGAGGTCCCGGAGTGTCCCTGTCCGCGTCTCACGGGGACGTCGGCCGGGACTAATCCACGGCCTCCGACGGTTCGGACCGGACGTGACCGCCTTCCTCGTCCAGCCCGAGCACGCCCTCGGCACCGTGCTGACCGCCGCAGCGGACGGCGGCGCCGCGGGGTCCCTCGGGAGCCAGGGGCTCGTGCTCCTCGCCGTGCTCGCCGCCGCGACCGTCACCGGCCTGCTCCTGCGCCGCAGTGACGGGCGCTTCCGCGCCGCCGAGCCGGGCGTCAGGGTGGGGGCCGACGAGCTCGGGCACGCCCTCGGCAGCCACCGCACCTTCCTCCAGCTCTCCGCCGCCACGTGCGCGACGTGCCCCCAGGTGGCGCGCGCGCTCGGCGCCGTCGCCGGCGACAGGGACGGCGTCGCGCACGTCGAGATCCGCGTCGAGGAGCACGACGCGCTCGTGCGGCGCCTCGGCGTCCTGCGCACCCCGACCGTCCTGCTGCTCGACGCGGACGGCATCGTGCTGTCGCGGACCTCCGGTCCGATGCGGCCGGACCAGGCCCGCGCCGCCCTCGACCACGACGACCTGGTCGCCGTCGCCCGCTGAGCACCACGGCGCAGGCGCGCCTGCAGACCGCGCGCCTGCACGACCGCATCCCTCTCCCAGCACCAACCCAGGAGCTCCCGTGACGTCACCCCGCACTCCCTCGCCGGCCCCGCCGCACGGCGCCGGGATCGACCCCCGTGGGCCGCGCTTCGGCGCGGCCGTGACCACCGTGCTGCTGGCCCTCACCGTGCTGCTCGGCGGGATGGCGGCGGGCACGGTCCTGCTCGCGGTGGTCGTCGCGCTCTTCGTCGTCGGCGTGGTGCGGGGCGTGCAGGGGTCCGTCCAGGGCGTCGCCTACCGCCGCTTCGTCCGCCCGCGTCTCGCGCCGCCGCAGCAGCTCGAGGACCCCGCGCCACCGCGGTTCGCGCAGCTCGTGGGCCTCGTCGTCACGGGGCTCGGCCTCGTGCTGGCGCTGGTGGGCGTGCCCGGCGCCGTGACGGTGGCCGCGGCGGTCGCGCTCGTCGCCGCCTTCCTCAACGCGGCTTTCGGCCTGTGCCTGGGCTGCGAGATGTACCTGCTCCTGCGCAGGCTGCGGCCGACGGCGGCCTGAAGGTCCTCAGCACTCGACGACGTTGACGGCGAGCCCGCCCTCGCTCGTCTCCTTGTACTTGCTCGACATGTCCTGTCCGGTCTGCCGCATCGTCTCCACGACGGTGTCGAGCGAGACGAGGTGCGTGCCGTCACCGTGCAGGGCCAGCAGCGCCGCGCTCACCGCGGTCGACGCCGCGATCGCGTTCCGCTCGATGCACGGGATCTGCACCAGACCGCCCACCGGGTCGCAGGTCAGCCCAAGGTGGTGCTCGATGGCGATCTCCGCGGCGTTCTCCACCTGGCGGGGCGTACCGCCGCGGACGGCGCACAGCGCACCCGCTGCCATGGCGCACGCCGAGCCCACCTCGGCCTGGCAGCCCCCCTCGGCGCCGGAGATGGAGGCGTTGCGCTTGAACAGCGAGCCGAGCGCCGCCGCGGTGAGCAGGAACCGGTGGACGCCCTCGCGCGACGCGCCCGGCACGAAACGCAGGTAGTGGTGCGCGACGGACGGCACGATCCCCGCCGCGCCGTTCGTCGGCGCGGTCACCACGCGGCCGCCGGAGGCGTTCTCCTCGTTGACCGCCAGCGCCCACGCGTGCAGCCACTCCGTCGACGTCCCGCCCTCGCCCCGGGCGTCGCGCTCCTCCAGGTGGGCCCGCACGGCCGCGGCACGCCGGGGCACGCGGAGCCCGCCGGGGAGCGTGCCCGTCGCCCGGAGGCCGCGGGACACGCACGTCGTCATGGCGTCCCACACGGCGTCCAGGCGCGCCTCGACCGCCTCGCGCCCGTGCAGCGCCTCCTCGTTGGCGCGCGCCACGCCGGCGATGTCGAGCCCCGTCGCGTCGCACGTCGCGAGCAGGTCGGCGGCCGTGTCGAAGGGGTACGGGACGGGCGGCGCCGCGTCGTCGCCGTCGGTCCTTGCGCCGTCGCGGACGACGAACCCCCCGCCGACCGAGTACCACGTCTCCTCCCGCAGGGGCAGCGGCTCGCCGTCCTGCCACGCCAGCAGGGTCAGGGCGTTGGGGTGTCCCGGCAGCCGGGTCCGGGGCGCGAGCGCGACGGCGTCCCGCGGGAAGACGATGGGGCGCTCCCCCGCGAGCAGCAGCCCGTCGTCGGCGGCGTGGCGGGGTGCCCGCGGTCCGGCCGGAGCTGCCGGTGCCACGTCGACCTGCGGCGCCCCCGGCGCGCCGTCAGCCTCGGCGGGCCGGCGCGACCACGCACCGCGCACGGCGTCCGGGTCGCAGGTGGCGGGGTCGAGGTCGGCCAGCCCGGCCACGACGGCGTCGGGCGTGCCGTGGCCGAGGCCGGTGGCCCCGAGCGACCCGTAGAGGACGCACGTGACACGGTCGACCTGGTCGAGCAGCCCGTCGTCGCGCAGGCGTCGGGCGAAGGCGCGGGCCGCGCGCATGGGTCCCACCGTGTGGGAGGACGACGGACCCACCCCGATGGAGAACAGGTCGAACAGCGAGACGTAGGCGGTCGTCGTCCGCCGGGCCTGGTCGGCGCCCCTCATCGTGCCCCTTCGCGCGTGGTGGTGGTCCGCCCACGCTAGCCGTGACCGACCACGGCCGCCCGCCGCTGAGCGGCACCCCGCGGCGATTTGGAGGTAAGGCATGCCTCACCTAGTCTCGATCCGGCCGTCCGCACCGGGCGACCGGCACGACGAGGTGCACCTCCCCCAGCCGACGACCGTCCGGTCCAGACCACCCAGGAGCACGCGTGCGCCGTTCGCGACTCGCCCTCCCGACCGCCCTCCTCGCCGTCACCGCGACGCTCGCGGCCTGCGGCTCCGACGCCGGTGCGCCCGAGGCCACCGGGGACGCGCAGGACGCCGACGGCGCGCTCGTCATCTACTCCGGGCGCAACGAGAACCTCGTCGAGCCGGTCCTGGACCGTCTCGAGGAGGCCGTGGGCGTGCCCGTCGAGGTCCGCTACGCCGGGACGAGCGAGCTCGCGGCCCAGCTGCTCGAGGAGGGCGAGGCGACCGACGCCGACGTCTTCTTCGGCCAGGACGCCGGCGCCCTGGGTGCGCTGGCCAATGCGGGCATGCTCGCCGAGCTCGACCAGGAGGTCCTCGACCTCGTCGACGAGGCGTACCGGGACGCCGAGGGCCGCTGGGTGGCGACGTCGGGCCGTGCCCGCGTCCTCGCGTACGACCCGGAGCAGGTGCCCGAGATCGAGTCGATCACGGGCATCGACCAGCTCCTCGAGCCCGAGTGGGCGGGGAAGATCGGCTACGCGCCCAGCAACGCGAGCTTCCACGCGTTCGTCACCGCGCTGCGCGTGGCGCGCGGCGACGACGGCGCCCGGGAGTGGCTCGAGGCGTTCGCGGCGAACGACCCGCAGGCGTACGAGAACAACAACGCGGTCCTCGACGCCGTGGACGCCGGGCAGGTCGCCCTGGGCCTGATCAACCACTACTACTGGTACCAGCGCACCGCGGAGGTCGGCGAGGAGGGCGTGAACGCGCGGATCCACTTCCTCGACAGCGACGACCCGGGGGCGCTCATCAACGTCGCGGGCGCCGGCATCGTCGAGGGCACCGACCAGCCGGAGGCCGCCGCCGAGGCGATCGCCTTCCTCCTGTCCGACGAGACGCAGCAGTACTTCGCGGACGAGACCGCGGAGTACCCCGTCGTCGAGGGCGTCGAGTCGACCACCTTCGACCTCCCGCCGCTGTCGGAGCTGCAGGGCCAGCAGATCGACCTCAACGACCTCGAGTCCCTCGACGAGACCCTCGCGCTGCTCGACGAGGTGGGACTCACCTGAGCCTGACGACGCCGCGAGGGCGGCCGGTCCGGGAACGCCCGCCGGCCGTCCTCGTCGTCCCCGCGACGGCCGCGGCGCTCGTCGCGCTGCTCCCGCTGGCCTACCTCGTGGTCCGGGCCGGGGAGAGCGGTCTCGGCGCCGCCTGGGAGATCGTCGTCCGTGAGCGGACGGTCCGGCTGGTGCTGCGCAGCCTGGGGCTCACCGCCGCGGTGACGGGTGTGTGCCTGGTCGTCGGCGTCGGCCTGGCCTGGCTCACCGCGCGCACGGACCTGCCTGGCCGGCGGACGTGGGGCGTCGTCGCCGCGCTGCCGCTGGCGGTGCCGAGCTACGTCGCCGCGTACGCGTGGATCTCGACGTTCCCGGAGCTCGCCGGCTTCTGGGGAACGCTCCTGGTGCTATCGGCGTGCACGTACCCGTACGTCTTCCTCCCCGTCGTGGCCGCGCTGCGCCGAGCGGACCCGAGCCTGGAGGAGGTCTCCCGCTCCCTGGGCCGCAGCAGCCTCGCGACGTTCCTCCGGGTCACCGTGCCGCAGATCCGGCCGGCCGCGGCGGCCGGCGGGCTGCTGGTGGCGCTGTACGTCCTGTCGGACTTCGGCGCGCCGTCGCTGCTGCGCTACGACGTCTTCACGCGCGTCATCCACGCGTCGTACCGCTCCAGCTTCGACCGCACGCCGGCGGCGGTCCTCTCGATCATCCTGGTCGTGCTGACGATCGCCATCACGGTCGCCGAGACGCGCAGCCGCGGCCGTGCCGGCCAGGCCCGCGTCGGGTCGGGCGTCGCGCGGGCGGCGGCGCCCGTGGCACTCGGCCGGTGGGCGCCTGTCGGCGTCCTCGCCTGCGCCGCGGTCGCCGGCGTCGCTCTCGCGTTCCCGGCGGGGAGCCTGGCGTACTGGCTGGTCGTCGGGTCCTCGGCCCGGCTCGACGTCGGCCGGCTCACGGACGCGGCCGGGGCGACCGTCGGCGTGGCGGTCCTCGGCGCCCTCGTCACCACGCTGCTCGCGGTCCCGGTGGGCATCCTGGCGGCACGGTTCGCCGGACGGTCGGTCCGCGTCCTGGAGCACGCCACCTACGCGGGCCACGCCCTGCCGGGCGTCGTCGTCGCCCTCGCGCTGGTCTTCCTGGGGGTCCGGTACCTCCAGCCGCTGTACCAGGAGGTGCCCCTGCTGGTCCTGGGGTACGCCGTGCTGTTCCTCCCCGCCGCGGTCGGTGCGGTCCGCGCGAGCGTCGCGCAGAGCCCCCGCCGGCTGGAGGAGGTGTCGCGCTCCCTGGGGTTCGGGCCGTGGGCCACCCTGAGACGCGTCACGGTCCCGCTCGCCGGTCCGGGAATCGCGACGGGTGCCGCGCTCGTTCTCCTGACAGCGATGAAGGAGCTGCCCGCGACACTGCTGCTGCGACCGACCGGCATGGACACCCTGGCCACCCGGCTGTGGACCGAGACCGGATCCGGTGCCTACGCTGCGGCTGCCCCGTACGCGGCGGCGCTCGTCCTGCTCGCGATCGTCCCGACGGTCCTGCTCACGCGGGTCCAGACACGGACGGTGAACCGCACGACGACCGCGGACGGGACGTCGCGGACGGGGGACGCCGCGACCGAGGCGGTCCTCGGACCGGCTCGACCGGCCGTCGGTCGACCAGCAGGACCTCCGGGTCCTGACCGTCCGGAGGGAGTGAGGCTGCGATGAGCCCCCTGCAGGTCCGTGGGGTCACGAAGGCGTTCGGCGAGCAGCCGGTGCTGCGCGGCGTCGACCTCGAGGTCCCCTCCGGGCGCCTCGCCGCCGTCCTCGGCCCGTCAGGGTGCGGCAAGACGACGCTGCTGCGCGTCATCGCGGGCTTCGAGCGGGCCGACGACGGCTCCGTCGTCCTCGCCGGCCGGACGGTCACCGGGGCGGGGACGCACCTGGCGCCCGAGAAGCGTCGCGTCGCCGTCGTGCCCCAGGAGGGCGCCCTCTTCCCGCACCTCACGGTGGCCCAGAACGTCGCGTTCGGCCTGCGCGGTGGACGGGGTGCGCGACGCACCAGCAGCGCCCGCGTCACCGAGCTGCTCGAGCTCGTGGGTCTGCGGGGCTACGAGCGGCGCATGCCCGCTCAGCTGTCCGGCGGGCAGCAGCAACGCGTCGCCGTCGCGCGGGCGCTCGCACCCCGGCCCGACGTCGTCCTGCTCGACGAGCCGTTCTCCGCGCTCGACGCGGCCCTGCGGGCGAGCGTCCGGGCGGACGTGCGCGCCGCCCTGCACGCGGCCGGGGCCACGGCGGTCCTGGTCACGCACGACCAGGAGGAGGCGCTGTCCACCGCGGACGTCGTCGCGGTGATGCGCGACGGCGTCGTCGTGCAGGCGGGCACGCCCAAGGAGGTGTACCGCTTCCCGCGGGACGTGGAGGTCGCGCGGTTCGTCGGCGAGGCCGTCGTCATCCCTGCGACCGTGCGCGACGGGGTCGTCTGGACCCCGCTGGGCCACCTGCCGCTCGCCCAGGCCGCGGCCGACGGCGTGGGCCGCGCCGTGCTGCGACCCGAGCAGGTGCACCTGGTCCCCGAGGGCGAGGGCCTCACGGCGCGCGTCGTCGACCGGTACTTCTACGGGCACGACGCGAGCGTCGCGCTCGAGGTCCGATGCCCCGGCGACGTGCTCCTGCCGGTCCTGTGCCGCACGCAGGGCGAGATGCCCGAGGGGGACACCGTCGGCGTCCGCATCGCGGGGCCTGTCACCTGGTTCCCGGGCGCCGCCTGACCGAGGACCTCTCCGGCCGCTGCTCGGGGAGCTGCTCCGGCTCGTGGCCTGAGCGCGCGCCGGCGCGGAGCGGACCGTCAGTAGCCGCGGAGTCGCTCGATCTCGCGGCGGTCGCGCTTGGTGGGCCGGCCCGCGCCCCGCTCGCGTCGCGGCAGCAGCGCGATCTCCTCGCGCGGCGGCTCCGGTGGGGTGTTGTCGACGTAGCACTCGACGGCGACCGCGGCGCCGACCCGCTTCACGAGGGTGCGGCGCACCTCGACGAGCCGTTCCCGACCGGCCACGCGGATGCGGACCTCGTCACCGGGCCCCACGGGGGTCGCGGGCTTGGCCCGGTCACCGTTGACGCGCACGTGACCGGCGCGGCAGGCGGCACCGGCGGCGGACCGGGTCGGGAACAGACGCACCGCCCACGCCCACGCGTCGACGCGGACACGCGGCTGGGGGGTGACGGCAGCCGCGGGGACCTGCGACTCCGCCATCGACCCTCCCGACGTCACGCACGCTGACCTGCCCACCCAGGGTAGGCGGACCGGGGAGTCCCCGCCGCTGTCGGCCGGTGCCCTCGACCGTGTCCTGGGCGGGTCAGCGACCGGACCGCAGCCCGCCCTCGGCGGTGGTCACCATGCGGCTGCGCGGGTCGTCGCGTCCGCCGAGCCCCGGGTGGTCGTCCTCGCCGCCGTCCGTCGCGTTCCACGCACTGACCACCGTCCAGGCCACTGCGGCCAGCGGCACGGCCAGCAGCGCCCCGACGATGCCGGAGAGGATCGTCCCCGCGGTCAGAGCCAGCAGCACCGCGAGCGGGTGCAGGTGCAGTGCCCGTCCCAGCACGACGGGCTCGAGGAAGTTCCCCTCGATCTGGTTCACGGCGACGACGACGCCCAGGACGATGAGCGCGGTCACGGGGCCGTCGGAGACGAGGGCGACGAGTGCCGCGAACGTCCCGGCCAGCGTCGCTCCGAGGATCGGGATGAAGGCACCGAGGAAGACGAGCACGGCGAGCGGCAGGGCCAGCGGGATCCCGAGGAGGAAGAGCGCGAGGCCGATGAAGAAGGCGTCGACGAAGGCGATGATCGTGATGCCTCGGACGTAACCACCCAGCACGTCGACGGCGCTCACACCGATCCGGTCGGCCCGCCGGCGGACGTCCGGCTCCAAGGGTCGAAGGAAGAACTGCCAGATGCGCCGGTGGTCGCGCAGCAGGAAGAACAGCACCACGAGGGCCAGCACCGTCCCGGTGACGACCTCCGCGGCGGCCGTCGCGCCGGCCACCGCCCCGCTCTGGACGGCGTCGCTCGCGGCGAGCTCGCCGAGCTGCTCCCGCGCGGCGGTGATCTGCTGGTCGTCCAGCTGCAGCGGACCCTCCGTCAACCACCGCTGGAGCTCATCGAAGCCCTCCATCGCGCGGGTGCGGAGCTCGCCCCACTCGTTGCGGACGGCGCGGCCGACGAACCACAGCACGAGCGCCAGTGCCCCCACGCCGACGACCATCGCGATCGCTGTCGCGACGGTGTTGTGCACGCCGCGCCCACGCAGCCACCGCACGACGGGCGCCACCGCCGCCGCGATGATCGTCGCGATGAGCAGGGGGATGACCAGGAGCGAGACCTGACGGAGCCCCCACACCGTCACGGACACGAGGAGGAGCACCAGGAGCAGCTGACCGGAACGCAGGGCGGTCCGGCCGAGCAGGTCCTCCCACGGCGACCGACGCCGGCGCTCCGGCCCGGTCACCCGCGCGGACGCGGACGCCGACGTCGCGGACGGGTCGTGGGTCACGGTGGTACCCGCCGGGCGGGGGGACGCCCCCGTCGCGGGGGCTGCGGGCCGGCGCCCTCCGGACGACGTCGAGCGCTTGAGCCAGGAGATCATGTGACGACCCTAGGCAGCGCCCGACGATCCGGCTCCCCGAGCCCGCGCGCCGCCGAGGACGACGACGGCATCGCCCACGGTGGGGGACGCCGCCGTCGTCGTCGGCCACGGTGGGGGACGCCGCCGTCGTCGTCCCGCGGCCCGGCCGCCTCAGCGGCGGTGCTGCAGGTAGTACTCGATGAGGCCCCGCGTGGAGGGGTCCTGCTCGTCGAGGGCCGCGGCGTCGCCGGCCACGGCGGGCGCGACCTGGGTCGCGAGCACCTTGCCGAGCTCGACGCCCCACTGGTCGAAGGAGTCGATGCCCCAGACGACGCCCTGGACGAAGGTGATGTGCTCGTACAGCGCGATGAGCTGTCCCACGACCGACGGCGTGAGCGCCGGCGCGAGGATCGACGTCGTCGGCCGGTTGCCCGTGAACACCCGCGCCGGGACGATCTCCTCCGCGGTGCCGTCGGCACGGACCTCGTCGGCGGTCTTGCCGAAGGCGAGCGCCTTGGTCTGCGCGAAGTAGTTCGCCAGGAAGAGGGCGTGGACGTCGGTGTCCCCGTCGCGCAACGGGTGGGCCGGGTTCGCGACGGCGATGAAGTCCGCCGGGACGAGCCGCGTGCCCTGGTGGATGAGCTGGTAGAACGCGTGCTGGCCGTTCGTGCCCGGCTCCCCCCAGAAGACCTCGCCGGTCTGCGTGGTGACGGGCGTGCCGTCCCAGCGCACCGACTTGCCGTTGGACTCCATGGTGAGCTGCTGCAGGTAGGCGGGGAACCGGTGCAGGTGTTGCGCGTACGGCAGGACGGCGTGCGTGTGGGCGTCGAAGAAGTTGACGTACCAGACGTTGAGCAGGCCCATCAGCGCCGGGACGTTCTGCTCGAAGGGAGCGGTCCGGAAGTGCTCGTCGACGGCGTGGAAGCCGGCGAGGAAGTCGCGGAACGCGTCCGGCCCGATCGCCACCGCGAGCGCGGTGCCGATGACCGAGTCCACGGAGTAGCGCCCGCCGACCCAGTCCCAGAACCCGAAGGCGTTGGCCGGGTCGATCCCGAAGGCCGCGACCTTGTCCAACGCGGTGGACACGGCGACGAAGTGCTGGGCGACGGCCGCCTTCCGGGACTCCTCGGACCCGTCGATGGCCCCCGAGGCCTGCAGGTTCTCCCACAGCCAGTCCCGCGCCAGGCGTGCGTTAGTGAGCGTCTCGAGGGTGCCGAACGTCTTGGACGCGACGATGAAGAGCGTCGTGGTCGGGTCGAGGCCGCCGACCGTCTCGGCGACGTCGGTCGGGTCGATGTTGGAGACGAAGCGCAGCTCGAGGCCGTCCTTCACGTACGGCTGCAGCGCCTCGTAGACCATGACGGGCCCGAGGTCGGAGCCGCCGATGCCGATGTTGACGACGGTCCTGATCCGCTCGCCCGTCACGCCCGTCCACTCCCCGGAGCGCACGCGCTCCGCGAACGAGGACATCTTCGCCAGCTCGGCCTGCACGTCGGCGTCGACGTCCTGGCCGTCGACGACGAGACGAGGCTCCGTCCCGGCCGGCCGGCGCAGCGCGGTGTGCAGGACGGCCCGGTTCTCCGTGACGTTGATGCGGTCGCCACGGAACATCGCGTCGATCCGGTCACGGAGGCCCACCTCGTCCGCGAGCTGCGCCAGCAGCCCCAGCGTCTCGTCCGTGACGAGGTTCTTCGAGAGGTCGACGTGCAGGTCGGCGACGGTCCGGGTGAGCCGGGCGGCGCGGTCCGGGTCGGCGGCGAACCACCCGCGCAGGTCGGGGTCGAGGCCGGACTTGTGGGCGTCGAGCGCCGTCCATGCCTGGGTGGAGGTCGGGTCGATGGGAGGTGTCGTCACAGTGCCGACCCTACTGAGGGGCGATCGGGTAGGAGTAGGCCCGTCGGGGCGCGAGGACGGGGCCGGTGCCGAGGAGCCCCTGCCTCAGGGCAGCAGCTCGAAGCGCACGACGCGCTGCACCGGGTCGGCCTCGACGAGGCGGGCGCGCACCGTCGCCCCTGGCTGGAGGCCCGCCCCGGTGACCCGTGCCAGCACGGGCGGAGCGACGACCTGCAGGAGCGCGCCCGCGCCGTCGTCGTCGACGTCCACGACGACCCCCTCGAGCTCCTCCCCGACCCGACCTGCCAGCAGCGCGGCCTCGGCGGCGTCGACCGCCGCCCGCTCGAGGGCACCCGCGAGGCGGTCGGAGGCGGCCATGAGCGCGGGCAGCGTGGGCAGCGCCTCGCGCACCCAGGCGGGCACCTCCGTCCCGCGGCACAGCGCCTCGCACGTGACGAGGCCGAACCGGTCGACCAGACGACGCAGCGGTGCGGTGACGTGGGCGTACGGCGCGCCGACGGCAGCCTGCTCCCGGACCTCCGGCAGCACGCCGTCGTCGAACGGCGTGTACGCCGCGCCGCGGAACAGCACCGTGGACTCGTGCAGCAGCGCCAGCTGTCGGGGGTCGGCCGGGTCGAGGCCGCGGAGCACCTCCCCGTAGGGGGTTCCCTCGGGCCAGGCGACACCCAGCGCCAGGGCCTGGCGGCGGAACCGGGTGACCGTCCGCGCGTCGGGCGCCGGCATCGTCCGGAGGATCCCGACACCGCCGTCGAGCATCATCGCCGCTGCGGCCATCCCGGTCATGAGGGAGATCTGGGCGTTCCAGTCCTCGCTCGGGACCGGTGGACGCAGCCGCAGCTCGTAGCCGTCGGGGTGCTCGACGACCTCCTGGTCGGGAAGCGGCAGGGTCGCGCCGCCGCGCTCGCGCTCGAGCGCCGCGCGCAGCTCACCCACCTCCTTGAGGAGCCGCAGCACGTCCGGGGCCGTCCCGTCGTCGACCTCGCGCTGCACCTGCTCGTAGTCGTAGCGGGTGCGGCTGCGGACGAGCGCCCGCTCGACCTGGGCCGTCGTCGTGCGGCCCTCGGCATCGAGGTCCAGCACCCAGACGAAGGCCGGTGCGGTGTTGTCGGGCAGGAGGCTCGCTGCCCCCTCGCTGATGGCGGGCGGGTGCAGCGGCACGCGACCGTCGGGGCTGTACAGCGTCTGGCCGCGGCGGCGGGCCTCCGCGTCGACCGGGGACCCGTGCGGGACGAAGGCGGGGACGTCGGCGATGGCGTAGTGGACGCGGAAGCCGCCGTCCCGGCGCGCGAGGTGCAGCGCCTGGTCGAGGTCGGTCGAGCCCGGCGGGTCGATCGTGAGGAACGGGATGTCCGTCCAGTCGGTGGTGGGCAGCGCCGGGTCCGCGACGGACCGCTCGGCGGCGGCCAGCACGTCGGGCGGGAAGCGCTCCGGCAGCGCGAGCTCCTCCCGGATGCGAGCGAGGATCGCCTCGAGCTGCGGGCCGTCGACGACGGCGCTGCGCCGGTCCTCCCGGATCTCCCCCGCGGCGGCGAGGTCTGCCAGGCGACGGTCGTCCCGGGAACGGCGGATCCGGGTGGGCATGACGAGCTCCTCGATGTCGCGGCGGCGCGGTCGGGCGTCGGTCCGGCGGCGGCGCCGTCGTGATGGCCACCTTAGGGAGGAAGGGCGGTGGTCGCCCCCCGTGCTCCGGCGGTCCCGCACCCGGGGGCGGCCCCACGCCGCGCGGACCGCGGTGGGCGTGCCTAGCGTGAGCGGCATGGGCGGCACGGTGCGGGTCGGCATCTCCGGCTGGCGCTACGCGCCCTGGCGGGGGGTGTTCTACCCGCCGGGCCTGGCTCAGCGCCGGGAGCTCGAGCATGCCTCGACGCTGCTCTCCACGGTGGAGATCAACGGGTCCTTCTACGCGCTCCAGCGGCCGGCGAGCTACGCGGCGTGGGCTGCCACCGCACCGGAGGACTTCGTGTTCTCGGTCAAGGGTGGACGGTTCATCACGCACATGCTCAAGCTCACGCGACCGGAGACGGCGCTGGCGAACTTCTTCGCGTCGGGCGTCCTCGCCCTCGGGCCGAAGCTCGGGCCCTTCCTGTGGCAGCTGCCGCCCGTGCTCCGCTTCGACGCCGACCGCCTCGACGCCTTCTTCCGCGCCCTGCCCCGGACGACGACGGCGGCAGCGGCGCTCGCCGAGCAGCACGACGACCGCATGGAGGGCCGGTCGTTGACGACGACGGACGAGCACCGTCCGCTGCGCCACGTCATGGAGGTGCGCCACGCGAGCTTCGCCACCGCCGAGGCCGTCGACCTGCTGCGGCGGCACGACATCGGGCTCGTCGTCGCGGACACCGCGGGGAAGTGGCCGCTGTTGGAGGACGTGACCAGCGACCTGGTCTACGTACGGCTGCACGGCGCCGAGGAGCTCTACGTCAGCGGCTACGACGACGCGTCGCTCACACGGTGGGCGGACAAGATCCGCCGGTGGTCCGGTGCGGGACTGGACGTGTTCGTGTACTTCGACAACGACGTCAAGGTGCACGCGCCGTTCGACGCCCAGCGGCTCGCTGCTCTGCTTGGTGTCGGCCCGGGGACGACCCATCGGCCCGCTCCGCCCGCCGGTCCGGGGCGTCCCGCCGCACTTGTCACGCGGGGTGAGGCGACGGAGCCCGTGACGTCCTCCGCCGGGCGACAGGCTGACAGTGGGTGACCTGGCTGACGGTGGGCGGCGTGGCTGACCGCGCACGCACCCGGCCGGCGTCCCCGAACCGTCGGACGCGGGCGGCACGGGTGCCGATCGTCCGAGTGCCGAGCACCGGGTCCTGACGGCGGCGGCCTGGCCGCACCTCGGGGTGTGCTGAAGCGCGGGCGGGCCGTGATGCACGCCATCGGCCGACGTTCTCAGAACGGTGGGTCGCCCCGCGATGTCTCGTCTCCGCGGCCGGTGTCGGTTTCGGGCATGCCGTGGTCGCTGGTGCCGGGTCGGCTGCGCGTCTCGGCTTCGGGCGACTGGGCGCTCTGGGTGTCGGGTGGGGTGCCCCCTGCAGCGGCGGACGGGGCAGCTCCCTTCGTGGCGGCCGGGTCACGGTGCCTCTCGTCCTTGTCCGGTGGTGGTTCCGGTTCGCTCGGTCCGGTATCGCTCCGTGCGGTGTGGGTCGGTCTCGTCGCGCTCCGTGCGCTCTGGCTCGGTCCCGTCTCGCTCGGTGCGCTCTGGCTCGGTCGGTTCTGGTCGGGTCGGACCTCGCTCGGTGCGGGGACGGGGTTGCGGGTGTACGGCTTACCGGTCGGTGAGGTCCACGTCGTGACTCCGGTCGCGGGGTCGCGGTGGGGTGTCCATCCGGCGTGGGTCTTGAGCTGGTGGTGGTGGCGGCACAGGGCGGCGAGGTTGGACCGTCGGGTCTGCCCGGCCGCGTCGCGGGTGTCGTCGAAGGCGATGGTGTGGTCCAGGTCGCAGGTGTGGGCGGGGGTGCGGCAGCCGGGGAAGGTGCAGGTGACGTCGCGGGCGATGATCGCCTCACGCAGGGCGTCCGGGGGGCGGTAGCGGCTGCCGGGTTGCTCCAGGGCCTCCCCGGTGGCGGGGTCGGTGCGTTGGAAGTGCCACGTCGCCTCCGCGGCCAGCTGGCGGGCCAGGGAGGGCAGGACCGGCCCGTACCGGCCCAGCCACGCCGGGGTCCAGGTCGCCCCGGCCAGCGCGTCCGCGGTGACGGTGATCGCGAGCTTGACCGGGCGGCGCCGGCGCCGCCGTGAGGACCGCACACCGGCACCGCCGCCCGCGCCCGCGCTGTCGCGTGCGTCGGCGCCCGGGCCGCCGCGGCCGGTGAGCAGCGCGCCCAGGTCGTCGGTCGTGCCGTCCAGGACCGAACCCAGGACGTCGACGAGAGCGTCCGCGCGGCGCGCGTCCACACCACGGGGGTCCTCCGGGGCGGCGGTGGTGGCGACGGTGTCCAGGGCGTGCATGACCCGCACCGCGTCCCCCGCCGGCAGGTACGCCCGCAGGGTCGCCATGCAGTCCGCCGCGGGTTCGAGCACCACGCACCGGTCCCGTCGGGCTTGGTGGTGGCGGTGCTCGGCGGCGTCGGGGTCCACCTGCAGCACCAGCCGCCGGGCGGCGGCACCGACCTGGGGTGCGGTCAGCTCGTGCGCCCGGTCCAGCACCTCGGTGTGCACCGCCCGGGCCTCCTGGCCGGTCAGGGACCCGGTCTCGCGCAGCAGCACGTCGGCCTTGCGCACCGACACCACCCCGTGCGCCAACGCGTCGTGGACCTCCGGGGCGTGACCCAGCTCCACGGCCCGGTCCAGCAGGACCTGCGCGGCCCGACCGGACGCGGCCAACGTGCCGGCGACCTCGTCCCGCAGGCCCTTGACCGCCCACGTGGACCCCACCGCCCGGCGGTGCAGCTCCTGCAGCACCCTGGCCTGACCGGCCACCACCCACGCACCCAGCCGCTCCCACGCCCCGACCACCTCCAGCAGGTCCTGGCTCGGGGCGTCGGCGACCGCGACCTCCTGCACCATCCCCGCCAGCCCCGGACCCGGGACCGCAGCGGCGAACCTCGCCGCGTGGGGGTGGTTCAACGCCCACCGCACCGCCACGTCCTGCGCCGGGATCGACCGGCCCGCCCGCGACCGCGCAAACGCCAGCGCCGCGGCGACGTCATCCTCCGCCGACCGCTCCACCACCACACCCTCGAACATGTGTACGACACTAGAACGAGGCACCGACACGCACCGGACACGACAGCCCGGCTGTGGACGACATGGCTCCCGGAGCCGGACAGCTCGAAGTCGCCACGTGCCGGCGGTGGCTGGCGAGGCTGTCAGCGCCGCATCGCGCCCAGCCGCCGCACCCCTTCGACGAGCACGTCCTCCTGCTTGACGAACGTGAACCGCACACCGGACCTGAACTCCTCCGCGGCGGCCGTCCCCTCGCGGCAGAACGCGCTCACCGGCACACCGACCACGCCGGCGAGCTCGGGCAGGCGCGCGCACAGCTCGGCTCCGTCCTCGAACCCGAGCGCGCGGCCGTCCGCGACCACGAAGTACGTCCCCTGCGGCACTACGACGTCGAACCCCGCGGCCTCCAGGCCTTCGCAGAGCAGGTCCCGACGCCTCTCGAGCGAGGCGACGAGCTCCGCCAGCCACGCCCGCGTCCGTCCGCCGTCGTCCGTGAGCGCCTCGGCGACCGCGTGCTGGAACGGCCCGCTGCCCACGTACGTGAGGTACTGCTTGACGGCACGCACGGCGTCGACGAGGTCGGCCGGCCCCGTGACCCACCCGACCTTCCAGCCGGTGAAGGACAGCGTCTTCCCCGCCGACGACACCGTGAGCGTCCGCTCCGACATCCCGGGCAGCGTCGCGATCGGGACGTGGCGCGCCCGGTCGTACACCAGGTGCTCGTACACCTCGTCGGTGACGACGACGACGTCGTGCTGACGGGCGGCGGCCGCCACGACCTCGAGCTCGGCCCGGTCGAGCACCGCCCCCGTCGGGTTGTGGGGGGTGTTGAGCAGGATGACGCGGGTCCGCGGACCGACGGCCGCACGGAACGCCGCGACGTCGAGGCGGTAGCCGCCGTCGTCGGCACGCAGGGGGACCGTCACGTGGGTGGCGCCGGCCGCCGCGACGACCGCCGCATAGCTGTCGTAGTACGGCTCGACGGTCACGACCTCGTCCCCCGGCCCGGCCAGCGCGAGCACCGCCGCCGCGAGCGCCTCCGTGGCCCCGACGGTCACGAGCACCTCGGACTCGGGGTCGACGTCGAGCGAGTACTGCCGCCGCTGGTGCTCGGCGATCGCGTGCCGGAGCGCCGGCACACCCGGCCCGGGCGGGTACTGGTTGTGCCCCGCACGGATCGCCGCGACCGCCGCCTCGGCGACGTGCGCGGGACCGTCGACGTCGGGGAACCCCTGACCCAGGTTGATCGCGCCGGTCCGCGTCGCGAGCGCCGACATCTCCGCGAACACCGTCGCCCGCACCGTGCCGTCGGGTGCGACCAGGCCGGCCGCTCGCACGACGTCGTTCCAGCGGCCGGGCACGTGAGGAGCCATCGCCCCAGGTTAGGGCCGGGCCTGCGCCGGTGCGCCCGCGCCCTGCATCGCCACCTCGCCTGGCGTCCCGACGGCCCGCACCCCGACCTCGCCCGGGACCTTGACGGCCTGCTCCGCGTCCTCGACGGGCGCATGCTCCCGTGCCGGCGCGACGTCCGCCACCGGCAGAGGCTCCCCCTCACCGGCCGTCACCGCCGCGGCTCGCACCTGGGCCACCTGCGTCCCGACGTGCTCGAGCTGCTCGTGCGCGTCGCGCCGGTACGCGGGCGTCCCGAACGTCAGCACCAGCTGCGCGACGACCATGCTCGCGAGCATCACACCGGTCATCGCCAGGGCGTCGCCGCCCAGGAGCCCGACGAGCGGGCTCACCACCCCGGCCAGGCCGGCCTGGAAGAAGCCGATGAACGCCGCAGCCGTCCCCGCGCGGTCCCCGTGGCGCGACAGCGCGAGGGCCGACGCGTTGGCCATGACGAACCCGAGCACCGCCGTCGAGAACCAGATCGCGACCACGAGGCCTGGCAAGCCACCGATCCCGGTCGCGCCCTGCACTGCCAGCAGCACGGTGAAGGCGAGGGTGACCGGCAGGCCGACCCGCAGCAGCGTCAGCGGGCCGAAGCGGCGTACCAGCGCGGCGTTGACCTGCGAGCCTGTGACGAGCGACGTCCCCCCGAGCGCGAAGACGTACGCGAACTGCTGGGCGCTGAGCCCGTACTGCTCCTGGAACACGAACGACGAGCCGGCGACGTAGCTGATGATGAGCGCCATCGCCATGCCGGGGATGACGGCGAGCGCGACGAAGCGTCCGTCGTGGAGCAGGGCGGTGTAGCCGCGGAAGGACGCCGCGATGCCGTGGGCGGCGCGGCGGTGCGGCGGGAGGGTCTCCGGCAGGAAGAGGGCGACGACGGCGACGAGCAGCGCCGCGAAGATCGCGAGGGTCACGAAGACCGCCCGCCACCCCCACGCCTCGGCGATGACGCTGCCGGCCGTCGGGGCGAGGAGGGGCGCCGCAGCGATGACCAGCATGAGGCGGGAGATGATCCGGGCGGCCTCCGCGCCGGTGTACCGGTCGCGGATGACGGCCATGGCGACGACGGTGGCGCCCGCGCTCACCAGGCCCTGCAGCACACGCAGCGTCGCGAGCTGCTCGATGGTGGTGGCCACCACGCACAGCAGCGAGATCACGACGTGCAGCGAGACGCCGATGAGCACCGGCAGACGGCGGCCGACCCGGTCCGAGAACGGCCCGACGAGGAGCTGGCCGAGCGCCCCCCCGATGAGCATCCCCGTGATGGTGAACTGGGCCGCGGCGGGCGTCGTCGACAGGTCGGCCGCGACGTCGGGCAGCGACGGCAGGTACATGTCGGTCGTCACGGCGGGCAGCAGGGTCAGCGATCCCACGAGCAGGACGAACCAGAACGTCCGCTCCGACGGGGCGGTCCGCGCGGGCGGCGAGGTCGACCGGAGAGCGGTCCGGTCGGGTGAGGTCACAGGCACTGCTCGATTGTGACACCGAATCGTTTCGATCCGCGCGTCGGCGGACAGTCTTCCACCCCTCGGACGCGGTCTCCGCATCGACACGGCAGGCCGGCTGCGGTGGACGGCGCTCGCCCGTGGCCAGCGTCGTGGGCCGATGTCGGTGCCCGGCGGCATGCTGGTCCCATGTGCGGCCGCTACGCCTCGTTCCGGGACGCCCTGGACCTCGCCGACGCCTTCGACGTGGCACCGGAGGCGGTCGCCGACGACGCCCGCGCGCTCCCACCCTCGTGGAACCTCGCCCCGACGGACCCGGTGCGCGTGGTGGTCGAGCGCGAGAAGCGGCCGACCGCGGACGCTGCGCCACCGCAGACCGGCGGCGAGGTGCCCGACGACGACGGAGCCCGCGGCGACGCAGCCGACGAGGACGCGCCCGACCGGGACACGCCCGTCGAGCGGTCGCTGCGGGTGGTGCGGTGGGGCCTCGTCCCGGGCTGGGCGAAGGACCCGAGCGTCGGCAACCGCATGATCAACGCGCGGGTCGAGTCCCTCGTCGAGAAGCCGGCCTTCCGCAAGGCCGTCGCCGCGCGCCGCTGCCTCGTGCCCGCGGAGGGCTACTTCGAGTGGCAGGCGCCGCCCGAGGGCTCCCCGAAGCGAACCCCGAAGCAGCCGTTCTGGATCCACTCCCCCGACGGCGCCCCGCTGGCCTTCGCCGGCCTGTACGAGTTCTGGCGGGACCGCTCCCTGCCCGACGACGACCCGAACCGCTGGCTCGTCACCATGACCATCGTCACCGGCGGCGCGCCGACGAACGACCCGCACCTGTCGAGCATCCACGACCGGCGGCCGGTGATCCTGCCGCCCGAGGCCTGGGACGCGTGGCTGGACCCGCACCAGCAGGACGGCGCGGCGGCCGTCGCGCTCCTCCGCACCCAGGCGCCCTCTCTGGTCGCGACACCCGTCTCGACCGCGGTGAACCGCGTGGGCACGAACGGTCCCGAGCTCATCGAGCCGGTCGAGCCCGACGCACCCGTGCCCGACGCATCCGTGCCGGACGCACGGTCGCCCAGCGGGCCGCGACGAGCGTGATCGCGCTCAGTCCTCGTGCGCCAGCCGGAGCCGCACGCGCTCGAGCCGCACCGGGCGCAACGGGCCGATGCCCTCGATCTCGCGGTCCGTCAGCTCCACCAGGTGGTACCCGCCCAACGCGCGCACCTCGGCGGCCGTCCCGGGGTCCAGCAGCACCGTGCCCGGCTCCGCCTCCTCCGTCAGGCGGGCCGCCACGTTGACGGTGGGCCCGAACACGTCGCCGAAGCGCGAGAGCACGCGGCCCCACACGCAGCTGACGCGCACGGGCGTCGGAGCGCCCGCGTGGAACCTGTCGGCCAGGCCCAGCGCGATCTCCGCGCCCGCCCGCACGTCGTCGGCGACGAAGAGCACCGCGTCGCCGATCGTCTTGACCACGCGTCCGCCGTTGTTCGTGACGACGTCGCGTGCGCCGGTCTCGAAGTGCTGCACGAAGTCGGCCAGCTCGTGCGCCCCGAGGCGGGCCGTGCGCTTGGTGAAGGACACCATGTCGGCGAACCCGACGGCCCGGGCAAGCGGCAGCTCGTCGTCGTCGCCGGAGGGCCTGCCGCGGGCGGATCCGAACTCCGCCGCGATGCGCGCCGCCAGCGCCGCGAGCTGCCGGCGCCAGGCGTGCACGAGCTGGTGCTCGAGCAACGGGGCGATCTCGCTGAGGCGGTCGAGCACGAGGAGGCGCGCCGTGACGTCGTCGAGGTCGTGGCGCTGGGCGAGGTGCTCTGTCAGCGCCTCCACCTGCCACAGCACCAGCCGGTCCGTCGTGTGGCCGATCGACCGCACGAGGGAGACGGCCGTTCGGTCGGAGACGTCGTAGGTCTGCGACGCGCGGTGCAGCAGCCGGACCGCCTCGGCGTCGGCCTCGGTGTAGGCGACCGCGCCGTCCTCGAGCGTCGGCAGGCCGAGCGCGTGCCAGAAGAGGCGGACGTCCTCGATGCCGGCGCCCGCGCTGGCGGCGACATCCGAGAGGGACAGCGTCCGGGGCCCGCCGAGGAGCTGGTCCTCGAGCCGCGCGACGGTCGAGTCGGCGTCCGTCGAGGCCTCGGGCCCGTCCCCCCGCTCGTCGTCGTCCACCCGGCCAGGCTAGTTCAGCGGGCCATCCGCGTGTGACGGACGTCACCGGCCAGGACGCCGTGCACACGGCCGCCGGCATCGACCACCTCGAGGGACCCGTCGGGTGCCAGCGACCGGGCGACGCCCTCGAGGACCCCGTCGCCGGGGAGGTCCACACGGACCTGCCGACCGAGCGTCGTGCAGACCGCGGCGACGCGGGAGTCCAGGCCGGCCCGGTGGACGTCGCCACCCGCCGCACGCCACCGGGCGTCGACCTCGAGGAGGCCCTCGACGACGGCGGCCAGCAGCGCCGTGCGCTCCGGCGCGGCCCCGCTGCCGTCCGCACCGAGCAGGCGCAGCGACGTCGCGGTCGCCACGGGCAGCTCGTGCGCGGTCTGGTCGACGTTGACGCCGATCCCCACGACCGCCGCGCGTCCTTCCGGCACGAGTGCGAGGTCGCCGAGGATGCCCACGAGCTTGCGGCGCGTCCCCCAGCCCGGGAGGTCCTCGGCGTCCGCGTCGACAAGCACGTCGTTCGGCCACTTCACCCCGGCCCGCACACCGGCGACCCGCTCGACCGCCTCGACGACCGCCAGCCCGGCCAGGAGCGGCAACCACCCCCACCGGTCCGGCGGCACCGCACCCGCGGGCCGGAGCACGACGGAGAAGGTCAGGGCGGCGCGCGCCGGCGTCGTCCAGGTCCGCCCGCGCCGGCCGCGCCCGCCCTCCTGGTGGTCGGTCACCAGCACCGAGCGGTCGGGCCAGTCCGCCGGCGCCGCGGCGAGACCGGCAAGGACGTCCGCCGAGGTGGACGCCGTCCGCTCGACGACGACGACGCGCCCGGTCGCCCCCGCGGACCGCAGCGCCGCCACGACGGCAGCGGGCTCCAACGGCTCACGCGCAGCAGACATGGCGCGACCCTAGCGACACGCCGACGTTTGTCGAGACCCGCACACGGCGGTGGGCCGACACGGTGGGGAACGGCATCCGGCATGTGCTGATCCCGACAACTACCCTCACTCGGGTGACTGACGCACTCGCCACCTCGACCGGCACCTCCGCGGGTACGGACGCGAAGCTCGCCGACCTCGCCGGGCGCACGTCCCGTGCCGTCGACGCCCAGGAGGAGGTCGCGGCGGCCAAGCAGCACCCGCGGCGGAAGAAGACCGCACGGGAGCGCATCGCCGCCCTGCTGGACGAGGGCAGCTTCGTCGAGCTCGACGCCTTCGCGGCCCACCGGTCGACCCGCTTCGGCCTCGAGAAGCGCAAGACGCCGGGCGACGGCGTCGTCACCGGGTACGGCACCATCGACGGCCGCCAGGTCTGCGTCTACAGCCAGGACTTCACCGTCTTCGGCGGCTCCCTCGGCGAGGTGCACGGGCAGAAGATCACCAAGGTCATGGACCTGGCGCTGCGCACCGGCGTGCCGCTCATCGGCGTGCTGGACGGCGGCGGCGCGCGGATCCAGGAGGGCGTGGCGGCCCTCACGCAGTTCGCCGAGATCTTCCGCCGCAACGTCGCCGCGTCGGGCGTGATCCCGCAGATCTCCCTCATCCTCGGCCCGAGCGCCGGCGGGGCGGTGTACTCCCCCGCCCTCACCGACTTCGTCGTCATGGCCGACGGGACGTCCAACATGTTCATCACCGGCCCGGACGTCATCCGCGCCGTGACGGGCGAGGACGTCGGCTTCGAGGAGCTCGGCGGCGGTCAGACGCACAACGCACGCTCCGGCGTCGCGCACTACCTCGGCGCGGACGAGGACGACGCCATCGACTGGGTCAAGGCGCTGGTCGGCTACCTGCCGTCGAACAACCTCTCCGAGCCCCCGGTGTGGGAGGACGACGCGCACGCCGACCTGGGCACCACGGACGAGGACCTCGAGCTGGACACCCTCGTCCCGGACTCCGACTCCCAGCCGTACGACATGCACACCGTCATCGGCCACGTCCTCGACCACGGCGACTTCCTCGAGGTCCAGCCGCTGTACGCGCAGAACGTCATCGTCGGGTTCGGCCACGTCGAGGGGCGCCCCGTGGGCGTCGTCGCCAACCAGCCGCAGCAGATGGCGGGGACGCTCGACATCAACGCCGCCGAGAAGGCCGCCCGCTTCGTGCGCACCTGCGACGCGTTCAACATCCCGGTGCTGACCTTCGTGGACGTCCCGGGCTTCCTCCCGGGCACCGACCAGGAGTGGAACGGCATCATCCGCCGCGGCGCGAAGCTCATCTACGCCTACGCCGAGGCCACGGTGCCCCTCGTCACCGTCATCACGCGCAAGGCCTACGGCGGCGCGTACATCGTCATGGGGTCCAAGCAGCTCGGTGCCGACGTCAACCTCGCGTGGCCGACCGCCCAGATCGCCGTCATGGGCGCGGGCGGCGCCGTCAACATCCTCCACCGGGGTGCGCTCAAGAAGGTCGCGGAGGACGGTGGTGACGTGGACGCCGAGCGCGCCCGCCTGACCGCCGAGTACGAGGAGGCGCTGGTGAACCCCTACGACGCCGCCGAGCGCGGCTACGTCGACGCCGTCATCCGGCCGTCCGAGACGCGTGCCCAGGTGGTCCGCGCGCTGCGGGCGCTGCGCACCAAGCGCGCGAGCCTGCCGGCCAAGAAGCACGGGAACATCCCGCTGTGACCCCGCCCGACGTCCGCGTCGTCCGCGGAGCCCCCGACGACGTCGAGCTGGCGGCCCTGGTCGCCGGGCTCGCCGCCGGCGCGCAGTCCGCCGACGACGACGCCGCGCACCTCGCCGCCGACCCCACCCCCTCGGTGCAGGCGCGGCGCCGCTGGCGCGACGCCGCGAACCGCCTGTCCGACCGCCTCTCGCCCGGGCCCGACGCCTGGCGCTGGAGCACGCACCCCTGAGGTGCGGTCCCGCGCCGGCAGTGGTGGCGCGAGCGTCGTGAGCTCTCGCACGCCGTGCCAGCCGGGCGCCGTGGCGGCCGTCAGCGCAGGGCGCCGCGCAGGTCGGCCAACGCCATGATCTCCGCGCCGTGGTGGATGATCTCGCGGTTCATGTGGAGCACGAGGTGGCCGAAGGGCGCCTGGGCGTCGATGGGCGTCGCGGTGCTCAGCCCGACCCGCATCACGTCCTCGTCCGGCAGGGCCGCGATGCCCGCCCGCCAGGCGTCGACCCAGCGTGACAGCCCGGCGACCGCCGGGCCGACCTCGCCGTGCACCTCCACGTCGGTGCGCCGCCGCCGGTGCTCGCCGAACGTCCACTCCCACCGCTCGAAGACCGCCTCGGTGAGGTGGGCGACCAGCCACGCGATCGTCCGCGGGGTCGGCTCGTCGGTGCCGCCAGGCCACTCGGCGACCCAGTCCCCCGTGCCGAGGGTGCGCGGCGTCCGCTCGGTGCCCCGCCGCACCACGGACAGGGCACCGGGCACCGGCTCCCACCGGAACGTCTCGTCGTCGACCGCACGCAGCCGGTCGCGCAGCTCCAGCCAGGAGAACTCGAGCTGCCCCCGCACCATCGCGGCGGCCGTCGGCACCTGCAGGACCGACCAGTCGAACTCCTCCGACCCGTAGGTCGCCTCGTCCTGCGTCACCGGGTCCTCCTCGCGACTCCGCTCGACGAGGACGACGGTACGCGCGGCCCGCGTCAGATGCCGTGGCCGACGTGGCGCTCCGCACCGGTGCGGACGGGCTGCAGGTGGGTCGCGAGCACGAGCGTGGCCACCATCGCGACGATCTCGAGCGCCTTGATGGTCACGCCGTAGACCTCGTACGCCGGGACCCGGACGCTCGCCACGGCCACGTACATGAGCACCACGAGGATCTCGAAGCCGACGACGACGAGCAGCGGCGCCCGCCCGCGCGCCACCAGGACAGCGACGCCGACGAGCAGCTGAGCGGCACCCGCGGCGAGCCCGAACGCCAGGAGGTCCTCCGCTCCGGGCTCGACGGCGCGGCCGATGTCGAGCACGCCCAGGCCGACAAGGACGTACAGGACCGCTGCGGCCCAGGCCGCCGCGGCGGCGACCAGTCGGGACGGGTGCATGGCTCCTCCTCCGACGACGTGGCTCCAGTGTTCGACCGTGTCGCACGCCGGCGGGAGGGACGGAGGTCCCTGCGGCTCGCCTGCGAGAGACACCGGGGACCGGAATAGGCTCCTGCCCCATGACCACCGACGCTCAGCCGGCCCGCACCCCCACGGCGATCGACGCGATCGCCGACCGCTACGTCGAGACGATCGCCCGCCTCAACCCCCTGGCGGCGACCGCGATGGGGCTGTCCGGGTACGACCACCTCATGACCGACTTCTCCCCCGCCGGCCACCAGGCCCAGGCCGACGCCGCACGTGCCGTGCTCGCCGAGCTCGACGCCGCGACCCCGCAGGACCACACCGACACCGTGACGCTCGCCGCGATGCGGGAGCGCATCGGCCTGGAGCTCGAGCTGCACGAGGCGGACGAGCTGCTCGGTCAGCTCAACAACATCGCCTCCCCCGTGCAGGAGCTCCGCGACGTCTTCGACCTCATGCCGACGGCGACGCCCGCCCACTGGGACGCCGTGCTCGCCCGTCTCGAGGCGCTGCCCGCAGCGGCCGACGGCGTCGTGGAGTCGCTGCGCCTCGCCGCCGCCCGGGGCCGCACCGCCGCCCGGCGGCAGGTGCTCGAGTGCATCGCCCAGGCCGAGCAGCTCGCCGCGCCGGACACATCCTTCTTCACGACCTTCGTGACCGGGCCGAAGGCCCAGGCGGCCCTCGCCGACGCGCCCGACGCCGCCGAGCGTCGGGACGCGCTCGACCGGGGTGCCGCCGCCGCCCGCGCCGCCTACGCGCACCTGGCCACCTACCTGCGCGAGGAGCTCCTGCCCGAGGCGCCGGCCGAGGACGCCGTCGGCGCCGCGCGCTACCTCCTGTGGTCCCGGTACTTCCTCGGCGCGGAGGTGGACCTCGAGGAGACGTACCGCTGGGGCCTGGAGGAGCTCGACCGGATCATCGACGAGCAGGAGGAGGTCGCGCGGCGGATCGCCGGCCCCGACGCCACCGTCGCCGACGCCATCGCCGAGCTCGACAAGGACCCGGCACGCGTCCTGCACGGCACCGAGGAGCTGCGCCGCTGGATGCAGGAGACGTCGGACGCCGCGATCACCGCCCTGCGCGGGACGCACTTCGACATCCCGGACGCGCTGCTCGCGCTGGAGTGCATGATCGCGCCCACGCAGAACGGCGGCATCTACTACACCGGGCCGTCGGACGACTTCTCCCGGCCGGGGCGGATGTGGTGGTCCGTGCCGCCCGGCGTCGAGACGTTCACGACCTGGCGCGAGAAGACGACCGTCTACCACGAGGGCGTCCCCGGCCACCACCTCCAGATCGCCCAGGCGGTGCACCAGCGGCAGGCGCTCAACACCTGGCGCCGGCTCGCGTGCTGGGTCTCGGGCCACGGCGAGGGCTGGGCCCTCTACGCCGAGCGGCTCATGGCGGACCTGGGCTTCATGGACGACCCGGGCGACCGGCTGGGCATGCTCGACGCCCAGCGGATGCGCGCCGCACGCGTCGTCCTCGACATCGGCGTGCACCTGGGGCTGGACCGGCCCCAGCGGTGGGGCGGCGGCCCCTGGGACGCGGAGACCGCGTGGGAGTTCCTGCGCGCCAACGTCAACATGGACGAGGGCTTCCTGCGGTTCGAGCTGAACCGGTACCTCGGCTGGCCCGGCCAGGCGCCGTCGTACAAGGTCGGCCAGCGGCTGTGGGAGGCGGCGCGGGACGAGGCGGCGGCCGCCGCCACGCGCCGGGGCGAGGACGCGGACCTCCGGGCGTTCCACGCCCGCGCGCTCGGCCTCGGCTCGATCGGGCTGGACGTGCTGCGCGTCGCGCTGGTGTGACGGCCGGGCCCGAGCCTCGAGCCTGCCGGACCCGGGTGACCGTCGGCGCCTGAGTCCTGGCCGGGCCCGGTCCGTCGCGGACCGGGCCCGGCCACTACCCTGCGGGGGTGCCGTCGCTCCTCCTCGCCTCCGCCTCACCCGCCCGCCGCGCGACCCTCGTCGCCGCCGGCATCGAGCCGCACGTGCTCGTCTCGGGGGTCGACGAGGACGCGGTCCTGCGCGAGGCCGAGGCCCGCTTCGGGACGCTCGACCCGGTCGACGCCGTCCTCGTGCTCGCCAACGCCAAGGCCGACGACGTCGCAGCACGGCTCGAGGGCGGGGAGACCGTGCCCGGGCAGGAGGACGGGCTGCCCGAGGACCTCCTCGTCCTCGGCTGCGACTCCCTGCTGGACCTCGACGGCGAGGCGCTCGGCAAGCCCCGCGACGCGGACGACGCCGTGGCCCGCTGGAAGCGCATGCGCGGGCGCTCCGGGCTGCTGCACACCGGCCACTGGCTCGTCGACCTGCGACCGGGCAGCCCGACCGCGACGCTCGGGGCCACCTCGACGACGGTCGTCCACTTCGCCGACGTGACGGACGCCGAGATCGACGCCTACGTCGCCACGGGTGAGCCGCTCGCGGTGGCGGGCGCCTTCACCGTCGACGGCCGGGGCGGCGCGTTCGTCCGCGGGATCGAGGGTGACCACCACGGCGTCGTCGGGCTGAGCCTGCCGGTCCTGCGGGATCTCCTGCAGCAGGTCGACCTCTCCGTCACGGACCTGTGGACCTGAGCGGTCCTCGTACCCCCCGCCCGACGGCGCCGCCGCGCGCTGCTGGGTGAACCCACAAAGCCTCGCCGGAGCGTTGTCGGTTCCCCACAGTCTTGGTCCACCACCTGCGCCGCAGGTGAACGGCCGGAGCGCCTGACGTTACGGTGAGCCGTGCCCGAGATCCACAAGGTCCTCATCGCCAACCGCGGTGAGATCGCGGTCCGTGTCGCCCGCGCCTGCGCGGACGCCCGCATCGCCAGCGTCGCCGTGTACGCCGACCCCGACAGGGAGTCGCAGCACGTCCGCCTCGCCGACGAGGCGTTCGCCCTCGGGGGGACCCGCGCCGCCGAGACGTACCTCGACATCGCCAAGCTGCTGGACGTCGCGCGCCGCAGCGGCGCGGACGCGGTGCACCCCGGCTACGGCTTCCTGTCGGAGAACGCGGAGTTCGCCCGCGCGGTCATCGACGCCGGCCTGACCTGGATCGGTCCGCCCCCGGCGGCCATCGAGGCGCTCGGCGACAAGGTCTCCGCCCGGCACATCGCGCAGCGCGCCGGTGCGCCCCTCGTCGCCGGCACCCGGGACCCCGTCGCGGACGTCAGCGAGGTGCACGCGTTCGCCGAGGAGCACGGCCTGCCCATCGCGATCAAGGCTGCGTTCGGCGGTGGCGGGCGCGGCCTGCGGGTCGCCCGCGTCGCCGAGGAGATCACCGAGCAGTACGACTCCGCGGTGCGCGAGGCGGTCGCGGCGTTCGGCCGCGGCGAGTGCTTCGTGGAGCGCTACCTCGACTCGCCCCGACACGTCGAGACGCAGTGCCTGGCGGATCAGCACGGCACGGTCGTCGTCGTCTCCACGCGCGACTGCTCGCTGCAGCGCCGGCACCAGAAGCTCGTCGAGGAGGCGCCCGCGCCGTTCCTCACCGACGAGCAGAACCGGCTCCTCGTCGAGTCCTCCATCGCGATCCTCAGCGAGGCGCGGTACGTCGGCGCCGGCACCTGCGAGTTCCTCGTCGGCACGGACGGCACGATCTCGTTCCTCGAGGTGAACACGCGCCTGCAGGTCGAGCACCCCGTGACCGAGGAGGTCACCGGCGTCGACCTCGTCCGGGAGCAGCTCCGCATCGCCGCCGGCGAGCCGCTCGGCTACACCGAGCTGCCCGTGCGCGGCCACTCGTTCGAGTTCCGAATCAACGGCGAGGACCCGGCGCAGGGCTTCCTGCCCGCACCGGGCCGCCTGTCCCGCCTGCGCTTCCCGTCCGGGCCGGGCGTCCGCGTCGACTCCGGCGTCATCGAGGGCGACACCGTCTCCGGGGCGTTCGACTCGATGATGGCCAAGCTCATCGTCACCGGCGCCACGCGGACGCAGGCCGTCGAGCGCGCCCGCCGCGCGCTGCGCGAGCTGGAGGTGGAGGGCATCCCGACCGTCGTCCCGTTCCACCGCGCGGTCCTCGACTCCCCCGACTTCGTGCCCACGGACCCGACGCAGCCGTTCCGCGTCCACACCCGCTGGATCGAGACCGACTTCGCCGACGTCCTGCCGACGCTGCGCGAGGGCGGGGCGGGGGTGGCCGGCACGGACGACGAGGCCCCGGCGACCGAGCGGGTCGTCGTCGAGGTGGGCGGCAAGCGGATCGAGGTCGTGCTGCCGGCGGGCCTCGGCGGCCTGGCCCGCGGTGGGCGCCCCGGCGCGCCGCAGCGCGGCGGCGCCCGGCCACGGCGGTCCGCGGCGCGCTCGGGCGGGCCCGCCGCCAGCAACGGCGCCGCGCTCACGTCGCCCATGCAGGGCACCATCGTCAAGGTCGCGGTCGCCGAGGGCGCCGAGGTGGCACAGGGTGACCTCGTGGTGGTCCTCGAGGCGATGAAGATGGAGCAGCCGCTCGTCGCGCACCGCGCCGGCGTCGTGCGCGGCCTGTCCGCCGTGGTCGGCGCGACGGTCAGCGCGGGCAGCGCGCTGTGCGACATCGTGGACGCCTCCGCCGCCGAGGGCGGCACGACCGACGGCGCCACGGCACCTGCCTGAGGTGCCCGCGCCCACCGGACCACCCTCGCGGCCCGCCGGCCTGCACCGGCAGCCGGGGGACGGCTGGGTCGAGTGCGGCTGCGGCCGCCGGCACTGGGGGCTGCACGGAGCCGCGGGCCTGCTCCTGTTCCGCACGGACCCGCAGGGCCGCGCGGAGGCCGTCGTCCTCCAGCACCGTGCCGAGTGGAGCGACCAGGGCGGCACCTGGGGCATCCCGGGAGGCGCCCTGGCGCCCGGTGAGCGTCCCGAGGACGGCGCCGTCCGCGAGGCCGCGGAGGAGGCTGGCATCGACCCCGCCGGCGTCCTCGTCCTCACCACGCGGGTGCTCGACCACGGCGTGTGGAGCTACACGACGGTGGTGGCGCGCGCCACCACCGCGCACGACGCGAGACCGACCGACCACGAGAGCCTGGCGGTCGCCTGGGTCGGGCTGGCCGAGGTCCCGGCGCGGCCGCTGCTCCCGGCGTTCGAGGCGGCGTGGCCCGCGCTCCGGGACCTCCTGCCGTAGCCGGACGGACGGTCAGCCGCCGACGGCGAGCCGCTCCCCCGGCGCGAGGCGGCGGTACTGCGGCGCCCCGCCGAGCGTGCCGACCAGGCGGTCCGCGAGCCCCTTGCCGGCCTCCGCGAGGACGGCGTCGTGGATGGGCACGACGACCCGCGGCCCGACCGCCCGGACGTGGTCCACGGCCTCGGCGACCTTCATCCACGGACCGCCCACCGGCAGGAGCAGCACCTCCACCGGCAGGTCCGGCACCGTGAACGAGTCCCCGGGGTGCAGCACGCCGTCGACGAGGTAGGCCAGGTTCGCGGGGACGGGCAGGTCGGGGTGGATGACCGCGTGGCTCCCGCCGAACGCCTGCACCTCGAAGCCCCCGGCGGTCCAGCGCTCGCCCGGCGCGCCCTCGTGCACGCGACCGCGGTCCGCGCCCTCCGCGACCAGCAGCGTCACCACCGGCGCCGGGCCCCAGACGTGCAGCGCGGGCCGCTCCGCCAGGGCCGCCACGACGTCCGCGGCGACGAGGTGGTCGGCGTGGTCGTGCGTCACGAGGACGGCGTCGGCCTCGTCCAGCACGGAACGGTCGCTGTAGGAGCCGGGGTCCACGACGAGCACGCGCCCGTCGCGCTCGAGGCGCGCGCAGGCGTGGCCGTGGAGCGTGAGCGTCGTCGTCGTCATCGGGATCCGACCTCCGTGTGGTGCAGCGTCCGGGCGACCTCGGCGATGGACCCGGACAGGGACGGGTAGACCGTGAAGGACTGCGCGACGTCGTCGGCCGTGAGGCGCTGCGCCACCGCGAGGGTGATCGGGAAGACCAGCTCCCCGGCGCGGGGGGCCACGACGACGCCGCCGAGCACGATGCCCGTCGTGGCGTGCGCGAAGAGCTTGACGAACCCGTCGTGCATGCCGAGCATCTTCGCCCGCGGGTTCCGCGCCAGCTCGAGCATGCTGGTCCGGTACCGCACGCCGGACTCCTCGAGGCTGTTCTGGGACGCCCCGACGGTCGCGATCTCCGGGGCGGTGAAGATGTTGGCGGCCACGACCTGGAGGTCCAGCGGGACGACCGCGTCGCCGAGCGCGTGCGCCATCGCGATGCGGCCCTGCATGGCGGCGACGGACGCGAGCGGGAGCACGCCGGTGCAGTCCCCGGCGGCGTAGACGCCGCGCGTGCTGGTCCGGGACACCCGGTCGACCTCGATGTGGCCGGTGCGCGTCGTCCGGACGCCCGCCGTCTCCAGGCCCAGACCGCTCGTCGACGGCACGGAGCCCACAGCCATGAGGCAGTGGCTGCCCTCGACCGTGCGCCCGTCCGCGAGGGTGACGAGGACGCCGTCGTCGGTCCGCACCGCCGACTGCGCGCGCGAGCGGGACATGACCTCCATGCCGCGCTGCCGGAAGACGTCCTCGATGAGCTCCGCGGCGTCCGCGTCCTCCCCCGGCAGGACCCGGTCGCGCGAGGACACGAGGACCACCTGGGCGCCGAGGGCCTTGTAGGCGCCGGCGAACTCCGCGCCGGTGACGCCCGAGCCGACGACGACGAGGCGCTCGGGCAGCTCGGTGAGGTCGTACAGCTGTGTCCACGTGAGGATGCGCTCGCCGTCGGGCATCGCCTCCGGGAGGGTGCGCGGCGTGGCGCCGGTGGCCAGGAGGACGACGTCGGCGTCGACGGTCTCGGTGCCGCCGTCCGTGCGGTCGACCACGACCCGCTGGGGCCCGTCGAGGCGACCGTGCCCGTCCAGCACGCGGACGCCCTCGGACTCCAGCCGCGCGCAGATGTCCCGGGACTGCGCCGCCGCGAGCTCGACGACCCGCGCGTTGACGCGCGCGAGGTCGACGAGGTGGGCGGGATGCGTCCCCGTCGGGTCCGGCACGCCTCCGTCCCGGATGCCGAGCTCGGGAGCCCGCTCCGCGATGGTCATCCACTCCGCCGTCGCGATGAGCGTCTTGGACGGCACCACGTCCGTGAGCACCGCGGCGCCGCCCAGCCCCTGCTGCTCGACGAGCGTCACCTCGGCGCCGGCGCGCCGCGCGACCAGCGCGGCCTCGTATCCGCCCGGCCCTCCCCCGACGACGACGACCCGGCTGGCGGGGCGGACGTCCTCGGTCGGCTGCTCGGGCGGGGGCTCGGCGATGCCGGGTGTCGTCGCTGTCACACCCGCATTGTGCCGTCCGTGCGCCACCCACGGCACACCGGCACGGCGCGGGCACTAGCCTCGGGGACCATGACGAGCACCGCCGACGACGCCGCAGTCGCCACCCTCGAGGACCCGACCACCGACCCGTTCGACATCGCGCGCGAGGCCGCCGCGGTCGTCGCGGAGCGCACCGGCGTCGACCGCCACGACGTGCTGCTCGTGCTCGGGTCCGGCTGGGGCGGTGCCGCGGACCTGGTCGGCGAGACGGTCGCCGAGATCCCGAGCCACGAGCTCCCCGGGTTCTCCGCTCCCGCCGTCGCCGGGCACGGCGGGACCACGCGGTCGATCCGGCTCCCCCACGGCGGCCACGCCCTCGTCCTCGGCTCGCGCACCCACCTGTACGAGGGGCGCGGCGTGCGCCGGGTGGTGCACGGCGTGCGGACCGCCGCGGCGGCCGGCGCGCGTGCCGTCGTCCTCACCAACGGGTGCGGCGGACTGGACCCGGACTGGACGCCGGGGACTCCGGTCCTCATCAGCGACCACCTCAACCTCACCGCGACGTCCCCCCTGGAGGGCGCCACGTTCGTGGACCTCACGGACCTGTACTCGGCCCGCCTGCGCGCGGTGGCGCGGGAGGTCGACCCGGACCTGCCGGAGGGCGTGTACGCGCAGTTCCGCGGGCCGCACTACGAGACCCCCGCGGAGGTCCGGATGGCCGGCCGGATGGGCGCGGACCTCGTCGGCATGTCCACGACGCTCGAAGCGATCGCCGCCCGGCACGCGGGGCTCGAGGTGCTCGGCATCTCCCTCGTGACGAACCTGGCTGCCGGGATCAGCGCCGAGCCGCTGTCCCACGAGGAGGTCCTCGAGGCCGGCCGCGCGGCGGGTCCGCGGATCAGCCGCCTGCTCGCCGAGATCGTCGGGCGCATCTGATGGCCAGCACCACGCCGCCGACGGAGCCCTTCGACCCCGACCTCGCCGCGCGTGTCCGGGCCTGGGTCGACGACGACCCGGACCCGCACACGGCCGAGCACCTGCGCGTGCTCCTGGCGCACGCCGAGTCCGACGACGACCCCGGGGGCCTGCGGGGCCCGGCACGCGAGGAGCTCGCCGACCGGTTCCGCGGGACGCTCGAGTTCGGCACCGCCGGGCTGCGCGGTGCGCTCGGCGGGGGCCCGAACCGGATGAACCGGGCCGTCGTCATCCGCGCGGCGGCGGGGCTCGCGGCCTACCTGGACGAGCGGATGGCGGAGCTCGGTCCCGGCGACACCGGCGGCAGGTACGTCGAGGGACCGCGCGTCGTCATCGGCTACGACGCCCGGCACAACTCCGACGTCTTCGCGCGGGACACGGCCGCCGTCGTCGTCGCCGCGGGCGGGCACGCCCTGCTCCTCCCCGAACCGCTGCCCACCCCGGTGCTCGCCTTCGCGGTGCGCCACCTCGGTGCGGACGCCGGGGTCATGGTCACCGCCAGCCACAACCCCCCGCAGGACAACGGCTACAAGGTCTACCTCGGCGGCCGCGTCGTCACGGACTCCGGCCAGGGCGCCCAGATCGTCCCGCCCTACGACGCGGCCATCGCCGCCCACATCGCCGCGGTGCCGTCCGTGGCCTCGGTCCCGCGCAGCGACGACGGCTGGACCTCCCTCGGCGAGGAGGTCCTCGAGGCGTACCTCACCGGGCTGCGCGCGCTCGAGCTGCCGGACACCGCTCACGACCTGCGCATCGTCCTCACGCCGCTGCACGGCGTCGGCGGCCGGACCGCCGAGCGGGTGCTGCGGGCCGCCGGCTTCCAGGACCTGCACATCGTCGCCGCGCAGGCCCTGCCCGACCCGGACTTCCCGACCGTGGCGTTCCCGAACCCGGAGGAGCCGGGGGCCATCGACCTCGCCCTCGCGCTCGCCGACGAGGTCGACGCCGACCTCGTCATCGCGAACGACCCCGACGCCGACCGCTGCGCCGCGGCCGTCCGCGACCCGCGCCTGGGCCACAGCGACTCCGCCGGCGGACCGCTGACCGCGCGTGCGAGCGGCTGGCGGATGCTCCACGGCGACGAGGTCGGTGCGCTGCTGGGCGACGACATCGGCCGCCGCCTCACCGGCTCCGGCGGCGTCATGGCGAACTCGATCGTGTCGTCCCGGCTGCTGGGCAGGATCGCCGCCGGCCACGGGCTGTCGCACCGCGAGACGCTCACGGGGTTCAAGTGGATCGCCCGCGTCGACGGACTGGTGTTCGGCTACGAGGAGGCGCTCGGGTACTGCGTGGACCCGACGCTCGTGCGCGACAAGGACGGCCTGTCCGCGGCGCTCCTGCTGGCACAGCTCGCCGCCCGGCTGAAGATGCAGGACCGGACGCTCCTGGACATGCTCGACCACCTCGCGCTGCGCCACGGGCTCCACCTCACCGACCAGCTCTCCGCCCGGTTCGCCGACCTCGACCAGATCCCGGCGACCATGGCGCGCGTCCGCCAGGCGCCGCCGACCGCGCTGGCCGGCTCGCCCGTCGTCGAGGTCGTGGACCTCGCGGAGGGCTCCGAGGGGCTGCCCCCCACCGACGGCCTGCGCCTCCTCGCGCAGGACGGCACCCGGGTCGTCGTGCGGCCGTCGGGGACCGAGCCGAAGGTCAAGTGCTACCTCGAGGTGATCGTCCCTGTCGACGACGACGGCTCGGGCGACGCCGTGGGCACCGCGCGGCGCACCGCCCGCGCCCGCCTCGACGCCGTGCGGGCGGACGTCGCCGCCGCGCTCGGCCTGGGGTGACCGGACTCGTCCTCGTCGACGCGCCGGCCACCGCCGTCGGCGCCCGCGACACGGGCACCGTCGCCCTGCAGCACGTCGACGACGACGGCACACCCGGGGCGCGGCTCGTCCTCGACGCCGCGCACCTCGCCGAGGCGGTCGCCGAGCGCGAGGCGGACGGCGGGCCACGGTGGGTGTGGGACGACACCGCCCGCCGGTACCCGGCGCTCCTCGCGGCGGGTGTGCGCGTGCGGCGGTGCCACGACCTGCGCCTGTGCCACGCGATCCTGCGGCGGTCCGACCGCTGCGCCGACTCCGCCCTCGCGCGGGCGGAGCCCGGCGCCTGGGACGCGCTCTCGCCCGTGGCCGAGCCGCCGACAGACCGCCCCGCGAGCCTCTTCGACGAGGCAGACGTGTCCGGGACGGGCGCGGCCCTCGACGCGCTCGAGGAGCTGCGGCTGCAGCTCGCCGCGGTCGCCGGCGCCCGCGACCCGGCGCGCCTCCGGCTCCTGCTGGCGGCCGAGTCCACCGGGGCGCTCGTCGCCGCGGAGATGCACCACGACGGCCTGCCGTGGGACGCCGACGCGCACGACGCCCTGCTCGAGGACCTGGTCGGGCCCCGGCCCCGGACGGGCGGACGGCCCGCCCGCCTCGACGCGCTCGCCGGGCGCATCCGGAGCCTCCTGGAGCAGCCGGGCCTCAACCCGGACTCGCAGTCGGACCTCCTGCGGGCGCTGCGGCGGGCCGGGCTGGACGTCACGAGCACCCGCCGGCACGAGATCGCGGCCCTGCAGCACGACGTCGTCGAGCCTCTCCTGGAGTACAAGAGGCTCGCGCGCCTGCTCAGCGCCAACGGCTGGGCCTGGCGCGAGCAGTGGGTGCGGGACGGCCGGTTCCGGCCGGACTACGTGCCCGGCGGCGTCGTCACCGGCCGGTGGGCGACGAGCGGCGGGGGCGCCCTCCAGCTGCCCGCCGCCGTGCGGGCAGCGGTGCGCGCCGACCCGGGCTGGAGGCTCGTCGCGGCAGACGCGGCGCAGCTGGAGCCGCGCGTGCTCGCCGCGATGGCCGGTGACCTCGCGATGGCCGCGGCGGCGCGCCGCGCGGACCTCTACGCGGGCGTCGTCGAGTCGGGGGCGGTCCAGACCCGGGAGCAGGCGAAGTACGCGATGCTCGGCGCGATCTACGGGGCCACGACAGGGGCGGGCGCGGCGCTCATGCCGCAGCTCACCCGGGCGTACCCGCGCGCCGTCGGCCTGGTGGAGTCGGCCGCGCGCGCCGGCGAGCGCGGGGAGGTCGGCACCACCTGGCTCGGCCGGACGTCGCCCCCTCCCGGGGCGCGCTGGCTGGCGTCCGTCGAGGCCGCGTCGTCGCAGGAGGCTCGACCGGAGGACGTCCGCCTGGCCCAGCGTCACCGGCGCGACCGGGGCCGGTTCACCCGCAACTTCGTGGTCCAGGGGACGGCCGCGGAGTGGGCGCTGTGCTGGATGGCCGCGCTGCGCCGTCGTCTGCTGGAGCTCCCGGTCCCCGGCGCGGACGGGTCCGGCGGACGGACGGCACGGAACCGCCGTCCGCACCTCGTGTTCTTCCTCCACGACGAGGTCGTGGTCCACACGCCGCAGGAGCTGGCCGACGACGTCGCGACGGCGGTCCGGGACTCGGCGGCGGAGGCCGGGCGGCTGCTCTTCGGGTCGTTCCCCGTGGAGTTCGCGCTCGACGTCGCCGTGGTGGACACGTACGACCAGGCCGGCTGAGCGTCCGGCGCGGTCGCCGGTCCCCGGGCGCCCGACGACGCCGCGCGAGGCAGGATGGCAGCGGAGAGGGGGCGCGATGAGACGCACCGGCAGCACGGCCCTGGTCGGCATCGCCCTCGCGGCGGTCCTCACGGCCTGCGCGAGCGGCACCGGCGAGTCGCCGGGCGGCCCTGACGCCTCACCGACACCGGACCCGACGGAGCCCACCGTGATCCTCACCCCCGAGCCCGACAGCAGCTCCACGAAGGCCCCGGGCGGCACACCGTCACCCGGTGGCCCTCCGGTCGGCACGACGGCCGCCGACGCCGTCGCGGACCTCGCCGAGCGGCTGGGCGTCGAGCCTGCCTCGGTGACCGTCGTCCGCGACGAGGCGGTGACGTGGCGGGACGGCTCCCTGGGCTGCCCCGCCCCGGGCATGGCCTACACGCAGGCGCTCACGCCGGGACGGCTCGTCGTCCTCGAGGCCGGCGGCCGGACGGTGGAGTACCACTCGGGCGGCCGACGTGGCCTCTTCCTGTGCGAGAACCCGCAGCCGCCCGCGCAGACCGAGCCGGACCGCTGACCGCACGCACGACGGCGGGGGGGGCCCCCCCCGGGCGCCCCCGCCGCTGCCCTGCCGGATCGCTCGGTCAGCCGGTGACCTCCACGAGGGTCAGCCCGAGGAGCTCGTCACCGCGGCTGTGGGCCACGGCACCGAGGTGGTCGACACCCGCTGCCGCGCCCGTCCACGAGGCCACGACGTCGGCCGACGCGGCGATGGTCGCCTCCGTCGGCGCGCTGGTGATCTCCAGCGAGCCGCCGGTCGCGAGCGGGACGAACCAGCTCTCGAGGTCGTAGGCGATCGACGTCCCGCCCGTCTGCCAGCCGTGGATGTACACCGTGTACGTCCCCGACGCCGGCGTCGTGAGCGTGACCAGCTCGTTCGTCCCACCGTTGGTGCTGGTGGCGACCTGCTCGCCGTCCGGGCCGACCACGAACACGTCGAGGTCGGTGTCGGCCGTGCCCTCCACGAGCCGCCAGCGCGCGACGGCCGCCTCGGTGACCTCGAACGTGTGGGCGGTGATGCCCGCACCGTCGTCCGGGGTGAACGGCGTCTGGTCGGGGTCCTGCCCGACGGAGCCGGCGGTCACCGTCGCCGGGACGAGCCCGTGCGCGGAGGCCGCGTAGGCGCCCTCGTACCCGAAGACCACGGGCACGGTGACGCTGCCGTCGGTGCCCGTGCCGGAGACGACCGGCGGGGTGTCGATCGCCACGGCACGCACGGCGATCGGGCTGCGGACCTCGTACGGACCGGCCTTGGCGTTCTTCGCGCTGCCGCGCATCGACTGCCAGGTCAGCGAGCCGAAGGAGAACTCGCCCTCCGGTGCGCCCTCGAGCGTCGTCACGGTGATCTCGACGGTGGCCGACTCGCCGCGCCGCAGGGTGACCTGCGACGGGCTCACGGTCACGTCGAAGCCCTCGGGCGCCTGGACGCTCGCGCGGTACGTGGTGGCCGCGTTCTCCTCCGTGACGTTGGTGATCGTGCGCGTGATGGTCTGGCTGCCCGCCAGCTCACCGATGGCGATCGAGGCGAGGTTGAGCCCGCTCGGGTCCGTCGGCACGCCGTTCGACGCGAGGCGGCCGCAGGTCGCCGCCGGGTCCGCGAAGACGTCCGCCTCGATCCCGCAGAGGAAGCCGAGGTACTCGGTGAAGCCCGCGTCGTAGACGAGGCCCGGCTGGAACACCGAGCCCTTGTCCGTGCCGCTCGGCTCCACGTGACCCGCACCCATGTCGAACGGGTCGGCCGGCGTGACGCCGTCCTCCTTGACGACGTCCTGACGGGCGGTCGTCATGATCGCCGACTTGGCCGCGGCCGGCGACCAGTCCGGGTGCGCCTGCTTGAGCAGGGCGAAGAGCCCCGCCACGTGCGGGCTGGACATCGACGTGCCGCTGATCGACTGGAACAGCTGCCCCGGGGCGCCGAGGGTCGGCGTCGGGGTGTGGCCGGCGAGGATGTTCACGCCGGGCGCGGTGACGTCCGGGACGATGACGTCCGCCGTCACGGCGTTCGGGCCGCGGGAGGAGAAGTCCGCCATGACGGAGCCCTGCGCCGCGACGGTCTCGCCGCCGGTGATGGCGGCCGTGGCCGCCTCGCCCTCGGCGTCGACGTAGGCCTTGACGGCCTGACCGGCGCTGAGGTTGACGTGCACGGACGGCACCCAGTGGTTGTCGGTGACCAGCGCGGCGTCGTCACTGACGTCGTAGAGCACCATGCCGGCCCCGCCGGCCTCGAAGACCGCCTGGCTCTTCTCGACGCGGGCGATCTGCCCCCGCTTGCAGAGCACGACCGTGCCGCTGAGGTCAGCCTCGAACGTGTCGAGGAGGCAGAGCTCGTTGCCGTAGTCGGCCGCGTCGACGACCCGAGTCGCCTCGAGGCCGCCCGTGATGCTGGCACCCTCGAACGTCCGACCGTCGCCCAGCGTGACGCTGCCGGCGAAGCCGCGGTCGTGGGTCGACGCACCGACGCTCGTCAGCCACGGGAACACCGCCGGCGAGCCCACGGTGCCGGGGGCCGGGCCGTCGTTGCCGGCCGACGTGGCGACGAAGATCCCCGCGGCGTTCGCGAAGAGGAACGCCAGGTCGTCCGGGCCCACGGGGCCGGCACCGCCGCCGATGGAGTAGTTGATGACGTCGACGCCGTCCGCGACGGCCTGGTCGATGCCACCGGCCAGGTCGGAGGTGAAGCACCCGAGGTCGCCGCACACCTTGTAGGCGAGGACCTGTGCCCGCGGCGCGACGCCGCTCACGGCGCCGATCTGCGAGCCGAGCACCTCGGCCTGGACGCCGGCGTTGCCCGCCGCCGTGGAGGCGACGTGCGTGCCGTGGCCGTCGGCGTCACGCGCCGAGTCGTACAGCTCCGGGCCGACGACGCTGTTGTACGCGGCCCGCATGTCACGGGCGCCCAGCAGCTTGTTGTTGCACTCGAACGCCGCGTCGTCCTCGTTGCCCGGGGTGGTCCCGAACTCGCACGGGATCCCCTCGGCGACACCCACGGGGTCCGGGTAGGTGCCGTCGTCGGCGAAGGACGGGTGCTCGGGCCAGATGCCGGTGTCGATGACGCCGACGACGACGCCCTCGCCGGTGTAGCCCTCGGCCCAGGCGTCGTCCGGGCCGGTCAGGCCCAGGAACTCGCCGGAGGCGTCGGTCTGCGGCTGCTGGAGCGTGTCGGCCCGCACCGCGAGGACGCCCTCCTGCTTGGCGAGCCGCTGCGCCTGCTCCTCGGTGAGCTCGGCCGCGAAGCCGTTGACGGCGAAGCTGTACTCCGCCTCCACCGCGGCCTCCGGCACGGCTGCCGCCTTGCGCGACTCCTTGCGCTGCTCCTTGAGGTGCTGCACGTACTCGCGCACGGAGGCGCTGCCGGTGTCGACACCCTCACCGCCCGACGGCTTCGTCGGCGCGATCCCGGGGACACCTCCCTCGTAGCCGACCACGGGGTCGGCCTTCATGAGGACGACGTACCGGTTCTGCACCAGGCGCTGCTCCTGCGCCGGCGTCACCGCCGTCCTGTCGTCCGCCGCCATGGGCGGGGTGGTCGCGGGCGCGCTCGTGGCGCCCACCTCGGCCGTGGCGGGCAACGCTGCCCCCACGACCGCGACGGAGGCTGCGACGAGTGCGGCCATCGTCCTGCGTGACATGTGACCCCCATACCTAGGTCTGTGACTGTGTGTCACAGCACGGGCGCATTGGATCACCCCAGCGAGTTACTGCCAAGTAGCACCCGTCCCTTTTGACCTATTTGCCTGACAAGTGATGTGTGAATTCGCTGTTTCGTGAGACGCCGCGGAGAGGCCGCGCCCGCGGCCGGCGCCGTCCGGGCCGGTGCCGTCGGACCAGTGCCGTCAGGCGAGCACCTGCGCCGGCGCCGGGCGGTCGAGCCCGTTGACGACCGCGAGCTGCTGCCGGGTCCACGAGCGCAGCGCGACGAGTCCGCGCCGGTCGAGGCGGTCGCACGCCCACTCCCAGTGGGCCGAGCACCAGTCTCCCGGAGTCAGCGTCGGCGCGAGACCGTAGCCGTCGAGACGCGTCAGCACGCGCTCCACGACCTCCGGGCCCTCACCGAGGCGCCGGCCGTCCCACCGCAGGGGCCGGGTCCGGATGAGCGCGTGACACGCGGACGTCTCGAGCACCTGGCCCCAGCGGATGCGGCAGCGGTCCAGCACGCGGAGTGCCTCGTCGCGGACACCCGAGCGCAGCAGCCCGGCCCACGGGTAGACCGCGAGGACGTGGAAGCTGTGGTGCGGCACGGCACGTCCCGGCCCGTCCACAGCGCCCGCGACACCCTGCCACACCGCGCGGCCGCGAGGCCGGAACCTCTCCTCGAGGGAGTCGCCGAGGGCTGCCACGCCGACCGCGCGCAGCAGGTCGTTGCCCACCCAGTAGGCCTCCACCACCCTCCGGTCCAACGGATCCGCCAGGCCGTTCGCATGGGCGATGAGCTCCAGGTACGGCCAGGCGCCCTCGAAGCCGCGGGCCTGCCGACGCAGGCCGCCGTCGTCGGCCGTGCCACCTGTCGTGGCGGCGTCGGCGCGCTCGAGGAGCTCGCGCGAGGCGTCGGGGCCGCAGTAGCCCAGCTCGTTGGGCGGGTAGGCGTACCGCGCGAACAGCAGGGGGCCGCCGCCGGGGTCCCCGGCGGCGGTCAGCCCTCGCGACGTGCTCACGTCGCCGGCACCACCGCGGGCAGCGTCGGACGCGTCCAGACCTGCCGGCTCACGAGGCCGGCGCCCGCGACGACCATGAGCAGCCACAGCGCCTGCGGACGGAGAGCGGTGCCGTCGACCACGGCGGCGAGGACCGCCGTGATGGGTACGGCGAGCACGAGCACGGCGGTCACGTCGACGGCCTGCGCGCGCGCCAGGGCGCCGAACCACGTCGCGACGTAGCCCGCGAGGATCAGCCCGGTCAGCAGGACCCAGCCCCAGCCCGCCGCGTCCACGGCCCCGAGGCCGGCAAGGTGGCCCTGCGTCGCGGACCACGCGACGAGCACCACGGAGCCGCCCGCCATCCGCGCGACGCCGAGCGTCCACGACGACAGTCCGGACAGCAGCCGCTTCGCGAGCACGACCTCGACCGACCACAGGAGCGTCGCGGCGAGGATCATGACCTCGCCCGTGGCCATGCCGCTCGGCACTCCGCCCACCAGCCCGACCTGCGCGACCACGAGCAGCAGGAAGGCGAGGCCGTGCCAGGCCGTCAGCTTCTCGTGCAGCAGCGGGACGGCGAGCAGGGCCACCCAGACGAGCAGCGTCTTGTGGATGACCGCCGACTGGCTGGACGAGGCCCGGGCGAGTCCCTCGAAGAACAGGACGAACGGCACGCTGCCGCCGACGACGGCGACGAGCCCGAGGCCGACCCACTCGCGGCGGCCGGTCGGCCGGGTCAGGCGTGCGCCGGCGCCGCCGGCGGCGACGATGCCCACGAGGACCAGGGCGGCGACGAGGTTCTTGGCCGTGGTGTAGGCGGTCGCGTCGCCGAACGCCCGCACGCCGTAGCCGTTGAGGAAGACGGCGACGCCGCTGATGCAGGCCGTGGTCAGGGCCAGGAGGAGGCCGGTGCGTCGAGTGCTGGTCATGTCAGGTCTCCTGTCGGCGGGCCGCGGGGCCGTCGGTGGGGTCGGGGTTCGGGACGTGGTCGGGGTCGTCGGCGCCGGAGCGCAGGGCGAGGGCAGCCCGGGCCTCGGCGTCGGTGAGGCGCTCGAGCGCGAAGCCGGAGTGCACGAGCAGCCAGTCGCCGACCGCGACCGGCCCCTCGAGCGCCAGCAGGGACACGCGGCCGCCGCGCGGACCGGTCGTCTCGACCACCCCGTCCGGCAGCGTCGCGGAGACCTGGACGACCTCACCGAGGCACATGGCCCGCCTCCCCGGCCGCGACCGGCGCCAGCAGGTCCGTCACGGTCCGCACGGCGTGGGCGACGGCGTCGGCGACCTCCGGGCCGAGCGGCTCGCCGTGCCCGAAGGAGGACGCCTCCACCCCGACGAGCACCAGGCGCGGGGGCAGTCGCCGCAGCGCCCGGGCCAGCTCGACGGCCGCCGCGAGGCCGAAGGCGTGCGTCCCGCCACGGCCCGTCCGCGCCCACGCCCGGTCGGCCAGGGTGCCGGCCGTCGCGTCGAGGACGTGCACGGTGCCCGGCGGCGCGCCCGAGCGGACCGCGTCCACGACGACGACGGTCTCGGCGTCGCCCCACACCTCGACCAGGCAGGTGGGGTCCTCGTGGACCACGACGCGCAGCCCCGGCACGCCCAGTGCCGCCACCGCGGCCGCGACCGCCGGGCCGACGCCGTCGTCGCCGCGGTCCCGGCTGCCCAGCCCGACGACGAGCGCCGTCACGACCGTTCCACCCTGAGGTCGAGGAAGTGCGTGGCGCAGGAGATGCACGGGTCGTAGTTGCGGATCGCGTGCTCGCAGCGGTGACCGAGGTCGTGGTCGGACAGGTCGACCCAGCGCTCGGCCATGACCCGCAGGTCCGCCTCGATGCTCGGCTGGTTCTGGGAGGTCGGCGGCACGATCTGCGCGTCGCGGATGATCCCGGCGTCGTCGAGGACGTAGCGGTGGAAGAGGACCCCGCGCGGCGCCTCGGTCGCCCCGAAGCCCTCGCCCGCACGGGCGGGGACGGGGACGGACGGGGGCGCGCCGTCGGCCCAGCCGTCGACGATCCGCAGCGACTCCTCCAGCGCGTACGCGAGCTCGACGGCCCGCACGACGATCGAGCGGAAGGGGTTGCGGCACGTGGGGCCCAGCCCCGCCTCGCGGGCGAGGTCCTGGGCGAGCGGCGAGAGCCGGTCGTGGTTGAGCGTGTACCGCGCGAGGGGTCCGACGACGTAGGGGGTGTCCTCGCCGTCCAGCCGGGCGTGGAGCGCGTTGGAGTGGGGCACGTGCACCTCGGCGACGTGCTCGGTGAAGGTCCGTACCTCCCACGCGGCACCGGCCGACGTGACGACGTCGCCGGCCTCGATCGGGTACCCCTCCTCCGGCCGGAGGGAGAGGTAGGTCCATGGCTGCTCCCAGTCGGGGCAGTCGAACGTCGCCACCAGGCGCACGGTCGCCACGGCGTCCTCGAGCGCTCGCTCCAGGGCCGGGCGCAGGGCCCGGAGCTCGACCGCGGTCGGCATCCGGTAGAAGCCGCCCACCTTGACGTTGACCGGGTGCACGGACCGGCCGCCGACGACCGTCATGAGGTCGTTGCCGACCTTCTTGATCCGCAGGCCCCGCTCGACGACCTGCGGGTGGTCGGCCGCCATCTCGATGGCGCCGTCGTAGCCGAGGAAGTCGGGAGCGTGCAGGAGGAAGACGTGCAGCGCGTGGCTCTCGATCCACTCCCCGCAGTAGAGGAGACGCCGCAGGGTCCGGATCGCGTCGGTCACGGTGACGCCGCACGCGTCCTCGATCGCCAGGCAGGAGCTGAACTGGTAGGCGACCGGGCAGATCCCGCAGATGCGGGCCGTGATGTCCGGCGGCTCGGTCCAGGCCCGCCCGCGCAGGAAGCCCTCGTAGAACCTCGGGGGCTCGTAGATGCGCAGCTGGACGTCCGTGACGCGGCCGTCCTGGATGGCCACGTGCATGCCGCCCTCGCCCTCGACGCGGGCGAGGGTGCCGACCTCGAGCACCTGGCCGCCGTCGCTGAGCCTGTGCGTCATGAGCGCACCTCCTTGTCGTCGGCCGGCTCGTGCCGCTCGCTCTCGCGGCGGAACGGCTCGGACGCCGCGTTGAACGTCCGGTACACCCGCATGACCTCGTCCTGCGCCATCCCGGTGGCGAGGAGCCGGTCCGCGAGGGAGGACGTGTTCGGGGAGTCCTGCGGCCCGAAGCAGCCGTAGCAGCCGCGCGCGAACCCCGGGCACAGGGCGCCGCAGCCGGCCTGCGTGACGGGGCCCAGGCACGGCGTCCCGTGGGCGACCGTGACGCAGACGGCGCCGCGCCGCTTGCACTCCACGCACACGCTGTACGTCGGGATGCGGGGACGGCGCCGCTGGATGTACGCGGCGAGGACCTCGAGCAGCTGGCCCTTGTCCACCGGGCAGCCGCGCAGCTCGAAGTCGACGCTGACGTGCGCGGAGATCGGGGTGGATCGGTCCAGCGTCGACAGGTACTCCGGGTGGGCGTAGACGACGGACCGGAACTCGGCGACGTCGGCGAAGTTGCGCAGCGCCTGGATGCCGCCGGTGGTCGCGCAGGCCCCGATCGTCACGAGGTGGCGGGACATGGCGCGGATGTGGCCGATGCGCTCGACCTCCTCCGGCGTGGTGACCGACCCCTCGACGAGGGACACGTCGTACGGGCCGTCGACGACCGCGCGTGTGGCCTCGGGGAAGTACGCGATCCTCACCGTCCCGGCGAGGGCCATGAGCTCGTCCTCGCAGTTGAGCAGGGTGAGCTGGCACCCGTCGCAGGACGCGAACTTCCACACCGCGAGCGTCGGCCGGGCCGTGACCGCCCTGGCGGGCACGTGCGGGACGGGAAGGAGCGGGGTCGTGCTCATCACAGCTCCCGGCAGGTCAGCAGGGGGGCGAGGCGGTCGTAGGTCAGCACCGGGCCGTCCACGCACACGAAGAGCTCGCGCAGCTGGCAGTGCCCGCACAGGCCGATGCCGCACTTCATGCTGCGCTCCATGGACAGGCGCACGCGGTACGGGGGCACGCCGCGGTCGACGAGCGCCTGGGCGACGTAGCGCATCATCCCCTCAGGCCCGCAGACCAGGGCGAGGGTGTGCCGCGCGTCGAAGCCGGCCCGCGGCACGAGCTGGGTCACCAGGCCGACCTTGCCGCGCCAGGCGTGCTGGCCGTTGTCGACGGTGATGTCGACGTCGACGCCGAAGTCCTTCGCCCACGACCGCAGGTCCTCGCCGAAGAGGATGTCCTCCGGCGTCCGGGCGCCGTAGAGCAGGACCACCCGGTTGTAGCGCTCCCGGTGCGTCAGCAGCTCCAGGAGCGCGGGCCGCACGGGCGCGAGGCCGATGCCGCCGGCCACGAGGACGACGTCGCCACCCTGGCCGTCGGTGACGTCCCAGGTGGTGCCGAAGGGTCCGCGCACGCCCAGCACGTCACCCGGGGACGCCGAGACGAGCGCGTGGGTGACGGCGCCGACGTCACGGATGGTGTGCTCGAGGAGGCCGGCCCTGGTCGGGTCGCCGCTGATCGAGATCGGCACCTCCCCCACCCCGAACGCGTCGAGCATCGTGAACTGCCCGGCGCCGTAGCGCAGGGGCTCGCCGTCGACCGGGGCGAGCTCGAGCGTGTAGGTGTCGCGCGTCTCCTGCCGCAGGTGCTCGAGGCGGTAGGGCACGGGCCGCATGGGGTCCGTCGGCGCGGGTGGCGTCGGGCGCCGGCGCTCGACCAGGCTGGTCATCGTCGTGTCCCCTCAGGTTGCCGTCGGGACGAGCGGCGCCGCCGACGCCCGCAGGGCCGCCGCCTCGACGGTGATGTCGATGGCCGCCGGGCACCAGGTGATGCAGCGCCCACAGCCCACGCAGCCGTACATGCCGAACTGGTCCTGCCAGGCCGCGAGCTTGTGCGTCATCCACTGCCGGTACCGCGAGCGTGTCTCGCCCCGCAGGCTGCCTCCGTGGATGTACGCGAAGTCCTGGGAGAAGCACGAGTCCCAGACGCGGTGCCGCTCGGCGACGTCGCCGGTGAGGTCCGCCATGTCCTCGACGGAGGTGCAGAAGCACGTGGGGCACACCATCGTGCAGCTCGTGCAGGCGAGGCAGCGCGACGCGATGTCGTCCCAGCACGGGCTCTCTGCGCTCGCGTAGAGCACGTCACGCAGGCCGTCGGTGTCCAGGGCACGGCCCATGCGCTCGACGGCCCGCGCCGCGACGTCGTCGGCGGCGGTGACGTCTGCCGGCTTCGCCTCCGTCGCCGCGAGGACGTCCAGGACCTCGGCGCCGCGGGGGGTGCCGACCTCGACGACGAAGCGGTGCTCCGGCGTCAGGAGCTCCGTGAGCAGGAGGTCGTAGCCGGCCGCCGGCCGCGGGCCGGTACCGGTCGAGGCGCAGAAGCACGTGCCGCCGGGCTCGCCGCAGGTGACCGCGACGACGAAGGTGCCCTCGCGTCGCTGGGCGTAGTGCGCGTCGGAGAAGCGCCGCCGCAGCAGGACCTCGTCGTGGATGGCCACAGCCGCCAGGTCGCACGCCCGGGCGCCGAGAAGAGCGACGGGGCCGGCGAGGGCACCCTCCCCGGACGGCTCGTCGAGCGAGAAGCCGGTGTCTGACCGGCGCGCACGCCACAGCAGCTGGTCGCTGGGGAAGAAGACCGGCTTGGCGCCCTGCACGGCGGCGGCGTGGCCGAAGAAGGCGTCGTCGTCGCGCGGCTCGAGCCGGTAGTGCGCCGCGTCCTGGCCGTCGCGCACGCCCCGCGGCAGGTCGCCGACGCTCGAGACGGGCGCGAGCACCACGGCGCCGTCGCGGACGTTCGGGCCCATGACGGTGTAGCCCCGGGACGCCAGCGCCTCGATGAGGCCCTGGAGACCGTCGACGTCGATGACCTGCGCGCGCCTGTGCATGGCCGCCTCCCAGGACCCACCGAACCGCCGCACCAGGACGGACGCCAGGGACCTAGGGCACGCAGGGCCTTCGCCTCTACCGCGGAGCGCACCGTCCGACCGATCATGGAGGTGACGGAGGAGGCACCATGACCACCGGGACCCGAGGCACAGCACCGCTCACCGGCACCGTCGGGCTCGTCAGCGGGGTGCTCGCCCTTGCCGGGGTAGGCTGGATCGCGCTGCTCACCTTCTCCTCGCTGGACGTCGCCGAGGGCCTGCGCATCGCAGGGTCGTGGCTGCTGCCCCTCGGCGCGGCCGCCGCCGTCGGCGCGGCGGTGCTCGCGCGGCCCGGTCGTGACCGGTCGCGCGCGCTCGTCGGTCTGGCGCTCGCCGGCGTGGCCGTGCTCGGCCTGGTGGCCATGCTGGTCGCCGTCGACGCCTGACACCCGCCGGGGCGCTGGCTACGATCGATCGTCGGTGCGGGCACCGCGCCGCATCGCATCGGAGGGCGGGGGCAGCATGGCGCACACGGGCGCCCGTCCGGTCCGTGCCGAGGCGCGGCCGACGGTTCAGCACCGGCCGTGGTCGACCGTCCTGCTCGCCGTCTGCCTGGTTCAGCTGTCCACCGTCGTCGCAGGCGGCACGGTGCTCATGGTGGTCCGGGCCGCGGCCTTCGAGGCCGCGACGGCGACGGCGATGGTCGCGGCCGCGGTGCCGGCAGGGCTCGCCGTCTGGGTCGGCATCGGCCGCCGCCGCGCCGATGCGGGACGGCCCCGGACCCTGCGCGAGGCCGCCCTCGCGGGCGTCGTCCTGGCGTCCCTCAGCGCGATCGTGGAGGTCGTCTCGCTCGCGGGGGTGCTGGCCGGCGTGACGACGCTGGAGTCGGCGTTCGGCCTGGGTGCGCTCGCCCTCACTCTCGCCGTCGTCCCGCTGGCAGCACGGACGGCGTCCGCCGCGGCCTGAGCCGCGCTCAGCCGCCCTGTGCCGCGTCCCGCTCGCGCAGGCGCTGCTCCTCGGCGCGGACCTCCTTGAACACGCGACGCTCGCGCAGCAGCCACGCCGGCGGTGCCGCCTGCAGGGCCTCGATCTCCGCGGTCGTCAACGCCTCGGTGACCCCGGCGCGGGCCAGACCGCTCGTCGACACGCGCAGGCGGGCCGCCACGACCGACCGCGGGTGCGGTCCATTCCTGCGGAGGTCGACCAGCCACGGCGGCGGGTCCTGCTGCAGCGCGGCGAGCTCCTCGCGCGTCACGGTCGAGGCCTGGAACTCCTCCGGCGCCGCGGGCAGGTAGATCTCGAGCTTCGCCGCCGCGGTCGAGGCCTTCATGGACTGGGGCTGGCGCTCGCGCCTCGCGGGGGTGTCGGTCACCGCGCCAGGATACGGGCGGGCCGCGCGCGTCGGTCCCGGTAGCGTGGCGGTGGCGAGCTGCGAGGAGGAGGTGCGATGGACGACGACGACCCCCGCCCCTCCGACCGCAGCACGGAGCAGGCCTCGTCGTCGTCGTCGGCGGCGTCGTCGTTCCGGCTCCTCCTCGTCCCGGGCACGACGCCCGGCCGCTGGGTCCGCACCTGGCGGGACCGCCGGCCCGGGACGCCCCTGGAGCTCGTCCACGCCACGGTGGACGAGCAGGTCGCCGCGCTGCGGGAGGGCCGCGCCGACGTCGGCCTCGTGCGCCTGGCCGAGCGACCCGCGGACCTGAGCGCCATCCCGCTCTACACGGAGGCGAGCGTCGTCGTCGTCCCGAAGGGGCACCTGGTCACCGCCGCCGAGGAGGTCACCGCCGCCGACCTCGTCGACGAGACGCTCCTCGTCCCCGCCGACGACGTGCTGGGCTGGGTGGACCGGCCGGGCGAGGCGAGCCTGCTCCCCGCGCCGCCGACGACGGCGGACGCCGTCGAGCTCGTCGCCGCCGGAGCGGGCGTGCTCGTGGTGCCCCAGTCGCTCGCCCGGCTGCACGATCGCAAGGACCTCGTCCACCGGCCGGTCACGGACGCCCCGACGTCGACGGTCCACCTCGCGTGGGTCACCGAGCGGACGACCCCCGACGTCGAGACGTTCGTCGGCATCGTGCGGGGGCGCACGGCGAACAGCTCGCGGGAGCCGGCGCCCGAGCGGCTGCCGGAGGCCGAGGCAGGCGGCGCGCGGCGCGGAGCGGCCCAGGGCGGCCCTCGCGGGACGACGAGACGTGGCGGCGGGGGGTCGTCGGCCGGGGCGCCCCGGCGGTCCACCGGCGCGGACCGCGGCCGGTCCCGCCGAGGACCCTCCGGAGGCCGCGGGCGCCGATGAGGCACGGGGGCGGCGTCGAGCGGGGCAGCGACGAGGCGGCGGCGATGACGGCGGCGCCGGGACGTCGGCCGGTCCGGGTGCACGGCGTGCTGCTCCTCACCGCGGCACTCCTCGGTGCGTGCTCCGGCACGGCGGCCCCGGCGGCGCCACCTGCCGCGGTCGCACCCTCCGCCGACTGCCTCGCCGACGAGGTCCTCCTCGCGCTGGGCGTGGCCGGCGACCTCACCGGACGGCCCGGCGGCGCAGCGGGCTCCGTCCCGGAGGGTTTCGAGCCGGTCCTGGCGGTGGAGTGCCGCCCGGACCTCGCGGTCGTGCCGGCGCCGGCACGGCCACCGACGCCGCCGCCGCCCGGGGCGGACGTCGAGGTGCCACCGCGCTCCCCCGACGACGGCGGACCGGAGGACGGGCACGCGCGAACGGTCCGCATGGTCGAGGTGACGCGCGCGGGGCGGCTCGACCCGCTGCTGCGGGCCCTGGCCGCGCCGTCGGTGGCACCGCGACCGGACCAGCCGTGCCCCGCGATGGCGGAGATCGGCCCCGAGCTCTTCCTCGTGGCCGCGGACGGCCGCGCCGTCCGCGTGGCGTGGCCGCGGGACGCGTGCGGGTTCCGGCTCCACGCCGCGCCCCGGGCCCTGGAGGCACTCCCGGTCGTGGGTGAGCGCGTCCTGGACAGGGCGCTGGACTGATCCGCTCAGGACGTCGCCGGATTCGTATGACGTTTCGCCCGCCTCGTGAGTACGATGCCGCTCATGACCCACAGCGCAACCGAGCCCCGGACGGGGACCGCCGGGCACGGCGGCGAGGACGGCACCGGTGCCGTCACCGTGCAGCACACCGCCGGCAGCACCGCGACCAGCGGGGAGATCGTCGAGCGGGCCCACCACCTGACGGGTCAGGCGACGCTCGACGACGCCGGGCTCGCCCGCTACCTCCGCGGCCTGCCCGGTGTCGACAAGGTCGGTGCCGACGGGCGCGCGCAGATGCTCGGCACCCGCTCCATCAAGACGACCGCGAAGGCGTGGGCGCTCGACGCGACCATCCGGATGATCGACCTGACGACGCTCGAGGGCGCCGACACCCCGGGCAAGGTCGCCTCCCTCGCCGCGAAGGCGAAGAACCCGGACCCCGGCGACCCGGCCTGCCCGCAGGTCGCCGCCGTGTGCGTGTACGGCGACCTCGTGCCCCACGCCAGGGCGGCTCTGGAGGGCACGGGGATCCACGTGGCCGCCGTCGCCACCGCGTTCCCGTCCGGGCGCGCAAGCCGGGAGGTGCGCCTCCTCGACACCCGGGAGGCCGTCGCCGCGGGCGCCGACGAGATCGACATGGTCATCGACCGAGGCGCGTTCCTCTCCGGGCGCTTCTCGGCGGTGTTCGAGGACGTCCTGGCGGTGCGCGAGGCGTGCGGCACGGGCCCGGACCGCGCGCACCTCAAGGTGATCCTCGAGACGGGCGAGCTCGCCACCTACGACAACGTGCGGCGCGCGTCGTGGCTCGCGATGCTTGCGGGCGCGGACTTCATCAAGACCTCCACCGGCAAGGTCTCCCCCGCCGCGACCCTGCCCGTTGCCGTCGTCATGCTCGAGGCGGTCCGCGACTACCACCGCGCCACGGGCGTCCACATCGGCGTCAAGCCGGCCGGCGGCATCTCGACGGCCAAGGACGCCCTCAAGTACCTCGTCGCCGTCAACGAGACCGTCGGGGAGGACTGGCTGAACCCGGACCTGTTCCGGTTCGGGGCGTCGTCGCTGCTCAACGACGTCCTCATGCAGCGCCACAAGCTCCGCACCGGCGTCTACTCCGGCGCCGACTACATCTCGGTGGGCTGATGTCCCGCGCCCACCGCGTCGCCCGGGAGCTCGAACGCCGGGTCCTCGACGGCACGTACCCGGCGGGGTCGCAGCTGCCGACCGAGCCGGACCTGTGCACCGAGTTCGGCGTCAGCCGGACCACGGTCCGCGCCGCCGTCGGCACGCTGCAGGACCGCGGGCTCGTCAGCCGCGAGCAGGGCAGGGGCACGTTCGTGCGGTCGGCCGACCACGTCGACCTGACGATGTTCCTCGACGCGAACCTGTCGATGACCGCCGTCATCCGGGCCGCCGGGCACGACCCGGGGACGACCGGCGTGACCGTCGCGGACGAGGTGCCGCCGCCACCCGTCACGGACGCCCTCGGGCTGCCGGCCGGTACCGCGTGCCGCGTCCTGCGGCGCATCCGGACCGCCGACGGCGTCCCGTCGTTCGAGAGCGCCGACCACCTCGTCGCCCACCCCGGCCTGCCGACGGACGCCGACGCGTACACGGGCTCCGTCTACGAGCTGCTGCGAGCGACGTACGGTCGCCCCGTCGCGACCGGGATCGCCCGGGTGGAGGCGGTCGCCCCCGCCCCGGAGACCTCGGACCGCCTCGGCATGGCCGACGGCGCCCCGGTGCTGCGGCTCAGCCAGGTCCACACCCTCGACGACGGGCGCCCCGTCATGTACTCCGTCATCCACCTGCGCAGCGACGTCGTCCACCTCTACGTGGAGCGTGGCCTCGACGCCGCGCCCCTCGACCCGGGCGCGCCCACGCACCTGCCCGCCCCCGTGCCCGCGCTCTCCACCCACTCCTGAGGACACCATGAGCATCTTCGAGTACGCCCCGGCGCCCGAGTCGCGCGCCGTCGTCGACGTCGCGTCGTCGTACGGGCTCTTCATCGACGGCGAGTTCGCCGACGCCGCCGAGGGCGCCGTCCTCAAGACGGTCAACCCGGCCACCGAGGAGGTCCTGGCGGAGGTCGCCGTCGGCGGCGAGGCGGACGTGGACCGCGCCGTCCGCGCCGCGCGCCGCGCCCAGGAGAAGGTCTGGGGCCCGATGCCGGGCTCCGAGCGCGCCAAGTACCTCTTCCGCATCGCGCGCCTCCTGGCCGAGCGGTCCCGGGAGTTCGCCGTCCTGGAGACCCTCGACAACGGCAAGCCGATCCGGGAGTCGCGCGACGTCGACGTCCCGACCGCTGCGGCGCACTTCTTCTACTACGCCGGGTGGGCCGACAAGCTCGAGCACGCCGGGCTCGGTCGCGACCCGCGTCCGCACGGCGTCGCCGCCCAGGTCATCCCGTGGAACTTCCCGCTGCTCATGCTGGCGTGGAAGGTCGCGCCGGCCCTGGCGGCGGGCAACACCGTCGTGCTCAAGCCGGCGGAGACGACGCCGCTGACGGCACTCCTCTTCGCCGACCTGCTCCGCCAGGCCGAGCTGCCGCCGGGCGTCGTGAACATCGTCACCGGCGCGCGCGAGACGGGCTCGCTGCTCGTCAACCACCCGGGCATCGACAAGATCGCCTTCACGGGCTCCACGCCGGTCGGCAAGCGCATCGCCCGCGAGGTCGCGGGCAGCCGGACGAGCCTCACGCTCGAGCTGGGCGGCAAGGCGGCGAACATCGTCTTCGACGACGCCCCCGTGGACCAGGCGGTCGAGGGCATCGTCAACGGCATCTTCTTCAACCAGGGCCAGGTGTGCTGCGCCGGCTCGCGGCTGCTCGTTCAGGAGTCCGTCGCCGAGGAGGTCGTGGAGCGGCTCAAGGCGCGCCTGTCGACCCTGCGGGTCGGTGACCCCATGGACAAGAACACCGACGTCGGGGCGGTGAACTCCGCTCAGCAGCTCGAGCGGATCACCCGGATCACGGACACCGGGGCCGTCGAGGGGGCGACGCGGTGGAGCGCGCCCTGCGAGCTGCCCGAGCGCGGCTACTGGTTCGCCCCGACGGTGTTCACCGACGTGAGCACCGCGCACACGATCGCGCGCGAGGAGATCTTCGGACCCGTCCTGTCGGTCCTGACGTTCCGCACGCCGGCCGAGGCCGTCGCGAAGGCGAACAACACCCCGTACGGCCTGTCCGCCGGCATCTGGACGGAGAAGGGCTCGCGCATCCTGTGGATGGCGGACCAGCTCCGGGCCGGCGTCGTCTGGGCCAACACGTTCAACCGCTTCGACCCGACGAGCCCGTTCGGCGGCTACAAGGAGTCGGGCTACGGCCGCGAGGGCGGCCGCCACGGACTGGCCGCCTACCTCCAGGAGGGAGCACTGTGAGCACTCGGCTCGAGGTGCGCAAGACGTACAAGCTCTTCATCGGCGGGGCCTTCCCGCGCAGCGAGTCGGGGCGGACGTACGAGGTGCTCGACGCGAAGGGCGGGTTCCTCGCGAACGCCGCGCTGGGCTCGCGCAAGGACGCGCGGGACGCGGTCAAGGCCGCCCGTGCGGCCCAGCCGGGGTGGGCGGGGGCGACCGCCTACAACCGCGGTCAGGTCCTCTACCGGGTCGCCGAGCTCCTCGAGGGGCGCCGCGACCAGTTCGTCGCCGAGGTCGCGGCGGGCGAGGGCCTGCGGGCCAAGGACGCCGAGGCGGTCGTCTCCGCAGCGGTCGACCGATGGGTCTGGTACGCCGGCTGGACGGACAAGGTGGCCCAGGTCGCCGGGTCCGCGAACCCCGTCGCCGGGCCGTACTTCAACCTCTCCGTGCCCGAGCCGACGGGCGTCGTCGGGATCGTCGCGCCGCAGCGGTCCTCGCTGCTGGGCCTCGTGAGCGTCCTCGCGCCCGTGCTCGTCACGGGGAACACGGCCGTGGTGCTCAGCAGCACGGACCGGCCGCTGCCGGCGATCACGCTGTCCGAGGTGCTCGCGACGTCCGACCTCCCCAAGGGCGTCGTCAACATCCTCACCGGGCGCGTCGCCGAGGTCGCACCGCACCTCGTCGGTCACATGGACGTCAACGCCGTCGACCTCACCGGCACGGTGGACGCCGCGGGCGTCGCGTGGGCCGACCTGGAGGCGATCGCCGCGGACACGGTGAAGCGGGTCGTCCGTCCGCCGGCCGGCGACGCGGAGCCCGACTGGACCCGCGCGCCGGACGGTCCGCGGCGCATCCTCGCGTTCACCGAGACCAAGACCGTCTGGCACCCCAAGGGCGCCTGACGTCGACGGGGCACCGGCCGCTGCCCGCCTCAGGCGCGGTGGCGGCCGGAGGCCCGCGGCGTGTAGGCGGGTCGCAGGACGTCCTCGACGAGCGCCTCGCGCTGGTCGTGGGGCAGGAAGGCGCTCCAGCCTGCCGTCAGCGCCACGTCGCGCAGCTCCTCCAGCCCCCAGCCGGCGTGCTCCACCAGCTGGGCGTACTCCTGGGTCATCGAGGTCCCCGACATGAGCCGGTTGTCGGTGTTGACGGTCACGGCGAAGCCCAGCCGCGCCAGCGGCGTGATCGGGTGCTCCGCGATCGACGACGACGCCCCGGTCTGCACGTTGGACGTGGGGCACACCTCCAGCGGGATCTGCTGGTCCCGGACCCAGTGGGCCAGGTGCCCCAGCCGTGCCCCGTCGGTGCCCCACGGGTCCGTCTCGGTGCGTGCGCCGAGCTGGACGTCGTCGATGAGCCGGACGCCGTGCCCGATCCGCAGCGCGCCGGCGAGGTGCACGGCCTCCGCGATCGAGGTCACGCCGGCCCCCTCCCCGGCGTGGACCGTCGTCGGGAAGCTCGCGTAGCGCACGGTGCGGAACGCGGCGGCGTGGCGTGCCGCCGGGTGACCCGCCTCGGGTCCGGCGAGGTCGAGCGCCACGACGCCCGCGTCGCGGTTGGCGAGCGCGAGGCGCGCGATCGTCGTGCTGTGCTCCGACGGGCGCATCGTGGTGAGGACCTGGGTGACGCCGATGCGACCCCCGGCGGCCGCGACCTCGGCGACGCCCTCCTCGAGGCCCGCGCGGACGGCGTCGACCACCTGCTGCGGCTCGAGCCCTCCGGCCAGGTGCAGCTCGGGGGCGTACCGCTGCTCGGCGTGCACGACGCCGTCGGCGGCGAGGTCGAGCACGGCCTCCCGCGCCACGCGGCGCAGGGCGTCCGCGGTCTGCATCACGGCCACCGTGTGCCGGAACGTCTCCAGGTAGCGCTCCAGCGAGCCCGACGTGGCGCCCTGGACGAACCAGTCCCGCAGCGCGGCCTCGTCCGACGCGGGCAGCTCGTACCCCGCCGCGTCCGCGAGCTCGAGGACGGTGCCCGGCCGGAGCCCGCCGTCGAGGTGGTCGTGCAGCAGCACCTTGGGCAGCGCAGCGAGGTCGGTGGTCGGCTCCGGTGCGGTCATGGCTCCACGCTATCGGCCCGGCCGGGGCCGGCAGCGGGCGTCACGACGGGTAGGCGTCGTGCTCGTCCTCGGGGACCTCGATCGACTGCTCGATCACGTCGGCCTCCGACCCGTCCCGGTCGCCGACGGCCTCCGGCGTGCCCTGGTCCGGGGCGTCGCCGTCGGCCTCCTGCGCCTGCTCCCAGGCGTCCGCCTCCGGTGCGTCGTCCGGGAGCGCCTGAGGGCGCTGGCCCGCGAGCTGCTCGCGCTGGGCGTCCACGTCCACGGGCGCGCCCTCGTCGCTCAGGTCCGGCTTGGGCGCGCGGGGCTGGTCCGCCGCCTCGACGGGAGCGGTCGTCCGGCTGGGGTCCTGCGGGGCGGAGCTGTCGGGCGGGACCAGTCCCGTGTCGGCCCATGTGCTGTCACCGGGTGTCGTGCTCATCGCTTCGCCTCTCACTCGGGACGGACGGTCGGGACCATCCTTGCCCGCCCTCGCGCGCGCCGCCAGCGAACGGACCCGGCCCGCGACCACCACCGCCGGAGCGCCGCGGCGCGACGCCTCAGCGGGATCCCTGCGCGACGGGCGCCACCACCCACGCCAGGTGGCGCCACCGGCCGAGCGCGGGGTGCGGACGGTCCCCGACGAGCAGCTCCGCGGTCGGCACCCGCACGACGACGCCCCGGCTCGGCTCGAAGACGTCCAGCACGTCGTCGTCGACGCCCACGGCCAGCACGACGTGCCGCGGCACGGCCGCCGCCCACCCCTGCCTGGCGTCTCCCCCGCTGTAGAGCGGCACCGGCACGCCCGCCGCCAGCCAGGCCCGGACGCCGGCCAGCTCGGCCCGCAGCGTGACGGGGTCCGTGTCGTCCAGCGGCCGGTGCGTCCACCGCACGCCGGGGAACCGCGCGACCCGGGCGGCCCCCCACGGCGGGGTGCCGAGCGCCTCCGGCCACGGCGGTCCGAGGCCGGAGCCGTCGTTCGTCCGCCGCTTCACGACCCGGTGCACCGCGTGGAACCGCGCCGCCGCCGGGGCGTCGGCCAGCCACGCCAGCGCGGACGACGGCGCCCCGGCGAGCTCGGGCGGGAGCGCCGCCCCCGCGAGACGCCCGGACACGAGCCAGCGCTCGAGGGTCGGGTCGCCCAGGGCCGCGAGCACCGTCAGCGCCGCGGAGCCGCAGGTGGTGGCGTCCCGCTGACGACCCGGGCCGGCGAGCCGTCTGGCCGTCGCCCGCACCCGGGCCGAGGCCACCGGGTCCGGCGGCGGCGCCGGGGCCGCCGCCCCGGACCACCCCAGCCGGCGCAGCACCGTCGAGAGCTGGGCGGCGGGCAGCACCGTGGCCTCAGTCCGCGGCGATCCGGTCGATGACGAGGGGGCGTTCCGGCGGCCGTGAGCCCTCCGGCGCGACGGTGACCGCCTCGGCGAGGGCCGCCCGCGCCCGGTCGAAGCGTTCGGGGGTGTCCGTGTGGAGCGTCATGAGGACCTCGCCCGCGCGCACGACCGCACCGGGCCGGGCGTGCAGCTCGACCCCCGCGCCGGCCTGCACCGGGTCCTCCTTGCGGGCACGCCCGGCCCCGAGCCGCCACGCCGCGACACCGACCGCCAGCGCGTCGAGCCCGACGACGACGCCGTCGGCCGGGGCGAGCACCTGCTCCTGGTGCCGGGCCACGGGCAGCGGCGCTCCGGGGTCCCCGCCCTGCGCCGCGATCATCCGGCGCCAGACGTCCATCGCCCGCCCGTCGCGGAGGGCGTCGGCCGGGTCGACGTCGGTCCGCCCCGCACCCTCGAGCATCTCGCGCGCGAGCGCGACGGTCAGCTCGACGACGTCCGCCGGACCGCCGCCCGCCAGGACCTCGACGGACTCCCGGACCTCCAGCGCGTTGCCGGCCGTGAGGCCCAGCGGCGTGGACATGTCGGTGAGCAGCGCCACGGTCCGCACGCCGGCGTCCGTGCCGAGGGCGACCATGGTGCGGGCGAGCTCGCGTGCCTGGCCCTCGTCCTTCATGAAGGCGCCGGAGCCCACCTTGACGTCGAGGACGAGGGCCCCGGTGCCCTCGGCGATCTTCTTGCTCATGATCGAGGAGGCGATGAGCGGGATCGCCTCGACGGTGCCGGTGACGTCCCGCAGCGCGTAGAGCTTGCGGTCGGCCGGCGCGAGCCCGGACCCGGCCTGGCAGATGACGGCGCCCACGTCCTCCAGCTGCGCCATCATCTCGGCGTTGGTCAGGGCCGCGCGCCACCCGGGGATCGCCTCGAGCTTGTCCAGCGTCCCGCCGGTGTGACCGAGCCCGCGGCCGGACAGCTGCGGCACCGCGACCCCGCACGCCGCGACGAGCGGCGCGAGCGGCAGCGTGATCTTGTCCCCGACCCCGCCGGTCGAGTGCTTGTCCGCCGTGGGCCGGGTCAGCCGCGAGAACTCCATGCGCTCGCCGGACGCGATCATCGCCGCCGTCCAGCGGGAGATCTCCGCCCGGTCCATGCCGTTGAGGAGGATCGCCATGGCCAGCGCCGACATCTGCTCGTCGGCGACCACTCCACGGGTGTAGGCGTCGACGACCCAGTCGATCTCCTCCGGGGACAGCCGGCCACGGTCCCGCTTGGTGCGGATCACGTCGACCGCGTCGAACGGCTCGTGCTGCTCGTCGTGGTGGTGCTGCGCCATGTCCGTCCCGTCCTCAGGCCCGCTCGTGGAGGTCGTCCGGACCGAAGGCGTCCGGCAGGACCTCGCTCATGGTCTTGATGCCGCTGACCGTCTCCACCAGCAGGTCCGCGCCGCCGTGCTCCCACAGGAGCTGCCGGCACCGGCCGCAGGGCATGAGCGTGCTGCCGTGGCCGTCCACGCACGTGAACGCCACGAGCCGCCCTCCGCCGGACGCGGCGAGCGCGCTCACGAGCCCGCACTCGGCGCACAGCCCGACCCCGTACGAGGCGTTCTCGACGTTGCAGCCGACGACGACGCGGCCGTCGTCGACGAGCGCCGCCGCCCCGACCGGGAAGCGGGAGTACGGCGCGTACGCCGTCGTCATCGCCGCGCGCGCGGCGGCCCGCAGGGACCCCCAGTCGACCTCGGGATGCGTCATGTCGGGCCCTCCTGGTCCGGTCACTCCTTGATGTAGGGAACGCCGTCGGCCGCAGGGGCCCGGGACCGGCCGACGAGGCCGGCCACGGCGAAGAGCGTGACCACGTACGGGAGCATGAGCATGAACTGGCTCGGCACCGGGGCGCCGACCAGGCTCAGCATGTCGTCGAGGTTCGAGGCGAACCCGAACAGCAGGGCGGCCAGCGCCGCCCGCAGCGGGTCCCACTTGCCGAAGATCACCGCGGCCAGGGCGATGAAGCCGGCACCGGCCGTCATCTCCTTGCCGAAGGACGACACCGCGACGACCGTGTAGAAGGCGCCGCCGACGCCCACGATCCCGCCGGCGATGAGCACGGCCCGGTACCGCGTGCGCTGCACCTTGATGCCGACCGTGTCGGCCGCCTTGGGGTGCTCGCCGACGGCGCGCAGCCGCAGGCCCCACCGGGTCCGGTACAGCGCGAACCACACCGCCGGGACGGTCACGTACGCGAGGTAGACCAGCACCGACTGCTGGAAGAGCGCCGGGCCCACGATCGGGATCTCGGACAGCACGGGGATGGCGACCCGCGAGAAGCGCTCGGTGTCGTTCAGCCGCTCGGCGCTCGGGACGAGCACCTCGGAGTAGAAGAAGCTGGTCAGGCCGATGACCAGGACGTTGAGGACGACGCCGACGATGACCTGGTCCACCTTGTAGGTGATGGTGAACAGGCCGAGGACGAGGGCGACGGCCATGCCGGCCAGGACGGCGGCGACGAGACCCGCCACCGGGCTGTCGGTCAGCGACGCGGTGATGGCGGCGGCGAAGGCGCCGAGCAGCAGCTGCGCCTCGATGGCGATGTTCACCACGCCGGCACGCTCCCCGATGACGCCGCCCAGGGCCCCGAAGAGGATCGGCACGGAGAGCAGGACCGCCCCGCCGATGAGGCGGACGACCGGGAAGTCCTGGGGGCTGCCGGCGCCTGCCCACGAGAGGAACGCCACGAGCAGCAGGACGGCGAAGAGGATCGGGACCAGCACCGGGAGGCGACGCTCGGCACGCACCCGGAGCCAGGCGACGCCCGCCAGGAGCGCGGCCAGGGCGACGCACGTCCACGCGGTGGCCATCCCGGGGAGCGCGACGTCCGGCAGCCGCAGGGCGTCGCCCTCGGCGCCCAGGCGGAACTGGACGTCGCCCTCGCGCGGCGACAGCAGGAGCAGGAGCGCCATGAGGGCGGTCACGACGGTGAGCACGAGGGCGCTCTTCCGGCTCACCACCGTCACGTGCCGCAGGTCCGCCGAGACGGACGCCGACGAGGGGGTCGCGGTCGCGGTGCTCATGCCGCCACCTCCTTCTGCTTGCTGCGCGATCGCGGCCTGCGCGTGGGACGCTCCCCGGGCTGGGGCAGGCGGAACACCGCCCGGACCAGGGGCGGGGCCGCGATGAAGAGCACGATGAGCGACTGGACGACCAGGACGATCTCGATCGGGACGTTCTCGGACGCCTGCATCACCGAGCCGCCGGCCTTGAAGGCGCCGAAGAGGATCGCCGCGAACAGGACGCCGATCGGCGAGGACCGGCCGAGCAGCGCCACGGTGATCGCGTCGAAGCCGATGCCGGCGTCGATGTCGGAGCTGAACCCGGTCGTCACGGTCCCGAGCACCTGGGTGGCGCCCGCGAGGCCGAGGAGGCCGCCGGCGACGAGCATCACCGACACGGTGGTCCGGGGGACGTCGATGCCGGCCACCCGGGCGGCGGCCGGGTTCTCCCCGACCGCACGGAACGTGAAGCCCAGCCGCGACCGGTTGAGCAGCCACCAGACGAAGGCGACCGCGACCAGGGCGAAGACCAGACCCCAGTGGACGTTGTACCGCGGCCCGAGCAGGTCGGGCAGGACGGCGGTGTCCTGCATCGGCGGCGTCTTGGGGTTGGCGGAGCCGGGAGCCTGGAGCAGGCCCGGCGTCGCCAGCATGTACGAGACCAGGTAGAAGGCGATGTAGTTGAGCATGATCGTCGTGATGACCTCGTGCGCCCCCGTGGCCGCCTTGAGGAGACCCGCGATCCCCGCCCACACCGCACCGGCGGCGATGCCCGCCGCCATCGCCACGAGCAGGTGCAGGACGACGGGAAGCTCCATCCCGAAGCCGACCCAGCCCGCTGCGGCGGCCGCGACGAGCATCTGCCCCCGACCGCCGATGTTGAACAGCCCCGCCCGGAACGCGAGGGCGACACCCAGGCCGGCACCGATGAGCGGCGTGGCGAAGTTGAGCGAGTTCATCAGCGGCCGGATGGCGCCGGCGGCGTCCTCGGCCTGGAAGTTCCAGACCGCGCCGCGGAAGAGGGCGGCGTACGCGCTGCCCACCGCACTGCCGACGGCCGCGAACGTGTCGCCCGGGCGCGAGAAGAAGTACCCCGAGGCCTCCTGCACGGCCTCGTCGGTGACCGCGATCATGATGGAGCCGGCGATGACGGCCAGGAGGACCGCGCCGACCGACACGACCCAGCCGCCCTGCGTGACGCGGCGGAGCGCGTCGTGCCAGCGTCCGTCGCCGGAGCCCGGCACGACGTGCCCCTCGGTGTCACCGGTCCGGTCGGCCTGGAGCACGGCCTGACGGGCGCCCGCGTCCTCCTCACCGACGTGCTGCGGGCGGGCGACCTCGTCGCCACCCAGCTGACGGTCCTCGCTCATGCCGCACTCTCCTCGGGCGCGATGCCCGCCATCATCAGGCCCAGGACGTCCCGCGGGGTGTCCGAGGGCACGATGCCCACGACCCGTCCGCGGTACATCACCAGGATCCGGTCGCCGAGGGCCACCGCCTCGTCCAGCTCCGTGGAGACCACGACGACCGGCACACCCGCGTCGCGCGTCGCGATGATCCGCTTGTGGATGAACTCGATCGAGCCCACGTCGACACCGCGCGTGGGCTGGGCCGCGACCAGGAGCCGCAGGTCCTTCGACAGCTCGCGCGCGACGACGACCTTCTGCTGGTTCCCGCCGGACAGCCGGCCCACCGGTTCCGCGGCTCCCTGGGTGCGGATGTCGAACTCGTCGATCGCCGCGGTGGCGAAGCGCTCGAGCTCGTCCAGCTGCAGCACGCCACGGCGCACGAACGGCGGGCCGCTGATCCGGTCGAGCATGAGGTTCTCCGCGACGCTGAAGGCGCCGACGAGCCCGTCCGTGCTCCGGTCCTCCGGGACGAAGCCGACACCGGCGTCGAGCACCTCCCGGACGCTCCGGCCGGCGAGCTCCTGGCCGTCCAGCCGGATGCTGCCCGAGACGTGCGACTGGAGGCCCACCAGGGCCTCCGTCAGCTCCGTCTGACCGTTGCCCTGCACGCCCGCGACGACGAGCACCTCACCGCCACGCACCGAGAAGCTGACGTCGTCGACGACGACGGTGCCCTTGGTGTCCCGCACGTCGAGCCCGGACACCTCGAGCAGCGCGTCGGCGATCCGCGGCGGCTCCTTGTGGACCGTGAGCTCGACCGCGCGGCCGACCATGAGGGCGGCGAGCTCGGCGTCGGTCGAGTCGGGAGCGGCCTCGCCGACGACCCGTCCCCGACGGACGACGGTGATCCGGTCCGCGACCGCGCGGACCTCCCGCAGCTTGTGGGTGATGAAGACGATCGCGGCGCCCGACTCCTTGAGCTGGCGCATGATGCCCATGAGCTCGTCGGTCTCCTGGGGCGTGAGCACGGCCGTCGGCTCGTCGAAGACGAGGACCTTGGCGTCCCGCGACAGCGCCTTGATGATCTCGACCCGCTGCTGCACGCCCACGGGCAGGTCCTCGACGAGCGCGTCGGGGTCGACGTGGAACCCGAAGCGCGCGGCGATCTCGCGCACGCGCTCGCGTGCGGCGTCGAGGTCGAGCCGGCCCCCGGACAGCGTCTGCTCGTGACCGAGCATGACGTTCTCCGCCACGGTGAACACCGGGATGAGCATGAAGTGCTGGTGGACCATGCCGATGCCCGCCGCCATGGCGTCACCGGGCCCGCGGAAGTGCTGCTCGGCGCCGTCCAGCAGGATCGTGCCCTCGTCGGCCGTGTACAGGCCGTACAGCACGTTCATCAGCGTGGACTTGCCCGCTCCGTTCTCGCCGAGCAGGCAGTGGATCTGGCCCGGCTCGATCGTGAGCGAGATGTGGTCGTTGGCGACCAGGGAGCCGAAGCGCTTGGTGATGTCTCGGAGCTCGAGCGTCATCGCACGTCCGTCCTTGCAGCAGGGAGTACGGGAAGGGCTGACGCACGCGTTCCCGGCGGCCCGTCAGGACCACCGGGAACGCGTGCGTCAGGCGGTCACTCGCTCAGGTACGAGGTGACCTCGACCTCACCGGCGATGATCGCCTCGCGGAGCGCCTCGACCTCGGCCCACAGCTCGGGGTCGACCTTGTCCTCGAAGTTGTGCAGCGGCGCGAGGCCGACGCCCTCGTTCTCCAGCGTGCCGACGTACGCCTCGAAGTCGAGGTCCCCGTTGCCCGCGGCCGTGACGGCCTCGTACACGGAGACGTCCATCTTCTTGAGGATCGACGTGAGGATGATCTCCTGCGTGCTCGGGTCCGTCTCGAACACGTCGGCGTCGACGCCGATGAGCGCGACCTCGGAGCCGGAGTCCGCGATGGCGTCCATGGCCGACTGGTAGATCGGGCCACCGACGGGGAGCAGCACGTCCGCGCCCTGGTCGATGAGGCCGGCCGCGACCTGCTTGGCCGTGTCGTTGGCCTCGAAGCCACCGGTGAACGAACCCTGGTCACCGCCCTGGTACCCGACGACCTGCACGTCCGTGCCGTTCTCGGCGTTGTAGTGCTCGACGCCCTGGGCGAAGCCGTCCATGAAGATCGTCACGGTCGGGAAGGGCTGGCCGCCGAAGGTGCCGACGACCCCGCTCGTGGAGTAGCCCGCCGCCAGGTAGCCGGCGAGGAACGCCGCCTGCGCCGTGTCGTAGAGGATCGGCTTGACGTTCTCGGCGTCCTTGGTGCCGTCGAAGTCGTTGTCCGCGGCGTCGTCGATGAGGACGAACTCGATGTCGGGGTTGGCGTTCGCCGCCTCCACCGTCGCGGCCGACAGCGCGAAGCCGACGGTCACGATCGTGTTGCAGCCCTCGGACACGAGCGAGTCGATGTTCGGGGCGTAGTCGGTCTCGGAGTCCGACTGGACCTCCGCCATCTCGGCGCCCAGCTCCTCGACGGCCTTCTGCACGCCCTCGTAGCTGAGCTGGTTGAAGGACTTGTCGTCGAAGCCGCCGGCGTCGGAGACGATGCAGGCCTTGAAGTCGATCGCCTCAGCGGTCTCCTCGGTGGTCTCCTCGGCGCTGGGTTCGTCGCCACCGGCCGCCGGCGCCTCCTCCTCCTCGGGGGCGGCTCCACAGGCTGCCAGGGTCAGGGCCGTCGCAGCCGCCAGGGCTGCAACTCGCGTCACTCTCTTCACGTCGTACTCCTGATTCGTCACTCGACGTCGGTGCCGCCAGGAGCCCGCGGGGTTTCCGCCGGCTCCGTCGCCGCGGACCGACCGCGTCTGGTCGGCTGGTTCAGCGACCACACCCTAGTGCCGGGTTTGAACCGGCTGGGTTACCGACTGGTACGTCCGGGGGTTCCGTTACGCAACCGGAATGTTGGCCCTCACCCCGTCCGCCGCGGGAAGGGACCGAGGTCCCGCCGGGCCGGCTCAGCCCTGCGGTAGCGCGTCGTCGGTCGTCGGCCGGCCGGCGAGGACCGCCACACGGGCCAGGAGCTGGGCACCGATCCCGATGGCGCGCTCGTCGACCCGGAAGTCCCCCTGGTGCAGGTCGAACGCCGGCCCACCGGGCGCGCGCGTGCCCAGCCGCGCCATCGCGCCGGGGGCCCGGGTGAGCAGCCAGGCGAAGTCCTCGCCGCCGAGGGACTGCTCCGTCAGCACCACGCCGTCGCGGCCGAGCATGTCCCGCGCGGCCTGGTCCAGGACCCGCGTCGCCTGCTCGTCGTTGACCACGGGCGGCACGCCGCGCTGCACGTGCACATCGGCCTCGACCTCGTAGGGGGCGACGACGTGCTCCACCGCCTCGCGAAGCACGCGCGAGGCCTCCTCCCAGGCCCGGGACTCCAGGCAGCGCAGCGTGCCGCGCACGTGACCCGACGCCGGGATCGCGTTGGGCGCGCCGCCGGCGTTGACGATCCCCCACGTGAGGTTGACCCCGGCCCGCGGGTCGAGCCGGCGCCCGAGGACGGCGGGCACCTCCGTGAGCACCTTGCCGAGCGCGAAGACGAGGTCCCCCGTGACGTGCGGGCGCGAGGTGTGGCCGCCGGGTGACGTGAGCGTGACCGTGACGTCGTCGGAGGCCGACGTGATGGCGCCGATGCGCGTCCCGACGTGGCCCACCTCCAGCCGCGGGTCGCAGTGGACGGCGAAGACCTGGCCGACGCCGTCCATCGCCCCGCCGTCGATCGCGTCGAGCGCGCCCCCGGGCTGGACCTCCTCGGCGGCCTGGAAGAGCAGTCGCACCCCCGTGGGGAGGTCCCCGCTGTCCGCCAGCCGGGCGAGCACGAGCCCGGCGCCGAGGACCGCGGCGGTGTGCACGTCGTGACCGCACGCGTGCGCCGCCCCGGCGGTCGCCGACTCCCACGGCTCGCCGCAGCGGTCCGGCACGGGCAGGGCGTCGAGGTCCGCCCGCAGCAGCACGCGCCGTCGGCCGGTCGCCACCGCGCTCGGGCCGATGTCGCAGACCAGACCGGTCCCCGGCAGCGGGCGCGGGCTGAGACCGGCGGCCCGCAGCCGCTCGGCCACGAGGTCGGTGGTCCGGCGCTCGGTCCGCGCGACCTCAGGGTGCGCGTGGAGGTCCCGACGCACCGCCACGAGCTCCGCCTCGATCGCGTCGACGGCGGCGCGGATGCGCTCGGCGGGCACGGTCGTGGAGGTGTCGATCACCCCACGAGGGTAGTTCCTCGCCGCGCGACGGACCCGCTCGCCCGGATCCGAGGACGGAACGGACCACAGATCAGGGCACAGGTCAGAGGAGGTCCTCGCGGCCGGCTGCGCGCACCGCGTCGACGACCGCCTTCACGCCCTGCGCGTGATCGCGGGTGGTGACGAGGACGGCGTCGGGGGTGTCGACGACGACGACGTCCGGCACGCCGAGGACGGTCACGAGGCGCCCGGTCGAGGTGGCCACGAGGGGCCGCTCCGCGTCGACCACGAGGACGTCGTCACGCGCGCCCAGCACCCGCACACCGTCGGCGCCTGCGGGCAGCAGCCCCGCCAGCGAGGCGAAGTCGCCGACGTCGTCCCACGCGAAGTCGCCCGGGACGACGGCCACGCCGCCCTCGGCCGCGACCGGCTCCGCGACCGCGTGGTCGATGGCGATGCGCTGCAGCCGCGGCCACACGCGGTCCAGCACCTCGGCGCGCCGGGGGGTGTCCCAGGCCTGCGCGAGCTCCCGGAGGCCGGCGTGCAGCTGGGGCAGGAGGCGCTCGAGGTGGCCGAGGAGCACCTCCGCCCGCACGAGGAAGATGCCCGCGTTCCAGCGGTACTCCCCGGTGGCGAGGTACTCGGCCGCGGTCTGCGCGTCGGGCTTCTCCGTGAAGCCCGCCGCGACGCGCACGTCCGGCGCGTCGGCGAGCCCGAGCGACGCCCCGCTGCGCACGTAGCCGAAGGCCGTCGACGGCCCGGTCGCCGCGATCCCGACCGTGACCACGTGCCCGGCGCGAGCCGCCACGACGCCCTGGCGCACCGCCTCGGCGAACCCCGGGCCGGCGTCGATGACCTGGTCCGCGGCGAACGATCCGACGACGGGGTCGCCGTGCCGCTGCGCCAGGACGGCGGCGGCCAGGCCGATGGCCGCCATCGAGTCGCGCGGCGAGGGCTCCGCCAGGACGTCCTCGGGCGCCAGCCCCGGCAGCTGCTCCCTCACCGCCGTGACGTGCCGCTGCCCCGTCACGACGACGACGCCCCGGCTCAGCGGCGCCAGGCGGTCGACCGTCGCCTGCAGGAGGCTCCGCCCGCTGCCGGTGAGGTCGTGCAGGAACTTGGGGCTGCCCGCGCGGGACAGGGGCCACAGCCGCGTCCCGGCGCCACCGGCGGGGACGATCGCGTGCAGGTCGTCGATGCGGGAGCTCGTCACCGGACCATCCTGGCAGAGCCGGCACCTGTGGCTTTGATCACAGCAGTGCTCGCCCGCGTGCGGCCGACGTGCGGCGCGGGACCCTGGACCCTTGCGCCCCGCTGAGGCGGCGTGGGCCGTGGGCAGCGGGACGGTCGTACAGTGTTGGCGCAGCGCCGCACCCGGCCGACGACGGCCGGGCGGTCCGCAGCGACGACGTCGTCCCCTCGACCGGAGGTCCGAACAGTGCCCGAGAAGCCGGCCGGCACGCTCTACCGAGGCCGCGAGGGGATGTGGTCCTGGGTGGCCCACCGCGTGACCGGGTTCCTCATCTTCTTCTTCCTCCTCGTCCACGTGCTCGACACGTCGCTCGTGCGGGTGTCGCCGGAGGCCTACAACCTCGTCATCGGGTCGTACAAGAACCCCGTGATGGGCCTGGGCGAGGCCGGTCTGGTCGCGGCGATCGTCTTCCACGCCTTCAACGGCATCCGCGTGATGCTCGTGGACTTCTGGTCCCAGGGGACCCGGTACCACCGGGTGATGCTCTGGGCCGTGGTCGGCCTCGTCGTCGTGACGATGGCCGGCTTCCTCCCCCGCCACCTCGCGAACGTCTTCGGAGGCTGAACGATGGCGACGACCACTCCCCCCGCCCTGGCGGCGCCGCGCAGCCCGCGGGCCCCGCGCTCACGCGGCCGGTCCCGCACCAACCTGGAGATGGTCGGCTGGCTCTTCATGCGGCTGTCCGGGGTGCTCCTCCTGGTGCTGATCTTCGGGCACCTCTTCGTCAACCTCGTCCAGGGCGAGGGGATCAACCGCATCGACTTCGCGTTCGTCGGCGGCAAGTGGGCCTCGCCGTTCTGGCAGTTCTGGGACCTGGCGATGCTGTGGCTCGCGATGATCCACGGCACCAACGGCATGCGGACGATCATCAACGACTACGCGGAGCGTGACGGCACCCGCCTCGTGCTGAAGACGCTGCTGTACCTCGCGTTCCTCGTGACGGTCGTGCTCGGCACCCTGGTCATCTTCACCTTCGAGCCCTGCCCGATCGGCGCCCCGGCCGACCTGCTGCCGTCGTTCTGCCCTGCCCCCTGACGGGCCCTCACCGACGAAGGACTGACGAGAACCGATGCAGACCCACCAGTACGACGTCGTCATCGTCGGCGCGGGCGGCGCGGGCATGCGTGCAGCGCTGGAGTCCTCGACGCGCGCACGCACGGCCGTCATCTCCAAGCTCTACCCGACCCGCTCCCACACCGGCGCCGCGCAGGGCGGCATGTGCGCCGCCCTCGCGAACGTCGAGGAGGACAACTGGGAGTGGCACACCTTCGACACGGTCAAGGGTGGGGACTACCTCGTCGACCAGGACGCGGCCGAGGTCATGGCCAAGGAGGCCATCGACGCGGTGCTCGACCTGGAGAAGATGGGCCTGCCGTTCAACCGCACGCCGGAGGGCCGGATCGACCAGCGCCGGTTCGGCGGGCACACCCGCAACCACGGCGAGGCGGCCGTGCGCCGCTCCTGCTACGCGGCGGACCGCACCGGCCACATGATCCTGCAGACCCTCTACCAGCAGTGCGTCAAGCAGGACGTGGAGTTCTACAACGAGTTCTACGTGCTCGACGTCGTCCTCACCCACGACCTCACCGCCGGTGACGTCCCCGCCGGCGAGGAGGTGTCGGTCGCGGGCGTCGTCGCCTACGACCTCGCCACCGGCGAGATCCACGTGTTCCGGGCGAAGTCCGTCGTCTTCGCCACGGGCGGTGCCGGCAAGATCTACAAGACCACCTCCAACGCCCACACCCTGACGGGCGACGGCATGGCGCTGGCGCTGCGTCGCGGCATCCCGCTGGAGGACATGGAGTTCTTCCAGTTCCACCCGACAGGTCTCGCCGGGCTCGGCATCCTCCTGTCCGAGGCGGCGCGCGGCGAGGGCGCGATCCTGCGCAACAGCGAGGGCGAGCGCTTCATGGAGCGCTACGCCCCCACCATCAAGGACCTGGCACCGCGGGACATGGTCGCGCGCGCGATGGCGAACGAGGTCCGGGAGGGCCGCGGCTGCGGCCCGAACAAGGACTACGTGCTCCTCGACCTCACCCACCTCGAGCCGGCGCACATCGACGCCAAGCTGCCGGACATCACGGAGTTCGCGCGGACCTACCTCGGCGTCGAGCCGTACACGGAGCCCGTGCCGGTGTACCCCACCGCGCACTACGCCATGGGCGGCGTCCCGACGACCATCGACGCCGAGGTGCTGCGCAACAACACGGACGTCGTGCGGGGCCTCTTCGCGGCCGGCGAGGTGGCCTGCGTGTCCGTGCACGGCTCCAACCGGCTCGGCACGAACTCGCTGCTGGACATCAACGTGTTCGGCAAGCGCGCCGGGATCGCCGCGGCGCGCTACGCCGAGACCGCCTCCTGGCACGAGATGCCCGACGACGCGTCCGTCCCGACGGTCCAGTACATCGAGCGGCTGCGGGACCACGCCACGGGCGAGCGCATCGCGGACATCCGCCGCGAGCTGCAGGAGACGATGGACCGCAACGCGCAGGTGTTCCGCACCAAGGAGTCGCTCACGGAGGCCCTGGCGGACATCGCCGGGCTCAAGAAGCGCTACCGCGACGCGAGCGTCCAGGACAAGGGTCGTCGCTTCAACACCGACCTCATGGAGGGCGTGGAGCTCGGCTTCCTCCTGGACCTCGCCGAGGTCGTCGTCGTCGGTGCGCTGGCCCGGGAGGAGTCGCGCGGCGGGCACTTCCGCGAGGACTTCCCGACGCGCGACGACGAGAAGTTCCTGCTGCACACCATGGCCTACCTGCGTCCCGGCGCCGACGGCACCGGGACGGTGGAGCTCGACTACAAGCCGGTGATCATCACCCGTTACCAGCCGATGGAGCGCAAGTACTGATGACTGCTGTCGCCGAGTCCACCCAGTCCACGCAGACGTCGTCCCGGGGCGAGGCCGGGGCCGTCCCGAGCTTCGACGTCACGCTGCGGATCCGCCGGTTCGACCCCGACACCAGCGCGGAGCCGCGCTGGGAGGAGTTCACGGTCACCGTCCACGGCACCGACCGCGTCCTCGACGCGATGCACAAGGTGAAGTGGGAGGTCGACGGGTCGCTGACGTTCCGCCGGTCGTGCGCCCACGGCATCTGCGGCTCCGACGCGATGCGGATCAACGGCCGCAACCGCCTGGCGTGCAAGGCTCTGCTCAAGGACCTCGACCCGTCCAAGCCCATCACGATCGAGCCGATCAAGGGCCTGCCGGTCATCAAGGACCTGGTCGTCGACATGGAGCCGTTCTTCGCGTCCTACCGCGAGGTCATGCCGTTCCTCATCACCGGCGGGAACGCGCCGACGAAGGAGCGGCTGCAGTCGCCCGAGGACCGCGCCCGCTACGACGACACCACCAAGTGCATCCTCTGCGCCGCGTGCACGTCCTCGTGCCCGGTGTTCTGGACCGACGGTCAGTACTTCGGCCCCGCCGCGATCGTCAACGCGCACCGGTTCATCTTCGACAGCCGGGACGAGGGCGCCGTGCAGCGCCTGGACATCCTCAACGACAAGGAGGGCGTCTGGCGCTGCCGGACGACCTTCAACTGCACGGAGGCGTGCCCGCGCGGCATCGAGGTCACGAAGGCGATCCAGGAGGTCAAGCGCGCGATGATCACGCGCGCGTTCTGAGGGGTCAGCCGCCGAGCCGGAACGGGGCGACCGGGCGCCAGACGCCGTCGTCGCCGTGCTCGTAGACCTGCACGGTGTCCACGGCGAACACGGCCTCGAACCCGGCCATCTCCTCGAAGGCACGGTCCAGCGCGTCCTCCGCGACGTCGTGGGCGATGGTGACGTGCGGGTGGTAGTTGAACCGCACGTCCTGCTCGAGCGGTCCGCTGCGCACCGCCCGCTCGAGCTGCTCGCACTCCGCGATGCCCTCGACCACCTGGACGAAGACGACCGCGCTGACCGGGCGGAAGCTCCCGGTGCCGCGCAGGTGCAGCCGGAACGGCGCGTGGCGTGCGGCCACGTCCTCCAGGTGCGCGTACACCTCCGCGACCTCGTCCGGCTCGAGGACGGTGGGACCCAGCAGCGTCACGTGCGGCGGGATCGCGTCCGCCAGCGGGTCGCCGAAGCCCGCCCGCGCCGTCTGGAGCCGGCCGCCGTACGGCTGCGGCACCTCGATCGCGACGCCGACCCTGCGCTGGTCGCCCGTCCGCTCCGGGAGCCTCATCCCCGCGCCACCCGTGCCGGGAGCAGACCGACGGCGTCGTAGACGCGCTCGAGCGTCGCGCCGGCGATCGCCCGTGCGCGCTCGGCGCCCTCGGCGAGGACGGCATCCAGCTCCGCCGGGTCGTCCAGGTACTCGTGCACCTTCGCCTGGAACGGCTCGAGGAGCTCGAGGACGAGCTCCGCGAGCTCCTTCTTGAGGTCCCCGTAGCCCCGGCCCGCGAAGTGGTCCTCGAGCTCGGCGACCGGGCGCCCGCTCAGCGCCGAGTGGATCGTCAGCAGGTTGGACACCCCGGGCTTGGCCTCGCGGTCGAACCGGATCTCGCGCTCCGCGTCCGTGACGGCCGAGCGGATCCGCTTCGCGACGACCTTCGGGTCGTCCAGGAGCTCGACGAGCCCGTTCGGCGTGGACGCCGACTTGCTCATCTTCGACGTCGGCTCCTGCAGGTCGTAGATCTTCGCCGTCTCACGGACGATGTGCGGCTCGGGGACCACGAAGGTCCCCTCGTGCCGGGAGTTGACGCGCTGCGCCAGGTCGCGCGTGAGCTCCAGGTGCTGGCGCTGGTCCTCCCCCACCGGGACGAGGGCCGCGTCGTACAGCAGGATGTCCGCGGCCATGAGGACCGGGTAGGTGAAGAGCCCGACGTTGGCCGCCTCGGCTCCCCCGCGCGCGGACTTGTCCTTGAACTGGGTCATCCGCGACGCCTCGCCGAAGCCCGTGAAGCACGACAGCACCCAGGCGAGCTGGGTGTGCTCCGGGACGTGGCTCTGGACGAAGAGCAGGGAGCGGCCCGGGTCGACGCCCGCGGCGAGGTACTGCGCCGCCGTGCGGCGCGTCCGCTCCCGCAGCAGCGCCGGGTCCGGGCTCACCGTGAGGGCGTGCAGGTCGACGACCGTGTACAGCGCGTCGTAGTCGTCCTGGAGCGCCACCCAGCTGGTGAGGGCCCCGAGGTAGTTCCCGAGGTGCAGGGAGTCGGAGGTGGGCTGCATGCCGGAGAGGATGCGAGGTCGCTGCGCCGCGTCGGACATGCGGAGCATTCTCGCAGGCCGACCGGGGTGTCCCGGCCACCCGCCGGCGCGGGCCGGTGCGGTCAGGTGGCGTCGGGGTCGAAGGGCGGGGGCACGTACGCGTCACCGGCTCCCTCGGCGTCCGCACCCGCCACGTCGCCGGCCGCTGACGTCCGCGCCCGGCCGGCCGCCGCGACCCCGACGGCACCGGCCGCGCCGGCGGCGCCGGACGGGCTCACCCGGCGCGTCGCACCGCTGGTGTACCGGCGACCCAGGACGGGTGGCGGCTCGTCGTCCAGGAGCGCCTCCCGGACGATGCGCCGCGGGTCGTACCGGCGCGGGTCCAGCTGCGACCAGTCGACGTCCGCGCCCTCCTCGCCCATCTCCTCGGCGACCCGCTCCTTGGCGGTCCGCACGAAGCCGCGCAGCTGGCGGACCCAGCCGCCGAGCTGCTCGGCGTACCGGGGCAGGCGCTCGGGGCCGACGACGACGAGCGCCACCAGCAGGAGGACGAGGACCTCGCCGCCGTTGATCCCGAACACGCCGTCATGCTAACCGCGCGGGCCGACGTCCGGACCGGGGTCCGCCCGGACGCTCAGCCGCGGTTCACTCGCTGGCGACCTCGTCCAGGACGACGCGCACCTCGCGCTCCTCCTCGCCGCTGCGCACCGTGAGGGTCACCGCGTCGCCGGGCGCCCGGGCGCGGATGGCGACGATGAGCTCGTCGCTGGCGGTGACGGGCCGGCCGTCGATCTCGAGGATCACGTCGCCCGGCCGGATCCCGGCGCGGTCCGCCGGCCCGTCGGGGGTCACGGGCTGACCGAGATCCGGCTGCGGCTCGGTCGCCACGCGCACGCCCTCGCCGTCGTAGGTGCCGTCGAGGAGCACGCCGATCACCGGGTAGGTCGCGCGCCCGGTCTCGATGAGCTCCTCCGCGGTGCGGCGCGCCTGGTTGGACGGGATCGCGAAGCCGAGGCCGATGCTGCCGCCCGCCGCACCGAGACCGGGCGGCTGGGCGATGGCGGAGTTGATCCCGACGACCTGGCCGTCGGCGTCGACCAGCGGCCCGCCGGAGTTGCCCGGGTTGATGGCCGCGTCCGTCTGGATCGCGTTGATGAAGGCCGTCTCGTCCTGGTTGCCCGCGGTGACCGGACGGTTGAGCGCGCTGACGATACCCGTGGTGACCGTGCTCTGCAGGCCCAGCGGGGCGCCGATGGCGATGACGGGGTCACCGACGACGACGGCGTCGGAGTCGGCCAGCGCCAGGGGCGTCAGGCCGGTCCGGTCGACGCGGATCACCGCGAGGTCGTACTCAGGGGTGCGCCCGACGATCTCGGCGGGTTCCTCGCTGCCGTCCGCGAAGACGACGACGACCTGGCCGCCGCCGCCGTCGGCCGCGGACACGACATGGCTGTTGGTGAGGATGTAGCCGTCCTCCCGCAGCACGAACCCCGACCCGGTCCCCGCGCCCTCGGGCCCACGGACCTCGATCGCCACGACGCTCGGGAGCACGGCGGCCGCGATCCCCGCCACCCCCGTCAGCTCGCCGGAGGCGGGGTCACGCTCGACGGAGACCGGCAGCGAGCCGTCCGGGCGTCGGGTCTCCTCCTGCTGGGCGACCACCTGCTGCGCCCCCCAGCCGCCGAGCGCACCGGCGACCAGCGACAGCAGCACGAGCGCGACGACCCACCCGGCGCCGAGGCGCGACCGGCGCTCCCGCCGGGCGGGCACCGGACGGCCCCAGCTGTCGACACCACCCGGGCCGGCCGGGTACCCCGGGCCGTCCGCGCCCCGGTAGGGACCCGTGCCCGCCGTGGCCCACGGCGCCGGCGATCCCGACGACCCCGGACGCTGCGGGCCCTCCGACGCCGGCCGTGGCGGGGCCTGGGTGGTGCCCGGCCCGGTCGACGACCACGTGGCGCCGCGGGACCAGACGTCCCCGCCGCGGGACGCACGTGCGCCGTGGGGAGCCGCGGGACGGTCCGAGGGCGCGCCGACGGAGGCGCCTCCGGGGACCTGCCCGGGCGGCAGCGCGCCGCGGGGAGGCTGCCCCGTGGCGTGGCCCGTGGGTGGGCGGCGGGGCCTCGGGCGGGTTCGCCGCGCCCTGGAAGCCGACCTCCGGCGCGGCGAAGGGGTTGTCGCGGGGGTCGGTCACGGGACCCATGATCCCGTGAGCGTGTCCCAGCCGCGCGACAGCCGGGCGCCCACCCCGTCGTCGTACGCGGCCGCGGGGTGCGCGGCGACGAGCTCCTGCACGTCGGCCGTCGGGGCGTCGGCGACCACGGTCACCACGGAGTCGCCGGACTGCCAGACGACGTACCAGGGGTCGTTGCAGACGACGCGGACGGAGCGGCCGCCGACGTCGACGACGGGCATGTCGCGGACGGCGTCCGGGTGGAGCCGCCCGTGCTCCTGCACCACCACGACCGGACCGCTGGGCCCCACGAGGTCCAGCTCGAGGCTCCCGGGCCCGCCGCTGTCCAGCCGCAGCCCGGTGACACGGACGGTCTCGGGCAGCGCGACCGGGCTGGCCCACCCGTGGTCGGCCATCCACGTGAGGACCTCCTGGTGCGCGTCCTCGCCGGTGAGCGACACGTCGGTCGCGACGGAGCTCGGTCCGAGCGCGCCCGCGGCGTCCTGGTCGGCGAGCGGCTCGACGGCCCCCGCGCCCAGCGCTCCTGCGGTCCGGCCCGGCCAGCGCCGGGACACCGCGGCGGCGCCCGCCGATCCGCCCGCGTCCGGCCCGTCGGCCTCCGGCCGTGCCGCCGGCCCGGTGGGCCCCGACGCCTCGGCCAGGGGGGCATCGGGCGCGGCGGCGAGGAGCGCCATGGCGTAGGACCGCTGGGTCTCGGGCACGACCGCCGGCCCGCCGCCCAGCGCGGCGAGGCCCCCGACGAAGGCGGCGACGCACCCCCCGGCCGCCACGACGACGGAACGCGGGAGGCGCCGGTGGACGACGTCGCCCTGCAGGCAGCCGCGCGGGACCCGCAGCGGCTCGTGCCCCGGCAGCGGCACGGAGCCCGAGAAGCCCACCACGGGACGGGGCGGCTGCTGCGGCGCGGGACGACCCGGGATTCGGTCACGGGCGCTCGGGCCGCCGAGCGCGAGGAGCCGCGCGGTGAGGTCCGGCGCGGGCGGCACGTCGCCCGCCGACCACAGCGCCGCCCGTGCCGCACGCGCCGACCGGAGCTCCTCCGCGCAGGCGGCGCACGCCGCCACGTGCTCCAGCACCCGCTCCGCGGCGGCCGGCGGCAGCTGCCCGTCCACGAGGGCGCTGAGCTGGCTCCCCAGGTGGCTCATCGTGCTGACGGCACCTCCGCGCGGCCTGCGCCGCCGTCGACCGCCGCGGGGGCGCGGTGCGCGAGCGACTCGCGCAGCTGCGCGCGGGCGCGGTGGATGCGCGAGCGCACCGTCCCCAGCTTGATGTTGAGCGTGACCGCGATCTCCTCGTAGGAGAGACCCTCGATGTCGCACAGCACGACGGCGGCGCGGTACTCGGGAGAGAGCGCGTCGAGCGCCCGCTGCACGTCCTGGTCGAGGTTGGCGTGCTCGAACCCGCGCTCCGGGGTGCCCAGCCCCGCCGGACCGACGACGTCGCCGGCGTCCTCCCCGAGCGGGTCCATGCGGATCCGGCGGCGGCGGCGCACCTGGTCCAGGAAGAGGTTGGTGGTGATGCGGTGGAGCCAGCCCTCGAAGGTGCCGGGCGTATAGGTGGACAGGAAGCGGAAGACGCGGACGAACGTCTCCTGGGTGAGGTCCTCGGCGTCGTGCTGGTTGCCGGTCAGCCGGTAGGCGAGGCGGTACACCCGGGCGGAGTGCTCCGCCACGATCGCCTCCCAGGTGGGCGGGGCCTCGCCCGGGGCCCGTTCGGGCGCCGGGCTGTCCGGAGCGGCGTGGGCGAGCGAGGCGGAGGGCGTGCCGGACGGCGTGCTCGCGGCTGCGCCGGCGGGCACGCCGTCGGCCGTGCCCTCGTCGCGCCGCCACCGCAGCCCTGTCCGCACCCGACCCTCCGTCCCGACCCGATCCCCCACGCGTCCGCCGTCCGCCCCCATGGGCACCGTGCACCGTCGCGGTGCCGCGGCAGGCTCCCAGCATGACGGCTCACCCTGGCAACCACCTGAACGGTCCGGCGGCACGAGCGCCGTCGGACCGGGAACGTGCGGGACGGCCACCGCGTTCCCGGGCGGGCCGCGCCGGTCGCGCGTCCCGGGCGGGCGGCGCCCCGAGCGGTAGCATCGCGCAGGCGCCCGCTCACCTGCCGCGAGGCGTCGCCTCGACCTCCGGAGGACACCATCACACCCGACAAGTCCGTCAGCTGGGCCTACAGCGAGGACTTCCTGCCGTCCGACGACGCGCTGCTCCGCGCAGCCGACCGTGCCGCCCAGCTCGGCGTCCCGGCCGTCTCACCCGGACAGGGCGCGGTCCTGCGCCTCGTGGCGGCGGCCCTGCGCGCCGGTGCGGTCGTCGAGGTCGGCACGGGCACGGGTGTCTCCGGGCTGTGGCTCCTGCGGGGCATGGCGCCCGACGGCGTGCTCACGACGATCGACACGGAGGCGGAGCACCAGCGCGCCGCCAAGCAGACGTTCGCGGACGCCGGTGTGCGGCCGACCCGCGTCCGCACCATCACCGGGCGCGCGCTCGACGTCCTGCCGCGCCTCACCGACGGCGGCTACGACCTCGTCCTGCTCGACGGCGACCCGCTCGAGGCGGCGGCGACCGTCCAGCACGCCCTGCGCCTGCTCCGGCCGGGCGGCGTCGTCGCCCTGGCGCACGCGCTGCACGAGGACCGCGTGCCGGACCCGGCCCGCCGCGACGAGGTGACGACGGCCCTGCGCGAGGTCACCCGATCCCTCCGTGACGACGATCGCGTCGTCCCCGCGATGCTCCCGAGCGGCGACGGCCTGCTCCTCGCCGCCCGCGTCTGACCTCGCGGGTCACGGCTCACCCGAGGCGCGTCAGCCACTCCAGGATCGCGCGGGCGCCGAACCCGGTCGCGCCCTCGGGCACGTCGTCCTTGGTCGAGGTCGACCGCGCCGGCCCGGCGATGTCGAGGTGCACCCAGCGACGTGCGCCCGCGAACCGCTCGAGGAACAGCGCCGCGGTGATCGACCCCGCGCCGACCCAGCCGTCGCCGGGCACGTGGCGCACGTCGGCGACGTCGGAGTGCAGCGCGGCGCGGTAGTCGGCGACCAGCGGCATCCGCCACAGCGGCTCCCCCGCCACGGCGCCGGCCTCCTCGAAGGCCCGCGCCAGGGCGTCGTCGTGCGTGTAGAGCGCACCGTGCCCTCGGCCCAGCCCGAGCGTCGCGGCGCCGGTCAGCGTCGCGACGTCCACCAGCACGTCCGGGTCGAGCGCGGCGTCGGCGTACGCGAGGCCGTCCGCCAGGACCATGCGGCCCTCCGCGTCGGTGTTCGCGATCTCGACCGTCGTGCCACCGAACGTGGTGACCACGTCGCCCGGCCGCCACGAGGCGGCGCCGACGGCGTTCTCCGCGAGCGGCAGCACCGCCGTCACCCGGTGGTCCAGCGCGGCCTCCGCCGCACCGAGGACCGTGGCGAGGGCGACGGCCGCGCCGGTCATGTCGGTCTTCATCGGGACCATGGCCTCGCGCGGCTTGATCGACAGGCCGCCGGTGTCGTAGGTGATCCCCTTGCCTACCACGACGACGTGCCGCGGCGGCACACCCGACGTGGTCGGGGCGGGCTCGTAGCGGACGACGACGAGCCGCGGCTCGGAGGCGGACCCGCGCCCGACGGCCAGCACGCCGCCGAAGCCGCGGCTCCCGAGCTCGTCCACGCCGAGGACCTCGACCGAGAGACCCGCGGCCTCCCCCATCTCGACGGCCCGCTCGGCCATCCAGGCGGGGCTCTTCACCGAGGAGGGCACGGCGCTGAGTGCCCGGGCGACCCACGAGGCCCGTACGAGCCGCCGCGCGTCGGTGACGGCCGCGGGGTCGTGGTCGCCCAGGAGGACCAGCTCCTCGGCCGGGGCGTCCTCCCGATCGGCCCCCCCGCTGGGCGACGATGCCGCGCTCGGGTGCCGGTAGGCGCCGAGCAGGTAGCCCTCCGCGAGCGCACGGACGCCGCCCGGACCGGCGTCGGAGCCGACGGTCGTGACGACGCGACGCCGGCGCCGCGTGGCCTTGGCGATCGCCGCGCCGGCGCGGCGCAGGTCCGCGGGGGTGCCGGCGCCGACACCCACGACGACGAGCCTCGAGGGCAGGCCCGCCCACGGCAGGTCCGGCGTCCCGGCGATCGCCCGCGGCAGCGTCACGACGTGCAGCTGTCCCGGCCTGCCGTCCGCCGCGAGGGCGTCGGTCAGCTGGGCGAGGTCGAGGCCGTAGCGCACGGCCGCGTCGACCGTGCCCACCCGGGGCTGCACGCCCTCGTCCTCGTCGCCGGGCGGCGCCACGGGCAGCACGAGGGCATCCACCCCGTCGTCGGCGAGCAGCGATGACGACGAGACGTCGCCCGCGACCACGCTGATCGTGGGGAAGCGGTCCAGGAGGTCGCCGACCTCGAACGCGGCTGCGCCAGGTCGGGGTGCGTCGGGTCCTCGGCGGCCTGCGGGTGGCCGGCGGCGGGGGGCCGCTGCGGCGGTCGTCACCGCGGGCGTCAGCTGACGACGGAGGTCAGCGCCTCACCCAGCTCGCTCGCCTCGGTCGCGTTGAGCTCGACGACCAGACGACCGCCCCCCTCGAGCGGGACGCGCATGACGATGCCGCGGCCCTCCTTCGTGACCTCGAGCGGACCGTCACCCGTCCTCGGCTTCATGGCGGCCATGGATGGCTCCCTCTTCCCGTGCGTCGCCTGCCGCACCGGCCGTCTCCGGCCCTGCGGGACCGGACGTCCCGTGCGGTCGTCCGGGGGAAGTCTAGTTCACCCGTCCGCTCCGCCGGTCCCCCGCACGCGCGCGACCTGCGACGCCGTCGCGCCGGACGTCACGGGGGCCAGCCGGACGGCGGCACGAGACGCCACAGGAGCCAGACCCACAGGACCTGGCCGAGCAGGCCGACGAGCACCAGGGCGCCCACCGCGACGGTGCGCCGGGCCCGGCCGCCACGGGCCAGGGCCGCCGACGACGCCGCGGCGGCCGCCGGGAAGGCGAGGAGGCTGAAGCGGACGAGGCTGGTGCCCGGCTCGAGCACCACGACGAGGTAGCCGGCGTAGCCCGCGACCCACGCCCACGCCTCGGGCCCGAGCGCCCGCAGCCGCGGCCACACCGCGAGCGCCACGAGCGCCAGGGCGGCGACCGTGAGGAGGGCGGGCGCGGCGTCCTCCACGAGGAAGCGGGCGACGTCCCACCACGGCAGGAGCGGGACGACGGCGCCGCGGCCGCGCCAGGCGCCCTGCGTGAGGGCGTAGGCGTCGGGCTCCCCGGTGGCGAGCCCGACGACCGTCGGCCACAGCAGCCCCGACGCCGGCGTGAGGAGCGCGGCGAGCGCGAGCAGGGCGCGGTCCGCCCGGGGGAAGACGTCGTCGCGCCGGCGCGCCCGGTCCACCACGTGCGCGAGGACGACGACGGTCATCGGCAGGGCGACCGCACGGGTCAGCCCGAGCAGAGGGACGAGCAGCAGCACGAGGCCGTAGCGACGACGCACCAGGGCCAGCAGGGTCGCCGCGACGAGGAGCAGGGCGAGGGACTCCGTGTAGGCGGCCTGCAGGACCGGTGAGGCCGGGTGGGTGGCGACGACGGCGACGGTCACGATCGGCAGGGCCGAGGACCCGGCCGGCGGTCCCGTGCCGGTCCCGGAGGCGCCGGAGCGGTCGAGGAACGCCTGGACCGCCCGGTGCACCACCAGGAGCCCGACCACCCCAAGCACGGTGGCGAGCGCCGGCGCCGCCACCGACCAGGGGACGCCCAGCGCGAGCAGCGGACGGACCAGCAGCGGGAACAGCGGGAAGAAGGCCCAGGCGTTCTGGAGGACCGCGCCGTCGGCGCCGCGCGGCAGCGCCTCGGGGTAGCCCTGCTCGGCGATCTCCCGGTACCACGAGGCGTCCCAGAACAGCCCCACGTACTCCGTGTAGGACGGCGCCGCCCCGGCCCAGGGCGTCGCCGCCTGCTGCCGTGCCACCACGAGGAGCACCACCGCCGACGCCGCGCGGGCGGCGACGGCGACGAGGAGGACCTGGAGCCACCACGGCCAGGAGCGGGGCGCCACCGGCGCCGTCAGACGAGCCCGCGGGTCGTGCGGGCCGGAGGACGCTCGCCCCGCAGCACGCCGACCATCTCCAGCGTCCGGCGCGTGGCCCGGACGTCGTGCGCCCGGAACACGGTCGCGCCCTGCCACGCGGCGACGACCGTCGCGGCGAGGGTGCCTTCGAGCCGGTCGTCGACCGGCAGGCCGAGGGACTCCCCCACGAAGTCCTTCCGGCTCAGGGCCATGAGCACCGGGTGGCCGAGCTCGACCAGCCGACGGGCGCGCCGGGTGAGGTGCAGGGAGTGCCAGGTCGTCTTGCCGAAGTCGTGCGTCGGGTCGACGAGGACCGACCGCGGGTCGACACCGGCGTCCACCGCGCGGCGCGCGGCGGCGCGCAGCGTCGCCAGGACGTCGAGCAGGACGCCGTCGAGCGGGTCCGCGCCGGGCGCGGCCGGGTGCTCGGGCCGCAGCCCCTCCGGCAGGGGGTAGCGCGGCCGCCAGGGGTCCGTGCGCGGCGGCAGGCCGCCGGTGTGGGAGCACACGATCCCGACCCCGTGACGGCCGGCGACCTCGACCAGCCGCGGGTCGTGCCCGGCCCACGTGTCGTTGATGAGGTCCGCGCCCGCGTCCACGACGGCCTCCGCCACCTCGGCGCGCCAGGTGTCCACGCTGATCGGCAGGTCGGGGAAGGCGTCCCGCACGAGCCGGACCAGGGGCAGCACGCGACGGACCTCCTCCTCGACCGGGACGACCGGCCCCCGCCCGGCCCGCACCCCGCCGATGTCGACGAGGTCGGCGCCCTCCTCGACGGCGCGCGCGACGGCCGCGAGCGCGGCGTCGTCGTCGGCGGCCCGTGCCGCGGCGTAGAAGGAGTCGGGGGTCCGGTTGACGACCGCCATGACCGCGCCGCGGTCCGCCGCGAGCACGCGCCCCCGCAGCACCAGGGGGACGCCGGCGGGCGGGACGTCGGCACGGGGCGACGCCGCGTCGGGGGCGGTGGGGGCGGGCTCGCTCACGCCGCCATCATCGACCATGCGGGCGGGGACGCCGGGACGCGCGAGGGCCCGGGGGCTCCGCGTCCCGGCGTGCGCACACCGAGCTGGCCGTGCCGGCGCGGGTCAGCGACCGCGAGCCGACCGGGAGGCGCGCTCCGCCTCCTTCTCGGCCGCTGCGTTGGCCCGGACCGCCTCCTCCTCGGCGAGCAGCGCCTCGCTGCGCTCCTGGACGCGCGCGACCGCCTCCTGCGCGGTGTCGACGATCTCGAGCAGGTCGAGGTCCACGGCGTCGATCGCGCCACGGGAGAGGACCTCTCCCCCGAGCCAGTCGATGAGGCCCTGCCAGTACGAGCGCCCCACCAGCACGATGGGGAACCCCGTCACCTTGTGGGTCTGCACGAGCGTGAGCGACTCGAACAGCTCGTCGAACGTGCCGAAGCCACCCGGCAGGACGACGAAGCCCTGGGAGTACTTCACGAAGCAGGTCTTGCGGGCGAAGAAGTAGCGGAAGTTGACGCCGAGGTCGACCCAGTCGTTCATGCCCTGCTCGAACGGGAGCTCGATCCCGAGGCCCACGGACAGCCCGCCGCCCTCGCACGCGCCCCGGTTGGCGGCCTCCATGATCCCCGGTCCACCGCCGGTGATGACGGCGAACCCGGCCTCGGCGAGCCCGCGGCCCACGGCGCGCCCCGTCTCGTAGTCCGGGGCGTCCGGCCTGGTCCGCGCGGAGCCGAAGACGCTCACGGCCCGGCCGACCTCGGCCAGGGCTCCGAAGCCCTCGACGAACTCGCTGGTGATCCGCATGACGCGCCAGGGGTCCATGTGCACCCAGTCCGCGTCGCCGCCCTGGGCCAGCAGCCGCTGGTCGCTGGTGGAGCCGGGGATCTGGCCACGGCGCAGCAGCACGGGCCCGCGGCGGTACCCGTTCCCGTTCGTGTGCCCGTTCCCCCTGCCACCGCGGCCGTTGCCGGTCGCGCCCTGCCTGCCGTCGCCGTTCGTGCCTCCGACGCCCTGCGTCGGCTCGTCCGTGCTGCTGTCGTCCATGGTGGCGAGCCTACGAGCACGTCCCCGCGCGGGCATCGCAGGACGCGCCTCGCGCGCAGCGCTGCGCGACTCAGGCGTGCGGGTCCGTGAGCCACGTCCGCAGCGCGTCGAGGCACGTGGTGAGGTCGGCGACGGGACACCGCTCGTCGTCGGCGTGCGCCAGCGACGGGTCACCCGGTCCGAAGTTCACCGCCGGGACGCCCAGCTCGGCGAAGCGCGCGACGTCGGTCCAGCCCACCTTGGCCGCGGGCGCCCGGCCCGTGAGCCGCTGCACCGTCGACGCCATCGCGGCGGCCGCAGGGTGGTCCAGGCCGGGGCGGGCGCCGGGCGCGGCGTCGGTCACCTCGACCTGCACGCCCGGGATGCCGACGCCGTCCACCAGCTCGCGCACGTGCGCCTCCGCCTCCTGCGGCGACCGGGACGGCGCGAACCGGTAGTTGACCGTGACGACGCAACGGTCCGGCACCACGTTGGTCGCGACGCCACCCGTGATGAGGACCGCGCCGAGCGACTCGCGGTACGTGAGGCCGTCGACCCCGACCTCCCGCGCGGTGTACGCGGCGAGGGCCTGCAGCAGCGGGGCCGCCGCGTGGACCGCGTTGACGCCGCGCCAGGCGCGGGCGGAGTGCGCTGCCCGCCCGGGGACCGTCACCTCGACGCGGAGCGTGCCGTTGCAGCCGCCCTCGATCGCGCCCGACGTCGGCTCGCAGAGCACGGCCATGTCGGCCCGCAGCCAGTCGGGGTGGTGGCGGACCAGCCGTCCGAGGCCGTTGAGCTCCGACGCCACCTCCTCGTGGTCGTAGAAGACCCACGTGACGTCGCGGACCGGCTCCGTGACGGCCGCGGCGCACGCCAGCTGCACCGCCACGCCGCCCTTCATGTCGACCGTCCCCCGGCCCCAGAGCTCGGCCGTCGCACCCTCCCCCTCGACCCACGTCGGCAGGTTCCCGGCGACCGGGACGGTGTCGAGGTGGCCCGCGACGACGACGCGCTCGGGGCGCCCCAGCGTCGTCCGCGCCATCACGGCGTCCCCGTCGCGCAGCACCTCCAGGTGCGGCAGGCGCCGCAGCGCCGCCTCGACGAGGTCCGCGACGGCCGTCTCCGTGCCGCTCACCGACGGCACGTCGCACAGCGCCCGCGTCAGCGTGAGGACGTCGGTGGACAGGTCGAGCGCGGGCGTCGTCGGGGGTGCGGCGTTCACACGATGACCCTATCCACGGCGCCCCGACGGGCTCGCCTACCCTTCGACATCATGACCGCGCGCACTGCCTGGGGCCACGGCCTCGCCACCACGACCCTGCCCGACGGCCCCGACGGCCGACCCACCGTGCTCGACGTCTGGTACCCCGCCCCGGCCCTGGGCGAGCCGGACGGCTCGGAGGCGCCCGCCGATCTCGTCGCGGCCGCCGTTGACGACCCCGCGCGCGGCGTGCGGACCGTCGTGGTGACGACCCGCGTCGACCTCGACGCCCCGCCGGCCGACACCGCGGACGCGTACCTGCGGCTGCACCTCCTCTCGCACCGCCTCGTCCAGCCGCACGGGCTCGAGCTCGACGGCATCTTCGCCGTCCTGCCGAACGTGGTCTGGACCGACCGGGGACCGTGCGCCGTCGAGGGCTTCGAGGCCACGCGCCTGCGGCTGCGCGCCACGCACGGGGTCGCACCGACCGTCCTGGGCGTGGACAAGTTCCCGCGGATGGTCGACTACGTCGTCCCGTCCGGTGTCCGCATCGCCGACGCCGACCGGGTGCGGCTGGGTGCGCACCTCGCCCCGGGCACGACGGTGATGCACGAGGGCTTCGTGAACTTCAACGCCGGCACCCTGGGCACGTCGATGATCGAGGGACGCGTGTCGTCGGGCGTCGTCGTCGGTGACGGCAGCGACATCGGCGGCGGTGCCTCGATCATGGGCACGCTCTCCGGCGGCGGCAGGGTCGTCATCTCCGTCGGGCGGCGGTCGCTCCTGGGGGCCAACGCCGGTCTGGGGATCCCGCTCGGCGACGACTGCGTCGTCGAGGCGGGTCTGTACCTCACCGCCGGCACGAAGGTCACCGTGGCCGGCGACGACGACGGGGCCACCCGCGTCGTGGCCGCGCGCGAGCTCGCCGGGCAGGACGGGCTGCTCTTCCGCCGGAACTCCGTCTCGGGCGCCGTCGAGGTGCACGCGCGCAGCGGCGGCGGCATCGAGCTCAACGCCGCGCTGCACGCCAACTGAGGGCGTGACGCCGTCGTGAGCCGACCCCCGTCCCGGCAGACCCGGCAGCGGCCCGGTGCCCGGCGCGCCGTCGGCGGACTGCTCCTCACCGTCCTGGCCGTGGGCGCCGCCGGGCTGGGGGTGGCCGCCGTCCTCGAGCGGCTCGACGTCGGACCGGTGACCCCGGTGCGGTGCGCCGCCGAGCAGGACGGGACCCGCTGGTACCTCGAGCCGGACCAGGCCGAGACGGCCGCCCTCCTGTCGGCGACGACGGTGCACCGCGGGATGCCGGCGCGGGCCGCGACGATCGCGCTCGCGACCGGGCTGCAGGAGTCCAAGCTCCGCAACATCGACTACGGCGACCGGGACTCCGTGGGGATCTTCCAGCAGCGGCCGTCGCAGGGCTGGGGCACCGTCGAGCAGATCCTGGACCCCGTCTACTCCACCAACACCTTCCTCGACGCCCTGGCGCGGGTGGACGGGTACGAGGAGCTCGAGATCACCGTGGCGGCGCAGCGGGTCCAGCGGTCGGGCTTCCCGGACGCCTACGCCCAGCACGAGACCCGCTCGCGGGCGTGGGCGTCGGGGCTCACGGGCTGGAGCGCGGCGACGGTGACGTGCGACCTGCGCGAGCCCGAGGGGTCCGGGGACCCGGCGCAGCTCACCGCCCGGGTCCAGCGCGACTTCGCGGGGACGGTCGCAGCGACGGTGGACGCCACGGGCGCCGTCGTCCTCGACGGCGCGTCCCTGCCCGGCGGCGACCCCGCCCGCTCCGGGTGGGCGGTCGCGCACTGGGCGGTCGCCGTCGCCGAGCCGCACCACGTGGTGGGGGTCGAGCACGCCGACCGGCGCTGGGACCGCGCCGAGGGCGCCTGGGGACCGGCGCGCGAGCCCGTCCCGGCGGGTCAGGTCCGGGTGACGCTCGCGGACTGAGCGTCACGCCGGCGCACTGGCGCCCGCTCGCGCGTGCGTGGCCGGTCCCGCACGCCGGGGACGGCCGGTCCGCTCAGCGCTGGTCGACCGGGGCGACGTCGCGCGTCGTCGGGCCGGTGTAGACCTGCCGGGGACGGCCGATCTTCGTGCTCGGGTCGTTCATCATCTCGCGCCACTGCGCGATCCACCCGGGCATGCGGCCCACCGCGAACAGCGGGGTGAACATGCTCGTGGGGAAGCCCATCGCCTTGTAGATGAGTCCGGTGTAGAAGTCGACGTTGGGGTAGAGCTTCCGCTCGATGAAGTACTCGTCGTTGAGCGCGATCTCCTCCAGGCGCATCGCGATGTCGAGCATCTCGTCACGCTTGCCCAGCGCCGACAGGACCTCGTCCGCCGCCTTCTTCACGATCGCCGCGCGGGGGTCGTAGTTCTTGTACACCCGGTGGCCGAAGCCCATGAGGCGGACGCCCTGCTCCTTGTTCTTCACCCGGCGCATGAACTCCGTCGCGTCGCCGCCGGACTGCTGGATCTCGGTGAGCATCTGCAGGACGGCCTCGTTCGCGCCGCCGTGGAGCGGTCCGCTGAGCGCGTTGACGCCGGCCGAGACCGACGCGTAGAGGTTCGCGTGGCTCGACCCGACGATCCGCACTGTCGACGTCGAGCAGTTCTGCTCGTGGTCCGCGTGCAGGATGAGGAGCAGGTCCAGCGCCTTGACCATGGTCTCGTCCGGCTCCCAGACGGTGCCGTTCGGCTGGAAGGCCATGCGCAGGAAGTCGGCGACGTAGCCCCGGCCCTGGTCCGGGCCGATCATCTCCTGGCCCAGGGCCCGGCGGTGCGCGTACGCCGCGATGGTCGGGGCCTTGGCCAGGAGCAGCACGGTCGCCAGCTCGACGGTGGCGGGGTCGAACGGGTCCACGCTCTCGGGGTAGTACCCCGGCAGCGCCGACACGGCGCTCGACAGGACCGCCATCGGGTGCGCGGTCTCGGGGAACGCGCCGATGAGGGCCTTGAAGTTGTCGTGCAGGTGGGTGTGCCGCTCGACGCGCTCCGTGAAGGCCGACAGCTGCTCCGCCGTCGGGAGCTCCCCATGGGTGAGCAGGTAGGCGACCTCGAGGAAGGAGGAGCGCTCCGCGAGCTGCTCGATCGGGTAGCCGCGGTACAGCAGCACGCCCTCGTCACCGTCGATGTACGTGATCGCCGACTCGCACGAGGCGGTGTTCATGAAGCCGGGGTCCACGGTGACGAGCCCCGTCTCCTTGAGCATCGACGAGACGACGACACCGTCGTTGCCCATGCTCGCGGGACGGACCGGCAGCTCGAGCGAGCGGTCACCGACACGGAGCTCCACCGGGGTGGTCGCAGTCTGGGTCATGCTTCCTCCTTGCAGCAGACCCAGCGCGAGGATGTCGGCGGGTCCGGACGTGCGTTGGGGCGTCGTCGGCCACGGTAAGAGTACGTTCGGCAGGACGGGTTGCGAAAACCCAACGAGGGTTCAAGGTCCCTGGGGGGACGTGATCCCGCTCACACGGATTCGACCCAAGTACCGGTCAAGCAGCAGGCGCAGGGGACCAAGGGAGCGTCAAACCTGCCCGTGACGCAGGCCATTCATGGGACGAGGGATCCGCGCCGTCGGCCCTCGCAAGCGCGGGCGGCACTCGCGGACGAGCCGGTCCTAGGCGCCCTCGAGCCGGGCGGCCGCGCGGACGACGTCCTCGTCCGAGGCGGTCAGCGCCACCCGGACGTGGCGCGCCGCCGCCGGCCCGTAGAAGGAGCCCGGCGCCACGAGGATGCCCTGGTCGGCGAGGTCCCCGACGGTGGCCCAGCAGTCCTGGCCGGCACCCGCCGCCCGGGCCCAGAGGTACAGGCCGGCGGGCGAGCCGTCCACCTCCAGCCCGGCGGCCTCCAGCCCGCGCAGCAGCGCGGCCCGCCGGCGCCGGTAGCGCTCGCGCTGCTGGGCGACGTGCTCGTCGTCGGCGAGGGCCGTCGCCATCGCCGCCTGGACCGGGGCGGGGACGATCATGCCCGCGTGCTTGCGGATCTCCAGCAGCCGCCGCACCAGGGCCGGGTCGCCGGCGACGAACGCCGCCCGGTACCCGGCCAGGTTGGACTGCTTGGACAGCGAGTGGACGGCGAGGAGGCCGCGCACGTCACCGTCGGTCACCGCCGGGTCCAGCACGCTGGGCACGCCCCGCGTCACCCACGGCTCCGCCCACGGCAGCAGCGCGTAGCACTCGTCGCTCGCCACGACGGCGCCGATCCGACGCGCGGCGGCGACCGCCCGGCGCAGGTCCTCGACGCCGAGGACCTCACCGGTGGGGTTGGAGGGCGAGTTGAGCCAGACCAGCCGGACGTCGTCACGCCGCTCCCACACCGAGACGTCGTCGGCGGGGAGGGGGGTGGCGCCGGCGAGGCGGGCGCCGACGTCGTACGTCGGGTACGCGCACTCCGGGTGGACGACGACGTCGCCCTCGCCGAGCCCCAGCAGGGACGGCAGCCAGGCGACGAGCTCCTTGGAGCCCACGGTGGGCAGGACCGCGTCGGGGTCCAGCCCGGGCACGCCACGGCGTCGCGCGAACCAGTCCACGACGGCCTCGCGCAGCGCTGCGGTCCCGTGCGTCGTGGGGTAGCCCGGCGCGTCGGCGGCGGCCGCCAGCGCCTCGCGCACCAATGCCGGCGTGGGGTCGACGGGCGTGCCCACGGACAGGTCGACGAGACCGTCCGGATGGCGCCGGGCGCGGTCCTTGAACGGGACGAGCGTGTCCCAGGGGAAGTCCGGCAGCCCGCCGGTCAGCAGACCCACCTCAGGCCGCCCGGCCGGCGCCACGCCCCGGCGCCGCGACGGGGGCCGAGGGCGCCGAGCGCGTCACGCGCCGTTCTGGGGCGGCAGCGCCGCGATGATGGCGTGGTCCCGGTCGATCTCGCCGAGCTTCGCCGCGCCGCCCGGGGACCCGAGGACGTCGAAGAACTCGACGTTCGCCGTGTAGTACTCGCTCCACTGCGCGGGGACGTCGTCCTCGTAGTAGATCGCCTCGACCGGGCACACCGGCTCGCACGCCCCGCAGTCTACGCACTCGTCCGGGTGGATGTAGAGCGAGCGCTTCCCCTCGTAGATGCAGTCGACGGGACACTCCTCGATGCAGGCCTTGTCCTTGACGTCCACACACGGCTGGGCGATCACGTAGGTCACGGGTGGCGATCCCTTCGACTGGCGTCGGGTACTGGCTGGCCTGCGGCTGCGCCGTCCGCCGCCGCAGCGCGGGCGCGCCCACCTAGTATCCCTCAGGTGATGGAGGAGTCCGCACGTCGACCGGCGTGGACCACCTGGCCGGTGGGCGTCCGCGTGGTGGTGCGGCGACGGCTCGCCGAGGGCGGCCTGTCTGACGTGCTCGGGGACCTGCTGGGGACCGGGCCCCACGGCGTGCGCATCCGGACCCGTCGCGGCGAGGTCGACGTGCCCGCCGCCGACATCGTGCTCGGCAGGATCGTCCCGCCGGCGCCGCCGCCCCGCCGGCGCCGTCAGCCCTAACGCGG